>NZ_CP174325.1:2205000-5024313 GCF_056232115.1 Microbulbifer variabilis
CTTAGGCAAATCCGGGTCCCTAAGGCTGAGAACTGATGACGAGTCTCTTTTAGAGACGAAGTGGTTGATGCCCTGCTTCCAGGAAAAACTTCTAAGCTTCAGGCAATAGTGAACCGTACTCTAAACCGACACAGGTGGTCAGGTAGAGAATACCAAGGCGCTTGAGAGAACTCTGGTGAAGGAACTAGGCAAAATGGTACCGTAACTTCGGGAGAAGGTACGCCGGTTTTGGTGATGGGACTTGCTCCCTAAGCTGAGGCCGGTCGAAGTGACCAGGTGGCTGCGACTGTTTATTAAAAACATAGCACTCTGCAAACACGTAAGTGGACGTATAGGGTGTGACGCCTGCCCGGTGCCGGAAGGTTAATTGATGGGGTTAGCTTCGGCGAAGCTCTTGATCGAAGCCCCGGTAAACGGCGGCCGTAACTATAACGGTCCTAAGGTAGCGAAATTCCTTGTCGGGTAAGTTCCGACCTGCACGAATGGCGTAACGATGGCCACGCTGTCTCCACCAGAGACTCAGTGAAATTGAAATCGCTGTTAAGATGCAGTGTACCCGCGGCTAGACGGAAAGACCCCGTGAACCTTTACTACAGCTTTGCACTGAACTTTGAGCCTATTTGTGTAGGATAGGTGGGAGGCTTTGAAGCAGCGACGCTAGTTGTTGTGGAGCCGTCCTTGAAATACCACCCTGGTATGTTTGAGGTTCTAACTCTGGTCCGTTATCCGGATCGAGGACAGTGTATGGTGGGTAGTTTGACTGGGGCGGTCTCCTCCCAAAGAGTAACGGAGGAGTACGAAGGTGCACTCAGCATGGTCGGAAATCATGCAATGAGCATAATGGTATAAGTGCGCTTGACTGCGAGACAGACATGTCGAGCAGGTACGAAAGTAGGTCATAGTGATCCGGCGATTCTGTATGGAAGGGTCGTCGCTCAACGGATAAAAGGTACTCCGGGGATAACAGGCTGATACCGCCCAAGAGTTCACATCGACGGCGGTGTTTGGCACCTCGATGTCGGCTCATCACATCCTGGGGCTGAAGCCGGTCCCAAGGGTATGGCTGTTCGCCATTTAAAGTGGTACGCGAGCTGGGTTTAGAACGTCGTGAGACAGTTCGGTCCCTATCTGCCGTGGGCGTTGGAGATTTGAGAAGAGTTGCTCCTAGTACGAGAGGACCGGAGTGAACGAACCTCTGGTGTTCCGGTTGTCACGCCAGTGGCATTGCCGGGTAGCTATGTTCGGACGGGATAACCGCTGAAAGCATCTAAGCGGGAAGCCTCCTTCAAGATAAGATCTCCCTGGGAACTTGATTCCCCTAAAGGGCCGTGGAAGACTACCACGTTGATAGGCTGGGTGTGGAAGCGTTGTGAGGCGTTGAGCTAACCAGTACTAATTGCCCGTGCGGCTTGACCATACAACAGAGATGGTTACTAACGACTAGCTAAGCTAGCGGATTGTGAGTTAGAGACATACAATCGCTTGCGGTGTATTACTACAGATTGTTTTACCGACTTATTTGGGGTTATCGCCGGTCGACAGACCGAGGCAAACAGCGATAACGCGGCAGGCCAAGCACATTGCTTATAAGACCAGCGCCAACCCAAGCCAGTTTGCCTGACGACAATAGAGTTGTGGAACCACCTGATCCCTTGCCGAACTCAGAAGTGAAACGCAACATCGCCGATGGTAGTGTGGGGCTTCCCCATGTGAGAGTAGGTCATCGTCAGGCTTCTAATCCGAAAGGGCCACCCAATGGGTGGCCCTTTTTTTATGTGTGAAAAAAATATCCGTGAAGAGCCGTAAAGAAGAAAAGCAAAAACTTGGAAGTTAAAAATAAAAAGAAGTTAAAAATAAAAAAAGGCAAAGATGAAACGAAGAAAAATTAAAAAAGAAAAGCTAAAAATAAAAACAAAGAAATCCTGAGAAGTAATGAATAACCCAGTCAGGTTTTTGCCCTCAAAATCCAGTTGAAAAATTTAAACAGGAAAAACCCCGATAAAAAGTCGAACACGTTTACGCGACTGTAAATAAAGAGTTCTCCTCGCGACTTTCTCTCCTGAAAAAAATTGAGCGCCCAGCTATTTTTTACTGCAATCTTCCCTGGAAGGGCATTCCCAAATAATTTACCGCAGTACTACTAGTAGTCTTCCCGGAAAAAATCTTCCCAATAAAGAAATTATCTCCGCTGTAAAAAAGGGCCTGACAGGGATAAAAGTGACACAAAAATACCAACGAAAAAGCCGGTGATTTTTTGTGCGCTCGCGCAATGTCACACAACTGTAAGGCTGGCAGCGGATATACCACAGTTATACACAAGTCTATCCAGCCATTCTGTTAATAACGGCCGACCTGTGGAAATCACCCTAGAATCAGTGGTGTTTTTTTATCCATTAAAAGGCCCCCTATGGAAACAGAGGCCTGAAAGTGGATATCCCGGAGTTATGCACAGGTCTATCCATGGATTCTGTTAGTAACCGTCTCTTCATCCGCTTGTCATCAGTTATAAACAACTACCTGTTTAGACAGAGGTGTCAGTTTTATTAAAGGTGGCACGGAAGTCTTTGTGATCGAAAGTTTGGGTTGGGTGGAATAAGAGGGAAATAAAAAAGCCCCTCTGAGTGGGGCTTTTTAAAATAACTGGAGTATTTATAGATTACTCAGATTTAGTGGGAATACGCCCGAGGTCACCTTCCATTTCGGTGGCAAGGAAAGACATCACCACCCAGGCAGCGACATTTTGGCGCAGGTTCTCAGGGTCGATTTTGTCCAGGGTATCGTTGGGAGTATGGTGGTAGTCGAAGTAATCAGTACCATCCTGGTAAAGGCCAAAGGCTGGCACACCCTGGGCGACGAAAACACTGCTATCGGGGCCGCCATAGGATTCGTTATTACCACGCTCAATGCCTAGCGGCGCCAATAATTGCATCATCTGGTCGGCGATATCGAATTTACTCTCCGGCAGCCTAGTATCAAAGCGCCAGACTTTTCCTGCGCCAAAGTCAGATTCTGAAATGGCGATAATGTTGTCGAGTTCATGGCGGTGGGCATCGACATATTGCTTAGCACCGACCAAGCCAATTTCTTCTGCACCGAACAGGACTACACGCAGGGTGCGACGTGGACGCTCGGGTAACTCACCAATCAGGCGTGCAGTCTCCAAAACAATGGCGACACCAGCACCATCGTCAAGGGCACCTGTGGCTTCGTCCCAGGAGTCCAGATGGGCCCCAATGATCATGACTTCTTCCGGCTTTTCGCGACCAGTAATTTCCCCAATCACATTAAAAGAGGGGCCATCGGCAAGGCGCTCATTATTCACATTGAGCTTAACTTCTACAGGTGCACCGCGTTTGAGCATGGCTTCAAGCAGGTTGGCATCGGGTGCTGAGAGCGCCAGGGCGGGGACCGGATTTTTAATACCGTCGATAGACATCATACCGGTGTGAGCGAAACGGTCTGAGTCTGTGCCGACGGAGCGCAGGAGCAGGGCAGCTGCACCTTTCTCTGAAGCTGCGCGCATACCGCGACTGCGCCCCTGAACTGCAGGGCCATAGCCTTCACCGGTGCGGGCTTTTTCCATGCGTTTGTTGATAAACGCTATTTTACCCTTAACCTGTTTTGGCGATGCTTTAATTAAAGCCTCTACATCGGCGAACTCGACAATCTCGGCGGTGAGACCGCCATCGGGTGTTGCAACACTGTAGCCCAGGGAGCTGACAACCAGGGGTTGCGGATAAGGAGAAACAACTTCTGCGTGGGCATGGCCACGAGCCCAGCGCGGTACGTCTATCTGTTCCGTATAGACCCGGTCAAAACCCAGGTCTTGCATCTTTTTCTGAGCCCAGGCCACTGCACGCCGGTCTCCCTCGGTACCTGCGCGGCGAGGCCCAACCTCCACTGTCAATGATTCCACGATGCTGTATGCATCTGAGGACTCCAGGGCGCGGTCGCGTAGTACCTCGGCAACTGAGAGGTCCTCCTGAGGCAGCGGTTTTGCCTGGGCGATACCAATCGCCATGGTTGCTATAAGACCCCCGGTAAGGGATAACAGTGGTTTAAACATATGTTTATCCTTGATTAACACTCGTTGGCTCAAGATTTTGACTGTTTGTCTGATGTATTAATAAGTAGTTTGCTGCGAATTTGGCGCAGCTGTTCCAGTCCCCTTTCGGTAAATAAATAGGGTGGGCTATCACTGGACTCGTACTCTTCTATTTCCAGGCACTTGAGACGCATTTTCTCCAGCTCTGGGTCATGGCGCATCGGAATCGCCACCAAAGCACGCCACTCACTCTCGCTGGCCTGACCGGTAATGGCGTCTTCCAGGCCTTTAATAAAACTGGCTCTATCCATGCGAAAACGCGGGGTACGCAAGTGCATAAAAGTCCAGATTACAATGACGAATGCACAGAAGGACAGCAGCAAGGTGAGAAACAGGGTCACTTTTCTACGGCTCCAATAGTAATTTTATCGCGATAGCCAGGGTGGCAAGAATAATCACAGGCTTAATTAGCCTGGCTCCATGTGTGATAACCAGGTTGGACCCAAGTCTTGCACCAATTATCTGGGCGGCAGCCATAGTAATACCCAGCATTAGAGAGAGGTGGCCACCTAGTATAAATATAACTAGTGAAGTGATATTTGTGGCCAAAACCAATGGTTTGGTCGACGCAGTAGCTTTACGCATGTTGTAGCCGAGTAGCGCCGCAAATGCTAAGGCATAAAAGGCTCCCATGCCGGGGCCAAAAAAACCTCCGTAAAAACCTATCCCGCCACCGACAAAAAGATGAAAGAGCCTCGAGTCCATTCTGGGTTTGGAGTCGATGTCTGAAATTCTCGGTGAAAAACTGAAGTAGAGAGCAATGGCGATAATCAGTAAAGGCAGTAATGTATCCAGTGTTTCAACGCCGAGCTTTGTGACAGCCCAGGTCCCCATGGATGAACCGATCATTGCTGTGACAAGGCCGGGCCACAGGGGTCTCAGTTGCAAGTGCCCCTTTTGAAAATAGTTAAAACTGGATGAGAGAGTGCCGAAAACCGCTTGGAATTTATTGGTGCCGAGGGCATCGAGCGGGGGAAGGCCAGCCCATAAAAGTGTGGGCAGGGTGATCAGGCCTCCACCACCGGAGATGGCGTTGATAAAGCCCGCGGTGAAGGCCACCGCGGTGAGTATCAGGAGTGTGGTTAAGGTTAAATCGCTACTAAGTTCTATCACGGGAGGATTCGTTACCCTCCAAGGTGCCAGTCTGCATTTTGCGGTGGAACCCCTGGTATTTACTGAAGCGGTGCTGGATCTCTCTCATATCCTCGTCCAGGTTTCCGGTGGGATGGTAGAGGGAGTCAAGGCAGAAGCGTTTACGTGAAAAATCCCAGGCAACCAATAAGATTGGTACATTGGCTGCGTAAGCAATTCGCAGGAAACCACTTTTCCACTTGGTAACTTTCTTACGAGTTCCTTCGGGAGTAATACCGACCCACATTTTCTCGTTATTGCGGTACTGCGTGGCTACCTGTTTTGCGATACCCCCTGCGGAGCCGCGATTGGTAGGGACACCGCCGAGCCACATAAAGAGATTTTTAAAGGGAAAGAAAAAAGCTTCCCGTTTCATCAGCCAGGAAATTTTTACCCTGTAGGCCATGATAAAAGGCATGGCTACGACAAAATCCCAGTTGGATGTGTGTGGGGCCAGGGCCACCATCACTTTCTTCTCAGGGGGGAAGGTGCCCTCCAGGCGCCAGCCCATCAGCCTGATCAGCAGCCTGCCAATAGCAGCGGTGACGCTGTTGCCAAGGCGGGGTATCTCTGCCGGTAATTCTTTCTGCTGACTCATTATGGATCTCTCAGTCTACTGCTTAAACGCCCTGGAACTGGCAAATGGTCTCAGGAAAAGCCCGCATAAATTAATGCTCACGGGTAGCGTAGAAGCGAATATCCGGATAACGCTCCTCTGCCAACTGCAAATTCACTCGGGTTGGTGCCAGATAGGTTAGGTGGCCGCTACCGTCAATGGCGAGATTGGTACTTGCTTTGCGTTTGAAGTTCTCCAGTTCTTTGACGATTTCACTTTCCACCCAACGGGCTGTATTCACATTTACATTTTCGTAAATGGCTTCTACTTTGTATTCGTCCTTAAGGCGATAGGCAACCACTTCAAACTGCAATACACCAACGGCACCGACAATAATGTCGTTGTTATCCAGCGGGAAAAATACCTGGGTAGAGCCTTCTTCAGAAAGCTGTTGTAAACCTTTTTGTAACTGTTTCAGTTTCAACGGATCTTTGAGGCGAATCCGGCGGAACAACTCTGGAGCAAAATTGGGGATACCAGTAAATTTAAGAGCCTCACCTTCGGTAAATGTATCGCCAATCTGGATAGTACCGTGGTTGTGTAAGCCGATAATGTCACCGGCAATGGCCTCTTCTACATGGGTGCGGTCGCCGGCCATAAACGTCACGGCGTCGGCAATTTTTACATCCTTGCCAATGCGCACATGCTTCATTTTCATTCCGCGGGAGTAGGTACCGGAACAAACGCGCATAAAGGCGATACGATCCCGGTGTTTGGGGTCCATGTTGGCCTGGATCTTAAACACAAAACCGGAAAACTTTTCTTCGCTCGGTTCAACCTGGCGCTCTTGGGTAGCGCGGGACTGGGGACCCGGAGCCCACTCCACAAACCCATCGAGCATTTCACGAACGCCAAAGTTACCAAGGGCAGTACCAAAAAATACTGGGGTAAGTTCGCCCGCTAGGTAAGCTTCCAGATTGAACTCATGGGTGGCACCGCGCACCAGCTCGATCTCCTCGCGGATATCCTCTGCGTACTCCCCGAGCAATTCGTCAGCCTCTGCTGAATCAAGTCCCTTAATCTGGATATCATCCGGGATGGTGTGGCCTTGGCCTTGGGTAAATACGTGAATCGTATCGGTGTAGAGGTTGTAAACCCCTTTAAAGCTTTTGCCGGAACTGAGCGGCCAATTGATAGGAGCGGCCTGGATGTTGAGGACCTCCTCAATTTCATCCATCACTTCGATGGGGTCTCGAATGTCCCGATCGAGTTTGTTGATAAAAGATAGAATGGGAGTGGTACGCAGGCGGCACACATTCATTAGTTTTATTGTACGGTCTTCGACCCCCTTGGCCCCATCGATCACCATCAGTGCCGAGTCCACTGCGGTGAGTACCCGGTAAGTATCCTCGGAGAAGTCCTCGTGTCCAGGAGTATCGAGCAGGTTAACCGTGCGCTCTTTGTAGGGAAACTGCATGACCGATGAGGTGACAGAGATGCCCCTTTCTTGTTCCATGGTCATCCAGTCAGAGCGCGCATGGGGCCCCTTCTTACCTTTGACAGAGCCTGCCATCTGGATTGCGTTTCCGAACAAAAGTAACTTTTCGGTCACGGTTGTTTTACCGGCATCCGGGTGGGAAATGATGGCGAAAGTTCTACGTCTTTGAAATCGTTGAGAAAAATCTTGGTTCACTTAGATTTAACCTTATCTGTGTACGCCCTGTGTACACATATAGAAATATACTCCAAGGCCGAATCCGAAAGGACGCATTATATCAAATTGGCCTTTGGTTTTGCTCTTGGCTGGTGACCAATGAATACTATCCGGTCAGGCTGGTCGATGCTAATAGGGTGGCAGGGTAGGCTCTTGGCTGTATACATTTACTGTTGCTGGAGTTGACTCTTTCCAACGTTCCTGGGTTAGCTTCACTGATTAGTTTTCGCGGTCCATGTTTTGTATTGATGTGACAATATTGACATTTGATGACAGGCTGGGTTGAAATGACTATGGACTTGCTGAAAGTCTTCACACGTCATTTTCAAGGAGCACTGAAATGGAAGTTAAACGAAAATTTTTTCTAACAGCAGCATTACTTGTATCAGTAGCGCACTCTGTACCGGCACTGGCATCTACATTATCAACAAGCATAGAACTCAAAAATAACACTTCTTCTGATAATGTGCTCATTAATGGAACAAATTCAACCGGGATTATTTCTCCATTATTTCCAAGCCCAGCAGTTGCAAACAATTCGACTTTCCACACCTCTATCACTAATAGTGTGGCGGATGCTGGGGTATTAACCTATCAATCATGTAGGTTCAATTGGTCAGTTATCCAGATGAATGGCTACTATCAATTTTCAATAGGAGCAACCCCTTCATCTAAGTGCAGTTCAGATGTATTGGTTCAAAATGTGTTTACTGGGGAATACAAAATAAGATTCAACATCGACGCCTAAATAAGTAAGTAATCCTTAGCGAAGGCGATGAGGTGCCTGCCATCGCTAAGGATGGACTGGAAAACAACTGTGTATTTTTTAGGCGTAAAATTTGAACCTCCCACTGCTCATCACCTTTGATCGACTAATATCCATTTAAAATCTTTTTGCCTTCGATATCGAAAATCCTTTAGAGATACACAAAATGTAATACCCGCTCAATTTTAACGCAGAAGAAATAATTATTTTCTATTAATTGATTATGGGCAATGGAGATAGATTTATTGAGAAATGCAATAAAAGACGCCGTGTAATTGTGTGTGATAAATAATGAAGTTCGAAGCGTAACAACTTACCCCTTAGTGCCGACAAATAATCCCAAGTCAGATTTTTTACTTGAACTTAGTAGATAAATTTATTTGCGACGGTTATGTAAGGAGAATGATGATGTGTAATAGTTGTTATAGTTCTGGGGCAACTTATACTTTAATAAATAAAATTGAACTGTGGGCCAATAATGGTCTTACCTATACCGATTTGGAGTGTTTGGTTCGTTCATCTGCTGTGACTTATCCAAATACTTATGTTTTTGTTTTTAAAAATGCAATTATATTTAATGGTACCGCTCGAAAGGTATACGTGGACGTACATTATGTTGGCAACAAAATAATTCCGGGTTCGCCACGACAAGCATTTGGAGGGCTTTGGGTGAGCGGAGTTGGAAATCAAGCGATGAAACCAGAACAGCACGGTGGTGTGCTACTAAGACAATTAAAATTGGAGCTTCCCAGTCATGCGCCAAAAGGTGGAGTTAAAGCTGTATTTGGTGACCGACATGGCAATCAGCCATTACCAAATGGGATAATTCAATCGAATAAGTTAATATAAGGTGCTCTTTTCGGGTTGATATCCTTCCCGCCCGATAAAATACAAGCTTTTCTCTTCGGGTGGGGAAGTATTGGTCTTAAGCTGCTTCTGGATGTGAAACTTGAGACTCCCACTTTTCAATATCATCGATAGCCCAATGTTTGTGACTGTCAGATGCTTTGATGTGTGGCTATGGAAAAGGGTTTGTGTCTCGTTTTATCCATCTAAAAAATGTACGGCTTGAGCAGCGGTAGTGCTGGTATAAATCCTTGGTTGACCAATATCCTTTAATCATATTTTTTCTGTTTCTTAATATCTAGACATTTTGCTCTACACAAAGGCAAATCCCTGGCTGTTGTGTGTGAGTTCACCTGCTTGCTACACGGAGTCGTAAACGGGATTAACCGTTGCGTGTCCGAAGAAAATATCGTTGATAATATTGCGTATCATTAGGTGATGTGATCGCCGAAGTTACCATTATCGCCCATACATCACCGGTGATTCGTAGGTAGATTTTCGGCAGGTCAGAAAGTCCATTATTGGGTCGTAATTGCCAGGTGAGGGGAAACTATACAAAAGATCGAAAGACTCAATTTAAAGTCTGGCTAGGGAACCCTTTATCTGGGGGCTATAGGCCCTCAAAAGAAATGGAAGATACAGGAGGCTTATATATCTCCTGCCTATACCATTAGGTGGGGACTTGCCAAGGGTGATGACTTGAGTAGTTAGTGGAAGCTGTACCTTAGGAGTGGGATTTGCTGAGGGTGGCAACTTGAGTGGCTTGCAGAAATTTTACCCTTAGAAAATTAATATTTAAATCAGGTAGTGTTCCACTTCATATTCTTTGTGCCATCTCAGCCACTGTATTCTGCCAAGTGTCCGACAGTGCTCAGTATGTATACATTTTCACGGTTAACAACAAGTCGATTTGTGAACATGCCTATATACAGATTTTCTTGTGGCTGAGGTTGGTTTTGTATGCGCCGGTACTGTTTAGAGGGTGGGGTATACTGCGAATTAGGCAATATGTGAGCTTGATCAGCGAAGACCAAGCTCCAATGGGCTGAGTTGCTGTCAGGGCTGGCGCTTCTGGACATCTTTCGAATAAAGTTGGCCTTTCAGCCAAATCAATGTTGGGCGGATTGCACAGTGGGACCAGTCAAGGCTGGTGAACGGGTTTGCAGTTCTCTTAAGTTAAGGGGGATCTATGAGTCAGGACAGGTTGCAGGCGTTGCGTGGTGAGCTCAAGCGGCAGGGGGTGGAGGCCTTCCTGGTTCCCCGCGCTGATGAATATCAGAATGAGTATGTACCCGCCGCCGATGAACGACTGTCCTGGATAACTGGGTTTACCGGGTCCGCCGGCATGGCAGTAATCAGTCAGAGGGAAGCAGCGCTGTTTGTCGATGGGCGTTATACATTGCAGGGAGAGCAGCAGATAGGGGATCAACCCATTGAGTTGGAAAACCTTGATGGTCAGGCTATTGCTGCTTGGGTTTGCGATCAATTACGTGAAGGACAGTCGCTTGGCTTTGACCCACGTTTACATACCGAACCTGGACTGGCACTGCTGAAAAAGCGTCTCGCCGAGAGGGATATCTCCCTCCGGCCACTGGAACAAAATCCAATAGATGCGGTTTGGCGGGATCGGCCCCACCCTCCCTGTGGAGCCGCGCGTCCACATCCATTGGTATTTACCGGGGAGCACTCTAGAGAAAAGCGCCAGCGTATTGCTGGATTACTGGCGGAAAAACGTGTAGATGCCCTTTGGCTGCCCAACCCCGAAAGCTGCGCTTGGCTTTTTAATATCCGCGGTGATGATATTCCCCACCTCCCCGTTGCCCTGGCTAATGCGGTGTTGTACCAGGATGGCAGTGCCACACTGTACCTGGCCGAGCAGGCTATTGGTGAAGGGGTGCTGGAGCATCTGGATCACGAAGTGATACTGGTGTCAGAAAAAGGGCAGTTATTCGAAGACTTGCGCCGTCGCCATGCCAATAAGATCTGGGTAGATGCCTCAATAAGCAATTGCTGGACCCTGCAGCAGCTGCGCGAACTGGATTTACAGTTGCTACTTGAGCGCGATCCCGTGATTGAGGCGAAGGCTTGTAAAAATTCTGTGGAGCTGGCCGGCTCCAGGGCCGCCCATGAGCGCGATGGCGCGGCACTGTGTGAGTTTCTGTGCGAGTTACCCAGTGCGGTTCAAAATGGCCTTGACGAACTGTCGGCGGTGCAACTGCTGTATAGCAAGCGCGAGGAGCGCGAGGGTTTCCGCGGAAATAGTTTTGAAACTATCTCGGGCTACGGACCCAACGGTGCCATTGTGCACTACCGGGTGAGTGATCAATCCAGCTTGGCGATGAAAGCGGAAAGCATTTACCTGTGTGATTCCGGGGCTCAATACCCGGATGGCACTACCGATGTCACTCGCACAGTGGCCCTGGGGAAATTTCCGGCACCTGCAAAGGAGCACTTTACCAGAGTACTGAAGGGCCACATTGCAATAGCCACCCTGCGCTTCCCACTAGGCACCTGCGGAGAGCAGATAGATGCTATCGCAAGGCGCTCACTGTGGGAGGCGGGTCTGGATTATGCTCATGGTACAGGCCATGGGGTTGGCAGTTTCTTAAGTGTGCATGAAGGACCACAGAGAATTGGCAAGGTAGCCACTGGTGTGGCATTGCAGCTAGGCATGATTCTTTCCAATGAGCCCGGCTTTTACCTTACCGGCCAATATGGAATTCGAATAGAAAATCTGGTTTTCGTTAAAGAGAGTGCGGATTACATCGGTTTTCTGGAGTTTGAGGAGCTGACATTGGCGCCGATCGATCACCGTTTAATTGATGTGGAGCTGCTGACAAAAAAGGAGTTGGACTGGCTCAATCGCTATCACCAGCGCGTACGCGATACTATTACGCCGCTGGTCAATGAGAAGACTGCCGAGTGGCTGCAAAAGGCGACCGAAGCCCTGTAATTTTTTAGCTGGGGCTTGCCCCCAGCAGTTGTTATAAGCACCAAAATTTGCCTGTGAATAACAAGGCTATTATTGCATCTCGAATTTATATCCCGCCCCATACACCGATTGAATAAGCTCTGTGTCTGGTAGTACAGCGGTTATTTTCTTGCGTACTTTTTTGATATGGCTGTCGATAGTGCGGTCGCTGATTACCCGGTAATCTGAATAGATGCGATCCATGATTTGCTCTCGGGAAAAAATGCGGCCGGGTTCACTGTAGAGCAGCTCAAACAAGTGAAACTCCAGGGAGGTCAAACCAACATCGCGGCCGCCAATACGCAGCTGCCTGGTTTTGGGTTCCAGTTGTATCGTGCCCAGGTCTGGTTGCCCGGTGGCAGTGGTACGACGTAATACCGCCTTTACCCTTGCTACCAGCTCCCTGGGACTGTACGGCTTGCACACATAATCGTCCGCACCAATTTCCAGCCCTCGCAGGCGGTCTGCTTCCTCTATTCTGGCGGTCATCATAATAATCGGTACATTACTGGTGCGACGGATTTCCTCGCAGATTTCCAGTCCGCCTTTTCCGGGGAGCATCAGGTCCAGCAAAATTAAATCTGGCGATTGGGACTTCACATAGGGCACAACCTGATTGCCATCAGAAAGGATATCGGCTTGATATTCAGCTGCGCGTAAATAGTCCAGCAGCAGGTTGGCCAGCTCGGTTTCATCTTCAACTATAAGGATTTTTGCGGTCATTATTCCTACCATTTGATCCGCTGAATAAGGGGGAGAAAAATACTGATTTCCAGGCCTCCTAAGCGCGAAGAGGTGGCTGAGATACTGCCCTCATGGGCTTTGACAATATTTTGACAGATTGACAAACCCAGGCCAGCCCCACCGGTCTCGCGGCTACGTGAACTTTCAGTACGGTATAGGCGGTCGAAAAGGTGGGGTATATCCCCATTGGTGACTCCAGGGGCTGAATCCTCGAAAGTGAGGATAACGGTTTGTGCTTTGGCACGGGCTGAAACTCGTAATTGGCCGCCACTATCGGTATAGCGCAAACTGTTAGTGAGCAGGTTGCCGAATAGCTGCTGTAGGCGCGCCGCATCGGCATAGATGAGCCTGTCTGCACTTAGTTTATTGGTCAATTTCAAGGCTATATTTTTCTGCGCAAAGGCACTGCGAAAATCATCGACGATATCATTTAGTAATGGAGCTAGGGGAATATCGGTTTTGCAATAACTAAGAGCTCCCACGTCAGATAGGGAGAGTTCGTAGAGGTCGTTGATCAGGCGATTTAACTGGTGAATTTTATCATGGAGTATATCGAGGTTTTTTGGGGAAGCGGTGCGTACACCATCCTGTAACGCCTCAATTTGTCCCTTCAACACTGCCAGTGGAGTGCGCAATTCATGGGATATATCTGCCATCCAGCGATTGCGTGCGTGCTCATTGGCCTCAAGGGTTGCAGCCAGCCGGTTGAAATCCGCACTTAGCTGGCCCAGCTCATCGCTGCGTTCAATATCGATACGGGTTTTGTAATTGCCGGAGGTAAGGCGATGGGTAGCTTCAGCTAGGCGGCGGATGGGGCGAACCAGCTGCCAGGCCAGGGGCAGGGCGATACCAAGGGCCAGGATGAAGGTGACAATAGAGATCAGTGCAAAAGTACGTGACTGTTCCCGTATAAAGCCCTGCTCATAATTATTGGACAGGGATGCCGGTGGGTTGATAGTGAGAAACCCCACTGTCTTGCCTTCAACGGTCAAGGGTTGGTAGAGCAATTTCTCTGCTGGTGCGGGGCGTCCAATCACCAGGCGCTTTTCGCTATCGAGCAGGCTTAGGCGTGGGCCGAGACGGTCACCAGCGGGTGGAGGCATTCCTGGTCTGCCACCTTCTGGACCCATGCCCCTTGGAGGCCTGCCGGGGCCGCCAGGGGGCGGTGGTGGTAATTGTCCCAGTTGGCGAAAGATGGTTTGATGGTGTAGGTCCAGCCATTCATGGCCGTTGCCTTCCAGGGACTGCCAGCTCCCTTTATGTGCATAAAAGTCTTCCAGCGCTTGAACAAGGTCTTCAACATCGCGTAGTTCCTGTGCACGCATGTAGGCGAGAAAACCGTGGCTAAAACTCCACTGGAAAAATACAAACATACCACCGACGGTAATTGCGGTGGTCAGTAAAAATGCCAAGCTGAGTTTGTAGCGAATATTTAACGACATATCGTATCCGGTTCGTCCTTCAGGCTGTAAACGCGGCGAATCCTCCCGTTCCGTTGATCCTGGGTCATGCCTGTGCTGGTCGGTTGTAACACAAGCGTACACGTACAGTAATTATGCAGTAAATACGCAGATGATTTTCTTTCCCATGGCGGGTGAGTAGCTTTTGCTGTGCAGAACAAAAGCTCAATTATTTGCAAGGGTGGCTCCCAGTGTTGGAGCCTGATTTTTAACGGAAGCTCCGAGAGAAATTGGCGAAGTGGAAAACCGGTGTAAGACAAAGTTTTCCCGGTCGCACTGTATAAAGAGGGTTGCCAGTATCCGTTTACCTCCACGGCTCCAGGTGCTGTGATCGTGTGCATTTAGGGTTACAGTGATTTGGTTAAATCCGGGCCGTAATAGCTTTTCTGGCAGGTGCACATCGGCGGCATAGAGGCGCTGTACTTTTTTGCCATTAATATAAAGATGTGCGTGGCCCTCAAGAAATCTTTGTGGGGTATCACTGGCATCGCGAGGTGATTCGAGTTCGAAGCGGTCAAAGTCGATGTGTAAATTGAATCCGGACATCGTATCCCGGCTGATGTTCAGCTCAATTCTCGGTGTGGCAATATGCATTGGTATTTCCACAATGGGGTGCTGATCACCACCGTGTCCTGTATGCGGATTGGCTTGGGCTATCACTGTGAGGGTGCCGATCACTGCATATACCAGGAACCCGGCAATTAAATACTTGTGTAATTTCATAAGCTGCTCGCTTCCAAGTATGATTAAACTTTAACGACCGAAAGTAGTGGAGCATCGATTCACGATAGTTTGGTCGTCCAGTTTTCCGTAAAAGCGCGGCCCAAAAGTAAATGGGAATGCCGGTATCAGCTGGGCATCATCACTGAGCGTAACCGTTAGGTGGTAGTGATAGCCGCGCTCGCTATCGCTGTGCCCGTTGTACTGATCAAGGTAGGCTCCGCCCAGAGCGGTTAATTCGGAATCCCAGTAGTAATCTTCGTAAAAGAAACCAGAGGTTGTATCGAATTCATTACCCGATAGAGAGGTATAGCTGCCGCTGGTAGTGGGACCGGTATTATTGGTGGTTTGGGTCCCCTGGTTGATGTTGTATTCATCTACCAAGAGACAGCTCCGCTCTCCGGCATCGCCACAGCCGGTTTTCGAGTTGGGATCGTTATAGTTGCGCACCGCCCAACTACTCAGTGCCAGTTGGCCGTCGTCTTCCCAGGGGCCGTGAATGGCATAGCCATCGGCAGTGTAGCCGTAGATTGGTGAGTGGCTATTACCCACATCACCCACCAGGTCAGCGAGGCAGTTGCTGTAGAAGTGATGGTGGTAGTCGCCATTGGCGGAATGGCCTCCACAGACATCCACATCGTAGACCTCTGCGAAAGGTGCGAGAGTGTGCCAGGTGTTGTTAACCGACTGGCCATCACTCCATTGGTAAATTGACGTGCCGTTCACCCAGTAGCCCTGGACGCCGAGGCCGGTCTCGCAATCCTCGGTAGCAGCTTCTGGCGTTTTGGGAATATAGCCTTCATGGGAAACGTTTTCTGGGCAAACGGGCCCCGGTGGCCAAAAACCATATCCAGCTTCAGCGCCGCAAGAGGAATTACTGCGGTAACCAATATCCTGACCAAAACTGATAATATCCCCTGGCTGCACTGTAGGGCTGCCACTGAGGAAGTCTGTGCTGACTTTGGGGCGGCTGAGAAGCGCGTTGAGGATATTGTCAGTGATAAGAATTTCGTAGTCGGGGATGCCTGTAGCAGTTACCCGTGTATAGTCTCTGCCACTCACCGTTACTGACTCGACACTTTGTACGTTTACCAGAACCTGTTCATTACTGTTATTCTCATAGATGTAAGGAGCGCGCTCATCGGTGGTGTTGATGATCCAAACACCGGCATCCCCCGAGCTGCCATCATCGCTGCTGTTATCCCCAGAGTCACTATCGCCATCACTGCCATTGCTGCTCACATCACTGCTTGTTTCTGTTTCAGAGGAGGAGTTTCCACCACCTCCACAGCCATGCAGTACACCAGCGAGTAATGTGAGGGAGAGGGCATAGGACAGTAGCGAGTACCCGTCGTGATTTAAGAGTGCTTTTATTTTCATAATCCACCGAGGCATCAAAGGATAAGTACTTTGAAACTACCCGAGAAAAGTGGACAAAATATGGATGCTTGCTGTGCATTTTGATACTGGATGCAGTACAAGAATTATACTGAGAAGCGGTTTCTAAACTGGAAATTCCCCCCGACAACCTAAACTGAAAAGCTGTCCTATGTCTTTGCCGCTAAGTAATTCAGTCATTTTTTAGAGAGAGCAAATTCCTCCTGTACCTATGATTATTTATCGCCGGGCATTGTGTACAGTGCGCCTGGGGTAATGGTGTTAATTTTTGCAAAGCCCAATATTTTTATGGACAGAGTTCCGGCACACAGCCTGTGCGCTGGAGTCCCGTCGAGTCACGGAGGGAATCAGGGGCGTGGAGGTGGTCTGGGTGGCAGCCCGCCGCCGACTTCATCGGAGCAGACATTTACCAGGGCTTGATCGTCCAGCTTGCCGAAGAAGCGTGGGCCAAGGGTATAGGGGAAGGCTGGAATTAACTGCGTGTTGTCACTCAGGGTCACGGTCAGGTGGTAATGGTAGCCACGCTCTCTATTACTGTGCCCATTCTATTGGTCCAGATAAGCGCCGCTTTGTGCGGTTAGATGCGGGTCCCAGTAGTAATCCCTATAAAAGAAGCCGGCAGAAGTTTTGAAGATATTGCCGGACAGAGCGGTAAAAGTATCGCTGGTACTGGGACCAGGCTTATTCAGCACTTCATAACCCCGTGCCAGGTCGTATTCGTCGACCAGCCGGCAGTTCCTCTATCCGGGAGAACCACACCCGCTGATTGAGTTGGATCGTCGTAATTTTCGGATAGCTCAGCTACTTTTGGTCAGCACACCATCTTCTTCCGAGGGCTCATAAACTGCATAGCCGTCGGCAGTAGAGCCGTAAATGGGTGGGTGGATGTTACCTATGTCGGCTACAAGCTCTGCAAGGCAGTCGCTATAGGAATGGTGGTGGTAATCGCCACGTGCGGCGTGCCCGCCGCAAATATCCACATCCTACATTTCTGCCACTGGCGCCAGAGTGTGCAAGGTTCCATCCAAAACCTGGCCGTCGCTCCACTGATCGATAGAGGCACCGTTAACCCAGTACCCTTGGACACCCAGGCCAGTTTCACTCGCCTCCCCAGACTCTTCCGGCACCAGCGGAAAATACCCTTCGTGGGAGATATTTTCCGGGCAGACCGGGTCTGATGGCCAGTAATCATAGCCAGCATTCACGCCACAGGAAGAGTTACTGCGATAGCCGATGTCCTGGCCAAATCTGATGAGATCGCCAACCTGTAGGAGTGGATTGCCGCTGACGAAACCGGTATCCACCCTGGGTCGACTTAGGAGCCATTCGTACAGGTCTTCAGTAATTTCGGTTTCATAGTCGGGGATACCGGGGGCCGTTACACTCGAATAATCTTTTCCACTCACCGTAACCGAATCGACACTCTGTACATTCACCAGAACCTGTTCATGACTGTTGGCTTCGTAAATATAGGGCGCGCGTTTATTGTCGATATTTATTATCCAGGGGGAATTATCCAAGTTTTCAGTGAAGTTACTTAAATTCTCACTCGAGTCAGAGCTTTCTGGGGTTGGGTTATCCCGATCGCATCCGCCTAACAAGCCAATGAATATGATTAACAGGATTTTCTCAGGCAGCAGGCGCTGCTTTGAGCGGGGGTATTCCATTGCTTCCATAGGTCACCGACCATGTTGGGAATTGGTCGATTTCTAAGTGATCCTTCACCGGAAATGCCGGATTTGAGGTGAGGCTTGCCGGTGGTGTCTGAAGCGATCGAGGAAAAGTGGAAGTAATGTGCATGAAGAGAAAAGTGGCGGTCGCTTCCTTGACTGGTACTGACGTTTGAGTGAGTGGAGTGCCTGAGGTGGGGAGTAAGCCCCGGTGTGCCCGGGGCTGCTGTTTAGCTGGCTGGCAGCTGCTCCGGGGTGGCTACTTCGGCCGTACGCTGTCGGGTATCGTGGCGTAGCCACCACCATGAAAGGATACCCAGGAGGATATTGGATGTGGCTGTCGCAACAAACAAACCGGTCATTCCCCATAGCTGATTTCCCAGCCAAGCCAGGGGCAGGTAGATACCGAGCACCCTCAAGAAGGAAATCATGGTAGCGGGCAGGGGGCGTCCAAGGCCGTTAAAGGCGGCATTGGCTGACATTACAAAGCCGTAACCGGCATAACTGATGGGCACCAGGGTGAGGTAGGCGACTGCCACGGCGATAACTTCTGGGGACTCACTAAACAGGCGCGCGATAGGTTCGCCAATAAAATACAAAAGTACTGCCAGGCTACTGCCCAGTATGAGGCAGAAACGTGCCAGTACGCTGACAGTTTCCCGCAGCCGATCGATTTTTCCAGCTCCAGCATTCTGTCCCATAAAAGGACCAACTACCGCTGAAAGCGCATAGAAGATAATCAGAGCCATCGGCTCAATACGCATCGCTACCCCCAGACCGGCAACGGCATCATCACCATGCACAGCAACCAGTGCTACAACGACACCGCCAGACATGGGGATGATCACATTGGTCAGTATCGCCGGCAGTCCTACGGCCAGTATCTTGCGCCAGGATTCAATTAGGGTGCCCAGGTGCCATTGGGGTGGGGCCATCAAGTGTTCGCGGCGAATCAGGAAATAAAGAGCTGCAAAGAAACTCAGTGCGCGCACGATGACCGTCGCGATTGCCGCACCCTGTAATTCCAGGCGGGGGAAGCCAAACAGCCCAAAGATCAGGATGGGATCGAGAATAAGGTTAAACAGGGCCACACCCACCATAATACGCCCGGTCAAGGCGCTGTTGCCGATGGCGCGTAGGGCGGACATGGCGATCGTGGGGACAATCACGAAGATAGTGCCGAGGTACCAGGGCACCATATAGTCGGCAATGAGTGGCAGTAGCTCAGGGCTCGCACCAAGCAGTGAGAATAGTGGTCGGATCGTGAGCAGGCCGGCAACTGAGATTACCAGGGAGATCAGTAACGCCAAAATCGAAGTATCGGTAACCAGTCTGCGTACATCCTGTACTTCTCCGGCACCAAAGGCACGGGCGACTGCCGATGAGGTGCCGGCGCCCAGGCCGATAGCAAAGCTGTTGATTACCATCACTACGGGAAAGGTAAAACTCATGGCCGCCAGTGGCGCACTGCCCAATTGGGAGACAAAGAAAGTGTCCACAATATTGAAGGACATTACGGCGAGAATGCCCCATACCATAGGAAGGGCCAGCCTCTGCAGGTGAGCGGGTACCGAGCCTTCGAGGAGTGATGGGCTGCTGTTCGATAGCGTCATTCAATAACTCTTTTTACGCGGTCGGATCAGTGGGAACCTCGGTGATGCTGCCGCAAAAACTGATGGGTGGTGACGCTGTTTGGCAGGGCGCCCCCCTTGAAAGTCGCCCTCTAGGCGCAGTGAGAAAACGGTCCTTTCTGTTGTCAGTGGGTATTTTACGACCCGCTATCGTCCAGGGCGAGGCTCATGAGTACAGCATTCTCTCTGCTACCGTTTTCTGCGGGATAGTAATTCTTACGCAAGCCGTCTTCAGAAAAACCTAGTTTGCGGTAGAGCGAGAGTGCGGCGAGATTTGAACTGCGCACCTCAAGCAGTAGCCGCCGGATGTCATCGGGTAGCTCTGTGATTAACCCCTTGAGCAATCTCTCGGCGATGCCGTGCCGGCGCCAATTAGGAGCGACGGCTACATCGAGGATTTCCACCTCGTCGAATAGATGGCTGATGACACAGCAGGCGATCATTTCCCCTTCATTCTCAAGTAGCCAGCCTTGGTGTCCAGACTCAAGACTTTGTCGGTATTGGGTTTCATTCCACGGGTGGCTGTGAGCACTGCGTGCAAGCGCAGCGAGAGCTGCACAATCAGTTACTCCTGCCAGGCGTTTTCGTAACCCAACAGCTGCCGGCAAACTCATTTTGCCTCTGTCTCTGCCGGGTAAGTTACACGCAGTAATTGCCAGAGGTCGCGTTTGCGCTCGGGTTCCTGTAACAATAGGGACAGGCTTGGCATGCCGATGACACGGACCCCTTGCCAATTATTGACAGTTTCATCGAGTGGAATGGGAGTACAAAACTTCTGTGCTTCATCGCCCATCAGCCAAATAGACTTTACCGGGTGGCGGGCACAGGAAGCTTCTAGCCAGCTGGAAAAAGTATCTCGAGCTTCAGAGGCATCGGCTATCGGGCCAAAGCGGTTTTGTGCCAGAGGCCAGTGCAAGCGCTCCTGCTGACGCGATAACTGATGCCAGTTCATCGCTTGTACAATATTGCCAAACAGGGCATCCAGCGGTAGGGCGGCTCCGGGTTCATGGCTGTCCACAGCGAGAAGCTCTTCCCCGAGTCGCCAGCAATTGAGGACAAATGGCCGAACCTCCTGTCGGGGCGGCGCAACCTGCGTAATGACCGCAGGTTGCACTTGGGGTACGCCACCGGTAAGCGTTGCAATATCCGGCGGGCTAACAGCTGTGTCAGCCTGCTCTGGGGTAGAGACAATGTGCGCTACCGATTGAGGCAGAGGGTTGGCAGCGGGCTCTGCCTGTCGCAGTGGGGGTGGGGCAGCCTCTACAGCCGGTGGCAGCAGGGCTTGGCGAGGCTCCGGTGCGAGCGGCAATACGAAGCGCGGCGCATAGCTGGCGACACCAAGTACTGACAAATATTCCGCTCGCTGCAGTTCGTTCACTTACACGCCCTGTTTTTTACTCTCACTACTGGCGAGCAAGTTTAACGCATCCATATAGGCTTGTGCGGAGGCAATTAGAATATCGGTATCTGCCCCTACCCCGTTAACCAAACGGCCATCTTTTTCCAGGCGTACAGTCACTGATCCCTGGGAATCGGTTCCCTGGGTAACAGCATTCACGGAATAGAGTTTCAGGTCTGCACCGCTATCGACGATATGCTCAATGGCTTTAAACGTGGCATCTACGGGGCCGTCACCCTTAGCTTCTGTCTCGTGAGCTTTGCCATCAATTGACAGGCTGATAAAAGCCTGGGGGGCGCTGCCAATTTTGCTGCGTACATCCAGGTCGTTGAGCTGAAAGCGCTCCACAGGAGCTTCACTTTCAGCAACCAGGGAGTGTAGGTCTTCGTCGAAAATTTCGTGTTTCTTGTCAGCCAGTTCTTTAAAGCGCAGGAATACCTGATGGAATTCTTCGCTGTCTGAGAAATTGATGCCCAGTTCTTCGTAGCGGGCGCGCACGGCAGCACGACCGGAGTGTTTGCCTAAAACTAGGCGGTTCTGGCCCCAGCCCACATCCTCAGCACGCATGATTTCATAGGTTTCACGATGCTTGAGTACACCGTCCTGGTGAATGCCGGATTCGTGCGCGAAGGCATTGGCGCCGACGATAGCTTTGTTTGGCTGCACCGGGAAGCCGGTTACTGAGGAAACCATGCGTGAAGTGGGTACAATATGGCTGGTATCGATACCGGTTTCTACTGGGTAGAGATCCTGGCGGGTCTGCACAGCCATAACAATTTCTTCCAGGGAAGCATTGCCTGCGCGCTCTCCCAGACCGTTGATAGTGCACTCTACTTGACGTACCCCATTCATCACGGCGGATAGGGAGTTGGCTACTGCCAGGCCCAAGTCGTTGTGGCAATGGGTGGAGAAGATGGCTTTATCGGAATTGGGGACACTCTCGATAACCCGGCGGAACATGGCACCGTATTCTTCTGGTTCGCCGTAGCCGACAGTATCGGGAATATTGATGGTGCCAGCCCCGGCAGTGATTACCGCTTCAATAATGCGGTACATAAAATCGGGCTCGGAACGGCTACCGTCCTCCAGGGAGAATTCCACATCATCGGTAAACTGGCGTGCGGTTTTAACTGCGTTTACCGCTTGCTGCAACACGTCTTCCGGATCCATCTGTAGCTTGTACTTCATATGGATCGGAGAGGTGGCGATAAATGTGTGGATGCGGGAGGCGTTGGCTTTCTTTAAGGCTTCACCGGCACGCAGAATATCGGCGTTAACCGCGCGGGCCAAGCTACAAATCCGGGATTCGGTCACTGCTTCAGCGACTGCCTGCACGGCTTCGAAGTCCCCGGGGCTAGCGATTGCAAAACCGGCTTCTATAACGTCCACCCGCATGCGCTCCAGTATACGGGCAATACGTACCTTTTCCTCTTTGGTCATAGAGGCGCCGGGGCTCTGCTCACCATCGCGCAGAGTCGTATCAAAAATGACTAACTTATCTTTCTTTGTGCTCATTTTCGCTTGTTCTCCTTATTTGTTCCGAGGCTAAACAAGCGGCTCTGCTGCTGTCTATGCGCCGTCCAAATAAAGTTGGGAATTCTGTTGGGGGTAGGGGAGAGAAAAATTATATGCCGCGTAGCGGCAGTCGTAGCGAGGAAGCTAGGGCGAGATGATGCTGGCTAAATGTACAGATGTCAGTCTTCATGTCTGGCGATATCCGCGTCGGACTAGATTTCACACATTATGTATATTTTTCAACCTTGCAGTCAATGGTTATCCTAAATTTGCACTTTATTCTTTTTTTTGTGGTTTTTTCATCCTATTTTGCCTCGATTTTCAATGAATTTTATTTAATAAATACATGTCCCCTCAAACTGTGAGGCCAATGAGGGGGCATAAATGGAGCAGTAGAGTCTATTTAGTAGGTGAACTGGCAGTCTCACTTCCCAGCTTATTCAGGAATTGCCAAAGGTCTTCGTGCAATTGCTCCACTTCAGACCGACTGATTGAAGACTGGTCAATGCGTTGTTGTACCCAGGCGCGGGCCCGGGGCTTAAGATCCAGAGCTACTTCGGTAGCCGACAGTAGGGTGACACGTTCATCCCAGGAGGCGCGGTATCTTTGGACCAGACCGCGCTGCTCCATGCGCTTTAATAGGGGGGTGAGTGTGCCCGAATCGAGCATGAGGCGCTGGCCAAGAGCTCCAAGGCTCCGGTCTTTGTGGCTTTGATCCCCCTCCGCGGCCCACTCCCACAGAACCATCAATACCAGGTACTGGGGGTAGGTGATATCCAGGTCCTTCAGCATGGGCTGATATGCCCGGGTCATAGCTCGGGAGGCGGCGTAAAGGGCAAAGCAGAGCTGGCGATTGAGAGCCAGCTCTATGGAATCATCATCACAGACCACAGTCACAGCATCCGCTCAATTTCCGCCTGGAGGGATTCGGGAGTGTCCTTGGGAGCGTAGCGCTTTACCTGTTCGCCGTCCTTACTAATCAGAAACTTGGTGAAATTCCACTTGATTCCTTCGGTGCCAAGCAGCCCCGGTGCACGCTTTTTCAATTCTACAAACAGTGGATGTGCAGAGGGGCCATTTACGTCCAGCTTGGCGTAAACAGGGAAACTGACTCCAAAATTCAGCTCACAAAACTCCTGAATCTCTTCATCACTGCCTGGTTCCTGCTTGCCGAATTGGTTGCAAGGAAAACCGAGAACAGTCAGGCCGCGATCCTTGTACTCTTTGTAGAGGTTTTCCAGCCCACTGTACTGTTTGGTAAAGCCGCATTTACTAGCGGTATTGACTATCAGGATCACCTTGCCCTTAAAGTCTTCGAGAGTTGCAGTCTCACCAGCGGCAGTCTTGACGGGAATCGAGTAGAGGTCAGTCATGATCATCTCCTGTAATTTATATTGTACGCAATGTAATTGTGTGCAATATAAATTACAAGCTTATCTCTGAAGCAGTTAGTGTTCATGCGGACTTTGTTGTGAGAATGGTTATCAATTATATTATGCGCCATATTCTCAACATTGTTTGCAGCAACAGAAAAGGACTCTCCATGCGCCTTTCCCAATACCTGGCCCGCCTGTTTGTGGCGTTGTTGGCGATTACGATAATCCCCACCCAGGCCCAGCAGGCAGGCCTTTCCGAGCAGCAGCTGCGCCAGCTTATGCAGATGGCGGAATATATAGGTGTGGATTACCCGGAGGCGGTGGCCGACGGTGAGATCATTAACACGGATGAATATGCTGAGATGGAGGAGTTTGCCCAGTTGTTGATCGACCGTGGGCAACAGCTCGCGGATTCCGCAGAGGCTGTGACAATCCGCGCCGAAGCCAGGGCTTTACAGGAGGCGATTCAGCGCAAAGCAGCTATTGCCGAGGTCCAGGTGCACACGGCTAAATTGCGACAGGGATTACTGTCTATTGCGCCGGCGCTTTCTCTGCCTACCACGCTGCTCGATCTTAATGAAAGTCGTGCCCTCTATCAGGCTCAGTGTATCGCTTGCCACGGTGTGGAAGGTAAAGGGGATGGCCCTCTGGCGGCCCAGCTGGAACCTGCACCGACCGATTTCCACGAGCGCGAGCGGGCTGAGAATCGCTCGCTGCTTGGGCTCTATGATGCCATTAGCAATGGTATCGACGGTACTGCCATGACAGCATTCAAGAACCTCAACGAACAGCAGCGCTGGTCACTGGCTTTTTTCGTGGGGAGCCTGGCTTTTACAGGAGAAAGCGCTGACGCTGCAGAACCGAAGCTGAGCTTGCAGGATCTAGTGATGTACAGCCCACAGGTACTGCGAAGCGACCGTCCGGATTTTTCCCCCCAGTCAGTAGCGGCTCTGCGTGGAAATCCCAGCGCGCTGTTTAGCACTGCAATGGAAGAGGGGGACACCCCAATTGATGTCGCGCGTGTACAGTTGCAAAAATCCCTGCAAGCCTACCAGCAGGGCGACTTTGTCAGTGCCCGTACTCTGGCTATCAGCGCTTACCTGGATGGCTTTGAGATGGCTGAGAACTCGCTGGATTCACTGGATGTGCATCTGCGCCAGGCCACTGAGCGTGAACTGCTGGGTTTGCGTGCACAACTGAACGCAGACAGCGACCCACAACAGGTTGAAGATCAGGTTGAGGCGATTCTGCAGCAACTGGCTCAGGCGGAAGCACTGATGGAGGATAGCAATCTGTCCGGCGCCGCCTTGTTTATTGCCAGCTTGGTAATCCTACTGCGTGAAGGGCTGGAGGCCCTGCTGGTAGTAATTGCGCTGACAACAATTCTGGTGAAGACTGGACGCCGCGATGCCCTCAAATTTGTGCACTTGGGTTGGATTGGTGCATTTGCAGCTGGCTTTGCCACCTGGGTTGCGGCCCAAAGCGTTATCACCATCAGCGGTGCCAGCCGTGAGGTCATGGAAGGTGTCGCTGCGCTGTTGGCCGCAATGGTGCTCTTCTATGTAGGTTTCTGGATGCATAGTAAGACACAGGCGTCAGAGTGGCAGAAATATATTCAAGATAGTATCAATCGCAGCTTGAGTACTGGCGCCCTGTGGGGGATTGCCGGCCTAGCCTTCATTGCGGTTTATCGTGAAATTTTTGAAACTATTCTGTTCTATCAGTCGCTGTTGGCGCAGACTTCAGAAAGTCAGTACAACACACTCTGGGGAGGTATTGTCGCTGGTGTGGCCCTGCTCGCAGTAGTTGGCTTTGCCCTGATGCGTTACTCAGTGAGCCTGCCGATTGGCAAGTTCTTCTCTGCGACCACTTATGTACTGCTGGCCCTGTCATTCGTGCTCGCAGGAAAAGCGGTGGCGGCGCTACAGGAAGCGGCCTGGATTGCTATTTCACCCCTTCCAGTACAATTCAGTATTGACTGGTTGGGAATTTACTCCACTTGGCAGGGGCTAGGTCTGCAGGCCACTATTCTTGTGGCCGCGTTATGGCTGATGAGAAAAGGCGGTGCTACTGCTGAAGCTGCGGGCAAAGCGGCTTAGATGTCAACGAGATACCCGTTCTTGTGGACGGGTATCACCTCCCCCTACTCCTCCTTCAAGTTTGCATTTGCTCTTGCAGAGTTTCCGCGTCAATTTTAAAAGCGGTCAAAGTCTTACCTGTCACGGCCAGAGTTCTGGGAAAGCTGGTTTTTTTCTTGTCTCTGGTTGTCGGGCCAGTGAGTTTGCAATATGGCTTTTGGGGAGCTAGGGGCATTACTGGCGCCGACGAACAATTGCTCAAGTACCCTTTGGAGATCATTGGTGAAAGGTTTTCGTATCTTCAGGAGTAATTGCTGCTCCAGCGGTGATATGAACTTTGGACAGAAGTTTCTGCCGCTTTTTACTCTTATTATTTCTGTGCGTATTGAGCCCCTGTAAAAAGATAGGAAAAAGGGGAGTAGTTATGCCGGACAGAACTCTGTCGATAGAGACCCGGTTATCTTGGGTATGATCTTTATTCGTTCCAGTACTGGGGAATAAGCAAACCAGATCACCATTACCTAGCGCATTTTGGATGTCTCCAGATACTTTCTCTTCACCTTCGGTTATGTCATGGATGATGGGATTGGTGCCGTAATTCTTGAATATAAAGTGCAATACCGGTGCTTCATAGATAGACCTGGGCAACACAAAACGAATAGGGCGTGAAAACGTGTCCATTAATAGTAGAGGGGCAAGTTTCCCGTCAGGAGAGCAAGCCAATAGAGCCGCGCCCTTTTTGGGTATTTGATTGAGGTTTCCGTGTGTTGTGCGGACCAAAAGGCGAGATGAAAACCAGATTATCAGGTGCACAATAAATTCGGGTAATTTGCAAAAGAGGAAGGTTATGACTGCAATATTTAAAAGAGCGATGAGAATAAACAACTGTGGAATGGTGATTTTCAACACGTCCAAAAATACGAT
This sequence comes from Microbulbifer variabilis, assembly GCF_056232115.1. NCBI lineage: Bacteria > Pseudomonadati > Pseudomonadota > Gammaproteobacteria > Cellvibrionales > Microbulbiferaceae > Microbulbifer > Microbulbifer variabilis. The sequence goes on from NZ_CP174325.1 coordinate 2,232,005, forward strand.
ATTCAGCAGTGAGATAGCTACAATAAAGAAAGCGTTAAGTACGTTATTGAGAGATAAAACCTGAGCGCGAACCGTTTTTTCTGTTCGGTCCTGAATAATGGTATAGAGTGGAACGATAAAAATACCTCCAAAAATGCCCAGTAAAGCGGTGTATATCAGGATTGCATAGGCGCCATCGCTGCGGAGGTACTCTGCTACCGATGCCCCGGATAGTGTTTCAAACTGGGCGGCACTCCAACCCAACCCAAGACCGGCCAGTGTTATACCTAACGCACCGACAGGCACGATACCGAAGGTAATTCGTCCCCTGGAGAGACTCTCACACATCAGTGAGCCTACCGCGACCCCAATAGATAAACAGCATAAGATGAGGGTGATAACAGGTTCACTGGCGCCCAGTATATTTCTAGTGAAGCTGGGAATCTGGGCCAAATAGGCTGAGCTCACCAGCCAAAACCAGGAACAGGCAATAATTGCATAAAAAACAGATGGTGTTTTTATGGTTAGCCGTAAGATGCGCCAAGCCTGTGACAGGGGGTTCCAGCCGATATGTAGCTTGGGAGCCGATGATGGTGCTGTCGGGATCCAGCGACTAGTTAAGTAGCCAAATATTGCGACGATGACCATGATCCAGCCTATATCGAATAGACCAGGCTGTCCCGGTTTGGTATAGCCAGCCAGTAGAGAGCCGGCAATGGTACCGATAAGTACCCCGGCAAAGGAGCCCATTTGTGCAAGCCCGTTACCGCCCATTAACTCTTGGCGCTGCAAGTGCTGGGGTAAAATGGCATATTGCACTGGGCTGAAGATCGCTGTGTGTGCTGCCAGCAGGAAGAGCACAAGAAAGTCCAAGGTACGGCTGTTGTAAATCAGGGTATAGGCCCCGAGTATCACAATAAAAATCTCAGCCAGCTTCAATATTCTGATGATTACGCTTTTGTCATACTTGTCGGCCAACTGCCCGGCGGTAATGGAAAATAAGAAGTAGGGCAATATATAGAAGCCGGTAGCCAGGTTGATCAGTGCGTTGGCCTGACCTTCTGATAGGCGGAATGCCAACATTACCAGGAGCGCATTTTTGAATATATTGTCATTGAATGCCGCGGTAGTCAGCGACAGAAATAATGGCAGGAATCGGCGTCTACATAGCAGTTTGAATTGATTGTGCTGAGCCATTGATGCTCGCTTCATAGAATTATTAGCGCTGGATATTGCCGAGAGGCTCTAAGTATCTAGGGCATCAGTAAACGCAGCCTCGCCGCCCAATAGTGTGGAAATATCAAGATGCTAGTTATAAGAATGCTAGCAGGTTGTGGCAGTCATATTTGCCTGGCTTGTTTCAAGCTAGAAATACTTTTTCCATAGATAAGAAAACTGTCGCTCAATACTCGCTTTATTTACACTGGCGCCATTAATAGGCTTATCAGCGAGGAGATAAAGCCGTCTAAATAGATGATGTTCATTATTGCCCTGTGTATCTTGAATTGAACCCGATTGCGTCTTTCCTGTTAAAAGTAGCGGAATGACTGGAAGTTCACTGTGCGCAAGGATTTTCTCTATCCGTCTATCCCAAGTACGTTCACCAACTTCTAACTCAGGAAAAATACACAGTAGCTCGCCCTGACCGATGGCCCGCTCCAGTTCGGCACGAGTGGTCTTTGTGAAGTCCCCTGTGGGTAAGTCATACCAAATAGGAGAGGGGCCGCCATGTTTCAGTGTGAATCGCAGAAGTGCCGATACTTCTTGGCAGTATAAAGCGGACTTGTCGAGGCACCGTGTCATAAATAATCAGTGGAGCCAGTTAATCAAATGGGCTGCAGAATTTTACTGTCAATAAAGAGGGCGGCCGCACCCAGTAGAACTATAGGAATCTCTATCAGTTTGATGATTCGCAGCATACGGCTTTTATCTACCCTACCTGCCAATTGCCCTGCGGTAACTAAAAATAGGAAGAACGGGAGTAAGTAAAAACCGGTGGCGAAGTTGATCAGGGCATTGGCTTCTGACTTTGCCAGCTGGAATGCCAGTATGACCAGTAGAGCATTCCGGAATAAATCATCGTTGAAAAAGGTGGTGACGAGAGATAAAAAGAGTGGCAGAAAGCGACGTTTGCCCAGCAGTTTAAATTGATTTTCTCTGGCCATCGCCGCTTATTCTGGGAATAGGATTGTGCAGAGTCGTATAAATAACTGACAGCCATACTCTAGGCACATTCTGTACAATAAGTGGAGCGTCAGAGCGGAGCTAGGTGGGGAAAGGTTAGCGTTTGGGAGACTGTGGCTCAGTATCGTAACAATGAACTGGGGCTGAGCATGCAGGTCAGCCCCGGGAATAAGGGCTTTTAGCGCTGTTCGCCGCGCAATTCTAAAACTTCATCGTGGAGTATTTCTGCCTTGGCCTCGGGGGGCTCAATTGGACTACCGGCAACTACGCTCACTTTGGACCAGAAGCGCCGAGGCCAGGTAGAAAAAGCGTGCCCATCCTTGTGGCTGAAAAAACTGCCCCACAAGCCCCTTAGCGCCATAGGAATTACCGGCACCGGGGTTCGCGCCAATATTTTTTCAATACCGGCTTTAAACGGTTGTATTTCTCCATCCTTTGTCAGTTGTCCCTCGGGGAAAATACATAGTAGATCGCCATTCTTCAGCCCCTGTTCAATTTCCTGGAAAGCTTTTTCGTAACCCTCTGGGTCCTTCGCCTTGGAGCAGATGGGAATGGCGCGCCCGGTTCGGAAAATAAAATGCAAGACCGGAATTTGGTAAATGGGCTTGTACATGATGAAGCGAATCGGGCGTCGCACGGCGCCGGCCAATAGTAAAGCATCGACATAACTGACATGGTTGCACACAATTAGTGCCGGACCATTTGCGGGTATCTGTTCCAGCCCTTCGTGCTTTACCCGGTACATCGTATGGGAAAGCATCCAGATCAGTAAGCGCATGGCAAACTCGGGCACCTTGGTAAATACGAAGGTGGCCACAGCGGCATTCATCAAGGCAATTACCAGAAAGAACTGTGGAATGGTGACTTCCAGGATATTCAGGAAGAACAGGCCGAGCAAGGCGGAGACCACCATAAACAGCGCGTTGAGGATATTGTTGACGGAGATAATTTGTGCGCGAATTTTTGCGGCTGAACGGTCTTGCATCATCGCGTAAAGAGGTACTATGTAGAGTCCCCCGCAGATACCGATCAGAACCAGACAGGTGAGGATTGGGTAAGCTCCGTCACTGCTGAGGAAAGCGCCCAGGCTTGCCTGCTGTAATTCGACAAAATTGCTGCCGAAAACAGATAGGGCAATACCGGTAACAGTAAGGCCGGCGGCCCCAAGGGGAACCAGGCCCAGTTCAATATTTCCATCCGACAAGCGCTCACATAGCAGTGAACCCAGGGCTATGCCAATGGTAAAGGTACATAACAGCAGGGTGACGAGGGATTCGTCACCGCCGAGAACATTTTTGGTAAAGCTGGGAATCTGTGTCAAGTAGGCTGCGCCCATTAACCAGAACCAGGAAATACCAATAATTGCGTAGAAAATGGATGGGGTTTTGGAAGTCTGAACCAGGATGTTTTCTGTTTGGGTAAAAGGGTTTGGGTTGACGCGTAGGTTTGGCGCTGGTGCTGGAGCCAGTGGAATACTGCGACTAGTCAGGTATCCCAGGACTGCCGCCCCCATAATCACCAGGCTTAGGTAGAAGAGGCCGTTTTCTCCCTGGCCGGTTATCCCTGCCAGCAGGCCGCCGACGATGGTCCCGGTAAGGATGCCGACAAAGGTTCCCATCTCTACCAATGCATTGCCGCCAACCAGCTCAGAGCGCTTCAGGTGTTGCGGCAGGATGGCATATTTAACTGGGCCGAAGAAAGCGGACTGTATACCAAGCAAGAAGAGTACGGCGAGACAGAATACATTATTTCCACTGTAAAGTGCGGTGACGCCAAGTGCCCCAATACAGATTTCCCCGAGCTTGATAAGCCTGATCAGACGGCTTTTATCGTACTTGTCGGCCAGTTGCCCGGCGGAGGCGGAAAAGAGAAAGAAAGGCAGGATGAACAGGCCCGCAGCCACATTAATCAGGGCATTGGCCTCGCTCTCTACCAAGCGGAAAGCAATCATCACGATCAGTGCATTTTTATAAACATTATCGTTAAAGGCACCGAGAAACTGGGTGAGGAAGAAAGGCAGAAAACGGCGGCTGCTTAGCAGCTGGAATTGGGTGCGATGGGCCATAAATAATCTCTTTCCAGTAAGCACCTTACCTATGTTACGCCATAGCGGCTACAAGTTGTCTAGGCTGTAGTGGCAATGAAATATGCGAAATTGGCGCGGGGCAGTGAATAGTGCAGAGAGGGGCGGGAGGAGAGATATCGCAGGGATAAGGATGACCGGCCGCTGGCGGCGGCCGGTCTTGAGAGGAAAGTCCGTTACCAGATTTTCACCCGCTCTTCCTCAGGCAGATACATGCCGTCACCCTCTTTTACATCGAACGCCTCGTAGAAAGCTTCAATGTTGGGCAATACGCCTTGGACCCGGTATTCGGCGGGAGAATGGGTATCTGTTTTCATACGACCGCTAAGCGCTTTATCGCGCATCTTACTGCGCCAAACCTGGGCCCAGCCCATAAATACACGCTGATCGCCAGTGAAGCCATCAATCACCGCAGCCTCTTTGCCATTGAGGGACATTTTGTAGGCTTTGTAAGCGATGCCCAGACCGGAAAGATCACCGATATTCTCACCCAGGGTCAGCTCGCCATTGATATGTTCGCCTTCCAGCGGTTCGAAAGCGTTGTATTGGGAGACCAGCTTGCTGGTGAGGCTTTCAAAGTTGCTTCGGTCTGAGTCTGTCCACCAGTTGTTCAGATAGCCCTTGCCGTCGAACTTGCTGCCTTTGTCGTCGAAGCCGTGACCAATTTCATGGCCGATCACTCCACCAATACCACCATAATTCACCGCGTCGTCCGCATTTACATTGAAGAAAGGTGGTTGCAGGATAGCGGCCGGGAAAACAATCTCGTTCATCGCCGGGTTGTAGTAGGCATTAACGGTCTGTGGGCTCATGCCCCATTCGCTGCGATCGATAGGTTTACCCAGCTTGTCACGCTCGAAGCTGGCTTCAAACAAGTTGGCGGCCAGCACGTTACCTACCAGGTTATTGGCATCCACCTGAAGGGCGGAGTAGTCGCGCCACTTATCGGGATAGCCGATTTTTGTGGTGAAGTTATCCAGCTTAAGCAGCGCCTGCTTGCGGGTATCCTCCCCCATCCACTCCAGAGACTGGATGGATTCACGGTAGGCCGCTTTCAGGTTATCCACCAGAACGACCATGCGCTCCTTGGCCTCTGGCGGGAAGTGCTTTTCTACGTAGCGCTTGCCGACAAGCTCACCCACCGCGCCGTTGACGAACTGTACTCCGCGCTTCCAGCGGGGTTCCATTTGCTCTACACCGTGAATAGTGGTGCTATAAAAGTCAAAATGGGCCTGTGCCAGTTCACTGTGCATATAGGGCGCCATAGCGGATAGGACTTTGACCTTTAGATAGCGCTTCCAGGTGGCCATATCGGTATCGGTGATAATCTGGTTGGCCGCTTCCAGGTATTCGGGCTGGCCGACGATGAAGCTGTCAGCCTTACCCAGCTTGGCCTTGGCCAGATAGCTGTCCCAGTCTACCGCCGGCATCAGCTTCTTTAGCTCCGCAACAGATTTTTTGTTGTAGTACTTCTCGGGGTCTCGGTTATCCAGACGGCTGCGCTGGTGCTTAGCTAAGCTCTCTTCCAGTTTGAAGATCTTGTCAGAGAAAGCTTTGGCATTGTCGAGCCCAGCCAACTCCTGGATTTGTGCCAAGTACTCTTTATATGCTTTGCGCAGTTTCTTGCTCTTCTCGGTATCCTCGAAATAGTAATCTCGATCCGGCAGTCCCAGACCCGCCTGCCAGAGGAAAGTTATGTAATTTTCAACCTGCTTCAGGTCCTGATAGATAGTACCGCCGAAAGGAACGTTGTAGCCGGCGATATCTGCATAAGCGAAGAAGTCAGTTAGGTCTTTACGGGACTTGATAGCGTCTACCTTGGTGAGTTCACCGGAAACGGCAGACAAGCCCTTTTTCTCAATCAGCTTTTCATTCATAAAGCTGTTGTAGAGGTCACCAATTTGTTTAGCGCCATCGCTTTTGGCGCCCTTGCCCGCTTCCATAATGAGGGCTTTTACCTGCTCGGTGCTCTGGTCCCGCAGGATTGAGAAGCCACCCCAGCGGGATTTGTCAGCGGGGATTTCGGTGTTTTCCAGCCAGGTACCGTTTACATAGGCAAAGAAGTCATCCTGTGGACGTACGTTAGTATCCATGGCGCTGAGATCAATGCCTGAGGAGAGCTGCTCCTGCTGGCTAGCGGCTTTATGATGGCCAGAATTGCCGTGATCGTGTGCCTGGGCTGTTATTGATAGTTGGGTGCCGGTAAGGATGCCCGCGATAGCGACTGGTAATAATAATTTTTTCATTTTTGCTCTATTGGCTAAATTTTCATCGGTCAAAACAGCCGCATATGGTAAGAGGTGACCTCAGGCCAGGACAAGGGGAACTGCGTTCAGAGGGAGATTGGTCGCGATAGACTGCGGAGGGAGCAAGTAAAAAGAATGGGATGAGGGCGGTAAAAGTATCAGTTTGAGCCAGTAATAAGGCCCCATAAGCTGGGACCTTATTGGGATGGGACTTAGTCTGGTAAGTTAAAGGTAATTGGCAGTGAGAAGCTAAAGCCATCGCTCCCGAGCTGTGCGGGCACAGAGGGGTAGGGGGCTGCCCGCTCAACAGCAGCACGGGCTTCGCGATTGAGAATACTGTAGCGAGAGTCCTGTACAGTCTGAATTTCCTGGATATCACCAGCAGAATCAATTACCACATGCAAGCGTACACTGCCTTCCTGGCCGCGTTCCTGGGCGCGTTTGGGGTAACGAATATGGCTGAAAGTATGGCGCAATAGGGTGGAATGGAATATCTGACGGGCGAGAATCATATCTGCGGTGAGAGGGGCTTCTTCTTCCTCCTCAAGCATTTCCGCAGTGTCGGCGGAGGACTCCATGGCGTCAGTGGCAGCCAGTTGGTTGGCCTCTGCGCTGTCTACACCTGCGAGTTGGCGCGGTTCACCTGCTGACTGCAGGAGTTGGTCTGTTGTCTCAGCTCCGGCCGCGCTCTCTACCAAGTCTATGACCTCAATAGTCTCGGCAGCCGCGGGTGTTAGGGTCATTGTTGGGGGGGCGAGTTCGACTGCGGCCAGAGTCGGTTTGGGTAATACCTCCTCTTTTTCCGGCTCCTGGACAGCCGCTAGGGCTTCTTCCTGGCTGATTTGCTTCAGCTGCAATTCGGCGATGCGTTCACTGCTGGGCTCGAGTGCTTCAAAGGAAGTGAGTAGGCCACTGGGAATATTTCCCGCAGCGAGCAGACCATCGCGGAAATCTGTGGATGGCGGTACAGGACCAACCCAGGCACGCATCAGGGTATCAAAGAAATCGGGATCATTGATCTCGCCCAGAGTAATGCCGTTTAAGGCTACGGTGGTGATGCCGGTATCTGCGGCAAAATCAATGGTCAACTGGTCCCCGCGTAAAAAGCGCCCCTTAAACAGATTGGCAAATGTCACCATGGTTTCAGCCTGGCTGCTCAAGGTATCGCCGCGGTTGTTAATGGCGATGCCTTCCATCCACTGGTTGCGGAATCGGCGTGCGGGCAGGCTACTGGCTAGTACACGCACCTCGAGCCGTCGTGGCAATTCACTATTAAGTAGCCCGGCGGAGTCACCGCTGAGGTTTTCAGAATAGATGGCGGCGATGTAGAGCTCTTTGTTGAATTGCTTTTCGAGCGCGAGGCCGTTTAGGAGTGGTGCAGCTTTTGCAGATACAGCAAGTGTAAACACCAAAAGTGAGAAGACAATTTTTATCGATTTCATTGTTCTACGGTGTCTGATTACCCGGATTAAGAGGTTCCGGTAATTAAGAAGTTGGGGCCCCTCCCCAGTGCACACAAGTCAGATGAAAAAGTGCGCATTCAAAGTGTGAGCGAGCACACTGTACTCACCACTTCGTCTAACTCTACTGCAACTGCAATGGAGTTCAAGCCTAGAGCGGTTAGAATGTCCTCCTACAGGTGATTGGGCGATCACAGCGGGAAACGATTGTCACAAGTCAGGATGGGTGTTGCAGACTGTTATCGTTTAGAATCGCGCTTTATAAAGTCGCTTTGGCCACAGTTTCCAAAAAAATGGAATAGTTTTCACTAATTTGTCGTACGCATGGAAATTAAACCTCTTATCGATTACCCGCGGGATGCCGTGGATCGGCTGCTCAATGTCATTCATCTCTTTCGTGATATTCGCGCAGCCAGTGAATGGCAGTACGATGTACTGTTGAAGCGATCCAGGCTGGTAAGCCTGGAGCCGGGAGAGCAACTGTTGCGCGCCGGTGATGTGGATCAATGGGTCTATTTCCTGTTGCGTGGTGAGTTGCAGGTACAGATGGAAAATACCGGTAATGGTTTGGGGGTGTCCCCGGAGCGTACCTTGGCAGTTATTCGGCCGGGAGAATTATTTGGCGATTTGTCGATGTTGCTGGCGGAGCCGCGCAGTGCCAATGTATTTGCCGCGCGTCATAGCCGTGAGACTCAGGTACTAGGCCTCGATTGTACTTTGTTTGGTGATCTGGAAGACCTCTCCCTATTGCAGTTACCGGCTAAGCTGATTTTTTATCGCAATATGGTGCATTCACTGCGTTGGAAACTAGAGGTTTACCGCTCCAAGTATCCGGGCCACCAGTTGGCGGATAGCCACCGCAGGCTGAAACTTTATACTGGTCCCAAGAACAGTCGCGAGGAACTCCTTGCCCTTGCGGAGCAGGCTCGTGCATTGGCGCAAATACTGCTCGATTGGAATGCGGAGTTTGGTTCTGGCGAGTTGGTCGATGATGAATCTGATATGCTCGGCTTCCTCGAATCCATGCTCTCATGAGTATCAAACCAATTTAATCTTTAAGAGGGTTGAGCTGCTGTCGTGGCCCTAGGTAGTTAGTCAGAATTTGGCAGTGGCCAGCCTTCCCTCCTCTTTAGGTTAAATTCCCGGTTAAAACCAACGCTGTGATTAGGCTCCCCATATACTCAGAGTCTCTCAGACCTCTGTGGATGTAATCGGCCCTGTCGTCACGTCAGTTGGTCTATTTCCAGCAAAATTCAATTTTGGAATATGGCCGTGCTGTGTAAAATTTGGCCTGCTTAAGCCCCTGCTCCATTGAAGCGGGGCCTGTTTACCTTTGTTCAACAGGTTTTTATAGCTATGAGTTTATTGGCATCCATCTGGTCTAACCGCAATTACCGCATGGCAATGTTCATCAGCCTGTTGGCATTTGCCTGGCTGTTCAGCGGCGAATTGCGTTCGGGTGATCCTGTTGGGGAAGAGGAGAAAGCGGCGGCAGGTATAAAGCCCGAGGCGACTATGCGCGTCCAGGCCCAGCGTATCGAGGCACAGTCCTATGCAACCCAGGCACTGGTAAATGGGCACACAGAAGCTAACCGCAGTGTACGCCTGCGTGCGGAACTGGATGGGATCATTACCAATCTGCCTGTGCCCGAGGGCAGTTCTGTGCAACGCGGAGAGGTGATCTGCGAAATTGAAGCGGAGGATCGTCTGGATAAATTGGTGCTAGCGGAGGCAGCCCAGCGCAAGGCTGAGTTGGATTATGCCGGTGCCTTGCGCTTGAAAAAGAAGGGGTTGCAATCGGATACCGCCATGGCTGCTCAGCAGGTGGCATTGGCCCAGGCGCAAGCGGACTACATCCAAGCCAAGGTTATGGTTGATAACTTAAAAATCCGTGCCCCTTTTGACGGCGTTGTTAACAGCCGGGCTGTAGAGTTGGGAGACTTTATTCGCCGCGGTGAAGAGTGTGCCACTCTGTTGGATCTGGACCCGCTCCTGATAGTCGGAGAAGTATCGGAAAACCAAGTAGGCCACCTAATTCCAGGGGGACCAGCCAGCGCGCAATTACAGCGTGGAATACCGGTGCAAGGTAAGGTCCGTTATATCAGCCAACAGGCCCAGGAGATTACCCGTGCCTACCGGGTCGAGGTTGCAGTTAATAATCCTGATAATGCTCTACGGGGTGGCTTGAGTGGTCGCCTGGCCCTGCCTACCGGTGAAATCCTGGCACATCATATCAATTCCTCGCTATTGACCCTGGATGATCGGGGTGAACTGGGGGTGCGTATCCTCGATGAAAATAATCAGGTTAACTTTATTAATGTCACCCTGGTGGGCGATGGGGATGGTGGTGTCTGGGTTAGTGGTCTACCGGACAAGGTCACATTAATTACTGTAGGCCAGGAATATGTCAGTACTGGGGATATTGTCCGTGTGGAAATGATTGCACCCGAGCGGACTTTTGAAAGTCTTTCCCAGCCTGCAAATACTAACTCCGAGCCTATTTTAATACCTGCCTCGGACCAGCGCCCAATAGTAGAAGGTGACCAGCAATGAAGTTGTTGGAAGGCGCGATTGAGAGAAATCGCAGTACGCTTTGCTTGATGCTGCTGATTGTCCTGGTGGGGCTGGTGGCACGCGGAGCAATGACGATCGAATCCAGCCCCGAAGTAAATCCACCCTTTGTTATGGTGCAGGTAATCCATGAGGGAATCTCGCCGGAGGATGGAGTTCGACTGTTAGTGCGCCCAATGGAGCAGGAAATCCGTGCAGTCGAGGGCGTTGTCGAAGTGATTGCCGTCGCGCGGGAATCGCTCGCCTATATAGTGGTGGAATTTGATTCCGCAATCGACGTCGATGATGCCGTGGACGATATCCGCAATGCTGTTGAGAGAGCCAGGGCCGAATTACCCAGGGATGCGGAGGAGCCGACAGTTGAAGAGGCTTCAGCACAGCCATTCCCCACAATAGTAGTTACTCTTTCTGGAGAAAAGGTCAGTGAGCGGGTTTTACTCGACAGTGCACAACGGCTAAAACGCAAAATTGAAAATCTCAGTGATGTGCTGAGTGCAGACCTGCATGGAAACCGTGAAGAAGTTGTTGAAGCAATTATCGACCCGGTGCGCCTGGAGCATTACCAGGTAACCAGTAACCAGCTGATTAATGCGGTACTGGGTAATAATCTGCTGATTCCCGCCGGCGAACTGGATACCAAGCGCGGTCGTTTTTCAGTAAAAGTTCCAGGTTTGATAGAAACTGCCCAGGATGTTTATGAGATCCCCTTAAAAAACTCCCCCGATGGGGTCATTACCCTGGGAGACGTTACCGATATCCGCCGTACCTTCAAAGATGCCGTTAGTTATACAAGCATTAATGGCCGCCCCGGTCTCGCAATTAATGTCGAGAAACGTAACGATGCCAGCTCCGTAAATGTGGCTGACAGTGTCAGGCAGGTTGTACAGGAAGAGCTGGATATGCTGCCCAGGGGGGTGGAAGTGGAATTTGTCTTCGACCAGTCCAACTTTGCGCGGGATATGGTCAGTGAAATGCAGGGCAATATTCTCACAGCCATGCTGCTGGTGATGATTATTGTGGTCGCCGCACTTGGTTTCCGCTCGGGTATCCTCGTGGGTCTGGGCGTACCTTTTTCATTGCTATTTGGTTCCATTGTTACCTGGTATTTGGGTTACTCCTTCAACTTTATGGTGATGTTCGGCATGTTGCTGGCGCTCGGGATGTTGATTGATGGTTCCATTGTGATCACCGAGTTTGCCGATCGCAAAATGGCTGAGGGGTTGAGCGCACGCAATGCCTATATCGCCTCAGTCAGCCGCATGTTTTGGCCGGTGGTCGCCTCTACCGCGACAACGCTCGCCGCTTTTTTGCCGATTATGCTTTGGCCTGGAGTTGTCGGGGAGTTTATGCGTTATTTGCCGGTGACTGTATTTGCAGTTCTGGCGGGTTCGCTGTTGTACGCGCTCTTTTTTGCCCCGGTGCTGGGTTCCCTGTTTGGCAAGAGTAATCTGACTGCATCCACTCGAAATCACCTCAAGCAACTGGAAGAGGGAGAGCCGACCTTGCTGCCGGGCATTACCGGATATTACACACGCCTGCTGGCGTTTGTACTGCGTCGCCCCGCCGCAGCATTTGCAACCACGATAGTGATACTTGTGGCGATCTTTATGGCCTTTGGCCGTTACGGTGCTGGGGTGGAGTTTTTTACGGAAACTGAAGAGCAATATGGCAATGTAGAAATTCGGGCCCAGGGCAACTTGTCTATGGCGGAAAAGAAAGTACTTGTAGCCCAGGTAGAAAAGGCTGTGTTAGGCGTACCGGAAGTTCGCGTTGCTCACAGTACTATTGGCTCTGGAGGAATATCCGGTAATTCCGATAGGGCACCGGATCAAATAGCCAATATGCTGGTAGAGCTGTTACCGGCAGAAGAGCGGGCAAGGCGCAGCCGGGAAGTATTTGAAGATATTCGTGCACGCACTGCCAACTTTGCCGGAATTAAGGTGACGGCCAATGTTATGGAGGGAGGGCCGCCGGTTGGTAAGGATATTGTCTTGGAGTTACGAGGGCAGGATTATGAAAAACTCCTGGCGGAGACTTGGCGATTGCACCGGGCGATGGAGGATGAATTCACAGGTCTGCGGGATGTTGTGAATACAGCCCCACTTCCCGGTATTCAGTGGGAGGTGCAAGTGGACCGAGCCAAAGCTGCCCTGTATGGAGCGGATCTCACTGAAGTAGGGCGCGCAGTACAATTGGTGACAAATGGTGTGCGCGTGGCCGAATACCGTCCCGATGACACTGATGAAGAGGTGGATATTCGTATTCGCTACCCAAGGAGCGCCCGTGGAATTACTGCATTGGAGCAGCTGAAGGTAAATACGGCCCGAGGTACAGTGCCGATCAGTAGCTTTGTACACACAGAGGCCATGCCCAAGGTTGATAAAATAGAAAGGATTGATGGAATAACCCGTATGCAGATTAAGGCGGACGCCCAGGAGGGAGTATTACCGGATGATAAGGTAAAAGAAATCCGGGCCTGGCTGGAAAAAAATCCGGTGGACCCGAGTATTGAATTACTGTTTCGTGGTGCAGATGAAGAGCAGAGTGAGTCTTTCCAGTTTTTAGGCGTTGCTTTCCTACTTTCACTATTCCTCATGTTTATCTTATTGGTGACCCAGTTCAACAGCTTTTATCAGTCATTGCTGATTCTATCCTCGGTAATTATGTCTACCATTGGCGTCATGCTCGGCCTGCTGGTAACCCAAAGTACTTTTAGCGTCATTATGACTGGAGTTGGCATCGTTGCTCTGGCGGGAATTGTGGTCAACAACAATATCGTACTTATTGATACTTACAATTTTGTGCGTAAGAGTGAACCGGGACTCACACCAGCCCAGGCTGCGCTAAAGGCCTCTACCCAGAGGCTGCGCCCGGTGTTTCTTACTACGGCCACAACTATTCTTGGGTTATTACCACTGGCTTTGGGGGTGAGTGTGGATATGGTTGGCAGGAATGTGGTGGTTGATGGAGTGATAGCCTCCTTCTGGGTCAAACTTGCCAGTGCTATTGTGTATGGTCTTTCTTTTTCCACATTACTAACGCTTCTGGTCACTCCGGTGATGCTGGTGCTACCGGGACATCTACGTGGAAAGCGATTTGGGACCGGGTTGGGCAAAATTCGCTGGAGTTAGCTTTATATAGTCTTATGATCACTAATTGCGGGGGCCATGGCCCCCGTTTTCTTTGTAGGAAATAAAAATGCTAAAAACCTGGCCCGAAAGTATTGTGGAGCGCAGCCGCTATCTTGTCGGGACAAACTTGCGCTCCAGTATCGTGGACTTTATTTCGCAGCATCAGTTGCCAGCGGAGTTTCACTCAGAGGTACTTCAATATTATTTGCCGCTGGCATTGTGGTTGCAGGAGTGTCATGCACCAGGAAAAACGCTGGTAGTGGGTATTAGCGGTGGCCAGGGCACTGGTAAGTCCACACTGACAGACTTTATTCGTTGCGTTTTGTCAGAGTTTGGACTCGATTGTTGTGCACTCTCCCTGGATGATATTTACCTGACCCGCGCAGAGCGACGACAACTTGCACAGGATGTTCACCCCCTTTTGCAAACTAGGGGAGTACCGGGCACTCATGACGTTCAAATGGGGATTGATATCCTTGAGGCTCTGTGTCATGCCAGCAGTCAAACGACTATAGCTCTCCCCCGTTTTGACAAAACTGTTGATGAGAGGGCGCCTCATGATCGGTGGCCGATACACAATGGGAAGGTGGATATAGTTCTGTTTGAGGGCTGGTGCCTTGGAGCTCGGCCAATGGTTAGAGCAAATTACCCATTAAACCTTCTGGAAAAGACAGAGGATCAAGCTGGTATCTGGAGGAATTACGTCAACCAACAGCTCAAAGATCATTACCAACAGCTTTTCGATAAAGTAGAAGTTATGGTATTGCTAAAGGCGCCAGATATGAGTTCTATTCTTGAGTGGCGAAAACTGCAGGAGCAAAAGCTACGTGAGCGGACTGGTATGGGGATGCGAGAAGAAGAGTTGGAGCGATTTGTTCAGCATTATGAAAGAGTAACTCGAAACATCCTGATGGATATGCCTAACTGGGCGAACTGTGTTTTGCAATTAGGTAGGGACCATCGAATTAAGAAAGTCAGACTCAGGCCAGAATGAGAGAATTACGCGGCTTGGAATAGGAGGAGTGGCAAACGAAAAGCTGAACCCCGGGCCAGCCGGGGTTCGTACAGCGGGAGTTCAAGTTCCCGTTGCTAGGGCACTTACTTGGCCTTGGGCGGGCGGCCACGACCGCGCTTTACAGGAGCAGTTTTAGTTGCAGCTGGGGCTGCGGCGTCTGCTTTTTTGGGGCGCCCTGGCTTTTTCTTTGCTTCTTCGCTTTTAGCTGGGCGTCCAGGCTTCTTTTGTGCAGTTTCTGCCTTCGGTGGACGGCCGCGGCCGCGCTTCACTGGAGCAGCTTCAGTTGCAGCTGGGGCTGCAGTGTCTGCTTTTTTGGGGCGCCCTGGCTTTTTCTTTGCCGCTTCACTTTTGGCGGGACGACCGGGCTTTTTCTTGGTTTCTTCAGTTTTCTTGGGGCGACCGGGCTTCTTCTTAGTCTCTTCAGCGGCTGCTGCTTTTGGCGGACGGCCAGGCTTTTTCTTGGCTTCTTCAGTTTTAGCCGGGCGTCCAGGCTTTTTCTTTACAGCAGTTGCCTTCTTTTTCTCTGCAGCGGCGGCCTTTTTGGCAGCAGCAGCAGCTTTTTTGGCTTCAGCAGCGGCTTTCTTCTTGTCAGCAGTAGCCAGCTTTTTGGCAATAGCAGTTTCTTCTTTAGCGACAACTTTAGCTACCTTAGCGGCAAGTTTGTTGGCAGCTTTGATCGCAGCCAGTTCTTCTTTGGCTTCAGCCGCGGCATTCTTGAGTTCAGTTGCTGCGGTTTTGGCAGCTGCTGCGGCATCGCGGGCTTTCTGCAGTTGCTTTTGCTGTGCAGGAGTCTTCTTCTTGGCGCGAACAGTGGCCAGTTTTTCCTGGGTGGTTTTAGCTTTTTCTGCAGCTTTCTTGGCGTTGATGGCCAATTTTTCTGCTTTAGTGGAAAGGTCTTTCTCTTGTTTGACTCGAGCGCTTTCCAGTTTTGCGGTCAAAGAGCGAAGCTCTGCTTCTAGTTGAGCGATATCGCTAGTAGCGACCTTAGGGGCTTTCTTTGTAGCCATTAAATTATCCCTGCAAAAGATTTGTTTTAGTAAATTGGAGGCATTCCTATCAATTATTCTCAGCCATCTTTGCGTTGCATTGCGTCACTAAAGACGTTTGTTTTCGGCAGAAAACAATTGATAGTGAGTCCCTCCAAGTAAGCGGCGCTAATTGCAGCTTATTTGTATACCTAAATGCAAGTGTTTTATAGGGTTTTTTGCAATTTAAGTTAAAAAAAATGGTTTTTTTTAACTTATTTCCATTTTGTGGACCTGTCAAAGAGGATTTCGAAGGGCGTTTTGTGTTTCTTGATAAGTTATGGACACGCTTTGTTTATCGTAGCGCACATTTATCAAATGTGTTTAAAACGTGAATAGTTGAGTAATTTCGTATGGATTAATGGTCCTACATTTTTTGTGGTCAACTCTCTTTGTTGGCAAGCTTCTCACTACGGTTAAGATGAGTTAAGTAAGCAATTTAACTTTCTTGTCTACTCAACATGCTAACAAAACCTAACTGATGGCTGTCCATGCCACTTTGTATCTCCGGAAATTTCGCTGTGCAAAGGCATCTATTATCGGGGTGTATAAGTGTGGAGAAGCAAATCATGTAGTTTGAGTGGTTCTTGAGTGTAACTAGTGCGGCGTAAATTAAGTATTTGTAGTGGAAGTGAGTGGCAGACGATATAGCCTTCTTATTTATACGGTTTTATGAGAGCAGTTCTTTGGGAGCAGATTATTAGATGATGCTTTTTGTAACCCATGGTTCTACGGCAACATGGCCGATCTCCGACACCAATGTATAGATTAGTTTTGATGCTCCAGGTTAAGGGGTGCCAACTGATTGAGGGGTTTACACAATGTTTGTGACAGGATTACCAAATAAAAAGCAGGTCAGTTCTTTCAGCCAAAGGTGGGGAAGTTCTAGAGGGGTAGATTAACTAGTTGTTTGTTGATTCATACACTCTGTATTGTCCCTACTTCAGACCGAATCAATTCATTTTGTTATATAGTGACACAAGAACGTATTTCTCTCATTTGTGAATTCCAGTTGATGTTTCGAAGCTTGAAGTAGTCTCACTAGGCAGCATTCGGCCCACGAATTATCACTTTTGTTCATTTTCTATTGAAAGTTGTAAGGGCTTAGTTTGTTAATAGTGTTCATGGGCAGATGTCAGGCTGGGTTGGCGGCAACAAAGTTATTGCGATTGATATTTGCAATTGGGTGGGAGGAGGTTGGACTTTAGTGGATTCTTTTATGGGGCTCCGGTGAAAGGAAAAGACCAGGCTGTTTCTTTCACCGAACAACTAGCTATCTTCATTAGTAATGATTAGATCATAGTGGCCCGTATGGCAGATAGCGGTTATCAGAGTGTTGGCGAATCCACAGCAGCTGTTCTCGTGATAGCGCGGCTTTACGTTGTCGAAGAACCTTTGCTAAAGGTATTACGGCTGACTCCGCTCCCGCATCCCAGCCGGCCAATTGCATTTCTGCGAGTGTGAAAAAACGTATCAGTTGCCATAGCTGATCGTTATTCCAATGCTGGCTTTGCTCCAGCCACTGTTGAGCTGGAAGTCGGATAAGTTGTGAGGCTTGTTGGTCCTCCTCATTTATGGTTTCTGCTAGAGGGCTATCTATCACTGTGGCCGCAATAAATCTCTGCAGTTGATCCCGGTTGAATTCCCAATGGCTTTCTTCTTGCTGGCCATTCACCTGTGGCTCCCAGGCACCGACACTCATACTCACTCCTTTATATAGATAGGATTTTTTTCCTATTATAACGGGCTGGAAATATTCCTGCGGGAGAGAATTTTCTTAATTGGATTGGCAAAGGGTTTTCAAGGGGAGGATGCCAGAGCTAAAAGCCAGAATTAAGATAATATAGAAGAAAATCACCCTGCCGAGGTTCCAATGGAATTTATCTCTAAAGCCCTGCCTGCTACCAAACGCGTCGCTCTAGTGGCACATGATAACCGCAAGGGAACAATGATCGACTGGTGTTTGCGCCACCGCGCGCTTCTGGAAAAGCACAACCTCCTGGCTACTGGAACTACCGGTGGCAAGATTGAGGAGGCCACGGGCCTGAGGGTGGAAAGGTTGCTAAGTGGCCCCCTTGGTGGGGATCAGCAATTGGGGGCCAGAATCAGTGAGGGAGAGGTCGACCTATTGGTTTTCTTTTGGGACCCTTTTGAGCCGATGCCACATGACCCGGATGTTAAAGCGCTATTGCGTATCGCGGCAGCCTGGAATATCCCTGTGGCTTGTAATTCGAGCAGTGCTGATATGATTGTGCAGTCGGCCTTGATGGATCAGGCTTTCAATCGTGAAGTACCGGATTATCAGAACTATTTAGAACAGCGCTAGTCGGATTTTTTCGCTCAAAAAATGATCTGCGGGGCTGGGATTATTTTGTAAGCTATTGATTTTTATGGACTATTTGTCTGAGTTATAGGTTGTGCTTGCAATGCTTGCCGATTCGCGGCAATCTTGCCCACCAGATTAGACCGGTTAATCCGGCACCTTTGGTATTTGATAATTGCACGGTGTTTTATGAGTAGACGACGCGGAAAGGCCGTAGAAGAAGAAAAGGCGGATATCGACCTGACGCCCATGCTGGACGTTGTGTTTATCATGCTGATCTTCTTTATTGTGACGGCGTCCTTTG
The DNA here is from genome assembly GCF_056232115.1 of Microbulbifer variabilis. Lineage (NCBI taxonomy): Bacteria > Pseudomonadati > Pseudomonadota > Gammaproteobacteria > Cellvibrionales > Microbulbiferaceae > Microbulbifer > Microbulbifer variabilis. The sequence continues at coordinate 2,250,326 of NZ_CP174325.1, forward strand.
TGAAAGAGAAAGCGTTGGACGTAAATGTGCCTGATCCGAATCAGACCAACCAGAACCCACCTGATGAAAGTAATCAGAATATTCTACTGGTTGTGAATGCCAATGATGAGATCACTCTGGCGGGTAGCAGAATTGATAGCCGTGCGGTTCGTGCCCGTATCGCCCAGCTGTACGCTGAGAATCCCCAGGCAATCGTGATTGTACGTGCGCACAACAAGTCCAGTGCCGATACTTATGTACAGATTGCTGATGCGGCTAAGGAAGTAAGCCCGGTTATCCAGGTGTCATTGGTACCCTTCGAGAAGTAAGCTCACTCAACTATTTAGTTGAGGGTTAGAGTTAAAAAGCCAGCATTGTGCTGGCTTTTTTTATGCCTGCGCAGTTTTACGGGCAGGAAGAGCTACTTGACTATTCACCGACTTATAGTCATAGCTACTTTCTTAGGTCCCGAGTTGTATCTAGAATTCTGAGCGGATAGCCCACAGATCAGGAAAAACGGCCTTGAACAGGGTAGTTTGCAAGTAGCCCACACCACTAGAGCCGCCGGTGCCAATCTTACTGCCAATGGTACGCTCCACCATCTTCACGTGCCGATACCGCCATTGTTGTAGTGAGGTATCAATATCCACCAAAGCCTCGCAAATCTCGCTAACCAGGGGATCATTGCGATAGATATCAATTAGAATTTGCTGTACCGCAGGGGATGGTTCGGCAACCAGGTTAAAATCACGCTCCAATAGACTATTGGGTATATGGTGGCCCTCCTTAGCCAGGAAATTTAGAAAAGCGTCCCACAGTGTTGGGGATTTCAGTCGCTTTTGCAGGCGAGCATAGTGTTCAGAACCCGGTAAATAGTTATCGAGCTTTCTTGGATCCTTGGCTCCATATAAGAATTCCAGCTCGCGGAATTGAAAAGATTGAAAACCACTGGCGGTTGAAAGACGATCACGGAAAGAGAGGAACTCCAGAGGGGTGAGGGTTTCGAGGATATCTACCTGCTGGATTAGGGTACGATAAATGGCATCCACTCTTTTCAGCGTATGCAGAGCGCGGTTGCGTTCGCCAGCATTGAAAAGGCTCACGAGGAAGTCCAGCTCGTGCAGCATTTGCTTAAACCACAATTCATAACTCTGATGAATCACAATAAATAAAAGCTCATCGTGCTCTGGGCCATCAGAAAGGGGCTTCTGGCATTGCAGAAGCTCGTCTACTTTAAGGTATGAGCTGTAGGTGAGTGGCATAGTGGGCAGCTTCCTGGTCGAGTTTTGATCAGCTACAGAATATTGCTCTCTTTAGCCAGTCAGGATCAAAACAAAAATTTCAGCAAAGTGATTAGTATGTTGCTCAATATTAGGCCCGGAGTTCTTTGAATGGAAAACCCCGTACAACAACTGCGTGTCGACGGTGCACGCCTATGGCGTAGCTTGATAGAGATGGCTGAAGTTGGGGCCACTCCTGCTGGTGGCTGCAATCGACAGGCGCTGACGGATGAAGATCGCAATGGGCGCGATTTGTTTGTGCGTTGGTGCCGTGAAGTTGGCTGCGAGATTCGTGTGGACCGAATGGGAAATATCTTTGCCAGGCGAGCGGGTTTAGATAATAGCTTGCCTGCGGTTATCACCGGGTCCCATCTGGATACCCAGCCTACTGGCGGAAAATTCGATGGTGTGTATGGAGTACTGGCGGGATTGGAGGTACTGCGTACTCTGGAGGAGAAGGGGATAAGGACCAAAGCGCCACTGGAAGTAGTCGTGTGGACTAATGAAGAGGGCGCACGTTTTTCCCCAGCGATGGTGGGTTCTGGTGTTTGGGCTGGGGAGTTCAGTCTCGAGTACGGCCATAGCCGTGTTGATAAGGCGGGATTCAGTATTGGTCAGGAGTTGGAGCGCATTGGATACCTGGGAACTGAGCCAGCCAAGCCCTTCCCGGTAAAAGCGGCTTTCGAAGCTCATATTGAGCAGGGGCCGATTCTTGAAAAGCAGGATCAGGTGATTGGTGTGGTTACCGGGGTACAGGGTATCCGCTGGTACGATGTCACTTTTTTCGGTACTCCCTGTCATGCCGGTCCTACGCCTATGGAGGACCGCCGTGATCCGGTGCAGGCTTTGGCATGGCTTTGTGAAAGGCTTTACGGCGAAGTAAAGGCTTACTCTGAAGATGCCAGAATGACCTGTGGCGATCTGCGCGCAGCTCCGGGCAGCCGCAATACAGTGCCGGAAAAGGTTGTACTGGCCCTGGACTTGCGTCACCCCAAGCCAGAGGGGTTAGAGCACCTGCATCGCAGCCTTTACCGAGTGGCAGAGCAGGTGCAGGAAGCCAGTGGTGTTGCCATTGATGTGCGGGAGGAATGGTATTCGCCGCCGGTAGCTTTCGATGAAGCGTGTATCGAGGCTGTTGACAGCGCTGTGCAAAGCCTGGGTTACAGCCATCGCAAGATGGTCTCCGGTGCTGGGCATGACTCTGTTTATGTCTCCAGGGTTGCCCCGGTCTCAATGATTTTTGTCCCCTGTGCAGGTGGCCTTTCCCATAATGAGGCTGAATCCGCTGAGCCTGGACATCTTGAGGCAGGTTGTAATGTCTTGTTGCAGGCAATGCTTTCCAGTACTGATTTGGCCTGAGGCTATAGAGAAATAAATTAAAGACTGAATGGGCTTTTGGGGAATATAGCCAGTGGCCCGGCAATAGTAATTTGGATGGATTAGATGAGTGAATTTACCCTGAAGTACCGCAATGAGGATGGCGGCACAGTTCCCCTTGCCAATTGGGGGATGGATTCCGAATACGGCGTATTGCGCGATGTACTTATCGGGCCTGTGGATAACTTCAGCTGGCGGACTGGTAATGCCAGTGCCCGTCGCGCCGAGCGCCTCGGAATGCAGTTTGATCACAAGGTAGCTGAAGCCCAGCACGCGGAGATGCTTGATGCTTATCGACATGCGGGAGTAAATACACACCTGATTCCAGCCGATCGTAGCTTGCCTTACCAGATTTATGGGCGTGACTCCTCAGTAATGACTCCTTGGGGCCCGATAGTGACGCAGATGTACAGTCCCTGGCGTCGTGGTGAATGGGTGCCCATCGTCAAAAAATATGCCCAACTGGAAATTCCCATTTACGATGTGATTACTGCAGGCTCTCTTGAAGGCGGTGATTTCATGGTGTTAGAACCCGGGGTAATACTTTGTGGATACTCTGGCGAGCGCACTAGCCCCCAAGGCTTCGAGCAAATGCAACGCTGGGTGGAAAAAGAGGGCTGGGAAGTGAAGGGTTACCAGTTTGACCCCTTCTTCCTGCATATTGATGTCATGGTGGCGATGCTGGCAGAGAAGTTGGCAGCTATTTGTGTTGATGCTGTAGAGCCTGAGTTGGTGCAGTGGTTTAAGAGCCGTAATATCGAGATTATCGATATCCCTTTCCCTCAAGTTTTGGAACTCGGGGTTAATGTGGTGGCTCTGGGCAACGACCGGGTGATGTTGCCTAAGGCTAACACTGGCCTGGCGGAGAAATGCCGCGCTCATGGGCTGGAAGTGATTGATCCAGACATCTCCATGATCACCCCGGGGGGTGGCGGCGTTCACTGTATGTGTCAACCTCTACGAAGGGACCCTGCGGTAAAAGGCTAGCGGTGCAGCCCTCCCGGTGACTCTCAGCTGCCGGGTTTATCCCGTCAACGAAAGTGGTTGGTTATGAACTCGCCTAAGCGAGTGCAGCCGGTAATATGAATCGCCTGAATAGGTGCTCTCTGTTATTGATCCGCTCATTGAGTGGATAGCTGGAGTCGTTTTAATGCAAAACGGCTCTATGACAGGCCAATATAAAAGACTGTTTGGCAGTCTCAAATGATTCTATACCCGGAGAATAATATGCAAAGTGCATGTACGGAAATTCTGGCCCAGGTCAACGACCGTATACTGGAAATCACCATTAATCGCCCGGAACGCAAAAATGCTCTGACCATGGCCATGTATACTGCTATGGCTGAGCTGCTCAATAGTGCAGCGAATAACTCCGATATTCGAGTGGTCATCATAACTGGTGCAGAGGGCATTTTTACAAGTGGTAATGATTTAACAGACTTCCTCGGCGGTTCCGCTGAGGGTGAAGAGTCACCGGTATTCCAGTTCATGAGTGCGCTTTACAGCTTCCCCAAGCCTGTTGTAGCAGCGATAAATGGTCCGGCGGTAGGTATCGGCACCACTATGCTGTTGCACTGTGACCTGTCCTTTGCCGGTCATGATGCTATGTTCCAAATGCCTTTTGTAAACTTGGGGCTTTGTCCTGAGTACGGTTCCAGTTACTTGCTCCCCCGTATTGCTGGCCATGCCAAAGCTTCAGAACTTCTATTACTCGGCAAGAAGTTTTCTGCACAGGAGGCTGTGGATATTGGTATTTGTAATGCGGCGGTGGAACCTGAGCAGGCGATTGCTCGTGCTCGAGAGGCCGCTTTGGAACTTGCGGTAAAGGCACCGGCAGCTGTGCGCTTGACGAAACAATTATTACGTCAGGCGACACTGGAAAAAGGACTGGAGTTTATCCAGGATGAGGGGCGCCACTTCAAGGATCGACTAGCCTCGGAGGAATTCAAAGAAGCTGCGACTGCTTTTATGGAAAAACGTCCCGCAGACTTCTCAAAGTTCGACTAAAAGTAAAAGGCCGCTAAAAAGTGGCCTTTTTTTTCGCTTGATTTACTTACTGTTGATGTTGCTTACGGTTGCCGCGGGATAGGTAATTGACTGCCTGATCGGGGTGATCTGTAAATAAACCATCCACGTGTAACTGGTAAGCGGCAAAATGTAAAAAGTGATTAAAACTTTCGAACTCTTCTGGGAGCTTTTCTGGGTCGGCGCGGAAAGTGTAAGGATGTACCTGTAAATGTCTGCGGTGAGCGCGGCGTACGACATTATTGGCACGTGGTTTTCCATCCTGAATTTCAATCAGCATGGGGTACCAGGGGCCGATGCCATCTGCGTAGTTGGCAATCTTACGCAAACCGCCCTGTTCCAACATCCAATCATAATCGTAATTTTGAATATTGCCGTTAACTTGAATTAATTTCTCTCCCCAGCTGGTTGCTGCAATAAGTTGAACCAGAGGGATGTCCATATCGAGAGCAGGCATTAATTCATATTTAATTCGTTGTAATTCTTCAGCATCAAAACACTGGAAGAAGATTTTTTGATCCCTGTTGATGTAACCGTATTGCTTAAGTTTCTCCAGTGCAATTGCGGCAATGTCCTTACCTTCCCAGTGATGAAAGTAGGGTTTTTTGATTTCCGGATAGATACCAATGTCATAGCCAAGTGAGCGGTTCAATCCCTGGATCAGTTCAATTTCCTCTTCAAATGTAGAGAGTTGGAAACTGGATTTCCACAGGGGGAAACGATGTGGATATTTCGCCTGAGGTCCATCTTCACCCATGATGAATGCTTCACTGACACGTAGTTTTTTCAGTTCTTCCAAAGTGAAGTCAATAGTGTAAAAGTGGCCGTCCTCACGGGCCCGATCGGGAAAAACATCAGCAACGTCGGTTGTGCTATTAAGATAAATATCGTGCATTACAATCAGGTGGTTATCTTTACTAAGAACCAGGTCCTGCTCGATATAATCAGGGTGCATACCGTAGGCCAGTGCTTTAGCCTCCAGGGTGTGCTCCGGTAAATAGGCAGATGCTCCACGATGGGCGATGACCAGAGTGCGCTTATTCTTGTCAAAAGAACTATCTGTTTCGGCACAGGTAAGACTTGCGACAACGGAAGAAAGTATTATTAAAAAAGATAAAAATTTTTTGAACATTTGAAATGCATCCCATATAAAGATACGAGACTTTCTAGCAAATAAATATGGCAGGGATGTATCAGTATACAGGATATAATCTGAGGTTGTGATCTGCCCAGCATTTTGCTGGGCTCCGCCAGTCAAGTCGTTGCATTCAGACAGATTCTTCATGTCTGTCTGAATGCAAAATTTACTAAACATTTTACTGCTGGATTTTATACGGTTATCTCTTGAGGCCATAGGTGTTCTGAAAATTTCTGACGCAGATCCTTTTTACTAATTTTTCCAGTAGCTGTGTGTGGTAATTCATCGATAATTATACAGTCATCGGGAATCCACCATTTGGCAAACTGCCCCTGGAAAGTACTGAGAATTTTATCGGGTTTTAGTTTGACACCTGTTTCGAGAACCACGAGCAATAGGGGACGCTCTGCCCATTTTTCATGAGTCACGCCGATAACTGCCGCCTCTGCTACACCCTCTAGTGTCATAGCGAAGTTTTCCAGCTCTATTGAGGAGATCCATTCACCACCAGATTTAATAACATCCTTAGTGCGGTCGGTAATTGTCAGGTATCCAAGAGAGTCGATAGTGGCAACATCGCCTGTGTCAAACCAACCATCGGTGGTTAGAGCAGACTCTTCGGACTTAAAGTAGCGCTCACAAATCCAGGGACCGCGCACTTGTAAGGCGCCAAAGGCAGTCCCATTGTGAGGGAGGGGGTTTTCTTGAGGGCCGACAATACGCATTTCTACTCCAAACCCTGCTCGTCCCTGCTTGAGTCGTAGTTTTTTGGCTTCTTTAGGTGCAATAGAGGGAGCGATTCGGGCGTTATAGGTACCGAGTGGGCTCATCTCGGTCATGCCCCAGGCATGGTGGGTATAGACACCATGCTGCTGTTCAAATTCTTCCATAATGCTCCAGGGACAGGCGGAGCCACCCACTACTACGCGGTTGAGGCTCGGAAGGGTCTCTTTGCTATTGCGTAGGTACTTCAGCAGTGCCAGCCAAACAGTTGGGACGCCGGCGGCAATCGTTACTGATTCCTGTCTTATCAGTTTACTAAGTGTCTCTCCACAACCCATACTGGGCCCAGGTAAAACGAGTTTGGCGCCGACTGCTGGTGCTGCGTAGGGAATAGACCAGGCATTGACATGGAACATGGGGACAACCGGGAGAATGGCTTCGTCGCGGCGAATAGCAAATGCATCTGGCATTAACACACCATAGGTGTGCAGTGCCATTGCGCGGTGGGAATAGAGTACGCCTTTTGGATTACCGGTGGTTCCAGATGTGTAGCAAAGAGCTGCCGCACTCTCCTCACGTAAATCTGGCCATTGGAAGCAGCTGGGCTGGTTGACTAGTAGGTCTTCATAGCAATAGTAATTGGCTAATTTACTATCGGGCATATGTGCCCTGTTTGTTAAGACAATTACACCCTCCACGGTGCTGAGCTTATCCTCCATTGATTCGATGAGTGGCACAAATAAAGGATCAATAAATAGCCAGCGATCTTCGGCGTGCTCAATAATATAGTGAATCTGCTCAGGGAAAAGCCGGGGGTTAATCGTGTGGCAGACCAAGCCGCTGCAGGATGTTGCGTAATAGAGTTCAAAGTGCCGGTGGTCATTCCAAGCGAGTGTGCCGATGCGGTCACCTCTATTTGCTCCGAGCATACATAATACTTGGGCGAGCTGCGCAGCACGAGCAAAAGCCTGCTTATAGCTGTAGCGGTGGAGGGGGTTATCCAGAGTAACCGAAATGACTTCACTATCCGGTGAATTACACAGGGCGCGGCGTATAACAGCGGTAAGTGTGAGCTGAGATTCCATCATCATGCCGTTCATAGTCGACTCCTATTATTATGTTTATTGTCATCTATCGGTAACTAGCCTGAATGGCCACGCCGGACTTTAGGGGGTTCTTTCAAAATGATTCAGGTAAGCTTTGAAATCAGGGCCCAATGTTCAAGCTTATGAAAAAACATATCACCCTTCATAAAGTAGGCAAATAAAAGCTTTACAGAAAAGAGATACTGTTGCCAAGAAATTAATGTGGATGAAGCAGTCACAATGCGTTACCGCACTATCTTAATCCATTCACCAGGTTGAGGTTCACCGCGAGGGTAGTAACCATTTAAAAGTCGTAATTGCTCTTCGGCATATTCACCAATTTCCATATGTTTAGCCAGAGAGGAAAAAGTAGTTTTTTCATTTGCTTTTACGTAGCGCAACCGGCGAATATCTTTCTCCACAATATCTGTTTTACGTAGGGGCCGGAAACTACGGATACTAGTTAGGAACATAGTGTCATATTTTTCCAGGGCCTCTTTATCCTGAGAGCCAGAGTTGGTTACCTTGCCCTCCAACATAAATTGCCGGCTTCCATAGTAGATAACTGCAACTCTGTCGGGATCGGGCGCCTCTTTCTCAAGGTTGGGAAATTTTCCTGTGTGACCCACAAGCTGATATTGTTGTAATTTTTCCCCTTGCTCCAGTTTTCGTAAGTCATATTCCTCACGCAAGGCCATATCTGCAGGTTGGTTACCATCGCGTTTTGCTACCTTGATAGTAATTGTGGCGGAGCTATCTGGGGCGGATCCTACAATTGAAGACCGCTGGTTTGCCACCGTCCAGCCATCTGGGAAGAGGAGAGAGAAGCCCAGGCGTTTATGATTAAATCGATTTTTATTGGATTGCCGGGAGTTATCCCCGTACACCAGACCATCAGTCTTCTCCCGATAATAGGCCACTTTGGTTTCTTTATTATCTTCAGGTAGGGTACCCGCTGCTTTTACTACTTCCTGCAGGCGAAGATCATTACGGGGATGAGTAGAAAAAACACCATGATAGGTTTGGGGTTTTTTACCCTCAATACGGGCACGTCTTCTGGCAAAGGTCTCCTGGTCTTTTAATAGCCCGATAACATTTATCATTGCCTGTGGATCATAGCCCGCATTAAACATATATTGCGCACCGAATCGGTCTGCTTCCAACTCCATTTCCCGGCCATAACCCTTTACCGCTGCTGTACTGTATAAATTGGCTACATCGCCAACCACGCCGCTACCGGTTACTAGAACCGATAAAACTGATGCGACGCTGGCACCAGTGGCTGCAGTTTTTTGCCGAACAGCGTGTCGCGCAGTAATGTGCCCGATTTCATGGGCTAGTACGGCGGCCATTTCTGCCTCTGAATGTAAATAGGTGAGTAGGCCGCGATTGATATAGACATAACCGCCAGGAAGGGCGAAGGCATTGATGTCCTGGCTGTCGATGATGGTGAAATGGTACTTGAGATCAGGCCGATCACTGGCAGCAGCCACTTTTTGCCCGACATGATTGACGTAGGCTGTGAGAATCGGATCCTGGTAAATAGGAGTACTTTCTATCAGCTTCTCATGCATCTCTTTGCCAATAGAGATTTCCTTGCCTTCAGACATTAACACCAAGTCTGGGCTTTTTGTGGCAGGGTTGAATGCACACCCTGCCCCCACTGCTACCAGCGCACTGGCGAGCCACCGATTAATGGTTTTCATTACCCCCTGCCTCCTTGTCTATTTATTGTCTAAGAGCTTGTACCACTAGCTGGAACCAGGAACTGTTGTAGCTGGGCCGCCATACCTTTACAGGCATTATTCTGTACCCTGGCAATCAAGGGGATTGGGATGACAATCGCAGGCATATAAGAGGTGCCTTTGGCATCAGCACTCAGTTTGCCTGATAATTCCCGATCACGGAAATCCCAAACAGAGGCCTCATAGTCGGATTCCTTATCCCAGGTACCAAACCCGAAACAGCCGGCGCCGCCGGTACTGATGGTGCAGCTAATAGACCCAGCACTTGCCGTCGTTTCAGTGGATCCATCAATCCATACTATGTACTTAACCCCGTAGTTTTCCATGCGCTCACGCACGCCTTCATTTTCCATTAGACGGTCCAGAGAACGCACATGCATGGGAGCTGTGCGGGGTTCAAACCAGGGGTACATAATGTCGACAAATTCTTTCTCTGGAATGATGTTTACACCCATCTCCGGGTTGTGTAGCTCTCTGCCGACACAGGCAATAAGATCTGGTTCTGTCTCATAATCGCTGGAGTGACGGCGCCCGAGAATAACTACGGAGTCGCCTGCTCTTAGCTCTCCATCGCTACGCCGGTATTCGTCAATAACAACAGTGGTACAACCGGTCAGGAAAATCAGTGCGAAAATAATGAATGGCTTGAACACAACAAAAATCCTCTATTCAGCCTTGCTGGATTTCACTTTGAACTCCTGCAATGAAGCAGACCTTAATTTCCCAGAGAGAAATGCCTGTAACTCAGGTACTTTTTCGAAGCCGGTGTAGAGCGTTGCCCCTGCGTCACGCAGGGCAATGTTGATTGCCTGGGTTAGAGCCTGCTCCTGGGACTTCAGGAAGGCTGTAGGTGTTTTTCCGTAGGCAGTAATTACCCAGCTGGCTACCTGTTGCCCACGGGGATCATAAGCATTCATGTCATATTTGATCCACACTTCAAAAATATTAACTCTGGTTTCCCGTGGCATAGTGAATTGCAGCTCCCTGACTTCGGGAACTATTACCAACTCGACATTGTCAGGTACTTTTTGTGGGTACTCGGAAAGGGAAACTGTATTGGTAAACATGGAACCGAGTACTGTCTCGAACAGGTTTTTTTGTGCCCGGCCAGTATTAATCTTCCATTCCTCACGATCTTCGCTATCTTCCTCGTAAATGTAATTTCTAAAATCGTCACTGAGGTAAATGCCTACAGAGAGGGGGAGCTGTTCACCCACAGGTGATGGATACTTCCCCTCCACCCGCACAGTATGAGAGCAGGCCGCAACCAGTAGTGAAAACAACACCACCGCGGTAAAGTGGAGTGGCAAAGCCGCCTTTATCCTGTACTTCATGAATTGCTCCTGGAATCAATCAGCTAGCGAAAATCGTTTAGTCCTACAAAAGTGCCACCATTGCGATAGGTGAGTTCACGCATAAGGGCTGCAAATCGCAGGCCAGTGGTTTGCAAATGGGGAGGGCGGGAAAACTGGATGGGAAATCCCACAGCATGAATGCGGATATTGCGCTTTCCTTCTCCATGCTTTGCGTTCACCCGATCGACCGCTAGCATCACATTACGGATAGATTTACCAGTAAATTCATCGCCCAAGACATAGATACTGATTTTCTTGTCGGGATCGTAAAAGCTACGAACTGCTTTTTGTATACCTTCCACCGGACTGGAATTGCTAAAGGGGTTCCAGGTTTTTAAACGATTAAGAATAGCCTGGCGACGCCCGGGTGTATCGGGAATCCACTTGTTGCGGTAATTGAAAAACATGTAATCGCCCATGTCATTCATCACCTGAATGCCCTTAACATTGGGATAGAGATCCAGAGTATTAACCATTTCTGCCATCATGCGGTCCCAGCCGTAATTGAACATACTTCCGGAGGTATCGATGATGAAGAGAATGTATTCGCTGTCTACAGGAATACCGCCAATAACATTGTTTTTACGTTGATAGTTTTCACCCAGTAAGCGACGCATTTCTTCAGTCAGTGTCTGTAATGCGACGGTAAGTTCCCCTTTTAATTTCCCCTCTTCACTTTGCCCTTCGGTTTTACTGGCATAGACGGCCTGCAGAGCTACTAACTCTCCACGAAGATTGGCAATTCGCTTGTGTTCAATATCAATTTGTTCTCGTTTAGCATTGAGGTCTCGATTGAGGACTGTGGTCTCCCCACGGATTTCTGCCAACTGCTGTTGCAGTTCCATTACCTGGGCTTCCAGGTCGACTTCTGCCTCCTCTAGAACTATGGGTTCGGCAGTTTTAGCGATCATCAAGAGCAAGACAATGGCTCCGAAACCACAGCAGATTACGTCGAGAAAGGAAATACTGAACTCTTCTTGGCGTCTTTTCTTTCGTGAAACTGTCATGGCCAGTCCCTCGATGGTGCGAGAAAAGAGCCTTGGGTTTCCATTGCCAACTTCCAAAACTCGCTGGCAGCAAATGGGTCGCCTTCCATAGGAGTCAGGATAATATTCACGGGGACATTTTTAGGAAGTACCTTGACGGCGCGCTTGAACAGGTTGCGCCTTTCTCTACCAGAAATTGTGGAGCCCCTGGGCGATTTAATTCCCTGGGTAGGTAGCCCATCTGTGATGAGAATAATGTTATCCGGTAGTGGAGTCATAGCATGAATGGCGTTGAACACCCTTTCCAGGCTGGTACCGTTTTCAGGTACTATTTCATTCAGTCCTTTAATTGCCTGGTCCAACTGGTCGCGATCATCCACATTGAGCCAGCGATCTTCCGTACCGGCAATGGCGGCGCGAAAAGAGGTATTAAAAGTATAGATCTGGTACTGGCTGTCTGGAGGCAGCTGTGCGGTTAACCAAGAGACTGTGTTGATAGCCCTACGCCACTTTTCAGTTTGTCGTTTCACTCGTGACGACATATTTCGAGCGCGTATGATTTTGATCAGTTCATCGCCGAGCATAGAAGCGGAAGAGTCCAGCAGGACCAGGATTCTGTTGCCTCCCAGGCGTAGCCCGGTCAGGTATTGGCGATCACCATCACCGGTATATTTGCGCACATTGTTGCCTAACTTCTTATTTTCCTCCTCGAGATTTTTCTTGGCCTGTTCCAGCTTTTTAAGCTTATCCTGAAGCCTTTTAATATCCTCTTGTTCGTCAATGCTGTCGATTTCAGCGATATTACCTTTTACCTCTTCAATTTGATCCAGTATACGGCGGGCGAGCCCTTGGGCCTCAGCCAACTCATCGCTGACGATATCTAAGGTATTACGTGCCTGGACCAAGTGCTCTTGACCGAATTCAACCTCTTCTTGGAGCAGGTTTACTTCGGCGCTCAAGTCTTCTGTTTCCACCTCTATTTCGTGGTCTGAGCCGTGTTTGATGATTAAAAAAATCAGTGCCACGGCGCCGAAGCCACAAGACATGATGTCTAGGAAGGATAAACTGAAGGTGGAAAAACGACGCTGCTTACGTCTCATGGCGTTCCACGCTAATTGCCGTTATCACATCCGGTTGATTGGCAATACTAATTTGGTCTCCTGCATTTAGATTGACCGGAGCAGACACCTCCTCGCCATTCAGCATTAGACGGGTTCCCGCATCCACACGTAGAGCCAGGCGACCTGCGTGATTAGTGACTGTTGCTGCAGGGTGTTTTGGGGGAGTGGGAGTTATTTGAAACTTATCTTCATGCCAAAAAACAAACAGTGGCTGATGCGCAGCTAGGGCACGATGGCCGAACAGCAGATGCGTTGCCGCTGCTTCAGATGGCGCTTCGAGGCGTATGGTAATTTCGCTCTCCGGTGTTGCGCTGATACTGTTTATCAAGCGCAGAGCCGAGTCCTGGCTTCGCAGTTCCTGCCAACGATTATTGATGGATTGCGCGATACTGTCTCTGGAGAGAAGGTACATGTGCTGTGCCAGCTGAACACCTCCGGGAATCTCCGCCCAGCGGTGAGATATAAAGCTGACACTGTTATTCTCTGAGAGGTTTTCAATCATCGCCCGTACGCGGGAGAGTATAGGCGCAGTGGCATCCTGTAGCTGACGCAGAGTGATTTTTGCGGTGCGATCATCCAGCTCTGCCAGAACTTCTCCCTGGCGCATGGCGCGACTTACCCACTGTGGCATCAGGTCGTATAGCTGCTGTTCAGACTCTGCGGAGTGGAGTGGGTCAAAGCGACACTGCATGACAAAAGCGTCGGTAAAAACCCGTGCCCAAGCCTCCTGGAAATGATACTGTCCAGCATCGGCTACTGTTTCAGCGGACTTGACGACAGCCTCTTGATCAACATTGATACGGGAGACCAGGGTTTGGTGTAGTTGTAGTTCTACATGCAATTGCAATCCGGAAGGAGCAATATGGCCAATATTTGCAGTGGCAGAGTCAATAAGGCCCACAACATTTATACTGCTTTCTTTGATAATACCCAGCAACAAGGCCAGCTGCTCTCGAGTGAAGTTTCCTGGTACTGCGAGTACAAGTTCCTCTGGAAGATCGCAATGCTCAGAAATTTCTTGTAAATGGCAGTAGGCCAAATCGGCATGATGACGACAGCTCTGGTTTTCAGATTTCAGTGATTCCAGGCTGAGCCTGCGCCAGAACTGATTATTGACTTGGGTTGGGTGGTTGCGTGCACGCATTTGTGCTGCAGTACCTATATGGATCTGTCGGGGTTCAATTACCGCTATACCAGGGCTTTCTAGAACTTCCGTAGTTCCAATAAAAACCCTTAGACCATAATCATTGATTTCAAGGACACCTTGTCCCATGGGGGCTTCCTCGCGGCCAATAACCGATATGTTGACAACCTGTGTCGGTTAACTAATTTTCAGGAATCGCAAAAGACGGTTGTCACAGTAGTTCTGCGTATCGAGTACCAGCCTCTCTTGCATCAATTGCAACTGGTGCGTAAAAAACATAATGACAATACTGATTACCAGAGCGATAAAAGTTGAATTGAAGGCGACACCGAGGCTCACGGTCACCCCGGCAATATCACCCTCCACAGCTTTGTGCGCTTGTGCTAGAGCTTCACCGATGCCACGCACCGTACCAATAAAACCAATAGAGGGGATTGCCCAGGTGATATAGCGAACCATTGCCAGCTCTGAGTCAAGGCGGTCTCCCTCGGTTTCACAAACCTCTTTTATAGAGTTGGAAACTGCAGCCACATTACGGGTTGAACCAAATCGCTGCAGGGCGGTGAGAATAGCTCTGGGTACCAGATAACTACGCTCCTCCTCAGGGAGTGCCTGAATCGGTCGAGACAGGTCGCGAGTATCTTCTGGTAAAATAGGCGTGCCTTCACTGACATTGAGAAGTGCTCTGTTGAGCAGCTTCCGTTCTCGCATACTTCGCTGGGCTTTCAAACCCATTATTGCCATGGCCCAGAGCATTAGTACAAAACAGGCCTCCTGCTCATAGTCTCGCATCACAATATAGATGGAGCGCTGTTGCACGTAGGTTTCTCCCGCCGCCTCACGAGCCAGTTGCTCCTCAATTAATGCATCAGCGTTTGGACGGATAATGGCTACATAAATGGCATGTACCAGGATAACTGAGCCCAACAGCGCAAATATCTGGAAAATAAAATCTGATGATTTGAATTTCATGATGGTGCTCTTGGCAACTTTTCTCTATATATCTACTGGATAGGAAACGGATAGATCCTCAGAAATTTCTTCGGAAGCTTTGTAATCGTCGGAACTGCTTTTACTACTTTTTGACTTCTTTTCATCCGATTTTTTTTGTGCGACCTGAGTGAGGGTCTCCCCTTCTTTTTCCTGCTTTTCCTGTGCAAATAAAAATGAAGGTAACAGGAGGATGAAAATAAAAATAAATTTAGGCATAGCTCTCTCCTAATTGACCCAGCGTGCCACTCTGAAGCCGATATCGTTTCTTGGGGCCTCTCCATAGTCGCGATAAGACAAACGCAACTCCGTCAGCCCTGAGTGACGCCAGCTGGAGCCACGAATAACATGGTAGTCACCATCCTGTGGGCCCACTGGATTTTCCTCCTGGCGGGATGAAAGACCTGTGCCAATGGTATAGAGATCGTGTATCCATTCAGATACATTGCCTCCAAGGTCATAAATTCCCAACGGGTTTGGGTTATAGCTGGCTACAGGTGCAGTCGCTGCATAGCGATCACTATAGGTGCGCAGTACAGTGGGAATTAGCTTGGCAGCATGACTGTCGGCATAATTACCTGAGTTATTACCAATGGGCAGGTCATTCCCCCAAGGATATTTGCGCATAACACCGCGGTCGTAACGGGCTAGCCATGCCCATTCAGCTTCAGTTGGTAGACGATATCCATTTGCGGCGGAATCAAAGCCGACAACCCGACCGCGTTCTGTCAGGTATACAGGAGTCAGCCCATCCCGTTGGCTGAGCCAATTGCAAAAGAGAACAGCATCGGCCCAACTGACATTGACTACGGGAAGGTTGTCGTTATCTAAGCTCACACCGTTTACATGGCTTGAGGTATGTGAGGGTTTAAATCTTCGGTATTCTCGGTTGGTGACCTCTGTGGTGCCTATATAAAAGGGGCGGTTTAGAGCGACCTGCCGCATAACTTCATTTGCGCGACGCCCTTGCTCGCGTCGGGATGAGCCCATAGTGAATACAGCGTTGGGGCGCATTAATTTCATGGTGCCGCCTGCGCCATGGCGAAGCTCTGGGGGAACTTGTTGCCAGCGAGCCTGCTCCTTGGTTAATAAAACTGCACGCACAGTTTGCTCCAGTCTGGCACTGGGAATCACGCGGGTATCAAATGTTTCATAGCCTCGCTTGCGCACTTCAATACGGTGAGTTCTTGCGGGTAGGTTGAAAGTCTGTCCGGTATTCCCCGCAAATTGCCCATCAATATAGACTTCTGCATCTGGTGGCACACTGGAGACACGAACCCTGCCATACACTGCATTCAGGTTAATATTCAAGTCGCGCTGCATACCTGCAGCGAGGTCGATGGTGTGTTCTACGGAGGCATAACCGTCCTTAAAAAAACGCAGGCGATGGATTTCCCCCGATGTGAGCTCGAGCTCCAGTGGGGTATGACCTCGAAACTCCCCATCCACGGTTACACTCGCGCCCTCAGGAGTGGTAACGACACGCAATAGCCCGTCAGCTGGCCCGAGGGTTACTGTGGCTAGTGCCTGGTCTACTCCAGCGGTAACAGCGACAGGGATATCAACCGTCTTATGCTCGGCAAGGGAGATAGAGATAACTCTATCTCCCTGGATTAACTCTGCGTTAAGTGGCGTAGTTCCAAGTACCTTGCCGCCCACGGTTACTGTAGCGCCTTGCGGATTGCTGTTGATTCGGATACTGGCCCAGGCTGGACGTAGTTTGGCTTCAAGGCGGTAGGTTTTATCGAGCCCCTCGATATTAACCTCGCGGGTAAAAGGCAGATAGCGGTCAGATAAAACTGTTATCCGCATGGACCCCGTAGCGACATTTTTCACCAGACCATTTTCATTTGGAACTTCACGACCATTCATCAGAACTTTTACAGGTACTGGGGGATCCGTTTCGATTTGTAGATGGCCCGGAAGTTTTTCAAGGGTAACCGAGTGGCGACTATGGCCTTCCCGGCTGACTTCTACTTCGCCACTTTTGGCTAGATAGCCCTCAGCTTTAATTGTGTAGCTGTAGTTTCCAGGTAATACGAGGTGGCCATTGCCGAGGGGAATTGCAAAGCCACTGATACTGATTTTTGCATGGACGGGCTGTGTATCGAAAATTAGGGAGCGGGCGATAACTAAATAATATAGCGCCAACGCGCTTAAGAGTAAGCAGGCCGCAACAATCAAGGCGCGCTTGGAGAAAAATAACCGAGCACGAGTGGATTTTGGCTGTACTGGAGTGAAACCAATTGGTTCGATGAGGGGGGATTCATCGATTGCGGGTTTCTCATCCTGGACAGGTACTGCCTCTTTCACTGTCATTTATGCTTCCCTATTGCCACATCGTTATGGAGTTATCGCAATGACTTCGGTGTCGCTGGATAGGCCTTGTTAGGGCCAGGTTGGCAAAACCGAAGCAGGGGTGCTGTGTGCAACAAAGCTTAGCTCGCCGATACCATGGCTATGTGGCATGGTGAGAGGTTTGTCGCGGAACTCTTCATATCCTGAATTTAAATCAGGCGCTCTAAATCAGGCACGGCCCCACTGCGAAAAGACCTGTTTTTTTGATTTTTCGAGGCAATAGAGGTTCTTGTAATTAGCTGTTATTAGCGCCGTTAATTTTTTCCGCACATTGTATGACAACTTCTGTGACAGGTTTCCCTGGCTTGACGATAAACTCCCGACGCACATCCCGATAGCCGTCTCGGGTACCGATGGCTGTATAACGGCCGGGCTTTAAGGCAATTTCTCGCTGATCAAAATAGCCCAGCCTTCCCACATGATAAATCGTGACACTGGTACTACGGTCGGACTTAAAACGTACGGGCATGGGGATTAGTGCTTTAGTGAGTGCATCTTCAAGATCTTCGATCTGTTGTGCCAAACGTGGTGTTTGGCTATTGAGTTTCCGTGCATCACTGAGTACTTTTCTGGCAAAATGATTACGCTTTCCTTCGCCTAAAGTCAGAGGATCTTTAAGGAGATCCTGCATTTGATCATCCAGTTGAGCCCTGGCCGTGGCGCGGGCTTTCCCTGTCACAGCAGCCACTAAACTAGCGTCTTTTTTTACTAAGGTAGTGTAACTCTGCAGGGCTTTGTGCCAGTTTTCCTGCTTTTCCTGGTCGCGCGCGTGAGTGAGAAGTTCTTCGATCTTGGCCTGCTCGGCCCCATTTTTTGCCTGCTTAAGGCCTATACCTGGGGCCTTGGCTTCAGGCTTCAACTTACTGGCTTGGTTGAAGTGTTTCTTTGCTGAGTCAAATTTTTTATCAGCAATAGCGGCATACCCTGCGGACATGGCATTTTTGTAGTCGCGTTCGGTGATTTCCTGTTCTACTTTTGCCAATAATTTTTTTGCAGGCTTTGTTTGTGGATCAGAAGAAAGAGATTCCTTTAAAGATTTCTTGGCAAGATCTAAGTCTGAATCCAGATAGGCACTTTTCCCTTCTGTGAATTTCCACCAAGCCAGCGGAAGCTTATCGGTGCGCTCTAATCCTCTTAATCCCCTGGGGTGCTTCTCGGAAATTATAAGGGTAAGTTTGAAAGCTTCTGTTGCAGAATCCAGGTCCCCACTTTCTAGCGCTCTTTCGCCTTCAGCAAGATGTATTTCAATACGCTCGGGTATACCGTCACGTAATACTTCTAGTGCCTGCAATGATTCCTGATATTTCTCCAAAGCGGGCATAAATTGTCGTTTGCGGTAGAGGCTGTCGGCCTTAAGGGCCAGATCTTCTGCCGCATAGAATTCTTCATATGCCCATAGCTCTACTTTTCGCTCCTTTAATTCTTCCTTGAGGGCGAGAATATCCTGCAGAATTTTCTGGACCTCCCGGCGTTGCTGCATAATTTCGGCATCTGTATAAGGAGATGCTTGGGCAACATTTTCCGAGATGTTATTAGTTGGGGGGGAGCTTATTTGCAGGCTACGTAACGGAGGTTTTTCCACCACCTGGGGAAGCCCCCAAAAGACGCCAATGAGACCGCTGAGCATGGCTGCACCAATTACTATGGGTCCATAAAACCTTTCTTTTTTAGGTTTTCCCTTATTGGTGTTGGTTGCCTTGGGAGAATGAGCCTCCTCACCGCCAAAGGTAAAATTGGCTGGCTCGATTGGTGCTATATCTTCCTTGGCATTATCGCGGTGCTGCATAGTATTTCCGCCTAGTTATTCGTGGTCCCAGTGAAGATGTTGGGTGAAAAGAGTGGAAAAGCGCTTTGATTTACCTCAGTTAGTAACACTTGTGATGCTAGATACTGTTACTGGATGAGCCCGTCTCAGCATCGTATATTTCCTTCAGAATTTCGCGCCATTGCCGATATTGGTTTTCTACTGAACCGGTAAGAGTCACAGTACGATCCTCAAGCTCTACGATTTGTGGCTCAACTTCGGCCTCCATTGAGTCACCCAGCTCCTGCAGTGCCTCTAAGTGCATCTTGGCATCAGCACGGCGATCAAAGGCGCTCTTTATCAGGTAACCACCTGCGCCGATACCGACCTGGCCCGCAGCTTGGGCGCTGCCACCTCCAGCTCCTGCGGCAGCAATTCCGCCGATAATGGCTGCGGCACCCATAATGGTGTGATTACGGGCCTTACGCTTTAATTCGCGCATCTCCCGAACCTCCTCGTAACTGCGCGCACGCCATTCCTGATAGGGCACCTCCATGGTTTTTGCGAATGTGCCGTAATACTCCTGTAGGGTATCGACAAACAGGTAGTCCCGCTCACGAATTTTGCGCACCCTTGCTAGCATCGGATCATTTTCTGCGGGCAGGGCACTTAGATAGTAGATACCACTTTCGCTTTGGTGCAGGTAGCGGTCGAAGGCTTCAGGGGAGAAGCTGCGGGCAAAGCGCATTTCGGAAATAGTGCGAAGCTCGACAATTTGCTGATTTGATAGTTTTTGCCGGTACTGCAGCATGTCGTTGGCAATACGGTTGTAGATGCCTTGGAAAGCATCCCCCTCCGTAGGGTGCTTGCGATCGTAGGCATAATGCGAGGCGTTTTCACTGTACTCTTTTGTAAACCAGAGCTGGCCTCGGGAGTCAGCGACAGTAATTTCAACTGTCAGGGATTCGCCGTCGGATTTGAGAATACGGCCAGAGACGGTTACATCTATATTGGTGCGTGCAGATGGGATAACTCGAACTGCTCCCCAGCCAAGGCTTGATTGCAATGAGTCGGCCAAGGTGACGGCCATAAAGCGAGACTCCGCCTGGCGCAATTCAGGAAATACCAGGGTATCTTCGTCTGCCTCAGTAGTTTCTAGGCCTGGGTCAAACTGAATTACGCCTACGTCGAGTAATCGCTCTTCAGCAATATTTTTGTCCTCAATAGTAAGGGGCGTAAATGCGGTAGTTCGTACTTCCGTTGTGGTACAGCCTGTGAAAATTAATGCGACTACCGACCACAATAATATGGTAAATAAGCATGTCGGGGAGTGGCCGCTTTTGTAAGTGGACTTGTAAAATGACATACAGGCATCCTTAGTAACTACTTCGTCGCTTTTTTATACTTTCGGTATTCTTCCCATAATTTTTCCCGCAATTCGGGGTCGGTTTCCCGGGTGGCTGCTTCACGAATTTGCCTTGCTACAACATCGTCATCTGTACCACTGGGTATATCTGCGGGTACTACGGCCTGTGAGCTGCTGTGGTTGTAGTCCCCCTGTCGCCCTTTTGTAGGCAGCCCGGGTCCGGTAACCTGGCCACTGGAGTTATTTTGCTGCGGTCCTCCTCCAGCTGGTGCTCCACTGCCTGGTGGTGCGGGGATTTCAGCTTCGGCTGATTCAATGAGGTCTTCCAGGGATTCCCCTGGCGGCGCTTCATCCATGGCGTCCTCGTCACTTTCAGCGGAGGCCGAGCCAGGCCTATTACGCACGTAATCACGCTCGCGCAGGATCATGCCGTCGTAACTCACCATGGTGGATTCAAAGCGGCCCTCCAGTTCCGCAACCTGCTCCGCAGCCGATGTCGGGGCTTCGTTGGGTGCGCTTCCCGCCCTTGATGCACTATCGCCTGGTTGCCCGGCATTAGCGCTATTGGCACTACTACTGCTGGAAGATGCACTGCTGGAAGAACTGCTACTGGAGGCGCTGGAAGATGAAGCGGTTTGATCCTCCTCGGAAAAATCGATTTCGTTTGGAGGAGTGCCTTCCTCTCCAGAGGAGGGGTCTGGTGGATTACTTTGATCCCTTTGTGATTGCTTTGAATCACTATAAACCGGTGTGGAGCGATTGCGGGAATCAGATTCCGGCATAGAATCTCCAGCTGAACTCTGGCGGGAAGCCTGTTCCTCTCCCGGTGCCGTACTGCTGTTACTCTGGGAGTTTCTTTCCGCACCGGGCATGCTCATACTGGGCTGGCTAGAAGAGTTGCTACGTGGCTGGCCGCTGCTACTGCTGGCGGTCTGCGACTGGCTGGAGCTCTGTGAGCTGCTGCTGGACGAAGAACTGCTCTGAGACTGCGATTGTGACTGCGATTGCGACTGTGGCTGCGATTGAGACTGAGAACTGGCAGAGGGCATTGATGGCATTGCTGGCGGTTGCGATTGTGTCTGTTGGCTCTTACAGCCGACCATCGCTGAGGTCAATAAGGCAACGGAGAGCAGAGTATGCCAGCCAATACACTGGCAATGACCTTTTCGAAGCGCTTTCCGAATTGTCATCTGCTTTCTCCTAAAATATTTGATATGTGCCCGGGCAGGCGGGTCGGTGAACAGTCTACGTAATCTGCCAGTCCGATAAGTAAACGGTGTGGAATCTTAAAAATAGTTGTTATTTGATTATTTGCGCGTTTACCACACCGCTTTAAAAGTGCTTTGCAGCAAAAATCCTCAATCAAAGACGAATCGTTGCACTATGCCGCGGGTTTCTACTGCTTCGCCGTCCTCAAAGCGAGGGCGAAACTTGGCGCGCTTTAATATGTTGCGGACTTTGGAACGAATGCGCACCTTGTCCGATGGGTAGGCTCTCAACACCTTAATATTGCGTGCTTTTCCGAAAGCGGTAACGTCGTATGAAACAGTGATGTGGGAGTTGGCTAGGGCCTTACTGTCGGAGTCCAGTATTGGAAGTGCTGGCAGGGCGACAGGACGCCCAAAAATATCCTCTATTTCGTCATTGGAGGCGCCATTGTCCCATAGTGCCTGATAGGCTTCGCCATATGTCTGGCGAGCCGAATGCCACTTGTTAAACATCATGTACCAGTCACCTAGCTCTACTTTTGCTTTGGCTGAAGCTGCCGGTGGGGATAGGGGATTTCTTTGGTAAACGTCGACGATACGGGTTATGGCTTTTTTACCGGTGTTAAAACTCTTCGTCCGGTAGTGATCTACTTTGTGAAGTTGACTGGCATTGGATCCACCAGCGCCAAAGCTGGTATTGACGATAACTGGTGCCTGTGGTTCGCCCTTATAGGTTGCCAAGTAATAATTGGTTGCTTTGAGTCCGCGTAGAGCGTCTACCAAGCGCAAATCACTGGCACCAAAATTCTTTGTGATAATATCAACCGCTAAGGTATAAAGTTTTGTAGCATTGATCAGGTGCTCAACAAGAGTCTCACCTTTTTCTTCTATGTAAGACTGTAGATGCCAGCGGCTCAGGTTATTGATAACGGGTAACATCCGTGGATCTTTTTCACCGTAATTTTTTTCGTAAAGCCAGTAGAGGTACTGTTGATTGTCGTTAGCTTCCTCCCACTGATTCAGGGCAATCTGACTTTCGATCAGTCGCTCAATCATAGGGATCTGGTTGAGGGAGTAGAGTCCTTCATTGACCCTATTTACCAGCATGGCACGACGGAACTCACTGGCGGCTTCTTTATGTGCACCAGTTTTTTGCAAAGCTGTGGCTAACCCAAGTAATTGTTCATCAATTCCCGCGCCATAAGCACCGTGTTGTGCCTCAAGCTCTTCAATTCGTTCGCGGTAGCTTTCTACCGCCTCAGAAGGACGAAGTTGTCGTCGATTTTTTTGTAGGGGTTTGGAGGCGGCCTCAATAAATGCCTTGGGAGGGGCATTAGTATCCTGGCTCACAGTTACGCCATCTGCAGCGAAGGCGCTTTTACACAGCAGTGCTGTGGCTGTAAACATCAAGCCGATAGCAAGTGATTTGCTGGTATCTATCTGTGTCACGATTGAACCACTTCCATTCCGGTTTTCATTACCCACAACTGCGAAAAAAGCCATGGCCTCACGCAGGGTATGTGGGTCTCGTTTCCACCTGTGGACCCCAAAGGTCGTTGAGTGGAAGCTCTCTCCTGAAATGTGGTTCTGCTTCAACACGAGGGCCGGCGGTGAGTTCGCTCTTGGGGCCTCGGGGAAGACGCAGCCGGATGCTTATCTTTGCGCTCCTGGCTGCGTATTAAACAGTATAGCCAGCACAATCTGTCATCAGAGGGATTGTGACGGAGACTTCAACCAACCGGCTATCGATTTGCCGGCATGCCTGCGACCACCCTTTTGGTTTAGCAGGCCGGGAGAAATAGCAGAACTCAAGGTCGGTAAGCAGGTGCCAAAAGTTTATTGTGCTTGTTTGGGCGACAGTTGATATTGCCGGGGGGATGCCGTATCTGACACTGTGGGGCAAGTAATACGAACTGCTTAGTGGATTTTTATCCTAAATTTTTGCGTTTTTTTAGGGGCTATTAGCTGTACCTGATCAACCCTCGGGTGACATATTTGGATTGCAGCGCAACAGGCGCCATAATCAGCCAATTGGAATGAGAGGAGAGAGCTGGTGAGCATCTATATCGACCCTGACGTAGCCCCGAGCCTGCGTGGATATGAAATGCCTGAGAGGCTGGGTTTTGGGGCAGTAATGGCGCCAGTAATGTTTCGTGCTGTCTGTCAGGATGGTTGCTGGAGCAGTGGTGAGTTGGTCCCCTACGCACCACTATCTGTTGACCCGGCAGCTAAGGTATTGCATTACGCTCAGTCGTGCTTTGAGGGGATGAAAGCTTACCGTACGTCGCAGGGTATTGCCCTTTTCCGCCCTGAAAAAAATGCAGAGCGCATGTCTTATTCAGCCAAGCGCCTATGTATGCCTCCAGTGCCTGAGTCTCTGTTCATGGATGGTGTGCGCACTGTCGCTGCTTACTGCGCAAATTTAGTACCTGGTAACAGTGGAGAATCCCTCTACTTGCGTCCCTTTCTGATGGGTACCCAGGCAGACCTAACGGTATCTGCGAGCACCTCCTATGAGTTTTATGTGATCGCTAGCCCTTCAGAGGCTTACCACTCCGGTAATATGCGACTTTGGGTAGAGCGAGAAGACGCCAGAGCTGCAGTAGGGGGCACTGGGGATGCAAAGGTCGGTGGTAACTACGCAGGCTCCTTGCTTAGTATTGGTCGCTTAAAAGAGCGTGGCTTTGACCAGTCACTATGGCTTAACCCAGACGACCGCAGTAGTGTGGATGAGTTGTCTGGTATGAATTTCTTCGCGGTAATCGACGGCGAGCTTCACACTCCGGCGCTTAATGGCTCCATTCTAGAGGGGATTACCCGTTTTAGTCTGATTGAATTGGCTAGGGACCTCGGATACAAAGTAATTGAGGGTGCAATTCATATTGATGAATTACTAGGGCAGGTCGCCTCGGGCGTCTGCTCTGAAACATTTGCCTGTGGCACCGCTGCGATTATCAGCCCTATAAGCGTGATAGGTGATGAAAGTGGTACCTACAAACTTCCTCAGGCACCTGGTCCTGTGGCCCAGCACCTGCGTCAGGCGCTCCTTGATATTCAGGAAGGGCGAGAGGAGGATCGTTTTGGTTGGATGTGCGCTATTCAGGCGGTCAGTTTCTGAGGCTGGAATGTCCCTCCAGGTAGCTGGCTGAGTTAATTCGCCAGCTACCTCTGATATGGCTATATCCACTTATTTGTCTCTCTTTTATTTATACAGATAATTATCCTCCCGGGTTGTTTTGTATCATTTTCGGTGGGTTAAATGTTTCTCCTAGAAACGCTCATGTAAGCATTTCCGCCAATTCCTTCCTTATTGTTGACTTGAACGACTTAAGCTCCTAAAAGTAAGTCGATAGAAGAAGAAATGAACTGGAGCTTCGAGGATGGCCTTTTAGTGGTACACCTCATTTTGACCAGCAGTTTCAAGATCAAATTGAGCAAATAGGTCGCACTTAGAGTTCCTTACAGAGCGTGAGGAAAACGGAATGTTGATCCATATGTTCGGCCTTATGATACAGCCCCGCAGGCAGTGGGAACTGATCAGTAGCCTCCCTGAAAAGAAATTACGCAGTCAGTTGCCCTACGTGATTGTTTTGGCGTTGCTTCCAGCAGCGGCGTGGTATTTTGGCACCACTCAGGTGGGTTGGAGTATTGGTGGCGGTGAACCGGTCAGAATTACAGGTCAGAGTGCACTGGAGTTGGTTGCGGTTTTTTACTGCACTATGGTATTGACTGTTGTTGCGATTGGTTACTTCATTCATTGGATGGCCAAGACCTATGGAGCTGAAACACACCCATTGAAGGGCGTTGTTATCGCTGGATTTACTGCAACACCAATCTTTTTAGTCGGTGTCGCCGGTATATACCCTTTGCTATGGTTAGATATTCTTTTGGCTACCGTTGCAGTTGCCTATGCCGTTTATTTGTTATATTTGGGAATTCCCATTGTTATGGGTGTCTCGGAAGAGCGCGGGTTTCTTTTTGCCAGTGCCATTATTACTGTCTCTCTGGTAATGGCTGTGTTGATTATGGTGGGAACTGTACTTTTCTGGAGCTATGTCTCCGAGCCAGTTTTCCACTGATATCACAATTATTCTTCAAATAGCCAGTTTACTTGTTAATTCTAAGCTGGCTGCTTTTAGTAGACAAAGTAATTATATCTATGGATTCTTAATTATTTTCTACCAGTTAATCAGGAAGCCTTTATGTATGGAGGCTACTTATAATGTTGATGACTGCTTTGTGATTTACCTGAGAGGACAGCCTGTTGCGAAAGGTAAATGCGAAACTGATCCCTTTTCTGGATCAACTCAACGAGAGTATGGCTGCGCAAGCAGCTCAGGGGTTCAAGTTTAGTGTAATTAATTCTCGTGAGATGTCTGGAAAAATGATCAGGAGTTACATTTCTGATATTCCAGAAGTGGACTGCATATTTGATGAAGTAGTCTATTCCACTGGCTATAACGTGCCTGTCAGGGTATATAATCCTGCACCAGAGAAGAAGTTGCCTGTACTTTTATATTTTCATGGTGGTGGTCATGTTGTGGGAAGTGTAGAAAACTACGATCCGATATGCCGGAAGTTTTCCCTCGCGACGCAGCATATTTTGGTGGCACCAGAGTATCGGCTGGCTCCCGAAAATCCATATCCCGCTGCAGTGGTCGATTCGTGTGCTGTCGCTCGTGGGATATGGACGGTTTTGGATAAAAGAAAAGTCAATTATCAAAAAAGTTTATCTGTTGCTGGAGACTCAGCAGGTGGAGCCCTGTCTGCATCAGTTTCGCATCTCGCCCAATATGATCTAGGTATTACTATTTCCAAACAAGTTCTGGTCTATCCCTGTGTTGATTATACAGCTAGGTGTGCGTCATATAAGGAAAATGGTGTGGGCTATTATGTCGAACGCGATAAATGCATCTGGTTTTCTGAGCAGTACTTTAAGGATGGCCAATGTAGAAAGTCAGCATCTCCATTACATATGGATTTCTCCGGAGGATTGCCGGATACTCTAGTTATAACGGCAGGGTTTTGCCCCTTGCGAGATGAGGGGGTGCTTTATTATAAGTCTATAAAAAATACTGGGGTTCGTTCAGAAAATTTCCACTTTCCAGATATGATACATGGCTTCTTAAACATGGAGGACTTAGTAAGAGATGAATGTCAAGAAACTTATTTTCAGGCTGGTAAGTTTCTAAATGGTTAATTACTTGTATTGTTTTATTTTGGAGTGTAATGATATTTTAAAATGTAGCCGTTGCTTAGCTCCAGTTCCTCTTGCTTTTCTATGTTCCTCATAAGATCAATTTCTCCAATAGTGTTAAATATCTGTTTTGGCTCGGTATCAATACAATGAATGCCCATACTTGCTACTGTCAAATCTTTATTGATTACTGAATACTCGATAAACTGTAGGTATACTCGATCATTCTTCTTGAAAATCTCTATGCCTGGACCGCTTGATAGCATCACCTTGTACTTAATTGCACCCCATGGGCCGTTGCACCGTATCGCTTGATACTCTCTCATTATTGCCCTTATAGATATTACGGGAGTGCTTTCTGTGAGTCGATTTTCCAATATTTGTTTTGTTTGAAATGTTTCTCCATCAGGTGTCATGATCACTACTTTAAGTGACTGCTCGGCGAGAGTGCTCTCCGCCAATAAGCTGATGGAAATCAAGGCTGGCTTTAAGATTTTCATCGCTTTAGCTTTCCTGGGCCAATTTTAAAGTGTCAGTGACGGATAATTTGCTAATGCCGAGTCGGTATTGTTTTTCCGTTCATTAATAATAGTGTCTTGATGCAGAGGCACTGGTTGGATAGTATCGGTAAAGCTATGTAAGAGGGTTTTTTGCGCAACCTAATTGGTACATTCGTGCCTATTTTTATAGATTGCCACTAATTGCTACCGATAATAATTCAAATAAAGGACGTATCATGAAAACATCAATCTGTGTGGGAGTGGTTTTGGCACTAATGGCTTCCACAGCTTGCTCGCCTGGTGACAAAGACAAGCGGGTACAAAATGACGCTCC
The DNA here is from genome assembly GCF_056232115.1 of Microbulbifer variabilis. NCBI lineage: Bacteria > Pseudomonadati > Pseudomonadota > Gammaproteobacteria > Cellvibrionales > Microbulbiferaceae > Microbulbifer > Microbulbifer variabilis. The sequence goes on from NZ_CP174325.1 coordinate 2,277,981, forward strand.
CGGCGTAAAAGCTAGCCATGATTTTCAGAAGCAACTACTCAGGCAGCTGATATCCGCAAAACCGGGGGATGTGGTGTTAATTCCCGAAGGAGAGTTTCAAATTAACCGCAGCTTATCCTTGAATGTGGATGGCGTCACGATACGCGGTGCGGGTATGGATAAATCTATTCTCTCGTTTAAAGGGCAGATTCAGGGGGCTGAGGGATTACTGGTGAATGCAAGTAATTTCACTATCGAAAATCTTGCCATTGAAGACACAATCGGTGATGCCTTAAAAGTAAATGAAGGCGAGAACATAGTGATTCGCAATATACGTGTTGAGTGGACAAATGGGCCAGCCACTGAGAATGGAGCTTACGGCATATATCCTGTTCAAACTAAAAATACCCTGGTGGAGAGTTCAGTTGCTATAGGGGCATCCGATGCGGGTATTTACGTAGGGCAGTCGAGAAATGTCATAGTGCGTAATAATCGTGCCGAATTCAATGTGGCTGGGATTGAAATTGAAAACACGATCGGCGCTGATGTATACGGAAATGTGGCAACTAACAATACGGGTGGAGTCTTGGTTTTTAATATGCCAAACCTTCCTCAGCCTGGGCATAGCACCCGTATTTTCAATAATAAAATTTTTAAAAACAATACATCAAATTTTGGTCATGAAGGTACGCCAGTAGCTGCAGTTCCTGCAGGGTCAGGTATTGTAATTAACTCCAATGATAATGTTGAGATATTTGAGAATGAGATAGCAGATAACGATACCGCTAATATAGTAGTGAGTAGCTACTTTACGGCGGGTTATTATAGCGACAAATCCACACAGGAAGATTTCGACCCATATCCTGAAGGAATTTATATCTATGATAACCAGTTTTCTGGTGGGGGCACTTCACCGGACCACCTGGAATTGAAAGCCTTGAAATTGGCTCGATTTGGACTGGGTGGAAGCATTCCCGATGTACTTTGGGACGGGGTTGTCAATCAAGAGAAAACAGTTGATGGAGCCCTGCCGGATCACTTGAAATTATGCATTGATAATGCAGAAGCTGGTATTCTCAATGTGGATTTCCTCAATGGCTATCAAAATATCTCTACCGATATTTCCGCACATAAATGCCAGCTTGAGAAATTACCCCAAATTGTCCTGGAGTTTGAGCAGCCCGTAGAGGATCAGAAGACAGATAATCATCTGGCAGTATTAGAGGGTAGAAATGAATAGTTGGATATCCTGGGCAAGTGCCTTTATCCTGCTTCCAGGAATGATGCTGTCCACTATAGCAGGCTGTGATAAATCTCGCCCTCAAGTGGTCGTGTTTGCTGAAAATGCGATTCCGGAACGACTGAGTGATTGGAACCTGGTAAATATTCTCGATGGTGTATTAACGCCAAATATCGGAGTGGTGCCCTATGACCTCAACACAGGACTATTTACTGATTATGCCCATAAGTTGCGTACAGTGTGGATGCCTGATGGTGTTTCGGCCCGATATGGCGATGAGCAGTTTGACTACCCTGTTGGCACAGTTTTAACCAAAACATTTTACTATCCAAGGGGCGAAAACGAGACAGTACTGCGCACTGATAATTTCGAGCATGACTATGCTGAAGGCCGTATGGGTGAGGCCCTGGATATGCAGCGGGTGCGTCTGATGGAAACCCGGTTGCTAGTGAGGCGTGAGAGTGGCTGGCAGGCGATTCCCTATATTTGGAATGAATCACAGACAGAAGCGGTATTTGAAATTGCTGGTGATGCCAGTCGACTTAAGCTAAAAACGGCAACGGGAGATATTACAGAATTTACCTATGTGGTGCCTGATGCTAATCAGTGTGCTGGATGCCATGCAGATAATTTCACCGGCAAGAAAATTTCACCTCTCGGCCCAAGGGCCAGACACCTCAATCGAGATTACCCCTACCTCAGTGGTACAGAAAATCAGCTGAAGCACTGGCAAAAGATTGGTTATCTTCGTGATGTTCCCAAGACTATTGAACTGCCCAGCTTAGCTAAATTTATGGATAACAGTGTAACGCTGAATGAGCGAGCCAGGGCCTATCTTGATATCAATTGTGGTCATTGCCATAACCCTGCTGGCGCGGCCGATACTTCTGGTTTAATGCTAAATCATAGTGAGACAGACTTGCGTAAGTTGGGCTTGTGCAAGCCACCAGTGGCGGCGGGAACTGGCAGTGGCGAGCGCTTATTTGCCATAGTGCCGGGTGAACCGGATCACTCCATTTTGAATTTCAGAATTGAGTCTGTTGATCCCGGTGCGATGATGCCGGAACTGGGTCGCAGTTTGGTGCATGAGGAGGGGGTGGAGCTGCTGCGCCAGTGGGTTGCGGCTATGCCGGGTACTTGCACATAAACCCTTCTGAAAGACGGAGCTAGTTCAGAATAATGGGTACAGTGCCTGAGGGCACCGTACCTTATCCGAACCCCATTTTAACCGTATGCTGCGGCTTCAGTAACCGGAGTGGCGGCGGGAATCAGCCCGTGGACCATCATGGTTACCGTACGCTCGAGTAGTGGTGAGTCGAGGGCAATAGTGCCACTCAGTATTTCATACTCTAGCTTTAGAATTGTGCCATGGGCGATCTGAGCTGCAGCTTCGGGGTCTGTGAGGCCAAGCAGGTGGAAGAATTCCTGCATCAGGGATTCCCGTGCATGGTTTGACATGCGTACTGCTCGTGTCAGCTGCTCATTCCGCAGTGCTTCATTGCGAAATGCTAGTTCTATAAGGCGCCGGTCCTTGTCCTCAGCTTGGCTTCGGACATGGGTCAGCACAAAACGGGTTAGCTGTTGGACTAATAATTTGCGGCTACTGTTCGAGGCGCGTTCTTGTGCTGAAAGGTTACGGGCAGCGCTGAAGCTTTCTTCCTGAAGTTGGCGCGTACTCTCTAGTCCCTGTTCGACGAAATATGTAAATGAGTCGCTGATAAGGTCATTGAGGTCTTTAAAGTAGTAGGTAGTGGCAGCCAGGGGTACACTTGCTTCCCGGGCTACAGCGCGGTGACGAATACCGCGAATACCTTCCTTTACGATCAGTCGCAGGGTGGCCTCAAGGATTGCCTTGCGGCGCAGGCGGCTGTCGGCGCGCTGAGCGCGGCGGCCGTGGTAGACCAAATCAGACTTTCCATTGTCTACAGTCATAGCAGTATCCCTGTTCTTATTGCGTTGGCACCGATAGCACTCTCAAGCTGGTCGGTCGTGCCATTCTAGCCAAACGAATTCAAAAAGAGACAATAATGCTATTACATTCGATTACACCGGTATTGCACTGAAAAAGGGCTTTATTTCCAGTGTTTTAGCAAAGGTGTATATTTTTGGGCTTTTGGTGACAGATAGGTGTCTATTAATCTATCAAAGGAAAATAAATACGCCAAATATGAATATTTTATTTAGAAGAATAAATGAAATATGCCCTTTAAATAATCACTGGCAATCAAATGGTTTTCGCTAAACTAAGAGATTGCCGTCGATATTTTTTCTCCAAGTTTATTTCTAAGAAATTTTTCCGGTAACGCGAACACGTTTAGAGCCGGGAACAATTTTTACTTGTTGGCTGCGACGACGTTCAATACCTGAATCTATTGCATTTTTTGCTGCGATTAGTAGACCTGCAACCAGGAATGCTCCTGGGGGGAGTACCGCCACAAGTACTCCAGGATAGTTACTACCCAGAACCGAGATGCCCCAGTCTTTTGCCATGGGGCCGAGTAATAGATCCATATCTGAAAAGAGAGTGCCCTGGCCCAATATTTCCCGTACGGCGCCAATTACGATTAATACTGCGGTAAAGCCAACTCCCATCATAAATCCATCTACCAGCGAGGGAAGGACCGGGTTTTTACTCGCGAAGGCATCTGCACGCCCGAGAATGGCGCAATTGGTAACAATCAAGGGAATAAAAATACCGAGCACCAAGTACAACTCATAAGTGAAGGCCTTCATGAGCAGCTCGACACAGGTAACGAAGGTGGCGATGATCATGACCGAAGCGGGCAGTCGAACAGTATCTGGCATTTGCTGACGCACGAGGGATACCGCCAGGTTTGAGCAGGTAAGAACTCCGGTTGTGGCTAGGCCCAATCCAATAGCGTTGACCACTGTGCCTGTCACTGCCAACAGGGGGCAAAGCCCCAGTAGCTGCACCAGTGCAGGGTTATTCTTCCAAAGCCCATTGTGGGTGATTTCTGCGTAACCGGGGGTTGCCATCAGTTTTGCTCCATCTCTGGTTGGGCCCCATCTGTTTTTTCTGCTTCGGGGTTCTCAACTTCCACCGCACGCTTTGATATTGGTGCACTAAAAATCTTTTGGTGATTCTGTGCGACAAACTCCAATACTTGACGCACCTCATTCACGACCGCGCGCGGGGTAATTGTGGCCCCGGTAAACTGATCGAACACTCCGCCATCTTTCTGTACTTTCCATTCATTAGCGGGTGGATTTTTTAATGACAAACCATCGAATTGCAGTATCCAGTCACTTTTCTTCAGCTCAACTTTGTCGCCGAGGCCGGGGGTTTCGCTATGACCTGTAACCCGCACCCCGGCAATAGTACCGTCGCGGTTTACTCCCACCAGCAATTGGATAGGGCCTGAATAACCGTCGGGTGCCACCGCTGGCACAATCACAGCGGAGATTTTTCCATCCTCCCCCCGCGCGAGGTTGATATCACCACCCTGGGGGAGGCCGAGCTGGTTCCAGAAGACCTTGGGAATTGGATAGGTATCAACCAGTAGGTCGTTACTGTGGCGATCCAGGGGAATGATTTCCAACAGTGCTTTTGCCGATGCTGCCCGTATGGCGCGCTCAATGGGTTCACGTGTAGTGATCTGGGTCACTGCCAGCGTTCCGGCAGTGACCAGGGCAAATAGGGTTAAGACAGCGGCGTTTGTCGCCATGGACTGTTTGAGCATCAGTGCTCCTCCAGATCGGTGGCGCGTCGTGGCCGCTTATGGCCATAAGTGCGGGGCAGGGAATAATTGTCGATAGTGGGCGCGGCAAAGTTCATCAAGAGCACTGCGAAAGCCACTGCATCCGGGTAGCTGCCCCATGCGCGGATAATATAGGTAAAGAGTCCCACCCCCGCCCCAAAAATCAGGCGCCCCTTATTACTCGTACAGCCGCTAACCGGATCGGTAATAATAAAGAAGGCCCCAAACATGGTGGCACCAGAAAATAGGTGCAATAGCGGCGAACCTTCAGACAGTGAACTGCCACTGTCATAAAAAAACAGGGATAAAAGAGTCAGGGTGGCAAGCATCGCGACCGGCGCATGCCAGGTGATAATGCCGCGGAAGAGCAGAAATAGTCCTCCGAACAGGAAACCAAAACTAATGGTTTCCCAGCCAGCCCCAGCAAAGGTGCCCTTGTTGAAAATGGGCTCCAATTCATACAGCTGTGACAAAAGAACTGATTCATTGAGGCGGACAATCTCCAAGGGTGTAGCGCGGGTGAAACCATCCACGTTGTAATTGCCGAAGACGAGGGCGAAGGCTTCCCCAACACTGGGGGCACCGCCGATTACATCTGCAGCGCCAACCCAGCGAGTCATGTCCACAGGGAAGCTGATGAGTAGCACCACATAGCCCACCATTGCAGGGTTGAACGGGTTGTAGCCCATACCGCCATAGAGGTGTTTAGCCAGTACTACAGCCACGGCACTGCCTACTACCGGCAGCCACCAAGCACAATAGGGAGGAAGGGCGATGCCAAGGAGCAATGCGGTGACAAAGGCACTATAGTCACGCAAGTAAAAGGCCACGGGGCGATTGCGTAATTTCATCACCGCCGCTTCGCACAGCATGGCGGTGATAATCGACAAGGCAATATTGATCAGAACGCCTATGCCAAAGTAGATTACCATCGCCAGTACACCCGGGGCGGTGGCGGCGGCCACCTGCAGCATCACTTTGGCTGTTTGATCTCCGGAGCGGGCATGGGGAGAGGTGGCACGGATCAGTGACATTATTGATCTCCACCCTGTGCCGATTGCTGTTCATGCATCTTGTTTTCCAATTTTTTCTGCAGCTTCTCCAAGGCGGTCTCAAAAGCCTCTAGATTAGCGTCATCTTCTTCCCGGGCCTTTTGCAGTCGTGCTTCGGCTTTGGATACCCTCTTGCGTAGAGCATCAATATCCGCAGTGAGCTTTTCCGCATCACTTAACTGGGCCCGCGCCTCTGCGGCGGAACGGGCTTTGTTGATAGCGCGTACAGCGGCATTGGTTTCTTCTTTACTGGGTTCTCGCGCGGGGTCGCGGTCGGCGCGTCGCTTGGCCAGGGTGAGCTTGTGTTCAGCTTCCTGTAGTTTCAATTCAGCGGCTTTGAGTTGAGCGGCAAGCTGGTCGCGCTGGCTGTCATTGGCGGTTTCCAGTTTGCCGCGTAGGCGCTCCACGCGGCTCTCTGCACTGGAGAACGTGCGCTGAGCACGGGCGAATAATTGCTGGGGGTCCTCTTGGCGGGACTGGACCCTAGCTAGCGCTGCGGCGACAACATCGGCCTCCTGTTTACTGGCTTTGGCTTGCTCAGACTCTGGGTTTTGCTCGCGCTGCTGGCGGGCCAGTTCGGCTGCCTTGCGTCGGGCTTCACGTTTTGCCTCTTTTTCCTTTTCCGCCTTTTCCAGGCGCAGTTTACGGAATTCGAAGCGGTCGCGAGCACGGTCGGATTTCTCCTTCTCCGCCTCGGTCTGGCGTATAGCCCCCTTTGCCGCGCGGTAATACTGGACCAGAGGAATCGTGCTGGGACAAACATAGGAGCAGGCCCCGCATTCAATGCAGTCAAACAAATTGTAAGCCTGTAGTTTTTCCCGTTCATCAGCGCGTGCATACCAGTAGAGTTGTTGTGGTAGCAGCGATGCAGGGCAGGCTTCTGCGCAGAAACCACAGCGGATACAAGCTTTGGCTATTGGAGCGGGTGGCAGCTCATCAATGGTAGGTACCAGCAGACAATTGGTGGTTTTTACAACTGGTGAGCTTTCATCATCAATGGTGTACCCCATCATGGGGCCACCGATAATCACCTTTTGCATCAATCCGCGGTGAATTCCGTGATGCTGAAGGATATGACGAATGGGGGTACCGATGGGTACTTCAATATTGCGTTGTCGCTCCAGGGCTTTGCCCACTACAGTGGTAACCCGGCTGATCAATGGCTCTCCGAAGTGTACTGCGCGGAATATGGCTCTGGCAGTACCCACGTTCTGGCATACGATTCCGACATTGGCCGGCAGTCCCTGGTTGGGGACCTCACGCCCTGTGAGAATCTGGATCAGTTGCTTTTCACCGCCGGAGGGGTATTTAGTAGGAAATACGACAATATCGAAACGAGTGCCTTTGGCGGCTTCGCGCATCGCTGCAATCGCTTGAGGTTTGTTATCCTCAATCCCGATGAGAACCCGTTCGGGTTCATCAAGGATGTAGGAAAGGATACCGACTCCGGCAATAATTTCTCCAGCGCGCTCACGCATCAGCATATCGTCAGCGGTGATATAGGGTTCGCACTCGGTGCCATTGATAATCAAAGTATCAATCTCTGCACCGCCATGAGGGTCCAGTTTTACTGCAGTGGGGAAGCCGGCACCTCCCATTCCCGCGATGCCGCAGTCACGAATTTTCTCCAGCAACTCCACTCGACTGAGCTGGGTAAAGTCCTCACAGGTCTCAAGCTTGCACCAGCGCTCCTCACCATCGGTGCGAATAACAATGCAGTCTTCCACCTGCCCCGATGGATGGGGGACGGCGCAGGGCTCTATAGCAACGACCTTGCCAGAGCTGGGAGCGTGCACTGGACAGCTGATCAAGCCATCCGCTTCAGCAATTTTTTGCCCCTTTAATACATCGTCACCAAGATTAACCAGTGGCAGGGCTGTAGCACCTGTGTGCTGTAGAAGGGGCACTATCAGGTCTTCGGCTAAGGGAATACTGCCAATGGGCTCGCCGGTACTTTGATGCTTATTCTCCGGGGGGTGTACGCCACCGTGAAAATCATTGGGGCGCAGCTCCCGCGCTTTTTCGCTGGCAATTAACTGGGCCTCACGGGCAGCGCGACGCTCGGTAACCGCTTTCCGCTGTTGGGCTCTTTCTTGCTGTGCTTGGGTCTCGTTCTCGGGGCTCAAACTGCACCTCCCCCAGTTTCTGTCTGATTACCGCGACGGTCAGAGGCTATTAACTGGATGCCGTCCTCAGGTTTCCGGGGGTGCCAGTCTTGTAAAGGCATATCTACAGGCACCATATCAATACAATCCACTGGGCAGGGTTCCACACACAGGTCGCAGCCAGTGCATTCATCGGTGATGATGGTATGCATGTATTTAGCAGCCCCGGCGATAGCGTCCACCGGGCATGCCTGGATACATTTGGTACAGCCGATACATTCTGCCTCGCGAATAAAAGCGACTTTCTTTACTTCCTCTACCCCGTGCTCGGCGTCCAGTGGCATGGGTTCCATGTCCAGTAAGTTGGCCAGCTCATTGATGGTGGCCTGGCCTCCGGGTGGGCACTTGTTGATGGCATCGCCGTGCACGATGGCTTCCGCATAGGGTCTACAGCCGGGGTAACCGCACTGTCCACACTGGGTCTGTGGTAGTAGCGCATCAACCTGTTCCACCAGAGGGTCGCCTTCAACTTTAAAGCGTACAGCGGCAAATCCCAGCAGGGCACCAAACGTCAGTGCCATGCCGCCAAGTACCAGTAGGGGAGAGGAAATTTCTGAGATCCAGTCCAGCATCGTAAAACCCTATACCAGACCGCTAAAGCCCATAAATGCCAGGGACATCAGCCCGGCAGTTACCATACCGATAGCTGCACCGCGAAATGGCAGGGGTACATCTGCGGCAAAGAGACGCTCACGCATGGAGGAGAAAAGAATCAAAACCAGGGAGAAGCCCACAGCAGCTCCGAAGCCGTACAAAGTGGACTGCATAAATGTATGGGCCTTCATGGTGTTTTGCAGGGCCACTCCTAATACTGCGCAATTAGTGGTGATTAGAGGTAGGAAAACCCCTAGTACCTTGTACATTAATGGGCTGGTTTTCTCGATAAACATTCGCGCAAACTGCACTACTACTGCAATTACCAGAATAAAGGAAATAGTACGCAAATACTCGATACCAAAAGGCTCAAGCAGGTAGGTATTTACCAAGTAGGAGCAAATTGACGCCAGGGTTAGTACAAAGGTTGTGGCACCGGCCATGCCCACGGCGGTCTCCAACTTGTTGGAGACACCCATAAAGGGGCACAGGCCCAGAAACTGTACCAACACATAGTTGTTGACCAGGATGGTACTGAGCAGGATAACTGCGAATTCGGTCATAACAGGTCCGGTTGAAGCCCTGGGGCGAAATGGCACGAGCGCTATGGCGGTGTATATGCCCCTGATAGTGGTGCGTTCTGGGAGCAAGGTGTCCGTCGAATGTCGCGCAGGGCCGGTATTATGGGTGAGTCGCAGAGGGCCTTCAACTCGGAAAAGGCATCTTCTGGCAGGTGAGGGGCCCCAGCTTCGGGGTCAGTAATATGACCAAATAGCCGCTGCATGACTATAAGCTGTGCGAGGTTATTGAGATATGGGGTTGTCGTCAGTGTCCATATAAAAAATAGGGCTTATTTCAGCTGTTTTGCCGGTTGTGAGTGTAGTTTCGGGTGAATTAAGTGAACTCCTTTGAACTTTCTCGATAAATGCTGGCGCGCCCCTTTACAGTAAATTGACGTGGCCATATCTATGGCTGGACAAATCCTAATATCAGTTGGAGCCGTGAAATGTCGGATCAACCTTATACCCCACCAAAAGTCTGGACCTGGGATTCGGAGAGCGGTGGGCAGTTCGCCAAGATCAATCGCCCGGTGGCGGGTGCCACACATGAGAAGGCGTTGTCCCGGGGTAAGCACCCGATGCAGCTGTATTCACTGGGGACGCCGAATGGGGTCAAAGTGACGATCATGCTGGAGGAGTTGTTGGAGCTGGGTTTTGATGGAGCTGAATACGATGCCCATCTGGTTCGTATTACTGAGGGAGATCAGTTTGGCAGTGGTTTTGTGGAGGTGAACCCCAACTCGAAAATTCCTGCTCTTTTGGACCAGAGCACAAATCCGCCTATCAGGGTATTTGAAAGTGGCTCGATACTCCTTTACCTGGGAGAGAAGTTTGGCGCCTACCTACCGCATACCCCGGAGCAGCGCACGGAAACTCTCAACTGGCTTTTCTGGCAAATGGGCGCTGCCCCCTATCTCGGTGGTGGTTTTGGCCACTTCTATGCCTACGCCCCTGAGAAGTATGAATATCCGATCAATCGTTTTGCTATGGAAGTAAAGCGGCAAATGGATGTCTTGGATCAGCAGCTGGCAAAACACCAATATATAGCCGGGCGTGAATACACTATTGCAGATATCGCGATCTGGCCCTGGTATGGAGCATTGGTACGCAATGAGGCTTATGATGCTGCCGAATTTCTCGATACCCAAAGTTACAAACATCTGAATCGCTGGGTTGAGGAAATTGCCGCACGGCCTGCGGTGCAACGTGGACGCATGGTAAATCGAACCTGGGGAGATCCCAAAAAACAGCTTCACGAGCGCCATGAAGCCGGTGATTTTGAGACAAAGACCCAGGACAAATTAACAGGTGAAGAGAGCTAACAGGGAGTTGTTTATGAGAAAAAAGTTCGCCTTCCTCTTTAGAAAGTACGCAGTGAAAGCATCAGCTGAACTATTTGCGAGGTGCGTGGCAGCCGCCACAATTTCTCGGTAATAAAACCAGCAGCGAATGCCAGACCGAGCATTACTGGTACAGGAATTGAACTCAGGAGTTGGTGGGCCTGCTGCTGCTGTTGATTGATTAAGTGCAATGCGCTACGACGCTGTTTTTCTGTATCGTGGCGGCATTGTTCAATCTGTTTATTTAAAGTTCTCAGCGACATCGCTTAAGGCCTCTTTCACCTGCCGCTTGGTTTCTTCAAACCCAAGCAGCGGGCGCAGTTTCTGTTGGTATATCAGCACGCCGATAAAAATAGCAATTTGTAATAAGAGAAAGACGAGAAAGCCAATATAGATAGACTGGGAAAAATAGTAGGCAAAAAGGCCTACGCCCCCGCAAATAGTGACAAGCAGGGCTGTTCCCAGGGGCACCAACATCAGTTGCAAAAATATAAGGCGTTTGCCAGCAGTCAGAGTGCGATCCAATTCCAATTGGAATAATCGCTGAATATTGCTGATCCAGGCAGTAAGCAACGTGAGAGTGGCTTCGGCACGGGCCAAAGTTGTTTCTAAACTGTCACCGTCGCTATTCCCAACGCCGTTGGCTGATCCATCTGTTTCGTCCCGGCCGCGATCGTGCGCAGCCGGGCCGGAATTAGAGTCGGGCTTTTTTCCATTTCCCATCTAGGGTATCCCTACCGGTAAAAAAATGATCAGAGCTATTTAAAAAGCTTAGCGATTGCCCAACCGACTACAAAGGCACAACCCACCGCAAGAATTGGGCGTTCCCGCAATGAAGATTCCGCTTTTTCCATAACTTCCGCAGCACGCTGTCTCTGGGTTTCCACGGAAGATTTAGCTCGCTGTCTCAAGCTTTCCGCAGCATCAGTTGCCGCCTCGCCTGCGAGATTATAGGCCTGTTGCAGCTTTTCCCTACTGGAGTTTGTGTGGGGAGATCTTGCAGTTGCCATCGGGTTGCTCCTTTTCAGGGGTTGATTGGCAAGGAATGATATAGTCGTCCCCTGTATTCCCCAGTCAAATTAGCGCTTTTATTAGGGGAATTGAAAATAAGCACAATTAATTATTGTATAAAAAGCTATATACACTCTCTTTTCTTGTCTCCTAACCAAAATCACTGAAATTCCTTCCTGGGTATAAGTACTTTTTAGGGTGAGAATCGTGCCCAATGGGTAGGATAGTGACCCCGAGCCTTAATTGTGATCACTTTTCTAAGGCTCTGTTGGGTGCGGGGAGAGCATATAGATAGAAGTGGGAAGTCACGGCTTAAGGGGTGCGTTGTCGAATTCCCGTCTCCAGGATTCAATATTATTAACCACGCCATTTAATAGGCGCTGGCGGCTTTCTCGGCTGATCCAGGCATTGTGAGGGGTAAGGATTAGGTTGGGAATGTCGTTATCCAGCAGAGGGTGGCTTGCGGGTGGGGGTTCTTCGCTGAGCACATCCAAGGCTGCCCCACCCAGCTTGCCGCTGCGCAATGCGTCGGCGAGAGCTTCCTCATCTACCAGGCCGCCGCGGGCTGTATTGATCAATAGAGCGCCGGGTTTCATTGCAGCGATAAATGTGCGATCGATAAGTTTCTCAGTTTGCTCTGTAAGTGGACAGTGCAGACTGAGCACATCTGACTCCGACTGCAACTGCGCCAGGGGCACCCGGTTTTTCTGTTCAGTTTGTCCGGAGGATTCAGCGATCAAAATCCGCATATCCAGAGCCTCGCCAAGGCGAGCAACCCTCTGACCTAACTCCCCATAGCCAATAATGCCGAGAGTTTTTCCCGATAGTTCAACTACTGGATGATCCAGCAGGCAAAAAATCTCTGACTGACTCCATTGTCCCGCCATTACGTCCTGGTGATAGAGGTGCCAACGTGAGGCGAGGGCCAGCATTAAGGCCAGAGTATGTTGTGGCACTGAGGCTCCAGCGTAGCCTTGGACATTGCGCACTGGGATGTCGAGTTCTTTTGCGGCCTCAAGGTCAACATTGTTGGTGCCGGTAGCGCATACACAGATCAGTTTGAGGTTTTTTGCTTGCGCTAAAACGGCGCGACTTAATACCACCTTGTTGGTGATTACCACCTCCGCATCGGCAATGTGCTCAGCAGTTTGCGTGTCGGAAGTGGTATCGTGGAAATCCCAGTGGTCTAGACTGTTTTGCAGGGCTGATATGTCCAACTCCTCCAGCTTCATTGTCAGTGCGTCAAGAAATACGCCGCGCATGGGGTCTCCTTAGTTTCTGTGTTGTTTTAGGCATGCTACGGCAGTTGATGCCGATTGCAATGGCTTCGCTGGAGGGGCGCGTGATCTGTCCTGTGTGGGTGGCTACGGTTTGTTTGTCGGGCCTTTCTGTTTCAGTTGAAGAGGGCTCTTAATGGGAATATCGGTAACCGCAGCAACACTGGTTTTAGTATCGGCATTTCTCCATGCGGGATGGAATTTACTGGGAAAATCCCGCACACCTTCCCCGGCTTTTTTTTGCATCGCCACACTGAGCGTGGGCTTATTACTTCTTCCCCTTGGTGTTTGGGTCTTGTCTCAAGCACAGGGATTGCCGCGTGCGTTCTGGCTGCTTCTGATAGGCAGTGGCTTTTTTCAGATGATTTATATGGGAGGTCTGGCGTTAGCATACCAGCGCGCCAATATGGGGCTTGTTTATCCCATAGCACGAGCACTGCCTGTATTACTGGTGGCGCTGGCAACGGTGCTGCTCGGACAGACTCTGCCGTGGCTTGCCTGGCTGGGCATGTTACTGGTCACCATTGGCTGTCTGTTAGTGCCACTGGTGTATTTTCGTCAATGGCACTGGCGCGCTTACTGGCGAGCTGATTGTGCCTGGGCCCTGGTCGCCGCACTGGGGACTGTAGGGTATTCACTGGCAGATAAGGGAGCTTTACTCCACCTGGAGACAGCGCTCGACGGTGCCGTTCGGCCTATGGCGATGGCATACAGTTACCTGGGTATGCAGTTCTTTGCCAGCGGCTTGTGGTTGCTTTTCGGTTGTCTTGGTAGCAATGGGCGTGCCCAATTGGTGCGAAGCCTGGGTGATTTGAAGCTCGGGTTAGTAACGGGACTGATGATGGGAGCTACCTATGGCCTTGTTTTGCTGGCCATGGCGATGACGGAGAATGTGAGCTATGTAGTGGCCTTGCGCCAGCTCAGTATTCCGCTGGGAGTTGGTTTTGGTATCTGGCTATTAAAAGAGCCGGCATACAGGCCCCAACTGCTTGGTGTGGGGCTAGTATGCGCCGGCCTGATTGCAGTGTCACTGCGCTAGGCTAGGGACATCGCCAGATTCAATTACATGACTCGCATGCCGGGCTTGGCGCCCTCGTGAGGCTCTAGAATCCAAAGGTCTTTACCACCAGGCCCGGCGGCCAACACCATACCTTCGCTCACCCCGAAGCGCATTTTGCGCGGCGCCAGATTAGCTACCATGACAGTATGCTTGCCCTCCAGTTCTTCTGGCGAATAGGCGCTCTTGATGCCGGCAAACACCTGTCGTGTTTCGCCGCCCAAGTCTAGGGTCAGCCGCAGTAACTTACCGGCGCCCTCTACGTGTTCTGCTTTGGCAATCAGAGCGATACGCAGGTCTACCTTGGCGAAATCATCGAACTGGATTTGCTCGGCAATGGGCTCATCGGCCAGGGGACCTGTGGCGGCCTTGGCCTCGGCCTGCAGTTGGGCCAGAGACTCCTTTGCCGCATCCATCACTGCATCCACTTGGGTTTTTTCTACACGCTGCAGCAGCGGCTTGAACTTGTTGATCTCATGGTCGACCAGAGGTGTAATCGCACTGTTCCATTCCAGCCCGCTGTTGAGGAATTCAGCCGCCTTTTGCGCGGTGTTGGGCAGTACTGGGGCGAGCCATGTGATCAGCGCGCGGAACATATTCACGCCTTGAGAACAAATTGCCAGTACTTCGGACTCAGCTCCTTCCTGCTTAGCCAGGGACCAGGGGGCTTTGTCGGCGATCCAGGCATTGGCAGCATCGGCCAGTGCCATAATGTCACGCATGGCGCGGGCATATTCGCGCTGCTCATAGTAATTGGCAACGCGTGGTGCGGCTTCTATAAACTGGTCCCACAATTTTTCATCGGCCAGTTCAGTGGCGAGCTTGCCACCGGCCTTACTGACAAACTTGGCGGTGCGTGAGGCGATATTGACTACCTTGCCTACCAAGTCGGAATTCACCTTGGCGATAAAATCATCCAGGTTGAGGTCCAGGTCATCCACTCCGGCGGTGAGTTTGGCGGCGAAGTAGTAGCGCAGGTATTCGGGATTCAGGTGATCCAGGTAGTTGCGGGCGTTGATAAAAGTGCCGCGGGACTTGGACATTTTCTTGCCGTTGACGGTTAGGAAGCCATGCACACATACCTTGTTGGGGGTGCGGAAATCTGCGGAGTCCAGCATGGCCGGCCAGAATAGGGCGTGGAAGTTGACGATATCCTTGCCGATAAAGTGATATACCTCAGCATTGCTGTCTTTCTTCCAGTAATCCAGCCAGTCGCTACCGTTCTTGTCGCAGTAATTTTTCAGGCTAGCCATATAGCCGATAGGAGCATCCAGCCATACATAGAAATATTTGCCCGGCGCGTCTGGGATCTCAAAACCGAAGTAAGGTGCGTCGCGGGAGATGTCCCATTCCTGCAACCCCTCTTCGAGCCACTCGGCCAGCTTATTGGCGACTTCATCCTGCAGGGTACCGGAGCGAGTCCAGTCACGCAGAAATTCAGTGAAGGCGGGCAGTGTAAAAAAGAAGTGCTCGGACTCTTTTTCCACCGGTGTAGCGCCAGAGATGGCGGAAACCGGATCGATTAGCTCTGTGGGGCTGTAAGTAGCGCCACAAGCCTCACAGTTATCACCGTATTGATCGGGTGTGCTACAGCGTGGGCAGGTACCCTTGATATAGCGGTCTGCCAGGAATAGCTGTTTCTCTGGATCGAATGCCTGGGTGATGGTGCGAGAGGCGATATGGCCATTGTCGCTCAAACGCTGATAAATCATAGAGGACAACTCGCGGTTTTCCTCTGAATGGGTGGAGTGGTAATTATCCACGCCGATCAGGAAGTCGGCAAAATCCCGCTCATGTTCCGCCTGCATGTTGGCAATGTGCTGCTCCGGGGTCAGGCCCAATTGTTCGGCCTTGAGCATGATTGCGGTGCCGTGCGCATCATCTGCGCAAATGTATAGACAATCGTTGCCGCGCGCACGCTGGAAGCGCGACCAGATGTCGGTCTGGATGTACTCGAGAACGTGGCCCAGGTGCAGGGAGCCATTGGCATAAGGGAGTGCGCTGGTGACTAGGATTTTGCGCGTATCGGGCATCGGTTTTTCCATCGCTTTGGGGTTGCGGCCGGGGGCTCCGCTGGAGCGGCCGGAGAACGTCAAAAGACCGCGGAATATAGCAGATTTGTGCTATGCCGGGGAGGTATGTGGGATGTCGTTGAAATGATCCATTCACTGGCGTTGGGCTGTTTCATCCTACACAATGCATCCCAGACAAGAAGCACCAAGAGGGAGATACCGTGAGCGATCATCACGACCATGAAGAGCTATCAATGGAAGTTCAGGCCGAACTCGAGCGCCTGGCTGAATGCCTTGGTCAGTTGCACGACTCGGCCAGTGGGTTTTTACTGGACGAGTTGGATGCGGACATTGAGGTAGGTTACGAGGGCGATACAGTGCTTGTAGGTATAACCCTTGGCTACCCTTGCGCGAGCCAGGTGGAATCCTGGCACAAAAGGGTCAAAGAGGCCTGTGAGCCCTTGTTGAAAAGTGGCCCCCTGGGTGGTAGCAGCCTGCAGTTTGAGCTCTTCAGTGATATCCCCGCGACTTCATCGCCAAGTGCCCCTGAGCCACTGCAAGGGGTAAAAAATATCGTTGCGGTAGCCTCTGGCAAGGGGGGGGTGGGGAAGTCCACCACAGCAGTAAACCTGGCGCTGGCGCTGGCGGCAGAGGGAGCCCGGGTAGGGTTACTCGACGCAGATATCTATGGCCCCAGCCTACCTACGATGCTCGGTACTGAGGGGCAACGTCCTCACGTAAAGGAGCAGAAATTCTTTGTGCCGGTGGATGCTCTGGGAATTGAGACCATGTCTCTGGGCTACCTGATGACTGAGGATACCCCAGCTGTATGGCGTGGCCCGATGGCCAGTGGTGCTCTTAATCAAATCCTTACCCAGACTCTATGGTGCGATGCAAAGGAAGAGCTAGATTACCTGATTGTGGATATGCCGCCCGGCACAGGTGATATTCAGCTGACTTTGGCACAAAAAACGACTCTAGCTGGGGCGATTATAGTGACTACCCCCCAAGACTTGGCGCTGAAAGATGCCATCAAGGGAGTAGAGATGTTCCGTAAGGTCTCTGTGCCTGTACTTGGTATCGTCGAAAATATGGCACTGCACACCTGCTCCAAATGTGGTCACAGCGAACCGATTTTTGGCGTTGGTGGCGGTGAACGCATTGCTGAGGAATACGATACACATTTACTTGGTGAGTTGCCGTTGGCACAAAAAATCCGTGCAGATGTCGATAGTGGCTGTCCCAGCGTTACCGCAGATCCAGATGGGGAGATTGCTGGGTTTTATCGGGAAATTGCTCGTAAAGCTGCTGCTCAAGTCTGGCTCAATGCCAGTAGCGAGGAGGACCTTCCAGAAATCGAAATTAGTTGAACCCATTCGCGATATTGATCACAAAGAATTAATTTTTTTATTATTGTGGTTTTTCGCGGTGGTAAAAATCCCTATATTGAGCCTCTCCGGTGTGCCTTCCATGGAATTTTCTGTTGTGTGAAAGGTGCCTAAATCAATGGCCGGGTATTATACCCGGCCATTACGTATCAACTGTCGGTTTGTGAGTTCTGGCCGAACAGTGCCTCAACCTTTTAATTAAAATATTTTTCGTAATTTACGGGTATCACTGTAGGTTGCCTTATTTAGAAGCTTAAAGGGAGGTTGTCCGTATTTGCAGTATTTTAGGGGGCATTTGCTCTGCACTGAGATTGATGATTGTGTTAAGGAGCATTTATACCTATTTAAGAAAAATTAAGTATTTATGCTGTATTTATACTGGTGGTCGTCATAGCTATTAGTCAGTGATTCTGCCAAGGCTTCACAATTCAGGGAGGGCAAAAGGCCGATATAGATTGCGTGATAAGAAATTTCGACGATCCGGCAGAACAGCACAAATTTGTCGGGTTAAAGTGATAATTTCAGGAGTGTGCGAAAAGTCCCCAGCGGCTGCGTTAGCCATAGTTGCAGGTGAGGCTCATAAAAGGCATTGCAAAAGCTGTAGTCGATAAAAATAACAAAGACAAAAGCGCGGGTGCTTATATCAATGAATTTTCAAATCAGCTATCGACCGATAGGGGGTATTGCGCGGGTATTATTTTATGGGCCGGTTGGTTTTGCGGAGAAAATGGAAGCTGCAGCCCGGCTTGTGGAAAAATACCGCCACAGGGTACCATTACGAGTACTTTTGGACCTGCGCTATGCGCGTTCGAAAGTCACTTTAGAGGAGCAGCGGAAATTTACTACTTACATCGCGGAGCATCCGGTATTGCGACGTGCTTATATAGCTGTGTTGCATCCACGCAGTCGTTGTACATCTCCGCTGGCGACACAGGGGACCTGCCTATGCAGACATAGCTCGCGGGAATTTGTCGCCGAAGCCGAGGCTGAGGCCTGGCTTACCCAAAATAAGGGAGCTGTCAGGCCTGTCGCGCTCTAGTTATTTTAAGCCTGCTGCTGGATCTGTGTGCGCTGGGCTTCAGCCTGGCGTCGGCGCTCTTCTTTTTTCTGCAGACGTTTATTTGAGGTCAGGTCACGGGCATCCTGTCCCATATGTTTTTCGCCCCGTTGTTTGGCCAGTTGAATCTGCCTTTCACGCTCGCGGAAGCGGGCGCGATCGGCATCGCTGACCTTGTCGTGGCAGTGTGGGCAACTGACCCCCTGTTCAAACAGTGGGGACTTCTGGTCTTCCTGAGTGATTGGCATTCGGCAGGCGTTGCACTGGTCGTACTGCCCGCGCTCCAGATCGTGGTTGACAGTAACACGCTCGTCGAAAACAAAGCACTCACCTTCCCATAGGGACTCCTCTTTGGGCACCTCTTCGAGGTACTTCAAGATCCCGCCGTGCAGGTGATACACCTCTTCAAAGCCCTGCTCTTTCATATAGGCTGTGGACTTCTCGCAGCGAATGCCCCCAGTGCAGAACATGGCGACCTTCTTGTGTTTGGTCGGGTCCAGGTTTTCTTTTACGTACCGGGGAAATTCGCGGAAAGTATCGGTTTTTGGGTTGATTGAATCCTTGAAAGTACCGACTTGGAATTCATAGTCATTGCGAGTGTCGACTAAAACGACTTCTGGGTCGCTGATCAGGGCATTCCAGTCCTTGGGTTTGACGTAGGTCCCCACCACGCGGAGAGGATCAATACCCTCCACACCCATAGTTACAATTTCCCTCTTCAGTTTGACCTTGCTGCGAAGGAAAGGCATCTCGCCGGTAAGGGATTCCTTGTATTCCAGTTCAGCTAGACGCTTGTCAGATCTTAGGTGGGCAAGGACAGTGTCTATGCCCGCGCGGGAACCGGCAATAGTGCCGTTAATGCCCTCGCTGGCCAGAAGTAGGGTGCCGCGTACACTGTGTTCCAGCATGACATCCAGTAGGGGGGCGCGCAGAGACTCGAAGTCCTCCAGGGTGACGAACTTATAGAGTGCACATACAACAAATTGATCCATGGTACTTCCTCATTTGCGGGCCGGAGCGTAAATCCGGAGCAGAAAAAATCGCCGCGCATTTTATCGCAAAAAAAACAGCTTGTCGTACATTTAGCAAGCAGTTCATAGCTTGCCCCAACACAGATTTGTGGTTGACCGGGAGGCTGCAAATTGTCAAAGTTCTGGCCGAAATATAAGGGTCACAGCGAGGCGAACCCCATGGGCGAAGAATTTGCACCGAAAGAGTCGGAGTTAAGCCAGGTCTACCGCGAGGGCGAGGTTTCTGTCCAAATTGATATTTATGAGGATGGAGAGGGCGGCTGGCTACTTGAAATCGTCGATGAGAATAATAACTCCACGGTGTGGGAAGACTCATTCGAGACTGAGAAAGAGGCCCTGGATGAGGCGATGGATGCTCTGCGTGAGGAGGGCATTACGGCCTTTATAGGCCCGGTACAGGAGGTAGATGGTCATTGGTGAGTAGTTCTTTTCATACATCACGCGGGAGGCTGCGCCCCGTCTAAAGCCGGCAAACCCACCGGCTTTTGAGGTGCCACCGACTTTTACTGCTATGGTTAAGGTGAGAAGGGAATCGCGACTGTGTGACAGCACACCCAATCACCGCGCCGTCGCGAGGCAACTGTGTAGTCTTTGTCTCCGGCGGTGCTACCTAGCCAGCGGTTACCCTGCCGATGAAACTGCGCTGCGTATTGCCTCTTCTATCTTTGTGCATTCTGCCAGCCTCTGCTGAAACCTTAATTCTTTCCGATAAACAGCTGCTTAATACAGGCCTCAAGGAAGCTCGTCTGATTTCAGAACTACATGGTTACGCCATTGTAGCTGGTCGCTATTGCGTGGACTGTGATGAGAATTTGGCAATTTATATTCATCAGATCCCCCGACAGGAGGAGGGTGGTGGTGAATTGCTGGGCTCGATAGGTTCTGACCGCTATACCTACCCAGGTCGCTATATTGATTACATGACCAAAAAACTGGTAGAGAAAACCCGGATGTTTTATGGCTACTGTTATGAAGGGCAAGCTTCTTTACTGTGGCTTACGGAATACTTCACTGGTGACAAGTGGGTCAAAGCGGAGTATCTGATAGTGCTGGGTGATAATGGACTAGAACATCGCTATAACGAGAACCAGCAGCCGGGTATTTTTAATCTTGAAAATGAAGACTGTCGGGAGTTGAAGGGTATCTTTGCAGAAATGGAGCCTTAGGGATTTTTAAAAAGAATATAAGCCCTTAGGCTCATCTGTGCTTTTAATAGCAAGGTATCGCACAATAAAAAAACCCCGCTGGAGGGCGGGGCCAAAAGGGTCGTTGAAATCAGTTCTGCTTACTTAACAGGTTCGAAAACAATCTTCAGTTTTTTCTTGCCCCAAGCTCGGGCTTTGCGAATATCTTTTTCCATCCACACGTCAATACGGTTGGTAAATCGCTTGTTCATACGGTCACGCACAGTGTAAGTACCGGGCAGACCTTCAATTTGTACTTTGGCACCGTTCGTCAGGCCGTGCTTTTCCAAGTCACGGGATACGGCGATTATTTTGTCGCCTGGGCGCAGGCGGTTGTTCCAGGCGGCAACCCAAGGGTCGCTGTCAGTTTGTCCTGGTACAGAGTTATAGGCGGTTGCATCAACGATCATGGTTTTCTTGATTGCCGCGGACGCGTTGACACTTACACCAATTGCAAGAAGAGCGGCGATGAAAAAAGCTGTATTGCGCAGAGTCTGTTTCATGATGTCCCATTACCTCCAGGAATCAAATGGTCACAAGCCAAGAGGCGCTTGTGAAATTTCCAAGTGTTTTTGGAAATCGTTGATCAATATTTAATCAACGCTGGTTATATTACCGGCGATTTAGGAGGTATCAACTTTTTCTTATTTGATGACAGGATCACCAGCAGAACGGAGGCGGGCATAAAAACTTTGGAATTATTTGTTAAATAAATAGATAAAATAGAAATTTTAAAAGCATAATATGGAAATTTATTACTCTAAAAAAGAATTAAAAAGGTCTTTCAGAGGGAAATAATTTCAATATCAAAAATATACCTGACAGCGATGTCATTCTAAATATTGCTGGGCGGTACGAGGATCGGCTTTCTAATTAGCAGCAAAAAAGTAAAAAATTTCTCTGTAACTATTTGTGACTAGACCTTCAAAACCTTCATATTGGAGAGATATAGGGTTATGAAATGGTGTGACTAATTATTCATATGGCCGGTTCGGGCTTAAAGAGCATTTTTGTCGAAGGCTAAAGAGTAGTTTCGGGGTTCTGACCAATAGGTTCCACCTGCTGACGCAATGTGGCGAGATAGTCAGCATCCTCTTTCAGGTCAGGGAGTTTGTATTGAAGATCTAGTTGTACCGCTTTCTCCAGCCATGCGATAGCTTCTTCCAGATTTCCTTGCCACTCACATACCTGTCCGATATTGAAGTAAGTAATGGCCAGGTTATGCCACTCTTCCTGAGCCGATAGCCCGTTAATAGCACTCTTATAAAGAAGGTAAGCGGTGTTTAGTAGGTGGGCACGTTGGGTTATGGTTTCCTCGCTGGCTGCTTGGCGATGGTAGGTGTGTGCCATAGCTGAGCGCACCCTGGCAGCAGAGTGTGGCAATTCAGCACCGGAGTCCAGGTAATTCAATACAGATTTAAACTGGGCGCGAGCCAGAGGGTAGAGATCAGGGCGGGATTTTGCTCCCAGGGCATTTAACACAATGCCATAGCGATAACGCAGGGCCTGCTGCTGTGCTGGGTAAGGGGATAGTGCGGAGATAGCTTTTTCATAAAGGGGCAGAGCGGCACCGTATTCCCCTTTACGAGCCAGAGTTTCAGCTTCATTCACCCAGGTAACAGCGCCATGGGTGCTGCTGTGCGAGTCGAGCTTCTCGATTTGGGCATGTTGTGTGATCGATATAGCGGGCACTAGTATCGCAAGGGTGAGAAGGGCGCAAAATAGGATCTGAAAACTGAAAAAATTTCTGTGCATAAGGATTTCCGCAATCTGGCCCGGTCGACGGTAACAAGGCCCACTTTCGTAGGCCCCTTACGTCAGTAAATCCCTAGTTCTTGAGTTGTGCCAGGAGTCCTTGCAGAGGGTGGCGCAGGCTGACACCTGCGAAGCGATTGGCTTGGCAGCGACAGGAATAACCGGTGGCTAGTTGGTTGCCCTTGCCGCCACTAAGTTTGGGTGCCCATGACTGCTGGAATATTACTTGCGAGGTATCCTTGTGTGTGGCCTCGTGGCCATAAGTGCCCGCCATTCCGCAGCAGCCGAGACTTTCGGTTTGCAGTTCCAGGCCGAGGGTGGCAAAAACCTCCTGCCAATCCTTCAAAGAAGCGGTGGCGTTGGTTTGTTCACTGCAGTGGGGCAAGAGCTGAAAACTGGCTGGGCGCACCCGCTCGCGTTGTTTGTATAGGTGTTCTTCTTGCTGTGCCAGCCACTCCTGTAAAAGATGGACTTTCGGTGCCTGTTCGCCCAGGAGTTTTTTGTACTCGGAGCGGTAGGTGAGAGTCATGGAGGGGTCTATCCCCACAAGAGGTATGCCACTGTCCGCCAGATTGTTGAGCATCTCGCTATTACCCTCGGCAACCCGTTGAAACTGGCGCAGGAATCCATGCACATGCAAGGGTTTGCCGTTGGCGCGGTAGGGAGCAAGTATCGGTACAAAGTCCAACTGTTTGAGCAGGCGCATGATATCGGCCACCACTTCAGCATCAAAATAACTGGTGAAAGCATCTTGCACGATGATTACCGCCCGGCTGCGCTGGGACGGTCCCAGGGTTTCCAGGCAGGCTTTACTGGCAGTAGGCACGCCGAGTTCACGCACACTGGCTTGCAGAGTTTTCTGCGATAACTGAGGACTATCTACCATGCCGAAAATACGTTCCATTAAGAAGGAAACCGGCTTCAGTTTTAAGGGCCAATTGTAGAGCTGTGGCAGTTTTGCCATATGCGGCATCAGAAATTCCAGTCCGCCGACGGCGTAATCTTTTATCGGACGCAGGTATCGGCTGTAATAGAGTTCGAGAAACTTGCTGCGGAATTCCGGTACATCTACTTTGATTGGGCATTGGCCGACACAGGACTTACATGCGAGGCAGCCTTGCATGGCTTCATTCACTTCGTGGTTGAAGTCGTATTCGCCGCGGGTTTTAGCCAGGGTATTGATGAAGCGTTTGGGCAGGCCGACAAAAAAGGAGCGCTCGCGGTACTTGCGCGCGCTGGCTACGGCATCTACATCGTGCTTGCTTAACAGCCGCAGCCATTCGCGCATTAGAGAGGCGCGCCCCTTGGGAGAGTGGATTCGATTGCGGGTGGCCTTATAGGACGGGCACATCGCTTCATCGGGGTTCCAGTTAAAGCAGGCGCCGTTGCCATTACAGTGCACGCCTTCATCATAGCCCTCCCATACCTGGGCTGGGATCTGTCGGTCGAGTTCTCCGCGGGTGTTTACCGCATCAATTTTCAGCAGGCTGGAGTTGTCATCAGGCGTGGCAATTTTGCCGGGATTAAACTGGTTACGTGGATCGAAAGCGGATTTAATTTTTTGCAGCTCGGGATACAGTTCCCCAAAAAATTCTGGTGCATACTCGGAGCGAATGCCTTTGCCGTGTTCCCCCCAAAGTAGCCCCTTATATTTTTGCGTAAGTGCCACGACCTGGTCGGTGATTGGGCGAATTTGTGCGGCCTGCTGAGGATCTTTCATATCGATAGCTGGACGCACATGTAATACACCGGCATCCACATGACCGAACATGCCATAGTCGAGGTTGGCTTTATCCAATACTGCGCGAAACTCAGCAATAAAATCTGCCAGGTTTTCGGGCGGTACGGCGGTGTCTTCCACGAATGGAATCGGGCGTTTTTCCCCTTGGGCATTACCCAATAGGCCTACCGCTCGTTTGCGCATGGCCCATATCCGGTTGACCTCCGTGTGACCGCGGGCGATGGAATAGCCGAAGCTTTTACCCGGTCGGCCTATGGTCTCATCAATGTGCCCAGTGAATGTTCTTAGTGCATGCTCCAGCTCTTCTTCTGTGCCTGCAGCGTATTCCACCAAGTTGACACCTTTGACTGGGCGATCCTCCGAGGGAAAAAATTCGCTCACGCTGTGCCATACGATATCTTCCATGGCCAGCTGCAGGACCTTACTGTCTACCGTTTCGATAGACATGGGCCCCGCGCGCATCAAATCATTAGCATCGCGCAGTGCTTCCTGGAAGTGATCATACTTCAAGTTGACTAGCGCTACGCACTTGGGGATGGGTAAAAGGTTTAGCTTCGCTTCAGCGATAAAACCGAGGGTCCCCTCGGACCCGCAGAGTACATTATTGAGGTTAAAGCGCTCGCCTTCGCGGATATGGGCCAAGTCATAACCAGTAAGGCAGCGATTGAGCTTGGGGAACCTCTGTTCAATTAATTCGGCTTTTTCCCTGGCGATGTCATCACAGGTTTTGTGTACCTTTGCGGAGCGGCTGTCCTCTTGACATATTTTTTGTAGCTCTGTTTCCTCTATGGAAGAGGAGTGCCACAGCTCCCCCCCCATGAGTACTGTATGCAGCTCGAGCACGTGATCGCGGGTTTTACCGTAAACACAGGAGCCCTGGCCTGAGGCATCGGTATTGATCATGCCGCCGATGGTGGCGCGGTTACTGGTTGATAGCTCAGGTGCAAAAAACAGACCATGGGGTTTCAAGGCGGCATTTAACTGGTCTTTAACTACGCCAGCCTGCACTCGCACCCAGCATTCTTTTGCATTGATTTCCAGGATTTGATTCATATGACGGGAGATATCCACTACCAGTCCGTCAGTGAGTGACTGGCCATTAGTGCCAGTGCCGCCACCTCTAGGAGAGAGCACAATAGAGTGAAACTCTTTCTGATCCGCCAGCGAGGCCAGCAGCTGCAAATCGCGGCTATCACGGGGGTACACCACTGCCTGTGGCAGCACTTGATAGATGGAATTATCGGTGGCTAGGACCGTGCGGCTGGCGTAACTGGGGGTGGTATCGCCGCGGAAACCCGCATCTGTCAGTTCTTGCAAAAACTGCAAATAGAGCGCTTGAACCTCGTCGACTTCGCGCAATGCTGGAATCATGAGCTAATCCGTAATTTCGGGGGAGGTGAAGGCCGCATACAAGACCGGAGTGGAAGGCAGGTAATAACTTAAAGCCTGGCCGCTCGGTAGGAATGCGGCTCTGCATTGTAGCTGCGGTGTGGGTGGGCGCAAGCGGCATAGCGCTAAATCCAGGGTGCCGAAAAAGTTATACAAAGTGGAAGCTTGTATAACTAATTGCCGCAGGCTATAAAAAAGATACATGAAATTTTTCTGCGCACCATAACTATGCATATCCATCTACTGCCTAAGAAAATCCCTGTGGGAATTAGTCGCTGCGCGGTGGGGGACCCGGTGCGTTACAACGGCAGTCACAAGCACAGTAAAGTCTGCACTCAGCTGCTGAGCAATTGCTTCGAGCTCCATTCCTATTGTCCGGAAGTGGCAATTGGCATGGGAGTGCCTCGACCACCTATTCATCTCATTGTGAGTGACCGCCTGCGAGCGGTGGGAAGAGAGGATGCCACCCTGGATGTGACGGAGTCACTGGAGCACTATGCGGATCAGGTAGTACCAG
The DNA here is from genome assembly GCF_056232115.1 of Microbulbifer variabilis. Taxonomy (NCBI): domain Bacteria; kingdom Pseudomonadati; phylum Pseudomonadota; class Gammaproteobacteria; order Cellvibrionales; family Microbulbiferaceae; genus Microbulbifer; species Microbulbifer variabilis. Next base: position 2,304,049 of record NZ_CP174325.1, read on the forward strand.
AAGTGGAAAATCTTCGCGGTTTTATTCTGATGCAGAAGTCTCCCAGTTGTGGCATTCGCACCACGCCCCATTACAAGGTGGGTGGAACCGGAGTACTTGCCCATGACTCTGGATTGTTTGCCGCGCGTTTACGCCATCATTTTCCGCATTTGCCGATGGAAGAGGTGGGGCGTCTGAATGCCAGTGATATACGTGAAAATTTCCTCACCCGCGTTTTTGCCTACGATGCCTGGCATCGCTACGTGGCTTCCGACCCCCGCCCGGCTCGCGTGATCGAGTTTTATACCGCTTATAAGTACTTGCTGCTGGCCCATAGCCAGCCACAGACACGTGCACTTGGCCAGTTTGTTTCAAATTCCCGAGCGTTGGAAGCTGAGCGGTTTGCCTATGAAGTGCGGGGAAAAATTATGGAAATTCTTACCAACCAAGCCAGCCGCAAGGATCGAACTAATGCCCTGATGCATAGCCAGGGCCACCTGAAAGGTTATTTGACCAAAGAAGAGCGGGCCGAGTTGGCACATCTTATTGATGAGTACCGCCAGGGGCGCAAACCTTTATCGGCAGTGCTTACTATGCTGCGCCATTATTTACCGCGCAGTCCCCATCATTTTATCCATAGCCAGGTCTTGCTTGCTGCAGAGCCAGCTGAACTTGGTTTGTGTGAGTTTCGTTGATGGTTAGCATGAATGATACAGGTCTCACAGAAGTTGCCTATCTGCCTATTCGAGAAGTGGCACGTCGCACTGGTGTTCAGCCGGTAACATTGAGGGCCTGGGAGCGCCGTTACGGCCTCTTGACTCCGGTCCGTACCAGTAAAGGACATCGTCTCTACAGTGACGAGGAGGTCGGGCGTATCGAAACTATTTTGACGTTCCTAGCGCGTGGCGTGTCTATAGGACAGGTTCGTGCACTATTGGAGCGTGGTGATGGAATAGTATTGCGCGCAGAGGAAAGTATAGAAACCGGGAGCAGTTGGCGTGAGTTACTTGATGAAACTTGTGAGCTGCTTCGAGAGGTTGCTGAGCCTCAGTTACGCCGGCGATTAGATCAGTGGATAACCGGTTTTTCTCCGCAGTTATTATTGGAGTGCTGGTTAAAGCCCTTGAGAGAAAGACTGGATCGGTCGCCTTTACCTGACAGGACGTTGGTTCTTTCCCTTTTTTGGCAGTTGCTACATGAGCAGCTGATAGTGGCCAACGATATTGCCCGAAAAAACCTGTGCAAAGATAACAAACCAGATAAGTGTCGTATTTTTCTCCTGGGGCCTCCGGGTGAGGAACAAAAGGTTTTTACCCTGATGTTTGGCAACGTGCTGCTTGCCAATGGTATCGATGCTTTTGTCTTTAATGGTCAGGTAGGCATGGGCAACTTGGCAGCAATTATGCAAAAGCTGCAGGTGGATGGTGTACTTTGTTATAGCTACCGTGCGTTGCCCAAGCATTTTGTTACTAGGGATTTATCGACTCTGGCCTCAGGGCTTCGGGTGCCTCTATGGCTGGCGGGGGACTATGTTGAGATCCAAATTACTGAGTTGGATGGCATTATGAGACTGCCTTTTTGCTCAATTCTGCCAGGAGCTACCGCTAGTATTATTGCTCAATTACGGGAGCAGCTGAAGTAATGAGCCAACAATTTACCCTGGGGCGCGGTTTGGTTTGGTTGCGCAGTGATCTGCGGTTACATGATAATTCTGCGCTCTACCATGCCAGCAAATGTTGTGAACAGTTGGCAGCGATTTTCATTGCATGCCCCGATAGTTGGAAAAGCCATAATGAAGGTGATGCATTAGTGGCTTTTCGTATGGGCTGCCTTTACGAACTACAGCTCCAGTTGCAAACCAAAAATATCCCCCTGTATTTTCTCGAGGTGCCCACATTTTCTGGAGTTCCCCAGGCACTGCAGAAAATTATCCGACGCCTTAAAATAGACGCGCTATTTGCCAATGCTGAATATCCTCTAAATGAACAGCGCCGGGATAATGCTGTGCAGGAAAAGCTACAGAGAAGTGGTATTCAGGTAAATTATTATAGTGATCGTACGCTCTTTTCTCCGGGGTCAGTGAGGACAGGTAGTGGAGATCCTTACAGGGTTTTTACTCCTTTTAAGCGCGCACTGATAGAACGATGTACAGATAGTGATGTTAAGCCTTTGCCCGCCCCTCGAAAAATACCCCTGACTGATGAGAGAGCACAATGGCCGAGGTCGGTGACCCTGGAGGGGGGCGAAAAACTGAATCAAAAAGTACCTGGTAAGTTATTACATTTTTCAATTGAGGCCTTTAATTCGGGGGTTGTCAATGGCTGGAAGACTGGGGAAAAAGCTGCGCAAAAACGCCTGAAGGCATTTAGTGAAATAGTTAATAAATATCAGGCAGAACGGGATTTTCCTGCCTTGGATAGTACCTCGCGGCTATCGCCCTACTTAAATAGTGGGGCTATCTCAATCCGTCAGTGTGTAGGAATGGCCCTAAAACTCAATGACGGACACTGGTTAGGTGGACAAGATGGTATCGCCTGCTGGATTAGTGAGCTGATCTGGCGGGAGTTTTATACCCATTTATTGGTGGATTTCCCTCGGCTGAGTAAAGGAAAACCATTCAGAGAGGAAACTGATCAAATTCCCTGGTCATATGATAAAGATAGATTTGAGCGTTGGAGCCGAGGTGAAACTGGAGTGCCTATTGTCGACGCGGCTATGCGACAGCTGAACGAAACGGCATGGATGCACAACCGGTTACGTATGATAGTAGCTTCATTTTTAAGCAAAAATATGCTTATCGATTGGCGCTGGGGTGAACGGTATTTTATGCAACGCTTGATTGATGCTGACTTTGCATCTAATAATGGCGGTTGGCAGTGGACGGCATCCACCGGTACTGATGCTGCACCCTATTTCCGTGTATTCAACCCTTATAGTCAATCTCGGAAATTTGATCCCAAAGGTGAGTTTATCCGAAAATTTGTGCCGGAGTTAGCTTCTCTTGATGACAAGGGTATCCATGATCCACCACCTGTTGCAGGTTATCCGCAGGTTATTTGTGATGTGGGAGCTGGACGAAAACGGGCGATTGAGCTTTTTTCGAAATTGAAGTAAAGGCCGCTAACGTGTTTTAGTAAGTATCATGTGCTCCAGTTAATAAGATACGTTCAAAATATTTCATCTTCATCATATGTAGAGATTGATAAGTCTCCATTCATATCAATATTTATGCGAAATACTATTGGATTGCAACATACTTGGCAGTCTTCGGTGTATTGCTGTGGGGTTACAGAGGTGTCGATCAATACCGTAATTGATTCACCACAATATGGGCAATATATTCTCTCTTCAATTAAGGCATTAGGCATGGTCTGTTACCTCGCTAAGTTGGGGTAAATCTTTCATTTATCTTGCCATAAGAAAAGCTTTTTGAACTCGTTGTGCGAATCTATGATTAGGAAATTCGACAATTTGTGTCATGATTACTTATGTGAATATAGCAGAAATTATTTCTTTGCTATAAGGCGGGCTCCCTATTGTAACTACCCTTCCCCCTTTTTGGAGAATTTTTTAATTTATGACGTTGTCGATGTAAAAGGGGATGGCTTAATTAAAACAGGGGAGAGTCTGGCTTTAAACCTGAAAGCAGATTTTGCCATCTTTTAACAGGGCTTTTTCATGTCTAGCCAGCTTTATTGGCTTTAAAAAGAAAGAGAGCTACTTTTTAGATCGTCATTTTCTTCCGATGAATAATAGATTGATACTACAAGTATCTTGTTGCCCTCTAAGACAGTAGCATATATGGTGTGGATTATTGCTTTAGGACTTCTGTATTACTTGACAGATATAAAGGTAGCTTTGAAATTTATGGGCAGCTTAGTTGATTTTGGGTTTGTAGGTCTTTTTATTTCCGCATTCTTGGCTGCAACTATCTTACCTTTAAGTTCAGAGGTTATTTTAAGTGCATTATTATTAAGTGGCCTATCACCAATTTCTTTAATTGCTGTAGCAACTGTTGGGAATGTGGCAGGCTCTCTGACTAATTATGCCTTGGGGTACTGGGCTGGCTTGGGGCTTGCGAAGAAATGGCTTAAGATGACCGAGAATGAATTTGATCAGGCAGAGCAAAGATTTAAGAAGTACGGGGTACTTTCACTTTGCTTTTCCTGGGTTCCAATTATTGGCGATCCATTGACAGTTGTAGCTGGTATTTTACGGGTGCGCTTGTTGTGGTTTTTGATATTAGTAGGCCTGGGTAAGCTGCTTCGATATATAGTTCTTAGCTATATGGTGTTAAAAGTTGTATAGCTATAAGGCCTTGTTATGTTTTCCTCCTGTAATGTCCAGTTTATGGTACTTTAAAGGGTAGCCGTGTTGCCTAATTGGAGTGGCGAGTACCGTAATGCCACTTCTCAAAGAGGTGAAATAGAGGCGAAAAGTAAGATATGTTTTTTGGACTAATTTATTAGAAGTCAAAATTTGTATATGCTCAGTCATTTTTACTTTATAAAACGAAATGCTCAATTGTCTTGCTGTTAAGCCAGTTTTTCAATTTTATTTCCAGTTTTTAATACCTCCGATATAGACCTCGTCGACATGGTAGTATAAGAATGTGCGGTCTCCGCGTTCAAGCTTGTGCATTAACCTATCGATAAAGCTTCTATCAGGTTGTGTGGAGAAGAGAGAGTAAACAAATTGACCTGTTGGGGAATGTAAGCGTGCCTGCCCATTTCTCAACTTATGTCTCCAGTTTTGGCTTGGTAGCTTCAAGAATGTATTGATATCCATTAGCTTTAATCTGTGTTCGGGCGGATTAACCCAATTATAATTTTTCTTGTGGCGAGTGATTTTAAACTGTCTATTTACTTTTGATATAGTTTTCATCTGTTCAGCTAATCCCTCATTCAGCCTGGAGGGAGAGTAGGGTGTTATAGTATCTTTGATAGCGTGGCTAACATCATGTTTGGTTGTACGAAACGTCCTAGCTCTTGTTTGCTTATCTAGGTATTTAACGTTTCACCGGTGATTTTGAACGGATATCAGTCTGATATGTACTTTTTAGAATTGATTATTTCTTGTTTTACATTTTCATTTTTCTTATCACTAAAATGTACTTGACCGATTTTCATCGGCCCACTTATAAATATTGGCATTGGCTGTAAACGAAATTAGGATAAAAAAGAGAAAGGTAATGGAAAATAAAGGGGAGGTCACTGCGGATATTCTCTAGATAACAGATACTTGGTGCTTTTGTATATATTAATGATTGCTATTTTGACCGCATCAATATCGCTTCTGCCATAGCTGCCTCTGCCAATAATCGATTGGAGTTTAACGTTGGAATGGGTGAATTACTTTCGTTAATTATCAATGGTATTTCCGTGCAGCCAAAGACTACAGCATCGCATCCCGCTTCCCCGAACTGCCTTATGATATCCTGAAAATATTGAATGGTGTCTGGTTTAAAAATCCCGTTGACCAGTTCATACATAATTAAGTGGCCGACTTTTTCAATTGTTCTTTGTGGTGGGCGCTGCCAGCTTATATTTGCCGCCTCAATTTTTTCCGGATATACATCACTCTCCACAAGCCACTGGGTCCCAAGTATGCCTAGATTTGTGTAGCCCTTTGACAGTGCTGAATCAACTACACAGTCAACGATATGGAGCCAAGGCAGTGGAGACTTTGAGCTTATATAATTGAATGCTTGATGGATGGTATTGTCAGGGCAAATTAGTAGATCAGCCCCTTGAGCTTTGAGTTTTTTTGCGGAAGAGAGCATCAGGTCGCCGATACCCTCGAAATTATTTGACTCCAGGTACTGTACATAACTTGCCAGGGAGTGGGTGTGCATGGAAACCTCAGGATGGGCGTGTTTCCCAAGATACTTGGCGCTCTCATTGCAAATTGTCTTGTAGCAAAGCGCTGCTCCCTCAGCGGAGAATCCCACAATACCAATGTGCTTTATTTCGTTATTTAGCTTCACTGACTACTTCCTTTGATGTTTGAATAGCCCCCAAACACGCTCTCAATTGCTTATAGGGACAGGGTTTACTGACTCGGCAATAGGAATAGTTATCTTAAACGATTCATCCAGTGGAAAGAATTGTCAGGGATTAGCTTTTCCTTTGGTAATCTCACCAAGTAGAGTGGCTCTCTTTAAGTGTTTTTGGTAGTAAGCAAATGCTTTTGTACTAGAGAATGTGTTTTTGCTGGCCCTAAAAAAATAGGAGTATCAGATCTTCTTTCGCCGTTAATATTATCGGAAGTTCAGAGTTCTGATGTTTTATTGGAAGCTTTCCAATAAATGCTGTTCAAGTGTGTAGGCATATCAATAAGCAGCTGCCAATCGGCTGGCCCATATTTCCATCACCGCCACAATTATTCCTGAGAGCAAAGATGATGAAATCGGTATCTTCTGCTTGTGTCTCTTTAGATTGGGAAGCCCTCTGTAGACTTTTGTGAATTGCAGGAATGTTTCCTGTAGGATGTAACAGCTGGACATTTCCAAGTTAAGCGCACTAATTAAAGTGTCTTTTTGCTCTTTTGGTAAAGACGCGGAGAAGGCTAAACTTGCGATATGTAATAGCGATTTAGCCAGACATCTGTTCATTTGGTCCAAGCTCTTTTTTATTTGTCCCTGAATGTCCAGTTCAGAATGGCAACTGAAAATTATCGGCGATTGTAAACCTAAAAAGGTTATGACAGATCTTCCTAGTCTCGGTTGCAGAAATAGGCGCCAATAGAAAACAGGTTTGTGCACCTTGGTACCAGGTTGACTCTTACCGGGCCTAAAATGAATTTTGCCTATCTGATCAGGTTGCTGCTGAATTATCCAGACCAATTGGTCATATTCAGGTGCTTGATAGCATTATCTGATTACCTGCTTTAACTCCTCCCCTTTAACTCTCTCGCTGGTATCTCTTTGCCGACCAGAACCCACTCCCCGGTCGCAAATCGAGAGAGACGGATACTCACAGAATTTTCTGCGGTAATGCCCCTGCAAAATTCTGCCTAATGCGAAATCAGCCCTGATTTATAGCCATCAATTACCCTGACGGTTGTTACCGTATCGGGCATAAATGGCAGATAAATAGTGAAGAACGTGACAGATTTTACTCCCCGATTCAGCCTGCAAAGTCAGGCTCTGAACAGCGAGGATTCTAATGTATGGGCCGTCAGTGACCGGGCCCATGGCCTGGCTGACAAGGGGGAGGACGTCATATTTCTGTGTGTGGGTGATCCAAACTTCGACACCCCGGAGCCCATACTGGATTTTGCCCGTGCCAGGCTTGGCGTGGGACGTACCCATTACTCTCCCGCCGCGGGGGAGCCTATGTTGCGCCGCGCTATTGCCGATATCGAGAGTAAGGTATCTCAACACCCCTGCAACCCCGATGATGTCGTAGTGTTTCCAGGTGGAACCAACGCTATCTACGCAGTGCTTTCCTGCCTTCTGAATCCTGGTGAGGAGATAGTGATTCCCGAGCCGATGTATATTGGTTATGTGCCAATTTGCGACGGTCTCAGGCTCTCTGTTAAGCGGGTGGCTTGCCCTGCAGAGAAAGATTTTGCTTTCGATGTGGAAGCAATCAAGGCAGCTATTGGTGAAGAGACCCGGGTGGTAATGATCAATACCCCGGTAAACCCCACTGGCGCCATGGCAACCCCAGAGCAGTTACATGAACTGGCGGCATACTGTCGCCAGCGCAATGTCTGGTTGGTGTGCGATGAGATGTATTCCATGATTACGTTCGCTCGCCGTCATACTTCCCTACGCACGGCCGCTGAAGAGCTGGATAACATTGTGGTCATTGACGGCCTATCTAAATCCCATGCCATGAGTGGATGGCGCCTTGGCTGGGCAGTAGCTCGTGGTCCGTTGGTTGATCGGCTGGCGGAGTTTGCAGGTGCTACTATTTTCGGTTGCCCACAGTTTATCCAGGAAGCAGCGGCTTTCGCCCTGGAGTTCGATTCCTATTTCGTCAAACAGATGCGGGATGCTTACGAGCGCCGCCGCGACTTAATTGTCGAACGCATTGGCAAAATACCTGGCCTTAGCTGCTACAGCCCAGAGGCGGGAATGTTTGTTATGGTGAACGTGTCTGAAGTCGCTACCTCTGGGCAGGAGTTTGCCGAGGCCCTGCTGGATGCTGAGCGGGTATCCGTGCTACCTGGCGCACCTTTTGGTGAGAGTGCAGTGAACCATGTTCGCCTTACCCTTGCCGCGGATGAAGCTGAACTGTCCCGAGCGTTGGATCGTATCGAGCAGTTTGTCACCAGTGGAAATCGCCAGGCCGGCTGAGCCGAAGAGCGAAAGAGGTCGCCTCAGACTAAAGTGTTGAGGCGGTGGCTTTTGCCGCTGTGGAGGCTGTAATGTTTCAGCCTTCAGCGAATACCGCTATCCTTGCCCCCTTTCAGATTCAAAAGAAATCAGTTCTGTGAAAATTGACCGGCATAATTTGCGTATTTTGCAGGCGCTGCAAACCAACGCCCGTATTAGCAACCTGAATTTGAGTGAACAGATTGGTCTGTCGGAGAGTGCCTGCCTGGCTCGGGTTAAGCGCCTGACCAGTGAGCGCTACATCCGCGAATTTCTTGCCGAGATTAACTTGGATAAGGTGCGCCATGCAGAGTTTTATGTAAACGTGGCCCTTAAGCGCCAGGATGCGCGTACCAGTGAAAATTTCCGGCGGATTATCAATGACATCCCTCAGATAGTATCCTGTGTGAAGATGTCTGGTGAGTTTGACTATATGTTGCGTTTCGTTTGCCCTGATGCGGCGGACTTCAATCGGGTCTCTGAGCAGCTGCTGGCCAACGAGGAAGCTGCGATCTCACGTATGACCTCGCACTTAGTCATTGAAAAAACCAAACCTTTCACTGGCTATCCCCTGGAGCTGCTGTTTCAGGACTGAGCCAAAACCGCAGGTGGTGGGGCTGAATAGCCCTACCACTGGAGCCAAGGGCTAGATTAGTAGCGATAGAGTTCTATCCAGACACCACCAGCAGGCGACTGCGCCGATCAAGTAGGCAATTGGTGTTGCTATCCAGACTGTTATATTGCCCCTTTCCCACTTCTTTTCAGGCACCTGCTGCCCTGGGATGTATCGTTGATGAAGCAGCCTGAGTATGTGACAAAACCCTATGAATAGAGTGGCAGTGATGGCGACAAACAGTATTTGTCCAGCTTCCACACCCAGGTTAAAACTGAGAAGTGCCAGGGGGATAGAGCTTTGCGGCAGCCCAATATCCGCCAGAGCACCGGCAAAGCCGAGGCCATGCAGCAAACCGAAGGCGAAGGCCACAAGCCATGGCAGGCGCGTTGTCAGGCTGCTGTAACCATGACCCTTGGCCAATATTTCTCGGGCTATAAAGACAATGCTGAGAGCGATGATTACTTCGACAGGGGCTTGTGGCAGGGATAAATGCCCCAGGGTGGTGGCGCCCAGGGTTATGCTGTGAGCTAGGGTGAAACCGGTGAGGGCAAGCAGTAGCTGCTGCCAGCCACTGCAGAGCAACATTAGGGCCAGGACAAACAAGAGGTGATCTATGCCGAGTAGAATGTGTTCCAGGCCGAGCTTGAAATAGGTGCTGGTAACTTGATCATGGGATTCCTTTTTGCCGACAGTAAAGCCAGTGCGCTCGGGCATCAGTCGTTGGAATATTTCATTCCCATCTAGCCAGGCAATCCGTACAAGTACGTCGGTGAGGGTGTGTTCCAGCCCATCAATGGAGATGGGCAGTTGTGAAAGCGCATTGGGGTGATATATCTGCCAGCGCTCTGTATAAAATCCGTTTTGGAAGCCACCACTGGCTGGGCCAAGTACAGTAGAACCCAGGCCCAGATGTACATCCAGAGACAGCCGTAATTCTCCGCGCGCGGGCACTCGCCACATAACATCAAATCGCCGTGAGTCTATCTGTTCAATTTGGAGATAGGCGGATCGTAACTCATGGGCGGTGGTAGGGAGTGAGAGAGCAGCTATACACAGCACTAATAAGTATATTTTTGCCCAGCTTTTATAGTGCATCTTTTTCGTCCTGCTATAGTGTGGCAATTTCAGAGGGATGGGGCGTCAATACGTACTGTGTAATTTTCTCGGTACTGCTGATATTGCTGTTCCAGTTGTGCTTTTCGCCTGTTTAATTGCCAATCACGCAGCACCTGAGTCCGCACTTCTGAAAACTTGGCTGCGCTGCTGGGTTCATAATCATCTACGAAAACCAGGTGCCAGCCATAAGCGGACTTCAGTGGTCCAAACCAGTTTCCCTGCGATGATTTAGTAAGTTGGCTGGAAAAGCCGGGGCCAAATAGCTGATCAATACGCGTGCTGCTCTTATTGTTTATCTGATTGGGCAATAGGCTACTGTCTCCGGCAGAGGCGTCTTCCAGGCCCTGGTTAAGCCGGATGAGGACTTTTTTAATATCCTCCTGGCTATTACTGGTTTGAAAATAGAGTTGTCGGAAGCTGAAGTGGGCTTGGCGCTGGTAGTCTTTCCCATTTTGCTCCATGTATTGCTGCAGCGTGCTTTCCGCCGGCTCAACGTTGTCGGCAATATCCCTGGCGGCAAGTTCTATCTTCATACGTAAACGTCGCCGGATCACGGTGTCATTGTGATCCAGACCGAGGTTCAGCGCCTCACGGTACAATATTTCTTCTCGCACATAAGTTTCCACAAGCTGCTGTACCTCAACAGGAGAGGGTGCCCGTTGCCAGCGACGGGAAAATACTGCGGAAAGGTGCTCAATACGGTCCTCAGTTATGACAATTTTGTTGCGGTCCACCGATTGTTCTTGTACAAGCGTATCAAGGATAAACAGTGCACCGCCGATGATTAACATATGAGTGAGCGGCTCTTTGATTAGTGCTCTCATACTCGGGACCTGTTTGAAGTAACTGGTGGGAATGAAGTGGCGACCGGTAAGTATGGAAGGCGGTAAGTGTTTTGCCAGAAAGAAAAAGCTTTCCCTGCCGGCCAATTTACCAAGGAATGGTGACCTATTAGAAAGAGTGGCGGCTTGGGCCTCATATATACTTGAGGAAGGCTTTCGGGAAGGCTTGCGGTTTTGCGAGCCTTCCTAGACGTTAGATCACCGCTGGTGGAGGGGAGTTGCAGTTGAAATATTTGGGTAGAGTCTATTTAACTCTCAACTTGTTGATTTTTGCGTCTATAGGTCTGGGAGCTCTGTTTAATCCAGAGGCTTTCGCTGCAGCAGTTGGCCTGTCATTCATTTCCCCTGCAGCTGTGCCAGAGTTTCTTGCTACTTATGGTGGCTTTATGCTGGCAATTGCCGTAATTCTCTTAATTGCTCTGGCAATGCGGCCACACCGCCGGGCAGCCTATGCGGCTTTGTCGATTTCTTATATTGGGTTCGCCATGGGTAGACTTTTTGGCATGCTGGCAACCGGCAGCTTTGACGAGCGCAACTTGTTGTTTTTGGCCCTGGAAATATTGATGGTGGTCTGGGGACTTTTCTGTTATCGAGAATCTCGCTGGTTGCCGTTGCAACATGGACACTAAATGAGAGTTTTCCAATTCAAGTTGTACCTCTAAAGCTTTCGCTTATTGATAAATGACTTATTCTTTTCCCATCCAATAATTTTCCTTGTATTAATTATTGCCAAAAAGCCTGGCGAGGGCTTTCAGCCCTGGCCTGCTGTGTCTTTTTTATCAATTGAAAAATTGTTGCGCAGTGGCCCTGTGTGGCCTCTGATTGGTGGGTGAAATGTCACAGTTCCAAAGCTTGGTTGAAGCCTTGGTTATCCTGGTTGCTCTCTGTGCCTCGGCAATCTGGTTGCGTAAGCACCGGGTGATTCTCGAAGAGGAGCAGGGCGTTTTTGGGCGCCTAACGACGGATTTTGCACTGCCCGCAGTCATCCTACTCAGTTTGAGTAAGGTTCCTTTTTCCTCCCAGGCGTTAATACCGGCTGCAATTTTGTTCGTGGTTAGCATCGGTATTATGGTGCCCGCGTGGCTCATCGGAAAAATGATGGGATTAGGTCGCAAGACACTTGGCTCTATTGTATTGGTGGCTGGGTTTGGCGGCTCATCCACCTTGGGACTATCGTTGATCCGGCGGGTTTTTAACAATAATCCACTGGTAATGAGAGATAGTGTACTGATAGGGGAATATGGCGCCTTATTATCCGTGTTTACTTTTGGTGTTGCCGTAGCTATTTACTTCGGCAGGGATGAGGGAAAAAGGGAAAGTCTGTGGGAAGCCTGCAGGCCTTTTTTTACATCGCCAATTTTCATTGCCATGATCCTAGGAACTGTTATTTCTCTTATTAGCTTGCCTCAGGGAAATGTCTTTGTTCAACTATTTGAAGATATTTTGCGAGTTTCGGGTCGGTCCCTGATTGTACTGGTGGCATTCAGTATCGGTTTGGCATTGCGTCCAATTGCGGTGCGTGAACTGGCGGGTCTGATTACTGTTGCTGTGCTTTTGAAGTTAGCGGCAGAGCCTCTTCTTGCCTGGGTTCTGGCGCTGTCTTTTGAGCTGCCACACCTGGAGCGGGAGTTACTGGTTTTACAGTCTGCTATGCCCTCTGGTGCGATTGCTGCTGTCCTGGCTAAACGTTATGGATGTGATGGTGCGGTTGCCTCAGCTATGGTGGTGGCGACAGCCTTTATCAGCTTGGTATCACTGCCACTCACGCTGTATTTGGGAGGATGAGCATTCGGGATCCAGACCTGTGAATATCAGTTGAATGCCACAGGTCCGACCGAACGCCCTATGCGATAATTTTTTCTCCGTCCTCCCTATCTGGAGTTGGTGCCGTCCCATGGGCTTGAGGCAGCTTTTCACCATGGAGCTCCCCGTCTACCGCTTGGCGGAAAACTTTCTTGTAGTCTTTGAATTCAGTACCCATCAACCGGTCCCACCAAGTGAAGTAGAAGCCATAATTACCCTGGAATCGTTGATGGTGAAGGTCGTGGTGGGTGGTTGTAGTCATATTGTCCAGCGGACCATCCACCCAGCTGCGTGGGTGAAATTCGCGGCCGGTATGTAGCATGGAGTTACGGAAAATCATTACAAACAGGAAACTGAGCCAGATAGTTGGGTGTAGGGGTATTGTTAGTGCAATCAGGGGGGAGAAGAGCCCATTAACAAAAATTTCCCCGATTGAAAAACTGTAAGCCGTCCAGGGTGTGGGAGTCCGCGACATATGGTGCAGACGGTGGAAGTGTTTAAACACCCTTGGGTGGTGCATGGCCCTGTGGGTCCAGTAAAAGTAGGCGTCATGTAAAAGGATAACTACAGGCAGGCTGATCAGGTTCCACCACATAGGGTAATCACTCCACTGCCAGTAAAGCTTGGCAATGCCCATATCCTGCAGCAGATTAATAGTGATACCGAAAAGAGTGAAAATACAAACGGTCAGCATTGAGTAGCTGACTTCTCGTCGAATGTCCCCCCAGTTGGCTCGGCGTTCTTGAATTCGGCGCCGGTTCATCCAAGCGCGAAATAGCCAGCCTGCACAGATACTCATTACCGAAGCCGCCAGCACATAGCGAAATAGGGTTAATTTAAAGTGAGTGGCTCCGTAGTGACTCACGTCCATTAGAAAATCCATACTCTCACCATCAATATTGTATTGGAAATGGAGTCGCTGTTTTCCCGGTAGGATTGGGGCAGCGCGTGCGGTGGAGTTTCCAGTCTGGGGACGTTTTTTAATAGAGGCTTGCGGAAAATGAAAAAATGCTGACGGATTCCGAACGGCTGCCCAATCAGGCGGGCAGCTTCTCGCGACGGTACTCGGTGGGAGTCAAATTATGGCGGCGCTTGAAGGCAGCATTAAAGGGGCTGAGTGAGCGGTAGCCGATATCCAGGGCGATAGTCAGTACCGGAAGGTGCGCCTGTTCAGGGTCTGCAAGGCGGGCGCTGGCTTCATCAATACGGAACTGATTTAGATACTCATTAAAATTCCGATAACCGAGATGGCGATTAATCAGGGTGCGCAGCAGGTGTTCGCGAGTATCCAGTTGCTCTGCCAGCTCCCGAATAGTAAGACCCGTGTGACGGTAGCCGCCGTTTTCCATATGCTCCTGCAGTTTTACCAGCTGTGCCTGCTGCTGTTCATCCAGACTTGGCACTGGTTCTGGTGGTGGTGCCTCTTCCTCTGGGGATTCTACTGGTGCTTGTGAAAGGGACTCCCCCAAGGCGCTGGGTGCTAGTGCCAGCAGCCATAAACAAGCTGCCAGCGATAAAAGGCTGGCTAACAGTGCGTGTAGGGTCGGTACACCATTCGGCACAGGTCGGTAAGCAAACAAAGACTCGGCACTGATCACAATAAACATATAAGCGCCAACTACAATTAACAGGATTGCGCGCAGGCGGCGGCGCTCTTCCACAAGGTCGGATTGGAATTGCCCTAACAGTGTCAACACTCCCAAGCCAATCAGGGCGAGGCGCAGGAATTGGGATAGATTAAAGAAAATTTCCTGTGCGTTGGTGCTCACTGAAATTGGTGCGTGATTTGCCATGACGCTGAAGATGATGGAGAGGGAAATCGGGAGCCAGCCCCAATGTGGGAAGGATTCCTCCTCTCGGCATAGCAAATGTGTAAAAAGCCAAAAGGCGGCAGGCACCAGAATCACAGGCATATGAACAAGCATGGCAACGGTGCCACTAAGTGTGGGCAGTGTCGGTAGTAGCAGGTAGCAAATTACGCCTAGCAGGACCAGAATCAGCCACCGACCTGCAGCGAGCTGGTAGTGGTTAATGGATACTTTGGCAGCCGCCAGCAACAGTAAAGCGCAGGCCCCGCCAGAGAAAAATAAATAACCGGCGGTCATGGCTTACCTCCAGCGGTTAGCCCAGGCATCCAGGACTTTGCTGCTATAGCTGTGGCGGCCATAGCTGCCATTGTAATAAGCGAGGGCATTGGCCAAGTTACCCTTGGCTTTCTTAATATAGTGCTTGAGGATTGTGCAGCCATAGCGCAGATTGGTATCCATATCGATCAGGTTGTCATCCGGACGCCCGATTTCCTTTTTCCAGAATGGCATCACCTGCATCATACCCTGGGCACCTACTCGGGATACCGCATAGGGATTGAAGGCGCTCTCGATCTGGATTACGGCGAGGACAATCTCCGGTCGTAGTCCCGCACGCGTCGCTTCGCGGTGCACCGCTTTCAGCACATGCATCCGTCTTTTAGGGTCTTTGATATAGCGGGATAGAGGCTGGGATTTTGACATCAGCCACACCTCTGCATCGAAGCGATCGACAAAACTGTCTGCCTGGCTGATGGCTTCTCTCAGGGCGAGGCGCAACTCGGGATCGACTTCATTGGAGATGCTCTGGGATTGGGCGCCACACCAAGACAAGCATAACCATATTGTGGCGATAGCTTTTTTTATCATGGCTTGGATTTTACGAAATCCTGACAAAATGGGCAGTGCCTTTTTGCGGACCTGTAACGCAAATCTACTTTATCGCGGAGTATTGGCAGGATACCCGGCCCGCTAAGGAGCCGGGATGGCGGGTTGTGGATTAGTGGCTGATTTTATCCAGTAAGACTTCTTCCAGCTGGGAGACAGCAAACTCCTGGCTTTCAGCATCGCCGCGCCCTTTGTACTCCACCACACCTTTTTCCAGGCCGCGGTCGCCGATTACGATACGGTGTGGGATACCGATCAACTCGACATCTGCAAGCATGGCGCCAAGTCGTGCCTTTGGCTCATCCATCAGCAATACATCGATGCCATTGTTGCGCAGGGATTCGTACAGGTGGTCGCACTTCTCCCGCACCACTTCGCTTTTGTGCATATTGATAGGCACGATCGCCAGCTGGAACGGAGCGATTGCATCTGGCCACAGAATGCCGGAATCGTCGTGATTCTGTTCGATCGCTGCCGCTACGATACGGGAAACACCGATGCCGTAACAACCCATCGGCATTACCTGTTCCTTACCGTTTTCGTCGAGTACAGTGGCATTCATTGCGCGGCTGTATTTGTCACCCAGCTGGAAGATATGGCCTACTTCAATGCCGCGTTTGATTTCCAGGGTCCCCTGTCCATCAGGGCTGATATCGCCGGGAACCACATTGCGCAGATCGGCAATACGGCCGAGCTCTACATCGCGACCCCAGTTCACGCCGGTATAGTGGTAATCGTCGCGGTTAGCACCACAGATGAAATCTGCCAAGTGCGCTGCTGATCTATCCACAACCATCTCGATCTTCATGCCCACTGGGCCCAGAGAACCGATATTGCAGCCCAGCTCGTCAGCGATACGTTGCTCTGGTGCGAACTCAAGCGGGCTTGCGATACCGGCCAGCTTTTCCGCTTTTAGTTCATTTAACTCGTGGTCGCCGCGGAGGACCAGCGCGACCAGTGGTGCGGTTTCCCCTTCTTCGCATGCGCCCATCACAATGAGAGTTTTCACCGAGTGGGCAGGGTCGCTCTTCAGGAATTCGCTGACATCGACGATGGTTTTCTGCCCTGGGGTGTGCACTTCCTGCATATCCCCACTGGGTGCGGCACGCTCACCGGCAGGGGCTACAGCTTCAGCCAGCTCTACGTTGGCTGCGTAACGGGACTCTGTGGAGAAGGCGATATCATCTTCACCACTTTGTGCCAGAACGTGGAACTCGTGGGAACTGGAGCCTCCGATAGAGCCGGTATCCGCCAGCACTGGACGGTAGTCCAGGCCAATGCGGTCAAAAATACGACAATAGGCATTGTGCATTATGTCGTAGGTTTCCTGCAGGGAGTCCGCATCGATATGGAAGGAGTAGGCGTCTTTCATGGTGAACTCGCGTGCGCGCATTACACCAAAACGGGGGCGAATTTCGTCGCGGAATTTGGTTTGTACCTGGTAGAAACTCGCCGGTAGTTGTTTATAGCTGTTGATCTCGTTGCGGATCAAATCGGTGATCACTTCTTCGTGGGTTGGGCCCAGGCAGAAGTGATTATTGTGGCGGTCCTGGATTCGCAGCAGCTCAGGGCCATACTGCTGCCAGCGGCCGGATTCTTCCCAAAGCTCTGCCGGTTGTACCACGGGCATTAGTACTTCCAGTGCTCCGGCTCGGTCCATTTCCTCGCGTACAATACGCTCCACCTTACGCAGCACGCGCAATCCTGTGGGTAACCAGGTGTACAGGCCGGATGACAGGCGACGGATCATACCCGCGCGCAACATTAGTTGATGGCTAATTACCACCGCGTCGTTTGGGGTTTCTTTTTGGGTTGCAATGAGATAACGGGATGCGCGCATAGGAATCTGTTGGGCTCAATTATCAGTAAGCTGGCTATTTTACGCTATTCATCGCGCAATAAATATTGCCGCTTGGTTCTGGTCTGGTTATTAAGATTGGGGGGCAGTGAGCTCTAACTGGCTCATATCCTATGTAAGCCAAATTAAGTAGGAAAGGGCGTTTTCCGAGTACATCAGTAAAAAACCCCGCATGAGCGGGGTTTTTTACTGAGGAAGAGGGATGTCTTAGGACTCCGCCATTTCTTTCAGCTTCTTCAGCGGACGAACTTTCACCTGAATGCTGGCCGGCTTGGCCTTAAAGGTGGTCTCTTCACCAGTGAACGGGTTGATGCCCTTGCGAGCCTTCTTGGCCGGCTTCTTCACGGTGGTGATTTTCATCAGGCCAGGCAGAGCGAACTCGCCAATAGCGCGCTTCTTGATGTGACCTTCGATGATATCGCTCAGCTCATCCAGAACAGACTGAACCTGTTTGCGGGACAGCTCAGTGTTTTCCGCAATTTGGTTCAGGACCTGGGTTTTAGTGTACTTTTCCTTGATTGCCTTTACTTTTTTGGCCGGTGCGGCTTTCTTAGCTGGAGCCTTTTTGGCAGCAGCTGTTTTAGTAGCAGCTTTCCTGGTAACAGCCATGGCTTACTTCCTTCTTTTGTTGTTTGGTATGTATCCGGTAAAAGTGTGTTTGGTCTCCCGCTGCGCTGCATCCAAAAAACGGCGGTCTCAGCGGGTGATGGAGGGAAGTATATATAGTTTTTGTTCGGCCGCACGGGGAAATACTGGAAAAATAGTGCTTTTTCTATAGTTTTTAGCCTTTTTGTGACTCTGAAACCCCTCTCGACAGGCCAAAAGGTGGGGGCAGCTTCTTCCCTTTGGGGGGCTCATGTATACTCTGTCCCCCTTTTTACAGCACCAGGTACTGAGTAATGCCGATCTATGAATACCAGTGCAATGCCTGCGGCCATGAAATGGAGGCCCTGCAGCGCATGAGCGATGACCCGCTCAAAGACTGTCCAGCCTGTGAACAGGCAGAGCTGCGTAAGAAAGTTTCCGCGGCTGGATTCCGCCTGAAGGGCGGCGGTTGGTATGAGACTGACTTTAAAACTGGTAATAAGAAAAACCTTGCCGGTGGCGCAGCCAATAATGGTAATGCCAAGGGCGACAAGCCCGCTAAGCCGGCGGCAAAGACGGCCTAGATCCGCTGTGCGGGTTTGCCCGCGCGGTGTACTCTCTACTTAAACTTTTCACCTATCGATAACGGGAATTTTCATCCATGCGCAGCGACTACTGTGGCGTCCTTCGTTCCGCGGACATAGACCGTGTAGTAACCCTCTGTGGCTGGGTCGATCGCCGTCGAGATCACGGCGGTGTGATCTTCATCGACCTGCGCGATCGCGAGGGTATTGTTCAAGTAGTATTTGATCCGGATGCTGCCGAGCATTTCGAAATGGCCGACCGCGTGCGCAGTGAATATGTGCTTAAGGTCACTGGGCGTGTGCGTGCCCGCGCTCCAGAGGCATTGAATCCAAATATGGATACAGGTGAAGTCGAGGTATATGGCACCGAGCTGGAAATTCTCAATGCAGCGGAAACCGTACCTTTCCAGTTGGATGAGCATACTGAAGTAGGTGAAGACGTACGTCTTAAGTACCGTTACCTGGATCTGCGCCGCAATGAGATGCAGAGCAATTTGTATTTCCGCTCCAAGTTGACCACTGCTATCCGCAATTACCTGGATGAACACGGCTTCCTCGATATTGAAACTCCAATCCTGACCCGTGCCACCCCGGAAGGCGCGAGGGATTATCTGGTCCCAAGCCGGACCCACGAAGGTAAATTCTTCGCCCTGCCGCAGTCTCCACAGCTGTTTAAGCAGTTGTTGATGGTTTCCGGCTTTGACCGCTACTACCAGATAGCCAAGTGTTTCCGAGACGAGGACCTGCGTGCGGACCGCCAGCCGGAATTTACCCAGATCGATATCGAGACTTCCTTCCTCGACGAGGAAGAGATCATGGCGATCACCGAAGGTATGGTCCGCAAGCTGTTTAAGGAATTGAAGGGCATTGAATTGGGCGAGTTCCCCCGCATGACCCACTATCAGGCCATGTTGCGCTACGGTTCCGACAAGCCGGATCTGCGTATTCCGCTGGAAATGGTAGAAATTAAAGACCTGATGACCGAAGTGGATTTCAAGGTATTTTCCGGACCGGCTAATGATCCTAAGGGCCGTGTGGCTGCGATCAAAGTACCTGGTGGCTGCGATAAGCTGACCCGCAAGCAGATCGATGACTACGGTAAGTTTGTCGGCATCTATGGCGCTAAGGGGTTGGCCTATGTGAAAGTCAACGATCGCGCTGACCTTGAAAACGGTCTGCAGTCTCCAATTGTTAAATTCCTGCCCCTGGAAACACGCGCGGCAATCCTCGACCGTTTGCAGGCGCAAGATGGAGATATTATTTTCTTCGGAGCGGATACGGCTAAGGTGGTTTCTGAAGCCCTGGGTGCATTGCGCTGCAAGCTGGGTGAAGACCTGGGTCTCTATACCAGCGAGTGGGCTCCCTTATGGGTGGTGGCCTTCCCGATGTTTGAGGAAAATGATGACGGTAGCCTCACCGCATTGCACCACCCGTTTACTGCGCCCTCTTGCAGCCCGGAAGAGTTGGAGAAAAATCCGCTCGAAGCTTTGTCGCGCGCTTACGATATGGTGCTAAATGGCACTGAGCTGGGTGGTGGCTCTGTACGTATCCATGATCAAGAGATGCAGCAGGCGGTATTCCGCATTCTCGGCATTGATGAGGAAGAGCAGCGCGAGAAATTTGGCTTCCTGTTAGATGCGCTTAAATACGGTGCGCCCCCCCACGGTGGCCTTGCCTTTGGTTTGGATCGTCTGGTTATGCTAATGACCGGCAGCGACTCTATCCGCGATGTGATCGCTTTCCCAAAAACCCAGAGTGCGGCCTGTGTGATGACAGATGCACCGGGAACGGTGGACGCCAAGCAGCTGCGTGAATTAAGCATCCGCCTGCGCCAGAAAGAAGAACAAATCAGCTGATTTTCCCCGGTGGGCTATGCGAAGCGAGCCCGCGAAATCGTGTAGATGGACAGCTCGCTTCGCTTACTGGTCCATCCCACGCACAGACTGAAGAGAGACGACAATGGCCGGACATAGTAAATGGGCCAATATCAAGCACCGCAAAGCGGCCCAAGATGCCAAGCGGGGCAAGGTTTTTACCAAGATTATTCGCGAATTGACGGTTGCAGCGAAAGCGGGGCCGAACCCAGATGATAACCCGACGTTAAGGGCTACCATTGATAAAGCTCTGGGCGCCAATATGAAGCGCGATACCATCGATAAGGCGATCGCCCGCGGGGCCGGAAATGCTGAGGGTGAAAACTACGAAGCGGTTGTATACGAAGGGTACGGTGTTGGTGGTGTAGCGGTGTTGGTAGAGTGCCTGACCGACAACCGCAACCGTACGGTGGCCGAAGTGCGCCACGCTTTTTCCAAGCGCGGTGGAAACCTGGGTACAGATGGCTCGGTAAGTTACCTGTTCACGCGTAAAGGTCAGATGTTCTACGAGACTGGGGTCGATGAGGATTCGCTGATGGAAGCGGCCCTGGAAGCGGGTGCTGAAGATATCGAGACCAATGACGATGGCAGCGTTGAAGTTACCACTGAATTCCAGGACTACCTGACAGTAAAAGACGCGCTGGTAGAAGCTGGTTTTACTCCGGATAGTGCCGAGATTGCGATGATCCCCTCCACCACAGTTCCCCTGGATAAAGATGGTGCGGAGAAGGTGCTGGCGCTGGTCGAGATGCTGGAGGATCTCGATGATGTGCAAAACGTTTACACCAATGCGGATATTCCTGCAGAGGTCATGGAAGAGTTGGGCTAACTCCCGCTCACTGCAGGGCAGGGAGCGTCCTGCCTTGCCCCATGTGATTTTCGATACGCTCCTCGCAAGCTCTCCCTTGACGCTTTCATCTCACCTTGGGACACTCCCACCACTATATAAACATACAGATACCTGGGGAGCTGCCTCTTGACCCGAATCTTGGGTATTGACCCCGGCTCGCGTAAAACGGGCTATGGAATTATCGATGTGGAGCGGGGTAAGGCTCGCTATGTGGCTAGTGGGGTTATTCGTATTCCCGAGGGACCTCTGCCGGAACGCCTCAAGCTGATTTTCGATGCGGTGTGCCAGATTGCACAGCAATACCAGCCTGCACAGATGGCAATTGAAAACGTATTTATGTCCAAGAGTGCAGGCTCCGCCCTAAAACTGGGGCAAGCCCGTGGTGCCGCTATTGTGGCTGGGACCAATAGCGGCCTCGAGGTTGCCGAGTATGAAGCGCGCAAGGTCAAACAGGCGGTGGTGGGCAATGGCGGTGCAGATAAATTGCAAGTTCAGCATATGGTAAAAACCCTGCTGTCGCTGCCAGCGGCGCCCCAGGAGGATGCCGCTGATGCGCTCGCGGTGGCGCTGTGTCATATGCATACAGAGCAGACATTGGCATTTACCGCTGGAGATGGGGGGGCGCGCAGTCGCTTCCGTCGCGGGCGTCTCAGTATGTGAATGGCTCCTGCCGCTCTCCCTCTTTCGTTGGGGCAGGTATAACAAATTTGGAATAACACATGATTGGACGATTGAGCGGCTCTCTGGCCGCAGTGCAGCCGCCGCTGCTATTGGTGGATGTGCAGGGAGTTGGCTACGAAGTGCTCGCTCCCATGACCACTATCTTTGAGCTCCCGGCCCTGGGTCAGCAGGTACAGTTGCACACCCATTTGGCCGTTTCAGAGACTGCCCAGCAGTTGTATGGCTTTATCCGTGATGCCGATCGTAAGCTTTTTCGGACCCTGATAAAGGTAAGTGGTGTTGGCCCCAAAATGGCACTGGCAATTCTGTCTGGACTCGACGGTGCGGCGTTGGCGCGCTGTGTTGCAGAAGACAATGTTGCAGCTCTGGTAAAAGTGCCTGGTGTGGGTAAGAAGACTGCTGAGCGTTTGATAGTGGAGCTGCGGGATAAGTTGACCCCGGACTTTGGTGATGCCAACGATATCCCCTTGATAGCCGCGACTGCCAGCCCCAGGGCAGATCATGCCGGAGAGGCTGAATGTGCCCTGGCGGCATTGGGCTACAAGCCAACTGAAGCCAGTAAAATGGTTGCGCGCGCCAGCAAGGAGCAGCCTGATGCAGATAGTGCTACCTTGATTCGCTTGGCCCTGAAGGGCATGGCGCCCGCGTAAATTGAGTGCCCTGGAGTTGTTGCGATGATAGAAGCTGATCGCCTGGTAGCACCTGATCCGGTAGGCCCTGCGGGCCACGAAGAGCAGTATGACCGCGCTGTGCGCCCCAAGACTCTGTCGGACTATGTGGGTCAGCCGGTGGTGCGTGAGCAGATGGAGATCTTTATCCAGGCCGCCAAACTGCGCAAAGAGGCCCTGGATCACACCCTGGTGTTTGGCCCGCCCGGCCTGGGTAAAACCACCCTTGCGAATATTATTGCTGCGGAGATGGGAGTGGCTATCAAGACCACTTCCGGGCCCGTGCTGGAAAAGGCGGGCGACCTGGCCGCCTTGATGACCAATTTAGAGCCGGGTGATGTGTTGTTTATCGATGAGATTCACCGCCTGAGCCCACATGTGGAGGAAGTCCTGTATCCGGCGATGGAGGACTACCAGCTGGATATCATGATTGGTGAAGGGCCTGCGGCACGCTCAATCAAACTGGATTTGCCACCTTTCACCCTGGTGGGCGCCACAACCAGGGCAGGCTTGCTCACCTCCCCCCTGCGCGATCGCTTCGGCATAGTTCAACGCCTTGAATTCTATAACGTGAAAGACCTCACCAGCATCGTGCGCCGCTCCGCGGGCCTTATGGGGGTGGATATGGATGAGGGGGGAGCCCTGGAGGTGGCGCGGCGTGCCCGCGGCACCCCGCGGATTGCAAACCGCCTGCTCCGCCGCGTCCGAGATTATGCCGATGTTAAGGGCAATGGCTCTGTGGATTCGGCCACCGCGGATGCCGCGCTCAATATGCTCAATGTGGATGCCCGCGGCTTCGACCAGCTCGACCGACGCATGTTGCTAGCCATGATTGAGAAGTTTGATGGCGGCCCGGTTGGGGTAGACAGCCTAGCAGCTGCGGTGAGTGAGGAGCGCGATACCCTGGAGGACGTACTTGAGCCCTACCTGATTCAACAGGGCTATATCGCTCGCACACCTCGCGGACGGGTGGTTACAGGGCTCGCCTATGAACATTTCGGCATACCAGCGCCGGATAAAAAGCAGTGAGAGGAAACCGGGTGAAAGGAGACTTCAGTATTCCCATGCGTGTGTATATCGAAGATACAGACGCGGGCGGCATTGTGTATTACGTGAATTATTTGAAATATATGGAGCGCGCGCGCACAGAACTGTTGCGCTCCCTCGGTTATGATAAGCCGGCGATGCCGGCGCAGGGGCTTTTACTGGTGGCGCACTCCGCCGAGATCCAGTACCGCCGCTCCGCTCTACTCGATGATGCATTGCACGCTACTGCGGCGATTGGCAAACTGGGGCGAGCCGCGGTGACTTTCGAGCAAAAAATCTGGCGCGGCGATGAGCTAATTTGCGAAGGTGTGGTCAAAGTTGCCTGTGTCGCTGACGACAGCCGCAGGCCCTGTGCCCTGCCGGAACCTATTTATTCAGCATTAAAGGCAGTTATTTAAGAAGATGAACGCCGGTGAACAACTTTCTCTTTGGGGGCTAATCCAGAACGCCAGCCTGTTGGTACAGCTCGTGATGCTGTTGCTTTTATTGGCCTCTGTGGTGTCTTGGGTCATGATTATCCAGCGCGGGCTTTACCTATCCCAGGCCAAGCGCGGCCTCAGTAGCTTTGAGCGTCGCTTCTGGTCCGGTGCGGACCTCAACAAGCTGTTTCGCGAGGGAAGTGAGCGCGCCGAAAAAGGCAAAACTGATGGGGTCGAATCCCTGTTCCGCGCCGGCTTTACCGAGTTTACCCGCCTGCGACAGCAGGGCAGCAGTGGCCCTGAAGCGGTTATGGAGGGTACTGAGCGGGCGATGCGCGTGGCCATGTCACGTGAGCAGGAAAAGGTGGAAATGAATCTGCCGTTTCTGGCTACTGTTGGCTCTGTCAGTCCCTATATCGGCCTGTTTGGCACCGTTTGGGGGATTATGAATTCTTTCCGCGGTCTCGCCACGATGCACCAAGCCACCATTGCCACGGTTGCCCCAGGTATCAGTGAGGCACTGGTGGCCACGGCTATGGGCCTATTTGCGGCAATACCTGCAGTGATGGCATACAACCGCTACTCGGCCAAAGCGGAGTGGCTGTTATCCAGCTACGAAACTTTTGCCGAGGAGTTTTCCTCGATCCTGCACCGCAAAGTGCACTCTGGCTGAGTAGTGAGTAGGCGAACCCTATGAGTGTGTTTCGCAAAGGAACCAAGAAGAAGCTGGTATCCGAAATCAATGTGGTGCCCTACATCGATGTGATGCTGGTGCTTCTAATTGTCTTTATGGTCACGGCACCATTATTGATGCAAGGGGTCAAAGTCGACCTGCCCAACGCGCCCTCGGCGCCGATGGAGGATACCGACGAGGAGCCGTTGATCGTGTCTGTACGAGCCGACGGTACCTATTACCTGAACCTGGGATCAGAGGAAAAAGAAGCTAAGCCACTGTCTGAAATCAAGGAGACGGTTGGCAAGGTTTTGCGCCAAAAGCCAAAAACTCCGGTGTTGGTATGGGGCGATACCGATGCCAGGTACGGCCTGATCGTGAATGCCATGACCGAACTGCAGCAGGCGGGAGCGCCCAGCGTCGGTCTGGTGACAGAGCCACCGCAGGGGTAGGGTGTCGGTGAATAAAGGCTTTTATGCACTGGCGATTATAATCAGCCTCCTGTTGCACGGAGCGCTGATTGCTGCCATCACTTATGGCTGGGAAGCCAGCAGTATGCCCGAGCGCAAGGCTATGCCGAAGTTTGTGCAGGCCAAACTGGTGACTATCGAAGCAGCTACGCCGCAGAAAAAGCTGCCAAAGAAGGTGGATAAGATCCAGCAGCGCGCCCAGCGCGAGGCAGAGCAGAAGCGCAAGGCAGAGGTTGAGCGCAAGCGCCGCGCGGCCCTGGAGCAAAAGAAAAAGCTCGAGGCTGAAAAGAAACGCAAGGCCAAAGCTGAGGCCGATCGCAAGGCTAAGCAAGAGAAGGCCCGTCGCGAGAAAGAGCGTAAGGAAAAGGAGCGCAAAGAGAAAGAACTGAAGGAGCAGTTGGCTAAAGAGCGCCAGAGTTCTTTTGATGAAGCACTGGAGGAAGAGCAGGAGTTATTGGATGCCAATGAGGGGCAGCAGGCAGTAATGTCTGTTGGTCAGGCAATCCAGCAGCGTATTGAATCAGTATGGAGTCGCCCGCCGAGTGCGCGTAACGGTATGCTGACCAAAGTGAAAATTAATTTTGTCCCCACCGGTCGAGTAGTGGCAACTAATATCGTCGAGGGCAGCGGCAACGCCGCCCTGGACCGTTCGGTTCTTACAGCTATTCGTCGGGTAGAAGTTTTCCCTGAAGTGGCTGAGCTGGCCAGGGAAGAACCAGTAATTTTCGAGCGGGAAGTCCGCACTACTATTTTGAACTTTAAAGTCGAAGATCTGCGCCAATGATCAAGAGTTTACTGAAAACAGTCGTCATTATTGCCATCGCCTCGGTGAGCCTGGGGGCTCGGGCCCAGCTGGTGGTAGATATCACAAGCGGTATCGATGATCCTACTCCTATTGCGATATCTCCTTTCAGCTGGTCCGGCAGCGGTGTGCTGAAAGAGGATGTCTCCGGGATTATTTCCGCAGACCTGCGCCGGAGCGGCCTATTCTCTCCGGTGCCTAAAGAGGACATGCTGTCTTTTCCTAAAACCCCGGAGGATGTGGTGTTTCGGGACTGGCGTATTCTCGGTACCGAATACATAGTGACTGGTAGAATCGAGCCCCAGGCTACCGGTTACCTGCTCACTTTTGACCTTGTTAATGTGTTCGGCCAGCACAAGATGTTCACCAAGCAGGTGCGCGGTGGCCAGACCCAGTTGCGGGATATCGCCCATCGCGCGGCAGATGAAATCTTTGAAGCCATAACCGGTATTCGTGGTGCCTTCTCTACCGAAATGGTATACGTGCAGGAAGAAACCCGCGGCGGTAAGCCCAGCTATGTGCTGATGCGCTCAGATATCGATGGCGCCCGAGCCAAGCAGATTCGCCGCTTTAATGCGCCGGTGATGTCTCCCATGTGGTCGCCAAATGGACAGGAGCTGGCTTATGTTTCTTTCGAGACCGGCCGCCCGGCGATTTTCCGCGAGAACCTGCGCACCGGTGCGCGCAAGCAACTGACTAACTTCAAGGGCATCAATAGCTCGCCGACATGGTCTCCTGATGGAACCAAGTTGGCTATGGTGCTCTCCAAGGACGGCAACCCGGAGATCTACGTACTGGATCTGGTGAGCAACAAATTCACCCGTATGACCAGACACTTCTCCATTGATACCGAGCCAAACTGGATGCCTGATGGTAAATCGTTGGTTTTCACATCCGATAGGGGAGGAAAACCACAAATTTACCAATTGACTCTTGCCACTGGTCAAGTCGACCGCTTAACCTTCGATGGCGACTACAATGCGCGGCCGCGTGTTTCTCCTGATGGGAAGACGTTGGTCATGGTACATCGCAACCGGGGAACCTTTACCATCGCCACGATGGATATTAATTCGGGCAGAATGCGTGTCCTCACGGAGACCACACTGGACGAATCCCCTAGCATTGCACCGAATGGGGCAATGTTGATGTACGCAACCAAGCGCGGAGACAAAGGTATTCTGGCTGCGGTATCGCTGGATGCTGGGGTGAAGTACAACCTGCCCTCACAAAGGGGTGATGTCCGGGAACCGGCATGGTCGCCATACTTTGATTGAGGCGGGGGCCCGACGCGTTGATGCGTAGGGTGTTTAAAAGACCAATTTTAAAAATCTTTCAGGATTTTCGATAACACAAAAAAGCGGAGTAGCTTATGTTGAAATCAGTTAAAACAGGTTTTGGACTGGCCTGTGTATTTGCAGTAATGGCCGGTTGTAGCAGCACTGACAGTGAGCAGAGCGGTCAGGAAGTTGTAAACCAAACCGACATTGAAGCTCCGGTTGAGACCAATGTTGTAGACGATGGCGAGGCTCTGGCTCCTCTGGAAAACGTAGTTTACTTCGACTTCGACCAATCCCTTCTGAAGCCGGAAACCCGTGAGTTACTGATCCGTCATGCTGACCGTATGCGCAGTGCTTCTGGCTCTGTGCGTCTGGAAGGCCACGCTGATGAGCTGGGTACCCGTGAGTACAACCTGGCTCTGGGTGAGCGCCGTGCTAATGCTGTACGCGACTTTTTGGTACTGCAAGGCGTAGATGCAGCTACTCTGGAAGTGATCAGCTACGGTGAAGAGCGCCCGGCTCAAATGGGCTCTAACGAAGCTGCCCGTGCGATGAACCGTCGCGTTGTTATTAACTAATCGTCAAAATGGATGCCAATGGCTTTTACGATTAGAAAACTGGCGATTACCGCAGCATTAATGGCTGCGGCATCGCCCGTATTCTCCCAGGCTCCGATTGTGGATCTGTCTGCCAGCAGTCAGGAGCAGTCGATTTCCCCGAGCGATAGTGACGCTGCGGAAATGCAGCTCGCCCGTGCCGGAAGTCCGGCTCCGAAAGCCAAGACTAACCCCCAGGCCGAAGCCTACTACCAGATGCAAGTGCTGCAGCAGGAAGTACGTGAACTGAGGGGGGCGGTCGAGGAGCTGCGCCACGAGATCAAACGTCTCAAGCAGCAGCGCACCGAGGATTATATGGACCTGGATCGGCGTATTGCCCGCCTCAGCGGTACAGAGCCCTCGTCTCAGCCGCCAGCCAATGCCGACGATGGCGGGGCAACTTCCGCTCAGGGCGGTAGCGCAATGCCTGCCAAGCCTCAGGGCCCAAAAGACGGCAAGAGTGAGCGCGATCGCTATCAGGCCAGTTTTGGCCTCGCTCGCAATGGCGACTACGGTGGTGCCAGCGCTGAGTTCAAGAGTCTGCTGCAAGACTTTCCCAATGGGCAGTACGCTCCCAATGCCAACTACTGGCTGGGTGAGATAGCACTAGTGCAGGGAAACCTGGAAGAGGCTCGAGAATGGTTTGTGGCACTGCTTGATGGCTACCCCAACTCCAATAAAGTCTGGGACGGTCGTTACAAGCTGGGTACTGTTTACCACCAGCTTGGTGACCAGCAGAAAGCCCGCAACCTGCTTGAGCAGGTTGCTGCCAGCGACGCCAGGGCATCAAACCTGGCGAAGAAGTATCTCCAGGAGAACTTTTAGTAGCGGATAATTCGTTACTCTCAAAGTACCATCGCTGGTTTTTTGAGCAGAAAAAGCCTATGATCCCGCGCCCGGATGGCATGTGCCCTCTGGGCGTTTTTGTGTCGGGTGTATATGTCCAGTCTGTCTAAAGAATCACTGAGAATTAGTGAAATTTTCTACTCCCTTCAGGGGGAAGCACGAGAAAGTGGCCTGCCAACAGTGTTTGTTCGCTTAACTGGCTGCCCGCTGCGTTGTACCTATTGCGACTCCGAATACGCTTTTTATGGTGGAGAGCGTATGACTCTGGAGCAGATATTACACCAGGTAAAGAGCCATCCGGCGCGACATGTCTGTGTGACTGGCGGTGAGCCCCTGGCGCAACCCAATTGCCTGCCCTTGCTGGAGTCCTTGTGTGATGAGGGTTACTCAGTAAGCCTGGAGACCAGCGGGGCCATGCCTGTGGACCAGGTAGACCCGCGTGTCTCCCGGGTTGTGGATCTGAAGACACCAGCTTCTGGGGAACAGCACCGCAACCGCATGGAAAATATGCAAGTGCTCACCCGCGATGACCAGATTAAATTTGTGATCTGCGATCGCGGCGATTACGAGTGGGCCAGATTTACGCTGGATCAGTACAGCTTGCCAGAGCGAGTAGGGGAAGTGCTCTTTTCGCCCAGTTATGAGCAGCTGCAGGCGCGGCAGCTAGCTGAGTGGATACTGGCGGATGGCCTGCCGGTGCGTATGCAGATGCAGCTACATAAGTTGCTCTGGGGAGATATTCCTGGGGTTTAATTCCATGCCCGGGTTTGCCGTCTGCTGCGTATAAATAAATGAGGAACTGATGACTGCAAAGAAAGCGGTAATTTTGCTATCTGGAGGCCTGGATTCAGCCACCGTACTCGCTATGGCGAATGCTGATGGCTATGAATGCTACGCATTAGGGTTCGATTATGGTCAGCGCCATGAGGCCGAACTGTTAGCCGCGGAAAGGGTTGCGAAGGCCCAGGGTGCCCGTGAGCACAAGGTAGTCAAGCTGGACCTGCGCGCTATTGGCGGTTCTGCTCTGACCGATGACTCTATTGAGGTACCGGAAGAGGAAACTGCTGGCATCCCTGTCACCTATGTACCTGCACGAAATACGGTTTTCCTTTCTATTGCCCTCGGTTGGGCTGAGGTTCTGGGGGCGCAGGATATTTTCGTTGGTGTTAATGCGGTGGACTATTCTGGGTATCCCGACTGCCGCCCAGAATACATTGATGCCTATGAAAAAATGGCAAACCTTGCTACCCGTGCTGGCGTTGAGGGGCGCAAGCTCTCAATTCGCGCGCCTCTGATGCAGATGAGTAAAGCGGATATTGTGCGTGAAGGGACGCGTCTTGGGGTGGACTACAGTTTGACGGTATCCTGTTACCAGGCGCGCCCGGATGGAGCCGCCTGTGGGCGTTGCGATAGTTGCCGTCTGCGCGCAGCGGGTTTTGCAGATGCAGGCCTTGAAGACCCTACAGTCTATGCACAGTGACCGGTACCTGGTGCCAAATTTCAAAGAAAATACCTAACTCCTTAAATTTGTTGGATTTTTTTTCGAATTAGGTATTGTCTTTTCGGAATAGATCCGTAAGATACGCAGCTCCTCACATTGAGGCACGGAAAAGGGTCGTTAGCTCAGTTGGTAGAGCAGTTGGCTTTTAACCAATTGGTCGCTGGTTCGAATCCAGCACGACCCACCATTTTCCACCGGGTAAGCACACAATTACCCAGTATGCTTTTTATATCTCCGCGCGAGAATAAAAGCTTCCTGAGTTGGGACATACCAAGATAGCCCAACGTTAAAGGGTCGTTAGCTCAGTTGGTAGAGCAGTTGGCTTTTAACCAATTGGTCGCTGGTTCGAATCCAGCACGACCCACCATCTCCAAAACCTCTCAGAATTCAGCGATTATGAGAGCATCTGAATTGCTCTACAGTCTCCTTCTGTCATCCGATTCCCGAGAGATTATTGCATAACTACATTTCGTCAACATGATTCCCCTCTTTGGCATAGTTTCCAATATTCTTATGGTGAAACTTAAATTCAGTTATGCCAGTGCGAATGTTGAAGTTGAATAGGGAAGTGGGCACAAATTTTTTTCCTATACTTTCAGTGCTTCTTTCTCATGGCGATATCCCTCTCGTTCAATAAAAATTAGCTCAGTGGTTGATCGGCCCAGGATCAGCCGATTTGAGAATAGTTTCTAAGTATTTAGCTTTTCTGTATCTCAATTGATTCAGTGCTATGGGGCGTAAGTCTCTCGTAGTCAGTTATCCACAGTCCGATCTGTAATTCTTATCGCGCATTGACCTTAGTGAAAATCAGCGCTGTTTTATAGCTGTATTCTGCAAAGAGCGATTGCTTTGGCTTTTTGGGTGGTTAATAGTACCTGTTTAGGCCATGCAGAATTTAGTGATAAAACTTTAGTGGAATTTTATTGCCAGGAATTGTTTCCGGGTTCATGAGACTTACTGAAAAAATAAAAAAAACTATAGTCTGAGAATTATCATTGGGCCGGTTAAAGTTGTTGCGAACTGATCTGGAATTACCGGTAAAGTGCCGCTGGTAGACTGGAGCAAAGCCTAATGGCGACTGACATTCTGACTGAAAATCCAATGTAGAGTTGTGGTACGAATATTGGATCTATTATCCGGTCATTTCAGCCATATCTTTAGGGTAGGGGGTGAAATGAATGTTGCTGAGACCGAGCAGAATGCTATTAGCGGAGGTGCTGTAATGGTTAATCAACTAGGGGGTGACAATTTACAGTTTGCTTCCCAGACAAATGGCAGCCAAACCGCCCAGGTAACACAAAATGGCAGTGGAAATATGGGGAGCGTTTTCCAATAGATAAGCCAAAGAAGGCGCAGGATATTAAGTGGATATGATCTTGTGGAAGGGGTTGCTGTTCCATTTTACAGTGTGCAAAAAGAATTTCTGAGTGGGAGCTTTCGTCAAGAAATTAAAAGATAATTGAGCAGTTATTCCCGGCTAAGATATTTTCCCATGGCTAGGGCAGCGAGTTCGCCGAGGTAAAGTGCAGAGGTTAAGCCGGGGGATTCAATACCAAAAAAGGCTAGCAACTGCAGGTTAGATGCCTGGCCTTTTTGATAGATGTAAAAATCGCCTGCAGGGGCACCTTTGGGGACCAGTTTTGGGCGTATTCCTGCGTAGTCAGCGTGTAAAGAGCCACTTGGTAGGCCGGGCCAATACCGGCGGATGTTTCGATAGAATTTTTCCCCGCGCTTTGCGTCAATGCTGTAGTCAATCGCATTGACCCATTCTACATCAGGCCCAAATCGAGCATGGCCGGCTAAATCGAGAGTGAGATGTATACCCAGCCCACCTTGGTCAGGCAGGGGGTAAATCAAGTGTGAGAAAGGAGCCTTGCCGGATAGGGTAAAGTAGCTCCCCTTGGCCATATATAGTGGTGGGATTGCTCTGAGAGTGGTTTCATCTATGCCGGAAAGCAACTTATTGGTGTGGAGTCCTGCGGCTACTACCAGCCGGGGTGTCTTGAGCTGGTAGCCATCCTCCATTGTCAGCAGATAGTCGTGCCCAGTGAACGACAGGTTTGTGACTCTGGTTGATAGGGCTAGTTGGCCACCTTGATCTTCCAGGGCTCCCTGAAGAGCGAGTAGCAGGGCGTGGCTATCAAAAATGCCTGTCGTTGGGGAATAAATTGCAGCGCAGCACTCCAAATCGGGTTCCAGCTTTCGGACATCCTTTGCAGTAAGAATTTGCAGCCCCCCTGCGTTGTTTGCATCGCCTTGTACTTTCAATGCATGTAGTTGAGGCAATTGGTCCTCGCTGGTGGCCACGATTAACTTACCGATGCGCTTGTGCGCTACGGCATATTGCTCGCAGAACCTGTAGAGCCTGGACTTGCCTTCGACGCACGCACGGGCTTTTAGGCTATTAGTCGGGTAGTAGATCCCTGCATGAATGACTTCGCTGCTGCGAGCGCTGATCTCCGTACCTATAGCATTGTGTTGCTCGAGTACTATAACCCGGCGACCAGAGCGGGCGAGTGCATTAGCACTGGCAAGACCCAGGGCTCCGGCCCCGATCACTATGCAATCAGCTGTATCCATAAATTCCTTTGGGGACGGTCAAAACCAGGAGGAATGCGCAGATACAAACTCCAGGCAGTCGGCGCTGTCCAATGGCGTAGTAACTATAGATGAGGTTGTGAAAGCACTGTGTTGGCGCTGCAATGCGCTATAATGCGCCCTTTTCGCGAGTAGTGGTAGTTAGCCATGATCCAAAAGTCCGTTGCCGCAGAAACGGTAGAATCCCGCTCACTGGTGCAGGCACACCTGGCGGAGCCGGTTGTGACTCAATACAGTGATGAGGAATTGCAAGGCTGGCGTGAACGTATCAAGCGCCTGTTAGAAGAGCAGAATGCCGTACTGGTGGCTCACTATTATACGGATCCACTGATCCAGGCTCTGGCTGAAGAGACGGGCGGCTGTGTATCTGACTCCTTGGAAATGGCCCGCTTTGGCGCTAGGCATAGCGCTGATACTCTCGTGGTGGCGGGGGTGAAATTTATGGGGGAGACGGCCAAGATCCTGACCCCAAACAAGCGTGTCCTGATGCCTACTCTGGAGGCCACCTGTTCCCTGGACCTGGGCTGCCCACCCGATGAATTTTCAGAATTCTGTGACCAGCATCCCGATCGCACAGTAGTGGTATATGCCAATACGTCCGCTGCGGTAAAGGCACGCGCGGATTGGGTGGTAACCTCCAGCATCGCCCTGGATGTGGTAGATCACCTAGATGCCAACGGTGAGAAAATCCTCTGGGCACCGGATAAACATCTTGGTGGCTACGTTCAGCGCGAGACCGGCGCAGACGTCTTACTGTGGGATGGCTCCTGTATTGTGCATGAGGAGTTCAAGGCCAAGGGAGTGGAAGACCTGAAAGCCCTGTATCCAGATGCGGTGGTATTGGTACACCCGGAATCTCCCGCGTCGGTGGTTGCTTTGGCGGATGTCGTAGGCTCCACTTCGCAGATTATCAACGCGGCCAAAACCCGCCCGGAAAAGCGCTTTATTGTAGCCACCGATCAGGGCATCTTTTACAAAATGCAGCAGGAGTGTCCAGATAAGGAACTGATGGTTGCGCCTACTGCCGGTGCCGGTGCCACTTGTCGCAGCTGTGCCAACTGCCCTTGGATGGCGATGAACTCCCTGGAAAATCTCTGTGGGGTTTTGGAGCGCGGCGATAATGAAATTTTTGTAGATGCGGAGCTGGGCCGTAAGGCAATGATTCCCCTGCAGCGAATGTTGGATTTTCGCAGGGCCTGACGGGTTAATTTAGCCGTATAGCGATAAAAAGCGGCTGTTGGCCGCTTTTTATTTTGGGTTAAAGCTCTTTGGCTTTTTCCTGCATTTTGATCACATCCTTGAGGCGCTGCTCGAGAATGGCATTGGTCTGGTATTCGTTTTTAGTCATGCGAATACCGTGACGCAGGTGCTGAAGGGCTTTATCGAAGACGCCATTGAGAATGTAGTACTCGGCGCGGGCCTCATGCACTCCGACGATGTCCCCAGCGAGTCCATGGGTCTCCGCCAGCAGATACCATACGGAGGGATCTTTCTTGCGTATGCGGCTATATTTGGCCAACAGGCGCTCCGCAGCCAGGTAATTGCCGGCTTTAAAGTGGGCATTGGCGAGGCCCATGATTAGGGCGTGATCACCAGGGTTGCGGTCAAGTGCATGCTGCAGACGCTGGGTGGCACTGGAATAATCTTCCCGCACCAGGTCGATGTCGGCTCGCGCCAGTACAAAGGCGGCCTTTGAAGGTTCTTTATCAAGCAGCGGCTGAAGGGTATCCAGGGCTGTATCTGGTTTACCCGCGGCAAGCTGCGCCAAGGCCAGGCCATAGCGTGCGGCGTCTTCATTGTCATTGATGCCGTTTAGCTCGGCATTGAAGCGTTTTACAGCTTGTTGGGGGGTTGGCTCCCCGGCCAGGCGAATACGGGCGCGCATCAGATGATAGTCCCGGCTATCACTCGGAGGTACTTTTGTCATGCGCTGGGAGCGGAGCTTGGCATCAGCGATACGTTTTTCTGTCACTGGGTGGGTGAGCAGGAATTCTGGTGGGCGGCGGTAGTAGCGGGTTGCCTTGAGCATTTGTTCGAACATTTCACCGGCGGCTTCCGGATCGCGCCCGGATTTGGCCAGGGTTTCGATGCCCACCCGGTCTGCTTCCTGCTCATTCTTGCGGCTGAAGCGTAGCTGGTTATCCAAAGCTGCAGCTTGGGTGGCAGTCATGGCAGCGAGGCCAGCTTCGCCACCGGCAGTGGCGGCGAGTACCAGGGCGCCGAGCATGCCAGCCAGAGTGGGGATGGTACTGTTGCGCTGGGCTTCCAGTGATCGCGCGTAGTGCCGCTGACTGAGGTGCCCGAGTTCGTGGGCGATCACCGAGGCGAACTGGTCTTCATTTTCGGCAAATAGAAAGAGACCGGTATGGATACCCATAATCCCACCGGGAACCGCAAATGCGTTCATGGTTTCATTGCTCACCACGACCACATCGATATTCTTGTCTTCCAGTGGGCTGTATTCCGCCAGCCCCTTTACGGTTTGCTCAACATATTGTTGGAGCAGGGCATCAGAGGAGGTTTTCACTTGGCTGCGGAACATACGCAGCCACATTTGCCCCAGCTCTTTTTCCCGTTGGCGCGAAACTACCCCGCTAGTGCTGTCGCCCAGCTCCGGTAGACGTATTTCCTCGCTGTCTGCGGTGGTGGCGATCGGGGTGGCGCCGAGTAGCAGGCCTATACCCAGCGCCCTAAGGCCGGTGCGGAATCGCTGCGTTAGAGGCGCTTTGTTACAACGGCGAGGCAGGGTCTTGTGGGAATCAGTCATCTCAATTACTGCTCGGTCTGTCCGTGAAGGATCTATAGTCCAACTCTATACGCAACCCTATTGAACTGTCGAGGATTGGACTCAGTGGAGCACAAATGGTTCAGCTTTGCGCCACGTAGAGGGTTAAAAAGGGTAAAGCTTTGTGGGTGTGTGGCGCAGATTACGCGCTATAATCCGCGGCAATTCAAAGCGTGTGACTGAATAGCCAATGGCAAAAATCCCCACTGAGACAGTGCGAGAACAGCCGCTTCCAGATTGGGACGCGGCGGAGAGGGTGGATGCGCGGAATTTGCCGTGCCCCCAGCCCCTGTTGGCCATGCGTCGCGCCCTGCGCGAGTATGAGGTGGGAACTCTTTTGTGTGTGATAGCAACAGATGAAGCTTCCTGGCGCGATTTTCACAGCTTTGCCGCCTTGAGCGGTAGGTCGCTACTGCGCGCAGAGCGGCGTGATAATACCTTTCTATATTGGCTGTACGCTGGCAAATGATGAACCAATCCCGAGAATCCATGTTATCGATTGTTAAAGGCTGGGTGAATCGCTACTTCAGCCAGGAAGAAGTGGTGCTGCTGGTACTGCTTCTTACTGTAGCTCTGGTGGTGCTGGCCACACTCGGGGTGGTATTAGCGCCTGTACTTACGGCTTTGGTAATAGCCTTTTTAATGCAGGGCATGGTGCAAAAGCTTAAATCCTGGCGGGTGCCCCACTGGATGGCAGTAACACTGGCTTGCCTGGTGCTGGTGGGCGCCATCGTTGCCTTACTGTTTGTAGTGCTACCAATTATCTGGCGCCAGCTAGTGCGGCTGGGTGCGGAGTTGCCGAATATGGTTCAGCGTGGGCAGGAACTTTTACTGCTGTTGCCTGAGCGATACCCACGCCTGATTTCAGCGGCGCAGATCGATGAAATTTTTAACTTACTGGGCAGTGAGTTGGGTGGCATAGGTCAGACCCTGCTAGCCTTCTCCCTGACCAACCTGCCAATTTTTGCCGGATTGTTGATTTATGTGGTGGTGGTGCCGATCCTGGTGTTTTTCTTCCTCAAGGATTCCGATCAATTGATCCGCTGGTGCACCTCCTTCTTGCCAAAGGAGCGTCCGATGATGCATCAGATCTGGCATGAGATGAACGACCAGGTGGCAAACTATGTGCGCGGTAAGGTGGTAGAGATTGGCATAGTGGCAGCGGTCAGCTATGCCGCTTTTCTACTGTTAGGGGTGAATTACGCCTTACTGCTCGCGGTAGCAGTAGGGTTCAGCGTGTTGATTCCCTATATCGGCGCTGCGGTAGTGACGATTCCAGTGGCGGCCATAGGCTTGTTTCAGTGGGGGTGGAGCAATGAGTTTTTCTACTTGATGATCACCTACGGCATTATCCAGCTGCTCGATGGTAATGTGTTGGTACCGTTGCTTTTTTCTGAAGCTGTCAACCTTCACCCAGTGGCAATTATTCTGGCAGTTTTGTTTTTTGGTGGCATCTGGGGGTTCTGGGGTGTCTTCTTTGCTATCCCTCTGGCGACTTTGCTTAAGGCCATTATGAGTGCCTGGCCTACCAGTGAGCACCAGGCTGAGTGGGAGGCGAGGCGAATATCGGATTAATTATCTGATTTGGGTATTTAATCGATATCTTTTCTTTGTCTGTAGGTCGCGGCATTTGCTAGAATGCCGCGCTTTCTTTTATTTGGTCCC
Source organism: Microbulbifer variabilis (assembly GCF_056232115.1). Lineage (NCBI taxonomy): Bacteria > Pseudomonadati > Pseudomonadota > Gammaproteobacteria > Cellvibrionales > Microbulbiferaceae > Microbulbifer > Microbulbifer variabilis. The sequence continues at coordinate 2,341,200 of NZ_CP174325.1, forward strand.
TTCAAATAGGTGAGAGCCCATGAGCCTGGCTGACAAAGTCCTAGCGGTCAATAATGACCTGCCTATCCGCACTGACAAGCCCATCCACAGTGGCAAAGTTCGCTCCGTTTACTGGCTGACCGAGGCCGACAGCCGTCGCCTGATCGAGGAGAAAGGTTATCCGGTAGCGCCGGACGCGCCTCTCGCAGTGATGGTAATTTCTGATCGTATCTCTGCATTCGACTGCATCTGGACCGGTGAAGGCGGTATGCGTGGCGTGCCTGGCAAGGGCGCGGCATTGAACGCTATTTCCAACCACTGGTTCAAGTTGTTTAAAGAACAAGGCCTGGCCGATAGCCACATTCTGGATATTCCGCACCCGCTGGTGTGGATCGTACAGAAGGCACGCCCGGTTATGATCGAAGCGATCGCCCGCCAGTACATCACTGGCTCCATGTGGCGTTCCTATCAGAAGGGTGAGCGCGAGTTCTGCGGGATTGAAATCCCCGATGGTCTGCAAAAAGACCAGAAGCTGCCAGAGCTGCTAATTACTCCCTCCACGAAAGGTATTCTCAAGGGCATCCCCGGTGTGCCGGAAGCAGATGATGTAAATATCACCCGCAAGAATATTGAGGACAATGTCGAGGCATTTAACTTCCGTGATTCGGGAGACATTGACCTGTATGAAAAGCTGCTGAAAGAGGGCTTCGATGTAATTTCTACGGAGCTTGAAAAGCTTGACCAAATCTTCGTCGACACGAAGTTTGAGTTCGGTTACGTGACCGATGCCAACGGTGAAGAAAAACTGATCTACATGGATGAGGTGGGCACCCCGGATTCCTCTCGTATCTGGGACGGTGAACAATACCGCGCTGGCAAGGTTGTGGAAAACTCCAAAGAGGGTTTCCGTCAGGCCCTGCTAAACCACTTCCCGGATTCCGATATCCTTCTGAACAAAGACCGTATGGGTGAGCGTCTGGCTCTGGCCCGTGATAACGAGTTGCCCGAGTCTATGCTGATGGATCTCTCCGCCACCTACGTGGGTATTGCCGAGAAAATTACCGGCAAGAAACTGGAGATTTCAGAGAACCCCAAAGAAGAGCTGCTTGAAGTTCTGCGCAAGGATTACGGCCTGGTCGATTAATCCAGTTCTAGTTGAAAAAACCGGCGCTGGCGCCGGTTTTTTTTGTTCCTGCAGTTCCGGCTTGGCTCTTAGGGCTTTGCAATTTTCTACCCGCCATAATTCGTCATTTTTGCTCCTTACTTTCGCCCGATTCGTTGCCGTGTTTCGCCTGCTTCCCTGTTTTTAATAACCCCAGTTAATTAAAAAGTGGAGGGAATTTTGTGAACAGGGTGATGTTGTTCGGGCAACGCTTTCACAAAGATGATCTGATGCTGCCGACAGAGGAATACTATCGCCGCCGTCAGCGCAGCGGTGGTCTGGGCCGCTGGATATTGTTTATTGTGGTGGTATTGGCGGTAGTAATCGCGGCTATTGGTGCAGAGGTGAACGCGCAAGAACTGCCCGGTGAGGTGGACACTGATGCTGCCTTCTTGGAAACGGTTACCCTGGATGAGGTAAAGGCTGGTGACTTGTTATTTACCGGTGCTGAGATGGGCCGCTATATTCCCGCAGTACACCTAGCGAGCCAAGTCAAAATAGTTATTCGCGGACTGGTTGCAGATGTACAGCTACAGCAAAAATTTCAAAATACCAGCGATAATTGGCAGGAAGCCATTTATGCATTACCACTGCCAGAACAGGCGGCCGTTGCCAGGTTACAAATCCAGTTAGGCGAGCGCTTGATTGTCGGAAAAGTGCGTGAACGCAAGCAGGCGGCGAAGATTTATAAGGCTGCCCGTGCGGCGGGCAAGCGCGCAGCCTTACTGGAGCAACAACGGCCTAATTTGTTCACCAATAAGGTTGCCAATATTGCACCGGGAGAGGTAGTGCAGGTAAATATCCGCTACATCCAACCGGTGACTTACGATGGGGGTACGTTTTCCCTACGTATGCCTACTACGCTAACACCCCGTTATATCCCAGGTGAGTCTGTCCCTGTGCATGCGCTTGGTGGAGATGAGTTGAATCTGGTAACACAACATAATGGCTGGGCCCTACCGACAAATCAGGTACCGGATGCCCCGGCCATTACCCCACTAATGCAGCCGGCTGAGGAGCTTCACGCTATTGGCAGCCATAAGATGGCTATTGAAGTGGAGTTGCATAGCGGTCTGCCACTGGCACAAGTCAGCAGCCCCTATCACAAAATTGATGTTGAGGATCAAGAGGGCGGGCGCTACGACGTCCATCTGCGAGAAGGAGCGGTGAGTATGGATCGGGATTTTGTCCTGCGCTGGCAGCCGCATGCCTCGGCCCTGCCTCGCGCCGCCCTGTTCAGTGAGAGGATCGATGCTACTAGTGAGAAAGCTGGAACCTACTTACAGGTGATGTTACTGCCGCCCGATGACGGTATTCGCAGCCAGCGCCTGCAGCGGGAAGTGGTTTTTGTAATTGATACCTCTGGCTCCATGTCCGGCAATTCCATTCGTCAGGCTAAGGAAAGCCTGACACTGGCACTTGCTCGCCTGAGTGCGAATGATCGTTTTAATGTGATCGCATTTAACAGCGCTAGCCGTGCCCTTTTTCCACGCCCTGTAGTGGCAAGTGCGGAAAATATCCGTCGCGCACGGCAGGAAATAGAAATCTTGAATGCAGAAGGTGGCACAGAGATGGCACCGGCTCTGCGCCTGGCTTTGGAGCAGCAGTTACCGGGCGATATCAACCTGGTGCACCAGGTGGTTTTCATTACTGACGGGGCGGTAGGGAATGAACAAGCGCTGTTTGAGGTAATTCACCAGCACTTAAATAACACCCGTCTTTTCACTGTGGGGATTGGCTCGGCACCCAACAATCATTTTATGCGCAAGGCTGCGCAGTTTGGGCGAGGTGCCTTCGTCACCATCGGAGATATTACTGAAGTGCGTGAGCGTATGCACGCCCTGTTCACCAAGCTTGAAAACCCCGTGGCCACTGACCTGCAGCTCAGCTGGCCTGAGGGGTTAGTAGCGGATGCTTACCCCAAGAGAATTCCGGATCTTTATCGTGGTGAACCCTTACAACTGGTGGCCAGGGTAGAGGGCGGTAATTTTCAGGGGGAAATCAAGCTACGTGGGCGTATGGCAGACAAACAGTTTGTGCGTAAGCTGGATTTAAAAGTCGATGAATCTGGACATGGTGGCAGTCTTGGAAGCCTGTGGGCGCGCAGCAAAATTGAATCCTTGCGTGACCAGCAGATGCAGATCGGTGAGAGCAGTGATACTGGCCAAGTATTGCGTGAACAAATTTTGCAGCTAGCCCTGGCGCACCAGCTGGCTAGCCCTTATACCAGTTTTGTTGCTGTAGAGGAGAAAGTGGTTCGCAATGAAAAGGATAAACTCGCCCGCGGCCCGGTTACCAATGTGGTGCCTCGAGGGCAGGTGCTGCAGCGCCAGGCTTACCCCAGTACAGCGACTGGAGTCTATACCCAACTGCTTGCTGCCCTGGGATTATTCAGCTTTGCAGCATTGTTAAGTCGCGGGCGTAAGCTTCGCAGCAACATGGTGCATCAATTGCGCCACCTGTTGCGCAAGGTAATGCCGGATGTGCGCTGTACCCAAAATAGCTTTGAAGCCCGGCCTGGGGGAGTTCATCCGTGATCCGCCCCCTGCTTTTCCTGGTGTGCTTCGTGGCGGGGTTATGGCAGCTGGGTTCCGCTGCCTGGTTGCTGGCAAAGGCACAGTTGGCTCAGCTACTGATTGTCAGTGCCTGGGAGGAGCAGTTGCAGGGTGGGGCTCCGCAAAAGCCCTGGCCCTGGGCGGATACTTGGCCTGTGGCCAAATTGAAGCTGGAAGGACAGTCGCCATTAATTGTTCTCGCCGGAGGTAGTGGGCAGGCGCTGGCTTTTGGCCCCGGCTTGTTGTCGGGTTCAGGGAGCCCAGGGGAAAACCGCACTACAGTGATTGCGGCTCATCGGGATACTCACTTTGCAGGATTGGACCGTGTCAGGCGAGGTACCTCCATTTATCTGCAAGATAAATACGGACGCTGGCATACTTACCGGGTTTCGGAGATGCGGATTGTGGATAGCGAGAGCGAACGCCTGCCGGTCTTTGCCGAGCGCGGGTTAATGCTGGTGACCTGTTACCCCTTCAATGCCCTGGCGGCGGGTGGTCCCCTGCGCTACTTGGTCTACGCTGAATATCAATCCGGCGGGGAGCTGGTTCAATTGTGACTGGCACCATTATTTAGGACTCGATTTTGTAGTTCGTTTTCTGGAATTTTCCATTAAATATTCCAGTAAAATAGTGATTAGACGAATAATCGTTTTGCCTTTTTGTTTTATTTGTTACTAACTGTCCTATCTGGAATTTTTTTTGTAGTAATACTACAATCCCCTCCGCTAACAACCGGGATTAGGGTTTTGCCCGCCACACTGTGCGGGCCCCGGAACAGATAATCACAGTCAAACTAGGCCCCGCGGCAACAGATAGCGCCGCTTTTCCTCTCCGCCAGAATCGAGTGAAGAATCACATACTTTGCATTTGCGCCAACAAAGTTGGTGAATTGGCGGAACCAAGAAAAAAAGGAAGCTTTTTTTTGCCCGCGCTGTAGTTTGCCCGCGTACCGATTTTTGAGAAATAGACCGACTCGACGTCGCCTAATTCGCCGAGGAGCACTTGATGCACGAAGATACCGATAACCTCGAAACGCAGGAATGGCTGGATGCGCTGCAGGCGGTTATCCGCTACAGCGGCAAAGAACGCGCAGCCTTCCTTCTGAAGCAGTTGTCCGATCGCGCTACTGATGTAGGCGTACAGCTGCCCGCGGCTATCACCACACCCTACCGCAATACCATTCCGCCCAATGCGGAAAAACGCATGCCCGGCGATCTGTTTATGGAGCGCCGTATACGCTCTCTGATCCGCTGGAATGCCCTGGCGATGGTAGTGCGCGCTAACCAGAACAACGACCATCTCGGCGGCCATATCTCCAGCTTCTCTTCTGCGGCTACTCTCTACGATGTGGGCTTTAACTATTTCTTTCGCGGTAATGAGGGCGAAGAGCGCGGTGACCTGATTTTCTTCCAGGGCCACAGTGCGCCGGGCATTTATGCACGTTCCTACCTCGAGGGGCGCTTCGATGAAGAGCAGCTGGACAACTTCCGTCGCGAAGTAAATGGCAATGGCCTCTCCTCTTACCCGCACCCTTGGCTGATGCCGGAGTACTGGCAGTTCCCCACGGTTTCCATGGGATTGGGGCCGATCCAGGCGATTTACCAGGCACACATTATGCGCTACCTGTCTGCCCGCGGCCTGTCCCCGCGCGGCGATCGCAAGGTGTGGGCTTTCCTCGGTGACGGCGAGTGTGACGAGCCGGAAACCCTGGGCGCAATTTCCCTGGCGGGTCGAGAGCAACTGGAAAACCTGGTGTTTGTGGTCAACTGTAACCTGCAGCGCCTGGACGGCCCAGTTCGTGGCAACGGCAAGATCGTGCAGGAGCTGGAAGGCGTATTCCGCGGTGCCGGCTGGAACGTTGTCAAAGTACTCTGGGGCCGCCTGTGGGATCCGCTGCTGGAGAAAGATGATAAAGGCCTGTTGCAGAAAGTCATGGACGAAGTGGTCGATGGCGAGATGCAGAACTTCAAGGCCAACGGTGGTGCCTATACCCGTGAACACTTCTTCGGCAAATACCCGGAGCTGTTGGAGCTGGTTAAGGATATGTCCGATGATGAGATTATGAAGCTCAATCGCGGCGGCCACGATCCTTACAAAGTTTACGCAGCCTACGCGGCGGCTATGGCCCACAAAGGGCAGCCCACTGTAATCCTGGCGCAAACGGTTAAAGGCTACGGCCTGGGCTCCGCCGGTGAAGCGGCGATGGATACTCACTCCGTGAAGAAGCTGGACCTGGATTCCCTCAAGCGTTTCCGCGACCGTTTTGCCATTCCGCTCACCGACAAAGAGTTGGAAGAAGTGCCTTACTACCGTCCATCTCCGGACAGCCCGGAAATGAAATATATGGCGGAGCGTCGCAAGGCCCTGGGTGGTCCGGTTCCCCGTCGCCCGGTTGAGTGCCCGAAATTGGAAATTCCCGGTCTCGACGCATTTAGCGCACTGACTAAAGGCTCCGGTGAGCGTGAAATCTCCACCACCATGGCATTCGTTCGCGCCATTGCCGCACTAGTAAAAGACAAGAATATCGGCAAGAACATCGCGCCGATCGTTCCCGATGAAGCCCGTACCTTTGGTATGGAAGGCCTGTTCCGCCAGCTGGGTATCTATTCCTCCCAGGGGCAGCGCTACACCCCGGTGGATCACGGCCAGATCATGTATTACAAGGAAGACAAGAAAGGCCAGGTGCTGGAAGAGGGCATCAACGAAGCTGGCGCTATGTCCGCCTGGATGGCGTTGGCCACTGCCTACAGCAACCACGGCGTGCCGATGGTGCCTTTCTATATTTACTATTCAATGTTTGGCTTCCAGCGCGTGGGCGACCTGGCCTGGGCCGCTGGAGATATGCAGGCACGCGGTTTTCTGATCGGCGCCACTGCCGGCCGCACCACCCTGAACGGTGAGGGTCTGCAGCACCAGGACGGTCACAGCCACGTGCTGTCCTCCACTATCCCCAACTGCCGCAGCTATGACCCAGCCTACGGTTACGAGCTGGCAGTGGTTATGCAGCGCGGCTTGAAAGAGATGTACGAGGAGCAGAAGAACCTCTTCTACTACATCACCATCGAGAACGAAAACTACCTGCAGCCGGAAATGCCCCAGGGTGTGGAAGAAGGCATTATTCGCGGTATCTACAAGCTGCAGTCCAACGTCAAGAAAGGCGCCAAGGGCAAAGCGGCGAAAAAGCATGTGCAGCTGATTGGTGGCGGTACTATTTTGCGCGAAGTACTGGCAGCGGCGGATATCCTCGCCGACCAGTTCGGTGTGACTTCTGACGTGTGGAGCCTCACCTCCGCCGTTGAAGCTGCCCGTGAAGGTCAGGATGCGGCGCGCTGGAATATGCTGCACCCGGAAGCTGAGCCGCGCAAAGCCTGGATCACTGAGCAGTTCGAAGGCAACACGTCTCCCGTTATCGCCTCTACCGACTACATCCGTTCCTATGTGGAGCCACTGCGCGAATTTATCGACGGTGAACTGACCACCCTGGGTACCGATGGTTTCGGCCGCAGTGACAGCCGCGAGCAGCTGCGCCGCTTCTTCGAAGTGGATCGCAACTACGTGGTAATCGCCGCACTGAACGGCTTGGCCAAGCAGGGCGTTATTGATGCGAAAGAGGTTGCGGAAGCGATCGTGAAGCTCAATATCGACGCCGAAAAAGTTAACCCACGCATCAGCTAAGAGAAGGCAGAACTCCTATGGCAAAACAAGTCATTAAAGTGCCTGATCTCGGTGGTGCCGATCAGGTGGATGTGATTGAAATTACTGTTGCTGTCGGCGATACCGTCGCGCAAGAGGATTCACTGATTGTGGTGGAGGGGGATAAAGCCTCCATGGATGTCCCAGCCCCAGTGGCTGGCAAAATCCTCAGCATCAGCGTGAAAGAGGGCGATAAGGTCTCTGAAGGCGATGTGATTGGGGAGATCGAAACCGATGTAGCGGAAGCGCCGGCAGAGGAGCCCGCTGCGGCACCTGCCAAGGAAGAAACTGCACCGGCGGCCGAGCCCGCAGCTGAAGCCCCTGCGGCAGCAGTGAGCGGTGAGCCGAAAGAGGAAACGATCCAGGTCCCGGACCTGGGTGGTGCCGATGCAGTTGATGTGATCGAGATCAGTGTACAGCCCGGCGATGCGGTCGAAGAGGGCGACTCCCTGATTGTGGTGGAAGGCGATAAAGCCTCTATGGATGTGCCTTCCCCCAGCGCCGGTACTGTGGTCTCTATCGCCGTTAAGGAAGGTGATAAGGTTTCCACTGGCGATACCCTTGGTGTGTTGAAAGTAGTTGCCACAGGCGCCGCCGAGCCCGCGGCTACAGCTGCAGCCCCTGCAGCGACAGCGCCTGCCGGGAGCGCGCCACAGCAGGCATCTGCGTCTGTTGAGCCCCCGGCAGTGCCGCAAAAAGATCATCAGCTGGAACGAGATTTTACCGCCGCAGCCCAGGTTTACGCCGGTCCTGCCGTGCGCAAACTGGCGCGGGAGTTGGGCGTTACCCTGAACAAGGTGAAGCCCACGGGTCCCCGCAACCGAGTCTCCAAGGATGATCTGCACAACTATATCCGCGAACAGGTGAAGAAGGCTGAGAGCGGTGCCGTTGGCGTAGGCGGTGGAATCGGTATTGCCAAGATGCCGGATATCGACTTCAGCCAGTTTGGCCCGGTGAACGTGGAGCCGATGAGCAAGATCCACAAGATCACCGCTGCCAACATGTCGCGTAACTGGCTTAATGTGCCCCACGTCACCCAGTTTGATGATGCGGATATCACTGAGCTGGAAACCTTCCGCAAGTCCATGAAGGCCGAGGCGGAGAAGCGCGGAGTGAAGCTCACCCCAGTGCCTTTCCTGCTGAAAGCGGTAGCCGCAGCCCTGCGCGCAGAGCCCAGCTTTAATGTATCCCTGCACAATGATGGCGAGCACATTGTGCGCAAGGACTATGTACATGTGGGGATGGCAGTGGATACGCCAAAAGGCTTAATGGTGCCGGTTATCCGCGATGTGGATAAAAAAGGCTTGTACGAGCTGGCGGCCGAGGCCACTGAGATGGCCCTGAAAGCCCGTGATGGCAAGCTGAAACCCAACGAGATGCAGGGTGCTTGCTTCACTATCTCCAGCCTGGGGGCTATCGGCGGCACCGGATTTACCCCGATCGTCAATTCTCCGGAAGTGGGTATCCTCGGAGTATCCAAGCTGGCGATGAAGCCGGTGTGGAACGGTAAGGACTTTGAGCCCCGACAGATGTTGCCCTTGGCGCTCTCCTACGATCACCGCGCGGTAAATGGCGGAGATGCCGGACGCTTTATGACTTATTTGGTCAGCGTGCTGGCAGACGTGCGTCGACTGTTGCTGTAAAGGTTCCAGAGTCATTACCCTAAAAAAGCGGCCTTTGGCCGCTTTTTTTATTTTTCGAGCTGCCTTATGTAGCTATTGCTTTTCGGTATGCTCGCCTATGCAGTGGGGTGGAAGGAAAATGACGTTTAAATTCACTTAAAGATGAATTATGCGAATAAATGACTTGGCGCCAACTGGCTGGAAATTCCCTGGCAACTAGACTCAGAGAAAGACAACTATCAACGCAACACTGAAAATGTGGAGTGTCGGATCATGAGACCTTCAGGGAAATTCGCCTTTCCTGTCGTATCGGCACTGGTGATGCAGGGTTGCTTGTTTTTGCCGGCTGAGGAAGTGGAGGGTGAAGATCCATTCTTCTTTGAGACTGGCACAGCCAGGCAAGGCGAGAGTTTTGTTGATGCCGGCGCCCATCACTCCCGACTTCGGCCACCTATAACGGTCGGTTTTCAGTGTGAGGAGAGTTGCGAGGATAGAGTGTACGATTCCTCTAGTTGGTTTTTCCCGATACTGAGGGTGTATTAGCCTCTGTGGGAATCCGCATGGAGATCGCTACAGCATAACCCGGTCTTTTACCGAAGTACGCGAAGTCAATTTCGCGTGGTACCGATACGGAGAAGTGCCCATGCAAAAATCCCCGATAGTAATTTCATTGTTTACAACGAGCTTGTTATTGGCAGCTTGTGGAACACCAGATACACGCAATCAAGTGGTTTACCCTTACAGTCCACCTACACCGCGCCATCTGGATTACCGTGCTTATCCTGCCCCTTCGTCACACGTGCCCGCAGCGCCCCCATCACGTAAATCCAGTTATTCCAGTTGTCCCGGAGATTCTGAAGAGCTAGCGCCCGGTTCTATTTGTCCACCCAGTGCTCGTTGTATAGATATTTCTGGCGGAAGGCGATGTATCTCTTATGAAGAGTAAAATTATACTGCCTTTGATATTTGCGCAGTTGCTCGGCGGCTGCGCCGATGGCTTTTGGCAGGATTTGTGTGGCGACCCGGTTTATTACACTTATAAGCGCAGCCCAGTACCACCCGATGAAATTACGGCTTTCCCGCGTTTTTGTCTTGTGGGCGACCCCTACATGGGGGAACTTGAAAACTGCATTGCCGCCGGTGTGCACTGTTACCAACTAGATACTGGCGAGTGGTGTGCGGGACCTTATTCGCCCTTTGTATTGAGCTACAGTTTTTACTAGCACCGGATGCGTGCAGCTTTATTTGATTCAGGTTTGGGTGGTTTAAGAATACTTAAATATTAAGTTTACTCAGGCTATAGTAATTAGATTTTAAGCAAGGACTTTAAACTGTCTTTGATGGTCGTGCCGATATAGTGCTTTAATCCATTGAATGTATTCTTGATGTTAACCTCATGGTAATAATCATATCCTAGTTCTTTTAATAGTACGTGAATATTCTTTGTAACACCTATGGCGAACCAGCTGCAGGGAAAGGAAATAATGCAGGGCATCTCTTTATTTTTAAGCTGGATTTGCCCCTGGTCAATGCAATTTACCTGATTGAGAAGGTTAAAGCTTCCGTCTGAGAGGTCAAAGTTATAAAAGAGCCTAGATTTGCCGTCTATTCCAATGTGTTCAGGCGAATGGTGTGTGTAGTATTCCCTTATCATTTTTTGGTCATCGCTATAGTCGGGATACATCTCCTTAATGACTGAAAATAGATGACTTAATGTTTTTACTTTTCCTATAAATATACCCGTTGAAAATATGGTGTTTCCTGCAAAGTACTTTCGCTCGAAGAAACCCTGTGTTCCACTATGTTGGTGATCATTTGAGAATACTATATCTCGGTCAAAAGAATAAAATTTACTCTCGAGTTGATGAATGGCCGGTAAGATTATTGAATCGAAACCATCAAAATAACAGAGGATATCTTCTTCCGGTAGAGTCTTGCAGAAAGGGAGAAGCAGATCGATTTTTGTGGAAAAATTTTCCCATGGTTGTTCTTGCCCGAGTATGGTGAGTGAAACCCCATTGCGTTTGGCGGATTCCTGTAGAACAGGGAACATTCTTTCAGAGTGAGTGGCAATAGTGACGAGGTGTAACATTTCAGGAACGAGACTATCTGGGTTCCATGGCCTTAATCGTTGACTGGTGAATTCCAGCTGCTGAAGCAAGTCTAGTCCAAGGTTTGTGAACCGTTTGGAGGGGCTGGTTTCCTCGCGTAGTGTGACTCCATGCCTTGCCTATGAGGGCAAGAATTACTTTTGAGCAAATGGGGAAAGGGTTCCAGGCCGGTGCCCGCTATTGAAAAGACGAGCGTAAAAAGAAAAAGCCCCAGGCACAAATATGTGCCTGGGGGTAAGGGGCTTTAGCCGTTAGCAGGTTGTTCTAACGGCAAGGGGGTATCCTGGACTTGATGTGCGCTTACATTCTTTGACGTGGATATTTTACCGCCGGCAATTTTGCGTAGGGCAACATAAAACACGGGTGTCAGGAACAGGCCAAACAGTGTGACACCGATCATGCCGGTAAATACGGTAATGCCCATGGCATTGCGCACCTCAGCGCCAGCGCCGCCGGCCAATACCAGTGGAACCACACCGGCAATAAAGGCGACTGAAGTCATAATGATCGGACGAAGACGTAGGCGGCAGGCTTCCAAGGCAGCTTCTACCGGGCCCTTACCGTCCATTTCCAGTTCGCGGGCAAACTCCACAATCAGAATGGCGTTTTTACAGGCAAGTCCCATTAAAACAACCAGCCCGACTTGAACGAAAACATTGTTGTCGCCGCCAGTAGCCCAGACACCAAATAGTGCAGCCAGCAGGCACATGGGCACGATCAGGATCACCGCCAGCGGCATAACCCAGCTCTCATAGAGTGCGGCCAGTACCAGGAATACCAGCAGTACTGCGAGTGGGAAAACCACCATAGCGGCATTGCCCTGGTTGACCTGCTGGAAGCTGAGGTCGGTCCACTGGATTTGCATGCCCGGTGGCAGGGCTTGGCTGGCAACCTGCTCAACCGCTGCCAGTGCCTCGGAAGAGGACAACATGCTGGGATCGGACTGCCCCATCAGGTCGGCTGCCGGATAGCCGTTGTAGCGGATCACCGGGTCTGGTCCGTAACTCTGGCGCAGGGTCACCATGGTGCTGATGGGCACCATCTCCCCATTCATATTGCGAGTGTAGAGATTATCGAGATCCTGCACTTCATCGCGGAAAGGCGCATCTGCCTGGGCAACCACCTGGTAGGTGCGACCGAACAAGTTGAAGTCGTTGATATACATGGAGCCGAAATACAGTTGTAGGGTGCCGAATAGATCGTCCATACGCACGCCCTGGGCTTTGGCCTGTAGGCGGTCTACCTCGGCGTCCATCTGCGGCACATTGGCCTGGTAGGAGCTGAAGGGGTAGCTGAGGCCGCTGGCTTGGCTCAGGGCCCCAGCCAGCATATTGGTAGCATTTTGCAGCTCACCGTAGCCGGCACCGCGACGGTCCTGAACATAGAGGGAGTAGCCAGAGCCGGCGCCCAGACCGAAGATGGGCGGCGGCATAAAGGTCATGGCAAAGCCTTCCTTGATCTGTGAGATTTTGCCATTTAGCTCCGCAGCGATTTCCTGGGCACTGCGCTCACGTTCATCGAAATCGTCGAACAGGATAAATACCGTGCCCACGTTGGGGGTGTTGGTACTTTGCAGGGCGTTAAAGCCGACAAAAGCGGCCGCGTTGGCAACCCCCTCAGTTTCCAAAGCCAATTCACTCACGCGGCGAGCAACTTCCTCGGTGCGGTCCAGGGAGGCACCTTCCGGCAGGCGAATACTACCCACCAGGTAAGTCTTATCCTGAACCGGAATAAAGCCGCCGGGCACCTGTTGGAACAGGGCGAAGGTACCGCCGAGCAATATCAGGTAGACCCCAAATACGATACCGCGACGCTTGAGGCTATGGCCCACCACCCGCTGATAGCGCTCGGAGTTGCGCTGGAAGAAGCGGTTGAACGGGCGGAATAACCAGCCGAACAGGCGCTCGATAATGCGCGCGGGTATATCCGGCTTGGCACCGTGGGGCTTCAGCAGGGTTGCCGCCAGAGCCGGGGACAGAGTCAGGGAGTTGATCGCGGAGATAATGGTGGCGATGGCAATGGTGGTGGCGAACTGGCGGTAGAACTGACCGGTGATGCCGTCCAGGAAGGCCATGGGCACAAATACCGCACAGAGCACCAAACTGATGGCGACAATCGGACCGCTCACCTCGCGCATGGCTTGGTGGGCAGCGGCTAAAGGTGTCAGTCCCTCCTCGATATTGCGCTCGACGTTTTCCACCACCACGATGGCGTCATCCACCACAATACCGATGGCCAGTACCATGGCGAACAGGGTCAGGGTGTTGATCGAGAAGCCCAGCATCAACAGCACCGCAAAGGTGCCGACAATAGATACCGGCACGGCCAAGAGTGGAATCAGGGAGGCGCGCCAGGTCTGCAGGAACAGGATAACCACCAGCACTACCAGCAGCACCGCCTCCAGAAGGGTCTTGATCACAGAGCTGATGGAAGTGCTGACGAATACGGTTGGGTCGTAGGCAACTTTCCACTCCAGGCCTTCGGGGAACTGTTCTCCCAGTTCTGCCATCTTCTCGCGCACTGCAGCGGAGACTTCCAGGGAATTGGAGCCTGGAGACTGGAAAATCGGAATGGCAACCGCCTGGCGGCCGTTTAATAAGGCGCGTAGAGAGTCTTGAGATGAAGCCAGTTCAACCCGCGCCACGTCACGCAATCGGGTAATTTCACCATCGCTGCCGGTCTTCAGTACCACATTGCCAAACTCTTCCTCGCTTTGCAGGCGGCCCTTGGCGTTGATAGAGATCAGGAAATCAGAACCATTGGGCATCGGCGAGGCGCCGATCTGTCCGGCGGACACCTGTACATTTTGTTCACGCACTGAGCTGACGATATCCGCTGCAGTCACGCCCAGGGCCGCCGCTTTCTGCGGGTCCACCCACAGGCGCATGGCGTAGTCCCCGGAGCCAAAGACGGCGGCGAGGCCCACACCGGGAATACGCGATAGCTCATCACGGATATGCAATACCGCATAGTTGCGAATATAGGTGGCATCGAGGCTGTCGTCTGGAGAGATCAGATGCACCGCCATCATCAGGTTGGGCGACTGCTTCTGCGTGGTTACCCCCTGGCGGCGCACATCTTCCGGTAGACGGGGTAGTGCCTGGGATACCCGGTTTTGTACCTGAACCTGGGCCTGGTCTGGGTCGGTGCCCAGTTTAAAAGTGACATTCAAAGTGAGGGTGCCGTCACTGCCTGCTACCGACTTCATGTAGATCATGTTTTCCACACCATTGATGGCTTCCTCCAATGGTGTGGCAACAGTTTCGGAAATCGTTTTGGGGTTGGCTCCAGGATAGCGAGCGCTAACTTGCACGCTGGGGGGTACAACTTCCGGATATTCACTAACCGGTAGCGATGGGATACTGATCAGACCCACCACAAAAATAATGATCGACAGCACCGATGCAAAAATAGGTCGGTCGACAAAGAAACGGGAAAAATTCATACACTGCTACCCCGTGAGCGGCAATATAAACGCTCGAATTCCATTGATATAACTCTTCCAGATTGGATGCTGGCCATAGTAGGGCTGCCTTCCACCCGTTGTCTTAGTGGCCCGCTGCCTGGGCGCCACCACCCCGCACTTGCTGGGCAACCATTTCAGGCACCACGGGCATACCGGGAAAGAAAATTTTCTGCAGGCCGTTGACCACAATTTGTTCGCCAACTTGCAGGCCACTGCGAATTACCGTGCGCTCACCCTGGCGTGGCCCTACTTGAATTGGGCGACGTTCTGTCAGGTTCTCTTGAGTGACCACATAGACGTAGCGGCGGTCTTGATCGGTAAGTACGGCCTTGCTATCGATTAGTACTGCTTGATCCATTTCTTCAATGGGCATCTCCACACGGGCGAACTGTCCGGGCTTAAAAGTACCTTCGGTATTGGAAACCACTGCCCGGAACTGGATGGTGCCTGTGTGGCTATTGAGGCGATTATCGATAAAGTCCAGCTTGCCCTTATGGGGGTAGCCGTTTTCACCGGAGAGGCCGATATGTACTGGAGGCGCAGAATCGGCCTTGAGCAGGCGGCGGCTCTCGGCGAAAGTCTGTTCATCGCTTTCGAAGTAGACGTACATGGGGTCTACAGAGACCAGAGTGGTCAGCAAGGTGGTATCGGCATTAGCGAGATTACCTTTAGTGACTAGGGCGCGACTTACCTGACCACTAATTGGAGCCTTGACCTGAGTGTACTGGAGGTCGAGTCGGGCGTTTTCCACTGCTGCTTCTGCGGCGCTTAGGGCTGCGCGTTCCGCGTCCCTTGAGGCGATGCGACGGTCGTATTCCTCGCGGGAGATCGCTTTGCTGTCCAGTAGCTGCTGGGCGCGGCCGGCCTGTTTTTCACTGAAGGACAGCTGGCTGCGCACTCGCTGTAAATCGGCCTCAGCAGCACGAAGACGGGCTTTATAGGGGCGTTGGTCGATGGTGAACAGGACATCGCCACGTTTTACTAGGGCACCTTCGGCAAAGGAAACCTGGTCGATATAGCCACTCACGCGGGGACGTAATTCCACGGTTTCGGGCGCTACAACTCGCCCGGTAAAACTGCGCCACAGGGTGGTAGGCTCAGAGCCGACTCTTGCAACTTCAACCGCAGGTGGCGGCGGCTGTTGTCCCGCAGGCTCGCCGGTGCCACAACCGGACAGAACCAGTGCGGACAGACCGAGTAAAGTGACTGTTAATTTCTTGACCATAACGCGTGTACTCCCTTTGCTACGGAAGAGGGAGGTGCTGAATGGCTCCTCTCCTACTAGGGCTGCAACTTTAATGATGAGCAAGATGATGAGGGTATCCGGTAACTATGGATTGATTGCCTATTCCTGCTTAAGGGGGAAAGTGATGTAGAAATGAGTGCCGCATGGGGGGAGTAATTGGAACTGGATATATAACTAGTTGTTTGTCAAATTGAGTGAGATTTTACCGTGATTTGAGAGATATGATTCGTCTGCGGTTATCTATTACTGCACGGTAATTGCCCATTCCTGCAAAAGAGTCGGGAGATTGCCTAAAACTCCGTATACTGTGAGCCACCTAGATTGATGTAGCCCGCTGGGATGCGGTCGAAAGGGGAACGTATGAGAACCGATGGCAGTGTGAATCAACAGTCTCCAACTTCTTTGCTGGAACCTACTCGCAAGAAGTTGGCCGGGACACTCCAGCGACTGGCACCCGAGCAGGGGCTAATAGAAACCTACTTGGATGGTTTGGCCCTAATCCGTTGTAACGAGCCGGTAGCTTGTGCCTCCTCTGTATATGCGCCATCTCTCAATTTTATTATTCAGGGAAGTAAAACTCTGGAGTTGGGAGACAGGGAAATTTCCTATATGCCTCTCAGCTATGTGGCGACTTCAGTACACCTTCCCATTCTTGGGCGAGTAGAGCGTGCTTCGGAGGACACCCCTTTCCTCGGTGTGAAGTTAACGATAGATCCCAAAGAAGTAGCTGACCTGGTATTGGAGCTGGGAGATAAGGCCCCGGGAGTGGAGGCGGGGTATGACTGCCCTGAAGTGAGTTGTGGCCTTTGTGTGACGCAGATGGATCAGGGAATGCTGGATGCATTGAGCCGGCTGGTACACCTGTTGGAAACTCCTGTGGATGCTCAGATATTGGCCCCCCTGGCGCGACGGGAGATTATCTATCGCGCCTTAATGGGTGAAATCGGTGCCCGTATGCGCAAGTTTGCTATGGCAGACAGTCAGGCAAATCGGGTATCCAGAGTCATTGAAGTATTGAAGGACCGCTACTCGGAGCCGCTACGCATTAGTGACTTGGCAGAGCAGGCGAATATGAGCGAGTCATCGCTGTATCACAGCTTCAAGCAAATCACCCGCATGTCGCCCCTGCAGTTTCAAAAGAAATTGCGCTTACATGAAGCCCGCCGCTTGATGCTCACTGAGGGCCTGGAGGCAGCTTCCGCCAGCTATAGGGTGGGCTATGAAAGTCCTTCACATTTTAGCCGTGAGTACAGCCGCATGTTTGGCCTCCCCCCACGTGCGGATGTGAGTAAGCTGCGTGGTGAGCAAAGGGTGCCAGCCTAGTCCGAGGTGGCATCACCCTGTTTGAGGACAAACAGGCTGCACCACCCCTCAGGACTGATTTCTCCTTCGACCACGATGCAGGCATTAGGCGGCTGGAAAAGCTGGCAGTCAACGCACTTCTTGCCATTATTTGGTGTGTCCTGATAATTCACGGCTTCTTTTTTTGCCTTGATCTGTGCGTTAGTGCGATCTGTGACAATAACTGCCGCCGGTAATATCGCTAGTGAGCAGCTGGAGATTTTGAGGAATTTTCTACGGGAGATAGTCTGTTTCCGGTCCATGCTAGAAAAGTGTCCAAATTAATTGGTTAGGGCTTCAAAAATTCAGAGTAGCTGGACGAGAGGTTTTTGCTGGGATTAACACTTTTTACAGAAAAAAAGAGAAGTAAGAATCAATCTTATTGTCATTTAAGGGTTCAATACACCTGTCTGTTCCCTGGTCAGCTGAAATCAGGCTTCGCACTAAATTAGCCGCTGGAGGAGCACTATTTAATCTGCCGTGATTTTTTTGGATAGGGTTGCTTTAGGTAGTTGTATAAAAGAAATTTTTGTTAAAGTTTTTTGCTCCCATAAATAGGGGGCCGCCTTGTTTAGCCAAGGCTGCTATAGGTCTGAATGACACTTAATTTATTGTATAACTTGCTATTTGAGCAGATAACCATTTGATGGTTTGCTTTTTGGGCAAGTTCCTCGCTAGTGAGATTCTTTAGCCCAGGGCAGCCATAAGGTAATTTGTAATCCTCCCTCAGGACGGTTTAGCAGTTGAATGTGTCCTCCGTGGGCATCGACAATTTCTCTGCACAGCGCTAAGCCAAGGCCCACACCCTGTTCTTTGGTAGAAAAAAATGGAAGTAGTGCCTGTTGTAGAACTTTTTCACTCATGCCGCAGCCGCGATCCGCAATTACGAGTTTTTGTCCTAGGCCATCAGTGCTGATGGTAATTTTAATATCTTCATTACTGGAACCGGCCTCGTGGGAGTTTTTGATCAGGTTCAGTAGGGCTTGCTCGATTTGTACTGGGTCAAAATACCCCTGGCGCTCTGGTAAATCCCCCGACAAGGTGAATTCCTGCAAGGGGGCAATACGTTCGATAAGTGTCTGCCAATCCACAGTTTCGCAACTGGGGGCAGGCAGCTTCGCGAAACTGGCATAGCCCTGGGTAAATTCCGTCAGGTGTTTGCAGCGGTCGGCGATGATATCAAAAACTTTTTCCAGCGCCGCAGCTTTATCTGGCTTGGCGATAAGCATTTTGCCTGAGTGCGCCAGTGAGGATATGGGGGCCAAAGAATTATTGAGCTCATGGCTGATTAGGCGAATGACTTTTTTCCAAACTTCTACTTCAGCGCGGGTTAACTCTCTTGTCATCTCACGCAAAACAATCAAGCGGTGCTTTTGCGCATTGAGTACAAATGTACTATTACCGATGTGCATGGAGTGAGTTCCATTTGTATCGGTGTAGTTAAAAAGCCCGTTTTCCCAATTATTAATAGCATTTGCGATCTCCCCTGGGCTATTGGGGAGTAGTTTCTGTAAAAGCAGGCCCTGGATGGGCCTGCCGGCATTAAGTAGTTTTTTGGCACTGCTGTTGGAATAAATGATGTGATCGCTTTGATCGACAAGTAACAGCGCTTGCGGTGAGCTTTGGATCACAGTATCGAGGAGCAATTCGCGCTGATAAATATGAGCGCGCTCACGTCGCAGGTGCTCACCGATTTCGTTGTATAAATTTGTAATCTGGCGGAGCTCTATATCCCTGGGAGGGACCAGAGAGATCGAAAAATCACCATCGCGAAAATTAAGTAGCCCCCCCTGTAAGGATTTAAGGGTGGTCGTCAGGGGAGTGAGAACCTGACGCATCAGCCCCAGGATAATAATAATCCCGAGGAACAGCCCCGTAGCCCACGATAAGCGTGGATCCAGGCCTATATAAATACAAAGCCACGGGATAGCTGTACCTATAATCAATGCCAGAGTGGCTGTGGCAACGATGCGCCCCTCCAGGGAAAAATGTTTGGACATCAATAGGAAATACCATGTTTTTCCAAGCGACGATACAGCGCTTGACGGCTCATACCCAGCTCTCTTGCAGCCTGGGCAATAATACCATTGCAGCTGGCTAGGGTTTGCTGTAGTAGCTCCCTACTAGGCTCAAAACTCACATCAACTTTTTCAGTTACAGGCTGTTCGGGCAAGGCCAGCACCGCCTCATCAATGGTGTCCTCCTGGCACAGGACTGATGCACGCTGCATCACATTCTGTAATTCGCGTACATTGCCTGGCCACTGGTAGCGGGTCATTGCGGTCAGTGCCTGTGGGGAAAGTTTTTTGGGGTTACTGTTTTCACCTAAAAAGCTTATTGCCAGAGGTGCTATATCCTCGGGGCGTTCACAAAGAGGAGGTAGACGCAGCTCGATCACATTCAGGCGGTAGTATAAGTCCTGGCGGAAGTTGCCCTCAGTGATGGACTTGGGCAGGTTACTGTTGGTAGCGCTAATTACCCGTACTTTAACCTTCCGCGTTTGACTGCTGCCAAGACGCTGGAATTCTCCGGTTTGCAGCACACGTAGCAGTTTTACCTGGCCACTGGCAGAGAGTTCGCCGATCTCGTCGAGAAACAGGGTGCCTCCATCGGCCGCCTCAAAACGACCTTCACGGGCCTTATTTCCTGCTCCGGTGTAGGCTCCGGGTTCCGCGCCAAAGAGCTCCGCTTCCATCAGCTCCTCCGGCAGTGCTCCGACATTCACTTTGATAAAGGGGCCATCACGGAGTAGTGAGTTAGCTTGAACAATATCGGCTATTTTTTCTTTACCCGCCCCGTTGGGGCCTGTGATCAGCACAGGTACATCGGACTTGGCTACCTGGGTGGCCATTTCCAAAAGCTTTTGCATATTATCGCTACGGTAAATAATATCTCGTAGGTCAAACTTTTCTCGCAGTTCGCTGCGGGCATTCATTGCCTGTTGTTGTGACGCACGCTGGCGTTTTTGTAGCTCGCCCAGCTCTAGTAAGTTGACAATCGTGGAGATCAGCTTGTTATCGTCCCAGGGTTTGCCCAGGTAATCGGCCGCTCCAGCGCGGACCAGCTCCACCGCCATTTCCAATTGCGTCCAGGCGGTCAAGAGGATAATGGGCAGATCCGGATTGATTTCGCGAATAGCAAAAAACAGTTCGCGCCCCTCTTCACCAGAGGTGGTGTCCGCAGTGAAGTTCATATCCTGGATCACCAGGCTGATATCCCGGTTCTCTCGTAATAATTGCAGACCTGCCTGGGGAGTAATGGCACAGAGGGGCTGCAAGTCATGTAATGACAACAGTATTTCCAGGGCCGAGACGATACCGCTGTTATCGTCAATAATGAGTATTTTATCCATAGGACCAAGAGCCAGCTTGTAAGCTGGCCATTATGCAATGAGTGAGTGGTTAGGGGGAACTGCTGCCGCTGGTGTTTAAATCCAGGCCGTAGGTTTGAACGTTAGTGTCAGAGGCTAATGACCATTGCTGGCAGGTTGGTGATCAAAACTCAATACTCTGGCGAGCTTCCACTGCCCATCCTCTTTTTTCCAGAGGTGGGTGAACTGTCCACTCTCGCGTAATACTTCGCTGTTATCAGCATTTATGCCATAAAATTTATGTGTACCGCTTTGAATGGCCCCGTAGTTGTTCATTGGGAAAACTCTAACACTATCGTTAATGAGTTCGCGGCGCGCTTTAATGTCACTGCCGGATTTCTGACGTTCACACATACTGCTAATACCATTGAGAAACTCTTGTGCTGAGCTTGCAGTTTTCCCCCACTTATCATGGTACATTTCAAAATCATCGGTGACGAGTTGACCCAGTTTTTTAATGTCGCAGCTGTTGAAAACAGCATCAAAAAGTTGTGAGTCCACAACGGTGATTTCCTTTTCTAATTCCTCCGTAGCTTGAGGGCCGGCAACGACGGGATGTTGCTCGGCAATTGCTGTGGGTATGAAAATTGATATGGCAGTAAAACCTAGAGCCATCAAATAATTTCGCATAATAAATTCTCCCTTTTTATTTACTATCTTACTTTTCACCAAACTGGCGGTCAGCGAAAAAAGCCCGACCACCAGTTTCAATTTGATTTTATACACTGCGCGTGGCGGTAGCCGGGGAGATATTGGCTGCACGCAGTGCTGGCGCTAGTGCAGCAGCGAGACTAACAACCAATACCAATAGAGCACAGATAAGGAGAGGTAGTAGGGTTAATACCGGCTGAGAGTAATCGCGTACCATATACTGATTAACGATTAGGGCTGCGGCACTGCCCAGGGCGATACCGGTAACGGCAATCAGACTGTTTTCAATCAGGAAATAGCGGCTGATATTGCTGCGGCTAGCCCCTAGTGCCCGTCTAACACCTATTTGTTTGGCGCGTTGGTTAATCCAGAAAATTGTCAGCCCGACGATCCCCAGCGCAACGATAAAGCTGAGTGTGGCCGCAACAATAGATAACACTTTGACCATTAAGTTATCGCCTGCATAACTGCGAGCGACATACTCTGAGAGCACTCTGGTTTTAATGACTCTTTGAGGGTCCCTTTCAGACAGTTTATCTACCAAGATTTTTAACACATCATCGCGCTTGCCTGGTTCGGCGCGTACTAAATAATTGACGTCCTGAGTATTTCTGACAATGGGGAAAAAGGCCACATTACCTGCTTTTGACCAGTCCACCCAGGCGCCCAGATGCCGTTCGATAACACCAATAATTTCTATTGGATGGGAAGTGTTGCCATCATAAAGGGGTTTTCCAATAGGATCTTGGTCTGGGTAAATTTTATCGGCGAACTGCTGGGTAATAACTGCGACATTGATATCCCGAATTTCACTTGGATCAAAATATTGCATTTCTGCATTGGTAAAATTTCGCCCCGCCACTAATTTTAAACCTAGGGTATTGATAAAGTTTGGGTCGGTGTTGTATCTGTTAGAGACCTCTCCGCCGACCTCCTGATTAGGTTGAGTGTAAAAAGTGCCCGCGGAGCCAGACCGCGATAAGGGGACTTGGTTGGTAATGGTTGCATCTTTGACGAAAGGCAGTTTTCGCAGTAACTCCAAATCAGAAGATACGGCTCCAATCATGTCGTAGTTATTGGGAATTGCCATCACGTTGATGGCAATGATCTCCTCTACGGCAATACCGGTGGGCCTTTCTATCTTTGCAATACGATCTTTTACGATCACAACCGTGTTGCTGATGATTGCCAGTGTCAATGCAAGTTGAAGAGCGATCAGCAGGGCAGGCACTTTGTTACGCCAGAGGGCGGATAACATGGGTTTTAATTCAAGCATGACTCGTCCTTACTGGGTTTTCAGGTAAATGGAAGGGTTAGTGCGACTGATACGCCAAGCTGGGTAAAGCCCTGCCAGCAGGCTTGCGATTAGCGCGAGACCGATGGCTGCGATCACCATCACCCAATCCATCCTCGCGACCGTATCCAGTTGTCCCATAGCTAAATAACGGATTCCACTGATCCCCATAAAAGCAAGTAAAATACCGGCTATCCCACCGAGAATACCGATGGTTGAACTTTCAATGAGGTGCTGCGTGAAAATGGCATTGCGGCTGGCTCCAAGTGCCCGACGCACACCCGCTTCAGGCGCTTTGCGGAGAAACTTGGCGAGTAATAGAGCTACTGCGTTGATAACGCAAACTAACAGAAAAGCCAGGGATACCCAGCCCAATACGCGATTGTCATCGCTGAGGACTTCGTTGAGAACCAGCCATTCGGAAGGTTTACTCAGGGCAAATTTCAATGGTCGCTCGAAGCGCCCTTGGTCCTTCTGCCCTTGAATATATGCGGTTAGAAAGTTTTCGTACTCGGTTTTTTGTTCTTTATTAGTGAGCTCTACCCAGTACTGAATCCAGACGCTCTCACTTTGTAGGAAACCCTCATAACCTTCGCCCTCTCCACTATCCCAGCCATTGGTATTCCCCCAGCTGTAAATTTCCAGCTTGCGGTGAAGACCAAAAGGCACGAAAAGGGATTCAACTTTCGTAAAGGAACCATTATTGACATCGTAAACTTTGGGTGAGGGTTCCCAGGTATCAATAACGCCAATGACGGTAAAAGGTTGGCTATTTAATATGACGGTTTCACCAATGCTGTCTTCTCCAGAGAATAACTTTTCATTGGTGGCCTTGGAGAGTATCACCACTTGCATGGGTGAGCTGTCGGCAGTCTTCTCCCAGGTGCCTCCATATATAAAAGGGATATCGAATAGGTTAAAGAAATCACGGGTGGTTACGCGGATGTCAGCGGTATAAGGCCGGATTGCTGACTCTTCCAGTTCCACGGTAAAACCATAGCGGTGCATGGCCACCTGATGGGTGGGGATATCAGAGCGCAGTAGGGCTTGGGCATCTCTATAAGTCAACTGCCAGGGAATTTCATTGGTGGTATTTGCGGCTTCATTAACATCCCAGCTATCGAGTTGAACGGCAAAAAGAACATCGTCTTTATGCTCTAGCGCGTTCTGCGACATCATGTAGTTGAGGGTGAGTACTGTCATGGAGGCACCCACACCCACCGCGATAGCAGCGACCATCAGCGCACTTAATGTCGGTGTACGACGCAGGCTTCGCAGTGCCAGGGAAATATAGTATCCAATCATTACTGCAGACTCCTTAAGCAGTAGCGGCTTCAGGTTGCTCTGTGACCGGGCGCAGGTCGCACACTTGCCCATCCACGATCTGGATATTGCGGTGCGCACGACGGGCCAGCTCCGGATCATGGGTAACCATTACGATGGTAGTTCCCCACTCATTGATAAATTCCAGTAGCTCCATTACTTGGCGTGCCATTAGGGAGTCGAGGTTTCCAGTGGGCTCATCTGCGAGCAGGAAACGTGGCTCCCCTGCCAGGGCCCGGGCAATAGCAATACGTTGTTGCTGTCCGCCGGAAAGCTGTGCAGGCAAGTGTTTTGCGCGGGCGGACAAGCCCACTTGCTCCAGTACTTTCTCAATACGCTTGCGGCGTTCTTTAGCGCTGAATCCACGGTAGCGAAGAGGGACATCAATATTGTCGAACAAGCTTAGATCCGGGATCAGGTTAAACCCTTGGAAAATAAACCCGATCTTTTCATTACGCAGGCGGGAGCGCTGGCGATCGTTCAGGTTACTTACATCCTCGCCATCCAGCAGGTACTGGCCGCCGGTTGGGGTTTCCAATAACCCTGCGATATTCAGAAAGGTCGTTTTTCCGGAGCCACTGGGGCCGGTGACAGAGACAAACTCCCCCTCCTTGACTTCTAGGCTGAAGTCACGCAGGGCGTGGGTTTCAATAGTGTCTGTGCGGAAACTCTTGCGGACGTTATGCATCTTAAGCATGGCGATGTTCCTTGTTTGTCACTGAATTTTTAAATCGTTGATAAATCGCGGAAACTGAGTGGGTGTAGCTTGCGCGTGTTGAATGTCTCGCTCGGTTTATTCTTTCAGGGCAACTAGCTGTGCCCTCTCCAATTCTTCGGAGGCGGAGATAATGATTTGATCTCCCTCTTGCAGGCCGGAAATGATTTCCACTTGTTTCAGTCCCAGCGCGCCAATTTGAATGGCGACGCGCTCTGCCTGTTGTTGATCGTTGAGGCGGAATGCAAAGCGGCCGCCGCTCTGATCCAGGAAACCACCACGTTTCACCAGCAGCACATCATTGCGATTCTCCAGTAGCACGCGGGCGGTGAGGCGCAGGTTTTGGCGCAAGTTTTGGGGTTGTCCCTCGCTAAAACGCACTCGGGCGATGACTTGGTTGTCGATGACTTCGGGGGATATCGCAGTGATTTCACCGGGTAGTTCACGCCCCCCTAGGTTGACGGCCACGGCCATATTCAAGCCGAGGTCGTCGGCGTAGTTCTCTGGCACTGCCGCCTCAAGCTCAAAACTGGTGAGGTCAACTACGGTGATCAAGGGGGCGTTAGCGGCAACGGCGCTGCGCTGGGATACGGCGAGACTGCCGATGGTGCCGCTGACAGGGGAGAGGATTTCTAATTCCCGAACGCGGCGCTCGAGTTCCTCTACCTGCAACTTCTGCTGGGACACTTGTAAATGAAGGGTTTGGGTATCAAAGCTCAGGGACTCTTTTTCCAGCTCGGCGTTTTGTACAGCCTGCTCATACTCCAGTTGTGCTCGGGCCATATCGTCCTTGCTCTTTTCAAAGTCGAGCAGGGAAATAATCTGCTTCTCCTTGGAAAGCTCAGCCCGTTTTAACTCCCGTTTGGCGGCGGTGAGGTTTACCCGGGCGAGATCGGCCTTTTGCTGGTTTTCCAACTGCTGGCGCTTGGCCTGTATTTTCTGCCGTTGCAATTCTACGGACAGTTTATTGAGTTGAGCTTCCTCCTGGGCGAGTTGGTTGGATAGCTCAGGGCTGTCAACCGAGGCGAGGACTTGCCCAGCTTTCACAGTATCTCCGGCTTTTACCGCAAACTTAACGATGCCCTGCGCAGGGCTATAAAG
Source organism: Microbulbifer variabilis (assembly GCF_056232115.1). Lineage (NCBI taxonomy): Bacteria > Pseudomonadati > Pseudomonadota > Gammaproteobacteria > Cellvibrionales > Microbulbiferaceae > Microbulbifer > Microbulbifer variabilis. The sequence continues at coordinate 2,366,829 of NZ_CP174325.1, forward strand.
TGTGGGGCTGTTGGCTGCGACCACTTTGCCCTGAACCACCAAGTCTCGAATCAGGTCACCGCGCTCAACCTGGGCAATATTGATACGGGATAAGGACAGGGTGTTATCTACTGAGCCGGTCCTATGCCAGGCATTAACACCCCAGATCAAAAATGCGATGGTGAGGCCAAGCAAGGCGGCAGCCTTATAGGCTTTGGGGTTTTTCCAAAGCGGTAGGGCTTCGATTTGTGTATCTTGCCTGGAAGTATCTCTAATCATTGTTGCTTTCCACTTCTCTGTGCGATTGCTTCTGCTTTGTAATTTGGATGCAGTGCATTTCTGTTTCGGATGCAAATCAAAAAAATCTGCTCTGTGAGCTACTACGCAAACGCTGTGCCAACTTTTTTATGTCTGTAACTTACTGATATTTATTGATATTTTTCTTTTATGGGGATCTGCACAATCACAGGGGTGTCCGCTAAAAGTGTCCGCTGTCCGCCCTGTCCGGGAGATGGACCGGGCACTGTAAGCTGCATATTTCCGCCGGAAGAGGGGCGGATACCGAACTTTGCTTGCGGTTTCACGAGAGTGGTTGTCATGCGGGGGGACGGCGGTTTGTGGTAGAGTGCGCGGCCTTTTTTTGATCAATTCAAATTTATTTGCGTTTATGTTCCTTCCATCGCTGCTCTCTTCGACCAAAGCCGACTGGTTCGGCAATATACGTCGCGACGTACTCGCCGGCCTGGTAGTGGCCCTGGCACTGATTCCCGAAGCCATCGCTTTCTCGATTATCGCGGGAGTTGATCCCCGAGTTGGCCTCTACGCCTCTTTCTGTATTGCTGTGGTCATTGCCTTTGTGGGCGGTCGGCCGGGGATGATTTCCGCCGCTACTGGCGCAATGGCCCTTCTGATGGTGACCCTGGTGAAGGAGCACGGACTGCAATATCTGCTCGCAGCCACATTGCTCACCGGGGTGTTGCAGATCATCGCTGGCTATCTGAAGCTGGGTAGTTTGATGAGCTTTGTCTCACGGGCGGTGGTCACGGGGTTTGTGAATGCCCTGGCGATCCTTATCTTCCTGGCGCAAATGCCCGAGTTGATTGGTGGTACCTGGGAGGTCTATGCCATGACAGCTGCGGGTCTGGGGGTCATTTACCTATTCCCCTATGTCCCGGTGATTGGTAAAGCTGTGCCTTCACCGCTGGTATGTATCCTGTTGCTGACGGCAGTGGCTGTCACCATGGGGATGGATATCCGTACCGTGGGGGATATGGGCGAGTTGCCGGATACTCTGCCTATTTTCCTCTGGCCCGAGGTTCCGCTGAATTTCGAAACCCTACAGATTATTTTCCCCTACTCCGCTGGTCTGGCAGTGGTAGGTCTGCTGGAATCCCTGATGACAGCAACGATTGTGGACGACTTGACCGATACTCCGAGTGATAAGAACCGCGAGTGTAAAGGTCAGGGGATCGCCAATATCGCGGCCGGCTCCCTGGGGGGGATGGCCGGTTGCGCCATGATTGGCCAGTCTGTCATCAATGTGAAGTCCGGTGGCCGAGGTCGGCTCTCAACTCTGGTAGCTGGCGTTGGCCTGCTGACCCTGGTGGTGTTTCTCAGTGACTGGGTTGCGGTAATTCCTATGGCAGCACTAGTTGCGGTCATGATTATGGTTTCCATAGGTACTTTTGACTGGAGTTCTATCCGCAACCTGAAACGCTACCCGCTCTCCACAAATTTGGTGATGTTGGCTACTGTGGTTGTGGTAGTGTGGACCCATAACCTGGCCTATGGTGTATTTGTTGGTGTGTTACTGGCCTCGCTGTTCTTTGCCAATAAGGTTAGCCACTTTATGTACGTGAGCAGCTCTCTCGAAGAAGCTCAGAGCCGCCGAACCTACAAGGTCATTGGACAGGTCTTCTTCAACTCCGCCGATAAGTTCATGGCCTCTTTCGATTTTAAGGAAGTGGTGGATACTGTAGTGATCGATCTCAATCGCGCGCATTTCTGGGATATTTCCGGAGTAAATGCGCTGGACAAGGTGGTGCTCAAGTTCCGTCGTGAGGGTGCAGAAGTGGAGCTGGTAGGGTTGAACGAAGCTAGTGAAACCATCGTCGACCGGTTCGGCGTACACGATAAGCCCGAGGAAATTGAGCGGGTTCTTGGAGGACATTGATGGCCGTAAGCAGCAGCGAAAATAACAATAAAGAGACACATAATGGTGGGTCTTTACCAGTGGTACTTTCCTGTATTGATGGTTCCCAATACACCGGCGCCGTTTGTGATTACTCCGCTTGGCTGGCTGCCAAGCTGGACGCACCGCTAAAGCTGTTGCATAACATTGAGCGCAGTAGTGTACCTGCGGTCACCGATTTTACCGGCAGTATCGGCTTAGGCAGCCAGGAAGAGCTGCTGGAAGAACTGACGGCGCTTGAGCAACAGCGTGCGCAATTGCTGGTGAAGCAGGGCAAGCTCATGCTGCAGGCGGCACGAAATCGCGCTGAGGATGCCGGCGTTGGACAGGTCATTACCTGCCAGCGCCACGACACCCTGACAGAATCTGTGGTGGAACTGGAAGACTGCATTCGTGTTCTGGTACTCGGTATTCGCGGTGAGGAGCACGGCGAGTCAGAGCAGGGGCTGGGCGCACAGTTGGAAACTGTAGTCCGCTCCCTGCACAAACCGATACTGGTGGTTAATCGGGAATTTCAGCAGCCGCAGAGGATTATGCTTGCCTATGACGGTAGTGAGGCGGCGTGCAAGGCCCTGGGCCTGATAGCTGGTAGCCCGCTGTTCCGCGACCTGTCCTGCCATCTGGTAAATGTAGGACCGGCGCAAGTGGCGGAAAAGCTGTTAGCTGAGGCCAGTGCCGAATTGGACAAGGCCGGCCTCGCAGTAACGGCCAGTAATCTGGAGGGTAATACAGTTGAGGCCTTGATCACCTATCAGGAGGAGCACCAGATTGACCTCACTGTGATGGGGGCGTTCAGCCACAATCGTCTGCGCGATTTGTTGATGGGCAGTATCACAGCGAAGATGCTACTCAAGACCCGCCAGCCTCTGCTGCTATTGCGATAACTTTCCTAGAGCGCGAGTACTGCGTCCCGGGGGCTGACAAACCAACGCAAAGCCTCCGCATCCTCGGGAAGCGGTAGATCGTAGAATTTTGCATTGCGTGGTTTGCGGCAAAGCTCCCGCTCGGCAATGGCCAGGTACTCCTCTAGAGGAAGTAATGACACCTCCTGCTCGCTTTTACTGGAAGGGCAATTGCTGAAGTTCAATTGCGCCAGGCTGGCTGCGGACTCTGGTTTTTTGCCTTGATAGCGCCAGACTCCCTGATCCTGGTCGAAATAATAATACGGCAGTAGTCTCCAGCCGTGGCGCGCTACCAGAGCCACGGCTTCAAGCAGATATTCGAATACTGTCTCACTGATGAAGTAATTGAAATTCAGGCGTACCCAGCCCGGACGCATTAATTTTTGCCCTTTGAGTATCTGTCCCTCCAGCGCCCGGCTATAGGCCATATCGATATCCAGAAGGGTATGCCCATAGGGGCCAGCGCAGGAACAGCCACCGCGGGCCTGGATTCCGAAAAGGTCATTGAGTAGTGCTACTACGAAGCCGTAGTGCAAATCCTTCCCGCGCCATTTGATGCGCAGCGAGACAATTGAAAGGCGCGGTATATCAAGGTTGCCGAGAACCTCGATGTTCTCTTCCTTTGACCAGCGCTCGAGAGCATGGCCGATCAGCCGCTTCTCCCTCTGGGTTATTTCATTGATACCCACAGTTTGCTGGAGTTTAAAGACCATGCCTGCGCGAATGGACTCGACTATCGCCGGGGTGCCGCCTTCCTCGCTGCGCTCCGGGTCTTCGAGGTAACGGTGATCCTCAGGAGTGACATAGAGCACCGTGCCACCACCGGGTGCTGCAGGGACGGCGTTTTGCAGTAGCTTCTCTTTCACCACCAGAATTCCTGGAGTGCCGGGGCCACCGACAAATTTATGCGGAGAGATAAATACAGCGTCTTTTGAACTATCGCCCCGGGGGTCTTGCTCACCGCGCACATCAATTGCCATATAGGGGGCGGCCGCGGCGTAGTCCCAGAAAGACAGGGCACCGTACTGGTGAAGTAGGCGGGTGACAGCTTCTACTTCGGTCACGATGCCGGTGACATTAGAGGCGGCGGAAAAGCTGCCGATCCGCAGGGGGCGGTCAGCGTACGCACGCAGCTGATTTTCGAGCGTATCAAGATCCAATGTGCCGGTGCTATTCAACGGAATAGACACTAGTTCGGCAATGCTTTCCCGCCAGGGCAATTCATTGGAGTGGTGTTCATAGGGCCCAATAAATACGACAGGACGCTGGCTGGCAGAAATACTGTCACTGAAGCGATGCTGCAGGTTCAAGTCCACCGGAGGACGCAACTTTAGAATATCGATCAGCTTGTTAATGGCGGCAGTGGCACCGGAGCCACAGAATATGATTTTGTGCTCCTCGCTCCCGTTGACTGCACGCCGGATCTCTTTCCTCGCCTCCTCTCTGAATCCTGTGGTTTGAGCACCGGTGTAAGACGTTTCGCTATGGGTGTTGGCATAGTAAGGCAACACCTTTTGGCGAATAGAGTCTTCGATGAAAGATAGTGAGCGGCCGGATGCAGTGTAATCAGCATACACCAGTGGTCGCTGTCCGAAGGGGGTGGCAATGGGCTGCATATCGCCAATAACTGAGTCACGGATGTATTTGATGAGAGCTGTCACGAGTTCCATTTCCTGTATTTTTCATGGAAATTACTCTAGTGCTTTAACACCGAAACAATGTCCCTGTTTGTCTTTTTTAATTGGTAAATTTCGAAACATTGTGCCGTTTTATTTTATTTTTCGGTACGTTAATGCTTTAAAAGGGTAGGGTGGAAACACTAGTAATTATTATGAATGTTTTAAAGGAGGGGCTTTAATGGCGGCGCGGCTAAACAGGCAAGACAAACAAATTCTGGAGCTGTTACAGGGGGATGCGACGCTGTCTGTTGGGGAAATTGCTGAGCGAGTGGGTGTGTCAAAATCCGCTTGCTGGAGGCGCATTCACAAGATGGAAGAGGAAGGGATTATCGCTGATAGAGTGACCTTGCTAAACCAGCATAAGTTAAATTTGCCCCTGACTGTATATATCTCTATCCGTACCAACCAACACAATGACCAGTGGGCAGCCCAGTTTGCCGAATTGGTGCAGGGGGTTGCTGAGATTCTGGAGGTACACCGGATGAGTGGGGATCTGGATTACCTGATCAAGGCGGTGGTGACCGATATGCCTGGTTACGACCGCCTGTATAAAGAACTAATTAAGGCCGACCTATTTGATGTCAGTTCCAGCTTCGTAATGGAGACCATGAAACAGACGACCCGTTTACCTCTGACATACGCTGTTGATAAGTAAGCTTCAGTGGCTGTGGCGCTTGCGTAACCATTGGCGGAGTTTTGCCTCGCCAAGAGCCCTGTCTCCATATGGTACTTTGAGGCTATTGCGGATTTCCCGCCAGGCATTGGAGTTGAGCCAGAGATTCAAAGCCAGTACGACCAACATCACCAGGATGGAGCCCAGCCCCGCCAGCAGCATGTCCTTTTGCGCGTCCCAGATATCGCCCTGGGAGCCGAGGAACGCGATTCCCAGCTCCGGAGAAACTGTCCGTGCTGCCAACCATTCAATAATTTCGTAAATAGAAGAGAGGGCAAACGTCACATCTACTGGGAAGAAGTAGGCCCAGAATCCACGCAGACCAGCCAGGCGTATTAATATTTCCCGCACTGGGTAGGCGAGCAGCAACCCAAAACTAAAGTGCACCAGGCGATCGTACATATTGCGCTCGGCGCCAAGCCATTCCTGCAGAGTGTAACCAAAGGGCACTTCTGCATAGGTGTAGTGGGAGCCAAACACATGCAGGCACATAAACACGGTGATCAGCGTATAAGAGACGTTGGAGAGCGGGAGCATACGTATGCTGATCAAAATTACCGGCAGCGCCGCAAAGACCAGGTAATTTTCTAATAACCAGTCATCCGGATGCAGCGGCTGCCAGGCTGACCAGCCCCATGCGACTGAGAAAATAGCCAGTAATAACAGGCGGTACCAGTATTTTCGAATAGCGGACATGACTGTAAAAACCCACTGCAAAAAAAGTATATCTGCGCCAGGATACACCATTGTCCGCCGTTGTGGATTGGGCCAAATGACCCCTGGTATGAATAGCTAATGCAGGGCCGGCCGGTAGGGAAGGGCGGCAATAATCCTGGCTTCCTCATTCAGCAAATGGGCAAGACGACTCTCCACCGCCTCACGGGGGAAATACTCCAAGGCCAACTCAACAAACAGTTCATGGTGGCGGGCCTCACTTTCTGTAATGACCTTATAGAAAGTTTGTAATGATCCCGCTGGAAGGGCCTCAGCGACCAAGCCAAAACGCTCACAGCCTCGCGCTTCAATAATTGCTGCGGTGAGCAGGCGGTCTATCAGGTACTCTTCCGGACCACGGCGAATCAGCTTGCGCAGGGCATGAATATAGGGATCTTTCTCATCTGGTGCCTGATAGATCCCCCGCTCATGCATAATCCTGATCACTTGGCGGAAATGGTTCATCTCCTCTAAAGCCAGATTCACCATGGCCTCGACCAGTAGAGGTTTATCGGGATAGTGAGAGAACATGGACACTGCCATACCAGAGGCTTTCTTTTCCGCTGCGGCATGATCCTGCAGGAAGCGGTTAAAGTCACTGAGAACGACTTGGGCCCAGTCTTTCGGGGTCTTGTAATACAGTTGGAACATGGTGGATGGCGGTGACGCAAAAACGCCATTATACCGCCATCGATAGGATTGACCTGCTGGCCCTGTTGAAAAAGGTTTTAGCTCGCCAGGCGGCGTTCGCGTACTTCCCGATCGCGCTGGGTAGCAATTCGCGCCTGCTCCAGGGACATGCCGGCTTTAGCATGGGGGGTTGGCCTGCCATTAGCACCCAAAGCTACGAAGACTATTTGCTCGACTTGCACAATCAACTCCTGGCTCTGCTTATTGCGAACCTCACAGTGCACGGTGAGTGAACTCTGGCCAATGCCGATCACTTCAAACCCAAACTCTACTACGTCTCCGCAGCAGGCTGGGCTGACAAAATCGATCTCTGACATTAGCTTGGTTACCAGCATTGGTGTACCCATCTGACAGCCGGCAAAAATGGCAGCCTCTTCATCAATCCAGGCGAGTAACTGGCCGCCAAACAGGCGCTGGGCGGGGTTCAGGTCGCCGGGCTTTACACAGTGACGCGAATAGTATTTCACACTGACCTTCCTAACTAACTGTGGAATCAACAATTGGTGAGCTACTGGTGGCGAATTTGCCAGAAGTAATCCTCGGCAAATTTCGCAACAGAGATTAAATCGATACTCACATAGGGAGTTACTGCATACAGCGTGCCAAGGCAAAAAAAGTGTAGCCGAGGAAAAAGGTTGTAAAGACTGTCACGGAGTTTAAGGCAAGCACATATTTGGCGCGATTAGGCACCTGAGAGCACATAAATAGTGCGATAAGTCACAATAGATGGGCTTGGTGGCTGCTTTGGCCGCTGGGTGGGATATTCTGGACAATCTGCTCGCCAGCCTGGAAATGTCGCTATGGGACTCACCAGCCACAACCAGTAGAATGGCCGGGAATTTGTCCCAAGTGTCTTTATTCTTGGGGCCGTCAGTGTTTTCCCGATGCGCTGTAAGCGTATCTGTGATCACATAACCACGATTCCCCAAGTGCAAAGGGAGAGACAGTAAGGATGATTATCCAGCCGAAAGTACGCGGATTTATTTGTACCAATGCCCACCCGCAGGGCTGTGCAGCCAATGTGCGTGAACAGATTGAGTACATCAAGTCTCAGCCAGCAATTGAGAATGGCCCCAAGCGGGTTCTGGTTGTAGGTGCCTCCACCGGTTACGGCCTCGCTTCGCGTATCACTGCCGCTTTTGGTTGTGGCGCCAAGACCCTGGGGGTGTTCTTTGAGAAGCCGCCCACAGAAAAGCGCACCGCTTCTGCCGGTTATTACAACTCGGCTGCGTTCGAGGACGAAGCGCATAAGGCGGGCCTGTACGCCAAGAGTATTAATGGGGATGCCTTCTCTGATGAGGTGAAGGCCCAGGCGATTCAGATGATTCAAGAGGATCTGGGGCAGGTAGACTTGGTGGTCTACAGCTTGGCATCTCCACGTCGTACCGACCCCAAGACTGGTGAACTTTACAGTTCTGTATTGAAGCCGATCGGTGAGTCTTACACCGCCAGGAACCTCAATACCGACAAGCTGGAAATCTCGGACATCACAGTTGATCCTGCCAGTGAGGAAGAGATTTCCAATACCGTGAAGGTTATGGGCGGTGAGGATTGGGAACTGTGGATGCAGGCTTTAGGCGATGCCGGCGTATTGTCAGATACCTGCAAGACAGTTGCTTACACCTATATCGGTGAAAAGTTAACTTGGCCTATTTACGGTCATGCGACTATTGGTAAGGCGAAAGAGGACCTGGATCGGGCGGCCAGAGCCATTACTGAAAGTGGTCAGGCGGCGGCAAATGTCGCGGTACTGAAAGCACTGGTCACTCAGTCGAGCTCTGCAATTCCAGTGATGCCACTATATATCTCCCTGGTCTACAAGGTGATGAAAGAAGAGGGCACCCACGAAGGCTGTATCGAGCAGTTGTACCGCTTGTATACCGAGGGTCTGTACACCGATAGCCCACGCCTCGATAGTGATAACCGCCTGCGTATGGATGACAAGGAGTTGCGCGAGGAGACCCAGGCTAGGATTGAAAAATTGTGGCCAGAGGTGACCAAAGAAAATCTTTTTGAGTTGACTGATTACAAAGGTTATCAGGCCGATTTTCTCAAGCTGTTTGGTTTTGGCGTAACCGGTGTTGATTACGACGCAGACACCAGCCCACAGGTAGAAGCTGAATTCAGCTGATCACGCTGAACCAGTCCCGACTGCAATTTTGCATTCTACAAGGAGCGGCATGGCCGCTCCTTGATCCAACCCCACCCAGGTCTTCTATCTACTCTCTCAAGCCCCAAAACGGCATAATTCCTGTTTCGCCTTTTTGTGGAGAGAGGACGCCATGAATTACCGCCAGCTTGGCACCAGCAATCTCAAAGTCAGCCAGATTTGTCTGGGCACAATGACTTTTGGTGAGCAAAATACAGCTGCTGATGCGGCTAAACAGCTGGATTATGTCTTTGATCAAGGGGTAAATTTTATCGATTGTGCCGAGATGTATCCGGTGCCGCCGCGCCCTGAGACTCAGGGGCTCACCGAGGAATATATCGGTAAATGGCTGTCGGCCCGTGGCGGTCGTGACAAGGTAATTATTGCCACAAAAGTGGCGGGGCGCGGTGAGGCTAATCCGGGGGTTAGGCACCTGCGTTCTGGACCGCGCCTCAGCCGAGATCATGTACTGAAAGCTTGTGATGAGTCCCTAAAAAGGCTGGGCACCGATTACCTCGATCTCTATCAGGTCCATTGGCCGGAACGCCAAACCAACTTTTTTGGTTGTCTAGGGTACCAGCATGGAGGTGATGATGGCATTACTATTTCCGAGACACTCAATGCACTGGAGGAGTTGGTCAAGGCAGGCAAGGTGCGTTATATCGGTATTTCTAACGAGACGCCTTGGGGCATGCATGAATACCTAAGAGAGTCAGTTGTTTATGGTAAGCCGCGTATCGTTTCCATTCAGAATCCATACAATCTGCTCAACCGGAGCTTTGAAGTGGGCTGTGCGGAGATCTCCATCCGGGAGCAATGTGGCCTTCTGGCATATTCGCCACTTGCCTTTGGTGTCTTGTCCGGCAAGTACCTTGGCGGCGCAAGGCCTGCAGGGGCACGCCTGACTTTGTATGAGCGTTTTCAACGCTACACAAACGATCGCAGTGCAACAGCTACCGGTGCTTATGTGGAGTTGGCCCGCCAGTTTGGTCTAGACCCTGCACAGATGGCTCTGGCATTCGTCAACCAGCAGCCGTTTGTGACTAGCAATATCATCGGCGCAACCACCATGGAACAGTTGCGTAGCAATATTGCCAGTACTGAATTACTTTTGGATAACGAACAGCTAGCTGCGATTGAAGCTATTCATCAGTACAACCCAAATCCGGCTCCGTAATAGGTGGCTCTGCTATCTATAATGGGGAACACAAACCGCTAAATCGGTACCAATACATCACGTGAGCACGAGAGAGGCAGCTCCCATGGAAACGACCGGGCATCACACGCTCAACGATCTCTTTGCCCAGCTGGGGATGTCGTCGGAAGATGCGGCGATTCATGAGTTTCTGATTACTCACTATTTGCATAGGCATGAGAAATTATCTTCCGCATCATTTTGGACTGAGGGGCAGAGGGAGTTTCTTCGGAGCGCCATAGAGGAAGATTCTGACTGGTGCGTCGCTGTTGATGAGCTGGATTCCCTCCTGCGCCATTAAGTTGTAACACTCCTGCGGCTGCTGTCCATTCCAGCCTGTATCCCATGGGTTATACTACGCCGAATTCAACCGATTAAGCTGGTGACTATTCGCCGGCAGCGTAGCGATACCCGATGGAAAAACCCCGATTTCGAGTTGCCTTACTGCACCCCCGGCACTGGCTGACCTGGTTGCTCTTTGCTTTTTGGTTCCTGCTGGCTCAGCTGCCTTTTCGTTGGCAGTTGTCTATAGGGCGTGGTGTGGGCAAGGTGATGATGAGGCTAGCCCCAAGCCGGCGCACTATTGCCGAGCGCAACCTTGCCCTGTGTTTTCCTGAGTTCAGTAAGGCTGAACGCTCACAACTTCTTCGTCGAAATTTCGAGTCCAGCGGAATTGCCCTAATGGAAACCGGCATGGCCTGGTTTCGCTCTGCGCGCTGGCTGCGTAAGCGTGTCTCTATAGAGGGGTTGGAAGCCTTGCAGGATATCCAGGCTGAGGGGCAAGGTGTGCTGCTAATGGCTATGCACTTTACCACCCTGGAATTGGGGGCGGCTCTTATGGGGATGAGCATTACCCTTGATGGTATGTACCGGCCGCACAAAAACCCTGTATATGACTATATGCAGCGTAAAGGGCGTGAGCGCCATACTGGTGATGGTAGTGTCTACCAGCGTAAGGATGTTCGTGGGGTACTGCGCGCCCTGCAGCAGGGGCGTGCCGTCTGGTATGCTCCAGACCAGGATTATGGAATTAAGCAGGGCGTCTTTGCCCCGTTTTTTGCCAATCCTGCGGCAACGGTGACAGGCACATCGCGATTTGCCCGGGTAGGACGCGCCAAGGTAGTACCCTATGTGCTGACTCGTTTGGAGGATTGCTCCGGTTACCGCCTGAAGGTGTACCCGCCTATTGAGGAGATTCCCTCTGGAGACGAACTGCAGGATGCCATCCTGGTCAACCAGTTCATTGAAGCTCGTATTCGAGAGGCACCAGAACAGTATATGTGGGTGCATCGACGTTTTAAGACCCGGCCGGAAGGCGCCAATAATGTGTACGAAGGGGTCCGTAAGAAGAAAAAGAAGCGCAGGAAAGTGGCGAGCTAGTCACACTGGCATAGACACTGCGCCCTAAGTAACATACAGGTTCGATTCTGGCGGTGCTATTCCAGGCCGAGCGCGAAAATTAAGGAGAGAGAATGTTTACCGGCAGTATGGTGGCCTTGGCTACCCCAATGTACGCAGACGGAAGCCTGGATTGGGACAGTCTGCGCAATTTGGTTGAGTGGCATATAGAACAAGGCACCCGCGCATTGGTTGCAGTAGGTACTACCGGCGAATCAGCCACTCTGGATGTGAATGAACACATTGAGGTCATCCGGCGCGTGGTAGATCAGGTTGCGGGGCGCGTTCCAGTGATTGCAGGAACGGGTGCCAACTCAACTACTGAAGCGATTGAACTGACAGAAAATGCCGCTCGTTGTGGCGCCGATGCCTGTTTATTGGTGACCCCCTATTACAATAAGCCTTCCCAGGAGGGCTTGTATCAACACCATCGCGCTATCGCCAAAGCGGTGGCCATTCCGCAGATCCTGTATAACGTGCCTGGGCGCACAGCTGTGGATATGTTGCCCGAGACTGTGCAACGTTTGGCTGCCATTGGCAATATTGTTGGAATCAAGGAAGCGACTGGAGACCTGGAGCGGGCTAAAGTTCTATTAGAAACTCTTCCCCAGGGTTTCGCCGTTTACTCCGGCGATGACTGCACTGCGATGGAGTTGATCCTGATGGGGGGGCAAGGTGATATCAGCGTCACCGCCAATGTCGCCCCAGCTGCTGTTGCGCAAATGTGTGAAGCTGCTCTGGCCGGAGATGCTGCGACTGCACGGGCAATTGATCAGCGTATCCAAATATTGCACAAAGTGCTGTTTTTGGAGTCCAACCCGATACCGGTGAAATGGGCTCTGCGGGAAATGGGGCGTATAGACGGGGGGATTCGCCTGCCGCTGACCAGCCTTTCCCCTGAGCATCATGCTACAGTGCGCGAAGCTTTGCGCAGTGCCGGCGTACTGTGAGTCCGCGAACAGAGAATTAACCAGGAAAGCTTTGATGAATAAATTGACCGTTGGAGCCGCGCTCTGTATTTCCAGTCTTACCCTGGCAGGTTGTGGTGTGTTCGGCAACGATGGCTATTTCCGCGATCGCAGCAATGATTACCAACAGGCCGACAGCTTGGCACCGCTGCAGATACCGGAAGGCATCAACGCCAAGCACCAGGAGGAGCTCTATGAGATCCCCCAGATTGCAGGAAATGAACTGGAGCAGAGTGACTTCGAGGTTCCGCGGCCTCAAGCATTATCTGTCAATGCTGGAACGGAACGGGTAAAGATACAAAAGCTGGGTAGCAACCGTTGGGTGCTGGTATCCCAACCACCGGCAGAGGTTTGGCCTCAGCTGCATTATTTCTTGCGCTCCTCGGGCTTACACGTGGAGATGTCTGATGCCAGCACCGGTATTATGGAAACGGCCTGGATGACATTTAACGAGAGCCCGGAAACCAAAGATAAGTACCGCCTGCAGATTGAAACCGGTGTGCAGCCCGACACTACCGAGATCCACGTGCGTCACCTGTCGGTTGCCGCGGATGCTCCGGTGGGAGGCTCCGTCAACTGGCCACAGCGTTCCAGTAGCCCTGAACGCGAAGGTTGGATGATCGATGAAATGTCCACATCCCTGGCAACCGAATCCACTGGTGCTTCTGCGTCATTGGTGGCCCAAGCTATCGGTGGCAGTACTGTGAAGGTTCAGTTGCGCGAGCCGGTAGGCCATGAGCCCTATATCTCTATGGGGCTGGAGATGGAGCGCGCTTGGGCGACAGTCGCTCATGCGGTGAATGCGGGAGGTTATCGTCTGCATCGTGAAGATTCTGATATCGGCCTTTTCTACGTCACTTACGATGAGGAGCGCGAGTTGGCCGATAGTGAGGATGACGGTGGCTGGTTCTCTTGGGGTAAGAAGGACAAACAAGATGAGCTGGCCGATAGTGCTAACCAGGTTACCCTGCAGCAGATTCTTGCCGGTATCGATACCACTGAAGGCACTGAGCCTCCCTTGTTCAAAGAGATCAAAGGGCTTGGTGTAAGCGCTAGTCCCGAAGGAGAATATCCTGGCTACTTGATTGTGATTCGCGGAAATGATGATGAGATTGAAGTGCGTATCCGCGATACCCGTGGCCAGCCGCTGTCTCGGACCAAAGCCTCTGAGTTACTACTCTCGATTCAGCAGAACTTGATTTAATGGGCCTGCGCTTCGCCTCACTGGGAAGCGGCAGCAAAGGCAACGGCACTCTGGTCGCCAGTGGCGACCACTGCCTGCTTGTTGATTGTGGCTTTACCATCAAGGAGACCGAGCGGCGTATGGCGCGGCTCGGTATGTCCCCTGCCGATCTCACTGCCATTCTGGTAACCCATGAACACAGCGACCACCTGTCTGGGGTTGCTCCTCTTGCGCGTAAGTATGGCTTGGCTGTTTACCTGACCCCGGGCACTCTCCGAGCTCGCGATATTGGCAAGTTGCCTGAAGTTCATCTGATTGAAGGTCATCAACCGCTTACTGTTGCGGGTATACAAGTCACACCTGTGGCTGTGCCTCACGATGCGCGGGAAGCCGCGCAGTATGTTTTTCGCAGTCGTGGCAGTAGTCTCGGCCTCCTTACTGATCTGGGTACGGTGACACCTCATGTAGAGGCCCACTTTAGCGGCTGCGACGCACTGGTTTTGGAGGCTAATCACGATCCCCAGATGCTGGCACAGGGGCCATACCCTCCCTCATTAAAAAGGCGGGTTGGCGGAGCTTATGGTCATTTGAGTAATCAACAGGCTGCCGGATTTTTGCAGCGGGTGGGCTATGAACAGCTGCAGCACTTAGTGGTAGCCCATATTAGTGAGAAGAATAATACGCTGGAACTTGCCCGTTCAGCGATGGCTGAGATGGCGGAAAGTGTGGAGAATTGTATTTTTGCCTGCCAGCAAGAGGGATTCGACTGGCTCACTGTGGAAGCACGGGGATAGGCCCCATTCGCTTCGTATCACTCGGCTCTAAATCTCTCAATACAAATCTGCTTTGCCTTAGTTAGGACGACCTCTGGCTATTCGAGGGACGGGGGATATATGGAAACAATACTGATTTATCTATTGGTTGGGGCGGTGGCTGGCACTATCGCTGGCCTATTTGGTGTTGGTGGCGGCCTGATTATTGTTCCAGCGCTGATACTGGTTTTTACCGCTATGGGAGTCTCGCCAGAAATTCTGACCCATATGGCTGTTGGGACCTCACTTGCCACGATTGTTATTACTTCTATTAGTTCTGTACGAGCCCATCACAAGAGAGAAGCTGTGGATTGGCAGCTGTTCAGGAAGATGACGCCGGGAATACTGCTGGGCTCTTGGCTGGGAGGGATGACGGCGGAACTGTTACCTGGGGCCTGGTTACAATTATTGATAGGAGTCTTCGCCATTGTGATTGCCGTCCGTATGTGGCTGAGTGGCCTCCGCCATGGCCAGGTTGAGGAGGGAGTTGGTAATCCTCCAGTTGCTCCTTTGCTGGCTGCTGCCGGCGGCGTGATAGGTTGGGCCTCTGCAATTTTTGGTATTGGCGGAGGGTCCCTCACCGTACCTTTTCTTTCCCGGTGTCGTGTACAAATTCAGCGCGCGGTTGCTACCTCTGCAGCTTGCGGGTTACCAATCGCTTTAGCTGGGGCGCTGAGTTTTACGGTGCAGGGGTGGGATAATAGCCAGCTGCCGAGCTGGAGCAGTGGATATATCAATTGGCCCGCTTTCCTGGGAATCGTCGCAACCAGTACCTTGTTTGCCCGTTTTGGGGCCAATCTGGCTCACCGTCTTCCGGCAAAGTGGTTAAAACATGGCTTTGCTGTTTTACTTTGTATGATAGGCGGGCGCTTTATTTGGCTCAATAGCAGCTTGCTAACCTCTTAGATACTGGCAGATTTTAATGGTAGTTTCCTCTTGAAGCGATTTGGTTGATTGGGGGGATCTTAAGATTCTTTTCCTTTGGCAGAATCAGGTGATCCCGTCTTATTATATCTGCCTACTTATCTGTTTATGGGCTCTAAAATATTCACTAACATCTGTCTCGGTGCGCTATTAGTAGTGACTAAAATGAAGCATCATGGAGATGTTTTTTATTTATTTATTGCTCGGTGCGGTTGCTGGGACTGCAGCAGGCCTCTTGGGAATTGGAGGAGGCCTGATTATTGTGCCGGCACTGGTACTGATTTTTTCTGCAATAGATATTTCTCCTAAGGTCCTAACCCACATGGCCGTGGGGACTTCTCTGGCGACAATAGTCGTAACTTCAATCAGCTCAGTGCGAGCGCACAACGCAAAGGGCGCAGTAGACTGGCACTTATTTTGGCTGATGACCCCGGGAATACTTCTGGGGTCCTGGCTGGGTGGTGTGACTGCAGACTTATTGCCTGGTGCTTGGCTACAGCTCTTGATAGGTATTTTTGCCATCTTAATGGCAATACGCATGGGATTGAGTGGCTTGAGAGCTATGCCTTTAAAGAACGGTAATAGCCGGTTACCATCTCGATTTCCCTTAATTTGTTCTGGTGGGGTAATTGGCTGGTTAGCGGCCATTTTCGGAATCGGAGGTGGGGCTCTGGTAGTACCTTATTTATCTCACTACCGGGTCAAGATGCAGCATGCTGTGGGAACCTCTGCGGCATTTGGGTTGCCTATCGCAATTTCGGGGACTCTCAGTTTTGTTGTGCAAGGATGGAGTAATAAGTTGCTGCCTAGCTGGAGTAGTGGCTATATCTATTGGCCCGCATTTTTGGGTATTGTTTTAACCAGTGTGTTCTTTGCCAAAGTAGGAGCGAGCTTGGCGCATAGGTTTTCAGCTGAGCGATTGAAATTGTGTTTTGCTTTACTGCTCTGTGTTATCGGGGGACGGTTTATTTGGCAAAATTTCAGTTTGCTAACAAATGTTTTAGCTAATTGAATTCAATTACTGGCAATCAACTATCTCGGTTAGCCTTTAAATGAAAGCCGCTGTTTCCAGCGGCTTTCATCAAACTGGACTCAGTTTAAGGCGTCTCTCATGCAGTTTTTGTTCCCACTTGGGATTCTGTCGCCTGCTGACCTTCATTGGCGTCACTTTCCCAATACTTGGATTTCAGGCTGATCAACGCGAGGATAATACCTACGCCGATGGTAAACAGGCTGATTTGCAGGTAAAGGTCGGGCATTTCTGCAACATTACTAGGATCGAAGTGTCCAGCCAGAAGACCCGAGAAAATATTGCCGATGGAATAAGTTAGGACAAAGACTCCCATCATCTGTCCAGCGAAGCGGCGCGGAGACAGTTTGCTAACAGCACTCAATGCTACCGGGCTCAGGCAGAGTTCGCCAACAGTATGCAGGAAGTAAGTTGTAACCAGCCAGTATGGAGCGACTTTAAGGCCATCAGCGGCATATTGAGCCGCAAAGAACATCACCAGGAAGCCGCTTGCCATAATGATGAGGCCAATTGCACACTTTAGCCCATAGGATGGCGTGATCATCCGCTTACCAAGATTAATCCATAGGGCGGCGAAGAAAGGTGAAAGGGTAATAATAAAGATGGAGTTGAAGCTCTGCAGCCAAGATGCCGGCATTTCAAAAGAGCCGATAAGGCGGTCAGTATAATCACGACCAAACAAGTTTAGAGATGAGCCGGCTTGCTCGAAGCCTGACCAGAAAAAAGTAGAGGCCACACAAACCAGGAACAGGGCCCACATTTTCTTTTTTTCGGAACCGCTCAACTTTCCGCCGAAGTAAATGAAGCCGAAGTAGGCCAGGAAAGTTAAAGTAAAGGCCACCGCGACATATTGAGCCATGACCGTCGGATTAATAACGATAGTGCCATTCATGGCAAGACCGGTGATCAAGGCCACACCGACAGCGATTACTCCGATGATTCGCCATGCAAGCTTGGCCTTTTCTGGAGCTAGAGGGTTTTCCGGTGCCAGGCTCGCATCACCCAGATTCCCGATTGTCCTACGGTATTGGATAAGACCGATCGCCATACCGACCGCTGCTGCACCAAAGCCCCAATGCCAGCCAACATTCTCACCAAAATATCCACAAATTGCATAACCGAGAATGGAACCAATATTGATACCCATATAATAAAGTGCGTAGCCACTATCACGGCGAACATCATCGGGCTGATAGAGGTGACCGACCAGGGCACTGATATTGGGTTTGAGTAGACCAGTACCGCAAGCAACCAGAATCAGGCCAATAAAGAAACTGCTATCTGTAGGGATTGCCAGAACGATATGGCCACACATGATAATAATGCCGCCATACCATATGGTCCGCTGTCCGCCAAGGAGGCGATCCGCAATCCAGCCACCAGGCAGGCCAAGGAAGTAGACAGCGCCAGTGTAAAGACCATAGATCGCCGTAGCAGCAGCGACAGTGAAGGCTAAACCTTCTTCTTGCAAGCTGGCGGTCATAAACAGTACGAGCAGAGCGCGCATACCGTAGTAACTCATCCGCTCCCACATTTCAGTGAAGAACAGTGTGGAAAGCCCTTTGGGGTGGCCAAAAAAGCCCCCTCCATTCTGATGTGTATTCGACGACATAAGCTGAATTTCCAATTGTTATAGCTCTAGTAGGGTATGCAGGGCATACCGGGTACATCTCTATTGATCCCGAGCAGTTGCTCGCTTTGACCATGCGGTCATCTCGTCTATTCAGGAGAAACTATACCCCCTCAAGTATTGATTCGAGATTCTTTAGCTAACTAGTTCTTTTCCTTGCCATAAGAAAGCCCTTCTCATGGAATTAGAAGATAGAAGCTTGCGAGCTAGCCCCCAAAGCAATTCCTGAAGTTTACCAGTTGTCTAATTTACAGGCGAACCGTTGTCGGATTATTTGGTGAAATGGAAATTGGGCACTTCCTTTACTCTCAAAATAGTGGTAAATCCTGTTTGAAAACCTATTTCAAGGGGAAAATAACAATGAAAGCCCCATTGCTGCTTAGCCTGATCCTGTTCTTGGCTGCTTGTTCAAGCTTGCCCTTTAAAAAAGATAAAGCGGAGATAGACCTGACCTCGGCCTTGAGCGGGGAGGCAATACTTGGGTATCCGGTCAGCCTGAATGAGTTGCCCTCAGAGGATCTTCTTTGGCTATCTCCCGAGGTGCGAGATTTTTTGGCGACTCTGGCTCCTGACTCTGATTCTCGCCACCGTCTTGCCGCTCTGATAAGGGCCTTCGAGGAGCGAGAGTTTCTGGTCCAGTACGATGAAAACAGTACGCTTTCGGCTATGGAAACCTATCGCCAGGAAAGAGGTAATTGCCTTGCTTTTACGTTGATGATGGTGGCTATGGCTCGGGAGTTGGGAGCGGAAGCTTACTTCAATCAGGTAGAGGTTCCACCAGTTTGGAGTCATGATGAGGCGGAGACCTTTGTACTTTATCGCCATATAAATATGGTTTCTGAAAGCCTCCGTGGCCGCCGGGTAGTCGACTTTAATCTGGCTGCCTATGACCCAGTCTATAAACAGTTCGAGCTGGATGACACCACAGCCTTTTCGCTTTATTACAGTAATCGGGGAATTGAGCTGATGCGTGCAGGAGAGCGGAAGCAAGCTTTTTTGCACTTGCGAAAGGCGGTGGAGATGAGCCCGGAGAGAAGCGACTTGTGGGCTAACCTAGGGGCAATGTACAGCCACTTTGGATTCCTCCAAGAAGCGGAGCAAAGTTATCGTAAGTCCTTGTTCTTGAAGAATAATAATCTCACCGCGATTAGTAACTTAGAGCGACTTTATCGCTTCAAGGGTGAAGAGGGTCTTGCTGATATCTATGCCAAGCGTGCCCGCTTTCATCGCGAGAGAAATCCTTATTATCTCTACTATCAGGCTCGGGAAGCCTACGAAGTTGGCGAGTATAGGCAAGCCGAGAAGCATTTGCGCCGTGCTGTTTGGCGGTATGAGGGTGATCACCGCTTTCACTTTCTTTTAGGGTTGGCAAGGTACCAGCTTGGGAACATGGCGGCATCACGAGCAAGCTTTGAAGAGGCCTTTTCTTTGGTAACTGGGCCATCTACTGCGAAAGCTTATGAGCGCAAGTTGAATTTACTTTTGAAGTAGGGGGGTGTACAGATTGTGACTTGTCACAATTGAGGGAAGTGTTCAGAGATGCAGGTTAGCAAGGTAAGCACTTTTTTTGAGTTTTGGGTAAATTTTTATTGAGGGGGGGAGTATCTGGTTCGTCTCTATCTACGTTGGGAGCTGAAGTGGCCATGGGGGTGGTTGCTTCATGAGTAAACTCAAACGTATCTAGTAGGGCCCAGCCCTACTCTAGAGAGAGATAAAACAATGAAAAGGAATATCCTTTCGTCTGCAATCAAGACAGCACTTGGAGTATCTGTAGTCCTTGGAGCAACTGGCCAAGCTTTTGCCCAGGAATCCGCGGATGCAAATGACGCGACACTGGTTGAGGAAGTAATCGTAACCGGTTCACGCATCACCAGATCTAACCTGGAAGCTGCTACACCAATCACAACCGTAAACTCTGAGAGCATCGAATTCTCCGGCATGGTGAACAGTGCTGATGTTCTGCGGAGTCTGCCGGCAACTGGTGTGTCAGGTATTTCTAGTAGCAACTCTAACTTCTTTACTTCTGGGGCTGGTATCAACACCGTTGAGCTTCGCAACCTGGGAGAGGATCGTACCCTTGTACTGGTTAACGGGCGTCGTTACGTTTCTGGTGTTGCAGGTACATCAGCTGTTGACTGGAACACTATCCCTACTGAGCTAATCGAGCGTGTAGAAGTTATTACTGGTGGTGCATCGGCCATCTATGGTTCTGATGCACTTGCTGGTGTAATCAACGTTATCCTCAAGGATGACTTCGAAGGGGTGAGCATCACCTCCTCGCATGGTGAAACTGTAGAGTTTGGCGATGACCAAACGGATCGTTTTAACATCACTGCTGGCGGCAATTTTGATGACGGTAAAGGTAATGCCGTTATCTCTATGACCTACACCGATCAAAAAGGTGTTTTGGCACGTGACCGCAAGAATACTGAAGTTGACGATATTGCTACTTGCCGTTTGACACAAAATATCGACGATTGTCAGGATAGCACCGCTCCATTTTACTCCTCCTACTCCGAGCACGGCCGCTTCTTTGTCCCATCCACAGGGGACTCTTATGTAGTTGATGGTGGCCAAGTTGTTCCTTGGGATCAGGAGAAGTATGGGTTTAACCGCCAAAACTTCCGTCGCTACACTGTGCCAACAGAACGCTACCTGATTAGTTCTAACCTGAACTATCAGATTAATGACTCTTTGGAAGCGTTTATCGAGACCACCTTTGCCCGCACCGAAACGCAGAGTGAAATCGAGCCATACCCACACAGTAACGATGACTTATTCATTACTGGGATCTCTGTTGATAACCCCTTCGTACCAGATGACCTGCGCGCCGCTGTAGTAGCTGAGGGTGACGACGTAATTGAATATTTCCGTCGTACCACAGAGCTGGAGCAACGAGGCTCTTTTGCGGAGCGTCAAACTTTCCGTGGCTTGGTAGGTCTGCGCGGTGAGTTCAACGACTGGAATTGGGATGCTTACTTTGGTCAAGGCCAAATGCAGGATAGCCAGCGTGGCACAGGTCAGCTTAATATTTCCAACTTCCGAAATGCGTTGGATGCGACCGTTGATGGCGATGGCAATATCGTATGTGCTGATGCCGCGGCAGTGGCAGAAGGGTGCGTACCAATTAACCTGTTTGGTTATGGTGCCATTTCTGCGGATGCAGCAAAGTATGTAACTGCTCCGTCAATTCGCGACCAGCGCACCAAGCAAACCTTTGGTGGTATCAACATAAGTG
This sequence comes from Microbulbifer variabilis, assembly GCF_056232115.1. Classification (NCBI taxonomy): domain Bacteria; kingdom Pseudomonadati; phylum Pseudomonadota; class Gammaproteobacteria; order Cellvibrionales; family Microbulbiferaceae; genus Microbulbifer; species Microbulbifer variabilis. The sequence goes on from NZ_CP174325.1 coordinate 2,388,184, forward strand.
GCGAACTGTTTGAGTTACCTTCTGGCCCCTTAAGCTTGGCTGCTGGCCTCGAGTACCGTGATGAGTACGCGGCAGATTTCCCTGACGCCTTAACTCGCACCGGTCAGAATGCCGGAAACAAAGAAGAGCCTACTGAAGGCAGCTTCGATGCTACTGAGTTGTATGTTGAGGTAGAGGCACCAATACTCTCGGGTCTTCCTGGTGTCCAAGAGTTGAGTGTCGGCGCTGCATATCGTTATGCAGATTACAGCACTGTTGGCAATACCGATGCTTATACTGCTCGTGTTTCGTGGGTTATCAATGATGATTTACGAGTTCGTGGTCAGTATGCACGCGCTGTACGTGCCCCAAATATCAGTGAACTTTTCGCGCCTGGTGGAGAATCCTTTGGTGCAGTAAGCGACCCTTGTAATGGGGTAACTGCAACCACTACTGGTACTATCGCTGAAAACTGCCGTGCTATTCCTGCTGTAGCTGCTCGAATTGCGGATCAGGGTGTGTTCGACTTGACACAGACTGAAATCCAAGGAACTGGCGGTTTCGTTAATCAGGGCAACGGTAACTTGGATCCAGAGACTTCTGACAGTTACACCTTAGGTGTGGTGTTTGATCGTGACTTGGGTATTGGTAGTCTGTCTGTCTCTGTTGACTGGTACAATATCGAAATTGAAAATCTAATCGATACTGTTGGTCGTCAGACATCCGTGGATTACTGTTTCAACTCTACCAGCTATCCAAATAACTTCTGTGACTTTATCGTTCGTGATACTTCAGGCGCTGACTTCCAGTTGGGTGAAATTACTGAAGTGAATTCTGGCTATATCAATGAAGGTTCCCTCGAGACCGAAGGTGTGGATGTCCAGGTTCAGTGGGGTATGGAATTAGGTAGCGGTCAGTTGGATCTGTCTTTAGTCTATGGTCATATAATTGATTACACTGAGACTAAGTTTGGAGAGGGTGATGAACTCGTAGGAGAAGTTGGTATTTCTGAGAACGAGTGGGTTGCGACAGTTAATTACTCCTTGGATCGACTGATGGTACAGTGGGAGACCTCTTTCATTGGCGATGCAGTGCCTGACTTGAGTAATGACCTGTACAATTTTGAGGTGGGCACTTATGTCACCCATGACCTGTACGCTTCCTACCAATTCACTGATAGCATCAGCGCAAATCTCGGTATTAATAATGTTCTGGATGAAGAGGCTCCGGTTATTCTGACTGGCATTCCGGGCAATACAACCGGGCACGATACTGCTGCTGCTGTCTACAATGATATTGGTCGCAGTGCATTCGTGGGCGTTCGTATGGAGTTCTAATCCTCTTTACTGAAATCGCTAACAGCGGGCCATAAGGCCCGCTTTTTTATTTTCCTCTCCTCTAGAGTCCTCGCTAGTACTTGTTTTGGTTCCGCTTCATCTAGGGCTTGATTTTTAGCCATCTCTTTCCTTTCCATAAATATACTGCTTGCTAATGCGAAGTGCGTGATTCTCTGCTTAGGTGAATTATTTTCCCTAGGACAAAAGTGACTTTTACGAATATAAGGGCAAGCCCGAATTTATTGAGGTTTTCCTGGTTTAGACCGTCCAAGAACTGTTGGGAAGAAAGCAGCCACTTGGGGGTAGTTGTTTTCATGACACGTCAAAAATGACAAAAAACAAATAAGTCCAACGATCAAGAGAGGATTGACCATGAAGAAGAATCTCCTATCTGTGGCTGTAAAGGGAGCCCTTGGCTTCACTGCAGCGGCAATTATGGTTCCAGCTATGCCAGCTTTTGCCCAAGAAGATGCGCAAATGGTGGAAGAGGTTGTTGTAACAGGCTCCCGTATTGAGCGTGCGAATGATGTGAGTGTTAGCCCTGTAACTTCCGTTACTGCTGAAGACTTAAAAGCAACGGGGGTTGTACGTGTAGAAGATTTGATTAACGATCTTCCGCAGGTTGCTGCTACTCAAACAGCTGGGCAGGCCAATGGTTCAACTGGTACGGCAACGGTTTCTTTGCGTGGGCTCGGCTCCCAGCGCACACTGGTGCTGATTGATGGTCGCAGAATGCCGGCAGGTTCTCCACTGCAGGGTGGTTCTGGTGCTGACTTAAACCAAATACCTGGCGCTTTAGTGGAGCGGGTTGAGGTACTTACAGGTGGCTCTTCCGCAACTTATGGATCTGATGCAATTGCTGGTGTTGTCAACTTCATCATGATGGATGATTTTGAGGGCGTTCGTTTCGAAACCCAAACAAGTGTGTATCAACACAATAATGACAACAGCAAAATGCAAAGCTTGGTCGAATCTAATGGATTTGATGTGGCTGATGGCAGTGTGACCGACGGGGAAACCAATGATTTCTCCCTGATTATGGGGGCCAATCTCGATAACGGTCGCGGTAATGTAACAGCTTATGCGAACTATCGAAAAATTGATGCAGTACTACAATCTGACCGGGATTACAGTGGCTGTAGCCTGGATGGAGGCCCTGACAGCTTCGAGTGTGGTGGCTCCTCAACAGTTCCTTGGGGGCGTTTTACTGATTTTGGGGGCAATGACGGAGATAATACAGAGGGCTTTGACTACAGTCTTGATGGGACTGGCTTCACTAACTTTAGCCGCCTGTATAATTATGGCCCACTGAACTACTTCCAGCGCCCTGATGAGCGCTGGACAATGGGTGCTTTCGGTCATTATGAAATCAATGAGAAAGCTGAAGCTTATGCTCAGCTGATGTTTACGGATGACCGTACCGTTGCACAGATTGCCCCCTCAGGTGCTTTCTTCGTTACCGATGATTTGTATTGCGGCAACCCTCTTCTTTCTGAAGAGCAGTTCCAAGCAATCTGTGGCGTTTACGGCTTAACAAAAGATAATTATGTTAGTGATCTAACAGTTGTTAATACTGATCCAGACACAGGCCTTCAAACTTTTAATCCAGGTAAGGTATACATTGGTCGTCGAAATGTGGAAGGCGGACCTCGTCAGGATGATATGCGTCACACCACCTTCCGTGGCGTGTTTGGGCTGCGTGGCGACATAAACGATAGCTGGAACTATGATGTTTACTATCAGTATTCTGAAGTTAGTTTAGAACAGACTTATCTGAACGATATGTCTGTAACTAATATTCGCCGCGCGCTGGACGTTCGTACTGATGATCGTTTGGATGCAAATGGAAACCCTCTTGCAGAAACATACGGTCAACCTGTTTGTCAATCTGTTATTGATGGTTCTGACCCCAACTGTGTGCCCTGGAATGTATTTCAAGAGGGCGGTGTAACTCAGGAAGCGATTGATTACTTGGTCTTGCCACTTTATGCCCGTGGTACGACTGATCAGGAAATTATCTCAGGATATGTGACCGGTGATCTGACTGATTACGGCTGGAAACTCCCCAGCGCAGATAATGGTATCGCTGTAGTAATGGGCCTGGAAAGTCGCCGTGAGAGCCTGGTTTATTCTCCCGATGCTGGTTATCAGAATGGTGAGGGTGCTGGACAGGGTGGACCAACATTGCCTGTTGACGGCTCTTTGAGTGTTAAAGAAATTTTTAGTGAGATGAATGTCCCACTCATCAATGGAATGCCAGGTATTGAATACTTGGGATTAGAGCTAGCTTACCGCTACTCCGACTATTCTACAGATGAGCAGACTAATACCTATAAAATTGCAGCGGACTGGCAGCCTACTGAAGACTTAAAACTGCGTGGTAGCTTCCAATCAGCTGTTCGTCATGCAAATATTCGTGAACTTTTTCGCCCCCAGTCAATACAACTTTTTGATATGACTGAGGACCCTTGTGGATCTCGCACTAAAGATGGCCAGCCAGTTGCGCCTTCAGCAACTCTTGAGGCCTGTATGAATAGCGGCATTACTGCAGCCACCTATGGTAATTCAATAGATTCACCCGCTGGTCAATATAATTTTATTGGTGGAGGCAACCAGGAGTTGACACCAGAGGAGTCTGAGACTCTTTCATTTGGTTTTGTGTACTCTCCTTCATTTGTTGAGGGGCTGACTGTCAGTGCCGACTACTTCAATATTACTGTTGAGGATGCAATTGCCAATATTCAGCCAGAAACCATCTTGAACAAGTGTCTGGAAACTGGTGAGGCTCGATTCTGTGACTCTATTAGCCGCGGTGGTAATGGTAACTTGTGGATTGGTGAAGCGGCTATTACAGCGGTAGATGTCAATATCGGTTACTTTGAGACTGAAGGGGTTGATATTAATGCAAACTATGGCTTTGATATTGGAAGCTATGGCGCAATTGATATGAACTTGATTGCAACATACCTCACAAAGTGGGATCAGCAGGAGTTTAAAGGCGAGCCAGTTGAAGAATGCGCCGGTAATTGGGGCAGTTCTTGTGGTACACCCACTCCAGATTTCGTAAGCACCTTACGAACAACGTGGTCTACCCCTTGGAATTTGGATGTGGTTGGTAGTTGGCGCCATATTGGTGGTGTTACTGATCTCGGTGCAAATGAAGCAGACTTTGATGCAGTTGACTACTTTGATTTAGCAGCTTCTTGGGCTGCTTCTGAAAATTGGACCATTCGTGGTGGTATTAATAATGTTTTTGACAAGGAGCCACCTCTAACGGCTGATGCTGGTTCAAGTATTTTTGGTAATGGTAATACCTTCCCAGGAATCTATGATGCACTTGGACGTTATGCATTCTTAGGTCTGACAGTGGATTTCTAAATTTAGAAGCTAGATTTAGAAGTTAAAAGGCGCGGCATGATATGCCGCGCCTTTTTTGTTGGTGTTTTAGAATAGATTTAGCTCTTATATTTATTTAAGATTTTTAAATGCTTGCTGTAATAATTATTTCTTCCCATAGAGGTGCTATACAGAGGGTCGCGGACCTGCCAAATACTGGCTGTTTTTACATAATTTTTCCTTTGGGAGAAGTCTAGGCAGCTGGACTCCCATGGTAACTCTAGAAATCTCAGAAGTTCTCTAGTTGTGATTTCAGAATTAGTTACAAGGTTCTCGTAGTTGATTTCATAGATATCATGTGGGAAAAGATTCTTCCAGTGATCCATTAAGTCAATATGTTCGCTGTAGTAGTGTGCAATATGTTCCAGGTTTACTGAATAATTAAAATCTGGCCCCATTTGTTGGAAGAAAATTGATAGGCAGTTGTCTAAAAAGTTTCTTGTTGTCCATACTATTTTCGCGTTAGGAAAAATTTTTTTTATTAATCCAATGTGGAGGAAGTTGTCAGGCCTTTTGTCTGTGATATATTTTTCGATTGGAACAGGTCTTTTTAATTCTTTTATATAGAGTTTTGATAAACTATTGAAAAAGTCTTGTTTTTTTGTCTTCAGGATTGGAGGGTATTGGCTTCCCATCTTTTTAACCTGTTCAGGTATAAATTCTATTTCTCCACCTGGGGAGACTTGAGAGTGGCCACTTAATATTTGTTCAAGTAGGGTGGAGCCTGAACGAAACATACCACAAATGAAAATTGGAGTGATACTGCTATTCCCTGATCCCTCTGGGATGGAATTATCTTTAAAAAACACATCTTTCAGTGTGTTTGTTTGCCACTCCTGTAGTTTAGGGTCGTAAGGTGGGATTCGTTGAGCACCTAAGGCATTGGCTTCGCAATAAGTTTTAAATGCTGCATCATACTGGTGGCAATCATCAAGCAATTTTCCTAATGCGAAATTTAGTTCCTCCATGTTAAGGTTAGAGAGCCTACCAGAATCTAAGGCTTTTCTTATATTGTTTATACGAGGGTCTTGGATGCTGTCGGCATGGTACATATATGATAGTCGAGCGAGAGCCAAACTGCATTTTGGATCGACTTTCAGGGCTTCGTGATATATTTTAGTTGCTTTCTGTTTGTCGCCTTGTTCTTCAAACAGAGCGGCAAGGTTTAAAAGGGCGGGTGTATATTCTCTGTTTTTATTTAGTGCAAGCTGATAACTGTCTTTGGCTTTATCCTCTTGTCTTAGTTCAGAATAAATGACCCCGATATTTGTGTAGACCTCTTCCGGATTTGAGATCCCCTTGCTCAGAGCTTTTTTGTAAAAGGATAAGGATTCTGAAAGTCTGTTTTCTATTTTTAAATGGTATGCGAGGTTGTAGATAATGTTTGGGGAACACCCTGGCGTCTGTTGGATGTAATGGTTTAGAGCCTGTATAGCCCTATCGTTATATCCTTGTGACTGAGCTAGCTTATATGCTTCGGCCCAATAGCTTGTGTCATTTTTTTTTATTGAAGCAAGAGAAAATAAATGATCTAGGGCCTTGTCCTTTCTGCCAAGCCTCAACGTAAGTTTGTATAGCTCCTCAAGAGCCAAAGTTTTCAAGTTGTTATCAGAGTCTTCTAGAACCCTCAGTAATTTAGCCTCAGCTGCTGTATATTGGTGCTTATTAATGAGCTTTTTGGATTGTTGCAATTCACTAAATGAAGCCTGAGGTTTAGTCATTTGAGTTGTCCACAGCAGATGATTGAAAAAAAGGCGCTTACACAAGCGCCTTGGTGGATGATCAATTTTTTTGAAGCTTCTGCCCCAAAAACTTTAGTTGGTACAAATTATCCACCTTCAGGATTGCCTAAAACCCCTTTACGATTTTGGTTATTTACCATGTTGGATGACTCGCGAGACATCCTTTTCCATTCTTCCGCTGTCATGCATGTTTTTTGCTTAAATCTGGAGCCGGTAATTGCTCTTGATTTACAAATCAGTTGATTGCTGGTGTTACTCTCGACTTCATTTGTATTCTGGCTGGATGGTGCAATGTTTTGGCCTTGTTGTTGCTCACTTGCGCAGCCTATAAGTAGCCCCAACCCGAAAAAAACAGAGATGAGTGATTTTTTTCTCATTAGATATTTCCAATTATCTTAAACAAGTCCATGCTAATGCTTAAATAAAGGCGGATCTATTATAAGGCCACCAAGCGTTGAGGTCACCCTAAGGCGGAGAAAGAAACGATTCAGGGGCAGGCTAATTAAGAACTATATTTCTCGTGTTAATAAAGTGGTAAAAGCGGCTGGTTCTAATAACTGATTCTTCCTTAATGGTCTTGAAGTAAAAACTTTCGACATTTATTGCGTAAAGTGAAACTCCTCTTAATTTTCGATCATTCTCATGGTGAGCGGCACTCTTTTTTAATTTTGGCTTTTATCTTTTTGGTCGATGTGTGTTTTCACTAGTGATTTTTGGGGGTAGAGGTCGGAATGTGATAATAAGTAGGGGGTTTCAGGTTGGTTTGGTGAGTTCTGGGCCTAGGGGGCAGCGTGAGTTGACTGTAATAAGGTTTGTGAGTCATGTGTGTTAAGTGATATAGGTTCATAATGCTACAGATCGCTGCCTCCTTGAGAATAGTCTCATCAAGAGGACTCTTTAAGTCCTGGCTATACAGTTTCATGTTTTCATTCTGGAGAGATCGATAAGTCCTGAATTGGTAGAGGACCCTTTGCTCTCTCACCCCATTTCCCCACAAGCTCCCCCTAATATGAGTAAACCCGGGGCTAAATCCTGCCAAAATAGCCTTCAATCAGCTTATCTTGGATAGCATTGGGCTTAAGTGTTTTTATACTAATAATTCCCTGTATTTCGCAATATAAAGCTAATTTTAGACTGTTAGATAAGTATGTATATCTGATATCGAACGGTATATGTACTAAATATCTTTTTGTTTTTAATCACAAGCAAGCCAACCTTGAACAAAAAAAAGTCACAATAGTTCCATAAATCTCTTCAATGCTTTAAAGTCAGGTACGTTCTTTAAGAATGCTAATAGATAAAAGCAGTTTAAGTACCTTAAGTATAAGAAGGTTCCACTATGATCAAGACCAAACTGAGCGTTGCCATTGCAGCACTGGGCACGATCGCCAGCACTGGCGTATTCGCCCAGGAATCCGTCCCCGGACCAGAGGTTGAAGAAGTAGTTGTTACTGGTTCTCGCATTGCGCGTGACCCACTGTCCACTACTGGCCCAATTACCCTCGTTGACTCAGAAGCCATCCAGCGTTCTGGAGTGGGCACCATCGACGAACTGTTGAACCAACTACCGTCCATGGGTACCACCGGTATCAACGCCAACGATAATAATGGCGGTGCTGGTCTTTCATTCGTGGACCTACGTAACCTGGGTTCAGCGCGTACCCTGGTACTGGTTAATGGTCGCCGCTTTGTGTCTTCAAGCTCAGGCGTGAGTTCTGCTGTAGATATGAACAATATCCCTGTAGACATGATTGACCGGATTGAAGTGCTGACTGATGGTGCCTCTGCGGTATACGGCTCTGACGCTGTGGCTGGAGTTATCAACGTAGTATTGAAAGACTCTTTCGATGGTGTGCGTATAAATGCCCGTGCTGGTGCTACTGAAGCTGGTGGCGGAGAGAATGGCGAGCTGTCTATCACTTTCGGTAAAGAGTTTGATCGCGGACAATTCATCGGCAACGTTACTCATAGTAAGCGCGATGAGATCGCTTACACCGACCGTGACTGGGCTGGCCTACAAAGCTCTATGTCCCCGACTGGCAATATTTTCACCAACTACGGTGCTTTTAGTGTTGGTGAGGATGGTGAAACGCTTGGTGATTACTCCTCTTACGACATTGGCCAGTACATGTGGCTGTCCGGGTCTATGGAACGTACCAGCTTTACTGGAAGCGGCACCTTCTCAATTACTGACTCCATCGAATTCTATGGAGAAGGTTCTTACACCACTAAAACTACCAATCAGCAGCTTGCTGCTCAGCCGATGTACGCAGGCAATGGCCTGAACATCACTGCTGACCATCTTTCAGCAGAAGTCCAGTCTCAGTTGTCCGACGCTTGGCAAGCGGCTGAAGATGCCTACCAAATTGAGCTCGCGGCATATAACGCAGCTGTTGCAGAGTGGGAAGCCCAGGGCAGCCCTGATGACCTGAAGCCTACTGAACCAGAAGCCACTCACGGTGAAAACTGGCAAGACGGCCTCAGTGATGTGCGCTTACGCCCGGTTGCTGGTGGTACCCGCGACTCTGAGCAACAAACTGAAACTTACCGAATTCTCGGCGGCTTGCGTGGTGATTTCTCCAATGGCTGGGGCTGGGATGCGTTCGTGAGCTACGGCAGAAACGAAGGTGATAACACCGTTGGTAACTCCATCAGCAAGACGAAAGTTCAGGAAATTCTTGATGGTGTAAGCGGTATTGCAGAGGAAGATATCCAGTTCCTCGGCGGCATGAGCGGTGAAGTTATCGACTACATCAGCTACACCGATCGTGAAGACAACGAATACGATATGCTTAATGTCGGCGCTAGCTTGACCGGAGACATCGAACCTATTCAGTTCCAAGGTGGAGCTTTAGGTTTTGCTGCGGGCGTTGAGTATCGTAAAGAGTCTGGTGAGTTTAATCCGAGTGAAGAAACTCAACTTGGTGAGACCTTTAGCAACCAACAAGATGCCACTTCTGGCGACTTTGCGGTAACTGAGGTATTTGCAGAATTCAACCTGCCAATCCTGGCTGGTGCCAAGTTTGCTGATGAACTCTCCGTTGACGCTGCTGTACGTTACTCTGACTATGACACCTTTGGCGGTCAGGCAACTTATAAGCTTGGCGCTGTATACGCACCAACAGAAAACCTGCGTTTCCGTACCAGCTTATCCACTGCATTCCGTGCTCCAGGTATCTATGAACTCTATAGTGGTTCTGCTCAGAGCTACGAGTACCTCATCGATCCCTGTGATACCAGCAGCAACAATGAGGATGGGCAGGGTGCAAACTGTGGCATGGTAGGCGCAGGCTTCACCCAGGCAGGCAATCAGGTACCAACCAACATCGGTGGTAACGAAGATCTGCAGCCTGAAGAATCTACAAGCTTCACGGCTGGTATCGTATGGACCCCGGCTTTTGCTGAAGATCTGTCTATCACCCTTGATTACTTCAAAATTGAAGTCGAGGATGCAATCACTTCAGCTGATACACAGCAAATCCTGGATGACTGCTACCGCGATGGCAACGCTACAGCTTGTACGCTGGTACGCCGCAGCGACAGTGGCCAGATCGAGTATCTGGAAGGCTCCCTGATGAACATCGGTGAGATCAACACCAGCGGTATTGATATCGATGTAGTTCAGAACTTCCATTACGATGCGGGTAAATTGGCTCTGCGTGCCCAGGCAACTCACCTGCTTGAGTACGAAGAGTACAACTCTCAGACAGACCAGACCACTGACCGGGTAGACTACATTGGCACTACCAGTGAGGCTTACACCAAGTGGCGCGGCCTTGCCAGTGCAACCTGGTACGCTGACAACTGGGACTTTGGAGCTGACATTCAGTACATTGGTGATGGCCACAGCCCATACATGGACATGCCTTCCCACACTTATCTGAATTTGAAAGCAGGCTGGGATGTAAATGAGTCCATGCGCCTAACCGCTGGTATCGATAATGTGACCGATCGTGAACCGTCTACTACTTCAGGTAGCGATTGGAACGGCACTTACGACTTCCAGGGCCGCTACGCCTGGGCTGGTGTTACCTATCAGTTCTAAGAGCTGTTAAAGCATCATATTAAGGGGGCTATTTTAGCCCCCTTTTTATTGCTTTGATTTTTGTTAATTTCTTAGAAAGATTATCGGTCAAATACTGCGAAGTTCTACATGGTTGTTTAAAGTAACCTAAACCAATATCAATTTATTGGCCTCAGTGACGCTTTTTATTGAGGTTGAGTTTCTTTACTTTATTCTCCTAATCTAAGTACCTGTAGATTCAATTGATCAGTGCAACACCCCTGTAGGAATATGGCCTATCGGGGGATCATTGAATGAAGCGTATATTTACAGCAGAAGAAAAGGAGTGGATTTTCGACGCTTGGAAAAAGGGCATTGGCTTTTGTGAAATTGCCAATGCCATAGATTCTAAGCCAGGAACCATTTTTACTGTTTTGAGAGATACTGGCGGAATTAAACCAATACCCAGAAAGCCATCTCCTCAACACCTCACATTAGCCGAACGCGAGGAAATACGTGCAGATCTTTCTGCAAAACAAAGTATTCGAGCAATCGCTCGCTCCTTGAATCGGAATCCATCCACAATCTCGCGTGAGATTCAGAGAAATCGGGGGCGACGATACTGTAAAGCAGTAGACGCAAACAACCGTGCAAAACGGATGGCAAGGCGTCCCAAGCCGTATTTGCTGGAGCAAAACTCGAGGCTAAAGAAGCTTGTTTTGGAAAAATTAGAGTTGAACTGGTCTCCAGAGCAGATATCGGGTTGGTTACGGAAGACATATCAGGCTGATGAATCAATGCAGATATCAGCAGAGACTATCTATAAAACACTGTACTTCCATGTGCGTTCAGCACTTCATCATAAGCTAGTAAAGCATTTGCGTCGATCTCACAGTCTTCGTCACAGCAAACAACATTCACGTAAAGGCGAGCGCGGTACTATCAACATCGTCAACGGTATATCGATAAGGGAGCGTCCTCAGGAGATACAAGAACGATGTGTTTTAGGTCATTGGGAGGGTGACTTAGTGTCAGGTTCAAACAACACTCATCTCGCCACGCTTGTGGATCGAAAATCGCGCTATACGATCATTCTTAAATTGAAAGGGAAAGATGCGACTTCTGTGAACCAGGTGCTTGTTGCTAGGTCTAAAAACTGCCAAAAGAGCTTTGCCAATCACTGACGTGGGACCGAGGAATGGAGTTGGCGAAGCACGCTGAATTTAAGGAAAATACAGGTGTTCCTGTCTTCTTCTGCGATCCTCAGAGCCCTTGGCAAAGGGGAACTAATGAGAATACCAACAGCTTAATCCGTCAGTACTTTCCAAAAAATACATGCTTGGCGCAGCATACTCAGAGGAAACTCAATCAAGTTGCTAACGAGCTTAATAGCATGCCAAGAAAAACACTGAACTTTGCGACACCAAAGCAGGTTATTAAACAGGGTGTTGCCTTGACAGGTTGAACCTACACCTGCTTTTTTCTTGTCGGTGGTGTGATTGATAGAATATTAGTGCCCAGCCAATTGTTAGAATTGCCTTTAATGATCGACACCTAGGTTTTCCTCGCTTTTTCTTTAAGTTCTATATAAAAGAGGAAGTGCTTATTGTTTTATCTGGTGTAGATTTCACACTTTTTTGGATAAGGGAAAGGTTGTAAGTGTGGGATGTGTACTAGCCTTGAATTGAGTTTAATATACTTGGTCAGGGCTTAAATTTTCGATCCTAATCAGGGCTGTTGAAGTTATTTTAATAGCGTTATAGCAATGGGTTAGGGGGATTCGTATTGTACTGCTATCTAATTCTTCTATTAGGTTGTCGGTTGATGCTTCAGGGGAAAGTGTTCTTCTGGAGGCGTAGTGAATTACATCTTGGTACGTAACTGGGAGGCTGGCTATAAGTCAGAATTTGAATGAAATATTTCCAAATAAAAACCGGCCAGTTAAATCATATGTGCGATAGTCAAAATTATTATCTGTAGCGGTAATAGTAAGAGGAGGAGCGGTGTCGAACAGGTTTCTTATTCCAAATGAAAGTTTATAATTTGATGCGACAGAGAAGGCAAATTGTAAATCGTGTGTAGACCAGCTATTAATTTTTCGATCTACAAATGCATTATCCTCAACATAGGACTCCCTCATTTCTCCTACGAAGTGTACAGTGTATCCGGCTTCCCATTGATTTCCAGTCCAATAAATCCCTGCATTAGCTTTCCAGTCGGGAAGAGATCCCGCTCCACCCTTTGCAGTATTTACAAATAATCCTGCTAAGTCTTCCTCAGGCAAGCTCGGGGCACTTTGGTTTAGGTAGTGCAGCATGTGGCTCAGGTTCAGAGCAAAGCTAACTTGGCCGATACCCTCTGGATTTACCACTTGGCGGAGGGCAATGTCGTAGCCTCTTATATGGCGGCTTCCTTTATTGATACGCGTGGCTAAGATTTTTGTAATTTCACCATTTTCATCCCTAATAACTTTTTGATCAAAGGTTCCCATATAAGCATTTTGCTCGACTAAAAACTGCGGACTAGCACCAATCACTTCTTCTTGTCGTATGTCGTAGAACTCAATAGTTGCGTTAAGACCTTCAAGTTGACTTGGGGTCCAGCTGAGACTGGCGAAGAGGCTTTTTGATGTCTCTGGCTTCAGGTTGGGGTTACCACCAAACTCAGTTAGGTATTGGATTCGAGCGCTGTCTGATTGTTTTAAGCATCCAATTAGTCTGTCTGCATTCTGACCCGTACATGGATCTAAGATAAACTCCTGACTCTGATAACCCTGCTGGTACATATCGGTAAGAGTTGGGGCCCTAAACCCTGTAGTAAAACTGGCTCTCAGTTGCAGGCTCTCTGTAGGGTGCCAGCGAATAGCTAACTTAGGGTTATGAGTACTGCCAAAGTCACTGTAGTCGGAAAGTCTTACTGCGCCATCTAGCCATAGTTTACTTTCTTGTATGGGTATCGAAACTTCTGCGAAAGCTTCTCTGATGGTACGGGACCCTTTAGCTGAGCCAGGTGTATAGCCTCCAATGAATGAAAGCTCCATGCTGTCATTGGAGTTTGAGGTTAAGCCCTCGTGTCGAATTTCAATACCCCCTGCTGCTAGTATTTCCCCTGATTTTATTTGCCCTAGTGCACCATCAGAGACAAAGGTTAGTGACTCCATGCGTGAATGGTTCCGGGTGGAGCTTTGGTCACGGATGAAGTCCAGTTGCTCCTCGTTGATGCTGCCACTTGGACCTAGAAGATTTACAGGGGTACAGCCGTTATTTGTGCTGCAAACATCAGGCCCCTTTAGCCCCAGGGAGAGAGCAAAAGGATCGATTAAGTTACTGATTTTCTCGGTTCTGTCGGTATGGTGAAAGGCTGCGCCAAGTTCCCATTGCCACTCATTGTGTACACCTTTCAGGCCTCCGTTAAAACGCCAGGTTGTTGCATGGTTCTCTTGAATGCGGGGCCCTAGCTCAATGATTCGTTTCCGGACGTCAATGACATCTTGATTGAAAGGGTTGTAGATGTTGTCTGCTGTTATAGTCAATTCACCATTATCAAAGCGGGTGAATACCGGGGTGGGAGCGTTGGTGGCTTCTGCTGAGGTGTGCAGTCCCATTATTTCTGCAAAAAGCTGAGTGTTCTCACTTAAATCGAAGCTGGTGGATATATAGCCGGAGTTATTTTCGACAGGGGTTATTGCAGAAGTGTAGTCATTGTAGTTGTACCTCTCCTCAAGAGACCAATCCTGGTAGCTCCCACTTGGGGCGTTGGTAAGTACCTGATTTCTGCCTAAAGCAATAAAGCCTTCAGGAATTGCAGATGAACGTTTATCTGTACCGCCATCCCCGCGGCTATCCGCTGACTCTGACAGGCTGCGATCGCGGCTCATCACCGATCCCTGTCGATAGTGTGCCAAGCCTATCATCAGGTGACTGCGCTCCCCTTGCCGTCCCCAGGTTAGATGGTGGGATTCAGTCTGGCGGTCATTTTCGTATGCTTGGCCGTAGTAGCTATCGATAGAGAGTCCCTCGAAGTCCTTGCGCAGAATGATATTGATAACCCCGGCAATTGCATCTGATCCATAGATAGCTGATGCGCCGTCTTTTAGGATTTCAACGCGCTCAACCAGAGACAGGGGAATGGTGTTGAGGTCTGTAGCCTCACCGTTAAATCCATCTCCTATGATGCGGCGGCCATTGATTAGGACTAAGGTATTGCTCGCAGGTAGGCCGCGTAATGATACCGTTGCCGTGCCGTTGTCTTCTTGGCTGACTGATGTGCTGGTGGAGTTGCCGGATACTGCCGGTAAGAATTTTAATAAGCCCGCAATTGTTTGCGCCCCTGTAAGCTCAAGTTGCTCTCGGGAAAGTCGGTCGATAGGGGCGTAACTATCAAGCTGGTAATGACGCAGGTGGCTGCCCGTCAGGCTTTGTCCTGTAACAGTGACTTCCTCTGTTGGGAGAATGGTTGTGCCTAAGGGGTCTGGTGACTGCTCTTTGTTAGGTGTTATCGCAAAAGAGCTTGGGCCAATGCGCTGGTAGGTGAATGGAAGGTCCCGCAATAACTGCTGTAGTATGGGTTCGAATTGGCCATCATCACTTGTCAAGGTCTGCTTGGGTACCGCATAGCGGGATGCAGATGAGGTTTGCACCAGAACGGAGATCTTACACTGTTGGCCTAATGATATTAGGGCCTGGGGAAGCGACCCTGCTGGTAGTTGGATTTTGGGTTCTGGGCAGGCGGCATCAGCTGTACCAGTATTTGGTAGCAGCAAAGCCAGAGAGAAAAAAGCCCAGTGCTTTAGCTTCAAAGAGGGTGCCCGTGTTTATTGTATTCAGTGTCATAGCTGGCACTGAAGTACTTGTTACTATTTTATTAGTGGGCGGCAAATTGTAATTTGCACAATAAACAACCGCCAAATTAAGACGGTTATAACCTAGTTGTGCTTTGGGGACAAGATAGTCAGGTTAGAGTTACTGCGGTCTTGCTGAAGTTGTAAGGCTGTTGCAATGGCCTCTAGGGTATTATCAGGGTCAGAAACGGCGAAAGTACCAGAAACCAGGCGCCCCTCTACTTGTGGAGTGGCAGCTACAGGTACCGAAAGATAACGATTTAACTCCTCTAGGGCCTCTTTTAGTGGAGTTTTCTCAAAAACGAGAAGGCCACGGGTCCAGTCAGTTACTTCCTCGGGAGAGGTCCTACGGACTTCGCCAAGGCCTCGATCAGTAATGCTGACTTTCTGGTTTTTGGTTAATTTTACCGACTCTGGGGCCAGTCCGGGGCTGGATTCTGCCTCGCTTACTGATACTGTACCTTCAGTGACAGATACCCTGGTGCTCTCCGGGTTGAGCTCTACATTAAACTCCGTCCCAAGTACGCGAATATTGGCGCCGCCGGCTGAGACAGTGAATGGTCGGGAAGTTTGTCGGGCAACTTCAAAGAAGGCTTCGCCGCGAATTAGTTGGGTCTGCCTTTCGTTTCGGCTGTAGTTAATAAGCAGCTTACTGTTGGAGTTTAGTTTTATTTCTGACCCATCAGCTAGGTTTATCGTTCGAATCTCACCAAGTTCGGTGGTATAGACTTCCTGCTTGGGTTTTCCTGTATTAAGCCACTCTAAACCGACCAGGGCAGCGAGAAATACGCCACAGGTAGCTAGCCCACCACTGAGGATCCACTGCGGCATACCCCAACTGCTACGCATTGACTTCTTCGAGGTCCCAAAATTTTGCTTTCTTTCGTGAGTAGAATCAGCTATCTGTGGCGCTGGAGTGCTTTCTGGGAAGAGCTGGTCAACCGGCATATGTGCAAGTGCACCTAGGTCACCCCATAGCTCTGCAATTTCCTCAAAGGCCTGGTGGTTCTCACTCGACCCGGACAGCCAAACTGCAAAATCACGCTTATCAGCTTTACTGACGACATCAGAGCGTAAGCGCGCAACCCAAGCGCAGGCCTGATCCAGGCTTTCTTCGCTTAAGTTTTGTTGTGCGTTGATATTCATGCTTGCTCTGATATTTCGTGTTTCTGGCTATTCAGTGAGACTGTCGTGCCTAAATTTGTGGTGCATCTTACTCAAATTCCGCTGATTTGTGTGATGCATGCGGCTCAAACTTTCCATTTGCGAAATAATCACAATGTACTCGATCACTTTGTCAGCAAAATATTCTGAAAGTGCCCTGATTGGCAGGGTTGTTCAAGCTTTAAGTATCTTCCTTGCATTCTGAGACGGCTGAGCAGATTCCCCCCTCAACAAAATTTTGAATTCTTGGGGGATCGCAGAGATTTAGTCGACCTTCTTTCTACAGGCTTTTAGAGCCTGTAGAATATATTTCTCCACACTACTGACCGAAATATTCATTTCTCGTGCAATTTCACTGTAGGAAAGCCCGCGGGCTCTATGTAGCAGGAAGGCCTGGCGACATTTGAGTGGCAGTTTATCCATGGTTTCGTAGATGGACTGAAGCTGTTGACGTGCTGCGAGAACCCTTTCCGGGGATTGATGGTCAGCGTGATCATCGCTGTGGGGCTCCCCATCAAAGGGAACTTGCTGATTGATATATTCCACATGCAGCTTGCCCCGGCGCAGTTGATCGACAGCCAGGTTGTTGGCAATTTGATAGAGGTAAGCGCGGGGGTTGTCCAGTTCCTTTTCGTCGCTGAGTTTTTGCAGGCGCAGGTAGGCGTGTTGTGCGATATCTTCGGCATCATCTGGACTTTTAACAATGCGTGCAACAAACCGTACCAGGGCTTGGCCGTGCTCGGCAAACAGCTTTTCCAGAAGCGTCTTCCTGGCCTTATTCATTACTTATCGTGATCCCCGTACCAAACTCGCTGTAGTTATGGACTGATTGTTCTAAGTGCGAGTTGGCGCACAGTTATAACACAAGCATTGCTTTGGCTACGAGTGGCACGATCGATCTCTTTAGGTTGCTGTTGGTGACCGGCTATGCGTAGGCGCCTATGCCGGTATAATGGCGCCCGCGCAAGTGGCGCACGATGATCGATTTTGCAGAGGTGTGCCGAGCACCGGAGACTGGATGAGCTATCAAGTACTGGCACGTAAGTGGCGCCCACGGCTATTTCGGGAGATGGTAGGGCAGGAGCATGTACTCCAGGCCCTGATCAACGCCCTGGACAACGGCCGCCTGCATCACGCTTACCTATTTGCCGGTACCCGGGGGGTGGGTAAGACCACCATAGCTCGAATTCTAGCCAAGTGTTTGAACTGTGAAGAGGGTGTCAGCTCTGAGCCCTGCGGCAAGTGTGATACTTGCATGGAGATTGCTGATGGTCGCTTTGTTGACCTAATTGAAGTGGACGCGGCATCTCGCACCAAGGTAGAGGATACCCGTGAACTGCTGGAGAATGTTCAATATGCTCCGACAAGAGGGCGCTATAAAGTTTACCTGATTGATGAAGTCCATATGCTCTCCAATAGCTCCTTCAACGCCCTGTTGAAAACCTTGGAAGAGCCCCCTCCTCATGTGAAGTTTCTTCTCGCCACAACAGATCCGCAAAAGCTGCCGGTCACTGTGCTATCCCGCTGCCTGCAATTCAAACTAAAGAATATGAGTCCTGAACGGGTGGTTGAGCATTTGCGCTTTGTTTTGGAGCAGGAGCAGGTACCTTTTGAAGAGGGGGCCCTCTGGCACCTTGGGCGCGCTGCGGACGGCAGTATGCGAGATGGCATGAGTCTTACCGATCAGGCGATCGCTTTCGGAGCCGGAAAAATTAGTGAGGCTGAGGTTCGAGGTATGCTCGGTAGTATTGATACCGGGCTGGTGTGGAAGTTACTCCAAGCTCTGGCTGATGAGGATGCCGTAGCGCTGTTTGCGGTGGTTGCAGAGCTGTCCCAACAGGCACCCGACTACGGCGCTGCGTTAGCGGAGATTGCAGATAACCTACATCGCTTGGCAGTCGCCCAGGTTTTACCTCAATCGATGGATAATTCTCTTGGGGATGGGGAGCGGCTGAAGACTCTTGCGGCTCAAATAGCCCCGGAAAATATACAGCTTTATTACCAGATGGCTCTGCATGCCCGCCGCGACTTGCCTCTGGCCCCAGACCCGCGAAGTGGTTTCGAAATGGCGTTGCTGCGTATGTTGGCATTCCGCCCCCAAGGGGTAGCGGATATCCCCAGGAAGGCACTTCCTGTGAATGAGCGGGAAGGGCAGGGCATTCCTGAAAAGGTAGAATTACAATCTAGCTCCCCAATAGTACGGGAGGATGCCGAGGCAAAAAAGTCTGAACTGACCTCGCTACAGCCAGAGGTTGCGGCGGATAAAGTGATACCTGTTTCCGGGGAACAGTTGAAGCCAGTTCAAGCAGACGAACAACCGGTGCTGAAGGTTGCAGGAGAGCCTGCGGAGCCGGACATGCCTGAGTCCGAGATCACTCCGGGCCGTGTGGATGAGGAGCTACCCTCTCCCGAGATTGAAGCAGGAGTGTCATCGCCGAGCCCCCGTGAAAATGTCTTGGCTGAGCTTCGACAGCGTGTAGCGGAAGTGGAGTCGACCCCGGTAGTTCCCGCACAGCCGCAGCAGAGGCCAGCAGTGGTAGCCACCGAGGTGCCAAAAGCGCGCCTTGATGCGCTCACTCCAGGCAGTTGGCCGGCGATGTACCAGCAACTGGGAATCAGCGGGATACTGCATTCTATCGCCCAGCACCTTGAGCTTGTGGGGCGCCGGGACAATATACTGTCCTTTACCTTGGATGAATCCTATAGCAGCCTCTATGACGATGTGCATCAGAGGCGTCTCGGAGATCTGCTTGGAGACTTCTTTCAGCAGCCGGTGGTGGCGCAGATCCAGGTTGGCTCGGTGCAAGGCGGCACACCTGCGCGTTTGGCAGCCGCGACCCGTGAGGCTCGCCTTGTCGCTGCCCGTGAAGCGCTGACTACTGATCCTTTGGTTCAGGAGCTACAGGCCGAGTTAAATGCGCAGTTACTACCAGACTCCGTCGAATCGCTAGTCGAAGCAGATTAATACAATATTGTATGCCCGGTTTTTATTTGGGTGGTTACATGAAACAGGAATAGAGGTTACTTATGAAAGGTTTGGGCGATTTGATGCAGCAGGCCCAGAAAATGCAAGCCGACATGCAAGAAAAGATGCAGAAGCTCCAGCAGGAGTTAAGTGACCTGCGTGTCTGTGGTGAGGCTGGTGCGGGTCTGATTAAAGTCACTATGAATGGCCGTCACGATGTGACATCAGTAGAAATTGATCCTTCGTTGCTTACTGAAGATAAAGAAATGCTTGAAGACTTACTTGCGGCGGCAGTCAATGATGCGGTGCGCAGGGCTGAAGAAAAGGCTCAGGAGCTGCAAAAGCAGCAGGTTGGCGATCTTGCTTCGGGTATTAATCTGCCCGAGGGTTTTAAATTCCCGTTCTGATAGCCGGGCATCCCATCTAATTAGAGTTTTATGTTTAGTCCCCTGATCGAAGAACTGATTCGCGCATTGCGCTGCCTGCCTAGTGTTGGGCCCAAGTCTGCGCAGCGCATGGCGATGTACCTGCTGGAAAAGGATCGCGATGCTGCAGTGCTTTTGGCGCAGAGCCTGTCGCAGGCAGTGGAAAAGGTTGGCCGTTGCAACCAGTGCCGGACACTCACAGAGGAAACTATTTGCGCGCTGTGTAATAACAGTCGTCGCGAGCAAACGTCCCTATGTGTAGTGGAAACCCCCGCAGATGTTTTGGCGATAGAGCAGGCTGGCAATTATCATGGCCGTTACTTTGTACTGCATGGCCATCTCTCCCCAATTGATGGTGTAGGGCCAGCGGACCTGGGAGTAGATTTGCTGGAGCAACGCCTCGCCAGTGAGTCCCTGCAGGAATTAATTGTAGCGACCAACCCGACGGTCGAAGGTGAGGCAACGGCGCAATATATAGCTGAGCGTGCAAGGGCGCATGGTGTAGCGGTAAGCCGCATCGCTCACGGGGTTCCCATTGGAGGAGAACTGGAATATATCGACGGCGGAACTCTGGCTCATGCCTTTAACAGCCGCACATCTTTTTTCCCCTCTGTTGAGTGATACCGATGGTTGAGATAGATACCACTCCGCGCTGGGTGGATAGCAGCGAGCAGCTGGCTGCCCTGTGTACCGAGTGGCGCCGGCAGCGCGCGGTAGCACTGGATACTGAGTTCATGCGCAGTCGTACCTTTTACCCTCAGCCAGCCCTGGTGCAGGTAGGGGATGGGAAGTACTGTTACTTGATCGATAATCTAGCTATTGAAGACCTTCAGCCTCTGAGGGATTTACTCCTGGATGCGGCTGTGACCAAGATCATGCATAGCTGCAGCGAGGACCTGGAAACCCTGGAATGCCTGTTGGGAGTCGTTCCTGAGCCGATTTTCGATACCCAGATTGCAGCTGCTATGAGTGGCATGGGGGCGGGCCTGGGATATGCGGCTACTGTTCGCGAGTTATTGAATATTGAATTACCGAAAAGTGAGACCCGCTCTGACTGGCTGCAGCGTCCACTGAGTGAGGCACAACAGAGTTATGCGGCTCTTGATGTCGCTTGGTTGCCAGTGCTTTATGGTGTTTTACTGAAGCGACTAGAGGGATATGGCCGGGAAGGATGGCTTCAAGAGGATTGCGCTGCACTGGTAATTGCTGCGCGTAGTCCACAGGCGCCGGAACTCTATTATAAGAAAGTAAAGGGGGCATGGCGCCTGCGTGGCAAGCAGCTGGCGGCCCTTCAAGACCTCTGTGCCTGGCGTGAGCGCGAGGCACGGGTACTAAACATGCCGCGTAATCATCTGCTCAAAGAAAATATCTGTATGGCCCTGGCCCAGCAGTTACCGCGGCATAAAGGTGCTCTGAGTCAGGCTGGGTTTGAAGGTCGCGCCCTCAGGGAGCATGGGGACAGTCTGTTGCAGGTGATTTCCCAGGCTGTACAGCGGAGCGATATGCCAGCACGCCTACCGCAGCCCCTCAATCGCCAGCAGGGAGAGGTTCTCAAACAATTGCGCCAACATCTCAGCATAATTGCTGAACGCGAGGGCCTGCCAGCTGAAATCCTTATCCGCAAGAAGGAGCTAGAGACTCTGGTGCAGGCCCGCAAGCCGGAGCTACAAGGGCGCATGTGTGGTTGGCGGGCAAAGGTTGTGGGCGAGCCTCTGCTTAATGTATTGCGCCAGCTGCGCAAAGAGGAACTATAAGTGAAAGTTTTATGTGATATATACCGCAGTCCCAAAAAAGAGGAAATGTACCTGTACGTGGATAAACGTGAGGGAACTGCGCGGGTACCTGAAAATCTATTGGAGCTATTTGGCAGCCCTCAGCACCTGACTACCATGTTGTTAACCCCGGAGCGTAAACTGGCGCGCGCAAATGCTGACAAGGTCCTGCAGGATGTGCGTGCGCGAGGTTACTATTTACAAATGCCGCCGGTAGCTGATTCTGAAATGAGTGAAATCGCATTGAAGAACAGTAAGCTGCAACGCTGAGACTGAAATGGCTCAAGTGCCTTTTTGGCGGCGTAAGACCCTTGAACAAATGAATGCTTCCGAGTGGGAGGCGCTTTGTGATGGCTGTGGACGCTGCTGTATACATAGTCTCGAAGATGAGGAGACGGGAGAGGTATATAGTACCAACGTCGCCTGTCGACTGCTCGATACATATTCCTGTCGCTGTAGCCAGTACAGCCGGCGTAAAGTATTGGTGCCTGGCTGTATACAGCTTCAATTAGAGGACGTTCCAGAGTTCGGCTGGTTGCCGAGTACTTGTGCTTACCGCTGCCTGTCAGAAGGGCGCTCTCTACCGGATTGGCATCCACTGATTAGTGGGGACACAGAGTCGGTGCATAAGGCCGGTATTTCAGTTCGTGGCAGAGTCGTAAGTGAGGAGCTGGTGCACCCGGATGATATGGAAGAGCATATCGTTACCTGGGTTGATGTTGATTGAGAGGATGCCTCCAGATGTTCTTGCGGGAGGCGATGAGGATTTAGAGAAGAAAGTAAAAATGTCAGAAGATTTTCAACTTGCCTGGATTGTTTACACGGCGTCGACTCTGGTGCTGTTATTGGCGGGCTGGTGGTTTATGCGCAATTGGCGCTGGAGCTGGTTGCGCCGTACTCTTTTATTAATCTTTGCAGCGGTATTGTTAGTGCCGGTAAAGGTACCTGTTGCTGAATCAGTGGCGATGCCAGTGTTACCTCTCTTTGTTTATCAGATGCTTTTTGAAGAAAATGGCGCAGCGCCGGAGGTCACCGCAAATCTGGTTTTTTCCGCTGGCGGAGCTTTGGCTGTGATGGTTTTTTGGGGGATTGTCACCCTGCTGCTGCGCTTTCGGCGCGATCGACGCAGTCGCTTTGATGATGACCCATACTTTAATGAGCAGTAACCGCCAGAGACCAGACTTTTTTTAGTTAGCGATCACTTTTAAGGGCTGGTGGACAAATAATTGCCTATTAGCCTTTCTTGCATCTAGCCAGTTAATAGTCGACCCAAATATTTCTTCTGCGAACTACCTTTCCCCATTGGATCAAAGGCGCCGTATCCTCTGCTCCGGAGTTCTCTATCCGGTGACAGCTGCTATATCTATTAGGCTGCCTGCAGGCTTGGCGTGAGGCCATGCTAGTCGGTTCAATTCTCGACGTTGAATAAGGGCGTAGCCATATAGAAAATGCGGCTTGGAATGTCCGTAAGCAATTCGAAAATTCACTATGCTGGCAGCTTGATGGCCGGACTTAAAGAAAAATACTGAAGAAGTGCAATTGGCACATTATTCCGTCCTTGTAAGTTGGCGGAGGCTGCTATTGACGTCTGAGGAATCCTGATGCTCGACCACCTGCTGATTCTTACCGCGGTAATGCTGGTTTCGGGCATTCTTGGCGGGTTGGTGAATTACTATCAGATGCTGTTTACAGAGGAGGATCCGGCCGGTCTTGCACGTTGCCTGATTATGGGCTTGTGCGGTGCCTTGATAGTGCCAATTTTCCTCAAATTCACTCAAAGTGACCTCTTGATTGAGATCCAGGGGGATCCATCGCGCCTGCTGATTTTCACCGGCTATTGTTTACTGGCTGCCATTGCCTCGCGTATGTTCGTTTTTAATGCTGCACGTCGTCAGTTACGGGACGCCAGTATTGCCCGGGCCAGGGTTGAGAACCTTGAGCAGGAGCTGCGTACAATGCAGCTCGAGATGATGCCGTTATTGGAGCATGAAATTGAAGGGGATCTGGAGCAGGGGCCAGTGCTGGATTTTAACCAGATCCGTAAGCTGGATGAGAATGCCCTGCAAGTGCTCAACCTCCTTAATAGTGGTGAGTGTGTATTTCGCTCCCTGTCAGGAATGGTGCAAGACAGCGGTATGGAGACCAATTCTGTCGCCCGCGCCTTAAATAGCCTGTTAGTGTTGGAGATGGTCGGTAAGATTCATAGTCACTTGGGAATCCGCTGGTACATCACCAGTAAGGGAAGACAGGTGGTACATCGCCGTAGTACCCAGATGGCTTGACCCCGGTTGCATAAGCAGTCGCTCAGCCTACTCAAGCTGGTCATCCAATTTGGTCGTTCCCGCCTCGCCTCCTGCCCTGTTGTTCAATTATCATTCGCTAAATCAGATAGATAGCGGCGAATACAGGATTGGAGTAGTCATGAAATTTACCGGTACCGACAGCTATGTAGCTACTGAAGACCTGCAGATGGCGGTAAACGCAGCGGTCACCCTGCAGCGTCCCCTTCTGATCAAAGGCGAGCCGGGCACCGGCAAAACTTTGCTTGCGGAGCAGGTTGCGCAGAGCCTCGGCATGAAGTTGATCCAGTGGCATATTAAGTCCA
Organism: Microbulbifer variabilis; assembly: GCF_056232115.1. Lineage (NCBI taxonomy): Bacteria > Pseudomonadati > Pseudomonadota > Gammaproteobacteria > Cellvibrionales > Microbulbiferaceae > Microbulbifer > Microbulbifer variabilis. Next base: position 2,412,412 of record NZ_CP174325.1, read on the forward strand.
CTACCAAGGCACAGCAGGGTTTGTATGAATATGATGCCGTGTCACGCCTGAGGGATTCCCAATTGGGAGTGGATAAAGTCCATGATATTGGCAATTACATCAAGCGCGGTAAGCTGTGGGAGGCTTTCGCGGCTGAGGAACGTGTAGTACTGCTGATTGATGAAATTGACAAGGCAGATATTGAGTTTCCCAATGACTTGCTGGTAGAGCTGGATCGCATGGAGTTTTTCGTCTATGAAACCGGCGAAACCATCAAAGCCAAGCAGCGTCCCGTCGTAATTATTACCTCCAATAATGAGAAAGAGTTGCCTGATGCTTTCTTGCGCCGGTGTTTTTTCCATTACATCAGCTTCCCCGACCGTGACACCATGCGCAAAATTGTTGACGTGCATTACCCGGATATAAAGGGGCAGATGGTGGCAGAGGCGATGGACATCTTCTTCCAGCTGAGGGAAGTGCCAGGCCTAAAGAAAAAGCCCTCTACTTCGGAGTTGATTGACTGGCTGAAATTGTTGATGGCAGATGATATTCCCGAAGAAGTCTTGAAAAACCGTGATAACAGCAGTGCGATCCCTCCTCTCTACGGAGCCCTGCTGAAAAATGAACAAGATGTTCATATGCTGGAGCGTCTTGCGTTTATGGCGCGTCGAGATAATCGTTAATTGGTGAATCGCTGTGTTTCAGGGAGAGGATATGCTCTTCCTGAAGTTTCATCGGTTGGTTCGATTGCAACCCTATTTTCCTATGCTGACTGCGAATTACTATGCTGATTGGCTTTTTTCTAAATTTACGCCGCTATAAATTACCGGTATCCATTACCGAGCTGCTTTCCTTGCTCGAAGCTTTGCAGCAACGTTTGGTGTTTGCAGACTTGGAGGAATTTTACTTCCTGGCCCGAGTTTGCCTGGTGAAGGATGAGAAGCATTTCGATAAATTCGATCGCGCGTTTGAGTCTTATTTTAAAGACCTGGAAACACTGGATGATATTGTCGAGCAGATGATCCCGGATGACTGGCTCCGTGCAGAGTTCCTGAAACAGCTCACGGAAGAGGAAAAGGCTAAGGTCCAAAGCCTCGGTGGTCTGGAAAAACTGTTGGAGGAATTCAAAAAGCGCCTTGAAGAGCAGAAGAAGCGCCACAGTGGCGGCAACCGCTGGATCGGTACCGGTGGCACCAGTCCTTTTGGTAACAGCGGCTATCACCCGGGAGGAATTCGGGTTGGGGGTAAGGGCCGCAACCGCTCGGCATCCAAAGTGTGGGAGAAGCGTCAGTTTAAGAACCTGGATGACAGTGTCAGCCTGGGTACTCGTAATATCCAGGTCGCCCTGCGCAAGCTGCGAAAATTTGCCCGCACCGGCGCTGCTGAAGAGCTGGACCTGGATAACACAATTTCCTCCACAGCACGCAATGCGGGCCTTTTGGATATCCAGATGGTTCCGGAGCGGCACAACGCGATAAAAGTATTGATCTTTTTTGATGTAGGGGGCTCCATGGACCCCTACGTACGGGTTTGTGAAGAACTGTTTTCAGCCTGCCGCTCCGAATTTAAGCACCTGGAGTATTTTTATTTCCACAACTTTGTCTATGAGCATGTTTGGAGAGACAACCAGCGTCGTTTCAGTGAAAACACTTCATTGCTGGAAGTACTGCGTACTTATGCCAAAGACTATAAAGTTATTTTTGTGGGCGATGCCTCTATGGCGCCCTACGAAATTACCAGCCGCTATGGCAGTGTCGAGCATATGAATGAGGAACCCGGTGCTGCCTGGATGGAGCGAATTACGAATACCTACAGTAACCTGGTCTGGTTAAATCCTGTCGGTGAGGAGTACTGGCAATACACCCCCAGTATTGGAATGACACAGCGTTTGGTCGATGGGCACATGTACCCGATGACTTTGGCGGGGTTGGATAGGGCGATCGCCTATCTGGTAAAAGGGCGCTGATGCTGCAGTAATATCTTTCAAGTCAGGCGGCACTGTCCGAACCGCCTGATCACTTGTTACTTATCATTGCCGCTAAAGTGTTTTGGGGGCACACCGTCGTGATCGGCGGTGATACTTAATTCCTCTTTAGTGGTTTCTCCTACTGTGGCGTGCACCTCCTCCGCGCCATGCATCCAATCCACCAGTTTCTCGCGAATGAGATACAGGATAATTCCTGCAACAATGGCAACCAGGGCTACGCCCCCAAAAGTAGCGAGAGGGCCGGACACTCCCACCAACTTGCCAATTTCCGCCGCTCCTTTGTTAGCAATACCAATAAAGGCAAACCAAAGCCCCATCATTAAGGATAAATAGCGTAGAGGGGATAATTTGGTGACTACTGAAAGCCCGATAGGTGATAGGCACAGTTCACCGATAGTGTGAAAAATATAGGCAAACACCAGCCACCATATACTTGCTTTTATGGTTGTAGAGTCTCCGATTTGTAATGCTGCTCCACACATTGAAATAAAGCCGATACCAAGAAATACCAGCCCTAGGCTGAACTTGGCTGGCGAGCTGGGTTCCTTATCTCCCATTCCTATCCAGATGCTGGCCATAATCGGCGCGAGGATAATGATAAATATGGGATTCACCATCTGTAGCCAACTGGCTGGAATCTCCCATCCCAAGATATTTAGGTCGGTGCGATATTTGGCAAACAAGTTCATTGAGCCGGCAGCCTGCTCAAAACCGGCCCAGAAAATCACTATAAAAACACCAAGTACCAATATGACCTTTATACGGTCTCGCTCTTCGTGAGTCAGGGGACGATGCTTTTCGGCCTCTTCATGTTTCCGGTTTTTGAGTTCCAGGTGTGCAGAGGGCTCTACGCCGATTTCTCCCAGATAGCGCTTGGCCTGGGTCATTTGCAGCAGCAGGCCCAACAACATGCCGACTCCTGCAACGACGAAGGCCAACTGGTAGTCCACCTTCTCTCCAACCCAGCCCACAACTAAATAACCGAGGATTGAGCCCAGGTTTATGCCCATATAGAAAATGGTAAATGCCGTATCGCGACGGTGATCTCCCTCTTCGTAGAGGTCTCCGACCATGGTGGAAATATTTGGTTTGAAGAAACCATTGCCGATAATCAGCAGGGCCAGTCCCAGCCACAGCATATAGATCTCACTGCCATTGGGCAGCCAGGCGTGGGGGAAGCCAAGGGAGAATTGTCCCAGCATCATCAGGGTGCCGCCGAACATAATGCAGCGGCGTTGTCCCCAGCGGTTGTCCGCCATCCAGCCGCCGATAATTGGAGTCAGGTAGACCAGCATTGCGTACCATCCCAGGTAGCTGAGGGCTTTGGATTGTAATTCGGTCTCGGTGAGCTGCTCCCAGCCGAATACTGCAGCGGTGGCTGTGGAGGTCAGGTAGAAAACAAAAATACCGCGCATACCGTAGTAGCTGAGGCGTTCCCACATTTCTGTACCAAACAGCAGAAACAGGCCTTTGGGATGGCCAAACAGCTGCCCGGCGCTGGAGGGAGGCTTGGGCTTGATCTCTTGCATAGTACCGCTCGCAAGGTGTGACCCTGAGGCGCAATGGTGCTTCTAAAATTGACCTCTATCTGCTCCAGTATAGATGAGCGCCACAGTAAGGTTTGATAGCCCTATCGTATCCAGGGGTTATAATCCCGCGTTTGCCATTGCTGTACGAATTATGAGTCACACCGAAGCAGAAAAAGTTGTGGGAGCGCTGCAAACCCGTATCCCGGCCTGTATGGGTAGGGATCGTTTTGACTTGCGCAGAACCCTGAAGAACGTGCGCCGGCGCCAGAAAGAGGGCAAACCGGTCGATCGAATGCTGGCCCAGCTGGAACAACAGTTACAAGCGTCTGAAGCCCTGGTGGAAGAGCGTCGGCGAAAGCTACCGGACGTGCAGTGGCCGGAAGCACTGCCCGTGGTAGCGCGGCGTGATGAAATCGCCGGGTTGATCGAAAAGCACCAGGTTGTAGTTATTGCCGGTGAAACCGGTTCTGGTAAAACCACCCAGTTACCGAAAATCTGCCTGTCTCTGGGGCGGGGGATTTACGGCCAGATTGGCCACACCCAGCCGCGCAGGATTGCCGCTCGCACTGTGGCCAATCGAATCGCCGAGGAATTGCAGCAGCCCTTGGGGGAATCAGTCGGTTACCAGGTGCGTTTTACCGATCACAGTACTGAACATACCCATGTCAAACTAATGACAGACGGCATTCTGCTGGCAGAAATTCAGCGTGACCCACTGTTAAATAAATATGACACGCTGATTATCGATGAAGCCCATGAGCGCAGTCTCAATATTGATTTTCTGCTGGGCTATTTGAAAACTATCCTGCCCAGGCGTCCAGACCTGAAACTGATCATTACCTCGGCCACTATCGACCTGGAGAAATTCTCCCGACATTTTGATGATGCGCCCATTATCGAGGTATCTGGCCGGACCTATCCGGTGGACATTCATTACCGCCCGGCTGTGGACAGTGATGCGGATCTCAATGAACAGGTCGTAACTGCGGTAGGGGAGTTACTGCACGAGGAAAAATCCAGCAGCCGGCGCGGCGGGGATATACTGGTATTTATGAGTGGCGAGCGGGAAATCCGTGAATGTGCCAAGGCCCTGCGGGATGCGCAGATTGCCCAGCTGGAAGTATTGCCCCTTTATGCGCGTTTGAGTCTGGCGGAGCAGGCCAAAGTCTTTCACGGCCATAAAGGCCGCCGTATTGTACTCGCCACCAATGTGGCGGAGACCTCTATTACGGTGCCGGGAATTCGCTATGTGATCGACCCGGGTACTGCACGCGTCAGTCGCTACAGCTATCGCAGTAAAATTCAGCGACTGCCTATAGAGCCGGTTTCCCAGGCCAGTGCCAACCAGCGTGCCGGCCGCTGTGGCCGCGTCAGTGCCGGTGTCTGTGTACGCTTATATGAAGAGCGGGATTTTGCGCAGCGTCCGGAATTTACCGATGCGGAAATTCTGCGTACCAACCTGGCTGCAGTAATCCTGCAAATGTTGCAGTTGCGTATTGGTGATATCCGCGAGTTTCCTTTTGTTGATCCGCCCGATCCGCGCCTGATTAATGATGGTTACAAGCTATTACAGGAACTGCAGGCCGTCGATGGTCAGGGCAGGGTCACTAAACTGGGGCGAGCCCTTTCACGATTGCCGCTGGACCCACGACTGAGCCGAATGTTGCTGGCCGGGGCAGATAATGGTAGTGCGCGTGAATTATTAGTTATTGTCGCCGCTCTGGCCGTACAGGATCCGCGCGAACGCCCGGTGGAAAAGCGTCAGGCAGCGGATGAAAAACATCGCCAGTGGCAGCATGAGCAGTCAGATTTCCTGTCCTTTGTACAGCTTTGGGATACTTTCGAAATCCAGCGTCAGGAGCTGAGTCAAAATCAGTTGCGAAAATGGTGCCAGAAAAATTTCCTGTCCTGGTTGCGTATGCGTGAGTGGAGAGATATCCACCACCAACTGCGGGTGGCTTGCCGCGATCTTGAAGTAAAAGAAAACAAAGAGCCAGCGGAGTATGAAGCGGTACACCGGGCTATAGTCGCAGGTCTTCTCGGTAATATTGGCGCTCGCGATGAGAACAAGGAATTTATTGGCTGTCGCAATCGCCGCTTCCATATTTTCCCTGGATCTGGCCAGTTCAAGAAGCCTCCCCGCTGGGTTGTTGCCGCCCAGTTATTGGAAACCAGCCGTTTATTCGCCCATACGGTTGCAAAAATAGAGCCCGATTGGGTATTGGCTGCATCCCAGCACCTGGTTAAGCGAAATTATTTCGAGCCTCATTTTGATGCCCGTTCGGGTCAGGTGATGGCCTTTGAGAAGGTTTCCCTGTACGGCCTGGTGCTGGTGGAGAAACGCCGGATTCCCTACGGTAAGCTTGATCCGAAAACCGCGCGGGAAGTCTTTATTCGCCAGGCTTTAGTGGAGCAGCGTTATCGAGGTAAAGGCCGTTTTTATACACACTACACCGACCTGCTGAAATCTCTGGAAGAGCTGGAGGCTAAATCCCGCAGGCGGGATATTCTGGTAGATGATGAAGTGATTTATCGCTTTTTCGATGAGCGTATACCTGCCGATATCGTTAACCTGGCTGGGTTTGAGCACTGGCGCAAGAAAGTGGAATCCACTGATCCGCAGTTGCTCTTTATTCCCCGTGAATTGTTGATGCAGCAGAGTGCGGATCACGTCGGCGAAGCCCAATTCCCCGATGAATTGCAATCGGGCGGTATTGTTTATCCGCTCAGCTATCATTTCGAGCCGGGCAGTGTGGATGACGGTGTCAGCATTCAGGTACCGGTTGCGGCTTTGCACCAGGTGCCCGCTGCTCGACTTTCCTGGCTGGTGCCTGGAATCCTACGGGATAAATGTATTGCCCTGGTCAAAGCCTTACCTAAACAGTGGCGTAAATATTTTGTCCCCGTACCAGCAGCAGTGGATAAAGCCCTGCCGCGATTGCGCCCGGATAATGTCCCCTTATGGCAGTCACTAGCACTGGAGTTACAGCGCCAGACGGCGCAGCAGTTGCCTGATAGCGCCTGGGAATCCGCTGAGCAATCCCTGGAAGATTATTATCGCTTCAATATCCAAGTGGTGGATGAGGCAGGTAAATTGCTCGACCAGGACCGAGATCTCTCGCTGCTACAGGCGCGCTACCGCGATCGGGTGCAGCAGGGGCTTGCGAGTGCAGGAGACAGCTTTGAGCGGGAGGGGATTACCAGCTGGGACTTTGGAGAGCTTCCAGAAACCCACACCCTTAACCAGGGCGGCCTCAAGGTGCGGGCATACCCGGCTCTGATAGAGGAAAAAGACAGTGTTTCTCTGAAACTCCTGGATAACCCGGATGACGCGCGCCGGCTGAGTCGTGCAGGTATTTCCCGCCTGGCACTGTTGCACTTGCCGGAGAAGGTTAAATACCTGCGCAAGGAGCTGCTTCGTGGCAAGGAGCTGGGGTTATCTGCCGCGGACTTGGGGCGGCGTGAAGAGGTTGCAGACGATATCCTGTTGGCTGCCGTGCGAGAGGTATTTTGGCCTAAGGGCAATTGGCCGCGTACCGAAGCTGAATTTCTGTCCGCGCTGGAAAATGATAGTGACCTGGTGGGGGTGGCCCAGGAAATTGGGAACCTGCTGGTCAAAGCTTTAGCCCTACTTGTGCCCCTGCGCAAACAGATCAAACAGCAGAAAAACCTGGCAGTTGCAATGGCGGTGGGAGATATTCAGCAGCAATTGTCTGGGCTCTTTTATCGCGGTTTTCTGTTCGATACCCCTCTGGAATGGTTGCGTCAGTATGGCCGTTATCTTAAGGCGATCGCTATGCGACTGGAAAAAGCCGTCCTCGACCCGAATCGTGATCGCAAATTACAGGTTGAGTACCACAAGGCCGCGGAGCCTTATGCCGATCTGGCTGAAAAATATTCAAGCAGGGAGTTGGCTGCGGAAGCCTTGCTAGTGGATTACCGCTGGATGCTTGAAGAGTTCCGCGTTTCTTTATTTGCCCAGACCCTGAAAACCCTGATGCCAGTATCTTCCAAGCGCTTGCATAAGGCGTGGGTGGAGGCTGATGGGAAGGGGCTGGTAGGTTGATTGCCACTATTGGTATGAGATCACAAAAAAACTGATTTCTTTATGTAATATTCTGGCAACCGGTTCGACAAACCTTATGTGAGTAGGCTATAGGTTCAAAGTGGCGTGAGATTCTCACCCTAAGCTGGCTAGCCTCAACAAATGACGGTTTTCCATCCCGCGTCATTATACTGGCGCGGGAGAAAAGAAAGTCTTTGGTACTTTTTATTACTCAGGGTATTAATTAGGAGATCCCTTATGAACAAGAAGCATCTTTCCCCCGTAGCGGCCGCAGTTGGTGCAGCGTTTATTGCCTCTGCTGCGATGAATGTGTCTGCAACCACTGGCGAAGCTAATCCGTTTGCTGCGGCAGAGCTGACTTCTGGCTACAACCTGGCACTGGCTGACCATGGCGATAAGGAAAAAGAAGGCAAGTGTGGCCACGACAAGAAAAAAGAAGGTAAGTGCGGCGAAGGTAAGTGCGGCGAAGGCAAGAAGAAAGAAGGCAAGTGCGGCGAAGGTAAATGCGGCGAAGGCAAGAAGAAAGAGGGTAAGTGCGGCGAAGGTAAGTGTGGCGGATAATTTAAAGCCATACTCGATCGGGGCGGTATTGCGTTAACTGACGCGCCGCCCCTTGTTCTTTTCTTCACATAGAACCGTTTGAGGCAGACAGAAGTGCGAAATTATCCAGTGGAGGGGGCCGGTCTTGGACTGCGTCGCTCTATGATGGGAGAGGAAGTGCCATCTGCTGCGGTGGATTTCTTTGAGGTAGCGCCGGAAAACTGGATCGGCGTCGGTGGGCGCTATGGCCGCTGGTTTCGGGAATTTACTGAGCGCTACCCATTTATTTTGCACGGCTTGTCCCTTTCAATTGGGGCGCCGGAGCCTTTGGATATGGACCTTGTTGGGTCTATCAAGAAATTTATTCGTGAGCATGATATTCGCTATTACAGCGAGCACCTGAGCTACTGCTCCGACCACGGACATCTCTACGATTTACTGCCGATTCCCTTTACTGAAGAAGCGGTGATGTATGTCGCCGAGCGAATTCGTATTGTGCAGGATGCATTGGGGCAGCGTATTGCCATGGAAAATGTTTCCTACTATGCCGCACCAGGCCAGGAAATGAGCGAGCTGGCCTTTCTAAATGCCGTACTGGAGGAAGCAGACTGTGACCTTCTCCTTGATGTAAATAATATTTACGTCAACTCCATTAATCATCGTTACGATCCATTTGAGTTTCTGCGCGGACTTCCTTCGGAAAGAATGCGCTATGTACATGTGGCGGGACATTACGACGAGGCGGAAGATCTAAAAGTAGATACCCACGGTGCACCGGTAATTGATCCTGTGTGGGAGTTGTTGAATAAGGCTTATGAAATTCACGGTGTAATGCCAACCCTGCTTGAGCGGGATTTCAATATTCCACCCATACCGCAATTGCTCGAAGAAGTAGGGCATATCAAAACCATTCAGGCCAGTCACCAAGTAGAAGAAAACTATGTCCTCAGTCGCCGATAAAACTGACAATTTTCAGGGGTTGCAGAGAGACTTGGCTGCTCATCTGCGTGCTCCGGAGCAATGCACACCGCCTCCCCAAATTGAAGATCGGCGCTTGGCGATTTATCGGGATCTAATTTACAACAATATTGAGTCTTTTATCTCGAGCGGGTTTCCGGTGCTGCGCAGTCTCTATAGTGACGAATTCTGGCACGCTATGGTGCGTGATTTTGTGCATCACCATACTTCTAGCAGTCCCTACTTCCTGCAAATCAGTGAGGAGTTCCTCACTTACCTGCAAAATGAGCGGGGCCAGCGGGAGGGAGATCCCCCTTTTTTACTGGAGCTAGCTCACTACGAATGGGTAGAGTTGGCACTGGATGTCAGTACCGCTGAGATACCTGCCAACCTCAGCCGCGAGGGGGATATATTGGGATCCGTACCAGTAGTATCGCCCCTGGTATGGAGCCTTAGTTATCGATATCCCGTGCATCGTATTGGCCCGGTGTTCCAGCCTCAGGAACCCGATGAAACCCCCACCTTTTTGCTGGTGTATCGCGATCGCAGTGATGAGGTGAATTTCATGGAAATTAATGCGGTGACAGCGCGTTTGTTGCAACTGGCTTCAGAAGAGTCGGCCACTGGAGAGCAACTGTTGGCACAAATTGCTGCAGAGTTACCCCAGGTAGATACCAGCACCCTGAGGAGTTTTGGTGTGGAGCTATTACAGAAACTTCTGGGGAATGGTGTAATTGCAGGCCTTAAACCTCTACCTGCTGAAAAATAGGTGTCGACAGCTTATCTTTTGGCGTCATTATTATTCTAAAGCCCCGCTGCACTTGCCTGAAACTGCTTCATCTTTGACGAATCCCAGCTGCTATGCTGCCGAGGGTAGCTTACGATATGCGAGGGCGTTAGAATCCTTGGTCTTAGTATTTGTTAGTAGAGGAGCAGGGTTTTGCTAGGACGCAGAGTTTTATCGCCCTGGTTGATGGCCGCGCTGATCGCGGTTTCTCCAGTGAGTGTATTAGCGCAAGATGACCCGTTTGGAGGCGCGGCAGGGGATACCGCCGTTCAAACTGGTACTGATGGTCAGGTTACCACAAGTGGCGATGAAAATGGTTCGCTACTGGATGAATATGGCTTTGATCCCGCGGATGAATTTGGTGGTGCGGAAGGGGAGGATTTTTCCCTTCGTGACCCATGGGAAGGTTTTAACCGCGCTGTCTTTAGTTTTAATGATGGCGCTGATCGCTATGTGTTGAAGCCAGCTGCCGTCAGCTATCGGCAGATCACCCCAATATTCGTGCAACACGGTGTTAGCAACTTCTTCAGTAATCTGGGTGAAGTGACCAATACCTTTAATGGCGTATTGCAAGGTAAATGGGGCCAGGCAGGCAATGATGCAGGTCGCTTGCTGATTAATACCACTATTGGTATTGCCGGTCTTTTTGATGTTGCCAAGCATATGGGGCTTGAAAAAGGCGATGGCGAGGACTTTGGTCAAACCCTGGCTGTTTGGGGGGTGCCTTCCGGTCCATACCTGGTTTTGCCGCTTCTGGGTCCTTCCACAGTTCGGGATACGCCAGCACGGGTAGTTGATTACTACACCAACCCGCTGACCTATGTGGAACATGACCCTACACGCTATACGTTGAGGGCAACCGATATTATTCAGAGCCGCGCCAGCTTGCTGCAGGCCGAATCACTGTTACAGGGGGATCGGTATGTGCTGTTACGTGATGCTTACCTGCAGCGCCGCGACTTCCTGATCGTGGATGGCGAAGTAGATGTGCAGAGTGAAACTGAAGCCGCTGAAGCGATTGACCAGGGTGAAGTTGAAGAGTCCAGTGACTACTGATCACCGGATAGAACTTACTCTTTTTCCAAGGGCCACTCATGCCCGGTCCCGGTAGCCTGTTACTGACTGATGACGAGCGCTCCCGCAGTTTCCTGCGTGGAGCGCTTTCACGCCAAGGGTTCTCTGTTGCGGAGGCAAGTAGTGGGCAACAGGGTATCCAGCAATTTTCCCCCGGTCTTTTTCAATTGGTCGCGGTGGACTTCCAGTTACCCGATATGAGCGGGCTGGAGGTGTTACAAAAAATCAAACGTCAGTCTCCAGATACCTCTGTCATCGTAATTTCATCCAGTGCAGTACTGAATGATGCCCTGCAAGCAATACGCCTGGGCGCCTGCGATTATCTCCTCAAACCTCTCAAGGAAGCCGCGCAAATTGACCGAGTTATTTGTCGTATCAGCGGTGAGGAGAATCTGGCCCAGCAGAACCGGGAATATCGGGAAGCTCTGGAGCGGCGTAACATAGAGCTGCGTGATCACGTAGAGCTTTTGCGGCGGGACCAGGAGGCTGGCCGCCAGCTGCAACAGCACTTGCTGCCGCGTACGCCTTATAGTTATCCAGGTGGTATTGAGGCGAACTATCGCCTGATTCCCTCACTGTATCTCAGTGGTGACTTTGTCGATTACGGCCTGTTTGGAGAGCGTTTTGTCGCCTTCTACCTAGTGGATATTTCCGGTCATGGTGTCTCGTCTGCGCTGGTTACCGCACTCGTCAAGCACAGCATCATGCATCGCCTGCGTGAGGGTCCACTTTTTACCCAGCTGGAGTCCCTTGGCAGTGACCTGTTAGAAGTTCTCGAGCTGATCAATCGGGAGTTGTTATCCACACATATGGGCAAACATGCCAGCATGTTCGTCGGTGTTGTGGATACGGCCGCGCGCCAGCTGCACTATGCTGTTGCCGGGCAGATTCCCATGCCGGCTCTCGCCAGTGATGGTGGCGCTGATTGGTTGCCGGGCAAAGGGCGTCCGTTAGGTATCTTTGAGCGGGGTGACTGGCAGGTAATGTGCGCCGAGCTACCGCCCAGCTGGCGTTTGGTGGCGTGCTCCGATGGCGTTCTGGAGCTGCTTCAGGGAGATCTTCTGGAAAAAGAGGAGCGCCTCTTACAGATGATCGCCGAGTGCGGAGGAAATTTGGAAAGTTTGTGCCAGAGCCTGAAAGTAGATACTTTTGGGGCGTTACCGGACGATATTACGATCCTCACCCTGGGGCACAATTAGGACGAGCGTTTGCATCGACTAAATAGTCGAATTTCATGCCCTAGTATACTTGTCAGTCCGGGCAGTCAGGAGTAAGCTCCGCCCACTTTATGCACAAAATTGCACAAGGCGGCAAAACCACCGAGTGCGGCTTGTGTTCTCTACCAGTGAACTTTTGCCACCTGTTAGCACTTTCACCTAAAAGTGTATCCGGGTGAGCCAGGGGTTGTTATGCAGTCCGGGCAAATTATGGTTGGGGCCCACGAGGGCGTTTACATCATCAAGTTGATTGGTGATGTTCGGCTCAACCTTTGTACTTCCTTTGATAGCTTCATCGACAACATGTTTGCGCGAGATGACTTCGCTGGGGTGGCTTTCGACCTGGACCGTGCCGAAGGTGTTGACAGCACGACCCTTGGCCTGATGGCAAAAATTGCGATTCGCGCCCAAGAGCGCGGCTGTCAAAAGCCATTGGTTTTCTCTGCCGATAAAGGAATTCAACACCTGCTTGATGCAATGGGATTTGACTCCCTGGTGGAGATCAGTAGTGAGCAATATGATATCTCCGTTGAGACTAAACCCCTGGTCTGCAACACCCCTGATGAATGTGCTGCGCGGGAGAAGGTACTGGAAGCACACCGTGTTTTGATGAGTATGAACGAGCAAAATGCGGAAACTTTCCGCGATCTGGTGCATACCCTCGAGCGGGAATGCGAGCCCTACAGCAAACGCTCCGCCCGTCTGCATTGAGCTTCTTAAGGGCTCCTGCTACCGATTTGGCGCTTTAGACCTATTCCCCCAACTTATTCAGCTAGCGACTCAATTATCTTTCAAATCCCTCGCTTCCGCCCTGGCTCTGGTGAACAGTCCGTGGGGTAGGTAGATAAGTTCGGATACCCGGCGAATAAGGTGTTCCTCAAATGCCTCGATAACATCATCGGAAAAAGCGACCTGCCACATTTGCCGAACCAGCAGGTACTTGTCCTGCTCAGTGAACTGATCATTAACTGCTTGGGTAAACTCGAATAATGAGGTGGCATGCTCCCGTTGATCAATGGCCTCATCAATAATCTCGGCGGCGCTGTGTACATCTAGTGCATAGTGTTGGCAAAGTAGATGCGTGAGGGTGTCGCGCTCGCGCTGGTCCAGCTTCTGGTCCACAGTCGCCACTTCAACTAGAAGGGCGGCGCTGATCATGCGCACGTCTTTTTCATTACGTGTTTCTACATCGGCACTGTTGCCAATCTGCTCAAACAGCTTACGGATTTGTTGCAGCATCAGTTTCCTGGTGTCCCATCACTTGGCTTTGTAGCAGCATTTCAAGTCGCTGCTGGTCTTTAACAAAGTTGCGAATGCCTTCTGCTAGCTTTTCTGTAGCCATGGCATCGCTATTGAGCTGGTAGCGGAATGTCGCTTCCTCCAATCTCTGGGTTGGCCGAGCCAAAGGTTCTGTAATCGCCGGTAGGCCTCCTACCAGCATCCCCTCACTTTCCTCCAGGGACTGCAACAACTGCGGGCTGATAGTCAGGCGATCGCAGCCAGCCAAGGCTTCTATCTCACTTGTATTACGGAAACTGGCACCCATCACGATGGTGTCGTAGTCGCGGGATTTATAGTAGTGATAAATATTGCGTACCGACAATACACCGGGATCCTCTTCGCCACTGAACCCCTTGCGCTCACCATTTGCCAGGTGCCAGTCGAGGATACGGCCGACAAAAGGAGAGATTAAAGTGGCTCCGGCCTCGGCACAGGCGATGGCCTGGCACAGGCTGAATAGCAAGGTCAGGTTACAGTGGATGCCTTCTTGTTCCAGGATTTCTGCCGCTGCAATACCCTCCCAGGTGGAAGCAATTTTGATGAGCACACGGTCCCTTTCTACATTCGTTTGTTCGTAGAGAGTGATCAGGTGCCTGGCGTAATCAATTGTGGCGCGGGTATCGAACGAGAGTCGCGCATCCACCTCGGTGGAAACCACGCCGGGGACCAGCTGTAATATCTCTGTACCGATACCCACTGCTAGCTTAATTGCCGCTAATCGCGCTGTCTCCGCTGTCCCACGTTGCTTCTGGTGGCGAGCTGCCCACCCCAATGACTCTTTGATAAGCGATTTGTATTGAGGGAGCTGGGCGGCCTTGTACAGTAGTGAGGGGTTGGTGGTGGCATCTTGAGGGCGGTAGCGGCGGATAGCCTCAATATCACCCGTATCGGCCACTACTAAGCTGCGCTGTTTAAGTTGTTCCAATTTGTTCATTGCACTCCCTCTGTCATTGATTGGCCTCCATTTCCAGCCATCTTGGTTTACCCTCTATGCGGCCTGGGTAACGAGCGTTAAAGCGTGTTCAACAATTTCTGGTCCGGCCCCTTTCTTGTGGGCATTCTCACTTAGGTGGCGGCGGAATCGCCGCGCGCCCGGCAGCCCCTGGAAAAGCCCGAGCATATGTCGGGTAATATGATTCAGGCGCTGGCCGCGCTGCATTTCATTTTCTATATAGGGCAGCATTTGCTCGACCACTTGCGCTGCATCCGGCCCTTCACTTTCACCAAATAGCAGGCTATCCACTTGGGCAAGGATTGCCGGAGTTTGATAGGCTGCACGCCCCAGCATAACACCGTCCATATGCCGCAAATGTTGCAGGCTCTCCTCTAGCGAGTTAATACCCCCGTTAATAATGATTTGTAGCTGTGGATAGTCCTGTTTCAGACGGTAAACCATATCGTAATTAAGTGGGGGGATTTCGCGGTTTTCCTTTGGGCTGAGGCCTTTTAGCCAGGCTTTGCGCGCATGTACGATAAATGTGTCAGTGCCAATAGCTGCCTGGGCCTCCACAAAACGGGTCAGGCCAGGATAGTCCTCCATATCATCAATACCGATTCGGTGCTTTACCGTAACTGGGATAGATACTGCTTCGCGCATCGCGGACAGACCCTCAGCCACCACATCCGGTTCTGCCATCAGGCAGGCACCAAAACGGCCCGATTGCACCCGGTCACTGGGGCAGCCGCAGTTGAGGTTAATTTCAGCGTAGCCCCACTCCTCGGCGATACGGGCGCATTCGGCCAGCTCCCTGGGATCGCTTCCGCCCAGTTGCAGGGCTACGGGTTGCTCTGCTGCATCAAACTGCAGGTGGCGCTCCCTGTCTCCATGCAATATTGCCCCAGTAGTCACCATCTCCGAATACAAGCGTGCCCGCTTACTCAACAGGCGCCACATATAGCGGCAATGGCGATCACTCCAATCGAGTAGTGGCGCGGTACAAAAGCGGTGGGGACTGAAATCTGACATAACTTCTTGATTTTACTGCATTTAGCGGAATTGTAAGCGCTTCAGCTTAAGCCTTCAAAGGCGCCTAAAAACCCTGTTTTACCCGGTTTTTCTCGCTCGTGTGGTACATTACTGGTACAAGGAATTGCTTGTACCAGTGAGGGAATAATGGCCACGATCAGGGCACGGAAAAATGCCAAGGGGGAGGTGCGCTATACGGCGCAAATCCGAATTTTCAGGGATTCAAACGTAGTTTATACGGAGTCGGAGACGTTCGGCAAAAAAGCCTTGGCCAAGGCCTGGGCAGACAAGCGTGAAGCCGAACTTCGCGACCCTGCCGAATGGCACAAAAGCCAACACCGAGGCATCAGCGTAGGCCAGGTATTGCAGACCTATCTAGACGATTTTATCGATGTAGGTAATTTCGGGCGATCCAAGCTTTCCACTATCAAAATGTTAATTAAGCGGCCAGATCTTGCAGATCTTGATGCCGTAAATCTACGCCGTTCTGAGCTGCTCAATTATCTGCGCAGGCGATTAAAAGAAGCTAAACCGCAAACGGTAAAAAACGACATCATGTGGTTGTCAGTGGCATTCAGGACTATTGCCGCTAGCCGGGAGTGGCCTATTGCAGTAGGTGAAGTCAGTACAGCATTTGATGTTGCGGTGCAGACGCGCATGGTTGCCAGAGCTGAAAAGCGGGATCGTCGGCCTGCATTGGAAGAGTTGGAAACCTTTATCGACTATTGCCGGGCGAGCAGAAAACTAAAAATTCCCATGGATGAATTGGTGCTATTCGCTATTTTCTCCGCCCGCCGTATGGAAGAGATCACTGAGCTACGCTGGGATGATCTAGATGAGGAGCGTCGGCAGATTCTAGTACGCGATACGAAAGACCCTATACGCCCAGTCTCGTTTTGGGCTCACTTGCCCGATGAGGCACTGGCAATAATTCTACGCCAGCCGCGTAAAGATGAACGTGTTTTTCCCTATCTGGCAAAATCAGTGGGTGGCCGTTTTGGGGTAATTAATAAGGTGTTGGGTATTGCTGATCTGCATTTTCATGATCTGCGCCATGAAGCTGCCAGCTATTGGTTTGAGCGCGGCCTGCCAATCCAACGAGTGGCCCAGATTACCGGCCACCGCACTTGGTCGACACTGCAGCGCTATACCCACTTATATGAATTTGGAGAGATGGACAAATACGCGGGCTGGAAATACCGGCCCGTGCTTAAGCGCTGTTCAAGCGCTCCCAATCATTCAGCGCCTCCTGTCGACATTGATCAATATGCTGAGCCAGATCATTCGCATTAATAAGCCATTCAGATTTTTGTGACCCGCCGCGATAGGCGGGCACAGGCAATTGGTGCAAGCGCGCGCGTTCCATCGCTTTCCTAGGCAGCATACCGAAATACTTCTGGCAGCAAGCCTTGAGCGGGATATCCACACTGCCGAATTCCGCCATTAGTAAAAATACCGTATTCATAGTGGTGATCCTTTCCTTAGAGCTCTACACCAGGACAAAGCCTTGGCCTTCGTGTGTGAGTGCGCCCGCTTTCTGCATAGAGAAATTTTTGAGGGTTAGCAATATTGAGGTTTAGTTACGTTGCTTAACTCAGGAGGACAGCTTTTTTCTTTATCTTTCCGTCGCTTTAACTTTCCGTTAATTACGCTATAAATTTTTGCGGTGTCAGTTTTCTTATCAAAGATCTGTGCCCAGTGAGTAAATATCTCATTCTTGGCTATCTGCTTTGCGGCTTCCTGTGCTTCCTCTTCAGTGTGGAATGACTGTTTAAAGTCCTTAATTCCGCCCATCATTAAGTTGTAGGCGCCACAGAAAAGTGCGTATCTCTTCATTTGATCCTCCATGCTTTTAAAAAAAGGGCTCCTTACTGGCAGCCCAGGTACGGTTACAGATGACTGAATGCGCCGGGGCGCGGTTAAATTTTTTGGCCGTTTAGGAATGCCACGCGATTGGCGGCAAGCTCGGGGCTGTTGTGATCGGAGTCGGTATGCCAAGTGCCGCTAGGGTCATAGAATCCGACTGTCCAGAGTCCGGGTTCGGTTTGTTGGTATACGTACATTTTTCAATCCTTTGCTTTTATTTGTGGTTGATTAACTGGCTTGGGGTACAGTTTTATTTTCGATAAGGTCGCGCATCCAAACCATGCCGTTAGATGTAACTTTGGTATTGATATACGGCACTGCCACTGGCCCGCGTTTGTATTGAGCGTTTTGTGCAACGAGCAAACCTTGTGTTGTGGCGAACTTGGTGGGTGAATTACGCATGGGTTCATGGCTGTGCAACAAGCCGTTATTCCGCATGAGTTCCATTAATTTATTTCTACCCATTCCCAACAGGCGGGCGGCTTGGGTGATGGTGAAAAGTTTTTCTCTGTTCACGCTGCCTCCTGATCGTCTTGTTCTGGGGCTTGGCCTTGGATGGTTTTTGTGAGTGTGGCGATTTGTTTGCGCATTCTCACAATTTCAGTTTCTTGCAGCTTTACCTTGGCCAGCAATTCTTCGTACAGCTCTAATATTCGGCTGAACTCATTCATTAAATTGCCCTGACCTTTGCGGCGGCTTCGCCGGCTAGGGCAACGTAGGCGGCGCCGTCTTCATAGTCGTCAGCTACAAATACGCCGACGCTTGCGCGGGATTGTTTGAGGAGCGCCATAAACATCCAGCCTTGCTCCTCGGTGACGCAGTGTCCGTAAAGGGCATTAAAGGCGGTTACGGTTTTGGTCATAGAGCGCTCGCCGTCTTCGCTGTCGCGTTGCTCGGCACGGTCGCGCATGTGTTGGACGCCCTTTTCCAGAAAGGCGGGGGCGCTATAGTCCGGTGGTGTAAATTCTTTTGTGTTCATGCGACCTCGCTCTCATTGATTTGCTGTGCAAGGTGATCGAGGGCTGCGAGGTAATCAGTTGCAGCTTGCCGACTTTTACTAAGGGCATTTTGTATGGCTTCTGTGCGGTTTTCCCCGAAGCCCTGTGCCAGGCCTGAACCCACGACATTGGGGAAAATGTCATAGGTGACGTTTAGGCACGCGTGAAAATCCAATGCCCCATCCGAATTGCGCCGGCAGGTCATATCCCCAAGGGTCATATCCCCCGGTAGTTGTTCACCCTGCAGCACAATGGCTTCCATGCTGACTACAGAGTGGTCAGGATTTTTTCCTGTGTCGGTGATTGAGGCCGGCATAAATTGGATGCTATTCATGCGGCATCACCTCCAAACGGTGGCCAGTTGTTATTTACTGGCTTTGCGGAGGTGGATTTTGGCTGCACTAGGCGGGTGCCAATTTTGAGGACGGCGTTGGCGATATCGATGCGACGCTTGAGGCGGTCGATATTGCTTTTACTCATGGCAGTTGGATGTATAAACACGGTGGCGCTCATGCGAAGTTCTCCCGGTTGCGGATGCGAATAGTTCGAACTGTGAGGCGGCGTTGGATGCGGGTACGCAGTTGTTCCTGTGCATCTGAACCAATGCCGTTAAGAACTGAGGCGATCAGGGCGAATTGAATTAATCCGTGTTTTACCGCTTTAGCCACTGCGTCTGTGCTGTTGCGGGCGTGCAGTTTGTAGAAGCATTCGGCCAGCAGGTTGCTGACATTAGTGACTGAGCACCGCATGGCCTGGGCGGTCTCGCGGTTGGATAGCCCTTTGGCGCGGTGCGTCAGCGCTTCGGCCTGGCGTGGGGCCAGTGGTCTGAAGTTGGTGGCGGTGTGCATTTGAGCGCCCTTGTTATTGGCTGTTGGTGAAATATTAGCAATGACGCTTTTAATTTGTCAACGTCATTGCTAATAATTTGAGTGTGCCTGGTCTGTTAAGGGCGGGTGGTATCCTCAAGACTCGCCTCACACTAAAAATGAAGGGAGCATTGATATGGCTGCAAAGAGGTGGTTATTAGGTATCTGTTTGCTGTTGCTAGCGGGTTCAGTGTTTGCGGATTTTAAGAAAGAAATAGCGGCCTGCGCGGTGAGGGATGGCGATCTCACTTGATTGGAGTGCTACGATCAGCTGGGTTGTAGGTCTAGATAATGCAATTAAGCCCTTGAGGGAAACCTGCAATTGGTTACCGGAAATAATGGCCTCATAAGAATATAACCCGTGAATGCGGGCTTTATTTTTTCCTGGACAGCGCTTCAACAGTGTTTTTGATGAGCTCGATATCTTCTTTGCTTATTGAGCCTTCTTGGAGTTTTTCTGTAATCAGTCGCACGAGCTCTATGAACGCTTTATTGGGCGGTGATGTCGACGGCTCTCCTGCCGTGATTTGCTGAATGATTTTCCGTTCGGACCATTCACCGGCGTCGTTCTCTGAAGTGGCGGGATAATCTAAAGATCCTGGGACTAATTGTAATTCCCTTTCTATATAGCGAGCGGCCCGATTACCAATGACTAGCTCTCCGTTGAGGGCCTTGGCAAGGCTTGGGAGTATAGCTTGGAGTTCTTGTTCCAAGGCTCCTTCACCATGTTCTTCTGCCAGTATTAGTAGGTTTCGACGGCGGATTTGCCCAATATTGGCGAACTCGGTCATTGCGTGGTTAGGATCAATTTCCCAAGGCTCAACTTGGAGCAGCTTGGAAAACCTTAGAATGGCATCCGTGTTAAGGGGTATCCGGCCGGTCAGATATTGGGCCACGGAACCTTGGGAGCTCCAGCCAATAAGTGCAGCGGCCTTCTCCTGTGTAAGGCCGAGCTCTTTCTTTTTCTCATCCCATATATTTCTCAGCCTTTCTATACAGGTCTGTTCATGGGCGGTTAACGGGCGTCTTTTCATAGGCGCGAGCTTATTAGCGTTGCTACTTTTCGGCAATCGCCATTGACGTTGACATGGTTTAGCGTCAATGCTAATTTTTGTTGAATGAAGCCGATTGAACTTGCCATTAAGACTGTGGGGACACAGCAGAAGCTAGCGACTGCCTTGGGGCTTTCTCAGGGAGCAGTTGCACAGTGGGTGACAGGCCGTAGGCCGGTGCCGCCTCGCCAATGCATACCAATAGAGATGGTGGCGGGCGGCGTAGTGACTCGTCATGAATTGCGCCCGGATGTTTTTGGGCCAATGCCTGCGGGCAGCGATCCTGGAGAGCCTCCAGAAGTTCAGCAGGCAAGTTGAGCGGGTGAGGGTTAGCCGGTGAAACCAGAATAACGATCATTTTCAAATCCCCATTTTATTGTCCTGCCATTCTGCGGTTTTTGAAGATCGGGATTAATTCATTGCGGTATATGGGGTTTTATACAGGAGAGGGATAGGTGGATAAGCAAATCGATCAAGATGCAATTGCGGAGTTTCTAAAATCTGAACAGGGTGAGGCGCTGATAACAGAGTGTTTTTCTGATTATCTGGATCGCAATGATCCTGCGAAGTTTGCCAGCTGTGCACAACAGGCGGCAGATAGCGCTATGCAGATTACGGGGTATTTAAATCAAGTCGCCGCTTCGCATGAGTTGACCAAGCTACGACATGCTAGTCCGGAGTTGAAGATTCCCGAGGGGCGGCAGCGTTGGCTAGACAGCCTAACCATATTTGACCGAATTCGGGCGGCTTTATTGATTGCCGTTCAGGGGGCAAGGTGTGCTGGGGCTATGAGTGAACATGCGGTGATGTGCCCAGAGCGCCCAACAAGTGATATTGGTGCTATTGAGATGGAGACTGCTCGCTTGCTGGGTGATGTTTGTATTGCTTTGCTAAAAGCACAGCCGCCTCAGGTGATTCAGCAGATTTCGAAAGCGCGAGTTGAACGCCTGACTCAGAGTGGCTGAGGTAGCTCACACAATGCCAGTAGTTGTTGCTGACGTAAATGCAGTCGCCAGGGTGAACCGTCATTTCTGATTGAAATGTGGGAGGGCATGAGTCGTCAGGGTCGGAAAGATACTTCAATTTGTACAGGTATCCAGCCATGGATTTTCTCCGATTGTTGTTTGTTGGCACTTTCAGCATACCGAGAAACCCGTCACCTGGGTAGTGGTGAGGCGGCCGGGGCTGTCCGGTGTTTTTCTCAAGGATAGGTAAAAACAATATGATCAAATTAATTTGTTTTCGAGGGGGGGTGCATGATTCGTCGAAGCGCTAAGCCATCTTCAAATTATTTGGTGGTTGCTAATTCCGTTGTGTGCGACCGGCGTATCTCTTTTGCTGCAAGCGGTTTGCTGCTGCATCTGCTGTCGAAGCCTGAACACTGGGAGGTTTCCCCTTCAGCATTAGCTAAAGAAGCTCAGGAGGGCAGGGATAAGATATACAGGCTATTGGGGGAGTTAATTGAAGCCGGCTATTGCGAGCGTATTACTAACCGTGAGCGGGGAAAAATAATCGGTACAGACTATGAAATCTCTGATACCCCCAGTCGCTCCAAAACGGATTCTGAACCACTTCCTGAAAAACCGGATACGGTTTTGCCGGATACGGTTTTGCCAGATACGGTTTTGCCGGATCGGGTTTTTACGACACAAGAAAGTAAAGATACTAAGAAAGTAAATAATCTAGAAAGTAACCAGAGAGAGAGCGGTCAGTGTGGTGCCCTTGCTGTCCGTCAGGAATCTGCCCCGCCATCGAAGCGTGGTACTCGCCTTCCCGATGATTGGCAGTTAACCCAAGAATTTTACGATGAGGCGGCAAAGACGCGGCCAGAGGTGATGCACCAGATCTACGACATTGCGGCTAGCTTTGGTGATTACTGGAAATCTCAGTCGGGCAAGCAGGGGGTACGGCGTGATTGGTTGGCGGTGTGGCGTAATTGGGTGAGGCGGGAGAAGTTTATTCCACAGCAGCGGGCGGTGCCCCATCAGAGAACCCGAGACCGGCCAATCGGTGAGATTCTGACAGATACCAACTGGTAAACACGAAATATCAAGGAGCGATAGCTATGACCGTTGTGACCCTCACCGAGGCGAAAGAGCGAATTTTAACAACTGCAGCCAGCAGGCCGTTAGCAGCATTCCGCACGGACAACCCACGCCAAGTGGATCTAGTGTTTGCCAATACGGTGGTAACTCAAAATAAAATCCGGCAGGTGCATGAAGATTATCTGGGTACTTTCCACCGAGATAACCTGCATGTGGCGAGAAAGGTTTTTCAGGAGCATTTTGATAGTTTTCAGGTGGCTGCTTGATGGGTTCGGTTGGTGTGATTTTCCAGTGTTTTTCAAGAGGGTTTTACTAATGTCGGAAGTTGGTATTCGTGATCTCTTGTGGGAGTGGGCCAGAGCGTATCCTGAGAGGGCGGGAGATTCTGTATCTTGGCCGCGTATGGCGGCATTTGGTCGGGAGATGATGAGCGGATGCACGGAAATTACAACGGGAATCGATTGGGAAAGAGCGGCTAGAACGGATGCTGTGGTGCTCGCTTATCTGAACACGATTACTCGTCGGCAGGACAAAGGGAAGGCAGAGTTGGAGGGAATGGTTTTCTGGTTGAGGTATTACTATCGATGGGAGATGCCTCATGTGTGTAAGAAGGTTGGCCAAAGCAAAAGCTGGGTAATTAATATGTGCCGAGTTATTGAGGGAACGGTAGAGGCATTTTATTTGGCGCGAGATGCTGCATGACTGGCTTTTAATACAGTACCAAGCTGTTGACAGTGTACACGTGTACACTCTAATATCTGCAAAGCTGCTCAGGTTATTGATGCGGCGAACAGAATACCCTTCTAAACCGGCCTTGTGCCGGTTTTTTCGTTTCTGAATCCCTATTTTTCATTGCTCCATCCTCTGCTCTTGGCGGCGCTCTTATGGGCGCCTTTTTTTTGCTTAAATATTGAGGCTTTATGTTCCAGAACGACTATTTCACAGAGTCGGAATTAGCCTGTCGTTGTTGTGGAAAAAATCATTTCGAAGATGAAACGCTCAGGCGGTTAATTCTAGTTAGGGAGCGATATGGCAAGGCGATGATTATTAATTCCGGCTACCGTTGCCCAGCTCATAACGCCAGATTAAATGCGACCATGACTCATACCACCGGGCAGGCTGTTGATGTTTCTGTGGCTGTGAGCGGGGCGTACAAGCTTATGAAAATTGCCTTAGAGGAGGGTTTCACCGGTATAGGGGTGAAACAGAAAGGGCCGATCAAAAGTCGGTTTATCCACTTGGATGACCTTGATTCTATTCCTGGCGAGCGTGCGCGCCCTACAGTGTGGAGCTACTAATGATTTCAGCTATATCCAACTTGCTCGGCAAGGTCATAGACAAGGCATTCCCGGATAAGACAGAGGCCAACCGCCTAAAGGCGCAGGTAGATTCAAAGTTAATCTCAATGGACCTGGAGGAGCTGAAAGCGGCTACCCAGGTAATCACTGCTGAAGCTAAGGGAGAGTCATGGCTACAAAGAAACTGGCGGCCAGTAACAATGCTCACGTTCGTGGGCCTGATCGTCTTTCATTGGCTGGGGTGGACAGCACCAAACCTAAGCGAGGACCAGACGCTCGCCCTTCTGGAAATCGTAAAAATCGGCCTCGGTGGTTATGTCGTGGGGCGCAGCGCTGAAAAAGCGGTGAGGGCTTGGAAGCAGTCATGACACTTCAGGATGCTCTGAGAGAAATAGCGGATAAGGCTGGCTATATGACTGCCATTGGTGCGGGAACTTTCGCGGGTTGGCTTGCAAACAACTGGCTTGGACTTGCGGGTGTGGTGATAGCTGCGGTTGGTCTGATGGTGAATTGGTATTACAACCATAAGCGCTTGAAGCTGCAAGAGCAGCAGCAGGGTGAAGACTCATGACGGTTAATGTCAGCATTGATACTTCAGCGTTTGATAGTGCCTCTACCGAGTTACAGCGTCAGCTGCCTTATGCTGGCTCTGTAGCTTTGAACAATGTGGCCTTTAGGATTCGAGGGGAAGAGCGTTCTGCAATGGGCCGGGTTTTTATGAACCCAGTCAAGTTAACTCTGAATTCAGTTCTGATAGATAAGGCGACCAAGCGCTCTGGTCGTGCCAAAGTTTATATCCGTGATCATGCCACTAAGGGCACAGCACCCAGTAAATACCTTGCCCCTTCTGTATTTGGCACTAGCCGTAATGACAAACGATTTGAGCGGGCGCTGCGCATTGCTGGCCTGCTACCCGCTGGGATGTATGTTGTTCCCGGTGAGGGGGCGAAGCTGAATAAGCACGGCAATATCAGCGCGGGCACTTACAGCAAGATCCTATCCCAGGTTAGTGCTAGCTCTGACCCCATGCAAAACGCTACCGATAGCCAGCGTAGTAAATCCAAGCGAGGAGCAACCAAGGGTTACTTTGTCGGAAAGATTGAGGGCACTTTAGGAGTATGGCAAAGGGTAGGGTACAAGCGACGCCGATCAGTTAGGCCCATCCTGATCTTCGTTAAAAAGAAACCAGAATACCGTAAGCGTTTTCCATTCTTTCAAATTGCTGAAGGCATAGCCCGAAAGCACATCCCCATCGAGCTGGAAAAGGCAATGGAGCGCGCACTGGCAACCGCCAAACGGCGCTGAACGACACCTCAACGGGTCCTCCTGAGAAATCCGGCACACGGGTAATTCGGACCCCGCTTTTTTAACAGATATCTGAAATTTCCTAGGGGGGTTATACCTTGGCTGGCGATATCTCTTTTGATGATCAGGCCACTCAGTCTGGTTTTGCTCGCTTAGTAGGCGCATCACAGCCGGCGATTGCCAAGCACTACAAAGCGGGGGTCTTTACTGAAGGTGCCAATTATAGGGTTTGGCTTCAAGAATACTGCGAGCGATTACGGACAGAAGCCGCTGGCCGCCAGGTTAGTGATGCTCGCAGCCGTCGCGATATGGCCCAAGCTATTGAGTCTGAGGTGAATGCTCAGATGAAAATGCGCGAGATGTATAAGGACGATCAATTAATTCTGGATATTGAGTCTGTACGCAAGGTGATGGTGGAGTGGTCCACCATTGGAAAGAATGAATTATTAGGAGCGGTGGAGAGCATCGTTATTGCTATCGAGAGCCAGTATGCAATTACCGTCGACCGCGAACCCTTACAGCCAAACATTGACGCTGCCCTCAAAGCTATTGGCAGTTACCAGATTGAATCTGAAGAGGCTGGTGGAGGAGGTGCGTCAGGCCTGGATACCGCAGCCTAAAATCCCGCTGATTGAGTGGCTGCCAGACAATATCAAACTGCCGTCTGAGGATAGCGACAACGCCGGCTATTACCGCAACGATTATGTGCCCTATTTTTGGGGCGTGATGTACGCGCTGGATAGTCCGGTGTCGTGGATGGTAGTGATGCAGAAGGCCGCGCAGATCGGCTGGACGGTTCTGCTGGCTACCGATATCTGTAAATGTGCGGTTACTGAGCCCGCTCGGATCCTGATGCTGTTCCCCAAGGATGAAAAAGGCCGGCAGTTTATGGATGAAAAGCTGGTGCCGATTATCGAAGGGTCGCCAGCAGTAAATAAGGTGATCGATGTCACCACCAGCCGTAAAGGTGGCAGCCGCTCAACACGCAAGAAATTCCCCGGTGGTGAGGTTCGCACCATTGGCTCCAACTCAATTTCTAATGTGAAATCTACTTCAGCCCGCCGGGGCTATGTGGAGGAGCCAGACGATACCAATAAAGATGTCGGCGATCAGGGCGATTCCATTCGCCATCTGCGCGAACGCCTCAAGCGCATGCGCAACAAGAAATTGATTATTGGTGGAACGCCTGCGGTAGCGGATCTCTCCCAAGTAGAGCATTACACCAAGCTCGGCACCATGCGCGTTCTACCGGTGACCTGCCACGACTGTGGCGAGTCCCATGTATTGGATTGGGAAAACGTCAGCTGGCTGGAGAAAGAGGGCGGTACTCCGCACCCGGTATTCGGCCTGCACCAGCCAGAAAGCGCGGCGTATAGCTGCCCGCACTGTGGCAGTGTCTGGGATGACTACCGTCGCCAGGCCAATATCCTGCAGACCTGCAAAACCGCGCGGGAGAGCGGCGATGACTTTGCCGGCTGGGTCAAAACCCAATGCGGCGAGGACTTTGCAGAAGATGAAATTGAGCCGATAGAAACCTTTATGGAGCTATCAGAGCTTTATGTTTGTATCCCTGGCACGGGCTTGGCTGAGGTCGTAAGGGATTTCTTAGAAGCCGAACACGAAGCAAAAAGCGGCGATGAATCCGCACGTATCGTATTCCAGAATAACAAACTGGGCCGACCCTATCAGTATGCAGCCAGCCAACTGCTAGACCATGAAAAGCTGGAAGAAGCTGCGGAAGACTATCCAGAGTTATTTTGCCCAGCGGGTGGTCTACTGGTAACAGTCGGAATCGATGTTCAGCACGATCGCCTAGCGATCAGTATTCGCGCTTTCGGTCGCAATGAAGAAAGCTGGCAGATGTACTGGGGCGAAATTGATGGTGATACCGCCGATAAACAAGATGATTGCTGGTCAGCGCTGGATAAGTTGGTTTTTCAAAGTTTTAAGCACGAGCGTTTTGGTGAAATTCGTGCAGCAGCAGTAAGCATTGATTCCGGGGATGGCGGGACTAGCAATGCAGTGTACCACTGGGCAAGAACTCGCGATAAAAAATATCGCCGTGTTCAAGTGAATCCTATCAAAGGCGATAGTAACGATTTTGGGAGAAAGGAGATTTATACCCCTCCTAGACAGGTCGAATATGCCGACTCCAAAAGACGAACCAAAGCGGATTTCTTTGAGGTAAAACTGTATTTCGTCGGTACACACAAGGCTAAAGACCTGATTGCTAAACGTCTACTCGGCACTAGTGCCTACATGCACAGCTGTAAAAATGTGCGGCAAGATTATTGGGAGCAAGTTACTGCTGAGGTTAAGGCTCCAAGCAAAAAACACGTAGGTAAGAAAGCGTGGCAAAAAAGAGCAGGTAAAAGTAACGAGGGGTTGGATACTGAGGTTTACGCTCTACACGCAGCCCATGTTATGGGGATGCATAAATGGAACGAAAAAAAATGGTCAACCATTGAAGCGCGTTTAGGCCAGCGCACTTTATTTAGTGAACCTGGGCCTAGCTCAACTCCCGAACAGCTCAAGCCTGAGCGGAAAAAACCGCGGCGGCCATCACAGCCTGCCGGCTCCCTATTGGATAGCTAAATGTCTAAAACCGCACAGGAAATGGTCGACCTCTACACTGAGGCCGAAATAGACGTGCTCGCCGGAAAAACCACGGTGATCAATGGTCGGCAATTTACTGCCGAGAACCTGCAGGAGATCCGTGCCGGTCGGCAGGAGTGGGAGCGCCGCGCATTGCAAGAACAACACAAGGCTGCTGGCAAACGCCGCGGACCCGCCTACGCGAACTTTTACTAATGAATAAATTAGATACTGTAATCGGGTTCTTTGCGCCCGAGGCTGCCTTGCGCCGTGTGCAAGCTCGCAGGGCCTTAAAAATCGTTGCAGCCTATGAGGCTGCAAAGCCAAGCCGACTGAGAAAAAACCCCGGTGATAACCGCAGCGGGGATCTGGTGGTAGAAGCGGGTGTGGAAACTCTACGCGGCCAAGCTCGGCACCTGGAACAAAACCATGATTTCGCCGCTGGTATTCTCACAACCCTGGTCACCAACATTGTTGGCCCGCGTGGCATCGATGTGGAGTTTCAGCCCAAAACCTGGGATGGCGATATCCATGATGGTCTCGCCAGCCAAATGAATGATGCCCACAAGGAATGGGCACGGCGTCCGGAATGCACTCGGCAGTTCAGCTGGGCCAAATCTCAGAGACTGCTGTGCAATACCTGGCTGCGGGATGGGGAAACCCTACTGAGGCACCTGCAGGGCACAGTACCCGGCTTAAAGCATCGCACTGCTGTGCCTTACACCATCGAATGCCTGGAACCGGATTTTCTACCGGTCAATTACAGCGACCCCAGCAAGCGCATTGTTCAAGGCATCCAAAAGTCTGCCTGGGGCGAGCCCGGAGGATTCTGGCTGTATGACGAGCACCCCGGTGCCTCGTTGAACTGGCGCATGAAACGCAGATTCCACAGTGCAGAAAATATCGAACACCTGAAGTTTGTACGCCGTCTGCACCAAAGCCGTGGGGTTTCCATCTTTGCCGCGGTAATGAATCGCCTCAACGATATTAAAGACTATGAAGAAAACGAACGGGTCGCCGCCAAGATCGCCTCTGCGATGGTTGGTTTTATCCAAAAGGGCAGCCCTGATCGCTATCAGTATGACGACGACTTGGATGATGACGGAAACCGCACCCTGGATATCCGTGCCGGCGCCATCTATGACGACCTTCGCCCAGGGGAAACCGT
The DNA here is from genome assembly GCF_056232115.1 of Microbulbifer variabilis. Classification (NCBI taxonomy): domain Bacteria; kingdom Pseudomonadati; phylum Pseudomonadota; class Gammaproteobacteria; order Cellvibrionales; family Microbulbiferaceae; genus Microbulbifer; species Microbulbifer variabilis. Next base: position 2,440,988 of record NZ_CP174325.1, read on the forward strand.
CGGCACCATCCAGAGTAATCGCCCAAGCGGTCTGCTGACTCCTTTTTTAGAAACCATGCACCGCATGGCTGCCGCCGGCACCATGGCCAGCTTTAGCAGTATCAGTAAAAACTACAACGGCACCTACAGCGCACAGCGTCAGGAACTGGTAGAGCAGTGGGCCAACTACGAAACCCTCAGCCTGGAATTCTGTGAAGAGATTGTAGAACCGGTTACCCGGCGCTGGGTGCAAATGGCTTTACTGGCAGACGCCTTTCAAGTGCCCGCTGATGTGGACCCGGCAACCCTGATGCATGTTGATTTTATTACCCCGGTGATGCCCTGGATTAACCCGGCCCATGAAGCCAGCGCCGATGAAACCCTGCTGGAAAATGTACTGGCCAGCCCACAGCAGACCATCCGCCGCCGTGGCAAAAGGCCGGACGATGTGATTAAGCAAACCGCTGCCTGGCAGCGAAAGCTCAAACAAAACGACATTACCACCCCAACCAAACGCACCGCTGTTCCCCCACAACAAGCTGAGCCTGAATCTCAATCTGAACCTGAATAGGAGGCAGCCATGCCGAATAAATCCTGGTACAGCATTACCGCTGCCGCAAACAACAGTGAAGCCGATATCTATCTATACGACACCATCGGCTACTGGGATATGACTGCAAAAGATTTTGCCCGAGACCTTAAAGCGCTCGGTGATGTCAGCAAGATCAATCTGCATATCAACTGCCCCGGCGGTGATGTGTTCGACGGCACCGCCATTTACAACCTGCTCAAAGACCACAAAGCCGAAGTGGAAACCTGGATTGAAGGCATCGCAGCCAGTATGGGCAGTGTGATCGCCCTCGCCGGGGACAGGGTCCATATCGCCGAGAACGCTTATTACATGGTGCACAACCCCAGTGCCGGTGTTCGCGGTGACGAGCGCGCTCTGGAAAAAACCAAGAGCCTGCTGGCCAAAGTCAAAACCACCATGAAAAGCCTGTATTCCTCCCGCACCGGAATGTCGGATGAGGACATCAGCCAAGTGATGGATGACGAGACTTGGTATACCGGCGCTGAAGCCGTGGAAGCTGGCTTCGCCACTGATACCACCGCAGCTATCGAGATGGCTGCCAGCTTCAGTGCCGATCACTTAAACCAATTCAAAAACACCCCCCAAGCCATTAACGCATTGGTCACGCAGGGACCCGCTGAATTTAGATTCCCGTCTGCGGTTGCAGGCAATCCAACCCAAACCCAAACCCAAACCAAGGAAGCGCAAGCTATGACCACAACTACCTCCACCACGCCAGCTGCAACCGCTGCGCCCGAGGTTACCCCAGAAATGAAAGCGCAGATTGCCGCCGATGCAAAAGCACAATTTGCCGCCGATGAGAGAAAACGCAAAGACGATATCACGGCTGTATTTAAAGGCTTCGAAGCGCACAGTGTTGTGATGCAGGAATGTCTCAATAATATGGACTGCACCGCCGAAAAAGCCAAAGACAAACTGCTCACAGCCCTCGGCAGCCAAACCCCAACCCCCGTGCAAAGCTACAGTGTGGTGGTACAGGAAGGTGAGGGCATTAAGCGCATGAAAGCCGATGCCGAAAATGCCATTGCTGTACGTGCCCTCGGTGAAAAACGCACAGAGGGCAATGAACTCAGTGGCTATACCATGCTGGAAATTGCCCGCATGTTAATGCACGCCCACGGCCAGAACCTGGGTGGTATGGATAAGATGGCGATAGTCGCTGCTGCCTTTACCCACAGCTCCGGTGACTTTGCGACTGTCCTCGGTAATATTGCCAATAAATCCATGCTGAAAGGTTATTCGGAAGCAGCAGAAGTCTTTCCGCAGTTTACCGCCACCGGCAACCTGAGCGACTTTAAGATAGCGACCCGCACCGACCTCGGTACCTTCCCCTCTCTGCGTCAAGTGGCCCCCGGAGCAGAATTTAAATACGTAAGTATCGGAGAGCGCGCCGAAACAGCCGCACTTGCCACTTATGGGGAAATGTTTTCTATTAACCGTCAAGCGATTATCAATGACGACCTGGGCGCCTTCACCCGAATTCCACAAAAGATGGGCCTCGCCGCCGTACGCACCGTTGGAGACTTGGTGTTTAGCATCCTGCTCAACAACCCACAAATGGCCGATGGCAAGGCATTGTTCCATGCCGACCATGGCAACCTCGCCACCAAGTCTGGTATCAACACTGCCAGCATCGACGCCGCACGGGTATTGATGGGCAAACAGAAGGATGGCACCGCCTTCCTGAATATCCGCCCCAAATTCCTGCTGTGTGATATCGCCGACGAGGGTGTCGCAAAGGTTGCCCTGGAGTCAGAGTTTGAAGTGGGTGCTTCCGAGAAATCCAACACTGTACCCAACAGTGTGCGCAATATTGCCAGTGTGATCTCCGATGGTCGCCTCAGCGGACACAATGGTTGGTACCTCAATGCCGATCCGGTAGCGCACGACACTATCGAAGTGCTTTACCTAGACGGCCAGCAAGCCCCAGTGCTGGAACAGCAAAACGGCTGGAATATTGACGGGGTGGAATTCAAAGTGCGTCTCGATGCAGCTGCGAAAGCCTGGGATGCAAAAGGCATGGTGAAAACGCCCAAAACCTAATACCCAGCTCAAACCGAGCTAAACCCTAATTAATCCGAAAAGGGCCGCATCGCGCGGCCTTTTTTATTACTACTGCTTTATCCACTGAGAGAAAGAATATGGCTACGAATTTTGTACAAGACGGGCGCATGCTCGATTTCACCAACAACACCAGCGCAGAGATTACTTCCGGCCAGGTAGTAACGGTCGGTGCCGTCCTGGGTGTCGCGATGGACGATATCGCCGTGGGTGAGTCCGGCGTGATCGCCATTGATGGCGTATTCACCGTACCCAAGGTATCCGGGGCTGTGATTGGCCAGGGGGAAACCCTTACCTGGGATGTTTCCGCAAAAGCCTTTGATGATGCCGCTGCTACAGCCGCAAGCGGCGATATCACAGGATCTACAGCCTTTGCTGCAGAGGCTGCCGGTAATGGTGTAACCAGTCTAGCGGTGAAGTTCACCGGCGTACCGGGCACTGTAAAGGTCTAGGTGAGTGAACCATGGACCTGGACCTAAGAGCCGCAGAGCGCGCGTTTCGCAAATGGGGCAAAGCCGCTACCTATGATGATGGTAGCGGCGGTGAGCCTATTGATTGCCGTGTGATAAAAGATCAGGAGGTTGACGAGTTCGATGATGAGGACCGTGTTCGGGTGCCGCGTGTTGAATTGAGTCTGCTGGTGAGTGAGGTTGGCGCTTACAACTCAGAGGCGGTGATAAAGCTCGGTGGTGTGGAGTATGCGGTGCGAAAGCGGTTGGCGGATGATGGGGTTGTTTGGCGGGTGTTGGTGGATGCTTAGCCTAAACCGACAGATCAGCAGGGGATTTATGATCACTGTGACTGTTATTTTTTGGGGTTGCTCAATTTGACGGATAAAACCAGTAAAATCAATGGGTTGAGAGATCTGTGAAAATTGGGGATAGTGGTCACGATGACCGTTTTTCTAGTTGGGTCGATAGTGCTAAGTGATCGCAATCTATTGATTTAGTAGAAGAAGACGGCGTGTTGGCGTAAATTTGCATCAGAAATAGTGGTCAAGGGGATAGTAGTCATGATGACCACTATATAAATGTTATATTTCGGGAGATTGAGATCAGGTATTTAAGCTTAGTCGTAATACTATTTGTAAGTGCATGCAGTATTGTTGATGTTCAAGAGTATGTGCATGAGCCGACGAACTCCATTCGACATAGTATCGTTTACAGCTCACACACAAAAATTGACGGTATGGGCGGTGAGGAATTTAAGATAATTCCAAACTTTAGAATGTTTGCCCCATCATACTCTTTTAAGCGGGGCTCTTTAATACTCGCCGCTAATAAAGAGACGAATGTGAATGTCATTAGTGCAACAATTACGAATATAGATACAGGCGAATTCTCGAATATAGATGTTAATCGCGCGATCACAATAAATAAGCCTATTCCTAAGTCTAAGTATTTCGTAGGTTTTCTGGTGGTTATCGACGAGGAGTTCAGGAAATCAGAGAAATATAGTGGTGCTCAACTGCTAAATTTGGAAGTGTTTTACACTATCGACGGTGGAGAAGTTGTTTCTGAAATCTTCGAGCTAAAGTTAATAACCAGAAAAGACGTGGCATGGGTCACGTAAAATATAACAAAAAGCTGCACGCGGACACATATTACTACGCTCGTTTTTGTGTATGTCGCGTTGCGCCATTATGCCACAAAAACGCTCTCCGCAATATGTGCCGGTGAGCTTGGCGTTATGTATATGAAGATTGAGCGATTAGATAGTAAGTCAAAATTGGTTGGATATACTGCACTTGCACTTTCGGTGTTTGCACTTGCCTCGGGATACTTCCTTTATAGCGACTTCCCTCAGAGGGAAAGAGTTTTTACCCAGGTTGGCTTGCTTGAAAGAATTAAAACTAGATATGTTGGAAAAGGTGATTATCTACACATCATCATTATTGAAGACCTAGAGTTCAAGTATTCAAACTCCTCTAAAGACATGTTTGACAACCTTCAAGTTGGGGATGAGCTAGAACTGGAATACTACACGTCAAAGATCGATAAAGACCAGTACATAGTTGGAGCTTACTACGATAACAGGCAACTGATTTCTGGTGTTGAGGAAAAAGAGAAACTAATTTTGAATTTAATTTTGTCTTTTTCTATTAGTGTAGGTCTCTTTTGGTTCGGTATATTTGAGCTTCGTGGGGTGCGGCATGCATAACGAATACAAGCAGGTTGCTACGGGCTTCTAACCCTTCGTGGGATGGCCTGCGCTGCGCTCCAAGCTCCCCTATTATAGTCGTTATTGTGGCGGTCGGATTTATTGATTTTTCGTAGTAACTGAAGCTTTAGTGCCACTACATAGTACTCGGTATTGAGAAGTTGTACTGATTGTTATTCAGGCAGTTTCGCTCCTAGAATGTTCGCTTAGGTACTGTAAAAGGGGGTAGTCCGCTGAAATTTCGCAGAGTGCCAGTAAGATAGGAATTGGTTGAGGAAAGTACGGCATTCTTTCCTCGTAAATATTGGGCAGCGACGGACCAAGCCGTGGTTGGTAAAGCGTTAGTAGTCGGTCCCGAGCGCGCCAACCATAACCAGGCTAGGCAAGCTCGCCCGACCCCTTCGGGGCTGGGCTGGACAGCCTACGCGTTGCTTCGGCTGCCCTTGCTAGCGGCGTTAACTGTCTCTATGAAATTAGATCGCACAAAAGAATTAATACACGGCACAATAAATGAGGCAGAGCCTTATCAGGCTTTAGCTCATGTACTGGAATCTGCGATAGAGCTGGTACAGATTCCAGATAATGACTTTTGTTGGTCTTCATGGGATGACTCTGAAGAGGCAACTAAAGAAATCCAAAAACTACTTAATATGGCAAAATCGTATGCTTTGCCAGAGAGAGTCGAAGTTGGGGTCCTATTTGCACCAACTGGGCCATTACAAGAAGTTAGCTTAAGTAGTGGCTGGGCTGAGCCATTTCTTAAAGTGGCTGAGAAATATGATCAAGTAGAGAAATTATTATGGCCAAACAGTTAACAAGGCCAGGCACAATCGCCCACTTCGTGGGCTGGACCTCCGCACTGCGTGCTCCGGCCTGTGCTGGCGGCGTTAGGGCTACAAGGAAAGTTATGATGAAAAAATCGAGTATTGTCTTATTGTCAACTGTACTTACCGCTTGTGCAGGAGGAACTATTGGAGGGTTGTTACCAGCGCCTAAAATTTTAGATGGCAAGCTGGATGGCAGAAAGTACACCTCTCCAGATGGCGAATTAACAGTAATAGCACCAGCAAGCGAAGAAAGAGGCGAATGGACTTATACTGTAGTTAAAGAACATTCAGAGCAGCATGCAGATCAAAACTCCAGATTTGTTAGCTTTAAAACGCCGTATGATAGTCACTTTTACTCCGTAGAGATTGTTAAGTTCCTTAATGAGGAAGAGTTAAATTATGAAACGTTTTCACTTGTGAAAAACGACAACCTTTCCCGTGTCATCTCCTCAACTGAGGAGCGCTGGGGGAGCAAAGTCGAAAAGTTGGTTGAGTCCGATTTAAATTGCGAAAATAAAAAATCATACTCTTACTCAATTTATAAGCAGCACATCACTTCATATCCTCCTAATTTCGACAAATATTTTTTAATTTCCCAGTCATACGAAGGAAATACTATTGCTATTGTGACCAGTGAATTAAATTTTGATCTTAGAAATACGAACATCCCCGAAGAAGAAATAAAAAAATTGAATTATATAAAGCATAATGAGTTTTCATGCTCAGTCGAATTTGGTGCGTAAGCAGCCCTAACAAGTCAATCAACTACGCGCCTTCGGCGCCGGACGCAGAAAAGCAGCGCCGGTTATTGAGACGTTATAGCTCTGGAAGAATCAGAATGAAACTACTTTATCTCTTAGCCTTTACGCTAATACTGTCTGCATGTGTAAATGCACCTCATATAGCTGAAACTAACGCTGAATTGCTAGTTCAGGGTACTTGGGCCGAGTATGTTCAGGATAGCGAGATTAAGGTTTATGCAACTTATCTACCTGATGGCAGATACCACTCTTTTGGGTACTTTCTTCCGGACTTTAAGAAGTACTTCTTTGCTGATGGCTACTGGCGAATTGAAGGGGACTCCAGTTGCATTTACATCACTTACCTGAGTACTGACGATTTCGCTCCAGGAGATGTGCTTTGTAATCGAATAGTTAGTCTAAGCGAACAGGAGTTTGTCTTTGATTCTGGAGGAGTGGATGTCAAAATGGTAAAGGTCAGTGGCGTCAAGCTATAACAAGCGCATGTTGTCGGACTGTTTTTCCGCTGCGCTCCAAAACAGCCGCAAATGCGTGCGTTAGCTTTCCAAGGAAAATCGAGCATATGAATAAATTCTTAATAATTCTGACATCCATAGCTATTGCTTCATGCGCAAGTAACTCTGGTGTTACAAACTTTGAAAGCAAGGGAAATCTCGAAGCACCCAAACCAGCAGCATGCGTGGCAATTGAACAGCTTCAATCAAACCAAAACCCTGCTGATATATTTGTGGGCATGAAGCAATGCTTGGACTCTGAAAATTACGCAAGCGCAGCAAGAATGTATTACGCCGCAATGACCTATGGAATCTATGACACCAAAAGGGTTAGCGATAAAACATCGCATCAAGGCCTCATAGTTCTTCGCATGAACACATTAGGAGGTCTTTCCGAGCAACAGATTTCCCTTCTCCAATCTGAAATTAATGCAATCTTGGAAAGTAATGAGCAAGTATGCAAGACCTTAACTACGCGAGGTCTACCAACATACCATCCTACATATATGATTCAGCATGGTATGGGTGCTTTCACTGGCAATCAGACCAACAACGGCCTTGTTGAGAACTTTGATAGTCAATCTGCGTGGTCAGAGGCCATTGAAAAAACAGTTAAGTGCAAAAAAAGCTAACAAGCGCATGTTGTACGCCGCTGTCGCGGCCGGACTCACTACGCTGCGCTTCGTTCGCCGCAAATGCGGGCGTTATGCGCTCAGTTACCGGAGAGAGAAATGTTTAGTCATGTAATGCTAGGTACAAACGACCTCTCTGAATCCATAGAGTTTTATGACCAGGTAATGCCAATATTGGGCTATTCTAGAGAATCTACCGGTGAGGCATTTGCTGGCTATGGGAATAAATGTGATATATCCACGGGTGTTAACTGTCTTTGGATAGGAACCCCTTTTAATGGAGAGTCAGCAAGTCCTGGAAACGGTATTAATGTCGCTCTACTTGCAGCGACAAGAGAACAAGTCAGTAAATTTCACGAAGCGGCTCTAAAATTTGGAGGTGCTGACGAAGGCGCCCCAGGAATCAGAGAAGAAGCTCATCCAAATTTCTACGCTGCTTATGTTCGCGATCCCTCGGGGAATAAATTAGTTATCGTTTGCCATGCAGAGCAAAGCACATAACAAGGCAATTAACTGCGCTCCAGCCACTGTGTGGCTTCCGCCGGACCTTCGCTTCGCTGCGGCCGGTTATTGCGAGCGTTAGGCGAATGGAGAATCAGCGATGAAACGAGCACTGCTAGGAATTTTGATATGTGTCTGCCCAGTGCTTTCATTTTCTGGGCCTTTTGCTTATGAATGTAATATCAAAAACGAATTTCAATTAAATAGTGACGGCCAACTAGTAACCGAATACAAAATTTACTCAGGGAAATTTTTTAACGTAGATAGAAAAACAGGAGTCGTTTTGGGAGGTGGTGTAGGTAATTCAAGCTACAAAATAAAACAGATAATTGACCCAGGTGGAAAAGAACAATCTTTCAAACTCCTCTGGATATCACACCAGATAACCGGTGTTGAGGGTGGGCACAATTCAGCATATCTGACAATCAAGGAATACAATGAAAATTTCCTCAAGCCATTTATTCTTGTCCTTCCAAATTCTATGCTTACGGGGACATGCAAATAATTCTCCATACAAGTGACTATGAGTAAAGCTGTCCCTTTTTTTGATTTGCATGGTTCTTTGAGATTTAGGTAATCAGCAAAGAGAAGATGGTTAGTACGAAAGATATTGCTGCACTGTAAACACCCAAGCCCGCAATCGCGGGTTTTTTTATGCCCAAAATTTATCAGGAATAGACTATGACTCGACGCATAGCCATTCGCGATGCCGTACAAAAAGAAATAGAGAACCTAAGCGGCTATTCATTCCCACCCCCTGGCACCACAGAAGAAATAGATTCAGAAAAGCTACCAGCCATTGTGGTGGGCTTTGCTACCGAAAACACCGACCACGAAATGCATGGCGGCACCAGTCGGCAGCTGGATCTGACTATTGCTGCGGTAGTAAAGAGCGATGGCGATATATATGCCGCACTGGATCAGGCAGCAGCCGATATTGAGAGCACATTGCAGGATGCCTCTCTGGGTGGCAGCTGTGACTTATTCCTACTCAGCCAAACCCAGTTTGCCTTGGACCAGGATCACCCACTGGGCGAGGTTCGATTGACCTATACGGCCCAGTATTCCACTGAACCCACAGAACTTTAATTGAGCAACCCACAGAGGGCATAACGATGGCACAAGGTTATAAAACAAAATTTTCCCGCAGCGACGATGGCAGCTCCTATACGCCAGTGGCTGGCATGTTGGATATCGACCCCGGCGAGGAGTCACGCGGTTCTGTCGAAATGACGCCGATTGATGGCACCAGCGGCTATATGGACTACGACCCTTCCGGTTTGCGCGATGCAGGCGAGGTTTCCATTACCTTGATCTGGAAAGAGAGTGACAGCGGCCAGCAGGCTCTGCGTGCAGATTACGACTCAGATACCAATAAACATTACAAAATTGAGTACCCAGAAGGTACCACCGTGGAATTCATCGGCCACATTACCGGCTGGGGTAAGGCAGTGCCCAAGGATGACAAGATCACCCGCACCGTAAAATTTAAGATTTCCGGCAAGCCTTCGGTAACGGCAGGTGGGCAGTCATGAATTCTGTTCCTACGCCTATTTTAGAATCCGAAACTGTTTTATTTGGCCAGCAGGAAGTGGAGTTATTTGAGCTGAGTGCCTACCACCGCTGTGAGTATCTGCAAAAAACCACGGAAGATATTTCACTGCCCCAGGATGAAGAGTTGCCGGAAACTCAGCTGGAGACCTTTGGCCAGCTTTGGGCTTTTCGTATGGGAGAAGTGAGCAAGAAGCTGTTGCTGGTTGCCTATGCCATCTGGATGAAGCCGGACTGCCAGGATTCACTGGAAGATATTCATCAGCGGCTGATCCGCAGTGTTACCCCAAAGTTAATCGACGTGCTCTATATTCCTGCAGCCAAGTTATCCGGTCTTTTTGTCGATATATCTGCTGATGGAGAGGGCGGTGAACTGGAAGGTGAGGACAGCGAAAAAAAAGGCTAGTGCCGGGTTTCTATTTCGCCCGGCAGCTCGCGCGGGATTTTAACCGTCCCGATTATTTCAATATGTTGCGCTCCATGAGTTCTACCGAGTTGGACCACTGGTATGAATATCACGCCGAGCGACCATTAAATACCGAAGTCCAGCAATGGCAGCTAGCCCACATTGCCGCCGGCACACTGGGGGGCAAAGTCTCTAACTTCCTACCTCAGCAGCACAAGCCAAAAACCGTGCAGCAACAAATCGCAATCTGGAACTCCATGAGCTGAGCAATGGCAAAACAAACTTCCATGGCCACTATGGTGGCGAACCTGGAGCTGCGCTCCACCCAATACAAGCGGGAGATGGCCCAGGCGACCGCGCGCAATAAACAACTCACACGGGAAATGAAGTCCACCAGCGCCGCCGGTGATGTTTTCGGCCGCTCAATGCGCGGTGCCGCCCAGGGTGTTGCTGCTATTGATGGCCCCTTGGGCGGTGTTTCCGGTCGAGTCGGCGCGCTCAATGGTCTGCTGACAAATGGTGCGGCTAGTTGGGCACTGTTTGGTGCAGGGGTAGCCGGTGTTACTGCAGTGTTTTATCAGAGCATTCGCGCCGGTGAAGAAATGGAGCGGCAGCAGCTCAAGATTGAGGCGCTGCTTAAAGCTACTGGCAGTGCCAGTGGTCGCACTGCACAACAGCTGGATGACCAGGCGCGCTCAGTGGCCCGCGCTACCCTGGCCAGTGTTACCGGTATTCGTGAAGCTCAGGGGGTTCTACTCACCTTTAAGGGCGTGCAGGGGCCAGTCTTTGATGATGCTATTCGACTGAGTCAGGATTTATCGGCCGTTATGGGTGGCGATGCCAAGAGTGCAGCGCTGCAGCTGGGCAAAGCCTTGGAAGAGCCATCGACCGGGTTGACAGCCCTTAAGCGCGCCGGGGTGAGTTTCACTGCGCAAGAGAAGGAGCAAATTAAAACCCTGGAGCAGTCGGGCCGGGTGGCTGAAGCCCAGCGTATGATTTTGCTCAAGTTGGAGCAGCAAGTGGGCGGCGCCGGTGCGGCTGAAGCCGGTGGTCTTACCGGTGCAACAGATTCTCTCGCCCAATCCTGGCAGGAATTTCTTGAAGGCCTCAGCGAAACCAGCGGCTCAACCAGTATTGCCACTGCAGGGATTCAGAAATTAACCGGTGTAGTGGATACCCTGCGCAGAGGTATTGCACCCACCGATGACGAAAAACAGCGCACCCAGTTTGCCGAACTGCATCAACAGTATGTTTGGCACCAGCAGATGTTGGCCAAGGCGGAAGCTGAAGGTATCCAGATTCAGGTCGAAATTCACCGCAATAAATCCGAGAAGATACGCGGCCAGCTTGCCGAGTTGCAGAGTGCACAAATTGCTGCGCAGAAAAAGCGTCAGGAAGAAGAGCGGAAAGCTGAAGAGGCCGCTGCAGCAGCCAGGGAGCAGACAGAGCGCGACCGTATTGCCCAACAGCGTGCAATGGCTGAGGAAGCCGGTAGTGCCCAGCTAATCCAGCTGGATCAATTCCTGGCCGACCAGCGCGGCAAGATTCAACTCGATCATGAACAGCGATTACAGCAAATCGCAGCGCTGCAACTCGCTGAACAGGAACTTACCAAGCGGGGTTTCGATTCTATCGAGGCTCTGCGCGCTGAGTATTCCGAGCGCGAGAAAGAGCGCTACCAAATGGCCCTGGCCGAAGAGCAGGCGCGCACAGCCAATGGTGAAGGCGAAGAGGGCCAAGCCGGTGCAGATGGCCTCACAGAAGCGGAGCGCCAGCGTATGGTGGCCCGCCTGGAAACCCTGCAGCTTTCCTGGCTTACCGAAATGGAGCAGCTGCAAGTACAGCAGGATGAAGAAATGGCCCTGCTGGATCAGTCTTACGCTAAAAAAATAATTGCCCGCGACGAATATGAGCGCAGCCTCACCAATCTGGAACAGAAGCATCGCAAGCAGCGTGAAAAACTGGATCAGGCTTCCAACAAAAGCAAACTGCAAATTTTTGTCGCCGGTGCAGGGCAAATCTTGTCTGCCGCTGCTGCCTACAACCAAAAAGCGGCAAAGGCAGAGATGGCCATGGCCGTATTTTCCACAGGAGTTTCACTGGCAAAAAATATTGCCAAGGCATCAGAGATTGGATTTCCACAAAATATTCCAATGATCGCCGGGGCTATCACCCAAGGGGTGCAGATTGCCGGCATGTTGTCATCGCTGAAAGCGCCCGGCGGGGTTTCCGGTGATGCCAGCGCGCCCAATGTGAGTACTGGCAGTGCCGTAGCCGCCACCCCATCAGAGAGCTTAGCCAGTTCAGGTAGTGATGGTTTTGTGGAAGGTGAGGCGCAACAGCCAGCAAGCCAATATATTTTTGAATTTCACGGAGATGTTGTTGGAGACAGTGCTGAGCGATTTATTGAGGAAATTAAAACGAAAATGAGTGAGGGGGATTTAGTGCTATTCGATAAGGATAGCCGCCAAGGTCAGGAACTGAGGGGATAGAGCGATGCTAATCCAATACACCCCAACACGCGCACTGGTTGGCGATGGCAGTGATTATCAGATTGAGGCCAAGCTAAAACGCTATGACTGCAGTGACCGCCCCGAAGGCAAAGAGCACAAAGCGCTTAGTGGCAAAACGGAATACACAGTTTACCGCCTTGAAGAAGAATACCTTTGCCAGACGGTACCGCTAAAACTCACCTACACAGAGTTGGCCCGTTGGCGGGAGTTTAAAAGAAGCTGCGCCTTCGGTGAGTATTTCACTTTCGATGCATACGGCACTGAAGCCACTGCTGACTTCCCACAGCAAGTACAACTTAAATTCAAATCCTTCAAAGAGAAGCGTCAGAAAGATGGCCGCTTTATTTTCTCTTTTACTACCGTTCAAGTTATCGCTTAATCATGCGCAACAATACAGAAACTTTTGACCTGCACAATCAAGCTGCACAGCGTGAGCTGCGCCTGGTGATCGAGATCGGTTTTGACTTGCCGTTGTATATCACCAGCCACAATGATATTCCTGGCCTACCTGCTAACGCGATTCTGGGTTCCCTGAAAAAGTGCAGCGCTACCAGCCAAAAATTAATCCCAGAGCAGGGCCTGGCGCAGATTGGTGCTATCTCGTTTGAGGTGGTAGATATTGGTGGCCAGCTGTCCTATGTGCTGCGTGATGAGCTGGAGCAGGGCAACGGCATCAAGGGCCGCACGGTGCGGCTGTATCAGGGTTTTGCTGGGCTCGACTGGGATGAGTTCCGCTTGGAGCAAACCCAGATTGCCGAGGAGTCCATTTCCTATGCTGAGGGCATCTACCGGGTGCGCTGCCGGGATATCCAGCGGGAGATGCGTCGCGACATTTTTGTACCCAATACCACGCGCCTGGCTGCCAATTTTGCCAAAGCCGATACCACCCTGCAGGTATTCGATACCAGCAGCTTTGAAGCCAGCCCGCACACTATCGCCTATGGCGATGCCCCTGGCCAATCAGTGTATTACCTGAAAATTAAATATCAGGATGGCTTTGAAATTGTGCGCGCAACCGGCAAAACCGGTAGTAGCTTTACCAACTGCGCCAGGGGTTTGTTCGGCACCTTTGCCCGCGACCATGAATTGCCCGAAGACAGCGACGACGAAAGCGGCGTAGAAGTTGAAGAGTTTATCTACCTGGAGGGCCCTGGCCCCCAGCTGGCCTATGCACTGTTGACCGGAAAGATTCTCGGCACTAATAACGTACTACCCAGTAATTGGCACCTGGGCATAGATCCTGCCTTTGTGGTACTGGATGAATTCCAAAATATCGGCGCCGACTGGTACAAGCCCAGCGACAATAGCAAAGGCAAGATCCTGCGCTTCGATGGCCTGGAAAAAACCGACGGCAAGAAGTTTATCGAGACTGAGATTAATTTATTGCTCGGTGCCTTTATGCCGGTTAATGCGGCCGGCCAGCTGGGCTTTCGCCGTATGGCTGGGGTGCTGGCTGAATCCGGCACTGTGGCCACCATAGGCCCCGATGATGTGAAAAGCCTGGGTGAATTGAAATACAACCTGGCCGGGGTGCGCAATATCTTCTCGGTGCAATGGAGCTGGTTTGAGCAGCCCGGATTCGATGGCAAGTTTTTGCGCTCGAATAATTTAATTGATGCGGACTCGGTGGCTATTCATGGCGAGGCCAAGCAACACACCCTAAAATTTCGCGGTCTGCATAATTCGCGCCATACCTATACCACAATAAAAAACACTTTCGATGCTTTGCGCGATCGTTTCGCCGGCCCACCGCTCAGTCTGCGCCTGGGATTACTGCCGAGCAATAACGACTTGGAAGTGGGGGATATTGTACGGGTGAGCCTGCCGCAATTGCGCGATCACTCTATCCGCGGAGACAGGCCCTACGATTTTAATTTTGGTAGTGACAGCGAAGGCTGGACCCCTCGCGATGGCATCACCAGTTCCAGCGTAAGCAATGGCGTCCTTTCGGTAACAGTAAAAGGTGAAAATCCCTGGATCAGTCGCAGCTTTGCACCCACGTTTTTAGGGGCGGATCTGCCCTTTATTAAATTGCGTGTGCGCCGTACCAGCGACGAGCCCATAGCAGCGGGCAGCGGTAGCAAGTTATTTTTTAAACACACCGAGAGCAGCAGTTATTTTTCCGCTGGTACTGCGGAAATGCTGGACCTGATTGAGCGCCTAAACGAGGCTAAAGAGGAGTGGCAGGAATTAGTTCTGAACCTCACGAATAATAGCGACTGGACCGGCAACCAAGTTTCTTTAATTCGTTTCGATATTGGTCACGACCACAGCGCAGACTATAGCTATGACGTGGACTATATTCGGCTGCTGCCAGCACTGGGCCTCGATGAGTACAGCCTGGACCGCGCTATGGAAGTGCAGCGCATCAGTATCGATCAGGTGAGCGGTGCGGTATCCGTAGATCTATTCGGCAGCTACCAGCCCGCGGGCATGATTGCCGATCAGGCCGATAGTACTAGCGCAGAATTACCGGATGCCTGGTACAGCGCTGAAGGTGCGGCCATGACGGCCAGTGGCTTGAGTATCGATGCCAGCGGCTTTTTAACTGCTGATGGCACCTTAACTGGCAATGGCGATAGCCGCGCAATTTATTACTATCCGGGTGACCTCACTATCCCCGCTGGCCGTACTCTCACAGTAAATAATAATGTTGAGCTGCGTGTGCGCGGTGTATTGCAAATTGACGGCACTTTACAAGGAATCCCCACCAATAATGGCGTGGGCTTTCTCGGTTCCTGTTACGGCGGTGCCGGCCAGTTAAAAAATGCCCAAGAGACTGTCAACCGAGGAACCGCCCGGGGAGCTTGGGGGAAAACTGTCAAAGGGCGCAATGAGGTAATGCCGCCTCTCAATATCGAGAATAACGGCGGAGATCTACAAGGCCTCCCAGATGATCTATCCGGCTCTGGTGGAGCGCGTGGTGGTCACTCTTCTTTCTATTCCTTTGATGGCAGTTATGAACCCAGCGGACGCGGTGGTTTAGGTGGAAAGGGCGGTGCTGGGATTGTTGTAATCGCGCGGGGTATCGCCATTGGTGTCAGCGGCAAAATAGAAAACTCCGGTGAAGATGGGAGTCCCGGTACCACCGGTGATGGCAATGTAATTCAGGTGCCTGGAGGCAGTGGTGGCGGTGGTGCCCCTGGCAGCATAGTGCTGTTGATAGACGGTACCCAGAACCCGATGCCAATACTCAGTAACAGCAAAATAATTGCATGTTATGGGGAAAGCCCGGATAGCCCTGGTAATGCTGGGCACGGGGGCACCTGTTTAGGCACTAACGCCGCGCGCCTGATGTTTGTACCCAAGTCGCGCACGCCCTATACCGACTATGAAGACCCGGCACTCGACCCTGAAGTACAACAGGCAATCGACAAGGCCGAAGCCGCACAGGCGGATGCTGATGCCGCATTGGCAGACCTGGATAACATCGCCGCCGATGGTGTTTTACATCAAAACGAAAAGCTCATTGTGATTCGCGAGTATGCCCAGCTTCAGGCGGAACAAGTGGGTATTGAAGCCCAAGCCGATGGTGCTGGCCTGGTGATCGAAAAAGGCAATTACACCGGCAACCTGGCCGCACTGACCAGTTACCTGGGCGGGCTGTCTCCAACCTGGAACGATACCGCAGCCAACACTTCGATCAGCCGTACTATTTGGAATGCCAATTGGGAGGCGGTGTACAGTGCGCGCCAGGTTCTGCTTAACGCTATCGCCCAACAGGCGCGCGAAGCGGGCATGGTCGGGGCCACGCTGCAGTTTCAGTGGGATGGACGGCCTACCGGACTAATCTGGCCTACCAATACCAACTATGCCGGGGGTACTAAATATTCCTTTAATGCCACTGCTGGCCGAGGCTTTATCCATGTGTTGGCATACGACGCCGAGGGCGGTCCGCGCGTTGGTTTGAATGGTGCCCAGGTTGGAGAAATGAGTGGGCCGAATGACGCAACCCAGTGGTACAGCTTCCCAGTCACTCTGCAGGCCGGTGCCAATGAAATCTCTATCTGGTCCAACGCCGCAGATGGGGGAAGTTACGGGGGTATTGTGGTTACCCTCGGCGGTAGTGGTGACCCCGAGGCATTACTAGGCGTGTCTGCAGCAGATGCCAAAGCCGAGGCCGCCGCCAATGCAGCTGCAGAAGCGCAGACCGATGCCGCCGCCGCACTGCTGGACCTCAGCAACATAGCCGCAGATGGCAAACTCCACCCAACAGAGAAATTAACCGCAGTACGTGAATACAACCAGATCCTGGCAGAGCAGGCCGATATCGAAGGACAAGCCAATAGCTACGGGATCACCACTGAGAAAACCAACTACAGCGGTGCGATAACAGCACTATCCAGTTATCTCAGCGGCGCAGGTCTGGGCAATACCTCAACAGTCACCAGCATTGATCGCATCACCTGGAAAGCCAAATGGCAGGCGGTATACAGCACACGACAAAAAGTGCTGATTAAGATCGATCAGATTGCCGGTGCTCGCGCAGACTGGGAAGAAATCTACGGGACCAATAAACCCGAGGACGGTGCCACCGTTGGCGCTACTGCACAGGAACGCGCGCAAATCCGCTCCATGCGAAATACCTTTTTAGAGGACTTTTCTGATAGTAATTATCCGCAGTATTGGGAAAATTATGCTGCTGGCACTCAAGCTTTATACACAGACAGCAGCCAAGTAAAGATTGGTGGTAGCGCGGCTCGCCTTGTTGATTCTGTGACAATGTTGCATCAGGAGAAAATTCCTTTTGACCCCAGTAAGTTGTACCGGCTTGAGGCCAGGGTTTATGTGTATAGCAATGGTGATGCTGATCGCACCATGTATGCCGGCGTGGCCGGATATGATGGTGCGGGCAAGCTCTGTAACACCACCGGTGTCGAAAATGTAAGCAGTCAGCACTACATTTTGGGTGCAGGTTTAAATCTAGTAGGGCAGTACTGGCAGACGCTGGTGGCCTATGTCAAAGGCAACTCCAGTGGTAACGCTGAGTACAGTGGTACAAGGGGGGCAAACCATATTGGCAACCCGGCCAAGCTGCAGAACAAAGTACGTTTTATTACCCCGATTTTTTATTGTAATTATCCGACTAAAACGGGCGTTACCTTAATTGATTATGTAAAAATCGATGTGGTGGAAGTGCAGGACCAGCGCAATCTGCCGATGATTCAAGCTGGCATTGCTAGCCTGCCGACCAGTTCCGCGCTATCCGCCTCAGATGATGGCAGTACCGCAAAAATCACAGTTGCCGCACATTCGGTGCAGTTTGGTTTCGGCATTGTTAATTACAACAGTGGCAGTATCACTGGTTTGTCCTTCAGCACTAAATATTATGTGTACTGTGATGATCCAGGCACTCAGGGCGGCGCTGTTACCTATTACGCGACCACGAACATTTACCAGCTGGCTGCCAGCACCTGGCGCCGAGGTATAGGCACCATTACAACCCCGAGCAATGGCGGCGGCACTACGGTCCCTAGAGACCCTTGGTGCGTTGCTGCAGGCACTTGGCTGCGCGAAGGTTTACTTGCGGAAAACTGCGAAAGCGGAGACCTGATCGACTGCTGGGATACCGGCGACGAGGAAACCCATCTATGCCCCATTATTGGTGCGGTAGATGCAGAGCCAGAAATACCCTGTGTATTGCTCACCACAACAAGCGGTGCCCAGGTAATTTGCAGCCGTGAAACCCCCGTCACCGACCGTGCAGGCCAAGTATACGAGGCGCAGCACTGCCAGGGCGTTGAGCTGGGGGTTTTGCATGAAGAAGACCCGCTCACCTGGGAGCGTGTCGAGCGGGTCGAATGCGCTTGCCTGCACACCGTGTACAAGGTCTCTGTAGGTGGTAAGAGCTACGCTGCTGGCGTTGATCCCCAGCACCGCATCATCACCCATAACGGCGTACATAAATCTGATTAAGCAAAGGAATAGATAATGCCCAGCTTTTCCCCGATTACAGTGCCAGGCCTGGAGGCCTGGCAGTTCGCCTACACCATCGATGATGGCCACAGTGCCGGCACTATTGTGCGCGCAACGGTAACTCAGGCCACAGAGCCCACTAATAGCGATGCTCAAGCGGCTGCAGTGCTTAAATGCACCATTGCTGTTATCGATGATCAGAACAACGTACAGACCGATGGTGCCGGCGATCTAATGTCCAGCGTTTATGTAACCACCAAGACTCTGCAGACCGATGCAGGCCAGCCGGTAAATGTCGCCGATCATGCTGCTGATTTAGTAGCGAGTTGTATTGTTGAGGTGGCAAACCGCTTAGCTGTGCATAGTTCTATTGCGGCTATGGCTATTCCAAGCGGTTGATGAGGTGGAGTGAAATTTCCTAGCTAGAATTATTGTTTGTATATCGTAGTTTAGCCATTCAAGGTAAAAATAAAGGCAAGATGATATGCGTAAAACCAACTGGGAATGTTGAGTGAGTTTAATATCAGTACTTTGATAGTGAAATTTAGAGGATTTTAAATATTTTCACCTCGAAATTTAACTATGTATAATGACAAGTTGGATAATGATTAAAGTTGAAGTGGAAATGTCTGTTTCTAAAGAATTAGATTTGCTTTTGAGTGAGCTAGAAGAGTCCACTGATATAAAATCTGCAGAAGTTAATGCTTTACAAGAGGCGGCTAATGATATTGGTAAATCGTGGTCAGGTTCTTGGCTAGGAAACCAATCGTCTATCTACTATAAGAATTTTGGAGTGCCTCCTGCATGGGCTGTATTTAGTGTAGCGGATGGGTTAAATCAAGGCCTTACAGCTGGTGATTGGCAGCAGTATGATGGTAAGGATGTGATCACTCACATCGTTGATAGGGTGGGTGAACTTCAACTAGCAGAATATAATTTAAAGGGAAAAGAGGCGAAAAAAAAGTTTGATGTAATTAAGTCTTCAGCTTTGTCCTTAATTTACTCAAGTTTTTATTCAGATAGAGACAGCTATCTGGAAAAACTGATGGGCGAAATTGAATCCCTAAAAGTACATGAGAAATCAGATTACATTGATAGTGTAAAACCTAAAGGGAAAATCTCCTCGATTGACTTTGTTGCTATAGAGCAGGGTTTAAGGGTTCCGCCACATATAAGCTTGATAGGTGAATGCTTTTCATTAGAGCAACCTTTTGTGTCTTGTCGGGAACTTAAAAGTAAATTAATAAAGCTATCTGAGCACATTAAGAATTTGGAGAGAAAAAAAGGCGTGGAAAATAGGGTGGGAACTAATGTTTTTATTGGCCATGGGCGCTCTTTGATTTGGAAGGATCTAAAAGACTTTATTAATGAACGTGTAGATCTACCGTGGGATGAGTTTAATCGTATACCTGTTGCGGGTATTCCTAATACTATTAGGTTGGCACAAATGCTGGACCAGGCATGTATAGCGTTTTTGGTGATGACTGCAGAAGATGAGCAGGCTGATGGGAACCATCATGCTCGGATGAATGTAATTCACGAGGTGGGGTTGTTTCAGGGACGTCTTGGGTTTACTCGAGCAATAGTCCTGCTAGAAGAAGGGTGTGAGCAATTTAGTAATATACAAGGACTGGGTCAGTTGCGATTTCCAAAGGGTAATATATCAGCAATATTTGAAGATGTTCGTCAAGTATTAGAGCGTGAAGGTATACTTGATTAGTAGTTTGTAATGATACCTTAAGGTTGGGAAATTTATTACCTTACCTTAAGGTACCATGTATAGAAGTTATGCCGCTTGAGTTTCCATAGAGGAAAGGGTTTTGTTTGCAACTCTCTTGATATAATGTGTTTGCCCTTTTTTTGAGGGTTGATTTATTATTTTTAATATTGTTTCTTTTTCATTTTCAGACATTTCATTAAGAACTTCAATTATTTTGTCTCGCATCTCAAGAGATGCATTTTTATATGCGTCGTTAGTTCCACAAAAAGCTTCTACAGTGATTTCTCCGGCAGCAAGTTTTAAGGTTATATCTAGATTTTCATTGCTTATCTTTCTGGCGAGACGGTTGGCTAGTTTTGATTCAAGTGAAATTCGACTTAATAAATCTTTTGCGGATATGAATAGTCCAGCAGCAGGAAGTGCCATGGCAAAAAAAGGAATTAAGTAGAGAGTAAAAATTTCCATTTAATTTACACCCCTTACTCCAAAGTCCCAAAAAGGTTCACATTCAATCACATGTCTGTTGTAGCGTTCACATGCATGCGTGATAAAAATTCCAGACATGGCAACCATTGATATTATAACTACGTTATTCAAAGGGCTTGACCCTGAACTCGGAGTAGTTCCATTTAGCATCCCAAATACGACAGCAAATATTACACATACAAATACACATATACCAAATATGGCTTTGTTTCTTGAAGAAATTCCAATAGCGATAGAATACATTGAGGCTGAAATAGCCATTGTGGCATGACTGGGATTGCCTCCAGTTTTCCAAGTCTCGACAATTAAGGGTAGCAAAGGGAGTAGCATATGAAGAAGTATGCATAAGATAAAGTCACTAGCTTCATCACTTATACCTTTAATTGGCTTGAGTTTACTTTCCTCACTACTGGCTACAGTCATCTGAGGTCCATCTCGATCTCTTTTGCTTTGATTGTTATCTATTTGTCTTGATAGTTAGGTGTAAATACCTGACACCTTTGGAAATTATCTATTTTCATAACTTTTAAGTAAAGATGATTCAGCCTCTTTAGTATCTCACTACCTAGTACCAAGATGTTTAGTTGGTTGTAAATTAATCGATGCAAACGATATAGAGTAAGAATAAGTAAGAAATTTTTGTTTAGCGGTTGCCATTTTGAGCAGAATTTAAGCTTTTTGTATATATAGCTAATAAGTTAATGAATTTTATTTGATATGTAATTATTGTTCTTAGCTAATTGGAAAGTATATAAACTTTTTTTCGGCGCCTTAATATTATCTAAGTTCTACCCATTATTTATTGCGTTTTTTTCCATAACCTATAGATACTTTCAATAGTTCTCTGCACATGTTGTTGCCACTCCTTAGGCAGTTGAGTATAAAGCCTTATTATAATGGGCGGAAATGGAATCTGCACAAAGTGGTACCTTAGCTCCACTCCATACACTTCCGCCAAGGTGGTGCCCACCGCCTCGCACCATATCGGCAACAACTCAGCTGGAATCCGCTGAGCCCCTGTTTCCATTTTCGAAATTTGTGAAGGCGCAAGCCCTAGCCTCTGGCTCAGCTGTGCCCCCGTCATCCTTTCCCGTTTCCTTGCTTCGCGCAGGCGCTTGCCCAGTGTGCCTGGCTCAAACATCAACTATCTGTCACCACTCCACATAAACCTTGAAATTTCGATTTTAGAAATAAGGCAGCATTTTGCATTGCTAGTTTAGAAATAATCCAGAATATCTATTTATAAAGTGAGAAATGGGTAGTAGCGTTGGGGTGTATGTCGTCAAAAGCCCGAATAAAGTGCTGAATTCGTTCGGCGGCATTAGGGAGGATTTGTAGTTCCTACAGGAGGTGGACTATGCCAATGATTGCTCATATTCAACAACTTCACTACGTCAACAATCTATGTGCCGGCCTGGAATGGGTTGCGGACTGTCCGAATCAGTTGGCCCGTACAGCTTTACTGCAGCTTATTGGCGAGGAAGTGGGGGAGACTCTTAGGGGCGTTATTTTTGCTATTGAAGGAAAAGTTACAGCCGGAGCAGTGCCAAGCGAGGAGGCTGCTTAGCAGGTTGTGGGGCCGGTGCCGTGAGTGGTGCCGGCCTCATAGTCACTCATTCCCCTTGTCTGTTGGATACCTGTAGCAATAAACTGTATATATATACAGTATTCAGGTATTTCAGTATGAAGCTTTCCCCACTCTATAGTCACGGCGTCGCCTGTGGCTTCCCTTCGCCTGCTGATGACCACAAGGAGGCAGCCCTAAGCCTGGATGAGCACCTGATCACCAAGCCTGCGGCAACCTTTATGGCACGGGCGAATGGGGATTCTATGATGGGGCTGGGCATCTTCGATAAGGATCTGTTGATTGTCGATCGCTCGCTGACCCCTGCCCATGGCGATGTGGTTGTGGTGGCCCTGGATGGGCAGCTGACCTGCAAAGTGCTGGACCAGCAGCAGGGACGGCTGCTCTCTGCCAATGACGATTACACCCCGATCCCCATCTGGGAGGGACAGGAATTGATTGTTGAAGGGGTGGTAAAGGCTTCGGTGCGTTACCACCGTCTGCTCTGAATGCTGGTACTCGTGGATTGCAACAGCTGTTACGCTAGCTGTGAACAGATATTTCGGCCCGACCTACGCGGGCGTCCTGTAGTGGTTCTCTCCAACAACGATGGCTTTGTGGTGGCGCGCTCCAAAGAGGCGAAGCTATTAGGCATCGGCGATCTTGAACCATTCTTTAAGATTGAGCACTTGTTGCGCGTGCATCGGGTGGCAATCTTCTCCAGTAATTATCCCTTGTATGGCGATATTTCCCACCGGGTAATGACCACCCTGCGAGAGTTCAGCCCCAATGTAGAGGTGTATAGCATTGATGAAATGTTTATGGACCTGCACGGGCTGCAAGAGGAATGGCTGGATTATGGCCGCAAGATCCGCTGCACGCTCTGGCGGGATATCCGTATGCCTGTAGGTGTAGGTATCGGGCCTAGTAAAACCTTGGCCAAGTTAGCCAATAGAGCAGCAAAGAAGATCCCTAAATGTGAAGGCGTTTGCGCACTGGATACGCCAGGAAAGTGGCAGTGGATGCAGCGCCGTACCGCCGTCAATGATGTCTGGGGCATAGGCCGACGCCTCACCAAGCGCCTGGCCGATTTTGGCATACAGACCGCCTATGACCTGGCGCAGGCCAATCCGAAAATATTGCGCCGTCATATCAATGTGAATATTGAACGAACGATAGAGGAGTTGAACGGGATTCCCTGCCTGGGTTTGGAGGAAGAGCCCCCAGCAAAGAAACAGATCTACTGCACGCGCTCCTTTGGAGAAAAGCTTACCGACTTACAGCCGATACTGCAGGCAGCCACCTTGTATGCAAGCAGGGCAGCAGAGAAACTGCGCGCGCAAAAATCGCTGGTAAAGTCGATTCATGTATTTCTGCATACCTCGCCCCATGAGCCCAACTACTACAGCCGCAGTACAGTTGTGCAGACACCATACCCTACGGACGATACGCGAATAATCGTGCGTCTGGTGAGAAATGCTGTTGCTGGCCTGTACAGGTCAGGGTGCCGCTTTATGAAAGCAGGAGTGGGGCTTGTCGAGATTATCCCGCGCGCGCTAGGGCAGGGTGATTTATTCACGCCAGGCCAATCGGCAAGGGCTGGGGAGACTATGCAGGCGATGGATCGGATCAATAAAAAATTTGGCCGGGGGACTCTGTTCCTGGGGGCTGAAGGAATCCAGAAAAAATGGAAGATGCGACAGGCTTATACATCGCCTGCATATACGACTAGGTGGGGTGATTTGCCTAGGGTGATGACTTGAGGTAGCCCGAGCACAACTTCCTTATTATGCTAGCGGACTTCGAAAATATACAGTTTCTTGGGCTTGCCTTCTATTGGGACCCAAACTTCTTTCACGCCTTTAAAGTCCAAGACTAAATCTGCTTCTTCTAAGATATTTTGGCCTTGAATAAGCCCATCCCAGTAGACCCCGCCACAAGTCCAGTAAAATGGCGCCTCTTTTTCAGGAATATTTACTATTAAATCACCCCTTTCCGGCCTGGTAATAGTTAACTCATGTTCTTTGAATGCTGCCGCAGAAATGAAATTTTTTCCTTCAATACTCATGATTTCAGGAAGCTCTATATCCCTCACCTCTTGAGAAGCGCAACCGCCAATAGCGATCAAAATTATTGCGAGAAATATACGATTCATTTCATTCCTACCTGAGCATAACGCCCCAATAACCGGCAGCTGGAACGTAGCGAAGCGAAGTGTAAGCTGTCCGGCGCCGTAGGCGCGTAGTTGATTAGTTTGTTAGGCAATTGGGCACTCACTGATTTTACGAGCAAAGTAATATTCTTTTGCTCTCGACACCGACTCTCTATTTACATCAGCCAATTGCTGCCGATTAATTTTCTGGTCATTTTCACCAGCCCAGAAGGCTTTCTTTGGTGATATAGGAATAAAAGCAAAATCTCCATAACCATCTGCAACAATAAACTCCCCATCCTGAGCTTCGATTAACCCCCACTTAAAATGGCTGCAAGTACCCCAATCTCGGTCAAGGATAGTTTGTATTTGAATGCCTGAAGTAAAACGGGAAACTACAACTCCACCATCACGAACAAATCCTGCACCCTTGCTCTCTCGTATTTCTTCCTGTTCTTTGGTTAGACCAGAGCCAGACACCTCATTAAGCACTGCATCAGCAGGGTTACTTAAATGATATTCGTGCCTTAGCCGCCATAGAAGGCAGTATTTAGATATTGCCTCATGGTTTCTTTCGGAAAATGCTTTGATATTATCAATCTCTTCGTGGAATGCATTTTCGATTGGCACCATATATCCCGTTTCAGCTCGCTGATCCCACGTTCGTTTAGTGCAGAACATTTTGGCACGTTTATGCCTTCGAACTATCTCGCCAGAAGAAAGCTCCATCACTTCTACTTTTCCTTCAGAGTCATAGAACAAAGAAATTGCATGAGCTGTATGAAAATGCTGTTCAATCGCTAATTGTCTAGGATTCCGCTTAATAGTTGGTTCGTAGGGCATATCTTTCCTTTTGCCTAACGCTTTGCTAAGCGGCGAGCGCTAGCGAGTCCAGTGGAGGCCGTCTTTTGACCGAAACGATGCTTGAGCAACTTGTTAAATATATTTATTTTTCTGAAATAGACTCAAAAATTTCGGAAGCTTTACTTTGAGCCTCTGACAATGCGTTAGAATCAAGCTTCTTGGATATATTATCGCGAAGCTCGGAAGATTCAGAATCTCCACTTGCAGCTGCGATTGAGTACCAGATGTATGCACTTTTATAGTTCTGAGGTACTCCCTGGCCATACTGATATGCTCCACCTAACAAGAGCTGCGCATTAATATTTCCATTATTTGCAGATTGTTTATAAAGCTTAACTGCCTTCGAATATTTTTTATCGTTATAGTAGATAAGTGCTGCCTGAAGTTGTGCTTGATGGTGATCTTGTTTTGCAGCTTCTAAATACCAATTTAAAGCCATATTGCTATTCTGAGGCACTCCTTCTCCTAACTTATATGAAGCGGCCACATTATATTGGGCTTGAGTATGGCCGAGTTCAGCGGCCTCTAATAAGTATGAAAACCCTTTCTTTTGATCTATTGGCACACTTTCTAAACCATACATATAAACATTACCTAAGTGAAATTTGGCAACAGGATTTCCCTTCTCCGACCCCACCTCCATAATTCTAATGAATTCTGTGGTCTTATCAGAGAGTTCAGCATGTATTGAAAAAGATATTAATAGTAAAAGTATAGAAATAAGTACTTTCATGAGATAAACCTATAAACATTTAACGCCGCCAGCAGCGGCGGCCGTAGCGTTTAGCGTGCGAAGCGCGCTGCGAAGGCCGTCCAGCCGAGTCCCGAAGGGGCTGGGCGTAGCTGCCTGGCTTGTTAACCCCACTTTTCCGCTACCTCATCAAAGCGTTCGGATAACTTCAAGTATGGATCGGACCACCCATTTTCCATTGATGTTTCTTGGATTGGACCTGTTGGGGCAAATAAGTACTTGAGTTTAAACATTGAAGGAGATTTCCCGTTCTCAATTTTTTCAATTGCCTTACCTAAAATACCGGAAATCTCCTCTACGCTCATATCGGACCAAATAGAATCTTCAGAGGTTCTAGCCAACCTCAACGTTTCTTTTAGGACATAGAGCATCTCGTCGAGAAGAACTTGATCTCTTTTCTTTACGAATAGCTTGATCATGCTTTCCTAGGGTTAACGTCGCCATAAACGGCTGCCGAAGCGCAGCGTAGGTAGTCCGGTGGAGGCCACGTCTTTTGTGGCCAGAACGTATTTGAAGGCCTTGTTACACATTATCATATGTCTCTACAGAACAACCATCACAACTCAGAACACGATTGCCCGTTAGATTGCCTCCGCAATTCAAACATTGTCTATTTTCCTCTAAAGGAAGGACATCTTTGAAAATTTTACCAAGATTTCTTTCTTTATGCTTGATGATTGTAAAAACAAAATATGCTACTGCTAAAGCCACTGCTGCACGTATAGACCAAAGCGTTAAGATCTCTATTTTTTCAGTACCATTTGTGAAAAATAAAAAGAATACTAGCGATAGAAACAAGATTATCAGAACTTTGACACTGATAGATGTTTCTCTATTTGCCTGCTTGTCTCTACCGCATTTATTACAAACCCAGACACTATTATTGCCAAGAGGAATTAATGGGATAAAAAACATGTGAAACCATGAAAACCACTTCCATTCGACTTTAATCTCTTCACTTTTACAACTCTTACAGTACGATTTTTTTATAGCATTCTTTCTTTTTCTAAATTTATGTGTGCCAAAAATATAAAACATGGCTATTCCTTATTGTGATGTGTAACGCTCACCGCAGAGGCGAGCAACTTGTTGTTGCGAGTCCAGCGCACGAAGTGCGCGCTTGTGCCGGTACTTGTTATGTTTCACGCTACTACGACCTCACTTCAAGATCTAATGGCGATATATACAAGCTATTTGGAGAAGAATTGTGACAGTGCAACCCCATTTCACTTAGATTTCTTTCGAACCTCACAAGAACTCGCCCACGAGAGTTTTCTAACTCTTCGATTGTTCCGTACGCTCCTATTAATCTCCAGTAGTTCTCCGCAGGATCACAGTCTTGAGGTGATAAAGAATCACCATTAAAGGATACAAGCTTTACTTTCGATCCAAGATTCATCGTTTACTTCTCATTCGAAACATAACGCCTAAAGCAGCGGCGCGCGTTAGCGCGTCCAGCCCGAAGGGCGATGCTGCCTTTACTTGTTAAGTGATTACGGATTTGAGACATTATTTAAACTCTCAAATATTTCCGAGAAATATTTTTCAATATCTGAACCTACCAACACTTCAGGGATTTCACCCCTATTAATATACTCCGCTGCATTGATAGTTCTTATCGTGTTGTCACCGGTAAGATGCCCACTAATATGTGACATCAGCATTCCGATACGTGCTACATTTTTATGTTCTTCCTCCAGGCGGATTTTATATCCATCCGAAAGCTTTCCGCTGGCCCATTCAATTGCACCATCGTCGTATTTGCACGAGTTCCAAATATATTCAATTAGTTCTTTTTTGGTAACTAGTTTCAATGGATTACTCACTTAACGCCGTGATATGCGGCAGACCACACGTAGCGTGGGCTGTCCGGTGGAGGCCCGCAGGGCCGGAAAGAACATCATCACCTTGTTATACCTGACTTACGTTTATATAGTATTGCTTAGCCGTGAACACAAAATTGTCTTTCTGTTCAATAGCATCAACACGTTCATCGTACGGATCCAATGATAAAGTGATTCTATCATTTTGACTCAAAGCTTTTATGTGAGATACGCAAACACCTGAGTAATCATCGCAAAAGTCGGCCTCCAAAACATTGAGCAACTGAAGTTCAATTATCTCTTCATCAAAGCGAATAAACTTCATATTAACTGAGTTGCCTTGTTTCAAAAGCTCAGAGTAATACTCATATTCTATCGAGAGAGAAACTAGTATCGAATCCCTTAATGCTATTTCTATTTCACGTACTCTCTTCATCTAAACCGCCAAGAGGTATAACAGTTTATTAATGAGCCAGTGGCTCATTATCCATTTGGCCACTATTTCTGAAGTAGCCCCTTCAGGCTAAGTAAAAAAGCTTTTATTTACAGCAAGTTATAAATTTTCGTTCAAATAATAACCGGAGATAGTGAGCCACTGGCTCAAGTCGCCTGATTCAACTACCCGCTCTTGAACATACTTTACCAGTAATTAAATCAATAAGTTAGGAGGAACTCTCCGTGGATGTAAGTCATGGCTCTATAATTCGGGCCTTCGCACTGGTGATACGCTCACTCTACTACTGATAACTACGGCCAGTATTAACTACTTGGTATCGCCATAGTCGTAATCGAGCTATGCACAGCCAAGCGGTTGGCCACTTTGACACTATATTCAGATGCCAGGCCTGCTATATGGTTGGAGACGTTTACCGCTTCGTCGCCATCGGTCTGTAGGGTTTTAGTAGTGACATAAACACTGGACATTGGATCACCGGCTCCGTGAGTCTGTACCGTGTTCTGGCCATCGCCTGCATATACCACTGGGTGGGAGGAGTTACCTCTGGTCGCGACTTGAGTTCATGTTAGTGGATGGTGCTAAGCTCGCCGAATAGAGGTCGATCACCGCGCTGCTACAAAGAAAAATATCAGATTTATGGTACGAGACTGGTACAAGAAATATATTAAAGTTATAACTTATTGATTTTTATATATTTTATTTTGAGTGGGTCCAATCGAGTAGTGGTGCGGTGCAAAAGCGGTGGGGGCTGTATTCAGACATAAACTGCGGCGTAAAAGACTATTAAAAACAGAGTAGCCCGCCATTATATGGGATGTAAAACCCATACCCTATGGCGGGATGGCCTGTTGTTGTTGAATCTGGGTGTCAGCACGGCTCGAAATGTTACCCTTAGCTTCTCCGGATCACGTGCTGACTTGATGGCGAGCCGTATTGTCAAAGTAGTTAACTGCCGGGTTGTCCATTGTTCTATTGCGGCAATGGTGACTATGAACGGGTGATTACTTGTTCGGTGCAAAAGCGACCAGAGTTTGGTCAACACCGGAGCCAGCGGCTGAGCTGGCCAGTTCGCTCGCTATATGGAGAAGCTGGCTGACAACTTTCCCCCGCCAAAGCGGCCCTGAATAAAGCGGATGGTCTGCATTATATGAACAGAGCAGTGGTTGGCAGGTTGGCAACCGCTGCTTCGTTACGAGATAACGGTGATGCCGATACAAATCTGGCTGGGATGGTAGAGCAAACGCTTAGCCTATTAAACTGGGTTCATCAGGATAACCGAGCTACCAGACAGATAGGCTTTATTGGAAGCTACTTAACGTTTTAAACTCCCCTCGAAACCTCTCTTCCTTCCAGCTAGCTGTATCTAAGGCCTGAATAAACTTTGAAATAAAATCAGTGAAGTTCTCGGCAATCAAGAGCTTTGTATCCTCATCTCGGCCAAAAGCTATTATCTGGCCAGGAATTCCTTTTTTACCAGGGTCGAAATCGATACCAATATGGTTGCCTGCCCAATCAAAAGTTAATGGAATCCAAAACTTATTAATATATAGAGGTTTTATAAAGCCCTCCGGATTGGACCGCATGTAATCAGCACAGTCCTTATTCATTTCTTCTTCATCCAGCTCTCGCCAACTATCCCAGCGCTGTGCAATTTCAGAGGTTGATAGAAATTGTGATTCAAAGAAAAGACCTAACCCCCGAAAAAACTGACCATTATGTACTGACAAAAATTCTTTTAAGTCAGCCGGTAGCTCAACACCTAAGTGCTGCTCTAGTACCTCAATTTCGCTCTGTGAACAGCCTGAATTTAAATTCAACTTATCTAAACAGCCAAGTTGAGAAAGCTTCTCTTTTATAACTTCCCAAGAATCCTTCATATCTAGTATCTCATTGTTCCTTGCTATGAAATCAGCATACCATGGCAAACCAGAGTCACCAATTGAGTAATTAATTAGCCAAGGTAGCATTCTTCCATTGTGATTGGTATCGATGTATTCCTCGATGAGTATGCTGATTAGCTTTTCTGGGGGAGTGAGGGTTTTGTAGTTTCTATAGGTAGTTTCTATAGAAGGTGGAGCATGCCAAGGTATATTCAAGTTGACAACTTTACCACGTTGGTAATCTATATATAGGGTTTGAATCGGGTACGGTTTGCCCCCATCAGTTGGCTCGCATCGCATTACTGAAGTTCATTGGTGAGGCGTTGGGGAGACTGCCAGGGTTGATGTTTTTGCTGACGAGGAGGGGTGCTGTGGAAAACTGCAAAAATAGTGCGCGGCCGGGCCGTTTATTGGATACCAATCCTACGGTAACCATTATGGCGCCCCTGTATGGACAGGGCTTGCTATGCAAGTCATCGATAGAAAAATCTAATGGCCGAGGATTTTTGTTCATGAAGGCCAAAGATAATCGGAAGAGGTACCAAGTTGATGATAGGTAACCAGTATAAAAAAGTCAGAATCGTAAACCTTTTCGCTCAAATACATCTGATAGAAATTCTATAAAAGCACCTACTTTTGCAATCTTGGCGCGATTTTGGGGATACAGTGCATATATACCTATTCTTTCCATGCTCCATTTTGGTAGTAGGTTAATAAGAGTGCCCTCTTTAACTTCTTGAAAGCACATGTAATCTGGTAAGACTGCGATACCACAAGAATCAATTGTTGCTTGTTTAATAGTTGAGAGGTCATCTGAGTAAAACCTCGGTTTTATTTTTTGTTGAAAAACCCTATTTCCATTTTGCAAAATAATTTTTGACTCATTACCCAAGGCGTTCATAAATAGCCACTGGTGATGTACAAGTTCTTTGATATTTAAAGGTGTACCATTTTTATTGAGATAATCAGGGCTGGCATAAATTTTTCTGCAGGCGTGACCGAGGGGCCTCGCAATCAGCCTTGAGTCACCCATTTCCCCAACCCGTACAACAACGTCAAAACCCTCCTCGATCAGGTCTACCCGATGGTTCACCAGGCTCAAATTCATTTGTATTTCTGGATAGTGATTCAAAAAAATTGCCAGGGCTGGTTTTAGGATTTGCTGGCCGATAGTGATTGATGCGCCAACCTTAATAGGACCGCGGTGAACTTGTAGTACCTCAGAAACTTCGGCCTCTGCCAGCATCATTTCTTCTTCAATACGTTTACAGTGACTTAAATACTTTCTTCCTGCTTCTGTTAAAGCCTGGGAGCGGGTAGAACGTTCTAATAGCTTGACGGATAGTCGATCTTCTAGCCGAGCGACCTTTCTGCTTACGTTGGCTTTTGGAATTCCCAGACGGTCTGCAGCTTGAGTAAAACTGCCTGTCTCTACCACCGCCAAAAAAACCATCATATCGTTTAAGTCGTGAATCATGGAAATCTGTTGTTGTTAAAAATGAAATAATTTTGTTCATTTTTTAGTATATATCAAACAATAGATTGCACCTAAGATGCTCCCGTATTGCAAATGTCTGGGAGGCACATTTTGAAGATTCTCACTCGTGACTCGTTACCGTTAGGTGGTTTTGCTGGGCTAAAAGAGCACAGGCTGGTAACCGACAGTCGTGTATTTGGCCCTCATAAACGCCCAAATACCTTTGAAGGCCTGGATAACTTTGTGTATTTGGCCGATGCGCGCTTTAAACCCCGTGGTGAAACGGGCATGCATCCACATCATGAGATAGATGTTATTTCGGTGATGATAGATGGGCGTATACAGCATGAAGGCTCATTAGAAGATGGCAGGGGGTTGGAAAAAGGTGGCGTACAAGTCCAGCGGGCGGGAGGTCAGGGTTTTACTCACAATGAAGTAAATCCAGATACCAGGAAAAACCGAATGATCCAGCTATGGGTTCTACCTACAGCGCCTGGCCAGGCCGCTGGTTACAAGTATTACATACCTGCCGAGAGTGGAGTTACAAGAATTTATGGGGGAAATAAGAACCAAACAATTACTTTCGATAGTAGTACGATTATTGAAATTGCCAATTTATCGGCGGATCAGCAACTATCAATTAACAGCGAATCTCTGGTGTATCTAACCAAAGGTAGCGGCCGATTTATTGAAGAGGAGCAAAAAGAGACTGTAACAGATGGAGATTTGATCAGAAGTTACAGCGGTAAATTAATAGCGGATACCGATATTAGTGCCATTGTAGTTAGGAAATCCAATCAGTAAATGAGAAGGTAAATGCATGAATAAGTACGTTGAGACATTGACGGTAGATAATTCTGTATTGGCGTTAGTTGACCATCAAACAGGGTTGCTGGTGAGTTGTCGGGATATGGATCCCCATCTAATGACCCAGAATATTAAGGGGCTGACAAGTCTTGCTAAAACAGTAAACTAGCCCACTGTTGTTACTGCAAGTATGCCTGACGGGCCGAATGGACCAGTTATGCCAGAAATAACAGATATCTTGGGCGATGAAATAATTGAGCGCGCGGGTGAGATAAATGCTTGGAAAAGCCCAGAATTTAAACGAGCTATAGCAGCGACGGGCCGTAAAAAAATTATTATGGCAGGTATCGTTACAGATGTTTGCCTGATGTTTCCCGCGATTTCTGCCGTGGCAGAAGGATATGATGTATATGCTGTGGTAGATGCCTCTGGTACTTGGAATAACACCGTTATGCAAGCGGCTATGCATCGTATGAGCCAAGCGGGGGTTAAGGTTGCCACCTGGTCATCTGTGTTGGCAGAGATAATGGACGATTGGCGAAGTGAACATGGAATGGAACTCGGCGAAATATTAGCTCAGCACACTACATACCGCTGGGTATACAACAGCTACCTTAGTGCAACTAACCAAAAGTAGTTCAGAGCCCCTCTTGTGTTAATAAGAGGGGTGGGAGAATGTTCATGCGTCACCATAACAGGCATCTCGTTGTATTTATCACTTTTTTATCGTTGGTGCCCCTCGTATATTTTATTCCCGATGGAGTGGTCCAAATTTTACCAGATCAAAAATTCCTCCAAGTAGTTGTTGCAGTGGGTATAATTGTGCCTGTTACTAGCTATTTGATTTTACCCTTAGCTTTGTATGCTGTTAAATATATCAAGAACAAGCATATTAGGTCTGTTGTTCATAGGTATTTCTGCAGGTAATGCTTTTTTCGGTACTATTGCCCCTATCTGGTTAGGTGAGGGGGAAGGCACTCTCCTTTAGGAGAGTGGATAACCTGGGTTCAAAACAATGGCGGCATCCACTCTAGCTATATATTTGATAACTTATTGAGTGCTCAGATAAAAACTTCAGAAGTATCATTATATTGATGCAGCTTACGTTAGAGCGTATTATTTTTCATCTTCCTAGAAGTATGGCTAGCCAGAAAAAATTGATAGCTTGCTGTTTTTAAGAGTATATCTGATAAAAGGAATTAAGTATGAGAAGTAAACTAATCTGTCTGAGTATTGCAGCAATGGCTTTGGGAGGTTGCACTACTCTGATGAAAGAAACCGTCTCTAAGAGGGCGCCTTTTGACTTGAATTGTGATGCTTCATCTATAACTATCCACCAATTGGGTACCAGAACATATGGTGTTGCCGGATGTGATAAGCGAGCCACCTATGTATTACAAGGGCCTTGCTCAGGCCCTGGAAGCATGTGTGTAGCTGTAATGAATTCTAGTGTAGAGGAAGGTTAGAAGTAGGGGGCAATAAGCCAGCGGGTGCAAAGGGTTTCTCTCTGCTGGCTGAAACTTGTTACTCACATGAGTACTGCTCTTCAATAGATTTTCGGTAAAACTAATCCACTCCTGTAGTGCCAAATACCTAAACTCTTTGTTCCTTTAGAGGTTCGGTTAGAGTAGAGGTTTGATTAGAAGGTACTGTAGTTTTGTATGGTTTTTCCATAACTGGCTGCCGATCTCTCCACTGATATTTTCACTGAAAATTACCACGTCCCTATTTTGCTATCGTAGAATTAAGCTCTGCGCGGGACTTTATTACGGTTAATCGAGAGAAGCATTGAATTCTTTTGATCGATTAGAGGTTCCGTTCCCGCTCAGAGGTGCTGGAATGGCTAGAGGTTTCAGTGCTTTCGTGAGTTGATGTTGCCTTATCCTGCAGAGTGGCTTCGAGTTTCCGTGCCAGTTTTCGCGCAGTGGCGCGGTAGCTGGTGAGTTTCCCACCGGCTACGGCGAGAATCCGAGGTTTGCGCTCATCATCGCAGCAGATCATAGATTCCCTTGAGCGTGCAAATGGGCTTTTCTCCGCTTCAGGTAGTACCCGCAGACCGGCAAAGCTTTCACAGATATCTTCAGCTTGCAGCCCGCGAGTCTGGGTGAAGTATTGCTGCACAGTGCGCAGCAGGTAGGACTCCTCCTCAATTGTGGGGGACACATCCCGCGGATCACCGCAATAAGGACGTTCTGTGGTGCCCACCAGGGTTTTATCCTGCCAGGGCATCACAAAAACTGCGCGTCCATCATCAGCTTCCACATAAAAGATTTTGTTGCCAAGAGATAGCGGGAGCAATATGTGGGTGCCTGCGACCAGATCTATTGGTGGAAGGGCGACTGGCGGTGAGCAGCGGGCATTTGTAGTGGCGACCCAGGGGCCGCTGCAGTTGACCAGGGCACGGGTGCGCAGTGTGTTGAGTTTACCGTCGGCCACATAGTCAATCCGTACACAATCTTCAGTGACCTCCGCTCCTACCAAACTGCCGGGACAGATAATCTGTGCACCATGGGCAATTGCGGATGCAACCACATCACGGGTGAGGGCGGCATCATCTGTCTGTGCATCGTAGTAGCGGAATACGGCAAGTAAATCTTCACGCTTTAGACCGGGCAGGGTATCCCATTCAGACCTAGGCAGGGATCGGAATCTAGAGTCGCCATTTCGAATACCGGAGAGCAGGGCATAAAGGCTGAGCCCCAGTCTGACCATCCAGGGAGATCTTTTGCTGTTGCGATACACAGGGATATAAAAAGGCACCATGCGCACCAGCTGAGGTTTGTTATCCAGTAACCAGCTGCGTTCGCGCAGGCACTCATAAACCAAGCGGAATTGTCCGCTTTCCAGATATCGCAAGCCACCGTGAATCAGTTTTGAAGAGCGTGAGGAGGTCGCAGCGGCAATCCCCAGCTGCTCCAAAATGACGACAGAGTGATGGGCTTGGGCCAGGGCCTCTGCGGTACCGGCGCCGAGAATTCCGGCGCCGACGACTAGAACGTCAAAATCCGTAGACATCACTCGCTTCCCGGGAGCGCATTAATAATGGCAGGTTACCGGTCAGGATATGGTGTGCGCCGCGTTTACGCCAGAGAACGGCCTCCTCTGTGGAGTTGATTTCATAAACAACCCACTGCCAAGGCCCCGGTGGTAGTTCATTGCACTCAACAAAACTGTCCCGAATCAGCAGATACTCAGGTGCAAGAGTAACAATATCTGCCGATAGACAGCGGGAGACGCAGCTGATCTGCAGTGCCACCCTGTGCCAACCCATATTGCGTGCAGCGCGTAAGCTGCGACAGTCCTGGGAGAGCAGGGCGAAGGATTCGCGTTCATTACGCATGAGGTCCAGCAGCTTTTCCACTGCTGCGGTGAAACCGATGCCGGTAATATTGGATGCGGAAATCCCTACAAACCAGTCCAGGTGGCGATGACAGCTTGCCCAGTCCACCAGTTGGATAAATGAGTTGATGGGCTGGTGGTGTAGTTGTGAATCCCTCAGTTCGTGAAAGAAGTGCACGCGCTTATCGCTGGGCAATTGCAGTGTATCGCTGTGGAAACACCAGGGTGTTCCGTCCAGGCTGAAGCGGACATCGCACTGGATTGCGCAGGCCCCCAAGTTATGGGCTGCTTCGAAGGCGGCGATTGTATTCTCCGGTTGGCGGGTCTTGTCGCCTCGGTGCGCGATTAGCATGTGAGTAAAGTCCGGAAAGCGGGTGTTATTGTCGGCTGGATTTGGGGCGAGTGGCCCCTGTCACCAATGGGTATTTCCGACCTGGGTAGGCCCCGGGTCTTACAGGAAAAATAGACTGTGCTCCAGTTGTTGCAAGCATGGTGGGGCTGAAATATTGGCGCCTGGTACCATGAGCCGGCAGTAGGGATTGAATTAGGCTGGATCGCCAACTGCAGTTTACGCAAATGTGATGGTGCTGGGGCTCTGAGAGGTATGGTGGGAAGTTTAACGCTGGCTTTGGTGCAGCTCATCTTTGGGGTGGCGCCATCTTCAATGCAAAGTATTGTCGCAGCAGGCAATGCAGTATCCGCTAGCGCCCGGATTATATTGATATTGCCCACCTGAGCTGAGTGGCGCCAGTTTGAGAAGGGAGCTAAGCGCGAGCTGTGTTTGAGACAGATTCCCACACAGCATTTCTCCTTGGTCGCAACTGGGTTGGATGAAGGTGAACAGCAGAAGCCGCTTTCACTGGGGGCTGGAGATTGCCTTTCTGAAGTGCGACTGAAAGATTACTCTCAATTGGTTATTACAGAGAAATAATTATCTTTCCCAAGGCTTGATTGGTAAATAAAGCCAACTGCCGCCCACTCCTAGTGTAAAATACCGCCACCAGAATAATGAATGCCGAGTTATTCACTTTCCTATGAAAAAGATATTCCTTGCATTGCTTTTGGCAATTTCACAGCCAGCCCTGGCTGCGATGTCTCTAAACAAAGTAATCCTTTACCTCGATGACGCTCCCAGTGCTCGGGATGACGTTGTAATCACCAACCCGGATAATGAGACTCTGTACTTACAAACAGAGATTTTCCGGGTGGATAACCCCGGGCAGGAGAATGAGCAGCGTGTAAGGGTGGTGAACCCCGATGAATTCAAGCTTCTTGTTAGCCCAGCCAAGGCTGTCCTGGCACCAGGAGAAAGAAGACGTTTCCGCCTGATGGCCTTGGATCGTGACCTGGAAGAAGAGAAAGTTTATCGGGTGACGTTTAAGCCAGTTGTCGGAAAAATCAAAACTGAGCAAACGGCCTTAAAAATACTCGTAGCCTACCAGGCCTTGGTATTTGTGCAGCCAAGCAGCGGCCAGTATAAAGTTGAGCTTGTTGGGGAAGGAGATAGCTACAAGCTGGTTAATGATGGCAATATCAATATTGAAGTTGTTGAAGTACGTCATTGCCTCGACGATGGAAACTGTAGGAAATTGAATGTATCGGGCCGTTTGTATGCCAGAACTAATCTCTCACTTGAGGACATCCCAAAAGATGGGGAGTTGGAAGTACTGTTACGTGGGCGCAAAAGCGAAAGGGTTCGTTTCCCTCTTAACAGTTAGCCTAAATTTTTTTCGATATAGCGACTAATAAAGTTAGTGGCTTTTTATATTTTTCTGCCTTGAGAGGTTTTATTTGACGCTGGCTCCTGTGGTAAATCTACTGGCTACTAACCGTCACCGTCAAAACATCGGTATAAAACGGTTCGTTGGCATTTTCCCAGTCTGACGGGGAGACGCTGATATAGATTCTCGCGTTGTCAGAAATACAGGACTCATCAGTCCTGCGGGAGAAGCTACCAGGCACGTCCCCGAGTCCCCCGGGCGCTATGCCGCTGGTGCCCGTTAAGTCATCTGAGAAAGTTACTGTATAGGGTATATTTTCGCTTGATCCACCTAACTCATAACCGCTGCTTCCACCACCGCCGGTACTGCCATTACTACTGCTAAGGTTAACGGTATAGTTGGAGAATCCGATACCGCCTACACAGAAATCTTCTGATCCCTTAATAATCTGGCCCAAAGTGATGCCTGAATTACTCAGGTCGATATCTCCCAGGTTGCGAATAGTAATATTTGGTTCTACTTCCAAGACTATGTCGAACTCTATGGTTTCTGTATCAATGGGGAAAATTAAAAAATACTGGCTTAGTTCCATTTGAAAGTTGCCAGAGTATCGACTGGAAGATGGAGTGAGAGAACCATCTACCTCGATAGAAAGAAAAGCACCTGTATCGGTTGTGGTACCACCAAAGGAGCCGGCCAGAACTCCTGGATTTAATACCTCTGTAATGCCTCCGTTGGAAGTGAATGTTATAGAAATATCAATCTGCTCTCCGTTATCTGAGACCAGTGAAAAAGTATTGCCGTTTAGCGGTAATATTTCTAAATAGTACGACCAGGCATTACCGCGTCGATGACTGCGTAAGGTGAAAGGGATATCCTTGGGGTCTGTTTCGTAATTTAAAGTGTGGGATCCCCCAAGATTACAAGTGCGTAAACTACCATTACTGGAACAACTGGTCTGCGAATTCACTGGTAAGCCCAATCCCATAGCTAGGATAAGTATAAAATAAACAGGCCAAATAGCTTTTTTTAGAAGTGTTTTAGTGGTGTACACCTTTTGCCTCCGAGGTGTATTCGATTTGGCAAAGAGCGCGAGATTGCTCAATGGTGCCTAGATTTAGCCAGTTTTCCCCACCGGATTGGATTTTTATAGGGATGCGGCAGTTACTCCAGGTAATTTCCTGGGCGGTTAGAGTTTGCTGGTCGCCACTCACTTCCAGTTGGAAAACGCCATATTGATCGGTAACAGTATTGTGGTCGCCGATGAAAACCTGAATGTTGGCTATTCCTATGCCTTCATCGCTTAGTCGGCCTAAAACCAGTGTTTGGGGCAAGATCTGGTAGCTCGCTGAACTTACGTTGCCGGGATAAAGGGTGACAGTTTCACTTCTCTCGCGAAAATCAAAGAAGCCTTGTTCAAGCGGGCGCAGTGACAAATCGTAACTTTTAAAAGCCGGTAGATTAATAACAGATTTGTTACCACCCTTGGCATAGCCGCGCCGAACACCATTCACCAGTACTTCAAAATTCTGTTGATCACTTCCTTCAATATCGACAATAACTGCACTTTCCAATGCCCTTTCGCCTCCCCAGGCCAGCTCTCGACCTGTGGAAATCAAGTTGGTGCTAAAGCTTCCCAGATAATTAATGGCATCACCCTGATCATCATGAGTAAAACCGACAGTGGCACTTGCATAGCCCATATGTCCCGCCAGGTGGGTACGGCTTTCCAGGTAATTTGCCCCCGGTGCTTTTTCAACAAAGAGTTTCTGCTCAAACTCTGGTGCCCATAAGTCACGGTCACGCCAGCGGGTATGAAAAGCCAACCGTTCCCCGTCTGTTCCGCTATCACTATTTTCACTGTGCAAATTAGCGGTGTGCTGCCAGTGTTTTGATCGCAGGCGGAACTCGATACCAAGGTTGGAATATTGCAGCCCATCTGCTTTGCCGTAGGAGAAGCTGGCATTGCCTAGCCAATTTGCGCTTTGAAAGAAAGTGCGGCGAAACTCCAGGGTTGTTAGTTTACGTGCTCCATCGGCAGTGTTATCCAGAGTGAAATCATTGGGTAATAGATTTTGAGCTTTGTCCCGCTCGCTATGGCGCAGGGAAAGATGCCCACCCAGAATACCGCTTTGTAAGCTAAAGCTGCGCTGGGAATACCCTCCGGGTAAAAGCTGATAGTTGTTATCGAAAGGCCGCTGGTCTTTTGCTGGAAGCCTGGCCTCCATCGCATTTATGGTGGCAAAAGGCGTTTTGATTAGAGCTTGAAAACGGTGGCCATTACGGCCTTCACTGGTAGTAACCAGGCTTGGGGAAAATTCCAGATATTGCCCCACCCAGCGCAGGCCAACCTCTGCCAGTTGTTGCTTCTCGGTGGTAGCTACTGACGCGAATAGTCCTGTGCCGGTTGAAAGGCGGCGCGCAATCGAGCCTTGAACCAGTCCTTCATCATAATACTCGGGCAAAGTGCCGGTATTGTAGGGTAGAGTGGGTAACCCTGCTTGGAAGCTCCACAACCACTCTCCCGGAGCCGGCAGCAACGAGTCCTTGGCAAAAAATTCTGTGTGCTGGCTGAGTGCTCGCCCGGTCTCATCATATGTACGAATCTCCACTTCATAGGCACCATGCGGCATAGTGGAGGTATTTAATAAACGGTTACCTGCCTCCAATAGTTCTGTGTGAACCAGGCGCTTATCCCGATAGACTTCAACCCGCCCGCGTACTGGCATATTAATTTCCAGTGGGGCTCCTTGCTGGTACTTAATATCGGTACGGCTTCGCTGGGACTTTCGCAACTCCAAACCGTATATAGTCTCTTGAGCCTTAAAAAAATTAAGCCCACCTTGTGGCTGCAATAACCCTATTGAATAGGCCTGCCCACGAAAATCCCTGCTCCAGTGCAAGTTATGAAGCCGGCCACCCTGTTCTGTTGCGTTGGACCAGAGGCTGTGCAGCGCGCTCTCACCAAAACTGATAATGGTATTGCCGCTCAATGTTGCCTGGTAACTATTTGGGCTCCAATCACTTTCGACACCACTCCAGGTGCCACTTAGATTCTGAATTACAGAGAAGTCACTACTAGAAGCCGGTAAGTAAGGGTCTTTAATCGCTGCCTGCAGAGGCAACAGCTCGGGTGCAAAAAACAAATCAAGCCGAAAACGCTCTTCGTCATAGATAACTGCGAACTCCTCAGGCAGCAGGTATCCACAGTTCACTTGTCTAGCTGAGTGACAGATATATTGTGTATTTTTGGACTGGCTTGTTCCCAGTAAAGTGAGTACCCGTTCAGGGTCTTTCACTTCTGGCAGAAGGGCGAGTACAGATTCGGGGGAATCAAAGCGGATATGGTTAGACTCTACTGAAACCTGCGCGGCCCCAATTTCCTTACCACCATAATAGAGATCAACCACAAGATGTTCGGAGACTAGCAGCGCATCAAATCCTTCCGGCGCTGAAGTTTCCAGCAAGAAGGTAGCCGCTGTTGCCGCTAGGGCATCAGATTGAAGGGCTTGCGCCAAGCAAAAAGCCAGCGCCAGCCCTCTCGGGTGACGTCCTGCCATAAGGAGCTGTCGGAGCAGTTGCTAGAGTCCAACTGCCCTCTAAATTACTCGGAAGCTACAGTGATCAGGAGGGTGTCAGTATAGCTAGTGCCGTCTAGCACATTGGGAGTCTGCCAGTCATCATTGGCGACTGTGATTTGAAACCTAGCGTTGTCTGTACCAGTACAGGAGGCGTTTTTTCGGGTTTGATTCCCAAGGGCAGCCCCCTCAGTGACGTTTGTAAAACTGCCCGAGGTACTGTTGTCAAAGCCGACGCTGTAAGTAACTTTTTGGCTTTCATCACTATTAATTAGGCTGAATTCATCATCATTTTTGCCATCGTTGCTTTCAAAGGTAATGCTAAAGGTAGAGAAGCCGAAGCCACCTACACAAAAACCGTCTCCACCAGTTGCATCGGTATCCAGTGCCGGGTCTTCAATCGAAATATTCTCAACACCGTCAATATCAATTGTCGCATTGAACTTAAGCTCGATATCACTACTTTGACTGTCTGATGCTGCTAAAGTGGTTGAAGAGATACTAACAAGC
Organism: Microbulbifer variabilis; assembly: GCF_056232115.1. NCBI lineage: Bacteria > Pseudomonadati > Pseudomonadota > Gammaproteobacteria > Cellvibrionales > Microbulbiferaceae > Microbulbifer > Microbulbifer variabilis. The sequence goes on from NZ_CP174325.1 coordinate 2,482,510, forward strand.
AAGCCTGCTGCGACCAGAGAACGAACTACATTTTTTTTCATGGCCTATCTTCCTGAGCCGTTGATTTATCATTCTGAGGAAAAGTTGCTCGCGGAAATCCCTGCACAATAAGGGCTATTGCGTTAGTCAAGCTATTCCATGTTTATGGCGGCAATCATACTTTTTTCGTGAATCAAGTCACGTCAATTGTGTACTTTATTTGAGCTATGGCACGAAAAGCATCTTTTTGTTGAAAAAATACCGCCTGGGCCCAGGGGCAAGCCAGCGCTATAATCCCGCGCCTTAACAGTCCTTTATCCATCTTCTATCAGGTTTGTCATGACCGTAAGAACCCGAATTGCACCTTCACCAACCGGTGATCCCCATGTTGGTACTGCCTATATCGCTCTCTTCAACCAGTGTTTTGCCCGAGCACAGGGTGGCCAGTTTGTACTTCGTATTGAAGATACCGATCAGCAGCGCAGCACCCCGGAATCCGAGAAAGCGATTCTCGACAGCTTGCGCTGGTTGGGTTTGGATTGGCAGGAAGGGCCCGATGTAGGAGGTCCCCACGGCCCCTACCGCCAGAGCGAACGCGGTGATATCTACAAAACTTACTGTGACGAGCTGGTACAGAAAGGACATGCCTTCCACTGTTACCGTACTGCGGAAGAACTGGAGCAGCTGCGTGAAGGATTACGCGAAGCAGGGCGCACTTCACTGAAGCCCAGCGACCTCGCCCTGCCGGAAGAAGAGGTAGAGAAGCGCCGCGCCGCCGGAGCGCCTTATGTTGTGCGCATGAATGTGCCTGAGAGCGGCACTTGTGTAGTGGAAGACCTGCTGCGCGGTACTATCGAGATTGACTGGGCCCAGGTAGATGCCCAGATTTTGCTCAAGTCCGATGGAATGCCCACTTACCACCTGGCGAATGTGGTAGATGATCACCTGATGGAGATCACCCATGTACTTCGTGGTGAAGAGTGGATTAACTCTGCGCCCAAGCACAAGCTGCTGTATGAATACTTTGGGTGGGAAATGCCGGTGCTCTGCCACTTACCGCTGTTGCGCAACCCGGACAAGACCAAGCTGTCCAAGCGTAAGAACCCCACCTCTATCCTCTATTACCAGCGCGCCGGCTTTATGCCCGAAGCCCTGCTGAACTACCTGGGCCGCATGGGCTGGTCCATGCCGGATGAGCGTGAGAAGTTCTCCCTCGAAGAGATGCTGGAGCACTTCGACATCCAGCGTGTCTCCCTGGGCGGCCCGGTATTCGATGTGGAGAAGCTGTCCTGGCTGAATGGCCTGTGGATTCGCGAGCTGGAAAACGAGCAGCTCGCCGATCGCCTCACCGAGTGGATGTTTAACCGTGACAATCTGCTCAAGGTGCTGTCACAGGCCAAAGAGCGTATGGAGACCTTCGGAGATTTTGCTCCTCTGGTTAGCTTCCTCGCCTCCGGCAAATTGCCCCTGACCGAAGAGAGCTTCAGCGGTAACAAGCTACCCCTGGATGACCAGAAGAAACTGCTGCAATTTGCCCTGTGGCGCCTCGAAGCCCTGCGTGCTTGGGATAAGGACAGTATCTTCCAGGCAGTGAAAGCCCTGTCCACAGCCATGGAAATCAAGCTGAAAGACTTCAACGCCCCACTGTTTGTTGCCATCAGCGGCACCACCGCCTCCTTCTCTGTGATGGAAGCCATGGTACTCCTGGGCCCCGACCTCAGTCGCGCCCGCCTGCGTCAGGCAATCGACGTACTGGGCGGCGCCGGGAAGAAGGTGCTGAAGCGCTGGGAAAAGGAGTACGCTGGGCTCAATTAAGGCTTTGCTGCCTTCATAGCCCTTGGAATTGACAGCTTCTGAGGGCGTCCATTGTTGGCAGCTAACTAATTGATTAAAAAGTTATTTTTTCTGTTGACAGGCGCCTAAACCTTGCTAAAATGCGCCCCGCTTTCGACGGAAACGTCAGGCAGCAGAATTTGGGGCTATAGCTCAGCTGGGAGAGCGCAACACTGGCAGTGTTGAGGTCAGCGGTTCGATCCCGCTTAGCTCCACCAAATTTCCCTTGTGCTTCAAGGGGTTGTAGAAGAAAAGAAATTGACTTCTGCAAGGTGCACACAAACTGCACATAAACCCGTACACAAACTTACGGGTGGAAAAAAGGGCCTTTATAGGCCCTTTTTTTGTTTGAATCTTCACATCTCGAAGCTCTTGTATAATCTTTTTAAGGTGGCGTTAATTTTAGTGCCATTTCTGCCTATCCAGGCCCGATAAAACTACTTGATATGGTTATTGAAACCTACGATGGGGTAGTACGTTCTTTAACGCCATGTCGTATCCATTTGTTAAGCTGAAGTCAAAGCGCTTTTATGCTAGGAAGCCGAGCCAAGAATTTTCATGTTGCTCAAAATTTATTGGCCATATGAGTTGTCTTAGTGAATATGTCGTATTGAAGGTTAAGGCTTCCTTGCCAGTTATTAAGTTATATTGAGATTCCACCGAATTTATCTTGCTCCCGAAGTGATTGAATTTTAGGCGTATTAAGAAGCTTTTCTTGAATTAACTTTTAGATTTTCTCATGCCTCCATATAATCGCATGGTATAGGGGCAAATAAATTATCGATGGAGCTGAAATGTTAGATGAAATTGAGATTGAAAAAGAAAGTGAAATTGATTTTGAATTCTAAGAAGAGGATGAAAGTTATCCTCTTAATGAATATCAGTTAACAACAGCTCCCAATGACTTTAACATTTTGACAATTGTTAGTTTCATTGAATCAAATGTATTCAAAATACCTACTTTTTAAAGGCATTATGTTTGGGATATAAAGCGTGCTTCAAAACTAATAGAATCATTGCTAATAGGATTGCCTATCCCGCAGATTTTTTATATGAAAGTGGAAGGAATGAGTTCTTAGTGATAGACGGTCAGCAAAGACTTATGACCATTTACTATTTCGTAAAAGGAAGATTTTCACGAAAAAATAAGCGTGGAGAGCTTCGTGAAATTTTTGATAAGTATGGAAAAATTCCTGATGACGTAATGGAAGATGATAAGTTTTTCCAGAAATTCAGCCTGAATCTTGATGGGCTTGTAGAGGGAGAGGAAAATAAATTTAGTGGAAAAAATTATAAGACCCTTGAGAATTTTAAAACTTCATTAGACTTATCAACCATAAGAAATATGGTGGTGAAACCCGTTTCTGGAGATGAAGAAGACGGGGCAATGTTTGAAATATTTAACTGTCTGAATAGTGGTGCGTAAACCTTGGTGTCCAAGAAATTAGAATGAGCTTATATCATTCTGATTTTTTAAGGTCATTATTGGATATGAACAAAGATTCATGTTGGATAAGTATTCTGGGAAAGGAAGACCTCGAAATACGTTTAAATGATGTGGAAGCCATATTGCGTGTATTTGCAATGGTAACTTATGTCAATAATTATAAAAGAACAATTACTGGTTTAATTAATAAATATGCCAATCATGCTAAAGAGTATGATACAAAAAAATTGAGCACTTTAAAAATATTTGGGATTCATTTTTATCTAATTGTAGTGGTCTTGATGTTTCTAATTTCATCAATCAATACAGGCGTTCCAGTATTATGCTGTTTGAATCAGTGTCCTATGTCTCTACAAAGGATGCGATAGAATCTGGTAGCCTGGTTACGAAACCTATTACTGAAGAGTATATTAACTCGCTTAAATCAGATGAAAAATTTCAAGTATTCACTACGGGTAAAACCACTCTACAAAAGAGTGTCGTGGGGCGTTTGAATAAAGCTAAATAAATTCTTCAGAGCTAAAATTATGCATGTACGAGATGATGCACTGATAGCGGTTGAGGCGCTCTTTGTAAATTATGAATAAAATTACAATTTGTTACTGAGACTCGGGGAAGTAAGCTTTACAAGTGATTATAAAGATCAATTTGCAAAGGTTGCATTACTGGCTTGTGCTAGTTATTTTGAAACAAAGGTGACAAAAGTTGTTCTTGAGGTGTTGGCGACTCAAGAGTGTTTATTAACGTATAATTTTGTAAATAAAAAGGCCTTAACTCGACAATACCATACATTATTTGACTGAGAGGAAAATAATTCTAATAAAATTTTTGCTTTATTTGGTGATGAATTCAAGAAGTTTATGAAAGATAAAGTGAAAGAAGATGATACGCTTAATGATTCTATTAAGGATTTTCTTCAATTAGACTTATTGAGAAATAAATTAGCTCATAATAATTATGCAATATTTTATTTTAGCTTAACTGTTGAGGATGTTAGAGAGAGGTTTTATAAGACTTTAGATTTTGTAAAAAGTCTTCAGGAGTGTCCGAAAGATTTTAGTAAGTTGAGGCAGCTAGAAATATAGGGAATAATTTAAGTTTTGGTAAAGAATGTTTAGCTGTGTTTTTAATAATAATCAGCAGTAATCTCTCATATTTATAGATGAAGATCAGTAACTCATTAATATTTAGATGGGACCAAAAGTGATATAAAGAAGTTTCTTTTGAATTAACTGTTAGCCCCCCATAGGAGAATTTCATGCGGCGCTTCAATGTTGTAATTCCAAAAGATGATGGTGGGATCGAGATTCATGCAATGAAATCATGGCTGCGTTCACATCCCGAGCATCTTCCGGAGGGATTGAATCCATCATCAGATAATTCGCATCAATTCAGAAACGCACTTCGAAGTAACGGCTGGCATGTTGAGGAACTCCCAGATGAAGTTCGATTATTCATACTTGGCGCTAATGTACCAGAGCAAGCTATCGATGCAGTGCTCGGTGAGGTCGAAGATGATGATGTATTTGAAGAGGCGGCATTTGCTCTAGAGCATCAATTGCGGGACTTTATAGCGCATAATATGGCGTCGCTATCAGTAGGAGGCCGAAGATTCCATCTTTATCAGGACGGCACCGGTTGTGGCGGCATTGAGTTCTCTACGGAGGTCGGACCAATCGATATCCTCGCTGTGGATACAAATGGAAACTTCGTGGTATTTGAACTAAAGCGGGCCCGTGCGCCAGACAAGGCACTCGGACAGCTGCTCAGATACATGGGGTGGATCAAGGCCATGATTGGTAAAGACAAGGAGGTGGCCGGAGTAATAGTCGCAAAGCCTATTAGCAAAAACCTTCGATATGCTGTGTCGGTAATATCGAATGTTTCGCTGTATGAGTACCAAGTCAGGTTCGACTTAACAGCAGTTGAGGTCAGCGAGGATGGTGCCTAACTAGTGCTTCCAGTGCGACGTATTCACCTTTGACTCACACAAGCCTGAAATGGGGCCAAGGCTTTAGAAAATTAAATTTCATTTGCAGGCTATTATGGCTGATCAAATATTAAGCGAAGAAGTCGCTCTAAGAGATATTTGGCTGGATTTTCAATCCTGAACACTATATTTATCACATAGGATAACAATAGGAAGAGTGAAGTGGAGTTTTTCTACAACCTCGTTATGTCAATTAAAGAAATTCTCTTGAGTTTCAGGGAAAAATTAAAAAAAGTAGTTAATGATGTTGAAACATCTCAAGGAAGAAAGTTCGCACTATTTATACAGCTCATGATTGTATCTTCATTGATTGCATTTTCGCTTGGCACTCTTCCAGGTGTAAATGAATTTCAGAAGCAAGCACTTTATTATTTTGAGGTTATGTCGGTAGTTATATTCACGTTTGAATATCTATTAAGAGTCTATTGTGCAGAAAAGCCATTAAAGTTCATTTTTAGCTTTTTTGGAGCTGTCGATCTTATAGCTATACTTCCATTTTATCTTTCTTCTGGTCTTGATCTTAGGGCCATCAGATCCTTGCGACTATTGAGAATATTTAGGATATTTAAGTTGTTGAGGTACAACAAAGCTATTAGTCGTTTTCATAGGGCCGTGCTAATAGCTAAAGAGGAAATTATTCTATTTGGATTTGTTTCAATTATTCTTCTGTACCTTTCTTCAGTGGGAATCTATTATTTTGAGAACGAGGCTCAGCCAGATAATTTCAAGTCAGTGTTTCACTGCTTGTGGTGGTCCGTGACAACTCTTACAACAGTAGGATATGGGGACATGTATCCGATAACCACTGGTGGAAAACTTTTTACTTTTTTTGTTCTGATGATAGGGCTTGGGATAGTAGCAATCCCAGCAGGATTGATAGCTTCAGCGCTGTCAAAAGCCAGAGAAGATGAATCGATATAAATATGTTGCTGCAAGTAAGAGCCGCAGTTTTGTTGATTCTGCATTAGATCAACTGCCAAAGGTTTTAAACTTAAGAATCTGTAAATTTATTCATAGAAGCTTTTGAAACTCAGGTGCCATAAAAAATACTGAGTACGAACAGACTCTGCCGAACAGTAACTTTACAAGCCCGCATCAGCGGGTTTTTTAATGTCCAAAATTCTTGGAGCGATCCCCAATGAGCCAGCGCATCATCATCCGCGATACCGTTTTAAACAAACTGAAAAGTCTGTTCAGCTACACATTCCCACCCCCTGGCACCACAGAAGAAATAGATTCAGTAAAGCTACCAACATTTCCCAGCTGGTCGCCAATACCTGGCCCGAGGTATAGGCACCATTACAACCCCGAGCAATGGAGGTGGAACCACAGTCCCTAGAGATCCCTGGTGCGTTGCTGCAGGCACTTGGCTGCGCGAAGGTTTACTTGCAGACAACTGCGAAAGCGGGAACCTGATCGACTGCTGGGATACTGGCGACGAGGAAACCCATCTAAGCCTCATTACTGGCGTGGTAGATGCAGAGCCAGAAATACCCTGCGTATTGCTCACCACAACAAGCGGTGCCCAGGTAATTTGCAGCCGTGAAACCCCCGTTACCGACCGTGCAGGGCGGGTCTACGAGGCGCAGTACTGCGAGGGCGTTGAGCTGGGTGTACTGCATGAAGAAGAACCGCTCACCTGGGAAGCTGTCGAGCGGGTCGAATGTGCCGGCCTGCATACCGTGTACAAGGTTTCTGTAGGTGGTAAGAGTTATGCCGCCGGCGTTGATCCATTACACCGCATCATTACCCATAACGGACAACACAAATCTGACTAAGCAAAGGAATAGATAATGCCCAGCTTTTCCCCGATTACCGTGCCAGGCCTGGAGGCTTGGCAGTTCGCCTACACCATCGACGACGGCCACAGTGCCGGCACCATTGTGCGTGCAACGGTAACCCAGACCACCGAGCCCACTAATAGCGATGCTCAGGCTGCTGCAGTACTTAAATGTACGATTGCCGTAATCGACAACCAAAACACAGTACAAACTGATGGTGCCGGCGATCTAATGTCCAGCGTTTATGTAACAACCAAGACTCTGCAGACTGATGCAGGCCAGCCGGTAAACGTCGCCAACCATGCCGCTGATTTGGTAGCGAGCTGCATTGTCGAAGTGGCTAACCGACTGGCTGTGCATAACTTGATTGCGGCTATGGCGATTCCGAGCGGGTGATACTAGCTGTGGTTTTCAGTAGTGGAGATGGCGTGCCGCCGGTGCGAAAGCCCGAATTATAGAGCCATGGCTGACATCTACAGAAATTCCCCCCTAACTTATTGATTTAATTATGGGTAAAATGTGATCAAGAGCGGGAGGTCGAACCAGACGACTTGAGCCAATGGCTCACTATCTCTGGTTGTTATTTAGACAATAGTTTGTAACCTGCCGCAAATAAAGGCTTTTCTGTGGAGCTTGGAAGCTCCCTCCCAGAAATAGTGGCCAAATGGATAGTGAGCCACTGGCTCATTAATAAACTGTTAACTGCTAAGGAGAGTTGATGGACTTCGGCAAGATCGTCAAAGATACTGAAGGAATCGATCTTGATCTGTGGAGCGAGGTTATTTCTAAACATGAACTTCTTGAGCAAGCCCCAGATAGAAAGGGAGTCAATCCATTTACTCATGAAGAAGTAATATTTTCTGGTGTAGGGGTGGCATTCTACTGCGAGGGTGGTGAGAACGTTGGCAATATCTGTTTCCAAGAAGGAGCATTGCTAACTACGGGAGTACCTATGTCCGTCTGTTCTGAGCTAGCCAAAATATTCAATGCGGTTGCATCTGAGGATGATCGCAGTTAACAAGCCGCAGCAATCGCTCCCGTTGGTCGCTGGGACAGCCAAAACGCTGCGCTTATTTGTCTGCTCCTGTGCGGGGCTTTATACGTTCAAGAGAGATGGCGATGGAAACTCACTTCAAGGAAATTGAGGATAAGCTAGGCCTAATTTTACCAGAGTTCTACAAGTCGGCTTTACTGAACTATCCGTTTAAGCCATTGGATGAAATTGATTGTGTAGAAGATAATTTAGTGAAGGAGCTAGAGTGGATTACAACAACTAATCTAGAGCTTCGAAAATGTCACTTTTATGGAAATTTATGGCCGCCCCATTTTTTTGCGATTGGCCATGATGGGTTTGGAAATTTCATGTTCTTAAACTTAAAAGAGCATGACAAGACAATCTATTTTGCTGATCACGAGGAAGAATTTGACTCTCGAGATATCAGTGATCTAGAGCTTGCAGCAGATATGGAAGAGTACATTCAGTTGTGTAAGGAAGAGCAAGAAGATGTGGTTAAAAAGGTATAACAAGGTTATCAACCTGACCGTCATTACGTTGCTTTGTTTGCGCTTAGTCGCTACGCTAGCGCAAACAAACTAACCACGTTCCGGCCGGTTATAACGGCATTATACGAGTTTTCAATGAACGAAGTCCTTTCTAAAGTCATAGATCAAAGACAGCTTGTTTCTGTAATGAACAAGACTAAGTGGAGAGAGTTGTGTTCATTGTTCGCTGACCAAGGTGATGCATCTCCAGAAGTGAGATATAAGCTGATATACGAAGATAAAATACTTGGTTTTAGCAAGGTGTGGTGGGATGAACTTTTTGGTGATTCCGTCGCGATAGAATGGATAGATTTCGACTCATATGAACATGAATTCAGAGGTCGTTTAGTATCTGACAAGGATACTGATATAAGTAGTGGAATACTTGAAGTACTCCATAAGTTTAATATTCCTTACTCTATTGAAGGTAAATACTATAGGGTATGGGGTTACATTAATGCGGATTCTAATCCAGAATTCGTATAACAAGGGCCTGCAACCTGAACTCCGGCAGTTGAGGCCGGCGTTAACCCAGAGGAGTATTGAGTGAATTATGTGTTGATTTCAGCAATTGCTGGTTTTGTACTTGTGCTGATGCTTGGAGCCTCAAAGAATGCCAAGCCAATCTCTATGGAGAATGGGGATGTTTTTCTTAAGTATGCGAATTCAATTAGAGGTGCCGGTCTCGCCCTTTCCATTATATCTATAGGTGGTTTATTTCTTGCTCTTATCTTCGTTCCAGTAAAGACAGAGTCAGATGCGCGAGCAGTTATTTGGCTATTCTCGGCAGCTTTTCTCTTTACAGCTTATTTTTATATTGAATTTTTTACGGTAAAGATCACCCTGAAAGCCGGTGGCATTGCAGGAACATCAGGATGGCGAGGGCTCAGAGAATATAAGTGGAGCGAAATAGAAGAGATAACGTATTCACCGGTATCGATGTGGTTTACTATTAAGGCTACAGCCAAAGCACCTCTAAGAATTCACGCCTGGATTAGCGGGATAGATGAGTTTCAAAAACATTATATGGCGAATTTAGAAAAGCAGATCTGGGTTTCAGCTTATGAAAGTGCATTGAAGGATGAAAGGGTCAACAAGCAAAGGCAGTCGGACCGCTAAAGCGCCCACTGCTTTGGACGTTAAGCATCCAGTCGAATTATGAGCATTGAATCGGAAGCAAGTGAATTCAAAGAATTAACAGGAAGAGAACTTCCACGCTCTTTGATTGAACTTTACAACCAAAAAGGCAATGGTCGCTTTGGCCCTGAATATGGGCTGCTTGGAGTTATCTCAGGCCATAAAACAGACCTAGAAGATTCTATGCTAAGTCTTTATAAGAGATTTTGTTCCGACGATCCAGATGATCCCAACTGGGTTTGGCCCACAGAGCTGGTTCCATTCATTCATATTGGATGTGCTATTCACTACTGTATTGATACTGCCAGTAGCACAAATAGGGTTATTGAATTCGACCCAACTGATTATGACCCTGAAATCGGCCCAAAAGACCACTTTAAGAAAATTAGTGTGTCATTTAGTGAATGGGTGTCAAGCAATGTATAAATGCTTAACAAGTCAATTAACTGTGCGCATTCGGCGCCGGACGCAACAAAGCTGCGCCGGTTATTGAGGCGTTAGGTGCTCGTACATATGAGAATCTTCGTATTACTTTTAAGCCTTATTTTTTCACCTGTACTATTCGGTGAAAGTACTGGCTGGAGTACATATATTAGCGAGTATGGCTGGGCTACGGTTTCCGATACACATCAGGGAGAGCGTTCACTCTCAGAAGCAATCGCTCTTGTTCCTGATGACGTTTGGCTAAAGCACTTTCGAACATTCCCATCGGGGGAGGATGTTAAAATGCAAAAGGAGCTGCATAATTTCCTAGTATCAAAATATCCAGAACTTCACAATGAAGCCTTAGCGTCGGCTGGAAATATGCACAATCCTAAGGTGGTCGCCTTACGCGCAGCCTTTCAAGAGGCGTTGATGTCTACAAGCTTGGTCACACGAATTAACGCATCACTCAAGTCGAGGTGCGAGCGCATTACATCGGCCAGCTTCGAGAAGTTTACAATTCGTAAAAACGGCAATCAGCCTACCTATAATGCTATGGTTTGGCTTAGTTCCGAAAAATGCACCCAACAAGGCGATCAAGACTGACGGCTATTCCGTCGCTTGTTTATGTGGCGGTCGCTACGCTGCCACAACACAATCAGCTACATAGCCGCAGCTTACCGCGACGTTATCTGTAATCTAAACCGGAGAGATTGTGCAGGAAAAAAGTTGGCAACTGGAAAATGCCCAAAAGATCGCAGATGAATTCCCATATACATTCTATAAGCCTTCACCCCATGTGATTGCTCAACTAGAACCTGGAAATCAAGTAAAACTAATATTCAGCTTCGACTCTGATGACCCCGACGCGCCACAAGCCGAACGGATGTGGGTTGAAATTACGGGGAAATCTGAAGATGGGTTTTCAGGATACTTAGATAATGATCCGGCTTATATTAAGGATCTTAAGCATCGTGACCCACTTAAATTCGAAGAATGTCACATTATCGATACAGATCTAGATGACCCTGTTCCCTCCATCACAGAGAAATACATCAAACGGTGTTTTGTTACGAACAATATCCTTTATGAAGGAGAATCTGTTGGTTATCTGTATAGAGAGGCTCCAGTTGACGAAAGTGATAGTGGGTGGCGTTTGTCTACCGGCTTAGAATCCGAAGAATATATGGATAATGCCGATAATATTTCATATGTTTCCCTTGGGGCCGTACTCCGTGAAGATGATAGCTTTGTAGATCTTCTTGATAGCGATATCGGTGTAGAGTTTGGCCGTGATGAATCAGGGTTATTAGTTGAAATTAAGTAAAATAGATAACAAGGCCAGCCAGAGGGACCAAAAAACCACCGCTTCGCTCTGGTTTTTCGGCCTCTGCTGGCGGCGTTAAATTCCTATGAGCCATATTCACATTAATCACAGAGCTCTCTTGAAATCGGTGCTAATTTCAGCGATTGTGAGCACCGTTGTAATGGCTTTTTTTTCAGGCTATGGAAAAACGATTACACCTGATGGCGTTGTTACTCATTATTACAATTTCAGCTCTGTATTTTTATGGATGCCAATATTGTTTATGGTAATGACGCCAACCATCGTGATAGTGGCCTACCTGCTGGGTATCGCCCTAATCAAGAGCCGACTATTTTCATTGCCAATTGTGGTTATTGCTGGGGCCGTGGGTGGTGGCCTGGTAATATCTATGCTGTCGGGTAATTGGCTAATGTTTTCAATAGTTGGTTTGTATTACATTGTGTCAGGTATAGTTTCAGCAGTTACCTGCTATTACCTGTACAAAAAATTTAACAAGGCACTCAATTCGCAGGCGTCGCCTGCTGGGACGCCAAAAAACGGCGCCCATTAGCGCGGCGTTAAGTTTCAGGAGTAATAATGGACCCAATAGTAATTGGTTTAGTTTATGCAGTAGCAGGATCGGTGATTCTGTGTCTTGCATTAAAACTATTCAAGGTTGAATTTAAATTGTGGCAACCAATTCTAGCAAGTGTTGTTGCAGGGTTGTGTGCAGCGTTAATACCTAATAATGGTGCAGGAATCATATCGCTAGTAGCTTTACTTGCAACTATGAAGTTTACAACAGATGAAGATTGGGAGGACTTGATGTACCCAGTATTCATCACTAGATTCGCATTAGTCCCAGTCTTAATGATGTTTGGCACATGGTAAACTTAACAAATGACTCAAGTGCGTTCCGGCCACAAAAAAGCGTGACCTCCACCGGACAGCCTTTTATGCATTGCTGTCGCACTGCACAAAAGTTTGCCGCTTAACAAGGCGTTATGCCTATGAGAGAAATTAATGAGTAAAGAGTGTGTTTGGGTATTTCATTCCGCTGGTGCTCGATTCGCAGGCGGAACTTTCTCAAGCGTAGAGTCTGCTGAGCTGTGGATTGGAACTCATAAACTAACGGGTGTTCTTACCTCTTATCCTCTTGATACGGGTGCTTATGAGTGGGCTGTTAAAAACGAATATTTTCAACCCAAAAAAGAGAAGCACAGCACGGCAGAGTTTATAGGTGGGTTTACGTCAGCTAATCAGGAGCATTATCACTATGAAAACGGGCAACAAGCATAACAAGGCGTGGTAGCGAGGGCGATGCGCGCCGGGACAGCTTACACTACGTTCCAGCTGCCCCTGCACTCAGCGTTATAAGTAATAGAAAAATGGAACCTGAAGAACTGAAAAGGAAGTTAGATGTTGTTGCAGCGACTTGCATGCAGCTATCTAGGGAGTTGCAGTCTATCGATGCACAGTTAAGTCTGAATATGGACCGAACGGCGATTCGGGAAATAATTGGTAATCTCCATTGGGCGGCCGAGAATACTACTGTGCTTGGACTCCACCAAGTCGGAGAGGCGCTAGAAGATAATATGGGTACCGGTCTGAATGATTGAAATTATTTATAACAAGCGCCGCCACAAATGCGCGCTTCGCGCTGTGGACTCGCAACAAGTTGCTCGCCTGTGCGGCGGGCGTTAAGTGTCATATGAAACCATTTAATCCATTTTACATATTATACCTATTCATAGTGTCTCTATTACTATACATAATAGGGGTATATACTTTCTACAGCCCTCATTTTGAGGCTTTTACGGGTATGTATATAGTAGTACCTCAAATGCTGGGTGTATTTATTGCAATACCTATAGGTATATTTTTTTTATTGTTCGGTATTTGTAAAAAAAACCTAGGTAGTAAATCTAAAAATAGGTTTATAAAAGCTGGAATAATAATCTTAATTTTACAGCTTTGTTATTTTGTCATAGTTAATAACGGCTATTATCTTACGGTATAGTTTGTCCTATATTTTTTAAATTTTTTGTAGATGATGGTTGTTTGATATAGCTACACTTAACAAATCAATCAACGGTCGCCTTCGGCTGGACAGCCAAACCTTCGGTTTGTCTGCCCGTTATTGAGGCGTTATTTGTCCACGGAGAAGGTGATGGAACAAGTAATTGAATGCCACCCAGGAAAAATCTTAGAAGTCCTCTACGAGAAGGAAATGTGGAGCATTCAAAAGCAGTGGATGGCCACTTTCGCTAAGAATTCCCAGGGAGCAAATACCAAAGCTTATAAATGGCATACCTTTAGCGCTGGTTGCTATCCTTCAAGCGAAGGAGAGAAAGCACGCGAACTATATAACAATCATAGTGCGCACGAATATTACATAATGGCAAACGATGATGAGTTAGTAGTACTAACTGACCTAAAGCCTGAAACAGTTGATTTGTTGGACTACTATGTTTTTCCAAAAAATATGGCTTGGTGTATGGCCTTTACTCATGAGGAAGGTTGGTTAGGGCCCTACTTTGCCAAACATCCAGATTACGAAAAACTAAATATCGACAATCAAAAACAGATTGAAAAAGAGAAACAAAAAGCCTTTGCCAAGAGTAAAGGATGGACATAAAAATTCACATAACAAATAGGTCAAACTGACACCTGACGGCACAGTTTACCTAGGAGTTAAGTGCATGAGAGAATGAAGACGTCAGTAACAATTGTTTTACTTACATTAATTTTGAATGGTTGCGCTACACCACAAACCTATACCGGAACGATAACCGATTGCCAAGATAATCCGATTGCTAGAGCAGAAGTAGAAGCATGGGAAAACGAATGGATTCCTTTTCACTTGCCTGGTAAACTTGGAGAAACCAAAACGGATGAAAATGGAACTTTCACATTAAACATAGAAAAAGAGGCGAGTTTCTTCGTTTATTCTGGTAATAAACTAGTATTTACAAGCCACCCTGGGAAATCGGAGACCAAGTGTACCAAAAATAGCACTTAACAAATCGTGGCAGCAAGGGCGCTTCGCGCCGGGACGGCTTATACTTCGTTCCAGCCACCCCTGCACTCTGAGTTAATGGTCAAGAATCAGTATAAAGATGAAAATAGCCTTGGTATTTGTGGTAGCGGTACTCTACTCGTGGATCTGTGAGAGGCTTTTTGGTTACACCTCCACCTTGTATGTCCCAGTAGATATCCAAACCTCGCCAATACTGTATCAAGCGATGCTGGAAATTTATGGTCTGTGTGCCGTTCTAATTTTTGCTACATTGTTAGCAATTTTGATTGTCAAGCTTCGGCTCAAACAACCTGTCAAGCTATCGGTGCTTTTGGGGCTTCCATTAATTCCTATTTCAATTTACGGAGTTGTTAACTTTCTGGAAGTAGCACCGGCACTATCAGATTTTATTCTCAGCTCTGGATTTCTAGTGAGTACAAGTGTAAAAGTTCTTCTGGCGATTTCTGTGCTTCCGGTACTCGTTCTCTTGCTAAGGAGCAAAGCCCATTAACAAACGCAAGCAGGCTTCTATGGCCCTTTGAGCTTCCGCGGGACGCCCAACTCTTTGCGCCCCTATTGCGGGCGTAAGTGTTAGGAAGTAACTTAGTGAAGAATCTCTTCTTTCTTACATTGTTGATATCCCTCTCAGAAAATGTGTACTCAACAGTTCAGGTTCAAGAAGAGCTATGGATTGATGGGGCTACATTTTATATAGAGGAGCTACCTCTTCAGCAGCATCCAGATTTCAAAGAAATTAATGGTTATTTTGACCGAACGGTATGTTCTGGTAACTGGAGAGGGTATAAGGGTTACTGGGTAATCCGAGACAAGGAGCTATGGTTAAATCAACTAGAGAAAAATAATCCTTGCGGAAAAACTTCTGAATATTTGGATTTGTCTTCGGTTTTTAATGAGAAGAGTGCACTTCGTGGTATACCTGCAAGCTGGGTGACTGGCGATCTCAGTTTTCGTATAAGTAGTATATCGAATACACCCAACTATGAATATTATGAGTATGAGGCTGTTATTTACACTTTAGAAAATGGCCAGCTAACAAATCGTGAGATCAAGACAATCAGGGTTGATCGGAGAAAACACTAACAATCGCAGGCAGTTTGCTCCGGCCCTTCAGGCCTCCGCGGAATGCCCAACACTATGCACGTTTTGTGCGGATCGCTGTGCTCCCAGTTTCGCACAAAATGTGCATAGCATTGGTCGCCCCTGCTACGGGCGTTATATTTACTGATCTATGAATGAAGTGAATACCACAATTGAGTGCCCCTGTTGCGGCTATCTATCCCTAAATGGCGGTGAACATGGAGAGATATGTATTATTTGTTATTGGGAGTTGGATTCGGAGGTTGGTTTTAGGGGGACAGTGCCATCTATCAACAATCATGGCCTCTCGCTTGTCGAAGCACGAAATAACTTTGACAGGTATGGAGCTTGTTGCGAAGAAATGATTCAATATGTTTTACCAGCTGAAGCTCGTAAAGAATATAAACACTCCAGTGAAGTTGAGTAATAAATATAACAAATATAGGTACCCAACGCTTACGGCACAGGTGCTAAACGCGTTAAATGTGTCGAGTAATGGAGTAAGAGTGATGAGTCAAAAGTGGTATAGAAGCGCATGGTTTCCCATCTATAATTCTATGCTTTTTTTGGCTTTTGGATTTGTACTTTTAAATTACTACGGAATGGTTCACTGGGAAATAGTTGGGGATAATTATCTTCAGTTGGAGGGTAAATTAAAGGACTCCCTATTTAGCCTACTGTCAAAGCTCGGTGCGTACAGAATTTGCGGCCTTATCACTCTATTTTTTGCTATCTGGGGATGTTTTTGCAAACCGAGATTGGCAATCATTTTGAATATTCTGTTGGGTGTGGTGTCGTGTTTTATGATAGTCGTAACAATGCAGGTATCTCATTTAACAAGGGCAGGCATGCTCGTAAATACTGCGCATTTACTGGACCTCCGCCGCGTTGCGACTCCGGCCCATGCTGCCTGCGTTATGAATCGAGTAGATTTTTGAGGATTATGAGTAATAAAGTTATTTTTATAATGGCCTTTTTTATGGTTGTTTGTGGGGTAGGTTGTGCAAGCCAAGAGGATCTTCTCCATGCTGATCTTTGGTCTGATGATTCATATATAAACACTCCTAAAAACAGTGAGGCTGCCCAGGATCTAGGCAAAACACCTCGGGCTAGAATGTTGGAACAACGAAATATTGATAAAGAGCGAAAGAATCAATCATTAAAAGATCAGTTGCTTGATGATTTAATTTGGGGTAAAGATGGAAAGATTAATTTTTAGCCTAATGTCAGTAGTACTCAAAGTATGGTGTCTCCGGCAAATCCATACAAAGCCATTAGATTCACTCTGGCCACAAAGTACGTGGCCTCCACTGGACTAACTCTGCGTTGCAACGGCATCCGTTTATGGCGGCGTTAGCTAGAAAAAGAAAATCGAATCATGAAAGAACCAGAACTAATCGTCATCCTTCTAAATCTAGTCATCGTGCTTATTGCATATTTCATGATTTATCTTAAGTTAGCAGGGGCAGATGGGAATAAACTAGCAATTAGTGATATTTTTACATCGGGGATATCGATAATAATAGCTGGCACCTTGTTCTGGAATTCAGGGCAAGAATTTAATGCCTTGTTTTTTAAGCTGAACTGGTTTTGGTTTACGTTATTCACATATGCTGCAATAGAGATACCTTTAATGCTTTGGTATTACAAAAGAAACAATGTTTGGGAATCGTTCAGCAGCTAAGAAGCATATCAAACACCTTCCATCCGAAATTGGTAATAAAATTATTTTCAGAAACCATCTACACTTTTGCCGGGGGACTCTTTTCCTGGGGGGTATCCGGAAGAAATGGGAGATGACATCGCCAGCCTATACGACTGGGTGGGATATTTTCCGAAGGTGGCGACTTGAGTGCGAATAAGCCTGTTTTCCCTGACGTCAAAATGTATCTTGTGTTTGGCGGGCTAGACATTGAGTATTGAAACCAGTGTTTTTTCTAATAAAATCATAGCGCTACATTTTTGTGTGCGGAAGACTGGCAATGTTGAGGTCAGCGGTTCGATCCCGCTTAGCTCCACCAAATTATCGTTGTAAATCAACGACAAAAAAACCGCTCAAGCAGCGGTTTTTTTTATGCCTGAAATTTAAGTTCATATTAAGTCCGCCAATTCCTTTGGGGGTAAACAGGCTAAGCGACTTCTAACTGGTAATTAGCTTCGGCCCAAAACTCTAATTTTGTATGAATTTACAGTGATACACTTTGTTGGACTTGGCCGATAAAGTGATTGTGAATAGTTTTTCCTTTTACATGCTGCCTCCTGGTTATCCACAGTTTGTTTTGGGGGCTGACCTTGGGTAGCTTCAGAGAGCGCGGCTATCTACTCGCGCATGCCGTTTATTTGTAACTGCTGGGTTTCTACTGTGGCCATCAAGGTCTTGGGTGATTTGCAATAGCTGGGAGAATTCATTCATGGCCTGTGCCTGCCACTTTCTTGAACCGGCCTATTGCCGGCTCCCAGTACTTGCAGTGGTGGCAAGCCCAGCCGCGTAATAACAGCTTCCCGTTAAATACTGGCTCTGCGAGTTTTCCACAGAGGGGGCAGCGTATTCTTGGGAGCTGCTGGGCTTGGTTCACACTGCTCCCTTTCTTTGGGTTTCAAGGTGAGACCACTCGACGCAAAGGGTGCGAAACTTTTTCTCGCCATGCGCAATGACGTTTTGGGGGTCTTTACCTTGGTAGCGAAGCGTAATTGCGTTGAGTGCGTGCTGATCGTTATCCCCATCCAGTAGAGCGAGGTCGGCAACGGGGATCGTGAAATCATTGCTATTCCAGGCTGAAAGCAATACCCGTGCAGCAATTGCGCTAGCGCCGGAGTAGCCGTTGGCTAGGGTGAGTAGGGTTTCCACACTCTGTTTGGGGCTGAAATTACTCATGCCGCATCACCTCCAAATGGAGGCCAGTCATTGCCCTGTGTTGGCCGGGCCAAAGTAGGGTTTGGCTCTGCCGTTACGGTTCGGTGGCACTTCTGATTTGCAGCGATCATGGGCCCGGTATAACCACTGGGGCGATTGGTGTCGTTCTGAGTTTGAGTTTTTGGAAAGTCATAGACTGTGGCGGTCATACGATGCCCTCGCGGTTATTGCGGATGCGAATAGTTCGAATAGTGGGGCGGTGTTGGATACGGGTGCGTAATTGCTCCTGTGCATCCGTACCAATACCGCTAAGAACTGAGGCGATCAGAGCGAACTGAGTTAATCCGTGCTTTACCGCCTTGGCCACCGCTTCAGTACGGTTGCGGGCATGCAGTTTGTAAAAGCATTCCGTCAGCAAGTTGGTGACATTGGCTACAGAGCACTAAATTGCTTCCGCAGTCTCCTTGTTCGAGAGGCCGTGGGCTCGGTGAGTTAACGCTTCAGCTTGGCGCTAGTGACCTTAGGTTGCATGCTGTTTGTATTTTGATGCCCTGTCCTTAGTTAACAACCACAGTAGCCGAAAGTTAATTTTTTAAAAGCTCCTCTCCTTGATATGCTCAGTGAGCGCTTATCACGGAGGATAAGAATGAAAAAACTAAGACATGCAGTAGTAGTGGTTCTGCTAGTGGCTGGCCTTGGTGGTTGTATTACAACGAATGAGACGCCAGTGATTATTAGTGAGTACTTTGCTTTAGAGCACCTTTCAACAAAGCAAGAAGTATTGAGTAAGGCGAGGCAAGCTTTGTTACGGGATGGGTTTCAGATTTTGTCCTCTGATTTAGAGGCGGGTTATATCTCTACATCCCTAAAAAACTGGAAGCTCACGCCGGAGCAGGCCAATTGTGGTGCAAACGAGGGCAGAGATTATTTAGAGGATAATTACACCAAGACAGAAGTCGCCTTTAATGTGGTTGTTGATGATAGGGATGTGATTGTTCGCTCAAATATTCAGGGCGAATACTTACCGGGAAAGCCGGCTCAAGATCTTACTTTGAACTGTGTTTCTCGCGGTGTTATTGAAGTTGAGATGGTAAAAAAGATTCTGTTGTGATTCTCAGCATTCAAAAAAGCCCGCTACTGCGGGCTTTTTTGTGTCTTACTCAGGGGTGTAGGAACCAACTCAGGGGTGTAGGAGCCAATAATTACGCCACAAAAGGATATATCTTTGCCTGTAACTTTCATCGGGGAGCGGATTGGATTGATGGGGAGTAGATAAATATGGCCCATATCTTCTGTATAGCCTTTGAAGGTGACCTCACCATTTATTTTGGCGATAACTCGGCAGCCATTGGTCAGAGGTTTGTCGGGGTCGACAAAAATGATTGTCCCTTCTGGATAAGAGCGCTGGCCTGCGTAGGGGCTAGTCATGCTATCGCTATTTACTCGTAATGCGAAAGCGCGGTTTGAGTGAGCAGCGGGGTAGGGCAGTCAAGCTTCGGCTTCCCCTGGCTCTAGTAGGTCTACGGCTTCACAAAATGCTCCCGCCTGCGCCCAGCTAATCAGTGGAATTCTTCCTTGGGTTCGTGGTCCTTGCGTAACATTGCTTTCCTCCTTGATACCTAGCTCACCAGGTCCACTGCCGGCACCGGTAAGAGGGCGACACCTCCGAAACTCTGTAAAAAAATCGAGCTGGCTACCCAGCGGGTTGTTACCCGTGCTCGCCTGCGCCCTGATGTATTTGGTCCTTTGGACGACCAAGTAAGTGTTGAAATCCAGTGAGCAAGCTAACTGGGCATAAGTTTGCTGGTAAAACCTGAAGGTCAATCATTTTCAAATCCCTCTGTTGCGACATGGTGATTCTGCTGCTTGTGGAGTAGGGCGGTAATTCGGTGCGCTATATGGAAATCTATAAGGGAGGTGGGTGGTGAGCTTTGAAGCTGCGGCATGGGCCATTAAACGCAGGACCAGAACACCAACAGCAAGCTGGTTTTAATCGCGTTGTCCGATTGCCATAACAGTGATACCGGGCAGTGTGACACGGGCAATGCGTACCTGGCCGACGTTGCGCAATGCACGAAACGTTTAGTGATCAATGCCATCGAAGAGCTGGAAGAACTGGGCTACCTGAGCGCGGAAAAATCCAACGGGCGCAGAACCAATTATGATCTCTTTTTACACGTAAACCGATGCAATGATTTCACCGGTGAAAATAAAACACGAACCGGTGAAATCTGTGCACCCAACCGGTGAAAATGACAACACGCCCTTCTCTATAGAACCAGTAAGAACCAATAAGAAACCAGTAGAGAGAGGCACAGTTCCAAAACGCGCCAACCCTAAACGCGGCACACGCTTGCCTGGAAACTGGGTTCTCGCGGACAAATTCCGCACCGAAGCCCAACGCCTCCGCCCAGACCTGATCCCCCGAATCCACGACATTGCCGAAAGCTTCCGCGATTACTGGATATCCCAACCCGGTCAGCGCGGCGTAAAACTCGATTGGCTCGCCACTTGGCGCAATTGGCTAAAACGCGAGAAGTACTTCGCACCGCAACCCCGGGCGTCAGGGCAGCGGCTAACACGAAACCTCAACGCAGTCTAAATCGCAACGGATACCAACTGGTAAAACCCAATCACCAAGGAGCGCTCACCATGTGCACAGTCACCATCCCAGAAGCCATCGAAAGGATTTCCACAACCAACCCCAGCAGCCCCCTAGCCGTATTCAGCACCAAGTCCGCTCACCTCGTGGAGGTTGTGTTTGCGAATACGGTGGTTACCCAATTCTGGATAAACCAGGGCCATATAAATTACCTGGGCACGTATCACCGAGATAATTTGCACACGGCTGAAAGAGGGTTTCAGGATTACTACGAGAGCATGCCGAAGGCAGCTTGATGGGGTGTGTGGCTGGTTTTTGGTTGCTTGAAAATTGCTTGGGGGCCATGACATGAAATTCGATAGTGCCAGACAAGCGTGGCACGACGCCTTTGATGGCTTCACAGCTGCATTTGATTATGAGGCCATGGATGGCCGAAGTACGGTTTTATCAGCTGGGAGAGGGCGTAAGGTTGTAATTCGTGGAGAGGTGCAGGGGAGGGACAATCAAGTCATTTGCCGAGTGGATGCTCCAAGAGTCAGCGCGAAAGAAACCCCTGGGGGCTAGGGACAGCGGCAACCGTGTTATGAATGCCTGTGAAAAGGGTTTAATTCAAGACGTAGTCGCCAAGCTGCGAACGAGTGATCCACTGGCCTTCTGCTGGGGCATGGCCGCCTACGCCCCGCCAGCCGCAAGAGTCAAAGAGCGGGCGGCGCTATTGCAATACTTGATGTCTGAGTTTGACCAGTGGGAGGAGCCGCACCCGCGAGAAAATGTTAGCCAGCTGGCGCTATTTTGTATTAATGTGTGTGCACTGCGCGATGTAAATGGCTGATTAATAGATCTGGGCCATGCGCGGACAATTTTAGGGTGGGACAAGAAGCGTTGGGATAGGGAGTGGGTAAAAATTTGGAAGCGCCTACAGCGGCGTTTGGACCCATTACCCGCAAGAGCTTTAGGGCCAATTTCTGAGGTTGTGCAGGAGTACAGAGGAAGGCTTAAAGCCGCTTGTTGACAACTTTGTCCTGAGGGGTATAAATTCCTTAGCATGCAGTTTTTCTGCTCTGCTGGAAACCCGGCCTTCCCAGCCGGGTTTTTTATATCCCGATCATGGGTCATGAATGAATGAGAGCTTTCTGTCTATGACTGTATTTAAGAAATATTAGATCGGTCGATGATTTCGTAAAAAATAGTATCTTAATAATTATTGATTGAGCTTTGGATGAAAAAATTAGCATTCGTCGTATTTGGTTTTTTGTTTTCTCTTGAAGTCGCTGCTGTGAGTAGTGGATTTGTGGATATATCTGATAATAAGATTCAACTTATAAATGGTAGTGGAACGAGTAGACTTCTTGTTTACGGTGTAACCATGAGCGGTACGACATGCACTAATACAGATGTTCCGATATTGTTTTTCAGCGAAAGTGATATAGCTAAAGAAATGTATTCCATGATTCTGTCTGCTAAAGTGACAGGAAGAAAGATAAATATATTTTCTGGTGAATGTGTGAGTCTAGGGGGAGTTACCTATAATTCCATCACCTCTGTCTATATGAATTGAGAGTGGAGTGGTTAAGTAAATATTTTTATCGGTGCTAACTTAAGTGGCCAAAATCAGTATTCAGTTTTAGTTCTTTGTCTCTGTTGAAAAGTAACCCGGCTACTTTAGCCGGGTTTTTTTCGTTTCTGGGGCTTTATTTTCATCTCCCGGTGAACTCTGTACTTGGCTTCATTTTGGACAACCTGTCCGCTTTTATTTTCAAGGGGAAATAAGATGTTGTCCTTGTCGTAAAAATTTACAGATGACTTTACAAACTTTATTCCTAGAGATTTAGCTATTTCATCTCATGGAAATTATCTAACTTTTGCTAAAAGCTTAAGCGGTTAAAAACTCATGCATCTGTAGACATGATATTGACTAATCAGATGTCAGAATCACCATTGATTTCCGCGATACATGTAAATAAACAAAAGTGAATATGCGATTATCGAAAGCTATAGCAAATATGATCTTGGTTGTTAAGTGTGAATTTGGATAAGCACTTGCCTAGGTCGCTCAGAACGTATCAATTAAGTAAAGGAGCTACTTGTGAAGGCATTAATTGCATTTGCTGCAATCATATTGATGACATTAAGTACAAATGTTATTTCAGATGACAATACTGCAATATTGATTCAAGTTGGTGGCGGCAATCTAGCCAATACAGATCAATCAGGCCTAACGACCCAAAATAACTTAATAGTTCAGACTCAAATTGGTACCTCTAATGAATCAGTTGCCGTGCAAAATGCTGGTACCAATAGCAGTGAAGCAACACATCTACAGAATGGGGAGTTAAACTTTTCTAGTTCGTCCCAGATTAATGACACCTCTCTTAGTAGCATCTCAATAGTGCAGCTGGGGCAATCAAATGAAGGCTTTGCAGAGCAAGGTAATGTCTCTCTAAGTGCTGCATTGGTAGGTCAAGTAGGATCATCGAACCAAGCATTTGTTGGCCAGCGTGATGTTGAAACCAGTTTTGCGAGTTCTAACCAAGTTGGCTCAATGAATGTGTCTTTCTTGGCTCAAATTCTTACCTTTGAAAGTATCGCTTTGATCAATCAACTGGGATCTATGAATCAAGCTAGCCTAGCTCAATCGGGTCCGGTCATGGCAAGTATTGCCTTGATCAATCAATTCGGTGATATGAATGGAGCTAGCCTTGGCCAAATAGCGGTTAGAGAAAGCAGTGCTTCAATCAACCAAGTAGGTTCTACGAATTGGGCCAGTATTACTCAAATTGGAGCGATGGCGAGTAGTGCTTTTATTAATCAGTTGGGCTCCACAAATGAAGCTATTCTCAGCCAAGGGAATGGGGTTGCTGGAAGTGTTGCTTCCATGAATCAAGTGGGTCAAATGAATATTGGAGAAGTGAGCCAACTTGATGCTATTGATAGTACTGCGTTTGTTAACCAGTTTGGTTCCATGAATATGGCGGGCACTGATCAGAATGAGGTTACTGGAAGTGGGGCCCTGGTCAATCAGCTAGGAGCTATGAATGAAGCTAACGTCTTTCAAAATATGGTTACTTCAAGCAGTAGCACTATCAACCAGTTAGGTACCATGAATATTGCAGGAAACGGCCAAAATACCGGCGTAGCGAGTAGCACTTCAATTAATCAAATAGGTTCTATGAATGCAGTTGGTATTGGCCAGGGTACGATCACATCAGTTCATAATTTTATAAATCAAATAGGTGTAATGAATGTTGTCGGAATTTCCCAGTGGGGTACAGAAAATACAATCTCGCTTAATCAATTAGGCGTCATGAATAGTATTGGTATATCTCAGTCAGGCACAGAAGGCTCTATTAGTTCGAATCAAGTAGGATCTATGAATGAGGCTAGGCCTTTCCAAATTTCGGTTGCCGATAGTAGCGCCTTGACCAATCAAGTGGGGGTTATGAATGACGCTAACATTAATCAAAGTACAACTTTAGAAACTAGTGGATCCATCACTCAAATAGGTTCTATGAATGATGCAGATATTACCCAGCCATCCGCAGTTCTTAGTATTGCTTCTACCACTCAATTAGGAATTGGTAATAGCCATACAATTAACCAAGCTGGAGTTGGTCAAACCGCTGTAGTAGTTCAGATAGGAGATGGTAATGTAGGAACAATTACCCAGTGATAACAAGTTTTCCATCGCGATTTAGTTAAGATTTGCTTTACAGTATTAGACTTCCATTGCGAGCGAAACTGCTATCATTAGGTGCTTCCTGTAGCTGGAGTATGTTGTTGTAACTAGCTTTTGTGAATGACTTGTTATGATCTTTTGACTTCCTCAATGTTTGACTATTGTAGAAAAATATTATCTCGATAAGTCCTGAAAAAAACTAAATTCTTAAGGCTCGCTTAATGCGAGCTTTTATATTTCTGGTAACTCAATGTTCAATAATGACTACTTCCTAAACAGGGAAATGGCTTGTCATTGCTGTGGAAAAAATCATTTTAAAGATGAAACACTCAGACGCTTGATTCGAGCCAGAGAGCGTTATGGCAAACCAATGATTATTAATTCCGGTTACCGCTGTCCAGCTCATAACGTCAGATTAAATGCCACTATGGCCCATGCCACCGGCCAGGCTGTTGATGTTTCTGTAGCTGTGAGCGGGGCGCATAAGCTTATAAGAATTTCCTTAGGAGAGGGGTTCACCGGTATAGGAGCGAAGCAGAAAGGGCTAATCAAAGAGCGGTCTATTCATTTGGATGACCTTAGTTCAATTTCTGGCGAGCATTCGCGCCCTACGGTATGGAGCTATTAATGATTTTAGCTATATCCGACCTATTCGGAAAAGCCATAGACAAGGCGTTCCCGGATAAGGCGGAAGCTAACCGACTCAAAGAGCGGGTGGCACTACTACAATACTTGATGAGTGATTTCGACCAATGGGAAGAGCTGTACCTTTCAGAGAAATTTAGCTAGTTGGCACTATTTTGCATTAATGCGTGTACGTTGAGTGATGCGAATGGGCGATTGATAGACTAGGGTTATGCGCGGACAATTCTACGATGTGACAAAAAGAGTTGGGATAGGGAGTGGATAAAAATTTGGAAGCGCTTGCAGAGGAGTTTGGACGCTTTACCCGCAAGAACTTTAGGACCTGTTTCTGAAGTTGTGTAAGAGTACAGAGGGCGGCTTAAGGCCGCATGCTGACAGCTTTGTCCTGAGTAGGTATAAACTCCCTATTATGCAGTTTTTCTGTTTACAAAAAAACCAGCTCCCTCACCTGGGTTTTTTGTGTCTAAATATTCTACATGTTGATTTGTGAGTTGATAGACTGTCTATTTCTAATATGCCTATCCTTTATAAATATTGATCAAGTCTGCTTGATGATTTTTGAGTAAAATTTGGTACAACATTGGTTTGTCTGTTTTGATAATTTGTATTTGTGTACCAATTTGTCCCAAGCGAGAGTTATTAAATATACTGAAATCGAATTAACTGTCTTGAGTAGTGGATGTTAAAAATATATTGAATTTTGTGAGCATATTGGTGTTAATTTTTAAGTGAATATGTTTTAAAGGTATAAATAAATGGTCATCAGGTTTAAATTTTCTTTATTTTTAGTACTTGTGTTTTTCTCAGGGGGTGTTTTTCCTCAGTCCTTACTCTACTCAAGTGAGTTTGATTTGAAAAGAAAGGGTGGGGGAGAATTGTATGGAAGTTGGGTTTCTGTAAACCAGGCGAACTATATTGTTTCTACAAGAGAAGAGCTTCAGAATGCTTTGGCTCAGGCTTCCGCTGGTCAAATTGTATATGTCAGTGATAACGCAGAAATAGATTTAACAGGATACTGGGATTTAGATATTCCTAGCGGAGTTACACTTGCTTCTGGCAGGGGACAGGATGGAGCTCTTGGAGGACTTCTTTTTACAGATGAAATGAGTAAGAGGGGGTTGTTCAATTTAGGTGATAGATCCGACATCAGGATTACAGGTCTTAGATTTAAAGGGCCATTTGCGGGGATCGAAACAGATGATTGTGGTAATAGAGATGCTGATGGTATACGAGTAATGTCATCTTCTTCTGTTGAAATTGACAATAACGAGTTCTTTGCTTGGCCCTTTTCGGGAATCAAGATTAATTCTTCAAGAGCAATTGACATACACCATAATCATATACATCACAATCGGCGAAGTGAGAGAACAGAAGGTTGTCGTTTTTATGGGCTTGGTTATGGCGTTGTTACTGACACTAGTCAGGATGTGACTATTAGGCATAATCTTTTTCACCATAATCGTCATGATATTGCTAGTGCGGGTAGTATAGATGAATGGACAGAGTATGAAGCGGCATACAACCTAGTTTTAGGTGGAGCTAATAGCCATAGTTTTGATGTTCATGGAGGTGATGATAAAGATCATCGTGATGATCATAACGCTGGTCATTATTTTTTATATCACCACAATATTTTTTATAACCCCAACTATACTGCGGTTAAAGTTAGAGGAATACCTATTAAGGGGGCATGGGTCTTTGATAACGTTTTTTCTCATGATGATAAAGAGTTTGCTGTTCGACAGCATTATGTAACAGGGAATTTAACTGTTGGAAAAGATGAAGTTGGAGTAGCAAAGCCTAACGTTTATGGTGAAAAGGTGCCAGGTTATTGGAGTATTTCTTACTCTGGTGATCAATATTGGGAATGGCGTCGATTTGAAGATGAAGATTTTAATAACTTTGGCTGGGGAGACTTTGATGGCGATGGAGCGACTGATGCACTTCTTGCTAATGGCTCAGATTGGTTTACGTCTCCAAAAGCAAAGGGTGATTTAACCAAATTGGTTTCTTCGAGTGTTACTAAAGATAAGTTGCGATTTGGTGACTTTAATGGTGATGGGAAAACTGATGTTTTCAGAGCTAGTGGTGAAGGATGGTATGTAGTGTGGTCAGGAAAAGGAACCTGGAATAGAATTGGTGCTTCATCTACAACAGTGGATAGCCTTTCTTTTGCTGATTTTGATGGCGATGGTATAACTGATATTGTTCATAACTCTAAAGGGACGTGGTCTGTATCTTGGTCTGGAACTTCCGGGTGGAAGACGCTAAATACAAATATGCCTGACTTTTCAGATTCAGTGATTGGTGATTTTAATGGTGATGGAATCGCAGACATATTAAAGGCTGATGGTACTTACTGGTGGGTAAGTTTATCAGGTCAGGATCCATGGATAAAATGGGGGATATCGAAAATAACTGTGGATAGAATGAAGCTTGCTGATTTTGATGGAGATGGTACTAGTGATATTTTTATAGTAAGTAATTCTGACTGGTTGGTGTCTTTCTCCGGAAAGTCTGGATGGGAGAAAATTAATGCATCTTCTGTTTCTATTCAAGATTTAGTGATCAAAGATTTTAATGGTGACGGAAAAGCTGACGTGTTAACTAAGTTTTGATAGTGATTTAGCCCCTCCCTCATATGAGAGGGTTTTATACTCTAATCTAAATCTACTGGTTGTTATAAAGTCCGCTTTAAGCGGGCTTTTTTATTTGTGATGATTAGATGTTCGAAAATAACTATTTCTTAAACCGGGAGCTAGCTTTTCGCTATTGTGCAAAAATCATTTTAAAGATTAAATGCTAATGCGATTAATTTGAGTTAGGGAGCGTTATGGCAAATCCGTGATGATTACTTCTGGTTATCGGCGTCCAGCTCAAAACGAAAAATTGAATGCGACCATGCCCCATGCCTCTGGGCAGGCTGTTGATGTTTCTGTGGCTGTAGGTTAGGTGCAAAAGCTAATCAAAATTGCCTTAGAAGAGAGTCTCACCGGTATAGACGTGAAACAAAAGGGCTGATCAAAGAGCGATTTATTTGGATGACCTTGTTTCAATTTCTGACGAGTGTTCGTTCAAACAATTTTAGGGTGTGCCGAAAAGCGTTAGGATAGGGATTAGGTAAAAATTTGGAATCGCTTGCAGCAGAGTTCGGACCCTTTGCTCGCAAAAGCTTGAGGGCCTGTGTCTGAGTTTGTGCAGGAGTACAAAGGGGCGGCTTAAAGCCGCTTGTTGACACCTTTTTCCTGAGGAAGTATAAACTCCTCAGCATGCAGTTTTTCTGCTTTGAATAATTAAACC
Source organism: Microbulbifer variabilis (assembly GCF_056232115.1). Classification (NCBI taxonomy): domain Bacteria; kingdom Pseudomonadati; phylum Pseudomonadota; class Gammaproteobacteria; order Cellvibrionales; family Microbulbiferaceae; genus Microbulbifer; species Microbulbifer variabilis. Next base: position 2,511,142 of record NZ_CP174325.1, read on the forward strand.
GGTTATTGAGCCGGTTTTTTACACCCTGATTACATAGAAGTTTTAATTAACAATGTAACCCCAACTCCAGTTTTCGATTTGGGAGTATGTTTTGCATGAGCTAGTCCCAACAGCATGTATTTTTTTGCCTTGAGCTTGAGCTGCCAGAAGCATTGAATATATAGCCGCGCCGCCATTTTCATTCGTGTCGAAAGCAAGCATATCTTTATAGTTGGAGGCAGTACAATCGGCGGGTTCATAGTTTAGGTCAGACTTGAATTTGACATGCCCTTTTCCTGACTCGTCGATACGTACATACTCAATATCAAATGAAGATGCGATGCCAGCTGCACTGGTGATTGATGAGTAAGATAAGGCAATGGCAATCGGTAATATTAATTTTTTCATGGTAAGATTTTTTTACGTTTATTTATAAAATATTCTCATCTAAAAGTAATAAATTTGATCTATAGATGAGCTTGATGTTCTTATGGTTTGATATAATTCTATATAGGGGTAGTAATTAGTTATTCCATGGTAGAGTTTATTTATAGTGAGTATGCGGCCTTTTGAAAATTAATAAATCCTAACATAAAGAATACGAGGGTTTGTTCCGCAACCCGATGTAATCTCAGGATCATAAGTGATCATTACTTCTCTATTACCCATAAGGGCTGCTAAAACTATAGATTGAATATCATCAGAACCTTCGTCATCTTGAATTCTAAATACCAAGAGCTCTCCAGTTGATTTACTTTCTAGCTGTACCGTTCGACAGTTTGGTGAATGGTGTCCTTCAGTAAATATAATTTTACCGCGAACATTAGTTGAGTCCGCCGAAACAAAAGGTGCGGCTGAAGCTAAAAGTAATGCCCCCAGAGTTTTTTTAAGATTCATGTTTCTTATCTGTCTTATTAAAAAGGAGGAGTAGCTTACTTATTTTTTGACTACTTTCAACCAAAAAACTAAATAGGAAATTTCTACCTCATGGATTTTAGCCTGATAAGATTTGCCTATGGGTCGAGTGCTACTTTGGGGCGATTGAGTTTGTATGGCCGAACCTTCTATAAGGTAGAGCGTCCATGGTTGGGTAATCGACCGTTTGAGAGCTGTATCCCTGAGGGCCTATACCTATGTGAGCCCTATAGTTCTGCCAAGTATCCTAACGTGTGGGAACTAAAGAAAGTTCCAGATCGCTCGACAATCCTGATTCACGCCGCCAACTACGCCTCTGATGTTCAAGGAGGTATTGGAATTGGTATGCCTCTTGCTCCGGGTGCCTGGTGGGTAACCCAGTCGCGCAAAGCTATGAAGGAATTACGAGGCGTTTTGCTACCAAGATTTGAATTAAGTGTCACTCACTATATTTCGGAATAACCATGATTACAGCTATATAAGAGTTGATTGGTAAGGTTATAGATAAGGCATTCCCTGACAAGGCTGAGGCTAACCGTCTCAAGGCTAAGGTGGATGCTAAGCTCATTACAATGGACTTGGAGGAGCTCAAGCGGGCTACCCAGGTGATTACTACGGAAGCTATAGGTGACTCATGGATACAGAGAAACTGGCGACCGCTAACAATGCTGACGTTCGTAGGATTGATCGTGGCTCATTGGCTGGGGTGGACAGCTCCAAACCTCGGCAAGGAACAAGCGCTCGCCCTCCTGGGGGTAGTAAAAATCGGCCTCGGTGGTTATGTCGTGGGGCGCAGCGCTGAGAAGGCTATCAAAACCTGGAAGCAGTCATGACTTTCCAGGGCGCAGTAAAAGAAATAACAGAAAAAACCAGTTATCTCACTGCTGTTAGTGTAGGCACTTTTGCCGGGTGGCTTGCAGATAACTGGTTAGGTTTTGCTGGTGTACTGATAGCTGCAGCAAGCCTTGCCGTTAACTAGTACTACAATCACAATAGATAAAAAATATAGGAAAGGCTGTAGGGAAAACTCTGATGAAAGTCAGTGTTAGCCTGGATACCTCAATATTTGATCGTGCTTCTGCTGATCTGCAGCGTCAACTCCCTTATGCCAGCTCTGTAGCCCTAAATAATGTGGCCTTTCGTATCCGGGGAGAAGAGCGCACAGCTATCTTGAATATCCACCCCAAATTCCTGCTGTGTGATATTGCCGATGAGAGTGCCGCAAAGGTTGCCTCGGAGTCAGAGTTTGAAGTAGGTGTTTCTGAGAAATCCAACACTGTACCCGACAGCATGCGCAATATTGCCAGCATGATCTCCGATGGTCGCCTTTGCGGGCACAATAGCTGGTACGTCAATGCTGACCCGGTAGCGCACGACACTATCGAAGTGCTCTACTTGGACGGCCAGTAGGCCCCAGTACTGGAACAGCAAAACGGCTAGAATATCGACGGGGTGGAACTCAAAGTGCGCCTTGACGCCGTCACCAAAGCCTGGGACGCAAAAGGTATAGTGAAACTCCCTGAAACCTAATATCCAACTCAGCTTGAAAGAATCCGAAAAGGGCCACTTATTGCGGCCTTTTTATTGCAGTAGCTCTAACCCAGGCGGGGAAATGAAATGGCTACTAATTTTGTACAAGACGGGTGCATGCTGGATTAAACCAATAACACCAGCGCAGCTATCGCTTACGGCCAAGTAGTGGCCATCGGCGGTGGCCCTTGACAATATTGCGATTGGAGCGAGCGGGATCGTCGCCATTGAAGGCGTATTCATGGTGCCAAAGGTAACCGGGGTAGTGATTGGCCAGGGGCAAACCCTTACCTGGGATGTTTCCGCAGAAGCCTTTGATGATGCTACAGCTACAGCTGCAAGCGGCGATATCACCGGTCACACTGCCTTCGCCGCAGAGGATGGTGTTACCAGTGTTGGAGTGAAGTTTACCGGCGTACCAGGCACGGTAAAAGCCTAGGTGATTTATGGACCTGGACCAAAGAGCCGCGGAGCGCGCGTTTCGCAAATTGGATAAGCCCGCTACCTATACAGACGGTAGCGGTGGTGAGTCTATAGAGTGCCGAGTGATTTGCGAGAAGGACCTTGATGGATTTTCTAAAGAGCGGGTGCGGGTACAACGCATTGAGTTCAGCTTACTAGTGAGTGAGGTAGGAGCTCATAGCGTCGAAGCTATGATTAACCTTAATCGGCAGAAATTCAAAGTGCGTCAGCTGTTGGAGGATGATGGGGTTGTGCGGCGGGTACAGAGGGATGGGTAGTCCAAGCTGGCAGATCAGCAGGGAATATCTGATTACTGTGGCTGAAATTTATAGAATTGTTTAAAATAACGAATGGAAATTTGCCGAGATAGCAGTTACAACTGTGGATAATTGTCACCAAAAGCAAGCTTCCAGTAAAATTTTATATTAGCGAAGAGGGATAAATGAAAAAGTATTTGGTTCTAGTATTGATGTTTATTTCGATGAATTCATTTGCTGGTGCAGGATATATTACCACGGGTGCTACAGTGACAAAAGTATCAGCAACTTCACAGAATGCAGATGCTTTTTGGGTATGGTATTCATCAGGTACAGATAAGTGCTCAGGAAAGGTAAAATTTCAGCTTGCTAATGCAGGGACTGAAGGAGTATTTCAACGAACTTTTACGCTAGCAACGACAGCTTTAGTTTCTGGCAAGCGAGTTGATGTTTATAGTTATACGGATGATACTGATTGTTTGTCAGCGGTTTCAATCGATCTAATTGGTTAGTTTAATTTTTTTAAAATATTCCCTAAAAGATATAAGTCAGCGAAAATGTTGAGTTTTAAAGAAGCTACCATAATTTTACACTCTTAATATTGCATTAGGTGAAGTCATTTAAATAGCTTGCTTGGTTTTTCCGCGATTAGGGGCGGGAGAAGTTTTGGTTTAGAGTAGCTCTCTTTCTAGATTTTATATTGAGCGTCAAGTTGTCAATTTATTAAAGTAGGAATTACATGAAAAAAATTTTGAAACTAACAGTAGTAACTTTGGCAGTCTTTCTATCAGGATGTGGGCTAATCAAAGAAAAAAGACAGTTAGCTATTTCAGAAGTCTACACAAGTTTAGACTCAGTTGCCTCAGAAGTTCCTTCCATGTTAAAGCTTAGTAGAGGGGATTCGCTTCAAATAGAAATTAGCGAAGGTCTATCACCTCGGCTAAAAAGAGGTGAACATACAGATTATTTTGAAGTGGTAGAAGTTGAGGGTGCTAAAGAGACGGAATTCTCTTTAGTGCTTCACGCCATGTGTGATTGCTTAGGTTTGAGGAAATGGGCAGTGCTATCAGAAGTATACTTAGTTAGCCCTTCTGGCAAACAAGTTGAGTTGCATCGGTCAGGTTTGCAGTCTATGACGGTTGCAGGTGAATTTAAGGAAATGGGTCCTCACAAGTTTATTATTATTGCTTCCTCTAAATATGAAGGTCAGAAAATGGGAAGTATTGACGGTTATCTACCACTTGGTAAACCTGCACAAGTTATTGAAATTAGCTTACCTTTAACTGTTCACCCCACAGGTACGCTAAAGGTTGAATATGAGTAAACTTAAATATGGAATCATAATGATTCTGGCTTGCTTGTAACTTCGTGTGCGACTTACAATCAAAAAGAAATTGTTAATACTTATCTTGCAAAAAAAGATACTTCATATAAGAAGTTTCCTATAAAGAATCTCTTTTCTTATGCGAATGACTGAAAAAATCAAGGTGAGAATGAATTTTGCTCTTGTGTTGAATAGGCTAAAGACTCTTCAGGTAAATTACCAAAACCCGAATTTGGATTGGTAGACGAGGAGAAATATATGGATCAGGCACTTCCTGCTCTAATGGATTATTTCGATAAGTTAGAATCTTGTGAAGTGTTTGCGCCGATTTCAATTGATTTTGAAGTGCCGGCCAATACGGCTGTCGCAGAAAGAATTTTGCTGGAAAATCAAGATAAAATACTCACGCCAGAAAATTCTAGTGATATTGAAAATATTCAGAAAGAGATAGGGTGGACTTTCAAAGTTAGTAGTGTTAAAAAGAAGCCCAGCTTTACTAGAGGGAGCTTTGTATATACGGGGAGAGTTGGAGATCAGGAGAGGTTTGATTACTCAGGTAGTGATTCAAAGTATGCCTATATTAATGGTGTAAGGCATTTTCTTGACAAAAAACAGAGCCCAAACATATTTAAAGTTAGTGGGTTGGGTGAGTGTAAGTTTGTATTGGGAGAATGCATATATGGACCTCCTGGTGATAGAAAGAAAGTTTTTACTGTTTTTGAAAATGGTGTTTGGATTCATAATGTTGGAGCTCTTTCAATAAGGCATAGAATGTTAAAAAAAATGATCTACGATAGAAGTGGAATTCCTCTTTATGAATATTGGGAGAAGCCCAATTTTACATATGAAGCAATAAGACATGAAAAAAAATATTTTTAGGGTGAATGTAGCTGGTTTTTGTGATGATAGTTATATCTAAATGGGCTCTAAAATAGGATCTTCCTTTAAATTTGTCTAGTCATCACAGAAAAGGTACTTCGGTTGCAAGGCGCTGCTGTGCTATCGATATCTGAACCCGCACTAGCGGGTTTTTTTATGCCCGAAACTCCTGGAGCGACCCCTAATGACCCAACGCATAACAATACGCGATGCCGTACAAAGCAAGCTACAAAACCTATCCGGCTAAACATTCCCACCCCTTGGGACCACAGAAGATATAGATTCAAAAAAGGCTATCGGCTATTGGGCTGGGCTTTACTACCGAAAAAGCTGGTCACGACATTCATGGCGGTAACAATCGACAGCTGAATCTATTTATATCTAAACTCTTTTTCATGTTTTTTTGTACCCTAGGTTTATCAAATGAGGAGTAAGTTTTGGCTCCTGAAGCTCGAGGATTTGTTAACCACTTAATTATTTTAAGCTAAAAGCGAAACGTTCGTGCCATTAGTTTTATTAAATTCTTTTAGTTTTATAAGTGATTCACATGGCGGCGATATTTTTGGTCTGATAATATCTCGAGCGATATAAATGCATGGAGATAAGAGATGGAATTTAGGTGTTTTTTAGCTATATTTTTGATTTTTTTTGGTGTCAAAGCAGTAGCTTCAAATAATGTTATAGACTATGGTGCCATTCCAAACGATGGTATTGATGATACTGCTGCCTTTCATAGAGCGATTGAGAATTCTGATTCTATTGTTTACGTCCCTGCGGGCGAGTTTAATCTATCTGCCAGATTGAATTTTAAAGGTGATACCCTTTCTATAAAAGGGGATGGAATTGGAGTTTCTAAGCTTGTATGGGCATCTGGTTCCAATGGTATTTATGTTGAGCCACCTTCTGGAAAGCACAAAGTCGCTGTAATTCAAGGGCTTACTTTATTTACTAAGTCATCAAATTCTGGTAGTGCTTATCAGTATAATGGGAAAAATAGCATTGTTAATGATCATATTCAGCCAAGAACTAGGCCCAAAGTTATAGTTCGTGATGTAGAGTTGTCAGGTTACACAGGAGCAACTAATAGTGGCTGGAATACTGGCTTAATAATTGACACTGCTCTAGGAGTCCACATAGGTGGATATTATTTTTCTGGTCAAGTAAAGAATAGTACAAATACCCCATTGAGTAGTAGGGGGATATGGATGAGGGGGAGTGGTCACTCTGTCCAGGTTACAATCGAAGAGGCTGAGATTTACTATACCAATATTGCGATAGATGTGACGAATCATGAGGGGCTTTATATCTCAGAAAGCAATCTTGTATTTGTTAATTATGGTCTAAAATTTGCGAACTCCGCTGTTGAGCCACAGTTAAACTTATCAAACTCTCATCTTAATTGTAAAATTGGTTGTGTTTGGCTTGATAAAGTTGCTCAAGTAAGTATTAAAGATAATTTGATGTATGGGCACCATACATCTAGTCAGTCTGTATTTGGTGTGCAGCTATTTAGTGGCTCAGATCATTATAATATTTCTAATAATACATTTATTAACACTTCAGGATCTTTTGGTTTTAATGGTGTTGTTGTTCATTCGGATAAGGGCATTATATCTGGAAATATTTTTTCGCTAAAAAATAAAGGGGCAGGGGTTTGGTTTAAAAGTTCTGCGAGCTATGGTAAAGCTATCAATAACATTTGTAATAGTTGTGCTACTAAAGGATTGAATCAAGGCGGTGGTACTAATAGTATTAATTGGTTATAGTAGTTAGAAGCTATACTGAAATGAATGAGCGTAAATTGTAAATCTTAAGTAATCTATTCTAGATATGTAATATTTTTGAATTTCAGCTGGTTGCTGAAAATAATATAAGAAAGCTGTTTTCTGCCATATATACTGAAACCCGCAATAGCGGGTTTTTTATGCCCAAAATTCCCGGAGCAATTCCAATGACCCTACGCATCACACATCCGCAATATGGTTTTAAACAGGCAGTAAACTCTATACGGCTACACACTCCCACCCTCTGGCACCACAGAAGAAATTGATTCATTAAAACTGCCATCCATTGTGGTGGGCTTTATAATCGAAAACACTGAATACGAAATGCATGGCGCACCAGTAGGTAGCTGGATCTGACTATTGCCGTGGTAGTAAAGAGCGATGGCGATATGTATGCCGCACTGGATCAAGCGGCTGCAGATATTGTGAGTGTCCTCCAAGATGACGCGACCCTGGGCAAAACCTGTGACTTATTCCTACTCAGTCAAACCCAGAATGTTACAAAACAAAATTTTCCCGCAGCGATGATGGCAGCTCTTATTAGCCAGTGGCTGGCATGTTGGATATCGACCCCGGTGAAGAGTTGCGCGGTTCTGTTGAGATGACGCCGATTGATGGCATCAGCGATTAAATGGATTACGACTCTTCCGGCTTACATGATGCTGGCGAGGTCTCTATTACCTTGATCTGGAAAGAGGACGATAGCGGCCAACAGCCTCTGCGTGATGATTACGACATAGGAAATCGCAGAGTATGCCGCCCGGATGTTGTGTATGAGTGTTAGCGGTAAGGTCTGTGTGCTCAATACTATCCGTACCGAAGACGTGTTAGTGACCGCTTCCTTTCGGACTAAACAGAGGAAGCGTGATTGCTGTTTAAGCGGGCTTGTATGATAATCCGATACGCTTTGGTGCTCCAGGATGAAGTGTTTGAATTTAATAACTGAATTATTTTTAGTCCTGTAATTCTGGCTGTGGTAGCATTGCGCCAAAAAAATAGATGGACAATTAGAGGCTATGATAAACGTGAAATTAAATGTTAATGAAAAAGGGTTCTCAACGGGTATAAAATTTTTATTGCTTACTATATTCCTTATGCCGACTGTAGCGCTGGCAGGGATTTCGCGTCACAACAGTGTAGATTGGGTTCTGGTCAGTAGTAATAAAATGAATAAAGCTAGTTTTGTCCAGTTTAAAAACAAGCTTGAAAATGATGAATGTTTCATGGGTAGTAATTCTGCGAGAATACGCTTTTCAAGTGATGATAGCTCATTGTTATCGTTACTTCTCACTGCTAAAGCTGCATCACTGAAGGTTGGTTTTTATTACAATACGAAAACTGATTTGCCAGATGTCACAGGTCATGGGACGGCAGAATGTGAGATTGTTAATGTGTGGTTAGAGTCTTAATAATATCGGTATATGTAATATATTTTTTAATTGCTAACAGTATATGGTTAGCTGAGGTTATATGAAAACTTTTTCTACATTTTTTCTTTTGGGTAGTATTTCAATTTCTGTAAGTGCAGAGACTACTAAATGGCTTGCACCTGATAATATTCAAGAGTTTTATCCAGATCGTGGCGGCGTAAATGTGGTTTTGGCGAAAGTCTCTTCGGATTATTCTATATGTAATGATGGGCGCAGATTTTATTTACCTTTAACTCATCCAAATTATGAGGTTACATCTTCAACACTTCTCACTTCATTTGCCTCCGGGAAGAGGGTCAAGCTCATTATCAAACAAATCTCTGGCTGTGCTCCTGAAATAGACAGGGTTGTTCTTGTTAATTACTAGACTCGGTAGCCTAGTTAGTCATGCTGCTTATGCTGGCTAGCCCTTTGAAAGCATTATTTGCTTAGATTGATGCGCGGGGTATTGTGGATATGAATTTAAAATTATTTTTTTAAAAGATAATTATTACATTACTGCCCTGTCGTATTTAAAACACCAAACCCGCTCTCGCGGGTTTTTTTATGCCTAATTGAGGCGCTGTTAAGGGCCACAGGCAACGCCAGTGGATGCACTACACAGGAGTTAGGTGAGCACGCGCTCGGTGGCTCGCAATACCCTGGCGAGCGTTTCCGGTATCTCCGATGCGCAGGGTGTGTTGCTTACCTTTAAGTCAGTGCAAACCGACGTGTTCGACCAAGCCATTGTGCTATCGCAAGACCTGGCAGCAGTAATGGGTGGCGATGCTAAGAGTACAGCGCTGCAACTTGGTAAGGCGCTGGAAGACCCAGCAAGCGGCCTGACAGCACTGAAACGATCTGGTGTCTCGTTTGCCGAGACAGAAAAAGGACAGATCAGGACCATGCAGGCGAGCGGCCAAGTGGCCGAAGCGCAGCGCTTCATCCTGGCCAAGCTGGCACAACAGGTAGGCGGGGCTGGCTCTGATGAGGCGGGCGGACTCGCCGGCCAGGTCGAAACTCTAAGCCAGAACTGGCAAGAGTTTCTGGAGGCAATGGGCAGGACCGAGGAGGCCTCCAAGAGTGTTGGTTTTGTCGCCGATGTAGTGAGCTGGTGGCGTACTGTGTTGATGCCAACGGAAGCCGAGAAGAATGCGGATAAATATTTCGAGCTGCCGGAGAAGTATTTGTGGCATCAAAAGGAATTGGAGAAAGCGACGGCTCAATGTGAAGCGGCAAAAATGGAAAAACAAAGATATTGGGTAGAAAAATACCGTATACAACTACAGGAAATTAAAGACGCTGATCTAAAAGCGGCAATGGCGCGGCGAGACGAGCAGAAAAAAGCGGCAGAAGCATCAGCGGCAACCAGCGAGCAAGCAGAGCGGGATTAGGCCGCGGCAGAGTTTAAGCGTCTAAGGGATGCGGGCTCTCTGCAGTTGAATCAGCTGGATCAATTTCTGGTCGACTAGAGCGGCAAGATTAAACTCGACTATGAGCTGCGATTGCAACAAATTGCGGCGTTACAAATTTCTGAACAGGAACTTAGTAAGCGAGGTTTCGAATCTACTGAGGCGTTGCGGGCTGAGTATGTCGAGCGCGAGAAGGCACGCTACCAAATGGCCCTGGCTGAAGAACAGGCGCGCTCGGAGAATGGTGAAGTTGATGGTAGTCAAGCCGGCGCAGATGGACTCACCGAAGCGGAACGCTAGAGTATTGTGGCCCGCCTGGAAACCCTGCAGCTTTCCTGGCTCACTGAGATGGAACAACTGCAGGTGCAGCAGGATGATGAAATAGCCCTGCTACTACAGGCATTCGCCACCAAGCTGATAGCTCATGATGACTATGAGCGAAAACTTACCCTACTGGAAGCTAAGCACGCAAAACAGCGGCAAAAGCTTGAGCAGGCTTTCAACGAAAGCAAACTGAAAATGTTTACTGCCGGTGCCGGGCAGATACTGTCTGCTGCCGCTGTCTACACCATGGACGACGGCCACAGCGCTGGCACTATTGTGCGCGCAACGGTAACCTAGACCATAGAGTCCACTAATAATGAAGCTCAGGCTGTTGCGGTGCTAAAATGCTCCATTGCCGTTATTGATGATCAGAACAATGTACAGACTGATGGCGCCGGAGATCTGATGTCCAGCGTTTATGTAGCCACCAAAACTCTGCAGTCTGATGCAGGCCAGCCGGTAAACGTCGCCGATCATGCTGCTGATTTAGTAGCGAGTTGTATTGTCGAGGTGGCCAACCGCCTGGCTGTGCATAGTTCTATTGCGGCTATGGCGATACCGAGTGGGTGATACTGGCTGTGGTTTTCAGTATTGAAGTGGGCGTATTGCCGGTGCGAAAGCCCGAATTATAGAGCCATGGCTTACATCTATAGAAAGTTCCCCCTAACTTATTGATTTGATTATGGGTAAAATGTGTTCAAGAGCGGGAGGTCGAACTAGGCGACTTGAGCTGATGGCTCACTATATCTGGCTACTATTTGAACAAAAGTCTAAAACCTACTGCAAATAAAGGCTCTTCTGTGGAGCTTGGAAGCTCCCTCCCAGAACTAGTGGCCAAATGGATAGTGAGCCACTGGCTCTTTAATAAACTGTTATGTGTAATCCACGATGAAGCTACTGCTGCTAACGATTTTATGCGTGAGTTCATACATTCTTATGGTTTGGCTTACGACCAGAGAGAAAAAAGATAAGCTTCAATCTCTCAAATGGGTACTGCAAGCGACACTAGGCACCATGTGTGTTCTGTGGCCGGTACTATTTATTAGCAAGTTTTGGGTTCTGTTCGTGGCAGCTTTGCTGCTGGTTATAGTAGCTTACTTAGGTTCGCGAGGCGGGCTTTTCGGTAGGCTAAGTAAAAATGGTATGCTTGGTGGTTTCTGGTTAACAACCCCTTTATATGTCTACTTACTACCAAACACATAACAGGGGCCGGCACATCGCCGCCTCTGGCGGCTGGACTCGCCACTACGTGGCTCGCCTGTGCGGCCAGCGTTAAATTTCATTCAGGATTAAAACGATGTTTTCATGGATAGTATTTATTTTAGGTTTGGTTGCTTCATGGCACTACACAGACCTTCAATCAGAAAATGCATTTCAAAGTACGATCTCGCCAATTTTAGTAGGCGTATTTCTAATTCTACTGCTAATAAAATTTGTTTTTCTTTTAGGTCCGGATAGTGGTCGTGGTGGTCACGGTGGAGATAGCGGTGGTGGTTTTGGAGGTGGTGATGGGGGCTGTGGAGGCGGAGATGGTGGCGGTTGCTAATGCTAACTTTAAAGTGCATGACAAAAACATTTAACAAAAATGTCAAACACCGCTACATGCCTTCGGCATTCCGCTGGACTCGCTTCTGCGTCGCTCGCCGTTTACATTGGCGTTATAAATCTTGGAGAGTTTTGTGCTCGGAAAGCTGAATGCGATAGCTACATATATAGCTTGGTTATTTCTTGGAGGTATGATTGCATCCTTTGTTCTTGGCTACTTCGACGTTACTTATGAGATGCCCGTCTACTATACGATCTTTGGCGGTTTCTTCTCGTTTGCAATCATTCACTTTGTATTGGTGTTTTGGGTACGTTGCCCGAATTGTAACAAGTGTTTAACCTTTCAGGGTAAGCATGGGGTTCATCCTGCCTCTATACACAAAAGCTGGTCGTCCGTTGTACTCCACTGGTTTTCAGGTAGGGTAGGTTGCATACATTGTGGTACTACAGTTTCTACAAATGATTTATAACAAGACGCAGCAATCGCTCCCTTCGGTCTCAGGGATAGCCAAAACGCTGCGCTTATTTGTCTGCCCCTGTGCGGGACGTTACATCTCAAAGTAGTAGAAATCATGGATAAATGGACAGAAAGTCAAATAACACCACCAAATAAGGGATCTGGATTCAAGAAAAAACACGCTTTTCTTGGTGTTGCTGCAATAGTCTTTGCTTTTATTGTGCATTACTTATATACATGCACCTGCATTTTTGGTTCAACTATTTGCCATAAACAAGGAAAGCTTCACGATGCAAAGGGTCCTTATATTACTGAAGTTAAATTTTCGTTTTTGGCCGAACCTGGCAAGCTTGTTTATCCTTGGGCATCTATGATGTTAAAAGAAGAAGGAAGCGTCGGGGTCGAACTTACAATTGATAAAAATGGAATAATTACAAACAGTAAAATTTTCGAGTCTTCGAAATTTGAGCATCTTGATCAAGCGGTTCTGAATTCAATTCCAACATTGCTCGTTGATTCTTCAAAAATTGATAACGAGAATGGTTCCATTAAAAAAATTAAGTTTACTTTTAAAATACCAAATGAGAAAAATGTAACAAGTTTAGGCATGGGACGTAGCTGAAGCTGCGCCCATGTTAAAAGCGTTAGGGCACTTTACAGCGCATGAATAAAGCAGAAGAAAAAATTGTAAAACATATCGAAGAGTACGGATGTCATGTTACCTCTGTCTTTGACCCTAAAGAAGAAGATCCTAGCTTCACCTATAGCATTGGCATTAGCCAATGCACTGACGCTCCGGAGGTTATTGTCTTAGGGCTCAGGAGCGAGCTTAGCTCTTGGATAGTAAATGAATACAACCGCAGGGTTACTGCTGGTGAAAAGTTCGAAGAGGGTAAATTTTACGAAGGATTCCTTGATGGCTTCGAAGTCACCTTTGAGGCTGTCGCTAAAAAGTATAGAGAAGAATTTATGCTGTCTTGTAATTGGCTCTATAAAGGTAGTTCCTACAACGCACTTCAACTAATCTATCCAACTGTAGATGGCATATGGCCATGGGATAACGACGCTAGCGATAGTTTTAAGGCTATTCAAGCAAGCTTTCAAGAGCCTGCCAGGTGGGAGCCCTAACAAAGCCATCAGCCCGACGTCCACTGCGTCGTTTACAGTGTGCTTAAATAGCGTACTTTAATAAACTCCGTTCCCGCCGGTTATGGCGGTGTTATGAATTCATAGGTTTGGAGAAGTTGACGATTATGAATAAATTATTTTTATTACCAATTATTTTTCTTTTTTCTGGTAATGTATATTCTGCCTATATTGAAGGTATCGATATACAGAGGGTTCATACAAAAAATAATGGCTTTACCTACTTGAAGATAGCTAACCCTCCTGAGGATACGTGCGATTGGTATGCAGAAGATTTTAGGTTTAAATCTGATACGGAAGCTGGAAAAGCCATGCTTTCGAATATACTGTCAGCGCATGCACAGTCAAAACCAGTAACTTTATGGTATACCCCTAGTACAGGGTCAGGAACAGTTAATGAAACATGTACTGAAGAGAAATTGGCTGAAATTACAGGAGTTGGTCAATAGTAATTCATAACAAGGCGTTGCAGTACCACATCCAAAGCTGTGTACCTTTTTTGACCGCTGCGCTTATACCACAAAAGTCCCACAATTTTAGCTGCGGCTGAATGCGGCGTTATGCGAAAGACTTACCCACGTTTAGTAGACACCCTGTATAGTTAGGTTTAGTCCTAACACGGAGGTGTATCATGGGTAAGAAAAGAACTCAGGCGTATACGGAGGAGTTCCGTAGAGAAGCAGTTAAGAGAGCGGAAAAGCCTGGAGCAACAACGGCCTCCGTGGCACGAGAGCTAGGCGTCAGCGCACAGCAGATCTACAATTGGCGTCGTCAATTTAATCGACTGTCTGATAAGCAGTTCAATAGTTTAGGCGGCGTCAACTATTCCAAACAGGAAAGCGCTGAAGTTCGCAAGCTCAAGAAGGAACTGCATGAAGCACGTCAGGAGGTTGAATTTCTAAAAAAGGCAGCTGCGTACTTTGCGAACCACCGAGAGTAAAGTACGCACTGATACAAGAGCATGTAGGGTCATTCCCGGCTAGCTTAATGTCTCGGTGTTTAGAGTTCTCAAGATCGGGTTATTATCGATGGTGAGGGCGGTTGCCACCTCCTCGCACGATTAGAAAGATACGAACAATCGAGAAAATCCGTGAGACGTTTGCTGAGTTTAAAGATCGGTTTGGAGCGCCTAGAATCACTCGCGAGCTTCAAGAGATAGGTGAGCCGTGCTCACGGTACTATGTCGTTGTGCTTATGCAACAGGAGCATATTAAAGCGAGAAACGGAAAAGGCTTTCGATATGGTCAGCCCGTAGAGGGAAATATCAATGTCGCCGCCAACCTACTTAGGAGTTGCTTTGATGTGGATCGACCAAATTGCCGCTGGACCAGTGACATTACGTATATCTGGGTTCTGGAGCGGTGGTTGTACCTCGCGGTAGTTATGGATCTGTACTCTCGACGTATTGTAGGTTGGGCATTCGACTCTCAGATGGCCGATGAATTGACACGTCGAGCACTGAAAATGGCTCTAGAGAGAGGACAAATAAAGCCTGGACTAATAGTTCACTCTGACAGGGGTGTGCAATATCGATCGCAGAAATACCAGGATCTCGTGTCTGAAAGCAAGTGCAAGCCGAGTATGAGTCGCCAGGCTAATTGTTGGGATAATGCAGCAATGGAATCATTCTTTTGCAGGCTAAAAGTCGAGCTGGTCTATGCCGGAACATTCGAAAGCGAAGTGCAAGCAAAATCTGAGGTGTTTGAGTACATTGAGATTTTCTACAATAGGGTTCGTAAGCACTCTGCATTGGGCTATGTAAGTCCAGCAGAGTATGAGCGTAACTATACATAGTTAGAGTGTCTACTTTTAGTGGGCAAGACCAATAGTAAAATAACTTAAATTTGATGATAACGAACCCAAATGCAAAGGATAATTAATTGAGCTGAGAACAATCTATTGAAAAATATGTGCGCTAGTACCGATTATTCGGCTGAATCACTGTTGCGTAAACTAAGTATATAGATTTAAGGTGAACTGTCGATTAAACCTTTACAATCTAAATTAAATTTTTATGACAAGAATAAATATTTAGCGTTTAAGGTTAGTTAAGAATATTCTGCTAATTTTTTAGTAAATCTTCTAGAGCGTAACAGAAGTATTTTGTCATCACACTAATTTTTTAGTTCAAGTAATATTTGAACCAGATTGGAAATATGTTTATTAGATTCTTGTTATAGAGCAATATTAAGCACCTAAAGCATAGATTCAATAAACTAGCAGGTTTGATTGGTAGTATATTTGTATTTCATGTAGTGGTTTACCAATTTAATAATAAAGGAAATTCTCTAAATGAAAAAAATGTTAAAAGCCATTGCCTGTCTTGCTTTAGGAGTCGGTTTCTGTAATCAGGCCTTAGCTATAGAGATTCTTGCTCACAGGGGGGCGTCTGGTGAGTACCCTCAAAGTACTTCCCTAGCATTTGATATGGCCATGGAACAGGGTGCAGATATCCTGGAGCTGGATGTTCATTTATCAAAAGATCGTTACATCATTATTAATCATGATGCAGATCTCAAAGACAATGTAGGGGTGTCTGATAAAATTGAAGATTTGACCTTAGGTGAAATTAAATCCCTGGATGCAGGATATGAATTCACTCGTGATAATGGTAACAGTTATCCCTTTCGAAATCAGGGGCTTACTTTGTTAACACTGAATGAACTATTCGAGCGTTATCCTGATGGTTTATTCAATGTAGAGATTAAACCTAATGATAAAGTGCTCTCAGAGATACTTTGGCAGATTATTTCAGATTATCGGATGCAGGGGCAGGTTACCGTTGCGAGCCAACATAGCAAAGCAATGAATCATTTTCGTGATATCAGCGGGGGTGAGGTTAGAACCAGTGCAACCATAGGTGAACTTATTGAGGCAAGTCTTGCTTGGAGCACAGGGTTCGGTTGGGCTTTCAAGCCTAAGTTTGATGTTGCTCAGCTTCCATATAGCATTACAACTAAGCCCTATGTGCGTTTTTTCCAGAAAAAAGGGGTACTTGTTGATCTGTGGACCGTGAATGATGAAGACCATATAGAGCGCAGTATTTCACTGGGTGTAGACGGCATTATTGGTGATTATCCTGATCGTATTTATCAGGCACTTGTAGATGCTGGAGAACGCTAATTTTTGAACCAAATTTCTTTATACTAATTTACAACCATAGCAAGCCATCATTAATAGAAGAGGGGCATCGTTGATAATGAAATGAGTAATCCCAGGCAATTTTTGATCATTTTGATGGTGTATGTAAATTTACGATACCGGCTTAAGAGTCGGTTTTTTATTCAAAAATAAATATTAATATATTGAAGTCATAGATTGTAATCAATTCCCTTGATATTTAGCGTCGCCCTTCTGCTTGCTACCCCATCAATTTGATGTTTAATAGAATCGATTTGTAGGCGCCAGACAACAGTACAGTATAATTTTAAAGTGTGTAAAACGGTTTCTTCAAAATAAAGAAATTTAATTGTCACCAATTAAAACTGATCAGGAAAGCGGATCCACTTTCAATTTATAGAATAGTTTCTATGTTTACTTTTATAATTTAATAATCAATTTTTTATTTTAAAATGTGATGGCACATCTTTAGCTTACTTATTTGTCACTTATAGGAATTTGATATGGCCGAAGAGATTTTCCCAGTATTTGTCAGGTCGGCCAGCTTGGTTTCAGATAATGCGCATTTAATAATATATGCTGAGCAATATCTAACTCTATTTAGGAGTTTGATCTGGGAAAGTATTCTGAATTTTGGTGACTAATATAAATCTTTTGGTGGTGTGGAATGGGCGGCTGCGAATGTCCAGTTATGAAGAATGTTCAAAATGGGCGATGACTTACTTAAGTTTAGGTATATAGTTCCTATTGAATAAAAGTAACAGGAACTTTGATAAGGAAAAGATTGCGTTAAAGATGATTCAATTTAATGCCTCTTACTACGGAAAATTTCAAATATCCGTGAAGGATGGAAGAAGTAGGCAGCCCTCCTAAAGTTCCCAACTACTGCTTATTTATTAGAAGGAGTAAATAATACCAAAGATGCTGAAAAGATTTTCATGCCAAAAGGGATTAATATTTAATTTCGGGTTCCACACAGGTTAATTATCTATAGAGGCCCACCAATCTATACGCATCACTGACATCATATTCGACTCATGGGCGAATTTTGGCGCTAGTCCGTGTCCATTACCATATAAGGTATTATTTCATAGCCTAATCTACTATCTAACTTATTCTAATTTCGGTGTCATTCTGAGTATTGTTATGCAAAACAATGGATTAAAACAGCTAGTTTTGATTTCCTTTCTATTTGGTTATGCACTGTTCACTTACGCGTCAGAGCTTAAAGTAGCGATTGAGGAGGATGCGCCACCATATGTGGGGAATAATGCGGAACGCGGACTCGAGGTAGATGTAATACTAAAGTCACTTCCAGGATATTCAATAACATTTTTACAGATGAGCTGGGGTGATATTCCAAAAGCAATTGGGAGGGGAATTGCAAACGCAGAAGCAAATGCGATCGAACATAGTGGCCCAGAGAAGTACTACTACTCAAAATACTATATCGGTTTTGTGAATTATGCGATTAGTCACAAAAATAAAGGTTATAAGATAGATAGTGTGAATGATCTTGTTGGCCATGATCTCATTGTTTGGCAGGGAGCCCATCTTACTCTCGGACCAGATTTTAAGCGCCTGTTCTCGCCTGGAGCGCCAGGCAGGAAAAACTATGTTGAGGCTGATAACTCAGAGGATCAAGTCTTAGACTTCTGGAGAAATCCAGATTCTATCATAATAGTTGATAAAAGTATTTTTATGAATTTCACTATTGTGGAGGGACACTCAATGGATGAAGTGGATATCCACAAGATTTTTTTGCCTGTTACTAAATTCAAGATGGCATTTAAGAATGAAAAACCTAGAGATGATTTCAATAAGGGGTTAGACCGACTCTGTGCCAAAGGTGAATATGCTAAGTTGTTGAAGGAATATGGTATCCCAGAAAAAGCAAACATATGTGAATGAAATGTAATTTTGAACTAAGACTTTAAATTTTGGATGCGTGAAAAAATAAGTGATATGAATATATTTATAAATTATCTAGATAATAATTGGTTTTTAAGTCATTCTCTCTAAGCAACCTATTCATATATATTGCGATAAATACTCTCGGTTAGTTTTCCCCAAGAATCGCCATGGTAAAAGATTTATAACTGATGACTCTATAGAAAATACAGGCTGGATTGTCGTTGTTGAAGATTAAGATAACTCAAAAATGAAGTCTTTGACGCTTGATTTCACATAATTAGATACTTCAGTAGACTAATCTTAAGAAAAACTGGCTCTCTTCGCCTTACATAGCATCTAGCTAAATATCATTATGATCCGAGCTCTTGTATGGTCGAGAATGCATATAGCCTTATGAGTATCATGTTGAATGATTTATTCATGAGGATATGTATAAAATAAGAGCAATTATTGAGAAGTTAATTTTTATTCTATGGATTCTTGAGTTGACTTTTAATGAGAGTAACCGCCTCAAATTTTAATATTTTCCAAGCCTGTATTTCTTATAAAAATCATAGATGAGCTTGGTTCCCAGTAGATTACGATAAACATGGGAACACTCTAGTCTGCTAAGCAGTTTATTTCATTAAAACGACTGGTCTAGAAAGCTTGACTCAATCTACTAAGACTAACTTCCGTAGAATGGATTGATGCTTATTGGTTAGAGTTTCAAGACTTACCACAACAAATTGTCTGTAGTTTACAAAGTTTACTTTTTTGTGTGGCAAGCTGCCACTAGTTATCGAACGATAATCGATGCTATGTAGAATAATTGATATTATCCCAAACTGAAAAGAAACAACTGTCTAACAAGCGGATAATTTTTGATGTTAGTGTATACCCATTGATTTGAGCTTGCCCCGAAATACGTAGTCTTTTACCACACACTGAGAGAAAGGGACAGATATCGAAAATGCGTAGTTTTTCAACTAGATTATTCATTGAGCCATTAGGCTTGTAACTTTATAGATCTTGCTGGTGGTAGCTGCGGGCAGTTAAATACGACTAATCTACTAACAAACTTAGCCTGCTTAATAGCTGGTTTACGATACTTTAAGCTGGGTGTGTATTATTTTGCTAACGTATAGTGACCTTGCAGTATCTATTAAAAGCTCATCGGCGATGATCTCGGTCGGCTGGTTGATTGATTGGGTGGACGAAGTGTTAGCCTAAATTTAGGTTGTTCAGTGACCGTTAACCACAAGGCAATCTTACTTGGATTGTTTAACTAAAAGCCTGTTTTAGGCGTGAATCTTGTTATCACCAACAGAGCGTTGCTGTGAAGCAAATTGAGCTGGTTTGGCTTTTATGAAAAGTCACTCCAATCGGGCACGGGCTTAATTAAGAGATATCATTTTCACATGCTAGGCAAGCAAACGCCCAAGTGCGGATCACAGTGTGAGGACCTTTGTTTATTGCGTGAGTATGGGAGCCTATACCTTTGCAAGGTATGGTGTTGGTCAAGTCAGCCCTGAAGCAAAATCTTATCACTGTAGTTTTGGCATATGAGTACTAACGTATGCAAAAGATTGAGTAGAGTTATTGTTTTCCTTAAAATGCAATCGATTGCATCGTTGAGCGACACCCTCTGAGAGCACTACCTCAATCGGGAGCGCCTCTATCGTTGCGTAAGATTTGTTCAATTTATAAAGTTTATTCGTACGCTCAATAAATGATCGAATCGTTGGGTCATATACCGTGAATTTAGGTTGGAGCGGAAATTGTAACTGGTAAATTACGAAGAGCTGCACACGTTACGTTGAGGGAATGTTTGAGATTTTGGGTGAAGGTTCTTGCTGGAAATTTGCCCAGAGTGGATGCTTATTCGCCTGCTTGCCATTCAAACCATTTGGTCCAAGATTAGCCATTGGCGACAGGAAGTGCGCGTGCATTGAGTGGATTGATCAAAGAGTGTACCTTTTCAGACTACTCAGTCTGATCTCACCAATTTAGTGTAGGAAAGTTCGTAATGGCGCGTAATTAATTCGTCATGACGCTGATGGCGGGACTGCGATAGCATACCGCGCCTATTAAGGACGCAACTGGCGTTTTCAGGAAGATTCGCTATATAAAGTGTGTGACCCTAGTATTTTTCACGCTAATAACAACGATCACAGCAAAAAGGCGCGTGTAACAGTTGTAACAATGTGAAGAAAATCCCACCAAATGGAATTGAGTTAATTATCCCAGTTTGTTGCCCTGGTTGGCGTGGAACTGGTTCACATATATCAAAGAAAAAGCTGATATGGAATCCTCCGTTCAACGCACAGTGTGGCAGATCCAGCGTGATGTAATTCATGCGATGCTGGTTAGGGAGATGAAAACCCGTTTTGGTAAGTGGCGGCTGGGCTACGTGTGGGTGCTGCTCGAACCGTCTCTGCATATGATGGTGCTTGTAACAATTTTCAGCTTGGTTAGGGAAAACTTCTACCCTGGTATTCCCACTGCATTGTTCATGTTATCTGGAATTGCGCCTTTCCTTTGTTTCAGCCATTGCTTTGGGAAGGGGCTTACTGCTATTGAGCCGAATAGGGGGCTGTTTAACTATCGGCAACTGAGACCATTTGACGCAGTACTGACTCGCACGCTGTTGGAGTTTGCCATTTATTTGGTGGCCCTGACATGCTTACTTGGCTTGCTAGCGTGGTTCGGAGTGTCCACTCGTTTTAATAACTTCTTGTTGTTAGTAGTCGTAAACTTGCTATTTTTCTGCTTCTGCCTTGGGCTTAGTTTGGCTCTCTGTGTTGTTGGCCAAAGGTTTCCTGAAGCTGCGAAGATGTCCCCAATAATTGTACGATCGCTATATTTTTTGTCTGGGGTGTTTTTCTCACTGGAGCAAATTCCAGAAGAGTATCACCCTTACCTGGTATGGAACCCACTCCTACATGTTATTGAGCTTACTCGAGAGGGGTTATTTGTTCAGTATCAAGGAGCTTTTGGAAACCTTAACTACTTGATATTTATTTCCGTTTCTTTCCTCGCCTTTGGTTTGCTGACATATAGGGCTAACTGGCGTGACCTGGTGAGAAGCCAATGATCAAGTTGGAAAATCTAACAAAGTCTTATCGTACGCCAAATGGCCGTAAAGTACTCTTTCGCAATGTGAACTCGACTTTTCCAGAAGGAAAAAATATCGGTATTTTGGGCCGCAATGGTGCGGGTAAATCAACATTGTTACGCATCATGGGAGGTATTGACTATCCCGATTCAGGGCGGGTGGTAACAGATCGGAGAATTTCCTGGCCCATGGGGCTTTCTGGCGGGTTCCAGGGAAGCCTAACTGGACGGGATAATGTAGCTTTTGTTTGTGGAATACATGGCATTTGGGGTGGGGAACAGCGCAAGGTTATGGACCGGGTTCAGGACTTTGCCGAAATCGGCGATTATTTCGATGCCCCAGTAAAAAGTTATTCTTCTGGAATGCGCTCGCGCCTCGCATTTGGGCTCAGTATCGCCGTAGATTTTGATACTTACTTGGTTGATGAGGTGATGTCTGTCGGGGATGCGCACTTTAAGAGAAAGTGTGAAGAGATTATTGCCGAGAAGCGCAAAACTTCAACGTTCATTATTGTTGCCCATGCTATGCCATTGTTACGAAAAAATTGTGACGTTGGTATTTATCTTGATGCTGGACAGCTTACCGTATTCGATACGGTGGATGACGCTATTGAAAAATACCAGGGTGAACAACCTAGACCCAAACCCAAAGCTGGCAACGCCAATAAGGCTCTTAAAGTATAAAAGTTGATTATGGAAGCTAGAGACTCGCTCAAAGCAGAGCAAAAAATGGACCTTGCCAAGTATAAAGCGAAAAGCACTCTACGGAACGCTTTTAAGAGCTTAAAGCAATGGGTGGGGGAAAATGCATCAGTGAAAGATAAAACAATTAAAGATCATCTTTATCGGTGGCGTGGTATCACCCTGTTTGTTGTCTTACCACTTATCATGGTCAGCGCTTACTATCTTTTCTGGGTTTCTGAGCGCTATTTAAGTAGCACCCAGCTAATTGTAAAAGATAGCGGTTCCAGTCAAGTGGCCTCACCAGCTCTGGGTTTCCTTATGCCAGGAGTCGGCACAGATAATCAGGATGCCTTCCTGGTGGTCAACTATATCCAGTCTCTGGATATGGCTCTGTATCTCGATGAAAAACTGAAGTTGGCTGAGTATTACCAGAGCGATCGCCATGACATTTTCTCCAGGCTGGCTCTAGATGCTACGCAAGAAGACTACCTGGAGTATTACCGGAGCCATATCAACGTAGGCCATGATGAGACTACAGGTATCATCACAATAGATATGCAGGCCTATGACCCTACTTTTGCGCAGCTTTTGGTGGAGACAGTTACTCAAAAATCTGAAGACTTTGTCAATGCGGTGAGCAATCAGCTGGCAGACAAGCAAGTTGCCTTTGTGAAAACCGAAGTCGAACTGGCGCAAAGCAAGTTACGAAGTACTAAACAGGAGATTCTTGATTTCCAGAACAGCAATAATGTGGTTAGCCCGGAGGAGTTAACCAAGGGGATAAGCAGCATTATTCAAGGCCTGGAAGCTCGCTTGGCAGAGCAGCGGGCGAATCTCACTGCAGCTAAAACCTACCTGAATACTGACTCCTCGCAAATTGTTTCCATGATGGCCGAAATTGGAGCACTGGAAAAGCAAATTGAAATGGAGAAGGTTCGCTTGGTCGGTATAGGTGAGGAAGAGGGCGACCAGAGGCTTAATAGCTTGGGAGCGCATTTTCAAAATCTGGAGTTAGACCTTCAATTTGCTACTGATGCCTACGCGGCTTCTTTGAAAGCACTGGAAACTGCCCGAATGGAGGCTTCAGGTAAGCTAAAACATTTAATGGTAGTGACTCAGCCTTCTCTTGCCGAGGAAGCCGAATACCCACATAAACTATATAACCTGACAACTCTCGCCATAATACTATTGATGCTATATGGGATAGTAAAAATGTTAGTCGCCAGCATTCGCGATCACAGAGTGTAACCTGGGCAGGGAAGGACCTGGCTCATAGATAGAACCGGCGAATATCGCCCTCTTATTAACTAAGTTAATTTTCATTTACAAAGAATGACGAAAATGATTAAAGGGAAAATAAGAAGCTTTGGTTTAGGAGTAGGGCTACTAGTTTCATTTGTCAGTATACAGTCTGTAGCTCTAGAGACTCAGCTAATAGATGAAGTGGCACCTACAGAAATACCGCGATCAGGTGTGCCAGTTTTTGGTGAATCCCTCTTTAAAGGAGCCTTCAAGGACCAGCCATTTAGCGGTTTTAATCCTGACTACCGGATCACTATAGGTGATCAAATCAATCTGCAGCTCTGGGGTGCTTATAGTTTTAGTGCCACCTTGCCAGTTGATCCCCAGGGCAATATTTTTGTGCCTGAAGTTGGGCCTGTTCATGTTGCAGGCGTTAAAAATGGCGTGCTGAATGATTTTGTCCTGCGGCATGTAAAGCGCGTCTTTAAAAATAATGTACAAGCGTACGCGAATTTAGAGGCTAGTCAGCCGGTAAAAGTGTTTGTTACCGGGTATGTTAACAGTCCCGGCTTATACAACGGCTTTAGTTCTGATTCTATTTTGTACTATCTGGATAGTGCCAGCGGTATTGATGCAGAAAGTGGTAGTTTTGTTGACATTAAAGTCATGCGCCAGGGAGAGGAGATACAAGGAGTAAATCTGTACAACTTCCTGGTGGACGGCATTATGCCAGCTCTCCAGCTTCGTAATGGTGATGTTGTTGTAGTGGGCGGGCGGCATGGATCGGTAACCGTGGAAGGTGCGGTACAGCAACCCGCTCAAATGGAATTCGTAGGGCCTTATACCCAGCTTGGGGAAATGCTACTTGTGACCAAGCCCGACCCACAAGCCAATTTTGCCCGAATTACTCAGGTCATTGGTGGAGTTCAGCAGGCTAATTACATGCCGTTAGCGGATGCTATGACAACGCGATTGTACCCTGGAGCACAAGTAGAGTTAGTACGAGATAACGATATTGAGTCTATTTCGATACGTGTATCGGGTGAGCTGGATGGTCCAGCTACCTATGTTCTTCCCTATGGAGCAACACTCAATGAATTGTTAGATCAGTTGAGTTTCCGAGGCAACGCTGATGTAGATTCTATTCAGCTTTACCGTAAAAGTGTTGCCGAGAGGCAGAGAGCAGCTTTAGATCGTTCGTTGGATGCCCTGCAAATGGAAGTATTAACGCGTCAGCCCAATACTGATCTGGAGAAGTCAGCGCAAAAAGACAATGCCATGATGATTCAAAATTTCATTGAGCAGGCACGCAAGGCTGAACCCAGAGGGCAGGTCGTGATTGCAAACAACCCAAACGCGGCGGAAATGCTTCTTGAGGATGGTGATGAACTGGTAGTGCCTCTAAAATCTTCAACGGTTTCAATAGTGGGAGAGGTTATATTTCCAACTTCTCTTGTGTATAGCAAAAAGCGTACTTTAGAGGACTATATCGAGCTGGCCGGTGGATTCGCTAATAATGCTAATCGCGATGAACTCGTTATTTTGCACCTCGATGGCACTATCAGTCGTATTGATGATAGGGACTTTGATAATCGCCTGGGAGATCGTTTGCGCCCCGGAGATGAAATCATGGTGATGCCAAAAATACAGTCTAGTGAATTACAAGTAACCAAAGATGTCACCGAGATACTTTATCGTATCGCAGTTGGCACAGCCGCAGTTCTCTCCTTCTAAATTGGTACGCGGTGCCCGTTATTTTTATTCATATTGGCCTCATTATTGCTGATTAATTGTCAGGAGCCGCGGAGTTTGGCTCCTGTCTTTTACGGTTATGAATATAGCTTTTGGCGAGTGTAGGCACGTGTAATACCGTTTTCATTAATTGTATGTAACTATGCACGTCAAAATTATTTAAATAAATTTTGACTGATAATCGCATTCTGTCCAATTAAACAAACCGGGCAAAAACCCCTGAATTTATCTCTGAGGGGCGTTCTCGGATCATTAAAGGATGTAAATTCAAGGGTGGGCGAAATGGTTGTGAAAGGATCTTCTGATAGAAAGGGGATAATCTTAGCTGGAGGTTCAGGTACTCGCCTGTATCCCCTGACCAAAGGTGTAAGTAAGCAGCTGATGGCTGTCTATGATAAACCGATGATTTACTATCCACTGACAACCCTGATGTTGGCAGGTATCAGAGACATCTTAATTATCACTACACCAGAGGAACAGTGCCTATACCAGCGCTTGCTTGAAGATGGTGCTCAATGGGGTATCAGTATTTCTTATGCAGTGCAGCCCTCACCGGATGGTCTCGCCCAGGCCTTCTTGATTGGGAGAGAGCATGTGGGTAATCATAAAAGTGCACTTGTTTTGGGTGATAATATTTTCTATGCACAGAATTTCAGCCAGATACTTCAACATGCCAATGCTAAAGAGGCTGGAGCCACAGTATTTGGGTACCGTGTTGCGGACCCTCGTGCCTATGGGGTAGTTGAGTTTGACAGCGAAGGCTGTGCCATAAGCCTGGAGGAAAAGCCCGAACATCCAAGGTCCAACCATGCTGTTACGGGTTTGTATTTTTATGACAACCAGGTTTGTGATATTGCCCGGGAAATTAAACCTAGTGCTCGTGGTGAACTGGAAATTACCGATATTAATAAGGTCTATCTGAATGAAGGGCAACTTGACGTAGAGCGACTCGGACGAGGAAGCGCCTGGCTGGATACTGGCACCCATGACAATCTGTTGGAAGCTGCACATTTTGTTCAGACTATTGAGCGGCGTCAGGGTCAAAAAATAGCTTGCCCGGAAGAAGTTGCCTATCGTAAAGGGTTTATAAGCGCTGAAGACTTGGAAAAGCAAGCCCATCCGCTAATGAAGAGTGGTTACGGCAAATACCTGATGCAAATACTGATTGAGAGTGGAGAGAGTTCAACTCTGAATGCGCGACGATACGCACTAGGGACATAAAAAGAATTGCTTCGGGATAATTCGAGCCATAAATTTTAGTCAGCAGGCTATTGCAATATTGCCGGTTGTTCATGATGGGCCGTCAGCCGGCGCCTTCCCCTCTTACTTTGTGATTACTAATGTTGTATGAAAATCATTGAAACAAAAATCCCCGATGTAAAAATTATCGAACCCAAAGTATTTGGGGATGAGCGTGGCTTCTTTTTCGAGTCTTTTCGAGATGACGTTTTTAATAGAGAGTGCGCTGAGAGAGTCTTTGTGCAGGACAATCATAGTAAATCTTCTCTGGGGATACTGCGTGGCTTACATTATCAGACTGAGCAGACGCAGGGTAAATTAGTTAGGGTGACTCAAGGCGAGGTTTTTGATGTTGCCGTGGATCTACGCAAAGGTTCAACCACTTTTGGTATGTGGGTTGGTGTTTATCTTTCTGCAGAGAATAGAAGACAGCTCTGGGTGCCCGAAGGTTTTGCGCACGGGTTTTATGTTACTAGCGAATCTGCCGAATTTGTCTATAAATGTACGGACTATTATGCACCAAAGTATGAGCAGTCGATTGTTTGGAATGACCCGGATTTGAACATAGAATGGCCGCTCGTTGGTGATGAACAGCCACAGCTATCGCCGAAAGATCGGGATGGGAAATACTTTAAGGATGCTACCTATTTCGCCTGAAATTTAGGACTTATTTCCTTAAAAGAGTGTAATTACCCTTCTGGTTGTAATTCAGTCTCGTTGAATCGGAAACATCTTTTTTTGAGCGGCAAACTGAGCTGCTTTTAGTGTATTGGTAAGCAGGCACAAGAGACACTTATGAAAATTCTAGTAACTGGGAAGAATGGGCAGCTGGCTACTGAGCTTCAGCAGCAGTGCCCCAATGAGTTTGAACTGGTGTCTCTAGCTAAAGAAGAACTGGATATTTCTGATAGAGCAGCTGTATTTTCGGCAGTCGAACATTTTTGCCCTGACGTGATTATTAATGCAGCAGCCTACACTGCAGTAGATAAGGCTGAGCAAGAGAAAGAAAAAGCTTTCTCTATAAATACGCTTGGTGCAGAAAATCTGGCTCACGCCTGTAAAGAGTTTAATTTACGTTTTCTACATGTATCAACGGATTTTGTTTTTGATGGTGAAAAATCTTCTCCCTATTTAGTATCAGATACCGTAAATCCACTTGGCGTCTATGGAAGCAGTAAAGCTGAAGGCGAGTCCGCTGTTCAGAATATAATTCCTGAAGCAATAATTTTAAGAACAGCCTGGGTCTATGCTGCCCATGGTAAAAATTTTGTTAATACGATGTTACGCCTGATGAGTGAGCGCGATGAGCTAGGAGTAGTGGCTGATCAGGTGGGAACACCGACATGGACCGGATCCATTGCACAAGCTCTATTTTGCTTGGCCGAAAGTAAAGAGGCGTATGGTATTTATCATTGTACAGATCTCGGTGTGGCCAGCTGGTATGACTTTGCAGTAGCTATATTTGAAGAGGGAAAGGCAAGTGGCCGGATTTCCCTTGATAAGGAATTGATCATTAAAGCTATTGCAACGAAGGATTACCCGACCCTTGCAAGAAGACCCGCTTACAGCGTGTTGGATAAGAGCCGTTTAGTTGATGAGCTAGGTATGGAGTTGAGGAACTGGCGTGATTCGTTGAGATTAGCCTTATCTCATAAAGCACTTCAGCGAAATGTTGAGCAATAACCCCCTTTTAATATTTAAGAACTAAAATTAATAGTGATCTTAAGATGAAAAACTTACTGGTAACTGGCGGCGCTGGTTTTATAGGTGCCAACTTTGTGCACTACTGGATAGAAAATTATCCGCAAGATACAGTTATCGTGTTAGATGCATTAACTTATGCAGGTAATCTCAAAAGTTTGAATTCGGTAAAGGATTGTCCAAATTTCCAGTTTTACCAGGGTGACATCTGTGAAACTGATCTAGTAGAAACGCTTCTCAGAGAGCATCGTATAGATACATTGGTACACTTTGCGGCGGAAAGCCATGTAGATCGCTCTATCAGTGGTCCCGATGTATTTATTCAGACCAATGTCATAGGTACTCATAGCCTACTTAAAGCGGCAAAAAAAGTTTGGCTGGAAGAGGGGGTCAATCGCGAGATACACCGTTTCCATCATGTTTCAACTGATGAAGTATACGGAACTCTCGAAGCTGAAGAACCGGCATTTAGTGAGGCTACCCCTTACGCTCCTAATAGTCCTTATTCAGCGAGTAAAGCCGCATCAGATCATCTGGTACGCGCCTACCACCACACTTACGGACTAAAAGTAACCACCAGTAATTGCTCAAACAATTATGGTCCCTACCATTTTCCGGAAAAGCTGATCCCGCTGCTGATCACCAATATCTTACAAGACAAGCCATTGCCAATTTATGGTGATGGCCAGCAAATTCGTGATTGGCTCTATGTTGAGGACCATGCTCGAGGTATCGATTTGGTAATCCGCAAAGGGGAGCTGGGCGAGTGTTACAACATTGGGGGAATTAACGAATGGACCAACATCAATATCGTAAAAATGATTTGTGAGTTGATGAATAGAGAGTTTGAAAATCAACCAATACTTGCCAACAGGTATCCGCAGGCAACTTCTGTAATAGCTGGCAAAGCCCAAGATCTTATTATTTTTGTGGAAGACAGGGCTGCTCATGATCGGCGCTACGCTATAGACCCACGGAAATCCAATAGCCAGCTGGGCTATCAACCACAGGAGAGCTTTGAAACTGGCATCCGAAAAACGCTCCTTTGGTATTTAGAAAATGAGGATTGGTGGGCTTCAGTGATGGATGGCAGTTATCGACAGTGGATAGAACAGCAATACAGCACCGCTGAGTGAGGATGGATAAATCAATGGGTATTAAGATACGAAAGCGTTTCAAGGCCGCTGGATCCGTGCAGGAAAAAATGTTCTCAGAGCAGGTGCAGGTATGGGTAGACGTATGTGGAGTTATCGGTGGACGACATCTGTTGATACAAGGTTGGGCGTTCCACCCCGAATATAAATCTCTGGATTTCCGGCTTGAATATATCGGCAGTGAAGAGGACAGCAGCTCTCAGGATGTAGGTGAGCTTAATTATTATACCCTGAGAACTACTCGATTAGATGTAAACAGACATTTCAAATTCGAAGGTGATAGCTGCTGGGGTTATAGCCTCCTAGTGGAATGGCCCTATGATGTCGCTGTGGAAAACACTTTTCTGCGTATGACAGTAAGTGCTGACAGCCAGTCTAAAGAGGTAGAGCTTAAGCCATTTGTAGAGTTAACCGGTGAAACCTTATTTGGTCACTGTATGACTTGGCGTACGGGAGAGAAGGCTGAATTACTCAACTTGATGTTTGAGAGCATGGGTAAAGGGGTCTTTGAAATTCCGGGATTAAAAAAACTAGAAGAAAGCCAACTCAAGTCTCTGGTTGACTGGCACTGGGATAGTATTCTGGCAGTGCCCGGCCACGGAATATTCCTTTCTGGCTGGCTACTTGATGGTCAGCGGGATCTGGCAAGTTTAGTGCTACGTACTACTGATGGCAGCTACAGTCTCAATTTGCTCGAGGAATCTGCACGTTTTGACCGTATTGATGTCTTAGAGGCCTTTCCCGGTAGAGCTGAGCCAAACTATAAGGCAGGCTTCTTTACTTGGGTGCCTATGCCACATCTGATAGAGCGGGCCAGTCTAGAGATGCTGTTTTTTACAAAAGAGGGCGGCTTGGGCGTAGTGCCAGTTCGGCAGTCTAATGTTCGTGAAGATATCACCCAGGCCAGCCAGCAGGTGCTGGTGAATTTCAATGTAGATGGCCGGGAATACCAGAGCAATATGCGTAAATATATTGGCCCGGCACTGTCTGCGCTTTGGTCCAATCGGCGCTATCTCCTGGAAGATCCCCAAGTGGAAATATTGCAGTTCGGGCAAGAGGTGAAAGAACCCAAGCGCAGTGTGATAGTACCGCTATATGGTCGCTATGACTTCTTACTGCACCAGATAGCCCAATTTACTGAGGATACCGATTTTGCCGAGACGGAACTGATTTATGTTCTGGATGACCCCAGGCTCTATGATGCGTTTATACCTTTCTGTTATGACACGAGCATGTTGTTCCCTGTAAGCTTCAAGGTGATATACGGCGGTCGTAATTTGGGTTATGCCGGTGCTAATAATCTCGGAGTGCGCTATGCCAGCGCAGATAACTTAGTATTGCTTAATTCAGATATTATCCCTAGCTGCAGT
Organism: Microbulbifer variabilis; assembly: GCF_056232115.1. Classification (NCBI taxonomy): domain Bacteria; kingdom Pseudomonadati; phylum Pseudomonadota; class Gammaproteobacteria; order Cellvibrionales; family Microbulbiferaceae; genus Microbulbifer; species Microbulbifer variabilis. The sequence goes on from NZ_CP174325.1 coordinate 2,541,837, forward strand.
GGTTGGATATCCAGAATCGAACAAAAAGTATCTTCGCTGAAGGATGTCGGTGTGGTTGCACCAAAGTTGGTTTTTGATGATGGCACAATCCAACATGTGGGAATGACTTTCTCCAATAGTGTCCAGTTTGGCAACTTATGGTTGAACGAACACCCAGGTAAGGGTAATCCGGAATGGTTGGTGGGCATTGATTCTGTGATGGAATCACCGGCAGTTACCGGTGCGTGTATGTTTATTAGCAAAGCGTTATATGATTCTGCGGATGGTCTGGATGAGACTTATGTACTCGGGGATTTTGAAGATTCTGATCTCTGCTTGAAATTACGCGAAGCAGGCTACCGTCACTATGTTCTTGCCGATGAAAAGCTCTACCACCTGGAGCGGATGTCACAAAATTTGTTCGAAAATAGAGACTGGAAATTTAAAATCACCCTTTATAACGCCTGGCAACATACCGAGCGCTGGGGAAGCCTGATTGAACAGCTGGTTCGTTAAGGAATTATCAATGACTGAACACAGAATACTGATTGTTTCCCACGGTCACCCGGATCACAGCAAGGGTGGTGCAGAAGTGGCCGCCTATAACCTGTTTAAGGAATACGAACGACTGGGCTTGGACACTGTTTTTTTGGCACGTACCGACCAGCCTTCCCATGGAGGATCTGCTTTCTCCACTATTAATTCGGACAAAGAGATTCTATTCCATACTCATATGTCCGATTTTTTCCTGTTCCAATCGGGTTGTAAAAAGCATGTTTGGCAGGAATTTCGTGCATTATTAAAGCGCTACAAACCGACTGTAGTACATTTTCATCACTACATTCATATGGGGTTGGAATTGATCCGTGAGGTAAGAAATACCTTACCGGATGCACGTCTTGTTGTAACACTGCACGAATATTTAGCTATCTGTGCTAATAATGGCCAAATGGTGAAGCCAGGCAAACAGATGAAGCTTTGTTATAAGTCATCTCCCACTGACTGTGCACGTTGTTTCCCCGAGCGCTCTGCAGCGGACTTCTTCCTGCGGGAGAAGTATATCAAATCCATTTTTAACTTGGTGGATATGTTCGTCTCACCCAGTCATTTTCTGATTGAGCGCTATAAAGCCTGGGGAATCCCCGAAGAAAAAATGGTAATGATCGAAAATGGCCAGCCGGAGATCGAAACGCCTGCACCTCGTCCCTTAGCAGAAGGGGAAGGGCGCGGCCGTTTCGCTTTCTTTGGTCAGATCAATCCTTTTAAAGGTGTAGATGTATTGCTGGAGGCCTTTAAACTGTTGCCCGAAGATACCCAAGAGAAGGTTCATTTGGATATTCACGGAGCTAATTTACAAGGCCAGACGGAAGAGTTTCAGGAGAAAATTCTTGGGTTGTTAGAGGATCTGGGTGATTTGGTTACCTTGCATGGCTCCTATGAGTCCCATGAAATAGGTCGCTTAATGGAGCAAGCCGACTGGGTGATTATTCCTTCGGTATGGTGGGAAAACTCACCGATGGTTATTCAGGAGGCCTTTAACCATGGCCGTCCTTTGATCGGTAGTGATATCGGCGGTATGGTTGAAAAAATTACCGATGGTGTTAGTGGCTACAATTTCCGCAGTGGAAGTAGTAACTCCCTTAAGCAGGCTATTTTGAAAGCTTATGGAGAGACGAATAGCTGGGACTTGGTTGCAAGCGATATCCCTAAACCTTTGAGCATTAGTGAATGCTCAAATATTCATCTATCAATTTATTAATATTTAGATTTAGTAATAGGCATAATTATGATTACACCAATTATGTTGCGCAGTTTTGGAAGATCAGGATCCACATTGTTAATGCAGGTCCTAGGTTCTTCAAATAATGTAGTTTTTGATAGGCATTACCCATTTGAAAAACGTCATTTAACTTATTTATGCAGATTGTCGGGATTGGTTGGTAAAGATACTGCTAATGATTCGGATTGGAACCCGGATTCTATTTTTAATAGAGAGTTGAATAAAGTTGGTCCCATACCATATTCTGAAGTAAGTATCTTCGATAGGGATGAGCTTTCTAAAGATTTTTTGAAAAGGCTTTGGAATGGATTTTCTACCCAAGTAAAGAAAACTAATTTAGGTATAATTGATAGTGATAATCCTGTGTATTATGCGGAGAAAGTCGTTCATGATATTTGCAGTGATGTAAACAATGTTATTGCCGCTAAAAACTTATTCTTGCTGAGAGATCCTAGAGATGAATTTCTTTCCATAAAAAGCTTTAATAAAAAGCGTGGCTTTAATGGGTTTGGATGGGAAGAAAGCGATACGGATGAAAGTTATGCGATAAGACTCTGTAAAATGAGAAAGAGTTTTATGAGACATGTAGCGAATATGGAGTGTGACGATAGGCGTTACTTTGTAAAGTACGAAGATTTTATGTTGTCTCCATTTGATAAGACAAATGATATCGGTGAATGGCTTGGTTTGACTCTTGATTATAATCAGGTTCTTGCTAATAGAAGCTCTGTGGATCAGCACATTACTGCACCTGAATCAGTTATTAGATGGAAAAGTGAGATGGGTTCATCACTTTGTGAGATTTTTAATGAGTATCTAGGTGAAGAGCTTAATTCATTGGGATATGAAGTTTAAGTTTAGAAATAAGAAATGAAAAAGTTTAGCGTTTATGCAAACTGTCAGAGCGTGGCACTAGCCAAAACTTTGCTTAGTGATCAGGGCTTTAGCAGCGTATATAAGTTGGTGGAGATAAAGCCTGTTCATACTTTAGAAAGTACGGATATAAATGATATCCTGAATAAAGTACGTGATCTAGATCTGTTCATTTATCAGCCTTTTGGAGGTAGGGGGGTAGAGGAGCTTTCATCTGAATCGGTTGTATCGAAACTACCAGAAAATTGTATCTCTCTATCTTTTCCGCCTCTTTACTTTGATGGATACTTTCCCCAGCTGGAGATGTTGCCGGGAATTCAGTCCCCACTAAATCTAGTTCATGATTTTTTCGTTTTGAAATTCTATCTTGATGGTTATTCAGAGGCCGTATGTAAAGAGAGGCTGTTGAGTGAAAGTTTAATCGAAGAAAAGAAAGCTGTTAACTATTACGAAAGATCTATAGAGCGACTGTATAATAGAGAAAAGATTAACAATATAGATCTTCCGGTGTCTAACTTCATAAGAGCTAATTCGCGAACCTATAAACTGTTTAATCAATTCAACCACCCGAGAAAACCAGTCTTTGAGTTTTTGAAGAATAATATTCTGGATAGAGTTGGTGTGCGATCTTATTCTTCAGATTTAGATTGGGGTGGGCCAGGATATCTGGACGGAATTAGGTGTCCATCGCTTTCTTGCATGCGTAATAGTTTGAGCTTTGACTTTGAAGATGATGAAGTATATTTTGCTCAAGGGAAAATTCTGGGACTTGATGAAGTGATTAGAGGTTTTTATCAATCTTATGAAGATGTTGATAGAACCATGCTTGAAAATGCAATTTTAGAAAAAAAATCTGAAGTGGTTTCTCTTTTAGAGAATTAATAGTTTTATGAATGTAGCAATATTTTCTCCTAATTTTGGAAGTATATCAGAGCCCTGGATATTATCTGCCCAAGAGATAATGAAAAAGACTGGAAATAATACAGGCAATTTAGCATATTGGTACTCTGTGCCTAGAATGTTTGATGCTAAATTTCATATTATTCAGGGAATGGCACATGCAATAGCATTGAAAGGTAAGGTTGATCTTTTTGTTTTTCCGGCTTCCAATCAGCTGAATCCAAATTCGGATATGGGGGCGATTGCTGATATCGTGGAAGAGCTAGATGTACCATGTTTAGTAATTGGCTTGGGTGCACAGTCAGAAGATGAAGCGATATTCCCAGAATTAAAAAATGGTACATTAAGATTTTTGCAATCTGTGGCAAAACGTTCTCCTGCAATATTATGCAGAGGTGAATATACTAAGCGCTTACTAAATAACCTTGGAATTTTCAATGTTGTTGTTGGTGGTTGTTCAACGGTTTTTATAAATGGGAATAAAAACTTAGGTGTGAGGCTTGAGGATAAATTTAATAGGCCCATAAGTAGATTGAATATTGCTTCCGGGCAAGTAAATCCTGCAGTGCAACAGGTTGAAAGAGATCTGCTGAATCTCTTGGAAAGCGTCAATTGTGGTAGCTATACGATACAGCACCCACCAATTCTCTTTAAAGCACTTATGAATGAAAATTTAGATGCTAGTGAAGCAACACTGACTGAAAATCTGGCACAAAGATTTCTTGGTGTAAAGGATGGGGCTGCACTTGTTACTTTCCTTCGGAAATTTTCAGTATTTCATGGTGATATAGACTCGTGGCTTACAAATCTTACTTTGCACAGCCACTCAGTTGGTACTCGGATACATGGAAACATTCTTGCCCTACAGGCTGAAACTCCAGCTGTATGTATAACAACTGATACGAGGACTCGTGAGCTTTGTAATGTATTGAAAGTTCCATCCGTTGATAGTCTAACTTTTTCTGATAGGTATAATACTAAGGAGAAGATGTTGAGTATTTTTTCTGAGTCAAATTTTTCAGGTAAAGAGTTTGATGATAATAGATTAAGGCTCGCTAATATTTATTGGGATGTTTTTAAAAGCCTTGATGTTAAAGTTTCAAAAAACTTTAAATGCTTTATAAGTTAAGAAGCCTTCTTTTAAAGGTTTTATTTTAATTTTATGGTAATCATTATAAATTTATGATTCGACTTTTTGTCTGCTGTTTACAGGCTGTTGATTTTTGTACCTTAAAGCTATGACTCTATTGAGAGCTTAAATGAAAGCAATTCTACCCGTTGCTGGTTTGGGAACCCGTATGCTGCCAGCAACAAAAGCTATTCCCAAAGAAATGCTGCCTATCGTCGATAAACCGCTTATTCAGTATGTGGTCAATGAGGCGGTTGCCGCTGGGATAAAACATATTGTGCTGGTTACCCATTCCAGTAAGAACTCTATCGAAAACCATTTCGATACCAGTTTTGAGTTGGAGGCTACCCTAGAGGCCAGGGTCAAACGACAGCTATTGGATGAGGTTCGGTCCATCTGCCCGAAAGACGTTACTATCATGCATGTACGCCAGGGTGAGGCGAAGGGGTTGGGGCATGCCATCTTATGCGCCCGACCATTGGTGGGTGATGAGGATTTTGCGGTGTTACTTCCGGACGTCATTATCGATGATGCAGCTTCTAATCTCTGCCGGGATAATTTGGCGCAAATGTTGTCGCGATTCAATCGGATTGGTGTTAGTCAGGTGATGGTTGAGCCGGTTCCGGTAGAAGAAGTGCATAAATATGGCGTGGCGGATTGTCAGGGAGCAGCGTTGTCTCCAAATGCCTCGCAGCCAATGACAGCCATTGTGGAAAAGCCTCCTGCAGCTGAAGCGCCATCGAATTTAGCAGTGGTTGGACGCTATGTATTGTCACGCAAGCTATGGCCCTTACTTGAACAGACATTACCAGGTGCCAGTAACGAAATTCAGCTTACTGATGCTATTGCAGAGTTGATGACACAGGAAACGGTTGAGGCTTATCGTATGGTCGGCAAGAGTCATGATTGTGGCTCTAAGTTGGGCTATCTAAAGGCAAATGTTGAATACGGATTGCGCCATCCAGATTTAGCAGAAGATTACCGGGCTTATTTGAATACGTTGATGCTATCTGGGGATATGGCTTCCGATAGTCAGATCCAGCTTCCAGAGGATGCTGCTGCATGATTGAGAATAGCGAAACGATGGGTAGACGGGTATTGGTTACCGGTGGCGCGGGTTACATTGGCTCTCACACCCTGGTGGCATTACAAGAGGCTGGGTTTGAGGCTGTAGTTATCGATAGCCTGTGCAATAGCTCCGAAGTAGCTTTACAAAGAGTACAGGCGATTAGCGGCAAACCGGTTCGCTTCTATCGTGGTGATATTAGAAACCGCAAACTGCTAGACCAAATTTTTACTGAGAATGTGATTCATGCCGTAATTCATTTTGCCGGACTGAAGGCAGTAGGTGAATCTTCACAGAAGCCGATCGACTACTACCAGAGTAATGTTAGTGGCAGTCTGGTATTACTGGAGGCTATGCAGGCGTTTGGAGTTAAGCAGCTGGTGTTCAGCTCTTCCGCCACTGTTTATGGTAGTGAGGCCCCTGTGCCTTATGTGGAAACTCTACAAACTGGTCGCACCAGTAACCCATATGGCACCAGTAAATGGATGGTAGAGCAGGTTTTACGGGATGCGGCCGCTGCGAACCCAGAGCTTTCTGTGGCACTCCTTCGATATTTTAATCCTGTTGGTGCGCATCCTTCTGGATTGATTGGAGAAGATCCTCAGGGAATACCTAACAACCTGCTACCTTATATCGCCCAGGTTGCAGTGGGTAAGCGCAACGAGTTATCGATATTTGGCGATGACTACCCCACACCGGATGGCACCTGTCTGCGGGATTACCTTCATGTAGTGGATTTGGCGATAGGGCACGTTCGAGCCTTGGAGTGGCTGGCAGATAAGTCAGGCGCAGAAGCATTTAACCTTGGGACCGGTCGGGGCACTTCTGTACTGGAAATAGTTCGAGCTTTTGAACGGGCTTCAGGTGTAACAGTTCCCTATCGGCTGTCACCACGTCGTGCAGGCGACCTGCCAGCTTTTTGGGCTGATGCTTCCAAGGCAAAATGTGAATTGGGGTGGGTTGCAAATCTGGGGTTGGAGCAGATGATGGCCGATACTTGGCGGTGGCAGAGTAAAAACCCCCATGGCTATGGCGCTGTTGCTACCAATAAGTAGATGAAAATGGCGCTAGCGATATTTTCTTGAAAATAGCAGAAGAAAATAGAGAATCTCGCGAACGTCTCACTATGCACTGTGTTGACAGCGTTAAGTTAGCTCGGCATTGAATAAACAAGTTTTTTAGATTTTTAGCATGAAAGTATTTCAGATTGGCTTTAATAAGTGTGGTACGACAAGCCTGAACCACTTTTTCTTGCGCAATGGCTATAAAGCTATTCACTGGGATCATGGGAACTTGGCTTTACAGATTGAGGATAACTATCTACATGGACGGCCATTGCTGAGTGGATATGAAGATTTCGATTTCTTTAGCGATATGGAGCTGGTTTCAAGTCGGTGCCTATATGCCTTCGAAAAATACTATCAGGAACTGGACCGACAGTACCCAGGTTCTCTTTTTATATTAAATACACGCCCTGTGGATAAATGGATAAAGAGTCGCCTTAATCACGGTGATGGAAGTTACTTGCGGCGTTTTGAACAAATCTACTCGTGTAACCGTGAAGGCGTTATAGATCGTTGGAAGTACGAGTGGTACAAGCATCATTCAAATGTGCTTCAGTATTTTTATGGGCGTGAGAACTTCCTTCTATTTGATATTGAAAACGATGATGGAAGCAAGATAAAAAAATTTACTGGCTGTTCAAAAATGCAGGCTTCTTTTTACAGACATGATCACCGGACCAGCTGTTAGTGTGATTGGTGCTACGACTGAGATAATGTGTGCCTGCACTTTTCTGATTGTCACTCCTGTTAGATTATACGTTATTTTAATAGTGACCACTTTCGAAACTTTTTTAGAATAGTTGACTAAAGATGGTTTTTTGGAGCGCGAATGAAGTTTGGAATCGCTGCGATTTTTAAAAATGAATATGAGTATATTCTGGAATGGATTGTCTATCACCAGTTGATAGGTGTTGATGCCTTTTATATTGCTGATAATGTCAGTGATGATGGATCCTCACAGTTATTGGAAGCACTGGACAGCCTAGGTGTGATAAAAAGGGTTTATTTCCCCAGAGTTGGTACCGGTGGTCCACAGATGCCTGCTTATAATAATATGTTACATCGGTTCGGTAACGAAGTTGACCTCTTGTGTTTTATTGATGCTGATGAATTTCTTGTCAGCACAAATGGCAGTAATTTAAAGGATGTTTTATCTGGTTTTTATGCACTAGAGGATGCTGGTGCTCTGGCACTCAATTGGCGAAACTTTGGGTCGTCCGGTCATAAATTCAAGGATGAGGGCTTGGTAATTGAGCGTTTTACATATGCTTCAAAACAAGATCATGATTTCAATCGACATATCAAGACGATCTTAAAGCCCTCTATGGTAGAGAGGATGCATGTTCATGAATGTATCCTTAAATCTGGACGTTATTATTCAGGGAATCTTCAACCAACGGTCTTTGAGAATGGCAGTCCGTGTGAGCCCAAGACGAGCAAGGTTCTCTATGATGAGATAAGAGTTAATCATTATGTGGTTAAGTCCCGTCATGAGCATGTTATGAAAAAGGAGCATAAAGGCTCTGGAGCTGGCAGTGCAGAGAGAAAAAAGGGTGAGGCTTACTTTAAGGCGCACGATTTAAATGATGAGAGAGATAAGGCACTGCTCTGCTATGTTGATGACGTCAAGGCAGGCGTTGCAGCCCTGAGGGATCGTATTGGTGCAGAAACCCCATTCCTCTGTTACGGGAAAGCGTTTGTTGATGTTAAGCCTGAGCTGATTACCGGTTGGGCTGTTACAGAGTCTGATTGTCCAGTAAAGATTCGCTTGTTGGTCAATGGCGTAGAACACCTTGTCGATTTGAGTCGGGCGCGCCCAGATGTTGTGCGTAAGGGGCTTTCCAAAAGGCTACAATGTGGCTTCAGTTTTAAACCCAAGAAGGTTATCACCAGCGAAGATAAAATTGAGGCGTATATATACGGTACGACTGTTGAAGCGAAGGTTAACTTTAAGTTGGATATTAGCGTTTAGGAAGAAACCTTATATATGGCCGGATATGGCATTGGAACAAGTAGCTAAACTTGAAAGTAAGGTTATTCCGGTACGCATAACAAGCACGGTAAAGTGCACAATTAAATAACGGGATTTAATACTGGTGTTTAAATTTTTGAAGTCCCTGTTTCGTATTGATTTGATCTCCAGGCTTAAGCCTGCACTTGCTATTAGTCGGGCCAGTGATGCTTCGATGAATTTTGACTGGTATTCTGAGGGAAAAGATCCGCAATTTCTGGTAAAGGGACGGATGCCCAGTGCCGGATGGTATATGGTGGAAATTGCTTTGAAGTATAATCAGTCTTCTATAGATTCAAAGATCTACTTTGATTATGGGGCTGGTTTAAGTGAATCTGACAGCATTTTTATTCCTATTAAATCCGGTAAAGTCACCAAGCGCCTGGTATACCTTTCTGCTCGACCACAGGCAGTACGTTTTGACCCCATGGAATCTGTGGGGCTATTTTCAGTAAAGCGTTTTAACTTAGTCAGACTTTTGCCCCAGTTTGCTTATGATCGCTTGGCTCAGCGTCTCAACAATATGCACTTTAAGTTTCGTAACTTGGGAAAAGCGAATGTGTTGCGGAGTATTCGCGAGGAAGCCTTAGAAAGGAATTGTTGTTGGCGTGATTTGGCGTTAGAACACTACGGGAGAACTTTTATTAAGAGACGTCAGTCTCGTGATTATAATGAGTGGATCAGAACCGTTGAGCTCAAACGCCTCGAATCTGCGGATAAGGGGCTTTCCCTAAATACAAATACAGACCCCCTGATTTCAATTGTTGTCCCTACTTACAATACTGATTTAAAGCTATTGTGCGCTTGCGTTGACTCGGTACTAGCACAAAGTTACGGCAATTGGCAGCTTTGTATTGCCGACGATGCGTCTTCGAAACCACAGGTTAAGGCTTGCTTGAAGGAATACCAAGCCAAAGATGCACGTATCCAAGTGGAATTCCGGAAAAGTAATGGACATATTTCAGCGGCTAGTAATAGCGCTTTAAATTTGGTAAAGGGCGAATATATCGCTTTACTGGACCATGATGATACTCTGGCGCCGCACGCCCTACAAAGAGTGGCAGAGGAGATTCGGAAAAAACCGCAAGCTCAATTGCTTTATAGTGATGAAGACAAAATTGATCATTTGGGTGAGCGTTTTGATCCGCACTTCAAGCCGGATTGGAATCCTGATCTTCTATTGTCACAAAATTATATTTGCCATTTGACGGTGCTAAGGGCATCTCTAGTGGCACGGGTAGGAGGCTTCCGCTTGGGGGTTGAGGGCAGTCAGGATCACGATTTGCTCCTGCGTTGTTCGCCCTATCTGAATGTTGATAATGTCGTACATATTCCGGAAATACTATACCACTGGCGAGCGATCAATGGTTCCACCGCCCAGGAGGGCGACGCCAAAAGTTATGCAGCCAAGGCGGGCTTAAAAGCGGTGACTGATTATTTTGAAAGTGAAGGGTTGCAAGCTATGGCAGAGCCGGGTACAGCACCAAACAGCTATCGGGTGCACTGGACTATTCCTCAGCCTGCTCCTTTGGTGAGTTTACTGATTCCAACTCGGGATGGCCTGGAGATTCTTAAGCCCTGTGTAGAGGCGATTCTGTCCAGAACAGATTATCCGAATTATGAGGTGCTGATTTTGGATAATCAGAGCCGTTGCGAGGCAACATTGCGCTTTCTGAAGGAGATTAGTACTTCTAATACAAGGGTTTCAGTGCATCGTTGGGACCACCCATTCAATTACTCTGCGATTAATAATTTTGGCGCTGAGCTGGCCAGGGGTGAGATTATAGGGTTGGTGAATAACGACATCGAGCCTATCAACAGGGGCTGGCTGACAGAGATGGTAAGCCAGGCGCAGCGGCCTGAAATCGGCTGTGTGGGCGCAAAACTTTACTACTCCAATGATACTATCCAGCACGGTGGAGTGATTCTCGGGATTGGAGGTGTCGCAGGCCATTCCCACAAGTATTTCAACCGTAATGAATACGGTTATTTTTCGCGCCTGCACTTAGTGCAAAACCTTTCAGCAGTGACAGCCGCGTGTCTTCTGATACGTAAAGCGGTATTCGTGGAAGTGGGGGGGTTGGACAGTGCTAATTTGGCGGTGGCTTTTAATGATGTGGATTTATGTCTCAAGGTGCGCGAAGCGGGTTATCGTAATCTGTGGACACCTTATGCGGAACTCTACCATCATGAATCAGTTTCTCGAGGCGCCGACAATACCTTGGCTAAACGCCGCCGTGCGCAGCGTGAGGCGCAGTATATGCGCAATCGTTGGGGAGAGTTGTTAGATACTGATCCAGCTTATAATCCTAATCTGACGCTTGTGCATGAGGACTTCTCATTGGCATAAATCTGAAGTAGTAAGGCACCTTAGCTGTATTCACTGATTTATTCTAATGGGGACTTCTTTGCATTTGCCAACTTGCCATATTAAGAGAGTGGCGCGTATGGATGTTCTTCTGTTGCGCTTGGCGGCTAGGCTGGGGGCTTACGGGCATAACTATAGGAAGCTTTGGGCGGGCAGCATAACCGGATCAGTTTTGGCATAATCTGTTGTTGCTCCAGGCCTGCAATAAAACAAATTCTCGTATCGGTAACCAGAGCGGTGCCCTGATCTTATGACACTTTCCCAATTTTTTGTTGCGGGTATCTTTGCCCTGGTGATCGGTTCCCTGATTTTCACACGTTTCCGCCCTTCTCTGGTCTTTGCTTCAGCTGCTGGAGCCTGTTTTTTGACCGGATTGGTACCTGCGGAGTCGGTGTTACAGAAGGGGGCTAACCCGGGTTTGGTGACATTGATAATTTTGTTACTGGTATCGGTGGGGTTGGAGAAGGCCCGTTGGTTGCGGGCTCTTTCAGAAGGGTTGATCAATGGCTCCCTGAGGATCAGCCTTCTACGCTTAACTACTGCAACAGCGCTAAGTTCAGCTTTTCTCAACAATACTGCTGTGGTGGCAGCTTTGGCGTCCAGCGTCAAAGGACAACGCCGTTTACCGGCAGCAAAGCTGCTATTACCACTTTCCTATGCCGCTATTCTCGGTGGAACCCTGACCCTGATAGGCACTTCCACCAACCTGATTGTTAATAGTTTCGTGCTGGACCGTGGCCTGCAAGGTCTGGAGTTCTTCACTTTTTTGCCAGTAGGATTGGCCGCAACCTTAGTGGGACTGGCAGTGTTGTTGTTGTGTAATCGCCTTTTACCTGAAGGGGCGGTAACTGAGGAGCCGGTGACTGAATATCTGCTGGAAGCAGAGGTAGTGGCAGATTCACCCCTGGATGGCAAGAGCGTTGAACAGAACCGCTTGCGCCAGCTGGAGACCCTCTACTTGATCGAAATTGTTCGTGGAAATCAAATCATAAGTCCAGTGGCACCTTCAGAGGTGCTCCGTTGTGGGGATAAGCTGATTTTTAGTGGTGATGTCCGAGATCTGGGACGTTTACAGGATATTGAGGGGTTACGCCTTTTCGCTCTGGAAGATGAGAAGTTGGACCTGAATCTCACCGAGGTGGTGGTAACGCCCAGTTCCAGTATCCTTGGCCAAACCCTAAAGGGGTGCAACTTTCGTACTCGTTTCGACGCTGCTGTAGTTGCTATGCGCCGTGGCGGTGAACGGTTGTCAGGGAAGCTGGGGGAGATAGAGCTGCGCGCGGGAGATGCGCTGCTGCTGGCAGTGGGAGCGGATTTCAAGCATCACTTAAATATCGATAAGAACTTTTATGTGATAAGCGGTACTGAAGTACGGCGTGAACTTTCACGGCGGGATAACTGGCTGCTGGGCCTTGGTTTTGCTGCCGTAGTTTCCGGTGCGGCGCTCGGCTATTTTTCGTTGCTGAAAGGACTGGTGGTATTGCTGGGTGGCATGATAGGGCTGGGTATCGTATCGACTACTGAGATGCAGCGACGCTTCCCTTTCCAGATATGGTTAATTATTGCCTGTGCCTTGGTACTTGCAGAGGCCTTTGCTGTTAGTGGCTTGGCGGACACGCTGGCTGGTGGTTTGAGGAGTATGCTTGCTGGCTGGGGACCGTTGGCTGGTCTGGTGGGTATATTTTTGCTGACCTTAGTCCTAACCGAACTGATGACGAATAATGCAGCCGCCGCGCTTACTTTCCCTCTTGCCTGGAGTTTGGCAGAGAGTTTTGGGGTGAGTTGGGTGCCTTTTGTAATGGCCGTGGCCTATGGGGCCAGCGCAAGTTTTTTGACTCCATTTGGCTACCAGACCAATCTGATAGTGCAAAACTTGGGTGGGTATCACTTAAGGGACTTCCTGCGTGCGGGTTTACCTCTCACCATTGCATACTCTTTGACTGTCCTAACATTATTGCCAATCGTATTTCCCTTTGAGAATTGAAGCTTTTGAGAACTGAATTGGATAATGCGAACCGCTGGTTGATCGTTGAAGAGGGCCCAAACCCCTCAACGGATTATTTTGTTATTCCTTATTTGCGGAAGAAAAAAGCGCAAGTACAGCGGTTGTCTTTTTCGGAAGTTCTTAGTGGTGATGAGCTTGAGGGCCTGGGGTTGATATTTGTACGTTATATCCCCAGATCATGGCAGTCTCTTATCCATAAAAATCTTAGTAAATTGTCAGAAATTTATTTATTTATTGATGACGATTTATTTGATTGGTCTGCCTTTGTTGGCTTACCCCTCCGCTATCAACTAAAGATTTTTCGTTATAGTTGGTCACGACAAGGTTGGCTGAAGTCCATAGGGGCAGGTCTGTTGGTCTCAACGCCATATTTACAGAGCAAGTATCAGGAATGGTCTCCACAGTTATTACAGGCGCAGCAGATAGATTGTAGTGGAGGTCAACCTCTAACAGTTTTCTATCATGGTTCTGCATCGCATATTGAAGAAATTCGCTGGTTGGTCCCAATAATTCAGAAAGTATTGCAAAGAAATTCAAGTTTGAATTTCGAAGTTATCGGTGATGGGCGTGTAAATAACCTGTTTCGAGGGATGTCAAGAGTAAAAGTAATACATCCTATGAAATGGTCAACCTATCTATCCATGTTGCAAAAGCCAGGGCGAACTATTGGTTTGGCACCGTTGCTAGACACTCCATTTAATAAAGCCCGGTCTTACACTAAGTTTTTTGATATTACACGGGCTGGTGCTGTAGGAATATATGCGAATGGGGATATTTATGGCAGGGTGATTCGTCATCAGGAAAATGGTTTGTTGGTGCCTATGGAGACTTCGGCCTGGGTAGATGGCATTTTACATTTAGCGGATGATAAACAATTACGTGAGAAGTTATTAAGTGGGGCTCGACAATGTCTGTAATCGGATATTGTTCGCTGGGCCTTAGCCGATTGCGCAACCTGGAACATTTTCTAGGGGCTCCCTGTCAGTATGTGCTGTCAAAACCAGGTAAGTCTGTTACCCATATGGTTGGTTGGGGTCTCAAGGCAACTGCGGATAAGGCGCAACGTATAGCCGTTCGCTCAAATTTACCTTATTCCTGTATTGAAGATGGATTTTTGCGATCACTGGGTCTGGGGGTTGAGGGCGCTGAACCCCACAGCTTAATTGTTGATCAGACAGGTATTTATTACGATGCCTCCCGCCCAAGTGATCTTGAGTCCTTGATCGGAGAATCTGCTTGTTCGGCAGAAGAGATAGAGCGAGCAGAAGCAGGGCTCCGGCTTTTACGAAGCTATAGACTTTGTAAATACAACTCTGCTGATGATACTCCCCTGGAATTACCGGACAGTCGCGCTTATGTGTTGGTAGTTGACCAAACCTATGGCGACAAATCTGTTAGTGGAGGATTAGCTTCAACGAAACATTTCCAGCAAATGTTGGAAAGCGCCACCCGTGAAAATCCTAGGGCTGAAATATTAGTAAAAATTCACCCAGATGTTATTGCGGGAAAGAAACGCGGATATCTGGAAGAGCTGGCGGAGGAAAAAGGCTGTAAGATACTTACCCAGGATATTTCTCCTTGGGCAATATTTGATCGAGTTGAAAAGGTCTATGTGGTAAGTAGCCAGCTGGGCTTTGATGCACTAATTGCTGGTAAAGAAGTGCATTGTTTTGGTATGCCTTTTTATGCTGGTTGGGGGTTGACCAAGGATCGCCAAAGCTCGGAACGCCGTGGAATCAAGCGTACTTTGGCGGAGATTTTCGACGCTGCTTACCTGCGCTATTGTCGATATATAAATCCCTACACAAGACAGAAGTGTGAATTTGAGGATACTGTTGGACTCATTGCCGAACAAAAAAGACAGTGGAACCGGTTTCGGGGACAGTGGCAGGGCATTGGGTTTTCAGCTTGGAAGCGTCGATTTATTCCTGATTTCCTTGGAAATAAGGATAGGGTGAAATTCTCTAAAAGGTATAGCGAAGCAAGAAATCTGGATATCGGTACCAATATTCTGGTTTGGGCAAGTCGAGCGTCGAGTGAATTAAAGGAGGAATGTAAGCGCTCAAACTTAAATTTATGGCGGGTAGAGGATGGTTTCTTACGCTCTGTTGGTTTGGGGGCAGATTTAATTTCGCCAAAGTCGCTGGTTTTTGATTCTCGTGGTATCTATTTTGATGCGGAGCAACCAAGTGATCTTGAAGCGCTGTTAAATTTTGGGGTTTTTCCAGAGTCATTATTAAATAGGGCCAGAAAGCTACAAAAATCGCTGATCAGAAAACGCTTAACTAAATACAATTTAAGTGTTTGTAAGCCAATATCCAGTTTAGGTATTTCCTCAGATAAGAAAGTGATCCTGATTCCTGGTCAAGTCGAAAGTGATGCATCCATTGCCTATGGCTCACCAAAATTAAAAAGTAATTTTTCATTGCTTGAAAGAGTAAGGCGCGATAATCCAGGGGCATATATTGTGTATAAACCCCACCCGGATGTGGTAGCCGGAGCTCGACTGGGAGCGCTGCCGGCAGGTGCTGAGTCTTTGTTTGATTTAATAGTAGAGCAGGGTGATTTTTCTTTTTTATTAGAAAATGTAGATGAAGTACATACACTCAGTTCACTGAGCGGCTTTGAGGCTCTGATGCGCGGGGTAAGGGTGGTAACCTATGGCCTGCCTTTTTATGCAGGCTGGGGTCTCACAAATGATAAACTTATAGAAAACAAGGAGATGAGTAAAAAAGACTTATTTGAACTGAAGTCTCGTAGGCAGCGCCACTTAAGTCTGGATCAACTAATTGCGGCTACTTTATTGCTTTATCCGGTATATGTGGATAGAAATACTGGGGAGTATATAGACGCAGAGACAACAGTTGAGCTGTTAGAGTCTGAACGAAATTTGAGTGTCCGAAATAATATTTTCTTTAAGTTTTTCTGTTGGTATCGGAGTAAATTTTTGCGTTATTAGTTTAAGCGGTTGTTGGCTAGGCGTAGACTTCTACCTTAGAAGATATGTAATACAGGTCTTTGTGAAATATATTTTCATTTAGGTTATTTGGTTTTGTGTTTTCTTGATGTTGATCTCGCACCTTTAAATAATCGCATTATTTTCTAATTACAGTCTAATTTTGAGTGGGATTTGCGGTATTTGGGTTCTTTTCAGGAATTGCTTCATCTTTTTTAAGTTAATGCCCTTTTCTCTAGTTGCGAGTCCTGTTTTGTTGTTGAATGTAACTTTATTCTTAAGTTTTCCTGGGATTATCTGTCTCGCTTATGGTTGCTATCAATGCTGTCTTAAAGATTGAGGCGAGTCATAGAGTTTTGCTTTGCAAAAAGAGTTGATCAGTGGTTTTGTATTTAATGGTTTTTCGCTTTTCTGAGTTTTGGCAGTGATTTTATTTAAGGGGAAGATGTTTTATTCAATTCAAGCTGCAAACGATTGCAGCTGCGCTGCTTCTATTCTTTGAGCTGCACTAAACTGCTCACCGATGATGTACGGCTGTGCGCAGTGATAAAAATTTGTTGGGTAAAAAACAGGGTGCGGTTATATATGGACTGTTAGTCTACTTTGAAGGGGCACATGCGCTGTATTTGTGTGTGATGGCATATTTTTTTTCTTGATATAAGATGCTTTTTCTCCGGGCACTGGCAATTGGCGGGCGATAGATTTATTTGCGTCTATGAAAATATGTAAAGGCCTAAATTAATCGACTCTCAATTTCCACTAATACAGACGCTGTCTTTGTAAATAGCTATTAAGAAAGGTTCAATGTATAGGCCTTGGCTTGTCACTGATCTGTAGAGAGCGGTATTGCGGAGTTAGAGGAGGCTTTAGGAGCTTGACTTTAGATGAGATAATACCTCACTGTGGGTTGTTGACTAACTTAGGTTTTGTGGTATCGAAATGCGTAGGCAAGTTTCTGTTCTCTCCTCCTACACTTGCCTACCGACAAGTTGTATTGCGCCAGCTTATTGATACTCAGGGGTAGATCAATTTATGTCTGTTGCAGTATTTCTACAGGGGCCTCATGGTCCATTTTTCGCCAGGGTGGCGAAAAGGCTATCCCAACATGGTGTGATCACCCATAAAATCAACTTTAACGGCGGTGATCGCTTTTTTGCGTGGGCGGATTTCCAGGAAGATTTCGCCGGTAGCGAGGATGACTGGCCATTCTTTTTTCGCCAATACCTGTTAGATAAGGGGGCTGAGGCGGTCTTTGTCTATGGCGATTGCCGACGCTACCACGCCACGGCAAGAGAAATCTGTTCATCACTTCAAATCCCTTTTTGTGTATTCGAAGAGGGATACTTGCGCCCAGATTTCGTAACTCTGGAGTGGGGAGGAGTAAATGCTTTCTCCCAGAGGGATTGGTCTGAGGAGACAATTAACCAGTACGAACCTAATGGACGCCAAAAAGGGCTTCCCGTAGGGCAAACGTTCTGGCATAGAGCACTTTTTGCGATCGAATATTACTTGGCAATGCGTTTTGGACAGTCAGAATTCCCTTATTACCGGCATCACCGTAGTCGTGATTGGCTGGAGGAGGGTACTAACTGGCTTCGCAGCTTTGTTCGCAAGGGACTTTACAAGATAAAGGAGCATAAGCTGACTGATCGGTTAACTTCAAATCTGAGTCAGCAGTTTTTCCTGTTTCCCCTGCAGACCCGAGATGATTTTCAGCTTAGGAGGCATTCCGACCTTTTTTCTATAGAAAACGCCATCGATGTAGTGCTGAAGTCCTTTGCCCAGAATGCTCCAGAGGGCACAGTGGTTGTTATCAAACATCACCCTATGGATAGAGGCTTTTGCCATTACCAGAAGCTGATTGATGTGTTGGCCGAGCGGTACAGTATTGTCGGAAGGGTTATCTACTGCCACGATTTACACCTACCCACTCTGCTCGATCATGCCAGGGGGGTTGTGACAATCAATAGTACGGTGGGTATTTCAGCATTGCTGCATAAAGTTCCTACCAAGGTGCTTGGTCGTGCACTTTACGATATCCCCGGATTAACCCATCAAGGTCAGTTAGCCAGCTTCTGGTCATCACCCGAGAAAGTAGACTTTACATATTTTCAGCGTTTCCATACCTATCTTTACGAGCAAACCCA
Organism: Microbulbifer variabilis; assembly: GCF_056232115.1. NCBI lineage: Bacteria > Pseudomonadati > Pseudomonadota > Gammaproteobacteria > Cellvibrionales > Microbulbiferaceae > Microbulbifer > Microbulbifer variabilis. Next base: position 2,560,115 of record NZ_CP174325.1, read on the forward strand.
GATTGACGGTAGCTTCTCCAAAGGCATTGATAAGACAATAGACGGAGTGATAAAGCACTTACAATCAGTTGCCGTATTAGCTGCACCGGGACCTGTTTCCGGCGAAACCTGTAGTACAGATGCCGTATAAAGCATGGGTGCTCCCAACTCCCTGCTTCTCCTCAGCCTAATACGGCATCTCCTAAAGGCTTTCAGTTGCACTGGTCACCCTTTGTTTAAAAAATAGGCTGATCTAAATCGACTAACCTGTTAGACTGCGCGGCCTTTTGACCCGCCGCTCCGGTCCCTCGATAGGGACTTTGGCTTCAAGTGAATTCCGAAATGACCGATACCCCTAAACCGGCCGGCTTCGACCAGCTGGGCCTGCCGCCTGAAATCCTCAATGCCATTGAAAAGCTTGGTTATGAGACTCCGTCCCCAATTCAGGCGCAGACTATCCCTTCCTTAATGGAGGGCCGCGATGTACTGGGCCAGGCACAAACTGGTACCGGCAAAACAGCTGCTTTTGCGCTGCCGCTGCTTTCCCAGTTAGATTTGAGTGACCGGCGCCCCCAGGCGCTGGTATTGGCGCCGACCCGTGAACTGGCAATCCAGGTGGCAGAAGCTTGCCAGGCCTATGCAGGCAAACTTAAAGGCTTTCATGTAGCACCGATTTACGGTGGTGCAGACTACCGTGGACAGATACAGCAGCTGAAGCGCGGAGTACAGTTAATAGTGGGAACCCCAGGTCGGGTGATGGACCATATGCGCCGCGGTTCTCTGGACCTCTCCAACTTACGTACACTGGTACTGGATGAAGCCGATGAAATGCTGCGCATGGGCTTTATTGATGACGTGCAATGGGTATTGGAACAAATTCCCGAAGAGCGCCAGATTGCCCTTTTCTCTGCGACCATGCCCAAAGAGATTGCCCGTATCGCCCGAGAGCACCTGCAGGAGCCGGTAGAAGTCAAAATTCGGGTTAAGACCGAGACTGCTGAGACTATTCGCCAACGGTACTGGCCAGTGGGTGGTCTTCACAAGCTGGATGCACTGACCCGCATTCTGGAAGCTGAGCCAGTGGATGCCACAATTATTTTTGTGCGCACCAAGAACAGCACTGTGGAGCTCGCAGATAAGCTGGCAGCGCGTGGCTTCGCCAGTGCAGCACTGAATGGAGATATGGCACAGAACCTGCGTGAGGCGGTGATCGATAAGCTCAAGAATGGCAAGCTCGATATCGTAGTGGCCACTGATGTGGCGGCGCGAGGCTTGGATGTGAAGCGTATCAGCCATGTGATCAATTACGACATCCCCTACGATACCGAAGCCTATATCCACCGTATTGGCCGTACTGGTCGCGCAGGCCGTGAAGGTGATGCCATCCTGTTTGTCGCACCGCGTGAACGCCGCATGCTGCGAATTATTGAGAAGGCCACTAAAAAGCCGATTGAAAAGCTGGAGTTGCCAAGCGCGGCGGCGGTTAACAGTGCTCGTATGCAGCGTTTCCGTGAACGTATTACCACAACATTGGAAGGCCAAACTGATCTGGCTCCCTACCGCCAGCTGGTAGAGGAATTCCTGGCACAAAATGAAGTGGACCCACTGGATGTAGCCGCGGCGCTGGCTGCGATGGCTCAGGGCGATCAGCCTTTATTGATCAAAGAGCAGGAGCCCAAGCAGCGCAGAGAACGACGCGAGCGCGATGATGACTTCGAAGGGGCGCGCGGCCGCAAGCGAGGTGGTTATGAGAAAGACCGCAAATTGCCGGCACCGGACGAAGGCCTGGAGCGCTACCGTATCGAAATCGGACGCGAACATGGTGTAAGGCCTGGCAGTATTGTTGGCGCAATTGCCAATGAAGTGGAGCTGGATAGTTCCTACATTGGTCGTATTGAGATCTACCCGGATTTCACTACGGTGGACCTGCCTGAAGGAATGCCAAAAGAAGTCTTCCAGCACCTGAAAAAAGTGCGTGTGTCTGGAAAGCCGATGAAGATATCACGCTTTGATGAGGCAAGCTCAAAGCCCAAGGGTAAACCGAAAGGTAAACCCAAGGGTAAGTCGAAAGATAAGCTAAAAGGAAAGCCCAAGTTCAAGCGGGAGAATAGCGGGGAGTAATATAGCCCCTATAAAAAACGGCGCCGAAGGCGCCGTTTTTTATTTGATAAACCATTTTAGTTTATCGCTTTTTCTATTCTCCGGTGCTAGCGCTGCGGCAGCATACGGGTCAATGTGGTATCGCGCTTCACAAAGTGATGCCACAGGGCGGCGGCAATATGCAGGCCAACCAATACCAACAGTGCCGGCCATAGAACGTCTTTGTGAAGGAAGGCGAGCTGCTTGCCCAGATCGGGGTTTTTCTCTAACAGGCGTGGCAACGCGAAAAGACCAAAAAATTCAGTATCTCGGCCAAACAGCTGGCGCATGGCAATTCCGGATACTGGCATTGCCAACAAGACCAGGTAAAGGGCGCCGTGTGTCAGTTTGGAAACGGCCTTCTGCCAAGTAGTTCCCTGAATTTCCGGGCGCTTGTGACGTGCACGCCAGTAAAGGCGAACAGCCAGCAGCATCAGTACAGCAACACCCAACGAGAAGTGCAGGCGTACAAACCAGCCGCGCATGGGGTCCTCCCGGTCGAAGAACTCATGTAGCTCTACAGCGCCCCACACGGCCAGCAGTAGAATCACAAATAACCAGTGCAAGCCCTTGCTGACTGAATTCCAGCCTTCGTTCGATGTTGACATAGGTAAATCTCCTGTAAAAACAATGCCCGAGAAGAGGCTTATCAATTGTGGCGAGTGTGTGCACCCGCTCCCGTTATGTCTCTGTGGTTAATTCGGCCTGTCGGTTTTTATCCCCAGTGGCAGCGCGAATGCCCTTCAAGTGGGAAAAACAGGTATCCCGCGCTGTTTGTAGGAAGTCAGCCAAGTAAGCCTGCTCCAGTATTTCCTCTCGCACCGCTGCGTAGAGGGTGCTCCAGAGGCCCTTTTCCCCCAAGCGCAATTGCGCAATAAATCCTTTTTGCAGGTATTCGTGTAGGGCCCAGTCGGGTAGGGCACAGACACCACGGCCACTGGCCACCAGTTGCACCATCATAACCGTCAATTCTGCCGTACGCACATCTGCGGGTTCAACACCTGCCGGGTCGAGGAAATGTTGGAATATATCCAGGCGCTCCCGCTCCACGGGATAGGTGATCTGTATTTCTCCGTCCAGGTCATTGGGGGTGACCCAGCGCCGCTTGCCATTTTGTAATAAGGGGTGGTTACGGCTGAGCGCCAGGCACATCTCGAAGCTGAACAGAGGGTAGTAGTGGATACCTTTCAGCTCTGAATCAGGGTTGGAGGTGACCACGAGATCCAGATCGCCGCGAACTAGTGCCGGTAGCGGTGCGAAGTGAAATCCACTACAGAGGTCCAGCTCTACTTCGGGCCAGTCGTCGCGGTAGGTATTTAGGGTTGGCATCAGCCATTGATAACAGCTGTGGCATTCAATGGCGATATTGAGACGGCCAGACTGGCCTGAAGCGAGCCGGGCCAGGTCGCGCTGTGCGACGGCCACCCGCGGCAGTATGTCGTCAGCGAGCTGTAACAGACGCAGTCCTGCGCTGGTAAAGCGTAGCGGGCGGGATTTGCGCACAAATAACGGCTGATCGTGGCGCTCCTCCATTTCCCGGAATAAATGGGATAGTGCCGACTGGGTTAGGTGTAGCCTCTCGGCGGCTCGGACCAGGCTGCCGGTCTCCCTTAGGGTGCAAAGGGCACGAAGTTGGCGCAGCTCAATCATCTTTAAATTTATTCATGTTAACCGCAAAAAATATGAAATTGATTGAATAACACTGTGCCGACACAATCAAGTCTGAATTATCGCGGAGTGTGTGACGGGATCTGGAACCGGCGATTTACCGCGAACGACCGTATACACGGAGCGATGCTCCCTCACAGGAATGGACTTGGTAACAGAGACATGGCGCAGACACATATTCTTGGCTATCCCCGTATCGGGGCCAATCGTGAGTTAAAGAAGGCCCAGGAGGCATACTGGCGTGGGGAAATTTCCCAGCAGCAACTCTTGCAGGAGGGAGCGGAAATACGTCGTAGCAACTGGCAGGCACAGAGTGATGCCGGTCTGGATTGGGTGACAGTGGGAGATTTTGCCTGGTATGACCAGGTACTGAATCACTCGTTGATGTTTGGTGTGGTGGGCGATCGTTTTTCTGAAGGTGCCGCGGAGAACAAACTGGATCAGTACTTTCGTTTGGCGCGGGGGCGAGCTCCCTCTGGGCAGCCGGTTGCGGCCAGTGCCATGACCAAGTGGTTTGATACTAACTACCACTACCTGGTACCGGAGCTTACTGATCAACAGGCCTTCTCCCTGGATAGTGAATGGTTGTTGGATGAAGTGCGTGAAGCTCAGGTTCAGGGGCATAAAGTAAAGCCGGTAGTAATGGGTCCCTTAACCTACCTATGGTTGGGAAGAGGCGTTGATAGCGCTTTGGCCCTGTTGCCGAGTTTGTTGCCGTGTTACACACAGTTGTTTTCGCAGCTGGCTGATCTCGGTGTGGGGTGGGTTCAGCTCGATGAACCAATCCTGGGTTTGGACTTGCCAGAAGAATGGCGCTCCGCATTTATTGGTGCATACAAGGGGATTGGCGCGGATTCTGGCAGCCTGAATTTACTCCTGGCAACTTACTTTTCCCCACTGCGGGAAAATCTACAGCTGGCTTTCTCTCTGCCAGTGGATGGTGTGCATCTTGACTGTATACGAGCGCCAGAAGAATTAAATACCGCCCGCGATCTCCTTGGTGATAAGCAGGTACTTTCTGCGGGTGTGGTGAACGGACGTAACATCTGGCGTGCAGATCTGGATAAATGGCAGCGTGTCCTGAAGCCAATGGCGGAAAAGCTGGGTGACCGCTTGTGGATCTCAGCCAGTTGTTCGTTGCTACACAGCCCGGTAGACCTGGATACTGAAATCTCCCTGCCCGTGGAGCAAAAGCAAAAACTTGCCTACGCTCGCCAAAAACTGGATGAGCTGGTGCACCTGCAAAGTCTTCTAGATCAAGAGGTAAGTACGACCGTAACCGAGTTGAAGAGCGGTGATAAAAGCGGTTCAGTTGCCCAACAGCTACGGGATACATGGCGTGAACAGGGTTACCTGGAGCGTGTTCCCGTGCAGGCTGAGCGCTGGCAATTACCACTGCTGCCTACAACGACTATCGGTTCATTCCCACAGACTGATCTACTGCGCAAGGTTCGCCGCCAGTATCGCAATAGTGAAATCAGTGAAAAAGATTATCTGGAGCATTTGCGCGCGGAGATTGCTGAAGCGATCCGGCGGCAGGAAATTCTTGGCTTGGATGTTCTGGTTCACGGTGAAGCGGAGCGCAACGACATGGTTGAGTACTTTGGTGAACAGCTTGATGGATTTGTGCATACCGGCAATGGTTGGGTGCAGAGTTATGGTTCCCGCTGTGTAAAACCGCCGATTATTTTTGGGGATATTTCCCGGCCCCAGGCAATAACTGTGGAGTGGAGCAGCTACGCACAGAGCCTTACCAAAAAACCTGTAAAAGGCATGTTGACTGGCCCGGTAACAATTCTCAACTGGTCCTTCCCGCGAGAGGATATTCACCGCAGTGAGAGCTGCCTGCAAATTGCCAGGGCTTTGCGTGAGGAGGTTCTGGACCTGGAGTCGGCGGGTATCGGTATTATTCAAATAGATGAGCCGGCTCTGCGCGAAGGCGTGCCCCTGAGAGAATCAGAACATGCAGATTACTTCTCGTGGGCGGTGGGTTGTTTCCGCTATACCTGCAGTGAAGTGAAAGCGGAAACGCAAATCCATACTCATATGTGCTACAGCAATTTCAATGCAATTATGGATGCTATTGTTTCCCTTGATGCGGATGTGATTACTATTGAATCTGCGAGATCTGACCTGCGCCTGCTCAGCGCTTTTGCCGACAAGGCTGGTGGTTACCCCAATGAAATTGGACCTGGCATTTACGATATTCACTCTCCCAATGTGCCGGATAGGGGTGAGCTGGTGGAGCGGCTTAAGAAAATTGCACAGGTGGTGCCAGTTGAGAGACTTTGGGTAAATCCGGATTGCGGCCTTAAAACCCGTAACTGGGCTGAGGTGGGGTCATCCTTGCTGAATATGGTAGAGGCTGCGCGCACTGTGCGTACAGAACTGGCTTAGTCAATTTATAAGTAGAAAAACCGGCAATCATTTGGATTGCCGGTTTTTTCTTTTCTGTTTTTTTCGCTTCTGTTTTTTCCGCTACTGTTTTTTTCACTTACTGGGACTTGGCGGCTACTGTAGTAGTGTTATTTAATTCAAATGGCACTGAAGGGTGGAAAGGTTTAATACCCAAAGCTGTGTAAAGCTCATCCGGGCGATACATATTCTGCCCCTCGAGCACCAGTGCAGTGCGACGCAGCGCGGTGATATCCTCGAGAGGATTTCCCTCCAGTAAAACCAGGTCTGCATTTTTCCCCACCGCAATACTGCCAGTGTACTCGTCGGCCCCCATAACCTGCGCCGGTACCAGGGTGGCCGTGCGCAGCACATCAATATTGGGAATACCGGCTTTGGCATAGAGCTCCAGTTCACGTAACAGGGTAAATCCGGGGATACCATCGGAGCCCGCTACCATAGTGACCTTGTGCTCGTGTAGCTTGAGCATCATGGCCAGCAGGGCTTCCGCTGAAAGGTCGTAGTCATCCCGGTGTTCCGGCTTCACATCCAGTTCGGCTCCAATAAAAGCGCGCTGGATATTCACTGGAAGGTGGTCGGTAATATCGGCAAATTCAGGATCTACTTTGCCCGGTTGGCGCAGTAACATCGAGCTGAATACGGTGGTGGTTGCGTCTACGACAGTGCCTTTCTTGGCTAGCTTATCCAGGAAAGCAGCCACTTTTTTGCTATCCAGATCCAGCTCGTGGGCGTGCTCCCCGATTTCTGTAAAGCGCAGTCTTTTACGGGTATCTATCTTGCCCATAAAATTCAGGAACAGCATATTGATATGCTGAATTTCATCAAAGCCCGCGTCCACTGCCTCTTCGGCGGTCATAAATGCAGGAATATGACCGGACAAACGCATACCATTTTCGTGGATATGCTTGGCTAAGGGAGCGATCCACTCGGGCTCCATTGAGCTGTAGGTTTTAATTTGCTGATAGCCGCGATCCGCGTACCATTCGACAATATCCTTGGCTTCTTCCAGGCTGTCTGCAGTCTTGCCCATACGCATGGCATTTTCGCTTTCCCGGTCCATAAAGCCCGCGCGGAATAGGTCGCCGCCAATGATTTGCTCTGACTCAAACATCCCTTCAATACGCATGATACTTTCATGGGTATTACCGATGTCGCGAACATTAACAATGCCAGCGGCCATATTCAGAACACCATCGGTAGGGGATAAGTGGGCGTGCATATCCCAGAGGCCGGGGATCAGCGTATGATTACGGGCATCAATGGTGGTTGCCCCGTTGGCTTTGATCGGTTTTTTACTGATTTTTGCGATCTTTCCATCTTTGATCAGAACATGCTGCTGTCTCTGTAGTTTGCCAGATTCAACATCAACCAGGTTGACGTTGCTGATCAGGATGGGTTGGATTGATGTGTGGGTATGTTTCTTGGCAATACCTTGCAGGTACTGGTCTGCGGCTGCGACTTGCCGGGTTTTCAGTTCTTCGAGGTGAGATTTATCCCAGCCTTTGCGCAGGATGGCGAACCACCCCCCCTCATCGGAGGCAAATAAATCCCCATTGTCATCATACCAGGCGAGATCTGGGGTAAAGCCCAGGCCACTTACGCCGTAAAGGTGGACCGTTTTCTTTTTCTCGCCTTGTTGCAGGGTCACTTTATCAAGCTTATGGAGGCGTGCTTTTCCCTGCGGCAGTAAATCAATATTTTGATCTGCATCGGCAATCAGTGCTTTTACCAATTGCGTCTGTACGGCAAGGGTGCTGTTCTTGGGAATATAAAATTGAGCTTCGGAAGTTTTTGCACTGCCATGTTCATCGGAACCTTTCCAGCGAGCGACACCATTTTCCAGGGAAAATTCTTCGCTGACTGGAGCACCAAATGGGCTGATCCCTTCAATGGATAATTGCTCGGGCATTGCCGCCTCACCGATAGTGAAGCTCTCCTTGAGGTTTAGGCGACGGTTATTCCAGCCGAGCTTTAATTCACCAGATACCTTTGTTCCATCCTGGTGAATAACTTCAGAGCCCGCAATGCCCTCTTTATCGTAAAAAATATACTCGATTGATTTTGCATAAGCGCTATTGGCTGCGGCTAGAATTGTGGCTGCGATAAGCGTTGTCAGTGTTTTTTTTCTCATGAACTGTCCCTTTTCTTGTTGTAATACCGGTGATGGACTTTGGCTTCTTTTCGGTGAGGGGGCAAGCAGCTTAGGGGCGCAAGCGGCGAGAGGAAAAGCGGGAGCGGTAGGGCGTTCTTTAATGTTTTAACTTTCGGAGTAAGGTAAAGGTATTGCGAGAGCGCTTACCTGTAAGCACTCTCACAATATTGCTTTAGTCTATGAACTAAGGGTTGCGAGAAAGGTTTTCGTTGCCGGTTGCGTGTACGACAATATTGTCTTCAATACGCACGCCGCCATAGGGGCGGAAGCTGTCGACCTTATCCCAGTTAACCTCGGCAGCGAGGTCTGAGTCTTTCAGCTCTCCCAATAAGCTGTCGATAAAGTAGAGTCCCGGCTCGATGGTAAATACCTGGTTCTCCTCGATAGCTCGGCTGGTACGCAGGAATGGGTACTCGGCCGGTGGGGGTGTCGTGCCTCCATCGGGGCCGGTCTGGTGACCGCCGACATCGTGTACCTGGAGGCCGAGGAAGTGACCCAGGCCGTGTGGCAGGAATGGGCGAGTTAAGCCGGATTCCACAGCACTCTCGGCAGAGGTTTTGATAATGCCAAATTGGGCCAACAGCTCCCCCACGCTTAAGTGACACTGGCGATGCAGTTCCGGGTAGGGCAGGCCAGGTTTGAGGCCGTCCACCAGCTGCAACTGCTTTTCATCCATAGCTGTCACCAGCTCTGCGAACTCGTTATCGGCATAGGCGTAAGTGCGGGTGATATCGGAGCAGTAGCCATTGCAGTCGGCACCCGCATCGATCAGGAAGCTTTTCAATTGCGACTCAGGCAGGCGTTCGGTAGACAGGTGGGTGTAGTGCAGGATTGCGGCGTGTTCATTCAGGGCAACAATATTGCCGTAGGGCATACGGTTCTCGCCCTGGCCAGCAGCGCCCAGGTAGGTCTGGTTGATTTCAAATTCACTGGCACCACTGCGGAAAGCCTGCTCGGCGGCCCGGTGGCCATTGACCGCAATACGGTTCGCCTCACGCAGGCAGGCGACCTCATAAGGCGTTTTATAAGCGCGAGCCCAGTGCAAGCGGTTGATCAGAAGCTCCGGATTTTCCTCACCCAGTGACCAGCCTTGCAGCTTCTCGCTCTCGCCGATAAAAGCGGCATTCTCTGGGCTCAGGAACGCCTGGGCATCGGCCGGCTTGCTCAGTAGCTCGATATCGTAGAAATCGCTCCAGAAGGTCTGGGGTGCCGGCGGTACATAGTGCCAAAAGTCTACTGGACGGTAGAACAAAAGCTTTGGCTTTTGTCCGCGCTGATAGATAACCCAGCTGTGGGGATTGTCGGTAATGGGAACCAGTGCCTTAAAGTGGGGATTCACCTTAAACGGGTAGTAGTTATCGTCCAGGAACTGCACCCTGGGAGCGCCACTGAATACGTTGAGGATTTCAAACCCGCTCTGCTCGAGGATTTCATCGTAGCGGCGGCACAGGGTGGCCATATGATCGGCGTAAAGGTTTTTATCCATGTTCTCCCCAAAATGGATCGCTGAATCTATAAGACGGCATAGTGTATAGTCTGATGTCTGGATATTTGGCCTGAAATTCGACCATGGAAAAGAAGATACTGCTGACCGACTGCCCTGATGATAAGGGGCTGATCGCGAAGATTACCAACATTTGCTACAAGCACCAGCTCAATATCATCAAGAATGACGAGTTTGTAGACCGGGAACAGGGGCGCTTCTTTATGCGTACCGCCCTTGAAGGGATCTTCAATGATGCAACTTTCCTGGAAGATCTGGATATGGCCCTACCTCAAGGTGCTGAGCGGCGCCTGGTTTCGACAGAGCGTAAGAAACGCCTGGTGCTGATGGTTACCCGTGAGCCTCACTGCTTGGGGGATATACTGATGAAATGCTATTCAGGTGCTTTGGATGTGGAAATCACAGCAGTGATCGGTAACCACCCTGATCTGGCGAGCCTGGTACAAAAGTTTGATATTCCCTTCCATTGCGTGCCTGCGGAAGGGATGGATCGTGTGGCACATGAGCAACAGGTTGCTGCGTTGGTAGATGAGTACAACCCGGATTACCTGGTGCTGGCCAAATATATGCGTGTACTCACTTCTGATTTTGTAGCCCGCTATAGCGGTCGCATCATCAATATTCACCACTCCTTCCTACCTGCCTTTATTGGAGCAAAGCCCTACCAGCAGGCCTATGAACGTGGTGTGAAGATCATTGGAGCCACAGCGCACTTTGTTACTGATGACCTGGATGAAGGGCCGATTATTGAGCAGGATGTCATTCATGTAGACCATGCTTACTCCGCAGAATCTATGGCAGATGCCGGTAGAGATGTTGAAAAGCTAGTACTTTCCCGGGCCCTGCAATTGGTTTTGCAGGAGCGGGTATTTATCCATGGGAATAAAACCGTAGTGTTTAAATAAGAGATGAAAAAGGGGGCTGAGAGGCCTTTTAGCTGAAATGGTGTATAAATTCAGAGGACAGAATGGGAATGAATAGTACCCGGATTCACAAATTTCCACCCAGACAGAGAACAATAACAGGTCTACTATTTTTTTTGTTGCTTTCAGCTTGTTCTAACCATGGGCCTATTCCCGGGATGGTGGAGTCTTTTCAAACTGAGATAGCCCCCAATGGCGCCAAGCGTTTTACATTCAGCATAAATCGAGAGCGACGTGATATACCTGCGCCTGTTGTGGCGAATACCAGCCCTCAGCGGCGAACGCAAAATGAGTCAGTGAGAAAAGTGGGTTCGACTCGTCGAGTTGAAAGTTACTTTGATTGGGCCCTTGAACAAAAGATGTTGGAAACAGGTTTTTGTACGCAAGGGTATTTTGAGATTGAACGTACTATTTCAGAGTATGGTGGTGAAGTGCGTGGGGAGTGTAGAGAAGGAGCGTTTTAGTGCTTTTTCTGACTTTCGTTCTCCAGATTAGGTTTATTGTTTAAAGAGGGCTTTTTAGTCAGTAGTAAAGCTTGGGTTTCGGTTAGTACTAAAAATGTAGATAAGAATAATGAAGTACGAATCAATTTTAGAGCAAGTCTCTACTCAGCAGATCATTGCAGTATTTGATCTTATATCAGATATTATTTTTTGGGTAAAAGATGAATCCGGCTATGTGGTGCATTGTAACCGGGAGTTTATTGAGCATGTCGGATGCAGATCCTTGCATCAGGTAGTAGGCCGCTCAGATATGGACTTCTCCCCTTCTTATCTCGCTAAAAACTATATGCGTGATGATAAAAGGGTGATGGCAGGAGAGACTATTACAGATCGGCTGGAATTGAATATTGGTAAAACAGGCGAGTTAGTTTGGTTTACGACATCAAAACGCCCATTAAAGAGTGCCAGTGGAGAAATCATAGGAACCTATGGCGTAGCTCGAGATCTTAAAGAGACAGTTAAGACTCTCTCTAGAATGGATAAACTTAAAAGGCCAGTTGAATACATAAAAAATAACTATAGCCAGCCAATTGCAGTGGAGGATTTGGCAGAGGCCGCGAGTTTATCGGTGAGTGCATTAGAGCGGCGTTTCAAAAAATATCTGGATAAAACACCTATGCAATTTGTTCGGGAAGTCAGATTAGAGAACTCTCGCCGTATGTTAGTGGAAACGCAAAGCCCAATATCTGAAATTGCTTATCGGGTGGGATTTACGTCGCATAGTTACTTCAGTAGACACTTCAAAGGCATGTTTGGACAGCTTCCAGCAAATTATCGTGATGAAGTTCAGTCCAATATATAAAGATCAATTAAGCTGAGTATCCTCTGCGACTCTGGAGAGAGTATTGCGTTATCCTTTCCTGTTGAGTTGATAGCCGCCCATTTCATTCATTTCCGAAAATTCTATACCTAAGTTTGACATAGGTTTTTATTCTTAAAAACAAACAGTTAGCTGACTGTTTTTGGCTTTCTGTGACTGTTTATTTTTTTCTTAAAATCTAAGACGCCGATTTTGTTTCATTAGTGTCCCAGTATTGATTACCTCTTCATCAGGGTTTTTTTTTAGGGTTTTAGTGCTCAACAAATGAACTGTCTTTTTGGGGTTTAGGGTCCCCTGACAGTTTTGCGTCAGCCCTCCACTTGGGGGCTGGCACTTTTTGAATCTCGGATAAAAAGAATAGAAAGTTGGGACGCTATGAAATCAATCAATAAGAATAGTCTAAACAAGGTTAAAATTCGGAGTAAGGGGCTTAAGCGCAAGACTATAGCCTCCGCTATTGTTCTAATCATTAGTAACATGGCTAATGCAGAAGAATCCTCCGGTGAGGATAAGCCGATAGAGCACATCGAGGTAATTGGCATCCTTGAAAGTAACACCAGAAACTTGGAGATCAAACGAGATTCCAATGCCATTGTGGATGCGATAACCGCAGAAGATGTAGGCAAGTTTCCGGACAAAAATGTTGCAGATTCACTTCAACGTGTACCGGGAATAACAATTACCCGCAGTGGTGGTGAGGGTAGTAGGGTTAGTATTCGTGGCACCAGTGCTGAGTGGACCTTGACCCAGTTAAATGGAAATTACATTGCAACCTCCGATGGAGGAGCACCATCTCGTAGCTTTAATTACACTTTGTTGCCTTCCAACATGATCAGCAAGGTAGAAGTCTATAAAAGCCCAGAAGCTAGAATTGATGAAGGGGGAATTGGTGGAACAGTTATTCTGCACAGCCGTAAACCTCTGGAAATGGAGTCTGGAGAGGGCGTTATTACGACTGAAACCACTTATTCAGATACCAATGAGCAGTGGGAGCCGCAGTATAGTGCTTTTTACTCCTGGAAAAATGAGAGTGAAACCTTCGGTATTCTGGCTGGCTATACCAAACAGGACAGAACTGTAACCTCTATTGAAAACTACGCGAGCCATTGGCGATTCCACTCAGACACGGTTGAAGGTGCCGAACGCCCGGCAATTGTTGACCAGGAAACTGGCGAAGTTTACAACAATGTTTGGGCGCCCAGGGCTATGGGTATTGGTAATCATGAGCAGGATAGAGCCAGGGATGGTTATCAAATTACCACTCAATGGCGGCCAACTGAGCGCTTGGAATTTTCTCTGAACTATTTCGGTTCCCAGTTGGGATACGATACCCGTAGTCAGAACCTCACCTTAGCTGAATGGAATGATAACCATAACCCCTACTTTGGCGTTGAGCTCGAAGGGGACACCGTAGTTACCTATGGCAACGGTGATAACGGCCTGCTAAATGCGAATAACTGGGGAGATGCTGATGTCAATGGTGGTGTCGAGGTAGAGCGAGGTTTAATGTCTCCGCAATTGACCGGGCAGGATAGCTACGGTGAATCAGAATCTCATACCTTCGACCTCGAAATTCTTTATGAAGGTGACTCTTACACAGCAGCAGTAAATATTGGACGAAGCTCTGCAAAAGGTGGTGTCTCCGAAAGAATCATGGCAAATATGGATGCACGTTATGGTTCCGTAAATAGTTGGTTGTGGTCTATTGCCGATGGGGAACCTAACTACGAAATCTCTACAGATCTCACCTCGGATCAAGAGGCCTATCCATACTATGACTGGTTTAGTTCTGACGCTACCCAAAATCGGGACAGAGAAGATTATTATCAGTTTGACCTGGGGTTTGACACTAATTGGGGAATAGTCAACAAAGTCTATGTCGGTACTAAATATCGGGATCATGAAGCAAAGTCCCTAAGAGATACTTTCTTGTGGGATGACGGTATCTCGGATAACGGTGGTTATCGTGGGTGGTTATCGGGTACAGAATGGTTCCACAACCCGGATTTTCATCCAGATACTTCGATCTTACTTGGTAGCGACGTAATCGATAATAGCGCAGGCGATACCGGGGCTATTAACTATCTACCTTTTGATATAGATGCGCTTAAAGCCTACGTGAGTGATAATTTCACCCGGACTGTAGTTCCTGTGTTATCCGGTACCTATACCATCGAGGAAAAAATATTTTCTCTTTATGCCCAGGCGGACTTTGAGTGGGAGGCTTTCCGGGGTAACCTTGGTGTCCGCTATGTTAATACAGACCTAACTACCTCGACATACGATGACATTATTGGTCAAGAGACAGATATTACCAGTGCAAATAATAGAAGTGCTGATAGTGAAAACTTCCTGCCAAGTTTAAATATTGCCTGGGATCTAACTGATGAGCTGGTATTACGATTTGCTGCAGCAAAAACTATGTCTCGAGTCAGTTATGCTGACTTGGGGCAGGCTGAGTCATATGGCCCTCCTGTAAATATAAATTCACCGGATTCTTGGACCGGACGTGGGACCGGTACTTCCGCAAATACTGGACTAGAGGCGATGCTTTCCAATCAATTCGACCTGGGAATTGAATGGTATTACCTTGATGGTTCCGCACTTGGAGCAACATTATTTAGTAAGGATATTAGCAATCTTCCTATAACTACAACTGAAGTCGTATTGCGTGAGCACAGTTGCTGTAATGGTCCCATTGAAGTCGATATGACTACAAAAACAGGAGGTGCTGAGGCAACTTCTAGAGGTGTTGAACTATTTGCACAACATGCGTTTGAAAGTGGTTTTGGTGTAATGGCTAATTATACCTACACTGACACTAGTACTTCGGGAGTATTTGTTAATGGTGTAGAAACTGAAGCAGAAATTCCTGGAACGGCAAAGCATCAATACAACCTTTCCGGTTACTATGAAAACGATTTGTATAGTGTACGAGCATCTTACAATTGGAAGGATGACCGGGCTGGAGGGCTTCATCAGGGATATAATTTGTACGACAAAGCCTATGGGCAACTTGATCTTAATGCCAGCTATACCTTTAATGAAAACCTCAATTTCACGGCATCTATTATTAATTTAACAGAGGAAAAGACAGAGGGGTTCTGGAAACAGGAAAACAGGATGACTTATTATAATTACTCTGGTCGCCGATTATATATTGGTGCAAACTATAAATTCTAACACCTCGTTGATCGTAGTATTGGGTGTAGAGCATACGCTCTACACCATTTTTTTAACTTGAGATGTTAGGCTATAAAATTTACAGAACTACATAATAAAAAATGAGAAAAGATATGAAGCAACCAACACGTAGAGCAATGCAAGCTGTTTGCGCCACCTTCCTATTTCAGGCTGGTGCGTACGCAGATATTGAAGTGGTCAATTCGGATGTCTGTCCCTCGGACGCTACAACAGTAAGCTATTCTGAAGCGCTTAATTATCCTGATGAATTTTGTGGTCTTCTCAATAGTGGTGATTTAGTCGGCCTATCAGGTGGGGCTTCAATCGAACATCTGGGGGCCAATTGCCAATTGACGGGTAATGACAGTCGCCAAATAGCGAAGACATTATGTAAGTCTGAACCTTCAGCACCACATGTTGTGAGTGGAAGCAGTTGTTCATCCGATGCAGACCCGGTTACCTATCTTGAGGCACAAATTTATAAAGATGAGCTGTGTTCGGTTCTGGGGGACTGGGAAATTGCAAACCTTGCCGATAATGCCTCCATGGATGGCAGTGGATATGGGTGTGGTTCACGCAAGAATGAAATACGTGAGCTGGGCTCAACACTGTGTAAATCTGATACTCCTCAGGAAAGTGGATCTGCTCCGAAAGTTGCCTACATAGAGGTTAACAGTAATAACCTGGGCAATGCGGGCTGCTTTACAGAGAGCGATGGTAGTCAGTTGTTCGATATAGCTGTTATCTTCGCGGCAAATATTAATTACGATGGCCAGAAAGCTGTTTTGCATTTCAATAATCAAGTGTCAGACCTGCTCAATAACAATTTGAGTACAGTGCAAGATTTACAAAACAAGGGTACGAAGGTGGTACTCAGCGTTCTCGGAAATCACCAAAATGCAGGTTGGTCCTGTTTTGCCGATGAGCAGTCCGCTGATGACTTCGCGCAGCAGCTCAAAGATGCCGTGGATCAATATGGGTTGGATGGTATTGATATTGATGATGAGTACTCGCAGTGCAGCCAAACTTATTCTGACTCCTTGGTAAAAGTGACTAGTGCATTACGAGAGAAGATGCCTAACAAAATTATTTCTAAAGCACTTTGGAGTGATACCGATGCTTTTCAGGCTGAATGGAATGGGAAGAAACTGGGCGACCAATTAACTTATGGTTGGGAGATGAGCTATTGGTTGGGCTCAAGCTGTACTTCACGAATTCAGAATTACTTAAATTTGGGGGTCGATAGATCCAAGTTGGGTGTTGGCGCTTCTACTGTGTTGAATACTGCTTCTGCAGCGAGCGCTTTAGCATCGTGTAATGAGAATAATAATCTTGGTGGCGGCACTATGATTTTTAATGTGACTAAAGATTCTAGCAGCTATCTTTCTACAGTATGGCCAGGTACTTCAGAGATCCCTAATTGCCTTAAGTGATTATATAAACCCTGGCTGAGAGCCCCGTGGGAATTGGCATTAGTCGATGAAGCGGGGTAGGTCTTAAAAAAAATGGAGATTGAAAAGTAGTTCAAGGGAGTGAAAAAGGTGTACTCAATTATTGACTCTGGTATTTATTCTAAAATTACTATGTTGGGTCAATTGTCATTTCTTTGAGTCAAGCGGGGGTAGCCTGATATCTTTTTACGTTGGTAACAGCAGTGCTTCCCCTACTCAGTACTTAGAAACAACTTTACGAAGCCATTACTACCTTGCCTCCCTCACAGATGGCCCCATTGTTTGGCCGATCATACCAAAACTTAATTGGTATTCGAGCAGCATGAGCAGCTAGAACTACACTTTGAATTTGTTTAATGGACTCGTGAGTTACGCCTTGGGAGTTCCCTACTTCAATATAAATACGTTTGCCACTTCCATCTGTACATGCGGAATTAAAAGCTTGTGGAAAATTAATTTCCAGCCTCCCATCGGGTAGAACACCAACAGTTTCTGGAATCTGGTAGCTGGGCATAGCTACGCTTGCTAATGATGGACTTGATATAGCCAGGAAGGATAGACCGATCACAGTTTTCTTCACTTCGACTCCTTTTCGTGTAGCTTTATAGATTAGTAATTTTTGATTGTGCTTAATGATATAGAAAAGCGGGCATATAGCCCGCTTTTAAATCCACCTGTGAGAGTGTTGGATTTTACTCGGCGTAGCTCTCGATCGGAGGGCAGGAGCAGATCAGGTTGCGGTCGCCGTATACGTTGTCGATACGGTTGGCAGCCGGCCACACCTTGTGTTCTTTTAGCCACGCTGCCGGGCGCGCAGCGATATCACGGGAATAGCTGTGGGCCCACTCTTCGCTCATGACGTCCTCAAGGGTGTGAGGGGCATTGTGCAGTGGGTTGTCCTCAGAAGAATATTTACCGCTGGTGACATCTTCCACTTCCTGGCGAATTGTTGCCATAGCCTCGATAAAGCGATCCAGCTCACCCTTGGATTCACTCTCGGTAGGTTCGATCATCAGGGTGCCGGCTACCGGGAAGGACATGGTAGGGGAGTGGAAGCCAAAGTCCATCAGGCGCTTGGCGATATCCTCTTCAGTGATACCGCTAGCTTCCTTGAGCGGGCGCAGGTCAACCAGGCATTCGTGGGCAACAAAGCCATTGGTGCCGGTGTAGAGCAGGGAGTAGTGCTCACCCAGCTTCTTGGCTACGTAGTTGGCGTTCAGGATTGCCATCTCAGTAGCCTGCTTCATGCCCTGCTTACCCATCATGCGGATATACATCCAGCTGATCGGCAGGATGCTGGCGGAGCCCCAGGGAGCAGCGGAGATGGTGCCGTTATCCAGATTGGTTTCCGGTACTTCAGTCACCGGGTGGGCCGCCAGGTAGGGCTTCAGGTGTTCGCCAACAGCGATCGGGCCCATGCCGGGGCCGCCACCACCGTGAGGAATACAGAAAGTTTTGTGCAGGTTCAGGTGGGATACGTCACCACCGAACTGGCCCGGCGCGGCGACGCCGATCAGGGCGTTCATGTTGGCGCCATCAATATAAACTTGGCCGCCAGCCTGGTGAACCAGATCGCAAACTTCGCGGATACCTTCTTCGAACACCCCGTGGGTGGATGGGTAGGTGACCATCAGTGCGGCAACGCGGTCGCCGTGCTCTTCTATTTTGGCTTTCAGGTCTTCGATATCCACATTGCCTTTATCATCACAGGCAACCACAACCACTTTCATACTCACCATCATGGCGGATGCTGGGTTGGTGCCGTGGGCAGAGGCGGGAATCAGGCAGATGTCGCGCTGGGTTTCGCCCTTCGCTTCGAAGTACTTCTTGATAGCAACCAGGCCTGCGTATTCACCCTGGGAACCGGCGTTGGGCTGCAGGCTCACCGCATCGTAACCGGTGCAGGCGGACAGCATCTGCTGCAGCTGGCGGAACATTTCCGCGTAGCCTTCCGCTTGATCTACGGGTGCGAAGGGATGCAGCTTGCCGAACTCGGGCCAGGTGACCGGGATCATCTCGGCTGTGGCATTCAATTTCATGGTGCAGGAGCCCAGGGGAATCATGGAGTGATTCAGGGCGATATCCTTGGCTTCCAGAGACTTGAGGTAGCGCAGCATCTCGGTCTCGGAGTGGTAGGTGTTGAACACCGGGTGGGTCAGGAATTCAGTATCGCGCACCAGGGAGGCGGGTACACCCAGAGAGCCCTTGCTGGCAATTTCGCTGTCCAGAGTATGCAGATCGATGCTGTGTTCGGTGCCGATAAAGGCATTGATCAGGTCGGACACATCCTGCAGGGTGGCGGTCTCACTTAGGCTCACACCCAAGGCGTCTTCACCAATTTTACGCAGGTTGATCTCAGCGGTCAGGGCGCGCTGGTAAATCTCTTCCTGCTTGGCGCCAACGGTGATATTCAGGGTATCGAACCAGCTGTCGTGGGCCAGATTGAAGCCTTCCTGCTGCAGGGCGGAAGCGAGAATATCTGCCAGACGCTGGATGCGGGCAGCGATGGTTTTCAGGCCTTCAGGGCCGTGGTAAATCGCATAGAAAGCGCTCATTACCGCCAACAGCACCTGGGAAGTACAGATGTTGGAGTTGGCTTTCTCGCGGCGAATATGCTGTTCGCGGGTCTGCATGGCCATGCGCAGGGCACGCTTGCCTTTGCTGTCGACGGAAACACCGATAATACGACCCGGTGCGGAGCGTTTGTAAGCTTCGCGGAAGGCGAAGAAACCGGCGTGGGGACCACCGTAGCCCATGGGGATGCCGAAGCGTTGGTTACAGCCAACAACTACGTCTGCACCCATATCACCCGGTGCCCGCAGGGCTACCAGGCTCATCAGGTCAGCGGCCACGGTTACCAGGGCGTTGGCTTCGTGTACTTTGGTAATAATGTTAGTCAGGTCACGTACGCGGCCGGTGCTGCCGGGATATTGCAGCAGGGCACCGAACAGCTCGGCGGGGATATCTTTTTCCACATCGCCTACAACGACCTCGAAGCCGAAGTGCTCGGCGCGGGTTTTAACGACGGCGATGGTCTGCGGGTGGCAGTCCCGGTCCACAAAGTAGACGTTGGATTTGTTGCGTTTGACCTGGCGCTTACACATGGCCATGGCTTCAGCTGCTGCGGTACCTTCATCCAGCATGGAGGCGTTGGCCAGTTCCATACCGGTGAGGTCCATAATCATCTGCTGGAAGTTCAGCAGGCCTTCCAGGCGGCCCTGGGCAATTTCCGGCTGGTAAGGGGTATAGGCGGTGTACCAACCCGGGTTCTCCAGCACATTGCGCAGGATCACATTGGGGGTAATGGTGTCGTGGTAACCCATACCTATAAAGGTGCGGTAGATCTTGTTGCGCGCCGCAATATCTTTCAGCTCTGCGAGGGCCTCCACTTCATTGGTCGCATCGGCCAGATCCAGCTCATCGGTCTTGCGAATGGCTTCGGGCACGGTTTTCTCGATCAGCTCTTCGAGGCTGGCAACTCCGAGGGTTTCCAGCATGGCCTCTACCTGTTTGGCATCGGGGCCAATATGGCGATGGATAAAGGCGTCGTGTTGTTCCAACTGCTGCAGCGATGGTTGGGTCATAAACTTCGTTCCTGTAGTCGCAGGGAGTCGTCGCGGTGCGCTCGCGGTTAAAAATAGCACCTGGCCTCGGTACCGCTTTTCCTGTGGAAAGCCTCGGGCCTCCGCATTGCGGATAGGCGAGGGTAACGCTTGGGAGAATCGGTTTGCTGGCAGCCCCAGTGTTGCAATACGGAACCAGAGGGGAAGCCGGGCCATAGCGGCAGGCGCGCATCTTAGCAATCGGCGCGAGTAGGGGCAATCTGCGGGTTTTGGGCGGGGAAACTGCTAAATTTTGGCGCAAAAAGTGGGTTAAATCC
Organism: Microbulbifer variabilis; assembly: GCF_056232115.1. NCBI lineage: Bacteria > Pseudomonadati > Pseudomonadota > Gammaproteobacteria > Cellvibrionales > Microbulbiferaceae > Microbulbifer > Microbulbifer variabilis. Next base: position 2,580,732 of record NZ_CP174325.1, read on the forward strand.
TGTGAAATGGGGGCTGGGGAGATTTTGTTCTACATATGGCTGAGCAGATTTGAAGTCTGCCTATTTCACTTTTAGACCGCTCAATGCTAATGGAATGCTGAATGCCGTGCTTCTTCCCTACATTTTTTCTTTTTTTCTCAATAAGCACACCATCTCAGCTCCTTCTACAGATTAGCCAACACCTTATTGAGAGCGACGTATCAGCCACCAAGAATTGCGATATGGGTGTAGTCAAAGCGACCATAGATGCAGCTTATGGAATGAGGCTTGTATTAGATGTCGTTTAGCCCGGGTGCTGAATCTTTAAATCCACGAATGACCGGTTATCTGGGGTGAGATAAAGGAATGTTCAAAATAGAAAGAAGTTTTGACGATATAACCACCCTAAGGAATTCAATCGCTTTCCTGCAAGTAGGTAATCCCCCCGAAGGGGGATGAGACTGGACGCTAACCTTGCTCTATCATTCGCCTGTCTTTGGCTATTACTTTGGGGTTAAATTCCGGGCTCAAAAATATACAACTGCCACACAGCCCCATGGCTGCTAGCAATAACCAGGTATTGTTCAATCCTATTACGGCTGCGCCAAAACCACAAACCAGTGAACCAATAACACCGCCAAAGCGAGTTGTTAATGAAAAGATGGAATCAACAGTTGACCTGACTTCGTCCTCCACTGCTTCATGTTGTAACTGGGCAGAGGCAGAAAGCCCCAGACCGATACTAAAATTAAACAATAAGAATAAACTTACAAACAGTAACAAATCTCCAGACAGCGCCAGTAACATCACTAAAGATAATTTTATCAGGCTGGCTATCAAAAGTACTTTCCCCAATTGATGGTTCAAAAATTGAGTCATCCAGGTAGTAATTCTCGCTGACAGACTGCCTAATAGCATGATCAATGCCATTAATAATCCGTACAGCCAGCCCACGGACATATCGCCTGATAAGGTCTCTAAGCGTACCGGCCAATATTTTTCGATAGCACTGGCTATTGGAGTCAGTAATATAACAGTCAACAACAAGCGCCATAGTGATGGCGAGTAACAGGCTTTAATACCTAAACTGAGCTGGCTGGGTATTTGACTGATATTTGAAAGTCGAAAACGATCAAATACACGATTCTCTCTGATCTTTGTCTTGGTGAAGGCGAACAAGAGTAAACTACTTAGCAACGCCAAAAATATAAGTCCCCGATATAGATCCAGATCATGATGTCCGAAATATTCCCCACTTCCTACGACCAAGGCGCAGCATAGTGCACCTAGGGCTCCGATGAGTCCGGCACGAGTCGCGATACGCGCAAAACCCTCCTGTAGACTCATTGTACCTTCAGCTTGGTTAAAGCATTCTACAAACCAGGCATTTAAAGATCCTGAAAATAATGCCTGACTAGCTCCCCAAAAAAACATCGCCACCAAGGCTCCATAGAAACTTTGCCAAACCAATAGCACCACGTAACAAGTCATAGCCATTGTCAAAGAGACTAAGTATACCTTTTTCCGACCGATCTGATCCGCCAAGCTACCAGTAGGTAATTCAAAAAGCATCACTGACAACCCCATGACTGCCAGTATCATCCCCAGCTGCGGCATAGACATACCCATAGCTAAAAACAAAGGCGTTAATATAGGCAATATTAAATAGGTGGAGAAAAAACCCCATCCCATTTGAAATCCGTATAAACGGATTAATTCTATTCGCTTCATAAACCCATCCTAAGGAACCCCTGAAAAACTCTGTAATACCCCTGAAAGCCCCGGCGGATATCAGTTGTAGGGCAATCATACTTAATGAAACATATTCAAGTATTAGAGAGATGTTGGAAATAATTTAGAGATTGACTGAATTTAAACATAATTTTAAGGCTCTACCAGAATCATAATTTCCTGTTTAGGGGAATTCGTACTCTGTAAAAGACGAATCCCCCCCCTGGAAAAATCAGGTTTACATTTCTGTAGTTTGAGCTTCTGGTGCTAGATACGTTTGTTGTCCAGTAGATAATTTACGGTTAATTGCCATGGCTATAGTATTCAGCGTCTCATCTTCGATCATGACCCGCTCGTGTTTGGCTTTAATAGAAATATAATCGCAATTTAATAACAGATCTTCGAACCCATTTTTGGGTGTTGAGAAGCCCTTTTTAAATACGCCTTGAATGTCAATATAGTCATTGATCAAAGCAAGGGTTTGTGTCGGGGTTGCTTCATCAGAGACACTGCTACCTTCAAAGAAAATCGCAGGTCCGCCATAGGGGTGGAGTGATTTAACATATTCGGCATAAAATAGAAATGTATCAACCATTTCCGCTTCAAAACGGCCACATTCGAGTAATCTGGAATCTTGTTTTATAGTATCAATCATAGTTTGTTCTATGGTGATTACTACAGGATCAATTAAAAACAACATTTCAACTTGCTCCCCTAAAGCTTCCAGCTTTTGAGCAATACCGAGAGAAACCATGGCTCCTTCGCAGTAGCCCCCCAGAAAATATGGTCCACCCGGCTGCTTTTTACGTATCACGGCTAAATAGTAATCAATCAAATGGTTCAATCTAATTTGTCGACCGCTGTACACCTGTATGTTTTCCAATAATTGGACCGGACGATCGATATCAAGCTTTTCCACCAGTGGGATAAAAGTTTCTGGCCCTGCTGCCGCAGGAATCAAAAATAAACCAGTTTTATTACTATCACCATTGAAAGTCATAAATTTTCTAAACTCATTATAATCTTTCAAAAAGTCAACAATTTCATTTTCTGTGCAGGATGAAAAGTTAGGTATAGATTGTGATTTTATCTTTTCTGCCAAGCCCCTAATGGTTGGTTGTTCATTAAGTAATTTAGGCGAAACCCGGATATTACTGCGACTACAGTGATGATAAACTTTAAGTAGCAATATTGAGTCTCCGCCTAAATCAAAGAAATTGTCAAGTACACCTATGGTCTCTACACCTAATAGCTTCTCCCAAATTAAGCACAACTCGCGCTCTAATTCATTTTCTGGTTCAACATATTCTGCTAAGGTGGTAAAATTGGGAAGTGGCAGTGCGTTTCGATTTAGTTTTCCGCTAATTGTCAACGGCAAAACGTCAAGCAAAGTAAAGGTTGTTGGTATCATATAGGCAGGTAAGTGAACCGAAACAAAAGCTTTTAACTCATCAATAGTTGATTCTTGTTTTTCACTTAGAACCACATAAGCAGCAAGGTACTTATTCTCTTCTTGGCACCTGTCTATTACTACCGCCTGCTGCACCCTGGGATGTTGTGCAAGAACAGCTTCAATTTCGCCTAATTCAATGCGATAACCCCGGATCTTCACTTGAGAATCATTTCGCCCCAAATACTCCAGCTCGCCATTAGGTAACCAACGGACTAAATCACCAGTTTTATAAAGTCGAGTATTAACCTCGTCCTCTGGTGAAATAAATGGATTTTTAATAAATTTTTCAGCTGTGAGCTCCGCCCTATTGAGGTACTCCCTGGCCAATCCTGCTCCCCCTATATGTAATTCACCCGGGGCACCGATAGGTAAAGGTTTTAATCTACTATTGAGAACATATGCCTTCATATGTTTTAAGGGCCGCCCAATGTTGGAACGGCTGGTATCTTCATCGACTGTCAGCTCTTTGTAAGTTGCAGTCACGGTTGTCTCTGTGAGGCCATACATATTTACCAGCCTAATTGACTTACTACCATTGGTATCCCACCACTCTTTAAGTTGTTCAATATTTAATTTCTCCCCACCCAAAATCACCAAGCGAAGTAATTCAAGAGGTTCACCAGTGAACCTCAATGTATCAACCAGGGCATAAAATGCAGCCGGCGTTTGGTTTAACACCGTCACTTGCTCTTGCTGACACAGGCGGACGAATCCGGGAAGGTCCGTCTTGATTTCGGTTGTTGGTACTACCAGCTTTCCGCCTGTGGTCAGGGCTCCCCAAAGTTCCCAAACACTGAAGTCAAAGGTATAGGAGTGATATAAGACCCAGGTATCGTTATCATCGAAGCTCAAATCTGCCCGGGTGCTTTCTAACAGCCGCATCACATTTTCATGAGTTTGTAGCACTCCCTTAGGTTTGCCTGTCGTACCTGAGGTATAAATTACGTAAGCCAAATCTTGAGGCTCAATATCGCTGACAGGTATGAGGCTGACGTCATCAGCTAAGGGTACAGAGGCATCTGCAAATACTAATACGGGTGTTAGCTCAAGTTCGCCAGAGAGTGCCGTAAAGGTACCAGTGTATTTATTGTCGGTGATGACTATGGGTACTTCAGTATCCTGGAGGATATACAAGGTTCTGCTTGATGGGTAATTGGGAGAGATGGGTACGTATGCGCAACCCGTTTTAAGAATTGCAATAATACTAATCACCATTTCCATGCTATGATCGAGGAAAATACCGATCAGCGTGCCGGATTTAAGGTGCTCTCCATATGCTGATTGATAATCAGCCTGGAGCTTTAAAGCGAGTTGGTTAGCTCTATTATTTAATTGGTCATAACTTAACGTTTGCTGCTTAAAAGTTAACGCGGGTTTATCGGCAAATGACCTAGCCTGGATTTCAAACAATTGGTGAAGACATAAATTTTGTGGGGAGCATGGTGTGGTTTTGACCCAGTCAACCAACAAGGTTTTCCTCTCCTGTTCACAAATCAAGTCCATATCGGCAATAGGTTGCTGTACATCAGCAACTATCTCCGCCAGTATCCTTTGATATAAAGTGGAGAATCTAGTAATTGTCTGTAGGTCAAATAAACTAGTAGAAAAATTAATAAAACCGTCAAGTTCAACCTGCCCGTCATTAATATGTAAACTTAAATCAAATTTAGCAGGGGAATACTCTTGATTATACTGCGTGCCCTCTTGTGATTCGTCATCTGAAAGTCCTTGGTTAAGCTCGCTTAAGGACTGCTGAGTAAATGGAAGGTTTTTATCTTCTTCGCGGATCTTCGACGAGGTATTCTCTAGGCTGAATACGACCTGAAACAGAGGATGACGGGAAGGGTCCCGTTCCACATTAAGCAGTTTAACTAAGCGTTCAAAAGGTAGCTCCTGGTGAACTTTGGCCCCTAGAACAAGCTGATGAACTTTATCTATCCATTGTGCAATTGTGAAGCTCTCATCTATTTCTCCCCTTAACGCTAATAGGTTAACAAAAAAACCTATCACGCCCTGAGTTTGTGCATGGTGACGATTTTCTGACGGTGTGCCGATAACTAAGTCTTTCTGGCCGCTTAAAGTCGAAAGTAACAGATAAAAACCGCTAAGCATTAGACTATACAGTGTTGTCTTCTGTTCTCGGGCTAACAGTCTTAATTGGTGTGAAAGCTTTGTATCCAAAGAAAATTTCAAAATCTGCCCACGGTAATCGAGTTGGGGCGGACGTGGTCTATCTGTGAATAAATGAAGTGAGCTGTAACCATTCAGTTGCTCAAGCCAATAATTCTCTAGATTTCGTAATTCTTCTCCTTGTAAAAATGCTCTTTGCCATACGGCATAATCGCTGTACCGAATGTCTATCTGTGCGAGCTGTGGCTCCTGCCCAAGACAGTAAGAAGAATAGGCATGAGATAATTCGGTAAAAAAAATCTGTGCTGACCAGCCGTCAAATGCAATATGGTGCCAGACAAAAAGTACAAAAGCTCCTTGGGGAGAATCAAGTCGAATAACCCTAAACGGTCTTCCTTTGGCCAGGTCAAAGTCCTGCTCTATGGCTTCTTGCAGCCCATTTAACAGAGCAGCATTGTCCTTTTTTGATATACAGCGAATAGTTAAGGGGGTATCAAGGACCTGCTGGTAAGCATCACCATTTTCATGAAGGCGATAAATGGTGTTGAGTATGGGATGGCGCCTAACCATATACTGAATGGCATCTACTAATGCCGGGTAGTTAATATCAGCGGATAGTCGAATCAGGTGCGGGATATGATAGGCATTACTTCCTTGCTGCCACTGATGAATAAATAATAACCTTTCCTGGGCAAAACTAAGTTCAGACTTCTCTTCGGGTGTGGAAAATATTATCCTATTGATAAAGTCGCCTTTACTGTAAATATGATTAAATTTCAATAGGCGAGTTAATGACGACTTTTGCTCTTTGATTAACTCTAATAGATCGCTGTTCGATAAATCTTTTTTACTGTTGAGGCGCAGTTGTTCTCCATCCAGCCAAATTGCGACTTGATTGGTTTTTATTTTGCTGATTAATTGATTCATTTTATTATCCCTATAAGACCATCTCAAATTCTTGAGTTTCGTCCTGGTTTGATGCTGCGTCTTGCTGTAACGAAGTACTTAATTTTTCAATCGTTTGATTTGCAAATAACATTGCTAGTGGGATGTCTATACCAATTATCTGGCGACTTTTGGCCCCAAGACTGATGGCTTTGATTGAATCTCCTCCGATACTAAAGTAGTTATCGCGGATACCAACCTGGTCCAATCCCAAGACTTGTTGCCAAACCTCGCATAACTGGCGTTCAAGTTGCGTACGTGGTGCCAGATAATCAGTCTGGGAAACAAGTTTGGGATTTGGCAAGGATTTTTTATCCAGTTTACCGCTTAAATTGACAGGTACTTTATCAATCCAGTTAAAGCTTGTCGGAATCATATAGTCGGGCAATACCGATGTTAATGTAGCTTTTAATAGATCAAGATCTTTGGATTCCTCGGAATCTGGTACTAAATAGGCTGCCAAGTATTTTTGATTTTGATATTCATGATCCGTTACTACCGCTTGCTTAACTCCTTCCAGGTCATTTAAAGCCGCTTCGACTTCACCTAACTCAATACGGAAACCTCTAATTTTGACTTGTAAGTCATTGCGACCGATATAATCCAGCTCACCGCTGGGTAACCATCTGACCAGATCGCCAGTTTTGTAAAGTCTGGTATAACCTCTGGCTTTATCTTCCTCGCTGGCAAAGGGGTTTTTTATAAAACGCTCTGCTGTCAGTTGAGGTTGGTTCAAATAGCCCCGGGCAAGGCCGGCTCCGCCTATGTGCAACTCACCAACGGCCCCTATTCCTAATAACTGACCTGATTTATCGAGGACATAGCTTTTGTTATTGGCGATGGCCCTGCCTATGGGGATCTGGTTGTCTTCTGATTGAGGTGGACAATGATATTGATGGCTACTGATAGTCGCTTCTGTAGGTCCGTAGACATTAATGAGTTTATCCCCCAAATCACCGGCCAGCTTGGTTGAGGTCACTTCGCCACCCGAGATGACTCGCTTCAAGCCATGCTTTTCCCCAAGCTCCAATGCCAGTAGGAGACTGGATGGTGCATCCAGGTGAGTAATGGACTCTTGCTCAATCAACTGCTCAAGATGGCTAAAAGACTGGATATCGGCTTCACTGGTAATTACTAGCCGCGAACTACTAAGCAATGCGATAAATATTTGCTCTATTGAGGCATCAAAAGTGTAGTTAGCCAGTAATAACAGAGACTCATCAGAAGAAATCTCATACGCTTTTATATTATGCTGCATCAAATTTACGCAACTACGATGCTCAATCATCACACCTTTAGGCATGCCAGTGGTACCGGATGTATAAATCACATAAGCCAGGTCGGATGGTGATGTCAGCGCAGGTAAATTTTCTCCACTTATTGCTTCATTCAGAAGTAACTCTTGGGTTACACAGAATATGAATTCTTGACGTTCAAGACCGATGATTTTTCGGAGTTTATCCTCAATACTCTCTCCTGTCAGGATCATCGGGCATTGACTGTCAGATATGATATAACGCAGGCGCTGCTCGGGATAATCAGGAGAAAGCGGCAAATAAGCTCCACCGGCTTTTAGTACTGCTAAAATAGCAATGACCATATCGATACCGCGTTCGAAATATAGTGAAATAAGGGTATCTGGAATTATCGATTGCCCGTAGGCTGATTGATATTGTTTTGATAGGATACGGGCCAGGCGGTTGGCCCTTTCATTAAGTTGACGATAAGTAATCCGCTGCTGTTCAAAGATCAGTGAAATGTTATTTGGCGTTTGCAGGGCTTGCTGTTCAAATAAACCATGTAAGGTTTGCCCCTCAGGGAAGTCAATTCTAGTATTATTCCACTGACCCAGGATTAGTTGACGTTCAGTTTCACTAACTCGGTCAATCTGATCTATACATAACTTCGGTGTTGCCAACAAACTTGTGAGTAGGTGTTGATACAGGTTGGCAATGCGAATAATGGTATTTTCATCAAAAAGGCTGATTGCATAATTAAAAGTTGCAGTAATTTCCTCACTACCATCATTTAAAAATAGGCTTAAATCGAAAATTGCCGGTGAATAAAGAGAAGTTTCTCCATCAAGTTCAGAGGGTAAAAAAGGAAAATTTTCATTAGCATTTTCTTTCTGAACAAAGCTCTGTACGCCGAACATGACTTGGAAAAGTGGGTGGCGCGAGGTATCACGTTCAACATCAAGTGCCTCGAGCAGGCGTTCAAAAGGCAGTTCCTGATGCACTTTAGCCTGAGTAACGGTCTGATGCACCTGGGCTATCAAATCCTTTACAGTCATTTTAGTATCAAGAATAGTTCTCAATACTAGAGTGTTCACGAAAAATCCAATCAAGTCTTGAGTTTGGGCATGGTGACGATTATCTGAGGGTGTGCCTACAAGAATATCTTCCTGCCCGGATAAGGTTGCGAGGCAAAGATAAAACCCAGTTAGTAATAGGGTATATAAGGTAGTACCTTCAGCTCTTGCAAAAGCGCGTAACTGCGCTGACATATTTCTGTCTAGGATAAAGTGATAGTGCTTACCTCTTTGATCAGCCTTTGGCGGCCGTGGATGATCTAGTGGCAGTGCCAAGGGTTCATAACCGGACAACGTTTTTTGCCAGTAATTCAGCAGATTTTCCAGTGTCTCACCTTTGAGATGGGCTCGTTGCCAAACAGCATAATCATGATATTGAATTTCCAGCGACGGTAATGATGCTTGCTGCCCCTCACAAATAGCATGATAGATTTGTGAAAATTCTTTAATGAAAATGCCAGTAGACCAGCCATCAAAAGCAATATGATGCCAAAGAATCAACAAGTATCGTTGTTTTCCTAACTGGTACATATGTAAGCGGACGGCACCCTCATGGTTTAGATCAAAAGGGTGATTATTTTCCCTTAGCAGGGCAGCCTTCAATTGAGCTTCATCATTAAGCTGGTGCTTGTTTATTTTTATCTCCCTGGGCTGAACTTCTTGTAGGCTGACACCATGTTTGTCAGTGTAATAGATACTGTTGAGTACAGTATGACGTCGTACTACCTCACATATTGCCCGTTCAATATTATTCAGCGATGCCTGCGGCTTGAGCCTGACTAAGTAGGGAATATGATATGTACTTGCTCCGGAGTCGAATTTCTCGATAAAGAATAAACGTTCCTGTGAAAAAGACAGGGGATAAGGGCCGACTTTTACTGAAGGAATTCTTAGTAGAGGCTTCTCCTCAAGCCCTTTGGAGAGGGCAGCAATATTTTTTTTCTCAAACAGAGTTGCTAGGGGAAGTTCAATACCTAATTCCCTGCGAATGGTAGCTATGAGTTGTACCGCATTGATAGAATGTCCACCGATTCGAAAAAAGTCATCCGCAATACCTACACGATCAAGTCCCAATATCTGCTGCCAGATCAGGCAGAGATTTTGTTCAAGATTGGTGCGGGGAGGGAGATAGTTATCATCTATAATCAATTGTGGATTTGGTAACGCACGATAATCCAGTTTTCCATTAGGGGTTAATGGCAACTTTTCTAGAAAAATATAGCTTTCAGGGACCATGTATCCCGGTAAATTAATGGATAGAGTTTGCTTTATGGTTTCCGGTGAAGTTTTCTCTCTTGACCCAGGTACTATATAAGCAACTAATATTGCATTTTCTTCATGGTGAAAAGTAGTCACTAGTGCCTGTTTTACTACGTCAATTTCATGTAGGGCTGACTCGATTTCTCCTAATTCGATCCGGTAGCCCCGTATCTTAACCTGCTTACCAATGCGCCCAAGGTACTCTAAATTTCCATCTGGTAACCAGCGAACCAAATCCCCGGTTTTATATAGCCGGTCATGTCCCCTTTCTCTATCTTCATCACTGGCATAAGGATTATTAATAAAGCTCTTAGCTGTCAGCTCTTTCTGATTAAGGTAGCCGTGAGCAATACCTGCACCGCCAATATATAGTTCCCCGGAAGTCCCGACAGGCGACAGCTGGCCACTTTTATCTAAAACATACAATTTCTTATTATACAGTGGACTGCCAATAGGCAGTTTTCTCATCTTGGTATTCAAGTGACAAGCAGTAGCAAAAACAACCGTTTCAGTAGGGCCATAAACATGTGTGAACGAAATTTTAGGGTGGTCGTTAACTAGCTGGTGAAAAGTTCCAGCATTGGCCTTTTCTCCACCAAACAAAATATTTTTTACCTTCAACCCGTTTAACAGATTCTCTTTGGCCAAGACACTCAGTAATGCTGTTGTGATAAAAAATGAATCAATATGATGGCTATTTAGATAATTTATTAAGTGTATAGGAGATTGGATTACGTCCTGCGTAGCGAGATGCATACTACAGCCATTAAGAACACTGTAAAATAAGTCAAATATGAAACCATCAAAAGCATAGGAGGACAAACTGGCTATATTGGTCACCCTGGAGGCTTCCAAATAACGATTATTACAAGCAAAGGCTGCTACTGCATTATGTGGCACTAAAACGCCTTTAGGCTTACCTGTTGTCCCTGAGGTATAAATCACATAGGCAAGATGATTGCTACTTGATGTTTCTGGTAAATTATCGTAATGATATTCGGCGATTCCCTTATCATCATCAACTACCAGAGTTGATGGAGCCTGGTACTCGCCAGCGTCAGATGCAGGTAGTGCCGATAAGCTCTGCTTATCACTCATTACTAACGAGACTTGGGCATCTTCCAGCATAAATTTGATACGTGCTTGAGGGAGGTCTGGAGCAATTGGCACATAGGCAGCTCCAGCTTTCAGCACAGCCAAAATGGCAACCACCATATCTGCACTACGTTGAAAACATAATCCTACTAGAGTGTTGGGTTGTATTGTCCCTGCGGCGCTGGCCCTATATTTATCTAAAAGCGCACGTGCAAGACGGTTGGACTTTTGATTAAGCTCCCGATAGCTAAATCTGTATTGCTCAAAAACCAGGGCAATACGATCAGGTGTCTGCCTGACCTGTTGTTCAAATAATCCATGTATAGTGTCTCTGTCGGGATAATTAACCTGGGTATCATTCCACTGGTACAACGTTTTCTGCCGATCAGCTGCACTTAGCTTTTCTATTTGTGCTATCGGAAGGTCTGGCCGAGAAAGGAGACCGGAAAGCATTCTTTGGTAAAGGCTGGATATACGCACTATGGATTCTTTATCAAAAAGACTTACCGCATAGTTAAACCCCGCTGTAATTTCATCGCCACAATCATTTAGGGATAAACTTAGATCAAATTTTGCCGGTACATATAAGTTGCTTTCATCAACTAATTTTTCAGGAATGAAAGGTAATTTTTCGGAATCACTGATTTCCTGCCCATTATTCTGTAGACCAAACATTACCTGGAATAAAGGGTGGCGAGAACTATCTCGCTCTATCTTCAGCTCTTCCACTAGACGCTCGAATGGGAACTCCTGGTGTACTTTGGCCGAAGTTACGATCTGGTGCACTGTAGCGAGTAGTTCTTTTATCGACATTTCGGGCTTGATTACAACACGCAGAGCCAGGGGGTTAACAAAAAAACCGATCAAATTTTGAGTCTGGACATGATGACGATTATCTGACGGTGTGCCCACTAAAATATCTTCTTGCCCAGACAGGGTTGTCAGGCATAGGTAGAATCCACTAAGAAGTACCGTGTATAGGGAGGTTCCTTGATCTCTTGCTAATGTTCGTAACTGTGCTGAGATTTGACTACCTAGAGTGAACCGATAGTATTTACCTCGGTGATCAGCCACTGTGGGTCTGGGGTAATCAAGTGGTAAAGCCAAAGGTTCATATCCGGACAAACGTTGTTGCCAATACTGTAGCTGCTTCTTTTGCTGCTCTCCTTGCAGATAGTCGTGTTGCCAGGCAGCATAATCACGATATTGAATATCCAGTTCGGGTAGGTGAGCTTCTCGCTTTTGACATATGGCTTGGTAAATTTCTGAAAGCTCTTTAATGAAAATCCCGCTAGACCAGCCATCAAAGGCGATGTGGTGCCAGAGTATCAGTAGATAATCCACTTCCCCTAATTGATATATATGAAGTCGAATTGCCCCTTCCTTTTCAAGGTCAAAAGAACGCATACACTCTTTTCTAATTAAGAGCGTTAATTGTTTTTTATCCGCAGCCTTATGCATTTGTAAAGTGACAGGAGTAGAGAGCATTTCTTGCCGACTAATCCCCTTGTTATCGGTATAATAGATGCTGTTAAGCACAGTATGCCTACGAATCACAGCGTTTAGTGCTTGTTCAAGCTTGTCCAGCGATGTCTTTGGCTTTAGCCGGGTAAAATAAGGTATATGGTAAGCACTGCTTCCGGATTCAAATTGTTCAATAAATAGCAGTCTTTCCTGAGCGAAAGACAGTGGAAATGTGGTTGCGTTTGAGCGTGGGATTGTCAAGAGTTCCTGTCTTTTTAATCCTGAAATCAGAGTGGCTATATTTTTTTGTTCGAACAAATCTTCCAGTGAAACTTCTATAGCCAGTTCTTGGCGAATAGTAGCAATTAGTTTCACTGCATTGATTGAATGGCCACCTATACGGAAAAAATCATCCTTAACGCCTACTTGTTTCAGCCCCAGTACACGTTGCCAGATCTGACACATCTGACTTTCTAGTTCGGTTCGGGGTGCAAGGTAGTTATCCTTAGAAATTAGTTCTGGGGTGGGTAAAGCACAATAGTCTACCTTACCGTTGGTGGTTAGCGGGATCTGATCCAAGCAAGCATAGCTCTCCGGTAACATATACTCAGGTAAGCTAAGAGCCAATGTCTTCCGCAAGGCTTCTGATGAAATATCTTGTGCTAGAAGAGGTACTATATAGGCTATCAGTAAGGTACTACCCTGATGATGATAAGTTGTCACCAGTGCCTGCTTTACCGCTTCTATGTTGGTGAGCGCAGTTTCGATTTCTCCTAACTCAATTCGGTAACCCCGAATTTTAACCTGCTGTCCTATGCGTTCCAGATATTCCAAGTTTCCGCTGGGTAACCAGCGCACCAAATCGCCGGTTTTATATAGGCGATCATACCCCCTGCTTTTATCTTCATTATTGGCAAAAGGGTTATCGATAAAACTCTGTGCTGTCAGTGCTTCCTGGTTGAGATAGCCTCGGGCGACTCCTGCTCCACCGATATATAATTCCCCTGGAGCCCCGATGGGTACCGGATAACCTTTTTTATTAAGTACGTAAGCCTTAACATTATTGATAGGGCGCCCTATACATCGATTATTATTTTGCTGATAAAAGTTCAGGCTTTGAATGGCTGTTACCGTAGCTTCAGTTGGTCCGTATTCATTAATAAGCTTGTCTTTCCAAATATTTACCAACTCCGGTGAACAAGATTCACCGCCAAATACCACTCTTTTTATTTGCTGTTTGTTTTTGATATCACCTAAAGTCAACAAATGAGCAGGAGATGCTACCAAGTGTGTAACCTGATGTTTGGCTAATAAGCCGATGATTTTTTCCGGTTGTTTTAATATTCCTCTTTCGGGTAATATCAACCTCCCACCATTCAACAGAGCCAAATAAAAGGGCTCAACTGAAGCGTCAAAAACATAAGACAGCAGCCAAAGTACACGTTCTTGATTGTCAAAATTAAATGCTTCGCTTTGTGCTTTAATTAGATTAACAACGGATTTATGCTCTACCATTACTCCTTTAGGAGTACCGCTTGTGCCTGAGGTATAGATTAGATACGCCAGGTTGTTTCCTTGCGGACCATGACTTAGGTTTTCGATAGAATACGGCGCAGTTTCTACTTGGTTATCTACTGCAAGCAATAAAGGTGGGGTAGGGATTTCCTCGAGTAAAGAGCGGAGTTTATCTAGCTTGAAACTTTGACTTAATACCAGAGCAGAATTACTGTCTTCTAATTGAAATTTCAGACGTTTTTGAGGTGCATCACAGGCAAGGGGCAGGTAAGCTGCGCCGGCTTTTAGCACAGCTAATATCCCTATTACCATTTCCAGGCTTTGCTCAAAATATAGGGCAACGATAGTATCAGGTCTTATCGTATCTCCGTGTTTATTTTGATAGTTATGCTGTATTGCTCTTGCTAACTGATTAGCTTTTTCATTCAACTCTTGGTAAGTTAATTGTTTTTCTTCAAAACTAACCGCGATTGAATCATGATTTATTAGGGCTTGAGTTTCAAATAGATGTGATAAGCTTAGCTCATTACCACCAGGTGAGCTTGTCTGATTCCAATCAATTAAAACTTTTTGGCGATCCCTATCTGACAAACTATCAAAAGTATTGATAGATCGTGAGGGCTGCTCCAGCATCTGTACCAAAATTTTTTGATAGACTCTACCGATATGAATAATGCTGTCTTCATCAAATAGACTTACGGCATAACTAAATATACCTTTTATCTGGTTCCCACTGTCATCGAGAGTTAGGCGTAAATCCGCTTTTGCAGGCGAATATAATGGATTTTGAGGATCTGTTTCTACCTGGGTAAACGGCAATTCATATAGGTTTGTCAAACCAAAATTTTGTACCGTAAACATTACCTGAAACAATGGATGGCGGGACAAATCCCTTTCCACTTCCAGTGTATCAATGAGAGACTCAAATGGTAGATCTTGGTGAGTTTTAGCCGCAGAGACTACCTGATGTACTTGCCTGATTAATTCATCAGCTGTTATATCTGCATTTAACTTTAATCGTAGCGCCAGTGAGTTGACAAAAAAGCCAATTACGTCTTGGGTCTGGGCATGATGACGATTATCTGACGGAGTACCTATCAGGATATCTTCTTGCCCTGATAGGCTAGACAGTGTTGCAAAAAAAGCACTGAGGAGGACGGTATATAGAGTAGTTTCCCTTGTTTGGGCATAGTGCCGCAATTTCAGGGATAGTCCAGTCTCTAACGTAAAGTAGGTATTTTTTCCTCGGTAATCCATTTTTTTGGGGCGAGGGCGATCTGTTGGTAAAACTAAAAGTTCATAACCGCATAAGGTATTATGCCAGAAAGACTTTAGCTTGGAGAGATTCTCTCCATTTAGGTAATCCCTCTGCCATTGGGCATAATCGCTATATTGGATAGATAGGTCTGGTAAGCGTACTTCCTGACTGTTAAGTAGAGACTGGTAGATGCTAGATAATTCCCGTAAGAAAATATCCATTGACCAGCCATCAAACGCAATATGATGCCACATAATTAGCAAATACAGCTTTTTATTGACCTCATAATATTTCAGGCGCATTGGTGGATCTTGCGACAGATCGAAGGGACGCACTATCTCATCTTTTACCGCCGGTAGTAACTTTTCTTCTGTGCTTAATTGGTTTGTCGAAATTTTAACAGGGTCAGATAATATCTGGCTGATATTCCGGTTATCAGACTCAATATAGACTGAATTGAGCACGGGATGGCGTATTGCCAAATGTGTAAAAGCACTTTGTAGAATATCTAATCGGGCATCTTGGTTCAATTGCACTAAATATGGAATGTGATATGCACAGGTTTCAGGCTGTAAACGTTCAATAAATAATAGTCGCTCCTGAGCAAAAGACAGGCGGTATTGTATGAGTTCCTCAAGCTTGGAAAACTTTTTCTGTGAGTCAATTTCTCTTTTTTGTAAATACTTAACTAACTGAGACTTTTCTGCTTTCAATCGTGTTAGTAGTTCTTGCGGTATTTCATCACCGCTACTTGCCAATTTAAGAATATCTCCACTGACCCATACAGCCAGTTTATTTTTCTTGAGTTCTTTTAATAACGCCAACATCAACTAAATCTCCATTACAAACTGATTATTAGCCGTAGGCTTATCAGCCAGCTTGGGAATGACCATGCTTTGCTGGTTTTTTAATGCAAGTGCTAATCTGGCAATGGTGCTGTGCTCTAATAGTAGGCGTAAGGGAATATCTATCCCGCTTAACTTTCGGCTGACAGCTGTGAGCTTTACTGCATTGATGGAGTTGCCACCGATACGGAAGAAGTTATCCTCAATCCCGACCTTGTCCAGCTTCAAGACTTCTTGCCAAACTGTACATAAATGTCGTTCAAGCTCATTTCTTGGCGCTTCGTAATTATGCTGCGTGACCAGTTCTGGCTCAGGTAACAGATTGGGATCAAATTTGCCATTGATATTAAGGGGGATGACATCTATTAAATTATATGAATCAGGTACCATATAATTGGGTAGGCTCGATTGTAGAAATGACTTTATTGCGTCGCAATCCAATACTACATCATGTGTTGAAACCAAATAGGCTGCCAAGACTTGATTACCCTTTAACTCCCGTTTAATAACAACTGCCTGCTTTATTTCAGGGTGAGTGCACAAGGTGTTTTCGATTTCACTTGTTTCTATTCGATAACCACGGATTTTTATTTGGCTGTCGTTTCGGCCAAAATACTCTAGAGAACCGTCAGGTAACCAGCGGACTAAATCACCAGTTTTATATAATCTATCGTAACCTTTATCCAGATCTTCCTGTGTTGCAAAATAGTTGGGAATAAATCGTTGTTGCGTTAAGGTTTCTCTATTTAAATATCCGCGAGCCAGGCAAGCTCCACCTATATATAATTCGCCAATAACACCAACAGGTGAATAATGTCCATGTTCATTTAATACATAAAGCCTCACATTATCGATTGGTTTTCCTATGTTTATTTGGTCAGGTTTCTCTATTTTTTGCTGTGTCACACATACCGTGGCTTCTGTCGGGCCATATTCATTAAATGTGAACTCGGCAGGTAATACTGCTAATGGACTTAAATTGTCACCACCTGTGTGAACTAATGTTAATGTGGAATTCCTTAGTTCTTTCGCAATTTCATTGAGTATTGCAGTTGGAATAAATGCCTGGTTAA
This sequence comes from Microbulbifer variabilis, assembly GCF_056232115.1. Lineage (NCBI taxonomy): Bacteria > Pseudomonadati > Pseudomonadota > Gammaproteobacteria > Cellvibrionales > Microbulbiferaceae > Microbulbifer > Microbulbifer variabilis. The sequence goes on from NZ_CP174325.1 coordinate 2,597,791, forward strand.
TATTATTCTCATTGATATATGAAATTAGCCTTTCACTCTCAACTCTACATTCATCCGAGGCAATATGGAGTTCCGAGCCAGATAAAAGTGCTGGAAATATTTCAAAAACACTGGCATCAAAAACATAGTTGGAGAACTGCAAGATCCGTTTTTCAGTATTCAACTGATGACTTTTGATCATGTATTGAGCCAGATTTACTACACTTTGGTGCTCTATCATCACCCCCTTGGGTTTTCCTGTAGTGCCGGAGGTGTAAATCACATATGCAAGAGCTTTGGAATCTAGCTTAATAGCGGGAGATGCTGACGATTGAGTGAGTAGCAATTCAGGTATGTCAACAGAAATAAGTAATGGAATATTTTTAAATTCTGATAGTTTTTTATCAATCGCAGTAAAGTGGTGCCGTTGCGTTAGAATAATCGGAGCTTGACTGTCTTTAAAAATAAATTGAGTACGTTGCTCTGGGTATTCTGGAGAGATGGGTAAATAGGCTCCGCCAACTTTTAAAACGGCTAACATACTAATAATCATGTCCAGGCTGCGATCTAAATACAGCGCTACTATTGTATCTGGTATTAACTCATGGCCGGTTTGAGCTCGATACTGAGTGAGAATAACCTGGGCAAGTTGATTAGCCTTCTTATTAAGCTCCTGATAGCTGATAACACTATCCTGATACACCAGAGCTGTATTTTTGGGGGCTTTACTTACCTGGGATTCAAATAATTCAACCAAAGTTCTGCTCGCTGAATATTCGGTATCGGTATTATTCCATCTGGCAATCTGTTGATTCAGTTTAGCATCAGCTATAACCAAATCTGATATTTTACTGGCATCCCCCTGCAGGATTTGGGTCATTACTGACTTAAATGAGGCCATCATATTCTGAATAAACCAAGGGGCATGTCGTTCCTGATTGAACTCCCATAGTACGGTAACAGGATCGCCACTACCTTCCTGCCCGATCCTGGGTATAACCACAATATTTAAATCGAACTTTGCAGATTTGCTGCCGATGGCTTCGACCAATTGCATCTCTGAGATGCCAGGCAATGTCATTTTGGGTAATGGAGAATCATGAAAACTAAAACAGACCTGAAATAACGGATTTAATCCTTTAATACGTTCAGGGTTTACCAAATCAACTACAGTTTCAAATGGAAGTTCCTGATTTTTTTGTATTTCTTGTGTCGTATCAAAACATGTATGAATAAAATCATTGATTTCTTGTTTTGAGTTCTGTTTTATTCTCGCAACATTGGTTGCCACCATCATTCCGATAGTGTTCTCTACTCCTTGATAATTACGGTTCGCAGTGCCAGTGCCGACGCAAATATCGGTATCGCCGGAGTACCGGGATAATACTAAGTTGACGGCCGCCAACATAAAGGAAAAAGGCGTTACTCCCTGTTTCTGACAATAATTTTGTATCTTATGCCAGAAATTCCGAGGGATCTTCATTTTTTTAGTGTCTCCTCCCTTTAAATCTCCCGTGGCGGTCTGAGGTAAATTTATTTTAGTTGGGGCATCTTTGAGCTTTTCATACCAGAATAGCTTCTGTTTTTCAGCTGCTTCGCTCGTTAGCCAGTTGTTTTGAAAAACAGCAAAGTCGGCGTACTGCCCAACATGATTAAGAGTTATATTTTTTCTGCCCTCGAGCCTTTGCTGATAGCAGGAGAATAAATGCTCCAGAAATATATTCGAGGACCAGCCATCATGGACAAGGTGGTATTCAATGTGAATAAGAATATGTTCTTTGTCTGTTAATTTTACTAATCCCCAGCGTACCAAAGGTAGTTGGGTAATGTCGAATACCTGATTCAGACCTTCTGCTATTAAATAGTCAACCTGCTGTTGAGCCTGTTGATAATTCATGGAGCTAAAATCATATCTGGCTAACTCAACCTGGTAGTTTTCATGGATGTATTGGCAGGGTTCTTCCAAAGAATAGGAGCTTCGGTAAATCTCATGTGCATCGACTACATCCTGGATAGAGTGAGCAAGAATGTCTGGATCGATTTCACCTTTTAGAATCAACTTGCTCTTTGCATGATATGCTCTATTTCCTGGGTTGGATTTTGTCAAAAACCATATGGCTCGCTGCTGAGAGGATAAAGGTGAAATAGTCCGATATTTATTATCCCTGGTAGTGATACTGAAACTTTGCTGGCAGCGAGGTAATTCCTGCCAGATATTTTCAGGTGTGCGCTCTGTATAAATTAACTCAACTGGAATATTTACAGATATTTCTCTGGCGAGTTTTGAGCATAATCGAATGGCTGAGATTGAGTCGCCACCAGCGGCAAAGAAGTCTTCTTTCCATGCCAAAGGTAACGCTGTGTATTCATTTATCCAGGCTAGAAACGTCGCCTGTTCAGAATTAAGATTCACATCCACCATCGCAGATGTGTCGTGTGTTGCCATCGATAATAAAATCGATTTATCTATTTTTCCATTCTCTGTCAGCGGAAGCTCAGGTAGAATATGAAAATGCTCAGGTACCATGTGAAGTGGCAAATGTGCCTTTAGGTGTGATGCGAGCTGTTGTATATCCAACGAGACTTCTCGCTTGAGTACTGCATATGCATGCAACGATTGTTTGTTTCCTGTATCGCTTACAAGTACACATGCCAAGGCAATGCCATTTAGAGTTTTTAGGCAATTTTCAATTTCCGAAAGCTCTATTCGGTGGCCTCGTATTTTTACTTGCGAGTCATTCCTGCCTATAAACTCAAATTCGTCTCCTTGGAGGCGTCGAACTAAATCTCCTGTTTGGTATATGCGTTTATAACCGTCGCGACTAATTTCCGATGGTAGTAAACTACCGCTGATAAATTTTTCGGCTGTTAATTCTGGTTTTCTCCAGTAGCCACGAGCAATGCCTGTACCGCCAAGATATAGTTCTCCAATATCTCCGATGGCCACCTGCTGTAAATTACTATCTAACACCCAGGCTTCGGTATTCTTTAACACTTTGCCGATATTATTTGCTGAATCCCCATGTGTAAAAAGGTGTGCGGTCGCGCAAACAGTAGTCTCTGTCGGTCCATAGGCATTGAAAATTTTGCTTTGCCTGTTGAGCTTTTGCATCATATCTAGTGCCGGTGCTTCACCAGCAACAACAATACTTTGCAAGGAGTGAAGTTTTTCTTCAGGTAATAACGCTAATAATGATGGTGGTAAAGTGGCAAACTGTATTTGATTGTCTCGGATTAGGATCGCAAGTTTATTGTGATCTTTACGTTCCTCCTCGCTAGCAATATAAATCGTTTGCCCCAAAAATAGACTGGCAAATATCTCAAATACACTGGCATCAAAAACATAAGATGCAAACTGTAATGTCCTTTGATAATTAGCTAGTGAAAACCTTTCAATTTGAGCCGAAGCGAGATGAAGGATATTCTGATGAGTGATCATGACCCCTTTAGGGTTGCCTGTTGTTCCAGAGGTGTAGAGTACATAGGCAAGATCATTAAGGCAGTTCTTCTTAGCTTCACCTATTGAAGGGTCGGGTTCAGTAGTATCTTTAGTGTCGGAAAAGAGTAAAGTTGGCTGGTTATGAGATGAGTTGAGCCAGCTCGTCAGCTGAGCATCATGATGAGTTTGAGTTACAACCACTCTGGTTTTGGTATCCTGAAAAATATATAAAGCTCTCTCTCGTGGATACTCTGTAGAGATTGGAACATAGGCAGCTCCGGCCTTTATTACTGCCAACATGGCTATTATCATGTCCAAGCTTCGATCTAAATACAGTGCAACCAGATTTTCCTCTGAGTTTTCTTCTTTAGCCAGCGTCTGACTGATTAGAGTCGAAAGTGACTTTGAACGCTTATCAAGTTCTTGATAACTAATACTTATTCCTTGATGTACAAGAGCTGTTTTATTTGGATTTATACTGATTTGCTTTTCGAAACAGCTATAGACCGACTGGGCTTTTGAATTGAAATTCTCGCTGTGAATTTTTGGTGAATTAAATATTTCATTGATTTCCATTATCAGTACTCCATTATTATTTTTTGAATTAAATTTGTATTAATTGTAAATATTGAGAGGTTTAAGCTCGGGTGCTTTATCCGGTTTGTACTCTTTTTTAATGACTTTCAAATATTATAAATATGGCAGTTTTATGACTTTCTATATGGCGTATATGATCGATCAGGTCTGATAAGCCCCATGGATCTATAATTGCTTATTGCCTAATAGGCTAAGATTTCCATCTCTTGATGGACGGGGCGGTAGATACTTTGGGTGGGGCTAAGTAAATTAATATCGAATATGAGAGGCGTGCGCCAACAAAAGATAGTTTTTCAAATAATTTAAAATAAATAATTTGAAGCGAAAGTCGTTGTTTAATTTGAGGCTGCTTATCTCTTGTTTGTTTAAAGTGAGATAAGAGTGAAGTAATAAATAGAGCTAGGCGTTGATGGTAATATACATTTTTCATAGTGCCGACTTCCATGTTTATCTGTCACTACAATCCTGCGCCAGGACGTTATCAGAAATAATTCTGCGTATCAACGGCAAAATACATTGAATGAATTTATGTCGAATTTATTAATGATTATTTGTTTGTTGGTACATTTATGAATAGCGGTACAAATCGTACTTTTTGTATGGTTATGACTTCATGCGTTATAAGTTGTAGAGGGTTGTATCATTATCAGGTGACATGAAATGTTTCATCTGGCGGTTTTAAATATGTATATATCCTTTTTACCCATATAGATGTGGGTTTGATAATACTATTTAATGGGTGATTCATTGCGCATTCACTGTGTAGGCTTGCTTAAATCTTTTCAGTTTAGTGATAGTGGATCATTTTCGATGAACAATCTGTGCTAACTATTGCTAGAAAGGTATTGAATATCGTATTCTGAAAAATTTTCCCCTCAAGTCCTTGTTGATTGTTGGTACCTATTTTTTAGGTTGGTCTTTTTCGACTTTATCGAATTGAGCAATTTGGATAAGTAGAAGGCTTTCTCGAATTCTTCGATAGTGATAATGCAATGTCTCAATAACGGATGATGTGGGCTTTCCTGCATAGTCACACTAAATGAGACTGAATAGCCTAATTTTTAGACAGATCTGGTCGTAGTGAAAAGTCCAAAGGCAAAGATGTTTATTTGTTTACTTAGATGAATTTAAAAATGAAAACAGCTTCTGAATTGTGCCGCTTAAAAGTACATGGAAATTTTAAAGTTGAGCTTGAGAAGAAGTGGGTGCATACTCGGCTCTGTCGGGACATTTTTTGACTAAGAAAAAATTGTCTTTCGTATTTGCATTAAATATTACTAAGGGTATCCCTATTTTCAGGGTTTATTAATTTATAGTTCGGAAAAATACCTGATCTCATGAAATCGTGTGGTGTAAGGGAGTATTGCTGGGTCTATTGTTTTGCCTAGGCAAAGGACCTTTTAATGCTTTTGCAGTTATTCTGCATTAAATTAAAAGGTTCCTTAATATTAAGACAATCTAGATTAGTGTAGTTTAGCCCGGCACCTAGGGCCCTTACGTGCACTATTAAAGCCATCACGCAGGCGCTCAATCATTGCTGTACGGGCGGCATCATGATTGATTCCCATAACCACATTAACTTCCAGCCCTTCACCGCTTTCAGTAATTGTGGTTTTACCCACGGTAGGGTCGAAGGTGATGGGGTCGTAGGGAGTCATACTGTCGGCCAGGCCGGCATTTAGCTGGTCTACTTCGATAAACCCAGGTACCAGGTCCATCTCCAGAGTTTCAGGCTCCAGCAGTACCAGTGCGGCGATAATATCCCACAGGCGGATGACGGCATCCATAGCGAAGTCACCATTACCTTGGAAATCTCCACCTTCAAATTCACGAATAGAGCTGAGAAGTTGAGACGTGTAACAGGCTTCCGGCGTTGCGCGGCGTTTAGCCAGGGCTTCGATGGTGCTGCCCTGTACCTTGGCCATATCGGTAGAGTTGGTGGGTACCAGATAAGTTTCAATATTACTTTCGCTCAGGGCGTCAAAGGCCCACTGTGCACTCAAGGGGTCGAGCAGAATATTGAATTCCTGGTGGGTACTGAAGTCGCTGTCACAGCCGAAGCTTGGGTGGGAGAAAATATTGCCACCCAGGTTGCGAGATTTGTCGCCAAAGCAGGCCGCCTCGTGATCTGCAGTAAATGGCTCGTAATTTTCAAAGCCGCCACCCATCATAATAACGCGATCAATTTTATCCAGCTGCTCTTCGTTGGCTTTGCCAAGTACCCGGGCCAGGGTGGTGAGTTTGCCGGTGTTGAAAACTACTGGGGGCTTCTCCAGGTTATCCAGGGTGTCAAGAATAATATCCTCAGCTAGCTCGAAATTAAAGGAAACACCATTGTTGCCCTGGTAGCGATAGTGCGCCTGCTTTGCGCGTGGGATTAGATGATCGGTGCCATACAGGGTGGAGCCGTTGTCGCGCCAGGGGCCGGGCACATACTGGCCGTAAAGGTTAATCCCCATGGCGTTGCGGCGTTCCAGGTTCCAGGTGCCGGTGGTGAAATCCGAGGAGTTAGGCAGCTGATAATCATCGCGGCCTGCTACAGCTTTGTCGTCATTTACCGGAGTGCTGGAAGCCTTGCCATTAGCTCCGTAGGCGACCTCTTCAGTGGCAAAGTAGGCACCGCGAATTACTTTGGTATCGTTGTTGCCCAGCCACTCAAGTATGTTGTAAACCGTATTGGCTCCATGCGCTACAGTATTGAAGGAGTCTTCGACGACTGCCAGTTCCAGGGTATAGCGGGGGTCTTTGGCAATCAGCATCAGTGCCACGGCATCGTCAAAGTTATTGAAGTCGCCAATCCAAATAATGGATTGGGCATCTTCGTTTTTGCTGGCCTGATACGGCCTATTACCGTGGTGGCCACTGTCTGCGTTGCAAGAAGCGAGTGTGGTAAGACTGCCCAGTAGCAAAGCCCCTGCAGAAAACCAGTGTTTTAATTTCATCAGCTCTTCCCTAATCTTCGAGTGGTTTAATCCTGGAACCCAATAGGTCTTCCATGATCTATTCGGTTGCCACTTTTGTAATACTCTTGGTTTATGTATTGAGATATTGCAAAAGAGGTGCCGATTTTTAATCGGCAGCGATACATCCCTGTTGAACCAATTGAAAACTGCCTACATCAATTTCCAATAAATGGCTTTAAATTTCGAGCCAGCTGCTGCTGTAATGGTTCCTTACCTTGAATGCCTAAGTCTGTAAGGCGTGATTTATCCAGTTGGCAATTGTATGGGCGCGGTACAGAAAAATTGGGTTCACTATCTGCACTGATATGATCGGCCCTTAATTCACAGGCTTCGGCAATAATGTGAGCGAGCTCATAGCGGGTGCAGGCGGTATCGCCGCTCCATTGATAAATGCCTTCAAACTTGGTGTTACAGCAAATTTTTAACAGACATTGCTCCAATACTTCTGCTACTTCCTCCACACTGGTGGGAAAGCGAACTGCCCAGTGGTCCAGTGTGACCGGTTTTTGTTCTCTCAGTGTATCCAGAAGGGCAGTAATACCGGATTCCTCCAGATAGGCGACGGGTCCAAACAGCCAGGGCAGTCTTAATACCCAATGGTTAGCGTTTTTCAGTACCGCTTCCTCTCCGGCTCGCTTGCTGCGGCCATAGAAATTTACAGGATTGGGGATGTCATCGGAACTGTAGGGTGCCGCTGTTCCATCAAAGACATAGTCGGTGCTGATATACACTAACTGTGCATCGATTTCGCTACATTGTTTTGCCAAAAGCTCTGTGCTGCTGACATTCAGTTGCCAGGCAGTATCTGGGTTTTCGGCACAGCGGTCTGGCCAGCGCTCGGCGGCACAGTGGATTACGACATCGGGCTTAATTTCTTGCAAGCAAGTTTTTACTGCGTCGCTATCAGATAAGTCCAGGTGAATGAGGTTTTCATCTACGCGGGAAAAAGCGGTACCAGCTACGGTAAAAGCCGGGTTGCTGTAAAGTTGTTTAAATACACTGCGGCCTAATAGGCCGGAGGCGCCGGTAATCAGGATTTTCACGGGTTACTTTCCTTTAATCAGGCCAGTGGGAGAAATGTGACCCTTATAGAGCAATTGATGATGCAGGATGGGTGGGCAGGAAGCGGAGAAAGCTTACCTGCTCGAGCTGCCCGGCTCGCCAACCTGCATATTTGCTGGAGGTGTGGCCGGGCAGGAGCCAATTACATTTGCTCCATCACTTCAATGCCGAGTAAACCGAGGCCAGTAGCAATAGTGCTGGCGACGAGGTTACACAGTTGAAGGCGGCTGTGCTTCTGCTCTTCGCTGACGCCTTTTTTCAGTACCGGGCAGGCTTCGTAGAAACTCATATAGGCACTGGCCAGCTCGTACAAGTAGGTGCAGAGTACGTGCGGAAAGGTATCTTTGGCTACCTGATCGAGTACTTCCCCAAATTGGCTTAGTTTAATGGCCAGGGCGCGCTCTTGAGGGCTCTCCAGGCTGATGTCGCCCTTGAGTTCGCTCGGCTCAATACCGGCCTTGCGGAAAATACTGCGGACACGGGTATAGGCATACTGCAGGTAGGGGGCTGTGTTGCCTTCAAAGCTGAGCATGGATTCCCAGCTGAAGATGTAATCGTTAGTGCGGGTTTTGCTCAGATCGGCATACTTTACTGCGCCGATGCCCACTTTGCGCGCGATTTCCGCACAGGTTTTTTCATCCAGCTCAGGGTTTTTCTCGGCTACCAGTTTCTCTGCCCGCTCCACCGCTTCGTCCAGCAGGGCTGCCAGTTTTACGGTACCACCGGTGCGGGTTTTAAAAGGTTTGCCGTCATCGCCCATCATGGTGCCAAAGGCGCAGTGCTCAAGAGAAACGGATTCCGGCAGGAAGCCAGCTTTGCGTGAGGCGACGAAAGCCTGCTGCAGGTGCAGGGATTGACGGGCATCTACTACGTAGAGGATGCGGTCGGCTTTGAGCTGGTTGGCGCGATAGCGGATGGCTGCCAGGTCGGTGGTAGCATACAGGTAACCACCGCCTTTCTTCTGAATAATCATCGGGCTGGGATTGCCCTCTTTGTCGGCCATCTCTTCCAGGAACACTACGATAGCACCTTGGTCTTCTACGGCGATGCCGTTATCCAGCAGTTCTTTAACCAGCACCGGCAAATCGTCGTTGTACTGGCTCTCGGCGTAAACGTCCTCCTGTTTGAGGGTGACATTCAGCTTGGAGTAGATTTCTTCACAGTGGCTGATAGATATATCGATAAACTGCTTCCAAAGCTTCAGGCACTGCTCGTGGCCGCCTTGCAGCTTTACGACGTATTCACGGGCGCGGTCGGCAAAGCCTTCTTCGTCGTCGAAGCGCACTTTGGCTTCGCGGTAGAATACTTCCAGGTCGGCTAAGGCCACCTCTGCATCACTATCCGCCAGCTTGTCAGACAGGTGAGCCAACAACATACCGAACTGGGTTCCCCAGTCACCCATATGGTTTTGACGGATAACCTTGTGGCCCTGGAACTCCAGCAGACGCGCCAGGGCATCACCGATAATGGTGGTACGCAGGTGGCCCACGTGCATTTCTTTGGCCAGATTGGGGTGGGAGTAGTCGATAACTACGTTCTTCGGCTCTTCAACAGCGGCGATATTCAAACGCTGATCCCCATTCGCGGCCAACAGCTGCTGGCTCAGCCACTGCTCGCTCAGGTGGATATTCATAAAGCCGGGACCGGCGATCTCGACCTTTTCGATCATATCGCCTTTTTCAAGATGTTCCAGGATTTTGCTGGCCAGCTCGCGGGGGTTGGTACCGAGTCGCTTGGCTGCACCCATAGCGCCGTTGGCCTGATAGTCGCCAAATCCGGCTTTTTTCGCAGGTGCCACGATGGGGCCGCATTCTTCGGGGGTACCGGCGGCGAGCATGGCGGCCTGGAATTTATCGGAGAGGAGTTGGCGAATATTCATAGAGGGATATAGCTGTCTTAAATTCGTGGAAACGCCGAATTTTAATGGGCGGTGGCGGCTTTGCAACCAACCTTCGCTATAGAGAGGTTTAAATCTGGATGCAAGTGTCCAGACGGCATGGCGCTCAGTGGTATGATGCCGCCAAATTATGGAGGTACCGTGAGTTCTACCACACTTTATTGGCACGATTATGAAACCTGGGGTACAGACCCGGGGGCTGACAAGCCGGCGCAGTTTGCCGGTATCAGGACTGACGAAGAGCTGAATATCGTCGGCGAGCCGTTGATGATTTACTGCCGCCCCTCAGTGGACTGCCTGCCGCAGCCGATGGCGAGCCTGGTGACTGGAATCAGCCCGCAAAAGGCCCTGGCCAATGGCGTGCCGGAAATAGAATTTATCCAGCGCATCCTCGCCGAGCTGGGTGCGCCCGGCACCTGTGGGGTGGGCTATAACAGTTTGCGTTTTGACGACGAAGTTACCCGCTACACCCTGTATCGCAACCTGTTAGATCCCTATGAGCGCGAGTGGCGCTCCGGCAACAGTCGCTGGGATATTATCGACATGGTGCGACTCACATACGCCCTGCGTCCTCAGGGCATCCAATGGCCGGCCCGAGAAGACGGTGCGCCGTCCTTTCGCCTGGAAGAGTTGACCGCTGCTAATGGTATTGCCCACGAGGGTGCCCACGATGCCCTGTCGGATGTGCACGCCACGATTGATATGGCGAGACTGATCCGTAAGCAGCAGCCGAAATTATACGATTATGTATTCCGCCTGCGTCGCAAGCAGGAAGCTGCCAAGATGATTGATATGCGCGAGCGTCGCCCGCTGTTGCATATCTCCGGCAAAGTGTCTGCAAATCACGGGCATTTGACCTATGTAATGCCTTTGGCCAGCCATCCAGTTAACCGCAATGCGGTCATTGTTGCCAATCTGGCGATGGACCCCGAACCGTTGCTTAATTTGGATGCGGATACCCTGCGCGAGCGCCTTTACACTGCCCGTGACCAGCTTGGTGAGGGCGAACTGCCTGTGGGTCTGAAGTTGGTGCATTTAAACAAGTGCCCGGTTCTGGCCCCGGCAAATATGCTTGATGACAAGCGCGCCACTGAGTTAGGTATCGACCGCGCAACCTGCGAGGCGAATTGGCAGAAGCTCAAAGATGTTGACCTGACTGAAAAGCTACACAGCGTATTCCTGGATCGGGAGTTTCCCAAGAAAGATGTGGAGGCCGATTTATACGGTGGTTTCCTCAGTGATGCCGACCGCGATATCTGCCGTGAGCTCCACCGTGGGCTGGCTGCCCGAGGCCCCGAAGCGCTGGCTGGTGAAGTGCCTTTCAGTGACAAACGCCTGCCTGAGCTGCTGTTCCGTATGCGTGCGCGCAATTTTCCCGAGACCCTGTCTGAAGAGGAACATCAGCGTTGGCAGATCTGGTGTTTCCAGCGTTTAACTGACCCTACCGCTGGGGCTTCTATCACGCTCGAAGATTATTTTCGCCAGTTGTCCGATTTACGGGTACAGCACCCGGAGCGGATCTCGCTGATTACCGAGCTGGAAAACTGGGGCGATAGCCTGCTCGCCTAATGTGTCGAATCACGCCGGCGGTTATTCTTCCTCTGGGCTCTGCTGCAGTGCCCAAGTAGAATGCCGCTCGCGAACACCTGGCGCCCACAAGGCGCAACCACTGGAGTAACCATGGACTTTATCGGAGCCAATATTCTGTCCGTCAGCCAGTTCGAGCGTGCCGACATAGAGCGCGTGTTCGATGTGGCCGACGCCATGACCCCCTATGCCCGTCGCGAAAAAGTAACGCGCGTGTTGGAGGGGGCGATTCTCGGCAATATGTTTATGGAGCCGAGCACCCGCACTCGACTCAGCTTTGGCGCGGCTTTTAACCTTCTGGGTGGTACCGTGCGTGAAACCGTTGGAATTACCGCCAGTGCCATGGCAAAGGGGGAGTCCCTCTACGATACGGCGAGAGTGCTCTCTGGTTACAGTGATGTGATTTGCATGCGTCACCCACAGGAGGGCTCTGTGGCAGAATTTGCCGCGGCGAGCCGCGTGCCGGTGGTCAATGGTGGTGACGGTGCCAATGAGCACCCCACCCAGGCGCTGCTGGATCTCTATACCATCCGTAAGGAGCTGGCCGCCCATGGTCGCACTTTGGACGATTTCCGTATCGCTATGATTGGTGATCTCAAGCACGGGCGCACCGTACATTCGCTATGCAAGCTGTTGTGTCTGTTTGGCAAGGTGCAGGTGGTACTGGTATCTCCACCGGAGCTGGCTATGCCGGAAGGGGTGGTAGAGAAGCTCCGTACCATAGGGCATGATGTGACGGTCACCGATCAGCTGGAAACCTCTATTACCGATGTGGATATTGTCTATTCCACCCGCATCCAAGAGGAGCGTTTCGCCTCCCAGGAAGAGGCCAACCTTTATCGCGGTCGCTTCCGTCTAAATCGTGAAATTTTCACCCGTAACGCCCAACCAAATACGGTGATTATGCATCCGCTGCCCCGGGATTCCCGCGCGGAAGCCAATGAGCTGGATACGGACCTAAATGAGCACCCGAGCCTGGCAATTTTCCGCCAGACAGATAATGGCCTGCTGGTTCGTATGGCATTGTTTGCTCTGTTATTGGGGGTGGAAAACCAAGTGGACAAGTACGCCCGTGAGGTGAACTGGCACAGTCGCCGCAACCCGGTTTAATGCTGATTGGTTCCGTTTTCAGATAGCGCCGCTTTTTTCTGTTAATCTGATTGAGTTAGCCCGGCCAGTATTGATCTATCTGGTCCGGGTGCCTCTGCAATCGCATCAGGGAAAGGTGCATGTTGAATCAGATTTCGCCTGCGGTTTTCTCTCGCAGCGTCGCTTTTCTGGCGCTGTTTTTTTCCGTATTAATTTGTAAAAGTGCCGCGCAAGAAGGCGCTTTTCCCCATGTGGCACTTTTAACCATCGATGGCGCCATTGGCCCGGCTACTACCGATTATTTTAAGCGTGCCACAGAGGAAGCGGGAGAGCGGGGTGCAGAATTAATTATTTTGCACATCGACACCCCCGGCGGCCTTGATGCCGCTTCGCGCGATATTATCCAGCACATCCTTTCTTCCCCAATTCCAATTGCAACTTATGTCTACCCATCTGGCGCCCGTGCGGCCAGCGCCGGTACTTATATCCTCTATGCCAGCCAAATAGCAGCCATGGCTCCAGCTACCACCCTTGGCGCCGCTACACCGGTACAAATAGGGGGCCCGCCAGGAACACCCACTCCGGGAGGTAAGCCCCAAGAGAATGAAAAAAAAGAGGAAAAAGAAAAGGAAGAAGGTGACGAGAAAAGCGAAGAGGAAAAAGAGGAGAAGCCTCTATCCGGTACTGCGATGGAACGTAAGGTGGTTAATGATTCGGTCGCATTTATCCGGGGACTCGCTCAGCGCCATGGGCGCAATGCGGATTGGGCAGAAAAGGCGGTGCGCGAAGCGGCAACTCTGACGGCTTCGGAAGCACTTGAAATGAATGTGGTGGATATTGTTGCCAAAAATGATCAAGACCTGTTAAAGCAGATTGCAGGGCGCAAGGTCTCCCTTGACTCCGGCGAGATCACTCTATCAACAGAAATTGCGCAACTACCCATAGAAAATTATGAGCCGGATTGGCGCAATGAATTACTGGCGCTGATTACCAATCCGCAGGTCGCCTATATTCTTCTGCTTATTGGCATTTATGGCTTGATATTTGAAGGCTATAGCCCCGGAGCCTTTGTACCCGGAATTGTCGGAGTTATCTGTTTATTATTGGCATTTTACGCATTACAGGTCTTGCCAATTAATTATGCAGGCCTGGCCCTTATTATTGTTGGCGCACTGCTGATTGTTGCGGAAGTATTTATGCCCAGCTTTGGCGCTTTGGGTATTGGCGGGATTATTGCGTTGGTGATTGGCTCGGTAATGTTGATTGATACCGATGTTCCCGGCATGCAGGTCTCGAGAAAGCTGATTGGCGCAATTGCCGGAGTAAGCGGGCTCTTTTTGTTGACATTTTTCCTGGCTATCGGCCGAAGCTTGCGTACGCCGCGGGTGCCAGCTGACCAAGCCCTTGTAGGGCGCTCCGCGGTAGTTAGTGATGTCACAGAAACGGAGGTGCTGGTGCACCTCGATGGAGAGATCTGGAAGGCCCAATGTGAGACACCATTGGAGCCGGGGCAACGTGTACGGGTAATCGCACAGCACGGTTTACTTTTATATGTAGAGCCTGGTTAATTGTTTTGAATTTATCAACCTGTGAGCGTACTTGCATGCTTGCAGATTTCAGGTGGTGAGAACAGGGAGAGAGGAAAATGGTCAGTTATTTTATTGGTCTACTAGTGCTCGCGGTAGTGCTGCTGCTGATGTATGCCATCCGCATCCTGCGAGAATATGAGCGCGCGGTGGTATTTTTTCTCGGGCGTTTCCAAACAGTTAAAGGCCCAGGCCTGATCATTATTATCCCCATCATCCAGACTATGGAGCGTGTGGATTTACGCACCGTGGTAATGGATGTACCCACGCAGGATGTTATCAGCCGGGATAATGTCTCAGTGAAAGTTAATGCAGTGGTTTATTACCGCGTAATCAACCCACAGTCTGCAATTATCAATGTAGAGTTTTACCACGAGGCAGTAAGCCAGTTATCCCAGACTACTCTTCGCTCTGTGCTAGGTAAACACGAATTGGATGAGATGCTTTCTGAACGCGATAAGCTTAATGTGGATATACAAAATATTTTGGATGAGCAAACGGATGCCTGGGGGGTAAAGGTAACCAATGTTGAAATTAAGCATATCGATCTCGATGAGAGTATGGTTCGAGCTATAGCTCAGCAGGCCGAAGCTGAGCGGGCGCGGCGCGCCAAAGTTATTCACGCAGAGGGTGAAGCCCAGGCGGCTTTGAAGCTCACTGAGGCGGCTGATCAACTTTCCAAAAATGCAAATGCAATTACCTTGCGTTATATGCAAACTATGATTGATATTGCCGGAGCCAATAACAGCTCAACATTGGTATTTCCGCTGCCGCTTGATTTGATTGAGCCGCTTCTTAAGCGAGGTTCACAGGCTGGTGGTTCCTAAATCTGGGGCCGTTTGCTTTTAGGAGTGTTATTATTTTTATAAGAACAGGTGTGAGAGGAATAAGGAAATTAACTGTGTAAAAGCTAAGATAAATTAAAAAGGCCGCATTATAACCGCGGCCTTTTTTGTTGAGTAATACCTTTCTGCCTTAGGATTTTCTACAGTAGTTTTTCCATCAGAATACGGGTGGAACTATCCCAATCTTCCGGTACTTCGCTATCGGCCGCCTTATGAATTTTTGAACTCAGCTGTTTGCCAAGTTCCACACCCCATTGATCGAACGGATTGATACTGAGCAAGCAGCCGCCCACATAAACTTTATGTTCGTACAGCGCCAGCAGAGCCCCTAAGTGATGAGGGTCCAGCCTATCAAGGATCAAGGTATTACTTGGGCGGTTACCTGGGATTACTTTATGTGGGGCCAGTGCATGGGCTTCGCGATGGGTATAGCCGGCCTCTTCAAGTTCCTGGCGCGCTTCATGCAGGGATTTACCACGCAACAAAGCCTGGCTCTGGCTGATGCAACATGCCAGTAGCCAACGGTGCTGTTCATGTAATTTAGAAGTTGGCTCTTTCACCGCAATAAAATCCGCGGGGATCAGGTCGGTACCTTGGTGTAGCAGCTGGTGAAAAGAGTGTTGGCCATTAGTGCCTTCGGTACCCCAGATTACACTGCCGCTCGGATAGTCCAGCGCTTGACCATTTTTATTTACGCTTTTACCCAGGCTTTCCATGTCTAACTGCTGCAACCAGGCTGGGAATTTTGCCAAACGTTGAGCGTAGGGCAGAACAACCTGGCTGCTGGTATTCCAGCACTGCCGATACCAGAATTGAATAAGGGCCATTATCACTGGCAGGTTATCCTGCAGAGAGGTATTGGCGAAATGCTGGTCCATAGAGTGAGCGCCTTGCAGCAGCTGCTCGTAAACTTCATAACCGCAGGCTAGAACGATCGGCAGGCCAATGGCGGACCACAGGGAATAGCGGCCACCCACCCAGTTCCACATTGGGAATATATTCTCAGGGGCGATGCCGAAGTCCTGTGCCGCAACAATATTGCTGCTTACGGCAACGAAATGTTGAGCAAGTTTCTCTTCATCACAGCCAGCAGCTACTATCCAGCGGCGCGCAGAGAGAGCGTTCTCGCGGGTTTCCAAGGTGGAAAAAGATTTGGAGGCGACGATAAACAGGGTTTCCTCAGGGTTAAGACCCTGAAGGGTATCACTGAGATCAGCACCATCCACATTTGCTACAAAGTGAATCTGGAAATCTTCCTTATACCATGGGCTAAGTGCCTCCACTACCATGCGTGGACCAAGGTCAGACCCACCAATACCGATATTAACAATATGGCGAATTGGTTTTCCGCTGAATCCTAGCCAACTTTGGTTGTGGATATTTTTGGCAAATTGCCTCATCTGTGTGCGGCAGTCAGCCACTGCGCGTTCGTGATCATTTTGTGGTTCACCCTGGAAGCGCAGGGCAGTATGTAGGGCCGGGCGGTGTTCAGTATTATTGACATTGGCGCCGCTAAGGAGTGCTGAGATCTGATTGCCTAGATTCTGCTCTTCGGCGTAATCGAGTAATAACTGGAAGGTATCCTTGCGTAGGTGATTCTTACTAAAATCCAGGTAAATACCTGCGGCTTCACAGCTAAAGTTTTTTGTACGTTGCGTATCGGTAGCGAACAGCTCACGCAGGGACCATTTATGTTGTTTAAAATGAGACTGCAATTGTTGAATTGCTGCGGCTCGGCTGAATGCCAAAGTTTCACTTGTCATGGTGATTGCTGATTAACTCTCTTGTGAGCGGTTTCTTATTGCGAATATCACACAAGCTTATGGTGCATGATTGAAAAAAGCGGGTAATGCTAACGCATTCCAGTCTGTTGGCTGGCGCTCGAAGCGTTACAGTGTATTACAGTGGATAGTTTCCGGTAAGAATGAACTGCTCAAAAGACAAATGCCGCTCGTAAAAGCGGCATTTGGTGGTGATTCATACTAAATAAAGCTTTTCAGAGTAGGTGTCTGTCAGCTCCGATTTGGTCAAAACCTCATTTAGTATGAATCACCACGCTGGTTCTGCTTGAAAGTGATTTTACTTCACCACTTTCATGCAGCGTACTCTATCCGAAGCCATCCAGCAGTCAGCATCTGCGGGGCAGGCCATTGAAAGAGGAATTTGTTCAGCGCCAGGAGGGCAGTAAGCTGGAGGTGCCGGAGGGCTACAGCAACCTGCTAGAACCAGTGCACTGATAATTCCGATTAAGTACTTGGCTGGAGTGAAATTCATCCCCTAACTCCTTTCCGTTGATGTAGACATTAGCATAGCCAATAAAACGTCACCTGTTGGTCAGCTTTGTAAAATGCTCTCTACAAAGATACCGCCTAGTTGAGTGTAATAGGCGCAGGGATTAAATAGCTGCCAAGATTAAAGTCTGGAAAAAAGTCGTGCCAATTTATTGTGTTTTGTGCTTTAAAAAGCGAGTTTTTTGCCAGTTTAGGGCGTGTTTAAATTAACGGGGTGTATTTATTTTTTTTGCTTCTTCCAAGTTGGAAAACTTACTCAAAAGAGAGATTAATTTTAGATGGTTTTTTAATTTTATTTTGAGGGTTTGGGGAAAAGTGGCGGGAAATAAATGATGAAAGGGTGGTTGTTAAAGGAGGATGAAGCAGTGGGAATTGCTGGAAATTTACAACAAGTCTTCAGAGTGAGTCACTCTGTTAGAGGTTGGGAAGAGCTTTTTATTGGTTCATTTAGTGAATTGGTTGAGATATGGCAGCTTTAAAATTATAAAACCGCCGTATTTGAATCAATGAGTGGGTTTGGGCCCATGAAGAAAATTACCAAAGGTCTGAGCAAGGGTTTCTTCACGTGCAGGGTCACGTAATGCGATTAGCAGGGAGTTTCGTATCTGGGGAATGAACATTAAGTCCGATAGTAACAGGTTAAATGTGCTTTGATCTCCAGTGTGCGCCAAGTGGGTGAGCCAGAGCTTGGCCAGTTCTGGGTTCTCCAGATCAAGTGCGCAGCGACTGCCAATTGCTGCGAGTACTTCTTTGTTCCTAGCCGCGTTAGAGGATTGCAGCAGTTTTTGTAGGAACGACTGGCGCAGCCCTTTAGCTGGCGAGTTTGAGATACCGCGTGCGGCGGCGCAAACCACATTAAAGTCAGGCGTACTATCGGCGAGTAATGTATTGGCTCGAGTGATGATGGCTTCTGCCAGTTGATGGTCGATAGTTTCGTTTTCCAGGCAGTGGCACAAGCTGACAAATACTGGCGCAGCTATCTCTGAAATTTGGCGCATAAGAAGCGCCTTTTCACTTTCCCAGTGAGCGGCAAGGTCAGCAATGCCCTGCAGTGCCAGGTTGTCCCAGCGGCACTCCTGCGGGTTGCGGAAGTAACTGAGTATCGTTTCATAATGAGCGCTGGGCTTGTGTTTCAACAGCAACGCGGTATGGGCATGAAATGCAGCCTGTCGCTCGGTAGAAGGGGTATAGAGAAGGCCGCTCTGTTGTAGCAATTGATCCAGCTGCGCTGCGGATTCAGCGGCAGGCCCCCTTAATTCCTGTGCCAGCGCACGCAGTAGACCATCGCGAGCCTGTAACTGTAATTTACCCTGCTCATCGAGAGGAAAACGCAGGAACCATACCGCTGGCTCGCCGCCTTCGGCGGGTTGCAGTAAAAGCCCGGTCCAAGCCTGGCGCAAGTAGGGGGAAGGCCAGGGCTTTTGACCCGCTTCAAAGGCTTCGGCTGTGGATTTGGATATAGACTGCAGGCGCCGGCCCAGGTCGAACCAGCGCAATTTAAAGTTAGCCTCTTCGATAAGGCTGCTCAGGGTACCGCTTTCACTCATGGGTGACTTATCTACTTCCTTAGGACGCAGTGGCTGCAATAGAGATGGGTTTTTGCTTAAAGTGCAACCAGCCGTATGCAATTGCCAGCAGCGGGCAGATGATATTGAACAGGGCGTAGGGCAAATAATTCCAGGTTCCAATACCGAGAGTTGCGGCCATAAAAGCGCCACAGGTATTCCACGGAATCAATACGGAAGTGATGGTGCCTGAATCCTCTAAGGTGCGTGACAGGTTTAGCCCGTGTAACCCCTTTTCCTTGAAAGCTTCGCGGAACATACGGCCAGGAATAATAATCGCCATATATTGATCGCCAGCAGCTAAGTTCATGCCAAAACAGGTGAGTACGGTGGAGGTCACTAGGCCGCCGACAGTTTTAACGAGTGATAAGACGCCAGTGACAATCACTTGCAGGAAGCCTGCGCGCTCCATGGCTCCACCGAAAGCCATGGCGGAGGTGATCAACCACACGGTATTAAGCATGCTACTCATACCGCCCTTCGATAGCAGTGCGGCCACGTTTTCATTACTGGAAGTGGACTTGTAGCCGTCGAACAAGCTGTACCAGGCGCCTTTAAGGGCTGCCAGGGCACCCTCTCCACCGCCCAGGCGGCGTGCGGCTTCAGGTTCAAAAATCAGGGCAATCGCACAGCCAACCAGGGAGCCGATGATCAGGGTAGGGAAGGCTGGGACTTTGCGCCAGGCCATGGCCAACAGCAATACGAGGGGTAATAAGCTGATAAGCGAGATCTTAAATTCGCTTTTTAGTGCGGCTAACAACGATTCGATATCACTGGCGGAGGCACTGCTGGCTTCAGAGGTGAAGCCGAGGAAAGCAAAAGCGATCAGGGCGATTGCGAAAGCCGGGATAGCGGTGGACATCATGTGGCGGATATGCTGAAACAGGTCATTTGACGTTACCGCTGCGGCCACATTGGTGGTGTCGGAGAGGGGGGACATCTTGTCGCCAAAATAGGCGCCTGAAATCACTGCGCCAGCGGTAACTTCCAGGGACAGACCGAGGGCGCCAGCGATCCCCATCAGAGCTACGCCCAGGGTGCCGGCGGTAGTCCAGCTGGAGCCAATACTGAGGCCTACGACGGCACAGATAATACAACTGGCGGCATAGAACCATTGGGGGGAGAGAATCTGTACGCCGTAAAAGATCATAGAGGGTACAGTGCCGGCCAGTATCCAGCTGCCGATCAAGGCGCCCACTGCCAGTAGAATTAGAATAGCGCCAAAGACCAGGCCGATGCCGTGCAGCATGCCGCCTTCCATATCGCTCCAGCTGTGACCATTCTTCATACCCATCAGGGCGACCACACAGGCGCATAACAGCAACGCAATCTGGTTCGGGCCGTAGGAGGAATCGGCACCGTAGAAATAAACAGACAGGGATAACAGGGCGATCAGGATCCCTAGTGGGATCAGCGCATCCAGCAGGCTGGGCTTGCGCGGTTCATTATTGGGGCTGGCTTGAGACAAGGTGAACTCCTGCTTGACTGCGTGGCTAGTGCCGTTTTCGTTATCGTTGTTTTTGCCGTCGGCGACGGTTGATCCTCCTATTCTCTCGGCTTGGGGCGGTGAAGTCTACTTTGAATAGAGAACTGAACAGGAGGACCTTTTCACTGACTGACCCGTCTAAGCATGCTTTCATCACTCTCATCAGGTATCTGGTTGGGAGAGGTGCTAGCAGTTCGGCGAGGCTTCCGGTATGTTCTGCGCCGATTTCTTATCCCGGCTAGCCTTAGCCGCACAATAAAATGAGCCAGGGCCACTTGAAGTTAGCAGGTCCGGCAGGTAGTGATTTCATGAGAGCAAGTGAGTTAGACCCCGCTCAATTCGAGGATATGCGCCCCTATCGCGATGATGAGGT
This sequence comes from Microbulbifer variabilis, assembly GCF_056232115.1. Taxonomy (NCBI): domain Bacteria; kingdom Pseudomonadati; phylum Pseudomonadota; class Gammaproteobacteria; order Cellvibrionales; family Microbulbiferaceae; genus Microbulbifer; species Microbulbifer variabilis. Next base: position 2,618,550 of record NZ_CP174325.1, read on the forward strand.
GCGCACTGTACTGGACCGGTTGATTGCCGATCCAGAAATGTCCCATGCCGTAGCGCATTTCCTGATTCCTAAGTTGGCGCGCCTTGAAGGTCCGCTGGCTTGGTTGGTACGTCAATTTCTACGCTTTGAATTCCGCAATGTACACGATGTGCGCGGCGTGCAAGCGATTGTGGATAAATACATTGACAAGGTGGTGAGCCGTACCACCTCTGGCTTGACTATCTCTGGGTTGGATACTCTGCCCAGGGATCGCGCCTGCCTATTTGTGAGCAATCACCGGGATATTGCCATGGACCCTGCCTTTGCGATTGTGTCCATGTATAAGGAAGGGCATGAGACCTCTCGAATCGCTATTGGCGATAACCTGCTCAGCAAGCAGTTTGCCAGTGACATTATGAAGCTCAATAAGTGCTTTACGGTCAAGCGCAGTTCCGGCAGCCGTCGCGAGAAGCTGGCAGCGGCGAGCCAGCTATCCAATTACATTTATTACTCTATCGTCAACGAAAACGAGCATGTGTGGATTGCACAGCGCTCGGGCCGTGCCAAGGATGGGTTGGATCGCACCAATCCGGCCCTCGCAGCCATGTTTGCAATGACCAAGGATCGGGATACGCCTTTTGCCGAGTTCTGGAAGAAGCTGCACATTGTGCCGTTGTCCATCTCTTACGAATGGGATCCCTGTGATGGCCAGAAGGCCAAAGAACTTTACGTCACTGAGCACAAGGAAGAGTATAAAAAGGCCAAGAATGAAGACCTTGCCTCCATCGGTAAGGGGGTTATTGGCCAGAAGGGGCGCGTTCATACCGCTTTTGGCACCCCGATCGAAGGAGACTTCGACGATGTAAACAGCCTGGCTGAAGAGATTGACCGCCAGATTGTGGGCAACTATGTCCTGCACCCCACCAATTTAATCGCCTATGAGATGCTTTATGGTGATGTATGTGGCTTGCCGGTGGGTTACCCATCAAAGCCATGGGATCCCAGGGATTACGAGGAAACCCGAGAGAAGTTCAAGACGCGTATGGCCAAAGTTGATGAGCGCTGGCGCGACAAAGCTATCCAGGCCTATGCCAATCCGGTGGTATCCCGTCTGGCATTTGAATAATCACTGGTTGGGTGGAGTGGTGGCGAGAGTGTGCATAGTGGATAATAGCGCCCCTTGCGCCACTCACTAGCGAATAGATTCCACTTCCTGTGCTCAACGACAAACACAAAACCGCCATCCAGGCCGCCTATAGCCAATTCCTGTCCAGCCGTGGGCTTAAGGCCCGTTACGGGCAGAAGCTAATGGTGGCGGCCATCGCCCGTACGCTTGGGGCTATAAGCCAGAATGCCAGCGGCGAACGCGATGTGGAAAAGAGCGATGGTGAGCATATTTGTGTGGTTGAGGCTGGTACAGGTACGGGCAAGACAGTGTCCTATCTCCTCTCAGCTATCCCTCTGGCTCAGGCCCAGGAAAAGACCCTGGTGATTTCTACTGCCACTGTGGCTCTGCAAGAGCAGATTATCTACAAGGATCTGCCTGAAGTTGCTCGCCATAGTGGTCTGAAGTTTGAATACAGTCTGGCAAAGGGGCGAGGTCGTTACCTATGCCTGTCTAAGCTGGACCAACTACTTTCCAGTTTCTCCGCAAGTGGCACCGGTATTTCCCTCGGCCTCTATGAAGACGAGTTACCCCAAGTGGAAGCGGAGAGCATTGCCCTCTACCAGAAGATGACCGACAGCCTGGCAGCCGGCAGCTGGGATGGTGATCGTGATAACTGGGCAGATGCGATTGAAGCCGATGACTGGAGCCGGGTGACTACAGACCACCGTCAGTGCAGTGGCCGTCGATGCCCTCATGTAACTAACTGCAGCTTCTTTCGCGCTCGAGAGAATTTGGGCAAGACCCAGGTAATCGTGGCCAATCATGACTTGTTGTTGGCAGACCTGGCTCTGGGGGGGGGCGCTATATTGCCGCCGCCGGAAGAGACAATTTATGTACTCGATGAGGCCCACCACTTACCAGATAAAGCACTAAATCATTTTTCCCACCACAGCCGGGTTGGTGCCTCCACTGGTTGGCTGGACCAGGTCAATAAAGTACTGGGGCAAATGCTGGGGGAAATTGGTGATGGTGCGGAATTGGATCGCTGCGGTGAACAGCTGCCAGCGGTACTGACCTCGGCCAAACAGGGCCTTGAGCAGATGTGGCCCTTGATTGAGGAGTTGTGCGAATTTGAGGATGAACGCGGTAACACCACCCGCCACCGTTTTGAGGGCGGTGTGGTGCCGGAGACCATGGCACAGCTTGCAGAAAAATTGCGCGAGGATTTCGACGAGCTGGAGAGCTTGTTCAATAAAATGCTGCAAACAGCCCAGAGAATGCTGGAAGATGCACATTCACCTGTGCCGATTGTGGACTTGGAGCGCTGGTATCCACAATTGGGCAGCTGGTATGGCCGTGCCGAAGCCAACCTGCAGCTCTGGGCCAATTATGCCCGCCCCGATACTGGCGGTGCCTTGCCGCAGGCGCGGTGGGTAACCCTGGTGGACTGGGGTGGCTCTACTGATTTTGAGGTGTGCAGCTCACCGATACTCGCGGGTAAAGCTCTGGAGTACAGCCTGTGGCGACGTTGTTACGGTGCGGTGCTTACCTCAGCCACGCTGACCGCATTGGGTAAGTTTGACCGTTTGCGCATGCGAGCAGGTACCCCGGACAATGCCAGTTACCAAGTGGTACCTAGTCCCTTTGATTTCTCTCGGGCTACTTTGCAGGTTCCTGCCAGCGCAGTGGATGCAGGCAATGCAGACCGCCATACAGATGCGGTGATTGATGCCTTGCCGGAACTACTCAATGGCAGTGGTGGTTCTCTGGTGCTGTTTTCCTCTCGCAGGCAGATGGAAACTGTTTACGAGTCGCTGCCAGGCACCTGGCGCAATCGCATACTGATGCAGGGGCAGAAGTCCCGCCAACAGTTGCTGGATAGCCACCGAGAAATAATCGATGGAGGAGGCAACAGCGTTCTGTTCGGGCTCGCCAGTTTTGCCGAGGGGGTTGACCTTCCCGGTGACTACTGTCGCCATGTAGTGATTGCCAAGTTGCCTTTTGCCGTGCCGGATGACCCAATTGAGGCTGCACTGGCAGAATGGATTGAGGCCAAGGGTGGTAACCCCTTTATGCAGATTACTGTGCCCGATGCGGCCTTGAAGCTGGTTCAGGCCTGTGGTCGCCTACTGCGGGCTGAGGGGGATAGCGGTACTGTCACTCTGCTGGATCGGCGAGTAGTTACCCGGCGCTACGGTCAGGCAATACTTAACTCACTACCGCCCTTCAGTCGCCGAATCGAGTAATCTCTTATAAGTACTCCGACTTTCTCTGTCAGTGTGTGCGGGGTGCGTGAATCTTATTGCTGCGCAAATTGAGCAGCTCTGGTATTGGATGATATGCAAGCTATTTATTCTGAAGTTGCCGATCAATTATTGATTCTTGAGGCGGAGCTGCGCCGCATGGAGTTGTGGCAAAGTGAGCCGCCGCCGGCGGAGGCACTGGCCAGTTCGGAGCCATTTTGTGTTGATACCCTGACTCTGCCCCAGTGGTTGCAATTTATCTTCTTACCGCGCATGCGGGTGATGATTGAGCAGGAAATGCCGCTTCCCCGGGAGTGCAGTATTGCCCCCATTGCGGAGGAGTTTTTCAAGACCCGCGGTGGTGCCGAAGAGCTGATAGTAATCCTTGAGCAGATAGACCAGCGCTTACGGCTTGGCTGATACAAGTAGGAGCGATACCCATCTCTGCCTGCCGGGTGTCGCCACTTCCATTCCTCCATGTCTTTCTGATGCTGACTGTCTGTTGTCCCTATTTGGATTGCAAAGATCTGGCGCATGTCACATTGTGGCGCTTGCATAGCCCGGCTGGATGGAGATCCCTGTTCACTTGGCTCTGTCATAGGCTAATATCGACTTTTTGCTTGGCGTGGGGAGGAATTTTCCCACGTTTTACCGTGAACGCTGCTGAGACGGTATGGTCGGATTGAAATGCTAATGGGGCTAGAGGTAATCGTTAGGATGCAGAAATTTTCCCTTCTGTGGTTATTGGTGGCGGTCCAGCTTTTGGCGGGCTGCCAATCTGTATTGTATCCCGGTAAGGAGCGCACTCAACCGGCATCAGTGGGAACACAGCAGACAGAGCCGCAGGGTGAATTGGTACAGTGCCCTGAGCCCGTGGAAGTGATTTGTGCCGAACCGGAAGTCAGGGTTGTTGAGAAGGTTATCGAACGAAGCGTTGAAAAAGTAGTCGAAGTGCCCGTTGCCAAGGACAAATTGGTGCTCGGAGCAGTGGAACAAGTCTCCGTTGAGCCCTCTGGCCTGGTAATAGAATCCATTGTCGATACAGGTTCACCGACCTCCACTTTGCGCGCCCAGGCGCTGACCCGCTTCGAGCGAGACGGCGAAGACTGGATCAGAATCCAGCTGACCAGGGCCGATGGTGATGGCAAGGCCAGGCCCGTGTCTGTGGAATTGCCGGTCAAGCGGCATATCCGCGCTACACGGCTCGGTTTTCCCAGCCAGCGGCGTCCGGTGGTGGAAATGAACCTCACCGTGGGGAGTATCACCCATATGGTTGAGGTCAGCCTGACAGACGAGGGCGGCACTGATGTTTTGATGCTGCTGGGACGCAATTTCCTCAAAGACGCCGCAGTTGTCGATGTGAGCCGTCGCAATGTTCAGGGCCCACCCCAAATATCCGGGGGCAAATAGGCCGAGTTGAAAGTTAGGTTCCGATTGGAACCGTAGATTTACGGGGAAGGGCGAATGTCGCCGCGTGTCCAAGTTTATGTCATTGCGGCATTGCTCGCATTGATCGGAGCGGGTCTTACCGCATACAAACACTTCGAATTAGGTTTTCCACTACTGCCGGGCGAATACCGCACCGTTTGGACCATTGAGGCCAAAGTGGGCTTTGATGCGGAGGGTGGGCCTGTCAAGGCAGCCCTTACACTGCCCCGTGAGCAGCGCAATATGGAAATTCTTGGGGAGACATTCAGCTCTTCAGGTTTTGGCTTTTACATTGCCCGTGAAAACGATGAGTACCGGGCAATCTGGACACGCCGCTCGGCAGAAGGGGCCCAGTCCCTATTTTACCAGTTGGATGTTTATCAGACTCCCGGCGCTGCCCTTGAACAGCCCCTGAATCTCAGTACCGAAGTGCAGAAACCCTTCCTCGGTGCGCGAGAGCAAGAGGCCGTGCGCCTGGCTATCAATTCTTTGGTACAGCAGGCCCGTGAGCGCTCCTCCGATGTGGAATCTTTTACCACCCAGCTGCTGTTTGAGCTGAATGATGACGGCAACCAGGATCGCAACCTGGTCTTTCGTCATTATGCTGATAGCTCCCTGGTAGATGTAGCTCTATTGATGCTGGCTACTGCTGATATTCCCGCCCATCGAATTCGCGGTCTCTATCTTGAAGATGACCGGCGCCGGCTGACACCCGAGGACCTTCTAGAAGTCTACGATGGCAGGCGTTGGATCGTGTTTGAGCCCAACAGTGGCATGCCCGGTGTGCCGGAAAACTTTTTTATTTGGCAGCGTGGCGGCAAGAGCCTGCTGGACCTGGAGGGTGGGCGTAATTCTCAAGTGACTTTTTCGGTGATTGCCAATGATGTACCCGCACGAGATGTTTCCATGCGCAGTACCAGCCAGGATAAAGAGGCCCTGGTTGATTTCTCTATCTACAGCCTGCCCATTGAACAACAGAGTATTTTCAAACTGATTCTGCTGGTACCCGTAGGAGCCCTGGTAGTGGTGCTACTGCGAGTATTTGTAGGGTTGCGCACCTCCGGTACCTTTATGCCGGTGCTGCTGGCGATTGCCTTTATCGAGACCCAGCTGATTACCGGACTCTCCATCTTTGTGCTTATCCTGGTGCTGGGATTATGGGTGCGTTTCTATTTAAGCCGGCTCAACTTGTTATTGGTGTCGAGGATCGCCGCCGTAGTGGTAACGGTGGTGCTCATAATGGGAATGATCAGTGTGGTTAGTTTCAAGCTCGGTATCGAGCAGGCGCTGACAGTCACTTTCTTCCCAATGATTATTCTGGCCTGGACCATCGAGCGTATGTCAATCGTGTGGGAGGAAGACGGCCCCTATGAGGTGATTGTCCAGGCCGGTGGCAGCCTGCTGGTGGCAGTGCTGGCCTGGTGGGTGATGACCAATCGATATGTTGAGCACTGGACATTCAACTTCCCTGAACTGTTATTGGTGCTGTTGGGCTTTATTCTGGTTATAGGTAATTACACCGGTTATCGCCTCAGCGAACTGATGCGCTTTCGGCCTCTGGTCAGGTAGGAGGTTGTTATGCTTCACTTTTCGTTCAAGCATATGATCAATAAGGTACGCGGTGGTGTAGTTTCACCGCTGACCTTGAACGATATCGGTGTGCTCGGTATGAATGCGCGTAATATTAATTACATCGCGCGTTACAACGACCGTAAAAAATATCCCATCGTTGATGACAAACTGAATACCAAGCACGCCGCAAAAAAGGCGGGAATCCCTGTGCCTGAACTGATTGAGGCCTTTGAGACTCCTGCCAGTCGCAAGCGGGTTATGGAAGTGATTGACCCCCTTTGGCAGTTTGTGATTAAGCCGGCACGTGGATCCGGGGGCAAAGGCATCCTGGTGATTGCGGGGCGCAATGGTGACAAATACAAGAAAATTTCCGGCTCGGAAATCGAAGCATTGGATATTTTGCGCCACGTTAATAATATCCACAGCGGCCTATACAGTCTCGGCGGCAAGCCCGACCGGGTAATGGTGGAGTCTCTGGTGGATTTCGATCCGGTCTTCCAAAGCTACTCCTTTGAAGGCGTGCCGGATATCCGTGTGATTGTATTCCGTGGGTTTCCGGTGATGGCGATGCTGCGTTGCTCCACTCACGACTCCGATGGTAAGGCCAATTTGCACCAGGGGGCTGTTGGAGTTGGCATCGACCTGGCTACCGGAAATAGCTGTCACGCTGTGCAGCGGGGTCTACGGATTAATCGTCACCCGGATACCGAGGTGCATTTCGATCAGTTAAAAGTACCGGGTTGGTATGATCTGGTGCGTTTGGCGGCAAGTTGCTATGAAATGACTGATCTAGGTTACCTGGGTTGCGATATTGTCCTGGACCGTGCGCGGGGCCCGCTTCTCTTGGAAGCTAATGCTCGTCCCGGCCTCGCCATCCAGGTAGCCAATGGCGTCGGTCTGCGACGGCGCCTTAAGTTTATTGAGGAGCTGGATGAGGATATGCTCAATAAAAATGTGGATGAGCGGGTGGCTTTTTCTATGCGCGAATTTGCGGCTGACAAAGGGTTTTAGGGGGAGTCTTGCCACTTGAAAATTTTGATCCCGGCAATGCTAATGCTTGCCGGGATTTGTTGATGAAGCAGGCTGCCCTCTAGGTCGCTGTGAGAGGGCATAAGTGAAATTGATTCATCACCATCTTTAAGCGTTTACTCTGCATTTTTAGGGAATATTCTAATTCCCGGATTTTTGTCTGGATTTCTTTCAGTTCCCACCGGGGTGGGGACTCTTGCCGCGCTTTATTATTTCGACGGATTTGTAAGTTGCTCCACTTGCTGTTTACGTCGGCAAGATGCTGTTCCTCCTTCGCTAGCCATTTTTGCCAAAACTCTCTGTATCGGGAGTCAGCCAGTCTCTGTCTGGCTTCTTCAAACAAAGTTGCGAGGTGTGCCTTATAGGCCTGAATCGTTGCTGCTTTTTTCAGATTTCGGGTAATACCGACCCAGCTCAGCACCTTGACCATCCACTTGGTTGGGTCGTACTGGTACCAGCGAATACCACTTCGATAGTCAATCTGGAATGTGTGATGGTAGTTGTGATAACCCTCACCAAAAGTAAACAGGTTGAGGAAGGGGTTGTCCCGTGCAGTGATGTCTGTGCGAAATGGGCGCTTTCCCCACATGTGTCCGAGGGAATTAATCATAAATGTGGTGTGATGATTAACGACTACACGCAATACCCCGGCAAGCAAAAACATACCAATAATATCGCCGGTCAAAGCTCCCAGTGCGATAGGTAGGCCGATATTCATTGCCAGGGTAATGGGTACGTAGTGTTTGAGCTGCCACATAACGATCTTATCGCGTTTCAGGTCATTCACATTTTTGTAATCCAGGCGACCACTCGGGTAGTCGTGCATCATCCAATCGATATGGGAGAACCAGAAGCCGCGTTTGGCTGAATAAGGGTCTCGGTCATTATCATCAATGTGGCGATGGTGATGACGGTGGGCGGCACACCAGTTTAGCGTGGTGTTTTGCAGTGCAGCGGCAGTAAATAAGGCAAATAAAAGGCGTAATGACCAGTGTGCCTCATAACTCCGATGCGACCACATACGATGGTTGCCTGCAGCAACCGAAAAACTGCATAGGGCGCCGTACACGGCAAAAACAAGCCACTGATACCAATGGTAGCCATGGATCACACCATAGATAGGCACCGCAGTCAGCGCTAAAAAGCCGGTACTGGAAAAAAGTATTGTGGGAATCCAAAAGCATTTGCGTTTATCTGAGTTAACGGTAGAGGCTGTGCGCATGTTTTGTTCCGGTTCAAACTGCTCCAGGTAGAAATGGTGAAATTGACGCTCAGTTCCATGGAAAAATCTGCCTTGGAACCCCGCTTTATCGCCACCTTGTTAGTCACATTGATTCAAAGATAGTCGTTGAGCGAGTCGGAGGTTGGCGGTTAATTCCCAATCTGCTGGTTGATAGGCTGAGTCATGATTCCCGGTGGCGAGAGATGCCTAGAGGTTGGTATCTCACTTCAGTAAGCGTTATTCGGTAGGATCTGGTGCACTATTCTGGCGCAAAAGAAGAAGCTGAAGTCACTTATTGGTTCACGATTGTCAGGATATTAATTAAGGTGCTGGACTATCGGCCCCCGAGATATTGGAGTTTCAATAGTTGGCATGGCAATTGCTTTGACTAATTGTGCGGGAAGCATGACCCGCACTTCGGGAAGAATGCACGAGGTTATGGCAAACCGTCTCCTCTGAGTAACTTCCCGTTTTCTCTCATCATCGCTGATTACGGCCCCGCTTTGCGGGGCCTTTTTTATCTGTCACAGCATTTCCGTTTGAAACAATTCTTTAAGTTTGTGACCTCTTGTAGAATTCCCGCAGATGTTATTGCCGGGTGAATAGACGCCCTTTTTACTACTCGGTATAAATGACCCATTTCTACCGCAAGCGAATACCAACAAATTGAGCGCAGTGTGTCCGAGTCACAAGTTTCAGGCCAACCTCCCCTCCTATTCCAGCTGGCTACCTCCGATGAGCTGCACACTTTGGATGCTGCTCGGCTTACCCGACAAGCTGCGAACCTACAGGGATTATTGCAGGATGTAGATTGCGGGCTGTGGGAGTGGCATTTGAAAACCGGTGCCCAGAGAGCCCAGGGAGATATTTGGCTCCTGTTTGCAGACAGCGCCCGCGGTGCATTGGAATCCCTTTGGACTGGCAGTGAGCTGCGCCAGGTCCATATAGATGAGCGCGATCGTATTTTTGCTTTGCGTGAGCAAATTAACGGTGTTGGTGGCTACTTTGATACTTGTTTCCGCGCTTATGATGTCTCAGGCCAGTTGCGTTGGCTGAGGGTATGGGGTAGGACGATTCACAGCAGTGATTCCAATGGAACAATCGCTATCGGCAGCTGTGCTGATTACAGTGAAGCCCTATCACAGAGCTATCTTTCAAACCTACCGGCTGAGCGCCCCTTACAGGCTCTCTCTGGTGTTGGCGATGGCTTGTGGGAGTGGGATCTGCGTGCAGATGAGATGGTGTTAGACGATGCCTGCTGGAGCATACTCGGTTATGAGGTGAGCCCCATTCGCAGTATCGGGCGTTCGGCTGCGGCACAGTGGAAGGCCAGGGTGTTGTCTGAAGATGCTTCCCGGGTCGAGCAGGCCATGCAGGACCACGTGCGTGAGCGCCTTCCCCTTGATGTTGAATTTCGCCTGTGGCGTTCTGATGGAAGTATTGTCTGGGTGCGCTGCCGGGGTAAGGCCCAGCTCAACAGTCGCGGCCAGCCGGTACGGGTATTAGGTACCCTGCAGGATATCAGTGGTAGCCGCGAGACTTTATCGCGAGTGGAGCGGGAGCTACAGCAGCAGCGCGAAGAGAATGCGCATCGTGCAGATCTGCTTTTTAGTCTGAGTCACGAACTGCGTACCCCACTGAATGCGATACTGGGCTATAGCCAGATGGTGGAACTGGACCAGACCCTCAATTCGGACCAACGGCAGAGGCTGGGAGAGATTCGTCGCGCCGGCCAGCATTTGTTGCACTTGGTTGGGGATGTGCTCGAACTGGCTCGTATTGATAGCCGGCGCCTCGGTCCGTCAATGGAATCCATTCGCCCTGCGGAGCTTGTAGCCGAGTGCAAGCGTCTACTTGAGCCCCTGGCTGAAACTCGCCGGGTGAGCCTTGTTTTTGAGCCTCTGGGTTGGGAGTCCGCATATATTTGCGCGGATCCGGTGCGCTATAAACAGGTGGTTCTCAATCTCGCCGGCAATGCGGTGAAGTACAACCGGGAAAATGGTCGCGTCATTATCAACTTTGCCCCAGAGGCTGAAGGCTGGTTACGCTTGAGTATCCTCGATACGGGTAAAGGTATCCCACCGGAGCGGCGTACCGAAGTGTTCGAGCCATTTAATAGGCTGGGCGAGGAAAAAGGTCATATTGAGGGCACGGGTGTGGGGCTTGCGATTGCCAAGCGCTTGACCGAGGCCATGGGTGGGCGCATTGATTTTGATAGCCAGGAGGGGCAGGGATCAATTTTTTGGATCGAGTTTCCCATGATTGATGCTCCTGACGCGCTGATGTCTTTTTCTGCCCAGCCGGAGGTGCCGTCACATTTGCCTGAGGGGCGCCTATTGCTTGTGGATAACCGCCCTACAGCTGCGAGCAGGTTGAAAGAAATGTTGAAAGATACCCCGCAGATCCAGTGCCTGGTAGCCACTGATGTTGTGGAGGCGATTTTTATTGCGCGAACTATGCATCCCGAAGTGTTGCTGTTTCACAGTGAACTGCCGGGTATGTCTGCGGCGGATCTGGTGCGTATCCTTGAGGAGGATATTTCCACTCGGTCGACGCGTTTTGTGTTGGTTGGTGAAAATCCTACAGGGGAGAGTCACCCAATGTTGCCGGATCAATTCGATTTTGTGCAGCTTTCGAAAGTGCTGGCGGAGAGCCTTGTGAGTGCAGGCCGATCTACCTGAAATGCACTCAGGTTGTACTGAGGAAAAGTTGTAAATTACCCGGCCATTAGCCGGGTAATTTACATCGCGGGGTTAGCGGATACCACCGAGGTGCTTGCCCACGATTTGTATCAGGGGCTTGAATACTTTGGGGGTGGCGCACACCAGATTGCCGGAATCCAGGTAGTCTTCCCCTCCGCGGAAGTCACTGATCAGGCCGCCTGCCTCTTTTACTAGCAGGGAGCCCGCGGCGATATCCCAGGTGTTCAAGTACATTTCCCAGAAACCGTCAAAGCGACCAGCTGCAACATAGGCCAGGTCCAGGGCTGCGGCGCCTGGGCGGCGGATACCAGCGGTCTGCCCGGCGATTTCTTTCAGGGCGGATAGGTAGGGGTCGATGTTTTCCAGGGCCGGGCCATTAAAGGGCAGGCCAGTACCGATCAGCGCTCCGCGCATGCCCTGGCGCGGGGATACCCTGATGCGGCGTCCGTTCAGAGCAGCACCGCGACCACGACTTGCGGTGAATTCCTCTCGTTTAATCGGATCCAGCACCACGGCATGTTCAATGCGACCGCGATAGCGGCAGGCGATGGAAATCGCAAACTGGGGTACGCCATGGATAAAGTTAGTGGTGCCGTCGAGAGGATCGATAATCCATTCGTAATCGGGTTCCGCACCCTCCAGCAAGCCGCTTTCTTCAGCGCGAATGCTGTGTTTGGGATAAGCCTTGCGAAGGTGATAGATGATCTCCTGCTCGCTGGCTTTGTCCACTTCAGTGACGAAATCGTTGCGCGCTTTCTCCTCGAATTTCATCAGGTCGCCGCGCTCCCAGGCCCGTTCGATCAGTTCTCCGGCCTTGCGCGCCGCGCGCAGGGCAATATTTAGCATGGGTTCCATAACTATTCCGCACTAAGTGGTTGAAGGGGTTAAAAAGCAGACTGCGAGTTGACCGCAGCGGACGCGATTGTAGGGATTCCCATCCATTTTTGCTACACTCGCGCGCCCCCATGACACCGATTTATTACTTCAGTATGGCCAAGTCCCCTTTAGATACGACTCCGCTCAATGCGCTCGACAATGTGCGCGTGGTTTTGGTTAACAGTGCCCACCCCGGTAATATCGGAGGTGCGGCGCGCGCGTTAAAGAATATGGGCTTGAGCCAACTTTACCTGGTGGCTCCGCGTGAATTCCCGGCGGCCAACGCAATTTGGCGCGCGGCGGGGGCGGCGGAGTTGCTGGATAGCGCTGTGGTTGTAGATACCCTGGAGGAAGCGGTAGCGGATTGTGGTCTGGTGGTGGCAACCAGTGCCCGAGAGCGCCGTATACCCTGGCCACTGCTGACCCCGCGCCAATGTGGTGAGCGAGCGGTCGCGGAGGCGCAAAGCCACCCGGTGGCGCTGGTCTTTGGGCGCGAAGACCGTGGGCTTACCAATGAAGAGCTTCAGGCCTGTAACTTCCATGTACATATCCCGGCAAATCCGGAATACAGTTCCCTGAACCTGGCAACTGCTGTGCAGGTACTGGCTTACGAAGTGCGTATGGCCGCCTTGGAGGCCGAAAAGGGGGAGCCGCTGAACTATGCCGACTGGGATCGCCCCCCAGCCAAGGCCAGCGATATGGAACTGTATTTTGATCACCTGCAGGAGTCCCTCGGCGAGCTGGGCTTTATCGACCCTGACAACCCCCGTCAGACTATGACCCGCTTGCGTCGACTATTTAGTCGAGTGCGCCCTGATGATATGGAACTGGGTATCCTCCGCGGCATGCTGACCTCTATCCAGAATTACATCCATCGCACAGGAGGTAAGGGGCGCCCCGACTAGGTAAATACCCGAGTTGGGCGGGGGGTTATATACTTGACTGTAGTGCTGGGTTATTCCATACTCGCGCCCCGATCGGAAAAGGCTGTACATCAGTTTGGAGCTGATATGCGTTTGACTACTAAAGGCCGCTATGCGGTCACCGCCATGCTGGATCTGGCGTTACACGCAGAGCGTGGGCCGATCAGCCTAGCGGATATTTCCAAGCGCCAGGGTATTTCCCTGTCTTATCTGGAACAGTTGTTTTCCCGCCTGCGCCAATCTGGGTTGGTTTCCAGTGTACGTGGTCCCGGTGGCGGCTATCGCCTGGCCCGTGACGGCGAAGAAATTTATGTGGCACAGATTATCGATGCGGTAAATGAATCTGTGGATGCCACCAGTTGCGGTGGCAATGCCGATTGCGCCAATGGCGAACAGTGCCTGACACACTATCTCTGGTCTGATTTAAGCGACCAGATTCACGGTTTTCTGAGTGGTATCAGCCTGGCCAACCTTGTGGCTCGTGCGGAGGTGCAGGAAGTAGCGCGTCGACAGGATATGCGTGAGACACCGGAAGAGCGCATCGCTGTACTTGGCGGACTATAAGTGCCGGCCCGGTTGGGGCCGGGACGGGGTATTAGAGATTTATTGAGCGGAAACGGTATGACTATGAAGCTTCCCATCTATCTGGATTATTCAGCTACCTGTCCGGTGGACCCGCGCGTCGCCGCAAAAATGGCGGAACAGCTGACGATGGAAGGCAATTTCGGAAACCCGGCCTCCCGTTCCCACCTGTTCGGCTGGAAAGCGGAAGAGGCAGTGGAAAATGCCCGTCGACAAGTGGCGGAGCTGATTAATGCGGATCCGCGTGAAATTGTCTGGACAAGCGGTGCCACCGAGTCCGACAACCTGGCTATCAAGGGTGCGGCCCATTTCTATCAGGGCCGTGGAAAGCACATCATCACCTCAAAGATCGAGCACAAGGCGGTGCTGGATACCTGCCGCCAGCTAGAGCGTGAGGGCTTTGAGGTCACCTATCTGAACCCGCGTGAGGATGGCATCGTTTATCCCGAGCAGGTGGAGGAAGCACTGCGTGAGGACACCATTTTGGTGAGCTTAATGCACGTCAATAACGAGATTGGTGTAATCAACGATGTTGCCGCGATTGGCGAACTGTGCCGTGCACGCAAAGTAATTTTCCATGTGGATGCGGCGCAGAGTGCCGGCAAGTTGCCGATTGACCTGCAGGAAATGAAGGTCGATTTGATGTCCTTCTCCGCACATAAGATTTACGGCCCCAAAGGGATCGGCGCCCTGTATGTTCGCCGCAAGCCACGGGTGCGCCTGGAAGCACAAATTCATGGTGGTGGGCACGAGCGCGGTATGCGTTCCGGCACCCTGCCCACTCACCAGATTGTTGGTATGGGTGAAGCTTTCCGCATTGCCAAAGAGGAAATGGCGCAAGAAGGAGAGCGACTGCTGGCCCTGCGCAATCGCTTCTGGAATCAAATCAAGGATATGGAAGAGGTTCATATCAACGGATCTGCGGAACAACGTGTGCCCGGCAACCTGAATGTCAGCTTTGCGTTTGTAGAGGGCGAGAGCCTGATTATGTCCCTGCGCAACCTGGCGATCTCTTCCGGCTCAGCCTGTACATCCGCCAGCCTTGAACCGAGCTATGTGCTGCGTGCCCTGGGTGTGAACGATGAACTGGCACACAGCTCACTGCGTTTCAGCTTCGGCCGCTTTACCAGCGAGCAGGATGTAGATACTGCTGCTACCGAAGTGCGCAAAGCGGTTGAGAAGCTGCGCGAACTGTCGCCTCTTTGGGATATGTACAAAGACGGCGTAGACCTGAACAAGATTGAATGGGCCGCTCACTAAGCGCGCGCAAGAGTTAGGAGAACAGTCATGGCCTATAGCGATAAAGTAATTGACCATTATGAACATCCCCGCAATGTCGGGCGAATGGATGACAAGGCGGACAACGTCGGAACTGGAATGGTTGGGGCACCTGCCTGCGGTGATGTGATGCGCCTGCAAATCCAGGTAAGTGAAGAAGGGGTCATTGAAGACGCCAAGTTCAAGACCTATGGCTGTGGTTCTGCTATTGCCTCCAGCTCCCTGCTCACCGAGTGGGTAAAAGGGAAGACCATTGATGAGGCAGAGCAGATCAAGAATACCGCTATCGCTGAAGAGTTGGCCTTGCCCCCGGTAAAAATTCACTGCTCGGTACTGGCGGAAGATGCGATCAAGGCTGCGGTGCGCGATATTCGTGAAAAACGCGGTGAATCTGCCAATGCTGGTGAAGCAAAAGAGTCCGCCGCAGGTTAATTCTACTGGGCTATGTGCCCTACAGCAGTGAAGGTATTGTTTTGGCTATTACCATGACCGAGGCCGCCAAGACTCACATCAAGAGTCAGCTGGCCAAGCGCGGCACAGGTATCGGTATCCGGGTAGGAGTTAAGACCGCCGGGTGCTCAGGCTTGGCCTATGTACTGGAATTTGTCGACTCGACAGAAGCCGAAGATGTGGTGTTCGAGCAGGACGATGTAAAGCTGATCGTCGACCCCAAAAGTTTGGTTTACCTCGATGGAACCCAACTGGACTTTGTCAAAGAGGGGCTAAACGAAGGCTTTACCTTCTCCAACCCTAACGTGAAAAATGAGTGTGGCTGCGGAGAGAGTTTCCACGTTTAATCGGAACTCGCCGCAGCGAGGCCGGGTGCACTGTGCATGCCGGCCTTTTTATTGGTCCGGTAGCGACTGCCGGGCGGGGGCGCCGCCGCCAAGTTTTTAAGGCCCAGTGCCGGTAGGTGAACTGAGATGGCAACCAACCTGACCCATTTCGAAATATTCGGGCTTGAGCCCACCTTTGAACTCGATCGCAACGCCCTGGCAGCGCGCTATCGGGAATTGCAGAGGGAATTCCACCCGGATAAATACGCTTCCAAATCTGAGCGTGAGCAGCTGCTGGCTATCCAGATGGCGGCACAGATTAATGAAGCCCACACCGTTCTGCGCGACCCGGTGCAGCGCGCCGCATATCTACTTAAGTTGGCCGGCGTGGAAGTACCGCCGGAGCAGACTACCGCCGATACGGAATTCCTGATGCAGCAGATGTTGCTGCGTGAGCGCCTCGAAGAGGTACGGGAGCAACCCGATCCAGCCTCCGCCCTTGAAGAGCTTGCCGTTGAAGTGCAAGGCCTATTCCGCAATGAGCAAAAGCAATTTGCTGAGGTTTTTGATGCTGGCAAGTTGGTTGAGGCCGAGGGCTCCCTGCGCAAACAACAGTTCCTGGTGAAGCTGCAGTCGCAGATTGAAGAACTGGAAGCCGATCTGTTCGGTGATTACTGAGCGACAATTGATAATAACTTGGGATATGGCACTGATTGTGCCGTGGCAACGCCACCCTGACGATAGAAGAGATTAGCAATGGCATTACTGCAAATTTCCGAACCGGGACAGAGCCCCGATCCTCACCAGCGCAAGTACGCTGTGGGGATTGACCTGGGGACCACCAACTCGCTGGTGGCGACTGTGCGTAGTGGTTCAGCAGAGGCCATCGCCGACGAGCAGGGCAGAGTGATACTGCCCTCGGCGGTACACTACGGCAGCGAGACTATCACCGTGGGTGCCAAGGCCCGAGCACGGGCCGCGCAGGACCCATACAATACCATGATCTCCATCAAGCGCTTGATGGGGCGTGGGGTGGCAGATGTCAAAAGTCTCGGTGAGCAGTTGCCTTACCACTTCGCTGACAGCGATGGGGGTATGCCTTCCATCGAAACTGCTGCCGGCCCGGTAAACCCGGTACAGGTATCTGCGGAGATTCTAAAAAAGTTGGCTCAGCGCGGCCGCGAGGCTCTATGCGGCAAGGATGGCGGTGAGCTGGATGGTGCGGTGATTACCGTGCCGGCATACTTTGATGATGCCCAGCGTCAGGCCACCAAAGATGCGGCCAAGCTGGCAGGTTTGAAAGTGTTGCGTCTACTCAATGAACCTACGGCGGCGGCTGTGGCATACGGCCTGGACAGGGGCGAGGAAGGGGTTATAGCAGTCTATGACCTCGGTGGTGGTACCTTCGATATTTCCATTTTACGCCTGTCCCGTGGTGTTTTCGAAGTGATGTCGACTGGTGGTGATACCGCACTCGGTGGTGATGACTTTGATCGTACCATCGCTGCCTGGATAGCCGAACAGGCAGGTCTGGGTACGGACCTGGATGCCGCTACCCAGCGCCAGCTCCTCGATAGTGCCTGTGCGGCGAAAGAAGCCTTGGCCAATGCCGAACAGGCGGAGGTGAGCCAGGGAGATTGGCAGGGTGTATTCGACCGGGCAACTATGGCCTCACTGCTGGATCCCTTGATTGATAAAACCTTACGCGCTTGCAAGCGCGCTCTGCGCGATGCTGCCATCGACGTTGAGGAGGTGCAGGAGGTAGTGCTTGTAGGTGGCTCTACCCGTACCCTGCGGGTGCGTGAGCGGGTCGAGAATTATTTCGGCCGAGCGCCTCATGCAGAAATAGACCCGGACCAAGTTGTTGCTATTGGTGCGGCCTTGCAGGCGGATATGCTTGTGGGCAACAAATCTGATGATGAGCTGTTATTGCTGGATGTGATTCCCCTATCGCTTGGAATCGAGACCATGGGTGGCCTCACTGAAAAATTGATCGCGCGCAATACGACGATTCCGGTGTCTAAGGCTCAAGAGTTCACCACTTTTAAGGATGGTCAGACAGCGATGGCTATCCATGTAGTGCAGGGAGAGCGGGAGCTGGTGAGCGATTGCCGCTCACTTGCGCGCTTTGAGCTGCGCGGTATCCCGCCGATGGTGGCAGGTGCGGCTCATATCCGTGTGACTTACCAGGTGGATGCGGATGGCTTGCTGTCAGTTAGTGCCGTGGAGAAGAGCAGTGGTGTCAGTGCAGATATCACAGTCAAGCCTTCTTACGGGCTTGAGGACAAGGATATCGCCCGTATGTTGCAGGATTCCTATACCCATGCTGCAGAAGATATTGCCCTGCGCGCACTGCGTGAGGCACAGGTAGAGGCAGAGCGTACCTTGGAAAGCCTGCTGGTTGCACTGCGTGAAAATGGTGCCCAGTTGCTGCAGGAAAATGAATTAAACGAGCTGGAACTTGCTATGGAGGCGTTGCGTCTGGCCCATAACGGTGGCGATGCAGAAGAGATTCGTCGTCGTATGGAAGCTCTGAATAAGCTGTCGGAACCCTTCGCTGCCCGGCGAATGGATGCGTCGATTAAGCGAGCGATGCAGGGCCACAGCCTGGATGAATTCGATAAATAAGCGGCTGGGGCACAGCCCCGTCGGATTGAGACCATAGAGAGTCAGTACCCATGCCGAAGATTGTATTTTTACCCCATGCCGAAATTTGCCCTGAGGGTAAGGTCGTGGAAACGGAGAGTGGTGTCAGCGTAATAGATGCAGCGCTGGCCAACGATATTGAAATTGAGCATGCCTGTGAGAAGGCCTGTGCCTGTACCACCTGTCATGTCATCGTACGCGAGGGTTTTTATTCCCTTGAGGAGCCTGATGAGCTGGAAGAGGATCTGCTGGACAAGGCCTGGGGGCTGGAGCCCGAATCTCGTCTCTCCTGTCAGGCCATCGTTGAGGATGAAGACCTGGTAGTCGAGATTCCCAAGTACACAATAAACCAGGTTTCGGAAAAGCACTGATCGGTGCGGGTATTGGGGGAGCCAAATAATGAAGTGGACTGACATTCACGATATCGCCATTGAACTTTGCGACACTCACGAAGAAGTGGACCCACTTACCGTTAACTTCGTTGATCTGCGTAACTGGGTAATGGCGTTACCGGGGTTTGATGATGACCCTGATCGCTGTGGCGAGAAGATCCTGGAGGCGATCCAGGCCGCTTGGATTGAAGAGCGAGAGTAGTTGAGTGGAGTTAACCGAGTATTGGTAATGGAGTACAAAAGTCGATCAATACCCCGTATAATCCGCCGGCCGCGAAATGCGGTGATCAAAATTTGAGTACCCCCGGCCCGGTGGGTACGGAAGGAATATCAGGAAAGAGCAACTGTGCAGGTTGCTCTTTCTGTATGTAAGTTCAGTAACGAAAAATCACATTGGAGATAACCATGGCCCTGGAGCGTACCCTTTCCATCATCAAGCCGGACGCAGTAGCCAAAAACGTAATCGGTGAAATCGAGAGCCGTTTTGAGAAAGCTGGCCTGAGCATTGTTGCCATGAAGATGGTGCACCTGTCCCGCGAAAAAGCTGAAGGTTTCTACGCTGAGCACAAAGAGCGTCCTTTTTTCAAAGACCTGGTTGATTTCATGACTTCCGGCCCGGTTGTTGTACAGGTTCTCGAAGGCGAGAACGCTATCCTGGCAAACCGTGAGCTGATGGGCGCTACCAATCCGAAAGAAGCTGCTGCTGGCACCATCCGCGCTGATTTCGCTGACAGCATTGACGCTAACGCAGTACACGGCTCTGACTCCGCAGAGTCCGCTGCCCGCGAAGTAAGCTACTTCTTCGCTGACGACGAAATCTGTCCGCGCGCTTAATTTGTGTGCTGAAATCGCACTGGTCCGTCTGGGCCGGTGCAGTTCTTCCCCGAGGTGAAATGAATGACCGCTGAGAAAACCAACCTGCTCGGCCTTTCTGTTGAAAAGCTGGCCGCCTTCTTTGAATCATTGGGCGAGAAGCGTTTCCGCGCTATCCAGGTTTTAAAGTGGATTCACCAAAACGGGGTGAGTGACTTTGCTGAAATGACCAATGTCAGCAAGGCACTGCGCCAGAAACTGGCAGAAGTTGCTGAGATTCGCGCTCCGGAAGTATTGGAGCAGTGGGATTCTGCCGATGGTACGCGCAAATGGCTCATTAAAGTTTCTGGTGATAATGCCATCGAAACCGTTTATATCCCCGATGGGGATCGCGGTACTTTATGCGTATCCTCCCAAGTGGGCTGCTCCTTGGATTGCAGTTTTTGTGCAACCGGAAAACAGGGCTTCAATCGGGACTTAACTGCTGCTGAAATCATTGGGCAGGTGTGGATTGCCTGTAAGTCTTTCGGCCAGCTACAGCCGAAAGGTCCACGCAAGGTAACCAATGTAGTGATGATGGGAATGGGTGAACCCCTGCTCAACTTCGACAATGTAGTCGATGCCATGAACCTGATGATGGAAGACAACGCCTATGGCATCTCCAAGCGCCGCGTAACCTTGTCTACCTCAGGTGTAGTACCCGCATTGGATCGCCTTGCGGATGTTACTGATGTAAGCCTGGCGATATCCCTGCATGCGCCCAACGATGAACTGCGCAATGAGCTAGTACCGATCAATAAAAAATATCCGATTGCGATGCTGTTGGATTCTGCTAAGCGCTATATCGACCGCATGCCAGACACCCATCGTAAGATGACCATCGAATATACGCTGATGCGCGAGGTTAATGATCGCCCTGAGCATGCTGAGCAACTGGCGGAACTACTGCGCGATGTGCCAGTAAAAATTAATTTAATCCCTTTTAATCCGTTTGAGCTTTCCGATTATCAGCGGGTGAGTAATAACGCTTTGCGACGCTTTCAACAGATTTTACTCGACAAAGGTTATACCGTAACCGTCAGAACCACTCGCGGTGATGATATTGATGCAGCTTGTGGTCAATTGGCAGGAAGTGTGAATGACCGGACCCGCCGCTCTGAACGCTATCGCAACGCTGAGCGCCCTGTCCGTATTGTAGGCTGAGTACCAATTTAACCTGAGTGTCTTGAGCTGGCGATTAGCTGGGATGCCAGGTGGTCCTAAAACATCTTCTTCCGATCTGGGTGGCTTAGAGCTGCAGTTTTGGTAGAAGATAGTTTTTAAATCTTTTATTCCTCTCTAAGTGGTAATTCCTCGCACGCCTTGCCTTCGATTTGGTGGTGCCTTTTTTTACTCCGAAGTCAACCAACCCGCAGGGTAACGCGTTAACAGTCCAGAACTTTTTAAAAAGTAGATGGAAGGGACTGTTAAATTATATGAACGTTCAGAAACTGGATCTAATGCTATTTTCCAGAGCCTTATCACGGCTTTTTTTTCTAACACTCGTTTTGATAATGCTTGGTTGTGGCTCGGGGTCGTCCGGTGGTGAGGATCGCTCGGTTCCGGATATTGTAGGGGGTGATACTGATCCCGATCCCGATCCCGATCCCGATCCCGATCCCGATCCCGATCCCGATCCCGATCCCGATCCCGATCCCGATCCCGATCCCGATCCTGCAGAGGGAAGCTCACCTGCAGAATTGATTGGTCATGCTTACTCTGGAACCAGTATCGGCCTTGTCTGGGAGCGGGATGGTGAAACCTATTTCATCTATCGTAATGGAAAAAAAATAGCGGAAGCCAGCAATAACTTTTTTATCGACCAGAGCTTATCGGTAGATACTGAGTACGCGTACTCTGTCAATACCGTTGATGCGGCCAGCGAGCTGGAAGCCTCCCAGATCATCGTTAAAACATTAGTCAATGATACGAACGAGGGGCTGAATAACGGCACAGAAGATGATGTTTTAAATGAGCGTATATCCGCTTTTGAGGAATGTAAAAATGCTTCCAGTGCGGTGGACTTGCTCGAAGAAGACCTGGATAACTGTTTGGCAGCTATGCTCAAACTCAACCGTATGGCCCCTCTTGTCGAAGACATACGCGCTTTTGCCGCACGTGTTCGCAGTGAGCAGGAGCCTGCTATGGTGGAGCTGGGAATGCGCCTGTTCCACAACAAATCCTTAAGTGCAAATCAAGATGCCTCCTGTTCGTCCTGCCATCATCCCGCGATTGGCTGCGGTGGGGATGACCTCTCAATGCCGGTGGGTATTAATGCTATAGATACCGCCCTGCTGGGGCCGGGGCGCTCAGATGGTGTTAACGAAGTACCTATAGTGCCAAGGAACTCTCAGGCTATTTGTAATGCCTCACTGTGGTCTCGGGGCCTGTTCTGGGACAATCGGGTTTCTTTAAGCCCTGATGGTGTCCTCAGAACAGACTCGAGAGATGTTACGAATAATACCGTCAATGCTGTAGGACCTGGCTCGTTGGCACTGCTTATAGCACAGGCGCATTTTCCGGTAACTGCTCCGCCTGAGATGGGGGATATCACCGACTTTGGATATGATGATTCTGTTGATGAGAATTTTACTTCCTATCGCGAGGATATATTAGCAGCCAGCCTGGATACTGCAGCTTGGGGGGCCTTGTTTACTTCCGCTTTTGGTGATCCCGAGATTAATTTCAGCCGTATTGCTCAGGCAATTGCGGCTTATGAAGCCGTACAGATATTTATCGATAATCCGTTTTTTGAATATGTCGAGGGGAATCTGGAGGTGCTCAACGCTGAAGAGAAGCGCGGTGCAATCACTTTTATGTCAAGAGATGCCGGTTGTACTTTCTGCCATAAAGGGGCTTTCTTTACCTCTGAGGCACTGATGGCTGCCAATTATCCTCAAATAGGCATAGGCACGGATGCAAGCGGAAGTGGTGCGGATTTGGGGGGAGAGGGGTCTTTGGGGCTTGGAGCCTTCCGTGCGCCTACTCTGCTAAATGTAACTATCACGGGCCCTTGGGGGCATAGCGGGCAATTTGGCACTCTGAGAAGAAATGTCGAACACTACAGCGACCAAGGAGCTTCCATCCTTAGATATTTTGAAAATAACGAGATGTGTGATCTTGACCAATTTAAAAATCTGCAGGATTGTCCGAGCAAGGTGGCTCCCAATGGTTTGGCTCACTCCCAAGATATTCTCGATGGGAACGATGGAGGAGGCATCAACCGTTTGACCGAAGACGAAATTGACTTTGTTGTGACATTCCTGGGTACGCTTACTGATCCGAATGCAGCGGATATCAGTTCCAATGCGATTCAGTTCCTGATACCTCCCAGAGATGGTGGCCCAGACGGTAAGCAGCTGGATGCAAAAGACCAGAGCGGAGAAATCTTATAAGTTTCAGTTAGATTTTTCCCGGACTGCATGAAATATTAAAAATAATATGGCGAGTATAGAGGGTATGGTTCCTACAGCTCTCTATGCTCGGCAATCATAGCAATCCTAGTATTGTAGAAGCAGCATGCTCTTGCGAATGGCAATTGTAAAAAATACCTACATTGACTGGTACTGCCATTGTGTCGGGCTCGGGTTAAAAATAACAGATAATTCTTGCCCCCGAAGATCACCTTAACCGCACTGACAGTTTGCGACTCCCTCAACAGAAATTGTCGGGTAAAGGCGCTAAATTGTTTACTCCTATGGCTGAAGCGACTGGTAGTTAAATAGCCAGGCTCTGTGGCCAGTTGGCCATCAAAGTAGAATCAGTTTTTTGTTAGCAACAATTGCCACCAAGGCAGTAGATATTGTTTTGGGTTTATTCAAACGGCCAAGGCAAGAGATAATTCAGATCTTTATCCTTTGAAATTAAAAAGGACTTTTGTTGAGTTTCAGCAAACCCTGGGGATGTTAGCTTTTGGTGCCGCAAGGGGCACTAGTTCGCTTATTGCCTGTCCAGAGCTTCTCAAATGAGGTTTTAGTGGCGGGGTCGGTCAGATTTTATGAAAGTTCATAGTAAAAATTCGAATGTATCGATCATGGTATTGCTGCGGCTGTTGATCCTGCCACTGTTTGTGTTGGTAGCGGGTTGCAGCTCGGGCTCTTCCGGTGGGGATGACAATCCGTCCTCTGATCCAGTTGCAGATGGCAGTGGCGGAGATATAGGCACTGGTGGAGATGTAGGTGGTGATGGCGGCTCGGACACCAGTACAAGCGGTGATAATGATACTGGGGGTAGCTCCCAACAGGGAGGTGCTCCCGCAAAGTTAATTGCTAATGCTTTTTCCGGTACCAGTATCGGACTCTCGTGGGAGCGTGATGGGACAACCTATTCCATCTATCGTAACGGTGAAAAAATTGCTGAAACGAGTAATCACTACTTTGTCGACCAGGGGCTTTCGATAAATACAGAGTACACCTACACAGTGACTGCTGGAGACGTCGATAATGATAGTGACATCGCCCGGGTCAGTGCAAAAACCTTGCTGAACAATACCAATAGCGGGCTCAGCAGCGGCGCGGATATTGAGGTGGACAATGATCGCATTTCTAATTTTACAGAGTGTAACAATGCACGCAGTGCATTGGATCTGCTTGATGCAGATTTGGATTCCTGCCTTCAGGCCATGCTTGAGCTGAATGGTATGGCCTCTCACTTGGAGGATATACGGGCATTCGCCGCCCGAGTCCGCAGTGAGCAGAGCCCCGCAAAGGTGGAGTTGGGTATGCGCTTATTCCACAACAAAAGCCTCAGCGCCAATAACGACACCTCCTGCTCGTCCTGCCACCAACCGGTTATGGGTTGTGGAGGCGATAACCTTTCTATGCCTATTGGAGTAAGCGCGCTCGATCCGGCTCTAGTGGGGCCGGGGCGGTCAGATGGTTTTAATGAAGTGCCTGTTGTGGCGAGAAATGCCCAACCGATCTGTAATGCCGCACTTTGGACTCGAGGGCTTTTCTGGGATAACCGTGTGGCAATTACTGATCGGGGGCTGAGAACAGACTCCCGCGATGTCAGTAATAATACCGAAGCGGCAGTGGGTATTGGTACCCTGGCTCTAATGATGGCCCAGGCACATTTTCCCGTTACCGATGCTGCAGAAATGGGGGACATTACCCAATTCGGCTACGATAATACTATTGAAGGTGGATTTATCGCCTATCGCGAAGAGATACTTGCGGCAAATCTGGAGAGTGCCAGTTGGAGCTCGTTATTCAGCGCTGCTTTCGGTGATCCTGAGATTAATTTCAGCCGTGTTGCTGAGGCTATAGCTGCTTATGAGGCAGTACAATTATTTATCGATAACCCCTTCTTTGATTATGTGGATGGTAATCCGGATGCTTTGGACAGCGATGAGAAGCGCGGGGCTATTACCTTTATGGCGGGTAATTCGGGCTGCACTAACTGTCATGGCGGCGCCTTCTTTACTACCCAGGGGCTTAGGGCTGTAAGTTATCCACAAATAGGCGTTGGTAAGGATGCTAGCGGTAGTGGTGCCGATCTGGGTGGTAATGGTGCGGGTAGTTTTCGTATTCCAACACTACTCAATGTCGCCATCACTGGCCCTTGGGGACACAATGGCCAGTTCGCCACGTTAAGGAGAAATATCGAGCACTATCGCGATCGATCAGGTTCCATTACCCGATATTTTGCCAACAGCGAAATGTGTGATTTGGAGCAATTTGTGGGGCTGCAGGACTGTGCCAGTAAAGTGGCTCCCAATGGCCTGGCTCATACCCAGGATATTCTCAGTGCGAACGGCGGGGGCGGAGCCAACAATCTCAGTGATACAGAGATCGACCTGGTGGTGAAATTCCTTGGAACACTCACTGATCCGGATGCTGCCAATACCAACTCTAATGCGATTCAGGCTCTGATGCCCCCTCGGGATGGTGGCCCAGATGGTCGGCAGCTAGAGGCGAAAGACCGCGAGGGCAACGCGCTATAAATGGGAGCCAGGAGAATACTATTCCGCAGAATATTGTTAGCTCTGTGATATCCGCACTTTTTCTCTCCTGTAAGCCCGCGACAAGTCGGGCTTGGTAACTGTTAATTGGAATTCATTGGGGTTATGGAGCTGCAACGGGCTGTACTTTACGGCAGTATAGGGCCCGGGAAGCACAGGTTAGGGGTTACGACCGGTTGATGGGACGGCAAATAGTGACTGGGTTTGTGTTGAAAAATTAATCAGCCCTGGGCGTATAGCGAATTTCGGTTGACGGATGTAGCAGGTCTTACGCCGCCTAGCTGGGGTTGACTGCGCCCAAGGTGCTTCCGCTAGATGGACAGATAAAAAATAAATTTACAGGTGATGTTGTGTCTGCAAAATCTTTTGGCCTGCCGTTTTTGGGGCTGTTATTTACTGCTCTGTTGGGGGGCTGTGTAACGACCGGGTTGCCTGAGCGCCAGGAAGTGAACCTGGATAAGGCCCTGGAAACTCACGTGCAGTTGGGGCTGCGCTATCTGCAAAGCGGTGATAACCGTGAGCTGGCCAGGCGTCATTTCAATAAGGCTCTGGAATTAGGCAGGAAAAACCCACTAGCCCACCATGGCCTGGCTTTGTTATATCAGGCAGATGGCGAGCTGAAGGTGGCTGAATCCCACTTCAAGAAAGCCCTGCGTTATGGCGATAACTTTTCGATGGCGCGCACCAATTTCGGGGTTTTTCTCTATAAGCAGGAGCGCTACAAAGAGGCGCTGGAGCAGTTTCGCCACGCTTCAAAAGACCTGACCTATAACCGTCGCTTCTTCGCCCTGGTTAATTATGGCCGCACTGCCAGCCGACTGGGTATGCTGGAGGAGGCTGAACAAGCCTACACTCGTGCTTTGGCCCTGAATGCAAATCTACCTGTGGCCCAGCTTGAGCTGGCTGAGTTGAAGTTTGAGGCTGGCGATTATGCCGTGGCCAAACAGTACCTGGATAAATACAGCGAAAATAACCGCCAGACACCGCGGTCCCTGTGGCTGGGTATCCGCATCGAAAAGGTGTTTGGGAATCGTGACAAGGAGCTCAGTTACGCGCTAGCCTTGAAGAATTTGTACCCGTACTCTGCGGAAACACTGAAATATCAGGAGTTGAGTGGTAATGACGGATAGTAGTTCCGCGCACCGCGATAGCGGTGAAGCCGTACCCCCGACACAAACGTCCCCAGTTTCTCCAGGTAGCATCCTGCGTGCAGCGCGTGAGGATGCTGGCCTGTCCCGTGAAGATTTATCCCGGCGCTTGTGTATTATCGATAACACGGTGGAATGGCTGGAAGATGATATTTTCGAGCGTCAGCCCGAGATAGTTTATGCACGTGGCTATATCCGCAATATCTGTAGGGAGCTGGGTGTTCCTTCAGAGCCAGTACTCACCGCCTATGATTCCGCACGACCTCAGCCGCAAGCACGCAGTGAAGGCCGCCGTATAGAGGTGAAGGCCGATGCCCTGCGTCCTGCCCGTCGAAAGGGACATGGAGTGTTGGCAATATTGCCTCTGCTTGCTGCCGGGGGCGTCTTTTGGTGGCTCTATGGCGGTCCGGTAAATATTCCCTCTGTACCAATGCCAGTGGCACTGACGGATGAAGTTTCCCAGGCTCCTGAGGAGATACCAGGGCAAAGTACGGCAATTCTAAAGCAGGAAAACAGTGCAATAGAGCAAGGTGATTCTACTTTTGTATTACAGGAAAGCCCTGTTGACCTCAATAGCGAGCAGATTGCCGTTGAGGCCCCCACTGTTGCTCTCGCGGCTCAGTCACAGGCGACTTCTGCTGAGCCCTTATCGGAGCTTCCCGCCGAAGTGGCGCAACTGGATCAGCAACTGCAAGGTGCCTTACGGCTCAGTTTTGATGAGGACTCCTGGATTGAGGTGAAAGATGCAGGTGGTGTAGTACTCTTAGCCGGAGTGCAGGAAGCGGGCACTTCCAAAGAGCTGGATGGGCGCGCACCTTTTGAGTTGATGCTGGGAAATGCCCGCGCGACCAAAGTGGTTTATCGCGAGCAAACGATAAATAGCGACCCCATAGGAAACCGCCGCACTCGACGCCTGATCGTTGGTGATTGAAGTGATTCCCTCAGTTTGGGCGCGAATACTGTAGGTTTGCGCCCAATCTCTCTATAATCTCCCCTCGATTTTTTAGCAGCAATACTGCCAGGTCAGCCCTATGCAATTTGAATCTCCCATTGTTCGCCGCAAGTCGCGCCAGATCATGGTAGGAGACGTACCGGTCGGAGGTGATGCCCCGATATCGGTGCAAAGCATGACCAATACTGAAACCTGTGATGTAGCCGCTACAGTGGGGCAGATCCAACGTTTGCAGAAGGCCGGTGCCGATATTGTGCGGGTATCCGTGCCTAGTATGGAGGCCGCTGAGGCCTTTGGGGAAATTAAAAAGCAGGCCGATGTACCGCTGGTTGCGGACATTCATTTTGATTACCGCATCGCCCTGCGCGTGGCCGACTTGGGGGTGGACTGCCTGCGCATTAATCCCGGCAATATCGGCCGAGAGAAGCGTATCCGCGCCGTGGTTGATAAAGCCCGCGATCTGAATATACCGATTCGTATCGGAGTAAATGCGGGCTCCCTGGAAAAAGATCTGCAGAAAAAATACGGTGAGCCAACGCCTGATGCACTGGTGGAGTCCGCCCTACGCCATGTGGATATCCTTGATGGTCTGGACTTCCAGGACTTCAAGGTGAGTGTAAAAGCCTCGGATATCTTTATGGCAACAGCTGCCTATCGCAAACTGGCCGAGCAAATTGAGCAGCCCTTGCACCTGGGGATCACTGAAGCCGGTGGTCTGCGTGCGGGCACGGTGAAATCTGCGATTGGCCTCGGTGCCCTGTTACTCGATGGTATCGGCGATACGCTGCGTGTGTCCCTGGCGGCGGACCCTGTTGAAGAGGTCAAAGTGGGCTGGGACCTGCTCAAAAGCCTGCGCTTGCGCAGCAAGGGTATTAACTTCATTGCTTGTCCCAGTTGTTCGCGCCAGAATTTCGACGTGGTGAAAACCATGAACGAACTGGAGACACGCCTGGAAGATATCACTACACCGCTGGATGTGGCTGTGATCGGTTGTATCGTCAATGGTCCTGGAGAGGCGAAGGAGGCGGATATCGGCCTTACCGGCGGCACTCCCAGCCATGCTATTTATGTAGACGGTCAGCCGGATCGCAAATTTAAGAATGAGAACCTGGTGGATGACCTGGAACGCCTGATTCGTGACAAGGCTGCAGCCAAGGCTGAGCGCGAAGCGGATATCATCGCCAAGGCGTAGCGGGCTCCAGCCTGCAAGCACCATCCGAATAGTTGAGTTAAATATTAAGGAACAGCGTTGAAACAACTTCGCGCAATTCGAGGCATGAACGACCTGCTGCCGGAACAGTCCCCGGTTTGGCAGTATGTGGAAGCCACTCTCAGTGAACTTTTTACCCGCTATGGCTATAACGAGATTCGTACGCCCACGCTGGAGGCGACCCAGTTATTCAGCCGCGCGGTGGGTGAAGCCACCGATATTGTCGAAAAGGAGATGTACACCTTTGAAGACAAGAGCGGTGACAGCGTTACTTTGCGCCCTGAAGGTACCGCCGGTACTGTGCGCGCAGCGATTCAGAATAACCTACTGATCCAACCCCAGCGTTTGTGGTACTTTGGTCCCATGTTCCGCTATGAGCGCCCACAGAAGGGCCGCCTGCGCCAGTTTCATCAATTTGGTGTGGAAGTGTTCGGTATCGAAGGCCCGGATATCGATGCGGAAATGCTTATTATGACTGCGCGCCTGTGGCGCCAGCTGGGTATCAGTGAGCATGTGACCCTGCAACTCAATTCCCTCGGTAATTCAGACAGTCGTGCGGCCTATCGCGATGCATTGGTGGCCTATCTCAGCGAGCATCGCGAGCAACTGGATGAAGATAGCCAGCGCCGCCTCGAGCGCAACCCGCTGCGTATTCTCGATAGTAAAAATACGCAAACTCAGGAACTGCTCGCCGACGCCCCCTGTCTACTGGACTTCCTTGATGAGGAATCTACCGCCCACTTCACCCAGCTGCGCGAGCTACTGGATGCCGCAGGTGTGAAGTATGAAATCAACTCTAAACTGGTACGCGGTCTCGACTATTACGGTAAAACCGTATTTGAATGGGTGACTGATAGCCTCGGTGCCCAGGGCACAGTCTGTGCCGGTGGTCGCTATGATGGTCTAGTAGAGCAGATGGGGGGGAAAGCCACTCCAGCGGTTGGTTTCGGTCTTGGGGCTGAGCGCTTGGTGCTGATGCTGGAAACCCTCGAAGTTCTGCCGGATAGCCTGGCGCAACAGGTGGATGCCTACCTGGTGGCGGTGGGTGATGTACAATCAGCCGCCTTAGCTGCTGCAGAGCAGCTACGGGACGAGCTGCCCTGGTTGCGCCTGCAGGCGCACTGCGGTGGCGGAAGCTTTAAGAGCCAAATGAAGAAAGCCGATAAAAGCGGTGCCGATTATGCACTGATTATTGGCGAGGATGAGGCCGCAAATGGTCAGATAACAGTGAAATACCTCCGTTCTGAGCAGCAACAACAGACCCTCCAGCTGAATGAGCTGGCCGCACTGTTACAGGGCTGATCAAAATACTCCGGGGGGCGGAGGCCCCCGTCGGGAAAGTTAGAAAACCATAGGAAAGGCGATTTACCCAATGTCTGAGCATCTTACCGAACAAGAACAAATAGAAACGCTGAAGCGCTGGTGGGCGGAGAACGGCAGGGGCATTGTTACCGGCGTGGTCCTGGCTCTCGCCGGCTACTTCGGCTATCAATGGTGGCAGGGTGACCAGCGCGGCAAGGCTGAAGCAGCTTCTGACCTGTATCAAAATTTTGTTGAGGCGGTATCCGCCAATAACAATCAGCCGGACAATAAACAGCTGACGACCGCAAAAACACTGGCGGAGCAGCTCAAGAACGAGTTTGGCAGTCGTATTTATGCCAGCCAGGCGTCACTGCGCTTGGCTGCCATCGCTGCAGATAACAATGATCTGGAAGCAGCTCAGCAACAGTTGCAGTGGGTGATCGATAATACCGAAGAGACTGCCCTGAAGCTGTTGGCCAAGCGCCGACTTGCCTCAGTAATCGCTGCGCGTGGTCAACCCGATGAGGCTCTGAAGCTGATAGAAGGCTCTGTGCCGCCAGCGTTTGCTGCTCTCTACTCTGAAACTCGTGGAGATATCCTGAAGCAAAAAGGGGATAATGCCGGTGCGCGTGCAGCGTATGAGAAGGCAATTTCTGAGTTGCTACCGGAGCAGGCTGGTAGCACCCAACTGCTTCGCCTCAAGGCTGATAGCTTAGCAGTAGTGAGTGACGAAGCTGTGCAGGAACAGAATCAAAGTGAGCCAGCACCAGAGGGAGATGAGTAATGGGATTTCTCAATCGCGCTGCGGGGCGTACAGCTGCAGTAGCCCTGGCAATCGCCCTGGCTGCCTGTGCCTCCAACGATGAAAAGGAAGATGTCGAGCCGGTTGAGCTGGTGGATATCAATACCAGTGTTGAGCTGCGTGAGGTCTGGTCAGCGAGTATTGGTGATATCGATAAAAAGCGCTATGCCATGCTGCAGCCGGGTCTGGCTGATGGCAAATTGGTTGCGGCCAGTAGTGATGGTGAAGTTACCGCATTTGAACGCAGTACCGGCCAGCCTCTGTGGGAAACTGACCTGGATATCGAGTTAAGTGGTGGCGTTGGTGTCGGTCTTGGTATTGCGGTTGTAGTGGACTACCGTGGTCGGGCCATAGTGCTCGACCTGAACAATGGTGCAAAGTTGTGGAATTACCAGGTCTCTGGAGAAGTGGTTTCTGCCCCTGCGGTCGGTTCCGGGGTTGTGGTTCTGCAAACTGTCGACGGCAAGCTGGTTGGCCTGGATGCAGGTACCGGTGAAGAGCTCTGGAGTCATAATACCACCCTGCCAGTATTAACTCTGCGCGGCACTGCGGCTCCCGTCATCAGCGGTGGCTTGGTGCTCGCTGGTCTGGACAACGGTAAACTGATCGCCCTGGATGCCCGGGATGGCACTCCCCGCTGGGAACAGCGAGTTGCTATACCCCAGGGCTCCGCCGAGTTGGAGCGAGTTGTGGATATCGATGGCTCTCCGGTTGTGCGGGGTGATCTGGTATTTGCGGCGAGTTATCAGGGCAGGGTTGTTGCCCTGTCCAAAGATGGCGGCCGGGGCTTGTGGGCCCGCGACGCCTCCACACATCATGCGGTAGCGGTTGGTGGTGGCCATGTCTACCTTAGCAGTGTCTCTGGTAGTGTGTACGCCTACAATGTGGGCAATGGCCAGATTGTCTGGACGAACAATGAGTTGTTGCGCCGAGAGCTTAGCGGCCCGGCTTATTTCCAGGGTGTCATTGTTATCGGTGACTTGGAAGGTTACCTACATGTTCTCGATCCAAACACTGGACAGTTTATTGGCCGTGAGCAGGTAGATGGCGATGCGATTCGTATCCCCATGCTGGTGGATGGCGATCTATTGTTTGTCCTTTCGGATGACGGTGAGCTGGTTGCCCTGCGCCTAGCTCAGGGCTAAAAAACCTCAATATTGATGGTGGACAACTGTCTACCACTGGGCCTCAGGCCCGCAAAAGGAGCCTGCTTAGCAGGTGAATTGAAATCGCCCGCCTCGAGCGGGCGTTTGTATTTATTTATTAGGCTAAAAGCCAGAATTTGTATGCTGCCAGTAATCGCCCTGGTCGGGCGCCCCAATGTGGGCAAATCCACCCTGTTTAATCGTCTTACCAGGAGCCGTGACGCCTTGGTGGCCAACTATGCAGGTCTTACCCGTGACCGCAAATATGGTGAGGCGGAGATCGACGGGCGCAAAGTACTCCTGGTTGATACCGGTGGTATTAGCGGCGGGGAGGAAGGTATTGATGCTGCCATGGCGCAGCAATCTATGCAGGCTATAGAAGAGTCGGATATTGTCCTGTTCCTGGTGGACAGTCGTGCCGGGCTCACCCCTGCAGACCAAATGATCGCCGAGCGACTGCGTACTCGCTCCAAGCCCACTTTTCTTGTGGCCAACAAGGTTGATGGGGTCAACCCGGATATTGCCTTGGCTCCGTTCTATGAGCTGGGTATCGGTGAGCTGTTCCCAACTACTGCAACAC
Source organism: Microbulbifer variabilis (assembly GCF_056232115.1). Taxonomy (NCBI): domain Bacteria; kingdom Pseudomonadati; phylum Pseudomonadota; class Gammaproteobacteria; order Cellvibrionales; family Microbulbiferaceae; genus Microbulbifer; species Microbulbifer variabilis. The sequence goes on from NZ_CP174325.1 coordinate 2,651,259, forward strand.
AGGGGCGTGGCGTTCGCTCATTGATGCAAAGAGTGGTGGAAGATCTACCTGAGGTGATAGAACCCGAAGAGGTTGATGAGGCCACCGGGATCAAGATTGCTATCGTCGGCCGACCCAATGTGGGCAAATCGACCTTGGTCAATCGACTATTAGGCGAGGATCGTGTAGTTGTTTATGACCAGCCGGGAACCACCCGCGATAGTGTCTATATCAATTATGAGCGTGACGAGAAACCTTACACCTTGATCGATACTGCGGGAATCCGCCGGCGCAAGAACATTAAGGAATCGGTAGAGAAGTTCTCTATCGTAAAAACCTTGCAAGCGGTGGAAGATGCCAATGTGGTGGTTCTGGTGATTGATGCCCGTGAGGGCCTGGTGGATCAGGATATGCACCTTATGGGTAGTGTGATCCAGGCTGGGCGTGCCTTGGTTGTGGCTCTGAACAAGTGGGACGGCTTGGAAGCGGATCATCGTGAATACGTGAAAGCAGAGCTGGAGCGCCGCTTGCGCTTTGTTGATTTCGCCGATGTGCATTTTATTTCTGCATTGCATGGCACAGGTGTCGGTCATTTGTACGATTCTATCGAATCGGCCTATCAGAGTGCTACAGACAAACTCTCTACCAACCATTTGACTCGTATTCTCCAATGGGCAGTAAGTGAGCACCAACCACCATTGGTGCATGGCCACCGTATCAAACTGCGTTACGCGCACGCAGGTGGACAGAATCCGCCGGTGATTGTGATCCATGGCAACCAGACAGAGCAGGTACCGGCCCACTATGTGCGCTATTTGGAGAAGACCTTTCGCAAAGCCCTGGACCTGCAAGGGACTCCGGTGAAGATTGAGTTTCGTACCAGCGCCAACCCCTATGCCGATAAGAAAAACAAGCTGACGGACCGGCAGAAGGCTAAGAAGCGCCGTCTGATGAAGTTTGTGAAAAAGAAAAAGTAAGGCTTCTAGCGCCAGTCAATCCAAGTGTCGCAAATCCCCTCATAGTGTTGCAGTTTGAGGGGATAATTACGGGTTAATATCCTAAGCAGTTGATTCCCATTGCAATGGGAATCGGGCAAGACACCATAAGGAGATGGCGATGCTGGAGCTGAACAACCCTGCGCTGCTGCGCACCCAGTCTTACATCAATGGCCAGTGGATCGATGCCGATTCCGGTGCAACTTTTGATGTCATAGATCCGGCTACTGGCAAAGTTGTTGCCAGCATTGCCGACCTTGGGGGAAACGAAACACGTCGTGCCATTGAGGCTGCCGCTGCCGCGTGGCCGGCCTGGATGGGAACACCGGTCAAAGAGCGTGCCAGGATACTGCGTCGCTGGTATGACTTGGTTATTGCCAATACCGAAGATTTAGCCAAAATACTGACTGCCGAACAGGGGAAGCCCCTTTCCGAGTCATGCACTGAAATTGTCTACGGTGCCAACTATATCGAATGGTTTTCCGAAGAGGCTAAGCGTGTTTATGGTGATGTGATAGCACCGCCTGCCAGCGACCGCCGTATAGCAGTAATCAAGCAGCCGGTGGGTGTTACCTGTTCCATCACTCCCTGGAATTTCCCTAGTGCCATGATTGCCCGCAAGATGGCCCCTGCTTTGGCCGCTGGTTGCCCCTTTATTGCCAAGCCTGCTCAAGAGACCCCGCTCTCCGCACTGTCCCTGGCTGTGTTGGCTGAGGAGGCAGGTATTCCCGCCGGTATCTTTAATATTGTCGCTGGACAGAATGCACCGGCTATCGGTGCCGAGATGACTTCGAATCCCCTGGTGCGCAAGTTCACTTTTACCGGTTCAACCGCTGTAGGCAAGCTGTTACAGGCCCAATGTGCCCAGACCATGAAGAAAACCTCCATGGAGTTAGGCGGTAACGCGCCCTTTATTGTTTTTGACGATGCGGATCTGGATGAGGCGGTAAAAGGTGCCATCATCTGTAAATACCGTAATGCGGGCCAGACCTGCGTCTGTGCCAACCGGATTTTTGTGCAGGAGGGGGTTTATGAAGCGTTTTCACACAAGTTTATTGAAGCGGTCAATAAGCTAACCCTGGGCAACGGCGTAGATGACAAAACCGATGTTGGGCCCATGATTACTACCAAGGCCGTTAAAAAAGTAGAGTCTCTGGTGGAGGATGCCCTGCAGAAAGGTGCGCAGACCCTGGTTGCCGGAGGGCCCAGTTCTATAGGAGATCACTTCTATTCCCCTATGGTACTTGGTAATGCCACGGATCAGATGCATCTATTTAAAGAGGAGATTTTTGGGCCTGTCGCGGCCTTGTATAAGTTCTCCACCGAGGAAGAGGTTGTGAGGATGGCCAACGATACTGAATTCGGCTTGGCCTCCTACTTTTACTCCAGGGATATTGGCCGTGTTTGTCGCGTATCTGAAGCCCTTGAATACGGCATGGTGGGCGTTAACGAGGGCATAATTTCCAATGAGATGGCACCGTTTGGTGGAGTGAAGGAATCTGGCCAGGGACGAGAGGGGTCCAAATACGGTATTGAGGACTACCTGGAGGTAAAGTACTTGTGCATTGGCGGCATTGATAAATAAAAAAACAGCAACTGGTTTAAAATGTCCGGCTCATTAATGGTTACTTGGAATTTCCATGGTTGTTGAGCCTATAGGGCGTGTGCATTCCTGCTTTGGTGAGAAATTTGGTGTGCCCCGGCAGCCAATGCTTGCCGACGCCAGTCGTGCAAGTATTGAACTATTATCACCATTGAATGTAGCGGATGCGGTAGCGGGTCTGGAGGAGAATAGCCATATATGGGTGGTATTTCTGTTTCACCAGGCAGCTGGGCAGTGGTCTGCCAAAGTACGTCCCCCGCGATTGGGTGGTAATAAAAAGCTCGGCGTACTCGCTACCCGCTCACCATTTAGGCCAAACAATATTGGCCTTTCTGTAGTCCGTTTGGTAGAAGTGCGAACCTCACCAAAAGTTGAATTGGTTGTTGCTGGGGCTGACCTGGTAGATGGCACCCCGGTATTGGATATCAAGCCCTATGTGCCCTATGCCGATGCATTACCATCCGCAGAGAGTGCTTTTGCCGGTGCCGCTCCTGAATTGACCCCTGTGTTTATCCCCGAGGAGATTCTGCACCAGGCAAGGGAGTTCTGCGATGACTGGGGAACAGATTTACCACGGTTAATTGAGCAAGTACTGGCCCAAGATCCCAGGCCTGCTTATCAGCGGACAGATCCTAAGCGTGTCTATGGGATGAAGCTGTGTGGTTTTAATCTTTGCTGGCGCTATACCGGGAAGGGAATAGAAGTGGTCTCCTTAGTTGCTCTGTAAGATGCCTTAAATTTTCTATCTTAGGGTGTCCCTATATGTCTGGTAAAAACAGGATATCCACTTTCAGCTATTTCAATGTAGCTGCCAGCGTTGGAGTCTAATATAAGTCCAATACACGAGTAATACTTTGCGGAATCAATTTTACTTGGAGATAATTTGAGGGTGATTTTTAGGTTAACTTGAAAATAGGGCCTGAATGTTTGCAATCGTTTTCTAAAATTAGGTGCACAATTTTTAAAGGCGCTTAAAAGAGTTCTTCGCGGTTTGAGTAAATAGCTTTCTAGGCGATTGTGGCAATAGTGAAATTATAACCGTAGTGGAAAATATAAATATTTATAAGGTTCTGCCTGGGAGTTTTTTCTTTTAGGTAAATATTTACCTATATGCTAATGGCTTGATTGTTTGGGTGAGGCCTGCGTGTGATTTACTTAAATCATTTATTTTTTGTCCCTTATAGAAAGGGGGTGTTCTTAAAAATTACTTTACACGAAAAAAATGCTCAAAAAATCATATGTAATAAGTCAACTCATGATGTGACTGTTCGGGCATGCTTTTTTCAAGTGTATCCAAAAGCATGTCGTTGGATTTCTCTGGTTACCTTTGAAGTAGTAATATGTCACGTATTTTCAGGGAAATTGCAATTTCCTCTTTACTATAACCACATAAGAATAGCGCTCATTGATTTAGAGGGTACCCCATGTCTGTACGTGAATCCTTTCGCTACCAGGATCTTGATGCGTTGCGAGTTGGCCGCTTTAATATGGGAGTCAACACCACTTTTGTTGTATATCGGCTGAATGGCACAGTGATTGACACAGGGCCCAGTAATCAGTGGCGCTATGTCAAACCTTTTATCCAAAGTGGTCCCATCAACCAGCTTTTGCTCACCCATCACCATGAAGATCATAGCGGTAATGCTGGACTTATCCACCGCCTGACCGGTGTCCAGGCTTTGGCTCCTGAGCAAACCATTAGTATTCTCAGGAAGGGGTTTCGCATACCGCCCATGCAGAAACTCTTCTGGGGTACTGCGGGCAAAGCAGAAGTGGCGCCGCTGCCCGGGAATATCTTTATTGGTAAAGAAAGAGTTGTACCTCTGTTTAGTCCAGGGCATGCTAAGGATATGACTTGCTATTTAATACCGAATCGCGGTTGGCTATTCAGTGCGGATCTTTATATTGCCAATTACCTCAAATTTTTGCGGATAGATGAGCATATCCCCACTTTACTGAAAAGTATTAAAGGGGTACTTGATCAGGAGTTCGACGTAATTCTCTGTCCGCATCGAGGAGTGGTAGAGAATGGGTGGAAGCAGCTTAATGAGAAATATGAATTCCTGCTAAACTTAACTGGTGATGCACAAAATTTACAAAAAAAGGGTCTGTCCCTGGAAGAAAGTACTTTGCGTCTGCTGGGTAAAGAGGGTTTGGTTAGCAAACTCACCGGTTATAATTTTTGCAAGAGAAACCTCATTGCTTCCTGTTTGAATGTTAATCTTGATGAAATGCCTCGATTTTAATGCCTCTCTAAGAAATTTTTAATGTCCTTAGTATAATAGTTTTTAGGTCGGTTTGGTTTCATTGACTTGATTGCCTTTGAGGGGTTAATTAAGTTGCTTTGGATTTAGGTGCGTAAAGGCCTCTACTGCTATTTTGATTTTTATAGTTGTTGGTTGGAATTATTTTCACTTCGCATACACTGGAGGTGGTCGGTGCTCAATATAGTAGTTTTGGATAGCATTGCACTGGGTATATGATCAATAATCAGTGAGGAGGGATTATATCTGGTGTTGGTCGCAAGCTAGATGGTGGCGAGGTTTCTTGGGGCGCCAGGTGATGAATGAACGATATACCTTGTTTTTGGTCCGGAGTACTGTATGTAAATCTGTTTTTATATTATTTTTCTGCTTCAATAATAAATCTTTTGATTCTTATTCCTGCATTTTTGCGAGTCTTGGGCTCTATCTTTTTAAAATATTTACTCATGACTTGATGAGAAAACTTTTCTCTTTGCGGGGGCTGCAAATGTCTAAACTGGGGTACCCAAGATAAGAAAAACGCTGTGAGCGTGTCTCGGGTCCCAAAGTTTTCCACATGATGAATTTCATCAATCCTGGGTAGGTAAAATCCTGACCCTTCGATATAATTACGCATTTCGTTGAGCGTATAGTGGTTGTAGGGATCGAGAAAACTCTCAAAATATGGTTGCCAGTCATTATCGTGTTGGAATTCGTATACTGTATCCCAGAAATTCTCATGACCAACCTGAAAACCGACCACAATCTTGCCACCTTCCTTTAAGTGCTTATAGAAGCCATCCCAGACCTTCTTCTGGTCTGCCACCCAATGTAGGCAGCTGAAGGAAAAAATAATGTCGAACTGCTCATTGAACTGAATTTCGTCGGCACTCATCTGCTCGAAGGAAAGATTGGGTATGCCAGTGTGGACTTTACGGGCGTGGTGAATCATATCTTCAGTGAGATCCACACCGATAATTTTACCATTCTCAAGGCGTTCGGCTAGATAATGGGTGATTCTGCCATCGCCACAGCCGACATCGAGAATGGCACTGGCCTTTTGATAGTTGCAACGTTGTATGGCTTCCATTGCATGGCGCCACTGCATGGAGGACGCTTTTACATATTCCTGAGCCTGCCATTTATCGTGTCTGATGGGCTTATCCATGGTTTTGGCACCCTGTTGCTTATTCGGTGGGAGTTTCTCAGTCTAGCCCAAATACAATTACAGGAAGGGATAACCGCGAGTTGCTTTTCTGTCGGTAAAAGCATATCTGTAAATTAGACTTGATCAGGGATGAATTTTCAGGGAGTGATATCGTGAAACTTAAAGGTTCTTGTCATTGTCAGTCGGTGCGGTTCACCTTGAACTCCGAGCAACCCTATCCTTTCAATCGCTGTTACTGCTCAATATGTCGCAAGACTGCTGGGGGAGGGGGCTACGCAATAAACTTGGGAGGAGATTTCAATTCCATGAAGGTTGATGGCAAGGAATTTTTATCGGTTTATCAGGCTAGAGTAGAGTGTCCTGAGCGGAGTGAGGTTTTTGAAAGTCCAGCTCAACGCCATTTTTGTTCCAGGTGTGGCAGTGCACTTTGGCTCTGGGATCCACGTTGGCCAGAGCTGGTACATCCCTTTGCCTCAGCTATAGATACCGAGTTGCCTATCCCTCCTGAGCGGACCCACATGATGTTGCAGTATGCCAGGCCTTGGATAGAGCCAGATATTCACGAGAGTGATCAAAGCTTCGACGCTTACCCCGAGGAATCCCTGGCAGAATGGCACAAATGCCGTCATCTTAATGTGTAGGTCATTACCCAATGATGATATTAAATGAAGAGAGGCGGAGCGAGCCATTTGGCCGCCCCGCTTCATTGTGTTGTTCAGGCAAGTTATTCTGGGGCTAGGTAGAGAACCAGGTTATTGAGAAAGCTCAGAAGGTCGGCTTTTTCTGTATCACTCAATGCATCAAACTGTTCTTTACTGGATTGAGCTTCACCACCGTGATAGAGAATGGCTTCGGTCATCGTTGTTGCGCGTCCGTCGTGTAAGTAGGGGGCTGTAGAACCTACGCCCCACAAGTTTTCCGTTAGGAACACTGATGCGCCTACATTGCCCTCGTCGAACTCCTCCGCCATGGCCCTACCCATATCGTGCCGTTTAAGGTCGCCATATAGACGTACAATAGCCCCACCATTTTCAGATTCTTCAAATTGTCCCAGGGTTTGTCCTGAGGCGAGTTCCTGAGGGTTATCGAGAATATCAGTCAGTAGGTTGAACTGTAGTGAAGTTGTCGGCAGGCCGGCAATGTCTCCTGCTGGGTATGTCTCGTCACGGAAGCTGGCATGCTTGGAAGGCTCGTAAAATATTGGTGATGCCACTTCCATTTCAGGGCTGTGGCAGGAAGCACAGTCAATAGAATTAAAAATCACTTCACCGTTTTGAATGCCGGCAATATCAGCTTCGCTAAGTGGTAGACCGTAAATCTCCTGTTCCTCTTCACTCAATGTGCTGATTACACTATTGAGTTCAAGCTTGGTAACGGGACGAGGTTGGGCGGCATTATAAATGGCCAGTGCAGTGATATCCCCAACACTGAGTTCGTTGGTTACTGAGTCAAAATCGCTATCGGCATCCCCCACCAGCTCTGTAGCTTGCATGCCAAGTTCCTGGTGAGCAGCTCCACGTACAAAGGCGCGGACATAACCCGTGAGCCCTTTCCACTCAAAAGGACGAACAACCAGGTCTGTATCAATGCCATCGAGATTATCGTAATTTACATTTCCACAGGAGACACTGATTTCACCAAAGTTAACCCCCTTGGTTATCATTTCCACTATATGACTTTCTCCTGAGTTACAACTTTCGGAGATGGCGTCGTCGCGTAGTGTATGCAGTTCCGTGGTCATTTCTTCAGCAACTAGCTGTACCGCCCCCATGCCAAAGAGGTGTGGCGATTGACGCTCGATAAAGCCTTTTTGTTTACGTTCCGGGTCCATACGGATCACATTGTCATTCACACCGCCACCGCCATCGGCCACGGGTACATTGTGGCAACTAATACAGGAGTCACCATTTGGACCGGTGGTCCTGTGCGGTAGGATATTGGCCCAGGCCATGGGGCCTTTTAGATCCGGCCTTGGAAAACTGGTAAAGCGTTTACCATTGCCGACGTTGACTCCAACTCCGTCTAGGGCGTTGTAATTCATTTCGAACAGTTCATCCCCCTCCTCAAAGGCGTGCACATAGGCCTCTATGGGATCCATGGCTTCCAACTCCGATTGCTCCAGGTGGCCACCAAGGTGCCTCTCTACAGCACCGGCCTCGAGGATTTGCACAGTATTAAAGATTTCACTGAAATCAAAGGGCTGTTGCCGGGATGGTCTGGGTCCTTTTCTGGCATTCTTGGGAACTCGGTTTTTATCGTGTTTGGAACCAAAGTCAGCCAATATGGGTACCGGGGTAAACAATAGGGCTGATAGTGCCATTGAAATAGGTAATAGATGCTTTTTGGAAATCATTAACTGTATCTCCCGATTCTGATGAGACATGGATGGAGCGATTATGTCTATGCAGATACGCTTGATATGAGACTGAATTGACTACTTTCCTGTGGCTAAACAGTCAGCTATAGGAATAATTGCCTATTCATTGAAAATTTAAATTTTTCAGTCTCATTAGGTGCACTTTCATAGAACTAAAGTGCATCCATGCAGGCCTTGAAAAAAAAAACGTTCGAGACCTTAGGCTTAAAAATCGGGAAATATAATTGAGAAGACCCATCTTTTGCCCAGGATTGATTATTACTTCCAGCCCAGGCTCCAACCCCGAATATTTATTTTTGCCCATAACCCGTTGCGTGCTTGCACAACTCTGTTGTAATTGTCTGACATGTCTTAGTTGTCATGTTTTGTCCTGTAGTTCCGTGATTCTGAATAAAATTTTCCAAATGTAAATCTTCAAGTTGGCAGTGAGTGGGGAGAATCTGTGAGGTGTGAATGCGAAATGTGTAAAAAATAAGGATGCAGGAAGCAGTGAGGGGATTGCAGGGAAGATTGTGGCTCACAGGTATCTTAGGCCTCAACATTTTGGCGTTCTTTCCTTCTTTTGGAAAGCTGTGAGCTAATTAAGGTGATTAGTGGTTTAGACTAGAAATCTGTTAAAACTGGAGAATGGCGTAAATTACATCAATGTGGCGTGAATTATTGCTTCTTTGACATATATTTCAATAAGTAAAGAGTGAGATAGTTTTACCTGTTCTGACTGCTATAGTTCCGGGGGCATGGTACATGCTCAAGGTTATCTAAATTATGGGATTTAGTGATTAATAAAGTTTGTTTGATTTATAAGTGTGTGAGATTTTCAGGCTGGTTGTGAAATAGGGTAGCCCAACTGGAAGAGAGTTTTGCTTTAGTTTTATGAAAAAAAATAAAAGAAAGATTAGTTGAAAGAAAACACAGGCTCTTGAGCTGGTATATTAGAGGTATTGTCGCTTAATATCCAGTTTGGGTCTGTCTGAAGTGAGTTCGTTGGGGAAAGTGTTTTTATTATTGGAAGTAAGTTGCTGGAATAGATTCTGATGCACAGAAAATTGAGCATCTAAAGATAAATAGGGAATTTCAGGAAATATGTTCGTAATTTTAATTGAAAAAATATCCTGTTTATATCACCGTTGTCTATTTGAGGTATTGTCAAATAAGGGAGTGCAAGGTTTGAGTAGCAACTTTGTTGTATGTTGTAGTTAAGGAGTATCAGATATGAAGATATTAATCGCCACTGATACTTACCCACAGCAATTAAATGGTGTTTCCAGAGTTCTTGATAAGACTTATAAAGAACTCACCTTACGCGGGCATGAGGTTAAAATATTATCAGCTGATGATTGTATGGCCTTTCCATGGCCAGGATACCAGGAAATAAAAATTGCAGTTTTCCCTGGGCAAAGAGTAACCCGGATTGTGGATGAGTTTTGCCCTGATGCTATTCATATTATGACAGAGGGCCCGGTGGGATGGGCGGTGCGAGGTTATTGTAAACAACGCGGTCTAAGATTTACTACTTCTTGGCTTTCCAGACTTTCAGAATATATATCAATCCGAGTAAAAATTCCTGTCAGCTGGTTACATAATCTTTTATTGCGGTTTCATCAGTCAGCGGCGCACACAATGGTAACAACAGATGGCATGGCATCTGAAGCTAAGGCTATGGGGATTACCAGGGTAAGACACTGGCGGCGTGGAGTAGAGTTGGATAAATTTCGTCCAGTAGAGTCGACAGTCTTCGATGGTTTGCCTAGGCCTGTTATGTTGAATGTGGGGCGTGTTGCCGTTGAAAAATCACTGGAAAAATTTCTCTCGCTTGAGCTTCCGGGAACTAAGGTTATCGTAGGGGATGGTCCCCAATTAAATATATTAAAAAGAAAATTCCCATCAGCAATTTACATGGGGGTTCGTGAGGGGGAGGCGCTGACAGAATGCTATAGCAGTGCAGATGTTTTTGTATTTCCCTCCTTAACTGATACTTTTGGCCTGGTTAATCTTGAGGCATTGGCCTGTGGTTTACCTGTTGCTGCTTACCCAGTTACTGGCCCAAAAGATATTATTGGTGATGCTCCTGTAGGAGTAGTGCATGAAAACCTGAAAGTGGCGATTGAGCGCGCTCTTTTACTTAAAGGAGAAGATTGTATTGCCCATGCCAGAACTTTTTCGTGGGATGTTGCTACAGAAGACTTTCTCTCCGGGTTGGTGCCTGTCAGGGTGGAAGAGCCGGTTGCTGTGGAGTTCTAGTTTTCATTCATACCATAGGATGAATTTTTTCTAATTTAAGAGGCAGGTTTTCGGTAAATTTGATCTGTAGTGTTTAAGTATAAACTAATAGATCGGCCATTATATATGGTTAGACATTTACCATCTCAATCATTTGGTGTTTCAGTTTTATTATATCGATCACATCACCTTGAGCTGCAATCTGTAAAACCTCGGTGTAATTTTCAATTATTTTTTGGATATAAGCCGTTATATTCGCTTGTACAGCATGGATCTCATGGAATCTCAGGATGGCTATTAGGGCTTTATCGGTGTGCGAATTTGCTTGGCGTCAGAGAATTGATCATTCAAAATGATTAGAGAGGCTTAGGAGACGCCATCAATATCACAAGCAAGGAAATGTCCGCCATACACTTATAATGAGAACATACGACACCTGAGTCAGGTTATGTCATAGTTTGTGACTTAATCCCAGACTGTCGGAGTATGTGTTGTAACAATTCCAGGAACAATGCCGCCGAGGAAGCGACAATTGTGATTGATAGAAGAAATTTTTTAATAAATATCCTGGGTTTTTTACTACTGGCGGGAAGTACACATCTCATTGCCCAGGAAAGTATATCTGGAGACCATGTTACTGTTCGTTGGTTGGCGCCTTCAAGTTTTGTAGATCGAGCCAGTGAAAAAATCGGTTTCTACTTTGAAGTTGACCCCGGCTGGCACGTTTACTGGCGTAATCCCGGGGACTCGGGGGCGGCACCGCGATTCACCATAACTCCAAATGGAGCCGAGGTAGGGGCAATTGAGTGGCCATTCCCCTCTCGTCTCAAGATAGAGCACCTGACCAACCTAGGGTATGAAGGGAATGTCGCCTACCTGTTCGATTTAACTCCTGACAGGGGAGGCAAGGTAATTGCCTTAAGCGCCGAGCTTGAATGGCTTGTGTGCAAAATAGAATGTATTCCCGGGTTTGGCACTATGACCTTAACCCGCCCGGTGTCAGATGAGACTCGCTGGTCTTCAGCGAACCTGGATTTGCGGAATCACTTTGCAAAGAGGGTTCCCCAGTCAAGTGTGTATAGCCCCTGGAAACCGATTTCTCTGGCGGCGCAGGGCAAAGATCGAATTCATCTTTTACTCGAGTCGGAAACGGCATCTAAAGCACCTAAAGTATTCCCCATAAATGGTGACCTATTTACCGCGTCAAAGCCGAAACTTCAGCGGGAAGGAAAGACGCTGGATTATACTTTTGGGCGCCAACCTGGTGCTGCCTTGAGTGAATCTGCGGATTTTGTGTTAACGGATGGTACTCGTGCCTGGCGCCTGGATAGAGTTTCGTTTGGTACAGCAATGCCAGAAGCAAAGTCGCGCCCTCTATGGCTTCTGGTCCTCGCTGCCCTAGCAGGTGGGATTATTTTGAATTTGATGCCCTGTGTTTTTCCCGTACTTTCCATCAAGTTATTGGGATTGGTAAACGAGGGCTATAGCGAGAGGGGCAGGTGGCGAGAGGGGCTTTTATATGGCGCTGGGGTGCTTACTACATTTGTCGCCTTGGGAGTATTGCTTCTGGTACTTCGCTCATGGGGTGCGGCTATCGGCTGGGGGTTTCAATTGCAATCCGCTCCGGTGGTAATGGCGCTGATAGCACTTTTCTGGCTTATGGGTTTGTCATTCAGTGGTGTCTTTGAGTTCGGGCACCGCCTGGTAAATCTAGCTGGCGTCAGCCGGGGGGGCTCTTTTGCAACTGGGGTGTTGGCTGTATTCGTAGCGGCTCCCTGTACAGGGCCTTTTATGGGAGTTGCATTGGGTACCGCGGCTGTATTGCCGGCGGTTGAAGCACTGCTTATTTTTCTAGGATTGGGGATGGGTCTTGCCGCACCTTTTGTCTTACTCTGTGCCAGCCCAGTTCTTTTAAAGCGGTTGCCGAGGCCCGGTCCATGGATGGAAAAGCTGCGCCAATTCCTGGCTTTTCCTCTCTACGCGACTGTCATCTGGCTGCTTTGGGTGCTGGGGAGGATTCTGGGGGAGAGCGGTTGGTTAATCGGTGCCTTATTATTGTTGGCAGTTACTTTCACTTTATGGCTCGGATATAACTTTTCACGTATCGGCCGTATTATTGCATGGATATTGATGCTGACTTTTTTGGTGATTGGCTATTCGACCTTAACCCCGAAAGAGAAGACGTTTTCCAAGGTTGCTGCCGGTTGGCAGGAGTATGATCGCAGTTTATTGGATCAGGCCTTGGAAGAGGGGCGTCCAGTATTTATCGACTACACTGCGGCATGGTGTATTACCTGTCAAGTGAATAAAAAACTAGTTTTGGATACGCCTGAAGTACAAAGATTATTCCATAAGAATAAGGTTTTGCTACTCCGCGCGGATTGGACCAGGCAGGACCCAGAAATCACAGAGGCTTTGGCTGCCTTGGGACGTAATTCTGTGCCGGTCTACGCCTGGTATCCAGCTGGATCCAGAGAACCGCAGCTTTTGCCACAAATATTGCAGGAATCCATAATCGCCGATTTATTCAATGAAAAAAGAAAAGGCAAATAGAAAAGGGCAACTGGTCATGGGTATGAAGATTATAAATAGCAGCCTCTTCTCGAAAGGCTGGTTATGGTTTTTTTTATTGCTCTCATCCAGTGTGGCGGCAACTGCCGTACCGGGCGAAAAGGCGCCAGATTTCTCAGTTGTTGATGCTCAGGGGGATAAGCATTCATTGGCAGATTATGCGGGTCAATGGCTTGTAATTGAATGGTTTAACAAAGATTGTCCCTATGTAAAGAAACATTATGGCAGTGGTAATATGCAATTCCTGCAGAAAAAATATACTGAGCAGGATGTTAGATGGTTAACAGTTATTTCTTCCGCCGAAGGCAAGCAGGGATACCTGGAGCCGGCAGAGGCACTTAGTGTGGCCAAAACCCATAATTTAAGTGCCAGTAGACCTTTTTTATTGGATACCAGTGGTGAAATGGGGCGTGCCTTCGGTGCGAAGACAACACCACATATGTTTATTATTAATCCTGAAGGGAAAGTGGTATATGCAGGGGCAATTGATGACAATGACTCAGCAAATCCCTCAGTTATCGCCAATTCCCACAATTATGTCTCTGCTGCCCTGGATGCATCCCTCAAAGGAAAAGTCGTTCCACGGTCATCATCCAGGGCCTATGGTTGCAGTGTAAAGTATTAGAGAAGAGGTGGTAGAGGTGCGGGATCACTGGGTTCGGCTGGCGGGAAAATTTGCAGTCTTCGCCTTGCTTGTGATTCTGGTGACAACAGCAGTTGCTTACTATCAGCAGCGAGATGTACCAAAAGAGCAGGCACCTCCCCTTAAGGGGGAGTCACTTCACGGCAATCTCCTCGACCTTCAGCAGATGACAACCCAGGGACCGGTACTTATCTATTTTTGGGCAACCTGGTGCCCCTACTGTCGTATAGTTTCTCCAAAAATTTCTGAGTTGGCCCGTGAGCACCAGGTTATTGGTATCGCTATGCAGTCTGGGTCAGAGGAGGTGGTGGAAGAGTATATGCAGCGCTACAACTTAAAATTCCCCACGATCAATGACCCCGGAGGAGTTACCAGTGCCCTTTGGGGGGTCAGGGTTACACCGACTATGGTTATAGTAGGGAGTGATGGAAAGATAGCCTGGGTAACCAGCGGCACTACTACCAAGCTGGGACTGAAGCTGCGCTTGGAGTTGACTGAATAGCAGGCTTATTCCGGCTGGATTCGGTTTTTCTTAAGAGCGAGAGCCGGAATGTCGCCTGAAGAAAATTTGCTGATTTACCGATTTACTCAACTCCAAACAGGATAATCAGCAGGATGGCACGATATGCCTTTCCTGAGGTGAGATTTCAATGCCTACTTTCCAGTGCCGGAGGGTTGTGTGTCGGTTATTGATTCTTTTGACTATAAGGACCTGGATGCACAAAGGGTTGGCAGGTTTGACTTTGGAATCAATACGACGTTTATCGTATATCGATTGAAGGACACCATTGTTGATGCTGGTCCCAGTAATCAGTGGAAATACGTGAAGTGGTTTGTTAAGAATAAGCCTTTCAAACAACTGTTGTTAACTCACCACCATGAGGACCACAGTGGTAATGCCGGCTCCATTTATAAACTTACGGGTATTCAGCCTCGGGCTCCCAAAGCAACTGTCGAAATCCTAAAGAGGGGTTTTCGCATACCGCCAATACAGCGTCTGATATGGGGGGCTGCGGGATTGGCTGAAGCTGCAGAATTACCGAAGGATCTGCGAATAGCTGGTGAGAAAGTAATTCCCATACCAGCTCCAGGGCATGCGAAGGATATGATTTGTTATCTGATGCAGGATCGCGGCTGGATTTTTACTGCGGACCTCTATGTTGCCAGCCATCTAAAGCTGTTGCGCAAAGATGAAAGTATCCCGACCCTGATGCAAAGTATCCGCAGGGTGCTTGAGTATGATTTCGAACTGATTCTCTGTCCGCATCGGGGAATGGTTGAGAATGGAAAAAAGCGTCTGCAGGATAAATATGACTATTTGTTGGAACTGTCCAGCGCAGCACAAGAACTCGGTCGACAAGGGCTGCCACTCAAACAGATTACCAAAAAGCTTCTGGGGCGCGAGAATTTAATGGGTTTGTTGTCCGGATATAATTTCAGTAAAAGAAATCTGATCGCTTCATGTATGGCATTTGATCCATCCAAGTATTTCAAATAGATTCCTCTTTAAGTATGAACGATAGAGTGTCTTGTGGGTGAGTCTCTGCCGTGTTAAAAAATCAATCTTATAAAAGTATAAGGAATAGGAATTTGAAAAAGTTGGGATTACTCGGTGGTATGAGTTGGGAGAGTACCCAGACTTATTATCAGTTGATTAATCAAGGGGTTAATCGTCAGCTTGGAGGACTGCACTCGGCTGAGATTATTCTATACAGTGTGGATTTTGCGGCAATTGAAAAATTGCAAGTTGCTGGAGAGTGGGAGGAATCAGGGCAGTTACTGGCCAGATCTGCTCAGAGGATCCAGGCGGCGGGCGCAGACTGTGTATTGATATGTACCAACACCATGCATAAAGTGGCCAGCCAGGTAGAGCTATCGATTAACATTCCGTTGTTACATATTGCCGATGCCACGGCCGAGGTTCTTGTCCGGGAGGGAATGAAAAAAGTTGGATTGCTGGGTACGGCATTCACAATGGAGCAGGACTTTTATCGGGAGAGAATCCAGAGTAAATATGGGGTAGCAGTTATTGTTCCTGAAAGGAGTGATCGAAAAAAGGTACATTCGATTATCTTCGATGAGCTTTGCAAGGGAGACTTGCGTGAAGATTCCAAAAAAGAGTATCTGAGAATTATTCAATCTTTGTCAGATAGGGGGGCTGAGGCTGTGATTCTTGGGTGTACTGAAATAGGCTTGTTGGTCACTCAGGATGATATCGAGGTTACCCTCCTTGATACTACTCAAATTCATGCGGCTAAGGCGGTTGAGTTTGCTCTTTCATAACTAAAAAGCCGATTGCAACGTTGAGAATTACTCAATTTAGTGCTGGGTGATTCTTAACTATTGCCCTCTAATATAATTTCTTTTCAGAACTTCACTCTCTTTAGGATGGTTTGTTTGATTATCGAATCAAGTTATTCTGGTCTCGTTGATTTCACTCTTCCGAATAGAGGTTCATTTTTTTAAGTTCCATAACCGATTTAAATAAAATTTAAATTGATCCAGGCATATGTCGGTTGTTACGAATGACATAAATGTCGACTTAATCAGATAAGGCATGATTTAAATTGTCAATATCTGTTATTTAGGTATTTTAATTTCTCATTTTTACTGGCACTTTCTATTTGTGTCACGCTTTTTGCAGTGATCATTAATGATGATAATCTTCGGTCGGTATACGAACTCCTGCAGTATGTTGTCCGTTGTAGTGTTGGCCAGCTTTAAATGTACTTTTTTCTAATAGTGATTTTTCGCTATCAATATATTTTGAGTGTCAGAAAGGTTGAGTAGTTTGGCTAGGAAGATAAAACAGATAATTAACAGGGTAATTTCATGAAAGTAAACAAGAGGCGTTGGTTGGCATCTTGTAGCGCTCCATCGCTGTTGGCGATGGCGGTAGCTGCAGTGTCCAGCCCCGTTATCGCTGAAGATGCACTTATAGAGGAAGTAATCACAATAGGTACTCGAGTTGAAGGCCGCTCGGCTACAGACTCATCTGCACCGATTGATGTTGTCACTGGCGATGAATTTGTGAATCAGGGAGATGGCGATCTCAATAACCTGTTGCGCAACGTCGTGCCTTCCTACAATGTGAATGCTAAGCCAATCTCTGATGCTGCATCGATTGTGCGCCCTGCCAACCTGCGCGGACTACCACCGGATAGTACCCTGGTTCTGGTAAACGGCAAGCGCCGTCACCGAGCTTCTGTGATTGCTTTCCTCGGCAGTGGTGTATCTGACGGCGCCCAAGGGCCTGATATTTCGGCCATTCCCGCAATTGCCCTGAAGCAGGTGGAGGTCTTACGTGACGGTGCAGCTGCACAGTACGGGTCTGATGCCATTGCCGGTGTGATTAACTTCCAGCTGAAGGATGCTGCTGAGGGTGGCTCGGTGGAAGTCAAGCATGCGACTACTGCTGAGGGTGATGGTGATCAGAGTATGGTTGCCGCCAACTTTGGCCTGCCATTGACTGATTCGGGCTTTGTGAATTTCAGTATGGAGTATCGTGAGCAGGACTCTACTAGCCGAAGCACTCAGCGGGATGATGCTGCTCAGCTGATCGCCGATGGCAATACTTTCGTTGCTGACCCTGCACAAATTTGGGGGCAACCAGAAGTTAATGATGACACCAAGTTCTTTATCAACAGTGCTATTGAACTGAGTGATAAGGCGGAGGTATATGCTTTTGGCAATTATGCCAGTCGCTCCACAGACGGTGGATTTTATTTTCGTAACCCAGAAACTCGGTCAGGTGTTTACGCGGATGATGAGGGAAATCCACTGATCGGTGATCTCGATCCAACGAATGGTACCGATAGTTGTGAGAGCGTTTCGGTATCCGAAGCTCATGATTTAGATGAATGTTTCTCTTTTACGGAAATACTTCCCGGCGGTTTTACGCCTCGTTTTGGTGGTGATTTAGAAGATTATTCTATGGTCTTCGGCCTGCGGGGTGAATTTGCCAGTGGTATTGGTTATGACGTTAGCGCCAGCAGAGGGCATAACAAAGTAGATTTCAATATCTACAATACTGTAAATGCCACCATGGGGCCGGACACCCCAACTAAGTTCAGCCCTGGCGGTTATGCACAAACTGAGACAAACTTTAATATCGATCTCACTAAAGCTACAGAGATTGCTGGCAAGACATTGTATATGGCTGGCGGTTTTGAGTGGCGAGAAGAAGAATTTGAAGTTAATTTGGGAGATGAAGCCTCCTGGTACAAAGGCCCCTTAACCGAACAGGAATTTTCGATTGGATCAAATGGATTCCCAGGTTTTGGACCGGAAGTAGTGGGTACTTTTGATCGCGACAATATCGCGCTTTACACCGATTTTGAACTGGAGGCGACAGATAGCTTACGTCTTGGCGCGGCGCTGCGCTGGGAGGACTTCTCTGATTTTGGTGACACTTCTAACTTCAAGTTGTCTGGGCACTATGAAGTTAATGAGATATTGGCGTTGCGCTCTACAATCAGTACGGGTTTCCGAGCACCTACGCCAGCCCAATCAAATATCAGTAACGTAACTACAGCCTTTACTGAAGGGCAACTTCAAAATAAAGGCACTATCCCCCCCACTAATCCCATTGCTGAATTGAAAGGCGGTAAACAATTACAACCGGAAGAGTCCGAGAGCTTTACTCTTGGCGCTATTGTGTCAGCTGGGGACTGGGAAGTTACCCTGGATTATTTCCAGATAGCCGTAAGCGACCGTATTACGCAGTCAGCTGACCAGAAGTTGAGTGATGATGAGCGTGCTCAGCTAGTGGCAGATGGCATTAGCGGCGCTGATTCTTTGGACTTCTTCCGCTTTTATACCAATGACTTTGATACCAAGACCCGTGGCATTGACCTGGTTGCGACTTACCCTCTGGGTGAGGCCACAGACCTGAGCTTTGCTGCAAACTGGACTGATACTGAAGTAACAGATTATAGGGAAGAGACGATTAGTGATATGCGTCTCAGGCAACTGGAAGATGGACTACCAAATATTCGTGGTAATGCCACGATTAATCATGTAGGTGATGGCTGGCGCGGTCTAGTCCGACTGAACTACTATGGCAGCTACTGGGAAGCGCATCTGGATGACTACAGCTTGCCTATTGATGCTGGTGATGAGTGGACAGTAGATATTGAGGGTGCTTATGAGTTTAGTGAGTCTCTGTCCCTGATTGCGGGTGCTGAGAATCTGTTCAACAATTATCCTGATAAAAATCCCTGGTCTGGTGTTGCTGGCGCTGAATACCCAGAGACTGCACCTATGGGCTTCAATGGTGCACTTTATTATTTACGTGCACAGTATGATTTTTAAAGTCTACAGCGATGTAGTTAAGCCCGTATAAATATTAGACTCAGCCGATTAATCGGTTGAGTCTAATAATCGGATTCTTATTAAATAAAAAGTCCACTGTAAAAATTAGCACTTACATATCCCAAAGGGAGTTAGTGGCCATTGAAAGGGTGATACGCTCTTTATCCTGGATCTGTTTGAGGTCTTCGAATATTTCCTTTACCTCCATTGACTCTATAGCTCCATATACCGCCTCGTACAAGCTGGAGAAGTAACGGTCCACCTCACGGCCCATATTGTTAATTTCTTTGATTGTTGGTGGATTACTTAATGGTAGGTGGCGAATAAAGTCCTTTGCACTCTCCTCGTGAGTGTATTGCAGCCACGTTTTCATCACTTTTTGTTGCGCGACTTCGCCATAGTTGGCAAGGTTTCTGGCCATCCGTTGCTCATGCTCGAGCATGTGTTTCAATAATAGTTGGGTTCGGTAGTCGTCTGATTTCTCAAGCAGATCCTCATAGAGGCTCGCCATATCCAGGTGAAATTTCTCAGCGTCTTCGATAATTTCAAATGCCTGTTTGAAAGTTTTCATAATTTTGCCCTTTGGTACCTGTTGGCTTTTTATTGGGCGGAAAAAACAGGTCGTGCGCTTGTACGGCCATACCCTTAAGTATCGTTATAGTGCATTTATCCAGTTGATCAAGAGTTGGGGAAATATACCAAATACAAGTAAAGCTCCAGTCAGAATAATTAATAGTAAATTCCCGGAGGTGGCGATTTGCACGCTTCCACTGGGTTCTTCGGTAACTATATTATCTCTTTGTACCATGATCAGTAGAAGGCGCAAGTAGTAAAATAGCCCCAGTGCACTACCAATAACTACACTTGCTAGAAGTATCCACAATTGCCCCTCTATACCAGCGGTGAAAATATAAAACTTGCCAATAAAGCCAATAGTTAATGGGATACCGGCAAGGGATAAAAGCATTGCCGCCATGCAGCCGGCGAGCCAGGGGGAGCGCCATAAGAGCCCCCGATAAAAATCGCACTGATATGGATTTTCTGAATTTAGAGTGGGATTTTCAGGGTATTCACCGTTGAGAACTTTCTCTTCAACTGAATCTGCAATTAGACCTACCACAGCGAAGGCACCTAAGGTGGTAATGATGTAAGCTACAAGGTAATAGATAACAGCTTCGGTGCCAAAAGTGCTTTTGCCGATAATAAATGCGACTATCAGGTAGCCAATATGGCCTATGGAAGAGTAGGCTAATAGCCGCTTGATATTAGTTTGCATTAGGGCCAGGAGATTCCCCACCAGCATACTGGCCACAGCCGCAATAGACAGCATATCAATAAGTACCTGGCTTTCATAAAGATCCAAAGTACTAAAAAAGCGCAATAGGAAGCCGATAACGGCACCTTTACCCACAGTGGCGATAAGCGCTGTAGTTGGTGTCGGAGCACCCTGGTAAACGTCTGGAGTCCAAATATGAAAAGGCACCAAGGATAATTTAAAGGCTACTGAAATTAGTAGGAGAGTAACTCCGGTTGCAAACAAGGTGGAGGTTTGTGAAAGCTCCGTCATGTGGGATGCTATTCCACTAAAGCTTAAGGAGCCGCTGGCACTGTAGATCAGGGCGATACCAAATAGCCCCAAAGCTGTGGATAAAGCGGATAGGAGCAAGTACTTAATTGCTGACTCTAGAGATTGCAGCTGCTCTTTTTGTGGGGAGAGGTCACCATTTACGGCAAATCCAAGCATGGGATATAAAGCGAGGCTGATCAGCTCGAGTCCGAGGAAGAAAGTAGCAAAATGGCTTGCGAAAACCAGGGTGGTGGCCCCTAGCATCGCCAGTAACAGGAGGATATAAAACTCCTCTGGATAACTGCCGGAATTTACTTTTGGGTTGCATCTCATGCGTAAGTAACTGTATCCCATGATAGATACAGCAATTGCTGTCAGGAGTAACAAAAGGGCGAAGAAAAGTGAGGTGTGGTCTACCAGTAACAGTCCAGTTACTTGGATAGAGCTGGCTCCAGTGGACAAGGTGCCAGCTACCCAGAAGCATGAAATGCCGGCGAGCACCAAAGTGATAATAGTGGTCGCTAGTGCTCCGACATGCCCTCGCCAGAATGATACCTGCAGCAAGAGAATGACAATTCCTGCACTTACTAACAATAGAGGTAGTATTCCAAATAGTTCCTGTGCATTCATGGAGACTTATCCCCTGTTGAAATTAGGATTTCCTGGCGCTGCGATTTGGAGGACAGGAGGTTTTGATCTGGAGCCACTGCTTTAATCTCGGCTATTGCCTGGGTAACAGTGGGTTCAGAAATATTAAAAATTGGCTGTGGGCGCAGCCCTATCACAACTAAAAGTAGTGCGAGAGACAGCAGGGCACAGGATTCTCGAAGGCTGAGGTCAGCTGTATCTCCACTCTCTGAAGGTGATTCAAACTGATTTCTCAGTTTCCCGAAGAAAACCCTCTGCATCATCAACAATGCGTAAAGTGCAGCCCCAATCAGGCCGATAGCGGCGAGTGCGGTGATCCAATGGTTACTACGGAAACTGCCCACCAGTACAGTAAATTCAGCAACGAAGTTCCCCAGCCCCGGAAGTCCGAGAGAAGCGATTGCGAAGAATAGTGCTACTGCTGACAATTTCGGCAGGATGGCCCAGACTCCGCCCAGCTGTTGCATATCCCGTGTATGCAGTCGATGCTGCAATGCACCAACAAGTGCAAAAAGAGCTGCGGTGCTCAAGCCATGTGCAATCATCTGCATCACGGCACCTTGCACCGCGATGGTATCCAGTGCATAGAGACCGAGCAGTACAAATCCCATATGGCTGACACTCGAGTAAGCAACCAGCCTCTTCATATCTCTTTGTGCGAATGCCAACATGGCACCGTAGATAACACTGATTGCTCCAATAGTCATAGCTACCGGGGCGAATGCCATAGAACTCTCGGGAAACAATGGTAAGTTGAAGCGCAACAAGCCATAAGCCCCGGTTTTTAAGAGAATAGCTGCCAGTAGGATACTACCAGCGGTTGGAGCTTGGGTATGGGCATCTGGCAACCAGGTATGAAATGGCAATGCCGGTAATTTCACAATAAAGGCGATAAAGAAACCGAGCATCAGCCAGTAGGCGGCATTGGCTGTAAGTTCTGCGCCGAGCAACTCGTTGTAGTTGAAAGTAAGCTGACCGGAGTTCCTATAGTGGATATAAGCCAATCCAACTATAGCGATAAGCATCAACAAGCTACTAGCTTGGGTAAAAATAAAAAACTTAATGGCGGCATAGATTCGCTTTTCATAACCCCATACAGCAATTAAAAAAAGCATGGGAATCAGCATGACTTCCCAGAAGAAAAAGAATAAAAAAAGATCAATAGCCGTAAAAACTCCTACAACTCCAGCAAGTGTCCAAAGAAAATTAAAATAAAAAAATCCACGACGAAAATTAATATCGTTCCAGGTCATGACCAGTCCAAAGATACCCATCGCTATCGTCAGGGTAAGCATCAGGAAACTCAGGCCATCAACTGCGAGATGAAAACTAATACCAAACCTGGGAATCCAGGCTGCTTGTAAGCTGTCCCACCATGGTCCACCTGACACTGATTGTGGAGTACCCAGATAAGACCAATAATTAACAAGAAGTAGCGCTGCTAATAAGAGGCTGACCAAGCTAATCCAGCGCCCACCCTTTTGAAGATAGCGCTCAGAGAGCCAGGCAATAATACCTCCCGCAAATAGAATAATTATGATTGCCAGTAATGTCATAGGGCCACCAAGAGAGCGAGGAACAGAATGGAACCAGCTGCGAAAGTTGCCAGATACCAGCGTACCTGGCCATTTTGGGAAGAGCTGAGCAGGCTATTCAGTTGTTGGCTGAACGCCGCGGTGCCTTTATATATGCTATCGATTATGTCCTTGTGATTTAGACGTGCCAGGTTTCTAAATGGTTTGGCCAAAAGGTTTTCGTAAAGCCAGTCAAAACCCCAGCCGCTAAACCAAAATTGCATAATCGGAGAGCGCTTTTCGCCAATCTTTTGCTGCTGCCGAGAGAGTCCCCAAGCTATAACAAGCCCGATGAGTGGCATAGCAATGGCAATCCCCTCTACCCAGGCAGCTGGATGCTCCCATGTTTGTGTTCCAAATACTGACTGAAGTGGTGGCGCCAACATCCCACCAAAAAGTGCGAGCGTGGCGAGTATTGCCAAGGGCACACGCATTACTGTGTTATTGGCATCTTTGCAGTGGGATGAGGATGAACCTTCACTCCCTGCGAATACAAGGAAGAGAACCCGGAAACTATAAATTCCAGTGACCAGGGCACCTAAAATGCCGGCTAACCACAGACTGTTAAAACCGTCATGGAACTCCCATGCACGTAAAAGAATCTGGTCTTTACTATAAAACCCAGAAGTAAATGGCAGTGCCGCCAGGCAAGCGCATCCAATGGCGAAACAAATAAATGTAAATGGAATTCTTCGGTAGAGCCCACCCATGGTAAAAATATTCTGCTCATGATGCAGGCTTAGAATCACAGAGCCTGCAGAGAGAAATAGTAGTGCCTTGAAGAAGGCGTGGGTCATCAGGTGAAAGATGGCTCCAGACCAGGCACCTACGCCGAGTGCAAGGAACATATATCCAATCTGGCTGATTGTGGAATAGGCGAGTACACGCTTGATATCGCTTTGTGCAATAGCACTGAAGCCGGCCAGTAGCAGAGTTAGCGCGCCCACCACGGCAACAGCCGTCATTGCAGTCTCTGAGAGCATGTAGAGCGGATGCATACGGGCAATAAGGTAGACTCCAGCCGTCACCATTGTGGCCGCATGTATTAAGGCACTGACTGGTGTTGGGCCAGCCATGGCATCAGGTAGCCAAGTCTGCAGTGGTAGCTGGGCTGATTTACCAACTGCACCACCCAATAGCAACAGCGTGGCAACTGTGATTATTTGTGAATTTGCCCCGGAGCTATCTGCAGCGGAAATGAGTTGCGGGATATTGAGAGTGGAAAACTCAAAGAAAAGCAGAAACAGTCCAATGGCCATGGCGGTATCGCCAATGCGAGTGACGATAAATGCCTTTTGCGCAGCTGCGCCGTTGGCTGGATTTTTGTACCAGAATCCAATTAACAGATAGCTGCATAGACCGACTCCCTCCCAGCCCAAATAGAGTAAAACCAGATTGTCAGCCATTACCAGAATCAGCATGGCGCATACAAAGAGGTTCAGGTAGGCAAAGTAGCGGCGAAAATCTGGATCTTCACGCATATACCCTGCTGAGTAGAGGTGTATCAAAAATCCGACACCTGTAATAATCATCAGCATAACCAGCGTAAGCCAGTCTACATGAAAATTGAAACCCAGCTCCAAGTTATCTACCAGCATCCACTGCCAAAGGGCGATATTCACGACTTCCCCAGGGTTCTGCCAAAAGACAGTCGTCGCGACAATAGCAGTGAGTAGTGCGGAGATTCCGACACTACCAACCCCGATAGCAGTGACAAATTTTTCTGAGGGTTCTTTTGAATAAAATAATGGGATAGCCACCAACAACAGGAAGCCAATAAGCGGTAGAAGTGGCACCCAGGCCAAAAGTCCCTGCATATTAACCTCTTAGTTCATTTAATTGGTCTATATCAACTGTGTGTTTGCGGTGGTAAAACTGGAGAACCAGCGCAAGAGCAATCGCTACCTCGGCCGCAGCAAGAGTAACCACAAAAACAAACATTACCTGGCCATCGGCATTTCCCCAGTGAGCACCGGCAACAACGAACATCAAAGCTGCGGCATTAGTGCATATTTCGACACACATCAACATAAAAATGATATTACGCCGCATCATTAATCCAGCAAGGCCCAGACAGAAAAGGATCGATGCTAAAAGCACACCGGCCTCTAGCCCCGGTGCAGTTTCAAATGGCATTGTTTGAATCTCCCTGGTCAATTTTTCTGCGTCGTGCTAAATGAAAAGCACCGACCAAACCAGCGAGTAACAACATTGACGCCAGCTCTACCGCTAATACATAGTGGCTGAAAAGGGCAATTCCCACCTGTTTAGGGCCGATATAGTGAAAGGTCTGTGTAGATGATATCTGGCCACTACTGACCAATAGAATCAATTGAACCAGCAGGAGAGCAGATAGTATGGCAGGACCAACCCAGGTGGTGGGTTGGAGCCAGGCTTGTTCCTGCACAACCGTAGAGTCCCCTTGGTTGAGCATCATAATTACAAAAATAATCAGTACCATTATGGCGCCGGCATAAATGATTACTTCCAGCGCAGCTGCAAGAGGCGCACCGAACTGGTAAAAAATTACCGCTACGGCTAAAAGGGAAGTAACCAGGTAGAGCAGGGCATGCACGGCATTTTTATGAAAAATTACCATGATGGTAGAAATGATAGCGATCGCTGCAGTAAGGTAGAAAACAAAATTCATTCAAGCTCTCCCTCTCAAATTATTTTTATGTTTTCATTTATAAGGCCACTTTCTCTGTAAGAAGGCCAGCTATATGACTGTTTCCTTACAGATTTAGACTCTTAATATTGATCGGTGCAGCTTCATTTTCAGCTTCACCTTTATCTTTCCCAGTGATGGCCTTGCCGGCCACCTGATAAAAACTGTAATCGTGATACTTTCCCGGGCCGTTGATCAGAAGGTCTTCCTTCTCATAAACCATATTTTGTCGATCGTATTCGCACATCTCAAAGTCAGGGGTCAGCTGTATGGCATAGGTGGGACAAGCATCTTCACAGAGGCCACACATAATGCAGCGTGAGAAATTGATACGAAAATACTCCGGCCTCCAGCGTCCATCTGGGTCTTCGGTTTTCTGTAAAGATATGCAATCAGGGGGGCAGGCTACGGCACAGAGATTACAAGCCACACAGCGCTCATCGCCATTGGGGTCACGAGTGAGAATGATACGGCCTCGATATCGTGGAGCCAGATACGGTTTTTGATCGGGGTACTGTACGGTGACATTACGCCGAAACAGGTGTTTGAAAACCAGCCACATACTGCGGAGTTGACTCGCGATCATGTATTTTCTCCAGCCAGTATTTCAGCAAAGAAGCTTGGGGCTAGGCAGTCCATAACAATACCCCCGCAGTGACAAGTAAATTAATTAATGCCAATGGCAACATTACTTTCCAGCCAAACTTCATCAGCTGGTCATAACGTGGGCGTGGCAAAGAGGCTCGAAGCAAAATAAAAATTGCCACCAGGATTGCGGTCTTCAGACAAAACCAGATAATGGGTGGTAGCCATGGCCCATGCCAACCACCTAGAAAAAGAGTCGTAATTAAAGCTGAGATAAGAATTACGGCCAGGTATTCGCCTACAAAGAACATACCAAATTTCATACCGGAGTACTCGGTATGAAAGCCGGCAGTGAGCTCGTGTTCCGCTTCGGGTAGATCGAACGGGGTTCTCCGGCTCTCTGCAATACCGGCAATGAAGAACACAATAAAGCCGACAAATTGGGGCACGATAAACCAGCGTTCAGCTTGAGCGTTGACAATATCCCGCAGGTTAAAGCTGCCGGACATCATAACCACACCCATCAGGCTCAAACCCATAAATACTTCATAGGAAACGGTCTGTGCTGCGGCACGTAACCCCCCGAGAAGGGCATATTTATTATTGGAGGCATATCCCCCAAGGATAATGCTGTACACCGCAATAGAGCTCATCGCCAGTACAAATAGTAAGCCAATATTAAGGTCCACCACGCCAATACCCGGGGACATTGGCACCACGGCGAAAGCAATCAGCATGGTGGCCATCACAACTGTTGGCGCCAGTACAAAGACCGGAATATCTGCAAAGCGGGGGATGAAGTCTTCTTTAAAGAAAAGTTTAATCATGTCGGCAAGCACCTGAAGGGTACCGAAAGGGCCTACGCGATTAGGCCCGGGTCTGTCCTGCCAAAAACCGAGTAGACGCCGTTCACCCCAGGTTAAAACTGCCGCGAGTATTACCGTGGCAATTAATACCCCGAAGATATTCAGCAGTGTTATCCAGATCGGTGTGCTCATTGCTCAATCAGTCCTCGGTTATTGCGGGGGCTTCTGCCGGCCGTAGTGACGCGTATCCAGGTAGGAGGGGAGATAAGGTTTCAAAATCTGGCAAACCATACGGTATACCCACAGTGCCAGAGGGAATTGTGGGGCTTATACGGACTTCTGCACGGTATGTCCCGCAGCTGGTCTCCAATTCAATCAATTCCCGTTGATGAATGTCGAAGGCTTTAGCATCTTTATGGTTAACCATTACAAAAGGCGCCTCAATGACCTCGGAAATACCCATTGCCTGGTTACTAAGCTCTTCGGAACCAAATAGCCGATATAGCGGTAACATTTGTACATGGCTGGGATCAGCAGCCACTTCTGGAGGTGTGCTAGGTGCGGGCCATTCCGGCATAACCCGCTGAGACCGTTCAATCCTGATGCCCGAGGGGCCGCCTCTGCGTTCACCACCAACCTCCTCCTGGAACTTGAATATCGATTGGTTGGAGTTCCACCCGGGCGACCAGATATTGGCTTGGAGCGGGGATCTGTTGGGATTGTGGATTCCCTCCATGCTGAAACTCATCGGAGCATCAGGGTCCTGAAGTGGAGGATTCTCTGAAACCTGTTTCTCCGCATGTATTGCTGTGCGTCCACTGTAGCGGGCGCTTTGGCGCGCTACTTTTAGGCCATCAATACGGAAATCTTCATCGGGCCCGAGCGAGTCGAGAGCCTTAAGTACCGGAAATTCCCGTGCAATAGCATCGCTGAGGTCTGTGCTGTGCTGCCATTCGGCAATCGCTGACAGGTTAGCGGGTTTCTCTGTACAGAAATTTACCGCATCCATCAGCCAGCGCCAGCTTTCCTGGATAAACCCCTTACCCTCGTAGACAGCATAGAAGCGCTGGGCCAATCCGTTATTATTGATAAATGTACCCTGGGATTCCGCAGTTGCCGAAGCTGGAAAAATCCAGTCTGCGCGCTTGGAAGTAGGGTTAAGAAGAGTATCCAGCAGGATAATTTCGTCAGCTTGTGAAAGTAATTGCTCGAGGGACTTCTTATCCAGGCGTCGATAGAGGTCATTCTCAAGAATCATCAGGGATGTAGGGATTTGATTGTCAGTATTTTTTTTCAGGCGTTCGAGTAACTCGTCAAGATTCCCTTTTCCATCATTAAAAAATTGGATAAGTCCTAAACTGTTGACCTCATCGCAGGCCAAATAGAGCATGGTAGGTTGTTTTTTGTAATCACTTAACACAGTGGCAACTTGCGCTGCGCTTCTGAGTGTATCAGCGTGTTTGCTCGATGTTCCCGAGATGATTAATGGCTTACTGGCACCGCGAAGTATTTCGGCTGTATGAGTAATCAATTCAAGTAGTGATGGTTCAAGGTCTGGAGACAGGCTTGTTGGATCAGAAATTGCCAAGGCGAGGTTACAGGCGAATGAAGCAACTTTTTCAGGTGATTCAAATAATGTATTAGAGGTTATTTTCTCTAAATTACTCAATTCTGTTCCAGCAAAAATAATCGGACTGTAATCTCCCTCCAGTTGTCTTACAGAGGAATCTTGCCACAGTGGAATTTTCAGTGATTTTGCTTGCTGTTTCTGCCGATTGCGTGCGGCCTGGCGAACAGCTAAGGAAATACGTGGTGCAGTATTGTATATATCCTCACCGAGAATCAGTATCGCATCGGCATTCTCAATTTCCGGTGTAGAGGGGCTTTGAATTCGATCATCTTGCTGGATGGTGCTCACCAGATGCAGAAGTTCCTGATCTCTTTGACTCAGGCCTGAGTAAAAATTATCAGAACCTACCAGTTTTCGCAGTGCGTAGTTATTTTCCAAAGAAGTGCGTGGAGACCCAATTCCAATCAGGTTTCTCTTACCTTGATTGGCCATTGCTATTTGTTCCGCCAAATGGAGGACCGCCTCTTGAGGGTTTATTTCCCGATGCAGACGGTCGCCTTTTTCCGCCGTAGAGCTGATTACGTCCTCTTGGCGAACAGAGAGCACTTTTTGGATACGAGTGGCACTGTTAATATATTCGTAGCCAAAGCGCCCCCGGTCACAAAGGAAATAGCCATTGATATCGTGGTGATAAAGGTTGGTGATCCGTCTCAATATCGGCTCATTACTGTTGCCGGATTCCCTGGCTCCCGGTGCAGTGTTACAGCCCACAGCACAATGCTCACAAACAGATGGAGCTGTCTGCAAATCCCACTTGCGCACAAAGTGCGAGCTGAAGGTTTTGTCGGTAAATACGCCAGTTGGGCAGACCTCGACTAAATTTCCGCTGAAGCCATTTTCAAGCCTTCCCTCTTCCTGGCGGCCGAAATAGACCTGGTGATTTCTTCCAAGTGCTTGTAGGTCTTCTCCACCGGCGTAATCATTGTAAAACCTGACACAGCGATAACAGGTTATACAGCGATTCATTTCATGGTTAATAAAAGGGCCCAGATATTGGTTGCGATGGGTGCGCTTGGTGCCCCGGTAACGTCGCATGGTATGGCCAGACATTTCTGTCATGTCCTGGAGATGGCACTCTCCACCCTCTTCACAGACCGGGCAATCGTGTGGGTGGTTGGTCATCAGGTCTTCGATAATACTGCCACGAAACTCCTCCGCTACCTCATCCTTGACGCTATAAATACCG
Organism: Microbulbifer variabilis; assembly: GCF_056232115.1. Lineage (NCBI taxonomy): Bacteria > Pseudomonadati > Pseudomonadota > Gammaproteobacteria > Cellvibrionales > Microbulbiferaceae > Microbulbifer > Microbulbifer variabilis. Next base: position 2,681,035 of record NZ_CP174325.1, read on the forward strand.
CCGTCACGGATAGGTGTCATACAACTCATAATCAGACGGCCATGCTGGTCTTCACTATCTTTATATTCCATCATGGCGCATTGCCGGCAAGCGCCCACTGAGCCCATTTCCGGGTGCCAACAAAAGTACGGCACATTGAGCCCCAGTGTCAGGCAGGTGCTGAGCAGGTTCTGCTCTCCGTCGACTTGGTATTTTTCACCGTCAATAGTGATGGTTGGCATCGCTAGTCCATTATTGTTGTATCGATATCAATTCAATTACTGATCTGATAGTGGCCTCTGCTGATGATATAAATTGATTTTATTCATAGGGGCAGCAATGGTTTTCTATGTGGTCGATAAAATCCTGCTCGAATAGTTTCAATGCACTTTGCAGTGGTTCGGCAGCCCCTGGAGCAAGAGCGCAAAATGTCTTACCGGGGCCAATACGCTGGCACTGCTCGCGCAGCAGATCTAAGTCTTCCGGTAAACCTTCGCCGTCCTCTATTCGTTGCAGTATTTTTACAACCCAGGGCAGGCCATCCCGACAGGGGGTACACCAGCCGCAAGATTCACGGGCAAAGAACTGGGAGAGGTTCAGTACCAATCCCACAGGACAAGTCTGATTGTCCAGAACAATGATTGTGCCTGTACCCATACGGCTTCCGGCTTTACCGATGACGTCATAATCCATCGGTAGGTCCAGATGCTCAGGCCCCAGAAAGTCCGTGGAGCCACCGCCGGGCAGGAACCCCCTTAACTCCAGTCCATCCTGCATGCCACCAGCATGTTTCTCGATTATTTCCCGAATAGGAGTGCCCATTGGAAGCTCCCATGTGCCGGGGTTGTTTACTTTTCCGCTGACCCCGAAAACCTTGCTGCCAGCGTCCTCTCCGCGCCCTAGGCCTCGGTACCAGTCAACTCCAAGCTCAATCAGGTGGGGGATATTGCAGAAGGTCTCCACATTATTGACCACTGTGGGTTTACCCCACAGTCCGCTCACCTGGGGGAAAGGCGGCTTAGCTCTAGGAATAGCACGGCGTCCTTCCAACGCATTTAGCAATGCGGTTTCTTCGCCACAGATGTAATTACCCGCACTGCGGTGTACGAAGATTTCCAGGCTAAATTTGCTATCAAAAATATTACTGCCAAGAAAACCTTGCTCCCTGGCTTCTGCGATCGCGTTTTCCAGGCGCTCGGCAGCTAAATGGTATTCACCGCGAATAAAGATGTAACCAATAGAAGCACCTATGGCATAGGCGGCTATTGCCATACCTTCCAAAAGCAGGTGAGGATCGCGCTCCATAAGCAGGCGGTCCTTGAAGGTGCCAGGTTCCATCTCATCTGCATTGCAGACAATAAATTTTTGTTCGGGAGATCCTTCACCCCTGGGAACGAAACTCCATTTCAGGCCCGTATTAAATCCCGCGCCTCCACGGCCGCGAAGCCCACCATCCTTTACTTGCTCAATAATTTTATCCGGGGCCATGGTGTGAGCTTTACGCCAACCCCTATAGCCGCCATTTTCCAGGTAGCGTCCAAGATCCGCGGCGACATTTTGGTCGGTGACATTTTTAGTCAGGGGATTTGTCAGCATGGTATTTTTTCTTTTTATCAATGAGATCGTCGATGTCCGATTCATCGAGATTACGGTGCATTTCTTCACCCAGCATCAGAACCGGTGCTTTGTCGCAATCCCCCAGGCAAGGCGTTTCCAATAAAGTGAAGATACCATCTGCGGAAGTTTGTCCCGGTTCTATAGCCAGGGTTTCAGTAATGTGTTTTTGCAGACGGTCACAGCCCATAACCCAGCAGCTTGCGCTCTTACAAAGATAGATAACTTCCTTTCCCACAGGCTGGCGGAAAATAAGTTGAAAATAGGTAGCTACACTTTCCAGCTCAGCAACGGGGATATCCAAGTAATTGGAGATAGCCTGGATAGTATCGTCAGAAATCCAGCGGCGATGCTTTTGTACAATTCTCAGGGCCTCCAGCCCCACAGAGGATTTGTTCTCGTAGTGAGAAGCCTCCCGATCAATTTCCTCTTTTTCCTCGGCTGTGAGAGGCCCGGAAAATTTGTCTGAATCCCTGTTGCTATGCTCCATTACTTCGATTGGTTCCGGTTCTAGTAAGCTGGACATATATGCATCCTCAGGCGAAATCGCGGAGGCATATGTGATTCACCTGTGTTGCACATGAACACTGTGGCACTGGCGAATAGAAATTTCCTACGCACTGGTCTCCTCCGCTGCGATGCGACCTGAGGCCGCGTATTTATTATTTACCTATCTACATCAGCCATAACAAAATCAATACTGGCAATAATTGCGATCAAGTCGGCAATTAGCAGCCCCCTAGACATCAGTGGAATCATCTGTAGATGCGGAAATGAGGGGGTGCGAATTCTGGTGCGATATGACGTAGTGCTGCCGTCACTGATAATTTGGTAACTATTTAGCCCTTTCGTCGCTTCTATTGGGAAACATACTTCCCCGGCAGGCATTACCGGCCCCCAGCTGTTATTAACAAAATGCTGGATAAGAGTCTCGATATCCTGCATGGTGCGCCCTTTGCGAGGGGGCGTGGTCAAGGGATGATCGGATTTATAGGGCCCTGAGGGCATATTCTCCAGGCACTGGCGAATTATTCTCAGGCTCTGCCACATTTCATCCACTCGCACCCGGCAGCGATCAAAACAATCCCCGCCATCGTAAGTGGGAATATCAAATTCGAATTGATCGTAGCCGCTGTAGGGTCTTTTTTTACGCAGATCCCACCCCAGACCTGTAGCGCGCAAGCCTGGCCCGGTGACACCCCATTCCATGGCTTCCGCGGTATTGTAGACGCCGATGCCTCTGGAGCGACGTTGTAACAATTTATTCTTGATAACCATGCCATCGTAGTCGCGCAGACGTGCGGGCATATAGTCGAGAAATTCCCGCACCATCTTGTCCCAGCCTTCAGGTAAATCCTGTGCAACACCACCAATGCGGAACCAGGCCGGGTGCATGCGCCCGCCAGTGATTGCTTCTACGATGCCAAATAATTTTTCACGATCAATGAACATATAAAAGACGGGAGACATCTGTCCCACGTCCTGGGCGAATGTGCCGAAAAATACCAAATGGCTGGAGATGCGGAAAAATTCGCACATCATTACCCGAATGACCTGGGCACGTTCGGGAACCTGAATTCCAGCCAGTTGCTCAAGGGCCAATACGTAGGGCAGGTTATTCATAACCCCACCTAGGTAATCGATGCGGTCTGTGTATGGCACATAAGTGTGCCAAGCCTGGCGCTCCGCCATTTTCTCAGCACCGCGATGGTGATAACCAATATCCGGCACGGCATCCACGATTTGTTCGCCGTCTAGTTGCAATGCTACGCGGAAAACGCCGTGGACACTGGGATGGTTTGGCCCCAGGTTGAGGAACATAAACTCTGAATCCTCATTGTGGCGAGCCATCCCCCAATCTTCCGGGCGAAACAGCAGGGCTTCCTGCTCACGTCGCTCCTTCTCCTCGGATAATGAGAAGGGGTCCACCTCTGTAGCGCGAGCGTGATGATCTTTCCGTAATGGATGACCTTTCCAGGTTGTCGGCATCATAATACGCTGCAAGTGCGGGTGGCCGTTAAAGTGGATTCCGAAAAGGTCCCATACTTCCCGTTCATACCAATTAGCGTTTTCCCAGATACTGGTAATCGATGGCGCAGACAAATGAGATTCAGGAAGTGCGATCTTAATACGAATAAACAAGTTACGGCTAAAAGAAAGCAGCTGGTAAATAAGGGTGAAATCACTGGCTGGTTGCTTTTCAGGACCCTCCCCACGATTAACCCGCAAGCGCTCATCAATAGCGCTGAGGTCGTACAGCATGGCAAAGGGGCGGGAAATATCCTGTTTGAGAAAGCTTAATAGCGGTATTAGGGATTCGGTATCGACCCACAGCGTGGGCATGTCATTGCTGTCAGGTTGCAGCCAATAATTATGCCGTTGATATTCACGGTTCAGGTCTTGCAAGAAAGCCCGGGCTTCTTTGCTATAGGGAGTCTCGCTGTGGACACTTTTTGCTATGACGCCTGTCATCGGGCATTCCGTTGTTATTGTGTTGTCTGTCAGCGGCAACAGTGTGGCTATACAGTATCTGGTGAGCGCAAAACATCTGCGCGCATGCGCTCCTCACGGTGCAGGTCACGTTGGCTTTGTTTGGGGATTTTCCTCGTACCCTGCTCATCCACCACCCAGCTAAAGCTGCGTCTCTCTGCGGCAACTGATTTTTGTAAAAGAGTAAGTCCCTGTAGCAGCGCTTCTGGTCGGGGTGGACAGCCCGGTACATACACATCTACCGGAAGGAATTTATCCACACCCTGTACAACGCTATAAATATCGTACATTCCACCGGAGTTGGCGCAGGAACCCATGGAGATAACCCACCGAGGTTCAATCATCTGTTCGTACAGGCGCTGCACTACCGGAGCCATTTTCAAGAATACAGTTCCGGAAATCACAATAAGATCAGCTTGACGGGGTGTAGCGCGAATAACTTCTGCACCGAAGCGAGAAATATCATGACGGCTGGTAAATGCGGTAGCCATTTCCACATAGCAACAGGAGAGTCCAAAATTAAATGGCCACAGTGAGTTTGAACGACCCCAAGCGACAAGCTCTTCCAGTTTTGCAAGCAGGATATTTTTCTTTAGATCTTCGGCTATTGCACCATTTTCCGCTTGAGAAGAATCGGCGGCAATTACATCTTGGGCTTTGCTTAACTGCCAACGCATAGCATATTCCTATGAGTGTTTATTGATGATTTTCGCGATCAATCAGGCTCTTTTGATGGCCACCCCATTCCAGCGCACCCAGTCGCCAGAGGTATATCAGGCCCACCAGCAAGATCACAATAAACACGGTGGCTTCGATAAATCCAAGTAGTCCTGTTTCATAAAATGCAATAGACCAGCTAAACAGATAGATAGCTTCCAGGTCGAATACGATGAATAAAATGGCAACCAGATAATAGGCAACAGAAATACGTAATCGGGCACTACCTTGAGAAATAATGCCGGATTCAAAGGGCTCGTCGGTGGCGGGGTCTCTGCGCTTCTGGCCAAGGAAATAGGAAAGTCCCAGCATCAATACGATTAATGCAAGCACGGCCAGGCAGTAAACAATTAGTGGCCATACTTCCGGGTTGAACTCTTCTGGATAGTTCAACGTATTTCTCCCCGATTTTCTTCTGGGCCTGAGCCCGGGTTAACCACTGATACTGCGACGAAATTTACAGCGCAAAAATATTGAATGGGGATGCTTTCAGGCAAAATGAAAGCTGATTGAATAAGACGTTCTTATTCTCTGTTTATGGCTATATCTTGGGCGCTTCTATTATGGGCCCATACATATAACTGATCGTTCACTGTTTATAAATCGTTGCGCCACCAAGCGCCAGTACGGCCAAGGAACTTTTAATTCTTATATACCCCATTCTTATAAACGGTGATTCTGTAAAAATAAGCGTCAGGTGGAATTTTACGAAAATTGGGCAATAAAAAAGAGGGCTGAGCCCGATAGCCAGATGTTTATTGCATTGTAGGGATGAATGTAACTCCCACCTTTAGATCAAAGGTTACTCATTTACATCAGCTGCTGCTGTAGGCGCTCATGGGCACTTTTCATGTGGGTGAGTTTATCTTTTTCCTTGGCGACAACTTCAACCGGTGCTTTTCGACAAACTTCGGGTTATTGAGCTTACTTTCGACGCGAGGGAGATCCTTGGATAATTTTTCGATCTCTTTTTGCAAGTGTGTGCTTTCAGATTTGACATCAATCAGGCTGGTCATAGGCACCAGCAGTTCCATATCGCCCACCACAGAGGAAGCCGCTAGTAAAATCACGAGCTCACGAACAGAAACATCTTATAAGGTTTAGCCAAGAGGTGCGGTGGCCCAGGACACCGAAGCCATGTGGCCTAACGGGTAGAGTCAATGATGCAGTTGTGTAGTGAAAGTTTACGTTCTCACCTGGGGGATCTGCTTAACTTGCCGCTATGAAGCTGTCAGTATGGCCGCTGACTCATAACTAGGCCTAACCTGATAGCCACCATCGCGGGGATAGACATAAGTGGTGAGATACAGCAGCGCCTCGGTCAGTAATGATCAAGGCGATTAACCAGAAGTCAGCCGATGGCATAGTAGCCTAATGCCAGGATCAATATTTTGGATGCGGTGAAGGTCTGAACCCAAAATCCACGTGTTAGAAGGCAGGTCTAGCCTACCGATATGTTTCCAGTCGGATAAAGTTGAAGTAGCGCACTGCCATGACACTTAACTCAATTGAAGAACTGCTCAAGGCTATCGTTGGGCAGAGATGTATTACGGGTAGGAAACTGCCCATGGTGGACACGTATGATGGGTAGTATGAGGGACGGTAACCAGAAACTACCGGCTACCCGATTTAGATTGTTTTCTCGCTACGATGGAGAATATATGCCAATGATGCGGTGTACCATCTGTAGTTTCTCCTGAAAGGTCATGTTCAGTCCACTTTAATAGCTCAAAGTTACTGAAGTGTTTTCTTATCTTCGATTCATTCATAACCAGAGTATCACTCCAAAATGCTTCCTTATCATACTCAGGCCCAGCCATTGTATCTTTTGGCCCTAGGAATGAACCGCAAAAGATCCCGCCTTCTGTCAAAGAGTTAGTTATTTTCAACCAAACTGACTCAAAATCTTTTTCAGGACAAAAGAAAAGACTGGCATCAGCAACTACCAGTGAGGACTCAGGATAATTGAAAGTATTAAAACTATCCCTGGATAGAATAACCTGCTCATCATCTTTGAATCGTTTACGACATCTAGATATAGATTCATTCTCGATATCAAAGGCATGAACTGTGAAATCATTACTGCGTAAATAAGCTATATCTGATCCTGCTCCACAGCCACAATCAACAGCAATCTTTCTTCCTTTTACTTCGCTAAGAGCAAAAATTAAATCTTCTCGAGTATCACTATGTTCTGTCGAGTCATAATAGTTGGAGATCTCTCTCGTTGACATTCCCTATCTCCGATGAGTAGAAAATCTAACGTCGCCAACAGCGGCCGAGCGTAGTGAGATCCAGACCCGAAGGGGCGATGCTGTCTTTACTTGGTATGCCCAGCATGGGCGTAAACTAATGGGGCGAAAGTCCCCTGTAGGAGGATCACCATTTAATGCTAACTACTAGCGAATGGCAACTGCAACACCGCGAGCTCTTGTAGGGAGGAAGCTGCTAGCAAGACTATGAGCTGACAAACAGAAACATCTTCTAAGGCTTAGCCAGGAGGTGCGGTGGCTAAGGACACCGAAGCCGGGTGATCTAACGGGTAGAGTCAATGATGCAGTTATGTAGTGAAAGTTCACGTTCTTATCTGGGGAGATCTGTTTAGCTTGCTGCTGTGAGGCTGTCAGCGTGGTCACTGGCTCGGAAGTAGCGCACTGCCATGATACCCAACTCAAATGAAGACCTGCTCGACACTATCGTTGGATGGAGATTCTTTACGGGTAGGGAACTGTCCATTGCTGGCTCGCACAATGGGTGGTGTGGGGATCGGTAGCTAGAAACTACCGACTACCCGATTTAGGGCTTTCACAAATCATCCTCTGTTAGTTTGGCCATAAAGTCATTAAAGGAATTTGCCACTGGGACAAATTCATTTCTCAACAGTTCGAACTTGCAATCTTCAGGCAAACTTTCAAAATTGTTTATGACTTGAATTGGTTCAAATTGAGCCAATTCATTTGTTTTCTTTACTTGGCCTCGATCAAAGCCATATTTTTCTAGAGTATTTAACAGTTTCTGGTCGTAGTAACAGTAGCCATACTTCTCTAGCATAAATTTACGTCCAACTATCGAATACATATAGTTGTCATAATAGTAATAGACCTGGCCAAAATCTCTTTGGTCAGTGGATATTGCAAAGAGACTACCAAATGATTCTTCCTCATATGCAAAAGACATCATATTGTCAGGAAGAACATCAAAGTTTTCTTTAGAGTTTTCATTAGAGGCAAACAGTTCTGGCCAGTTTAAATTTGAAGGTTCATTGCCGTCAAAGCGGTCATACCAAACGCCAAAAATGCCAGCCACATTTGCCTTTTGTATGAATGGCAAATCAGTTTTAATCTGGATTCCAATTTCCAAGTCTTCATCATTAGGCGAAAACAAACAGCCGTTTGTTTCTTGTAGAAAATCGCCATATTCCCTTGGAAATTTTTTGTATCCAAATCTTTCTTTAAGACGATTACTAACGTCCAAAATATCATCTGGAGTTAACGAAGGAAATTGAGGTATAACATCTATATTTTTAAACATATTTAGATTTCTTTAAAGTGTCCTAACAGGGCTAGCAGGGGTAGACAAAGCACGTAGCGGTTTGGCTGCCGCTCTGGCTGGCTTTGTTATACTAACCACTAGTTAAACTCCCTTGGGCAAGGCTCAGACGCACCTGGCAACATTGTAATAGTGGCGTTTCTATTAAAATCTTTCGAACTACCATTCTTGGTAAGATATGTGAAATACCCCTCTTTATATACACACCAATTCCAGAAATATACCTCTGCACCATGAATCATTAGTGCTTCAACTCTCCATTCCTTGATTTTGGGAAATACTGCCTCTCCTTTATAGTTAGTATCTATACTCATTCTTGTTTTTTCGAACCCGTCAGGATATGCATTTGAGACAAGCGTAACAGTCGCATCCTGTAGCGGCTCACCTGATTCGTTTTGAACTGTAATCATTGATGCTGGCTGTAATGTCTTGTTAATGGGATAACAGCCCGACAACAAAAACATAGCTACCACGATAATTAATTTTTTGATACTAAGAGCCATAACGCCCCTCGAAAGCCCTGCTCCGTCGAACGGTATGGCGAAAAACGAGGTACGCGATAGCGTAGAACACTGCGATACACAAGCCAGTGTCGCTGGACACCATATCCCACAGCTTTGAGCGCGAACCCGGTTCCGTTAAAAGCAGTACAGGAGCTGCGAACTGGAAGAAGAAGTTGTGAGCAGCGTGGGCGATGGCGGCAACCCAGACTGATCCGGAGCGCATTCTGAGCTCGCTGAATACAAAACTCATGGCGATAACACCGAGGCTATAGATCAACGCCATGAGCAACGTATAATCTGTCTGGTAGAAACCTCCGTAAGCAATGAGTGGAAGATGCCAGGACGCCCATACAAGTCCGCTGACGAGATAGGGGTTCTTAACACCACCACCTACCAACTTTGGCAACAGGAATCCTCGCCAACCGAGCTCTTCCCCAAATGCGCCAATCAGGCCGAGCACTAGGACGGATAGAAGAACAGGGCTGAGTTGGATCAGTTGTTCCAATGACATCAGCGAGAATTGCCGGATATCGAGGGCTGCAGATACCAGACTCGTTAGCAATACTAATAGGAATGGAATTGCGACGGCATAGACGTAGTAGCGTCCCTTTCCGATCCGAAAGCTGACATCTTCATATCCAGATTTCAGGATGAGTCTCAGCACTATGGAAAGAGCGCCAGGGATGCACATCAGGGCGACTATCCAGAGAGGGCCGAAGCGCCTGACACCCCCGCTGGCGATGATGAACGCCTCAAAGCTCCAGCTAATTACAAGCACTGAGACGATGAAGACTAATGCTTGGTTTCTGTCCCTCATCATACCTCCGTGTATTCAACGGTTAACGCTTTGCACGCAGGCGAGCGAAACGTAGTGTAGCGAGTTCAGCCTGCGCTTTTTGCGGGCGATTGTGTCGTAACTTGGTAGGCCCAGCATGGGCGTGAATTAATGGGCTGAAAGTCCCTTGTAGGAAGATTACAGTTTAATGGGTCCATTAAATGCTAACTACTAGCGAATGGCAACTGCAATACCGCGAGGTCTTGTGGGGAGAAAGCCGCAAGTAAAACTACGAGCCGACGAACAGGAAAATCCTATAAGGCTTAGCCTTCTGCTGTGAAGTTGTCAGCGTGGCCTCTGACTCATAAACAGGCTCAATCCGCTAGCGACCATCGTGGGGGTAGAAATCAAGTGGTGGAACACAGCAGCGCCTCAATCAGTAGTGATCAAGGTTATTAAGCAGAGGTCAGCCGGCGGCATAGTGGCCAAATGCCAAGATGAATACCTTGGATATGGTGAAGGCCTGAACCTAAAATCCACAAGTTAAAAAGACTGGGCTAGCTTACCGATATGTTTCCAGTCGGATAAAATTGAGGTGGCGCGCTGCCATGAGACTCAACTCAAATGAAGAGCTGTTCGACACTATCGTTGTGTAGAGATTCATTATGGACAGGGAGTCGTCATTGCGGGCCCACAAGAGGGGTGGTGTGGGGGCCGATAGCTAGAAACTGACGGCTACCTGATTTAAGTGATGAAACATGCAAAGCTAAATAGTATTTATGTTAATCTTCTTAACATAAATTAATTCACAAGCTCCTTTTCCAGTATCTTCACGAGTTTGTGAACTTTTCCAATACCAATTATCGGTGGTAGATTTTACGTTTACCAAACTCCCTGATATTTCTATAATATCCCCCTTACGAATTTCATCAATGAGGCCTTCTATAGCATCGTTACCAGGAATGAGGTGCATATTAGCACTATGGGTTTCAATTTCTCTTCTAGGTATTGGAAATGAGTCTACCCGCCACCAATAAAATCGACGTGATTGTGATATCTTAATTTTTTCTAGGATACTCTCATCAGACATATTCCCCCAACCTAATACTAAATCAGTAGGTGAAAGCTCTGCTTCTCGACCAGTATGATAGTTTTTCTTTGATAGTACTTTTGCTTTAATTCTAAATTCTGCAATTTCCGTAATATTGTATTTTCCAAAACTGAAACCAAAAATCGAGTCAATTTTCTCCTGCTGCGGTAGCTCAGGTGCCATTACACCAGGCCCAAACGACACCTCAGGTGAGTGGTTGTAAAATTTCCAAATTCCACCAACTATCAAAACTAAAAAAAGTGCTTTTTTCATATTTATCTAAGATTCACATAACGCTTAAAGCAAGCGCGTATTTATGCGTCGCCTTGCCTTTTTTTGGTGCGCCCAGCATGGGCGTGGACCAATGGGGTGAAAGTTCACACTAGGAAGATCACCGTTTAATGGGCGCCATTAAATGCTAACTACCAGCGAATGGCAACTGCAACACCGTGAGGTATTGTGGGGAGGAAGCCGCTAACAAATACGAGCTGACTAACAGAAACATCATACAAGGTTTAGCCTGGATGCGAGGTGGCCAAGGAAACCGAAGTCGGGTGATCTAACGGGTAGAGTCAATGATGCAGTTTTGTAGTGAAAGTTCACGTTCTTATTGTTTAACTTGCCGCTGTGAGGATGTCAGTGTGGCCGTTGACTCATAAACAGGCCCAGCCCGCTAGCGACCATCGCGGGGATAGATGAAAGTGATGAGATCCAGCTGCGGCTCAGTCAGTAATGACCGAGGTGATTAAACAGAAGTCAGCCGACGGTCGGTATAGTAGCCAAATACCAAGATTAATACTTTGGACATGGTAAAGACCTGAACCTAAATCCATGAGTTAAAAGACCGGGCTAGCCTACCGATATGATACCAGTCGGATATAAAATTGAAGTAGCGCGCTGACATGACACTCAGCTCAAATAAAGAGCTGCTTGACACTATCGTTGGGTGGCAATTCATTACGGATGGGGAATCGTTCATTGCGGACCCGTACTATGGGTGGTGTGGTAGCCGGTAGCTAGAAACTACCGGCTACCCGATTTATATATTGTATTAGCTGCATTGCAGGCACGATTTTAATTTTTATTGAAATCAATGTTTATCCTTAATCTTGGTAACTATCTCATTAATTAATTCAGCAGGTAATAGCGATTTAGATAAGTACTGCTGCCCCCCAGATTTAGCTACCAAAATAAGCCCTAAATCGGTTTCAATAATACGCTCGATATCTGCCCACAACAAAGCTGTTATCGTATAAGGATTCTGTGTCTGGATTCCATCCTTATCTATGGTTAATTTAACTTCACTACCGGCACTTTTCCCAAGCATCTGCCGTGCTAACCACCAAGCTCGTCGAAATCGAATGTGAATCAGTTCCAGCACGCCTAATGCAATTAACGTGCAACCTGCGATCTTAGGTTGCTCAGTAAATAACAGTAATCCCGCACCAGAAGATAATAATAATGTAGGAAGAAGATAATTGGGCTTGACATTTTTCCCATAGGGTAGAGACTGATCATAGCATTCGGCAAGGTAATCTCTAGATAAGGTAAATTGAGTATTAAAAGGCTGCATAAAAACAACTTATTGCGTTTGGTAAATTTGTCGTAGCACTACAGTGAGTGTCAGGATGATTCTTTAAGCTGATGTCAATTACGCCACATCTCTCAATTAGACCTTGACTTAGCCCCAGATAACGCCTTTAGCAACGGCAAATTACGGAATCGAAGGCGTAGTAATTTGTCCGCTTGCCTAAATTTGGCACACCCAGCATGGGCGTGGACTAATGGGGTGAAAGTCCCGTGTAGGAAGATCACCGTTTAATGAGCGCCATTAAATGCTAACTACCAGAGAATGGCAACTGCAATACGGTGAGGTCTTATGGGGGGGAAGCAGCAAGACTACGAGCTGGCGAACAGAAACATCCTATAAGGCTTAGCCTGGATGCGAGGTGGCCAAGGATACCGAAGCTGGGTGATCTAATGGGTAGAGTCAATGATGCAGTCGTGTAGTGAAGGTTCACGTTCTTATCTGGGGAGATCGGTTTAACTTGCTGTTGTGAAGCTGTCAACACGGTCGCTGACTCATAAGTAGGCCCAGCCCGCTAGTCACCATCGCGGAGATAGACAAAAGTGGTGGAGCACAGCAGCGCTTCGGTCAGTAATGGCTGAGGTGATTCAACAGAAGTCAGCCGACGAGATAGTAGCCAAATGCCAAGATTAATACCTTGGACATGGTGAAGGCCTGAGCCTAAATCCACGAGTTAAAAGATAGGGCTAGCCTGCCGATATGTTTTCAGTCGGATAAACTTGAGGTAGCGCACCGCCATGACACTTAACTCAGATGAGGAGCTACTCGACACTATCGTTGGGTAGAGATTTATTACGGATAAGGAGCTGCCCATTGTGGACCTGCACGATGGGTGATGTGGGGGCCGGTAGCTAGAAACTATCGGCTACCCGATTTATGCATTATTTTGACATCAAAACCAAAAGAGTTGCTAAAACTGCAGCCCAAAAAGGTTTTGCCAGTTCTTTACCAGCAGCCAATTATTTGCGATCCACACCTGTCCCTTTAACCCATACGAAATAATACTCGATGAAAAACCAAATCAGAGGGGCGAAAATCCAAACTCCTAAAATAACGTGAATATATTTGTATTTTTTAAAACTTCCAAATAAATAGGACAGTCACCGATCTTATTTGTGAATGACTGTCCATGTTGTTTTGTGAACTTCCCTTAAAGACTTCAAACCATATAATCGTTACTGGGCAGTCCGTATTGAGCTGGTCGATCACAACAAGCCACCCACCGAAAACGGTCAGACCACCAACAGAATGACCAGGAGACGTACTCAAAATTGTGTCCGGCGGTTTCCCAATGGATCAAGACTTGAGGCTCACCAGCATCAGGTACCGAACACCACAGTCCTCCATCGCGTATAAGCTGAGTTTCATCAACGTCGCCACGTTTGATATTCCGGCTCTCAACAGCATTAACATTTCTAACTAGCTTGAATTTAATTATGTATCTTGTGTTCGCGGTAATAGGCGATTCAAACCCACTGGTAGAGAGGTAGAATTGTCCCGCTGGTTCGATACGACCTTCCGCAAAATAACGATCGTTAGTGCCGTGGTAGAACAATTGATCTGAGTGAAATTTTATGCTCATAAGTATTATACCTTTGAACAATAAATAGAAAGTTATGCTATATGGTAGCCAACCATAGATACAAGGTATAAGAACTTTAACCGCTATATTTCCCTACTTCAATGGGGGGCACCAGTTTGAAATTTACTGTAAAATACACACGTTATTTACTTTTGGATCTTTATCTTGACGGGTTTCAAACTCGCCAGATTGATAGTTCAGCGTCGTATATCCCACGCCTGCTTTTTGTATTTAACCATTCAATTCTCCTCTATTTATTTCGAGTACTTAGTGTAATGCATAAGAGTGTTGAAAAATATTATCATTACCACCATGAGGAAATTGGTTTATTTAATGTGTTTTTACATGACTCCTCAATAACCCGCAGCTGTAACATAGCGAAGCGGATTGTAAGCTGTCGGGCGCCGAAGGCACGTAATTCATTGACTGGTACACCCAGTACGGGCGTAGACTAATGGGGTAAATGGGGTAAATGGGGTAAAAGTCCCTTGTAGGAGTATCACCATTAATGGGTTCCATTAAATGCTAACTATTAGCGAATGGCAACAGCAACACCGTGATGTCTTGTGGGGAGGAGGCCGCTAGCAAAACTATGAGCTGACGGACAGAAACATCATACATGTCTTAGCCTGGAGGCGAGGTGGCTAGGGGCACTGAAGCCGGGTGATCTAAGGGGTAGAGTCAATGGTGCAGTTGTGTAGTGAAAGTTCACGTTCTTATCTGGGGAAAGCTGTTTAGCTTGCTGCTGTGAAGCTGTCAGCGTGGCCGTTGACTCATAAATAGGCCCGGCCCGCTAGCCAGCATCGTGGGGATAGACAAAAGTGGTGGGACACAGCAGCGCTTCGGACAGTAATGGCTGAGGTGATTCAACAGAAGTCAGCCGGCGGCATAGTAGCCTAATGCCAAGATTAATACCTTGAACATGGTGAAGGCCTGAACCTAAATCCTTGAGTTGAAAGACAGGACTAGCCTACCGATATATTTCTAGTCGGATAAAGTTGAGGTGGCGCACTGCGATGACACTCAACTCAAATGAAGAGCTGTTTGACACTGTCGTTGGTTAGAGATTCATTACGGATAGGGAGCCGCTCATTGAGGACCTGCATGATGGGTGGTGTGGGGGCCGGTAGCTAGAAACTACCGGCTACCGGATTTATGAGTTTCGGTATTCACCTATTACCTCGATTTTCCCAACAATATTTCTATTGAGATCTTCCAGATCTTCAGCGGGCACCCACCATTCAGTATGTGACTTAGCACCCACGCATTTTATGGGGTATTTTTCCATGAAGGACTTAACCACTTCAAATTTGGTTACGTAGCCTGCACCGAAATCGGTGATATTCCACTGTGTTAAGGCAATGGCATATTCTTCGTTTGTAACCGGATAAAAAATTGGTTGTTCTGGCAAACGAGGGGGCCATTTTTTATAGCCCGATTCCTTAACCAGTTCTAACTCTTTTTCGCCGGTGGGCCTATAGCAAGTAACAGTTTCCATGCTTTAAATCTCAGTACTCATAAGGTTTGCTAAACGGCAGCCGAAACACAGTGTAGGCTGTCCCGCGGAGGCTACGCTTTTTGCGGCCAGAGTGTACTTGTGCAACTTGTTATACGGCGTTACTCGAAGCACCTCTTTAATAAATAACCACATACCCAGGCCAAACCAAAAAAGATACCTATTATGGCAAGTAGGCCAAAACTGGCACCGACTAGCTCGAAGGTAAACTCTTTATCCGTAGATATAAGTTCAGTAACTAGCGCACCGAATATAGCTATACCGAAAATACTGAATGCAATGAGACCAATTAGCATAGAAAAGAACACCAAAGGCTTTTGTAGTCTCTTAAACTGGATACCTAAAAGTATTGCTTCTATTAATCCCATAGATAAATCTTGGTTGCCTTGTAACGCCTCAAATACCGGCGCAGATTTGACTTGGTACGCCCAGCATGGGCGTGGACTAATGGGGTGAAAGTCCCTTGTAGGAAGATCACCATTTAATGGGTGCCATTAAATGCTAACTACCAGAGAATGGCAACTGCAATACGGTGAGGTCTTATGGGGAGGAAGAAGCTAGCAAGACTACGAGCTGGCGAACGGAAACATCTTATAAGGCTTAGCCTGGAGGTGAGGTGGCTACGGACGCCGAAGCCATGTGATCTAACAGGTAGAGTCAATGATGCAGTTGTGTAGTGAAAGTTCACTCTCCTATCTGGGGAGATCTGTTTAGCTTGCTGCTGTAAAGCTGTCAGCGTGGCCGCTGCCCCAAAAGTAGGCCCAACCCGCTAGCCACCATCGTGGGGATAGAAAAATTGGTGGAACACACCAGCGCCTCGGTTAGTAATGGCCAAGGTGATTAAACAGAAGTCAGCAAATGGCATAGTAGCCCAATGTCAAGATTAATACCTTGGATATGGTGAAGGCCTGAACCTAAATCCACGAGTTTAAAGACAGGGCTAGCCTACCGATATGTTTCCAGTTGGATAAAGTTGAGGTAGCGCAATGCCATGACGCTTAACTTAAGTGAAGAGCTGCTCGAGACTATCGTTGGATAGATATTTATTACGGATAGGGAACCGGCCATTGCGGATCCGCACGATGAGTGGTATGGGGTCGGTAGTTAGATACTATCGGCTACCCGATTTAGGTGATAAGCCCTTGGCGCTTCGCTTCGATATGACTAGTATATGTAAATTGCTGAAATTCAATTTTAAATTTCTCATCATTTCTTTTGCCCTTATAAAATAAAACATCTGGATTTTGCCCTTGTATAATGAGGCATAATATTTCTAAGGACACATTGTCTATATCAGGTCCAAAGTATATTCCACGCAATGATTCCGATGGATAAGTAAAAGCGGTACCAGCGACATGATGCAATGCCCTCCACTCTTTCTCATATTCCCAGCTCTTCGATTTTGTACAATAAAGATCTAAAAACTGATCATAGTCGCTATTAATTAATATTGATGTGGGATCAATTTTTGGCATAGATTCTTTATATTTTACCTTACGAAGCTTGTTGAAAGGCTTACTTCCAGTAGAAAACTCTAGACAAAAGCCTTTATATTTTCCTCCATAGTGAGACCACATCAACAAGTCGTCATTTGTCTCTGAAAAACATGAAACCCCATTCTCATTGATAAATTTTTCCGCGTGCATGTTAGATGCAGATCTAGCACTGCGTTCAATAAGCGCCTTAAAACTTGTGCTATTCATTCTTGTTAGTTCAGTTTTTGCCTGCTCAGAAGTTTCTTTATGTTGTAAATAATAATTTTTCAATGTTGTAACTTGCTCTTCCGTAGGTTCCACTATTTCTGCACGGATTGCGCAATCATAAGGGTCATTAAAATTCTTGGGTGAACCAAAATAGATCGTATGAGATTTCAGATTTTTAATAGATTGAATATTAAAATCTTCAAATTTATATATCCGCTCTGGAATTTTTTCACTCATCTCGCTCACTCAACGCTTTGTTCATCTGTTGCCAAAATGGATCTTCTTTGTGCTAGCGTAGCGTACAGCACAAAGCATGCGGAGTGAAGGTGGTTGGATGCAGTAACTTGGTACACCCAGCATGGGTGTGGACTAATGGGGTGAAAGTCCTCTGTAGGAAGATCACCGTTTAATGAGTTCCATTAAATGCTAACTACTAGCGAATGGCAACTGCAATACTGTGAGGTCTTGTGGGGAGGAAGCGGCTAGTAAAGCTGCGAGCTGACGAACAGAAACGTCGTAAAAAGCTTAGCTGGAGATGAGGTAGCCAAGGACACCGAGGCCCAGTGATCTAACGGGTAGAGTCAATGATGCAGTTGTGTAGTAAAAGTTCACGTTCCTATCTGGGGGATCTGTTTAGCTTGCTGCTGTGAAGCTGTCAGTGTAGCCGCTGACTCATAAGTTGGCCCAACCCGCTATCCACCATCACGGGGATAGAAAAAATGGTGGAACACAGCAGTGGCTCGGTCAGTAATGGCCGAGGTGATTAAGCAGAAGTCAGCCGACGGCATAGTAGTCTAATGAAGATCTGCTCGACACTATCATTGGTGAGAGATTCATTATCGATAGGGAATCGTCCATTGCGGACCCGTACGATGGTGGTGGGGGCCGGTAGCTAGAAGCTACCGGCTATCCGGTTTAAGATATTTCTCTGACAATTTAAAGCTAGTAACCAGAGTATAGTCTTTTAGGTAGACTGCCTGCCCATTTACTATGTGTGGGGCGAAAATACTCCCACTTACATTATATTTTGCCGCTTTAATGAAATCTTTGTTGGGACTGTAATCAACAACCCTGATGTTATTGGGTGCACCAGTTTCATCTATATCCACTTTAAGAATAACCCATCCTTCTTGACCTGCTTCAAGCATACTTTTGGGATATTTTCTCGGGGGGGCATTAACTGGGCTTCCTAATGTCACTTCATTTTTGAATGAAGGGAGATTTTTCACAGGTAGCACTTCGATAGTGGTGCATCCTGTAAAAAATAAGATAAGTATCGAAGTGATAATTCTGATCTTCATATGCTTATTAACGCTATGTTCAGCGACACGATGGTGAGTGACTTGAATGACGTTGCAATGTAATGAAAGCATAATTCAAAGCGTGCAGTATCGTGTCCGATCCCAACATTGTGGTACGCCCAGCATGGGCGTGAACTAATGGGGTGAAAGTCCCATGTAGGAGGATCACCATTTAATGGGTTCCATTAAATGCTAACTACTAGCGAATGGCAACTGCAACACCGTGAGATCTTGTGGGGAGGATCAGAAGTCGCTAGCAAACTACGAACTGACGAACAGAAACATCCTACAAGGCTTAACTTGGTGGCGAGGTGGCTAAGGGCACCTAAGCCGAGTGATCTAGCGGCTAGAGTCAATCATGCAGCTGGGCATGATTCATGGGTGTCCTATTTGTGGCACTACAAGCCAGAATAACTTTGGTAAACCTCATGATCTTTGTAGCCTCCTTGCTCGTTTAAGTTGATATATATTTGAATGGTGCAGTCATAGAGTAGCCAAAGAAATATAGATTCAAATTTACAGTCAGCCTCATTTTCTCGTACGATGGCTTGATACCTAAAATAATGCTTGTCATAAGAGTGCGCAATGTTGGTTGAAGCTAAGTATTCTTCAATTACTTGCTGACTGTCGCCTTGCGAAAGATTTGCAGAAATACTCTTCTGTATTTTTTCGACTGTATTGAGGCTATTACCCCAAGCAGGATTACCAATTATTGCTAGTACTAATATGATAGCTACCTTCATTGCTCTTCCTTGAACGCCGAGTGCCATTTTTACCCGGTAGGCAAAGCACAGCTTTGACTGCCGGAAAAGGTGAATCCTGGACACCCACCAAATAGAAAGTATAAACCGCCATCCCTATTGACAAAAGATTGAAATCCCACAAAATGCTGTATGTTTATACAGCTAAGTGCGCGTGCAGCCGATGACTCTACCGCGAAGCACCCAGATATCTCTTGATGCAACACCGTACTATCACTGTGTCTCCCGCTGTGTACGGCGTGCATTTCTCTGTGGCAGAGATACTGAATCCGGAAAAGATTACGAGCATCGACGCGAATGGATTGAAATCCGTATGCATAAGTTAGCCGAGGTGTTTGCGCTAGATATTGCCGCCTATGCAGTAATGAGTAATCACTACCATATAGTGCTCTATATCGACACAAAATCGGCTAACAAGTGGTCTCTTACAGAGGTAATTAGTCGCTGGCAACAGCTCTTCAAAGCCTCTAGCTTGGCCCAGCGCTATCTTCAGAGCGATACTCTCGATCACGCTGAGGAAGACAGGCTAAAAGAGGTCGTTTCCCTATGGCGGGAGCGTCTAATGGACATCAGCTGGTTTATGCGCTGTTTAAATGAATCCATCGCCCGCCAGGCCAATGCTGAAGACAACTGTACAGGCCGCTTTTGGGAGGGCCGGTTTAAGTCTCAGGCTTTACTGGATGAAAGAGCACTCGCCGCCTGTATGGCCTATGTAGACCTTAACCCCATCCGTGCCAATATTGCCCAGACACCTGAAGAGTCTGATTACACTTCGATTCAACAGCGTATTCGTGCGGCAGTCTCTGGTAAGCAGCCCAAAAATCTACTTCCGTTTGTCGGCGGTGAGCGTTTGAATATGCCGAAAGGGCTTCCTTTCCAGCTGGATCACTATTTGGAGTTAGTGGACTGGAGCGGCCGGCATTTAGACCCAAGAAAACGGGGTTGTATTGCCGAAAACATACCTCCTATTTTGGAGCGACTCGGCATTTCACCCAAGCACTGGCTCTATCTCAGCCGGAACTTTGAAAGTCGCTTTAAAGGCTTGGTGGGATCGGTAGAGGTTGTACATAAAGTTTGTGCTCAACTCGATAAACGCTGGGTACACGGTATAAGCGACTGTCGGCGCCTCCTCTCAGCTACGCCCTGCTAATCTACCCCAGCCTCAAGTACTCAACAGCACGATTACCGCCCTTTTATCGAAAAACAGCGATCCCAATAGCCTGAAGGCCAATTCCAAGTATTTAATCTCCTTTACCTCTAAACCAAAGAGAAAGAGCCGCCAGAGAGGGAGCTAGTTCTATTGCCGGCACCACTCTCTAGTCATTGGCTGTCCTAGATTGCTACCCGCTAGTCATTGGCTGTCCTAGATTGCTACCCGCTACACTAGTTTAGAAAACCAGCCATTGTAGTGAACCACTCTTTCACTTCTCCGTTAGGGTCTCTTTCATGAATCATATTCGCAGTCATAAGTGGAAAAGCTCTTTCTGCAAGGCGTATTTTGGCATTACTATCTTTCATAACACCATCATATTCTTGTGCAGCTGAATATGCTTCTGCGAAAACCTTAGGCGTTGCTTTTCCATCCTCATTAGGTTGGTCTGTTACAACAACATCTACATCAAAAGCCTCTTTTATTACATCTGAGTGCAGGTAACTCTCGATTTCATGTTTTTGTGTAATGAAACCAATTGAACCGTCGCCACGCGCGTTAACTTGCTCAATTATACCAACATAACTAGACACATCAGCATCGTAGATGTGCATTTCAGGTCGTCCGAAACCTTTTAGATAATTATCGTTCACCCAATGTTTTAAATTACCACCGCCTAGAACAACGAAAGCGACTCTTTCATCAGTAGTTAAATCAGGAATCGAATTATCTTCTAGATGTAATGCGCGGCTTAGCGATTTTAATGCTTTGACGTCTGTTGGGCCTTCAACACAGCAAATTAACTTAACTCGGCTATCTGGCGTCACTCCAAGAGTTTCTGCTACTTTTCCGAGTACATCTACTCCACTTTCTATGCAAGGTTTGGCATTTTCATCTCGTGTAACGAAACGAATACCTTCTATTGGAAGATCACTAGCAAATCCAGGGTTATGAGTCGTAAGTATTACCTGACAATTATGTTCACTCGCAAGATCTGAAAAAGCCTGTTGGAGTATCTTTTGATTGTTGGGATGTTGAGCGGTTTCAGGCTCCTCTACAGCGTAAATAATTCCTTTTTTGCTACCTTGAGTGAGGAGCCTTTCTGCTTCAGCCTTAAAGAAACTAACTAAGACCAATCGGCGCACACCGCTTCCACGTTTATTTAATGGTATACCATCCGTACTAAGGCTTACGGAAAATAAGCCTGTCCATTTCGCTGGAGTCGGAGGAGTAAAATCGGGAACTAGTTCTGATGCAAGAGTTTTATCTATGGTTTTAAGTGCTTTATGAGTATTACTGGCAATCTCTTCCGTCCTTACTTTTACTCTTTTCTGAATTCGTTCAATATCATCCTTAACTTCGGCTATTGCAGTAGCAACAGCTGCCTTCATAGGATCTTGAACTTCTCCATCTGAATCTTTACTACTCCTATCACTTTGAAACAGGGCAAACAAAGGCAAATACTTATCAAGTTGCTCCCAGATTCTTTTGCTATCTTCTTTAGGTTTTGTTACCGGTATCTCTATCTCTTGAAGTTCCAAGTTTTCAGCATTTTCCCATATAGCTTTTCGCATTAGAGGGTTGCCTTTAAGTGCGCTATCAATGCCCTGATCTTTTATTATTTTCTGCAGATCTTTTTCTTTAAGTTCAAGTAAGCTGTTTATGCCAGCAGCTGTAGGGTGGTGAGCAATAATAAAAACATCACAACTTGGCGTTTTCTTTCCACAATCAAAGACCTTTTTAATTTTTAAGGTTGACTCAGATGTCAATAAATATTCGTTTCCTAGTGTAGTTTCATGCCCACTATCAAGGATTATTTTGTCTGGAAGCTTCGTGAATTCACAGGTGATACAAACCACTTTATCATCGTTAGAGATGTTTGCATCATCTTGGCTAATCTTTACTGTATCATTGTTAAAGAATATCTCTAAAGCTTCTAATACAGTAGACTTTCCTATATCGTTCTTGCCAATAAAAGTAGTAAGGTCATCTATCTGAACCTTAACGCGGTCTTTGTAGCAGCGTATATTTTCGATTTCTACTGATATAAGCTTCATGAAAATTCCTTTTAAGGGTTATAGCAGTGTATTCAAAAGCAGTCGTATTATATCACCAGTCAATATATTTCAAGAGGAGAAAAACCCTCTAGCCAAAAAAAACATACAATCAGTATGTTAGCCTGCACCGGTGGAAAATTACTCTAGTGAATATATTGCGTCTGTATTATATCCCGATATTTTGCTGCTTTTGATCACAGATGTAAACTAGCTAAAATTCAACAAGTTAACGTTCTTTTTTCTGTGGATATGTGTAGCTGCTCTTAATCCTCGAAATAGAGAACACAGAAAAGTAACAGCCTGTATATAAAAACAACAAAGTGAAGCCTCTAGGGATGATCTATTGTTTCTGGATTCCAAGCTGAAAAGCAGTGAAGAATACCAGCCTTAACGACCATTTTTATACGCGACTGAAATTTTTCAATGCATGAGCAATCAAAAATATAGGCACAAAAATAATCTTATTGAAATTTATTCAGTTTGTTTTAGTGTCAAAGCTGCGTAAAATCGGTGGATATTTATCGGTATTTGGGTCGTCATTGAACAGCCTTCTGAAGGCCGATGACCAAAGAGATTCGAAAGAATCAAGAATTTTCTAAAAACCATTCCCTCAAAGGAGAACGGTAGCGTGACGTAAAAGTAAGTAAAAGGCGCTGACCCAAGGTGCGCTAACACCCGGGGCCAGCTAACCAAATTGATACTATGACTATCAAAATGGCTATATGGATCATACGCTAGAAACCCGCTCGTCTTCAATAAAGTGGAGTCCATTCAGTAGTTTGGGGCGTGTCCCCTGGCTCTGGAAGCGTTGCGTCTGCCTTTTCTACCTCTATGCCTACCGTTCTCGTGCTCCACCTGATACTTCCTTAAAAGTTACTTTCAAATCCTTCCATTAAGGGAGGTCTACGCATGGATTGAGTATTCATAGGAAGCAATTATGTTGATCTTAAAGCGCCGTACGGGTGAAAACTTACGAATTGGAGCGAATGTCTCAATTACGGTATTGGAAGTTAAGGGTAATCAGGTAAAGATAGACATACGTGCTCCCAAATCTCTGCCCGTTCACCGTGAGGAAATCTATAGACGTTTACAAAAGGAGAGGGTGTTGGGGGATGGAGTTGGTTGAGATTACGGAGCGCCCTAAGCAAGGGCGCTTGTTTGCTTGTTCGGTCCGCTGGGTGGGTTAACGCCGTCAAATAGATGGTTTTGTTAAGGCATTCCTCTCGAAATACCGTTTATACATATTTGAGTAGTTGTTACCCACCTGAAAGGAGCTTATATCTTCGTAACTCATTTCCGAGTATTCGTCATCCCAGTTGGCAGCCCCACTAAACCCCAGCATTGAGACTGAATCTTCGCCAATGACACGTAGCTCCCCAAGTAGGAAGATTGGATACTCTGGGTCTTCATCCTCGATTATGAAAAATCCATATTCTTTCCCGATAGTAGATAGTACCGTATACCAATTGGTTACATCATACTCTTTCGAGAAATCTATCCTGGAGTACAATCCTTCATCTTTGAAGATTTGGGTCTGAAAAAGATCTGTTTTGCTTGATTCAATACTGCTGACATCAGACAACCGAAGAACCATAAGCCCATCAAGATTAAAGTCATATACGTATTGAATCAGAATGAGTTCTTTAGAATGTGCCAATACAAATCCTTGTAATTTATGCCCATCAATAGCCTCTCTCTTAATAGTTACGAGATTCTTTTCTTCCTTAAGTTTGTTTAAATCTTCGTCCATCGGGGAGCCTTAACATTTATATAGTAATCATTCTGACCACTATTATCATGATTGCGATCCTGGAATCAATCTAATGAAGGAATGCAAAAATAATCACTTCGGCCACTATCCCCAATGAATAGACTTTCTCCAACTCACTGTTATGCCTGGGGCTTTCAATCAATCAGGATCTTTATAAAAAGTAATATTCAAGCCGATTGAAAATCATATTGATTTCTTATCAGGTACTTAGGAGGGTTGAAAAATTGGGCGGTGCTTGAAGCGTTTTAGCGCGCTTTAGGTCGTATGCCACTTCGGTAATGCTGATTTTGGAGCCGACAAACCCATAAGCGGTGCAGGTACATTGAGCACATACTCGGGTTCTGAAGTTGATAGAAAATAGAAAGGCACTAGGACTAGAAGGGGCAGTTTGATTTATATCAAAAAAAGAAAAGGGGGCAGAGCCCCCTTTTTTAAATCAGATCCGCTCTTCACCGGAGCGGATTATCAGAACCATTAAAGGTTGCTGATTTCCTCAAGCTGCTGCTGCAGACGCTCGTGAGCACCTTTCATTTCCGCAAGCTTGTCCTTCTCCTTGGCAACAACGGCTTCGGGGGCTTTGTCTACAAACTTGGGATTGTTGAGTTTGCCTTCGACTCGAGCGAGTTCTTTGGAAAGTTTATCAATCTCTTTTTGCAGACGTGCACTCTCGGCTTTAACGTCGATCAGGCCGGCCATGGGTACGAGCAATTCCATATCGCCTACCAGGGCGGTGGCGGAGGCGGGTGCAGCTTCTCCACTTTCCAGCCAGGTGATTTCTTCGAGGCTGGCCAGTTTGATCAGCAGGCTGCGGGCTTGCTCCAGCAGTTCTTTGTCACGGTTGGAACCGCCGCGCAGGATCAGTGGGATTTTCTTCGCTGGGGAAATATTCATTTCACCGCGAATATTACGCACGCCTTCAATAACCTGCTTCAACCAGGCAACGGCCGCTTCCGCTTCTTCGTCGATCTTGCTGTTATCGGCTTCCGGGTACTGCTGCAGCATAATGGTGTCACCGTTGGAACCGGCGAGGGTTTTTACACGCTGCCAGATTTCTTCAGTGATAAACGGCATCAGTGGGTGGGCCAGACGCAAAATGGTTTCCAGTACGCGGATCAGGGTGCGGCGGGTGCCTTTCTTCACTGCGTCGGAGGCGTTGTCGTCCCACAGTACCGGCTTGGACAGTTCCAGATACCAGCTGCAGTACTCGCTCCAGATAAAGTCGTACAGGGCCTGGGAGGCGAGGTCGAAGCGGTAGGTATCCATCGCTTCGCGCACGGTAATTTCGGTGCGCTGCAGTTGGGAAATAATCCAGCGGTCGGCGATGGTCAGTTCAAAATCCGTGCTGCCGTCCTGCCCACAATCGTGCTCTTCGCAGTTTTGCAGAACGTAGCGGGAGGCATTCCAGATCTTGTTACAGAAATTGCGGAAGCCTTCGATACGGCCCACATCAAACTTGATGTCGCGGCCGGTGGATGCCAGCGAGTAGTAGGTGTAGCGCAGGGCATCGGTACCAAAAGCAGAGAAACCTTCAGGGAAGTCCTTGCGGGTTTGCTTTTCGATCTTCTCGCGCAGGTGCGGTTGCATCAGACCAGAGGTGCGCTTCTCTACCAGGGTCTCCAGGTCGATACCGTCGATCAAATCGATAGGGTCGATTACGTTGCCCTTGGATTTGGACATCTTCTGGCCGTGGTTGTCGCGCACCAGGCCGTGTACGTACACGGTGTTAAACGGTACTTCCTTCTTGAAGTAGAGGGTCAGCATCATCATGCGCGCGACCCAGAAGAAAATAATATCGAAGCCGGTGACCAGTACGGAGCTGGGGTGGAAGGCTTTCAGTTCTTCGGTATCTTCTGGCCAGCCCAGGGTGCCGAAGGTCCACAGGCCGGAGGAGAACCAGGTGTCGAGTACGTCGTCGTCCTGGCGCAGGCTGATGTCGGCGCCCAGGTTGTGCTTCTCGCGCACTTCCTCTTCGCTGCGGCCAACATAGACATTGCCGTCGTTGTCGTACCAAGCAGGGATGCGGTGGCCCCACCACAGCTGGCGGGAAATACACCAGTCCTGGATATCGCGCATCCAGGAGAAGTACATGTTTTCGTAGTTTTTCGGTACGAACTCAACGCGGCCATCTTCAACGGCGGCGATGGCTTCATCGGCCAGGGGCTGGGTTTTTACATACCACTGATCGGTGAGCCAGGGCTCGATCACGGCGCCGGAGCGGTCCCCGTGAGGTACCTTGAGGGTGTGGGGCTCTACTTTTTCCAGCAGGCCGAGGGCGTCCAGGTCATCGACAATCTGGGTGCGCGCGGCAAAGCGCTCCATGCCCCGGTATTTTTCCGGCACTGCGTCGTTCAGGTGGGCGTCGGCATCGAGGATGTTGATCATCTCGAGGTTGTGGCGCTGGCCCATTTCGTAGTCGTTGAAGTCGTGGGCTGGGGTGATTTTTACACAGCCGGTGCCGAATTCACGATCGACGTATTCGTCGGCAATAATCGGGATTTCGCGATCCGCCAGGGGCAACTTGATGGTCTTGCCAATCAGGTGCTGGTAGCGCTCGTCTTCCGGGTGTACGGCTACGGCGGTATCGCCGAGCATGGTTTCCGGGCGGGTAGTGGCGACCACCAAGTGGCCGGAGCCGTCGGAGAGCGGGTAGCGGAAGTGCCACAGGTGACCCTGCTTTTCTTCGTTTAGTACTTCGAGGTCTGAGATCGCCGTGTGGAATTTCGGGTCCCAGTTCACCAGGCGCTTGCCGCGATAAATCAGGCCGTCTTCATACAGTTTGATAAAGACTTCCTGCACCGCTTTGTAGAAGCCGTCGTCCATGGTGAAGCGTTCGCGGGACCAGTCGGGGCTGGCGCCCAGGCGACGCAGCTGGCGGGTAATGGTGCCGCCGGACTCTTCTTTCCACTCCCAGACCTTCTCAATAAACTTGTCGCGGCCCAGGTCGTGGCGGGATACGCCTTCGGCGCCCAGCAGGCGCTCTACCACCATCTGGGTGGCGATACCGGCATGGTCGGTGCCCACTTGCCACAGGGTGTTGTCTCCCTGCATGCGGTGGTAGCGAATCAGGGCGTCCATGATGGACTCCTGGAAACCGTGGCCCATATGCAGGCTGCCGGTGACGTTCGGCGGCGGGATCATAATGCTGTAGGGCTTGGCCTCAGTATCCCCGGAAGGCTTGAAGTAGCCGTTCTCCTCCCAGGTTTTGTACCACTGCTGTTCGATGGCGTTGGGCTGGTATGTTTTGTCCATGCGGGCGGGAAACCTTGTGTTTAACTGACTGCGTGCACAGCGTTTTGGCTCAGGATAGTCTGGTGCTTGCTCGGGCTGCGCGGAAAAAGGGGGGAATTATACCGCTGGGGTCTGGTGGGCAAAAGGCAGGTTTTGCCTGTATTGGTAATCAGTCCCAGACGCCCAGCTCGTCGACGACTTTTTCTATCTGTGCGCGCAACCGCCTCTCCAGTTGTGGCAATTGCTGTGCAACTAACTGTTCGATCAGGGCCTGGCGCTGCCGTTCCTTCTCGGTTGGCTCCAGCTGGTCGGCAGGCTCCCCTTCTTCAGTAATGGCTTGGGCCATTGCCAGGGCCTGAGTGCGTGTACCTGCGCTGGCGGGGTCTACCGGCTCTGGACTTTGGGCATCCTGGTCTACACCGGTGGGAACCTTGCCACCAGTGAGGCGCGCACGAATATGGGCAGGCAAGAAAGGGTTTTCCTGGGCGGGGCTGCTCTCTACCTGAGCTTGCTTCGCAGTTTCAGTTATCCCTCTGCCAGTCGCTTCAGGATCTGTCACCTCGGTTTCAGTCTCAGTTGGGGGCAGTTCCTGTAGTGGACGCAGCAATGCCAGGTCGGACTCAGCTAGCTGCATTTCGCACTCTGAAGGGGCAACTTCTTCCACCGGCGAGAATAGAATAGGCAGATCCGCCGTATCCAGGGCATCCTCCTCTATAGTAGGGGCTGATTGCTGCTGAGACATAGAGTCTGTTGATGAAGGGAGATCCGATGGTGGCTCGGCAGTAAGGGTGGGGACCTCTACCTGGGATCGGGGCTCTGGTGTCTGTTGGGAAGTGCCTTGCCCGTGAGGGCCGGCTACTTGATTGAGCAGGGGAATTTCGTCCAGGTCGTCGCTATTAAGGAGGTCGTGCAACGAACTGAGCTCGCTGAGCAATTCGCTGGGCTGCTTGCGTTGTTGTCCGCGCTGCTTGTGTTTGTTCTTTCGACCGGACATAGCGGTAGTGAGTAATTACATGCCTTAGTTGATCTTATGGGATTGTAACGGATATCCGCGATCACGGAAGTGACCAAATCGTAATCGTGAGCGCTGCAGTGTATCTGGATGTTGTACAACTATCTCCGCAAGGCGCTCAAAGCGGCTGAACCACTTGGGCACTTTGCTACATAAATTAATCAGCAGTCCATGGTGAGTTCCCGGATCTTCCCCGCTATTAATTTCAATGGCTGAGTGCTGCTCTTCGCTTTGAGCAGCATGTGGGAGAAAGCTGTCTTCGCGAAAAGTCCACAATAGCTGGTCGATCTGGCTGGCGTGGTCCCGGTTATCGACGGCAACCAGCACGCGCAACCCACTGCGGTAAGCCTTATCCGCAAGGCGACAGGCGAAAATATCCGCCTGTTGGGGCTGGTCGGATGAAAGGATATAAAAGTCGATTCGAGTCATCGAGGGCGCCGGTGAAATTCTTGTCCATGCAGAAAAGACAGACGGCCCCACCGGAGCCGTCCTATCAGCTACCCACCGTAAAGTGGGCGGCTATTGTGCGCGTTTAGCGCTTATTTGCCCAGGAGGTATTCAACTAGTAGTGGAACCGGGCGGCCTGTAGCGCCTTTGGCGGCGCCAGACTTCCAGGCACTACCTGCGATGTCCATATGTGCCCAGTTGTAATCCTTGGTGAATCGCGCCAGGAAGCATGCGGCAGTAACAGAGCCCGCCTCGCGGCCGCCAATGTTTTGCATATCGGCAAAGTTGGAGTCCAGCGAGGGTTGATATTCATTCCACAGAGGCATTTGCCAGGCGCGGTCTCCGGTAGTCTCGCCGGCCTTGATCAGCTCTTTAGCGAGCTTTTCGTTATTGGCATACAGGCCTGTTGCATGGTGACCAAGGGCAATAACACAGGCACCAGTCAGGGTAGCGATATCAATAACAGCACGGGGTTTGTACTTGCCGGCATAAGTAAGGGCATCGCAGAGTACCAGGCGGCCTTCGGCATCGGTATTCAGGATCTCGATGGTTTTACCTGACATTGAGGTCACAATGTCACCGGGCTTGCTGGCGCCGCCACTGGGCATGTTCTCTGCGGCAGCAACCATGCCCACAACATTGATCGATGGCTTCAGCTCTAATAGTGCATTCATCACGCCGAAGACACTGGCAGCACCACCCATGTCGTACTTCATTTCATCCATAGCCAGGCCGGGCTTGATGCTGATGCCGCCGCTATCAAAAGTGATGCCCTTGCCGACCAGTACAATCGGCTTGTCACTGGCTTTACCACCTTTGTAGTTCATGGCAATCAAGGCCGGCGGCTGGTCGCTCCCCTTGGCAACACTCAGCAGGGCACCCATGCCCAGGGCTTTCATTTTCTTTTCATCAAGGACCGTGGTAGTGAGTTTTGTGTGTTTTTTGGCCAATGCACGAGCTTCACTTGCCAGGTAATTGGGGGTACAGATGTTGCCTGGCATATCGCCCAGTTCACGGGCTACATTACTACCGATTGCTTGGGCTGCCCCGATATCGATTCCAGATTGAATAGATTTGAGTTGCTTTCGCTCCAGGCCGTGTACCGTGAACTTGCTCAAGGGATAGGGCTTTGCGTCAGTCTGGCACTGGGTGAAGCGGTAGGTGGCAAGTCCGGCTGCCATTGCAATTTGCTGTGCTTGCCAGGACTTGTCTGCACCGTCTACATCCAGTTCACACAGATAAGAAGTGGCGTCCTTGAACTTTTTAGCCGCTGTAGCGCTGGTCGTGGCCAGCTTGCGGAATTCAGCCTGGGTGAGAGCACCCTTGCCGGCACGAACGACCAGTACGCGATCACTGGGACCTTCGATCAAGTCAATCAGTTGGGTGCTGCCTGGCTTGGTGCCGAGGTCACCGCGCTTGAGGATTTTGCCAATCACTCCCCCGGTGAGTTTATCTAGGCTTTTTCCACTGTGGGTAAGGCTGTTTTTGGCATCTGCCGAAATAATGGAGCAGGCTGTGCGCTGTTTGGTGATATCCAAAACCTTGGCGGAGAACTGCATTTTTAGCTTTCCTTAAAATCTGACAAAAGATTGCATGGCTCAGAGCCGAGACATAGCAAGAATTTTTAGTGATAATGCGTCGCACAAGTTTAACCTGCCCGTCTTTGGAATGCTGTAGTCGGTGGGAAACTTGTTCATTTTGAGTCCAGATTTCATCACACCGCTGTCACCAAGGAATACGTTCGCCCTGTGATTATTTTCCGCTACCTCTGCCGTGAGCTGCTGTTTGCCACGCTGGCAGTCAGCGCTGTTTTACTTTTAATGGTGATGAGTGGCCGATTTGTTAAATACCTGGCGGAGGCTGCCGCGGGTGATATCTCGGCTAATATTCTTTTCTCCCTGATGGGGTTCCGTCTGCCGGGGTTCCTTGAACTTGTGCTGCCCCTGGGGCTTTTCGTTGGGATACTGCTCGCCTACGGTCGCTTGTACATTGAGAGTGAAATGACAGTGTTGCATGCCTGTGGTTTCAGCGAGTGGCGGCTGCTGATGTATACCCTGGCTCCAGCATTGATGGTGGCTCTGGTCGTGGCTTCCATGAGCTTGTATTTCTCTCCTGCAGGTGTGGCACGCTCTACTAACTTGCTCAATATTGAGAAAGCCCGCAACGAGTTCGACCACCTGATACCAAAGAAATTTATCTCCACCAGTGGCGGTCGTGCAGTCTATTACGCTGAGTCCCTTAGTGAGGATAAGTCCACAATGCAGGATGTTTTCCTGGCTGAGTTGGGTGCGACTGAGGAGGAGACACAGGCAAACCACCAAGTGGTGACCCGTGCGCGCGAGGGTGTGCAGCAAGTCGACCCTGAGACAGGGTTGCGTTATTTGGTGTTGCGCGATGGTTATCGTTATGCAGGGGTGCCTGGGCAGCGTGAGTACAGGCAGATGGAGTTTGACACTTATGAGGTGCTGCTCGAGGTTCCTCAATTGCGTAATCGTTGGCGTGACCAGATGGAATCAGCACCCACCTTGCAGCTATTAAAGAGTGATGACCCCAAAGAGAAGGCATTCCTCTATTGGCGCTTCAGCCTTCCAGTTTTAGTACTAGTGGTCGCCGTGTTGGCTGTCCCTTTATCCCGAACAAACCCCCGGCAGGGGCGCTTTGCCAAGATGATCCCTGCGATCCTCCTTTACCTGATATACCTGGTAACTCTGCAGGGCGTTCGTGGTGCCATTGAGGACGGCAAGTTTGCCAACCCCTCTGTGATTTGGCTGGTGCATCCGCCGTTCCTATTGATCGGTTTGTTGTTGCTGGCTATGAGGAACTGGCGGCGCAAACCCAAGTTGCGCCCAGAAGGAGTAGGGGAGGCGACAAATGCTAAGGCTTGATCTGTATATTGGTCGAACCATAGCCCTGGCAGTGGGTGCGGTACTTCTTGTTATCCTCGGGCTGGATATTGTATTTGCCATTGTCGATCAACTGGGAGAATTCAAGGAAGGCTACGGCTTTGCGGAGGCAGTGCAGTATGTTTTGTGGAAGCTTCCTGCACGGATTTATGAGCAGTTAGGTTTTTCCGCACTGGTTGGCTGTATGGTTGGCCTGGGGACTTTAGCCGGAACCAGCGAGTTGACGGTTATGCGCGCTGCTGGAGTATCGATCGGGCGTATTGCCTGGGCTGTGATGAAGCCGATTATCCTGCTGATCCTGATCGGTTTGGCACTGGCCGAATTTGTTATTCCCAAGACAAATGTCATTGCTGAGAACAACCGTGCCCGCGCGCTCGGAGAACTGGAGGCCACCGGTCTGGAGAGTGGTCTTTGGCTGAAAGACAGCGGGGAATTTGTGCATTTCAACGCGGCCCTGCCGGATGGCGAACTATACGGAATAACCCGCTATCACTTTGACAGTGATCAGGAGCTTAAACGCGTAGAGTTTTCTGAGCGTGGGCAGTTCGAAGGGGATAAATGGCAGTTGGAAAACAGTCGTATTACCAGCTTTTCAGCGGAGAATACCCAGAGTGAACTGGTACCGACCAGTAGCTGGAATGCCGAGATTTCCCCAGAGCTTTTTGCGCTCATTGTACCGCTACCCTCAGACCTATCCCCGAGAGATCTCTGGTCCTATGGTACCTTTCTCGATCGCAAGGACGAGGACTCCAGTCGCTACTGGCTGCAGTTCTGGAAAAAGCTTTTGCAACCACTCACCATTGCCAGCCTGGTGATGGTAGCGATCTCCTTTATCTTTGGGCCTTTGCGCGAGGTAACCACGGGGTTACGGGTTTTTACCGGCATTATTGTCGGTATTGTTTTCCAGACAGTGCAGGATATGCTTGGTCCGTCTTCATTGGTTTTTGGCTTCCCACCACTACTGGCCGTGGTGGTGCCCATAATTCTGTGCTTCATAGTGGGGTGGTTACTACTTAAGCGCGCCCGCTGAAGCGAATCACTTTTTCTTTTTGGGCAGCAGGCGCACCTGGGACTCAGATATCAGGTCGTGCCAGCTGGCCTTATCAGACCTGGCCCAAGCGGAAAAATAGCCGAGGCCAAGGCATGCCAATGATATTGGTGCCACTACAGCACGCAGGATACATTGACGCCATGAAAGCTGGACGCCATCGGGATTGGCTACGATGAGACGCCAGGCGCGCATACCAACAGTTTGCCCAGCCACACGCCAGGACCAAAAAAAGTATCCTGCGATGACCGCAACTGCACCCAACTGGTAAATCGGGCCGCCCACACAAGGACTGTAATCCATGGCTTCCGGCTGGCAGTTGAGACCTCCAATTGCCGATGCGACAGGTAAGGCGACGAAGCCATAGACCATCATTAGCCCCATCAGGATCAGCAAATCGTACATCAGGGCCGCAAGGCGCCGTCCAACACCGGCTATAGGTAGTTCTGGGAAGGTAGTTGGGGTATTTGAGGTACTCACGGCAATCTCCGCCAAATTCAGATGGCGGAGATTCTAACAAACCTGAAGCTATGCAAGGAAAGGCCGCTTGCCAGTACTAGAATTCGTACTCGAAGGAGACTTTGAATTTGTCGTTTGAGAGGCTAAACCCATAATCGACAGAGTTGCCAATCTTACCGCGGTTGGTGGTATAGCGCAGTAGGCTGTTCCGGGCTGTGCGTTTATTACGTTGCTTATAGGTCTCAAAACCCATTTTCAGGATTTTGACCAGGGCCTTGCCTCCGGTAGTTGGTCGGTGTTCAGAAGGGTAGGTATGCATCTTCAGCCATTGGTAGTTAAGACGCCTCTGCGTACTGTTCATGGAGTTGTTGCGGAGGAAATCTGCTGCTTGGAGAAGGTCTGCATTGCCCATAGCGAAGGCGCTATCGGAGAAGTAAAGATTGCCGGATTGTAAATTGAGGGCCTGTTGGGAGTCGGGGATAAATAAGTCATCAGCGGAGCAGAAGCAGCAGGCGGGAAGCAGGAGCAATCCCACAGTTGTTGGTAAGGTCTTTCCCTGTCTGATTCTGAAGTTGCAGAGTACCATTCGATTTACCCCAGGGTGTTACTTCTCATCGGGACGCCGTAAGCGGTCGTTAAATTTATTATGGGACACCCAAATCAAAGCGTTATCCCTTATAAAATAGGCGGCTCTTACAACTTCACTTACTGGACAGTCGGGGATTGACGGTTAATTTTCTGCAGGCCGCATTAACTGGACACTTTTCCATTTTTGTCCAAGCAGTCGCAGATGTGAGCAGCAGGACGCCAATGTTTTTTTATTATTTTTTTGATATTGCCAGATTAATGCTAATGAAAAATTGATCTTGAGTTATGGGTCAATATCCATGGGTCTACCAAGACCCAGATCGGTTAAAACCGCAGCTTGGCGTAATAATTTTCTATACTGAACTTTTAATGCCACTTTTCCACAGAGAGTGAGTGTTGGCTTGTTTGCTCAGGGCACTACAAAGTGGTTGTTAGCCGGCCGCACAATATAAGTGAGGCTGGAAGTCCTATTGTGGGATTGAGGGGCTCCTTCAGGGAGAGCAGTACCAGGTTATTTTG
This sequence comes from Microbulbifer variabilis, assembly GCF_056232115.1. Classification (NCBI taxonomy): domain Bacteria; kingdom Pseudomonadati; phylum Pseudomonadota; class Gammaproteobacteria; order Cellvibrionales; family Microbulbiferaceae; genus Microbulbifer; species Microbulbifer variabilis. The sequence goes on from NZ_CP174325.1 coordinate 2,715,385, forward strand.
GGTAAACAGATCAACCCAGCTTGATATGGTGCGGAAGTACCAGGGTGCGGCCTCTTCGAAATTCCCTTCGATCCCTTCCCAGGTGCCGGGTCTCCAGCCATCTGTGTAATCCTGCTCTCCGCAAGAAATCAAAGGATGTAATGTCTGGACCAGCAAGTGGCCTCCAGGGTTGAGTAGGCTGCCAGCTTTCTGGAAAAAAACCTCCGTTGCCGATTCACCGATCAGCGAGAAGTTACACACCACCAGGTCAAACTTTTGCCCCAAGGCTTTCGTGTCCAGGTCTTCATAGCTGGTTGTCAGGAATTGTTGATAATTCCCGCTGCGATGCTGTGCCTCTGTAATGAGTTCGGCTACGGCATCAATACCGTAGACATCAATGTTTTTAGCTGCCAAGTTGCGGGCCAACCAGCCTTCGCCGCAGCCGACATCCAGGACATTTGTAGGGTTGTGCGCCAAAATAGCTTCGATAATGGCGCAGTTGGTGATTAACTCCCGACTGGGAATAGCCGCTCGATCAATAACATTCACCCACTCCCCAGCATTTTTGTGCCAGCTTTGCAGGATTTTATTATCACTGAACTCGTAATCCTTCACCTTTGATCCTTTTCGTCTATGTAATTTCTTTCTGGTTGAGTGTACCGTCATGACAAATCCAGCTGCAAAGGTGCTGAGGTCCCATGTCCACTCAAATGGTGTTTGATTATGTGATCGTAGGTGCCGGCTCCGCCGGCTGTGTATTGGCTAACCGTTTGAGTGCTGATGAGCAACATCGGGTCTGCCTGCTGGAGGCGGGCCCTCCAGATCGCAGCCCACTGATCTCCATGCCCCTGGGGATAGGTATGCTGCTTTCCGGGACCGGTTACAACCTTCATCACTTTACAGAACCCCAGGAACACCTGCACGAACGGCGCCTGTTCTGGCCTCGTGGTCGCACCCTGGGTGGCAGTAGTTCTATTAATGCGATGGTTTATATTCGCGGTAATGGTGAAGATTATGATGCCTGGGAAGCTGCCGGCAACCCGGGCTGGGGTTGGCGTAGTATGCTGCCGTATTTCCTTCTGTCTGAAGGTAATGAGCGAGGTAGCGATGCCCATCACAGTGGCTATGGTCCGCTTTCAGTTAACGATCTGAAGTGGAAGACTGAGTCGGGACAGGCATTCCTGCGGGCAGCACAATCTCTCGGACACAGGTTAAATGATGATTTTAACGGCAGCCAGCAGAGTGGAGTCGGCTTTTACCAGGTAACCCAACGTCATGGGCGCCGCTGTTCTGCCGCTGCGGCTTATTTGCATCCAGTCAAGAAACGTCCCAATTTAAGGGTATTGACCCGCAGCCCGGTAGCGCGCCTCATGTTGAAGGGCGATCGGGCAGTGGGGGTGGAGTTGCTCAACGGCAAAAAGATCCTGGCAAATAAGGAGGTTTTACTCTGTGCTGGGGCGATTCAGTCTCCGCACCTACTATTACTCTCAGGTATTGGCCCCCAGGAGGAACTGCGGAAGTTTGATATTCTGCTGCAGAATCACCTGCCTGGGGTAGGGAAGAACCTCCAGGACCATTTGGATATTTCCCAGGTAGTGAAAACCTCGGCCCCAGTCACTTTTGCAAATGACTTGTGGGCGAAACTGAAGCACGCTACGCGCGCGCCTGAGTGGTTCTTCCTGAACCGCGGGCCATTAACCAGTAATGTTGCTGAAGCTGGGGGCTTCGCCAGTTCAACCTTGGCTAATGGCTGCCCGGATATACAGTTTCACTTCACTGCAGTGCCATCTTTTGATCACGGTCTTACTAAACAGTCTGGGTATGGTTACACGATGCATGCATGTGCATTGCGCCCTAAAAGCCGTGGGGAAATCACCCTCAATACTGAGAACCCCAAGGCGCTGCCGAGTATCCAGCCAAATTACCTAAGCGAACCAGATGATATGCAGGTGATGGTGGAATCCTTCGAGATGTCTCGGGACATCATTAACCAGGAAGATTTGCTGCGCTATCAGAAACGGTTGTTGTTGCCCGATCAAAAGCTCACCAACAAGGCTTCTATCAAGCACTATATTCGTCAGCATGCCGAGACAATTTATCACCCGGTGGGAACCTGTAAGATGGGCAATGATGATCTTGCGGTGGTCGATGCTGAGCTAAAAGTGCATGGTGTAGATGGACTGAGAGTTGTGGACGCCTCCATAATGCCCACCCTGATCAGCGGCAACACCAATGCGCCGGTGATCGCTATTGCAGAAAAGGCGGCGGATCTGATCTTGCAGCGTACGCCGCCATCAATGATGAAGAATACTCAAGTTCAGGAAGTTGAATGATTTGGCAATGTCCTCTCTGTGCAAAGCCGTTGACGCTGGGAAAAGAAACCTGGCACTGCAGTAACCGGCACAGTTTTGATCGAGCACGGGAAGGTTACGTTAATTTGTTACCGGTTTATCGCAAGCGTCGTAAGGAACCGGGAGATTCAGCTGAGATGTTGCGCGCGCGGCGCCGATTTCTAAAGGCGGGTTATTACCGCCCATTAGTAGATGCAATTGCAGCGCTGTTGCCACCGAAATCAGGTCGTAAACTCTTGGATATTGGCTGTGGAGAGGGATATTACTTACGCCAACTGGAATCCGCTGGGTGGCATGGTCATGCCCTGGCTGGTGTGGATATTTCAAAGTCCGGTGTGCGTATGGCAGCTAAATCTGATAGTGGCGCCCAGTTTATTGTGGCCAGTAATGTCAACCTGCCGGTATCCTCGAATAGCGTAGATGACTTGCTACGCATTTTTGCGCCGGCCCCGGATGAAGAAATGCTGCGGGTGTTAAAAGTGGGGGGGCAGCTGTTGGATGTTTCACCTGGACCGGACCACCTCTGGACCCTAAAAGGCCAGCTATATAAAGAGCCACGTAAACACCCTGCGCCAAAATTGGTTGAGGAACTTTACCCTGAGGTGGATATGCGCTGTTGCTTTCCTTTTAAGTTGCAGGGGCACGAAGCGATTACCGATTTTCTCGCCATGACCCCCTTTGCCTGGAAAGGCTGCCGAGAGGCCCGTGCAGAATTGGAGCAACAGGACAGCCTGGTTCTGGAAGCCGACTTTATTGTGCGCCGCTTTATCAAGCGTAAGTAGGTTTTACTTAGGGTAGCGAAATGATTTCTCCCATGGCTGCAGCTCGGGTTGATAGAAGTAACTAGAAGAGATTTATGGCAACACCAAAAGACTATGCATTTATGCGCAGGGCCCTGGAATTGGCGGAACTTGCCGCAGAGAGGGGTGAGGTGCCTGTTGGAGCAGTGCTGGTTCAGGATGGCAAGATTATTGGCGAAGGCAGCAATCGTCCCATCGGGAATTGTGACCCCAGTGCCCATGCGGAAATAGTGGCGCTGCGTCGAGCTGCTGAAGGTAAACAGAACTATCGCCTGCCCAATACAACGCTTTATGTAACGATAGAGCCCTGTACCATGTGCTTCGGTGCCCTGGTTCACGCTCGCGTCAACCGGCTAGTGTACGGTGCCACCGAGCCCCGGGCGGGCGTGGTGGAGAGCCAGTTAAAGTTAGGGGAGGCAGGTTTTTTCAATCATAAGATCGCCGTAGAGTCTGGAGTGATGGCGGAGGAAGCTGGAAAACTGGTGCGCGAGTTTTTTCATGGTCGACGCTGAACTGGCTTTTGCATTCCTGGTGAACAGCATCATTGTGGCAATTGTCGTGCTGATTCACCATGAGGTCCTCAACGCTCTGGTCCACTTAGGGCGCTGGTTGCCTGTCCGGCATAATTTCGCCATAGTAATTGGAGTATTTGGAGCCCTCCTGGCTCATGTAGCAGAAATCTGGCTGTTTGCTTACGGTTACTACTTTATGGTGAATTCGCCTTATTTTGGGACTTTAGTTGGCAATTTTAATGGCAGCCTGCTCGACTGTGCTTACTTCTCCTTTACCACATATACCTCGTTAGGCTTTGGGGATATCGAACCCCTGGGGCACTTGCGCTTTACTGCAGGGCTGGAAGCGCTGACAGGGTTGGTTATGATCACATGGACGGCTTCATTTATGTTCCTGAAAATGCAAAGGGTCTGGGATATTTAAACTGATTACAACTTCATTCTCGCAGTGCGACCAGGCCTCTGTTTCGGTTTTTGTGCAGGATAGAAGGCCTGGTAATGCCGCAGTAAATAAATATGTCTCTCGACACTGCGCCACAATTTGCCAAATGGATGTACCCAGTAGAGCCAGCGCGCAACTTTTGCTCGTTCCACATTCGACTTTACGATGCTTGAGGCGTGCGCTGTTTCCCAAAGCAAATGAGGCTCTACACCATACAGTTTCAGATCAAACTGCCAGAAGTGATCAAAGACTTTATCAATCGGCTCGAAAATACGATTGGCATGGCCCAGGATCTTTTCCATACCCTTACGGTTAAGCAAATACCCTTGGGCACCGCACCAGCCGCGTTCAGGGCGAACCAGCTTGTGAATGCCGTCATTCAGTGTCTTGATAATCTTGCGTTTGCGCACTTTAAGCCCCATCAGCCGGATCATTTCAATTTCTTCCGGTAGGCGCTCAAGCTCGGCCAGTATTTTGCCAAAATCCGGCTCCAACTGTACATCATCTTCCAGGATGCAAACCCGGTTGAGACCGGTTTGGTAGGCGAGACGGATAGCGCGCAAGTGGGCTAAGTAGCAGCCAACTTCAGAGTTTTTAAGTGCGCATAGGTGGCGCCAACGGGTTGTACGATTGCAAAGGACTTCATCACCTTCAAACCTGGGAAGGGCAGAGCGTCCATCGACACCGCTGACTAAAGCGGTTCGCAGTCTTTGGGACTTGAGGGTTTCCAGAAGGTTATAGACGGTTCCTCCCTCTGGGTGGAGGCTGATAATCCAGCAGGGAGTTTGGGCTATAAAAAGAGGGATCTTCTGCGGTTTGCGCTGCAGCCTGGGGCGAAGACTAAGCGGAAGGCGCCGTTTTAGGCGGTGTTGGGGGAATAGAGGTTGCCGTAAGCGGACGGGCTTGGTCACAACTACAGCAGGGCTCTCAATTTCGGCGTACACATAGACTCCCAACCCCCAGAGGGAGAAAAGTGACCGTAACTAGAAAGCTTCTGCATAACGTTAACCTCAGTCACTGCAAGCAAACTGGTAGTGTTGGCAAAGCCTTACTTCCATTTAGGCGATCAAGTGGAGAATGGTTTTCTCAATGGATATTAGTGATCGACTAAAAAGTCAGAGCATTACATGCACCGTTACAGCTGGATGGTGCTAGGCCTAAAATAAGTTGCCTTCTAGTCTGAGTGGGTGATTGATTTTCCTCAAAGTGCAAGGGAGGCTTTGGAATGAAAACAGAGCAACAAAAGTGCTAAAGGGAATATGCAAACCCATTTGATATTGGCCAAAAACTATTGGCAATAATTGTTTGATACCACATAAGAATTTTATAGGTACTACGGAAATTTATATGAAGTCAGATTTAATTAAGATGGCGCTGATTCTTGGGCTATTGAGCTGCGTTGGCCCAGTCGCTATCGATATGTATTTGCCGGCATTGCCGGATATTGCAGCAAGTTTTGGTGCCCCTATTGAGGCAGCACAGTACACCCTGATGTCTTATTTCATTGCTTTTGGAATTTGCCAGCTTATTTATGGGCCGGCTTCGGATATGTTTGGGCGCAAGCCCCCCCTGTACTTCGGGCTACTTCTTTTTACCCTTGCATCAGTTGGCTGCGCTGTGGCCCCGACCATTGAATCGCTAATAGCTTTGCGCTTTTTGCAGGGAGTAGGTGCTGCTTCAGTAATGTCTATTCCACGAGCGGTTATACGTGATCATTATACCGGTGCTCGTGCGACCCGCTTGATGACTACAGTAATGCTGGTAATTTCTATCTCCCCGATGCTGGCGCCGCTGATTGGCAGTATCTTAATAGTACCCTTTGGCTGGCGCAGTGTTTTTATCCTGATTGCCCTGTTAACCCTCGCCAGTCTACTTTTGGCTGTAAGCAGTTTACCGGAGACGCTTGAGCGAAAGCATCGTGTTCCATTCCAGTTCAGTGCCATGTTGGGGGCTTTTTCTACACTTTTCCGCGATCCGGTTTACATGGGATTGACTTGCATAGGTGGCTTGGGCATTGCCAGTTTCTTTTCCTTTCTTGCCACGGCTTCTTTTTTGTATACAGGGTTTTACGGTCTTACTCCGACAGAGTTCAGCCTGGCGTTTGCTTTAAATGCCCTTGGTTTTTTTGTTTCAAGTCAATTTGCTGCAAATCTTGGAATGCGTTTTGGTTCAGTAGCAGTGGTGAAGTGGGCCACTGCCGGTTTTGCCATAAGTTCTCTTGTGATGTGCGCTGTGACTTTTGCCGGTTTTGATGAGTTTGTTTTATTAGTGGCAATGCTACTGGCGACCAACGTGTTTCTCGGCCTGGTAATCCCCACTTCAATGGTGCTTTCCCTTGAGGAGCATGGGCCTATTGCAGGCACCGCTGCAGCGTTGGGCGGAGCCCTGCAAATGTTACTGGGTGCATTGTCGATTGTGTTAACCAGTCTGGTATTTGATGGAACTCCCCAGCCTCTGACTGCCGCCATCGCAACTTGTGGTGTGGCCGCATTGGTAATATCTCGGTTGACCCTACGCGGTATTGCGCACCTGGCGGTACCCTCAAGCTGAGGAGCTCATTAATCCGATAGGTTTTTTAGTGGCTCAATGGAGTTATGTAACAATGGAAAATGTATTGGTGTACTCTGACAGTGTTTCCTGGGGCGTCATCCCTGATACCAGGAAGCGTATGGCTTTTCACTTGCGTTGGCCTGGAGTACTTGAGCGAAGCTTGAATGAAAAAGGCTGTGACGTGCGGGTGATAGAAAACTGCCTGAATGGTCGTAAAACAGTGTGGGATGATCCGTTCCGGGAGGGGCGGAAGGGGGTTGATGGCCTGGCGCAAGTGATAGAAATGCACTCACCACTAAAGTGTGTTCTGTTGATGTTGGGAACCAATGATTTCCAGGATACGCATGATAATAAAGCCTGGATGGCCGCTCAGGGGGTGGCAAAGTTGGTGTCAGTAATCAGACAAGCACCCATTGAGCCCGGCATGTCGATTCCTAAAATATTGATTATTGCTCCATTGGCTATCAATAACCCCAAAGGTATTATCGGCCATAAATTTGCGGGGGCTGAGCAGCGCTGTAAGGACTTTCCAGCAGAACTGGAAAAAGTATCCCGGGAGCTAGGCACCCACTACCTGGATGCCAACACTTTAGTCAAGGTTAGTGATATTGATGGTATTCATCTCGATGAAGACCAGCATTCCATTCTTGGCCAGGAAGTTGCTGATTACCTGCGGAAAATAAAAGTCTTAAGTTGGCCCTAGAGGTATACTTCCCAAATAGAAAAGGGCACCGGAAAATCTCTGGTGCCCTTTTCTAACCCAAGCTTTTAAGATGTAAAGTATCAGGTGTAGGCACCGCTACTATAGATCAGCTCGTAGCTATGGCTGTAGAGTTCCAGGATATTTCCGAAGGGGTCTTCCATATAAATCATGCGATAGGGTTTCTCTCCAGGATAGTAATACCTGGGCTTGGGCATGCGCTTTTTACCACCGGCGGCGACTATCCTTTCAGCCAGCTCTTCAAGGTTTGGGTCCTGCACGCAAAAATGGAATATACCAGTCTTCCAGTATTCAAAATTATCTTTTGGGTTTTCCTGGTTAGGAAACTGGAATAGTTCTACTCCGATACGGTCACCGGTTGACAAATGGGCAATGCGAAAGCTACCCCATTTGGCCCCAAAGACATCGGTGCACATCTCGCCAATAGCGCTATGATCTTCATTGATTTCCGTTGGCGGCATAATCAGATACCACCCCATGACCTCTGTGTAAAACTTAACAGCCGCCTCCAGGTCTGGCACCGATATGCCGATGTGAGAAAAATTTCTCGGATAAACATTCTTCATTGGTGGTTCTCCAAAAGTTACGTCCGTTTCTAAGTTACTGTGGATTATCCATTACGTATAATTATGATTTGTGATTATTTTGAGTAATTTTTGTAATGATAAATCCTGTGTGGCTGCGCAGTTTCTGTGCATTGGTAGAATTGGGCAGCTTTACCAGAACGGCGCAGCACCTGCACATGACCCAGTCTGGCGTCAGTCAGCACTTGCGTCGGTTAGAGGACTTTCTAGGGCTATCTCTGATCCAGAGGAATGGAAAGCAATTCACCCTTACCCAGGCGGGTGAAAAGTTATATATCGAAGCTCAAGATATCGTCGATTCTCTCTCTACACTGGGTCAACGTCTCAGTGAAGATCCGGCTTATGAAGGGCAAGTGAGAATCCAGTCTCCCGGTAGTGTCGGGCTAAAGCTATACCCCAAATTACTGAATTTGCAGAAGACATACCCGAAACTCACCATAGACTATCGCTTCGCCCCTAATAGTGGCGTAGAGGAATCCATACTTGGATACAAGGCGGATATCGGGTTTATGACCACCCCCTCGACGCTGACGGAAATAGCAAGCCAGCCCGTGGGGAGGGAGGAGCTACTTTTGGTGACCCCTGCGTCAGTTAAGAGGTTGAGTTGGCACTCATTGGTACAGCTGGGATACATCGGCCATCCAGATGGCGCCCATCAGGCGGGCTTGTTGCTGGGCGCCAATTATCCCGACTTTCAACATGTGGATATGTTTGCCCTTAAGGGATTTTCTAACCAAATTAGCTTGATTCTAGAACCTGTCAGTATGGGCTTGGGTTTTACTGTACTGCCTGCCCATGCAGTAAATGCCTTTAAGAATTTCGGGCAGATTAAACCCCATCGCTTGGAGCACTCTATCAGTGAGACTTTGTTTCTGGTTACCCGCCGCCACAAAGTGATGCCGGCGCGGGTAGAAACTGTGATTGCACTAACCAAGGAATGGCTTTAATCAATTGGAACGCCTCGGGTATTGTATGTTGCGTTTTATCTCATATTTGCTTTTCGGAATGCTTGCCTTGAGTGCGAAAGCTGAGTTAATACCCAATTCACCGATCCAGCAGGAAAAAGACGAGATATTGATGTTGCTCGCATACTCGGTTGCTTACTTGGATTGGGTGGATCCAAAAGAAAAGCAAAAGCGAGGGTACAATATTGCAGCGGTCCTGTATGACAACAAGCAGGACAAAATTTTAGGAGTGCAGCGCAATGCTGTTGGCTTGTGTCGAGATAAAACCCAACATGCTGAAGTGCGAGTAATGCAGCAGTGTATTGGTAGTAAGTGCAGGGGTAAAGAGACTGATTACCTGGCTGATACTACGATTTATAGCACTCTGGAGCCCTGTATGATGTGTGGAGGTATGATGATTTTTCTTGAAGTTTCCAGAATTGTTTATGGTCAGTCAGATCCGAATTTTGGGAAAAATATAGAAAGACTAAAGCAGGATTTTAAATCTAACTGTAAATATAAAATTGAGTCGAAGGAGCATGTGGAAAATATCTGTAAGATAGATATTCCCGCAACCTATAGAGCCAGGAATATTTCTTCTGGACCATCTACTTTGCTACAGAGAGCACAGCTTGAAGGGGCATTTTTCAGTTATCGTTTGTTATTTGGTAGTGTAATGACAGATTTTCTTATGAGTGCAGAAGCGAAGAATATTTATCGCACTGCCCACCGGCGTTTAATGGAGTTCAAACCTAAATATCAAGCAAATAATATTGTGCTGTCTGAGAGCCAAAAACAGTTGAAGCAATTAAAAAATACTCAGGGAGATATTGATCGATGTATAGTGGGGGAGCTGCGCTAACACTAACATGATATAATTTTATCTGAAAAATATTGGAGTGTTTACTCCAGAACAATCAGCTAAACTGTTAAGGGAGCGAGTGATATAAGCCAAGCCAAGCCAAGCCAAGCCAAGCCAAGCCAAGCCAAGCCAAGCCATAGCTATATACTCGCTAATAGTATTTGAACTCACTGTAATATTAACGGCCAGATCTTTAGAGTTTAAATAAGCTCATCTTGGTGGAAAATATATTGATTTACTTATTGCCTGGCTTGTCTGAATATTGACTTATTTGATCAAGTATTTCTCCAGCGTTTATAGGATTCTTCATATGCAACAACCGTTGAGAATCCCAATGCTTTTGCAATTTGCATTTTATCCATGGATTGGATATCCAGTGAATTCAACTTCTCCCTCCGAGCTAAATCCAGTATACGCCTGAAAGAAGTGTTTTGTGCATTTAGGCGAATCTGCAAGGAGCGCTTATTAACTTGTAGTATATCTGCTAAAAAATCCAGACTGGCCGCACCCTCAGGTAAGTAATCTTTGACAATATCTTTGCATCGATTAGGTAGAGACTCATCTGATTTCATCTTCTGGAGCTGTTTTTTGGCAGCCAGTTTATTGAAGTCAAGAGAGGGTTTCCCTGGACTGCATAATTGTTTATCGAGTATAGAATTATCAAAACTGATGCAGTTTTTTTGATGTCCAAATTCAATGGGAACATTAATCAATGATGGTGCACTGTTCATCAATTCAGAATTATGATGAGTGAAGTGAATAACTGGGTGGCAGCTTTCATAATCGACAACAATATCTGAAATTAGTTTGAAGATGATTCCAATATTCAATTCGACTTGTTGTGTAGTGAATGGTGAAAAGCTGGGAATTAAAATATCAAAGCTGGAGCGCTCAGCCCCCTCACTGAATAATCCCTGATAGCCTTGCGTGCCAAGTTGCTGGAATTGCGTGCCAAGGCTAACAAGATGGCGAACGGTAGGGCAAGCCATTAAGACATGCGCAAATGCCTGAATGCTGGAAATTGATACATCTAGACCGGTACGAAACGCTATGGTGTTATCACTGAAGTAGTTGGATACTTCTTGAAGTGCTTGCCCTGTCAATCTTACTGGTACACGATGTTGTAAGTTCTGTAACTTAGCGTAATGATCACCATATATATTCTTTAACTTATCTCTTGGAAACCCCAAGTTTTGCCAGTATTGCACGTGACGATAAGTGGATGTTGCCAACCCTGTTGGCTCAGAAGCATAAAGTTCCTGGATGTTGGTAGTCATACTAAATTTTTGTACCGCTAATAATCTATTAAGCCAGTCATTAAATGATAAATAGATTGTTTGTGAATTTCTTAAGCTAATTTATAAAGTAATGCCATTATACTATGAATTTAACACTCAAAGTGTGAGATTGAACTAACTTTTTCTGACCAACAATTTGAATTTAGTAAGACAAAGTTCCCTCTGCGCTTACGAGTGATAACCTTTTTACTGTGCTGGTGGGAATGTACCCATTTTTTTAGTGAATAGTGGAAAACAATTGATGTCTCAATTTGTCTCATCAGCGAGGATGTAACTAACATAGGGTTTTTATATATTTCTCTAGCATGGAAATGGTTACTCCATTAGAGCGCCATCCCAAAGCTTTTGATGATTTTTGAAAGGCCGAGTTATCAGGATAAGTCATCATCGCAGTCAGAATAAAAAATTTTTCTAGCGAATGTATGTTTTGAGTAAAACATAGAGCCGTCCAGGGCATTGTTACTATTTATTATCTTTATCTGACACCTGGCTTTTTCTGGATGGATCATTTCATTTATAAGTTAATAATATAAATCTATAGATAGGTAGTGCTACTTTTAATTGGTCCATGTACAAATGATATCTCAATATTAAAATAAATTTTCCTTTATTTAACTGGTGATTAAGTGGGTTCTGAGTGCAAGCTTACAGTTTTAGAATATTTATCATGAGTTTTTTAAAAATAGAAATAACCTGATGGGTTGATAATATTTTATAGTTTTTTCGATATTTTAGCTTCTTGGGACTTACGAAGTTATTAGTTCTATTCAGGATTTTTTTGTCGATCCCTTAATCTCTTTAGGGTTTCAATAAGGATAATCTGGATATTATTAAAATAGAGGTAGTTCAAAACTGCCTTACTATAAAACACGAAAAAAATTACTCTTTTTCGTCAATCTATAAGCTGTGGAACTAGTCCTGACTGCATGTGACTGAATTCACGGTCGGTATGTATCTGTGCGATTTAGTATCTGGCCAGTGCTGCATGTTGCAGCCGATTTCTATATGCCCATTAAATTCTGTAATTAGTAAATAATTGTTTGCTTCTAAAGTAGAGAATACTAGAAATGAATAACAGTAGCTTGCCTCTGGCACTTCTGATTAGCGTCGCATTAGCTGGTTGTGGTGGCGGTTCGTCATCTGGTGAATCCGACGATGAGACCACGCCCCCTTCGGCAAATTCTGATATACCGAACCCTGGAAACGGATTAGTAATATCGTCTTTCACCTTGGTCAATTCACAGGGCAACTCGGATATTGTTTCACTAACCGATGGTACAGACATATATCTAAGTCAGGTTGGAAGTCAATTAAATATTAGAGCAAATAGTGATCAGGCAGAGAGTGTGGTATTTGAGTTAACAGGGGCTCAGACACACAATATGATTGAAAACGCCTCACCATATGCTCTATTTGGTGATGATCAGGGTGATTTCAATCATTGGACCCCCGTAGTTGGAACTTACACCCTTACCGCTACACCTTACTCCCAGGATGATGGGGCAGGTTCTGCCGGAACCAGTGCCTCAATTACATTCACTGTAAAGCAGAACGATGGAACCGACCCGACAGATCCGGACCCAGATCCGACGGATCCTCCGGGGCCAGTCGACCCGGATGATATTGGCCATAGTGAACATTGTACTGTTTCCGGTACGCTGGAAAAGTGGCACCGTATAACGATTACTTGTGATGATTTGTACGCATCTGAAAATAATGATGCTACGTTTACCGATTATCGATATAACGTGACATTTACACAAGGTGACTTGTCTTACACAGTGCCTGGTCATTTCGCTGCTGATGGCAATTCAGCAAATACGGGTGCTACTGAAGGAACAAAATGGCGTGCCTACTTTTCACCGCCAACTTCAGGTAAATGGTTCTTCGATGTATCTATGAGACAAGGGAGCCAAGTTGCGGTTAATCTAGATACAAATGCAGGCAATGCTATTTCATTTGATGGTGAAAATGGTTATTTCCCGGTATTGCAATCCACAGCGCCTGAGCTTGATATGAGGAGTAAGGGGTTACTGGTACATAAAAAAGGAACCCGCTACTTACAGCATTTGGGGGATAAGTCAGTATATATAGAAGGTGGAATGGATAGTCCTGAAAACATTTTTGGTTATTCAGGCTTTGATAATACAGAAAAACACTACAACGTAAATTCCTGCAAAGGCATATTACACAGTTTTGAGCCCCACCTTGGTGATTGGAATAATGGAGATCCCACCTGGAAAGATGGTAAAGGAAAAAGCCTTATTGGTTTGGTTAACTATATAGCCGAAAAAAATGTCAATGCAATTTATATCATGGCAAATACCGAAAGTGGTGATGGCTGCGATGCCCACCCCTGGACAGTATACGATGGTAACCATCGGGCTTTTGATGTCAGTAAATTAGACCAGTGGGAGGTCGTAATGGATCACATGACCAGTAAGGGCATGTTGATTCATTTTATGACACAGGAAACAGAGAATAATAAAATCCTGAATAACGGTAACTTAGGGCTTGAACGCAAATTATATTATCGGGAGATGATTTCCCGCTTTGGTCATCACCCGGCGCTTCAATGGAATATGGGTGAGGAGACAACTCTTAGTCAAGAGCAACACAAGGCAATCGCTCAATACTTAAAAGACGTGGATCCCTACGATCATCCCACTCTACTCCATACTTATGGTGGCCAATGGGATCAGCACTATCGACCATTGTTAGGAAATAGTAATTTTGATGGACCGAGCATTCAGATTGGTAATATTCCTAGTGATGCAAACCATCGTAACGCGCCATATCAGATGAGCAGAAAATGGCTGGCTGAATCCCAAACTAATAACCATCTTTGGTATGTTACCTTCACTGAAGCTTCCGGCGGGCAAGCGCCTGTACCTTATTCTGAGGTTACCCAAGTTCAGAGGGTCAATTGGATGTGGGGCAGTGTTATGGGAGGCGGAGCAGGATTTGAATGGTACTTAAAGAACCCTGGGGCTGGCCACGCGTATGACCTAGCAGTAGAGAACCTGAGAGAGTTTGATAACCATTGGGAGCAAACTGGCCACTTTGTTAAATTTTTCAACGATATTCTGCAAAACCAACTTGAAGTTAATTTACACAGTTTAAATGTGGATAATGAAGTAACTTCAACCAATAACGATTGGGTACTTTCAGATAGCGGTAATGCCTATTTAATTTACTTGCGCGAAGGTGGTACGACCAATATTGAGATTTCAAATGAGGATACCTATAAGGTTTACTGGTTCAATCCAAGAAGCGGCCAGTTGACTCTGGGTAATCAACTTGACGGAATGGGTACTCATAGTATTGGCACTGCCCCAACAGAAGCTAATCAGGACTGGGCAGTAGTAATCAAAGCGGAAGGTATAAACAGTAATGTTCACCCGGATATTGTAAAAGTTATACCAATTAACCCTGATGATGTTTTACTCGAACCTCAAACTAGTTGGATGGATAGCTACTCTATTGGTGATCAATGTTTTTGTGAGTCAAATTTTGACCACAATGTTGCCGATATTATGGTCTCGACAGACCATGGAACAATGACGGTTAAAGAAGCTTGTGACCTAATTGGCCCGGGTCCAGGATCGGCTGGCCGTCCCAAGTACAATGATATTCAGTGTGGTAACGGCCCGGCAAATGATGCTGGTGATGAAAACTACTGTCCTGGCCGTGTGGATATAGGTAAAGAAGGATGTGGTCATATCGGTCCGATTTGGAATTTTGACAAGTTAAATCCAGATCAACCTAAAGGTGACTACACAGAACAAAATGGTCTGGTAATTATGGAGGCTGAAAATACTGATTCAAATCTAGATGAGTGGGTAAAGAAAAATAATATTGGCGGTCATACAGGCAATGGATATCTTGAATTTAATGGCAATACACCACTAAATGGCCCACCTAAATCACCCCTAGAATATACTTTCAATATTACAAGGAGTGGCCTGTATTATTTGCATCTGCACGCTGCAAAAGAAAACTTAGTGTATGAGGGTGAATTTCGTACAGATCTGGCAAATGATGCTTATTTTCGACTTGAAGGAAATTATGAGGCGGGACCTAATGCCGGGAATAGTCATGGTAAAGATGCCCCTCTGGAACTATTGAAAAAAGATACAAAGTTCTTTGGTGGAGAACACAATAAATTTGTCTGGGAATCTGGCAATCATTTAGATCCTGGTGGTCATAACAATAAACGTGTTGCCGTTTATAAGCTAAACGCAGGCGAAACGTATAAACTGGTGATGTCAGGCCGCTCGCAGAAATTTAAGGTAGATAGAATAGTTTTTCGGCATATTGATGTACCTGAATCTGATGCAGAGAATATAAATAATCCAGAAACCGTTGAGTAGTAACTGTTGCAGTGAGAGCCATGGATGGCTCTTTCGGCTGGATCATTAGTTTATAAAAGTACACTATTGGTGAATAATGAAACTTCAAATAATAAAAAATTTATTTTGGTTGTCGATTGCTTTTAATTCTTTCCAGTCTCAAGCTTTCGAGCCAAAGTCGGATTTTTCGGTGAATTTAGAGCGGGTTCGGTATTGCCAGAATTTTTGGTGTCTCAAACAAGACACTTTATCTGAGTATAGAGCCTGGGAGGTAGAGGGCGTCAGTAATAGCCGTCAGCTTCATACTCAGATTGCTAGAGTACGAAACCCAGCACGCGATAATGTAAGAAACTTGGTATTTATTGCTTCGGGACAACAGCCACCAGGAAATGGTGTCGAAAGCTCTGTGACAGGCCAGAGAGCTGGATTTAAAAAAGACTGTGGTATATTAAAAAAATCTTGCTCTCGCAGCATAGATGGCCGTTCACTTGCTCGGCAGTTGCTAGATTCAGAGCATTTCCCAACAGATGAGACCTTTTTGGCGATTGCTTTTGATACGCAATTTAATCAGATGATTGGTAGTAATGAGAAGTCTCGTATAGAAAGGGCATACCTCAGTTGGCTAAAGTCAAAGGCTTATGCCTCCAATCTTGAGACTATTTACTTGGCGGGTTCTTCTCGTGGTGGTTGTCTCGTTATGAGACTGGCGAAAGCTATGCGAGCTGATCCAGATTTTCGTAATATTCGAACTGTTGTCCACAGTTTTGATGGTGTTTGTAAATGGACTCAAAATGAGTTGGGATTAACTTCTTCATTTCATCGTAATCCCATGAATTCTAGCTACTTAAGCTATTATACTGACCTCCATACACAATTTCCTTATAAAGATAATTTATACCTTCGGCAGTTGACTGGTGGGGCTGAGGTCATTGAATTATCTGGGGTTCACTCTTTTGCTTATACAGCTCAAGATACTGACTTAGGGTGGTATTCACAGAGATGGGTAAATTTGGATCATACTACCATCGGTCGGGACATGAGTCAGGACGTGAGGAATCAAACAATAGTACCCTTTTTACAGCATTTAGATGATGTGCTTTAGTTTTAGAATATTTTTTACCCACTTATCTTAAGGTGTTGGTAGCTACTAAACCACGGCCATGATAACTACATAGAGTAGTTATCATGGTGGCTACACTCTTTTTCTAATCTCCAGCAGTGGATTTTCTTATTTGAAAGTATATTTTTTGTATGTTTTTCATTCCTATTGTTAAGAAATTTGTACTCACGTATGGAGTGATCTAAGCAGAAAATTAAAGCATTGTTAGCATGAAGATATTGGAGGTAATTGAGTTACGTCTAAATAATGTTTATGTCAATCAGGCCCTTTTTGCTTAAGGCTTGGTAGTTTTCTATTGAGATAGGGCGCTTATAATCCGGGTCTCCAAGCTCTTTAGGGGATGGCGATTGCATCTACTTATGGGTGTACTCTTAGTAGTTCAGTTTCTAAATGAAAATGGATGACACTACTCGATACATACCAAACAATAGGCACAGTAGAGATACTTTAAATTGAGGTTGAATTAAGTGACTTTTTTCTAAGATGCATATTACACAATATTGTATGATTGAGTTTTCTCTGTAATATTACACAAAAAAGTAAATAGGGACTATTGTCGTAATATTCACTATGTATCAGTTCACTTATGAGCCCACTCCAAAAAATGTTCTGTTGGATCTAATGGGTGTTAATAAACGACATGAGCTGGCGACTAGCCAGCTGGGTTATATATCTGATGCATTTGATATTTCTATCAATAATCTGCGGGTAACATTAAATAGATTGGTAGGTGCCGGTCTGATTACTCAGAATGGGCGAGGCATGTACCGTTTAACGGAAAAGGCTCTGGCCAAACGTGCTTTTATTAACCGTTGGCAGCAAAATACCTTTCACTATGATAATTGGGATTATCGCTGGCTCGCCTGTCATTTGCCCAAAGGTGTATCGCGTGCGGTCCGCGCAAAATCAATACTGGTACTTGAATGGTATGGCTTTGCTGCCGGTCTAGATCACCTATGGGTGCGCCCGAACAATTTAATCATCAATCATGCGGAATTGACCCTAACCCTGATAAGGCTTGGTCTCGAAGAGAGTGCTCATTGCTTTGTGTTGCAGGACGTACCGGACATATTAGTTAGTCACTGGGCGCACCACTTATGGGATATCGAACGGCTCGATAGTGAATATGATGCTCTTATACATTCGCTTGAAAGCAGCCTTACATCCCTGGCAGCAAAGTCTGTTAGTGCTTCGTTGCATGAAACATGTCGCTTGGGTGGTGAGGCGATCCACCGTTTAGCGGTCGATCCTTTACTACCAAAAGTTATTAGGCCACAAAAGAAGTATCAGCAACTAAAGAAAATTGTACGTAAATATGATCGTGTAGGCCGCAATATTTGGCTGGAGCAACTGCAGAAATTAGGTGTTGACACATAATCAAAAAAGGTACCCCGCGATGAATATTCCTGTGAGTAAAGAAGAGGTAAAGCCATTTCTGGAGCGCAGTGATGCCAAAGCCTGGTGGATAGTAGTCAGCACTTGGCTCGGAATAATAGGTATTTTCGTCGTGGCAGCACTACTGCCACACTGGTCAACTTACATTATTGCAGTATTCTTACTAGCGGGGCGGCAGCAAGCTTTGGCGGCTATTATGCATGAAGCGGGTCACAAAACACTTTTCGCAACTCGCTCCTATAATAAATTTGTTGCCAAATGGTTGTCTTCACCATTTTTATTGATGGATGGTGAAACTTATATAAAAAGCCACATGCTTCATCACCGGAGAGCAGGGACAGATCAAGATCCAGATCTACAGAACTATAAAGATTACCCCGTGACCAAATTGAGCTTGGTGAGAAAGTTTACCAGGGATTTTTTGGGGATTACTGGTTTAAAGGCTAATTTATACTTATTTCTAAGTGGGCGAGATCTATTAAGCAGAAAAAAGCGGATTAATTTTCAGTTAACACGTGGTTTATTTGTTAACGGTGTTATGTTTTCGATGTTATGGGCTTTTGGCTTTCCACAGCTTTATATATTATGGGTTATAGCCTACCTCACCGTATATATGGCTATTATACGGATGCGCCAAATCGCCGAACACGCAGGTGTTAAAGACCTCTACCACCTGGAACCTAAATATAATACACGTTCGGTTCCAAGGGGTATCTTGGGATTACTGTTTGTTAGCCCCACTGATGGTCTGAGTTACCACTGTGAACATCATGCATTTATGGCGGTCCCCACATATAACCTCAAAGCGCTGCATAAATTGCTGAAGGAGCGCGGTTATTACGATGATGTTGAGTTGGCCGATAATTACCTAGGTGTTTTGAAGCAGGTGGTAAGGTAAGGATTAGCGACAGTTAAATTTTCACTTGTACGTTGTTTCTCACCAATTGTATTCCCCTTAGAGCTGACTAAAGGCCATAGTATTGATGATAGTTACCTCGATAAAGCCCGGCACCGGTCTCTCACTGGTGCAGGGCCTTGTGAGCAAACTTTGCAAGGGTATTGGTAATTTGCTTGATCAGAGAGGATTTTAGATTCCATACATGCCAGTACAGCGGAATTTTCAGATGTTGATCTGGGGTGAGCTTTATCAGGGTGCCCCTTTTCAGTAAATCGGCAACTTGAATATCCGGTGCCATTCCCCATCCAAGTCCTAAAGTCAGGAAGTTGAGAAAGCCCTTTGAGGATGGGATTTCGTGTGAGGGATACTGTCCTGCCTCAATTCCCCAAAACTGCTTAAGATAACGGCTCTGTAACTGGTCTTTGTAATTGAACTCGACGGCAGGAGCATAGCGAAATTCATCCACATCTACCGGATCGGAGAAGTACTGCTCCTTGAAGGCCTGAGTGCATACCGGGTAGTAGGCCATATGTCCCAGTAGCAGGGACTGGCATCCCTGCAGATTACTGGTTACAGAACTAACACAGCCGATAACTTCACCGTTCTTCAGTAATTCATGGGTGGCATCCTGGTCATCTACCTTCAGGTCTACGAGCAGGTGCTGTGAGCGGATCAAGGGTGTGATGGCTTTTAAAAACCAGGTATCCAGACTGTCCGAATTGAGGGCAATACGCACCTTGTTTTGGTTGCTATAGCGGGTCTTGCTACCCTCTGGATCGATATCCTCCAGCAGCTCATGTTGCAGCAGGTTCATCTGTTGGTAGTAGCCCATTACTTTCAGGCCGGCTTCCGTTGGACGTAGGGGGGTAGACCTGATCAGCAGGGCCTGACCAACCTGTCCCTCCAGGGCTTTGATACGCTGGGACACCGCAGATTGGCTTACATGAAGCAGTGATGCGGCCTTGTCAAAGCTCTGCTCCTCCACCACAAAGGCGAAAGCCTGTAGTT
Organism: Microbulbifer variabilis; assembly: GCF_056232115.1. Taxonomy (NCBI): domain Bacteria; kingdom Pseudomonadati; phylum Pseudomonadota; class Gammaproteobacteria; order Cellvibrionales; family Microbulbiferaceae; genus Microbulbifer; species Microbulbifer variabilis. Next base: position 2,735,201 of record NZ_CP174325.1, read on the forward strand.
GCTTAAGATCTAGCATAAGATTTTCTTATGATGGCTTAAAATAATTAAATTTACTTATTCTAGCGCCCCTCTTAATCTCTCGCCACTTCCCAGGTCCGCAGGCCCGCGGACAAGACTCAATAGCTACAGGAGGCACCGTGGTTTCGGGTTTGTTACTGGCCCCTATGACAAAGGGCTTTATCACCACTATCAGTTTGATCATGGCGATTGGCGCGCAGAATGCGTATCTACTAACGCAGAGTATTCGTCGCCAGTATCACTACAGTATCGCCGCGCTGTGCGTCTTGATGGACATTGTTCTGATCACCTGTGGTGTTTACCTCGTATCACACCTGGCCCAAGCGGAAGGCAACTGGATGGTCTGGTTGACCTGGTTGGGAGTGGCCTTCCTGGTTGGCTACGGCGCTATGGCATTTCGCTCCGCTTTAACCAATAAAGGGCTTGAGGACAAGAAGGAATGGGTTAAATCGAGACGCTCGGCTCTGATCACCGCGGTAGCGCTGACCCTGCTAAACCCCCATGCCTATGTGGATACCGTAGTGCTGATCGGGTCGGTTGGTGCCCAGTATGCCGGGGAAGGTACTCTGTTCTTCGTGATTGGTGCCTGCAGTGCCTCGGTACTCTGGTTCGCGCTGTTATCAGTAGGTGGCAGTATGATGCAACCGCTGTTTAAGAATCCGAAGACCTGGCGTGTGCTGGATGTTCTGGTGGGTATTATGATGTGGTCGATTGCGGCAAGCCTGCTTTGGGCTAGCTAATTTTACAAAAAGTTATCAATCGATGTGAAATTGGGGTCTACCGATTTATCTCGTAGGCCCCTATATAGGCCCTTATAGAAGCTAGACCAGTTTCAACTCCAGTGAAGGGGCACAGTTGTATGGGCCTTCACTAAATATACGGTTTTTCAGAGTATTGGTGAATGGGTTACGTTCTTATGGCAACCTTCTCACTTTCTTGTTGTTGGGCACTCTCCGCATCTTGAGCACTGGTACTTAAAGAGCGCCCCAACTTGACAAATGGCCTTTCAATAAGCCAGTAAATCAAGGTTGCCAGCGCTATACTGGCCAATGTTGTTACAGACAGATAAACGGATAAAGGGAAGCCTGAAAAAACTTGGCCCCAAGGCTGGGATATAGACCATTTCATCACGTATATCATGCATAAGTGAAATAAATAAATGGAATAGCTGATTGTTCCCAGGGTGGCGAAATGTCGTATGGAATTTAAAGGTAATGATATTACTGAGAGGAAAATACCCAGAGCAATCAGGTGCGACAGTCCAAAGCGAACGGGCTCACTACTAATGGAATTACCGAAAAGGTGCAAGCTTAGCACCAGTATAGGGATAGAGAACGTTGAAGCTATAGCCAATACAGCATAGCGATGAAACCTCTTGGTCTCAAAACAGTAACGGAGTAAGGCTCCACAGCACATTACGGCTATACCATAAGGGATATAAGTGATTGTTACTGGTAGTTGTAGCTGTAAAGCTGGTGAGTGTTCGAAAAGCTGTAGACAGATAAATAAAGACAGCGTCGCCCAACAAAGCAATAAAAGGTTCTTTGGATTCCCTAGTAGTTTAAGGGCAAACATCATTGCACATAGTAAGTAGAAAATAAGCTCTGCAGTAAGGGTCCAGTATAACTTCTGCACATTTTCAAAGCCCAGGAGTCCTTGCAGCATAGTGGTATTTGCCAGGACAGCTACTGGCGAGAAAATGTGACCAGCAAATAACCATGTAAAGCTAACTGCGATAATGAGAGAAACCCAGTACGTAGGGTAAAGTCGAAAGAAGCGTCGTATAGCAAAGCACTTTAGAGGGCGATTCGCTTCAAGCAGACTATGAGGAATTACATAGCCAGATAACAAAAAGAAGCAGAGAACACCTATTCTGCCAAAATCCAACTGGCTAATAAAATTAGCGAGGTCTGTCCCATGCAGGGCAATATTAGGTATTTGAATGAATACTTCGCTACTATGCTGCCAAACAACCAAAAGGGCTGCCAGTCCACGTAGGGTATCAAGATTAAGTAAGCGCTTACTCATGGTTGACAGCCTCTATCCCTGGCCAATCGTAAGAAGTTGAACACTTCTTGTTACTACTCTATTACTATTGCCATAAAATGAATTGACTAAAAGCCAATCAAAAGGCTTATTTTGGTAACTACTTTCCTTTGATACTACCATAAATCAACAAGATGTAGCTCTGTCCAATTTTTTCTTATTGAATGATTATGAGGTTCTCCGATGACTCTTTTTTGCGAAAGAGTTAGTGATAAGAATCAAACTCCTAATCTGATGAATATATTGATAAGTATGTCTCTGACGAATCAAAATTTTCCTTTCGAAATTAAAAAAGAGAAAGTGATGTATGGAAAGAGATCATTTCTTATAATAATATCTTTCCAGCCAAATTTTTAAAAAATATGGGTCTTTGTTAATCAAAATCGTAGGGGTACAAACTGATTCGTTATTAGAATTGTAAATAGAAGAAAAATAAGGGTGCACGCTATCCAAGTGATTGCAATTGAAAGAGGCAGGGTGCGCATTGTCATACCATGTTCTTTATGGTTCTTATCGGTGAGATGGCTTTCAAGCGAGCAGTGTCCTAAATGAGGTGCAGGCCCATCCCGCCCTGGTAAAGTCATACACCCATGTTTCAAGTGGTTTTTAACCAAGTAATAGTTAATAGGGTAAGCGATTATTCCACCGACGATAGTTGCAAGGCTCATTCGGAACCAAAATGTGGCATTTGTGGGTTCTTCTGATCCGGGCCATAGCGAAGCCAGTATTACCATAGTTGGAATCATTCCTCCCATCACCATATTCATAGAAACAGTCTCGGCGAAGAATGTTTTACGTACAGCTTTTAGATAGCTTCCCTGATACATACCACGCATCATCAGTGCTTGGAAAATAAAGAGCCCGCAGATAAAACCGGCAATGTATTCAATAGTGGCATCCCAGCCATTAGTGAGTCCGAAAATAGGAACTATTGATGCTGCAATCACGATTCCAGTTGCATCGCCAGCCAGGCAATGCATCTCACTGTTTACGCTTTGCTTCCATGTTGCCCGAGTAAAAGTATCGTGGGCGCCAGGGAAAGGCCGATGACAAGTAAGAAGATAGAGTATTAATCCGACAACACCGGTATATACCACCACCAATATCCATGCCATACGTTGTACCCAGCTGGTCGGCGCATTGGTGATGGAATCCCAAACGACAAAGACCACACTTATAGCCGCGAAAATAAACCAGACAAGCATAGCGCCATTTAGCATACCAGATTCTCTTTAAGGATTAGGCTGATATCTAGTAGTTTAATTGATAGTTACCGGTTTTTGAGAATTTGGATGGGTATTGGCTGTATCCATTCGAAGTTACATATTTATATATCGCACTTACTTTTTCAGGACTATAGTGCAGCAAGATAATCTTGGAAGATATTAGGGTAATACTTGAAGTACTTCAATTGATATAGAGTTATATTTACCTAATTGATCCACCAAATAATTTGGCTTAAGCTTGATCTATTGAAGTTACGTAAGATTAGCTGCTTTTACACTTTGATTTGACCTGGGCTCGTATATTGTTGCTTGGATCATGTTTAGAGAAATTTGATGGTGAGTTATGTGAACAACGCAATAACAGGTCAAAAAAATTTTTTAGACGCTAAGCGGCGATGTAAAAAGCAATCGAAAAACTGCTGTTAATTTCTAGATTAATTGCAGTTATGTAAGTACATAAGTGCTATTTATGTGCTCTACAATTGGTACTAAATGGAGAATAAATGTCTAAAGATCCTAAACTGGTCGCGGAACAGCTAAGGAAACCATCTGGTGCTTTAGCTTCAGATACTGCACTGCAGATGAACAAGGCTAATAAAGCAACGAACCTGGCTGCACTAGAATTGCTTAATGTGGTAGATCATGACCATATTCTTGAGATTGGGCCCGGCAATGGCAAGTTTGCAGTAGATGTGCTTCGTAAAGGCTCCAGTATTCGCTATACGGGAATCGATTGGTCCAGTGAAATGGTTGCGAGCGCGAAAACTCTCAATTCTAAACACATTGAATCGGGACAAATGGACTTTAAAGTTGGAACCTCGGAGAGGTTGCCGTTTGCCGACAGCCAATTCGAGAAGGCGATTACTGTCCACACCGTCTACTTTTGGGAATCTCTCAAAAAACATTTATCTGAAATACGCAGAGTACTGGTACCTGAAGGAAAATTTTGTTTAGCTTTTGGTGATAAGTCTTTTATGCAGAGTTTGTCATTCACACCGTTTGGGTTTCAGCTTTTTGATGAAAGCGACATTCGAACTCAATTAATTGAAGCTGGCTTTAGGGGTATATGTAGTGAAAAGCATATTGAATATGGAGAGAGCAATACTGGTGATCGAGTAGAAAAATTAATAAATATTATTTTATGTGAGGCTTGAGCCGAAAATTATATAGGGTTACCAAAAAACTTGGTGTTGCTGCTGATTGTTTCGGGTATGATTTCAATGAAAATTTGGCAATGAAGCCTCAAGCACAGAGTTGGTATGTTTTGAGCAGTGGTAAAGTCCATGAAAAGGTTGTTAACGCTTGGTCTCTATTTGATAGAGTACTTGAATGATTACTTATTGGCTTAGCTAATTTTGTGTTGATAGGTATCAGTATCCTTGCTCATATTGATGAATATCTTGTGTGTTCAGCAATGTCCGAGTAATGTCATCCAGTAATTTATCATAGTGCTTTGCATTTCTTTCACCAGACCTCTTCAATTCTTTCAAGTTTTTGGGGGATGCATCATCCAATGCGGGATTAGCATCATATAGATCTGGCTGAATTCGGAAGTACTTTGTATTTTCTACAGTAGATGAAATTTGTTTCAGATAATAATGCGTCATTTGGGCTCCGCCACTCAGTGCGATATCTATCGCTGGTCTCGCCCAGTTAAAAATGCCCCAATTTTTGACTTCTTTGTATTTGTAGCTTATTAGCTGTTTACCAGTGCCAAGAGATACAATAATCATATCCTTAATACCACCCACACCGCTAAACTTAATGGCCTCTGAGTAGGCACATAATGCAGGGTCACTGGCTACCATACCGCCGTCTACCAGGATATATTTTTTGTTAAGTGGCGGCAGCGAATAAATACGTGCAGGTTCAAAGTAGGTTGGTGCGGCAGTACTGCCTCTTAGTAAATCTCTTACCAAAAAATCTTCATCTCTTATTATGGCGCAGTGTTGCCTAAAGATAACTTGCTCGCGCTTTTTAATATCATAAGAAATGAAACAGGTGGGTTTTAATAGTTTGCTTAGCTTTGTTTTACCAAAATACTTCTTTAATATCTTTTCCAGTTCATGTGTAGAGTATTTTTCTTCCTTAAGCAGTCTCAGCTTGTTCAGGTAAGGCCAGATTCCAGTATCAAACACCTTACCTCCTTCTTTAAGGTAAATATTTACCGCTTCCCGGGCTGAAAATTTGGGTCTTCCCTCCTTGTTTGGACAAATATAGGCCGCGCCTAATATAGCGCCAGTGCTTGTTCCTGCAACCAGATCAAAAAAATCTCCTATTCTGGCGTCGGGATTGCCTGATTTCACTCTCAGCTTATGTTCAAGAGAAACCAATATCTGACCAGGCAGTATGCCTCTTATCCCCCCTCCATCAATAGATAGGATTCTGATCGCCACTGTTCACTCTCCTCGTCTTTACTAATTGTGTGCGATTCTAGAAAGATAGCACTAGGATCAACAGTTAATGCTTTAAATATCAGAGGTGACTACTGTATATCGAAAGAGTTTGTCGGTACAAAAAATCCCCTTTTTAGCAGTATTTCTGTATGAATAAAAGGAATGTATAAATTTTAAAGAAGGTTGGTGCATGCACATTAACGGGTTGGTGGGCAACTATCAGCTTTTTTAAAAGCAAAAAATTTACGCTGACTTTTATAGTTACAGTAAAAATCTTAATAGTTCCTTATTATCCTCAAGGAAAGTACAGCCACAGATTTATCCACAAAACGTGAGGCTGTTGGATATGATCACTTGTTTCTTAAAAGACAAATACAAAAGACCATTATTCATGGCAGGTTTGGAATAGCGCGTTTTCCTATTTTTTGAGGCTTAAGGTTATCGGTCCGTCGCTTAATTAACCATGCAAGTACAGAAGGGCATTTAGACACACATAGTAACTATCTTGGGTCGGACTACAATGATCAGGGCTAAGAAGCGCCGCAGGTGGAGCTTCCCAGATTAAGGAAGGGTACCCATTATGGCTATGAACCTCGCACAGAAACTGATCAAGAGCCATCTCGTGAGCGGTTCATTGGAACCCGGTAGTCCAATAGAGATAAAGATTGACCAGACGTTGGCTCAAGATGGCACCGGCACTCTGGTAATGTTAGAGCTAGAGGCGCTTGGTTTATCGCAAATCAAGACTGAGCTTTCCGCACAGTATGTAGACCATAACCTCCTACAGACGGACTTCAAAAACGCTGATGATCACCTGTTCCTGCAAAGCGCCTGTCGCAAGTTTGGACTTTGGTTCTCACGTCCCGGTAACGGTGTAAGCCACCCGGTACATATGGCTTGCTTTGATATCCCCGGAAAGACGTTACTTGGCGCCGATAGCCATACCTGTGCAGCCGGCTCTATGGGCATGCTGGCCATTGGTGCTGGTGGCCTACAGGTGGCCATGGCTATAGCTGGCGTTCCCTTCGCGCTGAAAATGCCGAAAGTGCTCGGCGTAAAGCTTGAGGGTGAATTACCGCCATGGGTCAGTGCCAAAGACATAATCCTGGAAGTGTTACGCCGGCAAACAGTGAAGGGCTGTGTGAATAAGATTGTCGAGTATCACGGCCCAGGCCTCGCCAATCTGACCGCGATGGACCGCCATGTGATCGCCAATATGGGGCAGGAGATGGGTACCACTGCCAGTGTCTTTCCTGCCGATGAAGCTGTGAAAGCCTTTCTCAAACAGCAGCACCGAGAAAGCGATTATGTAGAAATGAAAGCCGATGAGGGTGCGAGCTATGACGAAGAGGATACTATCAATTTATCTGATCTTGAGCCGCTAATCGCCTGCCCATCCAGTCCAGATAAAGTGGTAACCGTACGTGAGGTGGCGGGGCGCCCTATTTACCAGAGCTATATTGGCTCTTCCGCTAACCCGGGGCTGCGGGATTTCGCCATACCAGCGCGTATTGTCGCAGGTCGTCGTTTAGCCGACGATGTCTCTTTTGATATCAACCCAACCTCGCGCCAATTGCTCGAAGAGCTTAGCCGGAGTGGCGATCTCACAAAACTACTTGAAGTTGGTGCGCGCTTGCACCAAACAGGCTGTGGCGGCTGTATTGGTATGGGGCAAGCTCCCGCCACTGGCCGTATCAGCCTACGAACTGTGCCACGTAATTTCCCCGGTCGATCCGGCACAGCAGATGACCAAGTCTATTTATGCAGCCCTGAAACTGCCACTGCCAGTGCACTGAAGGGCGTGATCACCGATCCTCGTGACCTGGACATGGACTATCCCAGCTTTAGTGAGCCGGAATATCTGCCAGATATAAGACCATTACTTCAACCACCCCAAGAAATCCCTGTAGCAGTTGAGCTGATTAAAGGTCCGAATATCAAACCGTTACCAAACTTTGAAAAGCTTCCGAACATCTTAACGGGCCCGCTATTACTGAAAGCGAGTGACAACGTCTCTACGGATGAAATACTGCCTGCCGGAGCGGAGATTTTACCTTTGCGCTCAAACATACCCGCCATTAGTCGCTATACATTTTCCCGTATCGATGAAAACTTTTACCAGCGGGCAATGAAATTGAATGGTGACTGTTTTGTTGTTGGTGGTGAAAATTATGGGCAAGGCTCCAGCCGTGAACATGCAGCGGTATCTTCACGGTTTCTTGGCGTAAGGTGCATAATCGCAAAAAGCATGGCTCGTATCCATCGGCGTAATCTCATTAACTTTGGTGTGCTGCCACTGCTTTTTGAGAACTTTGATGATTACGACCGACTTGAGCAAGATTCAATTCTTGAGATTGACAAGCCAATAGCACAATTGAAGTCAAAAAATTCTGTAAAGCTTTTGATTAAGTCATCTGGCGAGACTATTAATCTGCGCAGTGACCTGTCAGCGGATGAAATCGAGGTGCTAGAGGCTGGTGGCATGATTAATCAAGTACGAGAAAAGTATCTGAGTAACGGGAAGTCGTAGATTTTACTTTATTCATAATTCTTTATAATAATTTTTATCTTAAGATGGGATATTGTATCCAGTGTCTTAGCCATGAGCGAAAAGCTTTATTATTTATGAACTAGGTGGGTTGTGTGATATTAAAATTTGAAATATTCTATAATTCTAATTAAAGGAAAAAATCAATATTTCCGTGAGGTTAATGCATGTATTTAAATCTTTTTGTAATTGATAAGGCGACACTGTAGATTATTATTCTAGTTTCTAATTTATTAAGGAGTCTCATTCGGGCAATTCCTCTTAATGAATGAATACTATTTCAATATAGTTAGCGTTGATGCTGGCATAATAGACAGGTAAAACTTCTAAAGCAATAGGAAAAAATGTGAAAATATTGCCTAGCTTTATAGAGTTTAGGGTAGCCTGGAATTTAAAAAACGTGATATTAAAAGCAAATTTTAGGGAAGCAAATCTCTATTCCTTGCCGGCCACAAAAGAATTGTCTGATATCAGTATTCCATATACATGAGCTATTCAATAAAATAAAATCGCCTTGCATAATTTTTGATACTGCCATTATCGAGCTATCTGATTCTGACGCTACTGTTAAACCCGGTAAAAATGGAGTCATGGATTGAGTACCAAATAACGAAAGTATATTGTAGACTTCTGTTGCTGTTGGGTCATAGCTAAGCATGCTATGATCAAATCCAGCCACCCCCTTATTGGTAAAAGTTAAACTGTTAACAAATATTTCTCTCTCTATTTCTGGTAGTGCACCTAAGGGTGATTTCTCTATTGGAGTAATCTCTAAATACTTGTCTAACTCTTTTCTGTTTTTTATTGGAGCAAGTAGGAAGTCACTCCTTCTTTTCTCCATCCAATATTGCTGTTTATCTTTCATTGACCTACTGTGGTTGAATTTTTTTCTTTGATTTTGAGATGAATTCTCCAGGGTAGATGCCTGAAGTGAGAAGAAAATAGATGTAACTGTAAGGATTGATACTGTTTTTCTGATATTTTTCATGTTTTGCCTATCTATAAATGATCATACCTGATTCAGATAATCAGCGATGTAAGAATGAATTCTAAGTACTTACAGATCTCAAAAGGTTTAATTGTGGCCCAAATAACAATCTCTGAATTTTAGATTAAAGTTGTTGGAAAAAGGTCAAATTTTGCTCTGACTCAAAATTATGACTAGTTGTCTACTATGATCTGCACTGATATCAGTTTTAATTTTTATGCCTCTTATATAAGGTTTATTGCTTAGGCCTGTTCAGCATACAATGCAAACTAATCTAATAAAATTTATTTGCCATCTATGCTATTTTCTGGTGCTATTTTCTGCGAGCGGTTCAAATTGATATTGGTCAAAGCATTATTGAGTGCTGTAGGCTCTCCCTTTTGAGGCCAGCCAACAAATGACTCGGTAAGTTTTCCATCAGAAAAAAAATAAAATGCAGGAGTTCCAATATTGCTTCTAAGCTCAGGGTGTCCCGGCCATGGTGGTGCGATATGCATTAATCCTGCAGGTAACTTTGGGTAATTTAGTGACCACTTAAGAAAGCTCTCTATGTACAACTTTCCTCTAGGTTCAGTGAGCCAATATGAGTAATCAGAGAAAATCATTTCCAACTCCCTATCACTAACAATATATTTAGCTGCTGAAATTGAGAAATTACACAAGGGATTTGATACTACTAAAACAAATGGCCCATCGTTTGGTATACTAAATGCGCGTTGTGTAAGAGATGTTTCCCCTATTTGCCAAATAGTAGGGCGGTTAGATGCTATTTCTTTATTTCTATAAACTTTCGGTATCGCTTGCAAATAGTCTAAGTTTTTATTTTTGATCATATCTCTAGCCAATTCAAATTGCCGAGTAGCGATATAGGCTTCTTGTAGATCGGCCAAGTGGCGCTTCTTTATAATATTTTTCACCTTCAAATAATTTAATACCTTATTCATGTCGTCGACATATTTAATCTCTGGGTTATAGGCAATCGTAATTTTTGTAGCTTGAAATAGGTATTCCAATTCAATCCCGCTAAAACTTATAAATTCGTTGGAGTTTATAATGGGAGTGACGTTATCTACATAAAATTGTTTGGCTGAATTTATCTTATTTTTATCTATTCTTGAGTTTTTGTAGATCTGTCGTATCTGATTATAAATGTTCTTTATTGTCTTATCAGTGCTTGCCCAAGCCTCAATGTGTAGATTAAAAAGCAGTAGTAAAGTGACAAATGTGCAAGCTTTTTTAATAGATTTAAATTTGTTCACAAGGTGCATGGTGGCAAAGTTTCCTTATGGAGGAGGGTTTGACGTGCGTAATTTATTTACTTTGTTTGGGTTAAAGTAAAATTGTAAGAAACTAGTAATAACCAAATTGGTAGAGGGCGTCATAAAGGTTGGAGCCAAAATAAATAGCATGCTAAGTTTACCGTTGGTAAGGCGGGTAAGTCAATAAAGACAACATGTTATCTACTATTTTGGCGTTAAAAATATCAACTAATCGTTTTGGGACTAAAGTCTCATAATAAAACGTACCATCCGAGATCGAAGAATAAATTCTAATAAAAGCAAATGTAGGTTTTGGTTATAGGGTTTCTCTGGACAACATGGGTTGACACACAGGTGAATTGATTGTTGTTGTGTTATTCAAAACTATTTTAGATAAACAGAAGGGGACTAGGTTGGAGTCAAAAAATGCTGCATTACTTTCCTGGAAAATTTTAATGGAATTACATTCTTGATACGTATTACGTCCACGAGATAGATTCTAAATTTTTCTGAGTTCCCAGTTGAATGCCAGTATTGAGGAGCGCTGTAGTTGGACCCTGTATTGTACGGATATGTGCAGCCACTACACCAGCTGCTATCAGTGGTTATGGAGTGAAAGTTCTCATGGCTCGTATCCACCGGCGCAATCTCATTAACTTTGGTGTACTGCCACTACTGAGTGGGAACTTTGATGATTACGATCGACTCGAGCAAGATTCAATTCTTGTGATTGAAAAGCCAATAGCACAATTGAAGTCAAACAATTCTGTAAAGCTTTTGATTAAGTCATCTGGCGAGACTATTAATCTGCGCAGTGACCTGTCAGCGGATGAAATCGAGGTGCTAGAGGCTGGTGGCATGATTAATCAAGTACGAGAAAAGTATCTGAGTAATGAAAAATAGTAGATTTTACTACATCCATAAATTACTCAGATAATTTCAGAGATATTTTTTATATCAAATGGCCTTTTGCGCTAAGTGGCATCCTGTTGTTCTAGCCACTTTAAAATTATCTGATTTGTTTCTTCAGGTTTTTCCTGTTGAATCCAATGGCCGCAGTCGAGGCTGATTATATCAACATTGGGAACGAACTCTTTTAGGTTTTGGGCTTTGGGGATCAAGTCTCGATCACCATAAATCATGAGTGCTGGCTTTTGAATGATTGGGTCTACATCAGCCAAGATCTGCCAATTGCGATCAAGATTTCTGTACCAATTTATACTGCTCATGAACCCTGTTTTCTCAAATGCGGAAATAAAAACAGCCAGTTCGCTATCACTCATTAAGGGCTCGCCAAGTGGCGCTTCTGCTCTGGCGAGATCGATCATCATCATTCCAGGCTCTGGTGGTGCTGGAGGCACGTTCTTGCGGAATATATTGCGAAGGAACTGTGAAGTATTTGCGTCTAACACAGTGTCCGCGATGCCTGGCTGTCGGTTAAAGTGAACGATGTAATAGTCGCTTCCTAGAAATTCCTCCATAAACTCGACCCAAGGCTTTTCTGTGCGAGCCTGGTAGGGTAAGGCCATATTTATAACTTTATTTACCCGGGTTGGATGTAATAGCGCAAGCCCCCAAACCACCATTGCCCCCCAATCATGGCCGATAAAGGTAGCATCTTTGTATCCATAGTGGTCAAGCAGTGCGACGAGGTCATCCGACAAGTTTTTAATGTCATAGTCAGTTACGTCGGCAGGACGGGATGAATTGCCATAACCACGCTGGTTTGGAACGATAACGTGGTAGCCGGCTGCGGCAAGTACTGGCACCTGATGGCGCCAAGAATAGGCATGCTCTGGCCAGCCGTGACAAAGCACAATTGGGTTTTCCGTACTCTGCTGGCCTGCTTCAAAGACTTCTAACTCAACGCCGTTGATTGAAATAAGAGTGGGCTTAGGGAAATCGGTTAGATTAAACAATTTATTTCTCCTTTCTTGGATGGCTCAAGTAACGCCGCATATACCGGATGGACCCTTTCTTTCCCTTGGGATTACGGGTGTGCGTTGCAATTTCAGAACTCCTTTGCTGAAATGAACGGCCATAGATTAAAATCCAATGGTGCCAAATAATGTCACCATTTAATCATATTCTTACAAAATGAGTGTTCGCCTTCGACAAGACGCCATCGTGCGCAGCCTTCGCCGAAATGGTACTTCTACGATTGCTGACCTAGCAGAAGAGGTCGGTGTATCCAGGCGTACAGTGTTGCGTGACATTAGCGCACTGCGCGATGAGGGCTTTGTTATTCATTCTGAACCCGGTCCTGGGGGCGGCCTGCAACTAGACCCGCAATCGGTTCAAACCACAGCGCGTCTCTCGGTTGCCGAAGTCTTTGCTCTTCTGATCAGTGTTGCATCAATGCGTGCGGCCGGGAATTTACCTTTTTCAGGTCTCGCAGATGCCGGCCTTGCCAAAATAGAGAAAGCTTTGCCACCGGACAAAGTGCGTGACTTACGCCGGTTTTTGGACTGCTTATATATCGGTAAGCTTTCACCGCAGGTAGACATCTCAAATATCCAAGAGATGGAGCCCACCCTGCTACCCACTTTTGAGGCAGCTTTCCTCCAACGGCTACAACTAAGTTTCCAGTACTGTGACGCAAAGGGGTCTGTAACCAGCAGGGTTGTTGAGCCACAAGCTATGCTCATTTTACCACCACTATGGTATTTGGTAGCTTGGGATCCCGCACGCAAAGACTTCCGTCATTTTCGAATGGACAGAATCAGTAAGCCGGAATATCTTGAAGGCAAAACATTTCGGCGCCGACATGTATTATTCGAAGATAGTGTCTCCCCAATTCGCCATTTATCTCGCTAATCTTATTCGTTATGAAAGACAAAATGGTGTCTTAAGCCAGACTCATTTTGCCAGAGCTAAGTGAGATATCGATATAAAATGGGTGTATTAATACTCACCACTTAAAATATATTTCAATATATTTTGTCGATTGAGGTCGCTAGAAAATAATTAGTAGCTGTGATTATACCAGCTCATGATTAAGTTAATCGAGTATCAGTAACGAATTTGCAAGGGCATTTATATTGAGTTATTTACATACACCAATATCTTTATTGGTTGCTTTTTCCTGCTATCTAATTCCGCTTCGCGGTTGATGATCGGGAAATAATACGAGATTTTTAATAGATGTAACCTGATTAAAGTAGGGGGTTTGTTCAGGGTTCTCTGTATCTATGCTTAATCGGTCAACGACTGCCCAATCACGCGGCTATGGAGCTTGTGCCGGAATCTTATAGATCACATATTGGCGCCCACGGTACTCTATACCTTTTGATAGATAAAGCCATCTAGATACGGCGACTTCCATGGGTTTGTCCCACGCTTTGTTTGAGGAACCTTCGATCTTTATTTTTCTGGGAATGAGTCCTCTACCTTCTGATTTCGGAATCTCTGCTAATTCAAACGAAACCACTATACATGCTGGTAAGTACTTGCCATTACCTTTAGGAAGCACAGGTATGGTCTTTATTGTTGGCTTGGCCTTAGATTCTGGTATATCAAGATCTAAGTTTGGGCAAACATCTACATTCTCAGTTGCTTGAGTAACCATGGAGAAGAGGATTAAACCTGTAATCAGTAAATTCTTCACTTTGTTAGGTCCTTGACTAGAGCGTACTAATCGGTAGTCTGTATGAAGCCAGCTGGAAGTACTTTTTCTTTGTCCTCCAGGATAGAGTTTTATCCTTAAATTACAAAATTGGAAAGGATGTTGCTTTGAGCGCAATTGTTTCAAATGAGTTGCTAATCATATGTATATTTCACATTGACCAGTTATCGCTTGATGTAGCGTATTAGCCCTCATTAAGAAGAAAAGAGCGCAGTAGATGACTACAGGTGCATATGAGAGCCATCTACTGTTTTAGATAGTAATTAGAGTAACAGCTTATTTTCAATTGGGGTGAATTTACTCGCTGCATTAACCAAAGAGGCAGCTGTCAACTCTGGTACGCCATATACTTCAACTTTCTTGCCTCGGTCTAATCTAAGGTTATGAGCAAGAATGTCAAAGTCACCATCTCCCGAGACTAAAACTATAGTATCTACCAGGTTTGAATATTCTATGGCGTCAATAGTTATCCCTACATCCCAATCACCCTTGGCAGAGCCATCAGATCTTTGCGTAAAGGGTTTTAATTTCACTTCAAAACCAATAGATCTCAAGATATTTTGAAATTCATACTGTTTTCTATCGCCACGGTCGATGGCATAAGCCGCCGCCTTAACCACTTCTCTTCCACCCGTCACTTCCGACCAAAACTTATTGTAATCAAAGTTTCGTTTATAGATTTGCCTGCATGTGTAATAAACATTTTGCACATCAACAAGTATGGCAATTTTTTCCATTTGAGAATCCAGTAATATTGAGAGGCCTAATACACAAACAGCGATATGACCTGCGGCCTCTTTTGTACACACTTTATGCTGCTAGCTTTTCATATTCAAGCGACGATTATTAGTCAAAATTGGAGTAGGGCTGCTATTGGTTGGAGAACCAAGCCAATGCTGATTGGGCGCTTGTACTAGTATAGGCGGTGATGAATAGTGATCTTGTGAAGAAGGTAAGGTGTACGGAAGATTTCTCCCTATGTTATGGCCTGGATGTGCAGTTATTGACATCCTAAGCCAAAGCTGATTCGCTGTGTCAAATAGAATACCCCCTTTAGGTGCCCGCGTTGCGGGCTTCTGAGGGGCGTAGTCTCAAGGCCAATGTTTCCCTTCCTGGGTGTATACTGGTAAGGAATATCCATTGGAATCTAATACAGAGCTATAAAACCGTAGAGCTATTCGCTATGGAGTTTAGGCTCATGGAGTAGCCCAATACAGGGAGAATCTGCCTCTCAACCATCTCCATTACTTGCCTCTCGCTCTTTCTGGATGCGCATATAAATTTCCTCACGGTGAACGGGCAGGGATTTGGGAGCCTCTATCCCCACTCTTACGTGATTACCTTTAATATCCAAAACTACGATTGAAACGTTTGCTCCAATCCTGAGGTTTTGGCCAATCCGTCGAGTTAAAATTAACATATCCATTTCCTATTGATACTTAAACCATGGGGAGACCTTCCGCTGTGGGAAAGCTTAGAGAGTGACGTTTTGAGGCAATACGAGGTGGGGCGCGGGAACGGTAGGCGTAAAAGTAGAAAAGGCGGATACAACGCTCCCAGAACCTGAAAAAGCCTTTCAAGTTACTGAATGTGCTCCACTTTATTGAAGACGAGCGGGTTTCTAGCGTATCATCCATTACAGCCACTTTGATAGTTCGTGTATCAATTTGGTTAGCTGGCCCCTGGTGTTGGTAGCACCTTGGGTCAGCGCCTTTTACTTACTTTTATGTCACGCTACCGTTCTCCTTTGCGAGATTGGGCCATTTAGAAAGTTTTGAGCCTTTTGATTCCGAGTTGTTCGCTAATTAAAGCTTGCTCAGCTATGGCCAAAAATACCGATAAATATCTATTTACCTTACGCATTTTTGACACTGAAAACAATCTTAATAAATTCCAATAAGATCATTTTGGTGCCTATCTTCCTATACGCATTTGCTATTGCACGGTTTTTAGATTGTTGGTCTGATCCAGGCTTGATTACTACTGTTAGATTACATTCGGAAGAGGTTGGGTGGACCAAGATAACTGGAATCAGTAATCTAAATTTTAAATGCACTCCATGATTTATTGAGTAGATAAGAATTTATAGAATCTATTGCATAGCTTATTTTCTTCTGGGTCAATTTATGGCTGCTTGCTATGCAACTAGATTGTGGTCTGCATTTAATGAGGTGTTTAGTGGTTAGCTAATTAAAGTATTCTTATTTCAATTCTAAGTTACCGAAGCTAAAAGATCGGAGAAGGCTTATTCAGCTGCTCAGTTTAAAGTGATGATCCAGCCGATGCTTTCACTTATGAACATTTTAAATATGGAAGAGTTGAGTAGTAGAGAGATAGAAAACTGTTTGTTGAAAGTCAAACAACCAATCAGAAAATTGAGTACTTTGGGTAAAGACTGCTCCCTGTTTGGTGCAAAATGTTGGAAATATGATTTCCGCCTTTTTCAGAGCAAGAAATTAATGGTATCGAACAACAGTACAATATTTTTCTACCACAGTAATTTCGAGACTTTTTACTAGAGATTGGCATTGGGGAAGTCGGCTGCGGTATTGAATTTATGTTGGTAATTCATGGCCCCATCGTAGGGAAGTGTGGATAACCCGGAGCTACCGTGAACCACAGTCATTCTCTATCAGCTATCTGGGTTAGTATGAAGCTGGCTGGCTAATAGTCTTCAGATGTTAGAGGCACAGCATCCACTTTTAAAGACTGACCGCCAAAGCACCTCCAGATGACTAAAGTCAATCCTTTGAGTCTGATAGTTAACCAGACCCACATCTTCGAGTATATCTACTCCACCGCACGCCAGGGCGGAATGGACGATCTGATCCATGCACTACTTACTGCTGATTCTTTGGTTAACGCCTATCTGATTATTATTTGAGCAAAAGAGATCGCTGATTAATTTTCGTACTGCACATAGTGGACAACCTGATAAAGGTAACCAGCGCTATTACCGCTACTGCGGCGGAGTATGCGCACCGAGCTACAGACAGCGACAACCCATTAATGACCAAAATGCCTGGTTAGGCTGGGGCTTCACAGGGTAGAGCGGCACGCGGGCTATCTTGACAGGTCCTGAGCCCTGTATCATATACTGTATGGGTATACAGTATTGTGCTTGGAGGTAGTCATGGGAACCAAAAACATCATTTTCGACGGAGAGCCGATCCGGATATGCCGCTATCGGTCGGACTATGACAACCGACCAATGTACGCCATCTGCATCCTTAACTATACAAAGTACGTACGCAGCTTTTCGGTTTCTGTGGGTGTGAATTTGCGTGAAGAACTGGAGCTGACACTAAGGCAGATGCGGGAAGTTGAGCGCAGTATGGCTTGGTTGGAATCAGAATTTAAGGAGTTGAGTGCTTAATCTGGGTTGCTCTAAGCACTATTGAATGGCTAGCGGATGGCCAGGGAAACTTAACCGGAGAAAGGACATGGGAAGAACGATCAATAGGTTTGCAATCTTTGCCGAGCGTATTCATTTAATGAATGGCGGTGCAAAAAGTTTTAGAGGCTCCGCTCCAACTAATGAGGCGGCAATGGAGCTAGCAGCGGAAATTGCTAAATCCGAGAAAGCGGAGTTTTATTCCTGGCTGCAAATCCTTGATATTGTAACCGGGAACTATACCGAGTACTCAATCAAGAGAGGTGGTGTATTGGAGGAAAGGGAGTGCCAAGAATAACAAGAGCCTGCTAACTAGGGGGGGCTGCCCTCGTGACAGTCTTAGACTCGATGAATAAGGAGAAGGGGTGCGAGCGTATCGGAAAAGGTGATTGGTGGATTATAAGAATGGTGAGAGTCTTTTATAGTTTAAGCTGAGGCAGATCCTGGTTTGAAACAATTCTGGATGAACAGCATTGGTTACCAATGGTTAAGTTAACTGGTTTTGCAGCGATGCGGTTAGATAAATTCAGAGTAGTAATTGATTAAAATCAATTCGATATTGGAAAAGTGCTTTACACATAATGAGAAACATAGTGGTGGTAGAATGTAGATCCTATAGCGTTAGGGTATTTGTGGATATCTACAATTAACACACCTGATCGGGTTTTATGAGCAGGTTGCTGGCTATCAATAACCAATCGACTGCGTGTTTACAGAAAAATAATTTCACTTTCGGCTTGCTCTACTCAGGAAGTTGGCATCTAATAGTTTGCATATCCAGAAGGGGCATAACGCGATAAAGCTATGCTGTTGCTGGTATTTATAGGGAGTATCAAAAATGGCAAACCGTTCTTATCTTTACAGTCTTAGCAACCAACCAAAATCCTACTCAGACCGCCCCGACACTATCTCGGGCTTATCTGAATGGCCATACAATATCCCCTTCACTTATCGTGTGCTCATGTCTTGGAACCCAAAATTGTGTGCATCACTGATATCAGATGGCTTTGACGATGATTCGCCCGATAATAAAACTCAGCTTTATGCTATCAGCAGTGACTTTGAGACAGGATTTACGCGGTTAAAAAAATTTATTGAGGTTCTGCGAGTAATCGGGAAAGAGATTGATGGCCTGCAGGAATCAACGCTTAATGAAACATTAGAGTTTCTTGAAGAACATAAGGATAGTTATCTACTACTTGAGACTATCGAACTGAACTGCATGGATGAAAGTGAGGAAGCAGCCCTGCGTGACTACGTTGAAGGCGAAATCAGCGCTTGCCGTGAAGCTGGAGCTGCGATTGATGCGCTGCCAGAAGACCCAGAGGTAGCTGCCGATATTGTAATAAATGCAGCGAAAAACAAGTCAGAAGCTGCCCCAAGTGCATTTTACGGCCTCCAGTTCAATGATAAGTTTGACGATATTGAGAGTGAGCCACCTTTAGGTCTGTACTGGAGTGATATTCTTTATTATGAATTAGAAAATAAAGAGGAATTTGAGGAGGCTCTTTGATAAGTGAGTGGGGGCTTTAACTCCTTGAGTAGAAAACTTTAGAAGGGACCTTCTCCACTTGTGTAGCTATCAGGCCTAGGAGACCTTTAGATTGATGTCCAAATTTCTGTAGAACAATAGCGTCACTTCGGGGCGATCATAGAGGGGGCGGTTATCTTTCAAGGTACTTACTCAACAAAGGAAATATAGAACCTTCTAAATTTCCTTTACTTTTCCTTGATCATGCACCCAATGATACAAAGGGAAGGTGGCTGTATTTTTGAGTGATTCCATTTTATTGGAGGCGTGGAGACCTGATAGCGATGTCGAAATGCGCTAAGTGGAGGAAAGAAGGCACTGGCAATCACACAAACCATATACCCAGCATTTTTTTAGCAGAGAAATACCATACCGCCCCAGCTAAACCTCTAAAGTAGTATTCATAGTTTTGATTTAGATAGGGCCGGTGCTTTGGTGAAATATCCTGCGGTTAAAGGGTAGGAGGAGTATTTCGGGAAACAGTAACTTGCTTCCTAGTATCTAGATATCAACTGCTCCAACCTATTAGCAATAAATAGTGCTCTATATGAAAGGGTAGAATCTCCAGTCCAGTTAGGTGCTCTCCGCCTACAAGCAGTCATAGTTTTACAGTTTAATGCGTACTTCTCATACCTAACTCTTCAGGGAATGGATTACCTACATCAATAGAGAAGTTAATGCCTGTAAGATTGTTACTTTCAATAATGTTTTTCAGTTCGTCATTACAAAAGTAACCATTAAAGTCAATTTCAGCTTTAAAGATTGAAATTTCTTCAATATTATTTTCGTTAAATTCAATTGAAAATCTGTCATTCAAGGGGTCGTGAATACTAAGTTTCTCATCTGTTTTTACTATTGTTAAGCCGTTAAAAATATAGCCTTTTTTACCTTCAAATGTTATGGGTAAAAGCTCCCCAAATTTTGAAAGCTTATCTTTTAATAGGTTATATGCTTTTTCGCTAAGAAAAAGTTTGCCCACATTTAAGGAAATATCAGGAATTTCTTTTTTCTTTCCGCCAAAAGCATCATCAAAACCAACTTCCATTGGTTGCCATTCATTTTGGTATGGAAATGGCCTTTCATCCATGTAGAAGTCGGTATCTTCCCCAAGGGCTTCGCGGGCTTTGTCACCGTCAAAGGTGACCATTAAATAGTCTTTAATGTTTGGGTGAATACGATAAATCAAGGCTGATACTCCTTTGAGGCCGGAAGCATCACGTAAGGAGGGAAGGAATTTGTTTTTAATGAATTTTCAATCATTGAAAGTTGAAACCTTAAATGGCTTTGATCTTTTGTTATTGACATTTTGATATAGCTGGAAAGCCAGAAGTAATAGTTATTTCTGTGTATTCGGCTGTGCGGTACTGCATCTTTTAAACTCCTTGGCATTAACATCTTAGCAGCGGTGTTTTCCGGTAGCCAACAACCATTATCGGGATCATCAATTCTAACTTTAAATTTTGCCAATACAGCTCTTAATGTGACCGCTTTTGGTTGTGCCCCAGAAACAATGGCATGAGCATGGCATTTGGGGTGGGGCTTGGAATCATTAGATAAGGCCATCCTTTCGCCAAGGTTTTGCGAGATGTGAGCTTCCTTCTCTAATTCAGAACGGCTCATACCTAAGCCATCCAATATATAGCCAAGCATTTTCGCTATTCCATCCTCAACTTGCCCGACTACCAAAACGGCATTCAAATCTGCCTCTGTAGGGTTTTCCTTATTGGAAAATTTTTCAATGGCTAATTCTGTGCGACTCTTAAAAGCATGAGGCTTTTCAAGAAGGAGTCCGTGTGGAGGTAGCATAATCAATTATTCCGTTAATGATTAAGGTATTGTCAGATTATATCTTACTATTTTGTAGTGCAGTTGATAATTTGAGGCAGATTTGAAATGTCAATCAATTGGGACGATTGTTATATATTCCGGCTGGAAGAACTTCTATTGTCGAGATAATTTTAACGATAATGAGACCACGATTGAGAGCAGTATCACAAAATCAAGGAGCGGTAAGGTTCGCTTTTGTTGGTGGCTGGAGTGGAATTTAAACGCGCACGATGATGCATATCATTGTATTTAGAAGCCATCAGAGTTACCCAAACACTAAACAACTTCTATATAAATCAATATTTTGCCTGAAACTTGAACTCCTCTGTGATCCACCAAGGTTTTTCCGTTGACAATGCTCGGCCCAATTAGGACTTTCCGCTAGTCGCCACCCTGGTAATGGGCAGAAGCCAACCCAAGAGGCGGCAATTAATGGGTACAAGAGCAGTGCGGATGGGTTGTGTGTTAGCCTTGGGATGGTATTGGGATGAAATAGTATCCTTGAAATGGGCACACGCTGGAATGTGCCTATTTTCTATGGTTTTATTAGTATGTATAGATACCATCGATTTTAGGGTAGGTTTTTCCATTGTATTCAATACAGTCTCTTACCCATACATCTATTTCTTTGTTAGACATTTTGGAAGCTAGTAATGCACTATATAATTCTGAACGAGAAGGATTCTCCTTTTCTAGAATCAAATAATTAGAAGCAGAACAGTTATCTGGATTGTCCCAGGAACCATTTTCCCTAGCAACTAAAAGTAAGCCATTTGAACTGCCATTAAATAAAAAAGATATTTTTGCTTTACCACTATGGCCTGACGAATAAGCATCTAAGCTAATACTGATAAAATAATTAAACGAATGAACATTAAATAATCCCAATTATGTTTATTGCTAATAATGGGGGCGAAGAGTAGCGAGATCAGGTTTTATCGGTAAGCCTAAATATGTTTACTTGACTAGAGTTTGATAGCATTAGATTTGATCAAATTATTATTTGGTGACGGTTGGGTAGTAATTCAAAGATATTGAGTGATTGTTTCCTGTCCAATAAGGAAACGCGAACGTACCCAATATACAAGTCATTGTCATAGAGGTGGCAAAGGAGTTGGCAGAAAAAATTGCTAAATCCAAAAAAGTGCAGTTTTATTCCTGGCTGCAAATTCTTAACACAACTGCTTTGTTAAGTTGGGAGATTTGAAGTCCAATAGGTAAGAGGGCAGCAGTTATTTCAAGCCTTATGGGGATTGCACTACTTAGCCTATACCTCCCAGTATTTCAGAGGCGTCTACTTTGGCATAAGTTGCAGTGATGTTAATACTGCTGTGTTGCCATGAATAGAGCAGCTGTTATCGGTTGCCCATGCGTTTACAGGGGATTGGGTGCTGTAAGACACTAGAATCATGGACTTAACAAAATCCATGCCCGCGGCATTTTCTCCAAACCCCAATCTATTGGTTTGGCTACAACCGCAGTCTGTAGCCTTGTCAAAGGTTACTATGATATTCCCGTCTTGATATCGCAGAACAGAGGTTACTTTTGCATCGGTAACCAAACATCCATCTGCATAAACAAGGTTAGAAAGTAGTGCAATGGTGCCAAGTAAGTACTTCATTTTTGGATCTCCTCTTATTAGGACGGTCAACTTAGAAAAAGAGAGTGTCTCTGCTTAGGGGCTCCTTACGTCACCAGAGTATCAATGTGATTTCACGTTGATACTTTGGCGCTAAAACCAACAAAAATATCTTTTACAAAGTTGTCAGCTCAGAAATAAAAAACCCGCGAAAGCTAGGGCTGACGCGGGTTTGAGATATGGTACCAGAGGCCGGACTCGAACCGGCACGCTTTTAAGGGCGGGGGATTTTGAATCCCCTGTGTCTACCAATTTCACCACTCTGGCACTTTCGCTGCTCGACCTTGGGGTCGGTGCGAAGAGGGCGTGATTATAGCAATGCTTTGGCCGGGGTCAACCAGTGATTTCAATGACTTACGGCATTTTCTGTCGCGCCAGTTAACAGCTCCTAAAATTTCCTATAACCTTCGCGACCTCTCCATAGTTTCTAGATTTCCAGGATTCCATGCAGCGTCAGGACTTTGACTTTCATCTGCCCGATGAGCTGATCGCCCGCGCGCCTACTGAAGAGCGCCGCGGCAGCCGTCTTTTGTGTCTGGATGGGCCCAGCGGGGCCATTACACATCGGCAGTTCCCAGATATTCTCGACCAGGTACAGGCAGGTGACCTGATAGTCTTTAACGATACCCGGGTGATTCCGGCACGTTTGTTCGCGCAGAAGGAAACCGGCGGTAAGCTGGAAATCCTGGTGGAGCGGGTGCTCAATGAGACGGATATCTGGGCCCATGTGCGCTCCAGTAAGTCTCCCAAACCCGGTTCCAGCATCGTTCTTGAAGACGGTACCCGTATAGAGGTTACTGGCAGGAAGGATGCGCTGTTTGAGCTGTCCTTCCCAAAAGAAGAGGGCGTGCTGGCGATTTTGGATCGCCTCGGCCATATGCCGCTGCCTCCTTATATTGATCGCGAAGA
Source organism: Microbulbifer variabilis (assembly GCF_056232115.1). Lineage (NCBI taxonomy): Bacteria > Pseudomonadati > Pseudomonadota > Gammaproteobacteria > Cellvibrionales > Microbulbiferaceae > Microbulbifer > Microbulbifer variabilis. The sequence goes on from NZ_CP174325.1 coordinate 2,758,607, forward strand.
CGATGCCAGCGATCGGGAGCGCTACCAGACGGTATACGGCCGCAACGCGGGTGCCGTGGCGGCGCCGACGGCGGGGCTGCACTTTGACGATGAAATGATCGGCGCGCTGCGGGATAAAGGTGTCGAGGTTGTGTTCGTTACCCTGCATGTGGGTGCCGGGACTTTCCAGCCGGTGCGCGTGGATAATATTTTTGAGCACCAGATGCACAGCGAAGTGCTGGATGTTTCCCAGGAAGTGGTGGATGCCGTAGCCGCTTGCCGTGCTCGCAATGGCAGCGTGATTGCGGTGGGTACCACCAGTGTGCGGGCACTGGAAAGTGCGGCGCGCGGTGGCGAATTGCAGGCCACGGTGGGGGAGACGGATATCTTTATTTATCCCGGCTATGAATTTCAGGTTGTGGATAAGTTGGTCACCAACTTCCATCTGCCGGAATCCACCCTGTTGATGCTGGTGAGTGCCTTCGCGGGGTACCAGCATACGATGGCCGCATATAAAGCTGCTGTTGAGGAGCGTTACCGTTTCTTTAGTTACGGCGACGCCATGTTTATTACCCGCGATCCCAATGCCAAAAAAGAAGAAGTCGCACCAGCGAAAGGAGATACCCAGTGAGCCGCGAATGTTTTATGCAGTTTGAAGTGGATAACACTGATGGCAAGGCCCGTCGTGGCCGTTTGCGTTTTCCTCGCGGTGTGGTGGAAACCCCGGCGTTTATGCCGGTGGGTACTTACGGCACTGTTAAAGGTATGTTGCCGAGAGATATCGAGGGCATTGGTGCACAAATTATTCTGGGCAATACCTTCCATCTGATGCTGCGCCCGGGTACCGAAGTGGTTAAAGCCCATGGCGACCTGCACGACTTCACGCAATGGTCTGGCCCTATCCTCACCGACTCCGGCGGCTTCCAGGTATTTAGCCTGGGTGAACTGCGCAAGATAACGGAAGAGGGTGTTTCTTTCCGTTCACCCATTGATGGCAGCCCGGTATTCCTGGACCCGGAAGAATCCATGCGTGTTCAGCGGGACCTGGGGTCGGATATCGTGATGATCTTCGATGAGTGCACGCCTTATCCGGCCACTACCGATGAAGCGCGCAAGTCTATGGAGCTGTCCCTGCGTTGGGCGGAGCGCTCCAAAAAGGCCCACGGCGATAGCCCGTCTGCGCTGTTCGGTATTGTGCAGGGTGGTATGTACCCGGAATTGCGCGATGTGTCCCTGCGTGGCCTGACTGAGATTGGTTTCGATGGCTATGCCATTGGCGGCCTGTCGGTGGGTGAGCCGAAAGAGGAGATGATCAAGGTATTGGATCACCTGGCGCACAAGATGCCGGAAGACAAGCCGCGCTATCTGATGGGCGTGGGCAAGCCGGAAGATATTGTTGAAGCGGTGCGTCGCGGTGTGGATATGTTCGACTGTGTCATGCCCACGCGCAATGCGCGCAACGGCCACCTGTTTACCTTTGAAGGTGTGGTGAAGATCCGCAATGCCAAGCATCGCCATGATACGGGCCCCTTGGAAGAAGAGTGCGATTGCTACACGTGCGAGAACTTCTCCCGCGCTTACCTGCATCACCTGGATCGCTGTGGTGAAATTCTCGGTGCGCAGCTGAATACAATTCATAATCTGCGCCACTATCAGCGCCTGATGCAAAAGCTGCGCGATGCGATCGCCGCCAATGAGCTGGAGGCTTATGTCGCGGAGTTCTACCGCGGTCTGGGCCGTGAGGTTCCAGCGCTAGAGGCCTGATAGCGCCGTACTTTTATCCTATCTGGGGCACAGTCGATCGCACGATTGTGCCCCTGTCATTTGTCCGTTCATCCGATCCCCGTATAATCAGCCCCCACTTTTATTGGGGGCGGTGTACCTTGCATTCTGCGTATACTGCCCGCATATCCAGGCAAATTGCCAAGATTTACCGGCCCTCGGGGTCACACTAGAACAATGAGAACAGCATGAATCGCTACCCGATCTGGAAGTACTTTCTGATTCTCGCGGTTGTGGCCTTTGGCCTTATCTACGCCGCGCCCAATCTCTATAAGCCGGACCCTGCGGTGCAGATTTCCGGGCAATCCAGTGCCATGGTGATGGATGAGAATGTCCTCACCAAAGCACAAAAGGCCCTGGATGAATCGGGGATTGCGCACTTTGGCGGAGAGGTGGGCGATAAGGCGATATTGATTCGCCTCGAGTCCCAGGATGAGCAGTTGCCGGCCAAGCGCGCGATTCAGGAGGCCCTGGGCCACAGCGATTACGTGGTTGCCCTGAACCTGGCTTCCACCACGCCTCAGTGGTTGAGCGATATTGGCGCAAGCCCGATGAAACTGGGCCTCGACCTGGCTGGCGGTGTGCACTTCCTGATGGAAGTGGATACCAACACCATCGTAAAAACCAATATGGAAGGCTATGCGCAGGATGTGAAAACCAAACTGCGTGAAGCCAAGGCCCGTTACCGCAGTGTTGACCTGATCGACGATCGCGAAATCGTCGCCCGTTTCCGCAGTGATGAACTGCGCAACCTGGCGCTCTCTACCATGCGTAAGGAATTCCCGCAGCTGCAGCTGCGCGAATCCGGCAGTGGAGAGAACCTGGAGATCCGTGCCACCCTGTCTGAGCAGGAGATCAAGCAGCTTGAGGACTACGCGGTTAGCCAGAACCTGACCACCCTGCGCAACCGGGTAAATGAGCTGGGCGTGGCAGAGCCGATCGTTCAGCGCCAGGGGCGCAACCGTATCGTTGTAGAGCTGCCCGGTGTGCAAGACACCGCCGAGGCCAAGCGTATTATCGGTAAGACCGCCAACCTCGAGTACCGTATGGAAGCCCGCCCCGATGAGCTGGTTACCAACAAAGAGTACTTCGAGTACCGCAGCGAGCAGACGCAGCAGATGTACGGCGGTGCCTGGCTCGAGCGCAAGATTATTATCAAGGGTGACAGCGTTACCAACGCTCGTGTGGGCTATGACGAGAGCGGCTTCCCCCAGGTAAATATCACCCTCGACTCCCGTGGCGGTGAACTCATGCACCGTGCCACCTGGAAAAATGTGGGCCGCCGTATGGGCACCCTGTTTATCGAGACCCGCTTTACCCCGCAAACCAAGATCGATGCGGAGGGCAACGAGATCACCGAGCAGATCAGGACTGAAGACAAGAAGATTATCAGCCTGGCTACCGTGCAGAGTGCCCTCGGCAAGCAGTTCCGTGTTACCGGCCTGGACAGCCCCGCAGAGGCTCAGGAACTGGCCCTGCTGCTGCGCGCCGGTGCCCTGGCAGCTCCCATGTATTTTGTGGAAGAGCGCGTGATTGGCCCATCTTTGGGTGCCGATAACATCAAGGTGGGTATTCAGTCGGTAGAGTACGGCTTGTTGGCGGTACTTATCTGTATGCTGATTTCCTACCGCGTATTTGGTCTGGCTGCGAACCTGGCCCTGGCAGTCAACCTGATCCTGCTGGTGGCGGTGATGTCGATTCTCGGCGCTACCCTGACGCTGCCGGGTATTGCCGGTATCGTTCTGACCGTGGGTATGGCGGTGGATGCCAACGTGCTGATTTTCTCGCGAATACGGGAGGAACTCAGGAATGGGATGCCTCCGCAATCGGCGATTACCGCCGGCTTCGATAATGCTTACAGCACCATTGTGGATGCGAATATCACCACCCTGATTGTGGCGGTTATTCTGTACGCTATTGGTTCCGGTCCGGTTCAGGGCTTCGCGGTAACCCTGTCCATCGGTATTCTCACCTCCATGTTCAGTGCCATTATGGGTACCCGTGCAATCATTAACTTGTTCTACGGCGGTCGCCGTGTACAGAAACTCTGGATTTAAGGAGACTGGCCATGAGTGAGACCAAAGTGGAAAACGGTAAGATCACCGAGTACATGGGCAAGCGCGTTTATGACTTTATGCGCTGGCGCAAGATTGCCGCGGTTGTTTCTGTCATCCTGGTACTGGCATCGATTGGCATACTGGCGGCCAAGGGCCTGAAGTTTGGCCTGGACTTCACCGGCGGTACCCAGGTTGAAGTGGGTTACGAAGTTGCGCCGTTTATTAACGATGTGCGCACCCAGCTGGAAAATGCTGGCTATGACGGCGCTACGGTAGTGAACTACGGCTCCGAAACCGAGCTGATGATCAAGCTGCCGCCGGAGGTAACTGAAGAGGAAACCCAGATCAGTGCTACTGATCAGGAAGCCGTTACACCGATTGGCGACAAGGTGGTAGAAGTGCTGCGTGCAGGCAGCGATGGTACTGTCACCCTGCGCCGTGTGGAAATGGTGGGCCCTCAAGTAGGTGCCGAGCTGCGCGATGATGGCGGCTTGGGCATGCTGGTGGCTCTGGCCCTGGTGATGATCTACGTGGCCCTGCGCTTCCAGTACAAGTTCTCCGTTGGTGCCGTAGCGGCATTGGGGCACGATGTGATTATCGTGCTGGGCTTCTTTGCCCTGCTGGGGCTGGACTTCGACCTCACTGTACTGGCGGCGGTGCTGGCGGTGATCGGTTACTCCCTGAACGATACCATCGTGGTATCTGACCGTATTCGTGAGAACTTCCGCAAGGTGCGCAAGGCTGAGACTGAGGAGATTATTAATATCTCCATTAGCCAGACCCTGGGCCGTACCTTTATGACCTCGTTCACGACCTTGCTGGTGTTGTGGGCGCTGCAGTTCTTCGGCGGGGAGCTGATCCACAACTTCTCCCTGGCGTTGATCGTCGGTGTGGTTGTAGGTACCTACTCTTCTGTGTATGTAGCAGCAAACGTGCTGATGGGACTGAAGATCTCCAAAGAAGATCTGATGCCGCCAGTGAAAGAGGGTGCTGAGCTGGAAGAAATGCCCTGATCCAGGCTAACCCCTAAATTAAAAAGGCCGCTTTAAAGCGGCCTTTTTTGTGCTCCCGGTTTCTCAGTCACCATTAATCAAGTGTAATTAAGTGCTGAAGTCGGGGCCTTTTGTTGGGCTAAATTGGGCTAATTAGTGAAGCCATTTACGAGCGGTTTAGCTGCGAGGCTTTTTACCCAGGGTGATGTGCTTGGGGCCGGAGGTGTTGGTCTGGCCGCTCACACCCTTGGGCACCTGCTCAATCTCGCCACCCTTGGCCAGGAAAGCCTGCACCTGCGCTTCAATGCTCTCGCTGGTCTCTAACGGAGCGCTCTGCTTGCGACTGGAAGACGAGGATGCTTTTTTGGCCACGATAACTATCCGGTTTATGGGTTGGCCGGACATCATACATTGTTTTGAACAAAAAATCACCCAAACGCCTAAGCGCTGCACATAGCGGTCAGTTTGCCGCCGGGTGCAGCGGCACGGTGTGTCACACAGAGGTAATTTCTGGGGCTATTCCACTTCCTGCTCTGCAGGTGCCTCGGTAGCCAGTGGCCAGCCGCCCATTTCCCGCCACTTGTTTACGATTCCACAGAACAGGGTTGCGGTTTTCTCCGCATCGTACTCTGCGGAGTGGGCGCAGCTATTGTCGAACTCGATACCTGCGGCCTGGCAGGCTTTGGCCAGAACCGTTTGGCCATAGGCGAGCCCGGCGAGACTGGCGGTATCGAAACAGGAGAAGGGATGGAATGGGTTGCGCTTGATTCCGGTCCGCTCAACGACGGCGTTAACAAATCCCAGATCGAAATGGGCATTGTGAGCAACCACGATGGCGCGGGTACAACTGTGTTTTTTCACCGCGCTGCGGATTTTGCGGAACAGCTCTGGCAGAGCAATTTCTTCAGGCCAGGCATCGCGATCGGGGGACTCCAGGTCGATACCGATAAAGTCCAGGGCCGACTGCTCTACGTTGGCGCCCTCAAATGGTTCCAGGTGGAAACTGTGGGTCTCATGGGGGACGAGGTTGCCCTCCGCATCCATATCCAGAATAACCGCCGAAATCTCCAGCAGGGCATCGGTACGCGCGTTAAAGCCGCCGGTTTCCAGGTCGATAACAACCGGCAGGAAGCCGCGAAATCGCTGGGCGAGGGGGCTCTTGGGTCCTGTTGGTTCTTCCGCGGGGGTCACTTTGGGTCCTTGTAAATCTCAATTGTGCCGGGCTGCTTGGGCCCGGGCATGAGCGGGCTTGCTATTGGCCCGCAACAGTTCAAACCGGAATTATACGAGTTTCCAGTTCAGGGTTTCACCGGCATTCAGGGGTATCAGATTCTCACCGCCCATATCCAGGCTTTCCGGCAGGGTCCACGGTTGTTTGACCAGGGTGATGGTGTCCTGGTTGCGTGGCAGGCCGTAAAAGTCGGGCCCGAAATTACTCGCGAAACCTTCCAGCTTATCCAGCTTGCCGGCGCGCTCAAAAGCTTCGGCGTACAGCTCTATGGCGGAGTAGGCAGTGTAACAACCGGCGCAGCCGCATTCGTGTTCTTTTTTATGGTGAGCGTGGGGGGCCGAGTCGGTGCCGAGGAAAAATTTCGGGCTGCCGCTGGTGGCCGCTTCGATCAGAGCTGACTGGTGATCGCCGCGCTTGAGGATTGGCAGGCAGTAGTAGTGCGGGCGAATACCACCAACCAGCATATGGTTGCGGTTGTACAGCAGGTGGTGGGCGGTAATGGTCGCGGCCACACCATCGCGGGCATGCTGTACAAACTCAGCGGCATTCGCAGTAGTAATGTGCTCAAAAACCACTTTCAACGTGGGAAAATCTTCCACCAGGCGCGACAGGGTTTTCTCAATAAATACCTGCTCGCGATCGAAAATATCGATATCGTTGGTGGTTACCTCCCCGTGCAGCAGCAGCTTCATGCCGCAGGACTGCATTTCCTCCAGGGCGGGGTAAATATTGGCGATGTCGGTTACCCCGGAATCGGAATTCGTGGTTGCTCCGGCAGGGTATAGTTTTGCTGCGATCACACCGGCAGCGTGCGCCTGGCGGATTACTTCGGCATCGGTCTTATCGGTCAGGTAAATAACCATCAGCGGCTCAAAAGCGCGGCCGGCCGGAATATGCGCGCGGATACGCTCGCGATAGGCCAGGGCCATATCGGCGTTGGTAACTGGTGGTACCAGGTTGGGCATCACTATTGCGCGGTGAAATTGTTGGGCGGCATCGCCTACTGTGCGTTCTAGGGCGGCGCCATCGCGCAGGTGAATATGCCAGTCGTCAGGGGCGCGAAGAGTGATTTGCTCCGTCATGGTACTCCGTGGTCTTGGACGCTGTAGTGAGTCGTTGTGCGGCGCGCATGCTACCCGATGCGGGGTGAAATTGCGATGCACAAAAGGGTTAAAAATTAATCAATTGTGTCTACAAGTGTCTTGGCGCTAGTCGATTGCGAGCTGAGGCGCTACAATCGCGCCCCGATAAACAGTGTGGGTATTATTGTGCCCATAATACCGACCCTGGGTATACCTCCAAGAATAACTCCCCCAGACCGACATTAATTCGCGCAGAGGCGATCCATATCGCCGTGCCTAATGTTGTGACGGCGTGTTCCCGGCAGCAGAGGATAGCAATGAGCAAAATCGAGAAGGTAGTACTGGCATATTCCGGCGGACTGGATACGTCGGTAATTGTGCGCTGGCTGCAGGAAACTTACGGTTGTGAGGTGGTAACTTTTACCGCTGATATCGGCCAGGGCGAGGAAGTGGAACCCGCCCGAGCCAAGGCTGAGGCCCTGGGTGTAAAAGAAATTTATATCGACGACCTGCGCGAAGAGTACGTGCGCGATTTCGTCTTCCCGATGTTCCGTGCCAACGCGATTTACGAAGGTGAGTATTTGCTCGGCACCTCCATCGCGCGCCCGCTGATCGCCAAGCGCCTGATCGAGATTGCCAACGAGACCGGTGCCGATGCTATCTCCCATGGCGCCACTGGCAAGGGCAACGACCAGGTGCGTTTCGAACTGGGTGCCTATGCGTTGAAGCCAGGTATCCAGGTAATTGCTCCCTGGCGCGAGTGGGACCTAAATTCCCGCGAAAAGCTGATGCAGTATTGTGAACAGCATAAAATTCCGGTGGATTTCTCCTCCAGCAAAAAGAAATCCCCTTACTCAATGGATGCCAACCTGCTGCATATCTCTTACGAGGGCGGCAACCTTGAGGACCCATGGGCGGAAGCCGAGGAAGATATGTGGCGTTGGAGTGTCAGCCCCGAAGCTGCACCAGAAGAGCCGACCTATATTACTTTGGGCTTTGAGAAGGGTGATCCCGTTTCTATCGACGGTGAGCGCTTAAGCCCTGCTACTTTGCTTGAGAAGCTGAATAAGTTGGGCGGAGCCAACGGCATTGGTCGCTTGGATATTGTGGAAAACCGCTACGTGGGAATGAAGTCCCGCGGCTGCTACGAAACACCTGGCGGCACCATTTTGATGAAGGCGCACCGCGCCATTGAGTCCATCACGCTGGATCGCGAAGTGGCTCATATGAAAGATTCCCTGATGCCGCGCTACGCTGAACTGATTTATAACGGCTACTGGTGGTCACCGGAGCGCAGCATGCTGCAGGCTGCGATCGATGAATCCCAGCTGGTGGTTAACGGTGAAGTACGCCTGAAACTCTATAAGGGTAGTGTGAGCGCAGTGGGCCGCCGTTCTGCGGACAGCCTCTTCGACGAGCGTATCGCTACCTTCGAAGACGATGCCGGGGCCTACGACCAGAAAGATGCAGAGGGCTTTATTAAGCTCAACGCCCTGCGTCTGCGGATCGCCGCCGGTAAGGGAAGAAAATTGATTTAGTTGATTTAGATCATCCTTGGCTAGTGCGGGGTGCGCTTAAATCCTTATCTGGCCAATAAAGTGACAGCTGTGTTTGCGCATAGCTGCCGCAGACCATGCGGTGGGCCAGTCCCGCTCAGTGGAACCGATTTTAAAAAAGCAACGGAAGTTTAAACATGACGACAACGGTGGCAAAGACCGGCCCTGTGCCGGACTATGACTACAATATCGTGCGCCAGTTCACCATCATGTCCGTGGTCTGGGGCATTTTTGGTATGGGCATGGGCGTATTGATCGCGGCCCAGCTGGCCTGGCCAGAACTCAATGATTTCTGGCAGCCCTTCTCGCACTTTGGGCGCTTGAGGCCATTACACACCAATGCGGTAATTTTCGCCTTTGGTGGTAGTGTTCTGTTTGCCACCTCTTACTATGTAGTGCAGCGCACCTGTCAGGTTCGCCTGTGGGGCGGCTGGCTGATTCCCTTTACTTTCTGGGGATGGCAGGCCGTTATCGTGGCAGCGGCTATCACCCTGCCGATGGGCTTCACTTCCACTAAAGAATACGCCGAACTCGAGTGGCCGATTGATATCCTGATCGCCCTGGTTTGGGTGGCCTACGCGCTGGTGTTCTTCGGTACCATCATGAAGCGCAGAACCTCCCACATCTACGTGGCGAACTGGTTCTTCGGTGCTTATATCGTCACTATTGCTGTACTCCATATTATTAATAATTTGGAGATCCCGGTTGCTCCTTTCAAGTCTTACTCTATCTACTCAGGCACCAAGGACGCAATGATCCAGTGGTGGTATGGCCATAACGCAGTAGGGTTCTTCCTGACTGCAGCCTTCCTGGGGATCATGTACTACTTCGTACCTAAGCAGGCGGGCCGCCCGGTTTATTCCTACCAGCTTTCTATCGTGCATTTCTGGGCCCTGATTTCCCTGTACGTATGGGCTGGTGGCCACCACCTGCACTACTCAGCGCTGCCTGACTGGGCCCAGAGCCTGGCGATGGTAATGTCCCTGATCCTGCTGGCTCCATCCTGGGGTGGTATGATCAACGGCATCATGACCCTGTCCGGTGCTTGGCACAAACTGCGCACCGACCCGACCCTGCGCTTCCTGGTGGTATCCCTGTCCTTCTACGGTATGTCCACCTTCGAAGGCCCGATGATGTCCATCAAGACTGTAAACGCCCTGTCCCACAACACCGACTGGACTGTTGGCCACGTACACTCCGGTGCATTGGGCTGGGTTGCCATGATTTCTATCGGTGCTCTCTATCACCTGGTTCCAGTGCTCTGGAAGCGTCGCGAAATGTACAGCACCAAGCTGATTAACGCGCACTTCTGGCTGGCTACTGTAGGCACGGTACTGTACATCGCTGCTATGTGGGTGAACGGTATTACCCAGGGCCTGATGTGGCGTGCATTTAACGCTGACGGCACCCTGACCTATAGCTTTGTGGAAAGTGTGGTTGCGAGCCACCCAGGTTATGTAGTGCGCTGGTTGGGCGGAGCCATGTTCCTGCTGGGCATGCTGCTGATGGCTTACAACGTTTACCGTACGATCACCGAGAAGGTAAACGATGCCGAAGCCGATAACACCGTTCGAGCTGTACCGGCGGCATAGGAGAGCAGACCGTGAAGAATCATGACATCGTAGAAAAAAATATTGGCTGGATGATCTTTTTCATCATTATCGCCATTAGCTTCGGCGCTCTGGTGGAGATCGTTCCGCAGTTCTTTACCAAGGCGAACTACACGCCCCTGCCGGGCCAGAAGCCGCTGACGGCATTGGAGCTGGAAGGCCGCGATATCTATATCCGCGAAGGCTGTCACGTGTGTCACACCCAGATGGTGCGCCCGTTGCGCGCTGAGGTGGAGCGCTATGGACACTACTCCATGGCCGAGGAATCCGTGTACGAGCACCCCTTCCTGTGGGGCTCCAAGCGTACCGGTCCCGACCTGGCTCGTGTAGGCGGCCGTTACTCCGATGAGTGGCAGCGCGCTCACTTGTACAACCCGCGCAGCGTTGTACCCGAGTCCATCATGCCGGCCTACCCTTGGTTGTTCGACAATGTAGTTACTGGCAATTACACCGCGCGCAAGATGGAAGCACTGCGTCTCGTCGGTGTGCCCTACACCGATGAGGACATCGCCAACGCCTCCAAGCCTTTCGAAGGCGGCAAGGTTAAGGAAATCGATGCTCTGGTCGCTTACTTGCAACAGCTGGGTACCCTGGTTACCCAAAAACGCTAATAGCGAGGAAGGAAACTCGTGACTATCGAAACATTGCGGGAAATCGGACTGGTTTTGGGATCAATCGCCTTTCTGGCTATCTGCTGGTGGGCCTTCTCTCCGAAGCGCAAGAAGCGCTTCGAGGAAGATGCCAATTTGCCATTTGCCGATGAAGAGCAACAGGCCGATAAGGATGAGTCGGCCGCTCAGAAGGATGAATCCAAATCCGGGCAAGAGTCCGGGACTGAACGAAAACAGGGGCAGGACAAGTAATGAGTACATTCTGGAGTGTGTGGGTAATTGTACTCACCCTCGCCAATCTGGCGTTGATTACCTGGGTGTTGTTCGCCAACCGAAAAGTGGCAGTTGACGACCAGGCAGAACCGGAAAACAAAACCACAGGCCACGTGTACGACGGCATTGAGGAGTACGACAACCCTCTGCCCAAGTGGTGGTTCATGCTGTTTATCGCCACGCTGGTGTTTTCAGCGGTATACCTGGTGATCTACCCGGGCATGGGTAACTTCAAAGGCCTTGGTGGTTGGTCATCTGTCGGCGCGCTGGAAGCTTCCCAGGCTAAGGCCCAGGAGAAGTTCGACGAGCAGTTTGGCATTTATCTCGATATGCCCATCGAGGAAATCGCCCAGAGCCCGCAGGCACTGAAAATGGGTTCCCGTATCTTCGCCAACAACTGTGCTGTATGTCACGGTGCGGATGCCGGCGGTAACTTCGGCTTCCCTAACCTGACCGACAACGCCTGGCTTTACGGCGGTACCCCGGAGAAAATCCTGGAAACCCTGTACAACGGCCGTCAGGGCATGATGCCTCCGCAAGGGCCGGTGATTGGTGAGGAGGGTGTTAAGAACGCCACTGAGTATGTTCTCTCCCTGAATGGCCTCGAGCATGACAAGGCTATGGCTGCGGAAGGACAGAAGGTCTTCAATACCGTGTGTATGGCCTGTCACGGTATGGACGCCAAGGGTAACCAGCTCCTCGGTGCGCCAAACCTGACCGATGACCTGTGGCTGTATGGCAGCGATCGTGCGCAAATCCAGCACACGATCCGCAGCGGCCGTAGCAATATGATGCCCGCGCAGAAAGATAAACTGCGCGAAGACAAGATCCGCCTGGTAGCGGCCTATGTCTACAACTTGTCCAAACAGGACGAGGAACAGCAGTAATCGAATAAGGCCCGGCTATGCTGGGCCTTATTTTTTGGAAGGAACTCCGGGTGCTGCAGGGACGGAGATAAAAGCCTCATACATAAGTGGCTGACTGTGCCCGCGTGCAGATAATGCCCGTGCGAGAGTGAGGTTTTTGTGAGTGACTTGATTCCCACCCGCGAAGAGCAGGAAGGTAACGGTGAAGTTCGCTACCGCATGCTCTACGAATCGGATGACAAAATTTATATTCGCCATATCCGTGGTATTTACACCCGGATTCGCAAATATACCGGCCTACCGTTACTGTTGGCTTTCTTCTTTATCCCCTGGATTAATATCGACGGGCGCCAGTCTGTCTTCTTCGATCTTCCCACCCGCCAGTTTCATATCCTCGGTACCACCTTCGGCCCACAGGATGGCTTCCTGCTAGCCTGGTTGCTGATTATTGCTGCCTTTGCCCTGTTTGCCGTTACCACCTGGATGGGGCGGGTCTGGTGCGGTTTTACCTGTCCACAGACTGTCTGGACCATGATGTTTATGTGGGCCGAGCGAGTTTGTGAGGGAGACCGCAACAAGCGGATGAAGCTCGATAAGGCCCCCTGGAACGTGGAAAAAATCCTGCGTAAAGGTGGCACCCACGCTATCTGGCTGCTGATTTCTCTCGCCACAGCTCTGGCTTTCGTTGGTTACTTCTATGGTATCCGCGACCTGGTGGTAGACCTCGCGACCTTTGATGCCCATCCGCAGGGAGTCTTTTGGGTCGCCTTCTTTACTTTTGCCACCTACATGAATGCGGGCTTCCTGCGTGAGCAGGTGTGCAAGTACATGTGCCCCTATGCGCGCTTTCAGTCGGTGATGTACGACCAGGACACTCTTGCGGTCTATTACGATGCACAGCGCGGCGAGACCCGCGGTCCACGCAAAAAGAACGTGGACTACAAGGCCGAGGGTATGGGTGACTGTATCGACTGCTACTGGTGTGTGCAGGTATGTCCTGTGGATATCGATATTCGCGATGGCATGCAGTATGAATGCATTAACTGTGGTCTATGTGTTGACGCCTGTAACAGCGTCATGGACAAAATGGGTTATGACCGCGGTCTGATTCGTTTTACCTCAGAAGACGAATTGGAGACCGGAAAGACCAATTACCTGCGTCCGCGCCTGTTTGGTTATGCCATTGTCCTGTTGGCAATGGTTGGCTTGTTCTCCCATCAGGTGGCTACACGCAACCCGATTGAGACTGAAATTACCCGCGATCGCGGTGCGCGAATGTACCGAGTATCCCAGGGGCTGGTGCAGAATGTGTATACCGTGAAGATCAGTAATATGGATCAAGCGGCGCATGAGTTCACTATCCGTGTGGAGGGCAACCCGAATTACGATTATTCGGTTCGCAAGCCGCGTACGATCTACCTGGAGGCGGGGGAGATTTTCCCGGTACCGATTCGGGTGAGTGTGCCCAAGACACAGTTGAAAGAGAGCAAGCACGATATCGATATCGTAGTGGAGGCTGTCGATAACCCTGAGCTGGTCGACAAGCACCGAACGGTATTTATTGGTCCCAAGCAGTAGACGGGACGCCGTTCCCGTTGCAAAGTACGGGCCCGCCCAGGTGGGCTCGACTTTTCTGCATAAAACGGTAATTTTTGGTAACGCGATGAATGAACCAACCTCGAAACCCTGGTATCGGGAATTCTGGGCCTGGATGGTCCTGGCACCGCTGATTACAGTGCTGGTAGTGTCCTCTATCACGGTTTCTATAGCTGTGCGCCACGCTGACGATGAGGTCAGGGACACTTATCACAAAGACAGCCGTATGTACCATTTTTCTGCTGAGCAGGACCAGCGGGCCAAAGCCCTGGGATTGGCGGCGATGGTCCAGTTCCAGCGGGGCGATCGCGGGGTGGTTGTCGAACTGAACGGTAATACCGAGTATCCCGAGAAGCTGTTGCTTACCCTCAGCCACCCGCTAGAGGAAGATCTGGATCAGCATATTGTGTTATCCCAGCTCTCCGTTGGGCGCTATTCAGGCTCTGTGCCCGTGGATTTGAACAATCGCTGGTATCTGCGCCTGATGCCTGAACTCGATCCTGAGCTCCACAAAAACGCAGAGTGGCGTCTTAAGGGAGAGATTAATTTCGATCTGGGTGAGGCGGCGCCCCTGAACGCTGCCAGTCGATGATATCCCCCTGTTATCACTGCGGACTTCCGGTCCCTGCCGGTAGCAACCATTCGGTTGTTATTGAGGGGGCTGCACGTGATATGTGTTGCCCCGGCTGTGAGGCCGTGGCGACGGCCATTGTTTCCGGTGGCCTGGATGGCTTCTATCGCTACCGGGAAAAGCAAAGTGACCGCCCGGAACAGGCCCAGCCGCGGGACCGCTGGACCGCCTACGATCTCCCCGAAGTACAGCAGCAGTTTGTTCACGACTGGGATGGCGGCAGCAAGATGGCGGCGCTGCTGATCGGTGGTATTACCTGTGCCGCCTGTGTGTGGTTGATTGAAAAGCACCTGGGACATTTGGCGGGGGTTGGAAAGGTCTCAGTCAATGCCAGTACCCAGCGTGCCCAGATTGTGTTTGATCCTGAGCAGATTAAACCGAGCCAGCTTTTTGAGGCGTTGGAGCGCATTGGCTATCGCCCGGCTCCGGCCACCGCTGCCAACCGGGAAAATGTAATCCAGGCCGAACATCGGGCAGCCCTGCGCCGCCTTGGGGTTGCGGGCCTGGGTACCATGCAGGTGATGATGTTCGCTATCGCCCTGTACTTTGGCGCTGGTAGCGATGGTGTCGGTGAGTTTGAGCGCTATTTCCGTTGGGTGTCGCTATTGGTAGCGACACCAGTGGTGTTCTATGCGGCGCGCCCCTTCTTTAGCGCAGCACTGCGCAGCCTGCGCGCCCGTCACCTGAGTATGGATGTACCTGTCTCCATCGCTATTGGCCTGGCCTACGGTGCCAGTTTCTACGCTACGGTGTTTGGCACCGGCGAGGTGTACTTCGAATCCATCTCCATGTTCACCTTCTTCTTGCTGCTTGGGCGCACGGTTGAGATGCGTGCGCGTCATCGTGCTGGGCTCGCCAGTGGCGGCCTGGCCCAGCTGCTGCCGATGACTGCAGCCAGGTATCAAGGCGATGAAGTGGTTCATGTACCGGTGGCCGCATTGGTGGCTGGCGACCGGATTTTGTTGCGGCCCGGCGACACGATTCCCGCTGACGGCGAAGTGCTGGAAGGGGAGAGTGGTGTGGATGAGTCGCTGCTCAGTGGCGAATCCGCCCTGCAGCAAAAGCTCGTTGGCAGTCCTGTGTATGCAGGCAGTGTCAACGGTGACTCCAGCCTGACTGTGCGTGTGACCGCAGCCGGCCAGTCTACAAGGCTGTCTGCCATCGAGCGTCTGGTGGAGCGCGCCCAACTGGATAAGCCGGCCCAGGTCGCCCTGGCAGACCGGGTCGCCGGTGTTTTTGTCGGAGTTGTATTGCTGGCGGCTGTGGGGGCCTTTGCAGTTTGGTGGCAGCTGGATCCGAGCAGGGCTTTCTGGGTAGCTCTGTCTGTATTGGTGGTGACATGCCCCTGTGCTTTGTCCCTGGCGACACCGGCGGCGCTGGCCTCAGCGACTTTGCGATTGCAGGAACTGGGGCTCCTGGTGGCCGGTGGCAGCCTTCTGGAAACACTGCCGCGTATCAGTCGCGTTGTGTTCGATAAAACCGGCACCCTAACTCGCGGCGAGCCGCGCATCCTGGAAATTCAATTGATGCGCGATGGCTGGGCCGAACAGCGGGTTAAGGATGTAGCTGCAGCCCTGGAATCACAGACCCACCACCCCTTGGCCCGTGCATTTCGCGCTTGGCGCGGCAACCTTACAGCGAGCAAGCTGAAGGTGCATACCGGTCGCGGCCTGGAGGGGCAGATCGAAGGGGTTGATTATCGCCTGGGCCGTGCCGATTTCGCTGCACCTGAAATACTGGCGCAGCCGCAGGGTGAGGGGCAGTGGTTGCTGCTTGCTGATGGAGACGGCCCTATCGCCTGGATCGCCTTGGGGGATAAACTGCGTGAGACAGCTCGGGATGCGATACATCAGCTGGAAAAACTGGGCTTGTCGGTAGAGTTACTGAGTGGTGATCAGTCCAACGAGGTTCAGCGCCTGGCCTCGCAGGCTTCCATTGCCCACTTCCGTGCCGGTGCTTCACCGGAAGACAAGCTCTCCCATATGCAGCAGTTACAGGCCGGTGAAGAGAAGGTCCTGATGGTTGGCGATGGGCTCAATGATGTCCCGGTACTGTCGGGAGCGGATGCCTCGGTGGCGATGATGTCCGCTGCGGACTTGGCTCAATCCCGTGCCGATGCCATCTTGCTGAATGGTGACCTGCAGGTGCTTCCCCAGGCAATTTCCCTGGCGCGCAAATGCCGCCAGATAGTTCGGCAAAATCTGGCCTGGGCCCTGGGTTACAACGCCATTGCACTACCGTTGGCGGTTTGCGGCCTGGTACCGCCCTGGGCTGCGGCCATTGGTATGTCGGCCAGTTCGCTGGTGGTGGTTCTTAACGCCTTGCGCCTGTCCCGTGCCAATGCGTCGACGGAAAGTGCGGACAGCTCGGTGCCTGGTATGCAGGCACACCATGCAAATTAAAGAGAGGAGTGAACTGTGGACAGTCTCTATTTCCTGATCCCTATTGCAGTGGCCTTGGTTGCCTTCGCTGTAAAGCTCTTTTTCTGGGCGGTAAATAACGGCCAGTACGATGACCTCGAGACTGAGGGCCGGAGAATACTGTTTGAGGATGACGTGCAGAATCAGCCCGCAGCGGATTCGGACAAGGAGAAGTAACCAGTGGGAGATTGGGGGTTTTTGGCGGCTGCGCTCGCCATCGGGTTTCTGGGCAGCAGCCACTGTATTGGTATGTGTGGGGGTATCTCGGGTGCGCTCGGAATGGCGGTGCCCGGCAAGCAAACAGCTTGGGTACAGCTCGGCTCATACCAATTGGGACGTCTCGGTAGTTATACGTTAATGGGGGCGCTCGCTGGCGCTTTGGGTGCTGCGATTATTCCTGCCCTGACGCCGCTGCGCTTCGCTGCGGGCATTATGCTGATCGTTATGGCGCTCTATGTGGCCGGTATCTGGCGTGGTCTGGTATGGCTGGAGAAGGGTGGCAGCTATTTATGGCGCTATGTGCAGCCTCTCTCTGCGAAATTGTTGCCAGTTCGCTCTGCGGGGCAGGCGGTTGCCCTCGGTTCCCTGTGGGGCTGGTTGCCCTGCGGCCTGGTTTACAGTGCACTGACCTTTGCATTGGCTCAGGGCAGTGCTGAGCGATCGGCCTTGGCGATGTTTGCTTTTGGTCTCGGAACCTTACCGGCCATGCTGGCCACCGGTGCTGCCGCTGTGCAAGTGCGCAATATTGTGCAAAAACCGGGAGTGCGTCTGGGTTTTGCAGCGGCTATTTTATTGTTTGGTATCTGGACTATTTGGGGAGCTCTTGGCCATGGGGGCCACGGTGGCCACGGCAATCATGGGGAAATGGGGGCGATGGAATCTCCGCAGGCAGAAGAGCAGGAGCACCACCACCATAATCACTGAGTTTTGAGCTGGCGCCGTTTTGACGCGGCGCCATTAGCCGACACCCGATAAAAACTAAAAATCAATTCTCAGGGAGAGGTCGATCGCGCGCAGGTGCTTGGTCAGGCTGCCGGAGGAGATGTAGTCGACATCCAGAGCTGCCAGCTTCTGAATCCGATCCCGGTCTACACTGCCGGAAATCTCTATTTTGGCTTTACCTTTGGCCAGGGATAGGGCGGAGCGAGTGTCTTCGTCATTGAACTCATCGAGCATGATTACATCGGCACCGCTATCCAGTGCCTGCTGTAACTCTTCAATGGTCTCTACCTCCACCTCGACCAGTGCGCCGGGTTTGATAGCCCTGGCCTGGGAGACAGCTGCATCAATACCGCCGGCGGCTGCGATATGGTTTTCCTTAATTAAAAATGCGTCGTAGAGGCCGATGCGATGATTGTGGCAGCCGCCACACAGCACGGCATATTTCTGGGCACTGCGCAGGCCTGGAATGGTCTTGCGGGTATCGAGAATCTTAACTTCAGTCCCTGCAGCACGGTTTGCGAATTCCGCTGCAGTAGTTGCCGTGCCGGATAGTGTCTGTAGAAAGTTAAGGGCGGCGCGCTCTCCAGTCAGGATTGCGCGGGCATTACCCTCCAATTCAAACAGCACTGAATCTGCAGCAACCCTGTCTCCATCTTCAAAGTGCCAGGTCAGTTGCAGGTCTTGATCGAGCTGGCGAAAAACCTCTTCTACCCAGGCGCGTCCGCTCAGGGTGCAATCTTCCCGGGTGATTACTCGCGCACGGGCACTGCGCTCCGCTGGGATCAGCTGGGCGGTGATGTCTCCACTACCGACATCTTCATCGAGCGCGGTGTGCACGGCCCTTTTCAGGTCGGTCATGATGTTTGGGATCGCGGAGTCTTGTGGGTGCATTGGAGGACCTCGATAAAAAAGCGCGGGCAGTTTACCAAAACAGACTGGATTTGGGTTGCCTGGGGCATTTACTCGATTTTTACTGGGTTAAATCCTCAGGTAGCAGCTGGCCCTACATTTCGCTGTGACAAGCGTCTCAAATATGTCGCTAAAGTGTGTAAACAGGGAGGGGAACGCGAGTAGAATCGACGGGGTGAGAGAAAAGCTCACTGCGGGAGCCGTCGCCAAATTCGCTAGTCAAATTGACTGCATTAATGCGTTTAAAACCTGAGCAAAATCAAGTGGTTGTTGGATTTTCGGGTGCATTATCTCGAGAGAATTTTACCAGACCTATCCCCGCATGTTTTTAAGCCTTGAGGCCGCCTATTGAGGTGAGCAGCGAGGTGAACAAATGGGACTGGTGATTTAAGACGGCCTATCCGGCCGACAAGATTTCAGCCAGCAAGTGCGCAAAACGCCGGATGGCATGCGAAGGACTTCTTGGAAATGAGTGAATCCAGCAAGGTAGTTTCCCTTTCAGAGAAAAGTGCGGGTCGACATGGTACTTCTATGGGTAAGCCCGCAGTCCTGCCCTCGGCGGTTGTGCTGTTAAAGGAAAAAGCCAGCACCCAGTTGTTTGAGCGTGTCAAAGCGCTGTTTGGGGCGGTGGATGATTCACTGTTTGCGATGGCGGAGCGTGCTCACGGCCAGGAAGAGCAGGATGGTCTGTTCCAGGCATTGCGCCTGCTGAGAGTAGAGCGCCGCAATGTCGCTGAGCGTTTCGTCAAAAACGTGCAGCGCGCTTTCCAGATCCGCCAGGAGGAGCCGTCGGAACCCGCTTTTGCCCAGGACAATCTGTCACTGGTTCACAATGATGACCTGGAGCAGCTGGTGGCCGCGGATACCATGGTGGCCAATGCCAAGCGAGATTTTGCCGAGCCGCTGACCGAATTGTGCCTGCGCCTGGATACCCTCTACGCCGTTAAGGTGTATGACAAGAACAACCCTCTCGGCCCCGATGTGATCTGCGATGCATTTGTAGATGCAATTCAGGAGCTGGATCTCTATATCCGCGCGCGCCTTACGTTGCTCAAGAAATTTGAGCAAACAGTTATGCAGCAGCTGCGGGGTTTTTACGAATTCTGTAATCAGCTACTTGTAGAGCAGGGCGTGTTGCCCTCACTGCGGGAGCAGCAGCGCGCAGCGCGACAGCGCTCGGCTTATCCGGCAGGGCGTGGTCCCGGCAATCCGGGTGCAGCTCAGGCCGCTGGAGTTGGCAGCGCTGGGGATGGTGCTACCCAGGCCGCACAGGGAGTACCTGTCAGTGGTCACTTTGCCCCAGGGCTCGTACCCGCTACGGCGGGTATGACACCCATGCCCGCTGGGGATCTGCTCACACATCTGGGAGCTTTGCAAAGTGGGGCTCATTACCAGGATGCCGGTGCAGCCCAATTGTTGAATGTTGGCGATCTGCTGCAGCAGCGCCTGGTTGACTCCAATCAGGCAGCTTCGCTGGCAAAAGTGGATAGCGATGTAATCAAACTGGTGGAAATGCTGTTTTCCTTTATTTTGGAAGATCGCAGTCTCGCCACACCGATTAAATCCCAGCTCGGCCGTTTGCAGCTGCCACTGCTCAAGGTTGCGATTGCCGATAAGTCGTTTTTTAGTAAAGGTGGCCATCCCGCACGCAAACTGTTAAATGAGCTTGCCGATGCTGCCACTGGTTGGCAGGCTCCAGACAATTTCGAGTCCGACCCTCTATACAGTGAAGTCTCGCTGATCGTAGAGCGGGTTCTCAGCGAGTTCGATCAGGACATCAATATTTTTGCCACGCTTCTGGAGTCTTTGCGCGAGTTTATTATTCGCGAACGCAAGCGCGCGGAAATGCTGGAGCGCAGGGTTATAGATGAGGCGGATGGCCGGGCAAAAACCCAAGCCGCGCGCGCTCGTGTAGCAGCGGTAATGGATGCCCTGGTAGCCGAGAGAGACCTGCCGTCTGTGGTACAGGATTGGCTGCAAAAGGTTTGGAACAATGTTTTATTCCTCACTTGTGTGAAAGAGGGCACTGAAAGCGAGGCCTGGAGTCGCGATGTGCGCACAGCCCGCGACCTGGTGTGGAGTGTGCAGGCACCAATGCCGGATTCCCGTAAGCAGCTCCTGAGCTTGTTGCCGGTTTTGCAGGAGCGTTTGCGCGAGGGTATTGAAGCTCTCTCCTACAACGCCTTTGAGGCGCGCGCCATGTTTGCCGGTTTGAAGGAAGTTTATCGCGAGCGTTTTGCCCTCGCGCAGCGCCTCACCGAGGAACGCGAACTTCAGGTTAAAGAGCAGGTGGCCCGCGAGGTTAAGGCGGCTACTTCGGTGGATCATTTGGCGGAAGTGGCCGAGGTTCAATCCAGTGAAACTCTGCCGGTAGAGGCCATAGCTCCCGAAGCTGGCGAGCCGCAACCGGCCGCTGATGATAAAGACGAACCGGTAACCGAAGAGACCGCTCTGTTGCAGGAAGTGGCCGTGCCGCAAATGGAAGAGCTTGAGCAGGCGGTTGCCCAGGCGGAGTTAGCGGCATCTTCTGCGGAGCAGGAGGGCCTTGCTCCTCTCGATGAGGCGGACCCCCACTGGCAGATGACTTTCCGCCTCGCCCAGGGGAGTTGGTTTGAGTTGAAGCGCTCTGATGAGGAGCAGTTCCGCTGCCGTTTGGCAGCGGTTATCCGCGATATTGACCAGTTTATTTTTGTGAACCGCAACGGTGCCAAGGTAGCGGAGTTCGGCCGATTGGAGCTGGCTTATGCGCTGCGCTCAGCGCAGCTGTTGCCCCTTGATGACGGTATGTTATTTGAGCGTGCGCTGCAGTCGGTTATTGGCAATGTGCGCAAAAAACGCAGCGAACAGCGCTGATCTGCCTGTTTTAGCTCCCCTGTCCCGGCAACTATTGCCGGGGGCCCACTTCTGTCGCGATACGTCTCTAAACCGATTGGCATATCGATCAACGCTTCCATAGAATGGTAACTGCCAAGGCCCTGAGTTCATTTGGGGTGGTAGTTTGCTGGAACGGAGATCGCAGATTGAAATACCAAGTGGAATCTGGCTGGCTATCCGGTGCGCGCCGGGTGCCCAGTCCTCACTGCAACAGCCGGCCCGACGACTGCCCCGTGGACCTTTTGGTCGTTCACAGCATCAGCCTGCCACCCGGGCAGTATGGCGGGCCTTATATCGATGCATTTTTCCTTGGGCAGCTGGATATTGATGCCCATCCCTATTTTGCCGAGATTGCGGCTCTGCAGGTTTCTGCACATATCCTTATTGATCGGGATGGTATCGTCACCCAGTATGTGCCCCTTGACCGGCGCGCCTGGCATGCGGGTAAGTCGGAATTCAAAGGGCGCACCAACTGTAATGACTTTTCTATCGGGATCGAGCTTGAAGGCTTGGATACGGATATTTATACCGATGCCCAATACCATGCCCTGGCAGAGGTGAGTGCGGCCATTATGCTGGCTTATCCAGCCATCGGCGTGGACAGGATAGCCAGTCACTCTGATATAGCGCCTGGACGCAAGCTGGACCCGGGCCCCGGCTTTGACTGGGAGCGCTACTTGAATGAGCTCAATAAGCTCGTTGAGTGAAACTTCCACTTCGCGGTGCTGGTGTATCAATCCACATCGCCTTTAAAATTGAACTGCCATTGTGTGAGGTTCGCCTACTTGTTTAGCAGACCCAGGGTGGCGCATCATGATTCAACTATGGGCTGACGCGGTATCACTATGACTCTGCTAATCGTTTTATTCACTTTGGCTCTGGTGCAAATCTGGGGGTCTGGTGCGCCTTTGCACCGCGATGGCTGGTTTGATAAATGGTGTGAGCGACTCTCTAAAGTGCCGCAACTGCAATCGAATGGCGGCTTGTTGCTGGGGGCCAGTATTCTGCCACCGGTGCTGCTGATTGCGGTGGTGATGGTAATTGCAGAATCCAATTTTGGAGGCTTGGGAGCGCTTTTACTTGGGGTGCCACTGTTACTTTATTGCCTGGGACGAGGCAATTTTAACGAGATTGTAAGCGTTTACCTGCGCAGCTGGTATCGGGGCGACTTCAAGGGGGCTGAGGAAGCTGCGGCCCCTTTTCTACAGGATATCCACGAGACTCCGGCAGATGGCAAGTGCCTGCATGAACAGGTCTTCCGCGGTGCCGCTTACAGTGCCTTCGAGCGCCTCTTTGCCGTTCTTTTCTGGTTTATTTTGCTCGGGATACCGGGTGCGCTGCTATTTCGTTTGAGTGCTCTCTATGCAGAGCGCGCTCGCGGGACACAGTGGCAGGCAACTGCAGCCCGCTGGCTTTGGTTACTGGAGTGGTTGCCGGTAAGGATCATGGGGCTCAGCTTTGCGATTGTGGGTAATTTTGCCGGTTGCTACCGAGCCTGGCGTCAGTGTCTGATGTGTCGTGAGAGAGATACGGCACAGGTGCTCGAAGCCTACCTGGAAGGAGCGTTAGGAGGAATTGACGCCAGTGAATGCAGTGCCAGTGCAGATCTTTCACAAGTCCAGCGTCAAAGTGGCGCGGAAATAGAGGGGCTGCAGTCCTTGCTTTCCAGAACCCTACTGTTGTGGGTTACCGTGTTGGCCCTGACGGTTTTGTTCGCCTGATTTTTTGAAGTTATTCAGAGCTGAAATGAGTAAATTAGTTTTTAACTGAATTACATTTTGGAAAAATTTCCCAGTAATTGCTTGACTTTTAACCATCCTCCCAGATGATTGCGCCCGCTATCGCACTCCGGAGATTACCGGGTAGCGGGATGCTTATACTCAGTGGAGGAAGTAGGGTTTGAATGTTTCATTACTGGAACCGCAAATGCTGTCAGATCTCAGTGCTGCAAATGGTAGGGACTCCGCGGCGTTAGTCGCTGGACTAAGGGCATATTTTCGCAGTGGAAGTACCCTTGAGCTGGCCTGGAGGCGTCGCCAATTAATTCAGCTGCGCAAAATGCTCTCGGAGAATGAGGCGCGCTTTATTGGGGCCTTGAATGAGGACCTGCATAAGGCTCCCCAGGAAGCTTACCTGACTGAGATTTCGTTTCTCTATAGTGATATCGATCATACCCTCAAGCACCTCAAAAAGTGGGTACGCCAGCGCAAGGTTTCCTCGCCACTTCTCACCCAACCTGCGAAAAGCTATATACAGCCAGAACCCCTTGGGGTGATATTGATTATTGGCGCCTGGAATTATCCCCTTCAACTATTGCTGTCGCCTCTTGTGCCTGCCATAGCGGCGGGTAACTGTGCAGTGGTCAAACCGTCGGAATTATCCCCTGCGGTTTCTCATTTGATCGCTGAGTTGTTGCCCAGATACCTGGATAATGATGCCTTCGCCTGTGTTGAGGGAGCTGTGGCAGAGACCACGAGCCTTTTGGAGCAGCGCTGGGATCACATCATGTACACCGGCGGTGGTCGGGTAGCCAGGATTATTATGGGGGCAGCAAGTAAGCACTTAACTCCGGTTACCCTGGAGCTTGGCGGCAAAAGCCCCTGTATTGTGGCCGATGATGCAGATATCGATATTGCCGCGCGGCGTATAGCTTGGGGGAAATTTACCAATGCGGGGCAAACCTGTATTGCACCGGATTATGTACTGTGTACCAAGCACACCGCGGACCGTCTTGTCCCTGCTATCCAGCTGGCGGTAAGGGAGATGTTTGGGGACAGCCCCCGTCAAAGCAGCGATTATGGACGGATAATCAATACCCAGCACACATTGCGTTTGGCGGACCTCCTCGGTGATGGTGAGGTGATTTTTGGTGGGGATGTCGATGTGGATAGTTGCTACATGGCGCCAACCCTGATGCGCTGTGTCAATCTGGAGTCCCCGGTAATGCAGGAAGAGATTTTTGGTCCCTTGCTGCCGGTAGTTGAGTTGGATGACTTCGGAAAAGTGGAAGCGTTTGTTAATGAGAGGGAAAAGCCGTTAGCGCTGTATATTTTTACCCGGAGTGATGCCATCGCTGACCGGGTGCTTTCCCGCTGCAGCTCCGGTAATGCCTGCGTGAACGATTGCATGATGTTTATGCTGGCCCAGGATCTGCCATTTGGAGGAGTGGGAGCCAGCGGTATGGGCTGTTACCACGGTGAGCATGGTTTCAGAACTTTTAGCCACTACAAAGCCGTGATGAAACGCAAAAATATTCTGGATGTTGACCTGCGTTATGCGCCGTACACCAATCGAAAATTTAAGTGGTTGAAAATACTGCAGCGATAGAGTGGCCAAAAATATTTAGCGAGATATGGGCGAAAAGGGAATTTTGCTGGTTTTTTAGTGGCTTGAGTTGGTACATTCAGTCGTAAATTAAAAAGACCAACAGAGCTATGCCCTCGGACCCCAATGACCTGCCTACCAGTGCTGATGTTTTTTGCGCGGCACAAACAGTCTCCGGAACTGTCCATCGAACTCCCTTGATTCGCTCCCAGCTTCTCAATGAGCTGGGTGGCGCCAATCTTTGGTTTAAATGTGAGCACTTGCAAAAAGTGGGTGCGTTTAAAGCACGTGGAGCTGCAAATGCACTTTCCCTCTTGCCTGAAGGAGCTGAGTTGGTGGCGACCCACTCCTCAGGCAATCATGGCGCGGCGTTGGCATGGGCTGCTGCGGAGCGATGTTTGCCCTGTATTGTTGTAATGCCAGAGACGACGCCCGATATGAAGCGCATGGCTGTGGAAAGTTATGGCGCAACAATTGTTACTTGCGGTCCTACCCTGGCAGACCGTGAAGAGGCTCTGCAAAAAGTGGTGCAAGAGACAGGGGCCCATGTCGTGCCGCCCTATGACGACAGCAGGATTATTGCGGGGCAGGGCACGGTAGCTCTAGAGGTTGTTCAGCAATGTCGGGAGCAGGGTTTTACTCCGGATGTGATTGTGGCCCCTGTGGGTGGCGGTGGTCTGCTCGCAGGCACTGGGCTGGCAATAGCGGCGTTGGCTCCAGATGTATTGGTAATAGGCGCAGAGCCCGCTGGCGCGGATGATGCACAGCGATCTTTGCGTGGCGGTGTTCATATCACTACCCAGCAGCCCCATACTATTGCCGATGGCTTGCGAACAACGCTTGGGCACCGGAACTACAGGGTGATTCGTCGCACTGTGAGAGATATTGTGACGGTTTCTGAAAGTGGTATTGTGCGGGCAATGCAACTATTGTGGACTCGCACCAAGCAAATGGTTGAGCCCTCAGCTGCCGTGGGGCTCGCAGCTGTGCTCGAGCACGGAGCGCGTTTTCGCAACAAGAATGTCGCAGTTGTATTGACCGGTGGCAACATGGATCTGGGCAAGGTTTCAAGCCTGTTGGCCAGTGTGGAAGAGTAACAATGAGAGTGTTGGATATGAACCTAGGATTTCGCCGCATAAAGTACAGCAAAATTGCCAGTTTCTTTGCAGCGACAATATTTTCTTTGATGGCTGTTGCCTCCCAGGCCGGGCAGTTGACACTGTCTTCTACGTCTTTGAAACCCGGCAAAAAAATGCCATTAGCTCATGTATATGCCGGCTGTGGCGGGGAAAATGTCTCTCCGCAACTGAGCTGGGAGGGGGCCCCCGAAGGCACTAAAAGTTTTGCGGTGACGGTTTATGATCCCGATGCACCGACAGGCAGTGGCTGGTGGCACTGGGTGATTTTTAATATCCCTGCTGACGTAACCAGTCTGCCAGAGGGTGCTGGAGACCTGAAGAACGGCCTGATTCCCGAAGCTATTCAGGGGCGCAATGACTATGGAAATCCTGGATATGGTGGCGCCTGCCCACCCAAAGGGCACGGCGACCATCGCTATCGCTTCCGTGTATATGCCCTGAAAGTGGATTCCCTGCCGTTAGATGAAAATTCATCTCCCGCCAAGGTGGGCTTCAATGTGAATGCCAACAAGTTGGCCGAGGCAGAGCTCGAGGTTCTGTGGGGCCATTGAGTTAGGTAGCTTTTTGGGTGCAGACATATTGCCTGCGCTCTTTCTTTATGGCCGGCAATAGGGCTCAAAGGGGAAGATTGAATATGTCGCGGCAGCAACTGACATGGGGGCAAGCACTTGGAGCTTATCTGAAGCCCCGTGTAATCACCATGTTTTTCCTCGGCTTTTCTGCCGGCCTTCCGCTTTTACTGGTCTTCTCAACCCTGACTGCCTGGCTGCGCGACTACGGTGTTAGCCGCACCGCTATAGGCTTCTTTGCCTGGGTCGGAATTACCTTTTCAATAAAGGTGCTCTGGGCTCCCATCATTGACTATTTACGGTTGCCTTTACTGACCAAAAGCCTGGGAAAACGGCGGAGCTGGATGCTGGTGTCCCAAGTGGGCGTTGCCATTGGCTTGGTGGGTATGGCCAGTGTGGATCCCCAGCTGTCCTTGTTGCAAGTAGCTCTGCTCGCTCTGTGGGTTGCATTCTGCTCGGCTTCACAAGATGTGGCTATTGATGCCTACAGAATTGAAGCCATGGATGAAGACTACCAGGGAGCTATGGCGGCTAATTATGTGTTTGGTTATCGGGTTGCGATGCTGATTGCTGGGGCTGGGGCACTATTTATTGCAGATTTGTTCAGTTGGTCTGGCGCCTACCTGGCAATGGCCGTTTTGATGGGGGTGGGTGTGATCACCACTTTGTTGATCACAGAGCCCGATCACTCGAAGGTTAGTAAAGAGGCTGACGTACTGCAGAGTGAATGGGAGCAGCGCCTGTTGGGGAAGGGCGAACACAGTCGCTTGAAGCAGTGGTTTGTTCGTGCTGTCGCCTGTCCCTTTATTGAATTCTTCCAACGCAATGGGCGCTTTGCTTTTGTTTTATTGCTGTTTATCGGTATTTTCCGCCTAAGCGATATTGCGATGGGGATTATGGCCAATCCCTTCTACTTGGATTTAGGCTTCTCCAAAACAGAAATTGCAGAAATCAGTAAGCTGTTCGGATTCTTCTGCACTATTCTCGGCTCCTTTCTAGGTGGAGTCCTGGTGGTCCGCTATGGCATTTTGCGCCCGCTGATACTCGGGGCGGTAATGGTTGCCTGCACCAACTTACTGTTTGCCCAGCTTGCACTGATTGGTCCGGATAAGGCATGGCTGGCCCTGGTGATCAGTGCCGACAACATCAGCGGCGGTATTGCTAATGCGGTCCTGGTCGCGTACCTGTCGAGCCTGGCCAATAAGGCTTATACCGCAACCCAGTATGCCTTGTTCAGCTCTCTGATGACGCTACCGGGTAAATTTATCAGTGGTTTTTCCGGTATGGTGGTTGATGCTCAGGGTTACGCCCATTTCTTTATTTATGCTGCCTTAATGGGAGTTCCGGCAATTATACTCTCTATCTATTTCTGGCGGCGTGAACAGCGTGAATGGCATCTGGAAGAACCGCAGCCAGACTCACGCGCGACCTGAAGAGAGCCATTCCAGGCTGTAATTTTATTGCTGGCATACAGATCTGCTTTATGACAGAAGCTTTCCTGTATGCCGGTCACTCATCTCGTTTCTGCGCCCCCGGATAATTCCTCATCAACGGGCATTTTCTCCGACTTGTGTCTATGGTGGTTGTATTACTCCTCCACTCGAAACCTGTAATGGTTATTGGTTTTTTATAGAGATAAGGGGGGGGTGGTGTCACTTATGGCTGTTAGCTGGGATGTCTAAGAGCTGTAGTTTTCAAGAATGATAATCAGCAATTAAAAGCGACAAACTATGGCCCACGAAACGGTTCGGGAGGCGGTATTCAATCGGCGTATGCTGATCTGTATCGGTACCGGATTTTCCTCAGGAATGCCACTTTTTGTCCTGATTCAACTGGTGCCTGCCTGGTTACGTTCTGAGGGAGTAGACCTGGCTACCATCGGGATTTTTGCCTTACTTGGTCTGCCCTACACATGGAAGTTTCTGTGGGCTCCATTAATGGAGCGCTTTGCTTTCCCGATTTTAGGGCGTCGTCGTGGTTGGATGCTCGTAATGCAATTGCTGCTGATAGTCTTTATTGGTGGCTTAGGTATGTTCAATCCGCAGTTCAATATATGGACAATTGCCACTTTATGTTTTGGTGTGGCTTTTTTTAGTGCCAGCCAGGATATTGTCCTGGACGCCTTCCGTCGGGAAATATTGCCGGATCATGAGTTAGGTCTCGGTAATTCCTTTCATGCGAATGCCTATCGAGTAGCGGGCCTGATACCGGGTTCGCTCAGTTTAATCCTGTCGGATCATTTGGCCTGGGACCAGGTTTTTTGGATAACTGCAGCTTTTATGTTGATCGCTGTATTTATGACCTTGATGGTTTCAGAGCCCCAGCACCCGGCTGCGCCACCAAGGACTTTGCGCGAGGCTATCGTGCTGCCATTTGTCGAATTTTTTAACCGCAACGGCGTAAAGCACGCAGTATTGGTGCTTGCTTTCATGTTCCTGTACAAGCTCGGCGATAATATGGCCACTGCATTGGCGACACCCTATTACCTGGATATGGGGTACACCAATACGGATATTGGTATTGTGGCTAAAAATGCCGGCCTCTGGCCCGCCGTGATTGGGGGATTTCTCGGCGGCCTATTGATGGTGCGTATTGGGATTAATAAGTGTCTGTGGATCTTTGGAGTTATCCAGCTCGTATCCATTTTTGGCTTTATGATTTTATCTGAGGCTAATGGGGATCTGGTGGGCACACCGGGTTTTAAGCCGAGCCTGTGGCTACTGGCGATAGTGATTGCTTTTGAGTATCTGGGGGTTGGTCTTGGTACTGCAGTTTTCATCGCTTTTATTGCCCGCACAACCAGCAAATTACACACGGCTACCCAATTCGCCCTGTTTACTGCGTTAACCTCGTTACCCAGGACCTTTGCCAATGCTTCAACAGGGTATTTGGTTGAGTCTGTGGGGTGGACGAACTTCTTTCTTCTGTGCGCCGCGTTGGCAGTTCCGGGGATGTTACTGCTCTTTTATGTCGCGCCGTGGAATGGTGATGCAGCGGAGGAAGCCTGATTACTACCGCCTAAACTTGTACAGCTCCTTTCGGGGTTATGGTCTCCAGCGATACTTGGCCATGTCCACCCGCCCCTTTAACAAGGTAATCCCTTCTTCTTCCAGCCGCTTGCGTTGGCGGGAAGCCCCGGGTTCGGGTAATGAGATTCTTCCCTGGGCGTTGATTACCCGGTGCCAGGGTAATTTGGTGTCTTTGGGTAGTTTCCGTAATGTCTGACCAGCTAGTCTGGCGGCCCTTGGATAGCCGGCCATTTCGGCGAGATCTCCATAAGTGACGACCCGGCCTGTTGGTATTGAGGCCAAAACCCGGCATATTCTGGCGAGAGCGCTGCCTGGTGTTTCTGGGCCGGTGGTATTGGTCTCTACAGGCACAAAAGCCTCATTTCTTAGTGGTTTATTAGATTTAGCCGCCAGTTTGCCGTATTTGTCTGCAAATAAGCTATAAAAAAGCACGGATTAAAGCCGGGGTATCATACTGAGCCGTTACAAAATAGGTAGCATTGGCGTGCCACATTTATGGCAGTTGTGGCATTATTGCCGATTGAATAGGGCTTTCATCACAGTTTTCATCGCAAGCTCATCCAGAAACTTCAAGGTTCTCCTGTGGTTCTATCGACACAAATTCCCCGGATTTTTGCCAAAACTCTCCTTTGCCTTGCACCCTTACAGGTTTTTGCGGGTGTGCTCACCCTTGAGAATGGTGATCGCATTCAGGGGGAGCTGGTGCTTGTAGATACTGAACAAGTGGTATGGAAATCTGAGACCTTCGGTGAAGTTAAGGTCGATAAATCCAAGGTTGTATCCATGGATGTGGATACCGATCTCAAAGTTGCCGGGCGGGATGAGCCATGCACGCTGGCAGGGCACCGCCAGGAGCAGTGGGAACTCTACTGCGCAGAGGGTGGAGGTTGGTTGATCGACTTTCCTGGAGTGGAGCGTGCTGAGCCCTATCCACACTTTGTCAGTAATCCAATGACATTCAAGGGTAATGTGAGTGCGGGCGGCGTTTTTGAATCCGGGAACCGTGAGCGTGAGGACCTGGATGCAAATGTTAACCTGGATGTGCGCCATGGGGATTTCCATCACCTGGTCGGCGCCCTTTACCAGAATCAAGACAGTGAGGATGATGGCGCGCTGGAAAAATACCGGCTGACTTATGACCTGCGCTGGATTTTTGCAGAAAAGTGGTTTGCTGCAGCAAATACCGCCTGGGAGCATGAAGAGGCGCGGAACTTGGACCTCGGCACAACCATGGGTCTGGGTCTTGGTTACCTGTTTTATGACACAGACAAAACAGCATTTTCACTGGAAGGCGGTGTTAGTAGCCTGCAGGAAGATTTTATTGATACGGAGCTGAGTGAGAATCAGGACGACCAATATGTGGCAGGGCGTGTCGCGCTGAATTACCGTTATAAATTTTCCCTGGGCCCGGAAATTTACTTTGACCAGGAAACCCTGCAGTCTTTCGATCACAGTGATGACTACCAGGCAAATGCCAAGGTGGGGGTGAGAACACCACTGGTTGAAGGAGTGCTGATGGAAATTGGCTACCAGTGGCAGTACGACAACACACCATCGCTGGAAAGTGAAAAAGAAGATACCAAAGTAACCGTTGGTGTTGGTTACCAGTGGTAATAGCCTGGCGGCATTCTCCCAACTTTGCCGGAATAACAGGCCTTAGAGAAATAAAATCTAAAAAATACTAATGAGGAGTGCAACATGCAGATTGCCGGCAGTATTGTGGCGATTACCGGTGCAGGCCAAGGGCTGGGAAGAGCAATGGCCGTTTACCTGGCGGAGCGCGGGGCCCGTTTGGCATTGATTGATGTCAACGAAGAGGGGCTAAAGGAAAGTGTTTCTGCCTGTGAACAGCTCGGTGCCGAGGCGCGAAGCTATGTGATCAATGTCGCTAATGAGGAAGAGGTAGATAAAGGCTTCCTCCAGGTCGCAGAGGATTTCGGTGGTCTGCAGGTGTTGATTAATAACGCCGGTATTATGCGCGATGGCATGTTGCTCAAGTGTAAAGAGGGCAAGGTCACTGACCGTATGTCACTGTCCCAGTGGCAGTCTGTTATTGACGTAAACCTGACTGGGGTATTCCTTTGTGGCCGTGCCGCAGCCGGAATTATGGCGGAAAGTGGCAAGGGTGGAGTGATGGTGAATATCTCCAGCCTGTCTCGTGCCGGCAATATGGGACAGACAAACTATTCCGCCAGTAAGGCTGGTGTTGCTGCCATGACGGTAACCTGGGCCCGCGAGCTGGCTCGTTACGGCGTGCGCGTAGCTGCAATTGCTCCCGGTTTTATCGGCACTGATATGGTTGCGCAAATGCGCCCGGAAATCCTGGATAGTCTGGTTAAGCAAGTGCCATTGAGACGCCTGGGTGAGCAAGAGGAAATTGCCTCAACCGTGGCGTTTATTCTGGAGAATGACTATGTAACCGGTCGAGTTCTGGATATCGACGGTGGTGCACGTATTTAACGATTCAGTAGCGTGTTATCAGATGAGGGTGAACTTTGTTCGCCCTTTTTTATTTCCCTTTCAGTAATGACTTTAAGATTTATCTATCCCTTCCTCGCATATCTTGTGTTGAGAGTCTTTCGATAAAACAGGTATACAAACAAGGAAATAATGAGCCAGGCCAGGATGGATGCCACTTCGTGAAATACTGTTTGTTCTAAAGATAAGTGAAAATCCCGCAATGCAAAGCCTTTGATTAGTGCCGACCAGGCATACAGCATCTTGCACATATGCAGTGCCCACCATGGTCGGCCTGTTACTTGTGGTCGGAAAAAAAACGTATAGACATCGAGCCCCATAAAAACCAGCATTAATGCGGATGGAGCCAGGTAAATATTCGCATAACTTGGGTGTTTACCAATATCGTAAAGAAAAACCTGGAAATAGAATACTGCGACCCAGGCAGCTATGGCAGCTAGTATCCAATCGATAATATTGGAAGTGATTCTGCCATCATTGGAGTGCTTGATTCTCGGCCATATTCGATAGGCAGAAAATATGGAGTAACTGAATATGCTGATCAATCCCAGTAATAAAAGGTTTGGGTGAGTATTGTAGACATAGGCAATATCGATCTGGTACTCGGGAATGTCGGCCTTGAGATGAGGAATGATGTAAGGGTTGAATAGCATCAGCAGGGCACTGATGGAAAAGATAATGGCAATCAAGAGTGAGCTGAGGCCACCGATCCGATGGTAACGGCTGCCCTTTTTCATCAGAAGAGTTAATGGAATAGTAATAAACGTTAGAACTATAGCCGCAACCGTATGAACCTCTATAAGTAACTTTAGCTCTTGAGGGGTTGTGAATAGATAATGCATTGAGTAACGACCTGGCGGCAGCAAGTATTATTCGGGCTTGCTGATAAGTAGCGATAGCTAATGGATTTGATTGTCAGGAGAAAGGTCTGGGTGAAGCATTGATAGTAGTAGAGCTAAATCACCGCCACTAATTGCTCCCCCAGACTTTTGAAACTCTCAATGTTGGAAGAATTTGAAGTCTTCAATCAAGAATTTCTTACCCTAGCAAATACGTTCCACACCATCGGTTCTATTTTTCGATAACATCCACTGCCATAACTGCATTCTGCGAACTCTAAAGGATGCCGCGCATAACAGAAGGTAATAACGCCACATACGATAAAAGCGTCGACCATAGCGATCGGCGAAGCGAGGCCAATTACGTTCAAAATTATCATGCCAGGCCATCAGGGTTTTATCGTAATCGGGGCCAAAGTTATGTAGATCCTCACAGGTCAGTAGCTCCTGAGCTGCCAGAGTGATTTGACTGGCGGCAGGTATTTCTCCATTGGGGAAAATATACTTCTCAACCCAGGGGTCGGTAGGTGCGGGTTTGGATTTACCAATAGTGTGAAGTAGTAAAATGCCGTCTTTTTTCAAACAGCGTTTTGACACCTCCATAAATGCGCGGTGGTTTTTTCGTCCTACATGCTCAAACATTCCCACGCTGGCAATTCTGTCAAAGGGTTCATTGAGTTCGCGGTAATCCTGAAGGTGCACGGTGATCGGCAGGTTGGCATAGCGCTCGGCGACGTAGGCTCTCTGCTCACGAGATACTGTAACCCCGACACACTCTACCTGGTATTTCTGTGCCGCATAACCGATGAGGCTTCCCCACCCGCAACCGATGTCTAATAACTTCATTCCTGGTTCAAGCTGCAGTTTGCGGCAGATAAGGTCCAGTTTTGCTTCCTGGGCCTCATCTAGGGTCTGGGCCTCCTTCCAATAACCACAGCTATATGTAAGGCGGCTATCGAGCATGGCGGCGTAAAACTCATTACCTAAGTCGTAGTGGTGCTCACCGACCTCGAACGCCCGGCGACGGCTTTGCAGGTTGAGCAAGCAGCTGCGTATATAGGGGAAGATATGGCGCCAGTTCTTGAAGTGACGGCTCAAGTCGGAATCTAGAATACGGTAGATGAACTGATCTATGGCCTGTACATCCCAGTCCCCGCGCATATAGGTTTCCCCCAACCCCATACTTTGGCGGGCGACGATCTCATCAAGTGCCTCTTCGCGATGGAGCTGGATATCCCAGGGGCGGTCACCGTTAATACGGATATCGGCCTCGGCTAAAATATCATCAACAAAGTGGCGGCTTCGGCCTATGGCTGGTGCCTCTATGGCATCTTGCTGCTCGCTTGCCATTCAAGTCTCCCTCTCTCCTGGTTAGCGTGGGGTCGATTATGGCGCCCTTGAATAATTTGCCTCCCCACTCCATTTAATACAGCATGTCGAAAATATCCCCAGCCCCGGATTAGCCGTGGGCTGTTAGATCAGGAATCCTCTCTATGCGTCCCTTGCTGCTGCTTCTATTTATAGCTCTACCTGTACTCGAATTGTGGGTATTGATTGCCGTAGGGAGTGAAATCGGCGCCTTGCCCACCATCGGCCTGGTGTTTCTTACGGCTATCATCGGCGTGACGCTGTTGCGTCGCCAAGGGCTCTCTACCCTGGCAAGGGCCCAGGAGAAGATGCGCACTGGTGATATTCCCGCCCAGGAGATGGTAGAAGGTATCTTTCTCGCCGTCGGCGGTGTTCTGCTGCTGACCCCCGGCTTCATTACCGATATTCTCGGTTTCGCCTGCCTGATACCGGGACTGCGCCAGTTATTACTGGGGCGGTTACTTCGCCATGTCACTATCGTTCGGCCAGGTGGCCCCTTCCAACCGAATGCCTCCAGACGTGGCCCCGATATTATCGAGGGAGAGTACTCACGGGATGAGCGGAACTCCGTTGAGCACAAGCGCCACAAAGACTGATTTGGTTGAATAGTGCACACTTTTACACTTCAAACGGCACTTTTATAGTTTTTTCACTTTAGGGTGTTGAAATCTATTCTCCCGCCCATAGATAGGGATCAACTGAGAATTAAGCCCCGCCTCTGAGGACCAGAGAGGGGTGAGGTTACCGGCCCGATGGGCCTGTACCGCCAATGTTGGAAAACCTTAAAACGACTCAATGGAGAACTTATCCATGAAAATTCGTCCTTTACACGACCGCGTCGTAGTACGCCGTAAGGAAGAAGAAGCGATGTCAGCTGGCGGTATCGTGCTGCCAGGTGCTGCCAAAGAAAAGCCAAACCAGGGTGAAGTGGTAGCCGTGGGTGAGGGCAAGCAGCTGGACAATGGCGATGTGCGCGCACTGTCTGTGAAGGTAGGTGACACGGTTGTTTTCGGTCGCTATGCCGACAGCAATACCCTCAAGGTGGAAGGCGAAGAGCTGATCATCATGAGCGAAGGTGATATCTACGGCGTGTTGGAAGGCTAAGGCCAGCCTTTAACTTTACTCGCAAAAAGAATTTGAGGAATAAGAATCATGGCAGCTAAAGACGTAATTTTTGGTGACGACGCTCGTCAGAAAATGCTGAAAGGCGTAAACATCCTGGCAGACGCTGTAAAAACTACTCTGGGTCCTAAAGGCCGCAACGTAGTTCTGGACAAGTCCTTCGGCGCTCCTACCGTAACCAAAGACGGTGTTTCCGTAGCGAAAGAAATCGAGCTGAGCGACAAGTTCGAAAATATGGGCGCACAGATGGTTAAAGAAGTTGCTTCCAAAGCTTCTGACACCGCTGGTGACGGCACCACCACCGCTACTGTTCTGGCTCAGGCTATCGTAACCGAAGGTCTGAAATCCGTAGCCGCTGGCTTCAACCCAATGGACCTGAAGCGCGGTATCGACAAAGCGGTAACCGCAGCGGTTGACCACATCGCTGGCCTGTCCACTCCTTGTGCCGACACCAAGTCTATTGCTCAGGTAGGTACCATCTCCGCGAACAGCGACGAGAGCGTTGGTACCATCATCGCTGAAGCCATGGAAAAAGTTGGCAAAGAAGGTGTTATCACCGTTGAAGAAGGTTCCGGCCTGGAAAATGAGCTGGACGTAGTAGAAGGTATGCAGTTCGACCGAGGCTACCTGTCTCCTTACTTCATCACCAACCAAGAGAACATGACTGCCGAGCTGGACAATCCGTTCATCCTGCTGGTAGACAAGAAAATCTCCAATATCCGCGACCTGCTGCCCCTGCTGGAGCAAGTAGCTAAAGCCTCCAAGCCGCTGCTGATCATCGCTGAAGACGTAGAAGGCGAAGCGCTGGCAACTCTGGTTGTAAACAGCATGCGCGGCATCGTTAAAGTTGCTGCTGTTAAAGCACCTGGTTTCGGCGACCGCCGTAAAGCCATGCTGCAGGACATCGCTATCCTGACTGGCGGCACCGTGATTTCTGAAGAAGTTGGCCTGGAGCTGGAAGGTACCACTCTGGAGCACCTGGGTACTGCTAAGCGTGTCACCCTGTCCAAAGAAAACACTGTAATCGTTGACGGCGCTGGCAATGTTAAAGACATCGAAGCTCGCGTTAGCCAGATCCGTGCACAGATCGAAGAGTCCTCTTCCGACTACGATAAAGAGAAACTGCAAGAGCGCGTAGCCAAGCTGGCTGGCGGTGTTGCGGTAATCAAAGTAGGCGCCGCTACTGAAGTGGAAATGAAAGAGAAGAAAGCCCGCGTTGAAGACGCCCTGCACGCTACCCGCGCCGCAGTAGAGGAAGGCGTAGTACCTGGCGGTGGTACCGCTCTGGTTCGCGCTACCCAGGCTATCTCCGTAACTGGCGACAACGAAGACCAGAACCATGGCATCGCTGCAGCTCTGCGCGCTATGGAAATGCCTCTGCGTCAAATCGTTTCCAATGCTGGTGACGAAGCTTCTGTAGTTGTTGACAAGATCAAGCAAGGCGAAGGCAACTTCGGTTACAACGCTGCTACTGGCGAGTATGGCGATATGCTGGACATGGGTATTCTGGACCCAGCAAAAGTAACCCGCTCTGCTCTGCAAGCGGCAGCCTCTATTGCTGGCCTGATGATCACCACCGAAGCCATGGTTGCAGAAATCCCGGAAGAGAAGCCGGCTGCTCCTGACATGGGCGGTATGGGTGGAATGGGCGGCATGGGCGGCATGATGTAAGCCGGCCTTAAAGCCTACCCCAAAAAGCCCCGCAATTGCGGGGCTTTTTTATTTTAGGTACATGGAATGATAGGTTAATACTGGTGCTGCGACGCAGCAAACAATCTGATTAATGGGGATACAACAGACCCAGATCCAGGAATAGCCTATGGATCTAAATTAAGTTTCTTAGTTTGTTGTGCTAGTAATTCGGCTGTTTCCTTAGATATGCCATTGATTGGTGGAGCATTTAATTGAGGTTGTTTCAGTAGATAGGAAACAAAGACCGCGGCAGATAGATATACACCATTCTGATTGGGGTGGCTTCCATCATGAGCGTATAGGTCAATGACTTTATCTGAGGAGCTAATTGTTTCCCAAGCGAGGCCGACTGGTATTACTTTTGAAGATGTTGTCTGGGCTATATTCTGATAACCCTCAAACAAGCGGGATTGCATTTTACTGCGAGTATCATTGGAATAATTTTGAGTGTCTCCATGCTTACGGCCCCAGGTTAGAAAGAGGAGAGGAGTGGCACCGGCCAATCTAATTTCTTTGGTGAGTTTTTTTGCGTAGGGGTAAATCTCTTTATGCCTCTGTTCTTCGGAGAATGAGGGAAGCTGGCTTTGCTCCTGAAGCACCACATAATCCCATGCCCTCTCATGAATAGCTTCTAGTGTATCCGCAGACTCAGAGTGTTTTTGTAAGGTCCACCCTCCCGGAGTTATGGATCTATATATAATTTGTGCTCCATTGCTTGTAGCAATTGCCTGGATTATCGGAGGAAGAGGGCGTGTGTAGCTATTACCGATAAAAAGCACAGATAGAATTTCCTGAGTTTTCTGCTCAGTCTGCTTCTTTGGCCCTACTAGTAAGTAAGCTCCTACCAATAATAGAAAGATAAGAAAAAATATTTGGATTTTTAGATGGCTTTTAAATTCTTTCATTGTGTTGGATTTCCAAGTGGGGCTATTACCACTTAGGATAGGTCTATTTTGTAATTTGTTCTGTGCAGCGTGTTTAAGGATCTACATTCTTATGAGGTTGAATAGGTTATTGAGGGAATAAATTGTTATCTTGAAATTAGTCATCTGATTATTTTTCGTTACTTTATGAGCTGTGAGAATAATTATGAATATGAACGATCTAGATTCGCTAAATATAAGTCCTATTTTAATTTGGGGGGAGAAACATTACATATATTTAATGTTCAGTCCAGCAGAGGGTTAGTATGTCCTTTTAGACTTCCCTTTCAGTAAATGGGAGGAAAGAGCAGATATGTTGCTATCAAAAGGTAATCTTGTACTAGCTGCCTGTCTTGCAGTACTAGGCTGCAAGGATTCGGGGGACTCTGGAGGGAGGCAGGTGTTAGAACCCAGGGGTTCGCAAGTAGACTTAAGCCAAACGTCGGCTGGTTTTTTTGCGCACTATACCCGTGTCAACTCAGTAGATATTCCGGAAAAGATCACAGGACCTTATGCTGACATTATTGTGAACCTTGAAGGGAAAGGTAAGCTTGTTTTTGCTCGTGATCATAGTTATCGGCCTGTTTGGCACTTTGGAAAAAATTCTAATCCTGTAGCGCATTTGGCTGATATTTCGAGTGATGCCAATACTCGCTTTGATAAATCAAATGACTTTTCTTATGTTCGTATCTTAGAGCAGTCAGATGAAAAGGTTGTTATTCATTGGCGTTACTTCCCGAAAGCTAATGCGAAAATGGGGCGAGATCCCGAAGGGGTAGTCCATGAGATATATACGATTACTCGAGATGGCAATGTAACCAGGTTATACCGGCCAGGCACTGATACCATCACAGGCTGGGATGTGCGTCGAGGGGCTATTATTCAGACTATGCGTCTCACGGAAAATGGCATAGCCGATGTACAAAATAAGTCTGGAGAGCTACAGGCAGGTGTGTCTCAGGGTAATGGGAATACGATAGTTAATTATACTCCCCCTGCCTTACCAGTGGCGCATTGGAAGTTTGATGAGGGGGAGGGCACGAGTACTGTTGAGAGCTTGAAATCAGCGACTGGATATATTGACAGCCACGGGGGTGATTGGGTCGCTGGTGTGTCTGGTTCGGCCCTTTTTTTTGACGGTTATAGATCAGCAGTGGTGGTCGCGCAGGATGAGGCACCCATATTTAAGGAGGCTCTTTCTATTGAAGCCTGGATTAATCTAGCCGCTTATCCATGGAATAATGCTCCTATCATTCACCAGTCAGATAATATGGGAAATGAGGGGTATTATTTTGGAGTAAGTTCTGACGGTAAGCTGCTTTTTACGGTAAATGGAAAAACTTTAACTTCTGATAGTGTAATCCCAGTTAATCAGTGGATTCATGTTGGTGTTTCTGCAGAAAAGAGTTTGTCGCTCTATATCAATGGTGTTTTAGATAAAAGCCAATCTTATGATGTCAATCTTTCAATTCCAGATATGCCAATGATTGTTGGAATGAATAATTCACCTTTAACAGCAACAGATGGGGTTCGGGAGAGTGAATTAAATGAATTCAATCATTTCTCCAGTATATTCGGTATTGAGGGGGCAATAGACGAGATTGCCATTTATAAGCACTCTCTGACTTCTAAGGATTTTGATGATAGTTACAACGGTTTTTTATTGGCACAAAAGAAAGCTCCAGATCCTGGTTTTACGAAGCGGCAATTGCCAGACCTTGAAAAATACCCCCAGAAGTTTGGTGGGATTTATACAAAGTTAGACTTTCATGATGCTTGGGATAACCTATGGAGGGTTACGGACAACGAAGATATTGTAGTCCGATTCGATAATAAGCCGATCAGTTATGTATATTGGCGAGGAACATCACACGGCATGAACTTGGTGACAGATAATCGGTGGATGTCTGATCAAAGTGTGGAACTGGTGATTCCCGATCCGGATGATCCTGAAACCCCAGCTTCAGTCAACCCAATTGTTTCTTTGGCTGAACACATGTCTGATAAGGCCGCTCTACGCACCCATGTTCGTATGATTGAAAATACTCCTGCACGGGTTAAAGTTCACTGGCGTTATGCAGCCGCAGATGTATTTGATTTACTCGTTTTGGATACTGCTTATATTGATGAGGTGCATACAATTTATCCCGATGGGGTGGCAATCCGGGATGTTTTTTACCATCCTGCAGCTGATGAAGGTGGAGTAGAATTTTATCAGGACTTCCAATGGTTACTAGGACCGGGTCAAAAAGCTGAGGACTTCCTGAATTATAATGCAGTTTCGATTGCGGGGCTTACGGGTGACTCCTCTGATATCATTTATCCTATATCCTTAGACAGGCCTAGTGATGGAGTGGACCCCAGTCC
This sequence comes from Microbulbifer variabilis, assembly GCF_056232115.1. NCBI lineage: Bacteria > Pseudomonadati > Pseudomonadota > Gammaproteobacteria > Cellvibrionales > Microbulbiferaceae > Microbulbifer > Microbulbifer variabilis. The sequence goes on from NZ_CP174325.1 coordinate 2,798,868, forward strand.
TTTGCCCGGTAATATTGCGGTGCTCAATAGCCAAACTAACTGGAAGGTCTTTGGAGTAAGTCAGGCAGGTGGTTTTTTCCCCTCTGCTAATGAGGAGAGTTCAAAGCATATAGATTTCCTGGGAGGTATTTTTCCGTTTGCAGGCCCTTGGAATCATTGGCCAATAGCTCAAATTCCTTCCGATGGTCGATTCTCCGTTGCCAATGATAGAGTTTCTCACTTTGCGGTTGGTAATCTAGAGGCCTTTGAATATGGCTCTGGATCTATGATGTATGGCTTTACCCAGGGAACACCGGTTGATTTACAGGGCTTGGCAAGTTCATGGATTTCTCCACCTGTAATAGATGCGGTTCAAGGTGTTAAGGGCAATGTAATTAATTTTATCACTGATGAAAGAGCCTATAGCCTGACATCAGATGGGATATCAGGAGATATTTCTTTACTGGTGAAGGCTAATGATAGTAGTCCTTTGGTAAATCCATCACTAATTATTCGCCAATGGGAAACAAGCAAAACTCCGAAAGTAAAATTCAATGGCAAAGTACTATCCGATGTAAAATTGGGTATTATCAGAGATACAGATGGATCCCAGACTTTGATTGTGTGGTTACCTGTGACGGCAATCACGGATTCATCCATTGAAATTGTTCGTAATTCTGTTGGTGAGAGTTAATCTTCTTATTGGTTGTTGCATTTTAAGAATAAGCAGAATAGCCGTACCATAGTATGGCTATTCTGCTTTGTAAGTGGAAATTATCTGTATAGAATTTTTAACTTCCTTGTACGGATAAATATTCAATATAATTCACTGAATTTACTTTCCTGAGAATTTAATGAATGGGCGGGATGTGGATCTGTGATTGAAGGGATATCTATCTGTATCTTTAATCCATTGCAGTTAGCTAGGTGAATCTTAGCTTTGTGCAAATTACAAACAGCCAAAACAAGACTTAATCCAAGTCCATTACCTTTTGTATGCCTATGCGATTCCAACCGGTAAAATCGCTCAAAGACCTTTTTATGATCATCTTCTGGAATTCCCGGACCGCTATCGTGTAGCTGCAATTGAAGATACTCCCTACCTTGTTGAGGTTGAGCTGAAAGCCTAATATCCAGTTTGCCACTTCCTGGTGCGTACTTAATTATATTGTCAAATAGGTTTGCAATAGACTGAGACCATTGGTTTTTATCTCCAAAGATCATATGTTGGTCATCAATCAAAGTAACGGATGGAAGTATTCCCTGATCATGAAAAATCGGTTCATAGACTTCTACCAGGGTTTTAAGAAGGTTATGAAGCGAAAAGTGCCGAAATGCTGACCTTTGTGCTCCTTGCTCAATTTGCGAGATTCTGAGTAACGCATTAAAGCACTCGATGATCCTGTCGTTTTCATTAATAATGGCTTCGATAGTATCTTTATCTGGTTTTTCTATATGCAATAATAGTTCTAGCTGGCCTCGTAGCCGAGAAAGTGGGGACTTCAAGTCATGGGCAATATTATCGGAAACTTGTTTTATTCCCATCATCAATTGTTGGATTTTGTCCAGCATTGTATTGATATGTATAGATAACTGATCATAGTCTCCGCCATTACTATTATATGGGATCCGTTTGTCCAGATCTCCAGACATAATTTGGCGGCATACTTTGTTAATCTCGCTTATTCTTCTGACTGCTTGCCTAGATACAAGATATCCACAAATTAGGCTAATAATTGCAGTGATCAGAAGTCCGTAAAAAATAACAGAGTTAAGGCTTTTCAATAGGTGGTATTGTTGGGTGAAATCCTTCCCCAGTATTAGCTCTCCCCCGTCACTTAGTAGAGAAGTTCTTGCTAGGCATATGTGCTGTTCATCTTCTTGACCAAATGTAGAGTCTGGATTGTAAGTTGCCGTGTAGGTAGACTTATAGTTCGTGCTTTGTGGGGAAATTCCCTCAATGTTACTAAGTATAATATTTCCCTTTGCGTCTTGAAGTTTTACACAGAGATCCTCTGTATCTAGAAAATACTCTGTCTCAATGTAATATTTTGCGAGTAGTGTTGCATCTATGTGGCGTTTCTTATGATATTGGGGCCAATGGCTAAATCGCTCATCAGTAATGTTGTCTACATAATCGTGAAAATCTTCAGGGAATTCACTATTAAGTAGGTGCCAGATTAGGTTGGCGGGAATTTTTTCTAGTGGGGGATTGATATTTTCTCCCAGTGCGAATAATCGCCCTTGAATAGCAAGTTCCTCCTGATTGCTAAAGCTGCTTTTATTTAAAAGATTTTTGAAGTAGTGTGTGTAGTCGCTAGTAAATTTTGATGGTGAAGTGTGGTTGTTAATAAAATTTCTAGGTTTTACATTTTTGAAGTTTGGAAATATATCAGGGTGAAAAAACTCTAGATCATTGATTTCCGCAATAGATTCTTTTGTTATATTTTCAATTTTATGAAATGTTGGATTTGCCAACGATTGTTTTGTGATTAAATAGATGCTTGCCAATGAAATACTGGAGCTAAGGCAGACGCAGCTGAATGTGATAATTGCCAGTCTGAAACTGGAGCTTTTATGTAGTTTAATTTTTTTCGCGAAGGACATAGCCGGCCCCCCTTACTGTGTGAATAAGAGGACTGTCCTGAGATTGGTCAACTTTCTTTCTCAATCTGCTTACGTGCACTTCTACTACATTAGTTTTCGGGTCAAAATGAAGATCCCAGACTTGCTCCAAAAGCATTGTTTTTGTAACAATTTTACCTTCATGTCTCATAAGATATTCCAGGAGTTTGAATTCCTGGGTTAATAGTTCAATACTACGGCCTCTGCGTTGTGCCTTCCTTGTTAAGAGATTGAGCTCAAGGTCTGAAACAATAAGGAATTCGCAGGTGTTGGACTGAGGTTGGCGCCTACCAATGACTTCGACTCTGGCTAAAAGTTCTGCAAAAGAAAAAGGTTTGGAAAGGTAGTCATCACATCCACTACGTAAACCCTCTACGCGATGGTCGACGTCTCCGAGGTTACTTAGCATTAAAACTGGTGTACTGATTTCCATTCCCCGCAGGGATTTTAATAGTTTTAACCCATCCATACCAGGAAGCATTCGGTCAAGGATTATTACATCAAAATTTTCGATGCTGGCTTGAATTAACCCTGTTTTTCCATTATGGCATAGCTCTACACCATGCCCTTCCTGACTAAGGCCCTTGTGAAGGTAATGACTTAATTTGATGTCGTCTTCTATTATAAAGATTCGCATATATCTTTAGCTGGTAAATAGTTTTGGTTGCCGGTTATTTGTTGATCGAGTTGTTTTTTTTAAGGTTTTCTGATTTGCCTCAGACTAAGCCATGTACATATGGTGAATATAAAAACGTAACTAAATATTGCTAGGCACTTTCAGCCTTTTAGATATGAAAAGACTTAATTAAAAGTGACAAATGCTATTTTTACACCATTCTGAAGAACTGGAAGTAGTGAAGTCTTTCTAGTTTTTTGTTTGTGGAGAACACTAACAAAAAAAGAGTTGTTAGGCTAAAACTGCGTCTTAAGTTGTGTGTTAAGTGTGCTTCATACCCCTTGTAATATCAATGCTATGTGGATCAGTTATTGATAGAATACCCTTTTGGTTAAGCTCACCTTGGTGTAAACAGTGCATTAAAAATGACCTGTAATCTATCGGGAAATTTGGAGGCTGTTAAAAAGCTTTGGTTCACGGAGTTACAGCAAATGACTCAATTGAGGTAGTAGTTCTTGCTCTCCAGAGTAGACAGACGTGAGACCAGGAAGTCAAAGCATCGGAAAAACATGAGTAACGATAGCTTGACTGCACTGAGTTTTAATATGGATGAAGTGCACGAGGGTAATGATCACAGCTATTGATAGGTACTTGAGAAAATTATCCCGTTTATACCGAAAGGAGCGCCTTCCGAATTCCTGGGGTTGCAGTTTCAAGGTCCGCAGAACGGGAAACGAGATCTTGAGCTGGTTTCGACGTTTCTGCGAAACTCTTAGAGTAGGGTGAAGGTATGCCTTTGGATGATGGCACGTTTGGATAGTCAACCGGCACAATCGGATTCTTAGCTGGCGTCTTTAGCTTATATACTGATTCCAAGATTAACGCTTGGGAGACAGTTAAATGGAAACGGCACTTATTACAGGAGCCTCAGGTGGTATTGGCCTTGAGTTGGCCAGGATACATGCGGCTAAGGGCGGCAACCTGGTTCTGGTCGCTCGGTCTGAGGGGAAGCTTTTAGCACTCAAACAGCAGCTGGAGAAGGATTTTGGTATCCAGGCAATGGTTATTGCTGAAGATCTTTCCGACCCTTTGTCCGCACAGAGAATTTTTGAGCGAACCCAAAGCGAGGGTGTGGAGGTTGGTACCCTTATCAATAATGCGGGATTTGGTGGTCACGGTCTCTTCTATCAGCGAGATCTGGAAGCTGAGCAGGGTATGATGCAGGTGAATATGGTTTCCCTAACCAATCTCACCCACCTGTATGTCAAAGGCATGGTTGCCCGCAATAGTGGGCATATCCTTAATGTTTCATCCACGGCATCTTTTATGCCCGGTCCTTTACAGGCGGTTTACTACGCAACTAAAGCCTATGTGACTTCCTTTAGCCAAGCCTTGGCGGAAGAATTGAAGGGCACAGGTGTAACAGTAACCGCTTTATGTCCGGGCGCTGTTGCGACTGGGTTTGTAGCGGCTGGTGATCTTCAGGGAGTAGATATCTGGAAGAACGCCCGTTCAGCAGAATCCGTTGCAAAATGTGGTTACGGGGCTATGGAACGTGGGGATTTGGTTGCTTTTAATGAGAAGCGGCTTAAAGTATTTCTGAATTGGATAATGCCATTACTGCCCCGTAAAATGGTGTTGAAATTTTCCCGCCAGACGATGGAAAAATCTTGATTGCGAGTAGACCCGGTAATGACCAAGCGCGCAGCTAAATTTCTGGTATCCCCCAGCTGGAAGCTGATGTTACACGATATGAATATCGACTCAGCCATGGCTCTGGCTTATGCCGGGTTACCTGCAGATCTATTGCAGCGAGAGTCTGTGACACTTACTCCAATAGAGTACTTCCGCTTTTGGTGTGGTATAGATCAGGCCTCAAAGGATAGGCCGCTACCGCTCTTGTTGGCGGAGCATCTTACAGTTGAATCGTTTGATCCCCCTGTGTTTGCGAGTTTGTGTAGTGCAAACCTAAATCAAGCCCTATTGCGGATACAGCAGTATAAACCCTTGATTGGTCCCATGGATTTGCACCTGGATATTACCGAAGAATACACAAAGCTTAATTTAGAATGCTATGGAAGTGACGGTAATATTCCTACTGCTTTGGGGCTAAGCGAATTAATTTTCTATATCCGCCTGGCCCGGTTGGGAACCCGGGAGAAAATTCGGCCATTGGAATTGGCGTTACCACAGTTACCAGAAGATCAAACGCCTTATAGAGAGTTTTTCGGTTGCTCAATTAAGCAATCAGATCGGGTACGAATTTGTTTCTCGGCGCAAGATGCGCAAAAGCCATTCCTGACCGCCAATATGCCTATGTGGGATTTTTTTGAGGGCAAATTAAGTCAGCAGTTAAAAGACTTGGATCGCGAAGCAACAATGGGAGACCGGGTAGGCTCTGTATTGATAGAACTCTTACCAGCGGGTGAGAGTTCTATCGAATCTGTCTCTGAGCGTTTATCTATCAGTAAAAGAACTTTACAGCGAAAACTTGGGGAGGAGAACCAAACCTTTCAGACAGTGTTACAGGAAGTCAGGTCAAATTTGGCCGATCACTATCTTGCCAGGTCCAGCCTACATTTGGGAGAGATCTCCTTTATGCTTGGGTTTAAGGAGCCCAATTCATTTATTCGAGCCTACCGAGGTTGGAAAGGAATAACACCTTTACAATATCGGGATTCGGTTGATTAGGCGACTAAAGTTATTTCTGGTAATAAAATTTAGTCGATTTCCTTTGGGTTGTATGTCTTACCGATGCACAATTCGAGAATATCAAAAATAAAAGATCTACTGGATTTGTTACCTGGCTGGACGATCAGCAAAAATTATTCCGTTGTCTGGATTTACTTCCAGGGCTCTTAGTTCTCCTTGATACACGGCTTGTATTTTCCAGCGACCACCAACAAACCGCATACTGGTTATAGGTTTGAATCCCAGACTGTAGAGTTTTGCCCTAATAGTTGATGGATCAAGTGCGATTACCGAAGGGGTCGCCCCGTAAAGGTCGGGGCTATCATAGATAGGTGCTGGTTTATTAGGGTCTATCCCCGGAGGGATTGGATTGGTCAAGTTGCTCACGAGCACAACGGTTGCAATAAAACTCACATGAGGCTCCACACTACATAAAAGCCATATACTTAGTGTGGACAGGGGATGATCGTAGCGCCAGTGCTTAGGGGAGTATTTTTGGGTTTCCTTGCCAAAAAAATACCCCGGCAATGAGTTTTGCCGGGGCAATAAAATCAATTAGCGGTTAAAAATTTTACAAATGTATCTTGCGGTTAACGGGTCATCTTCAACATTACGTTCAAGATTTTGTTTGTGACGTTCCCGTAGGGAGGGCGCATAAGTTTTAGTAGGTCAACAGGGCCCTGCTGAAATATTGGGCGTAACTTTGAAAAAGTGAGAAACCCTTCATAGCCGTGATAGTGCCCCATCCCACTCTCACCTACACCACCAAATGGAATATCGTGTTGGCCAACATGTAATACACAGTTATTAATCGATACACCGCCGGACATAATCCGCTCAATATAGCGGTTTTGCAGATTTTTATCGTAGGTATATGGGTATATTGCCAATGGTCTTGGGCGGGCATTGATATAGTCGATGACTTCCTCGGGCCTTGAGTAGGTCATAATTGGCAGGAGCGGGCCAAAAATTTCCCTTTGCATCGCCAGCATATCACCGTTCATATTAACCAGAATATGTGGTGGGAACTTGCGTAAGCTGTCATCCCGCTTGAGTTGCCCGCCACTGAGGTCATATACCTTAGCTCCTTTGTCGACTGCATCGTCCAGGGTTTTCCACAGGCGCTGGTAGGCGTTGCTATCAATAATGGAGGTGTAGTCAGAGCTGTGCCAATCTGGAAAGCGCTTCTTAATTAGTTGTGTCGCATGCGCAATAAAATTGTCCAGCTGGTTTTCTGGAAGGAAGAGGTAATCTACATTTACGCAGATCTGTCCGGCATTTACTAATTTCCAGTGGATCAGGCGCTCTGCCGCTTTTTCAATCGGGAAATCAGGGGCGATGATAGCCGGCGATTTTCCTCCCAACTCTAATGTGACTGGAGTTAGGTTTTCTGCAGCGGAGCGCATTACAGCGCGGCCTGTAGTACTTGAGCCAGTAAAAATTAAGTGATCAAATTTCAGGCTGGAGAATAGTGGGCCTATTTCGCCATAGTCGGCGATAAAAGAAAGCTTCTCCTGGGGAAAATACTTGGGGCTGATCTCTATTAACAGCTCGGCCAGCCGGCATGAGTTTGTGGACATCTTGACCATTGCCTGATTGCCTGCGGCAAAGACATTGGTCAATGGGGAAATACTCAGGTTAACGGGAAAGTTCCAGGGCACTATCACTCCAACTACACCAATAGGCTGGGGCACCACAGTATTTTTTGAGAGCGGGTAGGCCTTGAGGTCAATATGGCGCCGTCGAGGTTTCATCCACCTTTTGAGATTTTTTATCGCATCCTTGATACCTGCAAGTGCCGGGTAAATCTCCAGGAGCAGGGTTTCTTCCCTCGAGCGGCTCCCATAGTCTGAACATATGGCTTCTATGATTGCCTCCTGTTGTTCCCTCAACATTCGCGCCAGGGTTTTCAGGTCCTGTACTCGCTGCTGATAACTGGGGACTGGGTTGGCGTGATAGGCTCGACGCTGGCTATCCAGCTGACTCTGGAGTAGCGCCTTGTCTGCATCCTGCCGGGTAAGGGTCTGGATGGTCATTTTATTATCCTATGGCGTTTATCTTCGACCAGATTAACCGAATAATCGTTTGGGAGATTGACCAATCGCGTCAGCAGATTGACTAAATAGTAATTAAAGCGCACGTTCCAACTTTGAGGGCGGAAGTGCTAGGGGGCTGGCCCCGTCACAATAAATGTGTGCGGGGCGTTAAGTATGATCCTCGTAATTCGAGGGTCAGCACTTCTTTGTAAAGGCGACCGCTTAATTGTTGTCAGGTTTGTCAGACAAAACTTCTGCAGAATTAGGATCTACTTCCAAGTCGTGTTTCTGGTCTCCTTTATAGGCCTCAATTTTCCAGCGCCCATTGTCCAAGTCTACTTCGACAATGGGAGTAAAGCCTTGTTGTTCGAGTTTTGTCAGAACAGTGGATAGAGCCATAGCACCAGGAGGGGGTTTCTCATCGGCAAGAGCGGGATGGAGAGCGACCGCAGCGATACTCGCTAGTAATAGCTGGTAGGTGGTCTTCATGGTTGTACTACCTCGCTTGTAGTTGATTGACCGCTATTAGCGGAATAAATTGACCCCGCTCCTCTCCCCAGAGGAACGGCGGTAGAAGCGGTTTTCTGGCTCTTTATGGGCCCTGGCTACCTCCTTGAGTAAGGCGCTTTTGGATCTGCTCACACCACTCGGGACTTCCCGGTTCTATTCCGGGAAAGCTGCCACCTGTCAATATGGTTACTGCAGTAAACCATTCTTTACTGCCAACTGGAGGCAGGCCGGATGGGTATAGTTTTGCTATATGGGCACTTTGTCTGGAGATGATTTGTTGCTGCGCCCAAGCGAACCACTCTGGGGTGCAATCCCTTGCGTTCATACTGTGTTCTGTTGGTGGTGCTGGAGTGTTCCCTATAGGCGTGGGCGGTGCGACTGGCTCTTTCATGGCTTCTCTGGCAGTCCCGTCAGGGGCAGGGGTGTCGGGCTCGGGAGATCTGTGGCTATCGGACTGACGCTCACAGCCGTGAATGAAAAGCATCAAGACGAGTAGGGGAGCAAAGCGGACCATGAAAACTCAAAAGGGTGACTGATTTGCTCCTAAGCATAGGAGGGATTTTGCGACTTTGCCGGTTACAGAGGTTCCAGGTTGACATTAACATTCATCCAAATGAGAATGCTTCTCAAGTTATCCCGAGGGTGATAGGACTCCCATGTTTACCAGATCTCTATTTCAAAAAGCGATTGCAACTATTGGTTTGATTGGTGCCATTGGTGCCAATGCCGCTGAGCAAGTCAATATTTACTCTTACCGCCAGCCCTTTCTGATTGAGCCGATACTGGAAGAATTCACCGAGAAAACCGGTATTGAGACCAAAGTGGTCTACGCGAGCAAAGGCTTGAACGAGCGACTGCAAAGGGAAGGGCGCAACAGCCCCGCCGATCTGGTGCTCACCTCCAATACCAGTAGCCTGATGGACCTGCTTAACAAGCAGTTGACCCAACCAGTAAACAGTGAAGTCCTGAAAGACAATATCCCGGCACAATTCCGCGATGAGGCCGGCAACTGGTTCGGCCTGACCACCCGGGCGCGTTTGATTTACGCTTCCAAAGACCGTGTTAAGCCCGGTGAAATTACTCGCTATGAAGAGCTGGTAGACCCTAAATGGAAGGGGCGAATCTGTACTCGCAGCGGCAAGCACCCCTATACCCTGTCCCTGATCGCCTCCATGATCGCCCATCACGGTGAAGCAGAAACCAAGCAGTGGCTGCAAGGCGTGAAAGCGAACCTGGCACGTAAGCCCCAAGGCAATGACCGGGCTCAGGTAAAAGCGATCAGCGAGGGTGTCTGCGACCTTTCCCTGGGTAATAGCTACTACTTCGGCAAAATGATTACCAATAAGGAGCAGCCGGAGCAGGTGGATTGGGCCAAGTCAGTCAACCTGGTCTTCCCTAACCAGAAGGATCGCGGCACCCATATGTTTATTTCCGGTGCGGCGCTGACCAAGCATGCCCCCAACCGTGAAAATGCCGTTAAGCTGCTGGAATTCCTCAGTGGCGCCGATGCTCAATACACTTACGCTGAGAAAAACTTTGAGTTCCCGGTGCGCCCCGGCACTGCCCGGTCTGGGTTGATTAAGGAATATATGGGTGAATTCAAGGAAGACGATCTGAGCCTAACGGAAATCGGTTCCTACGTTCCGGCGGCTTCCCGTATGGTTGATGAAGTGCGCTTTGACTTTTAGAATGGTCAACTAATGGGAATTGCTGCCTGGCATATTGGCAGCACTATCTCAGCCTTATTCGAACGGCCCTGTCGAGAGACCAGGGCCGTTCTTTTATAATGAGCTTTTGATTCCTTAATCCATGCTAAACCGAGCGAATTTATCAGCTTCCCGCTGGCTGCTACTGATAGCTACTATTTCCCTACTAGTGGCCCTGCCAGTGTTATCCATCTTTTGGTTGGCATTTTTCCCTGAAGAGAATATCTGGCCGCACCTGTTAGACACGGTGCTGCTCCACTATGTGTCCTCCACATTGATTCTGGCTGGTGGTGTCGGTTTGGTAACGCTGATGGCAGGCGTGGGCAGTGCCTGGCTGGTGAGCATGTGCCAGTTCCCCGGACGCCGTTTGTTCGAATGGGGACTGTTACTGCCGTTTGCTGTTCCCGCCTATGTCATTGCCTATGTCTATACGGATTTGCTGGAGTATGCGGGCCCCGTGCAAAAGTCCTTGCGCGCCTGGTTTGGCTGGCAGACGGCCAGGGATTACTGGTTCCCCGAAATCCGCAGCATGGGTGGGGCGATTGCCATGCTGTCACTGGTGCTCTTCCCCTATGTGTATATGCTCGCGCGCGCGGCATTTATCGAGCAGTGCGGCAGTATTCGGGCCGCGAGCCGGTCATTGGGCTGTACGCCCTGGCAGAGCTTTCTGAGAGTATCCCTGCCAATGGCACGCCCGGCAATTGCAGTGGGTTTATCACTGGTGTTGATGGAAACCCTGAATGACTTCGGCACTGTCGACTTCTTTGCCGTGCGCACCTTGAGTGTCGGGATTTACGATACCTGGCTGAGCCACGGAAATTTAGGGGGCGCAGCACAAATTGCCTGTAGCACTCTGATTTTTGTTGTTCTGTTAATTACGCTGGAGCGAATGGGGCGGGCGAGACAGAAGCACTTTGTACAGTCACCAAATTCCCAACGTGAACGCTATGTATTGCGCGGTTGGCGAGCCGGCGTAGCCCTGTTGTTCTGCGGGTTACTGCTGGTGGCGGGTTTTATTATTCCCCTGCTGGTTTTGGGAGGATACGCACTTAGTAACTTCTCCAGCTATTGGAGCGAAGATTTTATACAGATCGCCAGCAATAGCTTGTTACTGTCTATCGCAGCCGCATTGGTCTCTGTATTGCTGGGCTTGCTGTTGGCTTACGGTAAGCGGTTGCAACCCAAAGGGCCCGTGAAGCTTTTAGTCGGCTTTTCCAAGCTGGGTTATGCAATGCCAGGGGCGGTATTGGCGATTGGTGTCCTGATTCCACTGGCTGCATTTGATAATGCCGTCGACGCTTTTTTACGTGAGCACTTCGATATCTCCATAGGGCTACTGTTAAGCGGTAGTATTTTTGCCATTATTTTTGCCTACACGGTGCGCTTCCTGGCCGTATCCACGGGGGCCATAGAATCCAGTCTGGAGAAGGTAACCCCATCAATGGATAGGGCTGCCCGCTCTTTGGGGCGTAATAGCTGGCAAACCCTGTGGGCCGTGCATTTACCTTTGGTGCGTACAGGCCTTCTCACAGGCGGCTTGGTGGTCTTTGTGGATTGTATGAAAGAACTGCCGGCGACTTTGCTACTGCGCCCCTTCGGCTTTGACACCCTGGCGACCTATGTTTATCAATTTGCTTCCGATGAGATGTTGGAACGCTCGGCCATGGGGGCTTTATTGATTGTCCTGGTGGGATTAATTCCGGTGATTATGCTGAGTCGTTCCATTGGTTGGCGTAGAGGTGAGGAGCGCACAGCCCTGGCGAGCTCTGAAACGCCCGCCTTGTCCTGATAGCTTCTATTGGGCTTGGTCAAACACCAGTGCAGAGGAGAGGTGCAGGGGAAGTTTATCGCCCGGTGCCGCTTGAATATCTGCCTTCAAAGCGGCCTCGATAGTATCCCCTGCGGCCAGCTGGAAGCGATAGCTTACCTGGTTACCGAGAAAATTCTTTTCCAAAACCTGAGCCATCACAGCACCGGGATGTTCGCCTGCGGCAATATCCTCACTGCGCACAAACAGCTCGAGCTGATCTCCACTTTCGTACGCAGCTGTCGGCACCTTTACTTCCCCCAGAGGGGTGCTGATCAGGTCATTGCCCACAACAGTACCGGAAATGATATTTCCTTCACTGACGATTCTCGCAACCGCCAAATTCCTCGGCTTCTGATAAGTATCCTGTGGGCTGTCCCACTGCTGTAATTGGCCTTGGCTGAGTACTCCCAGCTTGTCTCCAGCAATAAAGGCCTCGTGGCGGTCGTGGGTAACAATAATCGCGGGGATTTTTTCCTCACGTAGTATATGGCGGACTTCGGCGGCGAGACTTCGGCGCAACTCGGTATCCAGATTGGAGAAGGGTTCATCCAGAAGCAACAACTTGGGGCGTGGTGCCAGCGCTCGAGCCAGAGCGACACGCTGCTGCTGTCCGCCGGATAGTTGGTGCGGGTACTGTTGCCCGAAGCCTTCGAGGCGCACTAACCGTAGTAACGACTGAGTGCGGGATTGCCGCTTGTTTTTTGGCATCGACTGGATACCGAAGGCAATATTCTGCTCAACGGTAAGATGTGGGAAGAGGGCGTAGTCCTGAAATACCACCCCTATTTTCCGCTGCTCTGCTGGAACCTGTATCTCAGGGGAGGAAATCACCTCCTTTGAGAGCTGGATACTCCCTTCAGTAACCGGCTGAAAACCTGCAATGGCGTGCAGCAGCGTCGTTTTGCCACAGCCGCTGGGGCCCAATAAACAGGCAATTTCCCCTGCCTGCAAAGCAAACGAGACTGATTCGATAACCACCTGCTCGCCGTAGCAGCACTGCAGGTTTTCTATAGAGAGTATGGGGTGCACAGGTTTTCCGGTAGTTTGGCTTTTAAACACTTCGGGCAGCTTTCGAGTGTAGTTGCTGATCATACTTACCACTAAACCAACCAGTCTAGTGTGAAGCATACCTTTAGCTGTACAGCGGAGGCTTCTTTTGATCGGAGTAGAGTTGGGTGTTTTTTAAGCAGGCAGGTTGTTAAAACACTCAACATAAACCCCATACGCTAATATATCCATTCTCAAGGATATTGAGATTTCGCCTACTCCATAATCATAGTGATCAGCTGAATAGTATCGACATCTAATTGTAAAATAAGCTGGTCCAATTCAGATTATACCATCAGCCTAGGTATTTAGTCGTGTATTGGGTTACAAGTGATTTCGAACGGAGATAATAATACATCACTTACATTGAATTTTTCAGGGAGGGATATCTTCACTGGACGCTCATCAATACTGAGGTCGATGTGATGATTGGAATTCGCTTTTGAAGTGAGGAAAACTGGAGTAAAACTTTTTGAAGAGGCTAATCAAAGCTCCGTATACGCCTGAGTTTTCCTCCTGTCTATGCCACACTTCCGTTTTAGGCCGAAACCTAACTATACAAGGTATCTACTAAACGTGGGTAAGTTCTACCTTTAGCGCTGTGGCCAAATTAACTTTGCCACTATAGTCATGAAGCTTGTTTTTTAATCTTTGCTTTATGATCATTTATTAATAGAAAGTAAATCCATAAGGTCGATATTGCAGCAAAGAAACACCAGGTTGATACCCATGTTTCACGCTGAGTAAAGTAGACGATAACACCGAGTAGCATGACAAGTGCCCAAAACTTTCTAAAAATTAGATTGCTCGATAATAGAAATAAGAAACCAAGTGAAGAATAAATAATATGTCCTGCTGTAATGGAGAATAAGCTGTCATCGGACATGATATAACATAGGCTATGCCCACATACACTCGTTTTTATTAAGTGTCTTGGCCCTGTTTCTAATAGGACAGGTATCCAAAGGTATAAGCCAAAAATAAAACCTATCATAATTAATATAATAAAAAAAATCCTTTTCCATCTTTTTGTTTCAAGGCTAAAGGCTACGATTGGTATCCAGGCAAGCCAAAAAAGTAGAGCAAAAAATAAAAAGAAAATAGAAGATGCTGTTGTCAGTGAGGTTAAGTTTCCGTTGTGTCCAATCCATACCACGCCTTCACTCACTTGTTGTAGCGCAAAAAGAATAGGGGTAATCGCGAGCAACAAATAGGTTTTATCATTTTTTATAGCGTGTCTTATACACAAAGTCCCGCCGACAAGAAGCAGCGCTGCTGATCCGAATGATGCTGTGGCTGAAAAACACATAAGGATATTCTCTATATGTAGAATAATGTATTTTAAGCCAGGGTCTTATGACTTAATGTACAACATAACAATAGCCTTAACCTGGAAAATCAGTATAACTTCGCTAATTTGTACTAAACTTTGGAGTTGATCTGTGAAGACTATATCAAGTTCAGTGCTTTCAATTCTTCCAGTGAGTGAATCTGAAAACATCAACAAAGATGCATCAAAATTGCCCACGGAAATCGATACTTATACAGACAAAGTCTATGTCGCATGAGGGCAACAAGCCAATGCGATGCCGCTCGGTCAGTAGTCGTTCTTTATTCATTTATAAACGCTGGCCACCGTTTTGACCCTTGAATTGAGGATCGCCCGCTGCATATTAAGGTAATAATGCTCCCACTAAATTAAATGTATTTGGGGTATGTCGGTACTATCTGGTCAAACACGTTACGCGCGTTTAGCTTGGATCGCCACTGATCCCGCGACAACGGAGCTATTGAGTATGACTAATGTGGTTAGCGATGGCTCAGTCCGTCGCGTCTTGCTCAAACTGGCAGAAAAGCTCGCTAAAGATTTGTTGTAGCAACATTTACTTGAGAGTTATCGTCTCCTATCAACGACAACTTGGATTTTAGACGTGGATACCACGGTTAAACCTACCCGCGGTAAACAAGAACCGGCAGTCAAAGTTGATAACCCCATAAACCTGGGCGTCCTTGTCACACTTTTATGATCGTGAATTTACGGCTCATTTTGGATGTTGTGGTAAAGGCGGACACTCACTGCCATTCGAGTCACAGTTTTCCCGGATTACTGGTCATACTCGAACGACTAGAGCGTTCAAAATGGCCTCGTTTTGTACTTTGGTAATCCCAAGTAACTTAGTTGCATGCCACGGAAATAGCCGACAACAATAAAATTATAAAAGTCATCTTGATATTTAGGTTATTTATAGATGACTTCCAACACTCTAATAAGGTGAAAAAAGAGGCGTAGCGTATAGAGATCGGATTAATTGGTTTTTTAGGCTGGTTTAGGTAATGCGTAGATATCTCTACTCAAACCGTCATTAAACTGTACCCGCCTAGTTTTTTTTCCACCTAGCCTTTCTACTAGGGCACGTGCAGCAATATTCTCATCATCCATATAGGTTTCTACTATATTCCATTTGAACTCATTATAAGCGTGCAACAAAGCTGCATTAGATGCTTCTGTAGCTATACCTTTTCCTCGCCCTTCAGGTGTTACCCACCAAGTAAGTTCTCTAGGCCAGTCTTTACCCTGCCAAAAACCACACGTTCCAATATAGCTATTATCTGATTTTAATTGGATGGCCCAAACACCAAAGCCAAGTAAATGCCATGATCCTAGATCGGCTTTCAATCTAGACCAAACTTGTTCTTTTTTAATAGGCCCGCCATACATTTTTGATGCTTCTTTATCTGTATAAAATTCCTCATATGCTTCAAAGCACTCTTTGCTTGGCGGAACTAATCTGAGCCTTTCGGTCTCTATTATTGGTATCATACTTTTCCCTTCAGTTTAACGCCTTTAGCAGCGGGCCGAAAAGGCGCCAGGATTTTTGATCCGTTGCCTAAACTTGTTAGAGTAAATATCGCACATTAGTTTTCGCGGACAAAGTTAATCAGACAGAGCGCTAAAAGCAAGGTTGCAATAACGCCAGATCCTCCAGCAATAGCAGAGGGCAAAAAGGCATCTCGTCCAAACGCAATCAAAATTGCATTAGCGAATATGGCAACAGCGCCAACTAATGCAGTCACACCTCCCAATGCCTTGCTATTCCCATGCATTTTGGCTATTCCAAAAATGAGTGCAGCAAAGCCTAACAAGAGCTTTGCTGCGTAATAGATCATGAAGGACAAGGCTACAACTGCTCCTGCCGTAGTTCCAAGCACGTCAAGTTGACTAGCGGCTTCGCGAAATGGTCCGAACATGGTAAGACCAATGCTAACCTGGACTACATTCAGTACTGCGCTGAACGCAATGGCGGACCATCCAACTTGATAGTTACTAGCTTGCACCATTGCGGCTCCGGCAAATGCTGAGAGAATAGTGAAGAGTAAGGCTTCGAGCCCCCAGAGAATTTGCCGCGGGGCGTTAATCTCAGCAATGTAGAGAGCAGTATAAACTGTCTGCGTAAGCGCCAGTACCAACAGCAGATATGATGTGATTTGGACAGTTTGTTTATTAGTAAAATTCATAATTACATGCCTCGTATTTTCTATGCCCGACTTTTGCTTTTAGGTGTAACTATCGTTCCAATACAATCCGTCTAAAGTTATTAGCTGGTGGCCGATTAGTCCAATTCATCAGGTTCCGTCTCACGCCGCCATCACCCACCGGAAGTAACTGGCGCTTTTTGTGCTCAGCAAAAAAGGTGACAGTTACCGGAGGTCCGTTGTCTGCCCTTGTTTGGTTGTTCTTGCCCGATTCTGATGTTGAAAATCCTTTTCTCTAATGGGTAAATTGAGATCCACCTTCGGCAGCTACCGAAGGCTTTGTTTACCACAGTTCGTTGCAGAGCCGGTTCATAAAGACCGATAGCAAGTAGGAACGTGACAGGCACTCACTAGGCATAATTCGAACAGTCATGTGGGCTTTGAGCCCGAATAGCATTGACGATGATGCTCCTCACCATCTAGATTTCTACTAGAGACGGTACTCTGAAACCCAGTTTATCTATATGAGAATAGAGAGGCATGTAAATAAACATAAAAGTGCCATACAAAAGAGTAAAATTCCTTGTGAATTTTCCTCTTCTAATCCTTCTAGTTCTTTCCAAGCCCTTTTACTGCTTTTCTCGCCATTTAAAAACTTATAGCTACCATGCTCTTATCAATAACGCCCACAGCAGGAGCGGCAGAAACGTAGTGTAGGCCGCCCCGCGCAGGCCCGAAGGCGAAGGCCCGGAGCAAACTGCCCGGCTTTGTTATGTTTTTGGGCACACATATGACTGAAAATACTGCTCCATTTGATATTTTGAGTGCAACGCAACCTCAGTACCTGACGGACTGTAAATTGTATTTGCTCCACGTCTATACGCGTTTGATTTTGCTCTCTCAGAAAGCGAATTTTCCGAATTAGCTCTTACCGAATACCAGTGGACTTTTCTGCACCCCTCCGGGGCTTAACTTACGATCACGACATTGTGATGCACGCGCTGCATGGCACACGCTGAAACACTGATTGTCACTAATACAAAAAATATTCGGGTCATCATAGAAACATAACGCCTTGCTAAGCGGCGCGCTTTAGCGCGTCCAGTTGAGACTGCTTTTTGGCCGTAACGAGGCTTGAGCAACTTGTTATGTTTTTACACCCGCCAGCACCACAGAACTGTAATTGCTTTGCACCAAACACAAGACCTTTACCATATTCTTGATTTGGCTGCCGGAACTCAGATATCACTACTTTACCGACTGAGGCTGGTAACTCTCCATTAGGTGCCTCGATAGCTTCAGGTCCTACCTTTCTTGAATAGATTACTACCTGAATCGTGCCATCCCACATTTCCTGGGTATAGTAAGTGACGTACCCACTACAATATTTTTCTACTTGCTGCCGATTTGCATAATCATCATTACTCCATGGGTTGAATGCATAACCGATAACAATTACTATTCCAATAACGGCGAGAGCAAAAATTACACCTGCAACTTTTAAAAATTTAGCGATGATTTTCAGTCACTCCTAAAACATAACGTCTGGTGCAACTGCGAAGCACGAAGTGCTGAGTCCGGCAGCCAAAGGCTGCGTATTGACGCCACTTGTTATGTGCTTCATGCCTCGTTCTTCTCTGATAATTTTTTAATCGTGTTAGCATAGTAAATTAAGAACACGCCTAAACATAGCAGTGAAATAATAAAAATATCGTCAAATACTGATTTAATGAATAATAAAGCATGGGTATCAATATGCCTTCCTAGAAGCATTCCCAAACTGGCCCATATAAAATACAACAACTTGTGCGGCCACGTTTCAACCCTATCTTTTGGGACCATTTTGTATCCAAGAAGCGGGATGCTGATTA
Source organism: Microbulbifer variabilis (assembly GCF_056232115.1). Classification (NCBI taxonomy): domain Bacteria; kingdom Pseudomonadati; phylum Pseudomonadota; class Gammaproteobacteria; order Cellvibrionales; family Microbulbiferaceae; genus Microbulbifer; species Microbulbifer variabilis. The sequence continues at coordinate 2,817,233 of NZ_CP174325.1, forward strand.
TAAATGGAATCAATAGTACAGTATCGTAATAGCCTATATGCATGACCACAAATACTGAAATCAATAAAAAAGCCCCTATCAATCTAAGATTTAGATATTCCTTTAACATATCAATATAATTCACACAACGCATCAATAACCCGCAGCTGAAATATAGCGAAGCGGCGTGTGAAGCTTCCCCCCTTAAAGTAGACGCCACCTTATATTCATCTTATGCGGCCATTCTTTCATATTCATCTGGGCTTTTGAACCCAAGTGAACCATGTCTTCTTTTAAATTTATAGTACCTATCAAGATACCAAGCTAAGTTAACTCGCAGCTCCTTAACGGACTCAAAATTAAATCCTTTAAAACTCTCAGTTTTCAGTGTTTGAAAAAATGATTCTACATACACATTGTCATTCATACATCCTGGACGGTTCATGCTCGGCTCAATACCCAGTTCTTTGAGTCGGTTTTGGTATGCATAAGCACCGTACTCAGACCCTCGGTCGCTGTGAAATATTAGATCTGATCCTATATTTCTGAGACGGACAGCTTTATTTAGCGCTGACAGTGTTAGTTCAACAGTTCGAGTATCCGACAATTCCCAACTCAACACTTTCCAGGAGTAAAGATCAATAATCGCAGCTAAATATTGCCATTGCCTATTGATCTTCAGATAGGTTACATCACCAGCCCATTGAGAGTCTGGTTTGCTCGGCATACCATGCTCTCTTTGTAAATTTTCAACCTTAATGCAAGGATTTCCAAGCAAAGGGCGTCGACGATAGATCCTTCCAGCTTTCCCCACGATTCCAGCCTCTCTCATAAGGCGTTCAACGCGTTTGTGATTTATTCGTTCATCATTAGCTTTCAGCTCTGCGCTAATTCTTGGACTTCCATAATTACCATCATGCTGCGCATAGATAGCTTCGATACACCCTAGAATTCGCCTATTTTCTATGTCTTGAGTGCTCTCATCACGGTTGAGCCACTTATAAAACCCTTGGGGTAAAACATTCAAGTATCTACATAAGTACCTGACACCAAAGTCTGATCGATTAAGTGCTATGAACGAGAATCTTTCGGCTTTGGATCTTTCAGGTACATTTCCCACTTTTTTAGGAAATCATTCTTCTTTTGCAATTTCTTAACCTGCTTTTTTAGACGTCTTATCTCTTTATCACCAGTTTGAGACTGAGTTTTCGTTGTCTTGGTCATACTTATTCTACGACTGGGCTTCTCGACCAGCTTGCCTTCTCTACTTTCCTGTCGCCATCTATACACCATTACTGGATGCAAACCAATAATGTTGGCAATTGTAGTCGTATCTACTTTCAGTTGATTAGTGAGAGCTACCACTCTAACTTTGCACTCTGTTGAATATTCAACAACCCGCTCTTCACTCAGTATTTTCGGCATTTTTCCTACCCTATTCAAAAGGTAGGCGTCTACTCAGTGGGGGAAGGTTTCTGTAAGCTGTCGGGCGCCGAAGGCGCGTAGTTAATTGACTTGTTATGGGTTCCGGTACTCACCTATCACTTCGATTTTCCCAACAATATTTTTATTAAGATCTTCCAGATCTTCAGCCGGCACCCACCATTCAGTATGTGACTTGGCACCCACGCATCTTATGGGGTATTTTTCCATGAAGGACTTAACCACCTCAAATTTGGTTACGTAACCTGCACCGAAATCGGTGATATTCCACTGTGTTAAGGCAATGGCATACTCTTCATTTGTAACTGGATAAAAAATTGGTTGTTCTGGCAAACGAGGTGGCCATTTCTTATAGCCTGACTCCTTAACCAGCTCTAACTCTTTTTCGCCGGTTGGCCTATAGCAAGTGACTGTTTCCATATTTTAAATCTCAGTACTCATAACGTCCACATAAACGGCAGGTGAAGCTGTCCAGAGGAGGCAGTGTTTTTTGCGGCCGGAACGTGTTTGATGTGCTTGTTATGTTTTTTAGCTGGAATATGCGTAGAATCCAAAACTAAGAGCCAAACTTAGAATAACCGGAACCAATATTAGGCCCATATTCTTAGCTGGGATTTCAGCTACTGGATACCTAAATCTTTGTCGACGGCCAAATATTGTTGTATGAGTTCGTAAGCCAAATGGCGCGAACACCATGAAATAAGCCATAGAGCCAACTGCAATTGAAAAAGCTAGCCAACCAAAGATATTTGAAACAGTTACCTCTTCAATTGAGTACATCGTGGCAATAAATATTACCGAGATACATAGTAATGCAAGGCTAATGTTCTTCATCTGTGCTTACACATAACGCTTTGCTAAGGGGCAGCCGAAACGCAGTGTAGGCTGTCCCGCAGAGGCCGCGCCTTTTGCGGCTGGAGTGTACTTGAGCAACTAGTTATGTGTTTTTAACTGCGATTCCAATTTCGTCAATGCGGCAACACCATTTTACGGCCTTACTCCAACTACCGTTTTCACTTACATCGTTTAATTCTGCTACACCGTCGGCTAACAGATACTCTTTAGTACCGTCATCATAGTGATTGTACTCGTATACGGAAATTTCTACTCCTTCGCTCAGAACAAAGGAATTACCTTCCGAGTCAGTTACTTCATCGGATTTTGAAAGTAACACAAGATCCTCTTGCACCATCTCATTAAAGTCTACTTGAATTCTTGGCTTATCCATATCTCTTCGGGCAAATAACGCCCCGCACAGGGGCAGACAAATAAGCGTAGCGTTATGGCTGTCCCTGCGACCAAAGGGAGCGATTGCTGCGGCTTGTTATAAATCACTTGTAGAAATTGTAGCACCAGAATGTATGCAACCTACCCTACCTGAAAACCAGTGGAACACAACAGACGACCAGCTTTTGTGTATAGAGGCAGGATGAACCCCATGCGTACCCTGAATGGTTAAACACTTGTTGCAAATCGGGCAACGAACCCAAAACGTCAATACGAAATGAATAATTGCAAAAAAGAAAAAACAGCCAAAGATCAAATAGTAGATGGGTATCTCATAAGTAACATCTAAGTAACCAAGAACAAAGGATGCAATCATACCCCCAAGAAACAACCAAGCAATATATGTGGCTATTGCATTCAGCTTTCCGAGTACAAAACTCTCCAAGATTTATAACGCCCGGCTCAACGGCGAGCGTAGCGAGTCCGGTGGAGGCCGCAGGCCGGAACGAAATGCAGCCGCTTGTTAGGTGTATTTTGCCAAGTTTCTTTCATACTCTCTTATGAGCTTTTCTCTTTCTTTATTAAAAGGCCTACGCTTTAGCTTTTCAATATTCTTCTTTGCCTCGTGAACAGCTTCGACCATGAGAGCTCTTCTTTCTCGAAAGTAGTCTTGACGAAAAGCTAGGATTTCTTCTCTTAATTGTTGCCACTCTTTGATCTTTCGTTTTGCCGGGACTCTAATAGTTGGGCCTATAAACTTCATGACTGAACCACAGTGCTGGCACTTAACGTCACCTTCCATACCAATTGTATCAGGACAATAGTATGTAATACCTTTCCATGTATGCCTTCTCGTAGAAACTCTACAATCAAAGCAAACCCAATTTCCTTTACAAGCCATAGTTGATTTCCTGACTAGCACCGAACGCCTAGCCGCACGGGCCGGAGGTGCGAAGCACCGGAGGTCTAAAAAATGCGCAGCATTTTTGATCGTGCCGGCTCTTGTTACAACTTTATCTGCTCCTAGTTTGTGTACCACGATCTTTCTTCGGCTGTAATATCCAATATTTCCCAGCTCAACTGCTCAGATACTACTAATACCTTTGCATCGCCTTCCGAAACATCAACATGCCACAGCTCATCAACCTCTATATTCTGTAGAACATCTGAATGTATAAGTCCCTCGAATGAATTCTTCTTTTTCAGGCTTATACTTGTCTCGAAAACAACATACATGGGCAAATCATCAGGATCTTATTTGACAGAGAATTTTATGGGGCGTTTACACCTTACTAGTACTTTCTTTCCAACACCTACAACATAGAAGGCTAAAAGTATTGTACTGCCATCATTACCGAACTCGACCTTGATATCTAGATCAGCATTATCTAACCACTTTCTACAAATTTCGTTCAGGTCTTTCATAATTTCTAGTTGTAACGCCGGTAGCAAAGGCGAGCGTTAGCGAGTCCAGCCCGCGCCTTTTGCGGGCGATTTTGCCTACCATTGTTATATTTTTTTTGATTTAAATACATAGTACCTGAACACTATTGCTTGAGCAGTTGCAGCTAGACCGAAAATAATACCAGCCTCTATGCTACTAACTACTGAAACAACCAAAGAAACACTTACACCAGCTAATAAATAATATATGAACTTTGGCTGAGACCAATTGCATACCGCCCAATGAAATGGGAGACCGATTACGAGCCAACCGACAACAGATATAACCAAATATACAGTAGCGAAAAGCCCAAATATGGCAATGAAATCTTGAGGTGGATAAGTAAGGATAGGAATGCCAATTTCATAGAATGAATAAGCAACCACAAAGAGTAAAACCCAACCCACACTGCGAATTATTGCGCCATCCCAATTACCCAAACTATGTGGCTCCTATGCCCGCTGAAATATAACGCCCAAAGCAGCGGCGCGCGTTAGCGCGTCCAGCCCGAAGGGCGATGCTGCCTTTACTTGTTAGCAGTTGATCAGTGCGCCATAACTTGATGAACGATTTCATGAACACGCTCCATTGTGATGCCTGACTGCTGCTCTAGTGATAGTGGGTGCTCTGTGGGCTCAAGCGATATTAGCGGAACTTGGCCAACGGCTTGAGACTGAACGCTAGTTTTTAGGTGCAGAGTATCTGGATAGCATGGTAGAGATGTTGATAGCCAGCCAAAATATGGCTCACAGTTTTCCCTACCCTCGGATTCCCAGTTCTCACTCATGTGTGCAAAGCTTGCCTCACTTAAGGACGCCCAAACCGACCAGATAAATACCTCTTCACTATCAGTAACTGGAAGCTCAATATGGCCACGCACAAAATAGTGCTCTCCGTCGACGATACATTGGTCTGCGTTCTCAGCCACACGCTCATCAAACTCTTCGGGAGGCACAATAAGTGCGGCCGGTGAACCGCTGCCAAAACACATTGGCACTTCGGCTAGATCACAGTTACATACTTTACATTTACTCATGGCTTAAGACTGCTAACGCCGCAAGCAAAGGCGCGCGTTAGCGCGTCCAGCCCGCAGGGCGATTTTGCCTTGCCTTGTTAAATGCTTACGCACTAGAGCTACCTGAATAGAGATGGTTAACACAGTAAGCACTACCTTTTACTTGCTTGATATCACAGCCCGACCACATGCATGATTCATTGGTAAGACCGCCGCGGTTTTGAACCATTTGCTCTTTTATGAGTGACTCACTATCAAATGCTTCCCAGTTTTCGGATGAGGGAATTTTTACTGCATAGCAGGTTTGATATTTATCCCACTCATCGACTTTGTAGAGTTGCTTGCAATCCGGACATTGCATTAACAAAACCCAATTACCAACATTCAGTTGATTTAGCTTTGATTTGAAATCAGAGTGATTGTTGCTGATATCAATTAAAGCGGGTTGTTCTTTGCAATTGCACATAGGTTCCCTTGGCATTTAACAGTGTATTCAAAAGCAGCTGCATTATATCACCAGTTAATATACCCCAAGAGTAGAAGGCTTCTCTAGCCAGAAAAAAGCATATAAATCAGTATGTTAGCCAGCACTGGTGGAAAATTAATCTAGTGGATATATCGCGACTGAATTATATCCTGATATTTTGCTGCATTTGATCACAGGCGTAAATCATTCAAAATCAATAAGTTAGCGATTTTTTTACTGTGGATATGTGCGGCTGCTCTTGATCTTTGATATGGGTAGCATGAAAAGTCAACAAGGTATATACAAAAATAACAAATTCAAGTTACTACGGTTGATATTTGCCCAAAGCTATCTGTTAAACCAGAGTGTCTGGTCGATATTCTGGTGCAGCCTATTTCAAATAGTGTTTATCGTACCAGAAGGCTTCTAACTTAGATCATGGGTGAAAATAACACTATTGCTACGAATAGAATGCCGACCAAGATCCCACAGCAATATTTTAAAAGTCTGTAAGATATTTAGGTTGTTGAGAGATCTTTTCTATTGATGCGTGGGAAATATTTCAAGTAGCAATACTACTATTGTTTTTTGTATTCTAACGTGAGAAACGCTGAAGAGTTCTAATTTAAGTGGCCATTTTTATGTGTGACTGAAATTTTTCAAAGCGTGAATAGCCAAAAATATAGGTGCAGAAATAATTTTATTAGATTTGTTTAAGTGTTAAAACTGCGTAATATCTATAGATATTTATTAGTATAACGTGTAGCAATATGGTTTTGTCGCACCTGCTGGGCCCAATAAGCAGGCTATTTCCCCTGGGAGTAAGAGGGAAACAGATTCGATCACGTGTTCTGCCTCTGCGTTGGAGAGATTGCCAAAGCGGGACAGTAGCTTGACCTCCTTTTGGGAGCCGAATGTGACGGGCGTCCATCTTAGGAGGGAATAACACTTTCCTGCAGGTAAGGTGTTCCAATTGACCTTTGGGGGGCGGCGGTATGCAGACAGGAAATTTTTAAAAATTGCTGACAACGCTGTCATCAATCTTGTAGTATGGCTACAAATAGTTAGCGCAGGAGCGTTTATTGCTCTTCTGGCGTTACTTCCGGGGGACTGGGAATCCCGGATGTAGTACATAACAATACAAATTCTTAGAGGCCGTTTCTGATGGCTGCGTTGGGAGACAGGGAAATTCTTTATATCGGTATCGATGGAGGCGGCAGTAAGTGCCGTGCTTCAATCCTCAACAGTGATAATCGGGTGTTGGGCACAGGGATATCAGGCCCCGCGAATCCACTCCACGGTTATGCGCAAACAATAGATTCGATTGTGCGCTCCGCCACGCTTGCGCTTTCTGATGCAGGCCTTCCGCCCCAAGCGCTCGGTGAACTCGTCGCCGGAGTTGGTCTTGCGGGCGTTAATATGCCAAGCCTCTACAATGAAATAGATGCCTGGGCGCACCCCTTCAAACAGATGTTCCTCACCACTGATCAGCACTCGGCCTGCCTTGGTGCGCATCGTGGTGGTGATGGGGCGGTCATTATTGCCGGTACCGGTTCTTGCGGTTACGCCTGGGTCAATGGTGAGGCTCGCCTTTTGGGCGGCCATGGGTTTCCCCATGGCGATAAGGGCAGCGGTGCCTGGATGGGGATGGAAGCGGTCAAGTACTTGTTTCTGGCCCTCGATGGTCTCGCTGAAGATTCCCGACTGAAAGATGAATTGCTGTCAGCGCTGGAAAGTGCCGATGCCCAGCAAGTGTTTGAGCGCATTGGTGGAAAATCCTCCAGTCATTATGCGCGCCTTGCGGTGCCGGTGGTGGAATATGCGGAAGCTGGTGATCCGGTTGCGCTGGCGATCGTGCGTGATGGTGCAAGTTACATCAGTGACCTTGCGGATAAATTATTTGAAATGAATGCTCCACGGCTTTCCCTGATCGGCGGCGTTGCACCGCGTCTGAAGCAGTGGATGGCTCCGCATGTTGTGGAGCGTGTGGCGGAAGCCCTGGACCCGCCGGAGTTTGGCTGTGTTTATTTTGCTCGCCAATGTGTTGCCGAGGCGGCGAGTGGCAGTGCAGGTCCTATCGATGCCGATGAAAAAGCATTGTTCGGATAATTGAAAAGATTGGTACGGAATTGAATTTTCCCGCTGGAGCCGTTAAGGGAGACAGGTCATGGCGATGACAATTATGGAAACCGAGGCCCGTGAAGCCCCGGATTGTATTGCAGAACAGCTGCAGAGTAATGCTGCGGTAATGGCCCAGCTGGGTGAACGCCTGCGCAACAAACCGCCGCGGTTTGTCATGATCGTGGGGCGTGGGTCCTCTGATCATGCGGGCGTGTTTACCAAATATCTGATTGAAATCGAGACGGGTACGCCGACTTTCGCTGCGGCGCCCTCTGTATCCAGTGTCTATGGGCGCACGCTCAAGCTGGAAGATTCCTTAGTCATCGTCATTTCCCAGTCGGGCCGTAGTCCTGACATCCTGGCTCAGGCGAAGATGGCTAAAGAGGCCGGTGCCTATACCGTCGCTTTTGTGAATGATGAATCGGCCCCGATCAAAGATATCGTCGATTTGATGGTGCCTTTGAAAGCCGGGCCGGAAAAAGCGGTCGCAGCGACCAAAAGCTATCTGGCGACGTTATCCGCGGTGCTGCAGTTGGTAGCCAACTGGAAGCAAGACGAAGAGATGCTGAAGGCTGTTGCTGAACTGCCGCAGGCGCTACGTGATGTGGTTTCCGCGGAGACCCAACTGCGTCCGGAAGATCTCGCTGCGGTGAAAAACCTGGTTGTGTTGGGTCGTGGACCGGGTTATGGCATTACCCGCGAGCTGGCGCTGAAGCTGAAGGAAGTCTGCAATATCCATGCAGAGCCTTTTTCCAGTGCGGAGTTCTTACATGGGCCGGTAACCCTGGTTGAGCAGCAGCTGACCGTGATCAATGTGCCGATTGAAGATGAATCTTATCAGGCGCATAGCGAACAAATCGCAGATATTATCCGTCGCGGTGGCACCCTGATTAATCTGCATGTGCCTGCAAAAGGCATACATCCACGCGTTGCTCCGCTACCTCTGTTGCAGCGTTTCTATATTGATGTAGCGCATATCGCTGTCAGCCGTGGGATTAACCCGGACGAGCCGGCAGGTCTGAAAAAAGTCACCCAGACGGTCTGAGTTTGACCGCTAGAGCAGGGGGGTTGCGCGTGGTTCAGGTGTTGCTGGCAGAGCGTTTGTTTGATGGTGAGCGGGTTCTCAATGATATCCCGGTCTCAATCAATGCCGATGGCAGAGTTGCTGCGATAGGTGGTGATGTGCCGGCTTCTGGCGCGGAGCGCTTGCCCGGTACCCTGGCGCCGGGCCTGATTGATGTTCAGGTCAATGGTGGTGGGGGTGCATTATTTAACAATGAACCGACGTTGGCATCGTTGCAGAAGATGGCCGGTGCGCATGCCGGTTTTGGCACCACGGGTATGTTGCCGACACTCATCACTGATGAGGTTGAAGTCATGCAGCGCGCGGCGGACGCGATTAGTACCGCCTTGCGTAAAAAAATACCCGGCATTATCGGTGTGCACTTTGAGGGGCCGCATCTCAGTACTCCGAAAAAGGGTACCCATGAAGCACGTTTTATTCGAGGTCTCAGTCAGGCAGAGCTGGATATTTATGCGCGTGACGACCTGGGTGTAAAAGTCGTGACGCTGGCACCTGAAAATGTTGCGCTGGAGGATATCCGCAAGCTGGCGTCGCTGGGCGTGCATGTGTGTCTTGGGCACTCAAATGCCGATGGGGCGACAACCGCTGCGGCATTGGAAGCGGGAGCGAGCGGATTTACCCATCTGTATAACGCGATGTCGCCGTTCCAGTCTCGGGAACCGGGTGTGGTCGGAACAGCGTTGATCAGCGACGATGCGTGGTGTGGTCTGATTGTTGACGGCCATCATGTTTGTGCGGGTGCAATTCGCCTGGCTCTGAAGGCCAAGCCCCGGGGGAAATTGATGCTGGTGACAGATGCCATGTCGCTAGTCGGTAGTGAAGAGACCAGCTTTCCTTTATTTGAGCGCGTGGTGACCCGCGAGGGTGACAAGTTGACTTCGACTACCGGAGAGCTGGCAGGTTCTCACCTCGATATGATCGGTGCCGTACGAAATATTCGAGACTGGTGTGATGTGCCACTGGAGGAAGCGCTGCGAATGGCCTCCCTTTATCCGGCGACGTTCCTCAGCGTGGAAGGTGGCCGACTGGCAGTGGGTGCGCCGGCAGACATGATTTTACTGGATAGCGAGTTGCAGGTACGCAGGACCTGGATTTCGGGCAGGGAGGTTCACAGCATTTGAAGTTTTTTTCGTAATACGTTCAAACAACAATAAATATAAAAGGTGCTTCTTATGGAATCCGCCGTTAGTGTTCAAAGAGAGACGCGCAGCAGCCTGTTGCCTATGGCAATTATCGGCATGCTGTTTTTCATTTTTGGTTTTGTGACCTGGCTGAATGGCTCGCTGATGCCGTTCCTGAAAGTGCTCTGTGATCTCACAGAATTCCAGGCGCTGTTCGTTACTTTTGCGTTTTATATTGCCTACACCGTCATGGCGTTGCCTATGTCGTTTATCCTGCGTAAAACGGGATACCGCGATGGCATGGCCATTGGCCTTGCGATCATGGCAGTCGCTGCGCTGATTTTTATTCCGGCTGTGCAAACCGGTAGCTACCTGGTTTTCCTGGTGGCTCTGTTTGGCCTGGGGGCTGGCCTGACCATTCTGCAAACGGCTTCAAACCCCTACGTGGTGAAGGTGGGGCCTGCTGAAAGCGCGGCCATGCGTATCGCCATCATGGGCATTATCAGTAAAAGCGCGGGTGTGCTCGCACCTTTGGCCTTTACAGCGCTTGTGCTGTCTGGCCTGACCGATTTCAATAGTGAATCACTGGCCGAACTGTCTGCGGCTGAACGGGAAGTCCAGTTGGCGGAAGTTTCCAGCCGCCTGATCATGCCTTACTTCTACATGGCGATTGCGCTGTTCGCGTTGGTTGGACTGGTGAAGTTTTCCGGCCTGCCGGAAATCGACGAAGATGACACTGGCCAATCTGAGGGAAGCTTCCTCGATATTCTGCGTTACCCCCAGGTTGTACTCGGCTCTCTGGCGCTGTTCGCCTACGTTGGTGTCGAGGTTATTGCGGGTGACACCATCGGCCTCTATGGCGAAGGTCTTGGTTTGTCCAATTACGCCGCCCTCACGTCCTACACCATGGTGTTTATGGTGATCGGTTACACCATTGGTGTTGTAGGGATTCCACGCTTTATCAGCCAGCAGCAAGCCCTGTTCGGGTCGGCGGTGGCTGGCAGCCTGTGTGTGGTCGGTGTGCTGTTTGGTTCACAGGAAAGTACTTTACTGGCCGATATCCTGTGGGGGTGGAGTGGTATCGCTCCAGTAGTCCCTGACACCATCACTTTCGTTGCCCTGATGGGGTTGTCGCACGCACTGGTGTGGCCTGCCGTCTGGCCTCTCGCCCTGGACGGTCTTGGACGTCTGACCGCGCAGGGGTCTGCGCTGTTGATTATGGGCATTGCCGGTGGGGCCATTATCCCAACCTTTGGTTTCGGTCCTCTGTCCGAAATCGCCGGTGAAGTGCGCACGGGCTACTGGGTAGCGCTGCCGTGCTACCTGTTCATCCTTTTCTATGCCCTGAAAGGGCACAAGATACGCAGCTGGAAATAATTCCGCTGCATGTTGCATCAGTCAGTTTGATTCTCGTCGTTGTATCCCTTTGGCTCGCGTGAACCTGCCCTCCTTAAAGGAGGGCTTTTTTTGGGGGGAGGTAAAAGTTGGAAGGATCAGTTGCCCGGAGCGCTTCCGCTCGAATCACGTACGATGAGCTCGGGAGTGAATTCACGTTGAATACCCGCTTCCTTGCTGGCGCTGGCGTTCTCACCGGATGTTTTACCGCGCGCTTTGCTCAGCACGAGTGCGGCAGCACACTTGGCAATTTCGTTGTTGGGCTGGTGCGCGGTTGTCAGTTTCGGCCAGGTCTGCCTGGAGAAAGGGCTATCTTCGAATCCTACGATGGAGAGCTGGGACGGGATGTCGACGTTCATTAATCGAGCGGCAAAGAGTGCACCGGCCGCCATTTCATCGTTGCTGGCGAAGATGGCACTGGGCGGGTTGTCAGTACCAAGCAATGCTTTGGCACCCTGAACGCCGGAATCAAACGAGTACTCTCCTTTGAGAATCAGGGATTCGTCCACAGGGAGGCCGGCTTCCTTCATGGCATGCCGATACCCGTCAAGACGACTGTGGGTAGAAATGTGTTCTTCTCCACCGCAGAGGAAGCCGATGCGCTTGTGGCCGAGCCCGATGAGGTGGCGGGTGATATCAAACGCGGCGGCAGAGTCGTCTACCTGAATGCAGTTGTCCTGGTCCTTTACATCCGCGGTTTTGGAAACGATGCGTACGTAGTCTGCGTTGAGATCCTGGAGTGTCTCGATCACGGCCGGTGTTTCTGAAAAAGGCGGAGTCAAAACGAGTCCGGCCACCTTTGAGTGTTCGACCAGATTTTTCAGTTCATCGTGGACCGATGCCGATTTGGAGTTACTGGGATGGATCAGCAACTCATAGCCCCTGGCCTTACAGGCATTGAGGATGCCGTTTTGCATGTCGATCACATAGTAGGCGTTCGGGTTGTCGTAAATAAACGCGATGGTATATGTCCGGGAGCTGGCCAAATTGCGGGCGGCCAGGTTGGGCTGGTAATTCAGGGCCTTGACCGCATCCTCGACCTTCTTTTTGGTTGCGGGGCGCACCGAGGGCTCATTGTTGATGACCCTGGATACGGTTTTTATGGATACTCCCGCATGCGCGGCGACGTCGTTAATGGTGGCTTTCATGGGGCCGTCTGGTCCTTGAACTGTTTCGTCGGCGCTTGTCGCTGCACCGTTGGTCTGTCCGCCATCCTAGCAGAAATGACCGGAAATTCGCCGTGAGTAGCGTAAGTAAGTGCTGGATTTGATGTGGATGAAGCTTGCGGAACGGCCCCCCGGATTTTCCGCCCTTGAGCTAACGGCTTTAAATTAAAGGGTTTTGGTATCTACGAGGTGCGGAATGTCGTTACATCAATCGCTCGGACCGAAGGTTTTTTTACTCCAAAGACGGTAGCAATTCCGGGTAATCCTGTGTATCTTCGATTATTTAGAATGACAGCGCTATCATAACCCTAAATGACAGCGCTATCATTTTGCGGTACGAGGTGAAATAAAAAAAATTACTCACAACCTTCATATAAATAATAAGCAAGGAAGGGGAAATCGATGCTAAAGCGCAATCAACTCGCTCTGTCTATCAGTGCAGCTGTACTTAGTGGTGGCCTGATGGCTCCGCTGGCGACTGCCCAGTCGGATGAAGCTATTGAGGAAGTCTCTGTAACCGGTATTCGTGGCTCTCTCCAGGATGCCTTGAGCACCAAGCGAAATGCTGGTGCAATTGTCGACGCAATTTCTGCGGAAGACGTCGGTAAGTTCCCGGACAAAAACATCGCTGAATCTCTATCCCGTATCACGGGTGTGGCGGTAAGCCGCGAGTTCGGTGAAGGGGAACGTGTTTCTATTCGTGGCGCGGGTCCAGATTACAACCGTACAACCCTGAACGGTCAATCTGTCGGTACTGCTGACTGGTTCATTCTGGATAATCCGTCTCGCAGCTTCAACTTTACCCTGCTGCCTTCCACCCTGATTTCCTCCCTTGAGGTGACCAAGAGCCCGCAGGCTTCTCAGGACGAGGGTTCCCTGGGCGGTACCGTTAACGTACGTACTCACCGTCCGCTTGACCTCGACGCGGGTCAGGCTGCGATTGCAGTAGAGAGCATCTACTCCGAAACTTCGGAAGAGTATGACCCGAGCATCTCTGGCCAGTACTCCTGGAAGAACGATAGCGAAACCTTTGGTGTGCTGGTATCTGCGGCCAAGCAGGACCGCACTGTTCAGCGTTCCGGTTTTGAAGTGCTGTCCTGGACCGACGAAGCCACTCCTGGCGTAATGGTTCCCGGCACCATGGGTACCCCGACTTTCTTTCAGGAGCGCGAGCGCGAAACTGTATTCCTGTCTGCTCAGCTGCGTCCGACCGACGAGCTGCAGCTGACTCTGGACGTGCTGGACACCAGCATGGACGCGGATAACATGAATGCCAACTGGCTGGTATTCGCAGGAGACAATGCGGTCGATCATGCAACTAATGGTCAGCTGAGTGGCAACAGTGTTGTGGCTTCCCAGATTTCTGGTGACGGCCGTGGTGTTGTGAACTGGATCAACCGCGTATCTTCCTCTGAATCTCAGTCCTATACCCTGACTGCCGAATATGTAACTGATGCATTCAGCGTTGATATTGTTGCCGGTAATACTTCTGCCAAGGGCGGTACCTATCGCGAGACTTCTTGGGAGTATGGTTGGTCCGGTGGCGACTATGAGTTTGACCTGAACGCGCCATCTCTCGACTCCAATCCTGCGCCTAGTGATGCAGATGCCTATGCCGCTGGCTGGATCTGGGGCGGTGAGCGCCCGACCACTGATGAAGAAACCTACTTCCAGGTAGATCTCGAGCTGCCGATAGAGGCGGGTGCATTTACCTCTATCGAGACAGGTGTCAAGGTTCGCAACGCCGAGCGTACCCAGCAGCGTATCGTATACAGCTGGCATGGTCCTGAGACTATGACTGGCAATGAGGATCTCGCTGGCTCATACCTTGATTATATCTTCGCAAATTGCCCGACTTTATCTTCTTGTGGTTTGAACTCTGGCGGCGTTGTGAGTTTTGATACGCCCGCCGGTGGTAACTCCACCACCGCACTGGCACAAATGCGTGACGTGATGGAGCAAATCGCGTTTGCTGGCTTGAACGGTGTCAGCGCCGATTACGCACGCTCTCTCGAGCTGGCCAATAACTGGGCAGTGGAGGAAGATATTTTTGCGGTATATGTTCAGGCGAATTTCGAGGGTGACAACTACCGCGGTAACTTCGGTCTGCGCTATGTGTCTACTGAGCAAGCCTCTTCCGGCTACGAGTTCAGCAGCGATTCCTGGGGCTTCCAAACGGTTGATCGCGATTGGTTGAATCCGTCTTACCTGGCCTGGGTCACGGAAGATAACGACTACAGCGAAATCCTGCCGAGCTTTAACATTGCTTATGATCTGAATGACGATATGGTGATTCGTACTGCGGTTGCCCGTGTTATGGCTCGTCAGAATTGGAACCAGATTTCTCCGTTCGAGACCTTTGGTGCTCTGAATGCACCGGACCCCCAGGGGCAGGCCGGTAACCCTCAGCTGGAGCCGTTCCTGGCGGACCAGTTAGACGTTTCCTACGAGTGGTACTACGGTGATGTGTCTGCGTTCTCCGCAACGACCTTTATTAAAAAGAACCACAGTTACCTGGCTCAGGAGACCTTTACCGAAGCGCGTTACGATGAACAGACTGCTACCTGGGTTGACGTTGACTTTAGTCGCCAGGTGAATGGTGATGGTGGCCTGGTCGCTGGTGTTGAGCTGGCTGTGCTGCACGACTTCGACAACGGCTTTGGTGTTCAGGCGAACTACACCTACACCGATACTGGTTCCGATAGTGTTGTTGGTATCTCCGATACCATGGCTAACCTGATGGGTTACTACGAAAACGATAACTTCGGTGCGCGGATGATGTACAACTATCGCTCGGAGTGGAGCAAGGGCTTCCATTGGAACGGTAACCCGCTGTCCAATGACGCGTTTGGTCAGCTGGATGCGAGCTTCTCGTACAACGTCACTGACAACGCACAGATCACTCTGGAGGCAGTGAACCTCACCAATGAGCAGGTCGTAGAGTACAGCGAATATGAAGATCGTCTCATGTCCCTGTATGAAAATGGCCGTCGCTTCGTTGTGGGAGCACGATACAATTTCTAATCGAAGTTGAATGGAAAAAGCCGGGCATTGCCCGGCTTTTTTTATCGCTGAATTATTGTAATTATGGGTGTTGATAAATATGAGTAGCAGTATTTTTATCCCGTATGACCGGTACTTTGATTGTGGAAGTCGCAAGCAGGGAGTGGAGCAAAGCCTGATGGAGGCTCCCTAGGGGCTGACAAACAGTTTTCGACGGTAAAGCCAGTGGAGAATAATCCACTGTACCGCCAGCACACCGATAACAATCACCAGGTTCCCGGCATCCGCAGAAGAAAATACAGAGGCAATGCCGCCAAACAGGCTCTTGCTTGTGTAGGTCCAGTTCACCAGGCTGCTGGCCATATACACCAGAATGGCATTGCAACCGATCACGGCAAACAGAGTGGTAAACCAGCGCCACTTCCATATATCCGAAATCAGGTAGAAGCAACCGAGGAACAGCAGGCTGCAACCAATGGTGACGAGGGAGAAGGATCCCGTCCATAAATCTTTATTCACCGGGTAAACCAGGTTCCAGGTCCAGCCGAGTGCGCTTAGGGTGATACCGGCGAGGAACAATCCCCTGAGCAGTTTGCCTGGCTGGTCTCGGTGCAGATGCAGCCAGCGGCCGGCAAAAACGCCGGCGAGGGCATTGGCGACGGCGGGCAGGGTAGACAGCAGCCCTTCAGGGTCGTACGGCTTGCCTTGATAAGTGATGCCCGGCAGGCAGCATTGGTCTAGCGCAGCGTTAATTGATCCCGAGATACTGAAATCCCCCAGTCCGAGTTGCAGGAGCCAGTAGCCAAGCAGGATACCCGCAAAAATCAGGTACTGGGCGATGGGGCGACAGTGCCAGACAATCAGTGCGGCAAAGAACCAGGCAAAGCCAATGCGGGCGAGAACACTGGCATAGCGTATTTCGGACAGGTCGGGGGGAACACTTGCGCCCCAGCCGTGGTTGTAAAGCACTCCGAGCCCCACAAGAATCAGCAGTCTTTTGATCGCTTTTTTGTAGGCGCTCTGGCGTTGTTGTGGTGGCTGGCCCCGCAAGGTTTTATTGGCCAGACCGAGGGTAACTCCGGAAAGAAAGATAAACAGTGGGAAGATCAGGTCATACAGGGTAAATCCATGCCATGTACTGTGCTGCATCTGTGCCTGTCCCCACGCAAAAGCACCGAGCCCGGTCAGGGACAGCAGCGGGGCGAACAGGGATTCGCCCCCAATAATCCAGAACATATCAAAGCCACGCAAGGCATCGACGGATGCCAGGCGCCTGTGGCTAGTGGGAGAGTAGTTGGTCTGTTGTTGCATGCTACCGCTTGATTCCGTACCAGGATTCATGAGTGCGAGGCGGTCATTGTTGTGCGTGCAGTTCGGGAAGTTGCGCTTACGAGCATGAGAAAAATTCCTTGGTCAAAAAAAAGGCCCCGGAGACCGGGGCAAGTACAGGAGTAATAACCTGTAACGTCTTCAGAGAGAAATTGGCAACATCCTGTTGTAACAACGGAGGGCTTCCTGCCCCCGCTAAAACTCAGTTCACGTTGCAGACAAATTCCCAGCTGCCATCGGGGCTTCCTGGAACCGAATTTGTCCACCACTTTGCTCGGTATACGCTGCCATCATGAATGATTTGTTGACCGCCGCTGGCGTGATCGCCAGAGGGCCACTGTGGATAGGTCACCAGTCCGCTGGTATCGATACCGGCGTCGGCGCAGCTGGTCCCTCCGCTGCCTCCGCCAGTGCCGCCGTCGCCACTACCCGCAGGCGTCGCCAGAGGCAGTTCCGGATGCTCGAATGCCAGTGCGTACGTTGTACCGTTCACGGTGGCTGTGTAGGCCTGAGGGCCTGAAACGGGCAGGTAGTAATTCATGGTCATATCCCAGGTCTCGCCATCGGCAAGATCCTGCCAGCCCGGCAGGGCGAAGCGCACGCGGTGGAATTCGTTCTCGAGTCCGCCGACATTGCCGCCACCGGAATTGGCCCCGTCCTCAATGACTTCGAGACCGGCACCACTCTGATCGGTAATGATGTTGGATGTCGACGTCGGCATATCGAACTCAAATACAGTACCGCCGGGCAACACACCACCGGTGTTATTGGTAATGTACAGCTTGGGGTTTAGCGGGTAGTTCTGGTCGCCGAGTTTGAATCCGGAAATTTCGATACCCACATCGATCGCTTCAGAAGGGATTACGCGATCACTGCGCTGCTCGCGATAGGGCACTGCACTGGCAAATTTGTCGTAGGCGAGGGTCGTCAGGGTGGAGCCCATATAGTACTCGCCTTTGGCGGCATCCCAGTCGTAGTCACCGGCGAGTTCCCAGAACATGATGCCACCGACACCCTGGTCGATGACGTACTGTACCTTCGCGTCCATTGACTCTTCGTCTTCTGTGGAAATATACACATTCTTGGTGCTGTTCCAGAGCCACGGCGCTTCAGACACGGCATCGTAGTTACGTACGTAAGTGCCGACAAACGCATCGTCCGGGTCGCCTGCTGGATCGAGCCCGTAGTCCGTGACATAGGAACCGAGAATGCCATTTTCCAGATTCTTGGCATGCCACATAGGGTTGGAGCCCGCGCCCATTTCCACGCTGTTTTCGTCCAGGTCGTGCCACATGTTGTCGATGCCAATGGCACCGTAACCGCACTTGGCAGAGCCGCCGGTACCGGTCGGACAATCGGACTGGTTTGGCAGTGCGGCAGAGCCGCCCAGGCCGTTGTTGCCACCGCTCACGCCCTGCCAGCCTCGGGTGTAGTAGGGAATACCGATATTAATTCGGCCCGGGGACATGGATCCGCGGAAGTACTTCACAGCCCAGTCGATATTCAGGTAGCCAATACCACCATACTGGGAAGTGGAGTAAACACTCGCGGCGGCCAGTTCCGGATCTTCGCCGTTGTCGAACAGTGCGGAGTTGTGGCCCACATATTCATTCCACGCGCCGTGCAGGTCGTAGGTCATGATGTTGACGTAGTCCAGATACTGGGTGATCTGCATGGTTTCCATGCCGCGCAGCAGGTATCCGGAGGACGGCGAGGCGATGGTCAGCATGTAGTGGGTGCCATCTTGCTCACCCGCGATGTCCAGCTTTTCACGCAATACACGCATCAGCTCCACATAAGATTTCATGAGAGAACCGCGCAGCGGATTGGCGATGCCAAAGTCCAGCGGGTTGCCGGCATCGTTCATTGAGGTGGGATATTCGTAATCGATATCGACGCCGTCAAAGCCATACTGGCGGATAAAGTCCACAGCGGAGTTGGCGAACGTTTCAATGCCGGCATGGTTGATGCTGCCATCGGCATTAGTAGTCATGGTATAGAAACCACCATTGGCAACACGATCACCAGATTCGTTGAAGTAACCACCGGTTTCTGCCCAGCCACCGACGGAAATGAGGGTGCGCACTTCAGGATGCTGCTTCTTGAATTTGCTCAGCAGGTTGAAGTGGCCCTGATAGCTGAAGTCCGCATCCATCTCTGCGCCACTGACGCCGGGCCAAGTCATGCCGGTGGCAGGGTTGGCGGGATCGGCGGTGTTGCCAACGGATACTTCGTTGCTGTCATTGATATGGGCGAAAGCGTAATTAATGTGGGTGATCTTGTCCCAGGGGATATCGTTCACCAGGTAGGTGGGCTGTCCATTGGCACCGTTTCTCCAACTGGTGAAGTAACCAATGATCCGGCGCGGATGATCGGCCCCCATGATCTCCCGGCCTTCTGCGGTATAAATATCGCAGTAGTCCGGTGCCGCCCCGGGGCTGGTAAACAAGCCATCGGGACGACAGGGGAAGTCACCCGCTACGGGTTCACCGTTTACGGTGATTGAAACCGGCGCGGAGTCAGTGGACTGGTTAGCGGTATCGAATGCTCTCGCGAAAATGGAGGCATTGCCGGGAGTGGCGACCCAATCGATACTAAACGGCGCACTGGAATCTTCGCCCACTTTCTGCCCGGCGACAAAGAACTCCACTTTGGAAATCGCACCTTCTGTATCGCTGGCTGTGGCCGCGATGCTGACACTGGTGCCTTCATCAAACACGCTACCGTCGACAGGATTATTCAGGGTTACGGTTGGCGGGATATCGGGTGTGGTGACGTTGATATTGGCTGAGTCTGATTGAGTGCTTTGGCCATCGTTGTCGGTGGCCGTTGCGTACAGGACATGGCTGCCTTCGGTCGCTGTCCACTCGATCGCGTAGGGTGCGCTGGTGTCACTCCCCAGGCTGTTACTGTCGACGAAAAACTCTACCGAAGTGATGCTGCCATCTGCGTCACTGGCGCTGGCTGTGAGGGATACAGTCGCACCGGTATCCAATTGCGTACCGTCTATCGGGTTGTCGAGCGAGATGACTGGGGCCTGTGGGCCGCTCACGGTGATGGTGACATTCGTGGTGAACGCGTCCTGTCCCGTGTCGTCCACTATGCGTGCGCGCAACACGGGGTTGCCGGCAACGGCGGTCCAGCTGGCCTGCCAGGGTGCGCTGGTATCTGTACTGATAGCGCTACCATCGACGAAAAATTCCACACTGACGACCTGGCTATCATCGCTCGCGTCCACGGTAATGATAACGCTGTCATTTTCGCTAAATGTCATACCGTTGGTGGGGGCGGTGATGGAGCCGGCTGGAGGCTGGTCAACAGCACCCTCACAGGCGCCTTGCAGCGTCCATTCCTGATACTGGCCGGAGAACTGCTCCGGATTCTGGTTCTGTGTCCACCAGTTGGCCCGATAAGCGTTGCTGTTGTACTGGACTTCTGCACCGCCGTTGTAGGCGGTTGCGGCATCCCAGTCCGGGAGGCCTGTGCAGTCCACGGCATGCGCCTGGCCTGCGGCAAAGATCGCCACGGCAAGACTGCCGAGCGCGAGAAAGTGTTTCATTGGGTTCACCTTGAGTAAGTTATTTTTGTTGTTGGTCATCGGCAGTTAGGTGACGCGATTGCCAAAATGACATCGCTGTCAAAATATCATCGCTTATAGGGAATCGCAATGCAGAAAGGGAAGAATTACTACGGGGTAAAGACAATTAAAATGAAAGTTCCGCCACTGGAGTTGATATGAGACCCGTATCACGATCAAAGCGGAACATTAAGAGAATATGACTGAGGCAAGACATTGCGTCTTGTCCCCGGGGAGATACGGTGTGATCAACCTGAATCAAGGGGTGAAAACGAGTGGTACTGGTAGGTTGCTTTTCTGCATCGAGGAGGGGCTTTACCGGTGGTGATCATTACGGTTCACCGACCAGCTCGCCAGCCGGTAAGGGAGGCGCAGGAATAACAAAGTTAAATGGAAGTGTTGTTGACAGCGTTGTCTTTTTCGTTATTGTGGACCCTGCAATCACTGGTGCCATAACAAATAGAAAAGGACTCCCATGCTTTGCGCCATCCCCTCCCTGAATAAGACCAAGCTAAGAATTTCAGTCTTTTCCCTGGCCTTGGGATTGACGATCGCCCTGACGGGTTGCGGTGGGCACGACAATCCGGAACGGGGTTCGGCCCGGCAGATTGCCGAAGATTTCTCGGTGCAGTTGGAAGTGCTCACCAACTACCAGGCGACCGGCGACGAACTTGCAGAGCGTTGCAAGCGCGAAGGCGGTAGCGGGGCAATTTGCTCGACCTACCGGATATCGCTGACCAACGCCGGCGAGGCCGCTTTGGCACCGGGTGCTTTGGAATGGAGTCTCTACTTCCACAGTGTGCGCCGTACCCTGGCGCTGATGAACCGTGACGATTTGCGCCTGGAGCATGTCAAGGGAGATCTGCACCGTTTGGTACCTCTGGCCCATTTCCCGGGGCTGGCACAAGGGGAGACGCTGCAGCTGGATTTTCTCGCCGAGTACTGGTTCCAGTTCGAATCCGACTTTATGCCGCGCCTGTTTACCGTCGATGCGAACGGACAGGCACAGGTTATCCAATCCACCGACTCCAATAGCATTGCCGAACTGGTTCTGCCGATTGAGAAAAACCACTCCGATAATTGGAAGCGGGCATCCACGGATGCCAATGTCCTGGCGACCGCAACCAGTCGGTTTGAGGAATTCTCCCGGCGTGGTGTTCAGGAAGGTGATCAGTGGCAGTCCCGTATTATCCCCAAGCCCCTGAAGCTCGAAAGTCGTGGTATTGCTGTTGATATCAGTGCGGGTCTTTCTGTAGATGGGGGGGCGTTATCGACGGCGACCCTCAACGTTATAAAGCAGCGTCTGGATGCCTTTGGCCTCGTTGGTGAAGGCGCCGGAGCCTATCCCGTATCAGTGGTGATCGATACAAAGCTGTCTGCGAATACTGCAGAATCTTACCGGCTTGAGGTGGGTGAGACAGGCGCTTTGGTAACCGCCGCGAACCAGTCGGGCGCCTTCTATGGACTTCAGTCATTACTTGGCCTGATCAATGTACGCGCCGGCACGCTGATGACAGCCCGGGTTGAGGATGCGCCGCGTTTCCCCCATCGCGGGCTCTTTCTCGATGTAGGCCGTAACTTCCATACCAAACCGCTGGTGCTCAAGCTGCTCGACCAGATGGCGGCTTATAAACTCAACCGTTTCCACGTCCACCTGTCTGAAGACGAAGGCTGGCGCCTGGAAGTGCCCGGTCTGCCAGAACTCACTGAGATTGGTTCTCACCGCTGTTTCGACCTGGAGGAGAACCAGTGTCTGTTACCTCAGTTGGGCTCTGGCCCTAATACGGATAACAATGGCAGCGGCCATTTCAGTGTCGAGGACTATATCGAGATTGTTCGCTATGCCGGTGAGCGTCATATCGAGGTGATCCCCGAGTTCGATATGCCCGCCCATGCCCGGGCTGCGGTTGTGTCGATGGAGGCGCGTTATCGCCGACTGGTGGAATCAGATCCGGAAGCGGCTGCGCGCTACCGACTGATTGATGCAGAAGACAACAGCCGTTTCCTGTCGGTCCAGTTCTACGACGACAGCTACGTTAACCCCTGCATCGACTCCACTTACCAGTTTGTGGGCAAAGTGATATCTGAGGTGCAGGCGATGCACGAGCGCGCAGGCTATCCGCTGCAAAGCTGGCATTTCGGTGGCGATGAGGCCGTCAATATTTTCGCCGGTGACAGCTTTGAAGATGCGCCAGGGCAGGACCCCGCCAAAGGAGATGTTGACGCTGGTGCTCGCAAGCAGCCGTGGTCGGGCTCCCCTCAGTGCCAGAAGCTGGTTGCCAGTGGCGCGGTTGCGGACATCTCGGAGCTGGGTAGCTACTACGCGCGCCGTGTTGCCTCTCTGGTCCATGATACCGGGATTCCCACGCTCGGCGCATGGAATGACGGTGTTAAAGCTGTAAAAGATGCCAGCGAGGAACTCGCGACAGAAAACAACTATGTCAACTCCTGGGCCCCGCTGTTCTGGGGTGGTGGTGATGAAAGCTCGCATTTCGCCGCCGTCGGATTTGACGTGGTGCAGTCTCACTCCGACTTTCTGTACTTCGATATGCCTTACGAGGTCGATCCGAAGGAGCTTGGTTACTATTGGGCGTCACGCCATACCGACACACGTAAGACCTTCAGTTACGCCCCCCTGGTCACGGCCCAACTGGCAGAAGTATCTACTGATCGCGATGGCAATGCCTGGTCGGCGAAAGCGGCAGATGAAAGCTTTGCCAACAGCGTACGCGGTATACAAGGTAATCTGTGGAGCGAAGTGGTGCGCACCGATGCGCAGGTGGAATATATGATATTCCCGCGGCTGCTGGCCCTGGCCGAGCGGGCGTGGCACCAGGCGTCCTGGGAGTTGGATGCGGTCCCGGGGCAGGAGTTTTCTGCTGAGAGTGGTCTCGTTGATGTTGCCGCTTTGGAGGCGGACTGGAGAGGATTTGCTGCCGCGGTGGGGCACAAAGAGCTACTCAAGCTGGATCTTACCGGGGTAGGGTATCGCATCCCGGTGCCTGGGGCGTTGAATGATGAAGGATATCTAAAAGTTGCCCAGGCCCTCCCAGGGCTGGTCACCGAATACTATGATGGTGAATCCTGGCGCCCCATCACATCCGAGACACCAGCAGAGAAAGTAGATGCCATTCGAGCGCTTAGCGCCGATGGCCGCCGCGCCAGTCGCGCTGTATCTTTCAGTGTTGTGGAAGAGACACTGTAATCTTCCAACTCTTGGGCCTCAGCACGGGGCCCTTCCTTCTTACGCTGTTTGAGTTGCTTTTCCAATTTCCGAATTTTTGCAAGTGCATTCCTTGGCTCAAGACTGTTCTGATGCAGATTATTTTTGTAGGTCCGACCGGTTTACTCTTTTTCACTTTCGACTTTTCATCCTACTTACCGTCATTAAACTCCTTGCGCCAGCGATAGATCAGGACCGGATGTATATCTAATGCCTCGGAAATATAGGTGACTTGGATATAATTATGATTTGCCAACCTAACGAGTACCTATTTGAACTCAGATGTGTATTGGAAATAGTTTCTTCTTTAAGTTTGCCTCATAAGGACCCCCTTTAGTGGATACTAAATTTACTGTCCACTAAAGCGTTGTAAGTTCAAAGCATGGCAGGATTGCAGGCCGGGTCGTGTTGCAAGCCTTTTGTTAGGTAACGGTACATGAGTGAGCCGCTTTAACCTGAAGGCTATTATCCTGATTGGCCCATATACGCGTAAACCTGAAATCTCCGTTAGTTGGATTGCCATCATATGTTCCACATATTTGTACTCGAGCGGTAACTACAGCAGTATTGCCCAGTATTTTTATACTATTTTCTGAAATATTGATTGACTCTATATCAAGTCTTCCTGATTCATGTGCCGATAAATCGTCTCTTTTGGTAAGCAATTGGCCGAGGTGGTTTGTAAAAACTAAATCATCAGCGAGAAGCGCTGATAATGCATTTAAATCAGAATCCAACATCGCATTCCGTAGCTTTGTTTCTGCTTCTTGTACTGCTTTACCAAGCTCTGTATTCATGTGTAAAACTCCAGTTTTTTCCTATCGCCGTGCTCTGCGGTTATTTGGGAGCGCCAGCGAGTAAATCTTCTGTAGCAGCACCTTGTTATAACTCACTTACTAAGTACTGCTTAATCGATGACGCCATGACAACTAACTCAACAGAGACCCCGCTAGAAAACTCAAACTTTAGAGCATCAGAATAGCCTTGATTATTCCTCATTTCCCAAGCCCAAGTTAGCTTATTCCCTATGCATTTGTGAAACACTGTAGGGGAAGTCCTTTCAGCCAATAAAGAGCCTTCCTCGAAACTCTTTAGACAGATTTCATCCGTGTCATCGATTACACAGAATACACAACTCGAGTGCTCAAACCTCAGCAATATCTGCGTTATTTCGCCAGGCAGTTCTTGGGGCCCATATGATGAAACCTCTTCAAGTATTCCGGCCGACTCGACTAACTCTGAAAGTTTCACATCCACCCTCGAGAGTTATAACGCCACCAGCATGGGTCGAAATGGAACAGAGAAGCTGCGGAGTGTAGGTCCAGCCAGCTTTGTTGGCGAGCGCGCTTGACTTTGTTAAGTTTTTGGTTAGCTCTATATAACATCAGGGTTGTTACCTATTTGCATACACACTGTAGGGAATTTTTTAGCTTTGAACTCAAATACTGCGAGACCATCCTCTGCCAACCAAGGCTCAACTACCTGATTTTCTGGAACCTTACTAACTGTATACTCCAGGCCGTACTTACCAAGGGCTTTGAGTGCCGGTTGCCACAACCCCTCACAATTTTCTGAATCAATGGGGAATTCGCTATTGTACTCTGAGTTAAAAAGTCGCTCGCGCCATGTAGGATCTTGACTAAGATCAATAATCGCTAACTCCAACCAACGCCTATGGATTTTCTTCAGTACTCTAGGCTTTCTCTTCATGTGAAACTTAATGCCTTTTGCATGTGGCCGAATATGAAGTCCGGGTTTTGTGCGAGTATGTAGTCGCATAAAGTTCAAGCGGAGTTTTTGGGTCCATGCTACTAAACTTGTTAAATCCTGTTCATAATATACGATGATTTATGGATATCAATACGCTTCACTACAGCAGTCAATCCGACAGCACTAAGACAATCCGAGTCACTTGTAGAAACACTAACTTTTTTCCAGCCATATAAGCTGCAAGAGCAATTGAAAGCAATGATTTTCCGCCTTCAGTTTTTGAATCAAAAGCTAAAACTCCAGTGCCCGTTGAACATGAATTGATTGCAGAATCCCCCCGACCAGTAGAGGACCATAATATTGTTGTCCCAGTATCTGTAGTGGCGATACGATCTAAGCTAGCATTTTGATAATTACTCGCTAAAGATTGTTGTGGAATTGTTAACAACAATGTAAAGAGCGAAATATGTTTCATAAGTATTTCATAATTATTACGACTAAAGATTTAACGTCTCAATAACCCGCAGCTGGAGCGCAGTGAAGCGGAATGTAAGTTGTCGGGTGCCGAAGGCGCGTAGTTAATTGATTTTTTAAATATAACCACACTGCACTAATGATAAGTGGAGCCATTATTACCGCTTGGATTTACCTTGCTCAGCTTTAGCTTCAGGTGTATCAGTCACTCCTTTATTCATTGTTTCTCCCTTCGCATAACGCCGTAATCGACTGCGCAAAAAGTGCGTAAAGTTGGCTGCCTGCTGCATTTCCTTGATATACTGGTTTTCTTGCGTCAAGTTAATCACTGACAATACCAATTGAAAAGACGAAAAATAATATTGCTAGAGAGCCAACAAGAATCCATTGCCCATACACAGTAAACAGAATCATACCAAGAAACAAGAAAATAGTTATTAAAGTTGATCCGAGATCATTAAGAACCTTCTTTCGCTTCAGTCTTTTGATCTTGGATTTTAATTCCTTTTCCTGCAACAGCTCTACGTTATTTTTCAAATATTATTCTCTCTAAATGTATAACGCCGCGCTCAGCCGCCGCAAACTTTGGCCGCTTTATACACAAAAATAGGGGCGAGGCGACCGCGTATAGAGTGCATAAAGTTAGACGTCGGTCTGTAGCGATTTGTTACGCTTTATTTTACCAAGCTAGCCTTCCCCGCTTCTACACTCCATAGGCCGGTAGAGGTACTTACATAAATTGGCTTTCCATGATGAAGGCTCAAAAACACATGAAATTCAGTTGGCACGTTCGAAATAAAGTGTGTAGAGAAGGGGATGCTATCCCCCTCAGCATGAACCAATAAGCATGTTTTTGTGGATGGGGACACATCCACAATATCATTTGTACCTAGTTTGAATCTGAATTTCAAGTGACGACCAAATTGAACACCGGAATCATTCTCTGGGCTTAACACAAAATATATATTTTCAGTTTCAAACTTATCATCTATTACAGATACAGCCTTGTACTTTCCGTCACACACAAGATCTATAGACATATCTAAAAGATCTTGCTCTCTACTCGTGTAGGGCAAGCTTCCATCTTCCGAACGGATAGCATCATATAGCTTTTTGCCTAAGTATTCTGAGTGCGCAATCTGAAACGCTGCATCTATGTCATTTTTTACAGACGTAGTTTTGCATCCAGAAATAGCCAGAATAGCAAAAATTATCGATATTATTTTTTTCATTGTTATTTTCCCTGATTGAAGTATAACGCTATGGGTATTGGGCGGACCGCGCGAAGCGTGGATCGTCCGGTGGAAGCCATGTTGTGGCTGGAACGAACATCATCCACTTGTTGCTTAGCGACACTTTAAACCAATCCTAACCACTCTGTTTGTCCCTCTGTATCGGGTACTTGAACACCTCTGGCCTGAGATATGAGTGATAGCGCTTCTTGTGAAGTGAGGCCCGATCTTACCAGTACCGCACCGGCAATAATGCCAGTGCGACCGATGCCTGCTCGACAATGAATTACGACATGTTTACCTAATGAAATCTCATGTAGAAGTTGATCAGCTAGTTCTATCGCATCTTTTGTAACTGGAAGACCTCGATCGGGTATAGGAAAAGAAACATACTCTATCGAATTCTTTTGGCAAAGTTCTTCTTCTGATTCCAATCCAACTTCACGCTGCTCGAATAATTCTAGAAGGCTCACAATTTTATCAATGCCTAGACGAGCAAGTCCTTGGAATTCGTCTTCGATCCATTCGCCAGAAACAGGCTTTGCCATGACTGACAAAGCACCATTTCCAATATCTTTTACTTTATATGTGGTGGGTAGCATAATTTCCTTGAGGTACGTAACGCCCGCGGCAGCGGCGGATTACCTTATACGTTTATTGCGCGAAAATGGGAGTGGAGGGACCAGCATAAAGCGTGCATAAGGTAAGCCGTCCCGCGGAGGCCCGAAGGGCTGTAGATTTATGGCCTGTACCTATTATATTTCTCAGGGACATACTGGTAGTGTCCGGTTATTTTGAACTCAAATAGCATATCCTCAAGCTCAGGACCGCGCCCAATATTGTGGACAATCATAGGATTTCCAGATTCAGAATGAATAGTATCGGTGACTATACCTATATGAGGTAAGTTACCTGGCAACATCCAAGTTACTATATTTCCTGGTTTGTAGTCATTTGCCGAGTTTGAAACTGCAAGCTCTTTGCCATTTCTTTTAAAGAATGCCTGTAAATTAGGAACCCTGCGATGATCGATATTCTTATCTGGCTTGTTTAGGCCCCAAATTCTATTCGACGGATAAGAGCTAAAATGAGAGCGCATATCTTCATGGACCAAAACCTGAAGGTCCACTCCTAATCTTCTGTAGGATCGAATAACTACATCAGTGCATACGCCTATATTCTCTGGAACGTCCCCTCCAGGGTATGGGATTGAAATATAACGACCATCATATGTGACCGCTTTCTTTATTCTTTCATGGGCGGCTTCAACAAAATCCGTTTCAAATGTGGCGCCGCTTGCGGAGCAAGAGACGAAAAACAAAGCTATCAGAATTTTTCTTTGCATCTTAGCTTCCTAAAGATATAACGTTGCCAATAGGGGCAGCCAGAGCGTTTGCGTGCGAAGCGCGCCGCGTAGACTGCCCAGCCCAGCCCTGAAGGGGATGGGCAAGCCAGTTTGGTTTTGTTAAATAGCTGGCCTACAAACATGTCCCCACCTGTTCTATTGTAGATTTAGCAACTACCCCTTTAGAGTCCGCCTTGAATGTGATGATATAGTGCCATTTACTACAGACAATACCTTCAGTCTCACCAAAGTCTACAATCGTTAATGTATTTTCAGAAGAGTTAAAAATAGGCTCAAACACTTTGTATTTTACCATTAGATAACCAATTTCCAGCCTACGTGACTCGATAGATTCTATTTCTGCCTTCCAGTATTCAACTCTTCTTGGCCCTTCATTACCTAACTCACAAGAGTAAAGAAAAACAACCATTATCAGGGTGCATAAATATTTCATAGGCTATTTAGTGTCTGCCGAAAAAGCGAGCAACTTGTTGCGAGTCCAAAGCGCGAAGCGCGTATTTGCACCGGCGCTTGTTAGTTGCTTTTTTTTAGCCGAAATATATCATCCAGAACAGACTCCCCATGGACAGTAGGTGCTAATTTATACTGCCAATTGCGATCTCTTGAATATGAGTTTGACCAATTCCAAGGATCATTAATGAACTCTACCAAGTCAGACCCATCCAAAGTCCTTGTATTTTCTGGTGAATACGGAACCTTCGAGTCCGGCTTTAGCTGATACAGAGCCAGCAAGCCTTTCGAATTTAGAGAAATTAAAAGTTCAATAGCCAGCTCAAATTTAGCTACTAGGCTCATTTCAAGATTATCAGAATGAATCTCAGAGATAAACTCAGGAAGCGACTTTCCAAAATCGGTTAACTCTACTAACAAGCATTTTTCTTGATCTGACAAATTGATAGCTTTTTCTCCTTGGGCAACTAACGCTTTTAGCACCTGCACCGTAGGCGCTTAAACTTGTTAAGTTATTGTGCATGCTAAGTCCTTTGCCACTGCTAACCTAACTTGATTACTTTTACTTAGCCCGTGCATGTAGGATTTTAATTCGCTTCTCTCCACTATTGGCGGTTTGGAGTTGTCGTACTTGGCGATCTCTACATCAACTAGGTAAGAGCCACTTATTAACACTGTGTATAAATCTTCGAGCTGCTCTGGTATCCAGTGAAGAACATACGCTGTTTTAGTGTTATGGCCTTTGGCAGTCAATACCTTCCGAAGTTTTGAGTCAGGCTCTTGGATTGCGTCGTTGGATCGTATCAACTCTTTGCGAAAGTCACTTTTCATTTTACTTCCAATTAGCGTCATCTACTCGATGCCTCGTGAAACATAACGCCCGCAGCATACTGCCAGCGTTTGTTAAAGGGACTTGGCACACCATTGTGTTACAGCCACTTTAGCGTCAACCTCAGGTTCATTAACCTTTTCTCCAGAGCTAGCAGCGCACTCATTGCTACCACACGTATAGCCAACAGCACGATCTACTTCCCCATATTCTTGAATTAGGCCAACAACTGAGTTGTTACGAAGATAAAAACGATTCTTATACGTTCCAGTTGGTACCGCGATAGGAACTGGCACTACCCCTATAAATGCTCCAGCACCCGCCCATGAGGTTCCATCTTTATAAATGAGTACTTTGCATTGCTCAAATTGATCTACAGAATCAGGACTACCCCAATGCTCAACAATTTCAACCTCTGAATAAGGCGAAGCTCTCTTTTCGAAAGAGAATTGATTTCTCTCTTTCCCTAAGCTGAATTCTGTTCTCGCCCATTCGTTTTTCCCATAAGTACCAACAGCCAAACCAACACAGCCAGATACTATGCTTAGAGAAACTAATACGAAAATAGATCTGATCATTGATTTACCTTTAATGCCTTTGGCTGCAGTGCAAGAAGTGTATCTGGGCCGCAATGCGGCCGCACTGCCTAAATTTGTTAAGCTTTGGACCATATTGGATTTTTGATTCGTCCATAACTAAAGAGAGCAAAATATCCTGGAAGTGACATAATATAACCAATAGCTATAGAGATGTGAAATTCACTTTCAGACATACCCATTCTTAAATCAACCTCGGATATAAACATGTAAATAATCCCATAAATAAAATATAGAACTAAAAACATCATCCAGAACTTTGGAAAGAGTATTTGTTTAAGAAAGCAGTAACCGAACAATCCGACAGTTGCAATAACTAAGCTAAAAAGACTTAGGTATTCAGGAATACCTGAATTCTCCGCTACAATATAAGAATAAGAACCAAGAAACGACAAAACCGTAATTAAGAAGAAGTATATCTTCCACCAAATCGACCTTTGCAATTCGCTGCTCTCATCTAAATCTACGCTCGGCGGAGTGTACGGGTTTTCTAACATTAGTTTTTCCTTTAGATAAATTAGCTTAACGCTTTTTAGTAGGCGCGCCGATTTTTGGCGTCACCTGCTTGAACTTATTAAGAGCTACTTGGCACATACTCATGCCAAAGCAACTCGAATTGTTTTTTTATATTGTTTTTCCCCGAAATCCATCTTGGGAGTTTATTTCTTCAAAAGGCAGTACGACTTCAGTGCCATAACCTCGTATGGAGGCTTTCTGTTGATCCGAAAGCAAAGCCAACCGAACCATCATGAAAGAACTCCAATTTCCTTGCTTCGTAGTCATCTATGCCAATTTCAGACACAAACCTTGTAGGTTCATCATTGAAATAATGCTTCCATTCTAAGTCTATATATCTCATAAGATCTTAACGCCTGCAGCACAGGCGGAGCGTCAGCGACATCCAGCCACCTTGCTGGCGATTGTGCCTGCGTTTGTTATGCATTTTTCTGAAGACGAACATGGACAGAGACTTTATCTTCCAAAATACGGACAAGCACTGGGTCCATCCGGTCATAGTTATCAGGTATTGCCAGGCAAACTAGCTTCTTACCCTTTAGTAAATCCTTAAACTTTTTCATTACCTTATTGCGGTGAGACTTCTCCATAACGAAGATTATGTCAGCCCACTCAATAAGATCGCCGCTAATAGTTGTTTCTGCATCTTTATTTGTGCCGCAACCAATAGCATTGATGCCATCATACTGAGAAAAGACTTCTTCTCCAGTTGGGCTTCTCAATCTATTCTCGCTGCAAACGAATAGCAAATTCATTGAACCTTACCCATTGGTGAATAACGCCGCCGGTAGGGGCAGCTTACCTTGTGCACATTTAGCGCAGGTCGCTGTGCTCCCATTTTTGCGCAAAATGTGCACAAGGTAAGCTGTCTCGCGGAGGGCCGCAGGCCCAGAGCAAATTGCCCGGCTTTGTTAAGGGCGCTCACTGGCTAATAGCTCCAGTAGCTTCGCATTGTATGCCTGAGCAAAGTATTTATTGTATTCATGGCTGCCTATGCCTAGCGCAAAATTTTTATAGTGGAGCCCGGTGCCACAAATAAGGAAAGTATTGGGCGCAAAATCCTGTAGGCTACCCTTGAGAGCCGACTCCGAAATCCCTGGGACTTTGTACCCTTCGCCGGGAATGTAAACTTCAACAAATTGCTTGTGATCCTGACGATAGTCACTAAGGGCCTCTTCAAAACCACGGTTAGCAGACGCTATAGGATCATTCGCTATTGCGATCAATTCATTACTTTTCGATATTTCGACCCAAACCCACGAAACTAGTCCAGCTAATAGAGTCACACCTAAGAAAAATACGTTTTTTATGGTGTTGTTCATTCTGCCCCTTAACGCTTTGCTCAGCCGCCGCCGGAATGGAGTCGCTTTTTGCTAGCGTAGCGTACAACACAAAGCGAGCGGAGTGTAGATGGTCGGATGTAGTAACTTGTTAAAAGCTTATCGGGACCAGTAACCCAAAATATGGTATTTTCCTGACTCTTCAGGTTTTAAGCGAATGCCGAGAGTTCTAAAGCCAGGGCAGATAATCAGAGCACGATTGCTAGCGCTACCATCGCCTATTGGTTGTTTGGCATCACCTTCTAGAATGTTGAGGGCGCATGATGAGGCAATACTTCGCCGCTTATTGAATTCTGCCTGTGTGCTGTTGCCGACGTGAACGAAGCTATCTGTACTCCCAAACTCTAATAGAGATCTGACGGTTGTTGAAAGTGCCTGATCTGATGAGGCACTAGAAGATAGAGTAAACAAAATAAATGCTGCGATAGTTTTCATAACTTTTGACGCCTCAATAACCCGCAGCTGGAATGCAGCGAAGTGGAATGTAAGCTGTCGGGCGCCGAAGGCGCGTAGTTAATTGGTTTGTTAAATGTAAGGCCACACTGCACCTATGATAA
This sequence comes from Microbulbifer variabilis, assembly GCF_056232115.1. Classification (NCBI taxonomy): domain Bacteria; kingdom Pseudomonadati; phylum Pseudomonadota; class Gammaproteobacteria; order Cellvibrionales; family Microbulbiferaceae; genus Microbulbifer; species Microbulbifer variabilis. The sequence continues at coordinate 2,849,896 of NZ_CP174325.1, forward strand.
GTAGAACTATTGTTGCCACTTGGATTTTATTGGCTTTACTGTGCTCAGCATTGGCTTCAGGTGTATCAGTCACTCCTTCTTGATGATCGAACCCTCCTTCATCAAGATCTTCGTTGAAGATGATGAGGCCATTAATCAAAACAGCGATCATTACCAGTAACATTGCTGTTAGCCAGTAAAATCCCGTGAAGTACTGGATGCCCAAACCAATTAGAAGACAAAAAGTAATCATTACTGCTGCGGACTTTAGGTCAATACCATTCATCTTCGAGTACATCTAACGCCCGCGTAATCGGCTGGACACGCGAAGCGTGACCAGTCCGGTGGAAGCCCGCAGAGCTGGAATGAAGTTCACGCGCTTATTATGCGCTTTACGTGTCATACTCACCACTATCCCATGGCTCAAAAAATGCCATGTAGTTACCAGGCAGTAACTCTACTGACCAAATATCATCTTCGTCCTCAGGCTCTATAGCAATTAACCCGAATTTAGTTCCATTCAACTCTACAGAAAAAGGCTTAACTTCAATTCTCTCTAAACTTATATTTCCGAGGCTTTCTAATTTAGATGAATACTTTGCCTTTGCTTCATCTACTGAGAACGAACTTCTGGGGCCTAAAGGCTCAATATCTGAATCTACTAAATTACCCAAAGCATCAAATTTGAATAACGCAATATATTCAGCGATACCAGGCTCAAAAGGAGTTGTGAGGAAGAACTGTAACCCGTCTTTGGTAGTTCCGATATGCTGAGCATGATAATTATCATGATCTATTGCGATTAGCTCTGGTTTTCCATTCATGTCTTTGTAACTCTTCTGACACATAACACCGTAAGCAAAGTCGCGCGGTAGCGCGTCCAGTGGAGCGCAGCGGAACGATTTCACCTTGCCTTTTTATACGTTTACAGATCTTCTTCACTTATTTTCAATAACCTACGGCTATCTCCTAACCAGACCTCTGTGCCAGGATGCATTCTGATCTCACCGTTATTTTCATTGTTGAACGAGAAATTTAATTCCCCGCTAAATGTAACACCACTAATTTGGATATTGTTAAGTTCATCTCGCAGATAGACATCTGCGGTGCACACACGGCAATCGACGATCGGTGCATCTTTAACAATCCAAACTTTACCGTCAGGAACGACATAGCCTTGCTCTTTACTCAAGGTTAATTCTGCACCGAATGCAGAACTAGAAAGTAGGATTAGAGGGATAATAGTTCTCATATCTCAATTACGTATAACGCCCGCATTTGGGGCAGCCGAAACGCAGTGTAGGCTGTCCTAGCCGCGATAACGGCGAACAACACACGCTTGTTATGTGCATGTACGTACCACCTGATTATTAAAGGTAAGTTCATTGGCATTTAAAGTACAGTTAGTAACCCATCTTGGTCTTGGGTGATATGGAACACATGCAGGCACATCCGCGACAACCCCTTTATTGTCGCCAGAGGTGGCCTCGACAACCACACGTAGAAACGGGCCATATGACCCATTGCTGTTACGAAAGATACCTTGCACTTTAAATTGTGTGCCAGCAACAAAGGATACTCCCGTTTTTTCCATTGGCCCTATTTGAACTCTATCCGATGAAGTAATCAATCTAGAGCTTGCGTATATGCTTTCTCTGCCTTCCCAAAGTTTATGAGGTTCAACCAACTCTAAACATTGCCCAATCAGAGAACTCTCCTGTGGTACAGCTACACATGAAGAAAGTAGAAAAAATATGGGAATAATTAATAGGTACTTCATAGTATCTTTAGCACATAACGTTGTCAGCAAGGGCAGCCGAAGCGGAGCGTAGACTGTCCAGCCCAGCAACCGGCTGGGCGTTGATTGTATTGTTAGGCATTTAAGAAAACCATTCTTTTGACTCTTTTGCATTTAACAGTAGAAACACGAAAAGAAAACACACTGCCCCCCCTATACCCGTGTATATAGAATATACCCTCTAAAGGGGTATAAATACTCATACCTGCAACCAATAATGCCAGAATTAGAAATGTATTCTTCGGATTGTCACTTCTAGTTCGGATTGAGCTTGAAACCCAATATAGAATTCCGGCCCAAACCGGGATAAATAGATAGTTATATATATCGTAGGGCCCTTCCTCCGAGGCATAGGTCAGCTCTTCAATTAGAAAGATTATAAAGCTAAGCACAATAAACCCAAATGCAAAATATATTGTTTTTGGCATCACTTTCGTATCTGTACTTAAATCTGATTCTGGAATTTTGTATGGATCCATGATTTATGCCTAACGCCCACAGCAGGGACGGCTTACCTTATGCACGTTTTGCGCGAAAATGGGAGCGAAGTCACCGCGCAAAACGTGCATAAGGTAAGACGTCCCGCGGAGGCCCGAAGGGCCGGAGCCTCGCTGCCTGTGATTGTTAGCTTTGATCTACACTCTTTAGCTTAACTCGCGCACCTAGCTTCCTAGCAATACCAGTGAGCACAGAGTCAAAGGGATTTTCATACTGAATAAAACGAACCCCATGCTCAGTAAAATGAAAGCGAACTTTCCCGTCGTAAGGAAATCGCTCTAAGTTCATAGAGCTTGGAACCCAGTAACCAGATCCCGGAATCTCAATTTCTAGAAACTCTTTTGTAAATGGGTTTTGCTGAATCAGTTTATCGGTAACTAGAAAGTTCGGCTCTCCACTCGCAACTTCACGCCATTCATCAACCGATATCCTCTCCCCATCCCTTTCTATGATGCAATGCTTCATTGCCTACTCTTAAAGCTAACGCCCAGTTATACGGCTGCTATCAATTCAATTTATCACCACAAAATGGACAGTAATAAACTACCACCATACTAAAATATGTGAACTCTCTAATGTACTCAGATTCGCCAATCTCAACCTCTTTAGCATCGGCAAAATTGAACTTCTGAAATTGCCAAGTATCCTGCGCTTCGTCCTCGCACGCTACACAATGAACAAACCTGTATTCGTTAGGGAAGGGGTTTTCATCACATGTATGTTCGCGATCGTACTCGCTATCGGTTTCCTTACCTAACTCTTTTAGATCCATTTATGTCCACTATTCGCGTATAACGCCCCGCACAGGGGCAGACAAATAAGCGCAGCGCTTTGGCTGTCCCAGCGACCAGCGACCAGCGACCAGCGGCCAGCGGGAGCGATTGCTGCGGCTTGTTACACACGCCTTAGCTCTCTTAGTGAAAATCCCAAACCAAATATTGCTAGTGTATAAATAGCTAAAAGTGAAAGCCCTAACTTTAGATTGGTTTCTTCCACAGATTCTGTCCATTCACCTTCATATGACCTGCGAATTGTAACAATTTTACTGGCGCTAGAAACACTTATAAATTGTTTCTGATCATAGGTATTACTGTAATCACATTCTCCATTGATACAGGAGTAGCTGCCAGAACCAAATCCGATCTGAAGCAGTTTAGAGTTTGGAAGGTAATTTCTTGCTCTCTCTAAGTGCTCTAAACTTGGATTCAAGTACCCACTCACAACAGAGTATATCGGCAAAAAAACAAGCACTAGGCATGGTATTAATACAAAAAATACTACAACTAACTTTCGATTAAGCACTAATTCTCCTTGCCGTGTAACGCCTGCCGTAGAAGCTGACAAAATGGGTGCTTGTTTTGCAGCTTTTTGCAAAACAAGTGACCGTTTTGGCAGTCGGTTGCCGGCACTTGTTAGCACTTTGCATTAAAATTCCTTACTAAAGTCAGGAATACCCAACTCAGCCTTTATTTTTAGAAACTGCACCTCGGAAAATGGCCCCTGTGTAATCTCATCGAGGTTTAGATAGGTGCTATCTTTACTTTTCTCTATGTAAAAGTAGGATATATCTTCAGAACCAATAACTCCTTGCTTTGCTACGACAAATTTGTCATTGCTACCAACCGCTATCACTTCTGAGTCTGCTCTTCCGATTGTATCAGGACCACCATTGATCCTACGGGCCAATGTGACATTGTTTTCCGTATCGATCCAATGAATCTCATATGGGTGGTCACTCCAGAGAACACCAGAATCACATGAACACAAAGTGACCAAGAAAAATACAATTAGTGCTCGATTCATATTGAGTGCTAACGCCCCGCACAGGGGCCGACAAATAAGCGCAGCGTTTTGGCGGTCCCAGCGACCGATGGGAGTAGTTGCTGCGGCTTGTTATGTGAACGCGCAATATGCATTTACCGCTCACTCTCAATCTCTTTCATTTGCTTTTTGTAGCTGCGCCTTTCCCGCTCAGAGTTTTTATATGAGTACTTTTTCCCAAGCTCTTGAGTGTCGGGATCATTCTCGTTCAGCATACGATGCATCTCACGAGCCGACTTTCCGCCATAAACTCCTTTTACGGTTTGATGGATACTTCTACTCATATTCGATGGTTCCTAGTACACATAACGCCCGCAATAGGGGCGACCTATGCTATACACATTTTGTGCGAAACAGGGAGCGCAGCGAATGCAAAAAATGTGCATAGCGTTGGGCGTCCCGCGGAGGCCCGCAGCTTACTGCTTGCGCTTGTTAGCCATTTCTTGGAGCTGCGCCAGCCCTTGTTTACCGATATCACCGAGCGAGCGAGTGTTTGAACAAGAACTAATTTCTGGAATCGAACCAGTTTTCCCAAAAACTACATACTTGTACCCTACCACCATGTGAGACGCACACATATCTTCTGAAAACAATGTATTTTTGACATTTTTTGTATCTGCTACGCCCTTAATTTTCTCTAGTATAACTAATTCGTTTGTGACTACGCCATTGTCACCAAGCGTTGATGACTGAACCTGACCGAGATAAACATAGTCAGACTCCAAATATCTCTTTCCAAGAGGAGTATCTACGCAGTAGCAGCCGAACGCTAACTGAGATATAAACAGCGTTAAAAGTAATATAAAGATCTTCATTCTAAGACGACCTTATGGTTAACGCCCGCCGCACAGGCGAGTAACTTGTTGCAAGTCCACAGCGCGAAGCGCGCATTTGTGCCGGCGCCTGTTATAAGTAATTTCAATCATTCAGACCGGTACCCATATTATCTTCTAGCGCCTCTCCGACTTGGTGGAGTCCAACCACAGTAGTATTCTCGGCCGCCCAATGGAGATTGCCAATTATTTCCCGAATCGCTTTTCTGTCCATATTCAGGCTTAACTGCGCTTCGAGAGACTGCAAATCTCTGGAAAGCTGCATGCAAGAAGTCACGACTACGTCGAGCTTCCTTTTTAGTTCTTCAGGTTCCATTTTTATATTACTTATAATGCCGCTATATGTTGTGCTCAAAGCGTAGCTTTATTTTAGCGTATAATGCGCGAAGTGCATGCCAAAATGAAGCGAAATTTTTAGCATCACGCTTGATAGCTTTGTTATGTTTATTGCCAATTAAAACTACGGAATATTTTTAACACGCCAATAATTATTAAACTAAAAACCACTGGAAATAATAGAAAATACGCTGTTCTATCTACTCCAACATTCCAAAACCATAGTAAGATACACCCTGCGCAATATAAGCATGCAACCAAATCCCATACGCTTATTTCTGATGGATCACGAAATCCATTTGTAAAAACACCAAAAGACAAGCGGACACCTGCAACTAGGTAAGCTGTAGCTAGCGTATAGAATATTGCGGCTTCATAACCTTTCTCGTACCACGTAATGAGATACAGAAGAGGGAGAGAAATTACATGGAACAGGTTAATATTTTTCATATACTCGTTTAAACATAACGTTGCCAGCAAAGGAGGCCGAAGCGGAGCGCAGGCTGTCCAGCCCAGCCCTGAAGGGGGTGGGCGAGCTTGACTGGCCTAGTTATAGCTGGCGCGCTTGGAGCCGACTATTAGCACTTTGTCAGCCACGGCTTGGCTGGCCGCTGCCCAATATTTACGAGGAATGAGTACCGCACTTTCCTCAACCAATTCATATCTTACTGGCACTCCACGAAATTGCAGCGGAATGCCCGTTTCTGCCGCACCTAAGCAAACTCTCCAGGAGAGAAACTGCTTAAATATAATTCAGTAAAAATAGCTCAATACTGGGTGCTACTTAGTGGAACTAAAGCTTCAGTTGCCAAAAAAAATCAATAAAATCGACCGTCACAATAACGCCCAAAGCAGCGGGCGCTTTAGCGGTCCGACTGCCTTTGCTTGTTAACCCTTTCATCCTTCAATGCACTTTCATAAGCTGAAATCCAGATCTGCTTTTCTAAATTCGCCATATAATGTTTTTGAAACTCATCTATCCCGCTAATCCAGGCGTGAATTCTTAGAGGTGCTTTGGCTGTAGTCTTAATAGTAAACCACATCGATACCGGCGAATACGTTATCTCTTCTATTTCGCTCCACTCATATTCTCTGAGCCCTCTCCATCCTGACGTTCCTGCAATGCCACCGGATTTCAGGGTGATCTTTACTGTAAAAAATTCAATATAAAAATAAGCTGTAAAGAGAAAAGCTGCCGAGAATAGCCAAATAACTGCTCGCGCATCTGACTCTGTCTTTATTGGAACGAAGATAAGAGCAAGAAATAAACCACCTATATATAGATATAATGGAAAGGACGAGACCGGCACCTCTAATTGAATTCGCATACGTAAGAAGAACATCCCCATTCTCCATAGAAACGGGCTTGGCATTCTTTGAGGCTCCAAGCATCAGCGCAAGTACAAAACCCGCAATTGCTGAAATCAACACATAATTCACTCAATACACCTCTGGGTTAACGCCAATGTAAACGGCGAGCGACGCAGGAGCGAGTCCCGCGGAATGCCGTAGGCATGTAGCGATGTTTGACACTTTTGTTAGGCATTTCTAGCACAGCCCCTATTTTACACTGGATATTTTACTAATTGCCGAAGCAGTTTTGGCTGTAGAAACTTGTGATAACATGCACTTGGTGAGCCTTTGGGTTGTATTGAAGGGTAAATCATAGCGTAATCAACAAAGTAAGCTGCATCCTTCAACAAATCCAGAGTATTAGAAGAACCAAGTTTCTCTATTAGCTCCATATGACTCGACTCGGTTTCCTCAACCCATAAACTGACTTTTTCTGTATCAGTTTCGTAGTCAAAGGTAAAAGCGGCCCCCTCAACATACCAGTTATACCTGGATAATTCTTCCCACTCAGTTTCTCCCCTTATATATTGCTCGGCTAGCTCAACGCCCCTTTTACTCTCATTCTGAGGAAGAAGAGGCCAAATTTCGCGACAACAAGCTATATAAAATTTGTATAGAGGCATTTCAATATCCAAATAATCTTTCCAATCATTAGTAGCAGGATATTCTTTAAACCTTTCTGAAACTGTACGAAACGGCTCTTGTCTCCAAACAAATTCAATCATATCTGGGGCGTCGCAACAGTTATTCCATTCGTCTTTAGTCATTTCTGATGATTTATGTCTAACGCCGCCAGCAGGGGCAGCTTACCTTGTGCGAATTTTGCGTAAAAATGGGAGCGTAGCGACCTGCGTAAAAGGTAAGCTGTCCCGCGGAGGGCCGCAGGCCCGGAGCTTCATTGCCTGGCTTTGTTAGGAGCCTGCTCAATCTTGGCAAAATGCCTCGCTAACAACACCGTTTTCGACGGTGCTGATACAACCAAAGGAATCATGCTCACTCGACTGACACAACCCCAGAATTGCAGTTCCGATTTCATGGGTGTTGGGTGTGAAACATAGCCCTTGGCATTGAGAATTATCCGTGCAGCTTTTACCACCATCGATGTAATAAGCGACACAAGAAGGTATACCAAAAATTCCTATACCTTCAACTTTTCCACCAGAGGATACGCAAGCTTCGCTATCTATTTTCGCCCTGGCCTCGCTACTCATTTTTTCTATAGAGCGCTCCATGCGCCAATCATTCCAAGCATTACATGCACTCAATTGAAAAATGATAATTAAATAAAGTGCTATTCGGATGATCAAGCTCCTAATGCCGCGCTCTGCGGAAATTTGGGAGCGCCAGCGAGCAAATTTTCCGTAGCAGCGCCTTGTTAGGCTTTGGTAATTTCATGGACCTTGATTCCTGGAAATAGGCCAAATTCACCTGCACTTGAAAGAGCACCTTTAAGTACATACACATCGTCTTCGTTTGCTTCAAATTCCGAGTCAAAGACTGTAACAAGGGCTCTAGGCCCTTCGATGACAAATTGGTACTCTCCTCCCGATAGTTTTGCCACGCCATCAAATTGCTGAGCAAGAAAGCTACCTTTCAGAGATACAATCTCCCCTCGAACTGTATATCGCTATGAATGCTATCCATAAAGGTATTAGCTTTCTCTAAATCATTCATCTTGCTTCTCAATTTTTCTTGGAGCCTAACGTTGCCAGCAAGGGCAACCGAAGCGGAGCGTAGGTAGTCCGGTGGAGGCCACGTCTTTTGTGGCCGGAATGTATTTGATGGCCTTGTTACACATTATCATATGTCTCTACAGAACAACCATCACAACTCAGAACACGATTGCCCGTTAGATTGCCTCCGCAATTCAAACATTGTCTATTTCCCTCTAAAGGAAGGACATCTTTGAAAATTTTACTAAGATTTCTTTCTTTATGCTTGATGATTGTAAAAACAAAATATGCTACCGCTAAAGCCACTGCTGCACGTATAGACCAAAGCGTTAAGAACTCTAGTTTTTCAGTACCATTTGTGAAAAATAAAAAGAATACTAGCGATAGAAACAAAATTATCAGAACTTTGACACTGATAGATGTTTCTCTATTTGCCTGCTTGTCTCTACCGCATTTATTACAAACCCAGACACTATTATTGCCAAGAGGAATTAATGGGATAAAAAACAAGTGAAACCATGAAAACCACTTCCATTCGACTTTAATCTCTTCACTTTTACAACTCTTACAGTACGATTTTTTTATAGCATTCTTTCTTTTGCTAAATTTATGTGTGCCAAAAATATAAAACATGGCTATTCCTTATTGTGATGTGTAACGCCTTAAGCAGCGGCGCACGTTAGCGCGTCCAGCCACGGAGTGGCGAAGCTGCCTTGACTTGTTAAATGTTGTTTACCTACCATAATTTTGAACCGCACCTGTAAGTAGTGCCTCAATGACTGCCTTGGAACTACTTTTAATACCTGCAAATGCTTCAGTGCTTCCCGACTTAGCTAAACACCACATACCATTGATATTTTGATTAGGGTACTTCTCTTCAAAGTCGTAGCCATCTTGCGTTCCTGATTTTAAAACAGCGCGAACAAATTTATCCGCGTGCCTTTGATATTCGCTTTGCTCGTCAGGAGATAGCCTATTGAATGTTCCTACGTCTACCACGATTCCCTCTCAGACATTTAACGTTGCAAGCAGCGGTGCGCTGTAAGCGCATCCGCCTGCCTTGTCTTGTTAGGCATTTTGGTACGCTGCCCAATGCGATTTAAAAATTGAACCATCATGGTCGTTTATGTTCGTCTTATGCTCAATTTCGAAGTTCTGTGATTTCTTTGTGATGGCCGATATCAATTCAAAAAAACCTTCTATTGCATCCTGATTCCATTCCGGCCCCATGCGATAATCTAGCGCGAGGCTGTTAGAGAACACGAACAAGCCAAGTTCCGGTAGCTCTTTGCCGCTCGGACTTTTTACATTTCTGAAACAAAGATGAAAAGGTTCAGCTTCACCGGACACAACCAGTTCCGAAGGGTTATCTTCTAATGAGATCGGAACCTCACATTGCTTCGATACAGACCAATAATAAGTATTTTCCGAAGATATGTATCCCGCGTGATTTCTTAGAATCTCATATCCTAGAATTACTTCCTCAGCCGTAAGATTGGCTATTTCAATATCGGGTAGAGAACCATCATTCTCTCCAAAAATCTCTATCAATTCACTCCAATCTTCAATCATCGCTGATGCCTAACGCCCGGCTCATCAGCGCCCAAGCCGGAGAGCTTTTTGTGATAAATTGAGCGCAGAGAAACCTACAAAAAGCGCGTAGGTTTGGGCGTCTGCGTGCAGCCGATTGTTATGTGAATTTCTATGCACACCACTCTCCTAACGCATCACTTGAGGAACAACCGTGCATTTTAATTAATGTTGTATCTTCGCCAAAGCCAAGGGCAAACTCATCTGAGCCTGCGATGGTTAATAGCCATCCACCGGGACCTCTAGAAATTGCCCACACCTCAGAGCCACGATACCTTTCGAAATCACTACTCTGGATGATCGTAGAGGTCACTTTTACACGTACAGGATCAATGACCTCAGTGAGTAATTTCCTTGATAGCCGATCAACATGCTCTTCATAGGTTGTACCCGCTGGAGTGATTATCTGCGGCTCACAAGTTGCTAAAGAGTACTCTATCTTTTTTATGGCTTCAGTACGATTCATTTCACATAACGTCGCCAGCAAAGACGAGCAACTTGTTGCGAGTCCAGTGCGCGTAGCGCACGATTTTGGCTGGCTTTGTTATGCATTTGACCAACCACTTTCACCTGCCATGATTCTGTATAAACCTTCCTTTTTACACTTACCCAGTTCTGAAAGACCTCTTTCTAAGTATCTCCACTGTTCTATGGAATAGAGTGACAAAGCGCTTTCTATTTCTTCTTTTTCCTTAGTACCGTATTCTACAGGAATAGGATGAAAATCATCCCAGTAATCATTTTCCTCATTTTCTTCGGTATAAATGGATGCAGTAGCTATTCTAGCCCCAACCGGGTGCTTGCTTAGGTTTTTAAAGCTTTCTATTTTAATAGCTGGGTAAAACTCGCCATATTTAGTCATGTTCGAATAGACCGCCATCAATGGTGGCTCTGTGGAAATAACCAAGCCTGGTGTTGACTCTGCTTTAAGATGCTCTTTAGCTCTCAGCCAATAAAATGTATTAATTAGCAAAAACAGAAGTACTCCCAGAAGAAACAAGTAAGAGTATTTATACGAAATATATACACATATAAAAACAGAAGCAGTCAAAGGAATCACTACATCCGATTTATATTTCATCCAAACCAATGGGTTGATCTTAATGTGTGATTTATTGGTCGGAGTGGTGTCATTATCGAGAGTAAATTTCAATGCTTCGTCCCTATTGGTGCATAACGCCCGCCGCACAGGCGAGCAACTTGTTGCGAGTCCAAAGCGCAAAGCACGTATTTGTGCCGGCGTTTGTTATAAGCAATATCAATCATGGAGGCCGGTACCCATGTTATCCTCAAGCGCCTCACCAATTTGGTGAAGTCCAATCACAGTAGAGTTTTCGGCCGCCCAATGAAGATTGGTAATTATTTCTCGAATCGCTTTTCTGTCCATATTCAGGCTTAACTGTGTGTCCAGAGACTGCAAATCTCTGGAAAGCTGCATGCAAGAAGTCGCGACTATGTCAAGCTTCCTTTTCAGTTCTTTAGGTTCCATTTTTCTATTACTTATAACGTCTGGCGCAGCGGCGAAGCACACAGTGCTGAGTCCGGCAGCCAAAGGCTGCGCATTGCCGCCACTTGTTATGTGCTTCATGCCTCGTTCTTCTCTGATAATTTTTTAATCGTGTTAGCATAGTAAATTAAGAACACGCCTAAACATAGCAGTGAAACAATAAAAATATCGTCAAATACTGATTTAATGAATAATAAAGCATGGGTATCAATATTCCTTCCTAGAAACATTCCCAAACTGGCCCATATAAAATACAATAACTTGTGCGGCCACGTTTCAACCCTATCTTTTGGGACCATTTTGTATCCAAGAAGCGGGATGCTGATTATAAATGGAATCAATAGTACAGTATCGTAATAGCCTATATGCATGATCACAAATACTGAAATCAATAAAAAAGCCCCTATCAATCTAAGATTTAGATATTCCTTTAGCATATCAATATAATTCACATAACGCCTAGCCGCACGGGCCGGAGGTGCGAAGCACCGGAGGTCCAAAAAATACGCAGCATTTTTGATCGTGCCGGCTCTTGTTACAACTTTATCTGCTCTTAGTTTGTGTACCACGATCTTTCTTCGACCGTAATATCAAATATTTCCCAGCTCAACTGCTCAGATACTACTAATACCTTCGCATCGCCTTCCGAAACATCAACATGCCACAGCTCATCAACCTCTATATTCTGTAGAACATCTGAATGTATAAGTCCCTCGAATGAATTCTTCTTTTTCAGGCTTATACTTGTCTCGAAAACAACATACATGGGCAAATCATCAGGATCTTGTTCGACAGAGAATTTTATGGGGCGTTTACACGTTACTAGTACTTTCTTTCCAACACCTACAACATAGAAGACTAAAAGTATTGTACTGCCATCATTACCGAACTCTACCTTGATATCTAGATCAGCATTATCTAACCACTTCCTACAAATTTCGTTCAGGTCTTTCATAATTTCTAGTTGTAACGCCCGCAACAGCCGTGAGCGTAGCGAGTCGGCTGCTTGCGTTTGTTAGCGCAACCGATCTAGCTCATTCTTTATTTTATTAATTTGTTTTGCAGAGAACACAGACTGACTAAATTCTATGCTGCTTTCACTGCCTATTATGCAAATAGTCATTGGCCACCACCCCTTAACTACATAATCCTTATACTCAGAGATAGGCATGTAGTCAGATCCTAACAAGCTACGAAAAACTATTGCATCTTCAGTAATTAAAAATGAGTACTCCTCGACCTTAGACTTACCACTATTAAATACTGCGAGCCAAACTGTTACCCCAATTGGAATGATGAAAAGCCCTGTCACGTAGAATTTTATATAATTTTGAGGAATGTCCTTTCCAAAAAATACCATTGAAATCGATACCAAGCAAATACCAATTAGAGAGAGGACTAAGTTATCTAATCTATAGATAAGCCCTTGGACACGAGTTTGTACAACTTTCATACTCATCGCTCTTATGACGCTAACGCCCGCGTCAACTGTCGGAGGTCGGATTGCACTTGCTTGTTGTGTGCGTACCTGAACTAATCTTCAAGCTTACCAAAAGTCCACTCAGCATTTATGCTTTTTCTTTCAGCATAAGTACCTGGTTCCAAAACTGTAAGGTCATTTATGCTTTCATCTCTCTTTATTAGATGGCCTACACCTATGAATCTTGGCTCACTGTTTTCCATACATTCCTGAACGCCACATAAAAACTGCCAACTACCATCCGTATCTCTACAAGAATCTAAAACAGGTCTAGAGCCATCAAATACATGTGGGCAAACATACACCCCGTAGTCATCTCTAAATTTCACACGATCTCCTTGAGCACATAACGCCCGGCTTTGGAGCTGGCTTGGAGCTGCGAAGCAGCGGAAAGGCAGTCCCAGCCCCGAAGGGGCGACAACAGCCGCTTGTTATGTGACTTTAGTATGACCACTTGCCTTCCTCGACCAATATGGCTTGGCCGGATTCCTCGTTTATTTCCAATATGTCATCGGAATAGATGATGAAATGCCCTTTATCCACAGTGAACTGATAGCCCTGAAATTGGCAGGGTGTAACTCCATCTTTGCATAAGGAGTGCATTGTTTCTCCGGTGAAATTTGAAACCGAGTCTGACACCAAATTTTTTACCTTAAACTTTACAGAGCTACAACTTACACGGCCTTCTGGGCATGATCCTATTTCGATTTCGTAGGTTGGTGTAATCAGTGTTTCCGCGAAAGCGGATGAGGATGAAATCAATAGAAATATTACTAAAAGTCGCTTCATACTTATTTCACATAACGCCGTGCACACGGGCGCCGCTTGCGGCGTCCGAGCGGCGAAGCCGCGTTGTGCTGCACCTGGTTATGTGTTTGATTTGACGAGTTTTGATTTTGCATATTTGTAAACCACAAAAATGGAAAAACACCATGCGACTGCCTTAATACTGACAACAAAAGAGAACCAGGTTGGGCGTGTGCTGAACGAAACCACAGCTGCAACCCGTAGGTCTTGAATCTCTAAATTTACTGCTGCCCAATACAATTGGCTGCCAAGCCATATAGCTAGGAATATGGCTATTAAAAACCACAACAAACTATCTGTAATACTTGAACCTTTAGGTTTCATACCCTTCTCATGACACATAACGCTCAAAGCAGCGGCGCGCGTCAGCGCGTCCAGCCCGCAGGGCGATGCTGCCTTTGCTTGTTATGAGCTTGGTGCAATTGGGAAACCCTCTGGCTGTGCTTCAAATTCAGATTGTGGCCTTTTATCTTTTTCTCTAGTAGCAAAGACTTGGCCACTTTTATTGATTTGCAAATATACAGTGCCGTTGAAGTATTCACCATCTTCGCCGCCATACGTAATCAAATTTCGGCCGTATTTCCATTCTCCGATTTCGGAACTGACAACCAAACTGCTTGAGGTAAATACAATAACTTTTACTTCGCCAGGGGAAATATGAGTGATACTTCCCCCGCTATTTAAAGATATTGATACACCAGTATTGTTATAGATATCTATCTCTGCGATTCGAGGGCAACCACTCAACACTATTGCGAGTAGTGTCATTAGCGCTGAAAGTTTTATTCGTCTTGCCATGCTAGTGCTCATAACGCCTGCCGCACAGGCGAGCAACTTGTTGCGAGTCCAGCGCACGAAGTGCGCGATTGTGCCGGCACTTGTTATAGTTTTTACTCATTTTAAAACGCCAACTTGTGATCATGTGGCAAACATTCATCGCACAGTAGCTTACCATTAAAAGTGGCTGCAATATTAAGTTGCTTTATAGGATCAGCCGTTTCTCTGTCACTTACCCAGCATCCACACGATTCACATTTTCCACAATTCATTGTCGATGAATCAAGAACCAACGATTGTGTTGACTCCCAATATAACTGAAAAGATGTTTCAACAGCCTCCACTGCCTCAGATAAAGCATTCTCCAATTTATCAAAGTCATTGAATCCGTCATCGTTTATGACGTCTTCCGGAACCTCAACTAGGACATTTACGCTTAATAGTACAGTTTTACTCTTTCTCATATATTTAGCTGATGTTTCGGATCCAAGTGGCTATAACGCCCGCAGTAACCGGCAGGCCGCGCGAAGCGTGGGCTGTCCGAGTTGACTGCCTTGTTATGCGCGTACACCGAACTGCTCCCGAATTTTGCAGACATATAACGCTAAAGCGATGGCAACAAACATTAATAATACATCGACATACAAAAGCAGTATCGGAGTGGTCACACCAACTAGTAGATAAACGATGAGACCTCCTAGCATATTACTTAAAACACCGATGATCAGAGCATGTAGGACTGGTCTTTCTAATTTAACTTTGAATAGGAAATAATAAATACAAAAACTTGCCAGAAAACCAGACACATAGCCGAATAGGTGATAGACAGGTGATTCAATAATCTTCTCGTCATGGCTGATCCATAATCCGAACGGAATACCGACCAAAGTTCCTATGATGAACGAAAGAATTGTGTATATAGCGATTATCTTAAAATTCACAAGTCTATCCTAAAGCGCATAACGTTGCCAGCAAGGGCAGCCGAAGCAAAGCGTAGGCTGTCCAGCCCAGCCACCGGCTGGGCGATCTTGCCTGGCCTGGTTATAGCTGGCGCGCTCTGAACGACCTACTTGCTCTCTGCCAGCCAACTTTGGCTGGCCACTGCCAGATAAATTTACAGGGAAAAATACCATACTTTCCCCACCAGTTAACTAGCTGATTGGCACTCCACAATGGTGCAGCTGGCTTGCAGAACTTGTTGGCTTTAAACGAAGGCACTTGAACGAAACTGCAGTACCAGTTTGAAGGAGAACTCTCTGGCGAAGCGTGTTCAGGTAGAGATTGTTACTTGCAGCAACTACAAACCATCTAAAAAATGACCGCCACAATAACGCCGCCGGCAGGGGCAGCTTACCTTGTACGCATTTTGCGCGAAAATGGGAGCGCTGCGACCCGCGCAAAATGCGTACAAGGTAAGCTGTCCCGCGGAGGGCCAAAAGCCCGGAGCAAATTGCCCGGCCTTGTTAAGGCTATCCCTCATAGGTTGTTTCTATCTCTATCGGCGGACGAGCCCCGCAAGCTACGGGCAGTAACCTTTTAATTCGTTGCAGCTCGCGAATTTCGAGATTTTGATCCCACGGCTCTCCAGCCATACCCCAGCCCGGGCCCCCGTCATCAGTAATACGGCCTACAACCTCTACATAGATAGGTTCGCGAAGTTTCACCTTGCGAGCGAGATATTCTTTGTAGATACCAGTTCCCCCCGTGTCTGTGAAACTAACTCCTACTTTTCCACCACACTCGAAAAAACCTGACAGCTCTTCATCATCTACGATATAGCCTTTGAAAACTCTATAGTCTGATATGAAGTCTCTTTCCAGATGTAGAAAGTAGGCACTAATTAGCAAGACTATAGCCAAGCTCGAAAATGTAATGTAGTTCCACAGTTGCTGAGTTTTCATTGCCTTAACGCTCAGGTCATGTGCAGACGACGCAAAGCGGCGGCTGTCACATGCACCTGCTTGTTAGCATCTTACCGAAACCCCACTATGTCAGAATTAAGAAAATTGATCCTGATTTTTTCGTCATCTTCATAACTCTGTCCAAAACAGTTATCAGCAAGGTATTTGTCATTCAATTTTCTTGGAACTAAATATGTACTAGAGAATACTTCAATATTAGCCGGCACTGAATCATAAGGCTCAAAAGCGACAGAATCACCAGTGAAATACCACGCCACATTTTGGCCAAAGGGATTAACAAAAACCTCACGAGCATATTCCTCGGCCTCTCGTTCTGCTCTTTCAATTGCCTCATCAAATGATCGAGCCTTAAAAGTAACGACTCGTTCTTCAACCATATCGTATTGATCAGAGTATCCCTCACTAGTTGAAAGAGGTACTCCAGTTGTTTTAGTCCGATATAGTGTTTTTACAGCGAATGTTTTCCACATACTCATATTATGCTAACGCTCGGCTCATCGGCGAGCGTAGCGAGTCCGGTGGAGGCCGAAGGCCGGAACGAAATGCAGCCGCTTGTTAGGCGCTCTACCACCACTTAGCGTAATCATTAAGCGCCCGATATAAATAAGTGAACAAATTATACTCTACATACATTGAGATATTAATTCGATCATATTCTTCAGACATGCGCTCTTTTATTGGATTGATCTCTAGCTTGGTGAAGTCATCGACATGCTGAAGACGAAGAATAGTAAAGCCACTCATATCGGTAAGTTCAGCGATCTGACTTTTATCTAGTTGAGCTTCGAATTGATTCAGTTCAGTTTCTTCAATCCAAATATTATTTAGAGAAAACTCTGAAGCTTGATTTTGAGTATTAAACTTGACTTTAAGATCAAATTTAATAGAACCAACCCGGTCTTCAGTTTCCTTTGGATCAAGTGAAATCGAAATTCCGGACGTTTCCGCTACGATCAACATTCTCTCTCCTACCGCCTAACAGTGTATTCAGAAGCAGCTGCATTATATCACCAGCCGATATATCCCAAGAGGAGGAAACTCCTCTAGCCAGAAAAAATCAAATAAATCAGTATGTTAGCCAGCACTGGTGGAAAATTACTCTAGTGGATATAGTGCGGCTGCATTATATCCTGATATTTTGCTGCTTTTGATCACAGGCGTAAATCATTCAAAATCAATGAGTTAGCGCTTTTTCTACTGTGGATATGTGCGGTTGCTCTTGATCTTTGATGTTGGCAGTACGGAAAAGCAACAAAATGTATATAAAATCAGCAGGCTCAAGCAGTTAAGGATGATATTTCCCCAAAACCATCTGTCAAACCAGAGCGTTTGGTGGATGTTCTGGTGCGGCCTTTTTAAATAGGGGTTACCGTACCATAAGGCTTGGATCCTAAATAATGAGTGAAAATAGCACTATCACTACGAATAGAGTGCCGACCTAAATACCACAGCAATATAATAAAAGTCTGTAAGATATTTTGGCTCTCGAGAGATCTTTTCTATTGATGCGTGGAAGGTATTTCAAGTAGCAGTATTACTATTGTTTTTTGCATTCTAACGCGAGAAACGGTGAGGAGTGTTAATTTAAATGGCCATTTTTATGCACAACTGAAATTTTCCAAAGCATGAATAATAATTAAAAATATAGGCACAAAAATGATCTTATTGGATTTTATTAAGTTTGTTTTAGTGTCAAAGCTGCGTAAAATCGATAGATCTTTATTGTTATTCTGGCCGTAACTAAGAAGCCATCTGAAGCCAATAATCAAAGCAGCTCGATTCAAGAGAGCCGAGAAAATCAAGAAACCAAGATTTCTCTTAAAAATCACCCCCTTAAAGGAGAACGGTCGCGTGAAGTAAGAAATAGTAAAAGGCGCTGACCCAAGGTGCTGGAACACCTGGGGCCAGCTAACCAAATTGATAAATCACCTATCAAGATGGCTATATGAATAGTACGCTAGAAACCCGCTCGTCTTCAATAAAGTGGAGCACAATCAGCGGTTTGGAGAGATTCCCCAAGCCCTGGCGGCGTTGCGTCTGCCTTTTCTTTTTCTACGCCTACCGTTCTCGCGCACCACCCCGTATTTCCTCAAAACGTTACTATTCAAGCTTTCCCGTCGTGGAAGGTCTACTTATGGCTTGAGTATCAGTAGGACATAAATATGTTGGTCTTAAAGCGCCGCACAGGCGAAAACTTACGGATTGGAGCAAATGTCTCAGTCACGGTATTGGAAGTTAAGGGTAATCAGGTGAAGATAGGAATACTTGCTCCAAAATCCTTACCCGTACACCGCGAGGAGATTTATAGGCGGATCAAAAAGGAAGGAAGTATGGGCAATGGGTATCGTAAAGAATCTGATCGAGGTTGTGGCACCTAGCCATGAACGAGTGGTGTTATTATTGAAGGGCTAACTATTGATAGCTAGCCCTTCAGTTTTCTATCGTACTAGACGAGCCTTTCGCTACGAATAGAGACGCTGTTTAAGCTCGGGATTGAGCTTTATTAGTGATGCTTAAACCCAGCGGCAAATTTGTCTGCTAATTTAAAGTATTCCTTCAGATCCTTGCGGGTCTTTTCTGTACGGTTGTTTTCGGAGTTAAGATGGATGTTCTCCACCACAACGGCAATTTCTTTTGCCAGCTCTTGCTTCTCACCCTTTAAGTTCTCTGCGAAAAACTCAACGCTTTTTTCAAGCGTGTAGGTGATGACATGAATCTGGTGAAGCTCAGCAGCATCAAGCTTTTGCTTGCTCTTAATTTCTGCTGTTTTCTCAATGAAAATCTTCTTGGCATCCTTCATCGAAGTAACATCCGCTACCTTGAGGTGCTGAATGGGTTTTTCTCCTGATGCATCGCTAGCTTGCGCCGTGGTAGCAAAAGTAACCGCAAAAAGTAATGCAATTAAAATTCTCATTTTTCCTCTCTAACGCCCAAGCAGTAAAGATTGAAAAGGCATTGATCGGGCGAGGTGAATGCCTAACATTTAACAGTGATCACTTTGATTGCTATCACAAATGAGGATAACTATCATTAACATTTATGATACAGGAATTTTTAGGGGCTCAAAACATTTCTGGCAGAAATTGCGATCAAGCTGATCGAAGTTTGTAAAGACGAAGAAAATTGAATCTGAGAACGACGAATACGGGAGAGGCCAACGGAGGTTTTAAGCCTGGAAGCGGCGCCCCCCGTATTAAGGAAAGTAATCAGATAGCCATCTGCTCGCAGCAGTAACTGTGAAGGTTATTGACAGAAAGAGCCGGTTAACCCGGTATTATTGAGACCGGCCTCACAAATTAATTGGTACGGGGGCTAGGAAACCTCTCCCAGTACATTAACCATTGCTGAAGTTAATTGGCTAAGGTCTTCTTTCGAAATCACATAGGGCGGCATAGCGTAGACCAGCTTGCCGAAGGGGCGCAGCCAAACTCCGCGCTCGATTAGAGCTTCCTGCACTTTGGCCGTATTGACCGGCTCTCGCATTTCCACCACGCCAATCGCTCCAAGGGCTCGAACATCGGCGACACCCGGTGCGGATTTTAATGGGGCTAGCTGTTCGGTCAGCTGCTGTTCGATTGCGGTTACTCGCTCCTGCCAGGGTCCGCTGAGTAGCAGTTGAATACTGGCATCGGCGACGGCACAAGCCAGGGGGTTACCCATAAAAGTGGGGCCGTGCATAAATACACCGGCTTCCCCTCTGCAAATACCTTCAGCCACTTTATCGGTACAGAGAGTGGCGGCGAGGGTCATGGTGCCGCCGGTGAGGGCTTTGCCCAGTGTGAGGATGTCCGGGATGATATCGGCGTGTTCACAGGCAAATAACTTGCCGCTGCGGCCAAAGCCGGTAGCGATTTCATCGGCGATTAATAGCAGGTCGTTCTCGTCACAGAGCTCGCGTACACGGCGCAAATAGTCGGCAGAATAAAAACGCATGCCGCCAGCGCCCTGGACGATGGGCTCTAAAATAATCGCGGCTAGTTGATCGCGGTTCTCTTCCACTTGCTGGCGCAGTTCGGCGATATCACTGTCACTACAGGTGTTGCCAAAGGGGACCTGCGGAGCGGGGGCGAACAGGTGCTGGTTCAGTTGCCCGGCGAACAAGTGATGCATTCCGGTGACCGGGTCACAGGTGGCCATGGCTCCGAATGTATCGCCGTGGTAACCATTGCGCAGGGCGAGCAGTTTGCTCTTCTGTGGTTTTCCCTGGGAGTGCCAGTATTGAATGGCCATCTTGATGGCCACTTCCACAGACACTGAACCGGAATCGGCGAGAAATACCCGGTTGAGGCCAGGTGGAGTGATTTCCACTAATTTCTTGCACAGCTCGATTGCGGGCTCGTGAGTTAACCCCCCGAACATCACATGGGACATTTTGTCCATCTGATCGCGCATGGCTTGGTTTAGCTCGGGCACATTGTAGCCGTGCAGGGCACTCCACCAGGAGGACATACCGTCGATCAGGCCGCGCCCGTCTTCCAGGTAAAGCCTTACCCCCTCGGCCCGTGCTACCGGATACACCGGGGGCGGGTCGATCAGGGAGGAGTAGGGATGCCAAATATGTTTGCGATCGAAATCCAGGTCCATAAAAACTACATCTTTATTCTCAAGAGCCGACATTCATCAGTTAGGCCAGTTCGCGCAGTACTCTGAGCGGGGGCTGGCTGATCGAGCTGTAACAGGCCAGGGTACCGGCAGTGCCAACCAGTACTGCACCGGTGAGTGGTCCGGTTAGCCAAAGGACTGGGTGCAATATCACCGGCAGTTCAAAGACCCAATAAGACAGCACAGCCAAGGTGGCTTCAGCACCGATAGCCGCGAGCAAACCGGCGGCAAAACCCAGTAGGCCAAATTCCAGTATCAGGCTTCTCAGTAACAAGCGCCTGCGGCCTCCCAGTGTGCGGATAATTGCCGCTTCCTGCAATCGCTCGGCGATACTGGCGCGGACCCCGGCAATTAATACCAGGACCCCGGCAACCAGCATCAGGGCCATCACCGATTCGATAGCAAAGGACACTTGGTTAATGGTGTCGCGGATACGCTGGATGATCTTATCCAGCTCTATCACGCTGACGCTGGGGAAGGCGCGAACCAGGTCGTTGACTAGTAACTTGTCCTCCGGTGGGAGGTAAAAACTGGTGATATAGGTAGCCGGGAAATCATCGATAGTGCCCGGTGCAAATATCATATAGAAGTTGGGGCGCATGCTGTTCCAGTCCAGCGAGCGGAAGCTGGCTATCGGAGCTTCTACTTCCAGTCCGCCGATGGAAAAGCGCAACTGATCCCCCAGTGACAGTTCCAGCTGGGCTGCCAACTCCACTTCTACGGAAACCCCTTCGCTGGCCTTGTCCCACCATTCGCCTTCCAAGATACGGTTGTCCGGCGCCAGGGTATCGGTGTAGCTCAGGTTCAACTCCCGGCGAACGCCGCCGGGACGATCTTTTTTCTCTTTAATCGAGACGCCGTTAATCGCTACCAAACGGCCGCGCACCATGGGGTAAAACTCGGTGCTGCTTACCTCACCCTCTGCCAGCATGTTTTCCATGGTTGGAACATCGTGGGGGGCGATATTCAGGAGGAAGTGGTTGGGGGCTTTTTCCGGTAATTGCATCCTCCATTCGTCCACCAGGGCGGTACGGGCAAAGACCATGGCCAGCATGGCCAATAATCCGGTGCCAAAAGCGGCAATCAATAGGGTGTTAAACGCGGCGCGGCGTTGCAGGCTACCCAGGGCAATACGCCAAGCGCCGCCCAGGGAAGCCAATTTGCCGCGCACCAGGAGTCGGTTAACCAAGGCGCTGCCCGCTACCAACAGGAGCATGCCGACAAACAGCGCGAGCGTCATGAGCAGACTGCCGGACAGCCACCAGATCAGAAGTAGCATGGCGCTGGGGCCGAGAATCAGCCCGAGCCATTCGCGTCTGTCCGGGTTACTCCAGTCGTGTCGCAAGGTTTGCATCGGGTCTGTGCGCGCCAAACGGAACAGCGGCGGGAGCGCGAAGCCTAGGGCGCAGGCGAGGCCGGTGGCGAGTCCAATTAGCAGTGGGCTCCAGCTGGTAGCCGGGGGTTGTACTGGGAAGAACCCTTCCATCAGGTTGACCGCCTGGCTCTGGATAAAGGTGCCCAGTGCCAGACCTATAGCAGTGGCAATCAGGGTGAGAGCGGCTAGCTGTCCCAGGTAAATACCGAGAATTTTATTGCGCCCGGCGCCGAGGCTTTTCATTACGGCTACGTAGGCGCCGTGGCGGAGTCCGTAGCGTCTGGCTGCCAGGCCAACGGCGACACTGGCGAGAAGTACGGCCAGGCTGGCGGCGAGAAACAGGAATGACTCGGCTCTATCCAGAGCAGAGGCAACCCGGGGCTGGCCTTCGCGCAGGTCCAAGATCCGCTGGTGTTCAGTGAGCTGAGGTTTGAGCCAGTCAAAGTAGTCCTTCAGGACTTGGTCATCACCGGCAAACAGATAGCGGTAGCGCACTCGGCTGCCGGGCTGGATGACACCTGCTGCGGGCAGGTCGGCGGTATTGGCTAGCAGTCGCGCGCCCATATCAAACAGGCTGGTGCCCCGGTCGGGTTCCCGCTCCAGTATGGCTGTCACTTTCAGTTGGGTGTCGCCGAGGGCGATAGGATCGCCGAGCTGGATTCCCATCAATGGTAGAAGGCGGGACTCCACCCAGGCTTCTCCCGGGGGAGGTCCTTGCGGTGCCACTTCCCCTGGGCCTTTCGGGGACTTGCTGATTTCCAGTTGTCCCACCAATGGATAGCCTTTGTCGACAGCTTTGACTGAGACAAACTGGAACTCGTCGTTGGCGGAGATCATGGATGAAAACTGGACTATCTGGGCCTGTTCCAATCCCTTTTTGTCGGCTTCCTCCAGCCATGCGCTATCCACGGGTTTGCTGCTGCGCAGCACCCGCTCTGCGGCCAGGAAAGTGAGGGATTGCTGCTCCATGGCGCGGGTAAGGCGGTCAGTGAAATGGGCAATGGCGGTTACACAGGTCACGGCCAGTACCAGGGCACTGGCGATCAGGGCCAGCTCGCCACCGCGCCAGTCCCTGAAAAGCAGTCGCAGCGGCAGCATCAGGCGGATACCTCCGACAAGTTGTCGTCACCTGAGAAGGGCACGTAAGACTCTACGGTTCCAGCAGACATACGCAAGTGAGTGGCGCAGCGTTCAGCGAGGCGTTGCTCATGGGTTACCAATACCAGAGTGGTACTGGACTCGGCGTTGAGCTTGAAGAGCAAATCGATGATTTTGGCGCCATTGCCGGCATCCAGGCTGCCGGTGGGTTCGTCGGCAAAGAGGATGGCGTCCTCTCCGCTAAAGCTAGCGAAGGCCCTGGCAATGGCAACCCGCTGCTGCTCCCCACCGGAGAGCTGGCGCGGATAGTGGCCCAAGCGATGTTCCAGGCCAACCTTGGCCAGAAATTCCTCTGCGCGCTTGGCGGCGCCGCGCTCTCCACGCAGCTCACTGGGCAACATGACATTCTCACGAGCCGTGAGACCTGGCAGTAGCTGGAAAGTTTGGAATACAAAACCCACGCAGCGGGCGCGTATCGCTGCACGTTGTTCCTCATCCAGGGCGGTAATTTCTTCACCGGCCAGCCAGATTTTTCCTTCGCTGGGCTTGTCCAATCCCGCTAATAGACCGAGCAGGGTGGACTTGCCGGAACCTGAGGCACCGGTCACAGCCAGGCTTTCCCCGCGCGCCAGTTGCAGAGAGATATTGTTTAATAGGGTCAATGGCCCTTCGCTGGTGGAGACTCTGTGATACAGGTTTTCTGCCGTAAGAATGGCGGACATACTGTGTTCCCTATACGGATACGCGAATTTTTTGGAGAGTATGACATGACGACAGCCTTTTTTCGGCAGTTGGCGGCTCAATTCAGCTTGGTACTGTTGCTGTTTATCCCTGTCGGGGCTGCTCAGGCGAATACTGCGGATACCTTATTGGTGCTGGGTGACAGTATCAGCGCTGCTTACGGTATTAGTGAAGAGCAGGGCTGGGTGCAATTATTGCGAGAGCGCCTGCAGGAGAAAGGTAAAAAAATTCGAGTGGTCAATGCCAGTATCAGTGGCGAAACGACTTCCGGTGGGTTGACGCGTTTGCCTCGCCTGATGGAGGAGTACAATCCGCGTTGGCTGATTGTGGAGCTGGGTGGTAACGATGGCCTGCGGGGTTACCCGCCGCAGTCCTTGCAGCGCAATCTGATGGAAATGGTGAAACTGGCCAAGAACTCTGGTGCTGAGGTATTGCTATTGGGCATGCGTATTCCTCCTAACTACGGTCGTGCCTACACCAATGCCTTTGCCGCTGTATATCCCAAGGTGGCGAAATCTGAGCAGGTCGGGTTGGTGCCCTTCTTCCTGGAGACAGTGGCGCTGGCAGATGGGGCAATGCAATCGGATGGTATCCACCCAACCGCCAAGGCCCAGCCCGCATTGCTGGACCATGTATGGCCCTGTGTTGAGTCACTGCTGGCAGAAGAGGTGGATAGCCAGTCGTGTACTCCGTGATCGAAATGCGTACAATCGCGCCCCCAGGATTGGGAAAGCCAGCAACTGGCCATCAGCCACAAGAAGTAGTACTGCGGCTGTGCCCCCAGGTTTGTAACCGGCCAGCGGTACTGAACTAGTTAGAGAGACACCATGCCCGAAGTGGAAAATCGCCGCGAGCGACTCGAATTTAACAAGCTGCAGAAGCGCCTGCGTCGTCATGTGGGTCGCGCGATTGCGGACTTCAACATGATTGAAGAAGGCGACAAAATTATGGTCTGCCTGTCCGGTGGCAAGGATTCCTATGCCATGCTGGATATCCTGCTGAACCTGCAAAAAACTGCACCGGTCAATTTCGAGCTGGTGGCGGTGAATATGGACCAGAAACAGCCGGGTTTCCCGGAGCATATCCTGCCGGAGTATTTGCGCTCCCTCGGCGTGCCGCACCACATCGTGGAAAAAGACACCTATTCAGTTGTGCAGGAAGTGGTGCCTGAAGGCAAGACCACCTGTAGCCTCTGTTCGCGCCTGCGCCGCGGTACCCTTTACGGCTTTGCCGAGGAAATCGGTGCTACCAAAGTAGCCCTTGGTCACCATAAAGACGACATTGTCGAGACCTTGTTCCTGAATATGTTTTACGGCGGTCGCCTGAAGGCAATGCCGCCCAAGCTGCGTGCCGATGATGGGCGCAATATTGTGATTCGTCCGCTGGCCTATTGCCGTGAAGAGGATATTGCCCGCTATGCGGAGTTTAAGGAATTCCCGATCATTCCCTGCAACCTGTGCGGTAGCCAGGAAAATCTGCAGAGGCAGGCGATTAAGCAGATGTTACGGGAGTGGGATAAAAAATTCCCAGGACGTAGTGAAAATATCTTTGCCGCATTAACGCGTGTATCCCCATCGCAACTGGCAGACAGGGATCTCTACAACTTTGAAAGCCTGGAATTGGATCGCTCTAAGCCGTCGGCTGCCGAGCGCCCTGACCATTTAATTCAGCGTCAGGTGAATTCCTGGGAGCCTGAGGATGCTCAGGAGGCTGCGCCCCAGTATATCTCGGCGCTGAATTTGTAGGGTCTGCACCACTTACCAGTTGGGCATAGCTGCATTCAAAATCCCTCGTAGTGGCGCTGGGCCCGTGGTGAAAATGCTGGTGCCACAGCCGCGCCATTTTCGCCACATCATTGGTCTCCGGCTCGGGAATCTTGTGAACATTCGCTGAGCGGTAAACCAGCCAGGCGATAGCGGTGGCATAGCGCAAGTTGGTGGTCAGCTCGCTGTGGGGGTGATCGAGAAAGTCTCGCTGGCTGGCCAGGCCGCGTACCTTTGAGGCCAGGGCTGGATGATCGATCAGATAGTGATCCCAGATCTCCCGGTGCGTGTGTGGTTGGATTTGATAGATGCCCAATCCATGGCGCCGTCCCTGCTTGAGATGAAACCCGAGCTGTGATTCTTGTGCGGCTGTGCCGAGCAGGAGGTTTTCCATGCCCTGACTCCAGGCTCTCAGGTGTTTGAGGGTCGGACGGATAACCTGGAGGCGCAATTCGTCCAGACAAATGCCCATAGTGTTGTCTTTTTTTCTGTGGCTGTTCTGAATATTTAGTTTGCGGATTGAGTCGACGCCACCTGTTGGGTAGATTTAGGCGCAATAAACATAACAATTTTTGAAGTGGTACCGATCCCGTAGCTCATTTTGCCCAAAAAGCGAGCAGCGAGTCGCAGAAAGTGCCCTCTCTAGGTGCCACTCAGTTTGAGTAGAAGGAATCCCCCATGCCTGCACAGTGGCTCGTAGCCCTAACCTTTATCGCCTACCTGGCCCTAATCCTGGTGATTGGCATTTACGCTTATATGCGTACCAAAAATGCCAGTGATTATTTCCTTGGTGGCCGTTCATTGCCCCCTGCCGTTGCGGCGCTCTCTGCTGGGGCCTCTGACATGAGCGGCTGGTTACTGCTGGGATTACCCGGTGCTGCCTATGCTGCGGGGATGTCTGCGGGCTGGATTGCTATAGGCCTCTTTTCCGGTATCGTGCTGAGCTGGGCCAGTATGGGGCGCCGCCTGCGCATATATACCTATGAACTGGATGATTCCCTGACGGTGCCAGCCTACCTGGATCGCCGTTTCAAGATGGGCCACCCTTATCTGCGCACGGTATGCGCTATTTTCATCTTGCTGTTTTTCCTCTTTTACGTGGCTTCGGGGCTGATTGCCGGCGGTAAGTTATTTGAGACTGTTTTTGGTTGGGACTACCACTTTGCAGTGGTTATCGGTGCAGTTGCAGTGATTTCTTACACGCTATTTGGCGGTTTCCTGGCGGTATCCTGGACAGATGTATTCCAGGGTCTGCTAATGAGTGTTGCTCTGATTGCCGTTCCTTTAGTGGTGATTTCCGATCAGGGTGGCTTTTCCGCCAGCTGGGCTCAGTTGCAAGCACAACAGCCCCAGTTAACGCATTGGTTGACTGATGGCAGTGGACAGGCGTTGGGCATGGTTGCCATTTTGAGCTCTCTCGCCTGGGGGCTGGGCTACTTTGGCCAGCCCCATATCCTGGCGCGTTTTATGGCGGTACGCAGCCCGGATGATGTACCTGCGGCTGCAACCGTTGCCGCAGTTTGGTCCCTGGTTGGCTTTTTGGGTGCTATGGCAGTTGGCCTGTTTGCCCACCTACAGATGCAGCAGGGGCTGCCGGATGGCGAGACGGTCTTTATGGAACTGGTTCAGGTTCTGTTCCATCCGGTTGTCGCGGGTGTACTGCTAGCGGCGATCCTCTCCGCCATTATGAGCACCGCAGATTCCCAGCTGTTGGTGTCCTCTGCAGCATTGGCAGAGGATATTTATCATGTCTGGTTTGGACGTAAGACCAGTCCTGAAGCCATGGTGAAAGTGGGGCGCTGGGCCGTTGTTGGGCTCTCTCTAATCGCTGTTTGGATTGCTATGGATCCTGATTCCAAGGTCTTGGATGTGGTGAGTTACGCCTGGGCCGGACTCGGCGCCGCCTTTGGACCGGCACTGCTGATCAGCCTCTACTGGTCAAGAATGACTGGCAGCGGTGCCATTGCAGGGGTGATTGTCGGTGGTGGCACAGTGGTGATCTGGGAGCAGCTCTCCGGTGGTCTCTTCGATACCTATGAATTGCTGCCGGGCTTTATTTTCTCAGCAGCTGCTATCGTCATAGTTAGCGTACTGACGAAATGCCCGGAAGCCGTGGCCTCCCAGCATAAAAAATTGCTGGGCTAACCCCGGAGGGCTTGTACTTGCGGCCCCCAGTGATGGGGCTGAGTGCAGTGTGACAGCTACGCAAAGGGCGCGCCTGTGATATGGGTGCGACTGTTGTGAAGCGAAAAGGATTTCCATCCGCAGCGATTATTCAAATAGCGGTTGGAGATACTGAGTGATCAAAGTTCATCTCGGTGATATCACGCGATTAAACGTCGATGTCATCGTCAATGCCGCCAACGCTCGTCTACTCGGCGGTGGTGGAGTGGATGGCGCCATTCACCGTGCGGCGGGTCCAGATTTGTTGGATGCCTGCCGCAGTATCGGGGGTTGCCCGGTTGGTGAGGTCCGTGCCACTAGCGCTTTTTCAATTCCTGTCAAACGTATTTACCACACGGTTGGGCCAGTCTGGCGCGGTGGCCGTTTGGGTGAGCCAGAGCTTTTATCGAGCTGTTACCGCCAATGCCTGACTTTGGCGCGGCGAGAGAACATGCGTTCCATCGCATTCCCCGCAATTAGTTGCGGTGTTTATGATTATCCTCCCAGGCTTGCGGTAGAAATCGCCGTTGAACAGGTGCAGCAGCACTTGGAGAGAGAGGGGGAGCCACAGAGTATTGTTTTCTGCTGTTTCGATAGGGAGATGGCTGAACTCTATCACGCTCAGCTGGATGCATACGTGCGGCGTTGACAAAATATTTTACCTGGCACTTTCGGCCATTGATTACCGTTTGTGCCCGGAGGATCATAGCTCTCCTGACAATGACACAATAAGAAAAGGAGATTGTCATGCGCACCGCCCAGCAGTGGTTTGCCGAATACGGCGAGAGCCACCAGAACCCGATCAATAAATCCATTCACTGGGTTGCAGTACCGGTAATTTATGCAACTGTTGTTGGCCTGCTATGGGATATTCCGCAGCCGCAGTTTATGGCGGCGATCCCTTGGTTGAACTGGGCTGTAGTGATCACAGTGCCAGTGATGCTTTTCTATTTTGCCCTTTCCTTTGCAATTGCTATTGGCATGACGGCCTTAACGGTAGTTTGCCTCTGGGCCTGGTCGATAGCGGAGCGCCTGGGGGTGCCCGTTTGGCAGACGGCACTGGGACTATTTGTAGTGATGTGGATTTTTCAGTTTATAGGCCACCATATCGAAGGGAAAAAGCCCTCTTTCTTTAAAGATATTCAGTTTCTACTGATTGGCCCGGCTTGGGTTATAGGTTTTGTTTATCGCAAGCTGGGAATCCACTACTGATCACTCTTGCCAACTTGCAGTAGGGGGGCTGACTAGTCGCCCCTACTAATGGGCTTATCGATTGTAGTGAACTGGTACTTCCAGGGTTTCTTTTACTTCCTCCATCACCACGTAACTGGTGCACTCCTGTACTTCTGGCAGAGTCAGAAGAGTCTCACCGTAAAACTTGCGGTAGGCGCTCATATCCGCAACCCGTGCTTTGATCAGGTAGTCAAAATTGCCAGAGACCAGGTAACACTCCTGTACTTCCGGTAGTGCGGCCACAGCGTTGCGGAACTCTTCAAATGCGTCCTGGGCGGATCGGTTCAGGCGAATCTGTACAAAAACCACCAGGGCGGCATCCAGGAATTCTGGATTGATCAGGGCAGTGTATCCTTGGATAACGCCATCATTCTCCAGTCGTTTTACCCGTTCAACACAGGGGGTAGCAGTTAAACCCACTTGTCGGGCGAGTTCAGCATAGCTGGTACGGCCATTTTTTTGCAGGACTCGCAGGATATTGCGGTCCACGGTATTGAGTTCTTCCGCGCGCTTGCGCATACCTCTGTCTCCTGGATAGATGATCAGCTCAAAAATCGGACTATCGACTAGGTTTAATAGTGGATTCCACTAGTTTGATAAAAAATCTTATAGAAATCCACTTTAGGGGTGGCCTTATACTGGGGAAAACACAGAAATTAGGTGTGGCTTTGTCTATGCGCAAAGATTGCGCCAGATACAGAGATTGAGGAGCAGAAAATGTTGATTGGCGTCCCTAAAGAGATCAAAAACCACGAGTATCGTATTGGCCTGACGCCGTCGAGTGTTCGCGAACTGGTTGGCCACGGTCATCAGGTAATCGTACAGAAAGATGGCGGTGCAGCTATTGGCTTTACCGATGAAATGTACGAGCAGGCCGGTGCCAAGATTATTGATACTCCGGAAGAGATTTTTGCCACTGCCGATATGATCGTCAAGGTCAAAGAGCCGCAGCCGAATGAGTGCGAAATGCTGCGTCCTGGGCAGGTTCTTTACACTTACCTCCACCTGGCTCCAGACCCCAAGCAAACCGAGCTGTTGGTGAAATCCGGTGCAACCTGCATCGCTTATGAAACTGTTACCGACCGCTTTGGTGGTCTGCCGCTGTTGGCGCCGATGTCTGAAGTGGCTGGTCGTATGTCTGTACAATGTGGCGCCCACCACCTGGAAAAAGCTCAAGGCGGCCTTGGAGTATTGCTCGGTGGTGTACCCGGTGTAGCCCCCGCGAAAGTCCTGATTATCGGTGGTGGTGTTGTTGGTACCAATGCAGCCAAGATGGCCCTGGGTATGGGTGCTGATGTAACCATCCTGGATCGCTCACTGCCACGTCTGCGTCAGCTGGATGACATCTTCGGTGGCGCTGTGCGCACCGAATACTCCACAAACGACGCTATTGAAAAGCACGCGCTGGAAGCGGACCTGGTTGTGGGTGCAGTATTGATTCCGGGCGCTGCGGCTCCCAAGCTGCTGACTCGCGACATCATCAGCCGCATGAAGAAGGGTGCTGTGGTTGTAGACGTGGCTATCGACCAAGGTGGTTGTTTTGAAACATCCAAAGCCACTACCCACCAAGAGCCTACTTATGTGGTAGATGGGGTAGTACATTACTGTGTAGCCAATATGCCCGGCGGTGTAGCCCGCACCTCCACCATGGCTCTGAACAACGCTACCCTGCCTTACGCCGTGGCCCTGGCAAACAAAGGTGCTAAGCAGGCGTTGCTGGATGATGCGAATCTTCTGGAAGGGCTGAATGTTCACGCTGGTATGGTGACCTACAAAGCTGTTGCCGATGTATTGGGCTATGAATTTGTGGATCCCAAGCTGGCTCTGCAAAAAGTAGCTGAGTCTGAAGAAGCTGTAGCCTGATTGTTGGCGGCTGCTCAGCAGCCGCCTATTTAAAACGAGCTGCAACGCGCTTGTTATTTGGGAGTTTTTCCCGGAGCGCTCCTGGCGTTCCTCTCTGTGAGACCTGACAGTGAAAGCTGTCATTGATAGCCGCGTATCAACGCGGCTTTTTTATTGCGAGTTTTATTTTCTGGGTTGGCTTACTGCTGCACTGATTACCCTTAAAGTCAGTTGTTGGCGATAGCTCAGTATCAGAAGACAGGAAGGACTTTACAGAACACTCCATCGGATTTAATCCCGCCTCAATCATTTTTTCTTCCCTGTGAAACGGCAGGATCTTCAATTTACAGAAGCCAAACTTCAACCCGGCGATTTTTGACTTTGCCACTGGAGTTGTTCGATGCAATAGGTAGGTAAGCGCCGAAGCCTTGTACGGGAGCAGTGTTTATCTGGTGGTCGCGAAGTGCGGATCGCACAGTTACTGCACGCAGCTTGGATAGAATTACTGAACGTTCCGGGCTGGCTTTTTCATCGCCAAATCCAATCAGTAGCAATCGGCGATCACGATTTTGGGGTTTTTGCATATAGTTTGCGAGTCTTTGAATATCCTGCTGGGCTTTGTTGTCCAGAGACGCACTACCTTCAGAGAAGCGGAAATTAATACTTAGTCGTTCTGCTTTTTCAGTCAGGGTCAAATACTCCACTGGGCCTTCCCTTAAGCTGCCAGGCTTTACACCAATTGGGGTCTGTGCAACAAACCCTGTGGCTTTTACCTGCTCTTGTCCCAGCTCACTTTGCACAAAACGTAGAAAATCATCGGCAGCTGGTTTGGCTGAATACACCGGTGTATATAAAAACAGGCGGCGTGATAGGGGATAATCTTCGGTCGCAACAGTTAAGTGTTCAGGTGCTTGAGGCAAAGTATCTTCATCGGAAACAGAGATTGCCTTGGATTGCCTTATTGATGCCAGCCCAACAAAGCCAATGCCGTTGGGGTCTGCGGCAACCAGGTCCGAGAGTTGATCATTGGATTCAAAGCGTTTTGCGCTGCCGGCGAGTGTGTGGCTTTTGCCAAGTACCAGATTCTTGAATGTATCCCAGGTGCCAGATTGATTATCACGGGCATAGACTTTGATTCGACCTTTGTTACCGCCGAGTTGGGACCAGTTGGTAA
This sequence comes from Microbulbifer variabilis, assembly GCF_056232115.1. Lineage (NCBI taxonomy): Bacteria > Pseudomonadati > Pseudomonadota > Gammaproteobacteria > Cellvibrionales > Microbulbiferaceae > Microbulbifer > Microbulbifer variabilis. The sequence continues at coordinate 2,882,261 of NZ_CP174325.1, forward strand.
TTCTGCCGGAGAAAATAGAGGCGATTTGTTGCAAGGTCAGTTTTTCGATGCGATTACCGGGATGCACAATAATTGCCAGGCCATCGATAGCAATTACATGCTCTGCCCGGCTACTGCGCATGTCTCCAAGGCGGCTCAGAGATGATAATTCCGTATCCTTGATCGGTCTGGAAGCCATGGCAATATCTGCTTGAGACTGCTCAAGCCCTTTAAACCCAGTACTTGAACCATGCGCCGCTATATCAATGAAAACGGTGTTACTGCCAGTGTCTGCCTGTACGCGAAGTTCATTGGGAGTGTTCAAGGGGATTACGCGAATATTTCTGGCGCTTTTTGCGGAGAGGTAATCGCGAATCAAGTTGGGTGCCAGCTGTGCACCGATGGTGTTGGATCCGTGTAAGGTAAACAACAGGCCCGAAGTGCTCGAGTCGAAAGGAGGCCGCTCAGCTGCAGCCGCCGGGGTGAGTATAGGCCCCAGTAAAAGTGATAAGGTGAAACATAGCCGGTGAAGGAACAGGTACATAAAAACTCGCCCATAGGGAAGAAAAACGAGGCCGCAAAATATGTCTTATTTATTACAAAATGATGAAATCTTGATGAATAAAACGTGCAAATGTCTCACTATCCGCTGTAGGAGTGATTCGTATTAAATTATCGAGTGGAAATTTGAAGCTGTGAGGTAGGAGAGATTAAGGCTTTGTAATAGAGGTGGCTCGGGTGTAAGAGGCTGCTTAATTTTTTTTACAACCCCTTTTCCGTTCGGTTGTGTATGCTCAGCGGGCGGGGAAAAGGCGACTTACCAATACTGGCAGCGCGGTTTCCACGCGCAGAATACGCGCTCCCAAATGTACCGAGTGGAAACCGGCCTCCTTTAGCTTTTCAATTTCGTAGGGGATAAAGCCTCCCTCAGGGCCAATCGCAAGCGTTGTTGTCTTATCGATATCAACGGGACAGGTATCGCCACCTACCGGGTGAGCTACCAATTTTAATGTATTGGCGGATAGCTCGGGTAGCTCATCCTCCACAAACGGTTTGAAGCGCTTGCGCAAGATGATTTCCGGCATCTGAGTATCTACAGCCTGCTCAAGGCCTAACAGGCACTGTTCGAATAGTTTATCCGGTTCCAGCCAGGGTGTTTGCCAATAGGACTTTTCTACACGATAGCTATTCAGGAGAACCAGCTTTTTTACGCCTAGGGCAGTGATATGCTGAATAATCCGCTTCAACATTTTAGGGCGCGGCAATGCCAGAACCAGCGTAAGAGGTAGTGGTGGTGGAGGGCTGTTTTGTAACTCCACCCTTAACTCTACTTGTTGATCAGTAAGAAAAGTGATTTCACCAAAACCAATCTTGCCATTGAGTAACCCAACACGCAGTTGCTGCCCCGGTGCAGCTCGATGGACTTGGATAATATGCTCCAACCTGCGGCCTGAGAGGCGTACATGTGTTGAGTCGAAGAAATCAGTTTCCCGTAAAACAATCAGGTTCAAAATCCGCTAACCTTTGCTGGGCCCAGGGAATAATTTTGCTTTGTTTTGCGCAAAAGCTTATTGCTTGGCGGAGGCGATAGCCCCTTTACCCAAGCCTTCATAAGCGCGAACGGTGATTTCTTTTCCAGGCAAATCTTTGGCCAGGGTATTGGCAATATATTGAGCCAGTTGCTCCACGGTAGTATCGCAGTTGATCACCTCGCAACAGCGTACAGGAATCTCCAGAGTGAAATTGCCCTGCTGAGCCCGATAAGCGAAGCTCAGGGTTTTCTCGCCCTCCTCAATTAAATCTTCGCGGGTTCCTATATAGATGTCTTCCCAGCGTTTTGCCCATTGTTGCTCCAGCTGCTTGTCGCGCTCTCCAGCAGAATAAATCTGGATGCGGGATCGATGGCCATGGGCAATTCGCTGGCAATTGCCATCGTGTTTTTTTAGCCCATGGCTGTAGTGGTAGAAGGCATCTTCTATTTTTTCATCTTCAAAAGAGAGCTTGAGTTGCTCGACACTGGTCGGAAAGGAGCTGGCCAGCTGCTTTACACTCCAGTTTGCAACGGTGTCTCTATTAATAGTGTCAGCTTCGACTAGAGCGAAAGCCTGCTCGGGCCCGGATACGGCAATTTGCTCGCCATTTGCCAGCTGCCAACTGAGTGAAATTAGCTCGCCTTCATTAGTAAGTGTCAGGCCTGGGGCCTTGGTGGGCACTAAAAGGCGGTGGTCAAGTTGATCATCCAGCCAATGGCGTAGAGTCTTTTTAACGATACCAAAGTCACAAACCATACCCTGGTGATCCAGGGTGCCCTCAAGGGCAGCATTGGCCAGCCATGTCTCTCCTACCAACCCGCGTTCATGGTCCAGGTAGCTGAAGTCAACATTGGTCAAATTATCGACAAAAAGGTGCATGAGTAACTCTATTGAAGGGGTAAAATACTAGACGTCTATTATAACCTGTTAATAGGGCTGGAACTTGCGCCTTTATGCCTCTATAATCGCGCCCTCTTCGGATGCACCGAAGATCGTTGTGGCGGCCCTTCCGGTCCCCTCGCAATGAGCAGCTGTGAACCCCGCCAGGCCCGGAAGGGAGCAACGGTAGCAGTGGTATCATGTGCCGAGGGTGTTGCTGGTTGGGCTGCCTCCATCTTCTCAGTCTTTCCCTTCTATTTTCTTTTAGATCTTCTTTCCCCGTTGCGAAGTAAGCTTCTTGAGACCTCGCGAACTGACTGGTTTTGAGCCGTATTTTCCCCCGGAAAATCTGCAATAAAAGGTATTTTGTGTCGAACTGGGCTTTCAAATTGCGCCTGACGTCGATGACAATATGAAGCTTATGCTATAAACGGCGTCAGTTATAACCAGGCCCAATAATGATTATCTGAGGGGAAGATGAAGAAAATTGCTTTCGCCATCGCCACTACGGTGGCGCTGTCTGCTTGCGACGATGGCCAACAGGCTCCGAAAAATATTGATGTGGCTCAGGCTACTGCAGCAAGTCCGGCGGCAGAACAAGGTCAGCTGACAGCCAAAGATGCCCAGGCGTTCCTGGATGGCGCCCAGGCGCGCCTGGAAAAAATGGCCCAGGAGATGAGCCATGCAGCCTGGTTGGCTTCGACTTACATCAATATGGACTCCCAGTACGTTGAAGCGCTCGCCAGTGAGCGTTACACGACCCTGGCCGTGGAACTCGCCTCCGAAGCAGCTAAGTTCAATAACCTGGAACTGGATGCAGATACCCGCCGCAAGCTGACTATGTTGAAGCAGGGCTTGGTATTCCCCGCTCCGAAGGATCCGGCATTAACTTCCGAATTGGCTCAAATCGGCTCGAAGATGCAGGGTATGTATGGCGCTGGCAAATACTGCCGTGAGGAGTCGGGGGATGAGAAGTGCTATACCCTGACCGAAATGGGTCAGATGATGGCCACCAATCGCGACCCTGAACTACTCAAGGATCTTTGGGTCGGTTGGCGCAAAGTCTCTCCTCCAATGAAGCCACTTTATGAGCGCCAGGTTGAGATCGGCAACGCCGGTACCAAAGAGCTGGGCTATGACAACTTGAGTGTTTTCTGGCGCTCCAAGTACGATATGAAACCGGATGCTTTCGCAGCTGATATGGATACGCAGTGGAATAAGGTGAAGCCTTTGTATGAGGCCCTGCATTGCCATGTGCGTGCCAAGCTGAATGAGCATTATGGCGATGAGGTTGCACCTGCCCAGGGCAAAATTCCGGCACATTTGCTCGGTAACATGTGGGCTCAGGAATGGGGCAATATCTATGAATTGGTTAAAGATGAGGACATGCAAGCGCCTTATGACCTGACTCAGCTCGTTGTTGACTCTGGCATGAGCGAGAAGGATATGGTGAAGGTGGGTGAGAAGTTCTTCACCTCTCTTGGCTTTGAGCCGCTACCTGATACTTTCTGGGAGCGCTCACAGTTCACCCAGCCCCAGGATCGGGATGTGGTATGTCATGCCAGTGCCTGGAATATGGATGGTCAGGACGACATTCGTATCAAGATGTGTATCAACAAGACTGGTGAAGACCTGGTTACAATCCATCATGAATTGGGCCATAACTTCTACCAGCGCATCTATAAGGACCAGCCTTTCCTCTACAAAGAGGGTGCCAATGATGGTTTCCATGAAGCTGTTGGCGACACTATCGCGCTATCTATTACCCCGAAGTACCTTAAAGAAATCGGCTTGATGAATGAGGTGCCGGACGAGAGTAAGGATATTGGCTACCTGATGCAGCAGGCGCTGGATAAGATTGCCTTCCTGCCTTTTGGTTTGTTGGTAGATAAATGGCGTTGGCAGGTATTTAATGGCGAAGTGCAGCCTTCCGATTACAACAAGGCATGGTGGAAATTGCGTGAGGAATACCAGGGTATTGAAGCTCCAGTAGAGCGCACCGAAGCGAATTTTGACCCGGGTGCCAAGTACCACATTCCAGGTAATACGCCTTATGCCCGCTACTTCCTTGCGCGTATTCAGCAGTTCCAGTTCCATCGTGCACTCTGTGAGGCCGCTGGTGAAACCGGGCCGCTGCATCGTTGCTCTATTTACAAAAATGATGAAGCGGGCGAGAAGTTGCGCACCATGTTGGCTATGGGTGCAAGCAAGCCCTGGCCCGATGCAATGGAAGCTCTGACTGGCCAGCGCGATCTGGATGCCTCGGCAATTATCGATTACTTCCAGCCTTTGATGGCCTATCTGGAAGAGCAAAACCAGGGGCGTCAGTGCGGCTGGTAATCTGCTGGTTATCCAATAGCGTATTAGCGCACTAATTAAGAAAGGGGGGCTCCCCCCTTTCTTATTGTTCCGATGGTTTCTTCAAAGCTTTTCTGGAGTATTCTTTCAATTGCACTCTCTGTTCTTATAAAGTTGTGCTTGAATCCAATAATTTGGCATACAGCTGAGTAATAACATTCATATTGCGCAGCATTAGATCGGTAGTGCCTGTAATTACTTGAATCTGGCGCTTCTCAGATATTTTCATCTCTCCTTCGAACCCGCGACTGGCGTAATTTAGGTGATCCTGAGCTTTACGCAGATTGTGGGTGATTTCGGGTGTGTTGAGTGGGCTTTCCAGAAGCTGGTTAAGGCGGTTGGAGTACTCGGAAAGATCCTGTTGCAGACCGCTACTGGCATTATCTTGGGAAATTTCCCAGAGTTTAGCAGCATAGTTTTTGGCTATGCGCTGGGAGAGCATGCGTTGCCGACCTGCGATGTTAATTAACTCAGCGCTATTATGCGGTGCAAGTTGCTGGAGCTTCACAACATAAGCATGGGTTTCAGACAGGAGTTCATCACTCCGTTCAAACAGCTTAGTAGCGCTTTCCTTGCTGGTGGGTTGGAGGGCGATTTTTTCAAATTTTTCCCACTCCTTTTGCACTTTTATTAATTGGGTTTCGATTTTTTCCGCGCCCTGAAAGTTACTTAGTTTTTCGTGGTTTCGCTTGAACTCCTGGAGGGACCTTGAAAAGACTTTTTTGTGGCGCTCCGCACTGGGCTGTATTCCGCGGAGGATATACGCCTGGGTGATACGCTGAGACAGCATCCGCTGTCGGCCAGCTATATTGATGGCATCTCCCATGGTGAAGGCCGAGATATCGAAGCTTAAGAATAACAAGAAAAGTACTGCTATTAACTTCATGATTTTACTCTTGTTGCTTGGTTGTTTTCGGTTTTGATTTTTGTTTGATCGGGCTGGTGCCGGGGTATAGATCCGGTACTGCTGCCAGTGGTGCTCGGTTCGCCTAAACTTCTAGTGCCCTCAGTAGGTTGTTCATTGCAATCGGGTTCAAGGTGGAATTTCAGTTGTTACTATTTTGCTTGCTCCTTGTTCCAGGTCATGGTCACAACAAAGAAAGAGGGGTGGTTCTAGTGGCCGCTTTTTGTTGAGAGTCATTGGTAGAATTTAATCGACAAGCAAAATTGTTGGCGTTGGATTTTTGGGTTAGACAGAGATTTGAATTTAATTAACTTGAGGGGTGTTTATAGCAAATTTGCCTGGATGGTTATCTACCCCCTTTTTTTAAGGTCGGGGCTGTGGTGGTATAGGCAAGGCTTTGGGGGCTTGAAGCGGGTGTCTTTTGTTGGTCTGTAAACAAAAAAGGCCCTACCGGAGGTAGAGCCTTTTTTTCGTGGGGACTTGCTAATCAGAAGCGGTAGTTAATGGCTGCACTGAACAGCCAGGCCTCTGTTTTGGTCGTGCCGCCATCGTAGTAGGTCGGAACGGGGATTGGTGTATATTCCTGAATTCTCTCGTCGTCACCCCAGATGTAAGCTATGCCGGCATCTACGCTCAGCTTTTCATTATATTGATAGGTTCCACCAAGCGTGAGCCACTGACGATCGGTGTCTGGAATGGATAATGTGCGCCAGGTGATGGGGAGGTCCAGGCCAGTAGTGGCAAGAATTTCTTCTTGCTCGTGACGATTGAAACCATCGCGCGCTGCACCTTGGTCATAGGCATAGCCGAAGCGCACGGTAATATCATCATTGTAGAAATACTCGCCAGCGAGGCTGAAGCGTGAACCGCTTTTAAAGTTTTCTTCTTTGATGAGTAGAGGATTGAACCCCTCACCAGCGCTTGGGATAAAGGCTTCGAGACGCTCAAACTCTTCCCAGTTGGTCCACATATAGCCAACTGCAACTGCCCATTGGTTGTCGAAGCGGTGGTAGAAACCCAGCTCCAAAGTATCCGGCAGGTCTAACGTGAGGTTGCCGCTGGTATCATCAAATGGCGCGGCAGGGGGGGGAGGTATTAAGTCGGAACTCACATCCCCTTTGAGTTTGGGATCGTACTTGGCATGGTAAGAAATGCCGGCGCGGGTATTATCACTGATGCGCCACAATGCACCTAAGGTCCAGCTAACATCCCAGCCATCGCCCTCAATCTTAAGAACGGAAGCGCCAGAGAGGCCTCTGCCTAAGACCGCAGGATTACTGAAGATTGGGTCAAGAACAAAGTCTGTCGGTATATTGGTCTTCAGGGTTGCATCGGCGTACAGGAAATTGATAGAAGCGCCAATGCTAAAGGTGTTATTAATATCGTAAGCAATAGAGGGCTGGATATTGACTGTCAGCAGCTCAGTTTGGTTTGCAATGGCAGCCGCTGGAAAGCTATCGGGGAAGTCAGTCTCAAGGCCAAAATCTGTATACATGGCCAGGCCCCAAGACCACTCATCGTTGATCGGTGCGGCTAAATAACCGTTGGGAATCCATGCGCTGGTAGCGTAATCGTCGGCATCAGCCCGAACAGTGGTCCGGGTGCCTGGGATTGGCCCGAAATAAGTAACATCGCCAGATACGTCGATATTGGGGTCTACGTAAGTAAGGCCACCTGAAATAGTGTAGGTGTCAAACAGCGCAGAGCCCGCGGGGTTGCGTGCGAGGATAGAGGCATTGTCACCGATGGTGTTTTCGGCGGCGAAGGCGCGGCCTAGGCCAGATGCGCTGGTTTCCTGCAGGTAGAAACCTGCTGCCATTGCGCCTTGGGAAACGGAGCCGATTGCTGCGGCCAGAACTGCGTGTCGCAGGTATTTCTTATTCATGAGAGCCCATCTCTAAGTCTGCTGATTACTGAAAACCATATGCAGCATTTGAATAAATGCCGTTACATGGAAGGAAGGCCGTTAGACTTATATAGATACCTTCCGATTTCATAGCAAATCCCTTACTGGAAAAGTTAGGCAATAGAAAACTGCCTGAGCAAGGGAAAGGAGTCACTTTATAATGAGAAAGGAGGCAAAAATCCATCAAATGAATAGATTTTTTTTTGCCTCGCGGGGAACTGGTTTTTTATTGGCCTGAGCTGACGTTTTTTCCATTAATGGATAGATTTGTCATGGTGATTTGGTATTTTTTACCATTTTCCTCTCTTTGAACAAGCTTCACTAACGCATAGTTCCACTGGGGGGCAATCCAGACTGTTGTCTCTCTTGCAGAGTCGGCATCCCGAACCCTGCGCACTTTAATTGTCTCGATTTCCCCCATCGGGGTATCCAGGGTTTCAGTGCCTTCTCGGGCAAAAGTGTATTTGCGAATCTTCTTGCCATCGGCAATTTCGTACTGGAGGTCTTCTTTGCCTGCGGCGACATCCATTGTCAGTTGCAACTGGTAGCTGACCTTATCGAGAATATGTGGAGGTACATCTTTCAAATCCCTTTCGGGATTGGAAACATTGAGTACCATGCCCTTGTCTGGTTCAAAATTGAGCACAGTGCCGCGATTACGGCCCAGTCCTTTGCGGCGATATTCGTAATGGTAGGGAGTTATGTGGCCGTTCTCACTGGTAAAGCGGGAGTACTCTTTGATGCTGGCAAATAGGGTGTTGGTGCTGAAATCCAGTCGCCAATTGCCCTGCTGGCCTGTGAGCTCGCGGGTGGCGGTGACGCTGATACCATTGAAGCGCGCAGTATAGGTCGCTTTAAAGGGTTCTAATTGGTTGGCCAGGGTTTGGCTGGTGAGTAGAAAAAGAAATAGAGAGGAAACTAAAAAACGCACGGCTGAGCCCCACTAATACTGAGTCTCCTTGAATATTAGCCGGCGGGACTGGCAAAGTACATTGAAGGACTTTTACCCCGCCAGCTAATAACAGGTCTCAGCTGTTTAGTTTGGCTCCGCTACGGGGTAGGAGTTCGCCATCCAACTGGGAGCGATCACCGTGCATATGCAACCTTTTCTCTGCGAACCAGGTAACTGCCATTGGGTATATTGCATGTTCCTGCACTTGAACCCGCTTGGCCAATGACTCTGTTGTATCCCCATCTTTTATAGGGACTACAGCCTGGATGATGGCTGGGCCCCCATCCAGTTCTTCGGTAACAAAGTGCACGGTAGCGCCGTGCTCGCAATCACCGGCATCCAGGGCGCGCTGGTGGGTGTGTAAGCCCTGGTACTTTGGCAGCAGGGAAGGATGAATATTGAGTAGGCGCCCGCTGTAGTGCTGTACAAACTCCGGTGTCAGGATGCGCATGAAACCGGCCAGGACTACCAGATCTGTTTGTTGGCTGTCGATCTCGGAAATCAGAGCACGGTCAAAATCCTCTCGGCTGGAGAACTCCCGATGATCAATCACTGAGCATGAGACGCCAGCTTCGGCGGCTCGAGTCAGGCCGTAGGCCCCAGATTTATTACTGATAACTGAGCAGATAGAAAAGGGCGCGTCGGTTTTTGCCGAGGCATCCAATAGCGCTTGCAGGTTACTGCCACTGCCGGAGATCAAAACGGTAACTTTGCATACACCCTGAGTCATTATAAGCCTGCCAGTTCAACAGCTTCCGAGCCCTCAACGGCATTTTCAATGCTGCCCACTACAAAGGCTTCCTCACCCAGTTGTTTGAGGGTTTCCAGAGCTTTATCAGCTTGATTAGCAGGTACACAAATTACCATGCCGACACCGCAGTTGAATGTGCGGTACATTTCGCGTGGGTCGATATTGCCTGCGCCCTGCAGCCAGCGAAATACCGCCGGCATTTCCCAGCTGCTAACGTCAACGCGCGCAAGGCACCCTTCAGGAAGAACACGGGGCAGGTTTTCCAGCAGGCCGCCGCCGGTGATATGGCTGAGGGCATTAACCTGGACACTCTTCATCAGCTGTAGCAGGTTCTTGACATAGATACGAGTGGGCGCCATTAAGGCTTTGGCCAGGGTTTCTCCGCCAACAGCCTCTTCCAAGTCGGCACTGCTGACTTCCAGTACTTTTCGGATCAGTGAGTAGCCATTGGAGTGAGGCCCACTGGAAGAGAGACCGATCAAAATATCGCCGCTTTTGACTTTGCTGCCGTCGATGATTTCTGATTTTTCCACCACTCCCGTACAGAATCCGGCCAAGTCGTAGTCGTCGCCCTCATACATGCCTGGCATCTCGGCGGTCTCGCCACCTACCAGTGCACAGCCGGCCAGCTCACAACCTTTACCAATTCCAGAGACTACCTCAGTGGCGATATCTACATTGAGTTTGCCGGTAGCGTAGTAATCGAGGAAGAACAGGGGCTCAGCGCCTGCGACGACAAGGTCGTTGACGCACATGGCAACCAGGTCAATGCCGATGCTGTCGTGGATACCCAAGTCCATTGCCAAGCGTAGTTTGGTTCCCACACCATCGGTGCCAGAAACTAATACGGGCTCTTTATAGCCAGAGGGCAATTGGCAAAGGGCGCCAAAACCGCCCAGGCCGCCCATTACTTCTGGCCGGGAGGTGCGTTTGGCTACATGTTTGATGCGCTCTACCAGGGCGTTACCCGCGTCGATATCGACTCCGGCATCTTTATAGGAGAGGGATGATTGAGTGGATTGCGGCTTGGAATCGCTCATGATTCTTCCTGCGGTGGGTATTCGAAGGGCGCGTATTCTAGCCGGGTCTTGCCTCAGTAGCCACGCCCTGGCGGCATCTCATTAGGTGATTATGGAATTTATCTCCATGTTGGCCTGTTGAAATACACGAATAGTGAGAACTCGGGGCTGAGAGAAGTCGCCGACGCTGATACAATAGCCCCAATTTTTATCCTAACCGTGGATTTTGGCGTCTTGCGCATCAATAACAATTTCGTGCAAGCTCACGGGGTGGAATGAGGTTTGGAGAGAAATCCTATGCACAAGCTGCTCCGGCAGGGATTGGTGTTGCAGTTACTGGCACTGCTTTTCGGTGCGCTAAGCCTGCCAGTCCAGGCTCGAGTTATCTCGGATCTATACGAAGTGGTTGAAGCCGTGCCCAGTCGTGGCGCTACAGACCGTGCGGCTGCGGGTAGCCGGGGACTCGAGCGGGTATTTGTGCGGGTTACAGGGGATGCCGCTATTGGCAGTAACCCCAATCTGCAATCGCTCCTGCCAAAGGCTCAACAGTTAGTACAGGGCTATCGCTACACTAGCGAGAACAATCAGCTTTATCTTCATCTCTCTTTTGACCCCCAGGCTGTCTCCAGGCAAGTTCACCAGCTGGGTTTACCTATGTGGCCAAATAACCGCCCAGGCACTTTGGTCTGGCTGGCCGTAGATACACTGCAAGATGGCCGCAGTGTCCTGCGTGAAGAAGATGCTCCAGAATTATTCTCTGTGCTTGACGCTATGGCCATAGAGCGGGGCGTTCCACTGGATTTCCCAGTGATGGATCTCAACGATCAGCGCAATATGCCTTTAGGGTCCCTCTGGGCTCAAGACGAGGCAGCTGCCGAACGTGCGGGTTTTCGCTACCGACCCGATGCTACTCTGATGGGGCGCCTATTGCAGGCTTCCGGCCGCCGCTGGCAGGCAGATTGGCTGCTGTTACACGGTGGGCGCAGCTATGCGTTCGACAGTAATGGTGGTTCTTTGGAAGAGGTGGCCTTACGAGGGGTTAACCAGATGGCTAACTTGTTAGCCCAGCGCTATGCGGTGCGCCCAGAAGGACAGGATGCTGAATCTGGAGCTGTGATTGTTGAACTGTCTGGTGTTGGTAGTTTTGCCGACTATACCGAAGCTTTGGCTTACCTGCAGGGGTTGGCTCAGGTGAGCAGTGCTCAGCTGCTCTCAGTGGAGAGCGATCGAGCGCGCTTGGCCTTGGTCACCTCTGTGGGGATGCGCAATTTACGTGATGCCCTAGCACTAAACCATAAATTGAGGGCACAGGGCCACGGGGACCCCATCGACCTGAGTGGAAACCGTGCCCCACTGGGCAGTGCTGACAATCCGTTGCGTTATCGCTGGGACTGAGATGAGTATTCCGCAGCAGTTGCCACTGGGCGTTTCCCTCCGGGACGATGCCACTTTCGATAACTTCTATCTGTCTGAGATGGACCCCAACCGTCAGGTTGTAGCCATGCTTCAGTCGTTTGCAAGTGGGCAGAACCCCGAGTCGGCAGTGTATATCTGGGGGGAGGCCGGTAGTGGTGTCAGCCATTTGTTACAGTCGGCCTGCCAAAGTGCCGAGGCCAATGGTCGTACGTTCCAATACCTGCCTATGGCTGAGCTGATGGCGATGGACCCTCTGGTGCTTTTGGATGGCCTTGAGCAGCTGGATCTGGTTTGTATTGATGACCTGCACCTTTTGGAGGGGCAGCCACAGTGGCAGACGGCGATGTTCCACCTATACAATCGGGTTAGGGATAGTGGCAGGCAGCTGTTGCTTGGGGCGCGTAAGTCCCCCCGGGGGATGGACATTGCCCTCGCGGACTTGCAGTCACGTCTTCAGTGGGCTCTGGTATTCCAGCTACAACCCATGAACGATAAGGATAAGGTAGCTGCACTGCGCAGGCGCAGCCGCTTGCGTGGTTTTGATTTGCCTGAGGATGTGGCCCAATACATATTACACCGCGCCCCTAGGGATACCCGGGCCTTATTTCTGTGCTTGGAGCAGTTGGATAGAGCTTCCCTGATGGCACAGCGCAAAATCACCATCCCCTTTGTGAAGCAAGTGCTGGATATCTAATTGGTTAGATGATTGACCGGCGCTACACTGCGCCGGTAGTTTATCTACAAAAATATTCTACTCCCGGATCTTTTCTCAGATCCATCAGATGCCCTTATTGGTCCTTTTTCTTTGATTTTCCCTCGCCCCACAATATCAAGTGGTGACGGCCTTGGGGCTCGTGCGTAAATTGCTGTCCCTGCTTACTTCCGAGGCTCACAGCCAGAGGAGATTGATATGCCAAATGTTCATAGAATCCTCTATGTGAGTCACGCTGCGGAAGATGAAAGTAGCGGCTTATTGCAGGCATTTGCAGTTGCTCGCAATAACCATGCGGATATTAAGGTTTTGTTAGTGTGCCCTGCAGTACCTGAAGGTTTTGAGGATTTTGGTGAGTTGTGTGAAAAGGCCATGCTGGAGCGGGTAAGGGGGGAGATTGCTTCAGCCCAGGAGAGGATGAACCTGCCCAAGGATCAGATAAAACTGGAAATAGAATCTGACTGCGGTCCACGCCCCGCCGAACGGGTGATTCGTCGGGTTCTTACCGGGGGCTATGACTTGGTCATTAAGAATGTAGAAGGGCGCACCCAGCGTAAGGGTTTTAAAGCTATTGATATGGAATTATTACGTAAATGCCCTTGTCCGGTTTGGTTATGTCGGCCAATAGAGCGTACTCACACTGATATTCGGGTTGCAGTGGCAATAGACCCAGAGACCGATGCGGCTAGTACTTATGATCTGGCAATTCGCCTGTTGCGCTGGGCTAGGGTATTGGCGGATAGCTGCAGTGGCACCCTACATGTAATTTCCTGCTGGGACTATGACGTGGATGAGTATCTGCGCCGCCATTTTCCGCTCAGTGCTTCTGAAGAGGAATTGGATCAGGCTACCGAGGCTGCGCGATCCCAACATCGCTCGAAGCTGGATGTGCTGATCCGTGCATCGGGCATTGGTGGAGACATACAGGTCCATCACGTGATTGCCCATCCTGATAACTATATCCCGCTGTTAATCGATGAGGAAAAGCTTGATTTGTTGGTGATGGGAACGGTGGGGCGCGCGGGAATACCTGGATTTATTATGGGTAATACCGCAGAGAATATCTTACAAAAAGTTAGCTGCTCTCTCCTAGCGTTAAAGCCCAGTGATTTTGAATCCCCTATTAAAATTTAATTTTTGGATTCTTGGCTAAGGTGCAATTGATATATTAATTTCTTTTGTTTCAAGTTATTAGATTTTTTTCAGGGTCTTTTTTCCATCTTTCTTATATGTTGGGTGGCTTGGGGTTTTAGTTTCTTTTGATTGTTTTTTCTGAGTGAAAAATTCAAGAAGGTTATTGTCTAGAGACAGTATGGCCTGGTATTTCTGAATATTGCTTTTATTTAGCTGTTTAACTCTTATTGATGTTATCAATATTTACATATTGATTGCCAAATTACTTGTTCCTTGGTGCCAGTTGGGTTTTATTTAAGTCGGGGCGTTTCAAGTGGCTACTTACCTAAATTGATTTTCAGTTGGTGTTTTGTCGCTCAATTCTACTTATTCGTCGCACTAAAAAGCCAGAGCGGTTGTGCCAGACCTCATTATAGAGTGAGAATGGAGTCACAAGTTAGGAGGAGAAGATAATGATAAAAAGGATATCCAAATGGTTAGGCGGGATACTATTACTCGGGGTTGTAGCAGTATCGGTCTTTGCTGTTAATGCGATCTATTTTAAACCCTGGTCTATCAATGTGTATTTCGAGCGTGCTTTTATTAAACTCGGTAGCACCAGTCCAGAGATTCTCTCCCAACTGCGGGTGTTGGAGCAATTTGGTATCGATGGGCACAATGCTCACTTGGATGATGTTTCTGAAGAAGAACAGCAACGCCAGATGCAAATGATTAAAGATGAGCTGGCAGTGCTGCAGGGGTATAACCGCGAGGAGCTAAACGGGCAGAAGGCAATTTCATACGATGTGTTTGCTCACTTTCTTGGCAATATGGTGGAGGGAGAGCGGTGGAAACATCATAATTATCCGCTTAACCAGATGTTTGGGGTACAAAATAGCTTGCCCGAATTTCTTGCCGAAGTACACCAGATCAATAATGTCAAAGAGGCAGAGTATTATCTCTCCCGGCTAAGCGAGGTTGATAGAAAGTTCTCCCAGGTGCTTGACGGGTTAAGAATCCGTGAACAGAAAAAAATTCTACCACCTCGCTTTGTTATCGATAGTGTATTGGAGGAGATGCAGGGTTTTATTGCTGTTCCTGCTCATGAAAATATCCTCTTTACCTCTTTGCAAGAGCGCTTAGGGAAAATTGAAGGATTACCGGAGCAGGAGCGCACACGTATTCTGGGTAGGGGTGAGGCTTTGATTGATGCGGAAGTTTATCCTGCATATAAAAGCCTGATCGCTTATTACCGTGAGTTGCAACCACAGGTCTATGAAAATAATGGGGTTTGGGCATTACCGGATGGTGATGAATTTTACGCTTACCAAGTGCGCAGTCATACATCCACTGATTTGAAACCGGAGGATTTGCATCGTATTGGTCTTGAGGAGGTTGCTCGTATTGAAGGGGAGATGAGCCGAATTTTCGCCTCGGTAGGCCAGGATAGCGGCAGTATCAGTGAGCGTTTCGCGGGGATTAATAATGACCCCCAGTTCCTTTATGAGGATTCTGATCAGGGGCGTGAGCAGATCATAGCCGATTATCAAGCGATGATTGATGAGGTAAATACGGGCTTGGGAGATTACTTTGATATAAAGCCGGCGATGGGTGTTGAAGTTCGTCGTGTGCCTGAATTTAAGGAGCAGGGGGCTCCCGGCGCCTATTATAATCCCCCGGCTATGGATGGTTCTCGCCCCGGTGTATTTTATGCAAACTTGCGAGATGTTCATGAAACCAAGAAGTTTGGCATGCGCACCTTGGCCTATCATGAAGCTGTTCCCGGCCATCATTTTCAATTGGCGATAGCCCAGGAATTACAGGGGGTTCCCACTTTCCGAAAAATGGGTTTATTTACTGCCTATGCCGAAGGCTGGGCCCTCTATGCTGAGCAGGTAGCGAAGGAGGCTGGTTTCCAGGAAAACCCCTATGATGACCTGGGTCGACTGCAGGCGGAAATGTTTCGTGCTGTACGATTGGTTGTGGATACCGGCATGCATCACAAACGCTGGAGTCGTGAGGAAGCTATCGAGTATATGGTGGAAAAAACTGGTATGACAGAAACTGAGGTTACCACTGAAATTGAACGTTATCTTGTGATGCCGGGCCAAGCCCTGGCTTATAAAGCAGGGATGTTGAAAATCCTGGAGCTGCGTGAAAGGGCCCGTGAAAAATTGGGTGGCGACTTTGATATTCGACAGTTCCACAACGTGGTCTTAACTAATGGAGCCTTGCCATTGGCAGTGCTTGAGCAGCAGGTGGACAGCTGGATCACAATGAAAAAAGGGTAATGCTTTTTCGTACCCATAAAATAAAAAGGCCGCTCAATGAGCGGCCTTTTTATTGGGGTTACTTTTGTTATATGAAGCTAGCTATTCGCTTTCACTTGTGCGACCCATTCATTCACGAGCTCTTCCAGTACATCAAGTGGCACTGCACCATTGGCTAGAATAGTGTCGTGGAAGCCGCGAACATCAAACTTGTCACCAAGCTCTGCCTTGGATTTCTCGCGTAGCTCGACAATCTTGAGCATGCCAATTTTATAAGCGGTCGCCTGGCCGGGCATGACGATATAGCGTTCGATAGCCTTAACTACATCGCCTTTTGGGTTGGGGGTATTTTCCACCAAGTAGTCGATGGCTTGTTCGCGAGTCCATTTCTTGGCGTGGAGGCCAGTATCCACAACCAGGCGGCCTGCGCGCCACAACTCCATAGCTAGGCGACCAAAGTCAGAGTAGGGGTCTTCATAGAAACCCAGTTCCTTGGGAACCAGCTCTGAGTAGAGCCCCCAGCCCTCGGTATAGGCCGTGTAGCCACCGTATTTGCGGAATTTTGGAATATCCTGAAGCTCCTGGGCGATAGAGAGCTGCATATGATGGCCGGGGATACCCTCATGGTAAGCCAGTGCTTCCATTTGATAGGTGGGCATATCTGACATGTTGTAGAGGTTGGCGTAGTAAATGCCGGGACGGGACCCATCTGGAGCAGGGCGCTGATAGAAGGCTTTGCCGGCAGATTTTTCACGGAATGGCTCAACAGCTCTTACATCAAGTTCAGCTTTGGGCTTGGTAATAAACAGCTCATCCAAACGCCCTTTCATGGTGTCGATAATAGCGGTGGCTTTCTCCAGGTATTCCGCCTTACCTTCCTCTGTAGTGGGGTAGTAGAACTGCTTGTCGGTTCGCATGAATTCGAAGAATTCCTGCAAGTTACCCTCGAACTTTACTTTGCGCATGATCTCACGCATTTCGTCGTGGATACGTGCAACTTCTTTGAGACCTGTCTGATGGATTTCATCAGCAGTCATGTCGGTAGTGGTGTATACACCCAGTCGGAATTTGTAGAAATCCTCACCATCAGCCAGTTTCCAGGCGCCGTCGTCGGTGGTGGCTTTTTTCTCAAGCTCCTGCAAATAGCCGATCAGTTTTTCATAGGCGGGGCCCGTGCTCTCTTTCAGCGCGGTACTGGCTTTGTTGATGAGTGCTTGTTTCTGCTCTTTGCCAATATCCAGTTTTTCTACTTTGCCTTTAAAGTCAGCAAACAGAGGGCTGTCTTTATCACCGTTAAAAGGTGCACCATTGATCAGGTTTTGCGAATCACTGATCACGTAGGGGAATACGAATTTTGGTACAATAGTGCCGGCTTCAGCATTGGCTTTCAGTTTCTCTTCCAACTGGGAGAAGTACTTGGGCATTGCATTCAGGCGCGCGATATAAGCCTCAGCATCACTTACATCGTCAATGCGGTGCTGGCTAATAAGTAGGGAGGCCGCACTGGTGTGTGTGGCGTACATCTGGTTGACGGGATAGCTGTGGTTGCGCCACTTATAGCCCTCGATATCCTGTTCCAGGTTACGCTTGGCCAAGCGCAAGCTCAGTCGGGTGGCTTCGTCCAGGTTACTGGGGTCAATTTTGTTTAGTTCAGCCAGCTGACGCTTGTCAATTTCCAGGGTTTCTTTGGCGAATTCCGGGGAGAGGTCGTCCCACTTATCGTAGTCCTCTTTTTTGCCCAGGAATGTTTTGAATTCTGGGCTGCGGGAAAGATGCTCCTGGAAGAAGTCCTCGAACATCTGGTTAACCTGTTTGATGGCTTCCTGGCTTACCTCGGTAGTGGTGTCTTGTGAGGCTTTGCTTTCTGCTGCAGGAGCGGTCATATTCTGCTCCGCTGTGTTCGGTTTGCCGCGGTCACAGCCGCTGATAACAAGAGCACTTATGGCAGCTGCGATCAGGGTCGGTTTCAACTTCATGAGCATATTCCCAGTGTTCGGAGGTTCGTTGCTACTTTGTGCCACTCAAGTGGCATTCTCTAGGTTTTCGTTGCTATGGAATTTGCAGTTCCAAAGCGCACAGTAGAAGGTATTGTGCGCACTTGTGGTGCTTTTGGCCAGAGGCAGTTTCCCTCCACTTCGGTGTCACAGTTGCGCCCTGACCAAAAATAAAAAAGCGGGCACAGGGCCCGCTTTTTAGGTGAACTCGCGATTAAGCGAAATTCTGGTTTACAAATTCCCAGTTCACCAGATTCCAGAAGGCTTCCATGTACTTCGGACGCAGGTTGCGGTAGTCGATGTAGTAAGCGTGTTCCCACACATCGCAGGTCATCAGGGGAGTTACACCCTCTTCGGTCAGTGGAGTAGCTGCATTGGAGGTGTTCACGATTGCAACTGAGCCATCAGCCTTTTTCACCAGCCAAGTCCAGCCGGAGCCAAAATTGTTAACGGCACTGGTGGTAAACTCTTCTTTGAATTTTTCAAAGCTGCCGAAAGCGGCAGTGATAGCTTCAGCGATTGCGCCAGTGGCTTCGCCGCCGCCGTTGGGGCTCAGGCAGTTCCAGTAGAAAGTGTGGTTCCACACCTGGGCCGCGTTATTGAATACACCACCAGAGGAGGACTTGATGACTTCTTCCAGGGATTTGTCAGCATCAGCGGTGCCTTCCAGCAGGCCGTTCAGTTTATCTACGTAAGTTTTGTGGTGTTTGCCGTAGTGGTACTCCAAAGTTTCTTCGGAGATATGTGGGGCCAGGGCATTCATCGCGTAGGGGAGTTCGGGCAATTCGAAAGCCATGGTGTCTTCCTTCCTTTGTTTTCGGGTTATTGGTGAGAGCATTCTACACGCGCCGTATGCCAGAATTAAGCCGGCGCGATTGAATAGGGGAATTTGGGACGATTTCCTCGAACTCAAGGGGGGGGGGGTATATTGATGACAGTGTGCGACTGTCGTCTATTCTTACCAGTGGCCGCTTACTTTTTCGTCAATTTTTGGTATAACTGCCGCAGAATTCGACGAATCTGTCTCGGCTTTGATTGCCACATAGTATTCGATTTACCGGTACCTGGCTGGGCTGTTTTGAACCAGCCGGTACCGAATTCAGCAGATTTAGCTACCGGGTGTATTAATACATGCAACGCAGAGAGCCCACACTGGACGGCAGCGCCGCTATTGAACCAGCACTGGACCCACGGTCACAAAGAGAGAGTGAGACGGCGACTGAACCGCAGGTTATTGTTGAAGAGCGCCGCGGAGGTTTTTCCTTCCTCGGTATGTGTGCACTTGTCCTCGCTATGGGCGGGCTTGCCGTTTCAGGTTTTCTCTACCAGCAGTGGCAAGAGAGCCGTACTCAATTGGTTAATGCCGAAAACCGTATTGCCGATGCGGAGAGCCGGATTGCCGAGCTGGAGAAGCGTTTTAATCTCTCTGACGAGGAATCCACGGCATCTGTTGAGGTGCTAAATGCTAAAGCCAAAGAGAACTCCTCTGAGATTCGTAAACTCTGGGGTGTTGCTTACGATACTAACCGCAAGAGTATCACTGCGAATAAAGCAGCTGTTGCAGCCAATAAGAAGCAGGTTGCTGCACTCAATACCAAGCTGGGCAGCCTCGATGCCAGTGTGAAGAAGATTGCCGCTGTTGAAACTGCATTGTCGGAGCTGCGCAAGAGTAACACCGACAGCAAGCGCGAGATGACGGATAAAATTTCGCGTTTGGAACGACAACTAGCTTCTGTGCGCAGTGACCTGACTATGCGTGTCGGCGCTAACGAGGAAGCTGTGGAGTCTATCGACGCTTATCGACGCTCTGTTAATAAAGATCTGGTGCAATTGCGCGATGCAATTCGCTCCCTGCAGGCCAGCGAGCCAACTGCCTCATCTATGTAGGCATTGCGAGAAATAAAAAAGGGCGAACCCTATGTTCGCCCTTTTTTATTGCCCTGATAAATCAACAAGTCCCTTGCCAAATCAATAACCGGTCTATAACCCTACATTTCGTGTAGAATCGCCGGCCTTGAGACGTTAATCGGAGTTGGGTATGACCACTATCCGCCAGGATGATCTGATCGATAGCGTGGCTGACGCGCTGCAATTTATTTCTTACTACCACCCACAGGACTTCATTCGGGCCCTGAACAAGGCTTATGAGAAAGAGGTCAACCCGGCGGCCAAGGACGCCATGGCACAGATACTGATCAACTCACGTATGTGCGCCGAAGGCCATCGTCCCATTTGCCAGGACACGGGTATTGTGACCGTGAAGCTGAAAGTGGGCATGAATGTGCGCTGGGACGCTGAAATGGGTGTCACCGATATGGTGAACGAAGGTGTGCGTCGTGCCTATAAGAATGCCAGCAATGTGCTGCGAGCTTCTATTCTTGATGACCCTGATGGCGCGCGTAAAAACACTGGTGACAATACTCCAGCGGTTATCCACTACGAGATTGTACCCGGTGATACTGTCGAAGTTTACGTAGCGGCCAAGGGGGGTGGCAGTGAAGCCAAGACCAAGTTTGCCATGCTGAATCCGTCTGACTCCGTAGTGGACTGGGTTTTGAAGATGGTGCCGCAGATGGGCGCTGGTTGGTGCCCGCCGGGCATGCTGGGTATCGGCATCGGTGGTACTGCTGAGAAAGCCATGTTACTGGCTAAGGAGTCACTCCTAGATCCTATCGATATTCAGGAGCTGCAAGAGCGCGGCGCCTCCAGCCGTGCTGAAGAGCTTCGTTTGGAGTTATATGATTCCGTAAACAAACTGGGTATTGGTGCTCAGGGGCTTGGCGGACTGACCACTGTCCTGGATGTAAAGATTAAGGATTATCCTACTCACGCAGCTAACAAGGCAGTGGCGATTATTCCCAATTGTGCCGCTACTCGTCATACGCACTTCACTCTGGATGGCTCTGGCCCCGCGTGCCAGACTCCGCCGAAGCTGGAAGACTGGCCGGAAATTACTCGTGAAGCTGGCAGCAACACTCGCCGTGTCAACCTGGATACCGTCACTGCAGAGGATGTGCAGAGCTGGCAGCCCGGTGAAACCTTGCTACTGAATGGCAAGATGCTTACTGGTCGCGACGCCGCTCACAAAAAAATGGTGGATATCCTAGCGAAAGGGGAGAAGCTGCCAGTGGACCTGACTGGCCGCTTTATCTATTACGTAGGGCCGGTAGATCCTGTGCGGGATGAAGTGGTTGGCCCCGCAGGCCCAACTACCGCGACCCGTATGGATAAGTTTACGCGCACTATGCTCGAAGAGACTGGCCTGCAAGGGATGATCGGTAAGGCAGAGCGTGGCCCAGTGGCAATTGAAGCGATTCGTGACAATAAAGCGGTATACCTGATGGCTGTGGGCGGCGCAGCGTACCTGGTAGCTCAAGCGATTAAAGCCTCCAAGGTAATTGCTTTTCCGGAGCTGGGTATGGAAGCCATCTACGAGTTTGAGGTGGAGGACATGCCAGTAACCGTAGCTGTCGATAGCCAAGGTGAGTCTGTGCATACCACTGGACCGTTGATCTGGAAGGCAAAAATTGAGGAGGGCGTCGTCTAAGGGCTGCCTCAATTTATACAAGCCGGGTCCGCGAGGTTCCCGGCTTTTTTTGTCTTCAAGCTTTTAGGGATTAAGTTTGGCGGGACTAGGTTGTCATCTCAGCTAGTCACTGTAAACAGGCATAGTAAAAGCCTAACCTAATGCCTCAATTAGATTCATCCTGGTGCAGCACACTCCAAAAGCCTCTACATACCCAGCTCTGGGTAAAGCTGCAAAATGGTTTCTCTTAACCAGCGATGGGCGGGGTTATTGGTTTGTGACTTATGCCAAATCAGCTGCAGGCTGACCTTGGGGAAGTCCATAGGCAGCTCAATTGTACGAACAGGTAGTGCTCGGTAATGAGAGAACTTCATCATCCTTGCGGGTACAACGGCAATTAAATCGGTGGTGGCGACTATATGAGGAAAGGAGGATAGGTGTGGGACACGCAGACAAATATTGCGCTGCAATTTATTCGGTCTGGCCAGCCTCTCCATCGGTGAGCCTACGGGGCTTCCCCTCAGCAATGATATTTGTGGTATTGATTGAAAATCCGCTTCAGAGATGGATTTTCCTACCTTCTCATTATGCTCTCCTGCGATCACCACCAATTCCTCTTCGGCAATAATCAGGCTGCTGTAATTGGGAGATTCTAATGGTAAATAATCGATAATTAAGTCGACTTCACCATTGCTTACCATTCTGGAAGTCATCTCTGATTCGTCAGGCAATATTGTGAGCCTTATCCCAGGTGCATACTCTCGTAGCCAGGCACTGAGTCCTGGAATCATAAGGGTTTCCACCACATCGGGTAGAACAATCGAGAAATCCCTTTCTGCCTCATGATGTTCAAAGTCGAGTTGCTGAAAGCTGGATCTCACTGCTCCAAGAGCGGTGTGAATGGAAGGGTGTAGTGACAGGGCACGCTCGGTAGGGCGTAGCCCTTTTGCGGTGCGGATAAAAAGGGCATCGTTATAGGTGGATCTCAAGCGCTTTAAAGCGGCACTTACTGCAGGTTGGCTCATGTGTAGCTTTACTGCAGCCCTAGTCAGGTTACGTTCGACCATCAGGGCATCAAATACAGGCAGTAAATTCAAGTCCATTGATCTGAGATGACTCGACATTATCAATCTCACAAATAATGCTGTTAATTATTATTTATTAGAATTCAATCATCCGCCTGATTATATTTCTGGTCAATCAAATTCTTAAATTTGCTAATGCAATTGATGAGAGGCACCCTTTACATCACTTCTAGAGAGATGTGATCAAACAGCCTGATTCTGATTGTTTATATAGTTTTACGGAATACCAACTCTAATAAAAAGGAGCAGATATGTCGATCAATCACGATGCGGCTACTTTCAGAGCCGGGTACCGGGCACGAGTGAAGAGCCGTTACAGCGGGTGGTTTCATCTATCGGGTATTCTGGCTATTGGCGTCGGAGTTTGTATTTACTGCATATTTCAGTTGGATATGTTAAAACCTTGGGAGTTATTAGTGATCCCCGTAGGGGTTGTTCTATATAACTTTTCTGAATACGCAAGTCATCGTTGGGCTGGTCATAAAAAAATTAGAATTGCAGGAGTTTTTTATCGCAGACATACTGGGGATCATCACAGTTTTTTCTCTCCGCCCCTGTTTTCAATTGATACTACCAGAGACTGGAGGATAGTACTTTTCCCTACTTACTTAACGGCAACTCTTGCTTTAGTGATAGCCCCGAGTTTAGGGTATTTTTTTTCTATTTTCTTGTCGATGAATGCTGCTTACCTCTTGATTGTGACTATTGTAGTAAATCATTTGGGTTATGAATTGTTGCACTTGGGATACCACCAGCCTCTGGATCATTGGTTTCATCGAGTTCCCGTTCTGCGTGAGTTGGCTCAACTACATCGTATACATCATCAACGTAACTTGATGAATCAATGTAACTTTAATTTGACTATCCCCCTGTTTGATTTTTTGCTGGGTACTTTTCATTGGGAATCTATTGGGTATTGCCAGAAGAACGAGAGTTAGAGCTCTAAAACGTATTTGGTTCAAATAGATCCCGTCTCCTCCAGCTGGGTCAACATTAGCTCTCGAATTATCGGTACAGGTGCATTACCAAAGCTGAGAAATTCTTCGTGAAATTCTTTTAAATTAAATTTTTTCCCGAGTTTCTGCTTTATTTCATCACGCAGAGAAAGTATGTCAGTGTAACCCGCGAAGTAACTGGTTAACTGTACTTGGCTCAAGGTGGCTCGCCGCCATTTGCCCTCAGCTTCAGCCTGCTGTTGGAATGCGCCTTGAATCATCAGCTTAAGTGCATCGGCTTCATTAAGGCCTTTTACTTGAACTTCATAATCCAGGATTGTATTGGTGATAGTGCGCAGGTTCCACTTGTAATACATCAGCCACAATTCTGGAGAAAAGTTACCATATCCAGCTTCTAACATCATACGCTCAGCATAGACAGCCCACCCCTCGATCATGGCTCCATTACCTAGAATACTTTTTATAAGACTGGGGGATTGGTTGGCATAAACCAACTGAGTATAGTGTCCCGGGATGGCCTCGTGGATATTGAGGATCTGCAGGGTGTAGTTATTGTATTCTCGTAGCAGGCTGTCAGCTTGATTGTCGCTGAGCTGTGCCATAGGCATTACATTGTAATAGGTAATGGCATTCTTATTGTAAGGTCCAGGAGCATTGATGGAGGCAACAGCAAAACCTTGAAGGTAAGGTGGAGTGGTGCGTACAATCAGAGGTTTGTTTTTATCCAGTGTTAGCAAGTTATTCTTAGTTACAAAAGTGGCTAATTCTGGAATTTGTTGTTCAACCTTCTCCTTAAAAGTATATTTTGTGGCATGGTGTTCGGATAGTTTATCTAGTACCTTTTGGATCTTGAGTTGCTTATCTGAAGGTGGGGCTTCTTTAGGATAATATCTGGGCCAGAGTTTTTCTGATAGCTCTAGCATTTTATCTCGAACTAATATCTTTTCTTCCATTGCAAGCTCGTAAAGTTCGGCTGCACTTATACCAATCTGGATATCAAAATTGAATTTTTCCTCGTAGAGTTTTTCGCCAATACGAAAATCGCGGAATTTTCCAGTTTTTTCCAGTTTTTTTTGTAGTTTCTTCAGGAATGTAATATAGCCTTGGATAGCCTGGCGAGTTACTTCCAGGCGCTGTTGGAAAACTGCTTTTTCATCGTCGAACAATTGGCTGTTTACTGCTTTCTTTTCTGTCTCTTCACCGAATACTTCCATGGCCCCTTCATTTTGCTGGATAGCCAGTGCCAGTTGAGGGGCGGCGGGCCTGCGGATGTTATGCATAGCAGCTTGATAATATTCCGGTACCTTGCGCATACGAGTACTAAAAGTTCGTAAGCGTTGCTCTAAAGGTGCATACTCCGTATTCAATATAAGGGCAAAAGGATGAGAAACATTGTAATTGGAGGGGTCCCATTCAAAAGATTTGAAGGTGGTATATTCCCACTGTAAACGCAGAAGGAAGTTTAAGATCAATGCCAAGTCAGTACGTGCGTTGATGCTTAGCTGATCTATGTTCAGTGCATTAAACTTTTCTTCATAAGTCTCCGCAAAATCCAGCAAGTATTTCCGGTAGGCCTTATTGGGTACCTGTATCTGGGTGGCGACATCATAGTAGCCCTCACGAACAGCCCAGGACGGAAAAAGACGCCAGAGCCCATTAACGAACTGTTCACTCAATTGCTGGAAAGTCAGCTCTGTCTCAGCCCGCATTTCTGCGATAGTTTCGGACTCCGGGGGGGTAATACGGTTCTTATCCAGACTCTGTGGACCGCAGGCACTAGTTGAGAGGAATGACAGTAATATCAACATACACAAAAGGGCTTTCATAAGAGTCCTTGCTTCGCTGGGCTTCTAATACCTGGGGGCTGTTCAAAAATTAACACACTTGATGGCGTTGCTGCGGCTGGTCGGCACCAAATGTCTCCAACAGTGGCTTACCCCGCTGCTTTTAGCAGGCTGTATCATATTGGCGTGTTAAAACCGTATAAAATGCCTTTTTTGAGTGTGTGCTTGTTTCGTTGGGGAGCCCCGGTTAGAGTGGAGCCCACGCTAAATAGCCGATAATAAACAAGGTGTTGAGGACTCATTTATGACCGAACTCGCCCAACAACAATGTGAAGCCTGCCGAGCAGATGCGCCCCTGGTCAGTGATAACGAACTTCCTGGATTGCTGCGTCAGATCCCAGATTGGACCCCAATGACCCGAGAGGGCATCATGCAACTGGAGCGCGTGTTTAAGTTCCGTAACTTCAAGCAGGCTCTGGCGTTTACTAACCGTGTTGGTGCTATTGCGGAAGAGGTGGGGCACCACCCCGCGTTGCTTACCGAATGGGGTAAGGTTACTGTGACTTGGTGGAGTCATGAGGCTAAGGGCCTGCACAAGAATGACTTTATTATGGCTGCACGTACTGACCAGCAATTGGATGCTGAGTGATAGCACCTCTGGGGCCGCTCTGCGGCCTCTGTCCCTAAGTGCCCGGCCCTGACCCCAGGTTGGAAATGATCATCGAAGATACCTGCCAACTGGCTGCCCTCTCTGGAAGTCCCCGAGTAAGCCCGTAGATTTCAGACAATCAGTCAAAATAGCAGAGAAAGACTCTATCTGTAAGAACAGAAATTGTGTGCCCTGGATAAAAGGAGAGAGATTTTGTCTGAGTACACTTCCACAGTAGTCTGGCAGCGCGACAACCAGATTTTTACCGATAATCAATACAGTCGCGCTCATATCTGGCAATTTGATGGTGGCCTGTCCGTCCCGGCTTCCTCCTCCCCTCATGTGGTTCCCATTCCATATTCGGTTGCAGAGAATGTTGACCCGGAAGAAGCTTTTGTCGCTGCACTTTCCAGTTGCCATATGCTGTTCTTCCTGGCCATTGCTGCCAAGCGAGGTTTTGTGGTGGATGAGTATCGTGATGAAGCAGTTGGTCTAATGGATACGAATAAGGAGGGCAAATTGGCAATGACCAAGGTTACTCTGCGCCCCCTGGTGCGTTTTTTTGGAAATAAGAAGCCCAGTAGGGAGCAGCTGGAAAAAATCCATCATCTTTCACATAAACAGTGTTTTATTGCCAATTCTGTTAACTCGGAAATAGTTACAGAAATTCGCGAGGATTAGCTGACACTATTAAGTGTTGTGATTTATTAAGGGGTATTTAATATATTATGTATACAGTGGTAGAGAACGTGGTTCCCGTTGAAGGCTTTCTTCGTTTGAGGGAAGTTGCTGGACTTACCCCGAGAACCAGAGCGGCTGCGGAAAAAGGCTTGCCCAACAGCCTGTATGGCATCCACATCAAAATAGGCTCACAGACTATTGCTATGGGGCGGGTAGTAGGGGATGGAGCCCTGAATTTTGAAATTGTTGATGTTGCTGTCGATCCAAAGTACCAGGGGCAAGGTTTAGGGCGCTTGGTGATGAGGCATATGATGTCTTATTTGGATCGGGAGGCCATGCCTTCAGCTTATATTACTCTTATGGCGGATGTACCGGAGCTATACGAGAAGTTTGGATTTAAGTTAAGCAGCCCTGAAAGTGAGGGGATGTACATGTTGAAGTAGATTTACATCAAAGTATGTAAAATCTTGGCTGTAATTAAGGCCATATGGAATATCGGACCGAGTGTTTGATATTAAATGGTGTTTTCGGGTTAACTTGTACATCTTATATTTCTTTCTGTTTATTTTTTACTGGCTTAAATACTTTCGTGATATCTCCAACCAATTGGGGGTTCTTTGGGTCGGCAGCCCGCTTTCCTGTGCCTTTTGAAAAATCAATTCCATGTAAATCTACCCAAACAATATTTGGATTTTTAACCCAGTTGAAATAGTAAATTCGGCGTTTTAAATCAATCACCGAAAGCCACCAAGTGGGGTAAGTAGCTGGTTCTTCAGGCCCCTCTTTCTGATTGGGGCGACTGTAAGGTGCGCCAAAAGGAACGGCCACAGTGCGAATAGCACTTAGGAGATAAGCGACTGCCTGAATATCATTGGCAGGTTTTGGTAGATTGTGTTGATAGTAAGATAATCTAACAAAACGGTCAGCGCCATCAATCCCTCCTGGAACAGATTTAAGTCCTCCAAAGCCTTGGTAAAAAGGCAGGTTTTGAAGCTGCCATCCATAAGGTGGGTCATTTGTCATAACCGAAAATTTCTTACCGTGATGTACAACTAATTTACCATCGATTATTTCGAAGATAGCTGAATCACCGCTTGGGTCCTCTATTGCCATATGTGCACCAAGTACTTCGCCACCAACTTTCACTGGCGATATGCGTATATTTTTCATCCCGATGACAGCATCTGCGACTGTAGCATGGTTATCGAGAATAAAACGCAGCCAGCGCATATAGGATACCCCTGGCGTATTATTTGGTTTGGCGTAGCCGGTTGCTCCAAGATATAGAATATGTGCCGTTAGACCTTTTTCGTTAATTCCGTCGGTAGCACCGTCATTATTTGAGAAGCCATATTGGCGGGCATAGGGAATAATACTTTGTACAACACTTCCATATTTTGAAGTCCATTTGGCGGGGTTATGGCCATCCTCACCAATCATCTTCATGCCTCGAGGATTTATATAAAGAATATCCTCAAAAGAATGTCCCCAATCCATTGATCTGGCGGCAAAAACACCTTGCTCGGTATTCCAGGCAACCCGGGAGCATGCATAGAGTTTGAATGGCCAAAAAAGTAGAAGCAGTGAGATAATCAGTAGCACTCTTCTTATAGTTACCTTGATCATTGCACGACTCGCCTTTTTGGCGTGGATGAAAGATAAGTAGTTTAGCTTCTTTCTTATGAGCTCTAATATGCACTGACTAACCTTGGCGGATATCTACTCCTAGTCTTTGTTTAGTTAGGCGAAGTACCGGGAGCGAGTGAGATTTTTATTTAATGAGGTTGGCTGGAAAAGTCTTGGCTGAATTGTCATTTAGTATAAATTAGTCGAAGTCAATGTTTTAAATGATAAGGGTATAGGTATTAGCATTAAAGAAATTTATCTTGCTAGTTTAAGATAGTAGTCTTTATGTTTTTTGTAGCTTTATTTATATTGGCGGGGGATATGGAACCTTATTTGATGTAGCCCCGAATAAACAAATACTCGATAATTTGGCTGGAATCTATGACAACATTAAAATGTCTAATGGGCAGTTTTTGGTGTAGGGGAAAAGGTTGCAGGCTTTCCTGACTCTACTGAGAGAGTGAAGACCTGGGCAAAACAGGACACATTATTGCCTTTTATGGTTGAGTCGCAGATCAGGGAAAATAGGGCCCTAATAGTTAACAAAAGTAATATTATCGATAAGTACGATGTAGTAATGGATAAGCGAATCGATTCCACCATGTTTATACTTTCGGCAGCAATGGTTGCCATGGAATTGGTTGTCCTTTCTGGGCTAGGTGAATCCTACTATCCTGATTAGAGTAGTCAGATGCTTCATGGCAATTAAGGCGTTTTTTTAGAGTGAGGGATAAATGGGTGAGGGTCAATTATTTAATTGACCTACTTGCATTTTTTAGTGTAGGCGTTGATTCTAACGAAATTACGCTAAATAAGCACAAAGTAATTACCTTGGAAGTTTTGAATGAGGAGCGGGAGTGCTGGGTACCTCCACTCACTTCCTATCGGAAAGGTGAATTGAAAAAATATCCAGTTCTTTAGTTTCTTGATGTAGATTTAAATAGCTTCTTTCCTATTTTACTGGCACGGTTAAACAAATGGCCTCTGATACTACTCCAATTATTCCTGGAATGATTCTTGTTGGAATTATAAGCCAGGAATGAGTAAGAGATAGCTCACCAAACAGGCTGCAGATTAACTATGGTGGATATCGAAATGGAGTATTAGGTATTACTGAGATTAATGAAGGTTGTCCGACTTCAGGATGGCAAGTCCTAGCAGGTTGTTTATTTGCAAGGTTTTAAGCTATCTATCATTTTTATTCATTCCCCAAGACTTTTAATGTTTACTCTGCGATTGTTCCCGGTATATGGTAGGGCGATCAGGTTTTACTGAAGAAATGTACCGATTTTGTATGAAGTGAGCCACTTGATAAATACAAGTTATGTATAGCTACATCTCAATGAATCAGCATGTATTTCTCAAGGGAAATCATGTCTCAGAATTTATTGGTCTGTATGTTGATTCTGTGATATATGGTTTATAAGAAAAGTATTACATGATGTCCGTTATTGGTTTCTATAGCGAATTAAGACCTGTTTAAAGGTTATATGATTGATAGTCAGGCCAGGTTTTTTTGGTGATCAATATTGAGAGATATTTGAGAATGTTTGAAAGCGCTTTGTGAAAATTTTTTCCTAATGGGGGATGTTATCAATTTTTATTGTTATAGTCGGTTATGGAATAGGTGGTTCTGGGTTGATGTTGATCGGGTAATATAGTTCCTTAAGTTGAATGCTGAATACTCAGAAACTTACAAAGTGTTGAGTAGCTTGGCTGAAGCCTATATAGTCAAAGGAGATATGAAGTAGGCTTTAGGGTACTATGGAAAGCCCCGTCATTTAATTTTGAGAATTAGCCCGCAAGAATTGGAATAGCTGAAGCAAAGGTTGAGCAATTCTTGTTCCAAAAATTTCAAATGTAGAGTTATAAAAAATTTATAGTTTTAGCGGCCTGGTAGAGAATCTATTAAACTCTTCAGGCCGCTTTATTAAGTGTTGTGAAATTTAGTTAGCGTTGATGATTTTGTAGTGAGTCAATCATCTAGAATTAAATTATTTTCCGGATTGTAATAGCAAAAAGCGTGATCCAGGCTCTTGCGAAAGCAGTAGGGGTCTTTTGCTTCTGCTTCTCCCCACAATCCTAGATTGGAGTAGTATGCAAACTCTTGCTCAATCTCGAATTTATCCCCGCAATAGTAGGCATAATTCCAAGCGGCTCCTCTTGCGACCATTTCTTGATTGATGTTGTACCCATTTACAAACAGATAGCCAGTTTCTCTGCCGTACTGATCTCTCCCTGTAGATTGGAAATCCACAGAGCCAAATGACAATAAATAATTCAGGGTTTGAGTAGCCTCTGGGCCATACGTTTGCGTACTGGGATAGGTTTCTGGTGCATCAATACATTGAAGGCGTATCTCAACATATTCACCAGAAATATATCCGTGAACTGTGTCACCATCTATTATCCTGTAGTTAGTCAGTGGAGCTGCTTGCAATGAACTGGAGAATGCACACAACAAGATTAATCGTTTCATTGGAGTTATCCGGGCCGTTGTTTTATGTGCGCAGGATAGGGAGCATTTATTACGTGTTCATTTATAAATTGTGATAGTAATAAATAGTTTTTATTAAAGGAGGGAGTGTTTTTAGAGGAATATAGAGATATTCCTTAACTCTAAATGGTAAGTATCTAAGATCTATTTGGAAATTTTAATTTTTAAACGAAATTGTCAAGGCCCTCAAAATATGATGGCCCTGGCGTAAAGTAATATTAAACTTTTTTCAGTTCTCTTCGCTCATATTTCCCTATGTACTGCCCAAAGTAAGAATTCCCGGTTGCCATCGCCACCTTTAATTGGACTGTCAATGTATTCTTTGATCTCAAGTCCCAGTTCATCACATAAATGTGTGATTCTCTGGCGCACCTGTGGGTAGAGATTTGTATTGCGCACCAAGCCCCCTTTACCAATACCTTCGGGACCAACTTCAAATTGTGGTTTTACCAGGGTCAACAATTGGCCTTTTGGTTTTAAAAGAGGGGGTAGCTGCGGCAGTATTAATGTTTGGGAAATAAAGGATACGTCCATAACGATGGTATCAAACCCGTCGTCCCCATAGGGAGCTATCTGAGAGGCTTCCAGGTGGCGAGCATTAATACCCTCAAACAGGTGCATACGTGGGTCCACCAGGAGTTTCTCTGCCAACTGGCCCTGACCAACATCTATTCCTACGACAGATTTTGCGCCTTTCTGCAACAGACAGTCACTGAATCCGCCGGTGGAACAGCCGATATCCAAGGCGTGCCACCCCTTTGGGTTTAAGCCTGTGTGATCGAGAATGGCTGCCAGCTTTAATCCGGCACGGGAGACATACTGATCTTCCGGTAACGGTGTGACATTAAGGGAACAATCGTCACTGACTAATTGCCCGGCTTTGCGTGCTAGTTCTAGGGGGCCGCCTTCAGATAGCATGACCCTGCCGGTATCAACCAGCTTTTTGGCGTGAGTGCGGGAATTGGCGAGTTTTCTCTTTACGAGCAATTGGTCCAATCGGGTCATCTTCTGCAATGCAATCCTGTCAATATGGTTAAGAATACAGTGGCCATGCTAACCTCTGGCTCCCGTAGGTAGAAGTGCGGCCCTCGTTTTTGTAGGGCTAGTCTTTAGGTAGGAGGACGTCAGTCGATGGCAAAAAGCGTTTTGGATAAGTTCAAGATTCGTAAAGGAAAGGTATTTGAAGCGCCTTTAGAAGGGGCCTTTGGGCGCCTGGTGACACCTTTCGAAGAATTTATCCATCGACAAAGCAGCAGCGGCATTTTACTGATGCTTTCTGCGCTGGCTGCACTGATTATTGCCAACTCCCCCCTGGAAGACGCGTACAAACACCTGCTGCATATGCCTATCAGCCTTAGTGCAGGGGAGTGGGAGTTTTCTCTTTCCCTTCATCACTGGATTAATGATGGCCTGATGGCAATCTTCTTTTTTCTGGTAGGCCTGGAATTGAAGCGCGAATTTATGGTGGGCGAGCTTTCCGACTTGCGCCAAGCGGTATTGCCGGTAATGGCAGCCATTGGTGGCATGGTGGTTCCGGCCCTGATCTACGGCGCCTTTAATTCTGGCGGTGAGGCAGAGCGTGGCTGGGGTATCCCTATGGCTACAGATATTGCCTTTGCAGTGGGGTGTATTGCGTTACTGGGTAACAGGGTGCCCCGGGCGGTAGTAACCTTCCTGGTGGCCCTGGCCATTGTGGATGACCTGGGTGCCATCCTGGTAATAGCAATCTGGTATACCGAACAGGTAAACCTGACTGCGCTGATTGCTTCGGGTTGCTTGGTGGTGATTATGTGGCTGTTAAAGGCTGCCGGTGTGCGCCGCTCCCCAGCTTATGTTTTTGTTGGGGTCTTGTTGTGGTATGAACTCTACCTGGCCGGTGTTCACGCAACCATTGCCGGCGTTATTACCGCTATGGCATTGCCTGCCAAACCTAAATATGACCCGGTGGCGTTCAGTACTTTTGTAAAAGATATTATTCGCAGCTTTGATCGCTGCTTCCGCCCGGGAGACAAGATTATTGCCAATGATGCTTTGCGTGCTCGAGTCATGGCTCTGGGTAATGGTGTGAACCTGGCACAGTCTCCCCTGCAGCGTATGGAAACCCGGTTGCATACCCCGGTGGGCTTCCTGGTAATCCCCATCTTTGCCCTGGCCAATGCGGGTATTCCGTTCGACAGCTTTACCAGCACTACTGCGGTGATTAACCCTGTTACTTTGGGGGTTATTGCCGGCTTGGTGATCGGTAAGTTGGTGGGTATCGTGGGTGCTACGTGGATTGGCTGGAAGTTGGGGTGGGGCAAGCTGCCTAAATCGGCGAACTTCCAACATATTGTTGGGGTGGCATTACTAGGCGGTATCGGCTTTACCATGTCGATATTTATTGCCGAGCTGGCGTTTAGCACCCAGGCGGATCTGTTGATTCAGGCCAAGGCGGGCATTCTGTTAGCCTCTGTGATCGCCGGTATCGCTGGTTTTCTGGTGTTGCGTAGTGCACCTGTGTCAGAAGAATTTGAAGGTGTGCACCTGGAGGTAGAAGACGAGGAGGGCCTCGGGGAGAGTGCAGCGGACGAGCACCCTGGAAAACATAGCTAAGTTCCTGTCGTCATTTTGATTGTGGGCCCCTGCCTTGTGGGGCTGCGGTTCCCACCAGAGACAATTCATCACACAATCAATATCGGTATTAAATGAGTCGAGCGAGAAATAATAATGATGCAAGCGATTAAAGCGGTGGGTCTGTTGCCGATGCTAGCTGTACCACTGTTTTTGGGTGCATGTGAAGGAAAAAAAGCCAGTGAGATCCATACGGCGATACCACCGAAGGTTATTGAGGCAAAACAGGCTATGGAAGAAGCGAAGGGCGATTTATCTATTGACGATGTGGCAAGGGCGTATGTTTCCCTGGTACTGGAGCTGGGTAATCATGACAAGAGCTATGTGGATGCTTTTTACGGCCCAGCCGAGTGGCGTGAGCAGGCACAGCAAAGTAGCGCGACCACGGCAGAAATTGCCCAGCGTGGGGAGGCGCTACTTGAACGGTTACCGGTCGGTAGAGAAGCAGATGGTTCTATGGGTGGCCTTCGTCTTCACTACCTGAAAACCCAATTGGGGGCTTTGGTGGCCCACGCTAAGCGCCTTTCCGGGGAAAGCGAACGCAACTTCGCCCAGGAGGCCCGCGAGCTGTATGACACCCAGCCACCTAAGCAGGACTTTGCCAGGTTTGAGCCCCTGCTTACGGAGTTGGAAGAGTTGCTACCGGGTGACCAGCCACTGAGTGAACGGGTACAGGCATTTCGCAGTAATTTTGAGATTCCCGCAGACAAGCTTGAGGCGGTATTCGATGCGTCAATTAGAGAGTGTCGTCTGCGTACCAAGCAGTACATTCCGTTGCCGGACAATGAGAACTTTGTACTGGAGTATGTCAGCGACAAGCCCTGGAGCGGTTACAACTGGTACCAGGGGGGCTCCCACAGTTTAATCCAGGTGAATGGTGGTCTGCCGATCACTATTGATCGCGCTATAGATCTGGGGTGCCATGAGGGTTATCCCGGTCATCACACCTACAATGCGCTGCTGGAGCAGTCCCTGGTGAAAGAGCGCGGCTGGGTGGAATACAGTGTTTACCCTCTGTTCAGCCCTCAGTCTCTTATTGCCGAGGGCAGTGCTAACTATGGTATTGAGCTGGCCTTTCCTGGTGAGGAAAAGACCCGCTTTGAGATGGAAGTACTCTACCCCCTGGCCGGGCTGAATCCGCAGAATGCTATAAAGTACGATCGCGTTATGGCGCTAGTGGATAAGTTGAGCTTTGCCGGTAATGAGATCGCGCGCCAATATATTGATGGGGAAATCGAAGGTGATGATGTGCCGGCGCTATTTGAGAAGTACACCCTGATGAGCCCGGCCAAAGCCAAGCAAAGAAAGGACTTTGTGGATGCCTATGGCGCTTATGTCATTAATTATAACTGGGGGAAAAAGCTGGTGGCGGATTATGTAGAGCGCGGTACTGATAATACCGATGAGCGCTGGCACCGTTTTGCCAAACTGCTGTCCTCACCGCGCCTGCCGTCTTCACTGGATTGGTAGGGTTTTAATATGTTGAGAGTGGCGA
This sequence comes from Microbulbifer variabilis, assembly GCF_056232115.1. Classification (NCBI taxonomy): domain Bacteria; kingdom Pseudomonadati; phylum Pseudomonadota; class Gammaproteobacteria; order Cellvibrionales; family Microbulbiferaceae; genus Microbulbifer; species Microbulbifer variabilis. The sequence goes on from NZ_CP174325.1 coordinate 2,916,955, forward strand.
TGAGGAATTATCTGCTATCTCGCCCTGAGGCTATTGAGGATTTTCCCTTTGGTCCAGATGTGGCGGTATACAAGATCAAGGGGCGAATGTTTGCTACCCTCAGCCGTTACCGTGGAGTGGATGCCTCCAATCTGAAGTGTGACCCGGATGAGGCTCAGGCCTTGAGGGATATTTTCCCCGGCGTGCTGCCGGGGTACCACATGAATAAGAAGCACTGGAATACGGTGTTGCTGGATGGCACAGTGCCAGATTATGAGATTGAGCGGATGGCAGATCGATCCTATGGATTGGTAGTAAAAGGCCTGCGCAAGATAGAGCGGCAGTCCCTTGAATTGGCCTATGGCGCCGATATCCTATACCGCTAACAGTACAACAAACCAATACGCAGACGTGACTCAGGAGAGTTTGTGAACGAATTTATTGTCGATGTAACGGCAGAAAACGCCCAGCAAGTATTGATTGAAGAATCCATGAAGCGCCCGGTACTGGTGGATTTCTGGGCGGACTGGTGTGAACCCTGTAAGCAGTTAATGCCAGTATTGGAAAAACTGGCTAACGAGTACGCTGGTCAGTTCCTGCTGGCCAAAGTGAACGCGGATACCGAGCAGATGATTGCCGGCCAGCTGGGAGTACGCAGCCTGCCGACGGTGATGTTATTGAAAGATGGTCAACCGGTGGATGGCTTTGCGGGCGTGCAGCCGGAAGCCCAGATCCGCGAAATACTGGACAAATATCTGCCCAAGCCCTGGGATATAAAGTTGCAGCAGGCCCAAGCACTTATTGGTGAGGGTAAGGTGGATGAGGCTTTACCTCTGTTGCGCCAAGCTTACACTGAGTCCTCAGAGCGGGCAGATATTGCCAAGCAGCTGGCAGCAGTATTACTAGACCAGAATCGCGCCCAAGAAGCGGAAACTGTGCTGGGCAAAATCCTGCTTGCAGATCAAGATGCAGAGTACCAGCAATTGATGGCCCAGCTGGAATTGAAGCTGCAGGCCGCGGATACTCCGGAAATCCAGGCATTGCAGAAGGCGCTGGAACAGAATCCCCAGGACTATGACTCCGCCTACCAGTTGGCGGTACAGTACAGCCAGGCGAACCGTCACCAGGAAGCCCTGGAGCTATTACTGGATATACTTCGCAAGGATATGAACTTTGCCGATGGCGCAGCCAAGCAGGCATTCCTGGATATTGTAAAAAGCCTCGGTACTGGAGACCCTGTTGCCATCCAATACCAGCGCAAACTGATGACAATGATGTTTTAAATCATTATGAATTGATGCTGGGCTTTGCCGTACGAAAGAGGCCTTAAGGGCCTCTTTTTTATGCCCCACTATGAGCTGCTGCTATGTATAAGTTTTGTATTTATATTCCCGAATCCCATCTCGAAGAGGTGAAGCAGGCCCTTTTTGCTGCTGGTGCGGGGCGCATTGGTGATTACGATCATTGTTGCTGGCAAGTGCTGGGTACTGGCCAGTTCCGTCCATTACCAGGTAGCCAGCCATTTATTGGTGAATCCGGGGAGGTGGAGCAGGTATCAGAGTATCGCGTGGAAATGGTATGTGCGGATGAACATGTCGATGCCACACTGCAGGCACTTTATGGTGCCCACCCCTATGAAGAGCCTGCTTTTGACCTGTGGCGCCTGGATGATCGTTGCAATATAGCTATTAAGCAAAGGCAGGAGACAAGAGAGTTTCCCACCGCTTAGATTCTAGAGGTTGTCTAAGGCTTGTTGGCGCTGCAGGCTTTTCTCTTGCAACGCTTGCACTTCTTTAAGAAGTTGGGAAATCCGGCTATCGGCTCCAGCGCTCTCCTGCGGGGGAGTCGCTTGGGCATGCGGAGGCTCCTCATTGGCAGAGACCTGAGTGCCTGGTACTGTGTTGATGGGCTTTACCCGGTGGATACGTACTGAGGTATCCAGCCCCTCAGGCACTGAGTCAGAGAAGTGCCAGTTTCCCTCTCTATCCTGCCAAGTGAAGACTTCAGTGGCGGGTGTTTCACTTTGAACTGGGGATATCAATCCACTGGACTTCACAAAGCTTTCCAGTTGCTTTGCAGATTGCTGTGAAGTGGAAGTGACTGTGTGCAGTGCACGTTGCCCTTGGTAGCGCACATTGTCTATTGTCTTCTGGTCCGGCAACCAGTCACTGGGAGACATTATTGGTTTGCCCTCTGGGTCAGGCAGAATCATTGATAAACCTACGCCTACCAGGAGCAGGACCGCAAGCATATAGGCATATTTCATCGGAACATCCTTTTACAATCTGGTGAGGCTGTGTTTCTCCGAGGTCTTGGGGTAACAGCTAGCCTTCATTCGCCATATAAGTTTGATGTGGGTTTGCCGATTACAGTTTGAGTTTTCGTGAAATTACGCCGCGGTGCAGTTGGTATTGCCCCAGTTTGCTGTCCTCAAAGTAGTGCTCGAGAGTTTTGTGCATAATGGGAAAGGCAATTTCACGCCAGGGGATGTCCACTTCGCGAAATAATTCCACTTCCAGGGATTCCGGTCCAGGCCCAAAATTGGTATCTGTCAGCTCACCGCGGTACATCAGGTAGACCTGATTGATATGGGGGATGTCATAGACCGAGTAGAGGCCATCCACACGGATGTTGGCGCGAGCTTCTTCCCATGACTCCCGTAGGGCACCTTCTTCGCTACTCTCCCCGTTTTCCATAAAGCCTGCAGGTAAGGTCCAGAGACCCAGGCGCGGCTCAATAGCGCGTTTGCACAGCATCACCCGGTCTTCCAGGTATGGCAGCACACCGACGATAACGCGCGGGTTTATGTAGTGAATGGCGCCGCAGTTGCCGCAGAGGTGGCGGGGGCGATCATCACCCTTTGGAATGGAAAACGTGACGGCACTACTGCCGCATTGGCTGCAAAATTTCATGTCGTCAGTATACCTATGCAAGATTCCAGCGTCAGCTCCCAGAATTTTGACGCCTATAGTTGTTAATAGACGTTGATGTATTTAAGGCGGTGTCTTCTCTGCCATGGCGCGTTTTTTATTTTTTTGGCTGATCCTATTTGTCTTATACGCCTGTGGTGGCAAGGGCGATGAAGAAAAAACGCCGCCACCGCCTCCAGTCGAGGTGCTCGTGGTGCGAGAGCAGCCTGTTATTCCGCGCTTTGAATTTGTCGGTAGGGTAGAAGCCACTGACGAGTACAAAGTGCGCCCCCGGGTAGAGGGGTATATTCAAAGCCGCAACTTTAAAGAAGGCGATACCGTTCAGAAAGGCCAATTGCTTTTTGAAATCGACCCACGTCCTTTTATTGCAGAGTTGGATAATCAGAGCGCTAATTTGGAGCGCACTGAGGCCTCGTTACGGGTTGCCGAGCGTAATTTCCGCCGAGGTCGCACCCTCGTAGCAACCGGTGCTATCAGCCAAGTGCAGATGGATGAACTGATGGGCACGTACGAGGAGACAAAATCCCAGGTGGATGCGGATCGCGCCAAAGTCGAAAGCGCCAGACTGGATCTATCCTACACCAAAATTTATGCGCCACTCACAGGTCGTATCGGTCGCACGGATTTTACCGAAGGCTCCCTGGTGGGCCCTAATTCTGACCCCCTAACGACCATCGTCAAGATGGATCCAATTTATGTACTTTTCGAGGTGCCTGAAGATCAACTTTATGCTGTTCAGGTGGATGCGGAGCGACGCCGGCGAGAAGGACTGCCCCCCACCAGTTTGGATGTGCGTATAGAACTGCCGGATGGCAATTTTTACCCCTACAAAGGCAACATAGTTTTTATTGACAACCAAATAGACCCAAATACCGGATCTGTGGCAGTACGCGCCCTGTTTCCCAATCCAGGGCAGTTGCTGGTGCAGGGTCAATTTGCCCGAGTTTCCATTTTGGTATTTACCGGCAGTGAGGCATTGAAGCCATTAGTGCCACAGTCATCTGTGCTGGAGGATATGCAGGGTCGCTATGTGTTTGTACTGGGTAGAAACAATATCGCGGAAAAACGCTATTTAACCCTGGGTCAACGCGAGGGGGAACTTTGGGCCGTGAATGATGGGCTGGTTGCCGGTGAGTCGATAATCGTCAATGGCCTGCAGCGGGTTCAGGCCGGAAAACCGGTAACACCGCAAAATACACCACGCAATCCCTATGATGCCGCAGCGAAGCCGGCGGAACCCACAGGAGAAGGTGGCTCACCAGCGCAGATGCAGTCAAAGGGTGCGAAGAAAGGAGAGCCTGGTAAAGGAGAGGATGAAAGTACGCTCCCGGGTTATGAGGGAGAGGCAGATGACTATAAGTAGTCCCGAAAGGGCGGGGGGCATCTAGCGGCTTTATGATCAGTGCCTTTTGTATCCGGCGGCCCCGTTTCGCTTTTGTAATATCCATACTGATCTCCCTTGCAGGGATTTTATCCCTGCCCTTATTACCAGTAGCCCAGTTCCCTGAAATTACTCCTGCGACTATTAATGTCACTACCAACTATGCAGGCGCCAGCGCGGAGGTGATGCGCGATAGTGTCGCTGTGCCAATTGAGTCACAGGTCAATGGGGTGGAAGGCATGGATTATATGTCTTCTACCAGTGGCAATGATGGCTCCTATAGCCTGACGGTCACTTTTAAATCCGGTTACGACGACGATATTGCTCAGGTAAATGTTCAGAATCGGGTAGAGCAGGCAATGCCTCAACTACCAGAGGATGTAAAACGGGATGGTGTAGTGGTTTCCAAGAAGAGTACTACGCTACTGCTTGTCGTTAATTTATTTTCGCCAGACCAGAAATTCGACGAGCTGTTCCTGGCCAACTATGCGGAAATTTACCTAAAAGATGAGCTGGCCCGTGTTTCGGGAGTGAGCAGTGTTGTTATTTTTGGTTCGCGTAATTATGCCATGCGGTTGTGGTTGGACCCCAATCGTATGGCAGCACTGGATGTTACTGCCCAGGATGTAATCAGTGCGGTGCAGGCCCAGAACGTTCAGGTAGCGGCAGGGCAGATTGGCTCGCCACCTATCCGCAAGGATCAGCAATTTCAGTACAATATTCTGGTGCAGGGACGTCTGGTTAGCCCTCAGGAATTTGAAGATATTACTATCCGCGCCAAGCCCGATGGCGCCATGGTTAAGGTTAAGGATATAGCCAGGGTCGAACTTGGGAGTCAATCCTACTCGTCCTATGGTCAGTTGGATAACGAGCCTTCGGCAGTGATGGGGGTCTATCAATTACCTGATGCAAATGCCTTGGATGTGGCTGAGGGCATTAAAGAGAAGGTGGCGCAGCTCTCTCAACGTTTCCCTGAAGGGCTCACTGCAGAAGTTCTTTATGACACCACTCTCTTTGTGGAGGCCTCGATTAAGGAAGTGGTGCAGACACTGTTTATTGCCTTGATTTTGGTAATACTGGTGGTGTTCCTGTTTTTACAGGACTGGCGCTCCACTCTGATTCCCGCTATCGCCATCCCGGTATCTCTGGTCGGTACCTTCGCTCTGATGCTGGCATTTGGTATGACCATCAATACCATCACCCTGTTTGCGCTGATCCTGGCCATTGGTATTGTGGTGGACGATGCAATTATTGTGGTGGAAAACACCCAACGCCTGATGGGGGAGGGGTTGCCTCCCAAAGAAGCGGCACTGGAATCTATGCGAGAAGTTACCGGGCCGGTGATCGCTACCACCTTGGTGTTGTTTGCCGTATTTGTGCCGGTGATGTTGATGCCGGGTATTACCGGAAAAATGTATCAACAATTTGCCATTACTATTTCTATGGCGGTGGCTATTTCCTCACTAAATGCGCTTACGCTGAGCCCGGCACTGTGTGCCAGTATTCTTAAACCCGGTAAAGATGGAGAAGTTGCCGGAATTAAAGAGACCGGAGCATTTGGTTTCTTTAATAAACTGCTCCATCGCTCCACCAATTTTTATGTGGGCATGGTTAAGGCCTGTGTGAAAATTCCACTGATTGGTATCCTTTCTGTTATCGGGCTTTTTCTTTTTACCGCCTGGTTATTTGCCAGTATTCCCACCGGATTTATTCCCGATGAGGACCAGGGCACTTTTATGTTGCATGTGCAGCTGCCGGATGGTTCATCCCTGGAGAGGACTGGACCGGTGGTTGATCAGGTCACGGATATTCTGTTGGAAGAGCCGGCCATGGCCCATGTGGTAGGGGTGCCGGGCTACAACCTGCTCACCAGCAGTGCCTCCTCCAATACGGCCATGATGTTTGCGGTGCTGAAACCCTGGGACGAACGAACAAACGAAGAAGATCATCAGTTTGCCCTGATGGATCGCCTACAGAAAAAACTGGCAGCGATACCCAATGCGCAGATTATGCCTTTCGCAATTCCGCCGTTACCGGGTATAGGTACCGTGGGTGGATTCGAATTTGTACTTGAGGATTTACAGGGGCGCAGTATTCTGGAACTCACCCAGGTTTTATTTGACCTGCTGGGTAACGCTAACCAGCGTCCGGAAATTGCTCAGGCCTTTACCAGCTTCCAGGCCAGCACTCCCCAACTGGAATTAAAACTGGACAAAGAAAAAGCCCATGTGCTCGGAGTGCCCCTGCCGGAAGTCTATTCCACTTTGCAGACATTTCTTGGTGGCTATTACATCAATGATTTCAATCTGTACGGCAAAGTATTCCGGGTGATTGCCCAAGCTGATGCGCAATTTCGCGATGAGGAAGAAAACCTGGCGGGCTTCTACGTGCGTGCCAATAGCGGTGGCCTGGTGCCAGTGACTTCAGTTGCCACTATCACCCCGATCGTCGCTCCGCAAACAATCACCCGCTATAACTTGTACAACAGTATCACTATCAACGGTGCCCCTTCGACCGGTTACTCCAGTGGACAGGCTATGGATGCAATGGAGGAGTTGGCCGAAAACCTGCCGGAGGGGTATGGCTATGAGTGGACAGGGATCAGTTTGCAGGAAATAACTTCGGGTAATCTGGCTCCAATCCTGTTCAGTCTGGCCATTGTGTTTGTATACCTGTTCTTGGTCGCCCAGTATGAAAGCTGGAGTATTCCGATCGCAGTGCTCTTGTGCGTGCCAATCGCTATATGCGGCGCCATGCTGGTGGTTTGGTTGGCTGGCTCTATCAACAACCTCTATACCCAGATTGGTTTGGTCTTACTTATTGGCATGGCGGCCAAAAGTGCCATCCTGATTGTGGAGTTTGCCTGTGTAGAACGGGATAAAGGGAAGTCGATTGCTGATGCGGCTCTCTCTGCCACGCGCCTGCGTTTCCGAGCGGTTCTGATGACGGCTATGTCATTTATCCTCGGAGTGATACCGTTACTGGTGGCCACTGGGGCCGGCGCTGTCAGCCGGGTTTCCCTGGGGTTGGTGGTGTTTGGTGGCATGTTGGCCGCCAGCTTGTTCGCCACCTTGCTGGTTCCGGTCTATTACGCCTTGGTGCAGACAGTGCGGGAGAAGCTAAAAGGCGGTTATACCCCGCAGACTGAACGAAGTGTTGCGGCGGAAAAGTAGGGATGTAGAGGTGTTCGAGCTATATGCGACAAATGGATTATGTGGCAGATAGCTCGGTGTTAACGCCAGAAATGAGTATGATGAAAGTTAGGGAGTACCCAGGTCTTCTGGGGCAGGACAGTGATTTATGCTATCAACGATTGAAAAAAATATATTTCATCAGATTGAGGAGCTTGAGGCTGGAGTTCCAATAGGGCCGGATCTGTCCGGTCACGCGGCGGTTCTGGTTGCCCTGACCGATGAGCCTGACCCACAGGTAATTCTTACCAAGCGCTCCGCCAATTTGTCCACCCATTCCGGAGAGGTCTCGCTGCCTGGGGGACGTTGGGATGCCACCGACCCGTCGTTGCAATATACCGCTTTGCGCGAGGCAGAGGAGGAAGTTGCCCTGCCGATGAATGCGGTGCGTATGCTCGGTCCCCTGTGGCCGCGTAGAACCAGGTGGCAGGTAAATGTAACCCCATGGGTGGGAGTAATCTCCCCTGATATCGAACTTTCCCCTAATCCGGGTGAGCTGGATGCCGTGTTCCGTGTTCCCCTTTCTTTTTTTATGGCTGATCCCCGTATCCGTACCGATAGAGTGACCATTGATGATCAAGCTATTTATTTGCCGGCTTATCAATACGAGAGTTATGAAATCTGGGGTTTTACTGCTGGGGTGCTTACGGAATTTCTGGTAAGAATACTGGGGGTATCAATTGGGCGTCGCGATGATGTGCCATTGCGTGCATTAAATTAGTCCTGGTTGGTGGGAATAATTTTATAATTTATTTTGGCCTGTTTTATTACTGTGTTGGGAGTTTAGCCCGGTATCAGCTCATCCTGGTTGTTCCATGCATCCAACAACAAATTTATCTGATCGCAGGGTATCCGGATCAGTAATGATAATTGGAAAAATAGGATCTTCCGGCAGGACAACTTCCCTCCCTCGCCGACATTGAAAAAGCCAGTGACCTGCTACCTTGACTAATTGATTCCGGTATTCGGCGGCTACGGCAACAGGATAACCGGATCGAGTCGCTACGATAAACATGGTAGTTGCTTTGCCCGAGGCAGATTGCCCATCTTCTGAACTTTGATGTCAGGGGGAGTATGTAATATGCCGCCCCCCACCTTGTTGCGTATCACTGTGTAGCATTTCAGTTTTTTTCTTCCCGGGGGCATAGGATTGCCGTGTTTGAAGCGACCTTCAGGCGTAAACACTGATGCTTAGCCATGTGTATCATAGCTACCTATTGTTAATGTGTGGCGAGCAAGTCGATCACTCATTGCGAACTTATCTTTGAATAATTGAAGATCATTTATTTTTATAATCGGACGCCTAAAAAATGGACACCAATGAAAATAACCTGTGTGTCTAATTTTACTGGGATTAACTTTTATAAAGGACATAGTACAAATCAAGGAATAGCGTCGGCCTCCAAGCCAAATTGATAGAGTTCGTTTCCGAAGGAATTTTTCCGTTCACCTTTTCTTCATTTTTTTTGCACCTGATGCTCTAACCAGCTAAATGACTATCAATAACAAAGCTGTTATCTACCCGCCTGAAAGCCTGAGAATTACAGGGTTTTCTGATCAGGACGCCAACAGAATTACTGGCCGGGTACTGTTAGCCATAGTCAACAGTAGAATGCTGTGCCAATGAGGGGCAAGGATTGGCCGAGTAATACCCGGGACTCGAAAAACGCGTCTTTATGAGCTCTGAGCTGGAATATGCTGTCTCAATATTCTCTATATTGGTGAGCAGTTGTTCCAAATTGGTTTATTCTTGCCTATTGCCAGCAATGAGACAGCTTAAGGATAAGCGAATCATGCGTAAGGATTTTCTAAAAGAAAAGAAAAAAAACCCATTTATACAAAAAAGTATCAATACTGGAATTTGGCCGATAGAGGAGCGTTGGTCGCGCTGGAAGCAACATCTGGAGGAAATATTACCTTACAACTGTGAGCTAATTCTCAAGCCCCATCACTGTCAGGAGTATGAGGGGGAATTCTCTGGCACCATAAACACCCTTACTGGAGACTCTTTTGCCCGCGCAATCTTCTCTGGAAACTCTTTTCATCGCAACAATCATCATCTTAGTGATGGCTACGCAGATTACACCGTGGTGTATATACTGTCTGGTCGTGGTGCCATACAGCGTGGTAATCACTTTATTCCAATGAATTCTGGTGGGATTTATCTGGTGGACTTGGGGCAGACTATTATCCATGACTTGATACAGCAAAGTCATGTACTGCTATGTCGTATCCCTAGAAAAAAAATCGAAAAATTTCGAAAGGGCCCTGGTGATAATCAGCCTCTAGAGATTGATAGCAATAGTGGCCCAGGCCTATTACTCAGAAACTATCTTTTGCTCTTGCCAAGAGCCAGACAGCAAAGTTCTTTTGTCTCTCCTGAGACACTATTTAACCCGGTAGCGGAGTTGGCTATTGCCTGTATAGAGGAGAGCCGCGGAAAGGCGGCGGCTGAAGTGGAAACACCGCAACGCTTGAATGTGGTATTTCGCCAGACTTGTCAGCTTATCCAGAAGTACTGTTGTGATGTAGATCTTTCAGCCCAGCAGCTGGCCATATCCTTGAATATTTCCCCTTCCTATCTACACCGTGCCTTGCGTTATCACAATACATCCTACAATAGCTTATTGCGTCGTGCCAGGGTGGAGTCTGCCTCAGCACAACTGGTGGGCTCTGGGCGCAATGCAAGTATGTTGCAGGTTGCCTTAAACAGCGGTTTTAATGGCACCAGCCAGTTTTCACGGGCTTTTAAAGAGGAGATGGGGATCACGGCGTCTGAGTTCGTAAAACAAACTTTCGCTGAGAAGAATGATTTACTGGTATTGGAAGAGTAGCTTTAGAATTTGGAGATTACATCCCAGCGCTATCATAATCTTATCTTAGGTCCCTTGGAGTGCTTTAAGACGGAAGCAAGGGGGGCATCAGCCACCTTTAAGTATATGAAATATTCCTATGGAAGAAAACGCAGGCATGCCGGCTCAGAGGACTCAGCTGTATTGTTACCCCACTCATTGGCAAGATTAAGGCATGTTGGGTCGGCACCTGGTGAACTTAGGTCATAGTTCATATTACCCAGTGCGGTGTTTCCTCTAATGATGTTGCTCTCACTACTGGTTTCTTCTATAAGTATGCCAACAGTTTGGTTGCTATTGGCGGTATTTCCCCTAACAATATTATTGGAGCTGTCATCGGCTATTTCTATGCCTTCAGCACCATTATAATTGGCAGTGTTTTGGCTTACTGAGGCATTGTTAGTATCGATTAATATTCCATCCCCGGAATTGTGCTCAGAAGTGTTAAATGAAACTACGCCTCTGGTTCCATCCAGGTCAATACCATCATCACCACTGTATGATATGTAGTTATGTAGTACTGTTGAGTCCTCTCCATCAATTAGTATCCCTTCATCTCCGGCATATTTTATCGTATTGTGTGTAATTAAATTGTAATTTCCATTTGAGTCTATGCCATCATCACCACTATATAACGGGTTTCCAGTGATCGTATTACCTTTGATGATATTGTTGTCACTATTGATCTTTATACCGTCATCCAGGTAGTAATTTTTTATCTCCATATTCAAAATGGAGTGCGAGCCGGAGCCAGAAACAAGGATACCCCCGGGGCAGTTTTCTATAATTCCTCCGCGTACCTGCCGGCCAGTTCCCTCAATTAGTAAGCCAAACTGGTCTTCCATATCTGAATTGCCGGTGCAAGTTATTCCTCCATCCCCCTGTATTTGTAAGTTGCCGGAAGGTCCGCTGACAATTATCGCGTAAGGATTTTCTGATGTTAATTCACAGTGGAGGTTTTCAGTGAGGAAGGCTGTAGTTGTGACGGTTTCATAGCACTCTACAGCGAATGCAGGGGAGATTGAAAGCGCATTGGCTACAACTATGGTAATAGATGAAGGTATGGTATTTAAGTCTATAAGTTTCATCATAATCCCCCTTTAAGTTGAAGTTAAAGTCAATCTATAAGCTGTTGTTCTGGAGTGCTTGTTAAAGCTGAGCTTTAAAACCAATTTGGTTTTTGTTGCTTAATGTGTCTTAAATGGTTTTATAAGGCTATGGTCTGGCAATTTTTGTTAATAAACAAATGATATTTTTGAGTATAAGAGGTATTTTAATTATTTTTAATTATATGGGTTGTTTTGAATCTTTGGTGGTATTTTGTGCTCGTTGCTCTTGATGATTTTTATACTATAGGTTCTCCCAATTTATCCCATGCGTTGAGTAAAATATTAATTAATTTGTTTGTATGGTGATCTGCGGTTAGCACTGAAAAATCAGGATCTTCCGGCAAGCCAAAAGCTTCAGCACGCCTGCATTGAAATAACCAGTTGTTATTGATTTTTATTAACTTGTCATCGTATTGTCCGGCCATGATGGTGCGATAGCCATGACGTGTGGCGGCGATTACGAGGGTGGTTGCTTTCCCTGTAGCGCTTTGCCCATCAGAAGAAATGGTATACAGAGGCGAGGAGGTTATATGTCGAGTTCCAAGCTGGCTGTGTATAATCAGATATTGACGCAGTTTTTCTCGCCCTCTTATCATCAGATTTCCATTCTCAAAGCGCCCATTTTCTGTAAAGAGCGATGCCCACCCCTCAGCATCATGGTTGTCGGCTGTGAGGGTGTACTGGGCCAGCAAATCTAAGATTGCTAGTTTCTCAATATTTTTCTGTAGATTATCCATCGCAGATGCCAGTTCAAAATTTATCTGTTGGGGTCAGAAGTATATCTTGGGATTAGTTGGTTATTTTTTCGTGAGTTTAATTGATTTTTTACTTGAGTAATTGCTGCTGCGTAATTTCTCGTTAAAGTGCAATTCCTATTTTTTTTGATTATCGGTTCTCGGGTTTTTGTTAAGCCTTCAAGTGGAGTATATCAGGTAGTTTCTGTTGAGCTACCAGGTATACGTTTTTAGTTTATTAAAATAAAATTGTGTTTGTTATAAAGTGGATGTCTGTAATTCTGGATGTGCAACAATTCCGATGTCTTGAAGTCTAAAAGTATATGATTCTCGCTGTAACGCTATTTTTGGCGTTAAAAAAGGCTTTTCTGCCTGGTTAGGTGAAATTAATTTAATTAACTTTAATTATTAATAGAGGGGATTTTGCTATGAGTCGTGCTACAGATATTGCTGATGATGCAGAAGTAGATGCAAATAATCACCAACAATATACTTGGGGTCCCACCGATAGAAATATTACTACCTGGGGAGGAGGTACGGGACCTCATGCTCTGTTAGGAAGTCCTGCCCAGCCTATCAACTGTTGGAGTTATCCAATACTGCTTGCAATAAGGCGCGGCTACCTCAATAGGCAAGGAGCTTTAAATCTAGTTCAGGATCTTAATCTAAAGTCACCATCACTTAAGCCCTATGCTTTTAATACTAGTGACCTGACAACCATGTGGACTGACTGGAAAGATTTTCCAGGTTCTTTGTGGCGCCCAAGAAGGGGGGACCTTGTATTTTTCCGGTCCTTTATGGGCGGATTACTAAATCATGTAGCTATATCAACTGGGAGAATACACCCAATGCTGGGTCATAGTGAGATTATTAGTTTTGGTGAAGGTAGAAGTACAGGGGGGCTCGCGACAGTAAATCGAACATCAATTGAGCTGGTTATGCAAACCCATCATACAGAGGTAAAATTTATTGCTCCTAGCTGGGATCATTAGCCTGGCTAATGTTGTTGTCTAGTATTTATACGATTGATGATTTCGTTTGAATAAATGGCGATTGAGGAAAAAAATTATAAATGTTTCTTGGCTTTGAATCTGGTTAGACAATTAAATAGAGTATAAGCAGAGGTTGTTTGTTTTGAGCAAGCAACCTTTGCTTTTGCTATTCATTTTTATGTTTGAGATCTTTCTGTTGGGCGTATTCCCTTAGGTTGTTCTCAAATTTTTTTGAATGTCAGCCTGCAGGTAATGGCGGCGTTTACGAATGATTTATTATGGCAGGTTAAAATAAACCAGTAAGTTGATCATGAGGCAGCCTAAAGCTGATGATTATCTTTATCTGAATATTTCAGTTGGTCTTTCACCGATTTTATAAATCTCTGGACTTTAACAGGAGGCTTCTTTGGGTAAAGGTGCATATAATGTATAGGGGTTGAGCCGACTTCAATCACCCGCTTCAATAGACCTTTTTCGATACTTTGTGATGCAGTAATATCTGGAATTCTGGCAATCCCTAACCCCATCTCCGTCATTTTTAAAATATCATGTAAAGAGTTGCAGCGAATTTTTGGTATGACTCGTATTTTTTTTTTGCTGCCTAACTCATATTTAATCGGGATACCCTGCCAATCATTAGCGATATGTCGCCAATGGATCAATGTGGAGAGGTCCTCTGGTAAACCACCCTGCTCATCCATATAAGTTTTGCTTGCATAGAGACTTTCCCGAAGTATACCTAGCTTGGATACTTTGGCTGATTGCATATCGAGGCTGCCCACTCGGATTGCAAGGTCTACTTGAGACTCAATCAGGTCTATGGGGGCATCGTTCGCCAGTAATCGTATTCCAAGCTGTGGATGCTGTTCCGCGAATTGTGCAATTGCCGGAACAATAACTGGCTCACAGAGTGCGTGAGGTGCAGTAATCGTCAGCGTGCCTGATAACTTTTCATTGGTGCTTTTTAAGTCTGCCAAGGCGGAGTTATAGATATCCCGGATTTCGCGGCAGTGAGTGTAGAACTGGGTGCCAGCTTCCGTTAAAGAGAGTGCCCGTGTACTTCGGTAGAGCAGCCTTGTACCAAGATCTCCCTCCAGCCGGGTAACCGCTTGGCTAATTGCCGACTTGGTACGGGTAAGGTTATCTGCCGCAGCCGTAAAACTACGGGCTTCTACTACGGCCAGGAATACTTGCATATCCTCAAGATTAGGCTTCATTGTTTAATTTTACTAAACAGTTATTTGATTGAATACCTGTTTATCATAAGGTGGTAGCTGGGGCAATATGCTTGCAGAAATTCAATACTTAGTTTTTGTGAAGAGGAGTCTGATATGAGTAAGGTGCTAATCGAAAAAACTGTAGTAGCCAGCGAGCAGTGGAAGTTGTTTTTCAATCAGGGTAATGCTGAAGGATGTGCGTCTATGTATGAAAAGGATGCCCAAATGGTGGCCAAACCGTTCGGCCTGTTTCAGGGAAGGGAGCAGATACAGGCCTTTTGGAAAAATCTGGTAGCCCAGGGGTTCTCAGAAGTGTCCTATCTGGATACTAAAATTGAGGTCGTAGATGATGTTTCAACTGTACTTTCTAGCAATTGGAAAATGAACAAGGCGCAAGGGGTGATCACGCGGGAACTCTGGGTTCTACAGGAGGATGGCACTATGCGCCTGCGCGAGGATCATTTTGAAGCTTTAGACCCGAGTGTGAAGTAAAGGAATATAAGATGAACGAATACTGGAATAGTTTTACACGGGAAAAAACAGACGAACAATACAACCCAACGCTGTGGACCCATCGGTTGCCTACAGAGGAGTTACTACCAGCCCATGTGGCATTCACCGAGAGTCATAGCTCCATTTACCGTCAAAAGGTAAAAGATGGGTTGCAAACTGTTCACTTTGGAGAGGGAGAGTTATTGGGTTCTATGGATGTCTTCAGGCCTGGGAATGTTCCTGAAGATGCACCCATCGTAATTTATATTCATGGTGGTTGGTGGCAGTGGTTCTCAAAGGAACAGTTTTCCTTTCTAGCTGAATCTTTTAATAAAAAGGGGTTTGCTGTCTACATGCCTGGATACCGTATGGCCCAGGATTGGAATAATGGCCAGCCAATGGAATCCATTGTAAAACAGATGCAGTGTGCGATGGCTACGGTACTTATAGAAGCTGAACAGAGAGGCTCGTCGGCAGTTTACCTGGTAGGGCACTCGGCGGGTGGTCAGCTTGTAGCGATGCTTCACCAGACCGATTGGGAACAGTTTGGTGTTTCAAAATCCGCACAGAGCAAATTCAAGGCTGCATTTTCCTTAGCCGGGCTTTTTGATATCCGCCCCCTGGTAAAGAGCTTCGTCAATGACACAATTAAGATGTCGATGGACTCAGCGGAGAGGGTAAGTCCACAGTTAATCCCGCTTAGAGAGGGGAGAAAACTCTGCCCGCTACATCTAATAGTGCCTGAGTTTGATACTCCTGAGTTTTTTCGCCAGACAAAGGAGTATCAGGAAAAACTGCTTAAGTCAGGAATCAACTGCTCTTTTTCTCTGGCTAATGACCGAGATCATCTTAATATTCTTGAACGATTGAATAATGTTGATGACAAAGTTTTAAAATATATGTTAGAAAATATGGATTGCCATGGTTGATTACTTTCAGTTGGTTTGGGGTTGATCCAACAGGATAGTTTTAAAGCTTCGAGATCTCTGAGTTATTTTTAAGGGCTTAAATGCCTTTATTAGGTCAATTTATTTTTGGAGAGTATTGATTTCTAAGATGTGATTTGAGTACAACAACCATTCAAGGAGAGAGAAATGCCTTTTACAATGCATCAAAGCAGAAGGTTTGTCCGTGAATTTGAAGCATGTAATGCTTATAGACAGCAAACAGGTGGGGTGAATGAGTACTTGATTTACAGATTTGACAGTGATGACAGCACCCTCAGTAACATATTCTCGATTGACTACAAAACCCCTGTTCGAAGTTCACCTTTACCTGGAGGAATTTACCCTGCTCAAAGGGGTAGGCTTAATAGCAGTAAGACAAAAGTGACCAAGCCACAAAATTATCAAGGTGGTGGGCATGCTGAAGAAATTTTCTTACGGTCACTGGATAAGTTTACTAGTTATGGGCCGGTAGGGAGAATAGAAATGTATATTTCAAAGATTCCATGTAATTATTCATCTGCAATGATGGTGAATGTAAATGGGTCAAATCATCACGTCCCATCTGGTTGTGGGAATAAGCTTCAAATGATGATCGAAGCCTTTACCAATATAAATTGGTATATTTGTTTTGATAGAGAGTATTCAGGTGCGACTCAAGGGCGTGAAACCAAGCAGAAAATGCTGGTGTTAGATGCAAAGATGAATTGTGAAGTTTACCGCTACAATAATGGCGCGCTGAATCGAGTTTCGGCGAATTAGGGGGGGAAGCTGTATCACGTTAACTTAAGAGAGTTATCTGTCAATCCAGATGACTTTCTTGGGTGTGCCGAGTGAGTTTATGACTTTTCCTGACCTGTAATATTATATTTTTTATGAGATTCTTACTCTAAAAATATGTATTGGTTATTGGCTTGGCGAAAGTCAAATCTGATAATTAAAATATTATCTGTTTATTGGTAATAGGCAGAGCCTCTCTTTCTCACTAGATAAACACTATTAGCTGCAGGGTAATGTCGTTATAGTCGTTGGTAGCTATATAGAGGTATCGCTAAGCGCCGCTTGCCGCTTTGTGGAGGCGGGCTAAGAGTAGCTAT
This sequence comes from Microbulbifer variabilis, assembly GCF_056232115.1. Lineage (NCBI taxonomy): Bacteria > Pseudomonadati > Pseudomonadota > Gammaproteobacteria > Cellvibrionales > Microbulbiferaceae > Microbulbifer > Microbulbifer variabilis. The sequence continues at coordinate 2,933,873 of NZ_CP174325.1, forward strand.
TCTGATGAATTGTGAGCTGGAGGACGAAAATTCGAATAAGCCTTCTTATACTTCCACCGATGCTGACCAGGTTGGGTGTTTGCCGCTGTTTCCAGTGCTTGCTGTCTCCCTGGCATCTGATAACCCCCTCTTTATGCTGCGGATATGATTAATCTGAATATTGGTTGGGTAACCAAGGTATGTGATGCCGCAGTAGGGCGTTCACCCCGCATATTTGGCTGAGCGTCTATATAAGTCTTTCAGTCTATTTATAATAGGCGCCTAATTTTCCTTCCGGAACCAATTATGCCGAGACCTAAGTCCACAGTTCCATTGGATGAGGTGCATTGGGGCGCACTTAAGACCCTGTTTCCCTACCTGCTGGAGTTTCGTCGAGCTGTTGTCCTGGCAATCCTGTGCCTGATTGGAGCCAAGGTCGCAGGGGTTACTCTTCCATTTATTCTTAAGCACATAGTCGATAATTTGGATAAAGCTGGTGGTGTAGCCGAGGCTATTGCGTTGCCGTTGGGGCTTTTGCTGGCCTATGGTGCAGTGCGTTTTTCCAGCACCTTGTTCGGTGAGTTGAGGGATACCATTTTTGGCCGTGTGACCGAGCGTGCCCAGCGCCGGGTAGGGCTGGAGGTATTTCAGCATCTGCACAAGCTGGATTTGGATTTTCACCTGGATAGGCGCACCGGCGGTTTGTCCCGGGATATTGAGCGTGGTAATAGCGGCATCGGCTTTCTGATGCGTTTTATGGTGTTCAATATCGTGCCTACCCTGGTAGAGATTGCTATGGTGGCGGGGCTTCTTTGGTGGAATTACAGCGGTGTGTTCGCCCTGGTAGTTTTGGCGGCGGTCATTATTTATATCGGCTTCTCCGTAGTGGCCACAGAATGGCGCACCCGCTTTGTACGAGCGCTTAATGAGGCGGAGTCACAGGCCAGTAGTCGTGCCGTGGACAGTCTGCTGAATTACGAGACGGTTAAGTACTTTGCCAACGAGCGGCACGAATCCAGCCATTATGATAAGGAGCTTGCAACTTGGGAGCAGGCCCGGCGTAAGAACCGCTTATCCTTGTTTAGTCTGAATACCGGTCAGGCTCTGATTATTGCCAGCGCCATGTGTGCCGCGATGGTGCTGGCAGCGGTTGGGGTAACGAACGGACAGATGACCATCGGTGATTTTGTCCTGGTTAATGCCTTTATGATGCAGATCTTTATCCCGCTTAATTTCCTCGGGTTTGTCTACCGCGAAATGAAGGGAGCCCTGGCAAATATTGAGAAAATGTTCTCCTTGCTGACGGTAAAGCCGGCGGTAGCAGATAAGCTGGAGGCGTCCAAACTACAGGTATTCGACGGGCGTATCGACTTCGAGCAAGTACGGTTCGGCTACAAGGACAATCGCGAAATTTTGCGTGGAGTAAGCTTCTCAGTGCTGCCACGTCAGAAAGTAGCTATTGTCGGTGCTAGTGGTGCCGGTAAATCAACATTGTTTAAGTTGCTGTTCCGTTTCTATGATGCCGAGGGTGGCAGAGTCTGTATTGATGGTCAGGATATCCGCACTGTAACCCAGGAATCCCTGCGCCGAGCTATTGGCGTGGTGCCACAGGATGCGGTGCTGTTCAACCAGTCAATCAAAGAGAATGTGCGCTACGGCAAGGTAGGTGCCACTGATGAGGAGGTAATGGAGGCGATCCAACACGCGCACCTATCAGACTTTGTCGAGCAATTGCCTAATGGAATAGATACCTTGGTGGGAGAACGCGGCCTGAAACTTTCCGGAGGGGAGAAGCAGCGGGTTGCGATTGCCCGGGCGCTGCTCAAAAAACCACCAATTATGATTTTTGATGAAGCGACCTCCTCCCTGGATAGCCGATCAGAGCGTAGCATTGTCGCCTCACTACAGGAGATTGCCCGGGAGCAGACCACTCTCGTCATTGCTCACCGCCTCTCTACGGTTGTAGATGCGGACACCATCCTGGTAATGGATCAGGGCAAGGTTGTTGAGCAGGGTTCCCACAGCCAGCTGCTGGAACAAGGGGGTCATTATGCGATGCTCTGGCAGATGCAGCAGCAGGAGCGTACCGATGAGGTAGAGATTGTCACGCCCTAGGCTCCTATCTTGATAATTGTGCCCAGCCCGACTAATGTGGCGCCGACACAAAAAAACGATAGGCAGAGCGATATGACCATTCCTTTTCAGTCCTCCAAGATCGCTGCCGCACTGTTGGCGATAGCGCTGGTGGGCGGCTGTAGCAAAAACAAAGAGGCCGAAGAAGTCAAAAAAGATGAGGCCGAAGCCCAGATTGTTGAATCTGAGACTGTGAGCCCGCCTCCTGGCCAGACTGTGGAGAATGCAGATAAGCGTTTTGATATCTATGTGCCTGTAGAGCTTACTGCTAACCTCAGCAGCTTGAGCAATAACCAGCGCAAGATGATTGGTTTGCTGATCGACGCCAGCCAGATTATGGATCGCCTGTTTTGGCTGCAGTCCTACGGTCCCGCAGAAGTACTGCTGCCGGAAATCGAAGATAGCCGCGCGCGCAAGTTCGCCGATATTAACTATGGCCCCTGGGATCGTCTAAACGACAACAAACCGTTTATTGTTGGCTATGGCTCTAAACCCCTCGGTGCGAACTTCTATCCAGCGGATATGACGCGTGAGGAGTTTGAGGACTGGGATCAGCCTGGCAAAGATGGCCTCTATTCCCTGGTCCGTCGCAATGATGCCGGCAAGCTGGAGCTGATTCCTTACAACAAAGCGTATAACGCGGAATTGAAAAAAGCCGCTGATATCCTGCGCCAGGCTGCCGCACTGGCTGAGAGCAAGGAGTTTGCACACTACCTGACCATGCGCGCCGATGCGCTGTTGACGGATAATTTCCGTCCCAGTGATATGGCCTGGATGGACATGAAGGAAAATGAGATCGACGTAGTCATCGGCCCCATTGAGAACTACGAAGACCAGATGTTTGCTTACCGCACCGCTTATGAGTCTTATGTATTGTTGAAGGATAAGGAGTGGAGTGAAAAGCTGGCTAAGTTTGCCGCACTGCTGCCTGAGCTTCAGAAAGGCCTGCCAGTTGAAGAGAAGTACAAATCGGAAGAGCCGGGCACTGATTCTGACCTGAATGCTTACGATGTACTTTTCTATGCAGGGCATAGCAATGCTGGTTCCAAGACCATTGCCATCAACTTACCCAATGATGAAGAAGTGCAGCTGGCCAAGGGCACCCGTCGTTTACAGTTGAAAAATGCCATGCGCGCTAAGTTCGACAAGATTCTGGTGCCTATCAGCGATGTACTGATTGCTCCTGAGCAGCGCAAGCATATTACTTTCCCAGCTTTCTTCGCCAATACCATGTTCCATGAAGTGGCCCATGGCCTCGGGATCAAGAAAACCGTTGATGGTGGTGCGAATGTACGCACTGCATTGAAGGAAACCTCCTCCTCCCTGGAGGAAGGCAAGGCGGATATTCTGGGTCTGTATATGGTCACCCGCCTGCATGAGAAAGGTGAAATCGAAGATGGCGAGCTGATGGATAATTACGTTACCTTCCTCGCCGGGATCTTCCGCAGCGTACGCTTTGGTGCGGCAAGTGCGCATGGTAAGGCGAATATGATGCGCTTCAACTTCTTCAAGGAGCAGGGCGCTTTTACCCGTGATCCTGAGACTGGGCAATACAGTGTAGACTTCGAGAAGATGCAGCAGGCAATGACTAATTTGTCTCGCCTGATCCTTACCATCCAGGGTGACGGTAACTATGAAGAAGCTAAAGCGCTATTGGCCAAGCAGGGCGTGATTGGTCCCGAATTGCAAGGTGACCTGGATCGGTTGTCTGAAGCGAACATTCCTGTAGATGTTACTTTTATCCAGGGGAAAGAGGTACTAGGCCTTAAATAACAGAGTTTTAGGACTGGAATTAAAAGCCCGGCATCGCCGGGCTTTTTTATTCTTTCTTAAAGCAGATCATTGATTTTGAAGTAAAAGCTATTAAATAATTTTTTCTACTTTGATAACAAATGTTATCTAGAGCTTTCAGTGATTCTCTTCTCCCCCAGGCTTTACTTGTAGTTCTCATTAAGCTTGCTCAATCAAGTCAAACCTGTTGCACTTTGGCTTAAATTTGTTGGTACGTTTGTGCCCTTAAACTGATAGAAAATAAATAGCTTTTTGCATTCTTTCGTTGCTAAATAAGCGCCGGTTATTATGAGGTGGAAATTACTAGTCTTCAGTTAGGTGGAGAGAAAGGATGCGCCGTATTTTATACACCGGTACAAAAAATGCCTCCTCTTGGGCATTCCGCGCTTGGCTCGCTATGCGGGAGCTTGGTATTCAATTTGAAGAGCGAGTGGTGGATATAAGAAAGCCCCAGAGGTTCGAAAATCTGCGGCGAATTGGAGAAATATCACCATCTGCATCCGTACCAGTGTTGGTTGATGGCGATAACATCATCTTTGATTCTTTGGCAATTATGGAATATGCCAATGAAATAGGTGGGGATGCCCTGCTCCCCGCTGAGCCTTTAGCCAGGGCAAGGGTCCGCTCATTTCTGAGCTGGCAACATGCCGGGTTATCGGGGCTCTGTCCCCGCCTGTCATTTGAAAGTGCTTTTTATCCCAATAAGCGTGAGATGACCTCGGATGAGCATAAGGATACGGAGAGATTATTTTCTGTGTGGGAGTCGGAACTGAAATCCAGTGGTGGCCCTTATCTATGTGGGGAGCTTTCTCTGGCCGATCTGGTACTGGTGCCTACAGTTATTCGGATTTACTCACATTCTCCCCAACTGAATACCTGGCCCCTAACTCACCAATGGATAGTGAAACTGCTGGCAAGAGAGAGTGTGGAAGAGTGGGTGTCCCAAGCCAGGTCTTTACCGCCCGTGATTTTGGACAATTATTGACTGCCAGCACATTGATTAACGAGTTTGGAGCTGGGCTGGCGTTGTTTATTTCGTCAATAACTGGTCACTATTGGAACTGATGCTGGCCTTCCTTTACTGCCCCTTCATATTTTTAGGTACTGATGAACTGGCAGTTACTACCTTTTATCTGTTTATGGCGTTTATAGCTTGTAAAAAGAGGGACGCCGCGTACATTTTGCAGGAAATTCCTCAAATGTGAACCTATAGAAACTCGGTTGTAAAAAGGCGACTAAAATATCCTTGGGGTAAAGGAAGGTTTGCCCGCTGGAATTGGGCGGCCAATATAAAAATGTTAAGGATAAACATTGGAACAATGAAAATACCAGTCTTGATTCTCGCCTTTGTATTCTGCCAAAGTGTGCAGGCCTCTTGCCAACTGGAGGAGTATGAACGTTTCCTGAATACGCAAAGCCTGGTGATGTTGGAAGCTTCCGTTAAATTGTTCGAAGAAGATAAAGATAAGTTCAAAACAATAAAACCATTCGTGAAGCTGGAAGTCAGGAATAACAAGCTGAAGGTATATATTGCCAGAAAACTGAGTGAGCTGAATCCAGAGGTACTCAATCTAACCGGGCCAATTGCCAATCTGGTTCCCAGTGTGTCGGTGCAAATTATGCCTGACGGGTCCATAAGGGATAAGGTGGATTTGGCGATGTCTGCAGATTCCCACTACCGACAAGAAAAGGCAGCAATGAAGCCTGTAGAACAGTTATATCTGTATCATGAAGGAATGACAGAGTTAGAAAAAAAGCGTTTTCTTGTCGCCAGAAGCTCATTGAGTAAACTTATGGAGACCAATGAGCAATTTGAATTTATGAAGCGTGCATTTACTACTTCGCTTGAAAGTCTTTGTCCCGTTGATTAGTAATCGCTAGTGAACTTTTGGTGATAAGGAAAGCGGTAAATCTCCGGTAATGTTTGAATTAAAAACAATAGCTTTGTTTTTTGTAACTGCACTTGCTGAAATTGCCGGCTGTTATCTTCCTTATCTCTGGATCAAGCAGGGAATGAGTGCTTGGCTTTTGCTACCTGGCGGCATTAGTCTCGCGCTATTTGTCTGGCTGTTAACACTTCACCCGACCGCAGCAGGGCGGGTTTACGCAGCTTATGGCGGTATTTATATCTTTACGTCCATTATGTGGCTATGGTTGGTGAATGGAGTCAAGCCAACTGTCTGGGATATAACCGGTGCCAGTGTGGCAGTGGTGGGGATGAGCATTATTATGTTCTCCCCGCGACAAATGCATTAATATAATGGATTTGCTGTAATAGTATCCGATTTTTTCTTCATAAGAATAAGTTTTATATATAAATCAAGTTTCGTTTGTATTCTGGTTAACATATAAATCTTTAATGAATTGACGCTTTAGCTGTTTTATGGTTTTCAGTGCTTCTGTTTTTTGCTGTAAAATGGTGCGCTTATCTTTTTATGGCTGTCGTGTTGTTTTACGTTTTATGCCCGGAATAAAAGTTTTTCTCATAGGCTTATAATTTTTTTAATCTTCCTAATTTACCTGGGGTCGGGCATTCTACTTACCTGGGCCAATTGAAAAATAGTAAATGGTTATAACAGTATCTGTTGGGGATATTGATTGTTTTGGCTGTTGATAATCCAGGTTGTTTTGCTATCTATTTAGGAAAAATTTCCTATGGCCCTTTCTCAAACCTAGGTCAAACTCTCCTTGGCTTTGGGTGTACTCTCCTTTGAAACAATCAATAAATGAAGGGAATCTAATATGAAAAATGTAAGTGTTAATCCTTTAAAAGCAGTACTGCTCACCGTTGCCGGAGCCGCCAGTATTTCGGTGTCGGGTATAGCTTCAGCTGTCAGCTGTGGTGATGTTCTTACATCCGCAACTGTTCTGTCTGGGGATATTCTTTCATGCGCGATAAATCCTGCAGTAACGTTAAAAGAAGGTGCAAGCCTGGATTTAAATGGTTATACCATTAGTTGTGATACTCCCGTTGGAATCGGAGTGAGGTTAGTTGGAGCAGGCAGGGTTCTTGAGGATACTGCAGGCGGTGGAAGCATTGAGGGTTGTGCCACTGGAGTATCTGCAGAGGGTGATGGTGGCCATTTTATTATGGGAGTAAGTACCACTCTCAATAGTTTGTCCGGAGTTACCCTTTGGAGCACTGGCAACACCTTGGAGGCTTCTTACGCGAATGGCAATACAGGCATGGGTATTCGTTTGATGGGTGACGGAAGCCAGGTGAGAACTACTGAGGCGACAGGAAATACTCTTATGGGAGTAAAAATTGTCGGTAACAATTCATTGTTGAGAGATAATGATACCAGCTCTAATGGGGCGAGTGGCATCGTAGTTGCCGAAGGAAATGGCGGTATTATTGCAGAGAACTTATCAACAGATAATGGTGTAAATGGAATCATGATGCAGCCATTTGCTCAGACAGGATGGCTTATTATCGGAAATGATGCGGCAGGTAATACAGGAAATGATCTTATGGATCAGAATGTTCCTGCCTGTACTGGCAGTGTTTGGGTACTTAACACTTTTGATAATGCAAACGACGCCTGTATTCAGTAGATGTAAAATCTAATCTTTGGATGGGCCTATGTATTGAGATCGTATTTGATATGTAGGTCCATTATATCTAAATTTGACTTTTCATTCGTTAGTGGTTTGACTTAAGATGGCCAAGCCGCGACATTTGACTGTATTTATACTTGGTAAATAGTCAGTCTATATTGCACCTCCCTTTGTTACGCTCTAAATCTCCACACCTTTATTTTGTAATCTGGCTGGGCGATTACACCATTGTGTAATATTTTTTCCTGATTTTGAAAGCTTTCTTCAAGGTCTTAATCTACCTGGGTATTTTTTCCTATATTTTCGGTACTTATCTCCTATTGCGCAAGCACGGCCTGGCTACAAAACTCATCACAGCATCAAGCTGTGGCCATATATAAGAAGTAACTCGTTGTGTGTTTCTACTGTGAGGAAATTTACAAGGATAGTTGCCAGAGTATCGGTACAACTTTTGTTGAGTATTACGCAGGAAACCCCTTTAAGCATTGGCGTTTGCTTTTGTGCTAGGGCGTGATGTTGATTAGATTCATCTTTAAAGCAGTAACAAGAAGTTTAAGTTTGCTAATTTCATTTCCTAAGGAGATAAACGTGAAAAGATGTACCCCCATAGCAGCCGCTGTTTTGTTCGCTATTGCCAGTCAAGGTGTTTTTGCTGACAATAACACTGCTATTGTTAACCAAAGTGGCAATGCGCACACTAGTGTTGTGGATCAGGTGGACCCAACAGTTACCCATAGCTTGATTTCCCAAACCCAGATTGGCACCAGTAACAGTGCCTTTGGCCAGCAGATAAATAGCACCTCATTTGCTTCTATATTTCAGCTTCAGGATGGGCAGTCAAATACAGCTAATTCTGTTCAGGATTTTGCCACTCTTGGAACGACTGCCGGTATTGCGCAAGTTGGTAACAACAATACCGCAACAACATCTCAGATTACTGCAGAAGCCACTGTAGCGACGATCAACCAGTTTCAGCAAAGTAATACAGCGACAATTATTCAAGCAAATACTTTCGGTGGTACTACTGCGGTAGCTACTCAAGTAGGCACTTCCAATGTAGCCACGATTGGGCAGTTTGTTGTTGTAAGTAGCTCTGCGGATTCAAGTCAAGTTGGTAATACCAATACAGTAAATATCAATCAGTCCAACCTTACAGGTGGATTTATTGATGCGGATCAGTTAGGAAATAATAACTTGTTGAATGCCTCACAGGTTGGCATTGGCCATATTGCCTTTGTTAGACAGGAGCAGGAGTCGAACACTCTGAATCTCTTGCAAACTGGTACTTCTAACTTTGCAAACTCCTTCCAGCTTGGAACCAGTAATACGGGACTCTTAGCCCAGTTTGGAATGATGAATGTTGCAGTTGCTTCGCAGAATGGGCAAAGTAATAATTTTAGTGTGACTCAAACCGGCACTATGGATACTGCAACAGTCGGACAAATTGGTAATAACCATAACAGTACAATAGTACAATAGTTAATCCTTGCCTCAAGAAGTCCCTGGCAATTTTTAGTTTAATTGTTAGGGATTTCTTATTGTTGTGATCTATATTTGATAGCCCATTTCTTGTTGGGCTATTTTTTTACCTGAAAGTAAAGGTTAAGGTTGATTTGGGAAGTTGAGCTCTTTGCTATTTCCTTAAATCCTGGTTGATATGGTTTCTTTAATGTTAGGGTTGAGGGTTTATTTGCTAATGCTTATTGATAGTTGGAAGAAGAGGTTTTAAGAAACAGCTTTGTAGTATATTTTTCTAATCGGGAGGGAGTTCTCTTATAAGGCCTAAAAAGGTAATTTTTTCTGATCATAAACCAGAGAATCTGTTTTTTTAATTTCAGTTAATTGTTGAAGCTATTGTTGCTTCATATACTGAAGAGGGGGTGAGGCCAGAATGGTGATCTATATTTATAGTTTCCGACACTCACCGTAGTGCTTGCTGTATACTCCTAAGAACAACCTACATTATAAATTGAAGACCGCTACTTAAAGAGATAGTTATACTATTGTGTGCTTGTTTGTAGCCCTGAGGCGGCTTCGAAGAGTTTAGTTATGAGTTTGTTGACTTTGATTTTGTTGGCGTTCTCAAGGTTGCTATTAGCCAGTAAAACTACTCCAATTTTATCAGCTGGGTTATAGAGTAAGTAAGAAAAAGAGCCTGGATCCCTACCATTGTGGCCATTAAGTTTGTGATTTTTTCCATTGTAATTCCATAGAAAATCAAGACCCCAGAAAATGCCGAAACCATCTTCAATTGGTGTCAACATATTAGAAACAGTTTTAGCCTCTAGAATTCTACTGCCCTGTTTTCTTGATACTAATTCACCACCATTCATAATAGTGGCGAGGAATAGTGCCATATCATAGGCGCTACTCCTTAATCCTCCATCTGGCCAGGTTGCAAGGTCGTAGTGTGGTATAGGTGTTAAATTATTTTCGATTGCATAGTGTGGGCTGGCGATATTTCCTGAGATAAAGTCGGGGAGCTTCCAGCTTGTGTTAATCATACCTAAAGGGGTAAATATTTCTCTATCCGCATAGTCAGCGAGAGAAAATCCGCTGGCGAGTTCCACAGTATATCCAGCTAAGGCTGCTCCTATATTAGAATATTCATATGCTTCTCCAGGTGTCTGCGAGAGAAAGTTGTGCTCTGAATCATAAAACTCTCCCTCGCTGTCGAGGTACGCTCCTAAAAAACCGGCCAAGGTGATTGGGCTGTCTTCTGGACAGATTCCAGGCTCTTTGAGGTTCATCAGTTTTGAGTGGGTACCATCTCCATGATTGATATAGTAACTACATTGATATGTGGGGCCATCATTAATGCCAGATCTATGGGTGACAAGATGTTGGAGTGTAATAGGTTGTGAGCCTGGGTTATCAATGTTGAAATAGCCCCCAGCAAGAAGGTTTTGTACTTCCTGATCCAGGCTCAGGATTCCGTCTTCTTGCGCTTTTGCAATCGCTGTTCCCATAACAACTTTACTCACTGATGCTAGCCAAAAGGCCGTATTCCGGGTAACCAGACCACCCTCTTCCAGGCTTTTTACTCCATATCCTTTAGACCATATGATTGGCATTTCAGGCCTGGCAACCAAGGCAATAGCCATGCCGGGAATTTCGATATCCCGCATGGTGTTTTTAACGGCTTCATCAACCTTGGTGTGGTCAAAAATGCGAGGTTTATTTGTATAAGTTACTGTGGAATCAGCTTTAGTGTATTCAGTGTAGTTGCTGGTATCACTAGCATCCATTGCATTTGTAAGCACGGTTATAGATAGACTTGCACAAATAAAAAGATTAGACAGAATTGAAGTTGTCTGTTTTCCTTTCATGGTAAAACCTCCTTGATTTACTTTTCGTTTGGTTACTCCAGTTTTTTACGCCCGCTATCTATTTTCCTATATTTTTGCTGAAAAAAATTGGAATCAAAACAGCGGTTTAATGCTTCGGAAGATTGTTTCTTTCCTGCTATAGAAGAGGTAGCTCTTCCAGGAAGGGTGTTGCCAGTATGTGAATCGCTGACTTAACCTGTGCTGAATAAGATAGGTTTGAAATTATTCTGGCGGATTTATCTATTAATTAGGCGTGACTGCAGGCTTAATAGTAATCGGCGATTAAATTAAGCTAATACCTTGAAGGGGCTGTGTAGAAAAAATGAAAGGTACTTTTTATGGTGATAGTGAAAGCAGCAGCCCTTTTTAGGGCTGCTGCTTCGATGATTAATAAGCTTATGGTTGCTGGTCAATCGGTACCGCGCAGGCTAGATAAACATCCAGCTTGTTATTAATAGAGTTCAGGCCTTTCAGGCTTAGGCGAACCTGATCAAAGTCAGCCTGGGTATTTGCAAGGAGTAGACGGTGATAGTGCGCTCCGTTCACTTTGAAGGGGGCGAGCATATAACCACTTGTAGTCTCGCCAGTGGCTATGCCATCCAGGTAAGTACCGATAACAATGCTGTTCAGTTCGATCTCATCGAGCGGTGAATTGCCATTTTCCACCAGGAAGCCAATCATGTAGCGGCCGCTCTTAATATTGTCGTGATTTATCTGGATATAGGCGCTGCCTCCAGCACCGCTAACTACCTCTATTCTGGCTGCATCGGAGAGTATTCCGTTGGTTACCTTGTCGATAGATGTTACTGAACATCCATCGCAAGGTGAGGTTATGCCGTTGACCAACTCAGCACTCACACCATCCATAACTTCAAGACCTTCGAAAGAGGTACAGGAAAGTACACTATCGAAATCACAGGCATCTCCTACGCCATCATTATCTGAGTCTTCCTGGTGAGGGTTGATGGTTTGTGGACAGTTATCGATATCATTTTCTACACCGTCATAATCCACATCCGGGTCGCAGGCATCTCCCAGACCGTCACCGTCAGTGTCAGTCTGGTTTGGGTTGGGAATAGTGGGGCAGTTATCTGCGCCGTCATCTGAGCCGTCGTTATCCTGGTCATGATCACAGGCATCACCGACACCATCGTTGTCGCTATCTTCCTGCCCACCATTTGGTACTGCTGGACAGTTGTCGACATTATCTTCAATGCCATCTCCATCAACGTCATCATCGCAGGCATCACCAGTACCGTCGTTGTCACTGTCGGTTTGGTCATTTGGAGTCAGAGGGCAGTTATCGAGATCGTTGATTACTCCGTCGCCGTCGCGATCGTTATCACAAACGTCGCCGATATTGTCTCCATCTTGGTCTGCTTGATCGGGATTTGCATCTGCCGGGCAATTGTCCTCACCATCGTCATGGCCATCGTTGTCGCTATCACTGTCCAAGTCACAAGCATCACCAATACCATCGCCGTCCTGGTCCTCCTGCAGTGTATTGCTGACAAGGGGACAGTTATCGACCTCATTTAATATGCCGTCGCCATCTAGGTCGGAATCACAGGCGTCACCAATGCTATCGCCATCGGTATCTGTTTGATCGGAGTTGGGAACAAGCTGGCAGTTATCGGTGAGGTCATCTACGCCGTCATTGTCATCGTCGGAATCGCAAATGTCTCCCTGGCCATCACTATCATTATCCGCTTGATCCTGGTTGGGAATATAGACGCAGTTATCGCTATTGTTGTCGACGGTATCTCCATCGAGATCGCTATCACAGGCGTCGCCTACGGTGTCACCATCCAGGTCTAGCTGGTCGGGGTTGGGTACATTAACGCAGTTGTCGATACTATCTGGAATTAGGTCCCCGTCGCTATCGGTATTGTCGTCACAGGCATCACCGTAGCCATCTCCGTCTGTGTCGGTCTGGTCTTCATTGGGTTCCAGCGGACAGTTATCATTGCTGTTTTCTACACCGTCATTATCGCGGTCGCTGTCACAGATATCTCCGGTGCCGTCATTGTCGGTGTCGGTCTGGTCCTCATTGGCATCTGCGGGGCAGTTGTCGGAGTCATCTTCAATACCGTCAGCATCATCGTCGCTGTCACAGGCATCCCCTTCGCCGTCAGAGTCGATATCACTTTGGTCGGGGTTGCTAATAGAAGGGCAGTTGTCGGTATCATTTTCAGTACCATCATTGTCGAGGTCGGAGTCGCAAGTGTCACCAATACCATCGTTATCCTGGTCATCCTGCGAAGCGTTGGGGACATTTGGACAGTTGTCAGAGTCGTTATCAAAGCCGTCGCCGTCTCTATCGCTATCGCAGGCATCGCCTATGCCGTCTCCATCGGCGTCTTTCTGGTCGGGGTTTGGTGTATGTGGACAATTGTCGGCGCCATCGTCCAGGCCGTCATTGTCACTATCACTATCGGCGTCACAGAGGTCGCCAATGCCATCATTATCCTGATCCGCTTGGTCGGGATTGGCTGTATCCGGACAGTTGTCCAGGCTATTGGTGTAATCGTCGCCATCACGGTCATTATCGCAGGCATCACCGACGCTATCGTTGTCTATATCGCCCTGCTCATGATTTGCGTCAGCGGGGCAGTTATCGCTGTCATTATTAATTTCATCGCCGTCAAGATCTTCATCACAGGCATTGCCAATGCCATCGCCATCACTATCTGCTTGGTCAGAATTGGCTGTTAGCGGGCAGTTGTCGTCGGAGTCTGAATGGGTATCACCGTCGTCATCGCTATCGCATGCGTCACCATTGCTGTCTTTATCGGTGTCATCCTGGCTGGAATTGCTGATGCTTGGGCAGTTATCCCTGCTGTCTTCAATCCCGTCTCCGTCAGTGTCCACAATACTGGCGCCTGGCAATAGATCTTCGGCAGCATCTCCCCGGCCACCGTCGGATCCACAGGCACTTAAAAATAATATTGAGAGAAAAAATATAATTAGCGGTATTTGGGGCATGGTTAAAGTCTCCGAAAACAAATTTTATTTTTGTTATCTGTCGGAGAAGAAGAGATGGATCTCGTCGGTTAACGTCGGAAAAGTATAAAAATTATTTTCACTAGTTTCCCGGTCTCTACTTCCCTGTAGATAGTTCCGGGGTCGTGCAGATAAATCGCTAATACTTTTGTATGTAACTACGGCACCGGACTTTGTGCCGTTTAATATGCGTTGTTTTGGTGTTGGATGTGTGAAGGTCGATGAAAAAATGGCGGGCTATTTTCTGGTTTATATCTCTTGTAATTTTAAAAAATAAAACTCCGCCATTTGGTTGGGAATGTTCGCGCAGATGTTGTGTTAAACATGTTTAGGCAAAAGTGTCAGGCAGATATAAGAAAAGGACTATGAGTCGAAGATACTTTTAAATTCATACTTGTATTGTTATTTATGCTTTAGCCTGATTTTTTCCAGTAAGCGAAAAAATTTATGCATTCTCTGCGCAAGTGTTACTGCCGTTATTGCTACTGATATATAAGCCTGCTTCCAATTGAGTGAGACCAGTTAGTCAGTTTTTTAAAAATGGCCAGTTCCGTTTTTGACTAGTTCCATGGGCGTGGAATCCATACACTGGTAGTCAGAAACGGGAGGGGTTTATGAAAATTGATGCTGCAGTTTGCTCCAGTGCGCGACTGGCTCGCGATCGTCGTTTCGATGGACGTTTTTTTACAGCGGTGAAAACCACCGGGATTTTTTGCCGTCCCATCTGCCCCGCACGCCCCCCCCTCGAGCAGAACGTTACTTACTTTGCCACTGCGGCAGAGGCCGCGAGTGCTGGCTTCAGGCCCTGTTTACGCTGCCGGCCAGACTCTGCCCCAGGCAGTCCGGCCTGGGAACTGGTCTCTACCACCGTACAGCGGGCACTGAAGTTGATGCGCAGCGAACGGGAGCCTCATTCAGTGGAACGGCTGGCGGAGCGCCTTGGGGTCAGCAGTCGTTACCTTCGACGTTTGTTTGCTGAGCACTTGGGTGTGAGCCCTTTGTCGGTATGGCAGACTGAGCGGGCGCTTTTTGCCTTTCGTTTATTGCGTGATACCAATTTGCCGGTAGCAGAAATTGCTTATGAATCGGGATTTAACAGCTTGCGTCGATTTAATGGTGTGTTTAAACAGATTTACCAACGCACACCATCCGAGGTGCGCAGGGAGGGCCATAATAGGCGGCTGAAATATGGTGTTTCTACAAAAGTACGGCTCTATCTCGATTACCGCCCACCATTGGATTGGCAGCAATTGCTGGCATTCCTCCGTACCAGAGCCCTGACGGGGGTAGAGCAGGTAAGGGACTGCGAGTATTTACGCAGTTTTGCGTTGGAGGGGGGGCGTGGAGTGATGCGGGTGACCCACGATCCAGAGAGAAACCGCTTGGTAGTGGAGGTATCCGGGCAGGAGGGTGGTACCGGCTTGTACCTGCTTAATCAGCGTCTTCGTCGATTGTTTGACCTGGATGCTGATACAGCGGAGATCCAGGCAGTGTTAAATGAAGACCCCTTGCTGAAGAGACAGCTGGCACAGCGACCGGGCCTGCGCTTACCCGGAGCCTGGGACCCATTTGAATACGCTTTGCGGGCAATACTTGGGCAGCAAATCAGTGTGGCAGCGGCTACCACGATTGCGGGGCGCCTGGTGGCTCGCTATGGGGAGTCCTTTGTGGATGACTCTGGAGTTGAGAGGTTCCTGTTTCCCACTGCAAAACAACTTGCTGAGGCGGATTTTACCGGCTTGGGGCTGACACGTACCCGGGCCAATACTTTGCGAGAGTTTGTTGACGCAACACTTGATGGCCGGGTTAATTTTGGCGAGCAGTCCTTGGAGGATTGGTGTACGCAGGTCACTGCATTGCCGGGTATCGGCGATTGGACAGCACAATACATTGCCATGCGCGGGCTATCCATGCCGGATGCCTTCCCATCTTCAGACCTGGGAATTTTGCAAGCACTGGGCAGTAAAGGTCTAAAGGCAAAACCAAAAGAAGCCCTGGCGAGGGCTGAAAAGTGGAGGCCCTGGCGGGCTTACGGGGCAATCCTGCTGTGGCAGTCCCTGAAATCTGGAGAGCAGAAATGATTTTTTATGAGAGTTACACCACAGAACTGGGTGAAGTTGCCATAGCGGCCTCTGGTCAGGTAAATGAGGGTGAAGCCAGGGGTATTGTTTCGTTGCAGTTTTACGATAGTGAGCGCCCGCTTCGCGCTGGGCCGGGTTGGAAAAGAGAAACCTCTGATCTTATCGAAAAAGCTGCTCAGCAGTTGCGAGAATATATTGCCGGGAAGCGGAAAAATTTCGATCTGCCCCTGGCCCCGCGGGGGACCGAATTCCAACGGCGAGTATGGGACGCCCTGTTGCAGATTCCCTTTGGTGAGACCCGCAGTTATAGCCAGCAGGCACAGCTCTTAGGGCAGCCTCGTGCTATTCGCGCGGTAGCGCGGGCCAATGGTGCCAACCCGGTAGCGGTGATAATTCCCTGTCACCGGGTAATTGGTGCGAATGGCAGCCTTACCGGTTATGCCGGAGGCCTGCCACTGAAGGCTCGGCTTTTGAAGCTGGAAGGAGCCAACTTTGTAAGTCAGGGTGAGTTGCTTTAGTGCTCGGAAAGTGAAAAGCACAAGTGCCACCTGCTAGCCATAGGCCCTTTGGCGCGGGATAATAAACGGTTCATAATCATATTGAGCCGGAGGCCAAATGCTGTACAGATTGGGGGATAAACAGCCGCAACTGGAAGGTGAGGGCCACTATATCGCGCCCGGTGCCCATGTGATTGGCGATGTGCGTATGCTAGCGAACAGCTCTGTGTGGTTTAATGCGGTGGTGCGTGGTGACTGTGCGCAGATCACCATCGGTGAAAATAGTAATGTGCAGGATGGCTCTGTGCTGCACGCCGATCCGGGTACGCCGCTGACAATCGGTACCGGTGTCACTGTAGGCCATAAAGTGATGCTGCACGGCTGTGATATTGGTGATTACAGCTTGATAGGTATCAACGCCGTGATCTTAAACCGGGCCAAAATCGGTAAGTGCTGTATTATCGGCGCCAATGCGCTGGTGACTGAGGGCACGGTGATTCCCGACTATTCGATGGTTGTGGGTACTCCCGGTAAGGTGATAAAAACTCTCGATCCCGCTGCCTATGCGCTGCTGAAAGCCAGCAGCGATCACTATGCGGCCAACGGTAAATATTTTGCCAGCGAGTTGGCTCTGCTCGAGGCTGAGGATGTCTGAACAATCTGTAAAAACTGCGGTGCCTGAAGAGCACCCGGTTAAGTCCCCCTGTATTTCCGTATGTGCACTCAACGACCAAGATGTTTGCGAGGGTTGCTTTCGCAGTGGTATGGAGATCAGTCGTTGGGGCTCCATGAGCAACGATGAGCGCCGTGCAGTTCTGAAGCTCTGCACCGAGCGAGCGCGGCAAATGGGCCGACTCTGGTAAATCATTGAATGCGCTTTGCGGGGGCCTAGCTCCGCAGGGCCTGGAATCAAACGCGAATATGACCCAACCTTTTGTCCATTTAAGAATCCACTCTGAATTCTCTCTGATTGATGGCCTGGTACGTATTAAGCCGGCAGTTGCACGAGCGCAGGAGCTCGAAATGCCTGCCCTGGCTCTTACCGATCAGTGCAATCTGTATGGCCAGATAAAATTCTACCGGGCCTGCCTCGGGACCGGCATTAAACCTATAACTGCTGCAGATTTCTGGCTCAGTGAGGGCGGCGAGGGTAAGCCTACGCTGATCACCCTCTATGCCATGAACGGCGATGGCTATCGCAATATCACTGAACTGATTTCCCGCGCCTGGATGGAAGGGCAGTACCACGGCAATGCCTATATCAAACGTGAATGGGTGAAAGAGTACAGCGAAGGGGTGCTCATGTTGTCCGGGGCCAAGTACGGCGATGTGGGCCGCGCCCTGGTTGCCGGACGCCGTGCTCAGGCTGAGGAACTGGCCAGTGAATGGGCGGAACTATTCCCTGGTCGCTATTACCTGGAGCTGCAGCGCACTGGTCGCGCCGGGGATGAAGATTACCTGCACGCTGCAGTGGAATTGGCCCGGGCCCTGAATTTACCTGTGGTTGCCACTAACGACGTGCGCTTTATGGAAGAGAGCGAGTTTGAGGCCCATGAAGTGCGTGTATGCATCCATGAAGGCCGTGCTCTTGATGATCCACGCCGTGAGCGCCGTTATTCCGCCGAGCAGTATTTCCGCACATCGGAAGAAATGTGGGAGCTGTTCAGCGATATTCCCGAAGCTTTGCAAAATACTGTAGAGATCGCTAAACGCTGTTCCGCACCGATTCAGCTGGGTAAGTACTTCCTGCCTGAGTACCCGATTCCCGAGGGCATGACTGAAGACCAGTTCTTTGAGAAGGTGTCCTATGAGGGAATGGAGCGGCGACTGGAGAAGATCCTGGATAAGACCGCTGCCGATTACGCCCAGCGGCGCCAAGTGTATGAGGATCGCCTGCGTTTTGAACTGGATATCATCATCCAGATGGGATTCCCCGGCTATTTCCTGATCGTGATGGACTTTATCCAGTGGGCCAAGGACCACGATATCCCGGTGGGGCCGGGGCGTGGTTCCGGTGCAGGCTCCCTGGTGGCCTACTCTCTGGATATTACCGATCTTGACCCGCTGCAATACGATCTGCTGTTTGAGCGATTCCTCAACCCGGAACGGGTTTCGATGCCCGACTTCGATATCGACTTCTGTATGGAGAAGCGCGACCGGGTTATTGGTTATGTAGCGGATAACTACGGCCGCCAGGCGGTGAGCCAGATTATTACTTTCGGCACCATGGCTGCAAAGGCAGTGGTGCGTGATGTGGCGAGGGTGCAGGGCAAGTCCTACGGCCTAGCCGACAAGCTGTCTAAGATGATCCCCCCCGATGTGGGTATGACATTGCAGAAGGCTTACGATCAGGAGGATGTACTCAGGGAGTTCCTGGAAAGTGACGATGAGGGCCAGGAAATCTGGGAGATGGCCCTGCAGCTGGAAGGGGTTTCGCGCAATGTGGGCAAGCACGCCGGTGGTGTGGTTATCGCCCCCACCAAGCTCACTGATTTTGCTCCGCTTTATTGTGATGAGACCGGCGCTGGCCTGGTAACCCAGTTCGATAAAAACGATGTGGAAGATGCCGGCCTGGTGAAGTTCGACTTCCTCGGCCTGCGGACACTGACCATTATCGACTGGGCCAAGCGCATGGTGGATGAGACGCGCGCGCGCGAGGGGTTGGAACCTCTGGATATCGCCGCGCTGCCGCTGGACGATGATGAAACCTTCAAGATGCTCAAGCGGGCAGAAACTACAGCGGTGTTCCAGTTGGAATCCCGGGGTATGAAGGATCTGATCAAGCGCCTACAGCCGGACAACCTGGAAGATATGATCGCCCTGGTGGCCCTGTTCCGCCCGGGTCCGCTGCAATCGGGGATGGTTGATGACTTTATTAACCGGAAGCACGGTCGCGCCCAGGTGGCCTACCCGGATGCCAAATACCAGCATGAAAAGTTAAAGCCGATCCTGGAGCCCACATACGGGGTAATCGTTTACCAGGAACAGGTCATGCAGATCGCCCAGGAGTTGGCGGGGTATACCCTTGGTGGCGCTGACCTGCTGCGCCGGGCAATGGGTAAAAAGAAACCGGAGGAAATGGCCAAACAGAGGGCCACTTTTGAAAATGGGGCAAAAGAGCAAGGAATTGACCCCGAACTTGCGATTAAGATCTTCGACCTGGTAGAGAAGTTCGCGGGTTACGGTTTTAACAAGTCTCACTCGGCAGCTTACGCCTTGGTGTCTTATCAGACTGCCTGGCTGAAAGCGCACTACCCAGCCCAGTTTATGGCTGCGACCATGTCTTCGGATATGGATAAGACCGATAAGGTGGTGACCTTTATCGAAGAGTGCCGGGCCATGGAGCTGGTGTTGGTGCCGCCCGATGTGAACCTGGGTAGCTTCCAGTTCTCGGTGGATATCGACAACCGAATTATCTACGGTCTTGGTGCCATTAAAGGGCTTGGAGAGGGGCCTATCGAGAATATTATCGCGGCGCGGGAGGAGGGCGGGCCCTTTAGTGATCTGTTCGACTTCTGCTCGCGGGTTGATCCTCGCAAGGTAAACAAGCGTGCTCTGGAGGCGTTGGTTCGCTCTGGTGCTCTAGACAGTATTGGGCCGGATACCGGCGGCAATGATGGTCTGGATTATTCTCGTGCGGTGCTGTTTAACGCCCTGGACGAGGCAGTGAAGGCTGCTGAACAGCAAAAGGCCAATGCCAATGCAGGCATGATGGACCTTTTTGGTGAAGTGGTACCCCAGGCATCCGATGGTGATGTTTACGAAGATTTTCGTCGCACCCGTTGCTGGAGTATTCGTGAGCGCCTGGAGGGTGAAAAAAATACTCTGGGACTTTACCTGACGGGCCACCCTATTGATGAGTACGCTGATGAGCTGCAGCACTTGGTTAAGGCGCGCATTGCCGACCTGAAGCCGGGGCGCGAATCGCAAAAAGTGGCGGGGTTGGTTGTCGCTTTGCGAGTGATGAAGACCAAGCGTGGCGACTCCATGGCAATTGTCACCCTGGACGACCGCAGTGGCCGTATTGAGGCGGCTATGTTCAGCGAGGCTTTTGGTGAGCATCGGGAAAAGTTAGCCAAGGATGCGCTGCTGGTGCTGGACGGGCCTGTGGCGAATGATGATTACAGTGGCGGTCTGAAAATGACGGTCAATGGAGTGTCAACTCTGGATGAATTGCGCCAGAGCAGCGTGAGTGGTTTGCGTTTACAGGTTGTCAGTGGCACTGCGACGCCGGGTTTGGCAAAACGATTGGCCTCCTGCTTGCAGCCTTATACCGGTGGTAAATGCAGGGTCAGCCTGGAAGTCGTGCGTCACGATGCGCGAGGTCTCTACCGCCTTCCACCCGAGTGGAATGTTGAGCCGAATGACCAGATGGTTCAGTCCCTGCGAGAGTTGTTGGGAAGAGAGCAGGTGGCGCTTCAATACGCTGAAAGGCGTTAAAGTCCACCGGACTCGACTGGTCGGTTCTGTACAGTTAAGCTATGCCGCTGTGAATGCCCGGTGGCGTTGGAAAGAGTTAAAGGCGCAGATTTCATGAATTTCAACTTTCTCGAGTTTGAGCAGCCAATTGCAGAGCTGGAAAGCAAAATTAAAGAGTTGCAGCTGGTCGGTGACGACAACGAACTGAATATTGCCGAAGAGGTTACCCGGCTGAGGGAAAAAAGCAGAAACCTGACTGAGTCTATCTACTCTGAGCTCACCCCCTGGCAGGTTGTGCAGGTAGCGCGTCACCCACAGCGTCCCTATTCCAAGGACTATATAGAGCGCTTATTTACCGACTGGGATGAGCTGCATGGCGATCGCCACTTTGGCGACGATAAGGCAATTATTGCCGGTATCGCCCGCCTAAACGGCAAACCGGTGGCGGTGATTGGGGAAGAGAAAGGCCGCTCCGTCAATGAAAAAGTTGCGCGCAATTTTGGTATGCCGAAACCAGAGGGTTACCGCAAGGCTCTGCGTATCATGGAAATGGCCGAGCGCTTCAAAATGCCGGTGCTCACCCTGATTGATACCCCGGGAGCTTACCCCGGTATTGATAGTGAAGAGCGCGGTATTAGTGAAGCCATCGCCCAGAATTTAGCTGTGATGTCCCGTTTGCGCACGCCGATTATTTGTACCGTGATTGGTGAAGGCTCTTCAGGTGGTGCATTGGCTATTGGCGTGGGAGACCAGCTCAATATGCTGCAATACTCCACTTACTTTGTGATCTCC
The DNA here is from genome assembly GCF_056232115.1 of Microbulbifer variabilis. Classification (NCBI taxonomy): domain Bacteria; kingdom Pseudomonadati; phylum Pseudomonadota; class Gammaproteobacteria; order Cellvibrionales; family Microbulbiferaceae; genus Microbulbifer; species Microbulbifer variabilis. The sequence continues at coordinate 2,955,455 of NZ_CP174325.1, forward strand.
CCGGAGGGCTGCGCCAATATTATCTGGAAAACGGTGGAAAAAGCCCCGTTAGCTGCTGAGGCTATGGGGGTGACCTCCAGTGTGCTGGAAGAGCTGGGTATCGTAGATGAAACAATTCCCGAGCCCCTCGGTGGTGCACACCGCGACCCCGATGCCATGGCTTTGAGTCTGAGAGAGCGTCTCGGTGAACAGCTGGATCAGCTGAGCAGTATTCCAATTGATGAATTGTTGGAGAAACGTTATCAGCGCCTGATGAGCTACGGTAATATCGTTTCCTAACCCCTTAAGAAAAGAGTTTTGTGGCCGGCGTCTTACTGGAGAATCGAGGGCCGGCTACAGACCTTCCCCTTCTTTTTTTTTCCTCTGTTAATGACCCTTAGCTAGCTTCTCAGCTTGCAACTGGGCGTTGTCTTTTGACTGTTTCCCAAGACATTAAGCCGCTGGTTTTGACTTCCTCCAAACGATCTGCTCCTTAACTTGCTGGTTTCAATTGCTTTTGAGCGCTTTTCTTAAGCAGCTGGGTATGGCTAGCGGAATAGTTACCTGCGTGTCCACATTGCCCCTGTTTTAACCCCTCTTATCGAAAAGACCTGCGGAGTTGATGTAGCTCCATGTTAGAAAGCTGGAAGAATAATGAGTGGTTTGATTGGCAATGATCTCCAGCTATGGGTGGGCGATATTGCTGAGGTCTGTGGAACAATAATTATGGCAATTTTGCAGAGTAATACAGCAACGGATACCAAGCAGTTGCAAGCTGGTGAAAAACCTGGAAATAGTTTTGCGTTGGTGGCTTTAACCTCCCTGTTTTTTTTGTGGGGGTTTATTACCTGTTTGAATGATATTCTGATTCCCTACCTCAAAGAAATATTTAGTCTGAGTTATACCCAGGCAATGTTGGTGCAGTTCTGTTTCTTTGGGGCCTATTTCCTGGTTTCCTTACCTGCTGGTTTTTTACTTTCTCGTATCGGTTACCAAAAAGGGATAGTAACTGGGTTAGCTGTTTCGGTAATTGGATGTCTAATATTTATTCCCGCTGGGCGTATGGAAACCTATGCGCTATTTCTGGGGGCGCTTTTTATTTTGGCCTCTGGTATTACCATTTTGCAGGTGTCGGCAAACCCTTATGTCGCTGTGCTAGGTAAAGAGAGTACTGCTGCCAGTCGTTTAACAATGACCCAGGCATTTAATTCTTTGGGAACAACTGTGGCTCCACAATTTGGGGCGCTGTTAATTCTTCCCGCTGCAGGTGTTGCTGCTGGTGCCGTCGGCGCCACTTCCGTAGAAATCCCCTATTTGATATTGGCCGTGGCCCTGGCATTGTTGGCAATTGTATTTGGATACCTGAAACTACCTAATATCGTCAGTGCCAACAGGCTGCCCGAACCTGAAGAGATTACCGGGTCGGCTTGGAGCCATCGCCACTTGGTACTTGGTGCTGTAGCCATATTTCTTTACGTGGGTGCAGAGGTATCCATTGGTAGCTTTCTGGTGAATTTTATAGCGGAGGACTCTATTGCCGGGTTGGAAGAGTCCGAAGCCGCATTTTATATTTCCCTTTATTGGGGCGGTGCAATGGTGGGACGTTTTACTGGTGCGCTGGTAATGCACTATATATCTGCCGGAAAAGTGCTGGCTATCTGTTCTATTGGTTCTTGTTTACTTCTAATGATCACGATTACCGGCAGTGGGCATCTCGCAATGTATGCTGTGTTGGCGGTTGGTTTGTGTAACTCCATTATGTTCCCGACAATATTTAGCCTGGCCCTGGCGAAACTGGGCACGGCTACCAGTCAAGGGTCTGGTATTTTATGTCAGGCGATAGTTGGCGGGGCTGTTGTGCCATTGTTGCAAGGAGTACTTGCCGATCAAGTGGGTGTGCAGCTTGCGTTTGTCCTACCGGTTTTTTGTTATCTGTATATCCTTTACTACGGTGTGATCGGACACCAGCCAAATAAGTGCGCTTAAGTTGTTTTTATACTCTCATCTGAGCTCGTTTTGCCGACATTTTATGTCGGCTTTTTTCTGTTCCTAAGAAAAATATTAGGCTTAAGGTTGATTTAGATAAGCGAGCTTAAGCTCCTTGATAAGGTAGGTTTAATGATGTCCATTCGGGTGCATTGATTGGCGGGATTTATCTTTATGTGACATTGATTTTTTATTGAACTCTTGTGCCTCCCTTGACACTAAGCTGGATTAAATTTTTGAGTGAAGCTTCTGGATAAATTTTTTGGTTCCGTGTGGCCGCTTTCTTTCGTGAGAGCTTTGTGAAAAATTTCTTTTTTTTTGATATTTCGTAGGTTGAAGTTCCAATATAAGAGTAAGTCAAGAGTAATTAACCGGGAAGGAAAGATAATTATGAATATCTATGATGCTCGGAAGGCTAGAGTGCAATACCTTTCAACCAAACTGTTTTTCAAGTACTTAAACCAATTGCGCAAGCCGGTTAAGGTGGGTGTCATTTTTTGTGCTGTGTTTTTTCTCGCTGCTAACCATGCCGTGGGTTTGCAGGCGATACAAAATGGAATTGGCGGTATTCAATTTACAGATGAGGGCTCAGCTGAATTTTTTGTTAATGTCGGTAGCTGGGCCGATGTGCATTACCAAGTAAACGGTGGTGTGCAACAAAATGTACGGATGCAACAATCCGGTAACCGCCAAACACTCTTTCTGGATGATTTACATCTGGGTGCCACGGTGAGGTACAGCTTCACCTACTTTGATCAAGAGTGTAACTGTGCTATCGATAGTGATTTACGAGATTATGTTCATGGCGATGGCGATGAAACTGATGGGCAAAATAGTGATACAGGTATACAAGCCCAAGATGTCAACAGTGCGCGGTTTTTTGTAAATGGCCAGGGCTGGGCCGATGTGCACTATACACTCAATGGCGCTGGTCAATTAAATCACCGTATGACTCAGGCGGGAGGCATAAATAAATTTGATATTACCGGCCTCTCAAATGGTGATGTTGTCCGCTATCGTTTCACCTACTGGGATGTAGATTGTAATTGTGCCAAAGTTACTGAGTGGGCAACTTATACTCACAACGGTGACGGTGACGGTGACGGTGACGGTGACGGTGACGGTGACGGTGACGGTGACGGTGACGGTGACGGTGATGGCGTAGTTGATAGTGTCGATCTCTGCCCTAATACGCCACAGGAAACATCTGTAGATATCCACGGCTGTCCGCTGGCGGTTGATGTAGCTGAAGCCAGCATAATGAATGGCTTCTTGGTTGGGGGTAGAGGCAGTGAATTTCCCGGCTATGCGCTCTATTTTTTTGATGGCGATTTAGGGTCACCAAATAGTAATTGTAGTATTGAGTGCTCTGATAGCTGGCCTCCATTGTTAGTAAATGATGCGGCAGCTTCAGGTATTTCTGGCCTAGACGTTATTGTACGTGATGATGGTCGTCAACAGGCTGCTTACAATGGCCGTCCTTTATATTTCTTTTCTGGTGATTCCCAACAGGGTGATCAAAATGGTCATGGTGTAGGTGGAACTTGGTGGCTTGCAGAGTTGTTTGATCGCAGTGACATTGTTCCCCTGTTTAACGGTGATACCCCCCTTGAACCTGATACGGTTATCGAAACGGGAGATGCGATCATTACTCGTTTTGCTGATAGAGCCCGGGATAGACATGCCAGGGAAGATCAATTCCAGGCCTATGACCATTACCTTACTTTTTATTGGGAGCACCGCACAGCGCAAGTTGAGATTATCGACCGGGTTGCAAAGGGTGGTAATGATATTACCATCAACGTGATCACAGAGTGGGAGTTGGGCCAACCCGAGTTCCGCGCTTTTTATCGGGGAATCAATACCGTTGCTGAGTACTACCACAATGTCTTTTTAGACCGCGATCCTGAGGATGTAACCCGATATAGCACAACGATCCATTTTAACAGTAAAGAAGGTCGCCCCCTTCAAGCTGGCGATCGTATGGAAATGGAGGTGAGTCAGTTTTTACTTAATCCACCCAATGGCCGGGCCAATTATTATGGATCTACCGTGCTTTATATTGTGGGACAAGGAGGGTTGGTGCCTTGGGAAGCAAAGGGCACCTTTGGTGACCCCGCCACAGAACATGAGGATTCCTACCCTATCCCTACTAAGGGGTGGTTGGGAGGGGGCACTACTCTCCCCTATCAATATTCAGGTGAAGCAGATAACCATTTTATGCAAATGGCTTCGAATCTTGCTCCGCAAAACGGCCAAATCTTTGTGCGGGGTCGTCGAATTCATCATAGCGATTTTGGTGATGGATCCCACAATGAGAGTAGTGAAAATCCTGGGCTCATTGAGGTTGCCAATAAATTAGGCCCTCAATATATAAACCGATCCTGCGTTAGCTGTCATGAAAAAAATGGCCGGGCCCCATCTGCAACTACCGGCTCTGATCTATCCCAGTATGTAGTCAAAGTGGGTTCTGTTAGCGGAGAAGCGGATCCACTTTTAGGTCATGTATTACAGCCTAAAAATATCAATGGTAGCCCGGAGGCCACAGTTACTCTCAGCGCGTGGGTGGAAAATAACGGCTTACGCCGCCCCGTCTACAAGTTTAGTGGAAATAGCCCTGCGTATTATTCCGTCCGTATTGCTCCACAATTAGTAGGCATGGGTCTATTGGAAGCAATTCCTGAAAGCGCTATCGTGGCCCAAGCGGATCCAGACGATAGTAATGGCGATGGTATTAGTGGTCGTTTGCAGGTTGTCAGTGACCCGCAGAGTGGGGAGCAGCGAATTGGTCGTTTTGGCTGGAAAGCGGCTCAAGCCAGTGTTGCTTCGCAAGTTGCCGCAGCTCTCAATACCGATATGGGAGTAATGACTTCGATATTTCCGCTACCTGATTGCGGTAGCGCCCAATCAGGCTGTGGCGCTGCTGGTAGTGAATTAAATGAACAGAATCTTAGTGACTTAGTCGACTATGTATCACTATTGGGCGTTAGTGCACGCCGAAACCTGAACAACAATACTGTGCTGAAGGGTGAAGAGTTGTTTACTAATGCTGGCTGTAGCAGTTGCCATACGCCTACCGTGGTTACCAGCGCTTATCATCCAAAGGCGGAACTTCGTAACCAAATAATTCACCCTTATACGGATTTATTGCTCCATGATATGGGTCCAGAGTTAGCAGATAATCTTCCGGAGGGGGTAGCTTCAGGTTCTGAGTGGCGAACCCCTCCACTTTGGGGGATTGGGCTGGGAGTCGATGTTAGTGGAGATGAGAGTTATCTCCATGATGGTCGTGCCCGCACCCTTGACGAGGCAATTTTGTGGCACGGGGGAGAGGGGAATAATTCGAGACAAGCTTATGAGCGAATGTCGGCGGATGAGAAGAATGCGTTAATTATGTTCTTGCAATCACTCTAATAAAAATAGCCCCTCTCAAGTAAGAGAGGGGCTATTTTTAGAATATTGCCGGCCCCTATGCTGCTTACCAAGTACTAGAGAGTGCTAGCATACTGTAGTAAGGGAAACCCATATTAATTTGATGATCCTTATATGGCAGTTAACATTGATACCTGGAATGTAAGTTTTTCGAATGATTCGTTTTATAGGTGCGTGTAATCGGAAGTGCTGGAAACTTGACTATATGTGAAAAAGAAATTATTTGTCGTAAAGATATTTCGATTTTATTAACAGATAGAAATACCAGCTAATCCCTGTCGATATTTCTCGGACTCGAATTATCTTTTGTCAAAAGAATACTAGGAAGCTTGGGGGGCGGCTAAATTTTTGTGCCGATTGGACTCCAGGAACTCTTTGATTGGCAAGCGATAGTTTCTGCTAACCTTTACTTTCGCGCCACTGGTCAAGGTGAGAAAATATTCTCCTTTGGTAAGAACCTTAATGTGCTCAATAAAGTTAAGGTTTACCAGCGTGGAGCGGTGAATACGTTTGAAGTTCTTAGGACACAATTTTTTCTGTAAGTCTTTAATAGTGCTACGCATAACATGTGTCTCTCCTTTTACATGTACGCACATATAATCCCCGGCGGCATCAATCCACTCAATATCCTGCTGGCTCACCATAGTGATACTACCGCGGTCTTTGATGGCCAACCGGTTGGAAGCGTTTTGAGGCAGAGTAGCCCCTCTGTGGGCGTTACCCTGGTTTACAGTATCGTCAATGGAGCGCATCAGCCGGTTTTTCTCTGTCTGATGGCTATGTTTAGTAGAGGTATTCACCAGTTGTAGACGTTGCCGAGCCCGTTCCAGGGCTGTGCGGAGACGCTTACCATCTAGCGGCTTGAGTATATAATCTACTGCGTGGACTTCGAAGGCTTTGAGAGCGTATTGATCAAAAGCAGTGGCGAATATAATCTGGGGCATAATGTCTCCCTGCAGGTTATAAACTACATCGAAGCCATTCATTCCCGGCATTTGCACATCCAGCACCAGCAAGTCGGGAGTGTGATCGTATACTGCTTGCAGCGCTTCTCTGCCATTTCGGCAGCAGGCAACAATTTTTATATCGGAAAACTCCTCAAGCATGCTTTTTAACAGCCGGAGGGCCAGGGGTTCATCATCCACTAGCACGACGGTGTAATTATTCATAGGGCTTCTCCCTGTGTCTGGTTTATGGGGGAGGTGGAAATTTCCAGCGGGATATCAATATGCACCATCATCCCGCAACCGGTCTTTTGGAACTGCTTTATTTGGAAGTCTTGTGGATAGAGGCTGGAGAGTCTCTCGCGCACGTTCTTTAATCCAACGCCGGTAGAGGTTGTGTGGCCGTTCTGCTGCTCTGGAGAATCATTCGAGCAGCCTGAATCATTGACTTTCAGTACTAGGCGGTTACCCGACCGGTGGGCGCGAATTGCTATAGTTCCACCTTTTTCATTGGGGGCAATAGCGTATTTAACTGAGTTTTCGACCAAAGGCTGCAGTAGCATACTGGGAACCCGGGCTTTGCGGACTTCTTCATCAATAGCGATATCTACACTGAGCCGATCGACAAACCGGGTCTTCTCAATTTCCAGGTAGAGTAGAACGGCTTCAATTTCCCTTTCTAATTCTACTTTTTGCATTGGCCCCTCTTTTAGGGATAGGCGCAGGAAGTCGCTTAGCCGGATTACCATCTCCCGGGCTTCGTCGGCTTGCTGAAAGCGAATTAAGGCATTAATGGAGTTCAGGGTGTTAAAAAGGAAGTGAGGGTTCAATTGATAACGTAGCATCGTCAGTTGGGCTTCGTTGGCAATAGCTTCCGCCCGGAGTCTACGCAGCTGCTCGCGTTCGTTGACTGCAGCTACATCAAGCATTTTCCTGTGCTCATCCTGCAGGAGCATATAGTATTTCACTCCACAGTACAGGGCGCTCCAGAATAAAAACACAAAGAGTGAGGCGTAATACCAACCCCCGAATTCGGACCAGATAGAATGCTCACCGCTCAGGCGGATATAAGCCTCCATTCGTACCAGTGTCCATATGCCTGAAATTACCGCTACAGCGAGCAGGTAGATGACGGTTCGTACCGCGAGCTCCGAGTCCCAAGCTATATCAAAAATGGGCCTGAGGAATAGCGACAATACAAAAGCAACTGCGCATTGGAACACGGTGTTTGCTGGTTCAAATTTCGGCCATTCAGAAGGGGAGTGCCATAGTGTGAGTGAGAGAAATGTAACCAGCAGGATGCCGGCCCAGCTGACCAACTGTAACTTCCAAAACCAGCGAGTCGACTGAACATCAGCGTTAAGTTCTATAGTTTGACGGGGGGAGTACTGCATGATGTCCCGTTTATTTAGTATTGTGAAAATGACGGGATAGGCGCTGATAATTGCGCTTATTATTATCCAATAGATACTACCTTGGCTTGGCGGGCCCCGCCATAGCTGGTGAGCGCCAGCTTTCCGGCTTACCTTTTAATTGGTCCTACTTGTCGCTTTTTGGGGTGATTAGTCAAGTAACTTTCGGCAATCTGGGTCCATAAGGCAAATATACGTGTTGAATGATATTTTTACTGGTTAATACCCTAAGCCCGTTAACCATTTTTAATGGTGATGCGACATTTTAGATTGGAATCAAGGACAAAAGAAGAAAGTCGATGACTGGAATAGGCCATTCTGCTGCATTAATTTTCCTTGTTTATCCTTAAGCGACTAAAAAGGGTTTAGGATAAACAGTTTCATTGCCGGTATATAAAGAAGAGATTTGGGGATTGGTTTCTAATGAGCCAGATGTTGCCCGGGTCGAGGCTTCCCTCGAACGATATGGCTGTAAATGGTATTGGTGCTTCGGAACAATCTGCCGTGGCTCCAGGCCCTTTCAATTTGGCCGCCTTGACTTCACTGTTTTTACTTTGGGGCTTTATCACTGGCCTGAATGATGTACTGGTGCCCCACTTCAAAAATGTTTTTGAGCTGAGTTATACCCGCGCAGTACTGGTTCAATTTTATTTTTTTGCTGCCTATTTCCTGGTATCCGTTCCAGCAGGCCTGCTATTACGGCGGGTAGGTTACCAGTTAGGATTAGTACTGGGCTTGTTAGTAGCTTGCGCGGGTTGCCTGATATTTATTCCTGCTGCGCGCCTCCAGATCTATGAAGTTTTCCTGCTGGGATTATTTGTGCTGGCTTCAGGCATTACAGTACTTCAGGTGTCGGCAAATCCCTATGTTATTGCCCTCGGACACAGTAGCACGGCACCCAGTCGATTAAACCTTACCCAGGCATTCAACTCTTTGGGTACCACGTTGGCACCTATAGTTGGCGGAGCTGTTTTTTTTACCGCTTTTTCCATCACTTCTGATCCGGATACAGCGGTTACTCTGACTGACTTCCGTGCGCGGGAGGCAGCCCTGGTAGAGAAGCCATATTTTTGGCTGGCAGTTATCTTGTTGCTGCTTGTGGCTTTCTTTTCCTGGATACGCCTGCCCGTTATTCCAGGGCATCAATTAGCTCCCGGGGCTGAGGCTAATAAAAGTGATGTTTTCTCTATATGGCGCTTTCCGAGATTGACGTTGGGTGCGGTGGCGATTTTTGCCTATGTTGGAGCTGAGGTGGCTATAGGCAGTTTTCTGGTCAGTTTTTTTGGCGAGCCCTCAGTTGCGGAAATGCGCCCCTTAGAGGCTGCACACTTTGTCTCCTATTACTGGGGAGGTGCCATGTTAGGTCGTTTTGCCGGCGCTTTGTTATTGCGATATATACCCGCGAACAAAATGCTTGCAGTCTGTGGGTTAGGGTCGGTTGTTCTGATTGTAGCGGCAATGCTTTTCTCCGGGCTGGTGGCAGTTTGGGCGATTGTTGCTGTAGGTCTGTGTAACTCCATTATGTTTCCAACCATTTTCAGCCTCGCTCTTCGTGGTTTAGGTAGGCATACCAGCCAGGGCAGTGGTGTGTTGTGTATGGCCATTGTCGGAGGAGCGATGATTCCGCTTATGCAGGGTGTCCTGGCTGATAATGCTGGTATTCAACTTTCATTTTTAGTGCCGATGTTGTGCTATTGCTACATCGTTTACTACGGTGCTTTTTCTCCAACTTTACGCGGCGCGGCAGTGGAATAGGGTATGTCTATATTTCCACTTTGTCCGTATTTTGAACCAGTCCATCGGATTTCTATTGGCGCTTCAGGTCAAGTATTGCACTTTGGTTGAATTCATCCTTTTCAGGCGGTTTCTGGTTAGAGTGGGTTGTTAAAAGTTGTCAGATATTTACCTGTTTGTATTTTGGACATTCTGTAATTATCCAGAGCCGATAAATTTATAAAAGTAATAAAGTTAGCCTGTTTCCAATTTTCTAAAATTGAGCTTGAAGCCCGCAATACCAGTGGGTAGCTGGAAAATAGTAGCTGGTTAACAAGATAGGAAAAACTTGGGAGTTATCTGTGAAATTTAGTAAAAATTTTTCACTGGGTATTGTGCTCTGTGCGTCAGTATTTGCTGGTTGCCAACAGCAGAATAATGAGAGCCAGGCAAGAAAAGGTGAATCCCTGGTAAGTGATGGCGGTGGCAATCTCGAGAACTGGCCTGTACTTGCACCAGCGTTCATACGTGATGAAAAACTGGAAGCGCGTATTAATGAAATAATGTCTCGCATGTCTCTGGAGGAAAAGGTAGGCCAGTTAATTCAGGCGGAAATTCGTCATGTAACCCCAGAAGATGTGAAGAAGTATCACTTGGGCTCGGTACTCAATGGTGGCGGTGCCTTCCCGAACAATGACAAGTTTGCTACTCCCCAGGATTGGCTGGCACTCTCGGATGCTTTCTTTGAGGCGTCTATGGACACCTCCGATGGCGGAGTCGCTATTCCTCTGATTTGGGGTTCCGATGCGGTTCACGGTCACAATAATGTAATTGGCGCTACCCTGTTTCCTCACAATATTGGCTTAGGTGCTGCCCGGGATCCAGATTTGATCGAGCGTATCGGTCGTGCGACAGCTCGCGAAGTCGCTGTTACTGGAATTGACTGGACCTTTGCACCAACAGTTGCAGTTGTTCGCGATGATCGCTGGGGACGAACTTACGAAAGCTACTCTGAAGATCCTGTGCTAGTTGCCGATTATGCGAAAGCTATGATTAATGGGCTACAAGGAATAAAAAGCAGCGTGGGTTTTTTGCGCGGTGAGAACCTGGTAGCCACTGCCAAGCACTTTGTCGGTGATGGTGGTACTACCCGAGGAATAGACCGGGGTGATAATGCGGTACCCGAGCGTGAACTGGCTGAGGTGCACGCCGCTGGTTACCTGACGGCGCTCCCCGCGGGTGTGCAGACTGTGATGGCTTCTTTTAATAGTTGGAATGGTGAGAAGTTGCATGGCCACAAGTATCTGCTGACAGATGTCCTGAAAGGGCGTTTGGGCTTTGATGGCTTTGTTGTAGGCGACTGGAATGGCCACAGCTTTGTGCCAGGTTGTACCTTGGAGAGCTGTGCCGCAGCAATTAATGCCGGTCTGGATATGTTTATGGTTCCGGCAGACTGGAAAGCGCTCTACAAGAATACGCTTACTCAAGCCAAGAGCGGTGAAATTCAGCCTGAGCGTCTAGAAGATGCGGTGCGTCGTATCTTGCGAGTGAAGCTTCGCGCAGGCCTATTTGAGCGTAACATGCCGTTGGCTGGTAAAGGTGGCATTTTAGGAAATAATGAGCATCGCGCGATTGCCCGGGAGGCGGTGCGCAAATCTCTGGTGTTGTTAAAAAACAATGAACAGCTACTGCCGTTGGCTGCCAACCAGAATGTGCTCGTGGTGGGAGACGGGGCGGACAACCTTTCCAAGCAAAGTGGTGGTTGGACTATCTCCTGGCAGGGAACTGGAAATACCCGAGCTGATTTTCCCGGTGCAACCTCGATTTATGAAGGGATTGCTTTGGCAGTAAAAACGGCTGGTGGTGAAGCTATCCTGAGTGTGGATGGATCTTTCGGGGCTGATACCTTTGCAAATGGCAAGCCACCTGGAGTAGCGATCGTCGTTTATGGTGAGGATCCCTATGCAGAGTGGCACGGAGATATCACCAATATTGAATACCAGCGCGGCGGTAAAAAAGATTTGGCACTACTGAAAAAACTTCGTGAGCAAGAAGTGTCGATAGTCAGTGTTTTCTTGTCTGGACGTCCACTATGGGTGAATAAGGAGCTAAATGCGTCAGATGCCTTTGTAGCGGCGTGGTTGCCGGGCTCAGAGGGCGCGGGTGTAGCAGATGTATTGTTCAGGGGAGAAAATGGTGAGGTGCGCTATGACTTTACTGGCAAACTACCTTTTAGCTGGCCTGTGTATATTAACCAAGCCGTTCTCAATCCTTACCAGGAACACTATGAGCCACTTTTCTCGTTGGGTTATGGTTTAACAGCTAAAGAGGAGTCTCTGGTGAGTAATGAATTGCCTGAAGTCAGTGAAAATTTTGCTGGGGGAGTCCTTGAAGATGCCTGGTTAATGGTTTCCCGTCCCAGGGCTCCCTGGGTATTGAATATCGTTGAAAGGGATTCCAAGACAGTTCCAGTCACGGGTAATTACGCAGCTAGTGACGATGATGAAAATGTCGTTGTTACCTCAATTGACATGTCCTCTCAGGAGGATGCCCGTCTGATCAAGTGGAAAGGTTTACGTCCTGGAGCCGTAGAGTTGTCTGCAGAATATATGCAGAACCTGAATATTTACCTGGAGGAAAAATCTGCTCTTAGCCTAAATATCCGGGTTGACCGGGAGGTGAAAAAGCCGGTATTTGCCGGGATGACTTGTGGTGAGGGCTGTATTGCCAAGGTACCTTTACATTCTGCCTTGAAAACCATGCCTCTGAAAGACTGGACTCGTATCTCTGTGGACCTGCAGTGTTTTGCTAATGCGGGCGCTGACTTTGGAAAAATTTTCAGTGTTTTCCGCTTGGAAAGTGAAGGCGCTATGGAAATTGCGGTGGCCAATGTGAAATTGATTCCAGAAGCGGCAAAAACTGCAACTGTTCAGTGTAAAAGTTAATAGCGAGATATTTGAGGGGGTCAAGTAGGTTCAATAAAATGGACTGGTTCAGGCCAAATCTGAACTACTACAAATAAAAGCTTGATTCCCTTTAGAGATTTTGAAAGCCCGCATTCAACTCTGAGGTGCATCACCCTCTAGGCCGCTGTAGCACTCGCATTGTCTTCCATAATCTGTCGAGGAGTTTTATAACCTCAGTGGTTCAACCATGGAAGATGCACTTTACGAAATTGAATCAACAATTAAATTTGTCAAAGTAACCTTGCGGAGCCGATCCCCAGAGTAAACAACCATCCTTGACAATTTTTCCTGCTAGCCCATTAACCTCCTAAATGCCGTCAAGGCTTTCAGGAAAGCTTTTTCATGTTCTCCAGCTACAAGGAGTATCAGTAAGTCCCTGAGTCAGGGGCGCGTCAGCGCCCCAGGAACATCGGGTTACCACCCTGTGAGAGTGATCAATTGCAGGTTGCAGGACCAATTTCCTCCCAAACTGTGGAAGCACCAGGTTCGTCACCCTGGGTCCACCACTTGGCACGGTAACGGGCATCGCCGTGATTTACTTCGTCCCCACCGTTGTAACTGGTCGTTGCATTCCATGGCATTTCGACTTCACTGACCAGTATCCAGTCAGCTGCAGTTATCCCCGGCTCCATCTGGGTCCAGTACTTGGCCTGCCAAACGAGATTCTGATGGCTTACCTGGTCACCGCCCAGGTAAGTGCCCCCCATTTGCCAGGCAGGGTAATTATCTGCGTTGGGGTCGGACTGGTTGCAGCTATCCCCTGTATCGGTCACATTCACCTGCACTGCGGCAGAGACACTGGTGAAGCCATCGCTGACGGTCACTGTCGCGGTGAAAGCAGTATTCGCTTGAACCTGGGGTGCAGTGAAGGTAGCACTGGCACTATCGCCATTGGCTACAGTAAGACCCGGTGCATTCCAGTTGTAAGTAAGCGTATCGCCATTGGGGTCACTAGCATTGGCAGTAACACTGACACTCCCTCCTTCAGCAACAGAGACACTGCCTGGGACGGAAACGACGGGGGGCGCATTATCTCCCTCTGGTAGCAGAGTCACTAAGACATTATCGGTATTCGATAACTCACCATCGCTCACAGTGAGTTCAAATTCCAACTGCGTCTCCATAGTAACCTGCGGAGCGGTAAACTCTGGAGACGCACTATCCGTACCCTGTAGGGGTACTGTGGGGGTACCGATCTGAGTCCAGGAGTAGGTCAAAACATCACCATCTGGATCACTGGAAGCACTACCATTCAAAGTCACTGAAGTACCGCTCACCACAGACTGATCAACTCCCGCATTGGCTGACGGTGCTCGATTGGCCATGCCATCATCGTGGCCTAAGCTCTCATGCATGGCATTGAGTATGTCACCGTTGTCTGCATCAATTTCCCAAGCAAACAAACCTGCGAGACCATTGCTTCGTGCGTAAGTACCTTTTTGCATGACGGAGGTGACATTGTCATAGGTAATCAGGTCACCGGTATCAGCCTTGAAGATATAGGCGCCCTGAGCAGTACTGTCGTAGTGCTCCTGCCACTCACCGCTGGCAATCTTCCCGGCAATATCACGGTAGTCCACAATGCCGGCTTCCCAGGTGCCTGGAGTCGCTCCGGTCGCTGTTCCTGTCAGGTGATCAGCACCCGTCCAACCGGTAACCCCGGTCCAACCGCGACCATACATTGCAGTACCCAACACCAGCTTTGACGGTGGTACACCTGCGCCAATCAATGTCTGGATACCGGAATGAGCATTGTAGTCATCTGTCGGATTCCAGCTCGGAGCATAAATCGCCGTCTGATGCCCAAGAGTCTCGTTACTCCAGGCTCCGTAGAAGTCATAGGCCATCAAAAACAGATAATCCATGTACTGTTCGACATTCGAGTAATCGACATCTTCGATCTTGTCAGCCCCAGCACCAATAGCAGAAGTGAGCTCGTACTCACGGCCGGTTTCCTGCTCGAGCTGGTCCAGCATTGCGCGCAGTTCTTTCATCAGTAAGCGGTAAGTCTCACCATCGGTATTGGGATCGCCAAGATTAGGGTTCGCGCCCTGGCCACCAGGGTACTCCCAATCAATGTCCACACCGTCAAAGAATTTCCAGGTACGCAGAAACTCCTCTACTGAATCCACAAAGCGGGTACGAAGTTCAGGATCATCAAAGAAGTAGAATGGATCGGATAGGGTCCATCCACCGATCGACGGTAGTACCTTGATATCTGGATAGGCCTGCTTCAACGCCATCAACTGGCCGAAGTTACCCTTGTAGGGATCGGACCAGCTGTGCCCTGCTTGTGATTTCTGCAGTGCCGCAAATGGGTCGTGAATAGCAACTTTGAAATCTTCCCGCCCAGAGCAAGAGCGCTGTAGTGCCTGGAAGCTGCCTTCAATGTCCTTGAGGCTGTCGTTGATGCCGTCGCCGCCGCAAATAGGAATAAAGCCGTACAAGATATGGGTGAGGTTATAGGCTGGGATTTTGTCAACCGGGAACTTTCGACCGTACACACCCCACTCTACAAAGTAAGCACCCACAACAGATCCGCTGGTATTAGTGTAAGGTTGGTTATTCTCTCCATCATTGAGCACGATTGGGTCCAAGTGGCTCCCGTCAGTATCAGCTACGACGATGTCAGTTACTTCTGAACTGCTGCAACCGGAGAAGTTACATAGGGCGACCTGCAGTTCGTATCGGCCTCCTTCAGTGATCTGTAATGTGGCAGTTCCGCTCTGGTTGCCGGCGCCATTTACTGGCTGCTCGAATACAACTTGTCCATCGAGCAGATACTGTGCAGTGTCGGCATCGTCGCCTGAAAATTTGGACCAGGACACAGGTATTTCAGCCTGGTCTTTGATGGTCACCAGCTGCTCGTAGGCGGTAGCTGTGTCGTCAACTTCAATAATGGCAAAGCGGGTTTCCATATTGTTAATGGCGGGTACACCGGGGACTGCGAGTGCGGTCGAACTGACTAAAGCAAATATCAATGGAGTTTGCGACCAGGTCAGGAATTTAGGCGTTTGCATAGGGTTTACCTTGAGCAAGTTATTTTTATTGTTGGCCATCGGCAGTTAGGTGATGCGATTGCCAAAATGACACCGCTGTCAAAATATCATCGCTTATGGGGAGTCGCAATGCAGAAAGGGATGAATTGCCACGGGGTAAAGAGAATTCGAATGAAAGTGCCGCCATTGGAGGTGATATGAGACCCGTATCACGAAAAAAACGGAACTTTACGAGAATATGACTGAGGCAAGACATTGCGCCTTTTCCCAGGGGGGGAGGTTTGATCAACCCGGATCAAGGGGAGAAAACGAGGAGTACTGGTGGGCGACTTTTCTGCATCGAGCAGGAGCTTTACCGGTGGTGATCGTTACGGTTCACCGACCAGCTTGCCAGCCGGTAAGGGAGGTGCAGGAATAACAAAGTTAAGGAACCTCTGATTAACGAAGCATTTTTCTAGAATTAAGCTGAATCAATTATAAAACTCACTTTTTTACGCGCAAACGCTTAATTTTCGCGTACTAGCTCCCTGATTTTTCACCAGAAGTCCTCAATAGGCGAATCACGGGCGCCCCCCCTAGGCAGCCAAGTATTTTTTCCCTATTAGTAAGTAAGTGAAGCCTGCGAACAAGCACAGCCGCTCAGTATTTTTTACCAGTCCTCGATAGCGGACCTTGTCATAACCCAATACCCGCTTGATGTAGCGAAAGGGGTGCTCGACCTTCGCTCTTATCTGCGCCTTGATCTTTTCCGCAAGGCGCGACTGTGGAACTAAAGTGTCCATTTCTTCAAGGAATTTTTCCCTACGGGTCTTGCGGCGCTTATTCAGAGGTTCCTTAAATCAATATCTAATATGGCATAACAACGTCAGTTCGAACTGTTTACGAATATCTTAAGCTCTGTGGAGGGGGTACGCTAAAGAAATCTGCCTAACAGGCCTGTGAGCAAAACACAATTCCTGCATGAATTAATTTAATATGTAGTGTAAATCCTCATAAAAAATAAAAGCATGATTATGTTGGAGGTTGGTAATCTTCTGTTTGTATATGTTAATCGTTCCTACTCAAATCATTACTTTCCAAGCAGAAGATTATACCTGATTTTGTGATCGGACACCGGGTAACAGCGGGGGTGCCTATAAAAACGATCACGTAGATATAGAAATTACTAAAGATCGTGGCGACGGCTTCAATGTTGGCTGGATTGATCAGGGAGAGTGGCTTGCCTACAAAAATTTACAAATACCCAGCACAGGAAACTACAAAGTTCATATGCGTGTTTCCAGTCCCTCAGGTGCCACAGTATCTGTTGATTTAAACGGTGTGCAATGTATTGGATCGAGCCGTCACCCCCAATACCGGCCGTTGGCTGGCAGAAATGGCTGACTATCGAATTCACCGCCAAAATAGAGGCGGGTAATTATAATTTACGCGTTTATGCAGAGTTTGGAGGTTGGAGTTTCAATTGGATCGAAATAATTGCCGTAGACTTTAAGAGTCTTGTGTCGGCCGACGAGCTCAATAGTACCGATAGCAGCAGCTGGAGTTTCTAAACCAATTATGGTGGTTGCGAGATACAGTATTACACTAACGGGCAGAATGTGACGATTCAATATGATCGCGCTGTGGGTTGTAAGGTGCTGGCAATCGAAGCCGGATAAGAGGAGCACAACAATTAGAATTGCTGATAGGGGCCGTGACCTTCAACTCCTTTTCCAGTGGAATGGTGGGGGTGGCGACGACGGAATATCGTCGGCTTAATGAAGGTGAAGTCAGTAAAGGAATTTGCTTCTGTTGAGGTGGGTTAGTGGTTTAACGGTTATGGTGGGTCCTCACTTTCTGCCCGGGTAGGTATACTGTTGCGGATTTTACTTCCAGGCTTTCCTGTCAGTGACAATTTCAACTTACCAAAAACGGCTACCAGAGCTTATCCAAGCTTCGCTGCAGTGCTATCCCGCACAGGGGCGTCTTTGGGTGGGGTTCTCTGGTGGCCTCGACTCCACTGTGCTTCTTCACGTATTGCATAAATGTGAGATTCCGGTGCTGGCTGTGCATGTACACCATGGTCTTAGTGAAAGCGCGGACAGCTGGCAGGCCCATTGTCAGGCATTTTCCAATGGGCTAAATATCCCTTTTACAGCGCTTCGCGTGGCAGTAGATAAGAAGGGTGGTGGGCTTGAGCAGGGCGCACGCCTGGCCCGTTATCGTGCCTTTGGCGATGTCATGTCCCCAGGTGATCAAATTTTGCTCGGTCATCATGGGGATGATCAGGCGGAGACCTTCTTGCTTCGCTTACTGCGAGGTGCCGGTGTGCTCGGGCTTGCTGGTATGGCCAAATGGCGCCCATTGGGGAGTGGCGCATCCCTGCTTAGACCTCTGCTTAAGGTTGGTCGGGCTGAACTGGAGGATTGGGCCCGGGAGCATAACCTCAGTTGGATTGATGATGAAAGCAACAGTGATGAAGGCCTGGATCGCAATTTCTTACGTCATCGCATCATGGCTCCGCTTGGTGAGCGCTGGTCGGTTAGGCAGAGGGTTGCTCAGGCTGTGGATAACCTCAGGGAATCCGTCGAGCTGTTACAGGAGTTGGCACTTGCTGACCTGAATACATGTGACCTAAAGCGAGAGCGTTTAGGCGAAAGCCTGTCCCTGAAAGTATTTTCCGCCTTGAGTATGGCGAGACGTAAGAACCTGTTGCGATACTGGGTTCAACGCCAGGGGGGGATGCCACCAGAATCTGTCTCGCTGCAAGAGGCTCTGGCGCAAGTGAGTGGTGCAGCACAGGACGCCCAGTTGGTTGTGCATTTGGGGGGGCAGGTAGTGAGGCGATATCAAGACCGGCTTTACCTGACCCCGAAGCTGGCTCCTCTATCTTCCTGTAAGAATACTCTTTTGGCTTGGGATGGTATTTCCAGCCTTGCGCTGCCAGGAGGGGCGGTATTGGAGCCGGTGACAGGGTGGCCGCAGGCAGATTACCTGGTGCGCTATCGCAGCGGTGGAGAACGCGCACTGCCAATAGATCGTACCCATTCCCAAACTCTCAAAAAGATTCTGCAAGAGCGGGGCTTGGAACCCTGGCTGCGCGACAGGGTGCCACTGGTATACAGGGGAGAGGAGTTGGTGGCTGTTGCCGGGCTCTTTTCCTGTAGAGTAAATAGCGATATCCCCGATCGGCCTCCAAGCTGGCGGTTTTTCGATTGAGTGGGAAGGGGTTTTCTGCTACTCTGGCGCCCCGTCTCAAAGGCACCGGGAGAAGCTGGATTATCCGCCCGGGCCAGCCCTGTAAGCTCGACATTCATCGAGCGCTCAACTGACCAAGGTTTTGCATGACGCGCTATATTTTTGTAACTGGTGGCGTGGTTTCCTCGTTGGGGAAAGGTATCGCCTCCGCCTCTCTGGCCGCCATTCTCGAGGCCCGCGGCCTCAAGGTTACCATCCTAAAACTGGACCCTTACATCAACGTAGACCCGGGTACCATGAGCCCCTTCCAGCACGGTGAGGTGTATGTCACCGAGGATGGTGCCGAGACTGACCTGGACCTGGGTCACTATGAACGCTTTATCCGTACCCGGATGTCCAAGCGTAACAACTTCACCACCGGCCGTGTGTACGAGACCGTACTGCGTAAAGAGCGCCGTGGTGACTACCTGGGTGGTACCGTACAGGTGATCCCCCACATTACCGACGAGATCAAACGCCGCGTCGTGGAAGGTGGCCGCGATGTCGACGTCGCTATTGTTGAAATCGGTGGCACCGTAGGTGATATCGAATCCCAACCGTTCCTGGAGTCCGTGCGTCAGCTGCGTGTGGAAATGGGCACCAACCGCGCCCTGTTGATCCACCTGAGCTATGTGCCTTTTCTTGCCACTGCTGGTGAAACCAAGACCAAGCCGACCCAGCACTCTGTTAAAGAGTTGCGTTCTATCGGCTTGCAGCCGGATATTCTGCTGTGCCGTTCCGAGCGCGAGATCGATGAGGACTCCCGCCGCAAGATTGCACTGTTCACCAATGTTGAAGAGCGCGCTGTTGTACCGCTGCCCGATGCCAAGACCATCTATGGCGTACCGCGTCTTCTGCACAGTTACGGCCTCGACGATATCGTTGTGGAAAAGCTGCAGCTGGAATGCCAGGCTCCAGACCTGTCCGAGTGGGACCAAGTGGTCGATGGCAAGCTGAACCCACAGCACGAAGTGAAAATTGCCATGGTTGGCAAATACATGGAGTTGCTGGATGCCTATAAGTCCCTGATCGAGTCCCTGACCCATGCGGGTATCAAGCATCGCTGCAAAGTGGATATCGACTTTATCAACGCTGAAGACGTTGAGGGCGAGAACGGTATTGACCTGATCAAGGATGCCGATGCAATCCTGGTTCCCGGTGGATTTGGTGAGCGCGGTTTAGAGGGCAAGCTTGAATCTGTTCGCTACGCCCGTGAAAACAATATTCCTTACCTGGGCATCTGCCTCGGTTTACAATCTGTGGTTATCGAGTTCGCGCGCAATGTGCTCGGCCTCGAAGGTGCCAACAGTACTGAATTCAATACTAAAACCCCGCACCCTGTTATCGGCCTGATCACAGAGTGGATCGATAGCGAAGGCAATATCGAGAAGCGCGATGAGCAGTCCGATCTGGGCGGCACCATGCGCCTGGGCGGCCAGGAATGTCGCCTGGCTAAAGACACCAAGGCCCGCGATATCTACGGTGCAGACGTCATCGTAGAGCGCCACCGCCACCGCTACGAAGTGAACAACAACTACGTTGATCGCCTGCAGCAAGCCGGTTTGAAAATTGGCGGCTGGTCTGCAGACGATACCCTGGTAGAAATGGTTGAATTGCCGAACCATCCCTGGTTCGTTGCTTGCCAGTTCCACCCGGAATTTACTTCAACCCCGCGCGACGGCCATCCGCTGTTCGAAAGCTTTGTTGCCGCGGCAATGAAGCAGCGTGAAAACCAGGGTTAATCAGTAATTCCATCCCCGGCGCCTGTGGCTGGGGGTGAGATGACAGGGAGCTGACAGTGAAAACCATTGAAGTCGGAAATATTCAGGTCGCCAACGATAAGCCTTTTGTGCTGTTTGGCGGTATGAATGTACTGGAATCCCGCGACCTGGCGATGCAGGTGGCTGAGCACTATGTAAAAGTCACTGAAAAACTGGGTGTTCCCTATGTTTTTAAAGCGTCTTTTGACAAGGCCAATCGCTCTTCCATCAACTCTTATCGCGGACCGGGAATGGAAGAAGGCCTGAAGATTTTTCAGGAAATCAAAGATACCTTTAAGGTCCCCTTGATTACCGATGTCCACGAAGTACATCAGGCTGCTCCGGTTGCCGAAGTCGTGGATATTATCCAGCTGCCGGCCTTCCTGGCCCGTCAGACTGATCTGGTCGCCGCTATGGCAGCGACTGGTGCAGTGATCAACGTCAAAAAGCCCCAGTTTATGAGCCCTCCGCAAGTTAAAAATGTGGTGGAGAAATTTGCTGAGTGCGGCAACGAAAATATTCTTTTGTGTGAGCGCGGTGCCTGCTTTGGCTACGACAACCTGGTTGTCGATATGCTGGGCTTTAGCACCATGATCAATGCCTCCGGCGGTGCGCCGCTGATTTTTGATGTTACCCACTCACTGCAAATGCGCGATCCTTCCGGCGCAGCCTCCGGTGGTCGCCGTGCACAGGTCACTGAGCTGGGCCGCGCAGGTTTGGCTATCGGGATTGCCGGCCTGTTCCTGGAAGCACATCCGAATCCAGACAAAGCATTGTGTGATGGCCCCAGTGCATTGCCATTAGAGAAGCTGGAGCCATTCCTGGCGCAGATGAAAGCGGTAGATGACCTGATCAAAGGTTTTGAGCCGCTGGATACGAAATAAAAAAGAGAGTTTTTTGCGCGCCCTGATCGGGCGCGCGGCACTTTCCCCTCTGCTATTTAGCTTTAGTGCTGTAGCAAAAGTGCATAACGTCTGATTTACGAAAACCTATTTTCAGTAAGTACCAATACGGAGCCCATTGTAAATGAGCAAGATTGTCGCTGTTAAAGCCTTTGAAGTAATGGATTCTCGCGGTAACCCTACCGTTGAAGCCGATGTAATCCTGGAAGACGGTTCCATTGGCTCCGCCTGTGCTCCTTCTGGTGCCTCTACTGGTTCTCGTGAAGCTCTGGAATTACGCGATGGTGATAAGAGCCGTTACCTGGGCAAAGGTGTATTAAAGGCGGTTGAAAATATCAACACCACTATCGCCGATCTGCTCAAAGGTATGGACGCAACTGATCAGCGCACCCTGGATAAAGCGATGATCGATGCCGATGGTACTGAAAACAAAGCCAAGCTGGGTGCCAATGCTATCCTGGCTGTTTCCCTGGCGGCAGCCAAGGCCGCTGCAGCCTCCAAGAAAATTCCACTGTATCAGCATATTGCTGAGGTGAACGGCACCCCCGGTCAATACTCTATGCCGGTGCCGATGATGAATATTCTCAACGGTGGTGAGCACGCTGATAACAATGTGGATATCCAGGAATTTATGGTTCAGCCCGTTAAAGCTGAGTCTTTTGCCGAAGCCCTGCGTCAAGGTGCTGAGATCTTCCACTCCCTGAAAAAAGTACTGTCTAGCAACAGCCTGAATACGGCAGTTGGCGATGAAGGTGGCTTTGCTCCGAATCTGCCTTCCAACGAAGCAGCTTTGAAAGTCATTGCTGAAGCGGTAGAAAAAGCCGGTTACACCCTGGGCGATGACATCACCCTGGCTTTGGACTGCGCTTCTTCCGAGTTCTACAAAGATGGCAAGTACGACCTGTCCGGTGAAGGTAAGCAATTCGATAGCGAAGGTTTTGCCAGCTACCTGGCCGAGCTTTCCGCAAACTACCCAATCCTGTCTATTGAAGACGGTATGGACGAAAGCGATTGGGACGGCTGGAAAGTGCTCACCGACAAAATTGGTGACAAAGTACAGCTGGTAGGCGACGACCTGTTCGTAACCAACACCAAGATCCTGAAAGAAGGTATCGAGAAAGGCGTGGGTAACTCTATCCTGATCAAGTTCAACCAGATCGGCTCCCTATCTGAGACTCTGGACGCGATCAAAATGGCAAAAGATGCCGGCTACACCGCAGTGATATCCCACCGTTCCGGTGAAACCGAAGATACCACCATCGCTGACCTGGCTGTTGCTACTGCTGCTGGCCAAATCAAGACGGGCTCCCTGTGTCGCTCCGACCGCGTAGCCAAGTACAACCGTCTGCTGCGTATTGAAGCTGAGCTGAACGGTGCCGCTCCTTACCGTGGCCGTGCTGAATTTAAATAATCAATATTTGAATCGCACATTGATATTGCAGAGGACTTCCTCTGCAATATCTATAATACGAACAAGCGAAATATCGTAATCTCGTATGAAATGGCTGCTGGCAATTCTCACTATCATTCTGCTTACCACCCAATATCGACTTTGGGTTGGTGAAGGCAGTCTCGCCGAAGTTACCCGTCTTAAACGACAACTCGACCAGCAACAGGAAAAAAATGCTGCTCTCGCTCGGGAAAATCGTCAGCTATTGAGGGAAGTAAGGAGCCTCAAAGTGGGCACCGATGGTGTTGAGGCTAAAGCACGCTATGACCTGGGACTCATAAAAGAGGGGGAAACCCTTTTTATCTTCCTGGATTCGGAAGAGGGTAAAAAGTGATTACAGATTATTGGGTGATTGTACCCGCTGCGGGAATTGGCAAACGCATGGGCGCGGATCGGCCAAAGCAATATCTGCCTTTGCTTGGGCAACCCCTGTTATCCCTAACCTTACGTAATATTTTAAGTTGGCCCGGGCTCGCTGGAATTGTCGTAGCCCTTTCTGGTGATGATCAACTCTTCCAGCACTTGAGGGAGGCGGAGCATCCATTCGTGCACACTGTTACCGGTGGTGCTGAGCGTTCTGATTCTGTTCTTGCTGCATTAGAGTTTCTTTCTGAACGGGAATTGGCTGATACCCCTGTGCTGGTTCACGATGCTGCACGCCCCTGCGTGACCCTGGATGACATTAGCGCACTTCTGGATGAGAGTGTTTCCCCTATGGCTCTCCTGGCAAGACCTGCCAGTGATACGGTAAAGCGCGGTCATGAATCGAGTGGTGTGCCCTGTGTGGAGCAAACTCTTGACCGCACACAGATATGGTTGGCACAGACACCCCAGCGCGCCCCATTGGGAGTGTTGTATTCCTGTCTCAATCGCGCGCTGGAGCAAGGTGAAGCGGTGACGGATGAGGCGAGTGCACTTGAGACTTTTGGCCACTCGCCGCAACTTGTTGAGGGGCAGGGCGATAACATTAAAGTGACCCATCCTTCAGACATCATGGTAGCTGAGGCCATACTCCGCCTGCGTTATGCACCCACTGAGGATAAACGATAGTGAGTTTTCGAATTGGTCAGGGCTTTGATGTACATGCATTCTGCCCTGGCGATCATGTTGTGCTTGGTGGGGTAAAAATTCCCCATACGTTTGGCTTAAAGGCCCATTCAGATGGGGATGTGCTTTTACACGCCCTAGCAGATGCTCTACTTGGAGCTCTGGCCCTTGGAGATATTGGTTACCACTTTCCTGATACGGATAAACGCTATGCGGGTGCTGATAGTCGCACATTGCTGCGGCATGTCCTGTCCTTGGTTAATAGTAAGGGTTATCGTTTGGTGAATGTGGATACCACCCTGATTGCCCAGGCCCCCAAGATGGCACCATATATCCAGTCCATGCGAGAAAATATTGCCGGGGATTGTGATGTGGATGTTGAGAGCATCAGTGTAAAAGCCACAACCACTGAAAAGCTTGGTTTCACTGGGCGTGGAGAGGGAATTGCTGCTCAGGCTGTGGTATTGCTAGAGAATAGCCATGCCTGAGGCCTGGAACCTAAATTGGCCCCGGGCTTTGGGAGGGGCAGAAATCTCCGCAGATTTCCGTACTGAGCCGGAAGACTTTGTTGTCGATGAGTTGGCCTTTCCAGAACCCTGTGATGATGGCGAGCACGTATACCTGCACATCCGGAAGCGAGGTGCCAACACTGCCTGGGTTGCGAAACAATTGGCCAAACTCGCCGGCGTACGTCAACTGGATGTCAGCTATTTTGGTTTGAAAGATCGGCATGCAGTTACCACCCAGTGGTTTAGCGTGTGGCTTGGACAAAAACCTGAGGCCGATTGGTTGCAGATTAATGGTGATGAGGTTTCTTTACTGCAGACATTTCGCGGTGCCCGCAAGCTACGTCGCGGCGAACATGCCGGTAACCGATTCAAAATTCGCCTGTGCAATATTCGGGGAGATCGCCAAGCTGCAGACAAGGTTCTGGAGCAAGTTAGGGAGGGTATACCGAATTATTTTGGTGAACAGCGCTTCGGTGTTTCTGGCGGTAACCTGGATCTGGCGCGCCAATTGGCGGAAGAAGAAGGTCGATGCCGCAAAACTGAGAAAGCCTTTGCCATGTCGGCAGCGCGCAGTTGGTTGTTCAACCAGGTTCTGGCGGAGAGGATTAATTCAAAAAGCTGGTTCGAGTGCCTTGATGGGGAGCCAGAGGCCACTCCCAGTGGTCCCTTGTGGGGGCGCGGACGCAACCCAACTGTAGGTATTGCAGGTGAGCTTGAGGAAAGGGTTCTTGGAGAATGGCAACCCTGGTGCAACTGGCTGGAACATTGTGGCCTAAAGCAGGAGCGTAGACCGCTGGTATTACGTCCGGAGGCTTTTCGCTACCAGTGGTGTGGCGATAACCTGGAACTTGAATTTGCTCTTCCACCAGGCGCGTTCGCAACCGCCTTGCTGAGGGAAGTCGCCAATCTGGTCAATGTGAACTCGGGCACATAAAATTCAGTAATGGAAGCGACGGCTGCGATACAGGGGATGGAATCAAACAGCTTATGGACCGCTTGAGACACGAAGGTTTGGGAATGACTTCCCAGCGTACCCGCAATCGCCTGATACAGCGATTGCGTGAAGAGGGCATCAGTAATGAAGAAGTCCTCAATGTAATGGCATCAACACCGCGACACCTGTTCCTGGATGAGGCTCTGGCCATTCGCGCCTATGAGGATACGGCCCTGCCTATTGGTTACGGGCAGACTATTTCTCAGCCTTACATTGTTGCGCGAATGACAGAGCTACTCTTGAGCCGAGCCAAGTCTTTGCACAGCGTTTTGGAAGTGGGGACGGGTTCCGGGTACCAAACAGCGATTCTCTCTCGTTTGGTGGAACAACTTTATTCTGTAGAGCGTGTCGAACCATTGCTGGAGAAGGCACGTAAGTGTTTGACAGAGCTGGGTCACCATAATGTTGAATACAAACTTAGCAATGGCGGCTTTGGTTGGCCAGAAAAAGGTCCATATGATGCAATCCTGGCTGCGGCAGCACCGGCAGTAGTTCCCGATGAGCTGAAGCAACAGTTGGCACCTGATGGTGTGTTGGTGATTCCTGTTGGTTCAGAGCATCAGTATTTGACGATGGTAACCCGTCGCCAGGATAGTGATCAATTTGATGTGGAAAAATTGGAGGCGGTTCGCTTTGTACCGCTGCTCAGTGGTGTTGTTCGATGAAGTTATATGAAACCCTCAGAGGTCGCTATCCTGGGGTGGTGTTACGAGGTATGGCGATGGGGGCTGCAGATGTGGTCCCCGGGGTTTCTGGGGGAACTATCGCCTTTATTACGGGGATTTACCAGGAGTTACTGGACTCTCTCAGCCGAATAGGCCCACACTGTATCACTCTCCTAAGGAAGGAGGGCGTTGCAGCAACCTGGAAATATATAAACGGTGGTTTCCTGTTGTCCCTGTTTTTGGGAGTGCTGATTAGTATTTTTAGTCTTGCCCGATTAATAAGTGGACTGCTGGAGAATTACCCGATTGTTGTCTGGTCTTTCTTTTTTGGTTTGGTTCTGGCATCCACTGTTCCGGTTATACGAAATATTCCGCGGTGGTCCCCTTCAGTTATAGTTTTTTTGTTCCTGGGCATAGCTTTGGCGGTTACAGTCAGTGAGCTACGTCCGGGAGAAATCCCGGCAACGCCTCTGACATTATTTTTATCTGGAGCTTTGGCTATTTGTGCAATGGCACTTCCGGGTATTTCCGGCGCCTTTATTTTGTTGATGATTGGGATTTACCCCAAGGTGCTTTCCGCCGTTCATGAGTTACAGATAACAAATTTAATTTGTTTTGCCGCAGGTGCAGCCATTGGGTTGATGTTATTTAGTCGATTACTTTCGTGGTTGATGCATAGGTTTGTCGCTCGTACACTGGCTTTTCTTGCTGGAATCTTGCTGGGAAGTTTGAAAATAATTTGGCCTTGGAAACTGCCTATGCCCGGAGAGGCAGAAACGTCCAGTAAGCTGGCACCGCTGTTAACAAATACCACTCCGGCAGATTTTGTGACTCAAACAGGGGATTCGGCACAACTTGGTGGGGCTATTACAGCTGCCCTGGCGGCCATGGTGTTGGTTCTCACAATAGACTTTTTGGGAGGGGCTCATCGGGGAACATCTAGCGCCACACCGCAATAAGATCTGGAAAATCTCGGTATGGCAGCGTTTTATGAAGCGTTCACCGGAATTTTTGGAGCTTTTCTTTAGACACTTTTTCCATAAATGCCGTGGTCTGATGTAAAAAGAGAATAATGGAATGTCATCTTTTGCTACGCTCTAAAGGCCTGTTTTGGCGGAACAATTCCCCCATTTCTGGTCATTTTTTGTTTGGGGTGTTAAAAATATTAGGCATCAGTATCCTGTTATTGCTTCTGGTTTCCTGTGGTAGCCATATGGCTCCCACCAGTTCCCTGAAGCAACCCCCCAGTATCAGGCTCAACTATCACACAGTGAGTAAGGGCGACACCCTCTATTCAATTGCCTGGCGATACGGCAAGGATTTTCGGCAGCTGGCGGCGCTTAATGGCATTAGATCTCCCTATAATATCTATCCTGGTCAGCGGCTTAAACTGACGGGAAAAGTACCTCCAAGTGCCTCCTCAAAGGCTCCCATCGCCGCAAAGAAAACTGTGAGTAAACCGGTTTCCTCAAAGAGGCCAGTCGCGACAGCAAGTAAAAAATCCTTAACGAAAGCTCCTCGACGCCAAATGGCTCAAACCAAGCGCGCAGGCTCTATTCGCTGGCGCTGGCCTGTACAAGGCCAACTGATCAGCCGCTTCCGCTCAGGGGATCCTTTGCGTAAGGGTGTTGATATCGCAGGAGAAAAGGGTGAGTCTGTATTGGCAGCAGCCGATGGCACCGTTATCTACGCGGGAAGTGCATTGAGAGGTTATGGAAAGCTGCTGATCGTTAAGCACAGTGAAGTTTACCTGAGTGCTTATGCCCACAATCACCGTTTGTTGGTGAAAGAGGGCAGCAAAGTCAAAGCTGGGCAACGGATAGCGGAACTGGGTTCGAGTGGTACCGACCGCAACAAGCTCCACTTTGAGATTCGCAAAAACGGTCAGCCAGTAGACCCTCTTGCTTACTTGCCGTAAGCCGGATGGGTGCAGTAAAGCTCTGTAAATAAAAATGGACTTTTAACTAATACCACTTGAGGTAGTCACTGTAATCGTGACGACTGAAGGGTCTGGCCGATTCAGTGGCTGTCGCCATACACTCATGGTGCCTGATTGTATTTTGATCAGCTTCTTGAGTGTTTGGGCGGCTGATATTGGCAAAGTACAAGGAGCAGGGGAAATGGAAGCACAACGGCAAGACCAGTCTTTGGCTGGCCAGGCAGAAGACTTTCCTCCTGAGTTGGCGGTAGAGAATGAAGAGCAGAAACTAAGTAGCAGCGAAGAGAGAGGTAAAGGCCGTACCCGGAGAAATGCGGCAAAAAATAACTCCGTCTCCTCCCCCGGAGAGAAGAGTAGGGTCACCAGATTGGATGGCGACAGCCATTTGCAGAAGAATTTGGATGCTACTCAACTCTATCTGAATGAAATTGGTTTTTCCCCCTTATTGACCGCTGAAGAAGAGGTGTATTACGCACGTAAGGCTCTGCGTGGTGACGCTGCGGCGAGAAAGCGCATGATTGAGAGTAATTTGCGCTTGGTAGTAAAGATTGCTCGTCGTTATGTCAGCCGTGGCCTGGCGCTGCTAGACCTGATCGAAGAGGGTAATTTGGGGCTTATCCGCGCTGTTGAGAAGTTCGACCCTGAGCGGGGTTTCCGCTTTTCTACCTACGCTACCTGGTGGATACGTCAGACAATAGAACGAGCCATTATGAATCAGACTCGGACTATTCGCCTGCCAATTCACGTTGTAAAGGAATTAAATGTGTACCTCCGGGCATCCCGTGAGCTGGCGCAGAAGCTGGATCACGAGCCGTCCGCAGAAGAGATCGCTAATTTATTGGAGAAGCCGGTTGAAGACGTTGAGCGGATGTTAGGGCTCAATGAGCGGGTAACTTCAGTAGATACTCCGATAGGTCCCTCTTCGGAAAAGACACTGGTGGATACGATTCCCGACCAGCAGGAGTCTGATCCGGCTGAGTTACTTCAGGACAGTGATCTCTTTGATAGCATTAATCGCTGGCTCGGGGAGCTTCCCGACAAACAGTGTGAGGTTGTTTCCCGGCGATTTGGGTTGCGTGGCTTTGAAGCGAGCACCCTGGAAGAAGTTGGTAGGGAAATCGGCCTAACGCGTGAGAGGGTGCGCCAGATCCAGGTTGATGCACTTAAGCGCCTGCGTGAAGTCATGGAAAAACAAGGACTTGATGGACTGTCTTTGTTTGGAAACCTATAAACTTGGTCCTTAACCGAGGAAACCCCACGAAGACAATGTATCCGTGGGGTTTCCGTTAGCGATTCAATTTGAGGTTAATAGATTGGGTCTGATCTATTTCCTGACCCAGCGCCCAAGATTGTCCTGGTAATACTCCCCAGGAGAAAGGCGAGCTTCCAGTTTTTCCGCGGCACGGGCCGCTACTTGAGCAATATCGACATTATTGCGTTTGGCAATTTGCGCATAAGAAGTTTTGCGCTTTGCATTGATCTCTTTGACTAACTTCTCAAGCTCCGGGGAGCTGGCGTCTACGATAGCGATATAGCCGCTATTTGCCTCTCCAACCAACCCTTGACTCTTGGCTTCATTGAGTGAGATCGCCATTGCTGGAAGTGCGATGACGAAGCCTACGAGTAACAGGGCCTTCTTTAACATATGCATACGTTGCCTCCTCAAAAAATGCCTTCTTTGTCTTCAAACAAGGTATCTAGGTCCCGATCTACTTTTACCCGGATTTCGTGTTCAATCTTTACGTTTAAGTTTACAGTGATTGGCTCACTGGGAGCCTTTACCGCCACAGTAGGGGTGCACCCTGTGGCAACCATAGCGTACAACAGCCCTATGGAAATCAGCCGGCTGGCTCTCATCTGCTACTCCTTTCCGTACCTTCAGGTACCTTCTATTTGTTGCTGTTACAGCAGTTATCTCAATATCTGGGCCAGGTTTGCCAACCATATTGGGAGTTACCATATTCCCCATATAGTATTCGCTTAACCTTAACCGGCTCTGAATTAGCCAGTCCCCAATTTCGAAGAGCCTACTTTAATCCAGACCTATTGGTCCAGCTGCTTTTCCAAGGCTTCTGTCAGATCGCGGCTGGCCTGAAGAGAGCGAAGCATGGCTGGAATATTATTCTCAAGATTGAGGTTAATAATCAGATCCCGCTCTGAATCCACGGAATCACTGCGCCCTACAAGCTTTAAGCTTAGCTGCAGGTCACCACTGGGAGGGTACTCCATACTGCCTTCAAGGGTACGGAAATCGTAATCTTCGAGCGCATTCGCAATCAGCTTAAGTTGCGGGTTCCCCGACAGTATCTGAGGGGAAAAAGCTCCGTAATATCTCAGTCGTCCTCCCGGCTCCACTGCTTCCAAATGGCCGTGCTTTACTGTGATGCCGTCGGGGCCAGTTATAATAGGAATCACCAAATCTAGATGTCCGCCAGCTTCAAAGTTTTCTGACTCAGTTTCCTGAGCCAATTGTTCCAAGGACACATTCTTGGCAGACAGGATACTGCTCCGAGTTTTATCGGCCAGATTCCAGGTGAGCGCTTCTGAACGCAGCTCCCCGTCAAGAAATTCAGCTGAGAAATCCCTCAGCGACAGATCCTGCTCCCTGTCCAGAGACAAAGAAAAAAGGACTTTATCCAAAGTGAGTCCTGCATTGATAGATCGTATTGATAGCGGCTGAGGCTTCGGCGTAAACCAATGTTCCTCATCGTTTTCCAGTAGAATTGTCCCTTCTACTCCAGTAGCAAAACTTTCCCCGTAGACTGCAGCAATATTGGTAAGTATTAACTTGAAGGAATTTTTTGGTTGTAAAGGCCAGGATACATTGCCATTGGCAGAAAATGCCCCTGAAACTATATCTAAGGGCAAACCTTGAACTGCCTTGCTGAGGGGGTTATTTGTGGTGAATTCAACCTCTGGTAAGGAAAAATGAATATTACCGGTGGCCTGCTCGATATTATGATACCAATTCGAATCAAGCCTCAAAGCCCCAGCATTGAGCTGGCTTTTTCCCTCAATCTTATCTCCGTTCAGGGAGAAAACCCCAGTGAGGGTTGGTGTCATTGAATAATTTTCAGGAGTAATAACTTTGAGGTTTTTGCTGGAGAAGTTGGCACTTAGCTCAGTGTTTCTTTTGGTAGTTTTTAGGTTAAAATCACTTAAGACCAAATCTCCAGATAACGAAATAGATTCACTGTTAAATGCATCAAGTTGATTTTTCCATTTCGGACTAATACAGCTTGTAGAGAGTGTTTTTATCTCACAGTTCATTAGGGGTTGTTGAATAACACCCTTCTTTAGCTTGAATTCTCCCCCTGTAATTTCTTCAAATGTGGTATTTATCTGCTCAAGTTTAACTTTTCGAATGTCACCGTCCGTTTGGATTTTGACTTTTGCAGAAGAATGAAGCTCCTTTACGACGGTATTTATCGTTTTGTTAATAATGGTTGGTGCCATTAAGTCCAGGTTGAAATCGCATTCAGAAATCCTATTATAACTGCAATTAAGCTGTCTAATTTGTAAAACAGCTGAGGTGGTTGAACCAGATGCTTGTAATTTTGAATTAACCCCACCATTGCTGATAGAGGCCGCAAAAGTGTTGGTGGCAGATGGCTCCAATATAAGTTGTACCGTATCTACAATCTCTACATCTGCTTGGCTTTGGTCCAATCCGGTGGACTTTAAAAGGGAATTTTTTTCCTGGTTTGATATTGAAGTGTTGAGGTGTATCTCACTGCCAGGGAGAAAGTTGATGCCAATCCTTTCTAGCCAGCTTTGCCACGCCGAGGTTGAGTTGACAGGCTTAAAGAAAATCTCACTCTGAAACTTCAGCTTGCCCCCCAAGTTGGTTACTGTAAATGAGGGAGCAAATATCTTCCGGTGAAGCGATTGTAGTATAGGCTCTGCTGCATCGAGATAAGCAGAACCCTCCGCGTGTAGTTTGGGGCTTTGTGCTTCGTCAGTAGCGGACTCAAATTTCAAGTTGAGCAGGGGTTTATCAGCTTCGTTATCATGTTTAGATGAAACTTCAAATGCACCGGAACCCGTGATGTACTCGAGTAGTAGGGGAGAAAATGACTTAAACTCGATCTCAATAGGCGTTGTGGTTGATAGCCTGGCCGTCGTATTTATGATTGATTTGTCGTCGAAACCTGAAATTTCCAGTGATTTGCTCTTCACCTGTAGATTGATATTCTGGTAATCCGAAAGGGAAAAGATATTATCAGGGATAAGTGCATTTGCATTTACAGTAAGTCGTCCGCTGGAGTCAATTTCACTTTCTGGAAATAGGTTTAGTAGCCGAGTAGCCCTGATAATTGGAGTAATTACTTCCAGGTTCGAAGTTGCTTCACCATCCAACTGCCAATAGTTACTGCCCTCTTTCGAGATACTCAGTGTCGTATAGGATATTAATTCAGAAGAATCTGGAGTGATGCTAGCATTCACAGAAATCTTGTCTGGGGTTAGGTCTAGCTCTAAAGAGATGTGATAGTTATCAAATCCAATAGTCTTATAGGGTAATTCTGCGAGGATGTTGCTGTCTTCTCGGACAATGCTGAGTGGGCCAGCAATAAAGCTGTTATTAATTTCGATTTCCTTCACTAGCACTTTTCCGGGTATATTTTGAGTGATATCCCGGGCGATCTTTTCTAGGGAAAAAATATTTTCTTCTGCGAGCAAATGAGACGTCGGATTCTGTGTGTCCGGTTTGCTTTCCTGATGAGTTAACTTGTCAACTGATAATTCTATTCTCTGGATGTTATCCCGGCTGATAAGTACATGGAATGGGTAGAGTACTTGAACATTATCTAGAGTCAGGTTTTTGCCACTGGTGGATGTCAGTTGAATCCGCTCAATGGAAACTTCCCTGAAACTGATGCTCAGCCCGGATAGTTGCTTGATGACGACTTCACCGGAAAATAAATTGATAAGTTGAGGGGCGACGATATCCTTCTTCCACCAGCTGCCGAATAGCAGCATAGCCAGGATAGTTAAAAACGTAAAAATAAGAATACGGGGCTTTCGCACGCTAAACCTCAAGCTCCAGGAAAGGAGGTAACTTTGTTATCTCGCTTATGGACTGCAGTAGGTGGCATACAATGCAGGACAACTGCTCCCATAAAGTTGGTAAAAGGCTATTTTATCAAACTGGCCGGATAATCATTGGTGCAAACGTTGGATTATTCGTGAATAGGATGGTTCACTCATTCATGGCTGAAAAAATGTGAACAAGCAGTCATGGTGCTTCTACTATGGTCTCCTGCAGTAGCTTCAGGCGCCATAGGCCCTGTTCCTTGACCCAGAGGCTGGATGTAAACAGCCAGGCGGAAACTGGCTTATCTTCGAAGCTGCCCTCAAAAGATGTATACATGGTCATAAGTGCAGTCTTTGCGCTCAGAGGTGTTATTGAGACCTTATAAGAGGAGTGTTTCTTAATATTCAAGGTTCTGAACTTTTCAACAACCTGTCCGGGACCGAGGGCTTCCGTGTAATAGGGAGTAACTATCAATCCGTCTCTAGTCATTATTTCTTTGATGGCATTACCATCATGTTGCATAAAGGCCATTTTGAGAGCTTCCATGCGGGAGTTCAGCTCATCGTCCAGCTTTGCTGCCGAAGCTGGCGTAGCAATGAAAAGCAAAATGCCAACGATAAACAGTAAAGCGATAAGCTTGTTACCCATAATGACCACCTGAGTGAGAAGCAGCCCACCGACCGTTTGTTGCTTTAAAGATAACTGTGAAAGTAAATGGCCGCAAAATTGCTGAATGCTAGTGTCAGGGTGAGAGGCTTCCAAACCAGCCGGCATGGAGAAGGTCTTGTTATTCTGATCTACTGAGTGATAAGTGGGAATACAAGCCCATAAGAAATGCTAATAGTTAAGCTTATTATTTCAACTTGTAATACTGCCTTTTACCCCAATTTATTTATCCCCTTACCGTTCCGATAGGAACATACTTATTGAGGATGTTTCAACAATGCAAGATGCCCAGCCGAAGACTACTTACCTGAAGGGCTATCGTGTGCCGGATTACCTGGTGGATAGTACCGACTTGTGCTTCGAACTGGAGCCAAAGGCCACCCTAGTGAAATCCCGTCTCAAAATTCGTAGAAATCCGGAGGCCGAAGAGGGAATACCGCCTTTACTTCTGGATGGAATCGACCTGGAACTGCTGTCTATTGCTATTGACGGCACCATGCTGTCTCCCGCTGATTATCAGGAGTTACCGCAGGGATTGTCGATTATTGTTGAGAAACCAGATTTTTTCCTGGAAATTCACAATCGGATAAACCCTGAGGATAATACATCCTTAGAGGGCCTGTATCTCTCCAATGGTATGTATTGTACGCAATGTGAGGCCGAGGGTTTCAGGAAGATTACCTTCTATCCAGACAGGCCTGATGTAATGTCAAAATTCACAACTACCATTGTGGCCCCAATAGATCATCCTGTGTTGCTTTCCAACGGTAATGAAGTGAATCGGGGCTATATTGAGGACGGACGTCAGTTTGTTACTTGGGAAGACCCTTTTGCCAAACCGGCTTATCTCTTTGCTCTGGTTGCGGGAGATTTACAGCATGTTGATGATACTTTTACCACTTCCAGTGGACGTGAAGTAAAGCTACAGATTTTTACTGAAGCAAAAAATATCGGCAAATGTGATCATGCGATGCGATCCTTGAAAAGTGCCATGCACTGGGATGAGGAGGTGTATGGTCGGGAATATGATCTCGATATTTTCATGGTTGTTGCAGTTGATCACTTCAATATGGGGGCAATGGAAAATAAAGGGTTGAATATCTTCAATTCTGCCTGTGTTTTAGCCAGCCCGGAAACCGCTACCGACTCGGCATTCCAAAGAATTGAATCAATCGTTGGTCATGAGTATTTTCATAATTGGTCGGGTAATAGGGTTACGTGCCGCGATTGGTTCCAGCTTAGTCTTAAAGAGGGATTTACGGTTTTTCGCGATGCAGAATTTTCCGCTGACTTGAATTCGAGGGCCGTTAAACGTATTGAAGATGTGACCTTGCTGCGTACTAATCAATTTGCGGAAGATGCCGGTCCAATGGCGCACCCTATTCGCCCGGACTCCTATATGGAAATCTCTAACTTCTACACACTTACTGTGTATGAAAAGGGCGCAGAAGTTGTGCGTATGATCCATACGCTTTTAGGAGCGGATGGCTTTCGCAAGGGGAGTGACCTGTACTTTGAGCGGCATGATGGGTGTGCCGTTACCTGTGAAGATTTTATAGTTGCAATGGAAGATGCTAATCAGGTGGATCTCACCCAGTTCCGTCGCTGGTATAGCCAGGCTGGCACGCCAGTCTTGGATGTGACAGATCAATTTGATGAAAGTACGGGTGTATATAGGCTTGTCATTCGCCAGTCTTGCCCTCCTACACCTGAGCAAAAAGACAAACTCCCGTTCCACATTCCCCTTACGGTGGGGTTACTGGACTCAACAGGGAGCGATATCGCGTTGGATAAAGCGGGCTCCACCCAGCTTGTTCTGGAGATCACTGAAAGTGAACAGATGTTTGAGTTTAATGGGCTGAATGAGAAGCCTCTACCTTCCCTTTTACGAAGCTTCTCTGCACCAGTGAAAGTACGCTATGACTATAGTCTTGAGCAGCTTCTATTCCTGATGAGCCATGATTCGGATACTTTTAATCGATGGGATGCTTCTCAAAGATTAGCGTTTAAGGCTATGAATCTGCTTCAGGGTGCATACCAAGAAGGTTTAACTTTAAAACTGTCTCCAGAGCTCATTTTGGCTTATCGGAATATATTGTTGGATAAAGAGCTAGACCCGGCACTGGTTGCGGAAATTATGCTTTTGCCCAGTGAGCACTCCATTGCGGAGGAATCAGTATCTATTGATGCTGAAGCTATTGTCGCTGCAAGAGCTTTTGCTCGTAAATCGCTCTCCTGCGCGCTTATTGATGAGTTAAAAGAACGGTATGCTGAGCTTGATATTGAAAGGCCCTATAGCCCTAATGCCAAGGATATCGCTGAGCGCAGGTTAAAGAATATCTGCTTGGAATACCTCTGTATCACAGAATCTGCGGATGCTCTAGATCTCGCTCAGCGACAATTTGATTCGGCTGGAAATATGACAGACAGAGCAGCGGCGTTAAGTGCATTGATTAACTATGGTAATGATCAATACGCTGAACAAGCCATTCATCAATTTTATGACCGCTGGAAGGAAGATACACAAGTTACTGAGCTTTGGCTTGCACAGCAAGCCTGTAGCGCGAAAAGAGGCACCCTGAATAATATCAAAGCGCTTATGCAGCATCCCGCCTTTGAGTTGAAAAACCCAAATAAAGTGAGGGCAGTAATTGGTGGGTTTGCCAATCGAAATTTCCAACAATTCCACAAAAATGATGGTAGTGGTTTTGAGTTTGTTGCAGACCAGGTTATTGCTTTAGATAAGTTAAACCCCCAGATAGCCTCCAGAGTGGTAATTCCTATCACGCGCTGGAAGAAATATCAGGGGGATTTGGCAGATAAAATGAAAGCTGCACTATTACGAGTGTCAAATTCCGGGGAGCTCTCCAAAGATGTTTATGAAGTGGTGAGTAAGAGTTTAATGAATTAGCAATTAGTCAGAAAAGAGCGGTGGTCGTAATACGGCCCCGCACAAACAGTCACACATAATGTACCTTATGGTTGGTGGTGTGTTTCTTCTTTAGAGATATTTTTGGGTTGCGTTCCGATATGTAGCTATGAACGGCCTTTAAAGAGTAAGCTATATGCGATTACACATTGATGAGATAGGTTTTATTCACTGGTGCTATGCTCTTCTTGTTGGCCATGTTTCCTGAATTCACGTGGGGATTTTCCCGTCCATTTTTTAAAGCTCCTCGAAAAGCTACTGGTGTCATTGAATCCAAGCTTATAGGTAATTGATGTCACGGGTAACTCTTGTTGCTTCAGGTACTGAATAGCCTGGTGTTTA
Source organism: Microbulbifer variabilis (assembly GCF_056232115.1). NCBI lineage: Bacteria > Pseudomonadati > Pseudomonadota > Gammaproteobacteria > Cellvibrionales > Microbulbiferaceae > Microbulbifer > Microbulbifer variabilis. Next base: position 2,992,340 of record NZ_CP174325.1, read on the forward strand.
CGCGTTTTGTCCAGTATTGCCTGATAGCTGGAACCTTTTTCCTTCAGTTTTCTGTGTAGACTGCGGCAACTGATTCCGATGGTTTTGGCGACAATTTCTTGGGATAGGTCACCGGTAGGCATCAGATCTATTAAAACTTTATTTGTTATATTGATAATATCATTTTTTCTTAGGCGTGATAGATAATTCGTTAGTGCCTGTTCGTTGATATTAGCCAACTCACTATTTCCTGAGCAGATGTGCCGATCTACAAAATCGCGTTCTAATCGAATTTCACAGGTGCTTGCAGAAAATCCCACTGGGCATCTATACATCATTCGATGGTGTTCAGGGTTGACTGGCTTCGTGCGCGTAAGGTTAATTGCAATCAGATTTTTGTGGATATCCGGGGATATTTTCCTGCATGATTTTATTAACAAGGCGATAAAGGCATCCACTGCATGGATGCTGGGCTCATAATGCAAGTCTTCTACCTTGTGCCAGGAGACTATTACTTCGTGTCGCTCATTGCGAATGCTGATTTTCATGGCAGTGCTGACTACCTCTGAGAATCGCGATGACCGCTCCAGGCTTTCTCTGATGGAACTACTGGCCAAGTGAGCATAACTTAGAGCGTGGAGGTTTGTGTGGTTAACATGCTTCACAACCTCTAAACCTATGCAATCATTGCCGGATAAGGACTCTGCCAGATTCCATAATTTTTTCATGTTTTCCAAAGGGATACGTCTATTTGTATCCTCTATGCTACAGGCTGAGATACCGGCCTTTCGCAGGACTTCCCGGGGGGGACAATAAGGTTTTAAAGCCTCAATAATGGGTAAAACCCAGGTTGCAATGGTTGTGTGTCCATTCTCAGCCATTTGCCAGCTTGTCCTAATTGGTCAAGAGTTTGGCCAGTTAAGTAAAGAAGTGCATAGGCCAAACTATTAGCATCAAAATCAGTATTTCTACATTCTTCCAAGATTAGCCTAACAGTCTTGGTATGTTAAGGAAACCTGCTGCTTTTAAAGTAAGTCCCGATACTCATGCGATGGGAACTATGCACAATTTAATTAAAAGAATAGTGGTACTTACTGGTTTATCAGCCTCCGCATTATATGGAAGTGTGATGGCTGATGAGCCCACCCAGCTTTTCTGGGGAGATATGCATTTACATACCTCTTACTCATTCGATGCCTTTTTAAGTCAAAATTACTCGGCAACACCTGATACTGCTTATCGGTGGGCCAAGGGACAACCGGTTATTCACCCTTATACTCATGCTAAGGTACGAATAGATACACCGCTGGACTTTCTTGTGGTCTCCGATCATGCAGAGGGATTGGGGGTGATGAGGGCGATAGTTAACGAAACAGACCAGCTAAATACAGAATTACCCATTTCCCAATCAATAAAGCGCTGGTTCGCCAAGCAGCATATTCGCTATAAAGTATCTGTGAATGAGGGGATGGATATATTTAATGAGTTGCTGCCGATACAGGCGCTCAACTCGGAGGATGATGCTGATCCAGTACAGGACCCTGCCAATATTGCCCCAGAGCCGGTGCTCGGGGACTTAAATCAAACCCGGGAAACTGCTTGGCATGAAATCATTGATGCAGCCGAGCGTCATTATCAACCTGGTACTTTCACGAGCTTTATAGGTTGGGAGTGGAGTTCAACCCCTACAGGGGCCAACCTGCATCGGGTGGTAGTTTCCCCCAATGGTTCCAAACAGGCTAAGCAATATCTGCCTTTTGGGTCAGACCAGAGTCAATATCCAGAGGAATTATGGCGTTGGTTGGATGAAACGTCAGAGCGAACTGGTAGCGAGTTCATTGCTATCCCCCATAACTCCAATGTGTCCAAAGGGTACATGTTTGCAGAAACCACTCTGCGTGGTGAGCCGATCGACACACAGTATGCACGAACGCGCATGCGCTGGGAGCCCCTGGTTGAGATGACGCAAATAAAAGGGGATTCCGAGACGCACTCACAGCTTTCACCTATGGATCCCTTTGCTGACTTCGAAAATTATCCTTTCTACTTACAAGCTGATCCAGAAGCTTATCGTGTAGCTAAAGGCGACTATGTGCGCTCTGGCTTAAGGGCTGGTTTGGAGATTGGAGAGAAAATAGGGATGAATCCCTATAAGTTTGGATTGATTGGGTCCACCGATTCTCATACCGGTATATCGAGTGCTGAAGAGGGAAACTTCTGGGGTAAATTTGCCCATGATTCAATTCCGGAGGGCAAGCGGAAAAATACTGTCATAGGCGGAACCAAAGCAACTGGTTGGAATATGTCAGCTTCTGGTCTTGCTGCAGTTTGGGCCGAGGAAAATACACGAGAAAGCCTGTTTGCCGCTTTTAAGCGTCGTGAGGTTTATGCAACTACAGGGCCGAGAATTCAAGTGCGTGTTTTTGCAGGTTGGAGTTTCCCAAAGCATGCAATAGATGCAGAAAATATTGCTGAATTGGGTTATTCCCATGGAGTGCCTATGGGGGGGGATTTAACCAGGCCCCAAGCTACAGATAAGTCGATACAATTACTGATACGTGCTGTTAAAGATCCCAAAGGAGCAAATCTTGATAGAGTCCAAGTTGTAAAGTCATGGCTCGACGAGGGAGGGCACAGTCATGAGCAGATCTTTAACGTAGCCTGGTCTGGCCAGCGGTCCCTGGATAACAGAGGTCAATTACCTCCGGTGGGTGATACTGTTGACCGCGAGACAGGCCTTTATACCAATACCCTGGGTTCTATCGAGTTGTCCACGTTATGGCAGGATCCAGGCTTTGATATGAACCAGAGGGCTTTTTATTATGTTCGTGTTTTACAGATTCCAACGCCGCGTCACTCCCTTTACGATGCGGTGGCAGCAAAAGAAATCAACCATGGAAGAGTTCAGATACCCTCTGAAGGCCCGGCAATTATTCAGGAGCGTGCCTATACCTCACCTATTTGGTATACGCCGTAGCTAATCAATGAATAAAGTCTGATGGTACAGTGAGGCGATCATTGCTTAACCTTATTAGTTTAGTAGTTGTAGAGGTTTTTAGTGGGAGGCTTAAATGCTGAAGAATTTGGGAGGACTGGGTAGAGATCCATTGGTACATTTTTTGGCTATCGCTTTGTTTCTATTTGTTGGTATTGAGCTGGTGGATCCAAAGGCAGGAGCATCGGATCAAACGAATATTCTACATTTGAATGAAGATTTGTTAATTGAATATATTCAATATCAAAAAAAAACATTCAACCCGAGGTTTGCCAGGACTTACTGGCAGAGCTTGGCCCCCTCTGATCGATCAGACTTGATTCATGACTATATTAGGGAGGAAGTGCTTTACCGCGAGGCTATGAATCTTGGCCTTCAGGATAATGATCAGATCATACGTCGTCGCCTTATTCAAAAGCTTGAGTATGTTACAGATGGCTTTGTTGGTGATATTAATGTTTCCCGGCAGGATTTAGAGCAGTACTTTTGGCTTCATCAGGAAGAGTACCGGATTGAAGCTTCTGTGACTTTCACTCATGTTTTTTTTGATTCCAGGAATCAATTTAATAACAGTCTAGAGGAGGTAGCTTTACAGACCTTGGATCACCTTTTGGAAAAGTCAGTGGCTTTTGAAAAATCCGCAGGGTATGGAGATAGATTTATATTTCACCGAAATTATGTGGCGCGAACGCGTCAACTGGTAGCTAGTCATATGGGGGAGGATATGACCCGGAAAATATTTCAGTTGCCAATAAACACTTGGTCCGGGCCTTATCAATCCCCTTATGGATTGCATTTAGTATTGGTGGTTGAGAATAATCCCAGTCGCCTGCCAAATTTTCAAGAGGTTGCTCCTCTGGTATTAGAAGACTATCGCCGTCAAAGAATGGATGATATGAGGCGACGTAAGATACAGGAATTGATTGCTCAATATCGAGTTGAATGGGATCTTTCAATACAGGATTTGTCTGCGGATTTTACCTATGTTAAATAGATATTCCTGCAGGTTAAGATTAATTATTTTAATTTTTCTGGTGGGTGGAATCTATGGTCGTCCTGGCTTTGCCCATGAAGGGAGGCCAATTTATATTCAATTGCAGGAGGTCTCAGAAAAAGTCTATAGTTTACGATGGAAGATCCCTCCCGTGATGGAGCCGGGTACTGAGCCCGATATTTACTTAAAGGGTGCAGGCTGTCAAAAAATCTCTGGAGTTGAGGTTCCTCGTCATTCTGCTGTAAAAATGTATCAGTGCCAATCTCTAAGCTTCAATACTATTAAAAGCCCTACTACTGATTTGCAAATATATCTTGTATACCCTGTTGCAAATCCAGTGCTATCTACCTTGATTCACTTTGAAAGGATAAATGGGGATGCTGTCCACCTTTTTAATGGCCCAGGTGTATTGGAAGTAAATCTGCCTGCTGATTTGTCTGCCTGGGAATGTGTGAGGCAGTATATTAAAGCAGGATTTTTACACATTTTAGAAGGTTACGATCACCTGCTTTTTGTTTTGTGTCTGGTTTTTATTGCAAGGGGGCTTCGGGGTGTTTTGATAGCGGTAACTGGCTTTACGCTAGGTCACTCGATCACACTGGGGCTCGCAAGCTTGAATTTCTTTACCATAAGGGTGGATGTTGTAGAAGTATTAATCCCATTAAGTATTATGGTCCTAGCGGCTGAGATTATTAATGCAGGGCATTCTCGTGATAGGAATACTTTGTCTTGGCGATTCCCGGCTATTGTTGCTAGCGGTTTTGGGTTGTTACATGGATTTGGGTTTGCCAGTGCATTGACAGGGCTGGGCCTTCCTCACGACCAAAAATTAGTAGCCTTGATTAGCTTTAATGCTGGTGTCGAGCTTGGTCAATTGGTATTTGTTTTATTTGTGCTTCTTTTGACATATATGGTTAAGTTGATATTTTTAAGATGGGGTTTTTCAGTATACTCACTTCGTGGTCCGATGCCGTCTACATCAGCTGTTTACCCAGTAGGTGTGGTGAGTGGGTATTGGCTGATTGAAAGATCTTTAGAATTGGTTTCTTAGAATTTAAGAATTTTAATTTACATTAAATGTAAGATTTCTATTCGGTTATCCACTTATAGCAAAATTCAGCAATATTTATCCATTTGGATTCTAGCATTAAGTAGTGGCCATAGCCTTCCGCAACATGCAAGGTGGTTTGTGAATTGCATTTCTTGGCGATGAGCCGTGCTGTAGAGGGTGGTATTGCGAGATCTTCAGAGCCTGAGATCATTAGAATAGGGCACTTTATTTTTTCATATTCAATTTTGGTGGTTTTATTTTCATCAAAGATCCAGAAGAATAGTTCAAAAAGCACTCTGCCTGATTCCGGTCCTAAACGATTAAATACAAGGTGCTGGTCAGATAAGTTTAGTTTGTTGAGCCCGAATTTTGCCATTGTTTCAAAGTCGGGTAATAGTATATCCTCCCAGAACTTCCCCGATGCCATAAACATTTTGCCAAGACTGCATTCCTGGCTGGTTGTGGGTGGAATTCCCCAGTTAGTGCTTCCATTCAATAAGATTATTTTTTGCGCTAGGCCCATGGAGGCTATTTTTTGTGCAATAACTCCACCTAAGGAATGTCCAATTAGAATTGGTTTTCTATTCAAATGTATAACAAATTTTGCTATATCCTCTACATAGTCTGTAATGCTTGTTCCGACAAGGAGTCGATGAGCCGCTTCTGATTTTGGGGTTTCATGGTACCGATAGGCGGGACTATGGCAGTTAAATCCTTTTTGAATAAAGTAGTTATGAAAATTCTCTAAAGTCCAAGGGCCAGCATTAGTACCGTGAATTAGAACAATGGGAGTGTCTATGGCTATTCTCCTGTTTTCTGTTACCGGGAATGTTGAAAGCTTAGCAAGGGAGTATGCTTTTTATTGGATTTTGGATGAGGTAATGTGGCTGTTGGTCAATTGATGTACGTATCGATTGACGTCTATAACCACAAGGAGAGTTTTTAGCTGTTTCGTCATTGAGAACCTAAAAGTACGTAATTTTATTTGTGGGATATTTAGATGATTTCGCATATATCATTGGGCACTAATGACCTTCAGAGAGCTGAGCACTTTTATGATGCAATTTTAATTGTCATACAGGCTACAAAAACCTATTCATCTGAACGGGTTATATTTTGGGGGTTTCCGAACTCAACAGTAAAGTTATCAATTACGGTTCCTTTTGATGGTGAGCCAGCGTTTCATGGCAATGGCACTATGGTGGCTCTTAAGGTGGAAGATGCAGGACTGGTGGATGCCATATTTACTAGGGCAATAGAATTGGGTGCTATTAGTGAGGGCGAACCTGGAGAGAGAAATCAGGGGGCTTACTATGGTGCATATTTCAGAGATTTGGATGGAAACAAAGTTGCTATCTTTTCGCGTTAGTAATTTTTTGAGACACAAAGACGGCCTCTACTCCGACAAAAGTTATATATGGATTTTTTTAAGGATTATTGTTAATGAGCAAAGGGATGTTTCATAAAATGTTGGATGGCAATTTACCTATGCCTAATGCGGCACAAACTCTTGGTGCAAAAATACTGGAGATAGATTGCAAAAACGGAAAGGTAAAGGTTGAGTTTGAGGCGAAAGAGGCTTTTACCAATCCTGTGGGGAATATCCAGGGAGGATTTCTATCCGCCATGCTCGACGATACTATGGGGCCGGCGCTTGCTGTAACCCTTGAGGATAATGAGTTTGCGCCAACTTTAGAGCTGAAAATAAACTTTATTGCACCTGCTGTAATCGGTAAGCTATATGGATGGGGGAGGGTTGTTTCCAAGGGGGCTAGTGTTTGTTTCCTTGAGGGAGAACTTTTCCAGGAGGGAACCTTGATTGCCAGGTCTACTGCTACCGCTCTTATTCGGAATTTCTCTTCCTCCGCCAAAAAACAGGATCACTAGTGTGTGTATCAGGTGAGCTTGTGCTCAGAAAAAGGGGTAGGTATAGATCCGCTAATATATTTTTCTAAACTAGCTGCAGGCTTCGATCTCTGCGATTAAAGTTGTCATTAATTCACTTGCAGGTAAGGCTCTGGCTAATGGGGCGCCCTGGCCTGCCCATTGGACTGAAAAGTCCTCGCTGCCAGCATTGGCTGCTGCGGCGGCAAGTGCTTTACCTGCACTGTAGCATATAGGGTAGTCCGGGCGGGCAGGGGCATTTATATCCAGCTCTCGATAAAAGCGATTGCTGATTCCCCGGGCAGGGCGCCCGGAAATGTTAATGGTAATTGCGGTGTTGTGTGCCCGCTCACTCTGAAGGGATTTGCGAAAGGTATCATTAGCGGCGGATTCAGGGCATAGAACAAAAGCTGTCCCCATCTGCACCGCACTGGCACCCAGGGAAAAAGCTGCCTGGATACCGGCTCCATCCATTATGCCTCCTGCGGCAATAACCGGTAGGCGGTGTTGGCAGCTCAGTAGCCTTACTAGTGCCAAAGTGCCTAGCTCCTCATCAAGCTCTGGTTCGAATACACCTCTGTGACCACCGGCTTCTATACCTTGTGCAATTACGGCGTCAATGCCGGCTTCTTCAATAAGTTGTGCCTCTATAAGATTTGTGGCGGTAGCTAGAAGAGTAATACCTGCATCTTTCAGGGTGTCGATAGTGGATTGCTCTGGTAAGCCAAAATGAAAGCTGACTACGGCTGGCCTCTCTTCCAGAATTACTGACAGCATTTCACTATTACCGATAAAGCTATAGTAGGGCTCATGGAGTTCTTTAGGTGGTGTCGCCTTCAGGGCGGCAAAGTAAGGAGCGAGGTGGGCAAGCCAATCTGCTTCGCGTTTAGCGTCTGCAATAGCTGGCTGATGGCAGAAGAGGTTTACGTTAAATGGGGCGCAGGTTAGTGCCCGGGTTTGGCGGATTTGCTCTGCTGCTTTTTGTGGTGAACTTGCTCCGAGGCCAAGAGCGCCCAGGCCGCCTGCATTAGAAACAGCAGCGGCCAGTTCTGGGCTAGAAACACCTGCCATGGGTGCCTGGAGTATTGGGTGCGGAACTCCCAGTCTTTCCAATAGTGCTTGCGCCATCCCACCGGCCTCTCTGATATTTGACTTACTACATTAAGGTAGTTTGCGCGCGGTAACTATACCGCGCTGCGGTTATTTCGAGTAGGTGGGGCAGGGCTATTTACAGGTGCAGGTTGAGTCCAATATAGGGACCTTTAATTTCGATATCGCTCTGCAGGTCGTCCAACTCTTCCAGGTCAAGGCTCATTACCCGATAGCCTGCCTCGATAGCCAAATCAATTGCCGGTACGAAATCCCAGCGTACTTTTGCGGTGAGGTCTGTGTGGGTATCACCTCGGTAGGCCGTACCATTACCTTGAGCAATAACCGACCAGCCGGTAAATGGCAGGTCGAAACGCGCCATAGCGTAGGCCATTGGCAAGTAACCGGTGAGGTCGACAGTTTCTGCCTGGGTTTCGCTTACCGCAGTAAATTCTCCGTCATACATGCGCGCAGTCAGGCCTATGTCTAAATTCACCCAGTTATCCAGCACTTCATAGTAGAAGGTGGCATCGGTGTGTGTAAGGGTGAGGTCAGTGGTGATCTCTGAGCCTACCAGGAAGGTTTCATCGTCGAAGGTTACAGAGCCCTCCAATAGTGCGGCACCATCGGTGTCAATCTTGCTGTGGGCTAACAGGATATTGGGGACCAGTGGTATCGGGTGCTCCAGGGCCGCCTGAATAAAGGTAATGTTGTCTTCACTGAGGGAGAGATTGTCCAAATCATAGTCATCATTGCCAATGCCACCGGTGTAACCTGGGAGCCAGACGCCTGCTGTGGCATCAAAACCAAGTATGGTATCTGCGCTGGCAGTAGTGCAGGCGAGGAGGGCACTGAAAGCAATTGCGGTTTTTTTCATGGACTTCTCTCCGTGATGAATTTGTCGCGGAGTGTACAGATATATTTTTTATGTGCCGCTGTAAGTTGCACATTTTTGCAAATCTTTTTGAACGGATAAGCAAAACTGGCGTGTAAAAGCGTCGTGCTGTTGGGGTTCAGCTCTCCGCCTCATTTAATGTATTGCGATTGGCTCCGTATTCGTCAGCCAAGTCTCACTAAATGAGCTTGTGATATTTTTCCTTTTGCGCTGGTTTAATTGGCTGCTTCAAATAACATTTCTTGTAGGGCACTGGCGGCATTGCTCAAGGTGCGACCGCGATGACTGATGACACCCAGGTTGCGCAGCACCTGCAGTTTCTTCACTGGTAATACAGCGAGGCTTTCATCGACCAGCGTGTGGGGCAGTACACTCCAGCCAAGGCCCACACAGGCCATCATCTTGATAGTCTCCAGGAAGTTGGTCGCTAATTTGGCGCTGAGCTTTAGCCCTTGCGCATCAAACTCGCGTTTAATCAGGCGCCCGGTATAGGTATTGAGGTCCGGCAGTATGGCGGGGTAGTCGGCCAGGTCGGCCAGTTCCAGCGCGGGAATTTTTGTCAGGGGGTGTTCTGGAGCGGCTACCACCACACAGGGGTCGGGCCAGATAACCTGTGCATTGAGGTGCGGGTATTCTTTCAGGGCCAGAGTTACAACTGCCAGCTCATACTTGGCTGCCATCAGTGCCTCATAAGCCTGTTCGGAATCCAGGAAATCGATATCGAGGGCCACTTCTGGATAGCGGTTACTGAACTCTCTAAGCACCGGTGGCAAGTGGTGCAGTCCCACATGGTGACTGGTAGCAATGCGCAAGCTGCCGCTCACCGAGTTGCTGAGGGCGCGTAACTCCCGCTCTGCATCACTGATTTCGTTGAGAATATGTCGGGCGCGGGGCAGTAGCACGCGGCCGGCATCGGTCAGCTGTAGGCGCCGGCCGATGCGGTTAAACAATGTCGCGCCAAGTTGCTGTTCGAGGGCGGCGAGGCGCTTGCTTACCGCGGGCTGCGTCAGGTGAAGCTGAGTCGCCCCCTCGGAGACAGAGCCTCTCTCAGCAATTGCTAGGAATGCTTTAAGCCATTGAATTTCCAAATTTTTTAGCCTCGTTTTATGGGTCGCGGGAATACTGTTGGCGGTGTATGAAGCGGCCCAACTTACATGCTACTTCAGGATGAGCTTTGAATTCCATTATGGAATACTTGTAATAATAAATATAAATTGGTGTTATTTGTTGCTGCTGGGTAGACTCGGTCTCTAAACAATTGAGAGGACTGGCTGTGGCAGGGCAAACACTCTACGACAAACTGTGGCAAGACCATCTGGTCAAGACCAGTGATGATGGCTCGGCGCTTATTTACATCGACCGTCACTTGATTCACGAAGTGACTTCCCCACAGGCATTTGAGGGCCTTCGACTGGCAGGGCGCAGACCCTGGCGCAAGGATTCCCTAGTGGCGACACCGGATCACAATGTGCCTTCCGAGAGCACGGAGCGCGCCGCAGGCGTGAGCGGTATCCGTGACGATATTTCCCGCATTCAGGTACAAACTTTGGATGAGAACTGCCGGGATTTCGATGTGGTGCAGTTTGGCATTAACGAACCGGGTCAGGGCATTGTGCATGTTATTGGTCCTGAGACCGGGGCGACTCTGCCCGGTATGACCGTGGTATGTGGTGACTCACACACCTCTACCCATGGTGCTCTGGGCGCGCTGGCCCACGGCATAGGCACTTCTGAAGTGGAGCATGTCATGGCCACCCAGTGCCTGACCCAGAAGAAGATGAAAAATATGCTGGTGCGCGTAGACGGCGAACTCCGTCCAGGCGTTACCGCCAAAGATGTGGTGCTGGCGATTATCGGTAAGATCGGCACCGCCGGGGGCACTGGCTATGCGATTGAGTTCGGCGGTGAGGTTATCCGCAACATGTCCATGGAAGGTCGTATGACCGTTTGTAACATGGCGATTGAGGGCGGTGCCCGTGCCGGCATGGTCTCGGTTGACCAGATCACTCTCGATTATGTGAAAGGCAAACCCTACGCGCCAAAAGGTGGGCAGTGGGACAGAGCGGTTGAGGCCTGGAGTCACCTGCATTCCGATGATGACGCCGAGTTTGATGCGGTGGTGGAATTGCGCGGTGAAGATATCGAACCCCAGGTGAGTTGGGGTACTTCACCGGAAATGGTGGCCTCGATCAGTGCCAAAGTGCCAGATCCCTCTGCCGAAAGTGATGCTACCAAGCGTACTGGAATGGAGCGCGCTCTCGACTATATGGGCCTTGAGGCCGGGCAAAAGATTAGTGATATTCGCCTGGATCGGGTATTTATCGGCTCCTGTACAAATTCCCGGATCGAAGATCTGCGCGCTGCTGCTGAAGTGGTCCAAGGCCGGTACAAAGCAGATAGCGTCAAGCAGGTATTGGTTGTACCCGGTTCTCAGGCGGTGAAAGCTCAGGCGGAACAGGAAGGGTTACATGCAATCTTTGAGCAGGCAGGCTTTGAGTGGCGAGAGCCCTCCTGCTCTATGTGTCTTGCTATGAATGCAGACAAGTTGGGGGCTGGTGAACACTGTGCCTCAACCTCTAATCGCAACTTTGAAGGACGTCAGGGCTATGGTGGGCGCACCCACTTGGTGAGCCCCAGTATGGCGGCAGCCGCAGCAATTGCGGGACACTTTGTCGATGTGCGTGAAATGGCGACGGTGCGAGCCGAAGAGGAGATGGCCTGATGAAAGCGTTTACCCAACATGAAGGTCTTGTGGTGCCGATGGACCGGGCCAACGTGGACACCGACCTGATAATTCCCAAGCAATTTCTTAAGTCCATCAAGCGCACCGGGTTTGGCCCCAATTTGTTTGATGAGCTGCGCTACCTGGACGAGGGATTCCCTGGGCAGGACTGCTCAAACCGCCCTGTTAATCCAGATTTCCCACTAAATTTCCCGCGTTACCAGGGTGGTTCGGTATTACTTGCGCGCGAGAATTTCGGTTGTGGTTCCAGTCGTGAGCATGCGCCTTGGGCGCTGGATGATCACGGTTTTCGTGCAGTTATTGCCCCCAGTTTCGCCGATATCTTCTTCAATAACTGTTTTAAAAACGGCCTGTTGCCGATTGTATTACCGGAGGAGGTAGTACATCAGTTGTTTGAAGAAACTCATGGGCAGGAAGGATATTCACTGACCATTGATCTGGAGCAGCAGCATGTGCGCAAACCCTGCGGTGAAGTGATTCCCTTTGAGGTAGATGCGTTCCACAAGCACTGCTTGCTTAATGGCCTTGATCACATCGGCCTGACATTGGAGCACTCAGAAGATATTCGTGCTTATGAAGAGGTGCGACGTGAAAAAGCCCCATGGCTTTTTGATGCGGTTCAGTAATTAAAGGAAATTCCTGTGACAAAGAAAGTAATGATTTTGCCGGGCGACGGCATTGGCCCGGAAATTGTTGAGCAGGCGATGGCGGTACTGGAAGTCGCGTCTGGAAAATTTAATTTGGGGCTTAGTTTTGAACAGGGGCTGATTGGGGGTTCCTCAATTGATGCCCATGGTGAGCCCCTCACCGATGAGGCGCTCAAGGCTGCTGGCGAGTGTGATGCAGTATTACTCGGTGCTGTTGGTGGTCCCCAGTGGGATACCCTGGAGAGAGAAATTCGTCCGGAGAAAGGCCTGTTGAAAATCCGCAGTGGCCTCGGCTTATACGCCAATTTGCGCCCGGCAATTCTTTACCCCCAATTAGCAGATGCTTCCTCCCTGAAACCGGAGGTGGTTTCAGGGCTGGATATTTTGATTGTACGTGAGCTGACTGGCGGCATTTACTTTGGTGAGCCTCGGGGTATCCAGACTCTGGAAAATGGCGAACGCCAGGGCTTTAACACCTATGTCTACAGTGAGTCGGAAATTGAGCGTATTGCGCGCAGTGCCTTCGAGGCGGCGCAAAAACGCAGCGGTAAACTCTGCTCTGTGGATAAGGCTAATGTGCTCGAAGTCACTGTACTTTGGAGAGAGGTATTGGATCGTCTGGCACCGGAGTACCCCGATGTTGAACTGTCCCATATGTACGTGGACAACGCTGCGATGCAATTGGTGCGTGCGCCCAAGCAGTTCGACGTAATGGTCACCGGTAATATGTTCGGCGATATTCTCTCAGATGCCGCCGCCATGCTTACGGGCTCCATTGGCATGTTGCCTTCTGCCTCCTTGAATGAAAGTGGTTTTGGCCTTTATGAGCCCTGCCACGGTTCCGCGCCGGATATCGCAGGGCAGGGTATTGCCAATCCATTGGCAACGATTCTGTCCGCTGCGATGATGCTGCGTTACTCCCTCAATATGAGTGAGGCAGCAGAAGCCATTGAGGCCGCGGTGAGCAAGGTGTTGGAGCAGGGGTTGCGCACCGCGGATATTTATACTGAGGGCAGCCAGAAAGTCACCACCGCAGAAATGGGGGCTGCCGTCGTCGCTGCACTTTAATCCCCGATTTCACTATCGCGCCGCTTTCCCGGCGGCGCACTTTGATCACATCACACACAGGATATCGCAATGCAAAAAATTGGTTTTATCGGCTGGCGCGGCATGGTCGGTTCGGTATTACTGGAGCGCATGCGCTCAGAGGATGACTTTGCCCATATCGTTGAACCGGTTTTTTTTTCCACTTCCAATGCGGGTGGAAAGGCACCGGATATTGACCGTGAACTGCCGCCTTTGGGCGATGCCTACGATATCAATGCATTGGCAGAGTTAGATGCGATTGTCAGCTGTCAGGGTGGTGACTATACAAAGGAGGTTTTCTCCCGCCTTCGTGACGCAGGCTGGAATGGCTACTGGATAGATGCCGCTTCGAGTTTACGTATGCAGGACGATGCCGTAATCGTTCTGGATCCGGTTAACCGCGATGTTATCGATCGCGCCATAGAAGCCGGGCAAAAGAATTTTATTGGTGGCAACTGCACCGTTAGCCTGATGTTGATGGCTCTCGGTGGTTTGTTTAAAGCCGGTATGGTGGAGTGGGTTACAGCCATGACCTACCAGGCCGCCAGTGGTGCCGGTGCCCGCAATATGCGGGAGCTCATTGGGCAGATGGGCGCTATTCGCGACGGTGTTAGCGGTGAGCTCGCCGACCCCGCCAGCGCGATTCTGGAAATTGATCGCAAGGTGGCTGCGGATATGCGGTCGGTTGAATTTCCCACTGCCGAGTTCGGTGCCCCCCTGGCTGGCAGCCTTCTGCCATGGATTGATACCCAGCTTGAAAATGGCCAAAGCCGTGAAGAGTGGAAAGCTCAGGTTGAAGCGAACAAAATCCTGCAGACAACTGCTCCAATTCCGGTGGATGGTACCTGTGTGCGTATTGGTGCGATGCGCTGCCACAGTCAGGCTTTCACTGTGAAGCTGAAGAAAGACCTGCCTATGGCAGATATTGATCAGTTGATAGGTGCGGCAAATGAATGGGTCAGCGTCGTGCCCAATGATCGCGAGGCTACTTTACAGTCGCTGACTCCCACTGCCGTGACTGGCAAACTGGATATCCCGGTGGGGCGTCTGCGCAAGTTGAGTATGGGGCCTGAGTACTTGAACGCTTTCACTGTGGGGGACCAACTGCTGTGGGGTGCTGCAGAGCCCCTCCGCCGCATACTTCTGATTTTGCTCGGCAAGCTTTAATTGGTACGGCCCTGGATAAGTCCTCAAATGGCAATCTTTTTTGTGCCTATTAATGGAGGACTTTTCGCCAAGCTGTGAACCCCATCGCGTAAAAAGCCGCTACTGGTTGTCATAGCGGCTTTTTCGATTTTCCCTCACAGGTATAATCGCCCCTCATTTTTTCCTTTCCAATTTCAACGAAGTGAATAGCCATGTCCGAAGCCGCCCGCGAACTGGTCATCGTCGGTGTCGATAACGCCGCCTTTGCCCCTCTGCTGGAAATACTGGAGGAGCGGGAAATTATTACCGCTGAACAGCTGAGTTTGCTGGAGACCGAAGACCGGGAAGTGGACCCGCAGGTGTTTGCTAACCGCAATATTCCTGTGCAGTCCCTGGAAAAATTCGCTTTTAATGACCAGCAGGTGGTTCTCCTATTGAGCGCCGGTGATGCTGTTCAAGCCGCCATGGCTGCGGCCGAGCAAAATGATGCCTGGATAGTGGATGCGGCTGCCAATACCCGAGGCGATGAAAGTGCTGTTTTGATCCATCCGATGTTTAACAGTGGGGATCTGGCGAATGCAGATCGTCGCCTAGTTACCCTACCCTGTGCTGGTGCCGCCATGGTCGCGGAGGCCTTGGCCCCCCTGAAGGATAAGTTGCAGGCTATCGAAGTTCAGTTGAGCCAGCCGGTATCTGCGCTGGGGAAGGCTGCGATTGATTCAATGGCCGCACAGACGGCGCGTATGTTTAGTGGACAGGAGGCAGAAATTGATCCGGCGATCGGCCACCGCTTGGCTTTTAATTTGCTAAGCGCTAGCGAGGGGCTGCTCGCCAGTGGTCACACTGTGAGTGAGCTGACCCTGATCCATGATTTGCGCCGCCTGCTTGGCGAGAATGTTGCGGTGGACGCCAACATCAGCACGGTTTCCGTATTTCACGGTCAGCTGGCTAACTTGGGTGTTTCCCTGTTGGAAGATGTTGATTTGGAAAATGCGCGCGCATTGTTGGGCAATGGCGCTCGCCTGCAGTTGGCGGAACAGCCATCAGCAGAAAACGCAGTCGGCAGCGATGTGACAATCATCGGACGCTTGCGCCAAAGTCTACTTAATAAGCGTCAGCTAAATCTTTGTGCAGTATCAGACAACCTGCGAAAAGATGTAGCAATGAACTGTGCACAAATTGCTCACTTGTTGCTAAAAAACTACTGATATTTAATACTTAGCCGCCATAGTGAAGGTGTAATCTTAACTTTGGTCCGGCTGAGAGTGGCGAAATATTCACCACAGTTGGTGGCCGCTTGAAAGGCGGTCAATTAGTCGAACGATTACCGTTCAGTAATGGGGATTTTCTGAAGGCGCGCTTTTCGGAAGCCCTGGGAAGATTCTAACAATAAAGGGAATCGGATATGCGTGTGCGTAAGCTGGCACTTGCAGTTGGTCTAGTCGGTGCACTGGGAAGCAACGCGGCTCTAGCGCTCGGATTGGGTGAGATCAAACTCAACTCCACCCTTAATCAGCCACTTAATGCGGAGATCGGACTGCTGCAAACGCGCGGTCTGAACGACACAGAGATTAAAGTACGCCTCGCGGGGCCGGATGAATTCAATCGTGCCGGGGTGGAGCGCGCCTATTTACTCACTTCACTGCGCTTTGATGTGGATTATTCGGGTGCCAAGCCGGTTATTCGCATAACAAGCCGCGAGCCTATCCGTGAGCCTTTCTTGAATTTCCTGGTGGAGACTCGCTGGCCCAGCGGCCGCCTGCTGCGCGAGTATACCCTGTTGATGGATCTGCCGGCATTTTCGCCGAACACAGCCCAGCAACCGGTGCGTGCTGCTGAACGTGAACGCCAACAAGTCCGTCGGGATACTCCGGTACAGCGTCCCGCTCAACGTCCCCTCCAGCCAGCTCAACAGCCGACGGTTGAGCCGGACAGTGAGCTGGTTGGTGAACCTGCGACGGCGCAGCAGTCTGAGCCGGTTCGGCGCCAGCCGCAACGCGCTTCTTCTGTGGAAGACGCGGGCAGCAACAGCCAGGTTTATGGCCCGGTTTCCTCCGCCGATACTCTGTGGGAGATCGCCTTGGAAAATCGCGTTGGCCGCGAGTTTTCAGTGCAGCAGACCATGCTGGCGATCCAGCGCCTGAACCCTGAAGCCTTTATTAATGACAATATCAACCTGCTGAAAAAGGGCGCTGTTCTGCGCTTGCCCAATGCTGATGACCTGCGCAGCCTAAGCCTTACCGAGGCGATCTCCGAGGTTGCCCAGCAAAATGATTCCTGGCGCCAGCGTACAGGTGCGGAAGACATTGCTGCAGCTGCGCCCCTGGATGCCCGCCCTGTGGTCGAAGAGACCGTAGCCAATGATGTTGTTGAAGGGCGGGTAAGCTTGGCCGCTCCAGGTGATAACGAATCCGTTACTTCCGGCTCTGGCAGTGGAGCAGAAGACAGCGAAGCGCTGGATGGCGACCTGACAGTGGCAGAGGAAGAACTGGATAAATCGCAGCTGGAAAACACCGAGCTGCGCGAGCGCATCGCAGAGCTCGATGAACAGATTGACACCATGGAGGCTCTGGTCGATGTCTCCAATGAAGAGATGCGCGCGGTACAGGCAGCTGCAGAGCAGTCTGATCCTCTGCTTGATCCCAGTGAAATTGACTCTGCAGAAATCGATACCGTGCAGGAAGAGATGCTTGCCGCGAGTGAAGGTGAATCTCTCGATACAGCCGAGCAGCCTGAGGTGGAAACGGCTGCTGTAGAGCCGGAAGCGCGCAATCGCGTAGTTTCGGTCCAGACCAAGTCAGAGCCCACTCTCATGGAGAGGCTCGGTGATAATATGCAGTTCATCGGTATTGGGGCTGCCGGCTTGCTGGTCGGTATTTTTGGCTTCTTTACTTGGCGCCGCCGTAAAGCTGAGCAAGAGGCCGAGCAGCAGCTGGAGCAGGAAATGGCTGCCGAGCGGGCGCCAATAGAGATTCCGATGGAAAACGCGGAACCGGATGAAACCCTGGCCGCTGTTGAAAGCATGGAGGCGGATGATACTTTTGACCTTGGCGATCTTGGGGATGTGGGAACCGATGACCCTATTTCCGAGGCGGAAATTCATTTGTCGCTGGGACAGTATGAAGAGGCTGAGGCCAAGCTGTTACAGGGCCTGGAAAAAGACCCACAAGTGGTGGATGCGCGCCTGATGCTGATGGAGGTGTATGCCCATCATCAGGATGTAGAGAAATTTGACGAGCACTATCTGCAGTTGCTCAGTATTAGCGATGGCCCTGTGGCTGACCGCGCAGCGCGTTTGCGCGAAACCATTGCCGGGGCGCCGGATTTTGAAACACCGTCAATGGATTTTTCCAGTGAATCCCTGGAAGCGGCGCAGTTGGATGATATCGGTGCAGCCCTGGACCAGGATTTTTCCAGTGCTGAACCGTCAACCCTCCCCGCTGATGATTTCAGCAGTGACACGTCGCTTCTCGATGATCTGACCATGGATCTGTCCCTGGGCGATGAAAAGCCTGTCGGCGCCGATTCCGAACAGGAGTTGTCCCTGGATCTCGACCTGGACACCTCTTTTGATGAGTCGGTTTCTGGTACTGACCAAGCTTCGGACCTGGAAAGCGAATTCAACCTGGATGACCTTGATCTCAATGGCGCACTGGAAAATGATGCGCAGTTGGCTGATAGCGAAACCCCATTGCAGGCAGATAATGATCTAAGCCTCGATGATCTGGATCTGGGTGAGCTGGACCTCGGCGATCTCAATTCAAAAGCTGGTGACCTTGGTGAGCCAACAGTGAAGGAGGCCTCTGGGGATGAGTTAGCGATAGATGCCTTCGATAGCGCTGAGTTGGACCTTGACTCCCTGGAGCTTGAAAATGACAGTGCGGAGCCAGCCATTGAAAGTGCGGCTGCCGAGGCCTCTGAAGCCAAGGCCGGCGGGTCTATCGGTGGCTTGGACTTCGAGCTGGACCTCTCCATGATGGATGGTGAGGATGAGGTAAAATCGATTATTGAGGAGCCTCAGGCTGAAGAGCCAGCTGCTGAATTGGATCAGGACCTGGATCTTGATGCTATCGATATGGATCTCGCAGACTTGCAGAGCCCCGCAGGTGAAGCCGATTTGTCCCTGGAGGAGTTCTCTGAGGGTGAGCTTGAAATGATTGGTGGAGAGCTCGATTCCGAGTTGGATCTCGACAATATCGATCTCGATGATATTGCCGCGGATCTTTCCTCTCCTGATGAATTGGCAGTGGAGGCTGAAGCGGTTTCCAGTGAATCGGCTGAACTAGATAATAGTGGTGATTTGTCTCTGGAGACGGATCTTGAGCTGGATATGGCCTCGTTGGAAGCAACCGGTGAGGAGTTGTCTCTGGGCGAGGAGTCTATTGAGGAGGAGTTCTCTCTAGAGGATGAGCTTGCCCTGATTGATGAGTCTACTGATGGCGACCTTACTCTTGAGACTGGCGCGGATCTTGGCGAGGGGGCTATAGCCGATGAGCCTGGGCAGCTTGAGGCTATGGCTGAAAAAGAGCAATCTGGAGGAGAGTCTGAGTTTGCCGACTTGGATTTCAACCTGGAAAGTGACCTCAACTCGGAATTGAGCCTGCTCGAAGGCGGCGACGAGATGGGTACCAAGCTGGAATTGGCCCAGGCTTACCTGGATATGGGGGATAAAGAGGGCGCCAAGGATATCCTCAAGGAAGTGGCCCAGGATGGAGGCGGTGAGCATAGGAATCGCGCTGAGGAAATGCTGGAGCGTATGGTGTAAATTTTCTTGGTATTTCGCCTTAGGAAACCTCGCACAGGCTGCGAGGTTTTTTTATTGGGCTGGAGCATTATTTTCCTGTCCGTTAGGGGCATTAATCTGATTGATGTTGCTGTCGCTCTGATATCGGGAGGGGCAAAGAGTGGTTTTTCAATATGATGCAGGCCAGAGAACGCGAGTACATTTATAAAACCAATGGCGAGGTTCCAGCGGGTGAGCGGTTGCCGGATGGGCTGCGTAGATTCGCTCTGGGGGTTGAGTATTGCGGTGCGCGATTGCACGGTTTTCAGAAGCAAAAATCAGCTGCGGAGACAGTGCAGGCTCACCTTGAGCGGGCTTTGTCCATTATCGCTGCAGAGCCCATAACGCTGGTCTGTGCTGGGCGTACTGACGCGGGCGTTCACGCCACCAATCAGGTTATTCACTTTGATACTCACGCCCAGCGCCCAGAACGGGCCTGGATACAGGGAGTGAATACCAAGCTGCCAGACTCTGTGCGTGTGCGCTGGTGTCGCAAAATGCTCCCGCAATTCCATGCACGTTTCTCCGCCCATGCGCGCAGTTACCGCTATTTGATCCACAGCGCGCCGACTCGTTCTGCCCACAGCGCAGCGGAAGTTACCTGGACCCAGCACTCCCTGGATCTCGGTGCTATGCGCGAGGGGGCAAACTACCTGATTGGCCGCCATGATTTTACCAGCTTTCGGGCCTCCCAGTGCCAAGCCAAGAGCCCGGTTAGAGAAATTACCCGCCTGGACGTTGCTCGTGTAGGGCAGCTGATCGTTCTGGAAGTAAGTGCCAATGCCTTCCTGCATCATATGGTGCGCAATATAACTGGGGTACTAATGGCTGTGGGGCGCGGAGAGCGGGCACCGATATGGGTAAAAGAGGTGCTGGACCAGCGCGACCGCTCGGCAGGAGGGGTTACAGCACCGCCATTTGGCCTTTATTTGGTGGATGTGCAATACCCGCGGGAGTTCCAACTACCCCAGTGTGAGCCTGGGCCACTTCTGGTGCCTTTGTCTCTGGGAGAGTTACCGGTTGTATGACTGGAATAGTTGAGTAGTAGTCAGAATGGGCTTATAGGTTAGGGTGGCACGCGTTTCACACCTTGCACCAATCTGCTAGTATCGGGAATTCCCTCGTTTTTGCTGGTCGGTCGGCTGGCTTCAGGTTTAGCAATGCAAGTGAAGATTTGTGGCATCACCCGTGCTGAAGATGCCCTTATGGCTGTTGATGCTGGCGCTGATGCGCTGGGACTGGTGTTCTACAAGGCGAGCCCCCGCTATATCGATCCCAAGGCTGCTGCCGCTATCGCCGCTGTAGTTCCTCCCTTTGTTACCTTAACAGGGCTCTTTGTGAATGCTGCACAGGGTGAGGTGGATCAGGCACTGGAGCTCGTGCCTCTTAACCTCCTGCAGTTCCATGGTGAGGAGGGAGCCCGTTACTGTGAACAGTTCCGCCGGCCCTATATAAAGGCCCTCCGAATGAAAGAGGGGTTGGATACCATTGCTGCAATGGAGGAACACCCTAAGTCGCGTGGTTTCCTACTGGACGCCTATCGCCCAGGGGTTCCCGGTGGTACTGGAGAGACCTTTGACTGGGATCGGGTGCCTCAAAGTAGCTCCAGACCCATTGTTCTGGCCGGGGGGTTGAACCCGGATAATGTCGCCAGTGCCATCAAAGCTGCGCACCCGCAAGGCGTGGATGTCAGCGGAGGTGTGGAACAGTCACCGGGTAAAAAAAACCCGCAAAAAGTAGCTGCCTTTATTCGTGCGGCGAAGGGTAGTCAGCTCGGTACCGCAGAGTAAAAATAGGTGGCACATTGAGGTGTCGCCCACCGGTGTTGGCCGGTAAATAAAAGTAGAGCGGAGTATCTACAACAGTAATGACCGGTAATGTTTAAAGTGGTTAGGAGTAGCGCTTTAATCAGTAGGTAAATAGACAGAAGAAATTTTTGTGATCGACGGAGTATGAGTGTGACTAAGCCAGGTGCTATTGATTTTTCCACCTTTCCGGATGCCAGCGGGCATTTTGGTCCGTACGGCGGTCGCTTTGTATCGGAGACACTGATCAGCGCATTGGATGAACTGCAGGCGATGTACAGCCGCTTGAAAGATGATCCGGAGTTTGTCGCTGCTTTTGACTACGATCTTGCGCACTATGTCGGACGGCCATCGCCTCTGTATCTAGCTGAGCGCCTGACAGAGCAGGCCGGTGGAGCGCGTATCTGGCTTAAGCGCGAGGATCTCAACCACACCGGGGCTCACAAGGTAAACAATACCGTAGGCCAGGCACTATTGGCCAAGCACAGCGGAAAAACCCGGGTTATTGCAGAAACCGGTGCGGGTCAGCACGGTGTAGCTTCTGCAACAGTGGCCGCACGTCTGGGATTACAGTGCACGGTTTATATGGGGGCGGAAGATGTTAAACGTCAGTCTCCCAATGTTTACCGTATGAAACTCCTGGGTGCTGAAGTAGTACCGGTGGAATCCGGCTCTAAAACCCTCAAAGACGCCATGAATGAAGCGATGCGTGATTGGGTTACTAATGTCGATAACACTTTCTACATTATTGGAACTGTTGCCGGCCCCCATCCGTATCCGCAATTGGTTCGGGACTTCAATTCCATTATTGGGCGTGAAGCGCGTCGCCAGAGCCTCGAGCATTTTGGCCAGCTGCCCGACGCACTGGTGGCCTGTGTGGGTGGGGGCTCCAATGCCATAGGCCTGTTCCACCCCTTCCTGAATGATGCCGATGTGAAGATGTTTGGTGTGGAGGCCGGTGGTGAGGGCCTGGCTTCCGGTAAGCATGCGGCGCCGCTCAACGATGGTATCCCCGGTGTCCTACACGGCAACCGCACGTACTTGATGGAAGATGAGGATGGCCAGATTATCGAGACTCACTCTGTTTCTGCAGGCCTCGATTACCCGGGTGTTGGACCCGAACACGCCTGGCTTAAAGATATTGGCCGCGTAGAGTACGTCACTGCTGATGACAAAGAGGCGCTCGATGCCTTCCGTCGCCTTACCCGAACCGAAGGTATTCTGCCGGCCCTGGAGTCCAGCCACGCTGTTGCATACGCGATGAAATTGGCTGCCAGCATGCAGCCGGAACAGAATATTGTTGTGAACCTTTCTGGTCGTGGGGACAAGGATATTTTTACCGTTGCCGCTATTGATGGCATTGAGGTTTAACTGATTGGCGCCGGCTTGTTGAGGCGGGCAGGTGGCAGAGAATACAGACCAAGTGAGCTGGTGATAGCCAGGAGTAGCTCAGGGAATACACAGTGACAGAACAAAACAGAATTGACCGCCGCTTTTCCAGATTGCGCGGCGAGGGTCGTAAAGCCCTGGTAACTTATATTGTCGCCGGTGATGGTGGCCTGGAGAATACGGTACCGCTAATGCACCAGTTGGTAGCCAGCGGTGCCGACATGATTGAATTGGGGGTGCCTTTTTCAGATCCTATGGCTGAGGGTCCGGTAATCCAGAAGGGACATGAGCGCGCGTTGGCCAGTGGTGCCTCCCTGCGCAAGTGCCTGGCCACGGTGCGTGAATTCCGTCAGGTCGATGAGGAAACGCCAGTAATCCTGATGGGCTATGCCAACCCGATCCAGCGTATGGGGGAGCGGGAGTTTGCCGATGCAGCGCTTGATGCCGGTGTTGATGGGGCGCTTACAGTGGATCTGCCTGCGGAAGAGGCAGGTCCACTCAATAGCTTGTTGGCAGAGCGCAACTTGCGCAATATCTTCCTGCTGACCCCCACCACTACTGAGGAGCGTATTCGCGAGATTACCGGCCTGGCGAGTGGCTTTGTTTACTATGTATCCCTGAAGGGGGTAACAGGTGCAGGCCATCTGGATCTGGATTCAGTGCGCGACAACCTCGAGCATATCCGTCGCTTCACCGACCTGCCACTATGTGTAGGCTTCGGTATTAAAGACGGGGCCTCGGCACGCTCAGTAAGTGCCCACGGAGATGGCGCTGTAGTGGGGAGTGTCCTGGTGACGGCGGTGAATGAGGCGGCAGATCTGGTGGCAGCAAAGGAGAGGGTTGGCGCAATTGTCAGTGAGATGCGCGAGGCTCTCGACCGCTAATCTAGCTTGGTGTCCCGTTACAGGGCTGGCCAGAAAGCCAAAAATAGCGGCTGATCTGGCCGGGTTTGTAATTCTGCTTAGTGTTTTAATTCGTAGCCTGAAACTCACTGGTCGGTAAAATGAGCCGGCCTATTGAAAGTATCCGGATTTGGAAACGAGATGAGCTGGTTAGAAAAAATAGTTCCCGCGGTGATTCGCACCGAGCGCCGCGCAGGTAGCAGCAAGGTTCCGGAAGGCGTCTGGAAGAAGTGCGTCAAGTGCGACGCCATGCTTTACCGCCCGGAGCTGGAGCGCAACCTGGATGTGTGCCCTAAGTGCGACCACCATATTAGGATTGGTGCACGTCGACGGCTGGATATTTTTCTGGATGAAGAGGGGCGTGAAGAGCTGGCCACCGATGTATTACCGGTCGATCGCCTCAAGTTCAAGGATGTAAAAAAATATAAAGACCGCTTGCTGCAGGCGCAAAAATCCACCGGTGAAAAAGATGCCCTTATTGCCATGCAAGGCACTTTGAGGGGTGAGCCCCTGGTGGCGGTGGCATTTGAGTTTGCTTTCCACGGCGGTTCCATGGGTTATGTTGTGGGTGAGCGCTTCACCCGTGCAGCCCAGCGCGCCCTGGAACAGCGCATCCCCCTGGTGTGTTTCTCCGCTACTGGAGGAGCTCGTATGCAGGAAGCTTTGATCTCCTTGATGCAGATGGCCAAGACCTCGGCAGTGCTGGAAAAAATGAAGATGGCCGGGGTGCCCTATATCTCGATCATGACTGACCCCGTTTACGGTGGCGTATCGGCTTCCCTGGCCTTGCTTGGCGATATCAATGCGGCTGAACCCGGTGCCCGTGCTGGTTTTGCCGGCCCCAATATTATCGAGCAGACCATTCGCCAAAAACTACCCAAAGGTTTCCAACGCAGTGAATTCCTGCTGGAGCACGGGGCGATTGATATGATCATCCCGCGCAGGGATATGCGCTCCACAGTATCGCGCCTGCTGGGCAAACTGAGCGGTAACTGATATTCCATCCCCCGTATCGGCAGCCGGTTACAATACAATCTGGCTGCCCAATTCCTACCAGTGATTTATCCAACTATGTCTTCATTGCAAGATTGGCTCTCCCGCCTTGAGCAGTTGCACCCAACTGAAATTGAGCTTGGCCTGGAACGGGTTTCCAGTGTGGCCGCTACCCTCGGTGCGCAAAAGCCGGCACCTACGGTAATTACGGTGGCAGGCACCAATGGAAAGGGCTCCTGCGTGGCGACAATGGAAGCCCTTCTGTGTGCTGCCGGCCATTCCGTTGGTGCCTATAGTTCCCCACATTTGCTGCGTTTTAATGAGCGGGTGCGGATCAATGGTGTCGAGGTATCTGATCTGGAATTGGTCCGCGCTTTTGAGGCGGTGGAGACTGCTCGCGGTGAAATAAGCCTGACTTATTTTGAGTTCTCGACCCTTGCGGCGCTCTGGCTGTACCAGCGCGCTGGGGTTGAGTTTGCACTATTGGAGGTCGGCCTTGGGGGGCGCCTGGATGCGGTTAACCTGGTGGATGCGGATTTGGCAATTATCACCAGCGTGGCCATTGATCATGAGGATTGGTTGGGAAGCGATAGGGAAGTGATCGGCCGGGAGAAAGCGGGTGTCCTGAGACCGGGAGCCCCGTTTGTCTGTGCAGATAAGAATCCTCCGCAATCCGTGTTGTCTGCGGCAGAAAAACAGGCAAATTCGAGCTATTTTATTGGACGGGATTTCTCTGTTACTCAAAGTGAAGGTGAAGAGAAATACCAGTTTGGCGAACTGCAGCTGACAATACCGCCGATCAGTCTGCCGCGCCCGAGTATTGCTGCAGCAATAACTGCACTGGTGCTACTGGGTGTTCTGCCGGAGGAGGGTGTAGAGAGCGCCCTGGCAAAAATAACCTTGCCGGGCCGATGCCAGCAGCTGTTATGGCACAATCGCAATCTGTTACTGGATGTCGGGCATAACCCCGCTGCGGCTGAGCATTTGGCCCGCTGGTTGGATGCGAACCCAGTATCGGGAGAGACCCACGCCCTGGTAGCGGTTATGGCGGATAAGGATCTCATTGGGCTGTTTGCCCCCCTGAGCAACCAGGTGAACCACTGGCACCCAGCGCTTTTGCCCGGAAATGATCGTGCTGCGGGAGCGGATGCACTGCTCAGTGGCCTTGCTGGTGCGGGTGTTGAAGTAACTAAAGTGGATGCCCGCTGTCCAATTGTCGCCGATGGTTTACAGCAGCTGTTAGCGACCACCGGTCCACAGGACAGGTTGCTTGTATTTGGATCCTTCTTTACTGTGGCGGAAGTTCTGCAGCAGATGCGAGATGAGGATAATGGAGAATTGCGAGGATAAGTCTCCCCTTAGGGGACGGCTGAACGATGGCTTCAAGCAGCGTATCGTCGGTGCGCTGGTGTTGGCTGCGCTCGCTGTCATTTTCCTGCCCAGTCTGCTGGACCGGGAGTCGTCAGGCTACATCAGTGAGGTGAGCCAGATTCCAGCGGAACCGGATATACGGCCTATTGAGATTGCCAAGCCTGAGCCTGTTGCCAATGTGGCACCAGCCCCGGCGCCCGGAGAGGCTTTCCAGCCGGAAGTACCTGAGCAGTTTTCCAATCCCAAGGCGGCAACTGCGACCGAAGAGACTACGGCAGCGGTCGGTGGGGTACCCGACGATAATACTGTGCCTGATATCCCCGTCCGCTCAGCCCCACAAAAAGGGTCTTCCGCCTTAGTGGATACTCAGGGTCTGCCTGTGGCTTGGGTAGTGCAAGTGGCCTCTTATCGTGATGCCTCCCGTGCGGATCAGCTGCGTATGCGTCTTATGGACGAGGGGTATCGCGCTTATACTCGGGCGGTTGAAACTGATAAGGGGCGTTATGTGAGGGTCTTTGTGGGACCTAACGTGGAGAAAGCGGAAGCCCAGGCTCTGAAATCGAAGCTGGACGCCCTGCTGGAAGCCCAAACCTTGGTACTGCGCTTCAAAGCGTAACAGCAATTGCTATTTGTAATCCCTTTTTAATGGCCCGGTGGACGTTGTTGCCACCGGTGACCCTTGACTTCCAATGCACTTTTATTCGGCAGAAATTCACAGCTGGACCGTCAATCTTCCACGGATACTTGTTCTCTGGGTATTAAATTCCAATCGGTTGGCCTACGGCTTCACGCGCCTAGCCCCTTAAGTTAGAATGCGCGCTCTTCGCGGCAGCAGCCGCCACGCAGGTAGGGTTGAATGAATTGGGCTGACTGGACCATCCTGGCTATTGTGGGTATTTCCACTCTCTTCGGCCTTAGCCGGGGTTTTGTGCGTGAGACCCTGTCACTGCTCACCTGGATCGCTGCCTTTATTGTCGCAATGATGTTTCGCGACCAGCTTGCGCCTCTGCTTTCAAATCTCGTCGATACTCCTTCCCTTCAGGTGATTGCCGCTTTTGCCATCCTGTTCTTTGGCACTCTCCTGGCTGGGGCTGTCCTGAATATGATGCTTTCCGCTTTTGTTGAGGCCACCGGTTTATCCGGCACTGACCGTGTGCTGGGTATGGTGTTTGGCTTGGTGCGGGGAGCAATTGTGGTGATGGCACTTTTGATTCTGGCTCCGGCGCTGGTGCCGGTGGAGCAGGACAGCTGGTGGAGTGAGTCGGTATTGATTCCCCATTTCCTCGAGTTTGAGGGCAGTGCGCGGGAGCTGGCCAAGTCCGTGAAGGACTTTTTTGTAGAGTTATTTTAATCGGGCGCTAGCACCGCCTTTTCGATCAATAGGGTCAAATATATGTGTGGTATCGTCGGTATCGTCGGTAAGAGTGATGTCAATCTACAGCTCTATGATGGACTCACTCTATTGCAACACAGGGGGCAGGATGCCGCAGGCATCGTAACCTGTGACGATGATCGCCTGAACCAGCAAAGGGCCAATGGCCTGGTGCGCGATGTATTCCGTGCGCGCCATATGGAACGCCTGAAAGGTAATTTTGGTATTGGCCATGTGCGCTACCCTACTGCGGGAGGCTCCGGCCCCGCCCTGGCGCAACCGTTCTATGTGAACTCCCCTTACGGCATTGCCATGGCTCACAATGGCAACCTCACCAATGTACGCAAGGTAATGGACGAAATCTTCCAGCAGGACCTGCGTCATATCAACACTGATTCCGACTCGGAAGTATTGTTGAATGTGTTTGCCCATGAGCTGCACAAGCAGCACAAGTTGCAGCCCAAGGCAGAAGACATCTTTACCGCTATGCGTGCAGTACACAAACGTGTGCGTGGCGCTTATGCCTGTGTGGCCTTGATTGTTGGCTACGGTATCGTCGCTTTCCGCGATCCAAATGGAATTCGCCCACTGGTTTACGGCAAACGCGAGACCGAGAAGGGCACCGAATATATGGTGGCTTCTGAGTCTGTGGCCCTGGATGTACTGGGTTATACCCTGGTGCGGGATGTGGCTCCTGGTGAGGCACTGTATATTGAGCTGGATGGTACCGTGCATTCCGAGCAGTGTGCGGAAAACCCGTCCCTGACCCCCTGTATTTTCGAGCATGTGTATTTCGCCCGCCCGGATTCCATTATGGACGGCGTATCTGTGCACAAAGCGCGTCTGCGTCAGGGTGAGCACCTGGCAGATAAAATTCTGCGCCTGCGTCCGGATCACGATATCGACGTGGTGATTCCAATTCCCGATTCCGCCCGTACTGCCGGCCAGACTGTGGCGCACCGATTGGGGGTTAAATTCCGCGAGGGTATGGTAAAAAACCGCTATATCGGCCGTACCTTTATTATGCCGGGACAGAAGCAGCGCAAGAAGTCTGTGCGCCAGAAGCTGAACGCGATTGAGCTGGAATTCCGCGGCAAAAATGTACTGCTGGTGGATGACTCCATTGTACGCGGTACCACCTGTAAACAGATTATCCAGATGGCCCGTGATGCCGGTGCTGCGAAAGTGTATTTCGCCAGTGCAGCGCCTGCGGTGAAATATCCGAATGTGTACGGTATTGATATGCCATCAGCCAATGAATTGGTGGCCCACGATCGCACCACTGAGGAGATCTGCCAGGAGATCGGTGCAGATTGGTTGGTTTACCAGGATCTGGAAGACCTGGTAGTGAGTTCCAGTGGCGGCAAGCAGAAAATTGAGCAGTTCGATTGCTCTGTATTCGATGGAAATTATGTAACTGGCGATGTGGATGAGGAGTACCTCAATAACCAGCATGTGGCACGTAATGACGATGCCAAGCGCAAGAAGGCCAATACCAGCGCCTTGTAATTGACCTGGACCAGCGTCCTCTTCACGGCAGAAGAGGGCGCCATGCACGGCCGTTTCGGTTAAGATGACCGCTTCCAAAAAATACTGACCAGGAAGCGGTATATGTTTGAAGACGACGGTTACGCTCTGGAAACCCTGGCCGTGCGTGCCGGGCAGGTCCGTTCGCCGGAAGGCGAGCACTCTGAGGCCCTCTATCTTACCTCCAGTTACGTTTTCCCCTCCGCTGCGGAAGCCGCCGCACGTTTTGCCGGCGAGAGTTCCGGTAACGTTTATTCCCGCTATACCAACCCCACTGTGCGTATGTTTGAAGAGCGTATTGCCGCGCTAGAGGGCGGTGAGGCAGCTGTGGCGACTTCCAGTGGTATGGCCGCGATCCTCAGTATTTGCATGGCTTTGCTGAAAAGTGGTGATCGGGTAATTTGTTCCCGCAGCGTATTTGGTACT
This sequence comes from Microbulbifer variabilis, assembly GCF_056232115.1. Classification (NCBI taxonomy): domain Bacteria; kingdom Pseudomonadati; phylum Pseudomonadota; class Gammaproteobacteria; order Cellvibrionales; family Microbulbiferaceae; genus Microbulbifer; species Microbulbifer variabilis. Next base: position 3,021,417 of record NZ_CP174325.1, read on the forward strand.
ACTACCGCACTGTTTGGGCGCTATATGGAAAAGTTCGGTGTGCGCGTAAGCTACGTGGATCTCACTGATATGGATGCCTGGAAGCAGGCGGTGGACGGCTCTACCAAGCTGTTATTCATGGAGACTCCTTCCAACCCCCTGTGCGAGGTGGCAGATATTCGCGCCCTGGCGGAAGTGGCACATAGTGCCGGTGCTCTGCTGGTGGTGGATAACTGTTTCTGTACCCCGGCACTACAGCGTCCGTTGTCGCTGGGCGCTGATATCGTTGTGCACTCCGCGACAAAATTCCTTGATGGCCAGGGGCGTGCCCTTGGCGGCGTCGCAGTTGGGCGCAAGGAAATTATGGATGAGTTGGTGGTATTTTTGCGCACAGCTGGCCCCAGCATGAGCCCTTTCAATGCCTGGGTATTCCTTAAGGGCTTGGAGACGCTGAAGCTGAGGATGCAGGCCCACAGTACTAATGCACTCGATTTGGCCTGGTGGTTGGATGAGCAGGAGATGGTGGAGAGAGTCAACTACACCGGTTTGCCAAAGCACCCCCAGCACCGGTTGGCTCGGGAGCAACAGGATGCCTTCGGCGCCGTGCTGAGTTTCACTGTGCGCGGTGGCAGGGAACAGGCTTGGAAGGTGATCGACAGTTGCAAAATCCTGTCTTGTACAGCCAATCTCGGTGATGCCAAGAGCACGATCGTGCATCCGGCCACCACCACCCACGGACGCCTGAGCGATGAAGACAAGGCCCGTGCGGGTATCACCGAAAACCTGATTCGCATTTCTGTGGGGCTTGAAAATGTGGAAGATCTCAAGCGCGACCTAATGCGGGGCTTGTCCCAGCTGTAGGTTGCACTTTTTGGCAGTGCCCCTTTCTACCTATGATTAATACGGGGTAGCCAGCTTATTTGCAGCAAAAAGCTGCCGGTGAGTGCTACCCATATTGAGGTTGAGGCCGTGTCCGAGGCCTGAAAAAAACAGAGCAGTAATGGATTTGCCGTGCAAAAAATAGTTTCCGCCATAGTTTCCGATATCGGCAGTGTTCTGCTGGGTAAAGAGCGTCAGGTAAAGTTGGCTTTGGCCTGCATTTTGTCAAAAGGGCACCTGTTGATTGAGGATTTACCCGGCATGGGTAAGACCACCCTGGCCCACGCCTTGGCTCAGGTGTTGGGGCTTTCCTACAAGCGGGTGCAATTCACCAGTGATATGTTGCCGGCGGATATACTTGGCGTTTCCATTTTTGACAGGGAATCGGGTCAGTTCCATTTTCACGAGGGCCCGGTTTTTAGCCAGGTTCTTTTGGCAGATGAGATCAACCGTTCTTCGCCAAAAACCCAGAGTGCGCTGCTTGAGGCGATGGAAGAGTGCCAAGTCAGTGTGGATGGCGAGACCAGGTTATTGCCACAACCATTTTTTGTAATTGCTACCCAGAATCCACTGCAACAGTCTGGCACTTTCGCTTTACCGGAATCCCAGCTGGACCGCTTCCTGATGCGCATCAGTCTTGGTTATCCGACCAGAGAGGCCGAGCGAGCCCTGTATTTGGGCACCGATCCGCGCCAACAGCTTGCTAAATTAAAGCCGCGTATCGATCTCGCAACCCTGAGAAAGATGCAGAGCCTAGTGGGCCAGGTAAAAACTTCCGACAGTTTATTGGATTACCTTGAACGGCTTGTACTGCATACACGACAGAGCCCGGATTGCGCGGTCGGTTTGTCGCCCCGTGGTGCACTGGCGTTGTTGCGAGCGGCTAAGGCCTGGGCGCTTCTTCACAATCGCGGCCATGTGTTACCTGAGGATATCCAAGCCGTATTGCCCTCTGTGGCGGGGCACCGATTGCAGGGCGAGGGTGGCAATGGCGATCAGTTGGTGGAGCGACTGGTACGCCAAGTGGATATTATCGCGGCTTGAATGAATGAGTGTTTTACGCAGCCCGGCTCGTTTTCTTACAGACCCCTTGCGTGGCGCCATGCAGCGCTGGCTCAGTCGCCGTGCGCCGCGCTCCCGCAGTATCACCCTCAATCACAGTCGTCTTTTTATCTTGCCCACCCGTGCGGGGCTAGGGTTTCTTCTGGTGATTATGCTGCTGTGGTTACTGGGTACTAATTACGAAAATAACCTGGTATTTGCCCTGACTTTCCTGCTTGTCAGTGTATTTGTAGTTTTGCCAGTGCATACCTTCGCCAACTTGACTGGCTTGCGCCTGCAGTTGCTTGGCACAAGCCCGGCTTTTGCTGGCGACTTTGCTGAAGCGCAAATCAATATAAGCCGTGAGGATAAGCGCGAAAGGGAGTGGATACGACTGTGCTGGCCTCCCGAAGAAGGTGCTTACTTGGATCTTTGTGCGCAGGCTAGCGAGGATATTCGCATTTCCATGCCTGTGGTGGAGCGCGGCCGTGTACAGGCCCCGCGTCTGCGAATTGAAAGCCGCTTCCCCCTCGGTTTATTTCGCTGTTGGAGTCGTATCGACCTAGATGTGGAGTTCCTGGTATACCCCCGACCGATATCTGCTGGTCCTCTTCCTTTTGGGGGCGTACAAACAGAGGGAGATTTCGGCGAGGTGCGCCATGGGGGTGATGATTTCAGTGCCCTTAAAGCTTATCAGCCCGGCGATTCCCTGCGGCACGTGGCCTGGAAACAATATGCCGCGGGGCGTGATCTTTACAGCAAGGATTATGAGTGCCGCACTGATGTGCGCCTCTGGCTCGATTGGGCACTGCTCGATGGGCGCGATGTGGAAACCCGTTTGAGCAACTTGTGTTACTGGTGCCTGCAAGCAGAGAAACAAGGCATTGCTTATGGGCTGCGCTTGCCCGGTGTCGCTATCGAGCCTTCCCTGGGGCCGAGCCACCAGCGGGAAGTGCTGCAGGCTCTGGCCCTGTTTCCGAAGTGGGGTAGTTAATGGCCACCACCCAGGATTTGCTGCCCCGCGAGAGCTTACTGTGGATCTTCGCTGCACAGTTTGTTGCTCTTTTACCCCAGTTTACCCAGCTGCCGCTTTGGGTGCCCTTTGCTTGGGCCTTCGCTGTCTATTGGCGCCTAGAAGTTTTTCGAGGTCGTCGAGACCTGCCTGGCCGTACTCTGAAGCTTCTGGTGATTTTTCTGATAATAGCCGGGTTGGCTATGTCCTACCGGCGCTGGTTTGCGCTGGAGCCGATGGTTGCACTGCTGACCGTGTCATTCACCCTGAAAAACCTGGAGCTGGTGAGCCGCCGTGATGCCTTTGTCAGCCTGTTATTGGCTTATTTCGTCGCCGCCACTCTTTTTGTGCGAGAGCAGACTATTCCCTACGCTCTTTACGGTTTGCTCAGTGTTGTTGTGATCACTGCAGCCCTAGCTGCTCAAATGGGTAGCTTTAGTGCTCGCCCGCGTCGGGCCCTGGGGCTTTCCCTGCGACTGCTGGCCCAGGCTACGCCGCTAATGCTGCTGCTGTTTGTGGTGATGCCGCGTCTGGGGCCCTTGTGGTCAGTACCCCAGGACACATCTGCCGGGCGCACTGGGGTCAGCGATTCCATGGCTCCGGGCGACTTTACCCGCCTATCGAAATCCGATAAGCCGGCACTGCGGATCTCATTCGATGGACCCATACCGCCGCCAGAGCAGCGCTATTGGCGCGGTTTGGTGTATTCCGAGTTTGATGGGCGCACCTGGCGTCAGGGCTTTGGTGTCGATCCGCGCAATGGTGGGCGCGTTTACTGGAGGAGTGGTGAGCGGCCGCTGCCTCAGGTGGGGCCACGTTACCGTTATCAAGTGATTCAGGAGGCAAGCCGGACCCCGTGGTTGTTTGCCCTGGCGCGCCCGGTTTCCGATAGCACCGAAGTGGGGGAGACCGAGGATGACCGGCTGGTTAAACGGACTCCTGTTTACAGTCGCTTTGCCTATGAAGTGCGCTCCTGGCCGAGGGATACCGATAGTGTGCAGGCCCCTCTTAGCACCGCCGAACGCCGTCGCAATTTGCAGTTGCCTGTAGAGGGTAACGAGCGCACCCGTAAGTGGGTGGAGAACTTGCGTCGCAGGGGGTTGGGTGCAGAGGAAATTTCCACGCAGCTGTTAGCTCGTTACAACCGCGAATTTACTTATACATTGAGGCCCCCGGCTCTGGGTGTTGATAGTGTTGATGAATTCCTGTTTGGCAGTAAACAGGGCTTTTGTGAGCATTTTGCTGGCAGTTATGTGTTCGCAATGCGCGCTGCAGGTGTACCTGCACGGGTTGTCGCCGGTTATCAGGGTGGTGAGTGGGTAAGGGGTGAGCAATATCTGTTGGTTCGAGAGTACGATGCCCACGCGTGGGCGGAGATCTGGCTGGATGGGCGTGGCTGGCAGCGGGTGGACCCCACTGCGGCAGTAGCGCCTGAGCGGGTGCGCGATGGACTGGAGAGTGCAGCTGGAGAGGAGTTTATGCAGGACTCGCTGCTGCCCCTGCACCGTATTGATGTACTGGTAAAACTTCGACTGCAATGGGACATGATCAACTACCGTTGGTACCAGACGGTAGTGAGCTTCGATAGTGAAAGGCAGCGCGATACTTTGCAGCGTTTGCTGGGTGATGTGTCGCCACTGCGAATGGCGCTGTTGTTTGCTTTACCAACTGTACTGGCATTGCTGGGCGTATTGGCGTGGATCTGGTACAGCGGTCGCAGACGCAAGTTGCCACCGGCGGAGCGGCTATACCGCAAGTTTTGTCGTCGCATGGCGCGCGCAGGGGTAAAACGCGATGCCGGAGAGACGCCGCAGGATTATGCGGAGCGTATCGCCGCGCAAAAGCCGCGTTTGGCAACCCTGGCACAACGGGTTACCGATGCTTTTGAGCGAGCGGCTTATGCCGGTGAGAGTGCGGCTTTGAGTGAGCTGCGTCAGCTGCTGCGTTGGCGATTAGCGTCAGCTGTCAGTCCTGCCCACAAGCGGGAACTGGTGGGGAGCTGAAACTTGACTAACCTCTCACGCAAAATGCCGGCCCGGTTGCAGAAGTTTCTACTGGGTTACAGCGGAACATCGCTGGCAACTGGGTTGCAGGTCATTTTACTGCCTTGGATAGCACTGACTATTGTGGATTTGCCAGCACTGCAGTTGGGCTGGGTGCAAGCGTCGGTATTGCTTCCCAACCTGATATTCCTGTTGTTTGGTGGCGCCCTGGCTGACCGACGCGATCCGGCACTGGTGGCCACACTGGCCTGCCTGGGGCTTGCCCTGTGCCACGGTGGGCTGTTGCTCTACTACTCGTTAAACGTGGTCACACTGCCAGTATTGATGATCTATGGCGTTTGCCTGGGTATTTGCAGCGCGTTCCTGCAGCCTTCACGGGATAACTTGGTACAGCGTAGCGCGCGCAATGAGCAGGGCAGGGCATCAGAAAGCCGCGTTCAGAAAACCGTTACCTGGATGATGTTGGCCCAATATGGTGGACAGGCGGCAGGTATGTTGCTGGCGAGCCGATTTGATCAGTGGGGTTTACAGCCCTTATTAGTTGTTCAGGTAGGGGTGCTATTACTGGCAGCACTCTCCTTGCTGTCCCTGCGCGACGGTGAAACCCGCGTGACGGAGATAGAGAAGCGCCCTCACACTCTGATTCTTGATGGCCTCTCCCAGGCTTGGCGGCATCCGGTCTTACGCGAGTTGACTGCGCTGATGGCGTTCAATGGCTTCGTGCATATCGGTGTATTTCTGGTGGTATTGCCACTGCTGGCGGAGGGGTATGGCCGCGGTGCCGGATACTACGCGACCCTGCAACTGGCTTTTGTAGCGGGAACGGTGATCGCCACTGTAACCATGTTGCGCCGGGGACAGGGGCCTGAACCGGGGCGGGGGATTCTTATGTGCCTGCTCTATAGTGCGGCTCTGTTGATCGCCATTAGCCTTGGCCCCACCCAGCTGGGGCTGATCTTGCTTTGCCTGTGCTGGGGAGCAGTTGCGGCCGCCTCTGCCGGTTTGGGGCGCAGTATTGTGCAACTGTTGGCTCCGGCGGAGTACCGCAGCCGGATTATCTCAATTTACCAGTTTGCTCTATTTGGCTCGGCTGCCCTGGGTGCTCTGGCGGCGGGAGTTCTGAGCGAATATGCGGCCCCGTTCTCGACGCTCATGTGGGCCGGTATCTTAAGCCTTGTCGCCTTTGGAATGGTGGCATTGAGTGGTGCTTTACGCCAGTTAAGGGTCAGTGACCCGGAAGTTTAATGCATCGCCTGGCGCTGCCTTTGGGGCGCGATTTGGTCACCATATAGTTGGCATAATCAGCAAGTGTAGATTTTGAGGGTGGGAGGTGAAATTTGGGTCCTGCCAAAACAGTCAACTGGTCTGAGCAGGTGACGCGAAGCAGTCGTGCCCTGGATCTGCCTGAAGGACTATTTAGCCTTGATAACCCTAAGGCTATTGCCTGTTCACTAAGGGCCGCTGCCGAGTCCAGTAAGCGGCGCAAGGCTGATCCCTATCGCTCCGCAATGTCGATGCTGACGTTCTTTATCAATCGTGCAGGGCATCGCCTGCCGGCCAAAAGGCGGCGTATTCTGGAGGCGGCTAAAGATGAATTGCGCGATCTGTATGGGCGTCCGCGCCGGCATTGAACCGGCGGCGGAGAATGGCATCAGGCTATGAAAGCTTTTAGGGCGCCTGGCAGGGCAGGCAACGCACGTAGAGGGCGCGTGGGTCGCGGTAGCTCTGCAGTTCGGCGATTGGCGCCAGCACCGGCTGTACGCTATTTAACCAGGCGCCTAAGGGCAGGTTGGCCTCAAGGCTTGCGGCGATTTGCGCGTCCACATTATCGCTCAGCGCGCGCAAGAACTTCTCACCGGGGCTCAGTTCACGCTGAATCTCTATTACGTCGTATTCTTCGATTTCAGCAAGCTGCGCGGCGTCGGCGATGGCATCGCTGAGATTGCCGAGATCGTCCACCAGTCCCAGTTTCTTGGCCGCGCGGCCAGTCCATACTTGCCCCTGCGCAATCTTGTGTACCTCTTTGGGGGTGCTGCCACGAGCCTCGGCAACAATACGCAGGAAGCGGGCATAGGTATTATCGACGCCCTGTTGCAGGATGCTGGCGGCTGCCGGTGGCAGGGCGCGATCCAGGCGCATGCTGCCAGCCAGGTCTGAGGTGCCAACTCCATCGGTGTAGACGCCGATGTGCTCGAGAGAATCCTCAAATGTTGGGAAGGCGCCAAATACTCCAATAGAGCCGGTGAGAGTGGCCGGGGAGGCCCAGATACGATCACCACCAGTGGCAATCCAGTAGCCCCCTGACGCGGCCAGGCTCCCCATGGATATAACGACAGGTATATCGGCTTCGCGGGTGGCCAGCAGTTCCTGGCGAATGGCTTCGGAAGCAAAGGCGGAGCCGCCGCCGCTGTCGATGCGCAGAACCAGGGCTTCCACTTTCTTTTCACGAGCCTGGGCGATCAACTTACCGAGGCTCTCGCTGCCAATACGCCCCGCAGGAGCCTGGCCGTCAATAATGGCGCCGCTCGCAGTGATGAGGCCAATCTTGTTGGATTCCTTGATTGGCTTTGCAGTCTCGGAAATTTTACGGCTTCGCAGGTAGGTGAGGGCGTCGATGTATTTGTAATCGCGGTCTTTGTTTTCGTCTTCGCCTATTTCTTGCTTCAGCGCTTTCAGGGCCTCAATACGGCTCGCTAGCTGGTCCACCAGTTTGTTGGCAAGTGCGGCATCAGCCCAGCTACCCTCGTTCTGTTGCAACTTTTCCGGCAGCTCACTGATGAAGATATCGAGACTTTCCGCAGGCAGGTTACGCAGACCTGTTACCTGCTCACTATATTCACTCCAGAGTTCATTCAGCCAGCGCTGGTTATTTTCACGGGAGGCTGGGGACATATCATCCCGGGTATAGGGCTCGATAAAGTCTTTGTAATCCCCCACACGAAATACATGGAAGTTTACCTTGAGTTTTTCCAGTGCACTCTTGTAGTAATTGCGGTAGACACCAAAGCCAGTGAGCATCACTGAACCCATTGGGTTCAGGTAGACCGTGTCGGCATGGCTGGCGAGGAAATACTGGGATTGGGTGTAGTTATCCCCCACTGCGTAGATGGGTTTATCGGCGGCTTTAAATCTCTGTAGTGCGGCACCGATTTCATCTAACTTGCTAAGGCTGCCCCCTACCATATGGTCCAGTTCAAGCACCAGCGAGGAGATTCGCTTATCCTTGGCGGCATTATCGATGGCGTCTACTAGATCTTTGACACGCACTTCTGCCGGGCCCCGGTTGCCGCTGAGGAAAATTGGCAGCGTAGCGGGTTGGGTGAGTTCATCCACAAGGAAGCCACTGGGTGCGACACGCAGAGCCGCACCCTGAGGTACCACCAGCTGATCGTCTTTCCCAAAAATAGCAATACCGAGAAACAGCAATATCAGGAGAAATACCAAGTTGGTAAATACTCGTCGCAACCAGGTAATGGCGCCACCGATAGCACCAAAAAAACTACGGACAAATCCTTTTTGCTGGTGTAAATCAGTCAAACCTCAAAACTCCTTAGCGCGTCGGGGACCAGGGTAACCCACGCATTTGTGTCTGGAACCAATGGCGGTACGACCGCCGCGGGGTTACTGCATGCGATGCCAGCGACTGCTCATCATTGCAGAGAAGAATAGGATAAGGCTCAGGGCCGCCATTACGCCATCCTGCCAGCCGCGTGTAGGCATCATTACATCGACAATGCTGGTTGTGATGTAAAGGAGCAGGATAAAGCAGAGCCATAGGTAGCTGCGGTAACGCTGTTTGATTAAGCCCGGCAGCACTAACAGCAGTGGCACGGTCTGTATGGTCCACAACAGGATGGAGCCCCCCTCTAAAAACAGGTTTCGCACGGCAATAAGCGCTAGCAGGCCGATATAGCAAAACCAGTTAATTCGCAGCGCAATATGAAGTTTGCGCTTTACCGTATCATTCACGCGCTACCCCCTATTTGGCTGCGGCTTCTAATGTTTGGGACAGTTGGCCGACTCGGGCACCCAATGCCTTGCACAAGGTGATCTCATCATCACTGAGCACGCTACTACGCCCTTTGGCCCAGTGAGATGCACCATAGGGGGTTCCACCGGTTTGGGTACGCATCAGTGCGGCCTCGGAATATGGGATGCCGGTGATCAGCATGCCGTGGTGCAGAAGTGGCAGCATCATGGAAGTTAGGGTGGTCTCCTGGCCGCCATGGAGGCTACCTGTTGCGGTGAATACCCCCGCAGGTTTTCCGGTCAGGCTGCCCTCCAGCCAGATGTCACCAGTCTGGTCGAGGAAATAGCGCAGAGGTGAAGCCATATTGCCGAAGCGGGTAGGGCTGCCCATCAGCAGCCCGGAGCAGTTGCGTAGGTCTTCCAGGGAGCAGTAAGGGGCTCCCTCACTAGGCACTGGTGGTTGGCTGGCTTCTGTATCGGGGGAAACACTGGGCACTGTGCGGAGGCGCGCAGCCACCCCGCTGGATTCAACTCCGCGAGCCAGTTCTTTGGCCATGCGTTCGGTGGCACCGGTGCGGCTGTAGTAGAGAATCAGCACATAGGGTTCTGAATCCGAGGCCATTAAAGCAGCTCCAGCACATTTTCTGGTGGGCGGCCGATAGCGGCTTTGTCACCTTTTACAACAATTGGCCGCTGAATCAGAATTGGGTTCTGTGCCATGGCGTCGATCAGTTGGGCTTCACTCAGGTCGCGATCTTTCAGGTTGAGTTGCTTGTAGGGCTCTTCACCTGTACGTAGCAGGTCCCGTGCACTAATGCCGAGTTTGATAAGGATCTCTTTTAGGTTTTCTGCGCTGGGCGGCGTTTCCAAATAGAGAACCACTTCTGGCTCCACGCCATTTTCCTGCAACAGTTGCAGCGTTTGACGGGATTTTGAGCAGCGGGGGTTGTGGTAAATCGTCCACATTGGGTCGGCATCCTGTTAGTGTTTGGCGTATTCTAACCGAATAACGTTGCGGAGTTCTAAGTGCGGGCTGGCATTGCCTGCTTCTGCTGATAACCGCACATTGCAAGATGGAAAACGGAAACCACCATGAAGGATACGGTGATTCAATGGCGGCGCTTTGCCACTTCGCTGTGGTCGCTGTTTAGTGAAAAAGACTGCCAGAAGAGTGCTGCGGCACTCACCTATATGACCCTGTTTGGCATAGTGCCTTTGGTAACGGTCAGCTACGCGATGCTATCCCTGTTTCCAGATTTTGCCGGTTTGGAGAGCAAGTTTCAGGAACAGGTTTTTTCCCACTTTGTGCCACAAAGTGGTCGAGAGGTGCAGGAATATATCAACAGCTTCTCCGCTCAGGCCCAGCGCCTGACAGGGGTGGGCATCGCCATGTTGATTATTACCGCTGGACTGACCCTGAGAAGTATCGAAGGTACTTTCAACTCCATTTGGGATGTTTCCCGCGGGCGCAGCGGGGTCTCCAGTTTTCTGCTGTATTGGGCCATTCTTAGCCTGGGCCCTATTTTATTGGGTGCCGGCCTCGCCGCCAGTACCTATCTTCTCTCTCAAAAACTGTTTATGGGGGGGGAGGATGGTTTTGGCATGATGGCGGTGGTATTGAGGGTACTGCCTTTTATTTTCACCAGCATTATTTTTACTCTTCTGTTTATTGCCGTCCCCAACTGTTATGTGCCTCTGCGCCATGGTATTGAAGGTGGTGTAATTACCTCGATCGCCTTCGAAATAATGAAGTACTTGTTTGGGTTAATTGTTGCGCGAAGCTCGGTTCAGGCTATCTATGGGGCCTTTGCATTTGTGCCGTTATTCCTGTTATGGATTTACTTGACCTGGATGCTGGTACTGGCTGGTTGCGTACTGGTGCGCACCTTGTCGGTTTACCAGGCGGCAACCCAGGGGCGGCAGCATTCGGATTTGGTGGCAACCCTGATTGTGCTATGGCAACTTTATAAGGGCGGTCGCCATGGTAAACCTTTGCGTGAGCAAGATATTTCTTTAATGGGGATCAAGTTTGGGCAGTGGCGTCGCCTGCGCAATGTACTTCAGGGGCACCGGGTGATAACCCAGACCGAAAGGAATGATTATGTCCTGTTGCGGGACTTGAATTCCGTTTCGCTAATGGAGCTGGCTGGCTGGCTGAGTCCGCACTGGATACCCAGTAGTATCCCCCGTGATCTGGAGGGTTTCCGCTGGTACGCAGATATAGAGCACCGTTTTGCCAATGCGCGGGATTCCGCCAGGGAGCAGCTCAGTATTACGATCGGCGCCCTGTTTTGGGCGGCCCGGCAGAAAGATGAGGAGTCTTGGGCCAGGCACGGTAGCGCCCCTGCAGATACCATCGAGAATAATAATGAACGTGATAGCAATGGCCGCGAGGGAGAGAAGGATGTTTCAGGTAGTAAATCTAAAAAACGTGAAGGGAGTCCTGGGGCTGGCCTTTCTGTGCTTGGCAAGCGGAATAAGCGGCTGTGATAGTGGGGTTAATTTAAAGAGCAGCAGTGGTGCGCTTATTGAGACTGAGGGCAAAATAGTTCTGGTCAACTACTGGGCGGAATGGTGTGCACCCTGTCGAGAGGAGGTGCCTGTGCTCAACCAGCTGGCGCAGGCCAATAGCAATATAGTTGTGGTGGGAGTTAATTTTGATAATCTGCCAGATTCCGTTGTCAGCGAGCAGGCGCAAAAACTGGGAATAGAATTTCCCTTATTATCTACTGAACCAGAGGGCCGCTGGGGTCAGCCTAGGCCTGACGTTCTGCCTACAACCCTGGTTATCGGTACCGATGGCAGTTGGAAGGAAACCCTGGTGGGTCCGCAGTCTGCTGAGGACTTTAAAGCGGCACTGCAATAATATAAATCGCGGAACCTACAAATAACTGTATAAAAATATAACTAAAGCAACTATAGGGCGTTGGCGTAACGCTGATAGCATGCCGCCACTTTCCAGTTTGCCCGCTGTGGGATTTTCAGATCATGCATATCAGCTCCTTTGCTCTGCTGTTTTTCTTTGTTGCCTTGCTCTTTGCTTTACATCGCTGGCATAGAGGCCGGAAGTCTCTGGCCCCCGCAGTTTTTGCCGGCCTGCTACTCGGTGTAGTTTTTGGTGCTCTGTTGCAATTATCTCGTGGCTGGGGTGCCGCCCCCGTAGAAGTATTGCCCTGGATCCAGATGCTGGGTAAAAGTTACGTAAACCTGCTGTACATGCTGGTTATGCCGCTTGTACTTACTTCTATCCTTGTTGCGGTAGTGAAAGTTAGTCATACACAGGCGCTTGGCAGAATCAGCGTTTCCGTTTTGGGGGTATTGCTAGGCACAACAGCGATAGCAGCCTTAATCGGCGTAGCCATGGCAGAGCTCTTTGGCCTCTCCGCCGCTGGGCTGGTTGAGGGTTCCCGAGAGGCAGCACGGGTTGAAGTACTCAATGAGAGAATCGGCCGGGTGAGTGATCTCTCCATACCGGAAATTATCAGCACCTTTATTCCGCGTAATATATTTCAGGATTTGACCGGTGCCCGCTCCACCTCTGTGATTTCAGTGGTTATTTTTGCTGTGCTATTGGGTCTTGCGGCCCTGGCTGTGCGTCGAGAGTTCCCGGAAGAGGGCGCGGCAATTGAGCGCTTTGTTCACATTGCCCAAGTGTGGGTGATGAAGCTTGTGCGCCTGGTGATGGCTTTCACTCCATACGGTGTAATGGCACTGGTTGCAGGATTGATTGCAAAGTCCAGTTGGGCTGATATCGCCAATCTGTTTGGGTTTGTGGTGGCCTCTTTTTGTGCGATTGGTCTGATGTTCCTAGTTCATGGGGCACTGTTATTTATAAATGGAGTGAACCCACTGCACTATTTCGCCAAAGTATGGCCGGTGTTGATATTTGCTTTCAGCTCCCGCTCCAGTGCTGCAACAATACCGCTCAACGTGGAAACACAGGTGGAACAGTTGCGTAACTCTCCCGCGATTGCCAATTTTTCCGCATCGTTTGGGGCTACTATTGGGCAGAATGGTTGCGCCGGTATTTATCCTGCGATGCTTGCCACTATGGTGGCGGTACCCATGGGAATTGATGTGTGGGACCCGCTTTGGTTGGGTACCCTGATTGCGGTAGTGGTTATCAGTTCATTTGGGATTGCTGGCGTGGGTGGCGGTGCTACTTTTGCCGCGCTGGTGGTACTTCCAGCCATGGGGCTGCCCGTAACAATTGCCGCATTGTTGATTTCCGTGGAACCACTGATCGATATGGCGCGTACCGCACTGAACGTTAACGGTGCTATGACGGCTGGAACCCTGACACAGCGCTGGCTGGGTGATGAAGTACCCGGAGCTGAAGTGGTAGAAGGGTGAGTAAAATGCCAGTGACTACTGGCATTTGTCTTAAACAGTCTTTATTGAGGGTGAATTACCAGAAAAATCAGGGTTGACTGTCAACCATTTAGTGCAGAGGCCGTTCTAGTCAGTGTTTGGAAAATTTGTTTATTTTTGATCACGGAGCTGGAGCAACTTATGAAACAACTGATGGGACTTCCCCTTCTGGTCGCCAGCCTGGCCCTGCCAACCTCTCTATTTGCCCAAGAGGATAGTATCCGATCCCATGATCACGGCGATCATGTGGAGGAGCGCCTGGATCATAAAGGTGATCGTATTGAAAGCAAGCTGGACAACAAGGGGGATCGTATAGAGGAGCGTCTTGATAACAAGGGCGACCGAATTAATGACCGCCTCGATCAGCGTGCAGAGCGAGCAGCTTCCAATGGCAATGAAAAGTTGGCTGAGAGGCTAGACCGCAAAGGGGATCGTATTGACAACCGCCTGGATCATAAAGGTGAAAGGATCAATGAGGGCCTCGATACGAAAGGCGAGAAAATCAATAGCCGCTTAGATAATAAGGGTGAGCGAATTGATCGCCGTATGGATCAACGAGCAAAACATAAGAAACATAAAAAGAACAAAAACGACTGATGAAGCCCGGTAAAAAATCGTCTTAAAAAAATCGTGACGGGACTGGTTTCGTAAAGAGACCGTGGAAAGTATTTCTGTGCACAAGGACCTCAGCCGGCATTTATGAATCAGTTCCTCGCTCAGGTGGAAAAGCGGGCTTTTACTATGGCAAATTTTGCTGTAGGTAACCGTGATGATGCGTTAGATATTGTTCAAGACTCCATGTTGGCACTGGTCAAGAATTACAGTGGCCGTGAAAGGGCCGAGTGGCGCCCGCTTTTTTTTACCATTCTTAACAACCGCATTACTGACTGGCACCGACACAATAGGAAGTTGTCCCGCTGGCAATTAATCCGGGAAAAGCTTCCTATCAGTGGTGATGACGATGATGATGCATTTGCCACGGAATGGGTTGATATCTGGGGACCGACACCAGATAGCGCATTGATTGGCGAACGCTTATTGCTGGCTATTGATGGTGCAGTAAGCCAGCTGCCATTGCGACAACAGCAGGCATTCCTGTTGCGCTGTGTTGAAGGATTTAATGTGGCAGAAACCGCTCGCGCAATGTCTTGTAGCCAGGGCAGTGTCAAAACCCACTTATCCCGCGCTATGCATAGCCTGCGCAGCCACTTGGAGGAGTTCCAATGATACAGCCGGATAAATCTGTTCTGGAACAGGAGCGGCGGTTAGTGAAAGCTGCTCGAGTGGCGGTCACTTGCCGGGAAGAGGAAATTGATGGGGAAACCCTTTCAAGGTTGAGGCGTGCCAGGGCGGACGCCCTGAAGCAGTCAAAGACCAGGAGTATATCGGGGTATCACTGGCTATGGCTCAGTGGTGCCTGCTCAGTGCTGGTGGTAGCACTGCTTTGGTCAGGCACTGATAATTCCCCGGGTAAAATAGAGCCGTTTATTGCAGGAGACTGGCTGCTGTATGAAGAAGTGGATGTAGAAATGATCGAGGATATGGAATTTTATCAGTGGCTGGCGGAGGAGCTGGATGGGCACTCCTCTTAAGGAGGGTAAGTTTCTTTTTGTTGTCCTCTTGTTGTGTGGGGTGGCGGTAAAAGGTGCGGAGATGGAGCCCCTCGAGGAGGATTTTCTGTTGTTTCTCGGCGAGTGGGTGGATGAGCGGGGAGATGTACTCGTGCCTGAGGAGTCAGAATTATGGCCTGAAAGTCCGCAAAATGAGGTGCGTAGGCAGCGCCATTACGACGAGGGTGGGTCTACCCGTGAGGATCAGTGGGATGAATAACTGGGGCATCTTCTACCTCGTTCAGCTGTGTGGTCTGCTGTTATGTCTCTGGGGAAATATCTCGCTGGCTCAGGAGTGGCAGACCCTCAATGAGGGTGATCGTCAGTTATTGAGGGGATATCAAGATCGCTGGCCCCAAATGAGTGAAACCCAGAGAGCTCAATTGCTGCGAGGCGCCAAGCGCTGGCATACAATGAGCTCCCAGCAGCGTAGCCAGGCGCGTGAAAAGTTCGAGAGCTGGCAGGCGTTACCCGAGGATCGTCGCAACCGTCTTCGAGATTCCTACCGCCGCTTTATGGATATGCCAGAGGAGAAGCGCCAGCAAATCCGTGAGGCGCGCAAGAAATTCCGGCAGATGCCCCCGGAGCAGCGCCGCCAGTTGAGGGAGCGCTGGAATAAAGACAAAAGTGGTCAGCGCCAAGCCAGAGGCCGGGAGCTTAATGACTCAGGAGGGCAAAGTGGTCGCAGTGAACGACGTGAGCGAAATGGTCAGCAAGAGCACAGCAACCGGAGTGAGCGGCGCGAACGCAAACAGCAGCGTGAGAGAGATAATCGCCGTGAGCGTTCAGAGAGACCAGAGAGACAGATGCGGCGCGAACAGAGAGAAGGAGGGGAACGTCGCCAGAGGCGAGAGAGGTCGGGGGATTTCTGACGCTTTGTGCCTGCTATTGTGTAATTCAGCGTCTATTCAGATCGATTCGATTAATCTGCTACCCGTTGATAAATAACGGGAGACTGATTGTGCAACCTTTGAAGCAGTTTATCGCAGGCGCAGCCGTGGCCGCTTTGGTTGGCTTAAGTGCTACCGCCAAGGCGGGACCGGCTGGTTATGCAGATCCCTATGGCGCCGATAGTTACGATTTCGCTCGGGTTACGGAAGTTACACCCGTTTATACCGATGTAGAGGTTCACACTCCTCGCACCCAGTGCCGCGATGAACAAGTGATGTACCGCGAACCTGCATCTCCGGCGGGTACCCTCGTAGGCGGTTTGATTGGTGCTGCAGTGGGCAACAGCCTCGGTGGGCACGGCCATCGCGGCCGCTATCACCACGGTGGTCACCGTGGCGGTGCCACTGTAGCTGGCGCTGTAGTTGGTGCCCTGGTGGGAAGCCAGATCAGTCGTGCCAATGCCCAGACATACTACACCACTGAATCCCGTTGTCGTGTTGTGGACGAATTCAGCTTACGTAGGGAATTAGTCGGATACGATGTGCGCTATCGGTATAATGGTCAGGTTTATCTGACTCGTACAGATTATCATCCTGGAGATAGAATCCGGGTTCGCGTCGCAGTTTCACCGGCACCTTGAGCCGGCGATAGCGCGGCCGAAGAGAGTTTAAGGTGGAAAATTTGGATATCCACAGGAGCCACACCGTGAAACTATGCCGCGCTTTAATACGGCCTTTTCTCCTTGTCTTCGCACTGTTACCCGGGCTTTGTGCCGCCTCACTGCACGGTTTACCGTCATACGAAAAAGAGGCTTTCAGGTACGAATACCGACGAGCGCAGGCTGGGGAGATTTCTCGTAAACAGGCCGCCTCCATCGTGAAGCAGCGTTATGGCGGCAAAATATTGTCAATCTCTGAGACCCGCAGGCAGGGACAGGCGGTATACCGCGTGAAGGGATTGTCGGATAAGAGTCAGGTTTATGTGGTCTATGTGGACAAGAAAAGCGGTCGCATCTCCCGTTAGCTGGCCGCACCCCCACAAAATAGATCCGCAGTGTAAAGGGATAGAAAATGCGTGCTTTATTGGTCGAAGATGAAGCTTTACTGAGACAGCAGCTGGCGGAGTCCCTGCGTGGTGCCGGGTATACGGTGGATGAAGCCCCGGATGGAGAGGAAGCCCTCTATCTGGGTCGTGAATTCCCCTACGATATCGCGGTGATGGACCTGGGATTGCCCAAAATGGATGGTATTCAGGTGATCCGTACCCTGCGCGGTGAGGAGAAACACTTTCCCATCCTGATTCTAACGGCTCGCGGCCATTGGCAGGAGCGTGTGGCCGGGCTTGAAGCCGGTGGTGATGACTACCTGGTAAAACCTTTTCATACCGAGGAACTATTGGCGCGTCTCAATGCGTTGGTGCGACGTTCCGCAGGTTTCTCCTCCCCCAGCATCAAAGCTGGCCCCATAATGCTGGATACCAGTTCACAAAGGGTCACTGTGAATGAAACGGAGCTGGAGTTGACTTCTTTCGAATACAAGGTGCTTGAGTACTTGATGTTGCACCCGGATGAAGTGGTTTCCAAAACTACCCTCACTGAACATATTTATGAACAGGATTGTGATCGAGACAGCAATGTCATTGAGGTCTTTATAGGACGCCTGCGCAAGAAGTTTGATACAGCAGCGCAACTCAAGCCCATCGAAACCCTGCGTGGGCGTGGCTACCGCTTTGTTGCGCCCCAGTAACTGCCATTCTGAATGCGTTTTTTCTCATTTTGGTTGAATTCCCTCAAAGGCCGGCTTGCCCTGGTTACCAGCCTGGTGCTTGTCGGGTTTGTCTTGCTTATTTCTGGTGTGCTCGAACACGCTTATCGCACCTCTCTTGACGAGGCCAAGCAGCGGGAATTACAGCTGTATATCTACACTCTATTAGCACTGGCTGAACCTGAAGGGGAAGGTTTGGTGTTGCCGCCGGAATTACCTGAGCAGCGTTTTAATCAGCCGGACTCCGGCCTGGTTGGCGCAGTCCTGGATGGCGAGGGAGAGATTATCTGGCGCTCTGAGTCGGCATTGGCTATGCCGGATCTGCAATTCAATTCACTGCCACAAGGGCAGCAGTCCTATATGCAGATTTCCCTGCCCGGGGATGATACAAACTACAGCAGTTTTCGCCAGGGTGTGGCCTGGGGACTTGAGAATGAAAATCCCTTTACTTTCGTTGTTTTGGAAGATGCAGGGCCTCTCAGAGCGCAGGTGGGGCAGTTTCGTTCCACTATGTGGCACTGGCTTGGTGTGGGTGCGCTTTTGTTGATCTTGGCACAGTGGTTGGTTTTGCGCTGGGGTTTTGCACCACTAAATGCACTGGCAGATGCACTGCGGGATATGCAGCAAGGTGGCAGTGACCGACTCGAAGGTAATTTCCCACGGGAACTGCGTCCTCTCACCGATAACCTCAATTTGTTGATTGAAAATGAGCGGCGCCAGCGAGAAAAGACTCGCCATACACTGGCCGATCTGGCCCACAGTCTAAAAACGCCCTTGGCCGTACTCAAGGGGTTAAGCCTGGAAAGTGACAGTAAGGCTGCAGGAAAGACTCTGGTGGATCAGGTTCAGCGCATGGACAGCATTATTAGTTACCAGCTACAGCGGGCAGTAGCCAGCTCCCCCAAATCTATCCTGCGTGGTATCCCAGTTGCGCCCCTGCTGGAAAAAATCCTGGATGCCCTGGAAAAAGTTTATCGAAGTAAACCCAGCCAGGTGCACAGTCAGTGCAGTGAGCGAGCCTTATTTTACGGGGACGAAGGGGACCTGATGGAGTTGCTAGGTAATCTATTGGATAACGCCTATAAATATGGTGAGGGTGAAGTAAAAGTTAATATTAAGAATGCCGATGATGGACGCAAGTTGACAATTCGTGTGGCAGATAACGGCCCTGGCCTTGATAGTAAAAAATGGCAGGAAGTCACCCAGCGTGGGGTGAGAGCCGATCAGCAGCAGCCGGGGCAGGGTATTGGGCTTGCTGTGGTTATGGATATTGTCGAGAGTTACCAAGGGCGCATTAATGCAACGCCCTTATCCGGTGGAGGTACGGAAATTACAGTGGTGCTGTAAATTCCGTATTGAGCCCAGGGACTGTTTATTGTTTAGAACCAGCTATCCTGCATATCAAATGGAATACTGTTACCGCTTTTAAGTAGAGCCATAGATTGCTTAATATTTGGTAGTTCCCACTCAAAGTAAAATTGAGCAGTGTGTATCTTGCCGCGATAGAAGTTTTCATCCTCCAGACTGGGATTATTTTCCAGTGCTTTCTCTGCAATAATGGCTTGGCGCAACCAAATCCAGGCGACCAGTACACAGCCAAACACATCAAGATATAAAGTTGCGTTACTGAGGCCGCGGTCTACGTTTTCCTGCAGTTGCCCGAATAGAGCCATTCCGGTTTCATCGAGTTTTTCCAGTGACTCCTCCAGGGCGTTTGCCATGGACCCCAGGTTATCTTTATCTCGCGCTTGCATTACTGTGTTGCGGATTTCTGCCTGCATTAGCTGATAGGCGGCAAGGTTTTTGGCGGGCACTTTTCGTGCAAGCAGGTCCAGTGCGTGGATTCCCTCAGTACCCTCGTGAATAGCATTCAGGCGGTTGTCCCGATATAGCTGCTCCAGGGGGAATTCGCGGATGTAACCGGCACCACCGAGAACCTGGATCGCCAGTTCGTTGGCTTTCAAGCAATATTTTGAGGGCCAGGATTTTACCACTGGGGTAATCAAGTCCAGCAGGGTGGCCGCTGCCTGGCGTTTTTCCTCTGTAGGTGCTGTATGCTGATCCTCATACAGGGAAGTTGCATAAATACTCAGTCCCAGACCACCTTCGGAATAGGCTTTCTGCAATAAGAGCATACGACGCACATCGGCGTGCTGGATAATGGGAATCTGCTTGGAACTGGGGTTGCGATCGGAGGGAAGCCGGCCCTGTGGGCGCTCTCTGGCGTATTGGAGAGAATAGGCATAGCCTTGATAGCCCAAAACCGAAGCTCCGGCACCAACACTGATGCGGGCTTCGTTCATCATTTGGAACATATATTTTAGGCCTTGGTGCGGTTGACCAATCAGGTAGCCCACTGCCCCCTCATTTTCTCCAAAGCTCAGCACAGTAGAGGTGGTATTGCGGTAGCCCATCTTGTGCAGCAGCCCAGCCAGTTTTACATCGTTGCGTTCGCCGGCCTGACCATTTTGATTGAGGAGGAATTTGGGCACTAGGAAGAGGGAGATTCCCTTCACTCCCGCCGGAGCACCTTTGATCTTCGCCAATACCAAGTGCACGATATTTTCGGTTAGGGACTGGTCGCCCCCTGAAATAAACATTTTCTGTCCGTGAATACGGTAACTACCATCTTCCGATAGTTCTGCACTGGTGCGGATATCAGCCAGGGCGGAGCCCTGATCCGGTTCTGTCAGCGCCATGGTGCCGGCAAAGCGGCCATCCATCATCTGCGGAAGAAATTGAGCTTTGAGTTCATTGCTGGCAAAAGAACGTATCAGGTTGGCAGCACCGATTGTCAGGAATGGGTAACTGGCACTGGCAATATTGGCTGCGCTGATAAAGGCGAGGGAGGTGCGCATTATGATTTCGGGAAGCTGCAAACCGCCCTCTTCGAAGTCGCAATGTGCGGCGAGAAACCCAGCCTCTGCAAAAGCATCCCAGGACTGCTTGGTTTCCTCGATCAGGTGTACCTGTTCTCCATCAAAGCTCGGCTCATTGGCATCCCCCTTAGCGTTGTGATTGGCGAAATATTTTTCTGCAATAGTACGAGCGGTTTTGAGGGTAGCGTCGAAAATCTCGCGGGAGTGTTCCCTATAGCGCGGTCTTTGCAGCAGCGCTTCAGTGTTGAGGAATTCATAGAGGAAAAAATCTGTATCACGCTCTTTGAGCAGTGGATGAGCCATACCTGCCTCGTCAATTATTTTTATAAATCATCGTTGCTTAGGTACGGCGATAGATTAGTCAAGCTACCCTACCGCCATATCAGCATATAAGTAAACGCGCAGTATTGGCACTGGACAATGACTTATTGTGTGATTGCACTTGGCGATATAGTGAGAGGATATGGTCGTGCTATTTAGAGGTGTTTTGGTAAGTGTAGTCTCGGCTTTCAGTGGGTCTCGGTACCACTTTACGCCACAGGGCATCGGCCATTTCAGCCGGTGGTTGTTTGCAACCAGCAGCAATCCATCTGGCAATTGCCTCCGCCACATTAGGCCACTGGATACGTAGTGGTGGCGGTAGGTTGTTAAGCCAGTTAATGATACTTTGAGCGTTAATACACTGAACAATTTTTGCCAGCCCTAACTGATTAAGTGCCTTGGCATTGGCCAGCTGTTCGAATTGGGAGGCCAGTGGGCGGCTGAGAATTGGCTTGCCCAGAGCCAGTGTCTCGGCCAGCAGCTCGAAGCCGCTATTGCAGATAACTGCCCTGGAATTTGCCAGGTCCCGCTGGAATCCAGTGGTGGAAGGCGCTTTGAGACAGATATTCTCAGCAGCAGGCAGGTTCTCAGGTATACCGTATACGATAAACTGGTCATCTACTTTTGAAAGTTCCTCCAGCATCGGGACGGGATGCTCAAAAGGTAGATATACCAGGATATGGCTTCCCGCATCCTGATCGGGTCCTTTTTGTGGTGGAACAATTGGTGGAAGTATGGGGTGTCCAAAATGATGCCAATGTAAACCCAGGCTTTTTTGTGTCGGTGCGAAGATCCGCAATATGTTATGGGCGAGCCAATTAAATCTGGGGGCAGGGATCGGGTAGAGAAATGCATACTGGTGGCCGATCCCCACGCTAGCTTTCTTTCGAATTTTAGCTGCCCAGGCAGTTACAGGCTCATAATCACTAATAATTAAATCGAACTCATCGATTGGTAATTCTGAAACTTCTTTTTTAAATTGGAAGAAACCGAGCTTTTGGATTGTCTCAAAGGTTTTTAATTTCCCTTCTCGATGTATAAATGTTAAACCTCTCCGCCACCAATAATCTCCAAAAATTTCCATGCCAAATAAATTTTCTTTTGGTCTACCGGAAAATAGCCATTGGATTTCCAGCTCGGGGTATTTTTGCAGCGCCATTGCCAATGTGCGTGAGCGGGCAATATGGCCATTACCTGTAGCTTGCACACCATAAAGTATCTTCATGAGAAAGTTACGCTCGTGGTTATTGCAACACAGGTACCGAGCAGGGCTCCAGCACAAATATCTGAGGGAAAATGCACGCCCAGGCCGACCCGTGCTACGCCGACGCCCATGGCCCAGATATAACCAAAGCCCCACAGAGGGCTGAACTCAAGCGTTAAAAAAGTAATAAGCATGAAAGCAGCGGAAGTATGACCTGAGGGCAGGCTGAATTTATCGTGTGCGATGATGATGGGACGCATGCCGGGTATGGCTTGTGGGGGGCGCCTGCGTCGGGCTGTATTCTTGATGGCCCAATACAGAGATCTTTCGACTGCAACGCCGGTTAGGGCTGCAATAAAAAGCTGTGTGGCTGTATTATAAATAATGTGGCTGATGAGTACGGTTACGGATAGCCAGCCATCACCGGATTTTGACATCCACAGGTAACGCCTGCGCGAACTGGGTTGTGATGCCCTTTCCATCATATACAGGACCAGGGACACATCGACACTCTTCAGATTCATGGATAAGTCTCGCATGCAGCCAACATAGGAATTGATTATTGCACGGAGTTGACCGAATTATGTCGCAATAGTGAAATCTCAAAAATTGGAGAATCTGATGACTTGGCGGCGGGCTCTTTAAATCTGGTGGGACTTTCCCTTGTGCTAAAAAACTAGAATAAATGAACGCTTAAAAGCGTAAAAAGACAGGTTTTCCCTGCGGGTAAAAGAATTACCCGCCTGAAGAGAGGTTTTTGGTTAAGAAATTTTGATTTCTATATTACTGGAACCAGGTAGGTTTTCCACTAGCTCTGGCCCACATAGCATTGATGGCGTGAAATAGCCGCCTCTTCCCGAGTAAGTGAGGAGAAACTCCATAACTGCCAGTGAACCGGATACTGTAACATCGTATCCATTGGCGGTGATGACACGCCCCACTTTTCGCTCTCCACGGCGGTCGTTGCGCACCTCACCCCAGACCCAGGTCTTCTGTTCCTTGCGGCGTTCCTCATTGGGTCCGCGCACTGATTTATCGACCTTGGATTTCAGCCAATTCTGCACCCATTGGGTGCCCAACAGCCAGCGGATACTATTCAGGCGCTTCAATTTCTTCGCCCTTTTGGGGCTCATGGGAATATATGCCTCTATATTTGGAATACCGGTGGAGTAAAAGGCGGTTGCGACATCTCCCCATGGAATGGAAACTGCAAACTTACTGCCGCGGCCAAAGTCTATCTCTCGTGTCAGCTGGCCATGGCCGACTGTCTCAATCTTCCCCTTGCGGCGTATGGCACCACCAACGCCTAGACTCTCGATTGAGGTTTTCGCAGTGCCGGGGCTCAAACCTGAATCAGAGTCGAACCCCAATGCCAGGTGCGTGGCAGAGGGCATCTTTTTGTGTAGTGCCGCCGCCAGGCAGTCGGTGGGGACTACATCAAATCCTGTGCCCGGGCAAAGCACTACTCCGGCGGCCTCAGCCTCAGCTCCTAGGCTATGGGCTGCCTCATATACCGCGATTTCGCCGGTAATATCCTGGTAGTGGGTTTTTGAGCGAATACATGCCCGCATCATCGGCTCTGCGGTTGATGAAAATGGACCGGCACAGTGAATTACCAGATATACATCCTGCAGGCTGCGCTCCAGGGTTTCAGTGGCTTCAAGGCTAACTGCTATTGCAGGCAGGTTGAGCTGGTCTGCGACGGACTGGAGCTTCTGGGGGTTGCGTCCGGCCAGGATAGGGTGATAACCCTGTGCTACGGCTGCTCTGGCGATTAGTTCGCCTGTATAACCATTAGCGCCATAGATCATGATGTTTTTATTGTCCACCGAGTGTCCTTATTATGTGGCGTAGCTGGTTATTACCCAATTAACTGGCACCCCAGCGAAATAGTTTGTTATTTTGGGTTTTGGGCTTAGGCCCGGGTGACTTGAGGGTATATTGAGCGAGCTCCCTGGTGCAATTCGCGAAATTGTTCCGCCCTTCAAATAGCGGTTGCAGATTATGCGCCCGCCCGTTGACTCTCAACCAATTCGAAAGGCTTCTCCAGTGCGAATCGAGGTATGATTTTACCGTCTTTTTCCAGGGTTTCTGTGAAGATTGACAGTGGTTTTGCCCACACACCGTAGTCTCCATATAGAGCGCGGTAAGTAACCAGTTTCTCCTCAGTTTTACTGTGAGTGGCGACATATAGGGCCCCGTAAAGGTTTCCTTTGTGGTGGCGATAGAGGCCGCGCTTCATTTTGGAATTACCTGTTAACTCATATGGTGGGGAGACAGTTGCAGTTGCTCAATTCGGCTGCCATGCAGAATGGCGATGCCAGAGTAACGGTGCTCCCCAGTGGAAGTGAATTCAAATTCATAGCTGCGCTGCAGGCTGATATGGCCATGTTTGTTGCGCTTGAGGCGGGTTTTTACCAGCATAACGGTATCGTCGA
Source organism: Microbulbifer variabilis (assembly GCF_056232115.1). Taxonomy (NCBI): domain Bacteria; kingdom Pseudomonadati; phylum Pseudomonadota; class Gammaproteobacteria; order Cellvibrionales; family Microbulbiferaceae; genus Microbulbifer; species Microbulbifer variabilis. The sequence continues at coordinate 3,045,777 of NZ_CP174325.1, forward strand.
GTAACTGGACACCCAGCTGCTTGCAGTGGTTGGATGCTGCGCGTTTGACTTGCTCCTTGGCTGCCATATTCGCCCAGATATACCAGACAATGGTTGCCAGAAGCAGGAACCAGAAGATATCAGTTAGTGAGTAATACATTGCTCTACAGTTGCTATGATCGCTTTGCGCAAGAATAACATCGAAGGAGTCGAAATGTCTGGAACCATACTGATTACTGGAACTAACCGCGGTATTGGCCTGGAGATTTGTGCCCAGTTTGCCAGTGATGGCTGGAAGGTTTACGCCTGTTGTAGGGATCTCGATCGGGCCAGCGAACTCAAGACCCTGCAAGGGCAGTATTCAAACCTCTATCCCATTCAGCTAGATGTGACAGATTATTCACAGATGATATCCCTGGCAAAAGCGATCGAGGGAGAGCCTATAGATATCCTGTTCAATAATGCCGGTTATTACGGTCCCAAAGGGGTGGCTTTTGGGCAGGTAGATCTCACTGAGTGGCGCCGGGTGCTGGAGTCCAACACTATCGCCCCCTATATGATGGCGGAGACTTTCTGCGACAATGTGGCGGCCAGTGAACACAAGCTGATAGCGATGATGAGCAGTAAGGTGGGCAGTATCGCCGACAATCGATCTGGCGGAGGGTATATCTATCGAACCTCCAAAACGGCCCTTAACCAGATCGTGAAAAGCTTGTCGATTGACTTGAAGGAGCGAGGTATCACGGTAGTAGCTCTGCACCCAGGATGGGTAAAAACTGCGATGGGTGGTCCAGGAGCCCTTATATCTGCTGAGGATAGTGTCAGCGGCCTGAAAAAGATCCTTTTACAGGCAAACCAGGCCGATAGTGGTCACTTCTACAATTACGATGGTAGCCAGATTCCCTGGTGATAGTTGGGTATGGGTTACTGGCCTTTCTCTCGACCCCTCCCCCGTAGATGTCCTGATGTCTACTCGCACTGAGATTTATCCCGAGCACGCTTAGAGGTGATTTAGTGGCGCTTGATTTCCCTGTTTGCAAAATTAGGCAAGGATAGGGAAGGAGTTAGCTACCACCTTGTTCATTAAAACGGTAAAAATATCCACGAATATGGAGGGTGGGCGTTTCCCTCGATTTATGCGAATAGGAACGACGGCGGCATTTTAGGCAAGGACTGCGCGGTCAAATATGAGAGTGGCGGAGTGGAACTGATGAATGGGGCTGTAGATAGCACCGGCGGTGGATATACCCTTTCCCAAAAACGGCAGTTAAAAGGTATACGCCTGCTACTGGGATTATCGTTAGCTGCTGGAGCGGCGCTTTTAGGGGGGATGCCTATTTGGGTGGCTATGTTAGGTGTCATTGCGTATCACTCACGCGGTAAGAATCTACAGGCCGGGGCTTACAACTTGGCTTGTGCGGTTACCGGACTGGGCCTGGGATTTGCTGCCCAGGTGGTAGTGGCTAAATGGCAGTTACAACCTCACTTTGCAGCCCTTCCCATAGCTTTGCTATTTGCGGCAATCGGTGCTTGGGCAATGGGTCGGGTAACGGGCGTGAGTAATATTTCCAGCTACGCGATCGGCATTTTGATTGGATTTACAGCTCAGGTGAAAATATCACTGGATAGTTACTTTATTTTGATTGCAGCGATATCGATCGGTGCCGTTATGTCGGGGGTGGTCGATAGGCTTTGGCCCGGACGCCACAGCTTGTAATGGGAAGTGGATGTGAGTACCACAGAACAAAGGTTTTATTAGCAGCTTTTTTATTTGGATCGAATGGGAGTTGGGCGAACAGGTAAGAAGCAATCATTGGTGTAATCCCGTTTTTTTAATAGTGAAGTGGGAGTATATTGCTTAGAGGTAGTTGCAATGTTCAAACGAGTTATGTTTACAGTGGCGATGGTTTTCGTTACAGCTCTGGCCTTTACTGACCCTGCAGCCTCCGGCTCTGAAGCTGACTTAAAATATCTACAATATTGATAGAATTCAGTCATTGGCATTAATCTATATGTTGCCTTAATTTGATGCACAGGGGGGGCTTAAATGGAAGAAAAATTCTGGTTGGATAAATGGCAGAAAAATGAAATAGGTTTCCACGAAAAGTCTGGTAACCCCATGCTGGCTCAATATTTTACTGCGCTATCACTGAAAAAAGGCAGTCGTATATTCCTGCCTTTATGTGGAAAAACTGGGGATATAGCTTGGCTGAGAACTCAGGGATGTGCCATCGCCGGTGCAGAACTTAGTGAAGTGGCTGTGCAGCAACTTTTCGAAGAGCTTGAACTGACTCCAAAGATAGAAAAAGAAAATAACCTCAAGTGCTACAGTGCCGAAAAAATTAAGATTTTTGTAGGTGATATATTTTCCCTGACAGGAGATGCCCTTGGCTCTGTGGAAGCGATATATGATCGAGCCGCTTTGGTAGCATTGCCCGAAGAGATGCGTAAGCGCTATACCCAGCACCTGATGACAATAACAGGGGTTGCCTCACAGCTATTAATATCCTTCGAGTATGAGCAGTCGCAGTTAGCTGGCCCTCCTTTTGCGATCGGCTCCCGGCAGATCTTTGGCTATTATGATGCAAATTATCACCTGGAGATGCTTGGCCATCGGCAGGTTCCCGGTGGCCTGAAAGGTTTGGTGCCCGCTGAAGAGGTTGCCTGGCTACTGACTCGACGCTAATGCCTGTTACAGGTGTAACTTATTGCTACTTAAGCTTTCTGCCGGAGTAAGTCGCTTAATTTCCTATCTCCTGCTCGCCCTCCTTGAATAACACCATCGGTGGAAGGGTGCCGGCGATCAGGGCTTCCTTCTTTTGCTTGGGCCATTTCTTGATGGTCATTTCCAATTTGAGTGCCGCTGACTTACCTGGCACCCCTATCTGGTACTCAAGTTTGAGAGGGCCCTTACCCCGCAAAGCTTTAGCCGCTCTGGGACCGTTGGAACTGTGCTCTGTAAATCGCCGTTGAACATCCATTGTGATCCCCGTATAAAGAGAACCTTTGGAAGTACGGATCAAATAGACATACCAACTGTTCATTTAGTGGATTACCAGAAAAAGGTATTAAAATAGTTCAAAATAGTATCTGCTGATCTCCAGGCTGAGGTGGGCGGCAGAACTGGCTGCAGTCTAGCGATAGTCGACGATGATTCAATCCCAATTTCTTGATGGCAATAATAAAGCGTTGACGGAGTAGTTGGGCAAAAATACCAGTACCAGTGCGGCGCTGGGAAAATTCACTTTGGTAGTCACGCCCACCTCGGCTTTGCTGTACCAAGCTCATGACATGCCCAGCCTTTAGTGGGTAGTGAGCAGAAAGCCACTCTCGAAAAAGGGGCGCCACTTCATGGGGCAGTCGTAAAAGGATATAGGCTGCTCGCGTTGCTCCCACATCATGACCGGCCTTCAGGATTTTTTCCAGTTCATTATCATTGAGAGCTGGGATCATAGGTGCTGCCATTACCGCGGTAGGTATTCCTGTAGTACTTAGTTGCTCAATAATACGCAAGCGGGCTGCCGGCCCAGCGGTACGAGGCTCCAGCTTTCTCTTTAGCTCGTTATTTAAAGTGGTCACGCTTATTGCGATTTGGGCCAAGTTGTCCTGCGCCATTTCTGCAAGAATGGGAAGATCCCGAAGTATGAGCTGTCCCTTGGTGACAATAGTTACCGGTTGGTTAAACTTTTGCATAACCTCCAAAAGAGAGCGGGTGATTTTTTTATCTTTCTCCAGGGGTTGATAGGGATCTGTATTTGCTCCCAGAGCAATTGGGCTACATTGATACCCCGGCTTACGTAGAGCCTGCTCGAGTAGGTCTGCAGCATTAGGTTTGAAAAATATTTTGCTCTCAAAATCCAGTCCCGGCGACAGGTCCATATAGGCATGAGCGGGACGAGCGTAGCAATATATACAACCATGCTCACAGCCTCGGTAGGGGTTAATTGATTGAGTGAAGGGGATATCCGGTGACTGATTAGTGGCGATAATAGATTTTGCCTTCTCCTCAATAGCCGTTGTTATCAAGCGCTCTATAGGTTCCAGGTCCACTTGCCATCCGTCACTTTCATAAGTACTTGAATGGCTGGCAAATCGCCCGGTGATATTACTGGCAGCTCCGCGACCTTTGTGTAAGCGCAGAGGGTTGTTGGAATCTGTCATTTTACAATGGGAGAGGATGCTGGATGTATGTACAGTATAGATTGATTTGTTGGAATTGGGAATAGCCAGAAAGAAACTTGGTTTAAACAGCTTTTGTCGTTTGGCGACAATGATATAGATGATAAAAATTTTGGCCGAAATGAGCGAGTTAAGGTAAATTTCTAATCAAGAGTAAGTTGAATTAAGCATGTTTATTGGTGAAATCCAAAAGTTTCTTGATCCAACAATGTGGATCACCAATAAATATTAGCAGAGAATAAGCTGGCGCCCGCCCTGAAGAGTTTTACAAAGCGGGGTAGCAGATGTATCTATCCATTGGTTTCAGTAATGGTTTTGGGCATATATTTGGCAGGTACTGTAAGCCCCGGTCGCTCATCATCCCAAATCATATTCGTAATTTTCCATGATTTTCCATCATGGTAAAGCTGAATACTGTTGATCCCCCTCTTTAGAAACTGGGTTCTTTCCTCATCTTTCCAGGCTTCATACGTACTAAAGGCGTGGGCAATATTACCGAAAACTTCAATAATATTTTGAATTTCATCCTCGTAAAAGGCCCGCTCGCCTATCAGCTCCTGAAAGTTATCAGGGTAGTCTTGGATATCCATTACCAGTGATTGTGGTTCGCCATTACTGTCTGCTGAGGTGCGGATTACCTTTGCATAGGAAGTGAACAGGTTCTGTTGCCTCTTCCAATCCCGCTTATAACCCGCAGGGCCAGAAATTACCTTGTAGAGTTCCCTTAAAAGTTCTTGGATTTGAATTTTTGCGTCCATTGCTTCGTTCTCTTCATGTTATTTTTAGATATGTAAGAAAGCTATAATCCCATTTAACTTATACGAAAGTAAACCTCAATTACTGCTTTTATTTTTATAAAACACTGGGTAGTTGATTTAGGGGGGGGTAACCAGGATAGGATTTTCCACCCCTTCTCTGTATTCGCCAGAGTGTAGGTACTACAGATATGATCAAGTAGGGAGTAATGTGATGTGTAGCGCTTAAGTAAGGCTGACGTAATAGTTAGGTTCTCGCCACGAAACTGAGTTTGAAAATTGACTATTTCAGACCTTGCATAATCTCTCTTCTCAAGTGCGAAACGGATATCCGCTAGGATAGCCTCCACTTCAGCTGCACTGCTTGGTGAAAATATCTTTGGGTCGAAAATAAAGTGAGGAGTTTGTGCTAAGTAGTGGCTTGCTGAGCTCTCAATTTTCCGTGATGAAAAGTTGTCAATAAAACCCGTAAGGTAGTCTTCATCTGAGGTATTTGCATAAGTATGTAAACTCGTACAAAGCAGAAATATTACTAATTTCTTGAATATGTTCAACTTTCTACCTTTAGATTTTGTTGATTGAAATCTTTGCTATCTAAAAATGTATTTTTTTCTGCCGGTAAGTATCGCGACATTGGTGGCTCATCGATAGAGTTGCTTGCGAATAATAATTTAGAGTTGGCTGTGGGGTAAATGTGTATTTGATAATGGTAATTTTTGATTGTTCTTTGATGATATCTGGTGAGTCTGATCCTGTATGTATTGTTCGTGCTACGTCATTTTTAACATGGGCAATAGTTGGCTTTAATTTAATGGCATGGCAATCAGATATGTTTTTTATAAGGTTTGGATGACTATTTCCAGAATTTTACATATCTTGCTTTGAAGGGGCTGCTTCTGTGATCTAAAAGTAGCTATCAAAAAGCGGATTTTCCGTAAAGCAGGTCGGTTTGGTTATAGGTGCCAAGTTGGAGTCAGAGCTTGTTCCTAGCATAACTAGTTGTTTATTCTTATTTATTATTAGCCGTTTCTGGGTGCGTTCTGAGAATCGAACTATTGATAGCGCTTGGAAAGGCTGGAACATTGTGGATATATGGAAGGGTGCCGCGCTTTCTCTTTCCTATACTCCTTGGGCAAAGACCTCCCCGCCGGGAAGAGTTCACAATGCAAAAAGCAAAGCCTTTTCGAAAGCTTGGGGCTCAAGAAGCTCTTGATGTACATTTGACCAGCGAGTCAAACGGTGCGGTTCAACTGGTAACTTTCTTTCGGGTATGTAACACACTGAATATAGATAAGTTAATAAAGGGGGTAGAGTATCTACATAATTTCCATCCTATGCTCCATTCACGGATCAAGAGGATTCCATATGCCCATTGGTTCTGCGATGTGAGATTTGAAGATATTTCTATTGAAATCAAGAAGCATACACCACCTTTAAATTATGAAAAGGAGTTCAAGCGATTAGGAGGTAGCATTCTTGACTTGAATAAATTTACTTATTGCCTGACTGTTTATCTCGACAGGCAAGGAAGTGTGAAGTGGGTTGCTTTTGTTTTTAGCCATGCTGCCGTAGATGGGCGTTCAGCATTGATCTTAATTCGTGATTTAGATAGGTACTTGAGAGGGTATCAAACAGAGAAGTCCTTTCCCTCGATAATGCACAAGCCAGTGGAGGAATATGTTAGCTTAAGAAAACGTCTTAAAGGTTCAAATTTGCGAGTTAACGACAGTGTTTATACGCCAGTAAAGTGGCCAGTGGAGGAGGCAGCTCACGCCTCGCGGCGAAGTGGATGCTCTATTTATCGAGTCCTCCCAAAAGAATCTCTCGAACGTTTACAATCATTTCTAAAAAAAGAGAAGATATTAATTACATCTTTTTATAGTGCGATAGCCATTCTCGCTGCCCGGTCACTACCGGGTTTTTCTTCCGCAGCAGAGTTGATGCTGCCTATAGATGCACAATGCTTATGTAAATCTCTGATAAGCAAAGATGTTGTGGGGGAGTGCACAACATCTTTAACTTTATCACTCTCGCCAGAGGATACGAGTCTTGATTTGTTAAGTCTAGCAAGCTTAATTCAAAAAAAAGTTTATGTGCACTTGAGAAGTGGTGCATTTTCTGATCTTGCCCTGGAGCCGGATTGTAATCCTGCAGAGATCGTAAAGATAGCTAAAGAGCTTGCCTCTGAAAAGGACTGTTTTTTTCCGGTATTTGTGTTTCCAATATGGGAGATGTACAGGAATTTGTGGGCCCTTTGATATTCTTTGATTTTGGCTTGATTATGACTGTTCAGACCCATGGGGCTCATCCGATAATGGTTCTGACTTATACAATAAATGGGCAAGGGGTATTTGTTTTCGGGTATTGTGAGCCACTGGTTAGTAGAAAAAGTGCTGTAAATTATGTGAAAAAATATATGAAGTTACTTGGGGAGGTGTTTGATGGTTAAGGTTTTAATACAGATTAGCCTTTAATTAATTTTTTAAAGATTTACTGTTTGCAGAAGCAAGCCCAGCAGTATTTTCCGCTCAGTAATAATTTTTTGTTGACTTAGTAGCGAGTGTTATAATTTTCTAACTGGGAGCGTATTTGTGGCAGCTAAACAATTCTCCAGAGTGCTGGGTGCAGAATAGGCTATTTTTACGGAGCTGGCACGAAGAACTTGTGGTGGGACTTTAGTTGTATCTTTCATAAAGGTTTTAACTGCGCTGAGCGTTGAGCAGTTATGCTCTGGATTCGCCAAAATTGATAAAGTTTATCCGCTTTTGCAGGCAAGGGTTGAGCCATGAGAGCAGTTAATCTGGCGTTGTGATGTGCCCTTTGAGTCAATTCTTATTGAATTGGTTAAACTGGATAATCCCCTTGACTTTGAGCGAGAGTTTAATCGTAGGGGAGAAATGGGGCTGGATGTTGACAAATGTACCTATACGCTCTCCTTCTACATTGATTCTAAAGAAAAGGTAGAGTGAATTATCCTTGATAAGCAGCCATGCGGCCTTAGATAGTTGTTCTGTAATGACATTATTTTGTGTCTTGGATTTCTACTTTAGGGATGAAGTGACTTTTAATTTAGATGGTCGGCCCCTGTATGGTGCGGTCGAGAATTACTTTGAACCATCAAAGTATTTTACAAGCCAGGAGCCTTCGGTAGTAAAGGATGAACTATTTAAATGGCTTGTAGAAGAATCAGCTTTTTCTCCCGAACGTCAGGGCCGGGCTGTTTATCAGAATTTTACAACGAGGGATCTTGCGACTCTAGTCGACATGGGGAAGAAACATAAAGTGAGACCTAAAGCGTTATTTTGTGCGGTTGCTATTCAGTCTTCCCGCATTCTGCCGAATCACAGGGATTGGATAAAAGTTTTATTGCCTTTAGATGTGAGAGAACTATATGGTGCTCATATAGGATTGAGTGCTGTCGGTGCTTTCTCTGCTGTGACTACACTCGAAGTAATGCCGGATATTGATGTGGAAGATACCTGGCAGTTGGCAAGATACTTACAAGTGGAACTTGACCGTTAAGCTGAGACAGGAGAATCCCGTAAATTTGGTATCCCCAAACACTATGAGCTGAGGGATGTCATCGGTTGTATACGGGAATATGAAGACAAAAACCCTATTTTTGCTGAGGGGCTATGTGTTTCCAATGTAGGAAGTATGAAGGCTCTAGGCACAGAAATGAATTACTTTGAGATTGTTACTGCTATTCCACTTCAAACTCATGGTGCTCATCCGATCCCACTACTAACTTATTCCACCGTAAGAAATTCGGTTTTCATATACTCTTACTGTGAGCCACTCATAAAGAAACCAGGTGTTTTGCTATTTGTAGATAGATATATAAATACATTAAGGAAGTTATTGAAAATGGAAAAACTAACGTAGTGCCTGCGTGAATATGAAGAAAGTTAATATTCCATATGTTTATGCGGTGGGTATGCCCTTTGCAGTACTTATTGCCTCCACTTCGCCTAATTCCTCCCCTTTTCCTATACTGGTTGAGTAACTTCGCTGGACTACAAGATTCAATCAATGTAGGGCTCAGATATGCAGACAGAGCCACCTTCCCGAGAGCTGGATGCCCATAAAGCGTTGTTTTTGGCGTTGACTATATGGTCAATAGTTGGCGCCCAGGTTATTGTCTTTATCCGGGTATGGGAGGCAGTGGGTATTAAACTCTTGCACCGAGGTATCGCTTATCTACACCTGTTTCCCCCGATGTTGGGAGCCCGGGTTGAGAAGGGGGTAAAGCCCTCGTGGTGTTGCAATGTTGAATTTGGGGGGATTCTTTTTGAGGTGTATCTTGAAAGGTATGCCTGCCTGGTAACCCTTTATGTAAATAAAGAAGCGGAAGTTGAATGGATCGTGGTAGCGCCCTGCCATGGAGCTATTGACGGCCGCTCCATTATGGCTCTGTTTTGTTATCTGGATGTTTTTTTGGTTGATGGCTTTTGTCCAGAGCCGGCCTCTCTGTCTTTGCCAAAGCCTGTTGAAGAATTACTTAGGGCTGTGGGTCACGTTAGTAGTGATACTTTATTTTACCGGAGTAGGAAAGAGGTAATGTGGCCACCAGTAGAACAGCTGGCTGCAGTTGAAAAGCGTACTAGCCATGCCATATCCCGGGCCCCACCCACAGAAGTGAATGAGTGTCTTGCTGCATTTGGAGAAAGGCACCATATAAATCATACGGCTATCTATTGTGCAATTGCGGTAATATCTGATCACACCTTACCCAGCCACCGCCCATGGGTAGAAATTCTCTTACCAATGCGTGTTCGAAGAATGTACCAACCGATAATTGATATTCATGTTGTTGGGGGGAGGGTGCCGCCACAACCGCTTCGGAAGTTCCTTCTGAGTCTGTTTCAGGGGATATTATGAAGCTCGCAGGCTATTTTCAATCAGGTTCTAATCAAAAGTGTCGACGGCAGGGACCGAGGGCATTTACATTTGAAACGAATTATCAACAGCAAGATATCCTTCAAATAGCCAAAGTGTGTGCTTCAGAAAAACCAGTATTTCTCTCAGCAATTTGTGTTGTGAATGGAGGCAATATGCGTGGTACCGAGGAAGGATTATGTTATTTTGAGTTTGAAGCAGAAATATTAGCACAGAATCACCGTACCCAACCCGTTACGGTAATTTCCTATACCGCCGAATGCCTGTCGGTATTCGTTGTTGGATATTGCAAATTTTTAATCAGTAAACAGAGCGCTTGTAGGTTTGTAGATCGATATATGGAATTAGTCGAGGATTTAGTGGAAAGGACTTAATACCATAGAAACCTATCGTGAATACAGTCGGAGGTTTTTAATTCTGAATTGCTGGTTGATCCTGACCATCGCTGGGAGAGTAAATTTGTGAACGATGTGGTTGTCATTGTCGGGCAGGGGCTTTATTTGGCTGCAGCAGCAGTTCTTGGCTTAGGTATTGCCCGTATCTTAAGGATCGATAACACACTCGGGTGCCTGGTCGCTGGGGTACTGGCGGGATTATTGCTACCAGTGATTGATTATGATACTGGCTTGCGCGCTACCAGTCTCCGTGAGTTGGTTTTCTTTGTGATTCTGCCTGTTTTAATTTTCGAATCGGCTTGGCAGCTTGAGCCGAAAATACTGAAGCGTTGGATTGGTCCGATTCTTCTATTTTCTACTTTGGGTCTTGTAGTCTGTGCCTTTCTTATTGCTGTAATTACTTACTATGGAATTGGGCATCCAGAAGGCTTCCCCTGGATTGCCGCCCTGCTTACCGGAGCGATACTTGCAGCTACTGATCCGGTATCAGTGGTCAATAAACTTCGCCAGGAAAAAACTGGTGAGGATTTATTAACCCTCGTAGAGGGTGAAAGCCTTTTTAATGACGCTGCCGCTGTAGTCCTGTACTCACTGGTTTTAGGGCTGGCCACTTATTCTATTGTTGGCGCAACTGGTATGGGAGCAGAAGCCCCCTCTCTGGGTGTGGGTCCCGTGACGCTGTATTTTTGTATGATATTTTTTGGTGGAGTGGCAGTTGGGCTTGTTTTTGGGTTGTTTACTACTCTGGTTATTTTATTTCTCAGGTCTCCCAGTGCCTCTCTAATGACTTTGGTCGTTGCTGCTTTTGCTAGTTTTTACCTGGCTGAGAGCATATTGCATGTATCGGGTATTATCTCGGTGATGACTTGTGCAATTGTTGCCAGAGCCTGTCTGCGCAAACAGAGTAAGACGTTTCTTGCCGACGCGGAGCCCACCTGGGAGTGGTTGGGATTACTATTTACCGCGATCATTTTTGTGATTATGGGACTGGTGATTACCTTTGAGATGTTTACCCATCAATGGCTGGCTATGATGATTGCCACAGCAGCAGCTTTAGGAGCACGGGCTTTGTCAGTGGTTTTGGTGACCCCTTTGACGAGGTTCGTTGGCCCACCCATCCCAAAATCCTGGCGCCTATTAATGAGCTGGGGGGGGCTGCGTGGTGTAATCGCTGTTGCATTAGTGTTATCACTACCTGTCGAACTTCCCTACTGGTGGACGATCCAGTCTATGGTATTCGGCGTTGTCCTATTTTCACTACTGGTTCAGGGTACAACCAGCGGGCGTCTGATACATAAATTAAAGTTATAGATATGAAAGTTATAGATATGAAAGTTATGGATATGGCTTTTGTGTCTTTTGTTTACGGGATGGATCAGGCAGAAAGCCAGTAAGAATTACTGAGAAAGAAATACTGAAGATATCGAGGAAACACGACAGAATCAGGAGGGAGTGCTGTTTTGATGAAGGGCTTAGGGTTGGGCTGCGGGTTGCCCCGCAGCCTGGGCAGGGCTATTTCCAGTTAAGGATAACCTTGCCGGACTCTCCGGAGCCCATAGTATCGAAGCCTTTCTGGAAGTCATCGATATGGAACTGATGGGTAATAACCGGAGTTAAGTCCAGGCCGGACTGGATCAGGCTGGCCATTTTATACCAGGTTTCGAACATCTCGCGGCCGTAGATACCCTTAATGATCAGGCCTTTGAATATTACCTGGCTCCAGTCAATGGCCATCTCGCCAGCGGGAATTCCCAGCATGGCAATTTTGCCACCGTGGTTCATGGCAGCGAGCATATCGCGGAAGGCCGCGGGTACACCGGACATTTCCAGGCCCACATCGAAGCCTTCACTCATGCCCAGTTCAGCCATCACATCGCTGAGGCTTTCCTCCGCAACGTTCACTGCACGGGTTGCGCCCATTTTACGGGCCAGATCCAGGCGATACTCATTGATATCAGTGATTACCACATGGCGTGCGCCAACATGTTTAGCTACAGCAGCAGCCATAATGCCGATGGGGCCGGCTCCGGTAATCAACACATCCTCACCGACAAGATCGAATGACAGAGCGGTGTGTACGGCGTTACCCAATGGGTCGAAGATAGAGGCCAAATCGTCGGAAATATTATCCGGGATTTTGAAGGCATTTAATGCAGGAATAACCAGGTACTCGGCAAAGGCGCCCTGGCGGTCCACGCCTACTCCATAGGTGTTGCGGCATAGATGGCGGCGACCGGCGCGGCAGTTGCGGCAGTGCCCGCAGGTAATATGGCCTTCGCCGGAAACACGATCACCCACCTGGAAGCCCGCGACTTCCTGGCCCATACCAACTACTTCTCCTACGTACTCATGCCCCACTACCATGGGGACCGGGATGGTTTTTTGCGACCACTCATCCCAGTTATAGATATGCATGTCGGTACCACAAATGGCGGTTTTGTGGATTTTGATCAGAAGGTCGTTGTGGCCGGGCTCAGGAATTTCCACGTCTGTGAGCCAGATTCCCACTTCAGACTTCAGTTTCGATAGTGCTTTCATTGTCATTAAAACTACAAATAGAAAGGCGCGGCGGAACCATGCAAAGGGTGAGTCCTGCTATGGCGCTCTGCCGCGATCAATTGGGCGTTAAATAATTTTCAGTTCACGGCCTACTTCGATAAAGGCATCGATACACTGGTCGAGTTGTTCACGAGTGTGTGCCGCCGACATCTGAGTGCGGATGCGCGCCTGGCCTTTGGGTACTACCGGGTAGAAGAAACCCACCACATAGATGCCGCGCTCCAGCATCTTGTCGGCCATCTTCTGAGCCAGTGCGGCATCGCCAATCATTACCGGGATAATTGGATGGTCGGCGCCGGCCAGGGTAAAGCCAGCTTCAGACATGCGCTTGCGGAAATAGGCGGAGTTATCGCGCAGTTTCTCACGCAACTCACCACCTTCCATCAACATATCCAGCACCTTTAGTGAGGCGGTAACAATTGCTGGGGCCACGGAATTGGAAAAAAGATAGGGGCGCGAACGCTGGCGCAGCATATCGATGATTTCCTTGCGGCCAGAGGTGAAGCCGCCGGAAGCGCCGCCCAGGGCCTTGCCCAAGGTGCCGGTAATAATATCGATACGACTGATAACATCGCAGTACTCATGAGTGCCGCGACCGTGCTCACCGAGGAAACCTACCGCGTGGGAGTCGTCCACCATCACCAGGGCGTTGTAGCGATCGGCCAGATCGCAGATGGCTTTTAAGTCGGCGATTACGCCGTCCATGGAAAAGACACCATCAGTGGCGATCAGCTTGGTCTTGGCGCCCTCGGCGTCAGCTGCCTGTAGCTGTTTTTCCAGTTCCGCCATATTGTTGTTGGCGTAGCGGTAGCGCTTGGCCTTACACAGACGTACACCATCGATAATCGAGGCGTGGTTCAGGGCATCAGAGATAATTGCATCTTCCGGGCCTAGTAATGTTTCGAACAGGCCGCCATTGGCATCAAAGCAAGAGGTGTAAAGGATAGTATCTTCAGTGTGCAGAAACTCGGATAGGCGAGACTCCAGGGCCTTGTGGATGTCCTGGGTACCGCAAATAAAACGCACAGATGCCATGCCGAAGCCGTACTGGTCGAGGCCTTCTTTCGCAGCTTCGATAAGATCTGGATGATTGGCCAGGCCCAGATAGTTATTGGCGCAGAAATTCAGTACCTGGGTGTCGTTGTTCACCTGGATCTCAGCGGCCTGTTGGGAGGTAATAATACGCTCGCGCTTGTAGAGGCCGTCGGCATCAATTTGTTTCAGTTCATCGCGCAGGTGCTCAAAGAATTGTTCTGGCTTTGACATGGTATTGTTTTTAGCTCCTGTCCGGTGCTCGTGGCACTTAGTGATTGGCGCTAAGCAGGTTGGCGCCTGTGTATTCTAGTTTATCCCGCCAGTTCACACGCCTTGTGGGCAGTGATCGGCTGCTCGCTGGCGCGGCAACTGGTGGCGAATTTTAATGCCTCTTCCGCAGTGTCGAACAGCAGTTGCCACAACAATTGCCGATCGGCCCGTCTCACTGCCCTAACCGCCGTACGGTTTCGCTGGTTGGCGATCTGAATTTCTATAACGTCTTTACTGGATAGCGATGTTTCGGACATGGTCCCTCCAACAATAAAATTTGGAGGGCTGACGTGGAAGCGGCGAATGGGTATTCGCTAATCCGGTTGGATTGCTCTTGTAGAGCCCCATCCTCCCCGCTGGCATTGGTGTGCCGGCAGAGAGAGAACCACCTTGCCCCGGTCGGCAGGTTGGCGTTGGCGTCAGCCACTCTCGTGATGTGCGGGCAAAGATAGCTGGGAGGGGATTGGCAGTCAACTATGCCGCCCCCGTTTGGGGGCGGTGCAGAAGTTTATGCGGGCAGTTGCACGGATTTCAGTTCGATAAACTCGCCGAGCCCGGCATCGCCAAATTCGCGTCCATTGCCCGAGCGCTTGTAACCGCCGAAGGGAGCATCGTAGTTAAACTCGCCCCCATTGACGAAGCAGAGTCCCGCCTCGATACGGCGTACCAGAGGCATGGCACTATCCGCATCCTTGGCCCAAACGCCGCTGGATAGGCCGTATTCGGTATCGTTGGCAATGGAGATGGCCTCGTCCATATCCTTGTATGGGATCAGGCAGGTTACGGGACCGAAGATCTCCTCGCGCGCGATGCTCATATCGTTGTGTACATCGGCAAATACAGTGGGCTTAACATAGAAGCCTTTTTCCAGGTTCTCCGGTGTCTCGGCACCACCAGTGACCATGCGCGCACCTTCATCAATACCCCGCTGGATATAACCACGAACGATTTCACGTTGGCGTGCAGAAGAGAGCGGCCCCATAAAGGCGTCTTCTCCGGTGCCCATGGTGATTCCTTCGGCCACTTGCTGGGCAATTTCCACCGCTTCTTCGTAGCGCTCAGCAGGTACCAGCATACGGGTCAGGGCTGTGCAGGTCTGGCCGCTGTTGATAAATACATCTTCGCAGCCCCAGCGTACAGCAGCTTCCAGGTCTGCATCGGGGGTGATAATCAGCGGTGATTTACCGCCCAGCTCCTGGGTTACACGTTTTACCGTGGGCGCCGCAGCCTTGGCTACTTCAACGCCGGCGCGGGTAGAGCCGGTGAAAGACACCATATCGATGCCAGGGTGGGATGAAAGTGCCGCACCCACTACCGAGCCAGCACCGGGCACCAGGTTGAAGACGCCGGCGGGTACTCCGGCCTCATCAATAATTTCTGCCATGATAAAGTCCTGCAGAGGGGTAATCTCGGCAGGTTTGGTGATCATGGTGCAGCCGGCGGCCAGCGCTGGTGCCACTTTGCCGACGAACTGGTGCAGCGGATAGTTCCAGGGGGTAATAAAACCACACACGCCCACAGGCTCGCGGAATAAAATTGAATGGGCCGCTTTCTCGGTTTTTTCCATCTCGGAAGTGCGCTCAGCGTAAAAGCGCATGGCGTAGATAGGGCCGTCGACGTGTAGCCAGCGAGCGATATGTTCGGGGCATCCGAGAGTTTGGGAAATTGCGAAAGTCAGTTCTTCTTTGCGTTTTTCCATTCCGTCAGCGATGGCGTTGAGCAGTTCGCGGCGTTTCTGTGCGGTACTGTTACGCCAGCTGTGAAAAGCCGTTCTGGCGGCGGTTACGGCCAGATCCACATCTTCGGCAGAGCCCTCTGAAACTTCGCAGATTAACGCTTCGGTGGCAGGGTTGATCACAGGGTGTGATCCTGCACCCAGGGGCTCACGCCACTGGCCATCAATAAACAGCTTTCCGGTTTGCAGTTTGCTGAGATCTGTCATGTCACGCTTCCATTTATTCTGCGCCTGAAGGCGCGCTGATTTCTATCAGGGTTGGAGTTTTTCGGCTAAAGGCTGCACTTACCGCTTCTGTCAGCTGGCCGGGTTGATTGATTCGGCACCCCTCTGCACCAAAGGCTTTGGCGAGGGCGACAAAGTCTGGGGTGCGCAGGTTTACACCTTCCTGGGGCACTTCAGCGGCGTCCATAAAATCACGGATTTCTCCGTAACCGGAATTGTTCCACACCAGTATCGGCAGCGGCAGTTGTTGTTCCACAGCCACTGCCAGTTCCCCCAGGGTAAACATCAGCCCTCCATCGCCAATCAGCGCTACCACGTCGCGCTCACTGGATAACTTGGCGCCAATAGCCGCGGGCAATGCAAAGCCCAGGGTGCCGTAGCCTGTGGTACAGGTAACGTGGCTGCGCGGATGATAGAGGGGCAGTGCGTGGTTAGTGTTATAGGCCAATTGGGTGGAATCTGTCACCAGGATGCCGTTATCCGGCAGGGACTCACGCAGGGCTTTTACCCAGGGGAGGCGTTCCTCAGAGCCATCCCACCACTCTTTGCGACAGTCCTGTAGTAATTGGGCAACCTCTTGTTCGGATTGCTCTTTAGCATTTCCGCTGCGTTGGACCAGAGCGGTATTTAATTGCTGTAGGCTTTCTGCTGCATCGGCGCAGATGGCCAGATCGGGGGTGGCGTTACAAACAAGTTGTGCAGCATCTATATCGATTCGGATTAACTTACCGGAAAAGGTGTAGTCTTCCCGGACCAGATTGCGGTCTGTCTCGGAAAGTTCGGTGCCCACTGCCAGTACGATATCCGCATTTTCCACCCGCTTGCGCACGCAATCGAAGCTCAGGTTGGCACCGCCGCACAATGGGTGGCGTTCGTCCACTACGCCTTTGGCAGCCAGTGACAGGAAAACTGGAGCGGCAACTTTTTCGGCAATTTGTGTAGCTGCCTCACCTGCAGACTGAGCCCCTCCGCCCAAAAGAATAACGGGGCTCTGCGCATTTTGCAGCCAATGAGTGGCAGTGGTGATAGCGGTGCTGTTGGCGCCTGGGGCCATAGCTGCTGGAGCGGCGTGATAATCCTCTATTTGGCCGGGCATGGGTGCCGGGAACAGGTCGATGGGAATTTCAATATGTACTGGCCCTGGGCGGCTGGATCGCAGTAGCTGGAAAGCCTTCGCCATTACTTCCGGCAGTTGTCCGGCCTGAGTCAGGGAATGTTGCCAGATACAAAAGCCGCGGCTGGCATCACTTTGCCGAGGCAGTTCGTGAAGGCGCCCACGGCCCATGCCCAGATCTTCGCGGCGATTAACTGCGGAGATAACCAGCATGGGGATGGAGTCGGAGTAGGCCTGTGCCATTGCGGTGGCGGCGTTGGTGAGGCCGGGGCCGGTGATCAAAAAACATACGCCGAGTTTGCCGCTTGCGCGTGCGTAACCGTCCGCCATAAAAGCAGCACCCTGTTCATGGCGCGGAGTGATATGTATCAGGTCGCTGCCTGGCAGGCCGCGATACAGTTCGATTGTGTGTACACCGGGAATGCCGAAGACTTTTTCCACCTGGTATTCGCGCAACAGGCGCATCAGCACCTGGGCACATGTGGGTGCAGAGGACATAACCACCGTTTTCCTTATTCGTGTAAAAATGCAGTGAGCCTAGCCGCCCGCCAAATGCCACGCAAGCACCCGCAGAGTCTGCATCTGCGAGATGAAAATCGCAGGAAAATTGAGATTCCCCCTGCGTCGCGACAGGAAACTTTGTACGGCTGTCGCGCTTTCATTTACCGTTGGCGGGATGGAAGGGGAGCAGATTTGACGAGTTACTCGCGGAAAAATACCTTTGCCACAACTCGCCAGATACACTATTGAGCAATAGCAACTTAGGAAGTAACACCATGGAAATCGATCAGTGGCGCCGAGAATACCTACTCGGCGGTTTACGTCGTTCTGAGCTGAAGCCTACGCCTCTGGAGCAGTTTCGACAATGGTTGGAGGAGGTCGTTAAAGCGGGCCTTAAAGATCCTACTGCGATGTGCCTGGCCACTGCGGATGCTGCGGGCCAGCCATCTCAGCGGATCGTTCTGCTGAAAGGTTTTGATGAACGCGGTTTTGTGTTTTACACCAACCTGCAGAGCAAAAAAGCCAGGGACATGGCCGATAATCCGCAAGTATCACTTTTGTTCCCATGGCATTTATTGGAGCGTCAGATCATTGTCAATGGCCAGGTTCAGCCGGTATCCAGGGAGGATGCTATAGCTTACTTCCAGTCCCGACCACTGGACAGCCAGCTGGCCGCATGGGCTTCTCACCAAAGCCAGCCCCTGTCTTCCCGCGAAGAGCTGCAAAAGCAGTTTGAAGAAGAAAAAGCCCGCTTTGATGGCGGTGAGGTTCCTTTGCCTGAATTCTGGGGTGGTTACCGGGTTGTGCCGCATTCCGTGGAATTCTGGCAAGGGGGAGCAAATCGCCTGCACGATCGTTTTGTTTACTGTGCTGATGATAGCGGCAGCTGGTCGGTTCAGCGTCTTTCCCCCTGAATAACTCCTATCAATTTCTCGGCTGTAGTTCGTTAGCGGACTGCACCTTTCCCTTCCCTGAGTAGCAAAATAAATGAAAGCGGCTTATTACCGCTTTCATTTTCTGTGTTAAAAACTCGCTTTCGTTCGCTTGCACCAGCTGGCTATTAATATGCCTGGCCGCTTAGAATATTGCGCAATAAACAAAGTAGAAAACCGGTTGCAAAAACTGTGGGTTCGATTTTTTTGCTTACTTAGCCTTTAAAAATAGGTAGAGAGTATTATGGCCATTATTGGGATTGATCTGGGAACCACTAATAGCGCTTGTGGGGTATTGACAGACGATGGAGTGAAACTGGTTCCCAATCGCCTTGGAGAGACCTTGACCCCATCAGTTGTCAGTTTAGATGAGGCTGGCAAACTGGTCGTAGGAAAAACTGCAAAAGAACGCTTGATCAATCACAGCGATACCACTGTTGCTGCCTTTAAGCGTTTAATGGGCACCGATCATAAAATTAAGCTAGGCCGTCAGCAGTTTAGTGCAACTGAACTCTCTTCATTGGTTTTACGTTCCCTGAAAGAAGATGCTGAGGCTTTCCTGAATAAAGAAATTACCGAGGCTGTGATTAGTGTGCCAGCCTATTTCAATGATAACCAACGCCAAGCAACAAAACAGGCTGGGGAATTAGCCGGCCTGAAGGTAGAACGCCTGATCAATGAGCCCACTGCGGCAGCTATAGCCTACGGTTTGCATGATAAACGTGAAGGTAATTTTCTTATTTTGGATCTGGGCGGCGGTACCTTCGATGTCTCCATCCTGGAATTCTTCGATGGCATTATGGAGGTACATGCCAGTGCCGGGGATAACTACCTTGGCGGTGAGGATTTTGTCGAAGCGATGATCGACAGTGTTCTGGAAGAATTAAAACTGAAAAAATCCTCACTGAAACCACGCGAACTGCAGAACCTGTATATGCAGATGGAAACGGCCAAGCGCCGTATCAGCCAGCAGGCGGGGCAGTTACTTAAATTAAACCTTAGTGGTCGTGAAGTTGAGTGGAAAGTGACTTCCGAATGGTTTGAGAGACTCAGCACTCCGCTGCTGCTGAGAGCCAAGCGCCCGATTGAGCGCGCCATGCGCGATGCCGATTTGCCGTCTGCTAAAATTGACGAAGTGGTACTGGTGGGTGGCTCCACCCGCCTGGCCCTGTTCCGCTCTATGGTGGGGCGTATGTTTGGCCGCTTACCCTCCTGCCACCTGAACCCGGATACCGTTGTCGCCATGGGAGCGGCTATTCAAGCCGGGCTCAAGGAAAAAAATTCCGCGTTGGATGATATTGTTCTCACCGATGTATGCCCCTACACCCTGGGTACCGGCATAGTGAACGAAGACAGCCCGCAGCTGGGCAATTACTTCCTGCCGATTATTGAGCGCAACACCGTGGTGCCGGTGAGTATCGTACGAAGCGTCTGCACTGCCCGCGATGATCAGAACGAAGTTTGTATCGATATTTACCAGGGGGAAAATCGCCTGGTAAAGAAAAATGTTTATCTGGGCGAACTCACGGTACCGGTACCCAAGAAACCCAGGGGCGAGGAAGTTGTGGAAGTCCGCTACAGCTACGATATGAACGGTTTGCTGGAAGTGGATATCACCGTCGTTTCCACCGGTAAAACATTTAATAAGTTAGTGGAATTTACGCCGGGCGCCCTGAATGAACAGGATAGAGTCCAAGCCCTGGAAAAACTGGCCAAGCTCAAATTTCACCCCCGTGAAGATGAAGAAAACCGGGCGCTGCTCGCCCGTGGTGAACGCTTGTACGAAGCGAGCCTCGGCGAGCAGCGCGACCATATTTCTAAATTACTCGCAAGCTTCGACCGGGTTTTGGATAAACAAAACCTAGTGGAGATTAGCAAGACGCGTGCCGAACTCACTGAAATATTTGATAAGCTCGACGGTGAGGACTGGATTTAATGAGCCCCTGGGAGATACTCGAGCTAGCGCCCTGTGATGATGCGCGGGCGATCAAGCGTGCCTATGCAAAAAAACTGAAGCATACCCGCCCGGATGAAAAGCCAGAAGAGTTTCAGCAGTTACACAGCGCCTATAAATGGGCGCTGAAAGCTGCCGAGCGTCAAAAAGAAGAGAATGAGGAAAGTAAGGAGTCGCAAAGTACTGAAGCTATTGCGGAAATTACCAATGCTGAGCAGGCTACACTTTCCCCTGAGGCCGCGCAATTACAGGGGCAGGCAGAGCCGCAGGAACAACAAGGTAGTGAACTGAATCATCAAGATCACTCCCCAGTCTCCCCAGAAGCTATTGAACAAGCTCCATCAGAAGTCTCTCATGACCTTAACCAAGTCCAGGATCAGGAAACTGGGGGTGAGATACAGCAGGGGGCCTCTACAGAGAAACATACTGAAGAGCAGTATTCTGAAGGTAGGGATGCACAAGAAAATCCTATTGAAGAGGGTGTTACTGAGCAAGATCCACAGCGAGCACAGCGAATTACCGAGTACCATCAAGTACTGGAGCAAGTGGATAGGCTGCTGCAAGAACCCAGTGAATTCAATGAAAAAGTAAATTGGCGTTTTCTCACCGATACACCTTATATGCTCGATGAGGAATATAACTGGAATCTGGGTCTCACAATTTTCGAGCGTTTTGCCCGAATAAATTTGCAGGCAGGTGAGTGTGCCTCTAAAGATAAAAAACAAATACAGATTTCCAACAATATTATTCAGTATTGCAATAACCTGTTCGACTGGAATGGTAATGCCCCCTATTTATACGGCGCTTTGGATGAATCTCTTTGTGACTGCATTTTCAATTCACTACAAAGCGAAGAAGTTACTGTGGACCCTGCCCAAGGGCTTCGAGGTGGGCGCAAGCTGATCCGGCAGAAAGCTATCCAGCCGGAAGAAACCTACGATCAATACTATTTTGGCCACCTGCTGGCTCGAGGCGTAGCGGTCTTACTGGATTTATTGTTGTTGTACGTCGCTGTCGGTTTTATCGCCTCCATTGTAATTATGAAGGTTTACGATATGCCAGAAGGTGCCGCCACAACCATAGCGTTGGGAATCTGTTGCCTGGCCTATCTGCTGATGGCCTGGATTGCAGAGAGCTCCCACTTTCAGGCAACGCCGGGTAAATATTTGATGGGCTACAAAGTCACCAACAAAAAATTTGAGCGAATAGGCTATGGCCACGGCCTTTGGCGCCTACTGAGTTTCACCCTCACCCTACCGTTGGGCAAGATCGGTTGGTTGATTAACTGCTTCCTAGGTGGAAACCTGATGCACGACCGCCTCAGCTCAAGCCATGTCATCAATATGCGTAAATCCCGTGAGGAGCATTTGCGAAAATTAAGAGGGTAGGATTTTGAAAGATAGGAAGTCTATAGATGAACAGATGGTGTCTTTGATATATTTGCGCCTTCAGAGCTATGGTTCAAACAGCTCACAAATTTGGAGTTCTCACGAGTTTTTATAATGAGTAAATTTTTACATTCTGCAAAGTGGTTATTAGGTAGCTTGGTTTTACTGAGTGGGCAAACTCTCTCTTACGATGTGGGAAGTAGTCCTGTTGAGTATCTTCGTACCTATAAAGGGTATGCTGTTGCTACTCTTACAAATGAGGGGCCTAACCCCAATGGATGCACTGCAACTTATAAGAATTGGGGGGCTGGCAGGTATGTCGCCATTGAGTTTGACACAGAAGAAGGGCAGGAGATGTATAGTGCCTTATTGGCTGCCTACTTAAGCGGTAACAACGTAGCATTTGGGGCTTATGATGGTAAAGACCGTTGTAAGATTTGGAATGGAACGAATACTATTCCGGTTGCATATCGAATAGATATTCTTCGCAAATAGTTATAAATCCAAAAAATTATCGTCTACGCATAGATGATTATATTATAGCCCTAATAAAAGAGAGGCGGTGTAAAGACAGAACCGCCTCTCTTTTTAGTGCCACTTTTACAATGTAAAATATGGTAGCCCCTTATTGTTTAAAGAGTGCTATGTTTATATGGGTTTTATTCTATCCAGTTTTTAATTGGGATTAATTAAGCATGATTTTCCATGCAGACTTAAGATATATATTGTAATGAATTTATTTGCCATTTGCGTAGCTAAAGTAACGGATAATATTTAATCCACCACTTGCTTGTTGGCTATAAAAGTCAATTGGGGCGAATTTAAGAAGCAGCCATTTGTTATTGCAAAGAGCGAATTTTAATTATAGGTAACTGCTTTCAGAACTCCTCTAGTATGAATTCAGATAAACAGAACTTATCTTTGGGTATTGATTAGGCTGCCCGCCGCATCCACTTACCCAGAAATTTACTTTTTTGCCATCTAGTTTAAGTGGGGGTTTATAAGTCCCCTAACATACTAAATAGTTATAGGATTTTTTTGCTTTTAGTAATCAATATATCTTTTTAATTGTTATTTAATGTTGAAGAGTGGTTTCAGTTGAAGAATTGGATTTCATCCAGTGATTTATTTGAAATTTTTTAAGGGCATCTTTGGTGTCCTTATTTTCCTATCGCCTATTCCAATAGCTTTAAGGCAAGTTAGGTGGGATTGAATGAAAGTGCACTATGTCACTTATGACAGTTAGGTTCTTTTTTTCGTTTCTCTTGCTCTATCGCTACTCTATTTTTGTACTGAATCATAAAGTCCCGCAATATTAAATCCAATTGATTCCTTATTGCCCTTATGTTTTTTAGGGTGGAGAAATTGATGCTTGACTTTCAACAGAGTGAATATAGGATTCGCCATCCGGCAGTCTATTGGTAAGCTATGTTTCATCCCTTGGAAGATAGATTCTTTTAGTTGTAGGTGTTAGTGATTAGGTAATACAAGCATAAATCTTTGGGGTTAAGAATTTTTGCTTACTAAAAAAGGTAGTGGAGTTATGGGGTTGTGGTTAAGGCTTAGCCTTTGGTTATTTTTATGTGTCAGTGAAGTGGTAATAGCCTCGCAGATTTTACCTGCGTCTCAGCATGCTTCAGATATTAAGCTGATAACAAGCACTGAAGATGGCAGTGTTGAAAATCTTATTATCAGGCCTCCTAACGATTCGGGGATTTCTGTTAACCGGTTTTCTACTTTCTCAGTATCGAATAAATCACTAAAGATTCTTAATTTACCTGAATTCTCCGGTTCAACGAGCTTGCCAGCCACATTAATTGTTATTCAGTCTAACAATCTGTCCCTGGCTAACAATATAGAGCTGGTTGGAGAGCCAGCAGATGTACTTTTCATTACAGATAGCAGTAGCTCCACAGTATCTTGCTCTGGGTGTAGTTTTGCCAACTTTCAACGTATCTCCCTAGCCGCTGGCACCCTCAGTAAAAGTTTATCCGATAGCACCAGTAATATCGGTGATATTAAACTGTTAGGAACGATTAATATCAACCAGCTTTCGGCTCCAGGTGCGCTGTCAGTCGATGTCATGGGGCGTTATATGAGCCTCAATGGTGAAATTAATACACATCAGAACGTCTCCTTAACATCTGGTGGGGATTACATTAGTGATACGTCGGGTCGCTTAACCACAGGTGGTGGGGCGGTTAACCTGTACTTGGGTAACTATTCACTGAGGTATGAATCCCGAGAGATTACCAATATCCCCTCGCAAGCAAAGCCCTCTTCCTACACAACCTTGAATGGCACTATTCGTTCTACATCTGTTACGGCCACAATGGCTAATACTTGGTACAGAATTGCAACGAATATTGATACCAGTAGTAATCTCATCTACTCAACGAGCTATCAAGATACTCATGTGATCAATGAAGAATCGATACTGATACAGAGTTTTAGTTCGCCATTGATTATCAACAGTAAATTGGCATCTGATAACAGTGTTACACTGCAATCTTATGACAGCTTAATCATAAACGAGAATGCAGAAATCAATGCACATACACTATCGGTGCTTGCAAAAAATCAGATTATTAATGATGCGAATATATTAACTACCAAAACAGAAATTGCCGCCAATGATGTATTCAATAAAGGGGAAATCGAGGGGCTGTCTGGAGTAGATATCTCAGTTGTTGATAATCTGCTTAATTCCTTTGGTGGAATCATCCGGGGTAATCTGGTTAATTTAAAATCCGATAAAGGTTTGATTCGCAATGGTTCCAGAACGCCATTCTTGAGTGAATATAATCAATATAATAACTTGCTGAGCTGGGATATAAACAATATTAGCCCCGCTGAGTTGGGTACTTTTTTTGCGCTAGGGTTAGATGCTAATGAAGCGCAGGGTAAACAAAAAGCTGATACTCTTGCAGCCAATATCTTATCTAATAAACTAACTATTAAAGGCAAAGCCTTCGAAAATATTAACCCCTACTATGTGTATAAAGCACCAGGGGATGACTGGTCTACAGGTGTGCCATTAAATGCGGCACTAGCTAATCAGGTTTTGGTTTCTGCGGAAACTCAGTTCTTTATTAAGGCTGATAACTATGTAGTTAATTCCTCTGCTGTTATGCGCTTGAATCAACCAGGCGCTGTCTATATTGATACGAATCTATTAACTAATGAACGTTATCGCTCCCAGGTACTTATTGAACGAGAGTCTGATAAGTGGGAAGAAAATTTTTATTACTATTCTCCACCAGGTCTAATTCATACTGTTGGCGACTTTAATCTCAAAGCAAATACAGGTTTTATCAATAACACCGCCTTCTTCGAGGTTTTTGGCAATGCCACGCTGGATACTCCTAAACTAAAAGAATTGGGTATAGCAATTTCACAGGTTTCTTATACTACCTATACTACCGTTTATCACACATGTTTACAGAAGGGGCGAAATGGGGTTTGTACTGAGCCGGGTGAACCCAAAACTGTTGAGACAACCATTGTCCGTGTCAATCAGGATGAGAAAGAATCACTCTTTCATGTGGAAGGTAATTTCATTGGTCCTAAGACGACGGTGAATTTTTCTAAGCATGATCCCATTGCTTATTATCAAAATCTTGCAATTGCTGATTATAAATCACGGGAATTCTACATACCCTACGGTGACAAACAGCAATACAATAAAAATGGAGTCCCATTTTACAGTATATATACAAGCACTGCTCAAGATGAGATCAGAATTACTCAAACTAGGTGCATTGTAAATCAGCAGGATCCTGTTGATGATTCTTGTGTTTCAGGGGTAATTAAAACTGAGTCGATTACAGATGTCGTGATTGCTTACATGGAAAAGATTAAGAATGCCGTTCTAAGCTTTTTCGATCAAGAGTTTGACTGGTGGGACTAGGTTTTAGGGAAGTATGATAATGAATACAGAAAAAAAGACAGAAAGGTCTAGTTACACCAAGTGGCAGCGTCTCATAGCTTCCGTGGTGACTTTCTTTTTCTCTATGCAGCTATGTATGCCTGCTATGGCTGGTGTTGCTGGGATTATAGAATCTGCACTTATTGAAGCTGAGCTGAATGCCAATCATCTATTTCAGCGAGAAAATAACAACGAATATCAATTTAAGTCCGCTGACTATTTGGATACAAACGCCCATCAAACAGATGTAAATATAGAGAGCTTTTTTAAACGTTTAAAAGAAAGCAGCAAGGAAAATCTACCTGCGCCCTTGATGATACCCATTGGGGTAGGCGATATTACGGTTATTCTGCCTCACTACCCATTAATTAAGCGGGTGGGTACAAACTTTGTCCAGAGTCGTTATATTCGTTCACAAGTCTATGCCCAGCTCGGCAGGAATCTGATTAATACGCAGGTCTACGGCACAGAACGCGAGCAAATTAGCAAGTTATATGATAACGCATATAACTATGCACTCGTTTCCGGGAAAATATTTGGCGAACCTCTTGGGCTATCTGCCAGTCAGATTACAACCGATATGATTTGGCCAGAAGTGCGCTATATCAATGGTGAGAATGTTCTGGTTCCTATCCTCTATTTGAAGTCTTCCACCATAGATGCACAAAAAGTTACCGGTGATGAAAATGAATTTGGCGGTAGTCTTGTTGAGCTTGGCGGACTACAAATAGACAACACCGATGTTACCCTCCGCAGAGCTTCATTCCTAAAGATTGCTGAGAACTTGGTTAATAACCAGGGTAACTTAATCGCCGAAGATGATCTAAAAATAGTTGCAGGAGGTTCCCTGCAGAATATTTCCGGATTGATTTCAAGTGAAGGAGACTTGCTTATTGGTGCGCACTCTATTGAAAACCGCACTATTGTTCACCGTTACAACCTAGGACAATTTCAATCTGAACGGTTTGGTCCTGTAGCAGAAATTAATGCTGAAGGCGATATCTACTTTAAAACCAGCTCCGATATTATATTACAAGGATCTGTAGTCTCTGCAGGAGAATCCATACGATTCGAAGCGGGTGGTGATATCTATATCGGCAGTCAGCAAATCACCAACCGTCGAGAAGGGTCTTCTGGAGGGATATCTTATCGCAGTTCCTCAATTGCTCACTTGGCCTCCAAGCTTTCAGCCAGCGATACCATTGCACTGATAGCACAGGGAAATATTCTAATTGATGCTTCTGAGATTATTAGCGATAGCGGTCATATTGAGATATTGTCTGGTCTCGGTATTACCATAGAAGACAATCTGAACGTCAGGGAATCTTATAGAAAAGGGAAATATGGTAAGCGAAAGATTGAAGAATCTATTTATCAGACGGTAGCAATACGCTCACTTCTGGATGCTGGCGAAGGTATTCGACTGCATAGTGAGTATGGAGATATCACCCTCCGCGCAGCTGATATATCCAGTGAAGATGGCACGAAAATTCAGGCCAAAAACGGCGGTGTCAACCTGTTGATGACAACAGAGACAGACCAGTATAGCTACACCTCAATTAAAAAGGGTTTATTTACTGTATCGGTTAAGTCTGAAGGTCACGTTATTGAAAAAGCTGTCACCAATTCAATTGTTGGTGGTCTTGCAGTTAAAGCCTTTTCCACCGTAAACGTGGAATATGAAGGTGACCGCTCCTTATCGATGGATGAACAAATTGCTCAGCTTTCCAAAATGGAAGGACTGGAGTGGATGGGATATGTACGCTCTGAATTTCCAAATGCTGATTGGACAGCTATTGAACTTCAGTACGAAGAGTGGAATGAATCCAGCACTAGTATTTCACCAGCTTTTGCTGCTGTGATTTCAATAGCTATGGCTATTGCCTCTGGAGGATCAA
This sequence comes from Microbulbifer variabilis, assembly GCF_056232115.1. Classification (NCBI taxonomy): domain Bacteria; kingdom Pseudomonadati; phylum Pseudomonadota; class Gammaproteobacteria; order Cellvibrionales; family Microbulbiferaceae; genus Microbulbifer; species Microbulbifer variabilis. Next base: position 3,073,523 of record NZ_CP174325.1, read on the forward strand.
GCCTTACTGCATCATCCTGGATGCAGGCCGCAGTTGCCGCAGGTACCGCTACTCTTGAGACTCAATTAGTTATTGCACTAGCAAATGGAATTGTCGATGGCGATATTGCTGGATCAATGGAGAATTTAGCATCCTCAGAGACCTTTAAAGGGCTGGCTGTTGCTATGGTGACTGCAGGTGTTTTACATCAGGTTGATACCACTTTCTTTGGAGCGGATACGAATGCCATAAATAAAGGTAAAGAAGCCTTTGATGCCGCGATAGCGATCAATCCTAGTGATATCGCTGCTGCGGATAAAGCTTTCCAGGCTGCCTTCGATGCGGCAGCAGCACAAAGTGTTTTGTCACCTTTGCAGCAGGTTGCTCAGGCTGTGACTCATGCTGCAGTTAGAGCAGGAATACAAACAGGAGTTTATGATTCTGACTTTGAGGATACTTTTACTCAGTCACTGATGCAGAATGGGATCAACCGTCTTGGTGCCCATATGGCAAAAAAAATTGGGCAAGCTTGGGATCCTAAGGATACTAATACGGAGATAAGTAACTGGGATACGGCGATGAAGTATATCGCACATGCGGGTTCCGGTTGTGTTATTGGTGTACTTACTGCAGAGAATTCTGGCCAGCAAAATGCCTCTGATGGTTGTGTAAGTGGTGGAGCTGGTGCAGTTATTGGAGAATTTACCGCCACTGTCTATAGGGAAAGAACTAAGCCTCAGGTTGATAAAGCGAATACTGCAATCAATAACCTATTTAAAAAATATGGTGACGATGTAGCAGATTATGAGAGTAGGGGTTATTCTCGTGAGCAGATTGCAGATATTTTCCGTTATGAATACGGGTTAGGTGCAATTGAGCAGCAAATTACAGAGTTAAAAGAGCAAGGAGTAGATTTAGCTCGATTCTCTGCTGGACTTTCTGTATTTCTAGCGGGTGCGGAAGCGGCGGGTGTTAATACGGCAGCGGATGTTGGCGCTATCACTGCTGAGAATAATGCACTCTTCATATTCTTAATCCCAGTTATTTTAAAAGCAATTGACCTTGCACTACTTGGTGTCGATTTATACCCGATATACGAGGCCTATCGTGATGGAGGAGTCGATGCAGGTAATCAAGCTTTAGCTGATTATATTATTGTTAATGGTACTACCAATTTAGTTCTTACTCTGTTCCCTGGAGGAAAAATTGGTAATAAGCTCATTTCTAAGATGGATGAGAATGAGCTTTTCCAAGCAATTAAAGTCTGGGGGGAGCAGCTTGGAAATGTTGCCAAAGAAACAGGAGATGCATTTTTAACCCTCCTTGGTGAGAAAAGTGAGTTAGCTCTTGAGGGGCTTAAGGGATATATTCTCAGAAGAGAGTTGCGAGATGATAAAGAGGGACTTGAATTAAATGGCGGTAAAGTAGATACAGAGAAATATTTAGATGGGCTGACAGACTTCTACGAACGGAAGGGTGATCTTTATATTAGTAAAAAGGGCGAGGGAGTTGCATATAGAGATACTGGAGTTTTAGAAGATGGCAAACCGGTTTTACAAAGTGAGAAGGGATCTTATTACTTCTATGTAGATGAAAATGGTGTTCAAGTTCCCACTAGTTCGCCATTTGCAGCCAATGTCGATAAGTACCGCATATTTCATAATAAGCAGGTTGATGCTATTTTTATTGAATATGGAAAAATACCGAATATTAAAGTTCAAAAAGAAGTGACTGTTCAGTATGACAACGAGGGGCACGAATATCATGGTATGATCGCGCGGGCAGATCTTTCAGTGACCGGTGGCGGAAGAGATGGAGCTATTGATGTACCCGATGATTTTGAGTTATATGATCTAAATGGCAATCATATACCTGGAGGAAAGATCCAGCTTGACTCAGAGGGACGTGCACTTCTCGAAGTTAAGACAGGGAATGCAACATTAACGTCAAACCAAAAAGTAGTTTATGATGCATGTACCTCCGGCCAGGCAAGTGCATGTGGTGCTAATGCTGATGAAGGCGGGTTCAGAGGACAGATGGATGAGATATTTGTTTATATTCTAAGGTCAACAAAATCTCCACATGATTAAAGGCAGGTCTACCATGACTTTTAAAAAAGAAATCTTGGAGGCCGCCAAGGGAAAGGCGACCAAACTCCCAGATTGGCAGTTTGTTTCTAATAGGTTTAGATCTCGTCCAGTGAAATTTTGTGATCTATTAATAGCACCCTTTTGGAATTTTAGTGGTTCTCCTGCTTGGGTAACAACCCAGCCGGCTGCAGGTGTTTATATTAAAGAGGTGGAAGATATTTCATCTCATCTTTCAGGTCTTCCTCTGAGACGAACTGCTACCTTTTCAAGGAGAATTAGAATAGATGACCTAAAGAACCCTTTTAATCTAACAGTTTATGCTAAAGATTTCGGAAGCCAGGGAGAAGCTGTGGCGCAAGTTATGCGTGACCTGGATAATATAATCGAGTTTGGGCAGGCGTACTTAAGAAAGCAATATTGTCTAGACAGCAAAGAGTCGTTTTACCTAAGTGTACCTGAAGAAACACGTGGTATCTGGGCTACACACTATTGTATTGTGCGTGGATTGCTTGGAGATACGGATTATATAAAACGGGTGCTTCGCAAAGAAATTGATCCCGAGGGTCATCAAGAGCTAGAGCTTATTGGCAAGGTTTTGGATTATTTTTCTTGAGTTTAAAATGGGGGCAAGGTTCGTCTTGCCCTTAAACTCACTACATAAAAAGCTTTACGCATCTTTAGCCAAATTCACATATTAAAATTTGGTTTTATTTAATTGGCATTTGAGCTAATTTTATATTTAATCGAGTATCAGTCATAATTTTAAGAAGGCATTCCAATGAATATCAAACTGTTGGGCTATCATTCAGGTTTTGCTCTCTGTAATGCTTTATATATAGGTAGCGTCACTAAAGAAGAGGAATTGCTTGTTCCTTTTTGTTGTTTTTTTGATGCTGAACAAAGTGTGATTACTCCTTTCGAAGCAGAGTCACAAGCTTTAGCAGATCAGAAAGCCCGTGCGGCTATAGCGAAAGAAGAAAAAGATTGGACAGGATGGTGCTATGCACGTGAAGGAAAGGTGAACCTTCAAGGTGGAGGTAAATCTGATGCTTATGTGATCGAAGCAAAATTAAAGGAAATGAAGCAGCCTTTAAGCCTGATCCAGCTCTTTGAATACCCATTTAAGCCTGTGAGCCGACTTATTGTTAGTGCTCCTAACGATTTTCGTGAAGTATTTGCAAATAATCTTCCTGCATTTAGAGAAGCATTTATTCAAGGGGCTAGATCTCACAAGCTGGGTGGTGAGAATTGGAAAGAGTGGGAGTCCACAGTTTTTACTGGTTAAGACTGTTTAGAAGAAGATGGTTGTTGTTTAGAGAAAAAATGAAAGATTTCGGAAAAGTATTGTTCTTAATTATTTTCTTTGTACCTTTGCTAGGTCGAGCCGAATGGACTCCCTATTCAAAAATTTCCTATATGAAAGTCCACGATGCTGGAGTTGAAATTAGATTGCAAAATTTCACCAATACCAGCTCAGAAATAAACTGTAAAAGTGATGTGGATTTTCATCTTACTGTTGAGGATACAAAACTATTTGATACAAAGCTCTCATTCTTACTGTCTGCGTATATGGCAAAGGAAACCGTTAGCTTTAGCTATTATGAGTGCAATAATACGGGCTCCAAAATACTGCTGTCTTCAGTTATGTTTCCTGAGTAGAAAAAATAGTAATGGTACCGTGTCCAATAAATTTGCCTTGCCCAGGACATAATCGATCTGAATGATTCTGAGTTTGTTAACGGTCGAGGCTTTGAGTTAGTAGAATGGGACGATCTATTTTTATTTGGTTTCGTTCCCTTGCGCATATAAGCCGGCATTCAAAAAGTGAGAGGCCTAGTTGAATGCCAGTTTGTTTAGTGGGTAGATTGTATTGTTTTAAGCTCGACCTAATTTAAAAAGTTAAACGGCAAATCGATGGCTATATATTTTCTATGGCATAACAGAGAGATTCCTCAAATCTGCAACATTGTGGTAAGTTGTACAGTCATCGCTACTCTTCAAAGTAACAGTCTGCTGGGCGGCGAGGGCGCTTAAAAGCAGGCTGAGATATATTTTGCCCTCTTCATTGGTACTATCATTAGCATCTTTGTTTATACCGTCAAATGCAAAACTATAGTTTGTATTGGTTGAACAGGAAACCTCTCCTGAAGGTGCTCCCTGAACTTTAACAAAAATTCTACCCTGATACTGTGGCCCAGTGTGAATTTGACTTAACTTTCCTGTAAAAGTGAACTCAGCGAGGCATATAGTAGGTAAAAAAATAAGTAGTAAGGCTAAAAATGTTTTCATTTTAAATACTATTGAATAATTGGGTGAGGGTATTTTTCTTTACGGTAAAACACTAAGTGATTATATTCGATTTTCCTATGTTAGTAAATTCTTCGATTGTTAGTAATAATGTATGCTTTTTGGGGGTAAGGCATATTATGCTTTCACTTCACTCTTTAGACGTTTGTTTGATTAGACCTTTTGATCTTATATGCAATAATTAAATTGTACAATTATGATCCCTGAAAAGCTTAAGTGAGACTGATTTTTTCAAATTAAAAAATTGAGGGTAAATGAAAGGCTACAATATCAGGTTTTTTTCAGTAGAGCACTATCGCAGTTTTTGGAATCTATCGATTACGCCTCAGGTATAATTTATAATTAGTTTTGACATTCAAGGTTAACAGATTTTAAGGCTATACCTATACGTCATTAGGTTAAAATCTTATAATTTCTAGCAGTTGATCGATTGTTGTAAATTGAGAGTTAAATTTTGAGGTGTTGATGAGATTTTTAAGTGCTTTGAGCTTTACTATGGTCCTTTTAGCTGTAGATGTGCTGGCTCTAGGGGATGCTAACGAATCGACAGTGCGCTATATCGAGGTGTTTTCGAGTGCCTCCTCTAGAGATGGCGAAGTGGTTGTGAAGTTGGACGCTGAAACTGAGAGTTGTCATCAGTATTGGATAAAGTCGGAAGAGAGTGTAGGCCAAAAAAACTCAGTGGCTTCTATCTTGGCGTCACTCCATGCCAAATCTACAGTGCGGATTGTTGGTGATACTGACAGCCTTTGGAGTGGAAGCAGCGCCTTTAAGACCTGTGAGATTATTTCATTGCGTGTTCTGTAAAGGTTTTTGTAGTTTGAAAACTGGTAATGTCTTCTAGCTAGAGCAGCCCCACTTTTGCTTTGTACAATATTGGTAACTAGCTCCTCTTAGGGGGCGCACTCTGCGGTGTGAGAAGCTTGTATTAGGTGGCCGTATTTATTATGCGGCCTTTTAAAATGATCGTATGATAGGTAGAGTGACCTTTAGTTACTTGGCTCACAACAATATTTCAGCTCTCTTGCCCTGATATTGGATTGTCTCTACTCCATAAATAGTTTTTTTGATGCTCTCTTCTGCTAATTCTTCATCTATCTTCTGTTGAGTTGCAATATACTGATTTATCGGCATTTCTTATGGGTGTCGTAATAAAGTGAGAAGGTTAAGCTCGGTAAAGAAAAATGGGGCCCTTCTTATATGTGGGGCGAAGAATTCCTACCCTATTGTTATTTTGCTCTGTCTTAGCCCCCCATTTCGTCTCGAAGTTCGTATTTTGTTGGTATTTTTGTAATATAAGCTTCTTCAAGTTTTAACTCTGTTAGCTTTCCATTAATTTTATTTAGTCTATGCCTTGGATATTAATATATCTGGTTGAGTTTTTAGTTCCAAGTCGGTGAATATATATTTAATCCATTATGGTTATGGTTCCTCCTTGCCATTTTTATTTTTTGTCTGTTAGATATTTGGTAATCAAATCAAGTACAAAGGGCAGGTGCTAAGTGGTGATGCAAAATTACACTTTTAGGTTTCTGGTAGCGACTTATCCATACCATTAATTCTGTTTCTACATGGCGGCTCGGGAGATGTGGAGTTGGGGTTGGTTCTATTTCAGATGACTGCTGAACGGGCGCTCAAAGATAAGTATTTAGTGGCTTATCTTCAAGAAATAGAGGCCGGCAAGTCTCTTGAGGTGAGTGACGATACATTAACGATAAAGAGTAATATTTAAGGTATGCGTAATGTTATCTCTTTTCTAAAGGAGCACTATAAGACGGATAAGGTTACTTTAATTGGCCACTCTTGGGGCGGGGGGCTTGCAGCTCTCTAGGCTAGTGAGCATCCTGAGACATTGGAGAGGTTGGTGTTTATCTCTTCCTCCCAGGATGCGCATAAGCAGGTAGAAATCAGCTTAGAAGCAACCCTGCAATGGGGGGAGAAGGACGGCAACCAGTTAGCAATACAGGAGTACAACAATATCATGAGTCTCCCTCTGAGTATTATCCGCTTCTTTCTAATTGGGTGAGTCGCGCGAATGGTGGTAACGCAAATGGGACTGATATTCGAGATTTTCTAGCAGCTGAAAAGATTAGTGAGAGATTTCCTGGGTGGCAGGAACGGCGTGGAAGTCTGGCTGACAAGATGCACGATGAGCTTCAGGCCATGAGCGTAAAGGGGGTATCGATCATTTACAGGTTCCTGCTCTATTTGTTGTCGGTGAGAATGATTCCATTACCACGCCTTCACAGGTAAAGGCAGATTATAAAAGGTATAAAGGGAGTAAATCTTTCTCGGTACTAAAAGATAGTCATCACTTGCCCCTTAAGGACGCAGCGGAAAGTCTGAAGAAGACTATGTTAGTATTTTTAGAGGCCGGGGAGTATATTAGTGAAGAGCATTAGTGACGGATAGCAAGCTAGGCGAGTAGTCAGGGCCCAGTAGCGTTTTCCTGCTATAGGGCCGGCAGGTTCGCGGTTAAAAAGAATACTTCCGTGGTAGCACCTTGGTTTTAAAAACCTGCTCTATCCCCTTATCGTAGCCTGGATTCACAACAGTATCGTGGTTTTCACCCTTAATGACTCGCTTGCGTAGAGACAAATTTTCATAGTCGCGGGACTTGAGTCGCTGGGCCAGGTCCCTAAAGTCTTGAACACCACAAACCTCTCCTTCTTCTAAGCAGACCTCCTCTCCACCGATAAACATATACACGCTTTTCGATAAGTCAGTCTGGCGTTCAGCGTAGGCAAGCTCACTCTCTAGGATTTGCTTATTGGCCCACCAGATACTCGGGCTGCCGATCACATAGCGGTCGAAGTTATCGGTGTGATTGAAGAGGGCGTGGAGGGCTAACAGTCCGCCGAGGGAGTGGCCAGCCAGTGTTTCGTCGCTTTCATCTCCCTTGAACGAATTATTGATGAAGGGCTTAAGCTCGTTCTCCAAAAATTCCAGAAACTGATTTGCACCACCACCCAGGGTATTACCCCTGATTTCTCCAGGTACCGGAGTAAAATCCGTTAAGCGCAAAGTGAAGTTAGAGCTGTCCAAGGGGTGTGAGATACCTACAAGGATCACCGGCGGAAGCTTGGTATTACCCTGCTCATCGGGAACTTGTTCATGGATCAGGTTCGGTGCCACCATGGGGAAGTTCATATAACCATCGGTCATATAAATCACTGGATATCTGGTATTGTCTTCGGGGTTAAAGGAGAGCGGCAGTAGCACATCAACAACAAATCCACGCCCCAATAAATCGGAATGGAAGTTGTAAGAGAGAATGCCCTGGCGGGTAAATGTTGTAGGTTCAGCAGTGCCGGCTTGCACAAGCTGGGTGGCCATAACCATTAAGCCAACTGTCAATATTTTAATTATTTTCATCTTCATCCCTTATTGAGCAACGCTTAAGTGTGCTCAGCCCCGTCATAAGGCGGTCAAGACTGACAAGCCTATCAGATCGGATACAAGACTAGCTACCTTGCGCTGTGCCAACAGTCGCAAAGATTAGTATATAAGTTGGAAGGGGAGTTATGGGGAGCAGTTTACAAGGTGGAGTGGCGCCAGGAATATTCTCCTGGCGCCTCCGTATCCTATGAGGGAGGATCTGCTTGTCTAACAGCCGGAGCAAAGTACCTGGGCCATACGCAGAGAGCCCACCTCGCCAGAGCGGCCGGCGAATTTTGGTGGGACTATAAAAGAGCGGATGTTGCCTTGGGATACCTGGGGTAAATAACCACTTGCCAGGTTGAGAAACTTGTGGTGAATGTGTGTAAATAGGCACGCTTGTTCCATAAATCCACCACCGAGGATGATTCGCTCCGGTGAGTAGCAGCTGGTCAGGTTCACGCACATAGTGGCCAGATATCCGGCCTGAGGTCCCGGGCGGCACGGTCCCTGTCTATACTCTGGCCGCGCAGGCCCCAGCGGGATTCAATGCGGGGCCGCAGACGAGGCCTTCCAGACAATTGCCATGGAATGGGCAGTGGCCTGGATAGGGCTCTTTATCGGTCCTGTGGCGTCAACATATGGTCGATTTCCGAGAGCATGGCGCCGGTTACCATCCACTATTACCCGGCGCAGATACCGGTGCCGATGGTAATAAATAAACTCTTTACATCTATAGCGGCCCTGCACAGGTGTTCTCCTAACGCTGCACCACTGACATCAGTGTCAAAAGCCACGGGGATAGAGAGGGCTTTCTTCAGTTGGCCAGCCATGTTGGTGTTGGTCCACCCGCTTTTAGGGATGGTAGTGATATATCTGTAGTGTTTGGATGTGGATCCAGATCTTCTGGTCCAAAACTTGCGATATCCAGTGCAGGCATTGAGCCATGACGTTGAGCGCCGGCCTGGAAAAATTTGGTTACCTTGCCCTTTCCTTTACTCTATTCGGCCCGGCGGCGATTGCACAATTTAACTTTGTACCGCCGGCTTCTATACCTCCAAGCAAGGTATTCACTGCTTTGCCTTGCACTTCCATCCGTATCTGCTCCGCAGTCTGGATAATGTATTCAATGGAATTATTAACCGGTTTGTCTTAACAGGTGACACCGTTAGGGGAGTGATTGCACTGCGGTTAGTTTTTGCTAAAGAAAAATACCGGATGCCAACAGAGAAGTTGAGCTTTCGCTGTTTGCACGAGGCTCTAAATGGACTGTAAGCGAATTCCGGGAATAGGGAAGACAACGATCAAAAAGCGAAATGAAGCTGACACTCGTGGAGCGGCTTCTAATAGTCGTATTAACAATGTGGATACAAAATGCTCGAATATGAATCCTTGCTTTTTTCTGGCGAGAAAGACTAACAAGTAGCTCTCTTTTGTGTCGCCAAGGGTTAAGGCCAGTGTTTTCAAACTGGCCAAAGGTCATTTTTAATTTTGAATAGAATAATCTTTAATGGTTATATTCCGCCCTCGGGTGTAAGTTCCCTAACTACCGAAGTTGGATTTATCCGATGTGCCGCAAACACTTTTAAAGATAGCATGGCAGACATAAAGCCCAATACAAAAAGAGCGCTGAACAACATGCCTCCGGTAATCACTGTTGCAAGACCCCGATAAATCGCGGCGCTGTCTCCTGGACTGAGTACTAACGGAAGGTTGCCAAAAATACAGGTTGTGGTCGTTAACATTATCGGACGAATGCGCAAGCTCACAGCACTTTTAATGGCATCAAATTGATGCATGCCTTTATTAATGGAACTTTGGAATTGATTCACTAAAAGTATCGCATTATTCACTACCAATCCCATCAGAATTACGAATCCGATCATCGTAATCACATCTAGATTTTGCATTACAAACAGGTTGAGTAGACGAAGACTGAGCATACCCCCGGCAAAGGAGAGTGGAATTGCAAATAAAACAGCCAAAGCTAATTTAAGGGACTTGAGAGCAAAGTACATAAGCAATGCAAGAATCAACAAAGCTACACAAAAGATCTGAAAGAACTCCTGCAGAAATAATTTCAGCTCGTTGGCACTGCCCCGAAATTGGGTATGCAGGTCTCCATACTGGCTCTTATTAAGAAAGGCCAAAACGCTTCGATCTACCTGCTCAGTAAAATCCTTCATGGCAACACCCGTTGGTGGGGTCAGATTGAGGGAGGTACTTACTTCCTGGCCGACACGAAGAATGCTGTCTGGAGCTTGCGTAATCTGTGCTGACGTTAACTGCCTCAAAGGAATCAGGCCCTGCCCAGCAATCATAATTTCTGTATTTAAGAGCTGCTCAAGGTTGGCTGGTTCTTTGGCTTTAAAGTAGAAGGGAAGGGTATTGGTGCCTGTGTAAAAATTACCGATATAAATGCCATCAGTAAGTGCCATCAAATGACGATTAAACTCCGGTAATGTCATTCCCATACGAATCAGTTGATCCTGGTTGGGCTCAAATTCAATACGCAATCCGCGATTGCTTAATGCGCTCCCTTCAAGAATTTGTGCGCCAGGAAATTCTGAACGAAGATGTTCTAATAAGTCGCGCCCAGCTGCTTGAAGAACCGGTAGTTCAGCTCCTTTGATATCCAGTTGGCTTACACGGCTATTGGGCATTGCAAACCGGAGAAGGCCCCCTTGCTGCGTATGAATTCTGGTACCTATCAGTCCGGAGACAATATCCTTGTCAATCCATTTCTTAAATGCTTCGAAATCCCAGTCCCCTTGGGTATAAATGTAAAGGTGACACATGGTTGGATAACAGAGTGTGCCATAAGTAACTATTTGCTCTTCGAATCTCCCTTTTCCTTGTTCAATGCGATCCATAATTACCTGACCGACTTCGCGCTCAACAACTTCAACCGCCATAGGGCCTTCAAAGTTTATAAAGGTTGAAATCATCGCCTGTTTGGGGTCTGGAAGCACATCGACTGAGGGCGAACTGAGATAAGTCACTAATAAGGCAACAGGTAACCCAAGCACTAAAACGCAGTTACGAAAAGTGACTCGACCAATTGGTATCACTGATATAGCAGTCCAGCGTTGTAATATTCTATTAAGGGATTGAGTTCTTCCTTTTGGATTTACCTGCGGTGAGCCTTTTAGAAGATGTCGTGCCAATGCTGGCAAGAGCAGGAGGGCAAATAACAATGATGCAATAAGTGCGCTGGAAATGGTATAAGCTAGATCTGTAAAAAGTTGCCCCGTGGCTGACTGCATCGCCAGGATAGGTAAGAAGACGATGACACTCGATATCGTAGATGCTGTCAAGGCGCCGGTAACCTCCTTAGTCCCTTGCCTGATACTGGTTAGCAAGCTAGCTCCCTGGCCGCGTAAACGCTGGATATTCTCGATAACAATAATGGCGGCATCTACCATCAAGCCAATCGAGAGCGCAATACCTGCTAGTGAGATAACATTTATGCTTCTTCCGCCCAGGTACAGACCCAAAATTACCAGTGCAATACAAGCTGGTATGCTAGTGAAAATCAATACGAGTGTTCTAAAGTCTCGCAAGAACCAATACAAAATAATGCAGGCGAGAAAAGCTCCCAGGATCAAGCTGCTATAGACTAATTGCAATGAGTTGCGAATGCTTTTGGAATCATCGCGGCTGATCGCCACTTCCATTCCCAATCTACCGAGTTCTCCCTCATTTAGGTCTGATATTAATGTTTTGATCATATCGATGGTATTCAAAACATTAATATCCTCAGTAGGCATTAAATAGAAATAGAAAGAGCGGTTGCCTTCTAAAGCAAAATAATTCCAGTCGGAGGCCATTCTATTTTTTACTTTTGCAACGTCACCTAGGCGAATAATATGTGGCCCCCTGGTAGCAATTGGTAGTTTCTCAATATCAGCAATAGGGATCTGGCCTTTAAAGTGAAGGGCGTATTCTCTTGATCCGATAGTTAAATTACCGCCAGAGCGGTCAACCAAGTCACTCAAGCGAGACTGCACTTCATTAATGGTGAGTGATGCCTGAGTCAGGCCCCTGGGATCGAATTCGATATCTATCCTTTGCTCAATAGGTGTGCCGGCTACAGTAACGGAGGCTACGCCTGGAATCTTACTAAATGCAGGTTGAACATGATCTCGGAATGCCTGGGAAAGCTCCTGTTCAGTGGCCTGGTTAGTGGAATAAAGAAAGAAACTGGCCAAGGTTGCTCCGGCACCATTACTAAAATTATATAGGCGGGGAGCAGATACTTGGCTAGGCCAGTTGGGTACCTGGTTAAGCCGGGATAGAACGTCAATATACATCTGTTCCATATCGGCATTTGAATGAAAGGTAATCAATGTCCAGGCAAACCCGTTGCTAATGGTGGTCTGGATTTCCTCCAGAAAGCCAAGGCTGGAGAGCTCCTGCTCCAATGGGGCGACAAGTGCCTGTTCTATTTCCATAGCTGTCTTGCCCGGCCAAGAGGTAGCAAGAGCTATTTGCGGTCTGTCTATATTTGGTAGTAGCGTATTTGGAATTTTGACCCCATAAAATACACCTAGGCAAATAAGAAGAAGGCCGCAACTGATAATAACCGGACTATATTTTTCAATAATATTCATGAGTCACGGTCCACCGGTACTACTTCTTGACCTGCTTGCAGGTTCCCATTACCGAGAACTACAAGCTGATCGCCGGGCTGAATCTCTGAGATAACAATAAAATGATCAGCAAGTGTATCCAGGATTTCAACTTCGACTTTACGAACTTTGTTTTCCAGTCCTAATGCCCATGTATGGTACTTTCCCCCCTCTAATAGCACTGCATCGGAAGGTAACTTGGTAATATTGCCTGCTTTTTCTCGAGGCCCTGTAGGAGTGAGCATGGCGATCTGGAAACGTTGGCCCACCAACAGAGACTCAAAGTGCTTCCCGTGGCCATCGAAGTATAGGGACAGATTCTGAGTGTCCCCGTCCATGGTTCGACCGATGTTTTTTAGGGAAAGCGGCTCTCCATCGTAACGAAATTCGTTCTTTTGAATAGCTAAATTCATTCCTACTTGATCCCTGGGTACCAAGCACTCCAGTTGTTTCTCATTCAAGGGAAGAAGCTGAAGAATCCGTTGTCCCTGAGTGAGTCTCTCACCAGGATGTGCCTCGACTTGTAAAACCTGGCTGTCTCTGGAGGCAAAGTGCTTCAGTCGCTCGAACCTATACTGATCTATTTCAAGTTGTTGCTTAAGTCTTTGCTTGCTCAGCCTGAAAGTACTGGCATTAAGTTTAAGGTCATTGAGTTGAGAGGGGGAAACCATTTGAGCCTCGCGAAGAGGCATAAGTCTGGCTAGTTCCTCCTCAGCATGAGAAAGCTGACGTTCTGCAATTTCCAGGTCTGTTTTCAGGATATCCATACCTCTGGACAGGTAAAATCCATCCTGTTCTGCGACCAGCTCCCCTGCCTTGACAATAGATCCTACAGGCTTTACTGATTTCAGTTCGGCTTCAGCATGGCTGGAAATTTGTGTTAGGGGTGGAGAGTTGACTGTGCAATAAATTATTGACCGCGTAGCTTGAAGCCATTCTTGTGCAGGTTGTATCCTGACTTTCTGCAGATCTGAAGCGTAACACTGTGATTGATATAGTACAGTTGAAAAGGATAGCGAGACCATAACGGCTGCTACTTTGATAGTCTTTTTCATCCTTGATCGCTTTCTTATTTTTTATGGCAAATAATTGACGAAAATCGATTTGCTAAGCAACTTGATGTTGTGTGAGGGGACTAAGACTGTATTTTACTAGTAGAGTCAGCAAGGCGAATGAGATCAGTTGAGAGATAGAAGAGACAAGATAATTAGTTTACTTGGTGTATTCCCTATAAATGAGGAATATCTGCAGAGAAGAGCGCCAAGGCTTTATTTATCTTCTATCTTAATAGATCTTTTCCCGGTAGCATTCGTAGTGGCTGAAGCTTACAGATGTTTTTGCCATATATGCGGACAAGAAAAGTGAGACTATCGTATCATATGCCTCGGGTTCATCTTTCACTAATATGAAAGTTTTAGTATCAGGGCATCATATTTCAGTGTCGACGTTTTCGAACCATTTCAGCTGGATATCTAATCCCCAGCTATGAATCATTAAATAGTCAATTCGTGTTTCCGGGGTCCAAAAGACTGGCTGGATACTAGCAGCCAAGGCACGAAGGAGAATAGCTGATACTATAGTTTTTATTTGCGCATCCTTGTAAAAAAAGCCAGCGACAACTTGTGGCTGGCTGGTTCCTTAGTGTTTTTATAATAATAAATAGCAAATTAATTGGAGGGGGTCGAAGCCTCTATTGCTGTCGTAGGTGGCAAGGAAAAGAACTGTATGTGTGCCTAAGCATGTATAATACGCCTAGTGCACACTTGCATAGTCTTGTCTGCTCCATAAATAGAGTTTCTATTTCTCCAATACTATTCTTTGCGACTCCCTAATCCTAATTCTGCGATTTTTCTGCCGCTCCCCTCTAATTCTTACGCGCTCTCCAGACTTCATTCCCTTTTCTTTTAATTCTTTTGCATCGACAAAATAATATCGACCGGTGCTCTCATCCTTGATAGAGAATCTATGGTCAATTTCTCCAGTTTCAAAGTTTTCGGAAATTTCTTCTTCCAATACACCAGTTACGGTTTCCTCAGCTTGGGAATAAGTGGTTAAGGAAATTAACATAATTATAGTTACGAAATATTTCATGGTCTTGCCCTCATTTGCTAGTTGCTGTAGTTAACAGCAATAGTGGCGCTGTTATTACTGCTGTCCTTGGATTTAAGCTCAATGGTGACCCCAGCAGATGAGTCACTAAATTGATCGCCAGTAGTGGTAAGGGTTGCCACTTGATTAGCGGTTCCGTCATTTAAATAATGAATTGTTACCGCATTTGCATGGTGAGGATAGGGGTTCAAAACATTATGGGGAATATGGTATTCCACGTAATAGTGATTTTCTCCATTTGTACTGCCGTTACTTTCAACTTTTAAAAGTTGCGGTAGAGAGCTATTGAGTTCACCTGCAGTGAGCTCTACGGCCTGCACTACATAATCGGCATTGTTGCCAGCAGACTGCCTGATGGTTGTAGTATATCCAGGGAAGCTCTCATACCAGCCCATAAATTCTCTATGGGCACTACCGAATAACCGTGACTTCCAGCTGTTACCCATAAAGGCACCATTAGCTCCGTATTCGCTTTCGCCTTGGTCATTGGTATCGCCATCGTTATTGTCATCGTTACCGGCGTGGCTAAGTCCAATATTGTGGCCCAACTCATGCCCCATCACTAGTTGATCGGTATCTGCGGTAATGATGCTCCATCCCCCCCGTACCGAAGCAACTCCTGTACCAACCAAGCCAGCATTATTTGCGGCTCGGGGAAAAATAAATACACGGTGTCTCCAGTCATTGAGATTCACAGGGCGGCTATTGGAATCTACAAAGTTATTTTGAATCCAGGTGGTAGCGTTATCTCTCCAGGTATAGCCACCATCTGAATATTGACCATCCTGTGAGGAGCCAGAGCGAGCCTGGGCATTCCCAACACTTAGTACGCCCCCACTTTGACTATCGGGGATGCTATAAACAAAGCAATCAATTGAGCTACTCTCATTATTGTCTTCTCCATAACAGTATTGTGCGAGTGACTGGTCGCTAATGAGATGGCGCTTAAATTTCAGTTGGCCGAAGGAGTTTTCTTTGTAAGTATTGTCCAGAGAATCCGTATCATTGAATGTCATATTGGCGAGTTGTGAAATACTAACGTCGTCAGTGACAGCGGCATCTGAAAAATTCATCAGAATAAAAACTATGCTATTTTCGGTAGCTTCAATAGTTTGTATTGCAAAGGTAATGGAGTGTTGATCTCCGTTTGTTAATTGAATAGAGATGGTGTCTTCTACAGATTGACCATTGTTGAGACTGGATGTATTGCTATTTAGCTGGTACTCCCAGTTCCCGCTATCATATAGTTTAAAGCTACCGTATTGACCTTCGATAGTGGACGCTTGGAAACCAGGGCTTTTGCTATCAGTGCCCTCCAGCTCCAAAGTGCCCTCTGCATACTCACTGGTACCTACAACCAAGGTGGCCAAGGGGTTAGCTGGATTGAATGTGTATTCACCGGTATCCGAATTCCCCCCATTTGTTCCGGTATCCGACCCTGTATTTGAGCCGCTGTCAGCTTGAGGGGTATCTGTACTTTCCCCTCCACTGGAGCCGCCGCCACAAGCGGCCAAAAGGGCGGATAAGGTGATTGCGGTAAATATCTTAAGTGAACCGTGCATTGCTCTCTCTACTTATCTGTATATGCGTGGTAGCTGATGAAAATAGATATCTGGTGGACCGTCGTTATTTGGTACGGTTCCTGTGATTTGGCTGATTGATAACTTAGTAAGGTCAATTAGTCACCTTACGCAATAAACCAGTCTTCTTGTTGAGTGTTTAGGAGCTTTGTGGGGCATTAGTAACAGGTTTCGGGTGTTACTTTTCTACATCGCATCCAATCTTGTTTTTTTATCTATTGGTGACATTACTGGAGTGCTATTAAGTGGAATGACGCTGGGTGGAGGAAGGGGTAGCAGTGTTTCTTTTTTGGTTTGTTTGTGCTCCGTGTGACTTACTTTTTTAGCATGGTGAAAGGGTTGCCCCGTTGGCCTGATTACCCGTTATTAGTTTGTTGACAGGCAGCAGGTCATAAGTGAGAGAACTCAAGATCCGCATAGCAGCCTTATTATTGGTGTATTTGGATTTGGTGAGATGCAATTTAGCAAATGCTGATAGGGAGTAGCACTATATTATTGTGCTGCGGGTATCTCACTGGTGTTCTTAGAATCTAGAGTGCTAATGAAGTTTATCGTGTTCTTCGCCTCTACATTGGTAACTTGAGGTTGTTCTGCCGTAGCTTGAGAGAGTATTTGTTTACTTCTAATTACAAGTGGAGGCTAGGTACTTGGTGTTTTAAAGATTGGAAATCACCTGTTAAATTTAGGGATGACGTTGTTAGGCTGGCTTCCGTTGATAATTTTTGGTCGAAATAGGTTTACTTTTTGTTGTGATCCTCAATGTTAATTGATGGTGGATGCCTACTCATAAAAGGAGGGTCCTAGACTGTAAGAATATATTTTAATGATAGGGAATCACTTTTTTCTGGAGTTGATTTTTTGCTGCCATAGGTGCTGTTTTTTCATGGTTTCTAGTATTGGGGGTTATGCAATCAACCAGTAAGTTTAGTAATTTAATGAAAGTACGTGGATGACCTGGAAAAGCGATGCTGTGGCAGTCGATGCAGTATAATAGCTGCCCCAAGCACGAATTTTTGGTGTTTTGATGTATTTATTTTCTTATTTGTTAGTTTCTAATAAGGTCTTTTGAGGTGAAGATTTATATGGGATGGGGTTGCTTAAACAATAAACAATATAGAGGATTTAGAGTAGAAAAATAGAGCCTGTCAATTCATTATAAACTGTCTTATTGGTTGATTTTTTCCGCGAAAAGGCGCTTGTTATTAGCTGTAATTGGAGGAGTATTGACGCTCGGCTATACTGCCGATCCCACCTAATTCTTGAAATAGGTGGGAGAGAACTATAGTTTGCATAATAAGAGTATTTTTGCTGTGTCCAAGAGTTTTAGTGCACTTTCCAGTGCCTGGTTGTCTGGATTATTTTTTCTTTGGCTACCTGCTCTGGCCCTGGCTGGCGTATCGGGTCCCTCATCCAGTTCTACAGGAAAATTTACGTTAACATTAACTGGAACCCCTGAGTATCTTACCGAGTATAAAAACGGTTCTCGGGTGAGAGATATTGCAGTCAGTGGAAGTTCTGCATCAATCACTGTTTCATCAACAGGGACTTATAGGTATGACGCCTGGAGTAGGCTTTGTTTGATTTGGGGGTTTGGGGGTCGCTGTGAGGAATGGGATATTGAGAAAATTTCCCTCGGCAGCCATACGGTTAAAGTTACTCTCGAACCTAACGCTACTCCCCCGGGATCTATTTCTCTCCCATCTACTAGTACATCAGGCAATATTAGAGTGCAGTGGGGCGCTGCTTCCGTAAAACCAAAAAGTTATGAACTTTGGCGAAAAATTGAAGGTAGTACCACTTGGAAGATGGTTTACTCGGGCTCTGCCCTTTATAAGGACTTTTCTGACCTGATAACTGGAAAGTATGAGTTTCGGGCTCGTGCTTGCATCTCTGGTTGTAGCAGCTATACATCTTCAAAGAGTATTACGGTGGTTAGAACCCCACATTCAATTGGGGTGCCAGTAACAAATCTTTACGGCAGTATTGCTGTGTCGTGGTCTTCCGTTTACGCTGCGGAAAAATATATTCTTCAGGAACAAAAAGACGGCGGAGCCTGGACTCAGGTTTACAATGGTATAGGGACGTCCAATACTTTAACTGGTCGCAGTACCGGTAGTTATCTATATCGTGTTGCCGCGATCAAGGGCGGTATTACTGGTGCATTTAAATACTCTACTACTGTTACTGTAGTCAGGTCTCCACTCTCTATTAGTGTGCCTGTTGCGAGTGCCAATGGCATTTTGGCAATATCTTGGGCGGCAGTTTCTGGAGCGGACAAATATTTACTTCAGGAACAAAAAAATGGCGGCTCTTGGACTCAAGTCTACAGTGGTAGCGGAACGCAAAAAACGTTAACTGGTCGTGGTAGTGGCAGCTACAGTTACCGTGTTGCCGCAGTCAAGGGTAGTACCACTGGCCTCTATAAGCAGTCCTCCACGGTTACGGTAATTAGTATCCCTCAATCGATTACAGTACCAGCATCGAGCACTACTGGCAGTGTGACTGTATCTTGGTCGCAAGTTGCCGGTGCGGACAAATATGTTTTACAGGAGCAAAAAAACAACGGCTCCTGGACTCAGGTCTACAGTGGTAGCGGAACGCAAACAACCTTAAGCGGGCGGGGCAGTGACAGCTACATCTATCGGGTTGCCGCGGTCAAAGGCAGTGTCACCACGGCTTTTAAAAGTTCCTCGACGGTCATAGTATCTCGCCCCCCCGCTGTGCCAGGGAACCTCACGCTACCGGGTAGTTCAACTGGTGCCTATAGCGTCAGTTGGAGCCCGGTTACCGGAGCGGCAAGATATATATTGGCTCAGTCCGGTAATGCTTCTGGCAGCTGGAGTTTGGCCGGAACCAGTAAACCTTTTAGCCAGAGCAGTAACGGAAATTATTCCTATCGGGTTAGAGCTTGTAAGACGTATGGTGGTGTTGAGGCCTGCAGTGGCTGGTCGAGTAGCAAGACTGTTGCTGTCAGCCTGCCAGTTTTGGCGATTCAGTCAATTAACGGCGGGTCTGTCAAATTATCTTGGAATATCGACGCGCAGGCACAAAGGATAACCCTGAAGCGAGGTTCCACTACTATTTATGACTCTGGCTGGAAAGAATCAGTAAGTAAGCAGGGTACGTTTACCGACTCCATAAGCACCAGTGGTAGTTACTCTTACTTCCTCACGACCTGGTACTGTTCCGTTGGGATTCCCGGCGGAGGCTGCCAAGAAGGCGAGCCATTAAATAATTTTGGCCCGGAGACAGCCAATATTATTTTGAAGCCAGGCCCATCAAGTTTACTTGCAAGCGTATCCAGTAGTTATGACGGTTCTGTGGGATTAACCTCCAATAGCTCTGGCCCTATCGAGTCGGTGCGTTGGCAAAAAAGAAAAGCGGAAAGCGACTGGCCGGCAGATAGTTCCTACGGCTCTGCTGGGAGCAGTACCTTTTCCGTAACCGGGCTTACCGATGGTAATTGGGAGTTCCGCAGTAAAAATTGTAATTCCTCTGGCTGTAGTAATAGTTGGAGTACATCGGTTGGACTGCTGGTACGGAATCAACCCATACCTACGGCCCCGACGCTGGATACCATTACTAACAGTTCTACCGGTACACTTAAATTGAACTGGAGTGACCGCTCTGCCCAGCAAGTTTACAGGTACAAGCTCTACGAAGGCGGCAAGCTACTTGAAGAATTAACCACGAGCTCTGCGAATCCAGCGCCTCTCTCTGGCACCACGCTTCAGCGAGATGATGGCAGTTACAGTTACTACCTGATAGCTTGTAATCTGCGTGCTTGCTCCACAGCCAGCAATGTTCAATCTGTTATCGTCGCTAAAACTCCAGGTGCACCCAAATCCCCTAATCTATCGACAACTTTCTCGCGCACCGGTGAGGTTGATCTCACTTGGGGTAGTGCTAGTGGCACGATAGTGCACTATGAGATTATTGCCGGTACCGCATCGTCGGCAGAGGGGCCAGTAAGTTGGGATGAAAACGCACCGAGTAAACATACAGACTTAACGCGTTTGAGCAAAAAGCTGTCGTTGGAGAATGGCTTCTTCGCCTATCAGGTGCGCGCCTGCAACCAGGTATCGAGTTTTAGTAGCTGCTCAAATACGGTTGCCACGGATATTGTTCAGGTTGACCAGACCCCACCACCTGTAATCGTGGCGGTGCCCCCTTACAAAGCCTCGGCACTATCTACTACCGACCCAAGTGTGTTGGCCTCCGATCGCGTCGGCATCTTGCCCGGGGAATTCCGTGTGAGTGAATCCGGCGCGGCGACTTATACCATTCCGCTGCAAGTGGGCCCTTCATCCGGTGGCAGTACCCCGGCGCTCAGTGTGACTTACAGCAGCTCCGGCAGTAACGGCCCGCTCGGGGCCGGTTGGGGAATTAGTGGATTGTCCGCTATTAGCGCTTGCCGTAGAACTTTTGAAGAGGACGGTGCCAATGGCAGCGTCTTCGATCGGTTCTGTTTGGATGGCCAGCGTTTGAAACTAGTGTCGGGTCAGTACGGTAGCCTCGGCAGCGAGTACCGTACAAGCCTGGACAGCTTTGTGCAGGTACGGCTGGTTTCCAGTCCGGTAGGTAGCGGCCAGGGTTTTGAAGTGTACCGCAAGGATGGCTCTATCTCTTATTACGGTATGCATGAGGATGCACAGCAGGAGAAGACCTGGTATCTGAATACCCAGGAGGATAGTGTTGGCAACCGTATCGAATACACCTACCTGAAAGACACCGCGCTCGGGGAGCACTTGATAGAGGCGGTCGATTACTCTGCGAATGGTCACGATGCAACGCTGAATCGGATTCAGTTCCACTACGATACCAGCCGCAGCGATAAACGCTACGGATACAGTTTCGGACAAAAAACGGCATCAACCCGCAGACTCACCGCAATTACATCCACTGCGGACTCGATGGAGTTGCGCAGCTACAACTTCAGCTACCAGGAAAGCGCTACTGGCCGTTTACTGCTCGAAGAGGTTGAGGAGTGTGTGCAGGGTAACTGTCGCAAGCCCACGATATTTACTTATGCCCAGTTTGCCGGAGCGGGCATGGTGAGTGCGGCTGCTAATCCTAATATCTTCCACTCCGGTTACGAGGGTGGCAAGTATGGAGATGTCAACGGTGACGGACTCACAGATCTGGTGTTTATTCGTTACGACGGCAGTCATGGCAAACGCTATCTCCGTGTTGCCCTGGGCACTGCCGAGGGGGAGTTGGCCCTGCAATCCGAACAGATGCGTATCCGCGCCAATGAGCGCAAGGAATGGCATCTGTTGGACTATAACAACGATGGTAAGGATGATCTGCTCCACGCGCCGATAGATGACACCGGCACCCACTGGGCCGTGAATTTGTCTAATGGTAGCGGGTTTAGCAGCACTGATAACCCCACGGCAATCAGCTATCAGAAAGATCAGCTGGGTCAGATGCACGACTTTAATGCCGACGGCTTGCCGGACTTCCTGTCATTTACTCACGCTGTGGGCCTTCCTTCAGTGAGTGATACGCCCACCATGAAAATCCGTGAGCTGCAGCGCAGCAGTAGCGGAACACTCTCCTTCAAAAGCTCTGAGACGACTCGCAGCTTATCCCTGCCCACGGTCAGCGCTCCCGGAGGAGTGTCCTCAGCAAATTTCCTACGCACCACTCGAGTGAAACTGCGTAATACGGATATGGTGGCCGATTTCAATGGTGACGGTATTGCCGATCTGACTGCGATAATGCAGACAGATTGGACTTGTATCGAGGCACCGAGCGACTGCAACAATCAAAGTCATGTGACCGACAATCACTTCGTTGTACTGATGTCAGAGGGCGATAATAGCCACAGGGCGGTATTCCATCGTGCACTCAACGGAGAGATAGCACAGGTGGATGATGCCGAGCACCGGATCGCGGATCTCAATGGCGATAGTCTGCCAGACATGTTATTCCGCCCCAGCGCAGACTGGGATTGGGGCGTATATTACTTTACTGGTGAAGGGTTTATCTCCACGGGAACACTTCCAGGGGCTGTGGACGATAAAATCCAGCTATATGACTGGGATATGGATGGCCTGGTGGACATTCTCTATCCCAATGCCAACGATAAAGAAAACAACGAATACCAGTACCTCTATGTGCTGCCCAACCATTCCAATGGTTTTGGCAGCGCCATTGATACTAGCTTGCTGTTCGGCGCCGATACCAATGATCACAGCCATTTGGTGATGGATTTGACTGGTGATGGGCGACCTGAAATAGTCGAGAACTGTGCGAACCGCGATGAGCAGGAAAATCATTGCGATGATATGCGCAATCACTCAGGCTTTTTTAGTGGTCTAGGCGCTACAGATAAATATGTGCGTGTCTTTAAGCCCAAACATGCCGACAAGCCGGTGGATGTTCTTGAGTCTGTAGTGAATGGCTTTGGGGTGAAAACGGAAATCCGCTACGCGCGCCTGAATGATACCAGCACTAGTGTCTACTCACGTAAACTGGGTTCTTTCAAACTGAACTACGGGCGCAGTTCACCGGTATTCGATCTCTACTCACCGATGTACGTGGTACAGAAAGTAATCTCCGATGCACCGGCGGCCAATGACAATAACAATACGGTTGAGGCCCATTACCACTATGCCGGTGGGCGCATGCAGAGCGGTGGGCGCGGCTTTCTCGGTTTTGAATCGGTTACGACCTATGACCCGCAAAACCAAGTGAAGACCACCACTCACTACCGCCAGGATTATCCCTTTATTGGTATGCCTTCACAGACGGCCAAGGTGATTGAGTCCAATGCCAGTAATATCAAAACCCCGGCTACCTGTGAGGGTAGTGGACTCACCCTGATCAGCTGCTCTATCAATACCTTGGAATCCATAGCACCGGTATCGGGCAAAACGGTAATGCCCTATATCAGCCAAGCGGAGGACAAATCTTACAGCCTGAGCGGGAGTTACCTTGGCAAGGTGGTGACAACCACCAACTACACCGCAGCCAATGATATTCAATATGGCAATGTCAGCTCGGTAACTGTGAAGCACTATGATGCTTCTAATAACTTGGTGCAGAGCAAATCTACAAGTAACACATACGACAATGTGGTGAGCAGTGACCGCTGGCATTTGGCGCGCTTGCGTGAGAGCAGCGTCACCACCCAGCGATATGGTGCTCTGGTAGCACCGCAAATCACGCGAACCGCTCATTTTGATTACGATAACCAGACTGGCCTGTTAACCGATGAGTGGGTAGCTAAAGGTAGCGCACAAGAGTTACACACCCACTATGAGCATGACCGCTTCGGCAATCGTGTTGCATCCACGGTAACCAATGCGCAGGGCGAAAGCCGTACCAGTCGCACGGGTTTTGACGGCTATGGCCGCTACGCATTAAATCGGGTTAATGAACTCAAACAGACTGCCGAGCAAGCTCTGGAGATGGACCCCTTCGGCCAACCGCAGCGCGTGCTGGATATCAGCGGTGTGGAAACGCACTATGCCTATTCCCCGTTCGGCAATCGCTATTTTGAACACCACGAGACCGGCAGCCATGCTACTACCTTGAGCACACTCTGTGCTGACAGTGGTGGCTGCCCCACAATAGCCGGTGTGCCAGCTCACTTTAAAGTGACCACAGCCGGTATCGATCAGAGCCAGAGCGTGATGTACCACGATCGACTGGGTCGAGAGATCCGTAAACAAACTCAGGATTTCCATGGTAATCCAGTGTTTGTCGATACCCAGTACGATGAACAGTCCCGCGTTAAAAAGGTTTCCGACCCTTATGGCAGCGGCGGCTCTCCACGCTGGACCATTTACTCCTACGATATTCTCGGTCGCACCACTAATGTGGATACCCCCAGTGGCCAGTGTGACAGCACGATCACTTATAATGGCCTCACGGAAACTGCTACGAACTGTGCCCAGCAAAGTAAAGTAACGGAGAAAAACGCCCTCGGTGAGTTGGCTCAGGTTACCGACAATATCGGCGGCAAACTGCAGTACAGCTACTATGCCGATGGCAACCTCAAACAGGTGCGTACCCTTAACAGCGGCGGTGGTGAAACTTCAGCGACCAACATTGAGTACGATAATCTCGGCCGCAAGACCCGCATGGTAGACCCGGATAAGGGCACCTGGACCTACGGTTACACCGGCTTTGGTGAACTGGCCTGGCAGAAAGATGCCAAGGGGCAGGGCACCGCCATGAGCTATGACGCCCTCGGCCGTATGGTGACTCGCGCCGATTACACCAGCTTCGATAGCAATAGCCAAACGGGCACTCTGCAGAACTTCAGCCGCTGGTACTACGACCAGGATCCCGGCTGTGATTCCAAATTCCGCTTCGAAGGCAAACTGGTGGCCGTAGCCCAGGCCCCTGTCGCTATTGCCGCCGGTTGCAATGCCAATCTGGAGGATGTCAATTACCTCAAGCTGCTGCAATACGATACCTACGGTCGTCTGGGTGAAACGAATACCGGGCTCGGTGTACTCGATGGTGATGGGGACTTTTATGAAAAAGTCACCTACGACCAATACAGCCGCGTTAGCCGCAGTTTCGACGCCAGCAATCAGCAGGTGGGCGATAATGGGGATTATTTACGCGGTGTAGAAACTGTCTACAACAACTATGGCTTTAAAGTGGGTGTGCGCGATGTAACCGCCCCCGCAGACAGTGGTTACTATTACCGGGTTAAGCGCATGAATCTGCGTGGCCAGGTGGAAGAAGTGTTGCTAGGTAACGGCCTCACCACTACCTATGCCTACGATCCACAACATCACCGCCTCACCAGTATCTTAACGGATATCAATCCCGGTGTGGGTCAGGTGCAGAACCTGCATTACGATTGGAATACTATCGGCAATCTGCTCTCTAAAACCGACCTCAGTGGCGATGGCAGCTACCGCAAGGACCTGCAGGAACGTTTTGAGTACGACGGCCTCAACCGCCTGCGCTATGCGCGCCTCTATCAGGCCGGCAGCCAAACTGCCACCCAGGAGGTGCGCTACGATGATGCCGGCAATATCACCTATAAAACGGGCGTCGGTAGCTATGAGTACAGTGGCCCACGCCCTCATGCCGTAACCAAAGCCGGCAATACCAGCTATCACTACGACGACAACGGCAATATGAGTAGCGACTCAGGCAGTCGTACGCTGGATTACTCCGTCTTTGATAAACCCAGCCTGATTAGTAAAGGTGGCCACGATACGCGCTTCTCTTACGGCCCGGACCGCAGCCGCTTCAAGCGGGTGGATGACAACGGCAAAGGCACAGTGACCACCTTGCAGATCGGCAGCGTCGAGAAAGTGATTGAACGCAGTACCACCGGTGCTTTTATCAAGAGCTTTTATCGCCGCAATATCGCAGGGGTTGCTATCGAGCGTATCGAGCTGAATGCATCGGATGAAACTGCCGGTACCAGCACCCAGTATTTACACAAAGACCTCCAGGGTTCCCTGGATGTAATTACCGATAGCACCGGTCAGGTTGCCAAAGATGCTGCTGGTAACAAACTGGTTTACAGCTTTGATGCCTGGGGTAAACGCCGCAATGCACTGAGCTGGGAACAAATTGCCGGCGCGCCTGCAAATACGGTTAGCGCCCTCAGTGTGGGAGCCTTCAATCACCTGAGTAGTAACCGCGGTTATACCGGCCATGAAATGCTGGATGAGGTGGGCCTGATCCATATGAACGGACGGGTCTACGACCCGACCCTGGCCCGCTTTGTCTCCGCAGATCCGCTGATTGATGGAATCACCTCGGTCCAGGGCTACAACCGCTATGCCTATGTGCACAACAACCCGCTGACTTATACGGATCCTTCGGGGTATAGTTCTTGGAATAAGTACCGGGACTCTGTGGTGAAGCCGGTGGTCGCCGTGGCCATTGCCATTTGGACCGGGGGACAGTCTCTCGTGGCCCTGCAAGGTACAAATTATGCAGCGGCGGTGGGCTGGGCCGCTGCCGGCGGCGCCGCGGCGGGAGCGGTGCAAAGTGGCACGGTGAAGGGGGCCTTTTTTGGTGCCTTCAGTGCTGTGGCATTTATGGGCATTGGCAATGCCTTTCAGGGGGCGACATGGGCAACGAAAGGGGTTGTCGAAAAAGGGGTAATGGGCACTGGTCTGAATAGCTATGGCTATGCAGCGAAAGTCTTTGCTCACTCGGTTACCGGTGGTTTACTGTCTGCGGCTCAGGGAGGGAAGTTTAAACACGGCTTTGCCGCAGCGGGTGTGACCCAGGCCTTTGCAGGAGGTATAGATTCAATAGATGCTGGCAACTCTGGCTTTAGTGCGGCGAGAGTAGTTGCGGCGGCGGTTGTAGGCGGTACAGCCTCTGCAGTATCGGGTGGTAAGTTTGCCAATGGGGCGATAACCGCGGCGTTTTCCAGGGCTTTTAATGATGAGAATCATCCTACTGCACAAAAGGGGCAGGAAGGTATATGGGGGCGCTTCAAAAGGAAGCTTACTGATTACTTCATACGGCCAGGCGAAACAACCGCGATAGGAGTAGGTGGTGATTTCGTATTCGGTAAGTGGGGCATTGCTTTTGGTGCTGGTTACTTTAAAAGTGATTTAGACGGTAATCCCTTAACAGTTGAGGAGCAGGGTTTTTATTTCTACGCCTCTGAAGAGGTATTGGGGCTTGATACAGGAATTCAACTTGAATATATGGTTTCACCAAATCCTAACTTATTCTTTGGTAAAAGTGCTGAGATAGGAGGCAGTATATTTGGTTTGGATGGGGCTATTGCTAATGGTATTCCATCTAGTTTTCTGACGTCACCTGCTGATCATATATATGGAATTGGTGCTGGCCCAGGGGTTGGGGCTCATTGGGCGGAGCTGGATACACAGCGGGTCTTAACGTGGTAGGAGTGAGTATGAAAATAATAAGCCTATCTTCTCGAAAGCTTGAGCAATGGTGGAAATTCATTTACTTATATCTCGGAATTTTTATATTTATTGTTTTTGTTGTCGGTCTGTTTTTTGTTCATTGGAATATAAATAACCCACAGATTAATCAGGGTTTTGTTCAGGTTTTCAGAGGAAAAATTCCTGAAATATATTTTTTTCTTGGGGCCTGGCTGATTATTTTGTTTTTTTTAAGGTTGTTGTTTTCTAGGCTTGTCCAGATTCAAGTTGATGAGCAAAGAAAAATTATTTATGTTGATGGGGTTGAGCAAAATATAGATCATGTAAAGTATATATCTGAGGTGACTATATTTAGTATGCTGGTTGTTTTTATTAAAAGGGAGGGGCATCTACAGGTCTGGATTCCTAAAGATGCATCCCAGGGGGGCAAAACATGGCCATTACCATTTTTTTTGAGGAAAATCCCTAGAAACAAGTATGTTAAATTATTTGTTTCTTTGCTTGGCTCTCCCAGTAAAGGCTAGAAGGTTAGTCTTAAAGTCCCACTTAAGATTTGGAAGGAGAGCTAGAGCGCTAATCGTTAGCGGCCTGCTTCTGGGTACCCTCTAAAAGCCCCGCTGGTGATCCCGGCGGGGCTTTTTGTTTAACCGATTTGCCGCTTGGTATCCCAGCGCCGGGATTGATACTTGATGATCATCCCGTCCAACAACTCCTTGACGATCTCTTTCTCTTCCGTTGGCAGTTGGCTGATAGCCTCAAATTGCAGCCTTAGCTGCTCATCCGGTCCGCGCTCGTCTTCATCGAATACCAGTGAGTCAATGGTGATGCTCATGGCGATAGCAATCTGGCCGGCAGCCAAACTGCCACCCAGGAGGTACGCTACGATGATGCCGGCAATATCACCTATAAAACGGGCGTTGGTAGCTATGAGTACAGTGGCCCACGCCCTCATGCCGTAACCAAAGCCGGCAATACCAGCTATCACTACGACGACAACGGCAATATGAGTAGCGACTCAGGCAGTCGTACGCTGGATTACACCGTCTTTGATAAACCCAGCCTGATTAGTAAAGGTGGCCACGATACGCGCTTCTCTTACGGCCCGGACCGCAGCCGTTTCAAGCGGGTGGATGACAACGGCAAAGGCACAGTGACCACCTTGCAGATCGGCAGCGTCGAGAAAGTGATTGAACGCAGTACCACCGGTGCTTTTATCAAGAGCTTCTATCGCCGCAATATCGCAGGGGTTGCTATCGAGCGTATCGAGCTGAATGCATCGGATGAAACTGCCGGTACCAGCACCCAGTATTTACACAAAGACTTGCAGGGTTCCCTGGATGTTATTACCGATAGCACCGGTCAGGTTGCCAAAGATGCCACTGGTAACAAACTGGTTTACAGCTTTGATGCCTGGGGCAAACGCCGCAATGCCCTGAGCTGGGAACAAATTGCCGGCGCGCCTGCAAATACGGTTAGCGCCCTCAGTGTGGGAGCCTTCAATCACCTGAGTAGCAATCGCGGTTATACCGGCCATGAAATGCTGGATGAGGTGGGCCTGATCCATATGAACGGACGGGTCTACGACCCGACCCTGGCCCGCTTTGTCTCCGCAGATCCGCTGATTGATGGAATCACCTCGGTCCAGGGCTACAACCGCTATGCCTATGTGCACAACAACCCGCTGACTTATACGGATCCTTCGGGGTATAGTTCTTGGAATAAGTACCGGGACTCGGTGGTGAAGCCGGTGGTCGCCGTGGCCATTGTCATTTGGACCGGGGGACAGTCTCTCGTGGCCCTGCAAGCTACAAATTATGCAGCGGCGGTGGGCTGGGCCGCTGCCGGCGGCGCCGCGGCGGGAGCGGTGCAAAGTGGCACGGTGAAGGGGGCCTTTTTTGGTGCCTTCAATGCTGTGGCATTTATGGGCATTGGCAATGCCTTTCAGGGGGCGACATGGGCAACGAAAGGGGTTGTCGAAAAAGGGGTAATGGGCACTGGTCTGAATAGCTATGGCTATGCAGCGAAAGTCTTTGCTCACTCGGTTACCGGTGGTTTACTGTCTGCGGCTCAGGGAGGGAAGTTTAAACACGGCTTTGCCGCAGCGGGTGTGACCCAGGCCTTTGCAGGAGGTATAGATTCAATAGATGCTGGCAATGTTGGCTTTAGTGCGGCGAGAGTCATTGCAGCCGCGATCGTTGGCGGTACAGCCTCTGCAGTATCGGGTGGTAAGTTTGCCAATGGAGCGATAACCGCGGCGTTTTCCAGGGCTTTTAATGAAGAGAATCATCCTACTGCACAAAAGGTGACAGCTGAAGAGGCTGTTGGCCGAATGGAGGCCTTTTTTGAAGATAACCCAGATGGGACGTATCACGTGCCTTCAGCTGATCTAGACGCAATAATGAGAGATGATTTTAGTTTTTACGATAGGAAAAGAATACAGGCTTTATCGTTAGATGCTTTTAAAGCAGAAGCTGAATTTGCAGATGGTACCTTTTTCGACGACCCTTTCGTTTCAAAAAATTTCACTGTTGAAGGCGTTTCAGGTAATTTTTCCGGATCTGATATCAACTACTATGTAATTGGTGGGTATTTTGCTGCTAGAGGCTGGACAGCCGGTGGGCTTGAGACGGCTGTGATGTATCATAATATCCGCGATATATACCAAGGCAAACCTGTTCTTCACAATTTGGGGCAGGCTTTTGGTCGTGACGCGCATTTGTGGTCAAAGAAAGGTCATAGCTTTTACAATAAAAACTACTAGGATGTGATTATGCTTTTTAGAGTACTTTTGTTTTTTTGCGTAGTAATTTTAACTGCATCTTGCAGTAATTCAAAAATAGAATATTGCAATCAACTTAAGCGCATGGCTTCTGATAAGACCATCTCTAAATATCTAAAAGTTTGGGTTCAAGAGAATGTAGAAGATAAAGTTATTTCTCATAGTGATGTAGTTAGAGGTGGATTAAAGGTTCCGGGTAGATATTTTTACCCTGTAAATTTTAATTGGGACATGCTTAATTTCAATAGTGAGTTATCACAGGTGCGTCTTATAGGCCCAAAAACAAGCTCATTTGAAGGTGGGCATATAACCGATTTGAAATCGGTTATGTTTGTAGAGAAATCTGGTTACGGTATTTTGGTAAAGCTGAATAATGTAGATGACTACGGCCTTTCAGATGTTAGTCTTGGTTTCTTTAGCGAAATATCAGATGGTATTGGAGTGCTTTGTTTAGATCTAGATAAGTAAGGGAGTATTCTCATGCACAAAAGGGGCAGGAAGGTATATGGGGGCGCTTCAAAAGGAAGCTTACTGATTACTTCATACGGCCAGGCGAAACAACCGCGATAGGGGTAGGAGGTGATTTCGTATTCGGTAAGTGGGGCATTGCTTTTGGTGGTGGTTACTTTAAAAGTGATTTAGACGGTAATCCCTTAACAGTTGAGGAGCAGGGTTTTTATTTCTACGCCTCTGAAGAGGTATTGGGGCTTGATGCAGGAATTCAACTTGAATATATGGTTT
Organism: Microbulbifer variabilis; assembly: GCF_056232115.1. Classification (NCBI taxonomy): domain Bacteria; kingdom Pseudomonadati; phylum Pseudomonadota; class Gammaproteobacteria; order Cellvibrionales; family Microbulbiferaceae; genus Microbulbifer; species Microbulbifer variabilis. Next base: position 3,103,973 of record NZ_CP174325.1, read on the forward strand.
CACCAAATCCTAACTTATTCTTTGGTAAAAGTGCTGAGATAGGAGGCAGTATATTTGGTTTGGATGGGGCTATTGCTAATGGTATTCCATCTAGTTTTCTGACGTCACCTGCTGATCATATATATGGAAAAAGCAAGTGACTTATCGCGACTAGCTAATGCATATAAGCAATAAACAATGATTAATAAAATTTTTTTTAGTGTAATTTTGGTCTTAAGTTCTGTTTTTGCTCAGAGTGACGAAGTGGTAAATCAATTTAATAAAAAAGAGTTTATTTCTCACTTAAATGAGGATATGGATAGGTTGTATAGTTTGTCTCAATCAAAGACGTACGACAAAAATTCTTCGTGTAAAGAAGCTGAGATACTGCGTAAATATCTTTTGAAAGACCCTGTTGTAGAAGCGAATAATACAATAGATAAAGGTGAGCTAAAATACTTGGTTGTCAGTGGACCGCAGTTAGAGATAGTTGCGGATGGGATGCCAGAGACGATAAGTCGGCAGTTAATAAATAGTGGGAAATTTGAAGTTTTTGAGGGAGTTGCCGATAGTGTCTCTTGTGGTGAACAGCTTTATCTAACGAGATATGCTCATTGGTATATCTATGTATATAACTCGGTTTTGTATATTAATTCTGTGAGTGCTATTCAAAATACACGCAGATAGGGAGATATGAAACACATTCTGGATATCCGGTGCACAGAGATATACCGGAAAAAAGGGAAGACTTGGGCTTTCTTCAAATCGTAATCTTACTGAACCGAATAAAAGCCCCGGCAGAATAACCTGCCGGGGCTTTTATTCGGGTATGCGTCCAGCGCCGAGCCTCATACTTCACAATCATGCTTTCCAGCAGTTCGCGGATAATCAACTGTTCCTCGTCCGCTTTGTCTCCGCAGATCCGCTGATCGATGGGGTGACTTCGGTCCAGGGCTACAACCGCTATGCCTATGTGCACAACAACCCGCTGACTTATACGGATCCTTCGGGGTATAGTTCTTGGAATAAGTACCGGGACTCGGTGGTGAAGCCGGTGGTCGCCGTGGCCATTGTCATTTGGACCGGGGGACAGTCTCTAGTGGCCCTGCAAGGTACAAATTATGCAGCGGCGGTGGGCTGGGCCGCTGCCGGCGGCGCCGCGGCGGGAGCGGTGCAAAGCGGTACGGTGAAGGGAGCCTTTTTTGGTGCCTTCAGTGCTGTGGCATTTATGGGCATTGGCAATGCCTTTCAGGGGGCGACATGGGCAACGAAAGGGGTTGTCGAAAAAGGGGTAATGGGCACTGGTCTGAATAGCTATGGCTATGCAGCGAAAGTCTTTGCTCACTCGGTTACCGGTGGTTTACTGTCTGCGGCTCAGGGAGGGAAGTTTAAACACGGCTTTGCCGCAGCGGGTGTGACCCAGGCCTTTGCAGGAGGTATAGATTCAATAGATGCTGGCAATGTTGGCTTTAGTGCGGCGAGGGTCGTTGCAGCGGCGCTTGTGGGCGGCACAGCCTCGGTGGTCTCTGGAGGCAAATTTGCCAATGGGGCGATAACCGCGGCGTTTTCCAGGGCTTTTAATGAAGAGAATCATCCTACTGCAGAAAAGAAAATAAGCAAGCGCAACCTTTCTGCTGGAGAACGAGAAGTTGCTATTCGTGTACATCCAGACTTATTGGAATCTGAGTTAGACAGCATAACTATAGATTTTAGCTTGGATATGGAATGCGGGGGAAACAGTGGGAAGGGGTGTGGAGGGTTTACTCCCTACAGACAAATTAACTTACCTAAATCATTGGCTCACTGTGCAGACCTAACCGTATGTGATGGTGGAGCCTATATTGACCTATTTAACCATGAACTCACACACGCATGGACAAATATAAACTCGCGCAACTTTTTAGGTTTGTCAGGATCAATAAGGGGTTTTATTAGCAATGGCGCAGCGGCGAAGCCTGTTGGTGGGTATTTACCTTATAAAGATTACTTGAATACACCGGCACCCGTAGGGCTAAATTCAGAGCAAATGGCTGACTGGTTTATGTGGTTTGACAAAGATCGTCGCCAAGCTTGGGGGAATTAACAATTATGGAACGAAAAATGTTTAATAAAAACGCTCTACATGGTTTTGTGTGTGCTTTAATCCTGTTCGCATCGGCAACTACGAGCTGTGCATTTGAAGTGAAAAATGCGTGCGAAAATATAGCTCTATTTAATGAGGCAGATAGCGAATCCCCTGTACTTATACAAGTAAGAAGTCAACGCATTGAAAAATATGTTAAGACGATACATGGTGCAAGACCACCTGTTGATAACCAAGTTTTCTTTGTTAGTGTTTCTTACCCTGAAAGTTACATGAATCAAACATTTGAAGATGTACGGGATACATGGCTTATGCCAAACTATGGAAAATCTGAAGCAGGCTCAGATTGTGAAAATGTGCAGGGGGAGTCAGAAAAAATAGTATGTGGTTATGCTTTAAGTAATGAAGTAAGTGTAGGTGTTGCTTTTAAAAATTTAGGTAAAATAAAACAGCTCTCAAAATACGAAGAGAAAACACTTGCCCTCGCAAAAGAAATTAGGGAAAACGCTTTATGCAAGCAGTAATGCTCTGTTGCACAAAAGAGACCGTATTCAGAGGATTTTTGGAACGAGTATCTGAATTATTCTGATTATGACACGGCAGAGGTGTGGGACACCGTCGGCGGTAGTTTAGGTGATGGATATGGACCACATTCCAATTCTTGTGCGACAAGAGTTAGTCATGGCATTAACCATAGTGGAACTACTATTCCGCGTGGTGCTCCTGGAGCAAATCTAAATTTCGGAGGCGACAATAATGGCCTTCGGTATATATTGTCAGCACGACAATTAGAGGTTTACTTGGGTGATGCTTGGGGCGCAGCAGACTACACGAATATTACTCACGATCAGTTTAGTGCTTTAAGTAGTTCGTTATCTGCTGGTCAGGTAGCAGTAGTTGTATCGCAGGATCATGCAACAGTTATCAGGTCTGGGTATAGTGGTGACAACTACTCTATTCTAGGTGTGGGCGGATCAGCTTGGATTTTACCTACAAGATCTGCTAGCAATTGATATTTGACGGGTCGAAATAATATGAAAATTTTTATAAAAAAATGTGTTTTTCCATAGTATTTCTTTTATGGGGATGCGAAGCATTTTCTGAGTCACCTGTTCAGGTAAAAGAATCGGGTGATTATTATTTCACTCTAAATGTTCAACTTGAAAATGGCACATCTATAAACAATGTTATTTTCAAGCGGGAAAAAGTTAATAATCGTTGGTTGCTTCAAGTTAGGAGTGATTATCAGTTGTCGATTGAGGGAAGAAAGAGCCTTCGTATGACCGAGTACGAAGAGCTTCTGCGCCTTTTGTTTGAGTTTATTGAAACGCAGTCCTTGGGTAATTCAGTTGATCGTATTCAGTTAGATCTTGGGTTGGTAGAAGATACTCAGGCTCAGCTTGGCGACTCACTGAGGTCGTTAGTTACCACTAAAAAGGGAGTGGTTACTCATAAGGATAAAGAAGTATTTAAGGTGGTTTTGAATAATCTTGTCGGTTCAGAACAGGTTAGCAATACTTGCAAGCTGGTTACTAACTATAAGATGAGGTGTGATGAGTCGGTAGTTATAGGCATGAACCCAATTGCTTTTAAATCAGAATATATAGGTAAGCCGTGGAGCGTGCTGGGTAGCCAAGAAGGGCTTGGGCTTAGTGATGGTTTATGGTTTGCTATTCGGTTGAAACCGTTGGACAAGGAGTAGTTGGTTTTAATTGGGACGGGCACTCGTTGATGGCACTAGGGAAAATGGTTGGCTGGGTACGATGGTGTGTCGGGCGCATGCTGTTGCACAAAAAGATGAACAAAAAGATCGGTTTATCTTTGATGAGGAAGATTCTAAGGAAATTATTGAGTTTTTCTTCAAAAGTAAAACAGAAGGAATTGATCATTTAGGTCCTAAAGGACGAGTGCTGGCGGCTGACATGTACCAAGATGCTTGGGATATAAATTTTGATATATTGGGCGTTAAGGATGCAATGGGTAATCCACTATCAAAGGCTCCATTGGATAGAACAGCGAAAAGTACTTTCTCATTTAGTGAGACTGTATTCCGGATTAAACTAGCTATAAATCCTGCATCTTCACCTACCCTATGTGGTGGGATACTAACTATGCGTAACGCTTATTTATTACTGGTGGTAGTGCTTTTTGTGGGATGTTCGTATTTTGTTTCTTGGGATGATAAAAGCAAAGTACTTATCGGAGAGCCGATCACATTGTACAGTGATTTAAATGGTCCACCCGACGAGATAAAAACATTATCAGATGGCCAAAAAGAATATAAATACCACCTTAAAAAATTAGACCCTTCCTGTATTCATTACTGGACAGTGAATCAGGAGGGGATTATTACAGGCTACCGTTATACGGGCTATTGTCGGCCAGTTGGTTAAAGGGGGCGTAACGAATAAAATTTAATTGAAAGTCCCAGCAGTATAATCTCCCGGGGCTTTGTTTTTTATTCGGCGGTTAATACCAATTTGCCATCATTCACTTCAATTTTGATCGGTGTGTCGATGTTAAATCCGGCCTTAGCTAGCCATTTACCTTTAAGTTGAATCCAAGGCACAGGCGGCGTCACTTAGTAACTGATTTAATTAAATAGTTTGCGAAGGGGGATAAATGCTGATGACGATAGCTACATTATGTTTAATTGGATTTATTGGATTGGTATTTACAACTGCATTTGGGCTATTTGAAAGTCGTAAAGTATCTAAATTAATTTTAGAATCAAAAGATTTTGGTGTGGACTTCAGTAGTGAAATTAATAAATCATTTGTATTTTTTAAATGGCTTGTTAGCTCTGATTTAGAATCAATTGAAAGTCATTCTACTAGGAAAAGGGTTGCCAGGTTAAAAAAATTGCTTTGGGCTCAGTGCCTAATTTTTATATCAGTTGTTTTATGTCAAATCATCCTAATTTCAAATAAATAGCCTGTTTCTGGATGTCCACTAAAAGCCCCGCTGGTGACCCCAGCGGGGTTTTTTGTTTAACCGACTTGCCGCTTGGCATCCCAACGCCGGGATTGATACTTAATAATCATCCCGTCCAGCAACTCCTTGACGATCTCTTTCTCTTCCGTTGGCAGTTGGCTGATAGCTTCAAATTGCAGACTTAGCTGCTCATCCAGTCCGCGCTCGTCTTCTTCGAATACCTGTGAGTCAATGGTGATACTCATGGCGACAGCAATCTTTTTTAACGCCTCCAGGGAAGGCTGTGTTGCCCCGGCTTCATAGCGCCGAAGCCGATTGACATGAACCCCGGTGGCGTCGGCCATCTGTTGCTGGGTCAGCTCGCGCTCACCACGCAGGGTAAAGTCTCTGTATCGCTTGGCGGACGATAGCTTTACTCAAGCAGCCTCAAACTTCTCTTGCTCACCACGGCGCTCTTGAAAAAATAGATTCTCGATCGCTTCCGCTTCTCGCAAGCGCTTAATTTTGTCAAAAAATAATTGAGCTTCAGGAAAGGCGAGTTTGAGATATGCCAGCCACTGCTTGATTCGGTTTCCCAGGTATTTAGCCGGATAAACTTCCCTGGTTGTTTGGTAGTATCCCCAGAGCAGTTCCAATACTTGCTGCCAGGCCATAGGGATATAGTTCTCCCCCGAACAATAGGCTTTAATTTGTAAGCCGAGGTCCGGCCTGGCCAAAAGGCTACGCCCAAACATAAATGCGCTACAGCCTGTTACCTCACGGCACCGCTGAAACTCCTTGAGAGTCCAAATATCGCCATTGGCGATAACGGGTATTTCCAGCTGTTGGCGAATCTCCCCGATATATTCCCAATAAGCGGGTGGCTTGTAACCGTCTACCTTTGAGCGCGCGTGTACTGCCAGTTCATTGGCGCCTCCCGCGGCTGCCGCCATAGCGTTATCCATGTAAGAGGATCTGTCATTAAAACCCAGGCGGATTTTAGCGGTCACCGGGATGCTTTCCGGGATGGCTCGGCGCACAGTGCCAACAATCGCTTCCACGCGATGGGGGCTTTGCAATAAGCAGGCACCGCCATCACTGTTATTGACGGACTTTGCCGGGCAGCCAAAGTTCAGGTCGATAGCTTTTGCCCCAACAGAGACGGCCTTTATGGCATTGGTGGCCATAGCTTCTGGGTTTCCGCCCAACAGTTGCAGGCGCACCGGGGTGCCGGTGGTTGTTTCGGCATCTTGCAGCAGTTCGGGGCAGAGTCTTGTAAATACACGGCGGGGCAACCGGGTGTTCGTCACTCTCACAAACTCTGTGACACAGACATCGACGCCTCCGACAGTTGAGAGCAGTTCGCGCACATGGTGGTCGATAACTCCCTCCATAGGAGCCTGGTAAATCTTTGGCTGCTGGGAATCTGTCTTGTCGGTCATAAAGCTGAAAATGGAGAAATAAAGGCTAAAAGTTGGCGCATATTCTATCAGCTAGTTGGTTAGGTTTTGTAAAAACACTCATTCATACGTAGTTTTATTTAGGAGGATCAGCCTCTATGCGAAGGGGGCGTGCACTAAAATTGAGCATGTTGAACAGTGCGTCACAGTTGCCTCTGAAACCATTAAGTGTTTGATTTTAAAAGCAACTTGTATTGATAATAGATAATTGTTCAAGCTTCCATGCTGCTGAATGGGGCTCAGATAGTAGATAGTTTTGTAAATTGTGCCCAGGGAAGTTTTGGGATGGTTGTATTTGCAAGTCTCGGGAATTAGATTGCGGGACGGATAGGCACATGCGATAGAGGGTTTGAAAAGACTCCTGCAAGGGCGAGGCTGACCTCAAGCTGGCGCAAAAATTATAGGGGCAGGCACGAGTGGGGATGGTTTTGATCGCGCCTGAAAACTTAGGGGGAATAAGATAGTGCAAGATTTACTTTTTCAACAGGGACTGGATATTACGCTGTTCGGGATGGGGATTGTTTTTACTTTCCTGTTATTGCTGGTGATTGGTACCAGTATTATGTCCCGAGTTATCACACGTTATTTTCCCGAGGCCGAGCCGGCCGTATCTTCAACAAACTCCCCATCAGGCGATAACGCGCGTCTGCATGCTGTTATCAAAGCGGCAATCGAACAACATAGAAAAAAACGCTAGCCGTATTAATTCGCATCTGAACAACATTTAATCATTTCTGCCGAGAGAGATAACCCATGACTGAGGTTAAAAAGCCATTGGGGATTACCGATGTAGTCCTGCGCGACGCCCACCAGTCACTGTTCGCAACACGTCTGCGACTGGACGATATGCTGCCCATCGCGGAAAAACTGGATAAAGTAGGATTCTGGTCACTGGAATCCTGGGGTGGTGCCACTTTTGATTCCTGTATTCGCTATCTCGGCGAAGATCCTTGGGAGCGTATTCGTGAGCTGAAAAAAGCTATGCCCAATACGCCCCAGCAAATGTTATTCCGCGGCCAGAATATTCTTGGTTACCGTCATTATGCGGATGACGTGGTGGAAAAATTTGTTGAGCGCGCTGCTGAAAATGGTGTGGACGTGTTTCGCGTGTTCGATGCCATGAATGATATGCGTAACCTGAAAACTGCGCTGGCCGCAGTTAAGAAGCAGGATAAGCACGCTCAAGGCACTATCTCTTACACAGTGAGCCCAGTGCATACCATGGATCTATGGGTAGACTTGGGTCGTCAAATTGAGGATATGGGCGCGGACTCCATTGCAATTAAGGATATGGCGGGCCTCTTGCGTCCATATGAAGGTTATGAGCTGGTGACTCGCTTGAAGGCGGCAGTGGATATTCCTATCCATATGCAGTGCCACGCAACGACAGGCCTCTCTACCGCGACAGCTCTTAAGTGTATCGAGGCCGGAATCGACAATGTCGATACGGCTATCAGCTCAATGTCTATGACCTATGGTCACAGCCCTACTGAAGCCTTGGTAGCTATTTTGGAGGGCACTGAGCGCGATACCGGGCTGAATATCAACCTGCTGGAAGAGATTGCGGCTTATTTCCGCGAGGTGCGCAAGAAGTACGTGAAATTTGAGGGGTCTCTGAAAGGCGTGGACTCCCGTATCCTGGTGGCCCAGGTTCCGGGCGGTATGCTGACCAATATGGAGAACCAATTGCGTGAGCAGGGCGCGGGGGACCGCCTCGATGAAGTTCTCGAAGAAATTCCCCGAGTGCGTCAGGATTTGGGGTATATCCCACTGGTAACTCCCACCTCGCAGATTGTCGGCACCCAGGCGGTGCTGAATGTGCTGACCGGCGAGCGTTATCAATCTATCTCAAAAGAAACGGCTGCTGTTCTAAAAGGTGAGTACGGCTCAACTCCTGCCGAGGTCAATAAAGAGCTGCAAACCCGTGTGCTCGACGGAGCAGCTCCAGTCACTTGCCGACCGGCCGACCTGATCACCCCTGAATTGGATAAGCTCACTTTAGAACTGCAGGAGAAGGCCGGCGAGCAGGATATTGCACTCACCAATGGGGAGAGTGAAATCGACGATGTACTCACCTATGCACTCTTCCCGCAGATTGGTTTGAAGTTCCTGAAAAACCGCAATAACCCCGATGCTTTTGAGCCGGTTCCAACCGGAAAGGAGAATAGTGCGGTCAAGAATGATAAAGGTGAGGAGGTCTATACAGTTACTGTAGAAGGGCAGAGTTACACCGTTACAGTTGCGGATGGTGGTGACCTGACTGGTGTTGCTCCGGTAAATGGTATTGCCCCTGTTCCTGCTGCTAATACCAGCCCAATATCTGCAACTGGCGGAGAGCCAGTAAATGCGCCGCTCGCAGGTAATATCTTCAAGGTAATGGTGAAACCAGGTGATCAGGTCAATGAGGGGCAGGCCATCCTGGTTCTGGAAGCTATGAAGATGGAAACTGTGGTGAGTGCTCCCCGAAGCGGTAATGTTGCCAATGTGGCAGTCAAAGAGGGCGATTCCGTGGCGGTGGGTGATGCCCTGCTGTCTATCGCATAGCAGGTAGGAGTCGCAAGTGGATAATTTAATCAGTCTTTGGCAATCGTCCGGCGTTTCTCAAATGGCGCCTGGCCAGTTTGTCATGATTATTGTGGGGCTGGGATTGCTATTCCTTGCCGTTCGCAAAAAATTTGAGCCGCTGCTGCTGGTTCCTATCGGCTTTGGTGGAATCCTGGCAAATATTCCTGGGGCCGATCTGGCACTTTCTGCTGCAGAAACAGCACTGACTCAGGGAGATGCCAGTGTGCTGGCTCAGATGGGGCAGATTCTCGGCTTGGAGAGCGGGGCGAGCTTGGGGGCATTGAAGGAGGCCTTAGGTAGTGCGCCAGCTGCAGTGCAGGTTCAGGCTGCAGAGTTTGCAAGGGATGCCGGTTTCAATAATGGAATGTTGTACAACTTTTATTCGGTAGCTATTGCTTCCGGTGTGGCACCCCTGGTGATCTTTATGGGGGTTGGTGCCATGACGGATTTTGGCCCGCTACTTGCCAACCCTCGCACCTTGTTCCTGGGGGCAGCCGCTCAGTTTGGTATTTTTGCCACGGTGCTTGGGGCGGTAGGTCTTTCTGTGGCTGGGATTATGGATTTCTCAATTGCTGATGCAGCGGCTATCGGGATTATCGGCGGCGCGGACGGTCCTACAGCCATCTATGTCTCGAGCCTGCTAGCTCCAGATCTCCTTGGTGCAATTGCCGTGGCAGCCTATTCCTATATGGCATTGGTCCCTATGATCCAGCCGCCGATTATGCGTGCCCTGACTACAGAGCAGGAGCGTCGCATTGAGATGGTACAGTTGAGGCATGTGAGCAAGAGAGAGAAGATTACTTTCCCGCTGTTATTGTTGATCCTGGTTGCCCTGTTCCTGCCGGCGGCAGCTCCACTGTTAGGTATGTTCTGTTTTGGCAACCTGATGAGAGAGTGTGGTGTAGTGGCTCGCTTATCCGACACTGCCCAGAATGCCCTGATCAACATCACTACAATTTTCCTCGGTCTGTCTGTCGGCTCCAAGCTTGCCGCCGATAAATTCCTGGATCCAAAAACCCTCGGTATTCTCGCCTTGGGTATTGTGGCATTTGCTATTGGTACTGCTGCGGGCGTATTGATGGCCAAGTTGCTCAATGTGTTTAGTAAGCACAAAGTGAACCCTTTAATTGGCTCTGCTGGAGTATCTGCTGTACCAATGGCCGCGCGGGTATCAAATAAAGTTGGGCTTGAGTCCAACCCCCATAACTTCCTGTTGATGCATGCAATGGGGCCGAATGTGGCAGGTGTCATTGGCTCTGCGGTTGCAGCCGGAGTGATGATCAGTATGGTGCGTAGCCTTGCGGGTGGTTGATTTATCTGATTAGTAACTTCAAAAAAGGGGCGAGCTTCGGTTTGCCCCTTTTTCGTTGTCCTGCAGTAAGAGACTCGTAACCTAGTCAGAAATTGCAGCCATTTTGGCTGTTGATTTTGTTTACTTTTCGTGGCTTTTTGATAATCGAAGAATAACGAGTCCTCAAAGTACAAATTAGATTTGTGTCAATTTTAATGATGCTTTTTCGCAAGCTTTAGAGGTTCTCTCCCAGAACAAAATTCATTTTGAGTTAAGGTTAATTACGTTATATTTATTCCAGTTAATCTCGTGCTATAAGAAACTGTATTGGAAGTACAAGTATGCGTAGTTTGCCTCTCCTTATTTCCCTGGCCTTATTCTCTGCTCCAGTCATGGCTCATGACAATCATGTAACCTCACAAGACCTTAGAGAGATTAAGAGGGAGGTTGTAAAGCTTCGCAATGAGGTTCATTCCCTTAGGGGTGAAGATCAGAGTTCAAGTGAAGTTCGCAAGTTGAAGAAAGAGGTTGTGAGGCTTCGTAAGGACATTCGTTCTATGCAAGATATGATTTTGCAGTTACAAACGATGGTTGAGGAACAATCGAATGGAGCGCAAACAGGGGTGGTGCTCCAACCCGTAGAGGAGCGTCCTAAGTGGGCATGCTATATGAAGGATATGCGAGCGGGAGGTATGCATTCTAAAGGGTTCACTCGTGTAGAGGCGAAAGGGAAGTTGCTTGAGACCTGCTCTCAACGCGGCGGAGTCTGTTTCGAAAATAAAATTACCTGTTCTAACGAATAAGTTTTTGGGTGATAGGGCCTGCTATCCTGATGATGCTTACAATAAGCGTTTGTAGGCCCTCGTCCGATTTTCCCCCTCGGGTTTCCATTGCTAGTCATTTAACTGCTAGAACGCCGCTTTGGCTTACTCCCTTTTTTTACTGAAAACCAAGTTATGGCTTAATCTAGAGTGCGAAGTGGGTATTAAGTAGTCTAAATAGTGCTTTTTTACTTGCTGTGTGGTTGCTTTGAGGGGAACCGTAGGATTTATAAAATCTCGGGAATAGTGCGGCAATAACTTTTTGTGACCACTCTAGGTGAAATTGTATACCCAGTACTTTTTCCTTGAATAAAAATGCCTGGTTTGGACATTGCTCAGATTCGGCTAGGCGCTCGGCTCCAATCGGGATATCAAAATAATAGCTATGGGCTTGAAATACTTTTTCGATATTCAGGTTTAGTTTGTGGGAGCCTTTTATTGGTAGCCAGCCCATCTCTTCCTGATCTAATGGTCGGATGTTTGCCCCCAATATATAGGCAAGAATCTGTGCGCCCAGGCAAATGCCTAATATCGGCACAGCTTGCTCAATATAACCTTTCAACCATTCAATCTCATCGGCAAGCCATGGCAATTTATGGCGATCATCAACGTTCATCATCCCACCCAAGAGAATGATGCCATCAAACTGGCCTTTTGGCAGATGAGAATTTTGTGGGTTTACCGTGGTAAGTAAAACATGATGATCTCGGGCCCAGTCTGAAATATATCCTGGCCCTTCGGTTTCCTCATGTTGGATAATTAAAATATGGTTACCCATTTTATTGAAAGTCCTGGCTTTCAAAATACAGTTGCTTCTTTAAGTCAATGCCTGCCTTTGTCAACTTTTCAGGCCAGCTCTTGCTCGTTAGTGGTTTTTCACTATCAATACTAATTTCTATCGGGGAATTTGGAGTGACGTTGACTAGCAGAATTTGGTCGAAACTAGGGTTGGAAGCTATTTCATGGATCAGTAGTGCAAAATTATTATGTTGTACTAGTTGATAGGAACCATTTCCCCCTTGTCTTAAGGGTTGATCTAGTAATTTTCCTGTTACTTCAAAACGAACAGGATCCTGGTCAGCTTTACCCCCCCTCTCAAAGTGTCCTTTAAATACTCTGGCGGAAAAGGACTTTAACTCTCCACTGCGTAGTTTGTTTAATGAGAATTGTTCGGGCTCAAGCGTGATAAGTTCAGAGCCCTGAACTAAATCGTTCACTTTGACGTGGTCATTGGTTTTAAGTGTAAGAATAATCTGGTGACTGTGGCGCCCGCCATGAAGAGGCATATGAGAAGCTATCAACTGGCCATCTATAGAAAACAGTGCCATTCCATGAACGCCGATTGAGTGGTCATTATGGGAGGGAGCTGATGCTAGTGCCGGGGATAAGCTTGATTGAATGAAAATCATCCAGGCCAGAACAAATTTCTTCATCGGTTACTACTGTGCTTTTCTACGTTTTTGAGACTTAGGGATTCTAGATGTACATTAGTGATGAATCGATTCATTTTACTCAATATTTGATTCCAAAATGGAAATAGAAGCATTAGAGAAATTTCTCGATATTGCCGTTACTGAGAACCTGCAACGTTCTGCTGACCGACTGGACATGACGCCTGGGGGGCTGAGTAAAATTTTGCGCCGTCTTGAGGGGGAGCTGGGTGTACGCCTCTTTGAGCGTGTGGGAAAGCAACTCAAGATCAATGATGAGGGTCGCAGACTACAAAGTCGTGCTAGTGAGATTGTTACTCTTGCCAGGAAAGCCCGGGTAGAAGTTGGCGGTCTTGGTACTCACTTGGAATGCCGGATAGCTGCGCCTGCCATGTTGCAGTTAACTTGGGCTGCACACATCCAGAAGCAAGTAACGATATATCAGCCAAACATACGCCTGTCATTTATATCTGCTTTTGAGTCTTTGGCCCTTAAGATGCTGATTCGGGGTGAGGTGGATATGGCACTAATTTCGGGAGTGGTGCTAGGGCAGGTTCCTTCTTCTATGGAGGTCCACAGTATTGGCTCAACCCGCATGTGTATAGCGGCTGGCCCTGAGCATCCATTGGCCAGTGGTGGTCATTCCGAAGTGGTGGTGACGCTGGACAATATTTTGCAATACCCTTTTGCTGCTCCACGAATATCTCCTTTCTGTGGGGAGGAGCGGGGTATAGGCAGTGATGGGTGGCCAGAAGATCTCTTCTCAAGAAAAATACACGCGGTTGTTAATGATTATGGCGTGCTTTGCCGGCTTGTAATGCAGGCTGAATTACTTGCCTTCCTTCCAGAAGCGCTAGTGGATGAGATGGGGGGGGTAAAACTTAAGGTTGAAGGGGGGCGTGTTCAGTCCCAGGAGGATCTTTTCATTGTTTGGAGGGGTGGGGACGGTAGTTGGCTGGATAAATTGATTGGCTTTTTTTAGTTGACAGTAAAGTGTTTAGTTTTAGCTGCGGATAAGCAATAAAAGCGAGCTTAAATCATGGCTCGCTTTTATTGAATAAACCTTGATTGAGTTAGTTTGAGGTGCGTTCTGGGGGACAGGGCGTGCCTGCAGCAATCCATCCTTTCATAGCTTCAACCAGCTTTTCATGTGGAATGGTCACGGGTTGCCTTTTTCCCCCTGGGTTCCAGCCCCAGAGTGCCAGGGGGTTATCACTCATAAACTTCAGTAGGCTCTCGGGAGAGCGGCCGCCATTATCTTGTGGGGTTGTAAGGAGCTTGCAGATTTGAGCTGAAGACATATGTGACCAGTTAAGTTCGATTGGTGCCATGGCCCATCCTGGGGCACCTGGTGCTCCTGTCACAGGATTGTTTTGATTGGAGTGACAATTGCGGCACTGCATGGTCCCTGATCCCATATTATTTGGGCCTCGCTCTACACGAGGGATATGTGGGGAACCTTCGTTGATCAGGGGCATCTCTAGCTGATGGCAATTTAGGCACCGGGGGTGCAGGAGAACCTCTACGATAGTTTCCCAGTCCTGATGTCCGGTGTTGTCAGCTCTGGCATCCTGCGTTTCAGCAGTCTGGCTGTGCTTGCCCGCTCGGTTCTCGCAGGCCGTGAAAACCAGAAACAGTGATGCGCAAAAGGCCATGTGTGGTAATAAACGTACTGCTTGTCGCAGTTTCATTTAATCCGTCCTCAGTTCTGGGAAGAATACTCAACCTTAATTGTGGCAGATTGCCAGGGACAGCTAGCGGACTTGATAAGGATATCCGGCCTGCATTTTGTACATCTAAGCCAAGCGATTTTTGACCGATAAGTCATAAATGTATCTTGGCGCAAACTTCTGCGTGGTATTATGTGCGCTCTTTCAAGTAGAAATATCTGATATTGGAGTGCTGATTGGCACTCGGAGGAGAGAGTATGTCCTGGTTAGGGGCGGGAATCGGCGCCGGGTTTGGCTTTATGTTCGGAGGGCCCATTGGAGCAGCTTTGGGTGCTTGGGTAGGTAGCTCCTTCGGCTCAGGGCTGCGGCGCTTGGGTGGTGCCAAGGCTGTGCTTAATCGAGATGGAGCACAGACAATTTTTATCGTGACGCTGTTTTCCATGTTGGCGAAGATGGCCAAGGCCGATGGGCTTGTTTCCAAGGCGGAAGTGCAGCTAATTGAGGAGTTCATTCAAAATAATCTTCGCCTAGGAGGTGAAGAGCGCAAAGATGCGATTCGTATTTTTGAGAATGCAAAAACTGATAAGTACAGCATTTATGATTATGCCAAGCAGTACCGGATGCTGGTGCACGATCAAGCAATGCGTGAAATGGTTTATCGCCTTTTGTTTGCTGTTGCCTATGCGGACGGTGAATTACATGCTGCGGAAGAAGAAATTTTACGCCGAATCACTGCTGACCTGGGGCTGCATGAATCTCTTTTTACTGCCATGCAGAATGAATTTGGGCGACGGGGTGGAAACAGCGCATCCGATCTGAAACAGCACTATGCGGTACTTGGCTGCTCTCCGGAGACCAGTGATAAAGATCTGAAACTGGCTTATAGGCGCAAAGCTGCAGAGTATCACCCAGATAAAATAGCCGCCAAAGGCCTCCCTGAAGAGTTTATGCGCCATGCTGAAGATCAAATGAAAAGCATCACTGTCGCCTATGAAGCAGTTGTTGAGGAAAGAAAGCGTAAGGCAAAAGTTGTAAGTTGATTGTGGGGTGTTAATACCCCCATTCTTTTTATTCGTCAGAGCTAAACATGCATACTTCACCCTATTGAATTTTTGAGAGATCTTATGAGTCTTGCCCAAAAAATAGAAGAAAAATTAAGCGCCGTATTTAACCCGCAATATATTGATGTCCAGTGTGAAAGCCATATGCACAATGTGCCAGTGGGCTCAGAAATGCATTTCCGGGTGGTTTTGGTTAGCGATGTTTTTAGCTCCATTAGAAAAGTTCAGCGCCACCAAAAGGTATATGCTGCTCTTTCTGATGAAATGGCTGGCCCGATACATGCGCTTGCATTACATACTTATGCGCCAGATGAATGGCAAGGCGAGGCTCCGAGTAGCCCTGAATGCCAAGGCGGGAGTAAAAGCAACGGCAAATAAGTGCCTTAGTTATTATGAGAAATTAGGTTTCATCGTTATATAGATAACTCCTCCCCTAGGTTTGGCTACATAAAGCTCAAATGAAGAGCCTTATGTAGCTCTTATACTATCTGTCGAGTCTGTTCTTTTTTTGTCATTTTTTTCTTTTTCTATCTACCCGCCTAGTTCATCTTGTATTCATTATCCGCCCAATAGAGCTGGGTAGAGAGAGGCATCTTGGGAGGGGTATTGATAAGCAGGTAAAATAGATTAAGCCATAAAAACCGTAACTAACCACTATTCTGACTAATCAATAACGCGCCAAAAGATTTTATATCTGCCATAAAAATAAAAAACTAAGTTTAGGCGCCAACAATTGAGCGTTTTTTCTACACCCGTATTTTCGTGCGACTAGACTGACCATTGATTGGGCTGATTGCTGTTTGATCTGCTGAATTTCAATGGAGTTACCACAAATGAAGATGACGCGTATTCTGATACCCGTAATGACGCCCCTCGCCTTAGCAATCTCTAGTGTCGCTTCGGCAGGACCCGCTGGCTATGCCCCTCCGCCACCGCCTACACAGGAATTTAAGGTCCGTATTGGTGGTGCTTACATTTCTCCGAATTCGGATAATGTGACTTTTGCTGATAGTTTGCTTATCTGGCCGGATCCTATTAACCCTGATTTCAATCGTCAATGGGGCGCTTTTAGAACTAATATCGACCCAAGTGACGAATGGGGTTGGTTTATTAATGCGGAATGGAAGCCCTGGGATCACTGGAGTGTTTCTTTAAGCTATACCGATGGTGATCGCCATACCGGTGGACGTCGAGATGGCTGGCATAATCGCTTTGGTTTGCGTGAGTTCGGCCGTAGAGGTGATTTTGCCCGCTGGGAACCCCAGATGACGGCTGCATACCTGAACTGGTATCCTCTGCCTCCTAGCTGCCTGATACAGCCTTACATGGGTGTTGGTATTAACTATACCGACTTCAGCAGTGAGCGCCTAAGAGATTGGGGTTGGATCAACCCATTCACTGGAAGGAGTGAATTCTGGGGTGGTCGGCTAAACCTGGGGGATAATTGGGGTTATACCTGGCAAATTGGTGTTGACTTTACTTTTGGTCATGATAGTAGCTGGCTAATAAATATTGCTGGTATATATTATGATGTTGATACTGATATTGAAGTTGATACTTTCTTCACAGATGTACCAAGGCAGGTGAACTATCGTCATAGATTTGGCGGTGATTATCTGTTTGATCCCTGGGTTTTTAATATCGGTGTAGGTTATAAGTTTGACTTCCACTGGTAATTAATCTTACCTTGCAAGGGGTGCTGTGCACCCCTTTCATTTTTTTAAGATACTGTCTATCGTATCCTTTTTTAAGTCTAAAAATTTCTCCTCTGCATTTCATCGATAATTCATTTTCTGAATTTTATGGTGAAAATTTTTCTTATATATTTTAATTTCTGATCTCGCTTAACTTTTTATGTGATCTTGAGATTTTCTCTTGATTTATGGAGATTGAAATGTAGGGTGTTGGTGGTTGTTAATAATGCAGTAGTGGTTGATTTATTGTGTAAGATATCTTAAATAGTAAATGATCTGCTTTTAATTTTATTTCCATAGCGCCGGAAGTGGTTTTTATTTTTAGTTGATAAGGGGCTAGCTACGAGCCCCGAAGTACCTTTACAACTATCCATTACTTGGAAAGCTAAACTGGGCTCCCTCTCTAACCCCGCTTGCCGGCCAGCGTTGAGTAATGGTCTTACGTTTGGTGTAAAAGCGTACCGAATCCGGTCCGTATGCATGTAAGTCGCCAAAGAGTGAACGCTTCCAGCCGCCGAAGCTGTGATGTGCGACGGGTACAGGTAGTGGAACATTGATACCTACCATGCCGACTTTGATATTGTCACTAAAATATCGAGCCGCTTCTCCATCACGAGTGAATAGACAAGTTCCGTTTCCGTACTCATGGCGATCAATAATATCCATGGCTTCCTGCATGGTTTCTACTCGCATAATACAAAGAACAGGGCCAAATATTTCACTGCTATGGATTACCATTTCAGGTTTAACATGATCGAACAGGCAGGCTCCAAGGTAATTACCTTGCTCTAAGCCTGGAGTCCTTAAGTTGCGACCGTCGATAACCAGCTTCGCACCTTCCTCGACCCCAGTGGCTATAAGGCCTTGAACTTTTTCCAGGTGGGCAGAAGTAACTAATGGACCCATGTCATTCTGGTTGTCCATGCCATCGCCAACTTTGAGTGTGGCGATCTGTTCTTTGAGTTTCTCGACTAAAGTATCGGCTGTATCATTCCCAACTGCGACAGCTACAGAAATGGCCATACAGCGTTCGCCACAGGAGCCGTAAGCGGCTCCCATTAGGGCTGCGACAGCGTTATCCAGGTCAGCATCGGGCATCACTATGGCATGGTTTTTGGCTCCGCCAAATGCTTGAACTCGTTTTCCATGTGCGGTGCCGGTGGTATAAACATATTCCGCAATCGGAGTAGAGCCGACAAAGCTAACTGCCTGAATACGCTTATCGGTGAGTATTGTATCTACAGCTTCTTTATCACCGTTGACGACATTTAAGACTCCTGCAGGGATACCTGCCTCAATACCTAATTCTGCAATAAATAGGGCTGAGGAAGGAGTGCGCTCTGAAGGTTTCAGTATGAAAGTGTTGCCGCAGGCAATGGCCATTGGCCACATCCATAAAGGGACCATCGCCGGGAAATTAAAAGGAGTGATCCCTGCGCAGACACCTAGGGGCTGAAATTCGCTCCAGGAGTCAATTGCGGGGCCGACATTTTTGCTGTGTTCTCCTTTGAGCATTTCAGGAGCTGAGCAGACATACTCTATATTCTCAATCCCGCGCTGCAGTTCTCCCATCGCATCGTTAAGCACCTTGCCGTGCTCCAGGGTAATCAGTTCACAAATCTTGTCTGCGTTTTGTTCCAGCAGATCTCTCAGGCGGTACATGATCCGCACACGCTTGGCGGTCGGGGTGTTACGCCAGGCAGGGTAGGCGGTTTCGGCAGCTGCAATGGCCTCTTCCACGGTAGCTTTACTGGCTAGTGAAACTTTGCCGAGAACTTCATTGGTAGAGGGGTTGGTGACATCCTGTAGGCGGAAACCGGCACCACTGTCATCATTATGGGTCAGGGCGCCATTAATCAGGTGGCCTATCACTTTCATAGGATTTTCTCGCTGGGGATTAACGCATTATTTTTTTACTTCTTTCCGCCTTTTTAACACAGGTAAACCCAAGGTGGAAAAAATCCCAGGAGATAAAAGGTTCTACAGCTTGGGGAAATCCCGCAAGACGGCGAGAAAAGCATCCCCGAAGCGCTCGAGCTTACTGTCACCTACACCGGAAACTTTAAGTAACTCTGCTCGAGTGTACGGGTGAGCCTTGACCATGCCCCTTAGGGTGGCATCGTGAAATACGACATATGGAGGCACACCACGCTCCTCCGCCAGTTGCTTACGGCAGTTACGCAGGGCTTCCCACAGCGGCTGCTCCTCTGGGGCTAGCTCTTCGAGATTCGCGGTATTCCGAGTTTGTGTTTGAGTCGCCTTATTTGGCAGCTTGCGCAAGAATAGAGTTTCTTCACCTCGTAATAAGGGACGACAGATTTCTGTCAGTCTTAAACATTGATATTCACCCTCAACCTCCAGGTAGCCGCGCACGATTAGCTGGCGGACCACCGCGCGCCACTCGATAGTGGAAAGACTTTTACCAATCCCATGGGTGGAGAGTTGATCGTGACCAAATTTGCGCACTTTCTCATTTTCTGAGCCCCGCAGTACGTCGATTACGTGGCTGGCACCAAAGCGCTGGCTGGTTCGATAGACGCAGGAGAGCAATTTGACAGCAGCTTCGCTGCCGTCCCAGGTCGCGGGAGGTTCAAGACAGGTGTCGCAGTTACCGCAGGGCTCTTCCAGGTCCTCTGCAAAATAATGCAGAAGAGACTGGCGGCGACAGCTGGTAATTTCGCACAAGCCAAGCATGGCATTGAGGCGAGCACGTTCCTGGCGCTTGTGCTCTTCACTGCCCTCGGATGCTTCCACCATTTGTCCAAGTTTTACTACGTCCTCAAGGCCATAAAGTAGCAATGCGATGGAGGGTTCCCCATCCCGTCCGGCTCGCCCGGTTTCCTGGTAGTAGGCTTCGATACTTTTGGGCAGGTCCAGGTGGATAACAAAACGGACATCCGGTTTGTCGATTCCCATACCGAAGGCAATGGTAGCGACGACAATAACACCTTCCTCTCGCAGGAAACGCCGCTGGTGTTCAGCCCGGGTCTCTACTGGCAAGCCAGCGTGATAGGGCAGGGCCGTAAACCCCTGTTGGCACAGCCACTCAGCAGTATTCTCCACCTTGGCGCGGGACAGGCAATAGATAACCCCGGCATTACTTCCATGGTCATTTTTGAGGAACTGCAGCATTTGGCGGCGTTGGTTATCTTTTGGCTCGATGCGATACTGGATATTGGGGCGGTCAAAACTACTGACAAAATGACGTGCGCCCTCAAGATCCAGGCGCTGGGCAATTTCTGCACGAGTGCGCTTATCGGCGGTCGCTGTCAGGGCGATTCGTGGCACTCTGGGGAACTGCTCGTGCAGGCAGTTCAATTGCAGGTAATCTGCACGAAAGTCGTGCCCCCACTGGGATACACAATGGGCCTCATCAATGGCAAATAATGACAGCTGGATTCTCTGCAGGAGAGCAAGAGTACGAGGCTGTAAAAGCCGTTCCGGCGCCAAGTAGAGAAGATCCAGTTCGCCGTGCAAAAGCTGGTGTTCTATCGACTGTACTTCATCGTAGGAAAGTGAAGAATTCAGGAAAGCCGCGCGTATACCCGCTTCCTGTAGCGCCTCCACTTGATCTTGCATCAAGGCGATAAGAGGGGATATCACTATTCCACAGCCAGGTCTGGCCAGGGCTGGGATCTGATAGCACAGGGATTTCCCCCCACCGGTAGGCATTAAAACCAAGGCGTCCTCTCCGGCCATCAAAGTATTGATCACCGCTTCTTGTGGGTCGCGGAAATGGGTATAGCCGAAGACGTGTTCGAGAATATGCTGTGGAGAATTCATGGCGGCGGAGTATACCCCGCAGGGCAGGTTTGTGCGGTGAGTTTATTTATCGTTTTTTTCTTGAAATACCATGCAATGGCAGTTTTTGTTTTGTGAGATGAATCACGGGGTATAATCGCAAGCTATCACAGCGACCGGCTATGGATAGGGCTATGCGCACTTTGATCCTGTATTTTGTGTTGTGGTTTTGTACTTTGGCTGGGCCTCTGGGTTGCTCATCTATTGCTCCACGTGAGTTAGCGCAGTCTGTTGTTGCAGATACTCATTTGGGGTGGCGTTCCGCCCCGGAAAACCAGCTGGTATTTTCTCTTGCTACCGTATCAGGTGTTGCGCAAGTGGAGCTGCAGCCACTCCCCGAAGAGTTCACTTTGGTAACCCTTGAATTACCGGGAATGCGTAAAGTGGAAGGAATCCAGTGGCAGGATGAGAGCGGCCAATCCACAGTGCTTTACGATGGTGAAGATGGGTTAGATGGTGTCAGCCTCCAAAGCCGTGGCTATGGTTTCGAATTGCAATTACAGCTTTCGTCTATGGACTATCTACGCAATGGCGGTGTACTGACGGTTATCGACCAGAAGCGCTAACTTTTGATGCTTCAGGTTTTATGGTATCGGGGTTGTTGAAGCCGAGCCCTTGCGGGCGAATCAAATATAATTGTTTCCAGTATTTCCCCGTTACCCAGAGGCCGTTGCGCTCCTTGTCCCAGGCTATGCCATTGGCCACAGTATCCGGATGATTGCGTACATCTGGGGTCAGTTGCTGCAGATCTATACCGCCTATTACCTGTCCGCTTTTCGGATCTATGGCAATAATACGGTTGTCCTGCCAGATATTTGCCCAGATCATACCTTGAGCAAACTCAAGTTCGTTTAAGTGCGACCACTTTTCCCCTGCACCCTTTACTTTGAGTTTGCGTAGTATTTTGAAATTATCCGGGTCGCGAATAGCAAGTTCGTCACTGCCGTTGCTCATAATCAGGTGTGTGCCATCGCTGGTAAGTCCCCAACCTTCACCGCTGTAGTTAAGGATCTCCAGGTGATGAAGGTCACTGGCTCGGTAGATATGGGCCTCGCCGGCTTTGTAGGTAAGCAGGTAAAGTTTGCCCCCAAGAACCGTGAGGCCCTCGGCAAATAGTTTACGCGGTAACCATTTGCGCCTTACGGGTTTTGCTGCTGGGTCGGTATACTCGGCAAGCCAGGAGCGGCGATATAATCCGCTGCTTTCCCACCAGCGCTGTCCATCATAGAAAAGCCCTTGAGTGAAGTGGTTTCCACCGCGCTGGCGCTCTTCCAGGATGGAGAATGGGGTCAACTGGAGCTGTGCCTCTGCTGCCAGTGGCAGCAAGGTAGTAAGTAGTAGCAGTATCCAGTTGCGAATTCTAAGTCGGTACATCAATAGTCTATGACCAGAGTAAAAACCTTTGTCACTTTGACCCTGTTGGGTGGCCTGGCAGTCGTGCTGCCTATAGCCATTTTTGTGCTGCTGTTTCAGTGGCTATTTGGTCAAATTAGTGAAATCGTAGCGCCAGCCGTTGTTTGGCTGGAGGCCCACACGGAGTTTAAGGATACCCTTGCACGGCTCGTGGTGATAGCGTTGATTTTGGGTAGCTGTTTCCTGATTGGTTTATTGGTAAAAACCAGTATCGGCCATTGGCTGCATCACCATGTGGATCACTGGTTGGGGCGCTTGGCGCCGGGATATAGCACCATCAAAGACGTGGTTCTCCAGTTTATAGGAGGCGGCGGTGAGGGAGTGTTGTCAGGACCAGTCGCGAGAGTGCGAATTCATGGGGCCGATAACCCGCTGGCGGTTACTGCTATTGTGACTTCACAGCACGCCAATGGGGATATGACCGTTTATGTCCCTACTGCCCCGGTTCCGACTTCCGGCTTTGTGTTCCACGTACCTGCAGAGTGTGTGGAAATATTACCGGGAGTGACGGTAGAGGCCGCGATGAAAACTATAGTGGCCTGCGGCGCCGGTAGTGCCAATCTGCTGGCACTACCGGCGAATCCTTCTGAAAAAGGAAAAGGGCGCGATTAAGTGGGGTTTTAGCTGCGGTTTTTGCCCAGGTTGCGAATGGCGAATCTTGCCGGGTGCAGGGCTTTAACCAGGTCTGCTTTGGCCGGCAGGGGCTCGCCCAAGATCCAGGCAGTAAGTATTTCTGCGGTTAATGGGGCATAAGTAAATCCGCGGGAGCCCAATCCGCCCATGACATATAAACCGGGCTGGTAACTGGCCTGCTTATCGATAAGTAGTTTACGGTTTTTACGCAGGTCACTGTAAGTATTCTCAAGTGAATCCCATTTGGGTAGCGGGCCCGCCAGGGGCAGGTAGTCTGGCGTAGCGGCACGAAGGGCGGCGCGGCCAGTAAGGGTCTGGTCTGAAAATTCTTGAGCGATTTCGGGCAACAGCCCGGCCAAGGTCTCCAGGTTTTCCCGGTGTTCGCTATCTCGCAGATCTATAGCGGTCTCCTTGAGCTTGAATGTTGCCCCAAAGCTGTGGCGGCCTTCATATGCGGGGGTGATGTAACCCTCGCCGCAAAGGGCCATTTTGAGCTTTGCAGAGCCAGCTGTAGCCAGTGCTCGGGATACCTGGCCTCGTATGGGTCTCAGTGGCAAGGCGGTAGCTGGGGCGAAACTGCGAATATCATTGGCCCCACAGAGCACCACAATGTCGGTTTCAATTTTTTCACTGCCAGCTTGCAGTAGCCAACTGCCACCTGAGTGCTCCAGCAGATCAATATTGCTGGTGTGACGCCTTTCAATATTTTTGTGCTCCAGTAGGGCGCTGCAGACTTTCTGCGGTTCCAGCCAGCCTGCGTCAGGGAAATAGAGCCCCGAGAAAGGCAGGCGAACGCCAGCCAGCTCACTGGCCTCGGTTGAGGTTACAGCTCGTGCCACCATTTGCCCCGGATATAATGCCAAGGATGCGGCAATTTGAGACTGGAGCAGTTGCTCTTTTTCGGTCTGGGCTAATTGCAGCAGGCCGCTGAAATGCGCTACCTGAGGGCAGTGCTGGCGATAGTAGCGCTGGGCGAACATCAGGGCGTGCAGGTTGAAGTCGCCATTTGGTCCTGGCTTGGGGGAGAGCTTTCCGTAGAGAATGCCTTGGTTGTTGCCTGAGCCACCGCTGCCGGGGGAGTCTCCTCGTTCAAAGACCCGTACTTGAACTCCACGTTCCGCCAAGGCCCTGGCAATAGTAGCGCCGGAGATTCCACCGCCAATAATGGCAGCAGTTTGAGGGCGTTTGGGGACCGCTGTCGGCAGGTGCCAGGGGGTCGCGCTGACTCCGCTGGAGTAGAGCTCCTCGAGCGAGCCGCTCAACATCTCCCGCTTGCGGCCAAATCCGGGCACTTTGTGCAGCTTAAAGCCAGCATCACGGAGCCCGCGCTTAACCAACCCTGCACAGGTGAAAGTGGCAAAGGTAGCGTCGGGTTTACTGAGGGAGGCCATAGCCGTAAACAATTGCGGCGTCCACATATCCGGATTTTTGGCTGGAGCAAAGCCATCCAGGAACCATGCATCCACCACCCGGTCACGGGACTCCTGTTGCAGGCGTAAGTTACTTAAGGCTTCACTGGCTTCCCCGATAATCAGGGTCAGGTTGACCTGGCCGAACTGCAGTCGATGCACGCCCTCAGCCAGCAGGGGCGGGTAGTTGCTGATCAGTTGTTGGCAAAACGGTTGAAGTTGGGGCCAGAGCTCCAGGGCGCGGCTCAAGTCCTGCGGTCGCAGTGGAAACTTTTCCACGGATATAAAGTGCAGATGTGCGCTTTGGGGCGCAATTTTCTGCCACAACTCCCAAGCGGCCAGGAAGTTAAGGCCGGTGCCAAAACCGGTTTCGCCGATAGTAAAGGTGCCGTTTTCTGGCAGGTCTGCCCAGCGCTCCGTCAGGGAGTTTTGCTGTAGGAATACGTAACGTGTCTCTTCCAGTCCAGAGGCGGTAGAGAAATAAATATCGTCGTAGGCTCGGGACAAGGGTTGACCATCTTCGCGCCAATCGATATCCGCGTGCTTATTGCTGGGTTCGCTCACAATTGTGCTTCCGTCAGGCCTCGTCTCGCAGGCCAAACTCGCGCATTACCTGATCGCACCAGCGCTGGATACGCTCTTCACTGAGGTCGAATTCATTTTCCTCATCGAGAGCGAGGCCAACAAACTGGCTGCCATCGGAAGTAAGGCCTTTGGACTCCTCAAACTCATAGCCCTCTGCGGGCCAGTAGCCCACTATACGGGCTCCACAAGCCTGCAATTGAGCGTGCAGGTAACCTAGAGCGTCTTGAAACCACTGGGGGTAGCCTTCCTGGTCGCCAAGGCCGAACAGGGCTGCAGTTTTGCCGTGTAAGTCCAGTTGCGCCAGGTCATCCCAGATATTTTCCCAATCTTCCTGTAACTCGCCATAGTCCCAGGTAGGTATGCCGAGCAGCAGGAAGTCATAATCCTCAGCCTGGGCGATATCCACTTCAGCCACATTGTGTATGTCTATCCACTGGGTCCCGATACATTGGCGGATTTTCTCTGCGGCCATTTCCGTGTAGCAGGTGCTGGAGCCGTAAAAGAGCCCTATTGGGGCTTGAGAATTTTGCATAACAAGTGAAATTCTTACTACTGGGTGAGGGCGCCACTAAAGTCCAACTGCCGCCAGGCTTCGTAGATGACGATGGCGGCGGCATTGGATAGGTTAATACTGCGGCTCTCCGCACGCATCGGGATACGCAGGGTGTTTTGGTGGCCTACTTCCTGCAGAAATTCCGCCGGCAGCCCCCGGGTCTCGGGGCCGAAGACGATAGCGTCGCCGTCATGATACGCCACAGAAGTATGGCTATGACTGCCTTTGGTGGACAGGGCCAATACCCGGGCCGGTTTATCGCTGTCGAGAAAAGTCTGCCAGTCCTGGTGGCGAACTACACGGCTGTATTCACTGTAATCGAGCCCGGCGCGGCGCAGGCGTTTATCGTCCATATCGAAGCCGAGGGGCTCAATCAGGTGCAGCTCGGCGCCGGTATTGGCGCAGAGGCGAATAATATTACCGGTGTTGGGGGCAATTTCAGGTTGGTACAGAACAATCTTGAACATTCGCTGGGAGTCGCCTGTGGTGGCGCTATATGGCTTGGCTGAATTGAGCTGGGCGGAAGTGCCCAGCTTCGCATGGCTGCGGATTATTCCACAATTAGATGGGGGTGGCGATCTCCTCGCAGTCGATTTCCACACCCAGTTCGTTGGCAATCTGGTCGAGTTCATCGCGCAGGCCATCGAGATCTATATTCTCGTCCACACTGATGGTGCATTCGGCGGTGAATAGGGGTTCGCCACTCCAGGGTGTGCTGCTGTAGATGGTCTCCAACTGTTCCATATTGATATGGTGGGCGGTGAGCGCACGGGAGATTTCTCGAACTATGCCCGGACGGTCATTGCCTACCAGCTTTAGGGTAAGGGTCTGCTGTGGGGAGGTTGAAACGGCCACGGCATCTTCGATTACCAGGTTGTATCCGTCGTCGGCCAGTTTGGCGAGGGCATCTTTCATGGGTTGGCTTTTGTCACCGGGTACGGCGACACGCAGAATACCGGCAAACTTTCCTGCGAAGTGCGCCATATGGCTATCTTCCCAGTTGCCGCCGTTATCAGCAATGGCTGTCGAAAGCTTCTCTACAACACCGGGCTTGTCGTCACAGATCAGAGAGATAACGAGATGCTGTTGCATGTAATATTCCTTTACTTCACTAGAGACCAATAGAAAGCATTGTAATAGGATCTCGTCGGATAACTCTATCGGTCAATCTCAAAGCCATTATCTTTCACGCCCGTACCGGGTAACTTGCGAGGGACTGTCGATGAAGGTACTTGCCGATTTATGTGTGATTCCCATGGGTGTAGGGGTGTCTGTAAGTAAGTATGTTGCAGAGTGCGAGAAAGCGTTGGCGGAAGCCGGGCTTACTCACCATTTACATGCTTACGGCACCAACATAGAGGGGGAGTGGGATGAGGTGATGGCGGCAGTGAAAGCCTGTCATGAGCGGGTGCATGCAATGGGTGCTGAGCGCATCACCACCAGCCTGAAATTGGGAACTCGTGTAGACCGTGACCAGTCATTACAGGATAAGATCGACAGTGTGCGATCGAAGCTGGATTAACGATAACAAAACAGGAACGATTATGACGATCAATATCAAGAAATCTCTGGTAGCGCTAGCTGGTGCTCTGGCCCTGGCCACTGGCGCGCAGGCTGCCGACTTGAGTTCGGTAATCAAGGGAGACCAGCGCAGCAAGGAGTACGCCGCTCGTGACCAGTACCGCAATCCCGCAGAAACCCTCAAGTTTATGGGAATTGAGCCGGATATGACCGTTGTGGAGATTACTCCCGGAGGCGGTTGGTATACGGAAATTCTCGGCCCCTACCTGAGTGAGAAGGGTAAGCTCTACGCGGCACACTTTCCTGAAGACAGTGAGTCTGCTTATTATCAGCGCTCCCTGAAGAACTTTAAGGAAAAGCTCGCAGGTAATGAAAAAGCCTACAAAAACGTAGTTATTACTGAGTTCTCACCCCAGACTGGCCGTGAAGTTGCACCTGCCGGCAGTGCTGATGCCGTAGTGACCTTCCGCAATGTACACAACTGGATGTACCGCGATTATCAGGATAAAGCGTTTGCCAGCTTTTTTGCTGCCCTAAAGCCTGGCGGCATCCTGGGTGTGGTTGAGCATCGCGCCAAACCTGGTACCAGCATGGAAGATATGATTAAGAGTGGTTATGTCACCCAGGAGTACGTAATTGAAGTCGCTAAGAAAGCGGGTTTCGAGCTGGAGGAAGCCAGTGAGGTGAATGCCAACCCGAAAGATACTGCCAAGCACCCGAAAGGGGTTTGGACCCTGCCGCCCTCGCTGCGCCTGGGGGATGAGGATAAGGATAAGTACCTGGCCATTGGTGAGAGCGACCGCATGACCCTGCGCTTCCGCAAGCCAAAGTCTTAAGCCACAATCCCACCTCGCTGATATCGTCAATATTGGGAGCGGCATTTGCCGCTCCCATCTCACCCTATCTGATAGTTGTATGATCATTCCCTATGAACAGCTGGATGCCAGCACCCTGCAGAACTTGTTGGAAGAATACGCCACCCGAGAAGGCACCGAATATGGTGAGAGCGAAGTGGAATTACCGGAGAAGGTTGCGAGCTTACGCCGACAGCTTCAGTCCGGTGAGGTAGTCATCTGGTTTGAACCGGGTGAGGAGAGCGTCAACCTGGTGCTCGCCCAGGATCTGCCCACCGATGTCTAATTACCTGATAGATAGCCCCCAGTCACCCAAAGCCCGCTTTCTGTTTGCCCACGGTGCTGGCGCGCCCATGGATAGCGAATTTATGCAGGCTCTTTCCCTGGGGCTGTGTGGACAGGGTGTAGAGGTGATTCGCTTCGAGTTTCCCTATATGGCCCAACGTCGCACCGGTGGCAGTAAGCGCCCGCCTAACACCATGCCCCAGCTCGAGGAGTGTTTTCGCGAGCAGATTGCGCATTTTTCGGGAAGTTTTCCCTTATTTATTGGTGGCAAGTCCATGGGGGGGCGGGTGGCGAGCCTGCTTGCTGATGAAAGCTTTGCCGAGAGTTTGATTGCAGGAGTTGTCTGCCTGGGCTATCCGTTCCATCCTCAGGGCAAACCGGACAAGCTGCGCACTGAGCATTTACAGGCGATCTCCTGCCCGACGCTCATCGTTCAGGGGGATAGAGACCCCCTAGGCAACCGTGTAGAAGTCGACACTTACGGATTAGCAGATACTATCGAAGTTGAGTGGCTGGAGGATGGTGATCACGACTTTAAGCCCCGCCGTGCCAGTGGTTTTACTCATGCAGGGCATTGGCAGTCTGCGGTGGAAATAGCGGCGCAATTTATGCTGCGGTCTCAAGGACGATAATACGCTCCTCCTGAACCAATAAGGGGCTCAACATGGCCATTTGGGCGCGGCGCTCCTCACTAGTGTACCAGTGTTGCCAGTGCAGCTCGGATTGCCACTTCGATAGGGTGAAGCGGCGCAGGGGATTGCCCTTTTCGATATAGGTCTGCCCTTCGATAAAGCCGATGGTGCGGTAGGCACAGGTCAGTACCTTGCGTGCTGCCTCCTCATAGCTACTCTGCATTTCGGCAGCGATCTCCCGCTCAATCAATACATAAATCATTGTGTACCCAAATCGCGATAGGGCCTTAGAGGAGTTTAGTGCGTCAATCCTGGATTTAGGTGACTGCCAGTTTTCGGGTGACGAAGCCCGTTAAATTGCGCACAATTGGCTATATGAAGTTTGATCACACTCTCGACGCCCGCGGCCTCTTGTGCCCGGAGCCTGTAATGATGCTGCACTCAGCGGTGCGAAATGTCGCCGATGGGGAGGTACTGAAAATGCTTGCCACTGACCCGTCCACCCAGCGGGATGTACCTAAGTTTTGCCAATTTCTTGGCTATGAGCTGGTTCAACACGTTGAGGAGAATGACGAATTCGTTTTCTGGATTAGAAAAGGGGAATAGCCGGTCGAGATCTTTTGCTGCCGCCCCAGCCCATAATGGCAGGGACGGCAACACACTCCTGGATACAATTCTCTGCCGACTAGATGGTCGGTCGAATAGATTATGGCGCCGTTACCAGTGCGGCGATGGCGGCCAATGCCTCCGGATCCTCTGATTTGATCTTGTTGGCGATATGGTGCTGGAAAAAGTAGCGAAAGCCCACGCTCTCCTGTGCGGGGTACAGGCAATGGTCACCCGGCAGTACCGGGGTGGTCTCAACGATATCGTGGTCGATCAGCATGCCGTGGATCAAACCGTCGGCGTGCAGGCGCCAGCTGATCACCTCAATTAACGTCAGGTTCTCCCGATCCTCATCCATAAACACCGCGTGGGTGCCGATGGTATCGGGGATCTCCTGCAGCACTTCTTCAGCTTTGCTGCTCTCAAACTCAAAGTATTCCGCCGCAGTCTCCAGCTCGACGACTTTGTGAATGGGTGGGTGGTGGAAGATTTCCTCAATGCCGGGATCGTAGTAGCCCTCAAAGCGTCCATCTAAAGGGTCCTTGATGTCTGGACAGGCCACTATTGAGTTTAACCAGGGAACGAGGCCTACGACCTCGCCATTTGCTTTAAGCCCCCAGCACAGCACTTTCAGACTGTAGAAGTCTGTTCCGCTGGAGTTGTTGGAGTAGAGCATTTCCAAGCCGTCGAGTTCTGGCGACAGGCGGATAAAGCGCCGGTCCGCAGAAGTCTCGATCGGCTCGCCGGTGAAGAGGTCAACCACATTGTTAATGCTGTGGTCTGTCATGGAACACCTCCTGGCAGGGCCGGTTGTAAACCGTCTCCACTCAGACAAAGGTGCGACTACCTATGCCCTATCTCTGAAGGAAGACTGAATCAGGAGGGTATTTGACTACTTTATCCCTCCTCCGGGAATTCGCTGAAAGGGCAGGTGCCCAACGCGGCATCCCTGCCAGTAAAGGTATATGTTGATTTGCGGAAATACAACCAGCGCTGTCAATTGGCTCCACTGCGGCACAGCTTTGATCGAGGCGCCTGCGTTGATATAGTCCCCGCCTTTGCGGTACCCCGGAGAACACCTTGCCCGTTCCTAACCCAGAAATGGCTTCAGTTTCTACAATTTTGCCTATGGCGGATCGCATAATTGGCGTCTTTAATCGTTGTTTTGCGGATCCAAATGGGCTCAATACCCGACTTTGTGGCGGTTTTCCTGAACCCTACTACCGCCCCGCCGCCATGAACAAGGGGGTTCACCAGGTGGAATTTACCTTGGATTATGCCGCCAGCGCCCTGCACGAAGTGGCCCATTGGTGTGTGGCCGGGGAGGCGCGCCGCCTGCTTCCTGACTATGGCTATTGGTATGAAGCGGATGGGCGCAGCCCTGAGCAGCAGGCTGAGTTTGAGCTTGTGGAGGTCAAGCCCCAGGCGCTGGAGTGGGTCTTCGCGCGCGCCTGTGGTTTCCGGTTTCGGGTCAGTGCAGACAACCTACAAAGCGGCCTGGGCCCTAGCGACACCTTTAAGAAGGCAATCTGGGAACAGGTGCAGGAGTACTGTGCCCAGGGGCCAAACGCTCGGGCGAGAACTTTTGCCCAGGCACTGGCTGAGGAGTTTGAGTGCCCGGACCCGCTCGATAAGGATGCCTACCAATTGGTGGAGTTATCGTGAGCAGCTATCTGATTGACGCCTCCGTCTATATTTTCCGCTATTACTTTGCGCTGCCGCCCAACTGGGAGAGCCGCAGCGGTTACTCCACTGAAGCTGTTTATGGCTTCACTAATTTCCTGCTGGATATGTTAGCGCGAGATCCGCGCCATATAGCCTGTGCTTTTGATGAGTCTCTGGGCAGTTGCTTCCGCAATGAGCTGTACCCGGACTATAAATGCAGTCGCGCTATGCCCGATGAGGCATTGGCCTTCCAGCTGGCGGCGTGCCGGGAGATGGCGGAGGCCCTGGGAATTGCCAGCTTCTCCAGTGAGCGTTATGAGGCAGACGACATTCTTGCCACCCTCACCCGAAAGCTGCGAAGGCACAAGCCGATTGTTGTGAGCCGCGACAAGGATCTGGGGCAATTGCTGGATAGGGGGGCCTCCTCCCTTTGGGACTTCGCTGCGGATCGCCATATGGATAGCGAAGCCTTGGAGCAAAAGTTTGGGGT
The DNA here is from genome assembly GCF_056232115.1 of Microbulbifer variabilis. NCBI lineage: Bacteria > Pseudomonadati > Pseudomonadota > Gammaproteobacteria > Cellvibrionales > Microbulbiferaceae > Microbulbifer > Microbulbifer variabilis. Next base: position 3,135,387 of record NZ_CP174325.1, read on the forward strand.
GAAACCGGCACAGATTGCCGATTATCTGGCACTGGTAGGGGATAGCAGCGACGATATTCCCGGAATTCCAGGTGTTGGTCCCAAGACAGCGGCGCGACTACTGGAGGCTTTTGAGGGCATAGAGATGCTCCTGGTGCAGCTGGAGCAGGTGGCGTCACTACCTATTCGTGGTGCCAAGGGAATTGCCCAGCGCTTGCAGGAATTTGAAGAGCAGTTACGTCTGGCCAAGCGCCTCACCAGCCTGGAAGAGAATATCCCCCTGGGTATTGCTGTGGCAGATCTGCGTCCGCAAGTAGTGGACCTGGATCTGGCCCAGGCCCTCGCGGAAGAATTTGGTATCGGGGGCCTGAAAGGGAAGATGGTGCGGACCGTGAGCCGTATGGATGGAGAGCTTGCATGAGTGAAAGTTTAACTAATGGTGCCAGCCTGAAGATTGTCGCGGATGAAAATATTCCGGCCCTAGAGCAATACTTCGGGGATCTGGGCACACTGGTGCGTTACCCTGGCCGAACCCTTACCCGTGAGCAACTTGCCGACGCCGATATTCTGCTGGTGCGCTCGGTCACGCGAGTAAACCAAAGCCTGTTGGAAGGTACGCCAGTCCGCTTTGTTGGTAGCTGCACAATTGGCACTGACCACCTGGATACCGACTGGCTGGAGCGCAATGGCATTTATTGGAGCGCCGCGCCGGGCTGTAATGCCAACTCCGTTGTGGAATATGTATTCTGTGCTCTGGCGGCCCTGGGGGCCGACTGGCGTGGGCGCAGCTTTGGAATTGTCGGTTGCGGCAATGTTGGCGGCCTGCTGCAGAAGCGGCTGCACAACCTGGGCGCTACCTGCGCTATTTACGATCCCTGGTTACCAGAGAACCCAGACTATGCGCCGTTGGAGCAGGTGCTTAGCCAGGATATTGTGTGCCTGCATGCTCCTCTGGTTAAAAGTGGCCTTTACCCGAGCTTACATATGATTGGTGCGGAGCAGCTTGTACATATCCGGGATGGAGCGGTGCTGATTAGTGCCGGGCGGGGTGCGGTGGTAGATAACCGCGCACTGCTTCAACTCCTGCAAAAAGAGCGGCGTTTTAGCACAGTGCTGGATGTCTGGGAAAATGAGCCGGGTATTGATACTGAACTATTGAAATTGGTTGACCTGGGCACGCCGCATATTGCCGGCTATAGCCTGGACGGCAAGCTTGCGGGTACTCACATGATTCGAGAGGCACTGTCGAATGCGCTGGACCTGGCACTACCTGCAGTGGATAAAAGTACGGGATGTGAGGCCGCGCAAAATAGAATTGTCTCAGGAGGCATCCAGGCAGAACTGCTGTTGCAAATGTATGATCCCCGCAATGATGATTGCCGTCTGCGTGAAGCGGCGGAAGGCCCTGAGCCGATGTCTAAAGCCTTCGACCGTTTGCGCCGAGAATACCCCGAGCGCCTGGAATTTTCTCATTACAGTACGTCGGCGCAAAACCTGAGTGAAAGTGATAAAGAGCAGTTAGCGGTGTTGGGGCTTAAGTGCAATTAGACAAGCAAGTAAAAAAACTGGGGCTGATTATCAACCCCTGGGCGGGTGTCGGTGGCCCGGCGGGGCTTAAGGGCAGTGATGGGGCTGAGGCGGTGGCACAGGCGCTGGCTGCAGGGATCGAGCCTCAATCCCACAAGCGCGCCGCAATCGCCCTGGAGGCATTAGCCCCTTTTCGCGAGCAATTGGAGCTTCTGTGTTTTGCCGGTGATATGGGTACAGATACCGCTCGCGCGCTCGGTTTCTCTGTCAATGAGGTGGGGGCTGCCGATAGCAGCCCATCCACTCCCGCAGACACGGAAAAAGCAGCTAAAGCGATTCGCGATGCCGGTGCTGACCTAATTGTTTTTATCGGTGGAGATGGCACTGCACGCAATATGGTTAATGCCCTTGGGGAGCATTTCCCTGTGCTGGGTATTCCTGCCGGAGTCAAGATGCATTCCGCATGTTTTGCTATTTCCCCCAAAGCTGGCGGCGAGGTTTTACGGCGCCTCATGTCCGGTCAGTTGGTGGATTTGTGTGAGCGCGAAGTGCGGGATATCGACGAACAATCTTTTCGCCAGGGTAGAGTGAGCACCCGTTATTACGGCGAACTGTTGGTGCCCCAGGAGGGGCATTTTTTACAGGCAGTAAAAAATGCCGGGCGTGAGGTGGAAGAACTGGCTGTGGCAGACATTGCCGCTGAGATTGTTGAAGAGTTGGACCCCGGTACCCTGTACATTGTTGGCCCCGGCTCAACAACCCTGGCGATAATGAATGAGCTGGGCTGTAAAGGTACTTTGTTGGGGGTGGATCTGCTGATCGACGGTGCCTTACAACAGGCGGATGTGGGTGCACCACAGATCGAGGCGGCGATCGCTGCGCACCAGGGCCCAATAAAAATCTTGCTCACTGCTATTGGTGGCCAGGGGCACTTGATTGGCCGTGGCAACCAGCAGTTTTCCGCAAGAGTTCTACGGGAAGTCGGGCGTGATAACTTAATGGTTGTCGCTACTAAAACCAAAATAACTGAACTTGGAGGCCGCCCCCTGTTGGTGGACAGCGGTGAGCCGGAATTAGATCGGGATTGGAGTGGCTTTATCCGGGTAGTTACCGGCTACCGGGATGCGATTTTATACCCATTGAGTAACGGAGAAGTTTGAGTGTCTACCAATTGGCAGCAGCTACTGGAGCTGGTTGAGTCCAAAATAGCGCAGGGTGGCAGAGACAGTCGTCGTCTGTTCCACGGCCGTGGCCGTTGCTATGAGGGGTTGGAGCAGGTTTGTGTCGACAGTTTTTTTCCAGCGCTGCTGGTGACTTTTTTCGAAGAGTATGAAGGAGAAGCGGAGTTGTGCGAAACGCTCTGGCAACTGGCAGAGCCGCACGATTACCGTGGTATTGCTACTCAGCGCCGCTACCAGACTGGCGCTCCGATAGAGTGGCAGTGTGGTGAGCCTGTGGCAGCTCCGATGGCAAAGCGTGGTGAACTGAAGTTTCCCCTGACCTTTGAGCGACAGAACGTTGGTTTTTTCCTGGATATAGAACCAGGGCGCACTTGGTTGGAAGAACAGGTTCGTGCCCGGGCGGAACAGGGGGCTGTGAAAATGCTGAACCTGTTTGCCTTTACCTGTGCCTTTTCTGCTGTGGCTCGTGCAGCAGGGGATATTAAAATCGTCAATGTGGATGTGAATCGCGGTGTGTTAAATCGCGGGCGCGAAAACCACGAAGTGAACGGTTTGTCCCTGAACGGCATTCAATTCCTGCAATTTGACGCGCTGCGTCAATTCAAGCGTTTTGACCGCCGAGGCCCTTTCCAGTTGGGCATCGTAGATCCGCCCACACGCCAGAAAGGCCGTTTTGATGTGAGTCACAATTACGAAAAGCTCGTACGACAATTGCCGGCCTGCCTTGCAGATGAGGCGGATTTGCTGATGGTCATCAATTCCCCCCGTCATAGTGAGGCGCATTTCCGCGAGCTGATCCTCGGCGCTGACAGAGGGTACGAAATTGTGACCCGCTTAGCGCAGAGTCCGGATTTTCCCGATCGGGACCCGGATGCGGCATTAAAAATGTTGCATGTAAAATACCGCCGCCAGGAATAGCGGCGCTATCTTTTTAGGGTATTTGAGCGGGCTGTTGAAATTTTTTGGCCGCTTGCCGAGCGGAACAGAAATTCTCCAGTCGTAAGTTGTGTATGTGAGTGCATGACCGGCCGAAAAGGGTTTATGGAAAGGTGTCATAAACTCTAGTTGAAGAGCAATAGATCCTTTTGGGCAGGTTGTTAAATAGCAGCAAATTCCCGCATCAGGCGTTCCATTAGGGTCTGTAATTTTGTAGATGATGCATCGCGTACTGCGCTATTGAGAAGCTGCGCGTTGCTCTGTCCTGACTCTGCATCTGCATTAATCAGCAATAGAAACCCGCGGTGGGTCAGTACAGTTTCTTCTGCAGCTTCCTGGCGAACCAGCTGGGAGAAAGTAATATAGCCACTTTGCTTTAGCCAGCTGATTGCTCCCAGGCAGGCCAAATGACGTGGCGAATGTAACCCGAATTCATCAGGGCTATCGGGCCCGGCGATGTCCTCAACATAAATTGTTGTGGGTAGGGGAAACTGGCCGAACAGTGCCAGCAAAATCCTGCCGGCATCCCGGTAGAAATCGTGAATATGTAAATCGTCCAACATCAGCGGGAATATCGCTCCAGAAAGTAGCCCAGGCGGGTCATCGCGTGGGATAGGTCATCTGCCCTTGGCAGGAATACGATGCGTAAATGATCCGGTGCATCCCAGTGGAAAGCGCTGCCCTGTATCAGCAGGATTTTCTCCTGGCGTAAGAACTCCAGCACCAGCTGCTCATCATTTTCGATCTTGTGGTGATCGAGGTTCAACTTGGGAAATAAATAGATGGCGCCGCTGGGTTTAACGCAACTTACTCCCGGAATGTCATTTAGCATCTGATGGCCCAAGTCCCTCTGCTGGCGCAAGCGTCCACCGGGTAGCACGAGATCGTTGATACTCTGGTAGCCACCAAGGGCTGTTTGTACAGCAAACATTGCCGGTACATTGCCACATAATCGCATGGAGGCAAGTATATCCATGCCTTCAATAAACCCTTTAGCGCGATGTTTCGCGCCGCTCACTATCATCCAGCCTGATCGAAAACCGGCTAAGCGATAAGACTTGGAAAGACCGTTGAAACTCAGGCAGAGCACATCTGGAGCCAATTTGGCCATTGGGGTGAACTCGGCATCGTCGTAAAGAATTTTGCTGTAAATTTCATCGGCGAAAACGACCAGGTTGTGGCTGCGTGCCACTTCAACGATATCCTCCAGTAGCTCCTTTGGGTAAATGGCGCCAGTAGGGTTGTTGGGATTAATTACGACAATGCCGCGGGTACGAGAGGTAATCTTTGATTTAATATCCTCGATATCCGGCAACCAACCTGATTCCTCATCGCAGCGGTAGAGTACTGGTGTGGCACCGGTGAGGTTGGTGGCCGCCATCCAAAGAGGATAATTGGGCATGGGCAGTAACAGCTCATCACCGTTATTGAGCAGTGCCTGGGTAGCCATGGAAATTAGCTCTGAAACACCGTTGCCCAGGTAAATGTCGTCAATATCAACGCCCTGGATACCCAGGGTCTGGCACTCCTGCATAATGGCTTTACGCGCAGCGAAAAGGCCCTTTGATTCGACATAGCCCTGGGCTTGGGAGAGATTATGGATAACATCCTGGATAATCTCATCAGGAGCGTCGAAACCGAAAGGGGCGGGGTTGCCGATATTCAACTTCAGGATTCGGTGGCCTTCTTCTTCCATCCGGTAGGCCTGCTCCATGACAGGGCCGCGGATCTCATAGCAGACGCCGTGCAGTTTTTCAGATTTATGGATGTCCTTCATGGTGGTTCGGCAGCCCTGTAGCTTGGCAGGAGCGGTCCTGGGCCGCGTGCGAGCTGCGCGAAAGCCGGGAAGTTCACTGGCGGCGAGTGCCGCTCCTGCGGGAACTGGTAAAAATGGAACAAGAGAGTATGTCAAAACCAAAAGACGATAACTACTGGCGCGATAAGCTGACAGATGAGGAGTTTGAGGTATGTCGCAAGGGGGGGACAGAGCCACCATATACCGGCGAATATTGGGATGTTTTTGACGAAGGCGTTTATCGTTGCAAGTGTTGTGGCGAAGTTCTGTTTGATTCCGGAGCGAAATTTGAGAGTCACTGCGGCTGGCCCAGCTTTGATGCAGAGTTTGCCGAGGGGATAGTGCGAGAGCTCCCTGATAACAGTTTCGGTATGCAGCGAGTGGAGGTGCTTTGCAGCAAGTGTGACAGTCATCTCGGGCATATATTTGATGATGGCCCTACAGAAACCGGGTTGCGTTACTGTATTAATTCCTTATCGGTAAAACTGGATAAAAGCAGCGGCGAGGAAGGGGAAGAAGAGTGATTGAAAAACACTGGAGTCGCTGGCTGTTGTGGGCCCAATGGGTGCTGCTCAGTGCGATTGTTCTGGCCGGACTCGCGCTGAGATTTGGGCTGCTGCATTTCAGTATGGCTTTCAAGGTGTTCACCTACGCCGGTGCTGCGGCCCTGGCGATCGCCTTGGTCAGCCTGTTGATCTTTGTCTGGGGGGTACGTAGTAACAGCGCCGTGACCCGTAGTAATGCGTTGTGGGCAGTATTGCTCGGCCTACTGCCGGTGGCAATTCCGCTGATCACGGTGGGCAAGGACAACTTTACTGTGCCGAGAATTCACGATATCACCACTGATACCCGTAACCCACCCCAGTATCGTGTGGTGCCGGGCCTGCGTAAGCCGGGGGAGAACAGTGCGGAATACGGAGGGGAAGAGGTGGCAAGGTTGCAGCGGGAGGCCGATGTTTATGGCGATATCTACCCATTGCATGTGCACCTGCCGGTCGAGCGCACTACTGAACTGGCCGCTGAGGTGGCTAAGGAGCTCGGCTGGGAAATTGTTTCCTACGAGCCCAGTAATGGCCACCTCGAAGCCGTGGATCGAACTCTGTTGCTGGGATTCACGGATGATATTGTTGTGCGAGTCAGGGCAGAAAGTGACGGTAGCTCACGAGTGGATGTCCGGTCCAGCTCACGGGTTGGGGTGAGTGACCTTGGTGCCAATGGAAAGCGTATCCGAGAATTTCTGGAGGAGTTGCGCCTGCATGCAGTCAGTGCGGCGAACAGTGCCGTCTCCCAGGGCCGGAAATCTGTTCCCTCGAATCCACCGGGTTAGGTAAGTGCCTGACAATAAAAGAAAAAAATTTTAACTCGGGTGTTGACAGCACCCTGAACGGTACATAGAATGCGCCCCACTTCTGACGCAGAGCTACACTTTAAAACGCAGCGATGACGACAGAGGTGATTCTGGGTCCCCATCGTCTAGAGGCCTAGGACACCGCCCTTTCACGGCGGTAACAGGGGTTCGACTCCCCTTGGGGATGCCACGCGGGAATAGCTCAGTTGGTAGAGCGCAACCTTGCCAAGGTTGAGGTCGCCGGTTCGAACCCGGTTTCCCGCTCCAAGTTTCACGCTTCACGAGTAGATCTCTAGTCCGCTCGGGAAGTATCGCCACAGAGAAATCCGTGGCCACTGCCATGGACAGCATGGCAGCACAGGGCCGAAAGGCTGCAGTGCAAGTTTCTGTCCCCATCGTCTAGAGGCCTAGGACACCGCCCTTTCACGGCGGTAACAGGGGTTCGACTCCCCTTGGGGATGCCAATACGACCTGGCAGCAATGCTGCCGGGTCAAATTGCGGGAATAGCTCAGTTGGTAGAGCGCAACCTTGCCAAGGTTGAGGTCGCCGGTTCGAACCCGGTTTCCCGCTCCAAGTTTTGCTTTACAGGGTGATGTTCAGGTCATATCTGGAGAGTGAAGCCACTGGAATACCAGTGGCAATGCCATGGACAGCATGGCAGCACGGGACCGACAGGTTGTAGTGCAAGTTTCTGTCCCCATCGTCTAGAGGCCTAGGACACCGCCCTTTCACGGCGGTAACAGGGGTTCGACTCCCCTTGGGGATGCCAATAAGGCCCGGCAGCACTGCTGCCGGGCCAACCCAAAGCGCGGGAATAGCTCAGTTGGTAGAGCGCAACCTTGCCAAGGTTGAGGTCGCCGGTTCGAACCCGGTTTCCCGCTCCAAATAAAAAGCCGCTCAATCGAGCGGCTTTTTAATTTTCCGATATATTGCTTCTTAATTTATCGCTTGTGCCAGAGCTTTTGGGACTGTAAGCGCGCGCCTGGACTTTCGGCAATTGCCAGGCTGGGCCACACTGTCAAATCCCAGTATTCCACCGGTTGAATTCCTTTGGGCAAGCGCGTTGAATGGCGCCTCCAGTAACGGGAGTGAGAGATGACCGCCGCGCTATCTATCCAGAATCTGCAAAAGACCTATGAAGGTGGCTTCCAGGCCCTGAAGGGCATCAGCTTTGAGGTGCAGCCAGGGGATTTCTTTGCCTTGCTGGGCCCCAACGGTGCGGGGAAGTCCACCACCATAGGCATTATTTGTTCCCTGGTGCGCAAGAGCGCCGGGAGCATCTCTATTTTTGGGGTTGATATCGATAGTGATTTTCCAGCCGCCAAGCGTCTATTGGGCGTGGTACCGCAGGAATTTAATTTCAGCCAGTTCGAGAAAGTATTCGATATCGTGGCCACCCAGGGCGGCTTTTATGGGATGCCGCGCAAGTTGGCGGAAGAGCGCACTGAAAAGTACCTCAAGCAACTCGGACTTTGGGATAAGCGGGCTACCCAGGCTCGTATGCTGTCCGGCGGTATGAAGCGCCGCCTGATGATCGCGCGGGCCCTGATCCACGAACCCAAATTATTGATTCTCGATGAGCCCACCGCAGGGGTGGATATCGAGCTGCGCCGTTCCATGTGGGCTTTCCTGGAGCAGATTAATGCGCAGGGCACCACTATTATCCTCACTACCCACTATCTGGAGGAGGCAGAAAGCCTGTGTCGCAACATTGCAATCATCGACAAAGGTACGATTGTTGAGAACACCTCAATCAAGTCCTTATTGAAGACCCTCAATCGTGAGACATTTATTCTCGACTGCAGTGAATATCTGGAAAAGGCGCCGGGGCTTTCAGGGTTTGAATGTCATCTGTTGGATAGCCACTCCCTGGAAATCACTGTCGAGAAGGGGCAGTCGCTGACAGAGGTTTTCATTGAGCTTAAAGCCCAAGGCGTTACTGTGACCAGTATGCGTAATCGTGCCAACCGCCTCGAGGAGCTGTTTATTTCCATGTTGTCCGAGGAAAAAATGGAGGGTGTGGACGAGTGAGCAGCAGATTAACCTGGATCTCCTTCAGCACAATTTTCCGGCGGGAAGTGCGTCGCTTTATGCGTATATGGCCGCAGACACTGGTGCCGCCAGTAATCACCATGTCATTGTATTTTGTGATTTTTGGTTCTCTCATTGGGAGCCGAATCGGAGATATGGGGGGTTATCCCTATATGGAATTTGTGGTGCCGGGTCTGATAATGATGTCGGTAATTACCAATTCTTATGCCAATGTTGTGTCCTCTTTTTATAGTGCCAAATTTCAGCGCAGTATTGAGGAGCTTTTGGTATCACCCACTCCCAATTGGGCGGTAATGGCTGGATATGTACTTGGCGGCGTGGCGAGGGGCTTGATTGTCGGCTTGATTGTCACCCTGGTGGCGATGTTTTTTACATCGCTCAGTGTTGAGCATGTTGGCGTTACCATAGCTATCGTTTTCCTGACCGCAGTACTTTTCTCTTTGGCCGGGTTTATTAATGCTATCTACGCCAATAGCTTTGATGCTATTTCTATTATCCCCACCTTTGTATTGACCCCGCTCACATACTTGGGGGGTGTTTTCTACTCTATCGAATTGCTTTCGCCCTTTTGGCAAGGGCTGTCAAAGCTCAACCCGATTCTCTATATGGTGAATTCTTTCCGCTATGGGATACTGGGAGTTTCAGATATCAACGTGGCTTGGGCTTTTATTGGGGTTTTGGTATTTATTGCACTTCTCGCCAGTTGGGGGCTCTACCTGATGAGTCACGGCAAGCGATTGAGGCATTGAGGTTGATTATGAGCAGAGAAGATTGGCAGAACCTCCCGCTGGGTCGGGAAACCACTTACGAATCCACTTATAACCCGCAGTTGCTGCACCCAATTCAGCGTTCCATCTCCCGCGCGCAGCTGGGCCTGTCCGCGGGGGCCCTGCCATTTTTTGGTGAGGATGAATGGTGGGGCTTTGAGCTCTCCTGGCTGAACCCGAAGGGTAAGCCGCAGGTTGCAGTAGCGCGATTTAGCTTCCCTGCGGAAAGCCCCTGTATGGTTGAGTCCAAGTCGTTCAAGCTGTACCTCAACTCCTTTAATCAGAGTAAATTTGAGTCTTGGCGATTGGTTCAAGATACCCTGGCAAAGGACCTGGGCGAAGCTGTTGGAGCTGCGGTTGAGGTGAATCTCCTGGATGTGGAAGATGCTGCCCTGGCGGTAGAAAGACCGCAGGGTTTTTGCCTGGATGACCTGGATATTGCCGTGGAGCAATACCAGCCGGCCCAATCGCTACTCGCTTTGGAAGGAAGTGGGGAAGATGTCAGTGAAACCCTCTACAGCCACCTGTTGCGTAGTAACTGCCCGGTTACTGGCCAGCCGGACTGGGCCACGGTTATGGTGGAGTACAAGGGGCCGGCGCTGAAAAGAGAGGCGCTGCTGGCCTACATTGTTTCTTTCCGTGAGCACCAGGATTTCCATGAGCACTGCGTAGAGCGGATATTCTGCGATCTGCAGCAGTTGGCGGAATTTTCTGAGCTGACGGTATGTGCCCGCTATACACGTCGTGGTGGCCTGGATATTAACCCATTGCGTTCCACACGTATTGAGAAACCGCTGCCACCGCGTTTCGCCCGCCAATAGTAATTTCTCTAGCTCTTATAGGCCTGGCACTAGCTGGGCCAGCTAAAGGCGCTTTTCTCCTTTTTATTTCCATCAATTGGCCAGCTTTGTAAAGGCTGGTACAGGATCAATACCAGTATTTCAGAGTCTTGAACTACGCTTTCTTGAATAAAACTGTGGGAAATATGCATCAGCTGCTGAAATAGCACTTTTAATTTGAGCAGGCCGGGCCCGAGGGAGATGGAGTCAAGCCTTAGATATGGAAATCAATACACAATCCCCTGCGCTTCCTGCTGTGATTGTGTTTGCCATACAGGCTCTTTTTGCCCAGTCTTCGATTGCGCAGGTATATGTTGAGGCGGATCAGTTACTGCGTGTTATCGAGGATCAGCAGCGCCAGCTGGAAGAGCAGGAGGCACAAATCCAGCGGCAAAAAGCGGCTCTTGATGCCCTGCGCCAGCAGGTGGAGGAGCTGCGGCGCGCAATCCCCCAAGACCCTTCACCCCCTCCTCGCATAAAAAACCATCCTCCCGAAATTTCACCCTCTGAATTGGAAGCGGCGATCGCCGAAGCACCAACAGACTGGCCAGGCTCAATTCAGGTAACTGGGACTGAGCTACGGATCAAGATAGGCGGCTTCGCGGAGCTGGATGCCAACTACGACACTGGTGCAATTGTGAGTCCGGCTGAATTTACTACCAGCGCTATTGTCACCAGTGACAGAACCGCAGCCGAAGGGGAAGATGGGCAGACCAATGTCAGTGTGCAGGTTTCGAGGTTAGAACTCGAGACCAAGATGCCCTGGGGGGGGAGGCAGATCAAGACTGAAACGACAATGGATTTCCTCAGGGATACCACTATTGCCGAGCCAATTTTACAGTTGCGTAAGGCTTATGGTCAGGTCAGCGATATCCTACTTGGTGGTGATTTACTGATCGGCCAGGACTGGTCCACATTCACTAATCTTAATGCCTGGCCAAACACCCTGGATTATGAGGGGCCAAATTCAATGCTGTCCCTGCGGCATCCTATTGTGCGTTGGCATCGCAAATATCACCCAACACTTACTCTGGAAGTTGCTTTGGAGGCGCCCGATGAGCGAGTGTTTGAGGGCGCTGTAGAAGTTTCTCGTTGGCCTGATGCGGTAGTCGCTGTTATCTCCCAGACGGACCGTTTTAATTTTCAAGGCAGTTTTATAGTGCGGGATTTACGTGGCAGTGGGGAACCACAATCCGCTGTTTCAGATACCGGGTGGGGAGTGAATTTGAGCGGTGTTATAGATATGCCTGGGCGCTTAGCTCCGGATTTCATTACATACTCCTTAAGCTTTGGGGCGGGATATGGGGGGCTCCTGAACGATTTTCCTGCAGATGCCTCTTATGATTTTTATGAAAACCGGCTGGAGGCGATTCCAACACTTGCCTGGTACATCGGCTACCAACATTGGTGGAGCCCATGCCTGTATACCGTCGCTACCTACGGATTGGTACAGCAGGATAATTTCGACTTTCAGCCTGGCTTTGCATTCCGGGAAACTCAATACAGCAGTATTAACCTGACATGGACTCCGACACCGCAATGGTTATTTGGTGTGGAGGCTCTCTACGGTACTCGGGAGGATAAGGATGGCGCCTACGGTTCGGTTTGGCGTACCCAATTCACTAGCCGAATTTCTTTTTAAGGGGATGGCCAGTGGTTATTAGAGGAGTTTTACTTCTGGCCTTCCTGTGTGTGTACAGCTGCCATTCTGCGAGAACCATAGTTATTCATAGCTGGCATTCTCCATATATAAGTGCACGCCCTCTGGGGAAAACTTTGGTATTGACCTACACAACGGTACCTCGTCCAATCGTTGGAATTCATGTTGAAGATGTTTGGATTGATGAATTGAGCCGCTACGAGATACAGGCCTACTCCTGGAGTGATTTTGCAACGGGGCACGAGGTCCCATCCATGGAAGAGGTCGCCGAAGTGCTGGCAGCTTATCAATTCGATACGCTGTTAGTAACACAGCTAAGTGAGTTCAAACATTTGAACCGGAATATCTCTAACTCCCAGGTTGCCATAGTGGAAACCCGGCTCTATGAGGGCCCGAGTGAGGAGCTGTATTGGTCATTGAAAACTGAAACCTTTCTGGTGAATTACATTGACGGAGAAATTCGTCGGCCACGGGAGGGGGATGCTCTGGAGTATGTGGAGACGGTTCTTCAGGAAATGATGAAGGATGGTGTTTTCTAGGGTGATAACTCTTCAATCGCCGATTAAATGTAATCGTCCGCCAGAAACTTAGCCCAGCAGGAGAGTACACGAGGTTAAAGAATATTTTAATCAGCTATTCTGGTGAGACAAGTCGCATAATAGTGCCCGGTGAGTACAGGGAGTACTTGGCTTTAAATCGTAGGGTGTCGCGACTGTTTTAGTGTAACCGGTAGCCTGAAATGGGTGCCAGCGAGTCCTTTCGTCGGTAGGCTTTACAATGGATTGGAAAGTTGACACGCCAATGGGGTTTTCTCAGAACTTTATACAGTTTTTTAGGTGGTTTTCTCACTTTTTTCCCCGGCCAGTATTGGCTCTGCCCGTAATTATTTTGTTTTTACTGAATGCCAATCCCACCTTTGCATCCGAAAGCTTCCTGATGCCATTGGGTCCAGTGGCACATGAGCAGAAAACCCATTTCTTCTGGGCTACAGCCCTCACTATGGTGGCTGTGTTGCCCGTTTTTATTTTGGTGCCAATTATTTTATTTAAATACCGACGCAAAAAAGGTACCGGTATTTATACGCCCAAATGGGAGGTCTATGGCCCGCTGGAAGTCGTGATGTGGGGCGTGCCTTTCCTGGTTATTCTGGTGCTCTCGGTCATGCTTTGGCGTGCCACGATTAGCCTGGATCCTTACGAGGAAATTCAAGGAGTGGTACCGCCTGTTAAGGTGGAAGTGGTGGGGCTCGATTGGAAGTGGCTGTTTATTTATCCCCAGCTGGAAATTGCCACGGTGGGGGAGTTAGTTGTCCCGGTACACACACCGGTATCTATGACTCTCACCAGTGATACGGTGATGCAGTCTTTTCTCATTGCAGCGTTGGCGGGACAAATTTATGTCATGCCAGGAATGACGACCAAGTTGAATTTTATTGCCACCAAGCTTGGGAAAACCCAGGGGGAAAACACCCAATTTACCGGGAAAGGTTTTACTGACCAAAAATTTGATGTGTTAATTAAGAATGATGAGGATTTTCAGGCTTGGGTAGCACAAGTTCGCGCCTCAGGTATCCCGTTGAATGAGGATACTTACAATCGCCTGGCGACACGTACCACCCGTGAGGAGGCGCACAAAGAACTGGCCACGGCGCAAATGCCTGCCCAAGCCATTTATTTCACTCTCCCAGATGCCAGTCTCTTCCAGGATATAGTGATGCGCTACCACTCCGGTAAACCCCTCAGTATTGAGGAGCAGCCCGGCACCGAGAAATTTGGACGGGATAAGGAAGTGGAGGGCGCGCAACCATGAATGAATACGGTTGGTTGGGCAAACTAAACTGGGACTCCCTTGTTTTCAGTAAATTAATCACCGATCCCTCGGTGAGCGAATTTGTCGCCAGTACCGCCGGCAGTATCGTGATTATTGCCACTGTCGCAATTCTCGGCTTGCTGACCTGGTTCCGGGTATGGGGCACCCTCTGGTCCGAATGGCTTACCAGTACTGATCACAAAAGAATTGGCATCATGTACATAGTGTTTGCACTGGTAATGATGACCAGGGGGCTGCTGGAAGGAATGGTAATGCGGGCGCAGCAGGCTGCCGCGCCAGATGGTTTTCTCTACGCCGATCACTTTGCCCAGCTATTCAGTACCCACGGCACCATCATGATATTTTTTGTTGCCGTACCTTTTGTGGTTGGGTTGGTTAACTATGCGATGCCATTACAGATTGGTGCACGGGATGTTGCTTTCCCTGTTCTCAATCAAATCAGCCTGGCAGTTACGGTTGCATCTGGAATTTTATTAATGGTTTCCCTGGTGGTAGGGGAATTTTCCACTGGCGGTTGGTCTGCTTATCCACCTTATACCGGAGGGGATTTTAATCCAGGTGTCGGGCCCGATTATTGGATATGGGCCATTGTGTTCTCGGGTGCCGGTACCACCCTCACGGGTATTAATTTCACCGTTACAATCATCAAATGTCGCGCTGCTGGAATGAAATTCTTCCGTATGCCGATGTTTTGCTGGACGGTACTTTGCTCCTCTATTTTGATGATATTTGCCATGCCACCCTTAAGTGTGGCCGCGTTGATGCTGGGTTTCGATAGATACCTGGATTTCCACTTTTTCACCAATGATCTCGGTGGAAATATGATGAACTATGCCAATCTGTTTTGGCTGTTCGGGCACCCGGAAGTTTATTTGTTAGTGCTACCGGCCTACGGCATATTTTCCGAAGTTTTCTCTACCTTTTCTGCAAAGCGCTTGTATGGCTACAAGTCTCTGGTGATCGCCACTATGAGTATTGGTGTGTTGAGCTTTACTGTATGGCTGCATCACTTCTTTACCATGGGTCAGAGCCCCACAATTAATATTGTGTTTGGTATTGCCACCATGTTGATTGCAGTTCCTACCGGAGTGAAGGTCTACGATTGGATGGCGACCATGTACCGGGGACGAATCCGTTTTACCACGCCGATGATTTACTCCATCGGGTTTTTGATTTTATTTGTAATTGGTGGTCTATCCGGTGTGATCCTGGCTAATCCCACCGTGGATTTCCAGGTACACAATACCTTGTTCCTGGTGGCGCACTTCCACAATGTTTTAATTCCGGGCGTGCTGTTTGGGTTGCTCGCCGGATACAACTATTGGTTCCCCAAGGCTTTTGGTTTTCGTCTCAATGACAAGCTTGGGCGCTGGTCGGCATTCCTTTGGGTTCTCGGTTTTATGCTGACGTTTTTCCCACTATATGGTGCTGGCCTGTTGGGAATGCCAAGGCGTTCCTTCAGTTATATGGACCTAACTTTCAAACCCTACATGCTGGTTGCATTTGTTGGAGCCATGGTGGTTTTGTGCGCATTAATCAGCTTGGTGGTGCAATTGGTGGTCAGCCTGAGAGACAGGGATAAAAACCGTGTTCCAGTGGGGGACCCGTGGGATGGCCGGTCTCTGGAGTGGTCAATTCCTGCTCCAGCGCCTTCTTACAACTTTGCCGAACTGCCGAGGGTCACTGATCGGGACGAGTTTACCGAGGCCAAGGAACAGGGGCGCGCTTATCTGGCGCCAAAAGTCTACCGTGATATCGAAGTGCCAAAAAATAATCCGCTGGGTTTTATCCTCTGTGTGTTGAGCGGCATCCTCATGTTTGCGCTGGTTTGGTATATCTGGTGGCTGGCACTGATATCCGCTGTGGCCATTATTGTTGCAGTAATAGCCTCCACTTTCCGTTGGGACAGTGAGCGGGTAATCCCAGCAAGCCAGGTGCGGGAAGACACGGAAAAGTGGCTGGAGCAGGTGAAGAAGAGCAGGGCGGTTGGCAGGGATTTGGAAAATACCCCTGCCAATGTTGGGTACGCCAAGTTGGAGCACTAGGCTGACAAATGAACGGAACCCCTTCGACCAGTAACCCCAGTGTAAACCCAGGCCAGGTGCCTGGGGCGATTCACAAAGACCCGGATATGGTGATCTTTGGGTTCTGGGTTTTTATGATGAGCGACCTCATTTTCTTTGGGGTGGTCTTCGCCATCTATATCACCATGATTGGGGCTACCGCAGGTGGTCCTGGACCAAGGGAATTATTCGATTTTGGCAGTTTATTCGCGCAAACCATGTTGCTGCTTACCAGTAGCCTTACCGTGGGCATTGCAACTGTCACCATGAAGCACCAACGCAGCCAGGCGAGCTTTCTGTTCTGGGTGGTGGTAACCCTAATTTTGGGGTTGGGCTTCCTGACATTGGAGCTCTACGATTTCTCGCAAATGGCGGCACGGGGTGGTGTGCCCCAGCGCAGTGGCTATTTATCAGCTTTCTTTGGCCTGGTGCCCTTACACGGCTTACATGTCAGCTTCGGCTGTTTATGGATGCTGGTGTTGATTGTGCAGATATGCAAAGTGGGTATGCTGGATATTATCAAGTTGCGCTTCCTGCGCCTGGCCCTTTTCTGGCACTTTCTGGACTTGATCTGGATCGGGATTTTCTCGGTTGTCTATTTTGGCGGATGGGTATATGGCTAATAAATCCGGTTACGCGGCCCATTTACGTACCTACCTAACCGGTTATGTTCTGTCGGTAGTGCTTACCATTGCGGCATTCTGGGCAGTTTTGGCAGTGGGGCGGGAAAATAAAAGCGTACTTATTTTGGTTGGTTTGCTTGGGGTAGCTCAACTGGCAGTGCAACTTAAGTGCTTCTTGAATGTTACAACACAAAAAGAAGGACGGGACAACCTGGCCTTGGTCCTTTTTTCAACCCTGATTCTGCTGATCATTGTGGTAGGTACTGCATGGATTATGGGGAACCTGGCTGTGCGTATGCATACCACTATGTAAAGCTAATTGGCAGAAACCGGGCGAGCTAGATAATGACCTTGCTTTTGAGGCTTGAGGTGGCTTTCTCCAGGGATTGCAGCACCTTGCCCTTGTCATAATTACGTATCTTATCCAGATCCAGGTGCATAGAGAAACCCGGGGCGTGTTCTTCCAGGTAGCTTTGTTGACCACCGAGGTTTTTACGCAGGTCTGTCACCTGGTAAACCTTAACCGGGGTGCTGATGCCTTTAACAGTGATATGGCCTTTATCACGGCACATAACCGTGTGCTTGATCATTGCCCAGGTCTCATGGCTGATCAGGATTTCCCCTGGCTGGGCCGCACCCTCAAGGCGTGAAGCCAAGTTCACATGGGTGCCCATTACGGTATAGGACTGGTAGTTGGCTGTGCCAAAGATTCCAACAGTACAGTAACCTGTATTAATTCCCATTCGCACTTGCAAGGGGCGGGAGATCCCCTTGTTGTACCACTCCTGCTTCATCTCACGAACCCGCTTGCGCATGGCCAAGGCCATAGCGACACAGCGCAGAGCATCAGATTTGGGGCCCTTGCTTTCATCATCCCCAAATACCACCATAACCGCATCACCGATAAATTTATCGATGGTGCCGCCGTATTGGCCGGCGATACGTGCCATTTCTGAAAGGTAGTTATTGAGCAATAGAGTAAAGGTTTCAGCCTCCAGCTCCTCGGTAAGCTGGCTGAAATCCTTGATGTCTGAAAAGAAAACTGTCAACAGCTTACGCTGTGTAGTCAGGGCCTCTTCATCACCAGTAGTAATAGAACGCCATAGGCGCTGCGGCAGATATTTGGAGAGTTTATAGGAGCGTACCTTACTTACACGTTGCTCGGTGGTGAGGGCATGATTGGCCTCCTTGAGCTGGCTGATTTGTCGGTGGGTAAAAAATGCATAGGCACATAAATAGGCGAGGATGCCTATTAAACTCACGGTGCTAATAGTGAGGTCGGCATTAATCAACAGTGCCGGTCTGTGTATCAGGTAGCCAACTACAACACCGACGAGAAGGCCTGTGTTGTGTTCAAACCACTTTCTGCCACCGCCCTGAGTCAGGGCATTGAGCTGCACCACAGTGACAAACAGCAATGATGGCAACATGCTGAAATTGGCTAATGCGATAGTGATACCAACAAATATGGTATCGATAAAGGATAGACAGCGCCGGGTTTTATAGGCTT
Organism: Microbulbifer variabilis; assembly: GCF_056232115.1. Taxonomy (NCBI): domain Bacteria; kingdom Pseudomonadati; phylum Pseudomonadota; class Gammaproteobacteria; order Cellvibrionales; family Microbulbiferaceae; genus Microbulbifer; species Microbulbifer variabilis. The sequence goes on from NZ_CP174325.1 coordinate 3,153,498, forward strand.
TTTTATCGCGGGACTTATAAAGCAGGAATTGGGCAAAGCCGCAGTAAGCGAGTAGTAATACTGCTATGCCAATTGTAATCAGCTTGTCCAGTTGCCATGGAGAAGACCAATCGACAGTATTTGCCAGGGTGCCCGTAGCCGCAAAACAAATTAAGGTGCGGAAATAGGTAGAGTAATGGGGGCTAATGCCCCGCTCTGTGTTCCCCTCAAGCTTGTCCTGCATCTGTGGTTATCTTTTTGTCCGTTTAGCGGAATTATACATATAGCGAGCGGCCCGTAACCGGTTTCAATATCCCTGGCTTTTACTCGCAGTGCATCGATTTACTGGGCGAAGTGTACTCCTCCAAAAGCCAGATTGCTAAAAAACCGATATTTATACTGGGTTTTAATACGGGGCGCACGTATGCGCTACGTAGGCTGGTTAGGGTACACTCCGCGCTCAGACTTCAACTGGAGAAAACGATGGATGCCCTGACCGCCTTGCATAACAGAGTCTCAACGGGAAAGCTTATTGAGCCAGCTCCCAATGAACAGCAGCGCCAGAACATCTTTCGCGCCGCCCTTCGCGCGGCGGATCACGCCTGTTTGCGCCCCTGGCGCTTCCTGCTAATAGAGGGCCAGGAGCGTAATCGATTGGGGGAGCTATTCCTGCAGGCGGCTGAACAAGCTGAAGGCGCTCCACTAGTGGAAGCCCAGCGCCAGCGTACATTGGCTATGCCGCTGCGAGCGCCTTTGATCATTGTGGCTATCACCCGTCTACAGGAGCATCCCAAGGTACCTCACATGGAGCAGCATATGTCTACTGCCGGCGCCGTACAGGCTATGCTCACCGCTGCCTTCGCAGAGGGTGTTGGCGCCTACTGGCGTACTGGCCCCCTGGCCAGTAACCCGGTGGTTGCTGAGGGGCTCGGCCTTGCGGAAAATGAGCGTATAGATGGTTTTATTTACTGTGGGACCCCGGATAAAGCTCCCCGCCAGGCACCGGATTTACAGGTGGATACATATTTTTCCCAATGGAATGCACAATAGTACTTGCACATCAGGAAACATTTGGGTAAAGTGCGCGCTCTCTCGACGACACAGCAGCTATCTTCCTGATTTTCTTGAAGATTTCGCTAAAGAGAGATCCCCGCTGAAAGGCGGATTGCCCTCCCAGAGGGTGACAATTTGGTGAGGTGTCCGAGTGGTCGAAGGAGCACGCCTGGAAAGTGTGTATGTCGAAAGGCATCGAGGGTTCGAATCCCTCCCTCACCGCCATCTACTAAAAGCCCGGTTTATGCCGGGCTTTTTTATTTCTGTTTACTGCTTAACTCTCCGTTATCTTTTCGGCAATTATTATGCTGACTGTATAGATATTCGTTTGTCAGATGGGCCTCAACTATTTAAAGCGGCACTATCTAGTTAATTCTCTATTCAAGCTTTTATTTTCTGGCTGCCCCAACCGATAGCGCCAGGACCTATTGAGTGCTGCTATGGAGAGATATCTTTTCATTGGCTACCCGGTAATGCTGCTGTGCTTATAGCCGGTGAATCGTTCGATCTAAGGTGAGCGTAAATACAACTTGGTATGTTCATGCGGTTTAAACGCTTCTATGGGTTTCCCCCTTATTGTGGCTCTTCTTGTCTGTTGGCATTTCCTCTACTGACAAAGTTGCGCGGGTTTGGTTAGCTCAATTGAATGGATTGCAGTTGCGAATTTAACTTGCTGCCTTTGCTTTGAGTCACAGCGGCGCCTTTTATCTTTTCAGTGTTTATCTCGCTCGTATCTGCATCATGTATTTTTACTGACTTGGTTTGCTTTTTAGAAAATTATTACCTGGTGAGTAAAGGCGTCATGTTCATAAATATTTCCTACTTCTTGTTTTTATCTTCTTTAGTATGGAATTACCCCTTATCTGTTAGCTGTTCTAGTGCAACTACCCGGACAAGATTGGCTTAACTAAAGCGGCTTCGTCAGAGTCGATTTAGTTAAGTTGCACGGCCAACGCGACCTGTCGATAATTCAATCCAATACCGTCCGCCACATACTTTTTCTTGACGGTAGGCAGAGTAATATCGAGTCCAGCACCACCGCTTGTGGGCTGTCTTGGGCTGTCTTAGGCGAGCTGATAACCACGCTGGGCAAGCATAAGCCGGAAATCTCCGATAACCGCAACGGTATAAAAGTGCCGCTATATGACAGCGGCGGCCCTCTGGAAAACCGCACCCTGGCCGAGTTGTTAAACGCCAGAATAGGGCGCTTATCGGTAATGAAATTGTCAGCTTTGACGAAGCCGGCGAGATCAGCCTCGGCGTGTGGGAATTGGGCTATTTCCTGCGCGGGCGCCTCGGATCCACTGAGGGCGTGCTGGACCCAGCCGCCAGCCTAAACCAAGCCCTGGATACTATCGACGCATTGCTACAGATGAAAGTGCTGGCAATACCGAATGATCCGTCGGGTTCTGCCAGTGATGGCGACCGCTATATAGTCGCTACAGGGATCGGCGCTTGGGTCGGTAAAGATGGCCAGCCCGCGCTATGTTGCAGACCCAGGCAACTGGCAATTTTTCCTCGCAAAAGTAGTCCTGAATAAAGTGGACGGCCTATTGTATGTGAAAGGCAGTAGCGGCTGCCGGTGATTAGTGGGGATATATCAACAGATTTGGCTGGGGTGGTTACGCAGATGTTGGGGGCTTTGGATGGGGTTTATTGGGATAATCAAGTCACTTAGCTTGCATTGACTATCAGGGATCAAAAGCCCCTCCATCTATCCACAGGAAAAAAAGGTACTAAACTTTTTTCTTTTAAGGGGTTTCCAAAAAGGTGCAAAGTAGAGAAAATACTAGGATATAATGCATCTGCAGTATATCCACTTATGCACGCTGGTGCCAATTATCAGTAATCTAACGTTCCTACAGTTTTTTTTAAATCGTCGCCGAAAGAAGTCTGTGGTTATAGTGGTGGGTGATATATTGCAACTGCTTTTGAATGCACTGTTAGGCATCCAATGAGAGTAATCGCACTTTTTATAGTTTTATTTTCATCATTAGCAATGGCCACTGAATTTGGACGCCCTAAATGGTATCCACATAAAGACTATACACCGTCAGATAAAGTAATCCTGGCCTTCCATGTCGCTCAGGAATATTATGTAAAGAACGTAGCCAGCACAAACCAACCTATTGATTATGAGTTTCATGCTTATGCAACAGATGGTGGCTATATCGTTTCAGTTATGGTGCTTTATCGTGAGAAAGATGGCAGGCATAGTGTGGCGATGGATGGCGAGCACTGTATCTTTTTGAATCAGCAATACATAATAAAAGGGTCAAGGCAGTGTATTGCAGCAGGTCCAAATCCTTTAAAGCAGTGATACCTAACAATCCGCAGCAATCGCTCCCGTTGGTCGCTGGGACAGTCAAAATGCTACGCTTATTTGCCTGCCCCTGTGCGGGGCGTTATGCGTCTGAGTAATTGAAGAGTTGAGAGCCTAAAAGTTGAAGTTGTGGAGATGGGAGAAAGGTAGGCAAAATACCGGTTATGAAAAGCTTTTCTTGCTCGGTTCGAAATGGCCAATGCCTTTTGATTTTTATCTGTTGCGATTCAAAGAAGGTACCGAAATTCCGCCACATACGGATAAAGTTAGTTCGGGTAGCCACTACCGATTGAATGTAGTTATAAAAAGGGCAAAATCCGGTGGTGAGTTTCTATGCAGTTCGCCAATTTTTGAAAATTCGAGAGTAAAGTACTTCCGTCCTGATCTCTCAGAGCACTCAGTATCAAGGGTCGTTTCAGGTACCCGCTATGTACTGAGTGTCGGTTGGGTGCGGCACGCATGACAAGGCCGGGCAATTAACTCCGGGCCTGCGGCCCTCCGTGGGACAGCTTACTTTGTGCACGTTTTGCCCGGGTCGCTGCGCTCCCATTTTTGCGCAAAAAGCGCACAAGATAAGCTGCCCCTGCCGGCGGCGTTATGTGTAAATAGAAATGGAAGAGTTTAAGATCAACAAGAAAGATCTCAAGCCGATAGCTGTTGGCTATGGAGCTTGTTACGCTACAGGTCTTGTGATGAAAAAGGGAATGAAAGTAGGTTATATGTATCGTGAAGAACCATCTGATCCAATGAATGGATGGGTTTTTATGTCCGGCACAGAAAGCCAAGAATATATGGATGATGCGGATAATATAGCGATATACGATACTAATACTGTTGCTAACTATGACCCTAAGATTATCCCATTTATAGAGTGTCCAGTTGGCACTGAGTGTGAGCGTACAGCTGATGGTAAACTTCAAATTATTCAGTCAAACACGTAACAAGTGACTATGGTTGCTCGTCAAGCTTTTAAGCCATATTTTCATCCCAGTAGGTGTTGTTTTTCACCATGGTATTCAGGATGGTAAGTTGCTTTCTCATACAGGCAATGAGGACTACTTTTTTAAGTTTACCTGCGTCGACTAATCGCTTAAACATCGGCTTTAATTTGGGATGATGTTGAATAGCCGACATGATGGAAACAAACAGAACGGTGCGTACGCGATGCCTCCCACCTCGAATATATCGCTTGCCCTGGATGCTGCCGCTATCACGATTCATTGGGGCGATTCCTACGAGTGCGGCGATTTCTTTACGGTTCAATTTTCCTAGTTCAGGAAGTTCGCTTATCAGTGTATAGGCCAATACATTCCCGACTCCTTTGGCGCTCAACAATAGGTCGCGTCTTTGCCGCCACTCAGAAACACTGTTAACGAGCTTATCCAGCTGTTTGTCGATTCTTTCTAGTTCTTTCTTAATGATATTTAGAATAGTCTGAATAGGTTAGTGTACTGATTTAGGTATCCGCTGAAGCCGGTTCTTTTGCATCATGCTCATCTCTAAACACTGACTTCTTACAGTTAGCAAGTCACTGATTTCCCTTAGTTTTTCTGGCTTCAGTACCGGCAGCCTTGGCTTCATGGCCTCACCAACGTGTGCGATATCCATCGCGTCTAGTTTGTCCGTTTTGGCGAGGTGCCCTGTGGGTTTGGCGAAGCTTCTTATCTGAGAAGGGTTGCAAATAACAATAGGCAATCCCACTTTGTCTGCTGCACAAACAAACTCTAATTCAAGTCTTCCTGTAGGCTTTATTAGTACTCTTTCAGGTTTAAGAGGTTGTAGTTGTTTAATGGCATCCTTAATACCATTTTTATCATTGATAACACTAAATAATTGGCCAGTAGGTCTCACAGAAATATAGAGTCAGATTTAAGATTTCACAGTGACTGGGGGCTGAGTACGGTACTTATACATACCAAAAACGACTCAGGTAACTAGGCATTGAACTGAGCATGAGCCGTCCAGGATCTATGGATGATAATGTGCATGTAGAATCATTTTTTCAGACATTAAAAACTGAGAGTTTTAAAGGGTTTATTTTTGATTCGGTTGAGGACCTGAGAAGTAATTTATCTTAGTATCATGATAGATACTATAAGCTTATGAGAAGACATGGTTCATTTAGGTTAAAAAGCCCTGATGAATATGAAAGAATGGTCGCATAAGATGGCGTCTACTTTAAGGAGGGAGGCTTCTACCGGTCAGGATGCCGCTATATGAAGGCAGGAGTGAGGCTCGTTGAGATTATCCCGAGCGCGCTAGGGTAGGGTGATCTGTTGTTCACGCCAGGTCAATCGGCAAGGGCCAGGGAGACTATGCAAGCCAGTGATAGCATCAACTGCAAGTTTGGTCGGGGCACTCCTTTCCTGGGGGCTGAAGGCATCCAGAAGAAATGAAAGGTGCGGCAGGCTTATACATCGCCTGCCTATACCACTTGGTGGTGGGACTTGCTTAAGGTGATGGCTTGAGTTGTTACCGGAAGCAGCGCTTTAGGAGTTTTATGCCAAGAGCAGTGGTAGTTATTTGGGGAGGGCTGCCATTGCGCTAAGATTTTTTAATTAGATGTTTACGTAGACTGCGTTGATTTTTATCCAGGAGTTTTGACAACCTGCAACAGCCAGCCTTACTTTTTTCTCCGCTACAGCGGCGGATAGCAATGTAGACTTCAAGATTGGGTCATCGTCTCTACTTATGCCTGCGTAGCCATTATTTGTCGGGCATTCAGCTTCTGCTTCGTCGCTAAACCCCTCTTTCAATTTAATTGCAACGTCTCCATTAGTGGTTGAATAGTAGGAGCTGATGGTTCCAATTGTATGTGCGGAATGTGCTGGGATTGATGCCAGCATTATAAGCAGTGAGGTTAGCAGCGTAGGCTTTTTCATAGGTTTCCTAATTAATTGAGTGTACAAATCTTATACTTGCGTGATAGCAATCACTATCCACTTCAAGGCAATCTGGCAGCGCGCTTTGCCGTATGAACTGCATTATTTCAATTAGAGTTTGAATGAGCAGAACTCCATTCTCAATTGATGACCTGGAGGTAACTGTGAAGCTGTTGAGAAAGGCTAGGTCGGGAGAATCTAGTCACGCCAGATCAATCTGCAAAGCCAAGTGAGACTATTGATAGTATCAACCACAAGTTTGGCCGGGGGACTCTGTTTCTCGGGGCTGAAGGTATCCAGAAGAAATGGAAGATGCGGCAGGCTTATACGTCGCCTGCCTACAACACTAAATGGGGTGATTTGCCTAAAGTGACAACTTAATCTGATTGTACTAATTAGATCCCGATAGATTTCATACTTTGCAAAGCCCTCAGTAGGTTAAAATGAGTGCATTTGTATAAATATACAGCAGGGATGGGCGCCCCAAAAAATGTCTAAGATTTGCTCCTAAATTATTGATCTATATAGAGCAAAAATGAGTAATAAAGGGTAGTTTTCTTAGACAGAGATTCCCCGGAAAGCTAGCAATCACGAGAGTTAGAGGGCTGTTTTAGTCAATACTGCTGCAGTATATGAGTGCCTTTATGAAACCCTCCTACTACCAGACTGAGGTTACTTAAGTTGCCTAGTCGACCATAAGTAATTATCGTTTTCAAAGGGGACGCCGCTCCGACTGGCGGCTTCTATAAAATTCTCAAGTACTATCCAGTATTTGTTCCTTATTGCGAAATGCCTTCTTCTCTCCTGTCGCGGGAAATAGATCGAAACCCATAAGCAGTAAGCTCCCCTCGCTTTGTGCGGTGTAATACTATTGGCATTTCCATCTTGGATAATTGAATGCTTTATTGACTCAACTCCAGGGGGCAACCAAAATACCTGCCTAGTAGTAATTTGCCGCAGTTTAGTTTTATGCGACTTAAGTCTTTGTTATTGATTTCCTTGCTCTCAGTAAGCGGATGTTATGAGGTTGCGCCTCAGTCTTACAATCGTAGTGAGTGGTTGCCTGGTTGGGCTGATGCGGATGGAGATTGCCAGAATACTCGCCAAGAGCTTTTGATAAGGCTTTCATTGGCTCCGGTAGTTTTTAACAATGAAAAAGGTTGTACAGTGGTGTCCGGTTTATGGATAGACCCATATACAGGGCAGTTTTTTGAAAAGGCATCGGACTTGGATGTTGAGCATATAGTACCGCTTTCCTGGGCCCATAAACATGGTGGCTCCACTTGGAGTCGGGAGCAGCGTAGGGCATTTGCCGAAGATCCAGCTAATCTTTGGCTGGTGGATGATGGCCACAATCAACGTAAGGGTGGTAAGGGGCCGACTGAGTGGTTACCTCCATATCAGCCAGCCCGAAGCGTATATAGGCGGCAGTTCATGGCTATCGCCAGGAAGTATGGGCTCGATCAGTGAAGTAAATAGTGAGATGTCCCTTCACTTGGCAATTTATATTGACTTTTGAAGGGGCAATTTTTGATTGAGTTCTGCTTATTCTAAATTATTGCTTACCCTTTTATCGGTAATCTCTCTTTTTGAATTTTTTTTGTTTTATATTCTTTCGTCTGATTAATATGTCTAGGTATTCTGTGCCTCGGAGCCAGGTTGATTAATTAAAAGCGTGCTGGTTATAGTTGTTTAAGATCTTGGGACCGTGATTCTAAATATCTTGGCATAACTATCTACTTGTACCGCAATACTACTGCGCTTCGTTGCCTTGGGTGATAAGTTCTGCGACTACTTGACCTTGTGGTAAGTTGGGGTGTTGTCGAGAACGTGTCTATAGGTTGCATAATTAAAGTGCTTCTTATGGGGTGAGAGCCTTTTAGGTAGGGAAGTAATTTCCTGGTTTAGTGGAAGAATAAAGGATAACAGTATGGACAGGGTTGCCGGAGTTTCATCAATATGTATGGGGCTAATCTATATTGCCGCTTTTTTATTTTTTGGATTTTTTTGGGCCTTTCCATCGGGTGGAAGTCCTACTGAAAAGATGGCATTTCTGGCAGAAAATCAACTGCTATTTAGTAGTGTTTATATATTAATGTACCTGGTGTTTGCTGTCTTTTTGGGGTGTTTGGTGGTTTGCCTTTATGAAAAGCTCAGGAATAGAGGCAGGAGGATCACAGCTCTAGCTTCCTTATTTGGGGCAATCTGGGTTGGTCTTTTGATTGCTAGCGGTATGATTGCGAATATTGGGCTTGCTTATGCCTTGGGGCTCTCCGAAGTCAATGTAGAAAAAGCTTTTGAAGCTTGGGGTGTTATATACCTGTTGGTTGAGAGCCTTGGTGGAGGGAATGAGTTGGTTGGTGGGCTTTGGGTCTTGCTGATTAGCGTGGTTGCGTTGCAAGCAAGGGTTTTCTCCCGCCCATTAAATTACCTTGGAGTGATAGTAGGAGTCGCTGGAATTGCGACCGTTTACCCTGCTGATATTCTCACGGAAATTTTTGGTGTCACTCAAATCGGCTGGTTTATCTGGATGGGTATTTCTTTATTAGGGAAGAGCAGTAATAGGCAGACTTGGGAAGCTGCTAACGCTGTTAATGGTGCTACGGAATAGTTTCGTGCTGACTAATTATTCTTCAGTGTAGAGAAGGCAAGTATTTTGTTGTGGTTATTATCGCCTCCACTTCCTAATGTTTGCCTTCATTGGCCCCCTCTTGGCATTATCAGTGGGGTGACTTTGTCTGTTCCACTGGTCTTGCTTACTTTACTTTCTGCTGGAGGGTTAAAACTGGAGCTTCTGGCTTCACAAGAAGTGATATCAACGGCTGCTTAGCATTTTTTTGGATCTCGCGCCAAAAAATGAAAAATGCGTCTATTCTTTCAATGGGCCAGACAGTCTTTAAAGAGGTGTCCTGGCTAGAGTTTCCGCTGTAAAAGGTGTGGTGTAGAGACGGGCTTTACCAGTTGCCCATTGCTTTCAGTGTTTTTAGGCATGAATAGCTAGTCTCAACCTGCCAGCTCCTGGGAAGCGAGCGGATAGCACATTACCTGCAATTGATTTACAGGGTGATAGCCCTGGAAACTTTGGAGATCTTATTGTGAAAAGCAAGCAGTACATCCTTCCTTTGGTAATTGCCAGTCTTGCTGCTTCTGCTGCCCTTGCGGATTCTCATCCCAAGAAGCCGGCGAAGGACTGGACTTGTGCAGATTTCCTGGCCATTGATGATGAGTTTAAGCCTAAAGCAGTCTATTGGGCTGCGGCTTATTCAAAGCGCGGTAAGGAAGAGGGCGATATGTTGGATATCGAGGGCACCGAAAAGGTGACACCAATGATTATCACCGCCTGTGCCAACGCGCCAAAAGAGTCCTTCTGGGCCAAGTTTAAGGATGAGTGGCACAAGATGGGGCGCCACCACGGTAAGGACAAGGCGAAGCAAATGATGAACATGCAGGGTGGCGGCAATAACATGGGTACCGATGGCAATAACAGTGGTACCAACGGCAGCAACAATATGCAGAAGCAAAAACAGAAGCAGTAGCCCACTGCGTTGGATGATACCCGGCTTCAGCCGGGTTTCGTCTATTCTGGTCTTGAAGCTTACCTTTGGCGGGGTATAGGCTATTGGTAAGTTTTCAAACCGGCTAGAGTTGGAGCTGCGATCATCGCCGGGTAATCAAGTAGTCAAATGGAGTTGTGCTATGGGGAAGTCTGTTAGGGATGGTGTGAAGCGTGGACGGAACATTAATCGTTCTGCCAGGCTGTTTTGGGGTGCGGTGCTACTGGCGGGCCTCTTCATGGCGCTGTTTATGCACTCAGCCAAGGCGTTCCCTCTGTAGCGTTTTTCTATAGCATAAGGGGGATAGAGATGGCGCCCCCGGGTGGACTCGAACCACCAGTCCGGACTTAGGAGGTCCGTGGTTTATCCTGTTAACCGACGGGGGCAGGCACTTTAACCGAACTTTGTATCTGGCTATGGGTGCGAAGGGCGGCCATTCTATCCGGTATGCCGGCAAATGTCATGTCATCCTGCACCCTTAACGTCTATCTGCTTAGTTTCATTATTCGCCGATACTCGCGAGTAGACCTGTCACTCTAGGTAACAGGCAGAAGCTCTAGTTACCGCATTACCCGCTGTTTCCTATCTGTGCGGTTTTCGAAATTTTTTCATAATTATTTGCTGTGCCATCGTTGGTTTTGTGTTTGAAAAACGCAATTTGGCGGACATTTTTGCGTGCTGAAAAGCGGAATCTGATTGAAGTCAATTTGTCATTGTTTAGGTGTAAATTTTTGCTTGACCATGATTGTTTAGCATCGCTAATCTGCAGTGGCACCCAAGGTGCAATAAGGATATTTCTGCTTTCGCGAATCAAGATTATGGAGTTTCGTATGAGCGGTAACGTTAACGAAAAGTACATGGATTTTGACAGTGTGGATATTCCACAAATTGCTAATGAAGTACTAAAGCAGGCTACTTCCCAGCCGCCGCGTGACGCGCGCAGGATGGTGGAGGATAAACTGGAGGAGATACGCTTGAGGCGGGAGTTAATGGATTATGATTTTGAAAACTAAATACTCAAAAGGGATTTAAGTTACCAATTATTTTAGGGTTGTACGGGGTTGCCACTAGAGCCCCGTACAATTTGAGAACTAATTACATCCATTTATTTGCTGCTTTATTCATTGCTAATAAATTTCCCACGGATTAATTTCCATTGAAATTAGCTGATAACTAGTTGATGGGAAAATCTATCAATAACGCCCCAATTATCGCTGATGCAATTAAATGCTGACGTCCAGCGCTCAGAATTTCTCTATTACTACGTAGAGTTTTGCCGCTAATGACTTTGTAACTAAGTAGTGGTTCTCTATGCGCTTTTAAGCAGGAATGAGCGCTCTATAAGGAATTGCAAGCAAAGGCGGCCCAGGAGCCGCACCTTTGGCATTTAACTACATTTGTGTAGCTGTTCCTTCATCCCCTTTACTTTGCTTGCCGCCAAACCAGCCCAACAGTTGCTTTAGCTTATGGGATAACTTGCCGCGCTTGGCTTTACGTTCTTTGTCAGCAGCACTTACCAGCCAGGCTACCTGGATGACCATTCGCTGCCCCTCAAAAGGCAAATGGCCGTGGAACGAATTATCCGCGCGCTTAAAGGCAGCAAGGGTGCCGTAGACAGGAGAGACTTCAGGCGCAACAGTATCTTCGAAGTCATCTATGCGCTTAAGGAAACGTAGGCAGCCGTTGCCATCCACGGTCCACTCAGGGTTGAGGTAGAGCAGGGCGGTAGCGATTTTGGATTTACCGTCGGTATGAATCCTGCCGTGTCGCTTTTTCAAGGTGCGGCTGATGGAGACATAAGTTGGGTATTGGGAGAGCTGTTCAATGCCCAGGTTGTCACCGATGGCATTGGCAAATTCCGGATCGGTAAACTGGGTGATCAAGGTATTAATGGAAGTCCCGCATTCCTCCTTTTCATGGGGGAGGTAGCCAGCGCCTTTAAGGCGCGGAAAGTCTTCAATAAATGAAGACATCATGTTTTCGTTCAAAACTTTCTGGGCTACAAAGAATGGGAAGGGCTGGCGGTTAATCAGGATATCTTCGCCGGTCAAGTCACTGGCATTGAGCCAGCGGCTGGCTTCAGCAGCAGGGCTAGTCATTATTGTGCATCCTTACAAACTGGTCCGGTGTAGCCACCGGGTCACATCGAAGTTTTTGTTGATGTCGACCACAGAGTTTCAGCCCTGGTTCACCTGGGCATACGGCACTTGGCGCCGCCTCACGACAGTGCGAAAAGTATCAGAGCCAGGCTCTCGGGCCAATACCAGCGTACAAATACTGCCCCGATTTCTGGCTTTGCCTTGCTTGAAATCAAGGGCATGTGAGATAGGTTGCGTTGAATACCATGCATTTGGCGCAAGTGCCGGTATAATGCCGTTCAGATTTTCGTCAGAGCGGTTTTATCCAAGCAATGTCTGTGACTTCCAAGTCCCCAGTTGTATTGCAAGTACGCGACCTCGCCTGTGAAAGGGATGGTCGTCGCTTGTTTGAGGGCCTTGATTTCTCACTCCCAAGCGGGGCTGCGATCCAGGTTAAAGGTGCCAATGGGGCGGGTAAAACCACACTGTTGCGCACCTTAATTGGCAGTTCCAGTGATTTTAGCGGAGAGATCCTCTGGCGCGGCAATCCTTTCCCTGAGGCTTTGCGGGGAATGCGTGAGTCCCTACTATATATCGGCCATCGGGGTGGGGTACGGGCTGGATTAACTCCCTTGGAAAACCTCACCTGGTATGGGGCAGATAATGAGTCTGCTCTGCAGGCTCTTGATAGGGTGGATTTGTTCGGTTTTGAGCACAGTTTGTGCCATAGCCTGTCTGCCGGGCAAAACCGCCGAGTAGCCCTGGCCCGGATGTTCTTGCCGCGGGCGCCACGTTTGTGGGTCCTTGATGAGCCCTTGACTGCCCTGGATGTTGTCGGGGTGGCTGCGCTGGAAAAGCAGATGTCTGCGCATATGGATAAGGGTGGTTCCATACTCCTGACCTCTCATCAACCACTGGCCTTACCTGGGCTCGATTTTATCGATCTGTCTGACTTTGTAGTCGATGAGTCTTTTACAGATATCGGGGGAGAGCATGTCTTCAGTTGATGTCCAATCCCCGGTGAGTGAAGCCCGTACAAGCCCCGGTTTTGTTGCACTCTTCCGGATTGAAATGCTACTGGCCCTGCGTAAGCGGGCAGATATTGCTAACCCCTTGCTGTTTTTTGTCACAGTGCTCGCGCTTCTACCCCTTGGAGTAGGACCGGGGCCCGATCTATTGGAAAAAATGGCCCCCGGAATGATCTGGGTGATGGCTCTACTCGCCACCATGCTCTCCCAGGAGAGCCTGTTCCGCGGAGACTTTGAGGACGGAACCCTGGAGCAGTTAACCCTGTTGCCGCAACCTCTATATTTTGCCGTATTGGCAAAGTCATTGGTGCATTGGGTTGCTACCGGGTTGCCACTAGCGCTTTTATCGCCGTTGTTGGCATTGATGCTGAATCTCCCCGTCGAGGGATATCTCTGCTTATTTATTTCGCTGTTCCTAGGGACGGCAAGCCTCAGTTTGATAGGCGCAATAGGCGCGGCGCTCACAGTAGCTCTGCGTCGCCCCGGTCTGCTGCTGGCGCTAATTGTTATGCCCTTGTATGTGCCCGTGCTAATCTTCGGCACCGGCGCGGTGCAGGCGGCTATTGATGGCTATGCCTACAGCGCACAGCTGGCGATTTTGGCCGCTCTGCTGGCCGCCGCTGCAGCCCTTGCTCCGCTCGCTGCTGCCGGGGCGATACGTATCAGCCTGGATAATTGATTCGGAGGTCTTCTTGGCTTGGCAATGGTTTCACCGTTTAGGTTCGCCGCGTTGGTTTTATCAGAAGACCAATGTGTGGCTTCCCTGGCTGGCACTGGCAAGTGTTGTATTGTTGTCAGTGGGTACTGTTTGGGGACTTGGTTTTGCGCCGGAAGATGCCAAGCAGGGCAATAGCTATCGCATTATTTTTATTCATGTGCCAGCTGCTTTCCTGGCCCTGGCCGGCTACTACATTATGGCGATCAGTGGGGCTATCGGCCTTATCTGGAAGATGAAGCTTTCCTTTGCGGTGATGCGGGCCGCAGCGCCTATCGGTGCGGTGCTAACTTTTATTTCCCTTTTCACCGGTGCTGTTTGGGGCAAGCCTACCTGGGGCACTTACTGGGTATGGGATGCTCGTATAACCTCCATGTTGATTCTGTTATTCCTGTATATCGGTGTGATGGCCTTGTCGCAAGCTGTCAGCCGTGAGCAAGTGGCCGATAAAGCCAGCGCACTCCTTGCCCTGGTAGGTACGGTGAATATTCCGATTATCTACAAATCGGTAGACTGGTGGTTTACTCTGCACCAGCCTGCCACCATCCGCCTTACAGAATCCAGCAGCATCGATCCGAGTATGTTCTACCCATTGCTGACCATGATCATCGGCTTTTACTGTATGTACGCCTGGACCCTGCTGACCCATACTCGCGCTCTGTTATTGCGCCGGGAGATTCGCACCCAGTGGGCACAACAGGAATTAGCGGGAGGAAAATAACGTGGAGTTCCAGTTTTCCAGTTTTGCAGATTTCCTGGCGATGGACGGCCACGGTATCTTCGTGTGGATCTCTTACGCCGTTACTTTTGCAGCACTGGCTGCCATGGCTCTTTATCCCCGACTTGCCCGCCGCCGTCTGCAGCGGGAACTGCAACATCAGCAACGGATTAGCCAGCGGCGCCAAAAGGTGAAAGCAGCGAGGCAAGCTGTAAAGGAGCCCGCATAGGCTGTGCCGGCTCACAGGTTTAGATTTAGATGTTTGCCCGGTTGTGACCGCTGCCCAGCTAACAAGATCAAAACTTAAATATATGGAGTTTAACTAAGACAATGCATCCTGTACGCAAGCAACGTCTGATCCTGGTACTTGTCCTGGTCACCTTGTCTAGTGTCGCCGTGGGTTTTGTGACCTATGCGATGCGTGAAAATATGGATTATTTCTACGCGCCCAGTGCTTTTGCGGCTGGAGAGGTCCCTTTTGAAAAGCGCATTCGCGCAGGCGGTTGCGTAGTGCCAGGCAGTGTGCAGCGCGCTGAAGATAGCCTGGATGTGCGGTTTGTTATCACTGACGGTGAAGCCGAACTGGCCGTGGTATTCGACAAGATATTGCCGGATTTGTTTGCTGAGGGTGAAGCTGCAGTAATTTCCGGGCGCCTGATGCAGGACGGCACCATGCGTGCAGACCAGGTCCTGGCCAAGCACGATGAAACCTATACGCCACCAGAGGTGGCTGAGTCTATGGTTTCTCACGAAAGCTGTGCTGATGGAGCAAAAATATGATCCCTGAGTTGGGCCATTTTGCACTGGTAGCGGGATTGCTGCTTGCTATTGCCTTATCTGTCCTGCCTATTGCTGGCAGCTATACCGCTCGGCCCTTATGGATGGAGGCCGGTAAACCCCTCGCCATGGGCGTATTCGTCTTTGTATTGATCTCTTTTACTTGCTTGACGATTGCCTTTGTACAGAGTGATTTCACAGTTAATTACGTCGCAAAGAACTCCAATAGCATTCTGCCTGTTTACTACAAAGTGACGGCAGTTTGGGGAGGGCATGAGGGCTCCATACTTCTGTGGCTTTTGATTCAGGCTGGTTGGGCAGCTGCGGTTGCCATGTTCGGCCGGCAGTTGCCACCGGAGCTGTCGGCACGGGTGCTGTCTGTAATGGGCATGGTGCTGATCGGTTTCTTCCTCTTTATCCTTTTAACTTCGAATCCATTCGATAGAACCCTGCCTTTCCCGCCGATTGAAGGTTCAGATCTGAATCCACTGTTGCAAGACCCGGGAATGATTTTCCATCCGCCCCTACTGTATATGGGTTATGTGGGGTTCTCTGTGGCTTTTGCATTCGCTATTGCAGCCCTGCTCGGTGGCCAACTGGATGCAGTGTGGGCGCGCTGGGCCAGGCCCTGGACGGTCGTGGCCTGGGCTTTCCTCACCCTGGGTATCGCCCTGGGTAGTTGGTGGGCTTATTATGAACTCGGCTGGGGTGGCTGGTGGTTCTGGGACCCGGTGGAAAATGCTTCCTTGATGCCATGGCTTGTTGGCACTGCACTGATGCACTCACTGGCGGTAACAGAGAAACGTGGTCTGTTTAAGAGCTGGACTATTTTGTTGGCGATATTCGCCTTCAGCCTGAGCTTACTAGGTACCTTCCTGGTACGTTCCGGAGTGATTACCTCAGTACATGCTTTTGCTACCGATCCCCTGCGGGGCAGTTTTATCCTTGGCTTCCTGGCGCTGGTTGTCGGGTTCTCCCTGTTACTGTTTGCTTTGCGCGCGCCTTCAGTCAGTGCTCGCAGTGTATTCTCCTTCCGCTCCCTGGAGACTTTCCTGCTCGGCAATAATATTTTGCTGATCCTCATTATGGCGGTGGTGCTGACTGGTACTTTGTATCCATTGGTTGCAGATGCCTTGAACCTCGGCAAGATCAGTGTGGGACCGCCGTTCTTCAATCTGTTCTTTGTGCCGATAATGGTTGTGTTGTGCCTGCTGCTGGGTATGGGAGTGCACGCCAACTGGAAAGACAGCCGTTGGGACAAGTTATTGAATATTTGGCGTTTGCCGTTTTTGGCAGCATTGGTTATCGCTCTGGTTTGGCCGTTGGCTTTCGACCATTACCATTGGGGGGCAGTGCTGGGTATCTTTATCGGTGCCTGGGTATTCTGTGCGAGCCTTGCCGATATCGTAACCAAGACCCGCAACGCCAAGTCTTTCTTTGCTGGATTAAAGCGCCAGCGTGCCAGCTATTATGGTATGCATCTCGCGCATATTGGCCTGGCTGTTGCAGTACTCGGGGTTGTATTAACTACGGTATACAGCGTGGAAGATGACCTGCGCATGGGGGCTGGGGACAGCCATCAAGTGGCTGGCTACGATTTCAAATTTGATGGGGTGCGCCTCGCTCAGGGTCCAAACTACCGTGCCTTTGAAGGGGTGTTGCACGTTAGTAAAAATGGTGAGCCTGTAGCAGAGCTGCTT
The DNA here is from genome assembly GCF_056232115.1 of Microbulbifer variabilis. NCBI lineage: Bacteria > Pseudomonadati > Pseudomonadota > Gammaproteobacteria > Cellvibrionales > Microbulbiferaceae > Microbulbifer > Microbulbifer variabilis. Next base: position 3,170,305 of record NZ_CP174325.1, read on the forward strand.
CCGCAGAAGCGGAATTATTTCTCTGGCGGAAATACCATGACCGAAGCGGCGATCGACACTGGCCTGTTCCGCGATATATACGTAGCCCTGGGCGAACCCTTGGACCGCAGCAATCCCAGCGGCGATTGGGCGGTAAGGCTGCAATATAAGGCATTTGTAGTATGGATCTGGCTCGGTGCTTTATTAATGGCGATTGGCGGTGGTATTGCGGTTGCGGATAAACGTTATCGTAAAGCCAAAGTGGCACGTCAGGTGCCGATTGCTGGCAATGTAGCTACTGCGTAGATTTGGGGAAGATAGTATGTCCAGATTAAAACTTTTCTTGCCTCTGATTATTTTTATAGGATTGGCCGCACTTTTTTGGCGCGGCCTGTCCCTGAATCCGCAAGAAATGCCCTCCGCATTGCTTAACAAGCCGGTGCCGGAATTTTCCCTGGAGAATGTTGCCGATAGTAATCAACTGTTGCAGAAGAGTGACTTGCCAAAAGGGCCGCACTTGCTCAATGTGTGGGCGACCTGGTGTGTTGCTTGCCGGGTGGAACACCCCTACCTGAATGCCTTGGCGGAGCAGGGTGTCCCTATTGTTGGGGTCAACATGAAGGATGAGGACGAAGCTGCAATCAAGTGGCTGGAGAAATTCCACAACCCTTACATTTACAGCCTTGCAGACAGGGAAGGGCGCCTGGCCCTCGACTTGGGGGTTTTTGGAGCCCCGGAAACTTTCCTGGTGGATGCCGAGGGTACCATTCGCTGTAAGCATGTAGGCGTAGTGGATAACAAGGTGTGGCAAACCAAGCTACAGCCCCTTTACGAAAAGCTGAAAACCCAGCATTGGGACGAGTTTGCCGGTGACCTATCAGATTCCCTCGTCTCCCGTTGTCAGTGAGACCGAAGAAAAGAAAAGCCGCTTTATCTGTTGGTTGGGGCCGGTCGAAGATAAGGTGGAATTTCAGCAGCAACTTGACCTGGTTCGTGCAACATATCCGGATGCCAGTCACCACTGTACAGCATTGGTGATTGGCAATCCTTCCAATCCTGAAGTGATGCAAGCGGGTGATGATGGTGAGCCTGGCGGCAGCGCCGGTCGTCCTATGCTGGAATTGCTGCTCAAACAGGGTATCGGTAATGTCGGAGCTATAGTTACCCGTTATTTTGGTGGTACCAAGCTGGGGGTTGGGGGTCTGATGCGGGCCTATAGAGGCTCAGTTGGCAGCGCCCTGCAAGAGGTCAGGCTCGACACTTTTGTACCTCTGGAAAGTATTGTCGTTGGCTGTAATTTTGCCCAGGAATCCCGCTTGCGTTTCCTGGTAGGGCGTCATCAGGGAAGCTGTGGGCCGGCAGAATATGCGAGCAAGGTTGTTATTCCCATCTCCCTGCCAAGTAGTGAATGGCCGTCTTTACGATTACAGCTTCTGGCTGAAAATTTTGAAGTACAGGATTAACTAAATAATCCCATTGTTCTTCAGCTGCTTAATTTCTGTTTCTGAATATCCCAATTGGGAGAGAATGTCGAAGTTATCCTGCCCCATTGTTGGGGCTTGCTTGAACTCTGGCATTTCTTTGTCACAGCGAATTGGCGGTGCGAGAATTTTAATTTGCTTTCCATTGTCATCATACATTGATTGTATTTTGCCATTCTCTGTGACAAATGGGTTGGTCAGTGCTTGCTCCACGTCATAAATAGGAGCTGCAGGAACGCGACTCGACAATAGTTTAAGCCACTGGTTAGTCGTCTTCTTACTGAGAATCATATCCAGTATTTCTGTGAGTTGATCTCGATTTTTTAGGCGTGTTTTGAAATCCAAAAATCTGGAGTCAGTGGTTAACTCAGGGTGCTCTATAGCCTTACATAGTTCTGTCCAGAATTTTTCCTTATTACACATTAGGTAAATCCAGTCGTCTTTGGTCCTATACAGTTGGCAAGGGGTAAGGGAAAAATGAGCCGAGCGGGGCTGTCGATGCTGGTTGTGCCCGGCATTCAACTGCCACATAGCTACATAGTTTAAATTATATAGTGCGTTATCAAATAAGCTGATATCGATATCTCTTCCCTTTTCCGTTTCCCTGGCACTGAAAATACCTGATACCAATCCAAGTGCCATAGCTACCCCGGTAGATAGGTCCACTAGTGAGAGGCCGCAACGTGTGGGTGGTCCGTCGGGTTCTCCTGTCAACTTGAAGTAACCGGCCTCCGCTTGCATGGGATAATCGTAGCCTGGCCAAGATGCTCTTTCTCCACTCCTGCCAAAAGCGGTTAGGTGGGCGCAGACAATTTTAGGGTTGACCTTTTTAAGGGCATCAAAAGTGATTCCCAATTTTTCAGGTACGTCACCACGTAGATTACCGGTTACCCCATCAGCAGTTGCAACGAGCCTATGGAGTATTTCCTGCCCTTCTCTCGATGTGAGGTTAAGGGACAAGCTCCGTTTATTGTGGTTGAGTCCCTGGAAAAACAAGCTGCTGTTATCTGATTTTTCACCTTTTATAAAATAGGGTCCAACGGTGCGGGCCACATCCCCACCATGGGAAATATCCTCAATTTTTATGATTTCAGCGCCTAAATTGGCGAGAAATAATGTGCCAAAGGGGCCTGCGCCATATTGTTCTACGGCGATTACCCGCAAGCCGGAAAGAGGGAGCATTGAGAAGTTCACCAATCTTTGTTTATCGTCAATTACGATTTTAGGACAGATAAATCTGGGAGTGCTTCCCAGCAGTGTTGATTAAGGAATGGGAGGCTGGCGCAAAAAAGAGTTTCAGTCCGATAAGCCATTTTAATTGTCAGCGCTTAATGAGTTCATGATTTTTAGGGCTGCTAATATGCTGGGATAGATCTAAGTATGAAGATGTCATTAAGAGTTAAATTTTAAAGATTTGGGCGAAGAAACCTGGTAAGGCGAAAGTGCAAATGATGGACCGTGAGACAGTTTGTTTTTTTCGCAGTATTTTGTTTGTTCCCGCTACACGTCCCGACAGATATATAAAAGCGTTAATGAGCGAAGCCGATGTGGCATGTGTTGATCTGGAAGACGCTGTGGCACCAGGTGAGAAAGAAACTGCCAGAGAGAAAGTCGTCGATTTCTTTAAAGCCGAAACCTCAATTTCTATTCAACGGGCATTGCGAATTAATCACCTGGCAAGTGAGCAGGGATTGAGAGACATGTTGTTGATATTGAAGATGGAGCCGTTGCCAGACATCGTTATGATACCGAAGGTGGAATCCTCCGAGGAGATCGCTTGGTTTAACGAAGTCATGACCTCTCTTGATCACCCTGTCAGATTAATACCCTTGGTTGAAACGACAAAAGGATTGGAAAATGCCATCAAAATTGCAATGGCGCCAAATGTAGTGGCTATCGGTTTTGGTTCAGCAGATTACTCATCCGAAGTAAGGGGAGATATGAGCTGGGATTCCCTGCTGTATGCTAGAGGGCGTATTGCGCAGGCAGCTGGACATGCCAATATAGCGGCAATTGATGGGCCCTGGTTGGATCTAGGCGATGACCGCGGCCTGCTTGAGGACACACAAAAAATAACGGCATTGGGTTTTACTGGAAAAATTGCACTACATCCGGGTCAACTGCGGGGAATACATCGGGGAGTCTCTCCCTCGGAAGAAAGTCTACGTCAAGCGCAAAAAATTGTAGATGCTTACAGGGCAAACAGGGGAGGGGTCTTGGTGGTCGATGGCCGGATGGTGGATATACCTGTGGTTGAGCGGGCGCAGCGGCTGATCAACCTGGCAAATAGGAAATAGCCTTTCAGTTATGGCCAGGTAATTTACTTTTCAGGAATATATTTATATGGAACATCTTTGTTATCCCGGATATATATGGGTAGGCGATAACCGATATAGGGAGAGATACGGTTTGGATTTTGAAGATTTTCAGGTGGGCCAGGTTTTTAAACACCGCCCCGGAGTCACTATAAGCCAGCAGGATAATGTCGAGGAGTGTATTACTACATTCAACCAGGCAATGATACATTTTGATTCAAATTATGCAGCACAGACAGAGTTCAAGCAGCCACTAATTGTGACCACCTTGATTGTATCGCGCCTGATGGGAATGACCTGGAAAACGTTCAATCGGCGAAAAAGCATACTGGAGTGGAAAAGTATTGACATGCTCGCACCAGTATTTGGTGGGGATACTCTCTATGCCGAAAGTGAAATTTTATTTGTTGGTGCAACTTCCAAAGACTCAGACGCAGGCCTGATAGAAGTCGCTGTTCACGGCATTAACCAGGATAAAGTAAAGACGAATGAAATGCGTTGTAGTATGTTGATTTTCAAGCGGGATCATCTGCCGTTTTCCGCAAATAATTACTAATGTTAAATCAATAGACTACGTTGGAGAGCCATTGTGAAGGATTCATTCAGTTTTCTCCGTGAGGTTGAACCCAATGTATTTATTGAAACTTATGGGGTAGATTTTGAGGATTTTGAAGTAGGCCAGGTTTTTGAGCACCGGCCGGGCCACACTTTCTCAGAAGCCAGCTCACTGAGCTATGCACGCAATGTATTTGATCTCAGCCCCGGCTATGCTGATCAACGCTATGCCCGAAGGGTCTATGGTGACCGGATAAAGGTATCTGAGACTTTTGTTTTAAGTGCGATGGCTCTTACAACCAAAACATTTGGTAAAGTCGTGGCAAACTTGAGTGTGACGGATTGTAAGGTTGAACCAGTATATGTTGGTGATACTTTATATTTTGAATCAGCAATTCTCGGAAAACGCAAATCCAAATCACGCCCCGATCAGGGACTGCTACATGTTAGTTCACGTGCGCATAATCAAGATGGCGCTTACGTATTAAGTTTCGAACGGAAACTGCTAGTTTACAGACGCAATGTTGGTCCTTATACAGCTGCCGGCTACTAACTAATAGGATTAAAGTGTTCTGGGAGCCGATTATATAATGTGGTTCTTTTACCAAAAGCTCATTAATTCTAATATTATCAAGGGTATCAATATTCAATAAGTGTGAGAATACCACCTTGATGGAAACAGTATTTTCCATCATATATTTGACCCGATCTCACCTCAGGGGTTAGATTCCTTAGTAGTTTCAAAGATATTGTTTGCTGTACATGGTCAATGCTGAAAACTTCAGCGTCGAGGAAATCAAAATATTGTTTTACTTTTGGGTAGAGGGCTTTGAACAGGCTTTCCTTGATAGAAAATATCAAAGTTAACCAGTTGGCGTAAGGTAAGCCGGAATTGGAGAGTAATAGCTTTTCCTTTTCACTCACTATCAGATTACCAATTTCTTTGGCGGTCTTATCTGTCACGGGTAATTCATAATCAATACCAAGCCCAACAGATTGTCTGCTGATTGCACAAACAGCTCTATTACCCGCATGTGTAATAGATCCAATCACACCTTTTGGCCATTGCGGGGACCGGTCCTGCCCAATCGGAATATCAATATTTTGATAACCATAATGATTTAAAGCTTGTTGAGCACAATACCTCCCTGCAAGAAACTCAGATTTACGTTTGTCTCGAGCTAAACGAACATCTTCAGATAAAGTAACATCCAGAGCCTTAAATAAAAGGTCGCTATACTCCTTGGGATTGAATTCACACTCGAATAGCTGACCTTGTAAAGGAAGCTTGGTAACTGGCCTTACTTCCGAAATAAATTCTTTAGTTCTCTGATTTTGAGGTGGAGTACTTGTATGTATCATGGTGACATGAAGGTTGGTGTCTATATTCTTTGCTTCAATCTCGCTTCCCCCCTTGTTATCCGAGGATAGAAGTAAGGATGTAAAATAGGATTTGCGAAGGTAGTAATTTCAGTATCATTGTCACAGATAGCTGGAGAACTGCAAGAGAAAAATAGGGATCTTTGAAAAAATACTATCTCTATTTACCCCTTCGCTATAATTCCCTAAATACCAAAGTTATCGCTGGTTAATTTCTGTGCAGCTCAGCGATTGATTGTAGTTGTTAGTATGGTTCTATGAGGTATCTCAGAGTAAATCAAGCCCCTTAAAAGCTACTTCTACTACAGGTTAGGGCACTAACGTGGAAAGTTAATTTGCACACTTATCCCTGGGAATTGAGAATATCCATAGCAGTTGTGTTTCGAGAATCGGTAGAGAAGCAGTACAAATCTATTTTTTTAGGATAGTTTCTCAGTTACTTTGAGTAGCTCAGCAATTTTTTTGCTAATTGATGACAAGATATTTGACGTCAAGAAATCCGACGTGATGATCAAATCTCACCAGGTCGGTATTCCTTTTAATCTCTCCCTAAAATAATCACTCAACTTAACGATGCTCTGCTCTAAACAAACTGATTTGCTCGATAATTAACCAGCGGGCTCCGGAAGTGAATGTGCATAAATTTGTGCCGTGACGAAAAGTGACGAGGCCTGGACTGTAAGTTCAATTACCGTGACTGCTATTTCTGAATAGTAACTTGATTAGCTTAAAATAAAATCATAGGGTTGTGTACTGATGGATAGTTCGGGATAGTTGTCATGATCACTTTATAAATGTTAAGTTATCTATGAATTGGATAAGCGGCGTTTCAGTGGCGAAGTTATCCAAATGATCAATTAAAATGGGTAAATTTGAAGTAATTGAATATAGTGGCAATATTTCAGTAAAAGCTTCTGATATTGTTTCAAATTGATTCGAAATCTTTCAGAGCTTGATAGAAAGTTACCGTAGCTTAGCATACGTTGTGGTGGGAGCCTTATTCGTACTACCGTTTTAACTATTCCAGTAGCATTGGTTTAAGACTATCGAGGAAACTGGAACCAAGACCTGTGAGCTACTAGGAGAACCGGCCTGATGGTATGGCAATGTATATGATCCGCAAAATAATTCATTTAATTAGTGGATGTAGCTGGCTTTACGATGCAAAGCCCTGTGGCCGAATAATTTTCATTGCACGAACTATTTATGACTTTACCTTTGTGTTATGGCTACCAAGATGACTAATCTATCACTTTTCAGTGAATTATAACCCCCTCAGAATTTACCAAATACTTAAGGAGGTATGAATGAACATCGAAGTAACATCAACTCCACAAAAAGAAGATTTAAAATTTATTAGTGAGGGGATAAAAAAATATAATCAGAAGTATATTCCGGATGATGTTGTATTTGAAGAAGATACTAAATTTGCAGTGTTTGCTAAAAGTGAAAATGGAGAAATTCAAGGTGGCATCCGGGCAACAGGGTTCTGGAACTATTGCATTATCGAGTTACTTTGGTTGTCGGAGGATACCCGCGGTCTAGGTGTTGGTAGCGAATTGGTGGCTGCTGCTGAAAAATATGCTCTTGAAAAGGGGTTTCAATATATTCGCACGGAAACATTAAGCTTCCAGGCTCGTCCTTTTTATGAAAAACTTGGCTTTAAAGTTTATGGTGAGTTGCCAGATTACCCCAAAGGACATACAACATACTGCCTAGTAAAAAAGTTATAACAATGTGTTCTAGGGGCGCCCTATCAAGTAGCCCCAAAAGTCAATGCTAGGTGGTTGTTCAGCTAAGGTTCATAGTTTAATAGAGAGAATATTGAACTTTGAATCGGAGGTTCAGCATGTACGAAGATTTAGCATTAAGAGCAACCATGACGGAGTTTCCTCAATCATTACGTACGAGATCGATATTAATTCCGGTTTGAAGGAAAGAGCTTAGCTTGATGGAGAGTCTTTTTAAGATTCCCTCATAGCACTCAACTATGTTGCTAAGTATTAGTTGTGAAGCTTAGTAGGTTATGAATCAGGGTTTTGGCACTTATGTAATGGCAGTAATTATCTAATTTTAAGTAATAGTGATGCTGTGGGGTGTATAGCATGGATTCCGTAAGAGCTTCTATCCTAGAAAGCCACTTGACAAATGGTTAAAGCTGGTTAAGGGCGCAAAACTCAGCCTGCTATTTTAGGTGTATTAGACAAAAAATATGAAACAGTTTTCAGAATTGACGATTAAGATTTTGGCGGCATATCTGGTTCTAAGTAATTTAGGAAATGCCCTACCGTTTATCATTGCACCTGCATCTTGGGGTATCAGTGGGCCAATACCCATTGCTCCCGTTCTTGGGTCGATAGTAGTGCCAGCTGTTATTGGCATAATTCTTTGGGTATTGGCTCCAAAAATAGCACCTAAAATCATCAGATCTACCGATGGGGATGCCTCTATTTCTGAGAAGGGACTGGTGGCGGCTGGCACTTTTCTTATAGGAGTCTACTGGGCTTTAAAGTCTGTGGGAGTTATTGTTGGCCAGCTTTTTACTCAGGGAACTATCAATTACGGTTATGTCACTGTTTTGCTAATTTCACTCGCAATGATTTTTGGTGGTAGGTTTGTTACTACCATGTACCATCGATTACGCACAGCAGGTACGGGTGTATAACCAGGTATAGTACTTGGTTATCCACCTTTTTACTGGTTGCTTTATGCACATTTCTGGACTAGATATATAGCATTGTCCTCTGATGAGAACGGCAATAAAAGAGAGTTGATATGAAGAAGATTGTTTTTTTTATTTCTTTGTTAATATTTGCTAACAACGCCTTTGCATTGAGATGCGGCAACGAGTTGATATCGGTAGGAGACATTAAGTATAAGGTGTTGAGCGCTTGCGGCCAGCCCGTAAGTGAAGAGGTTATTGGGTATATTGATCGGGAAGATGCTGCGGGGAACAGGGTTCGGGTAATGAAGATTGAGGAGTGGATCATTCAAGTTACTAATTATGGAAAAACTAATTACTACAGTTTGGTTTTTGAAGGGAATAAGCTTTTTAAGATAAATGCTGTTGACCAAAATTGATTGTGTCGTGTTTTCAACTTCCTGTGCTTCACAAGCTGTTGGTCAAGGGCTGGCACTACATGTTAGCCTCATCGCTATCTTATATGATTTTCAGGTAAGCAAGTACTTGTTTGGTGTGACTGGTATATACATACCTTTAGTCTATAGATATGGAATTAGCATTTTATAATAGACTGTTTGGTGAAATCAAAAACTCTGAGTTAACAGTTTTGTTATCTACCTGGAAACATGATTGTTGTCCAAAACTTAGTGTATATCTGAAATATACCGTCAAATATATTGGTTTAGGATAAGATATGAATGTGAACTACAGGCTTGGAAAAAAGGATGATTGTCGCCGTATTGCAGAGCTAGACTATATTGCATCTGACGGAGCTGTAGAGTATCTATTTCATGATTTGATACCTAATGTGCCAGCTATTGAAGTGCTTTCCAATGGTTTGGAGCAAGATATTTATCCACATACTTTCCGTAGTTGTATTGTTGCTGAGTCTAATCAGGAAATCGTCGGGGTAGCTTTGTCTTATCCTGCAAAGTTCCACTGTATAACAAAAGAGTTAGTGAATTTTCTTCCCCCGGATCGTTTAAATAGGTTTCGAGAATTTTATTCCAGCAGGGTTGAAGGGAGTTATTTTCTAGATGCTATGTGTGTTGATGAGGCATATCAACAGAGAGGGATTGGAAAATCATTGCTGGAACAGACGAAAGAAAAAGCAAGAAATGAAGGCTACAGTGAGCTAAGTCTTATCGTATTTTCTGACAATACTATAGCCATTAAGCTTTACGAAGAGCAAGGATTCAAAAGCATTAAGAATGTTAAATTGGAATCACATCCACTTATTCCACATGTTGGTGGGTGTAAACTGATGAAATGCTTGTTGTAAGGAGTTTATGTTGTAAACAGATTAAACAATGGTTTATTTTAGTATATTGCCTAATGAGGCAGCAGGTTAAGTTTTCAGTAACCCTGATGTTTAGTGATATGCGCTTGCGATAGCGGAAAAATCATAAGATGCATATAAATGATTTCATTCCAATATGGCGCCTTCTAACTTACTGATATTCACAAAATGTAAGCCCGTCAAGAGCTGGCGCAATCTGGGGCAGCCTTGAGTGCTAACCGGGCTAAACAGGATCTCTCTAGTACTAGTCCGCACAGATTACCTAAGACTTTCTTGGGTTATTCTTGTTGGTGACATTGCTTGCCGTGGGTGTTTGGCTGAGCGCTTATTTCTCTATTTAAAAGTGTATCAAAATTCAGTAGGAAAGACTGATAACTTCTTATTAAGTCTAGATTTACAGCTATGACAAATTACAAAAAAAATTTGCTAGTTCGAGCTGTCAATTGGAAGTCATTTGATTAGTGGCTAGCTTTATCTGCATGAAACATAACTTCTTGATGTCATCACAGAAAATCTTAATTTTTCTTTTTTTAATTTTCACGCGAGATTAATCCTGGCTGTAAGTTGATGTATTTTTGCGTGCTTGGCTAAAATGTGTTGATCGGTTAGGCTTTCTCGAAATTGTTAGGCTCACTTCGGTGGTTTCTTAGGCGAGATACCTGGGCTAACTCTTAGTGGCAACCAGTTAGTAAAAATGTAACAAATGATTGCATCACAATATGGCCGCTACATAGTTTTCACTTGATTCTCATCAGGTTACGTTACTAGTGGGGAGTGTCAGGCGGTAGGATGTAAGATTAATAATATATTTTTAAGGGCTTCGTGATTCTAGTTGATAAGTTAACACTATTCTTTCTTATATTTCGGTTTGCAACTTGGTTACAGAAATAGGCTGTATTTCAGTAGAATTTATTTGGCTGGAGTTCCTGAGGTAAATTTTCCAGTCACAACAGTTTTATAGTTGTAAGGTTTGACCATTATATACCAAGTGTCAGAGCCAATATGGATATTCTCTATACAGGAGGGGGTTCACTGACCCCGCAACGTAGAGTAGGTTAATCAAAAAACTATTGAAATCAAATGGATAATTTTTAATTTTTTGGAGCATAGGTGGCGTAGACTAATTTTTTTTGGTGCAAGTTGGTATGTTGATTGTAAAGCTTCAGCAAATGAACATTTCAACAGCATTAATCTTCAATTTGGGTTTTCCGAGTGTGAACGTTGTGGTTACTTCTGGTTTAAAAAAGGGGGCAAGAGTATAGGGAGTTTAATGAATCTTTAAAGTGTGTATGTCTGATTTTAATAATACGTGTTTGGTTGCCTAAAGGGGACTTTCAAACACGCTAATCAAGTAAAAATGGATAGATCGATGCTTAAAAATAAGATTTATAAAAAGGCTTTAAAAGGGATTGCCGGGGTATTATTTATTTCTGTGAGCTGGCAGGCACAGGCGTTAACCTGCCCGCAACTGGAAGACATTCAATTGCCACCCAAGTGTAACTCTACAGATCTGGAAAGCTGCAACGTCGCAGTGCAGAATATTATTCCTGCAGCGGCGTGTGCAATTTTTGAAGTGTCTCCCGCTGCTAATGACGCTACTTTAGTGCTCCGTTTTACGACGCTAATTACCAACTCTTGGTTTGATGCCACAGCCCCTTATCATCCGACTGCCAAAGGAGTTTACTCAGATATTGCTCGGATGGCTGAGCCGACAGATAACAGTGAGTTAAATATTGCACTTTCCTATGCGTCTCATAAGGTATTGAGTGGGTTGTTCCCACACTTGGTATCTGAATGGGATAATCTGTTACTTGAGTTAGGGTTGGATCCTGATAACTTTTCAGAAGATACTACTACTCCGATTGGTATAGGGAACTATGCCGGTAGAAAAGTATTGGAAGGGCGTGTTAATGACGGTATGAATCAGCTGGGTAATGAGGGTAATCAGTTGTATCACCGCTTACCTTATGCCGATTATACCAATTTCAAACCAGCTAACACTGCCTATAAATTACGTTTTCCTTCGAAGTGGCAGCCAGCAGTTTTAATGGAGCGCCCTGGCGTATATCGGGTTCAACAATTTGTCACGCCCCAGATAGCGCTGACGACGCCATACAGTTATGAGTCTCCGGATGAATTCACTTCGCCGGTACCTCTAAAATCGAAAATATGGAACTATCCAAGTTACGTGGCGCAAGTAAATGATGTTTTGACTACGTCAGCTAACTTAACTGATGAGCAGAAAATGAAGGCAGAGCTGTTTGATATGAAGATCTTCAGCTTAGGCTTTGCTGCTGTGTTTGCATCGGAGGCTCAGGGTTTATCGCTGATGGATTTCATTCATTACGATTTCCTGACTAATATGGCTGCCTTTGATACTGCTATTGCGATTTGGAAGGAGAAGCGTCGACACAATTCCGTACGCCCCTTCTCTGCAGTTCGGTATATTTATAAAGACGAGCCTGTTACTGCCTGGGGAGGAGTGGGAAAAGGAACGGTAAATGATTTGCCTGCTAGTCAGTGGACCAGCTATTTGCCTGTTGCTGATCACCCAGAGTATCCGTCTGCTTCTGCCAGCTTTTGTGCCGCGCATGCTGAAACAAGCCGCCTCTTTTTACCCCAAGGTGATACATTGGGCTATACCGTGTCAGCGTTTGCAGGAAGCTCGCAGATTGAGCCAGGCATAACACCACAAACCGATTTGTCTTTGCACTTCCCAACCTGGACTTCATTTGAAGAAGACTGTGGTAATAGTCGTGTTTGGGGAGGTGTGCACTTTGAGCCCTCAGTTCCGGCGGGCCAGGCGATAGGTCACCAGGTTGCAAACCGTGCTTATCAATTTTATCTTTCTAAAGTGGCGGGTGAATAACAGGTAGAAGTTGGGATGGAGGATATATTTATCAATCAATATGATAAATGTTTATACCCTCCATTCCATTTTAGTTGTAAGGGTAGCGTAAAAAAATTCTGGTTTGTTATTCTATTAGGTACATGAAACATTACATTTGGAAAATGAACAATTGCTCTGTTGGGGTAAGCAGCATGGATACTTCAGCTGATTTCTATAGCTATCTTTTCAAATGAGATTCTCGTTACGAATAGAGCTGCTTCAAGACTGGCAATTTGCTGCAGAATACAACCGGTGAGGGCCATATTCTCAACGGTTTCTATTGCTTGCTTCCTGTTTCTTTTGGATACGGATATAAACTTCTTCTCGGTGAACAGATAAGGATTTAGGGGCATGTATTCCTATCTTTACCTGATTACCGTTAACCTCCAATACGGTGAGAGAGACATTCGCCCCAATTCTTAGGTTTTCGCCAGTCCGGCGTTTCAAAATCAACATTTTTATTTCCTGTTAATACTTAAGTCATGGGTGGGCGCTTTTGGGTGAAAAGCTTAGAAGTCGACATCTGGAGGGCTTGAGGGGTGGGGCGCGGGAGCGGTGGGCACAAAATAGGAAAAGGCGAACGCTAGGCTCCCGGAGCTTGGGAAGTCGCTCCAAGCTGCTGAATATTCTCGACTTTATTGAATGCGAGCGGGTTTCTAGCGTACTATGCATATAGCCAACTTGATACTTTCTCTATCAATTTGGTTAGCTGGCCCCTGGTGTTGGTAGCACCTTGGGTCAGCGCCTTTTCTCTATTCTTAGGTCACGCTACCGCTCTCCTATTGAAGGGTGGATCATTGTGAAAGTTTTAGGCTCCTTTAAGGTATGAGCCTTACACAGCTTGCTTGATAACCAGCCGCAATACTGATAAATATCTATTGATTTTACGCGGCTTTGACACAGATAAAAACCAAATAAAATCCGATAAGATTATTCGTGCGCCTAATTTTTTACAGGCACTATTATTTTTTCGGATTTTTAGGTGGTTAAAGGAATCTCATGTTTTTACAAGTTAAGCATATTTGTAGTATCTGACTTAACCGGTTCCGCAGCTCATCCAGCTGATTTCGAGGCTCTTTTTTGTGTGGGATTTTGGGTGGCGGTTGATAGGGCTTCTTTGTAAGTGTTAGTTGATTTTGGCTTCCTTTGTACTAAGGGACCAGGTTTGCCATTGCTGTTCTACAGATGCGCCCAGCTGCTTATAGAAATCTTGCGCATTGATATTCGAGCAAAGTACTTCCCACTTTATTTTTGTACTACCTTGCTTGCGGGCTTCATGGATCAGTTGTTGCATTAAAGATTTGCCTATTCCTTTTCGGCGGTATTTCATACTGTCATTTACATATAGTTCCTTAATCCAGAACCAGGGAGTTAAGTCATAAGTAAATGGCAGGGGGTAAAAGGCCAAGTAGCCAACAATTACTCCATTATCTTCAGCGACTAGACACTTGAAATCTGCTTGATCGAATAGCCGGCTTTTCAGTTCACGCTCGTTGACTTTGAACTCAGTTAGGTAACCTTCAAATTTGGCGAGGGCACGCATCATTTTTAATAATTGGGCACCATCGCAAGGCATTGCGTAACGTATTTGCATTGGTCTCTTTTTTCTTTATTGGAATTCAGGTTGGGGAGACGATTTTGGGCGCAGTCCTGCGCCCCCTTGGTTTCTGAATTGGTGAGACAAGATCCAACTTGCTTACTCGGCGTTGGTAGTTTCGCTATCTTTAATAAGATGAAATCCTTCATCTATCCAACCAGTAACACCACCAATCATCTTTTTTACCGGGCGACCCAACTTGGCAAGCTTGATAGCGGCTTTCTCTGTGGCATTGCAGTGGGGGCCTGCACAGTAGACAACAAACAGTGTATTGGCTGGATAGTTGGATATAGATTTTTCATTGATACGTTGGTGGGGTAGGGAGTGAGCGTCCTGGATGTGGCCTTGCCGGAATGATTCTTCGCCACGGACATCCAGCAGAACAAAATCCCGTCGCCCATTGGTAATGGCATGGTGGACATCCCAGCAGTCGGTCTCGTAGGCCAGCAATTCCTGAAAATGAAGCAGGGCTTGTTGGCTGCTGGCTGGGGCGAAGCGTCTTACAGCTGAGCTCATAAGTATCTCCTTGGTTCTTACTCTCATAAAAGCTTGTGCATAGTTTGTTCCTTGGCTGACAATTAGGCGATTGGCTTGAACGCCAAATAGCGTTAAGTTTGAGCCAAGCGTTGAATGGTGATGACTGATAAAGGGGCCGTGCCAATGGGGCGTAGTGATCCAAAGCGAGTAGCGATTCTGGTGCACCGGCAAGTTGCCTTGTTTGAACTTGGCTGTGCGACTGAGCTGTTCTGTTTGTCTCGCCCGGGTATGGATGAGCTCTATCAGGGTGAGGTGGTCTCCTTTGCCCCAGAAGCCCCGGTAGGCGTGGGCGGAGTGTCTCTGCAATGTAAGCAGATCAGCAGTTTGTTGGATTACGATCTGCTAGTGGTTCCCTGCTGGTCTACTACACCACTGGCCAAAGATCGTTATTTGGACTCTTTGTACGGTGCTCTGGAGGGGTTCGTTGCGGAGGGTCGGCAAATCCTGACTTTCTGCTCGGGTTCATTTCTGCCTGCTGAAGTTGGCTTGCTCGATGGGAAGCAAGCTACTACCCACTGGCGCTATGGGGATGTCTTCAAACAGCGTTTTGCCAATGTGGAGTACGTGGGGGATGTGCTTTATGTCTGGCAGGGTGCGCTGGCCTGTTCGGCTGGCAGCTCGGCGGCAATAGATCTGGGGATAGAGTATTTGCGTCGCAACCATGGCCATGAGTTTGCCAACTCTGTGGCTAAGCGCTTGGTGATGGCTCCCCACCGACAGGGAGGGCAAGCCCAGTTTGTGGAGACTCCAGTTCCCAAGCGGCCAGACCATTTCGCGGGGGCGCTGGATTGGGCTCTTGCCAACCTGCATAAACCCATCATGGTGGGGGATCTGGCAGAGCAGGCCCATCTTTCACGCCGCAGTTTTGATAGGAAATTCCGCCAGTCTATGGGAGTCGCTCCGAAGGCGTGGTTGATTCAGCAGCGTTTAATGGTGGCGCAGCAAGCGCTGGAGTCCGGCAAGGAGAGTGTCGATCTTGTAGCGCAAATTGCAGGCTTTGAGTGTAGCGCAACCCTTCGCCACCATTTTCGCAAAGCCTTCGGTATATCCCCCGGGCAATACCAAAGGCAATTTGCCTGTCCGGAAAGGCTTGGGGTTATAGAAGAGGAGTGAGTCTTTGGCGATGAGAGCAGGGGGCTTACTGGCTGGAAGCCGATCCCTTCCGTTGATACAACCCTAGCCGCGAACAGGTTATGATTCGCCCTTTATTGCCTGAATTCAGTACAGGAAACAAAGGATTTATGACCAAGCAGCGCGTATTGACCGGTATTACAACTACCGGCACTCCTCACCTGGGTAACTATGTTGGCGCCATTCGCCCGGCTATCGCGGCCAGCCAGGACGAGAATAACCAATCTTTTTACTTCCTGGCCGATTATCACGCGCTGATCAAGTGTCAGGACCCGGAACAGGTACATCAATCCACCCTGGAGATTGCCGCCACTTGGCTGGCTTTGGGCCTCAATACAGACAATGTCGTGTTCTATCGGCAGTCCGATATTCATGAAATCCCGGAGTTGACCTGGCTGCTGACCTGCATGACCGGCAAGGGCCTGATGAACCGCGCCCACGCTTACAAGGCTGCGGTGGATGCTAACCGTGTGGATGGTGAAGATTCTGACTTCGGTGTGACCATGGGTTTGTATAGCTATCCGATCCTGATGGCTGCAGACATCCTGATGTTCAATGCCAATAAAGTACCGGTGGGCAAGGACCAGGTCCAGCATATTGAAATGGCTCGCGATATTGCCCAACGCTTTAATCACCATTATGGCGAACACTTCGCGCTGCCAGAGGCGGTAGTGGACGACCATGTTGCCGTATTGCAAGGGCTTGATGGTCGAAAAATGAGCAAGAGTTACGGCAATACTATTCCGTTATTCCTGCCTGAGAAGAAACTGAAGAAGCACATCAATAAGATCAAGACCAATCTTCTGGAGCCAGGAGAACCTAAAGATCCTGATACTTCAACGGTCTTCCAGATCTGGCAGGCATTCGCTACTGAAGAGCAAACCGCAGAAATGCGTAAGGCGTTTGAAGAGGGTATTGCATGGGGGGAGGCCAAGAAGCAGCTATTCGAGCTGGTTAATGGTCAGATCGGTGAAGCCCGTGAACGGTATAACACGCTGCTTGAAAACCCATCTCAGATTGAAGCAGAGCTTGAAAAAGGGGCGGCTAAGGCGAGCGCTTACTCTGCTCCGTTTATTGAGAAATTGCGCCATGCGGTAGGTATCCGCAAGATCGGTAAGTAATGTTTTGAATTAAAGTTGGGAGGCTATGGCTTCCGTAGCCGTCCTATAGATAAAAGAGCATTAATAAAAATATAACGATACAACAGGGATTCATTATGGAAAATGTTCAAGCTAACCCTGCAGAGGATGGCGACGCGAACAAGAACGGCTGGATCAACCGGGCGCTCAACTTTATTGAAGTGGTAGGGAACAAGCTTCCCGACCCGGCAGTACTCTTCCTCGTATTAATGGTTGCTATCTGGGTGCTGTCCTGGATGTTGTCTGGAGTAAGTTTCGATACCTTGCATCCAGCCACCGGTGAGGCAATCCAGGTGACCAACCTGCTCTCCAGTGGGGAGCTGGCTCGCTTCCTCTCCAGTATGGTGACCACCTTTACGAGCTTTGCTCCACTTGGGGTGGTGCTGGTGGCCATGCTGGGCGTTGGCGTTGCGGAGCAGAGTGGCTTTATTAATGCCGTTCTGAAAAAGCTACTGGCGGTGACCCCGCAGATGCTGCTCACCCCGATGCTGATTCTGGTGGCGATTGTCAGCCATACCGCTGTAGATGCCGGTTATGTATTGGTGATCCCCTTGGGCGGTGTAATCTTCTATGCGGCTGGCCGTCATCCTTTGGCAGGTATCGCTGCGGCGTTTGCCGGAGTATCCGGTGGCTTCTCAGCAAACTTTGTTCCTTCGGCCATTGATCCCTTGCTGCAGGGCTTTACCCAAACCGCGGCACAGATTGTTGATCCCGAGATTCAAGTAAACCCTCTCAATAACTGGTTCTTCACTTCGGCTTCCTGTCTCGTAGTAACCATGTTGGGCTGGTGGCTCACCGATAAGGTGATTGAGCCCCGCCTGAAGAATGTCGCCATTGATGGGGACAAAGAAGATATGCCAGTAATGCAGGAGCTGGGTGCTCGCGAGAAAAAGGCGATGTACCTGGCAGTGACTGTCATGGTGGCTGGAGTTGTGGGCCTTATCGCCTGGATGTTGCCAGAGACTTCTGCATTGCGCGACTCCCAGGGGCAATTGGCCTCCTTTAGCGCGCCGGTTATGAAGTCTATTGTGCCGCTGATCTTCTTACTGTTTGTTATCCCTGGAGTTGTATTTGGATATGCCGCTGGGACCTTCCGTAAAAGTAAGGATGTGATCGATGCGATGTCCAAGACCATGGGCTCCATGGCTTACTACATCGTGATGGCATTTTTCTGTGCCCTGTTTATTTCTGAATTTGCCCGCTCCGGTTTAGGCACCCTGTTGTCAGTAGAGGGAGGCAGCCTGCTGGCTGCCATGAATCTGCCGGGCCCAATTACCCTGATGGGTATTATTATGCTGGTGGCATTTATTAACCTGTTTGTGGGCTCGGCCTCTGCTAAATGGGCGCTGCTCTCGCCCATTTTTGTACCCATGTTGATGCAGATTGGTTTCTCTCCGGACCTGACCCAGGCGGCATACCGTGTAGGTGATTCTTCCACCAACATTATTACGCCGTTAATGCCTTACTTCCCACTAGTAGTTGTCTATTGCCAGCGCTACGTGAAGGGAACAGGCATTGGTACACTGGTATCTATCATGTTGCCCTACTCGGTGGTGTTCCTGATCTGCTGGTCCATATTCCTGGTGATTTACTGGAATCTGGGTATGCCTTTGGGGCTGCAAGCCAGCTATACCTATCCAACGCCATAATGAGTAGCACCGGTGTGGTTTTACCCGCCCCGGGATGCATCATTTCAGTTTCCACTCAGAGGTGTCCGGGTTCCTGGGCGCCTCTTTCCCAAGCTCTCCCCAACTAAAAATCAACCTGATCTTTGCCAGGTAGTCCCTTCTATTCATCTTTTTAAATATAAAAATATTGATTAATTCATGGCTTGTGCTGGGTATGAGCGAGGCTGAATTTCGATGGTCCCATGTGCCTACACCTCGCTCCTCCAGAGTATCTATTTCAGGCGAGGTTTGCTCCCTTGCCTGCAATAAGGACACGGGCCAGACCGCATTAGTAAAAAAATGTTCTAATAATGTTGTAAGTGATAACGATTCCTATTAAGATCCGCGTCAACTTATTTCGGTAGCAGCTGCTGCGGCAGATAATATTTCCACTGAATTTTGAGGGATATCCATGGGCACCGCTCGAATCCAAGGTTTACGCCAAAACTCTTCTCCCATTCTTTCTGGGCTGAGCCACTCCCTGTTGGCATTGGCTATTGCAGCAGGCGGCTCTACTGCAGCTTTTGCAGCAGAGGATAAGAATGAGGGTATTGAAGAAGTTCATGTAACCGGCGAGCTGAACCTGTCCCGCCAGACTTCTATTGGCAAGCAAGATATTCCGGTTGATGAGACGCCGTTCTCTATTTCTCTGCGCGATAAAGATTTCTTCGATGTAACTGGCTCTAAAACTGTGCAGGATATCCTGCAGTACTCTGCCGGTGTGAATGGTGGCTTGTTTGGCGTTGATGCTCGCGGTGACTGGTCTACCGTTCGTGCTGTTGAGCCAATCATGTTTGTCGACGGACTAAAAACTACTTTCGGCAGTTATACCGGTTCACGTGCAAACCTGTATGCCTTTGAGCGTGTAGAAATCCTCAAGGGGCCTTCTTCTGTACTTTATGGACAGGGTTCTACAGGCGGTATAGTTAACTTGGTATCCAAACGCCCCAAAGAGGAGTTTGGCGGTGAGCTGATGGTACAGGGCGGTGACTATGATCGAAAAGTTATAGCTGGTGACGTAACAGGTGCTTTCGATAGCGATGGTGAGTGGCTCTATAGGGTAGTGGGTTACGCTCGCGATGCCGATGCTCAAGTTGATCATGTTGATGATGACAGCACCCTGTTAATGCCTTCCGTTTCCTGGCGCCCCAGTGCGGATACTGAGATTACTTTCCTGGTGAATCACCAGGAAGAAAAGACCGGTACCACTGCAGCTTTCCTACCTTGGGGCGGTACCATTGTCGATAACGTAAACGGTGAAATCCCGACTGACACATTTATTAGTGAGCCGGGTTGGGATAAATACAATACTGAGCAAACCGCTTATAGTTTGTGGGTTGATCATCGCTTGAATGATAGCTGGGGTATCAATGCGGGCCTCCGTTATTCAAAAGGGGATGTCGACTACAACTCGATGTATGCTGACTACACACTTGCATTGCGCCTGCAAAAAGACCTCCGTGAAGTATCGCGGACTGTCTATATGAAAGATGCGAAAAGCGACCTTTTGATTTTTGACCTGCGCTTGTCAGGCGAGCTGACTACAGGCTCTCTTGAACATCAGATTTCAGCTGGTGTTGATAGCCAGAATGCAGAAATCGATAACAGTATTTTAAGAGCCCGTGGCTACGGTGGTGATATCGATATTTTTGACCCGGTTTATGGTTATGTGCCAGAGGGACTGGAAGGGCTGGATAGAGAAATTACCGATGTCAATGCTGAGCAAGTAGGTATTTACTTCCAGGACCAAGTTAGCCTTGGGAACTTTATTTTTAATTTGGGCTTGCGTGAAGATAGGTTGTCTTCTAGGACCCATAGCAATGTTTCTACGAAGGCTAGCGACAAGCAGAGAGAGACGGAACTCACAAAAAGATTTGGCGTGATGTATGCCTTCGACAGCGGTGTATCTCCCTATGTTAGTTATTCAGAATCTTTTGAGGCTGTTTTAGCAGATCCGAATAGCCAGGGCGGTACCTACGAGCCTGTGAAAGGGGAGCAGATTGAAGCCGGTATTAAATACCAGCCAGAAGGTACTAATATCCTGATGACTGCCTCTGCCTTTGAGATTAAGCAGAAAAATCGCTTAACTTTCGGTCCTGACAGGTCCTATCGACAAATCGGTGAGGCGCAGATCGATGGATTTGAGCTTGAGGCCAGTGGGCAGTGGGGTAATCTGACACTGGTGGCTAATTACAGCCAGATGGATACTGAAATAGTAGAGAGTAGCGATCCATTTGAGGTTGGCACTGAAATTGAGACTGTGCCTGAGGAGCAATTCTCTCTTTGGGGAAACTATGACTTTAGTGAGTGGGTACCTGGTCTAAGCGTTGGAGTAGGGGCTCGTCATGTTGGTGACAGTTACACCGGTATTGATAAAGTTCATGCGCAGTTGGTAACTGCTTATGCCGAGCAGGCTGCTTATTACGATTATGTTTTTGCAGATTTCCCTACCGAAAATCCTTCTTACACCCTGTATGACGCTACTATCGGCTATACCCTGGAAAGCTGGAAGTTTCAACTGAATGTGAAGAACCTGACTGATGAAATTCACACGACTTCTTGCCTGAGCCGCGGTGATTGCTTTTACGGTGAGCGCCGTTATGTAACTGCTGAGGCTCGTTACACTTTCTAAGTTAGAGTAGGCTGGGAGTTTGTCCACAGGGGGAGTCTGTGGGCAGACTCCCTTTTTTACGTTTTAACAATCTGCCGGGAAGCGAAATTTCCCAGTGTGGTGGTTATGCAAGATTCCTTTTACTTCGTTGCTGGGCTAGCCAGTGTTTTTGCCTTTGCAGGTATTTTTTCCTTGTACTCGGCTTGGTCCAGTAAGGGGGCTCAGCCATTACGTAGTTGGCTTGGTTGGGCAATGCTGGTTTTGTCGGCCGTTGGCTGGAGCCTGGCAGTCGGTACAGAATTTGGGATCAGTATTGCCGCCTTAATAGTTATGCTCGGTGTATTTGCATTACTTGCCGTTAGGGGTGAATGGCCCAGCGGCCCCCGGCCTATTGAAAAGCAACGATCGGGTGGTGTTTCAGAGCCCGGAGCCCTGCGCCAATTGTGGTTGCGGGGCATTTTGCGTTTTTTAAGTGCCACATTTTTACCCTTGGTGAGCGGGATCGTTGCCGGGTTGCTTTTCTTTGGTTTTACCGGCCTCTCTGATAGTTGGCGACTAGTTGGTGGTGCTTTTGTTTCGGTGACCATTTGGACCCTGGCGATGGTGTGGGTTTGTGCCGACAAAAAATTGTTGCGTCCTTCGGCAGGCCTGCTGGCATTTTCAGTGCTCAGTGGCCTGATGTTGAAACTTGCCATTCCCGCTGTGGCAGCTTAGTAAAACGGACCTGAGTAGGGATCTAACGTGAAATTATCCTTTAAGCCGACGCCTGCTTTTGTAAGAAATATGACCGATGGGCATTCGGTTCTCGGACTGGCGGTATCGACACTTTTATACATTGTCTGTGTCAGTGGAACACTCGCAGTTTTTTACAATGAATTTGAACGCTGGGAGCAGGCCTCCGAACTGGAAAATCTCAGTGTGGCTGCGTCTGTGTATCAGACTGCTGCTGAGCAGGCGATTGCGCTGGCAAAAGAGCAAAATGAAGAGTTTGACTCAGTAAAATTCACTATTCCAAATACAGATATGCCCCGGCTGGTTGTCGAGGTTGGTGATATTGAGCGCTATGTTGCCGAGGACGGCGCTCTTCTGGGGGAGGTAAAACATGAGTGGACACACTTTCTAGCCTATTTGCATTTCGCCCTGAACCTGCCTTTGGGTTTGGGGGTGCCGCTAGTGGGGCTGATAGGTGTTTTAATGGCGGCCCTGATAGTCTCTGGATTGCTCGCGCACCCCAAAATTATCAAAGATGCATTCTCTTTCCGGCTATCCGGGTCTAAGCGCTTGCAGCAGGTGGATCTGCATAACCGCCTTGGTGTCTGGGCTTCTCCTTTCCATCTGGCCATCGCGATTACCGGTGCCTTTATCGGTCTTTCCCAGGTTGCAGCCTTTGCAATTGCGGGCCTTTTCTACGATGGGGATACAGAGAAAGTTGAGCACATCCTGTATCGTGAGCATCCGGTTATGCAAGAAAATGCTCCCGAAACCTCACTGCCAGACTTTGCCGCTGTACTCGCAGAAATGGAGCGTATTGCCCCCGAAGAGGAGCGAACCAGGTTGGAGGTGGCTTTCCCTGGTCGCGAGGGGCAGGTGGTAGAAATATGGACTCGTGTTCCCGAGCGACTGGTTTGGGGAGAGCGCTATCACTTTAATCCAGACGGAAGCCTGATTGAGAAGGAGGGGTGGTCTGAAGGGGACAGCGCTAAGCAGGTCTATCTTTCCACCTTCCGTTTGCACTTTGGCCATTTCTCCGGATTCCCTGTGAAAATTGCCTACTTCCTGTTGGGTATTGGCATGTGTGTGCTTGTGGTTTCGGGTATCAATATTTGGTTGGTGCGCAAGCGCCAGAGAGGTGCTCCGGCTGTGCGGCTTGAGCGTGTATGGATGGCCCAGGTTTGGGGGATACCCTTTGCTATAGCTTTGAGCGCGGTGACTTATTTGGCCTTTACTGCGTCGGCAGTAAAAGTGTTCTGGTTAACCACGTTAAGTTTAAGCGTGGTCGCCGCTTTTGCGGGCACTGCAGCAGGCTGGTCTATATTATTGAGAGTGGCGACCATCATCGCATGTCTAATGGCGGTCATTGTGCATGCTTCTATTTTCGGTGCAGACTCTTTTGTGCGTGCCTCATTGGTGGCCAATGCAGTATGGTTGCTAACTGCTGCCGGTATCGCTGCTTCTTGTCTGTATACCTGGGTGCGTCGCCGCGATAGCAATTTTGCTACTGCGGTGAACGGCGCTGTGGGCAGTAACTAACGAGGAGAATTGCCCGGTATTCGTCACGATGCCGGGCGCAGCATTTCTATATGGGGTATGCCGTCTTCGTCGTAGGGGTCGGATACCCTCTCGAAACCATATTCCCCATAGAACCGGGCCAGGTGTTCCTGTGCAGAAATACGAATTCCTCTATTGGGGTATTCATTCTGCGTCTGTTTTACAGCGCGATAAATAAGTTCTTTGCCTAGTCCTGTTCCGCGGCTGGACTCCGCGGTAAGTACTCGTCCAATGGAGGGTTCACTATATTTTTCACCGGGAAATACAACGCGTAGGTAAGCCTTTATTTGTGGGTTTTCATTGTTCCCGTCCCAGCAGATCAGGTGCCAGGCATGCTGGTCTTTGCCATCGGCATCTTGATAGGGGCAGTCCTGCTCTACGGTGAAAACCTCCTGGCGCACTCGCAGAATTTCATAGAGCTGGTTGATGGAAAGTTCATTAAAGCTGCACCATTGCCATTGCATCTTGGTTATTCCCTCATAAATAGAGCTTTTATTTTTCGCGCTCATAGTCTGGGTTGTTAACGATAACCTTTGGCAAAAAAATATTGCCAATTTTTAAGTTTTGCCGAGCCGGTTAGTTCCCGGTTGTATTGCCTGGACTGGCAGGGGTTGGGTTTTGTTTGCTTTTGGCAAAAGCACCATGCTCCAGATAGTGGAGGACCTGGGAGATTACCTTTTTATCTTTCATCATAAATACATGGGTAACAGGCATTTCCAAGTGATCATTCATGCCCTCTAGCTTGGTGCTGGAGACAGAAACTTTGCCATCGTCGGTTTCGGGTATCATATGCGATAGTAGGAGGTTAATGCTGCGTGTCCCGGCGATAATACCAACATCAAAATCTGCCTTTCCCAGTTTGTTGGGAACACTCATTGCGCCGGTGCCCAGCTGTAATCCGGCATCGCCAAAAGCAAACTGAAAGCCCGGAAAATTACCGAGCTTATCTACCACTTCGCTGCCTTTGTTGGGAGGCCCCAGCATAACCACGCGGTTCAAATTTTCAATGTTCACTTTGCTCAAATACTGGCGAACCAGAATGCCGCCCATAGAGTGGGTGACGAAGTTAATTTCATTTTCACCGGTGCAAGCATCCAATGCTGGTGCGATTGCTTTGCCGGCCAGCTTCTCTATGGGAAACTTTGTGGAAGGATAGTCCACATTGACCGTTTTATATCCTGCATTGCTGATTGCACGCTCCATCTTGGCCATAGAGCTATCAGATTTGGCGAGGCCGTGAAGTAAAATAACGCAGGCGGAGTGGGCATTTACCGACAGGGCGCCGAAGGCGAGTGCCAGCGCAACAACAACTTTTCTCATTTACTTCCTTACCAGTATTACGTTTTGCAGGAGTATGCTGCTCGTCCTGAAAAAAGCCAAGTATGCCGCAGGAGTTGAGCTTTCCCGCTGGCCGGATGTGTGGCAGGGCTAGGAAGTATGCCGGTTAAGTATTTCAGCCATACGTTCGGGCCTGTCTGGGGTGATAACCAGTGTTTTGGTAGGGAAGTTTAGTACTACGGCCTGGTCGTGATCGGTCGCAAAAGCGCGGTAGCGCCCCAGCTTCTTGTTCTGGAAGAGGCCTGTGTAGCCAAATAGTCCAGAGTTTCCAAATATACGGATCGATCCTTGCATAGCTGAAGGGTCGGCTGAGGCTTTTCTGAGGTCCTGCAAGGGGATTCGTGTCCTCCAGCCCAGGCGGAGAACAAACAGGTTGTTATTCTGAATGACATAGCCTCTGACCATGAACAGGGCGCCTAACAGCAGTATGGCTGGCGGTAGTGCAAGAGCGATACTAAAGAGTAGGGACGGCGTGGGTGGGGCCTTAGTCATCAGGAATAGTGGAATGGCCAGTAAGAGAGCGGCACTTATAGTACTGATTATTTTTAACTGACGGCTCCACGGGGCTTGAAAAACGGCAGATGGCATAAATTACTCAATTAAGGACAAATAGCCTGAATTCTCCAATCATAGTGCTGGTGGAATCAAGTTGGCAAAGACCTTGTCCTAAGTCAGCGGTGATATTGAGGCGGGCCTGGAGAATTTTATGACTCATAAGCCATATTTTTGGGTGTGGTATTGAGATTTTGTGTTTTTATGGCGGTTTACCTATGGCAAGTGAACTAACAAAGAAAGAATCTTTATCTGCCCTTGTAGTGGAGGGTGGCGCTATGCGCGGCATATTCGCCGCGGGTGTGTTGGATGCTTTTATCGAAGCGAATTACTGTCCCTTCGACTTCGCAATTGGAGTCTCTGCAGGCTCGACAAACCTGATTGGATATCTGGCGGGGGATTACGGGCGAAGTCGCCGGATATTGCTTGATCATGCGCGCCGTACGGACTTTATAGATTGGCGGCGTTATCTAAAAGGGG
Source organism: Microbulbifer variabilis (assembly GCF_056232115.1). NCBI lineage: Bacteria > Pseudomonadati > Pseudomonadota > Gammaproteobacteria > Cellvibrionales > Microbulbiferaceae > Microbulbifer > Microbulbifer variabilis. The sequence goes on from NZ_CP174325.1 coordinate 3,196,208, forward strand.
GGCATTTTTGCGATATTAGTTGGCTTTGGCATGCCTCTTACAAGGACGTGCCATTAAATATTCAAAGCTATATCGATAATGCAGTGCCTCTCTACGCGGTAACTACCAGCATCAATAGCGGTGAAGCTCATTATGTTCGAGTGACGGAAGAGAACATGCATGAAGTGTTCCCTGCGTCCTGCGCTATTCCGATGGCGTATCGTGAATTTCCCATTGTTGACGGCGAGCCAATGACAGACGGAGGGCTTGCCGACTCCATTCCGGTTATTCGTGCTTATGAGCAGGGCGCAAGGGATATTACTGTTGTGCTGTCACGCCCGTTAGGGTACCGCAAACCGGTTGGGGCGGCGCCAAAGTTTATTAAGCAGTTCTTCCACGATCACGCGCGGCTATTTGAAGCTGTCCTGGAGAGGGGAGAGCGCTACAACCGCGCTTTGGACTTTATTCAATCTCCCCCAAAAGATTGCCGCGTTTCGGTCATTGCGCCGCCGGAAGACTTCCCGGTAAAGCGCTTTACACAGGAGGCTGAGTTGCTTGAGCAAGGCTATCAAGATGGGAGGTCGCTAGGGTGGCATTTTTTGCGGGGTGAAGCGAGCGCCGCCTTTTCTGCGTCGGTAGCAGACTGAGGTCGATTTGTTTTCGCAGTTTTTTAAGGTTCAGTGATGAAGCCTTGTCGTTGCTTTTTTAATTGGGGAAGAAATGGAAATTAGGCCGGTGAGGATAGAGGATGCTGAGGGACTCTCCGATTTTTATTCTAGTAACGCGGATCATTTGCGCCAGTGGGAGCCAGCCAGGGGGAGTGGTTACCATAGTCTTGGAGCGTGGCAGCAGAGATTACAGGGTTGGCATATAGAGCAACAGGAGGGGAGAGGAGCATATTTCCTGATCACTTTTCCGGAATCCTCCGGGGTTGTGGCTACTTGTTCTCTTACCAACATTGTTCGCGGGCCTTTTCAGGCATGTAATATGGGGTACGCGGTGGACAAAAGTTTTGAAGGGAAGGGGGTAATGTACTTATTGTGCGAATATGTAATTGCTTTCGCCTTCAAGGAATTGGGGCTAAATCGGGTGATGGCAAATTACATGCCTGAAAATTATCGATCGGCAGCTCTTTTACGTCGGCTTGGTTTTGTGGTTGAAGGCAATGCTAAGCGTTATTTGTTGATTAATGGGCGCTGGGAGGACCATGTACTGACGGCGCTAGTTAAAGAATAAGAAGCCCTTTTAGTTTCCATAAGGTCGGATGGAGTACCAATTGGCATTTACTTCCTCGTGCCGTTATAGGAGTCTAAGGTAGGGATGGGATATTGTTGCTACCCTATTTCGATTTCAGATAAGACTCTGAATTTCAGCTTATGGTAAGGAGGAAGGAATGAATGGAAAGTGCCTCTGTGGCGCAGTCGAGTTTCAGCTGGATGAGCCACTACCAAGCCTTTATCAGTGTCATTGTTCGCTCTGCCGCAAACTGAGTGGCTCCGCATCAGATACTGCAATGTTTGTGGCGCGTGATCAGTTTCGCTGGGTGCGAGGGTTGGACAAGGTTTCTTCTTACCGCACTCCAACAGGATATCGCTCAGACTTTTGTAGCGGCTGCGGTAGTACAGTCCCCCACCTGATGAGCAACACCACGCACTTCTGGGTTCCCGCAGGATTGATAGAGGGGAGCTTGGAGAGTCAGGTAGTTGCCCATTTGCACGTGGATTCCAAGGCAACCTGGGATCTTATCGCCGGAAATGGCGAGCACTTTGCGGAGATGCCAGATCTGGAAGAGTTAACCCGCCTGTTACATGCCGATTTCGAAAAGGCAGAAACTGAATTGGCCGAAAGTTAATATTTGAAATACTGGAGAAGCTAATTATTGTTCGGTGTTTTCACAAAACACAAACAAAAAAGCCCCGCTCTTTCGAGCAGGGCTTTTTTGTATATGGCGGACCGGACGGGACTCGAACCCGCGACCTCCGGCGTGACAGGCCGGCATTCTAACCAACTGAACTACCGGTCCGCATTCCTGTTTCTCTTTATTGCTCCTGCCTGGCAAGAGTCAGAGAAGTGGTGGGTGGTACAGGGGTCGAACCTGTGACCTACGGCTTGTAAGGCCGTCGCTCTCCCAACTGAGCTAACCACCCCGTGTCAGGAGCTGCGTATCTTAATGATATTTTTTTCACGGTCAACAGGTTTTTACGAAAAAGGTTTAAAAATAATTAATGGAATAAAAAAGCACCAATTTCTGCTTAAAGAATATTTGCTGTGAAATTATTTGGTTATTTTTTGGCAGAAAGTAAATGTTTGCTGTCTTTTTGTTGGGGGGGTGCCCTGGTACTAATGGGTGGAATTAAATTGGTGTTGGCGGGGAGAATAATTTTTTTGTAGCGGCCGGTTTATCTGTGCGCGGCAAGTTTTTTAAGTGCGGAAAATGATCGTAAAAATTTGCCGGTCCTTTTTTTGGTTGGGTTGTGCTTTGTTGAGGGGAAGCTTCCATTAACTTGGAGTTAGGTTTGCTCGATCTGCCGGGGTCTGTTTTTAGTGGGTGTGGTTCTAATAATGGAAGATGAAAATTAAAGGAAGGAAAAAATAATCACAAACAAAAAAGCCCCGCTCTTTCGAGCAGGGCTTTTTTGTATATGGCGGACCGGACGGGACTCGAACCCGCGACCTCCGGCGTGACAGGCCGGCATTCTAACCAACTGAACTACCGGTCCGCATTCCTGTTTCTCTTTATTGCTCTTGCCTGGCAAGAGTCAGAGAAGTGGTGGGTGGTACAGGGGTCGAACCTGTGACCTACGGCTTGTAAGGCCGTCGCTCTCCCAACTGAGCTAACCACCCCGTGTCAGGAGCTGCGTATCTTAATGATATTCTCCGCGGCGTCAACGCCTTTCTTGAATTTTTTTTTGACTTTCAATGAGTTAAGGCAGTTAAGTGTGAAGTCGCGGGCGTGTCCGATGGCAGGTGTCGCTGTTATAATCAGCCAAATTTCCCATGGATAAAGCGTGAGAGAAGCTGTGAGACAAAAGAATTGGCTGGGCCAAATCCTTTTAGCGATGGCCGCTCTGAGTCTGTCCGTTATGGTGCAGGCGGTGGTAGAGACCGAAAAGTTATCCTCCCCGGAACTGGAAGCACGCTATCGGGTGCTGATTGAAGAGATGCGCTGTCCAAAGTGCCAGAATCAAAACCTGGCAGATTCTGATGCATCGATATCAACAGACTTGCGCCGTGAGATTCGCCGGCTGTTGGAAGAGGGTTTCACAGATAGGGAAATTATTGACTACATGGTGGCGCGGTATGGGGATTTCGTTCTATACCGGCCACCGGTACAGAAAAACACTCTGGCCCTGTGGTTGGCTCCGGGTGTATTCGCCTTGATAGGCCTGTTAGCGCTGATCATTATTGTGACACGCTCCCGAAGTGGAACCGGTGCGAGCCAGGATGATAACAGCGGGGCCTTGAGCGAAGACGAGCGGCGCAAATTGAAGAAACTGCTGGGTGAAGATCCCAGTGATTTGACTGATGGTGGGAAGAAGAGCAAATGACTGATATCTGGTTTGGTTTGGCGATCCTTTTGCTGGCGTTGGCCTTTGTCTTCTTATTGCCAGGGTTGCGCGCTGCAGGGACAAAACGCTCGGGCAGCAATAAGCAAGAGGCTTTAGCGGAGCTTTACCGCGAGCGCTCCCGTGAGTTACGTGCAGCTGTGCAGAGCGGGGCTATGGATGAAAAGCAGTTTGCTCAACTTGAAGCGGAAATGGCCCGTGAGCTTCTCAGTGCTCAGGAAGAGGTTCAGGCCTCCGCACCTACTAGGCGTGGTGCGGGCGCTTTGCTCGGCCTGGCGGTGGTAGTGCCGGTGGTGACAGTTGGAGCTTATATGATATCCGATCGGCCCGGTGAGGTGGCGCTCTATCGGGAGATTCTGGCTAGCCAGCAGGGGCAGACAGACGCAGAAGCTGAGAAGAGAATCACCAGTCAGCTCAAGGCGCGTATTGAAAGCCACCCTGAAGACTTGAGCACTCGTTATGTGTTGGCGCAAAGGTTGCTGGTAAGCGGAGATATTGTCGGTGCCGTTGAGGCCTATCGATATGTGGTGGAGCGGGAGCCTGAGGCGGCTTCTGTAAAAGCGGAGTTAGCCCAGGCGCTATTTTTCGCTGGCGGTTCAAAAATAACCGAGGAAATCCGCCTGTTGGTTGGGCAGGTCCTTGAATCCCAGCCCGGCAATGGCACGGCGTTGGGGTTGGCCGGGATAGCCGCGTACGAGGATAAGGAATACCGTAAAGCACAGGAGTACTGGCAGGCAGCCCTGCAACAGTTGGCACCAGGGTCGGCCGCTGCTGAAGCCCTTGCTGCGGGTGTTGCCCGGGCGGAAAAGGCGTTGGTGGATGCTGGTGAGCCGGTGGTTGTTGCCCGGGACCCTGGTGAAAAGGCAGGCCCCGAGATTCGCGTCCAGGTTAGTTTGGACAGCAGTGTCGAGGCCGAGGCTTCAACGCCTGTGTTTATCTATGCCCGCAGTGCTGAAAGCCCAATGCCGCTGGCGATAGTGCGGCTGACCGCGGGCCAGCTGCCTGCGGAGGTGGTTCTGGATGAATCTCGTGCGATGATGCCGGGCCGCTCTATTTCTACGGTCGAGTCGGTTCAGTTGGTTGCACGCCTGGCACTGCACGGCGACGCGCGTCCGGCAGCTGGGGATTGGCAGGGCACTATTAAAACCCTGCCAAAGGCCAGCTGGGATAAAGCGCAGTCCATTACCATCGACCAAAAATTGTAAGAGGTGGCGATAGGGGGCCTAATGGCCCCATCTTCTCCGTCGCTTAGAGCCGGCGCGGGGACTGTAATTTCTCGCCTTGTATTAAAGTGTATTGCGGCCAGAGAACTTGTTCGCGTCTAAATGGTCACAGGCGCACGAGGCAACGTCGTGAGTGGTTTGAGGCTGTTAATGCAAACTTACCGGGCTATAGAGTTGGCCTTGGGTACCAGTTGCAGCTTTAGAGCGATCTTGACTTGACCACAGGCCATTCCGGCCGATAATCCGCTTGAAAAGTAACTGTGAAGAATTGCGCTGAAAGCCCAGGCAGCGCCATGTACAATTGAGTGTTTGGTGATCGGGCCGGCAAAGATAAAAAATACCGAGTTTAAGAATACATGCGTCTGAAGTGCATCAAACTTGCGGGCTTCAAGTCCTTTGTTGACCCCACCACTGTCTACTTTCCTACAAACCTTAACTCGGTGGTAGGTCCCAATGGGTGTGGCAAATCAAATACCATTGATGCCGTGCGCTGGGTAATGGGGGAGTCGTCAGCGAAGAACCTGCGCGGTGATTCCATGACGGACGTCATCTTCAACGGTTCCAGTGGGCGTAAACCCGTGGGCCAGGCTTCTATCGAACTGGTTTTTGATAACTCTGCCGGCAAGCTCTCCGGTGCCTATGCCTCTTTTACAGAGATTTCCGTAAAACGAAAAGTGACGCGTGAAGGGCAGAATAACTATTACCTCAACGGTGAGAAATGTCGCCGCCGGGATGTGACAGACCTGTTCCTGGGAACCGGTCTTGGCCCACGCAGTTATGCGATTATCGAACAGGGCATGATCTCCAAGCTGATCGAGGCCAAGCCGGAAGAGCTGCGCGTTTATATTGAAGAAGCCGCCGGCATTTCCAAGTACAAGGAGCGGCGCCGAGATACTGAAAATCGTATGCGCCGCACCAATGAGAATCTGGAGCGTCTTACCGATATTCGAGACGAACTGGATCGACAACTGTCCCGGCTGGAACGGCAGTCCGCAGCAGCGGAAAAATATAGTCGCTTTAAAGAGGAAGAGCGCAGCTACAAAGCGAATTTACAAGCCCTTAAATACCGCGAACTCAACGATCAAAATACCGCTAAGCAGCAACAAATCGGTGAGCTGGAGCTGACGGTTGAGGAGTTGGTTACCCGACAGGTGAGCTGTGACACCGGCATTGAACAAAAGCGTGTTGGCTACCATGAGTTGTCCGACAGCTTCAATGAGGTGCAGGGCCGCTTTTATGCGGTTGGAGGTGATATCGCGCGCCTCGAGCAGAGTATTGCCCATGCCCGTGAACGTTCCACTCGCCTGCACTCCGACTTGGCGCAGACTGAACAGGAGTTCCGCGAAGCGGAGACCAACCTGGAAGTGGATCGAGAAAAGGCTGCCCAGTTCGAGGAGGAGCTCGAAGTAATTGTGCCGGATCTTGAAATGGTTCTCGCCGCCGAAGAGGAGTCCGCTAGTGGCTTACTTGAGGCCGAGGAGCAAATGCGCAACTGGCAAAATGAGTGGGACCAATTTAATCAGGGGGCTTCAGGTTCCCGCCAAAAGGCCGAGGTGCAACAGTCGCGCATCCAACACCTGGAGACTTCCGGGCAGCGATTGCTTGAGCGCATTAACAAGCTGATCGCAGAGCAATCCGGTCTTCAGGTCTCTGAGGATGACGAAGAGACCCTGCAGCTGAATGAAGAGCTCGCCGAGATGGAAATGCAGGCTCAGGAGCGCCGTGAAGAGACGGCTGAGCGACGCGAATCCCTGGACGGATTGCGTTCCCGCGAACAGGAGATGGCAGCTGACCTTGACCAATTGCGCTTACAACTACAGACCAGCCGCGGTCGCCAAGCCTCCTTGGAAGCGCTGCAGCAGGCGGCACTGGGGCAGGGTAAAGCTGTTGAGAGCTGGTTGCAGCAACAATCCCTTTGTGAAAGGCCGCGTCTTGCCGACCAGATCCAGGCTCAAGCCGGTTGGGAAACCGCAGTAGAAACGATAATGGGTTCACAGCTGCAGGCGGTCTGCGTGGATCAGCTAGAGAGCCTTGTTGAGGGGCTGGGTCAACTGCAGAGCGGCCAGGCAATCTTTATTGATGGGGCCAGTGTAGCGGCCCCCCCCGATTCTTCATTACCCACGCTGGCCAATGTAGTACAGGGGCCGGCCTCTCTCACCGGGCTGCTTTCAGGCATTTACACTGCTGAAAACCTTACTGACGCACTGGCGAAGCGTTCTGAGCTGCGGGCTCATGAATCGATCGTAACCCGGGATGGTCTCTGGTTGGGGCCAAACTGGTTGCGTGTAAGCCGGGCCAGCGATGCGGAGGCCGGGGTGTTAGCCCGCAAGCAGGAACTGGAGGCATTGGCACAGGAGATTGCCCTGTGTGAAGAGCAGATAGAAAGTCTCAGTGAGCAGCGCGAATCCATGCGAGGTGATGCCGTAGACTTGGAGCGCGCAATTGAGCAGTCCCGACTGGATTCCGAACAACTCGGTCGCCGTGAGGCGGAGCTTCGCAGCCAGTTGTCTGCCCGTCGTGCTCGTGCAGAGCAGATGAGCGAGCGCCGCACTCGCATTGAGCAGGAAATTGCTGAAGTGCGTGAGCAGCAGGAGCTTGAAGGTGAATCCCTGTCTGAAGCGCGGTTGTTGCTGCAGGAGGCCGTGGAGGCGATGAGCGATGATACCGATCGTCGTGAAACGCTAATGGCGCGTCGCGAGGAATTGCGCGAAGCTTTGGATGCTGCGCGCCAGCGCGCCCGAGAGGACAAGGATCGCGCTCACGAACTGGCTATGCGCGAACAATCTGTGCGTACACAGATGGTCTCTTTGGAGCGCACCCTGCAGGTGATGAATGAACAGCTCGAGCGCCTGCGATTACGTCGCAACCAGTTGCAGGAGCAAATGGCTGAAACCGAAGACCCTTCCCAGGATTTCCAGGCTGAGCTGGAGGAGAAGCTGGGCGAGCGTATTGAGGTGGAAACCGAGCTGGCAGAAGCGCGTAAAAAGCTTGAGGAAGTGGAAAGCGGCCTGCGTGAGCAGGAGCAGGAGCGCCACAAGATTGAAGCGGCCTTACAAGGGGTACGTGCACAGCTTGAGCAAGAGCGTCTCGCCGCGCAAACCCTGGAGGTGCAGCGCAATGGTCTGGTTGAGCAGCTGCAAGAGAGTGATCACGATGTAGAGCAGCTTTTAGAACAGTTGCCCGGTGATCTCACCATCGCCCAGGTGCAGGAAGATTTGGAACTCGTGGCCGCGCGTATTTCGCGCCTGGGGCCGATTAACCTCGCGGCCATTGATGAATATAAGCAGGAGTCTGAGCGCAAGCATTACCTGGATCGCCAGTATGGCGACCTGATGGATGCGCTGGAGACTCTGGAAAATGCAATTAAGAAAATCGACAAGGAGACGAGAACCCGCTTCAAGGAGACCTTTGACCAGGTCAATGCGGGGCTGCAGGAACTCTTTCCGAAAGTATTCGGGGGCGGTAATGCCTATCTGGAGCTTACAGGTGAGGATCTGCTCGATACTGGAATCGCAATTATGGCGCGCCCACCGGGCAAGCGTAACAGTACCATTCACCTGCTATCCGGCGGGGAGAAGGCACTTACTGCGATCGCTCTGGTTTTCTCTATTTTCCGTCTGAATCCAGCACCTTTCTGTATGTTGGACGAGGTGGATGCTCCTCTCGATGACGCTAACGTAGGTCGCTACGCTCGAATGGTTAAAGAAATGTCAGAACATGTTCAGTTCATCTATATTACCCACAACAAGATCGCAATGGAGATGGCAGATCAGCTGCTGGGGGTAACCATGCATGAGCCGGGTGTATCTCGCCTGGTATCGGTGAATGTGGAAGAAGCCGCTGAGCTGGCTTCCGCATAAGAGCGTAAAAGGAGAGACGCTTAAAATGGATAACTGGCTGGTTACAATCCTGGTAGTAGTGCTGCTTATCGCGGTATTGGATGGTGTGCGCCGCGCAATCATGCGGCAGCGGGCGGCTGTAAAAGTCTCCCGAAATTTATCCAAGGCGATGCAATCTGAGGTGGACAGTGAAGCTGACCCCGTCTCAAAATCGGCCCCCAAAACTACCGCTGATGATACACCGAGCAAACCCCGTGATGAACGTGCTGAGGAGAGGCAGGCGAACAGTGAACTGCCTGGCCAGGTGCGCGTAGTTCAGCGCCGCGCAATGGAAGATGCCCTGCACGTCAACCGCCAGGTGCAAGAGAGTTTTATTTCCTCGCGTAAGCCCCTCGCAGGGAGTACACCCCAGCGCAAACTGGAAGAGCAGGGTGTGCTTGATCTGGAAGAGCAGGTACCTACCTTAATGGAGTCCATTAGTGAAGAGCAGCGTTTTGAGCCGGAACTGAATGAATCCGAGAGCCTGCATGCGATCAGTGAGGACAGGGCAGGAACCACAACTTCCCCCGAAAATGAGCCACCTGCACACCGGGATCCAGGCCCGCAAATACCTTTGGCTGATGAGTACCCCCAGGAAAAAGTACCGGTGCGCGACGAAGTTCTTGTCATTAATGTGATGGCTCCGGAAGGGGATTACTTTGAGGGCAATGATCTCCTGCGGGTGATGGTGGCTTCGGGTATGCGTTTTGGCGAAATGAATATTTTCCATTACCACGAGGGTGGTGGAGCCGATGGAGCGGTTATTTTCAGCCTGGCAAATATCGTTGTGCCGGGCGTTTTTGATCTCGCCCAGATGGAGGAGTTTGCCACTCCCGGGGTTAGCCTGTTCCTGGCGTTGCCGGTAGAGGGGGAAGCGATCAAGGCATTTGATCAGCTGTTGTCCACCGCTTACACCATCGCCAAGTTGCTCGGTGGGGAGCTGAAAGATGAAAATCGCAGTGTTTTCACTGCCCAGACCGCTGAGCACTATCGCCAGCGTGTCATGGAATACCAGCGCCGCCGCGCATTGGCTATGGCACAGAACTGATAGCGAAAACTTTTATTTGTCAGTAACAGCGGCCCCAGGCCGCGGTGGAATCCCCTGGGGTTTTGACCGCGGCCTGGGGCCGCTGCTGTATACCAAATTCAAATTTCTTTTTTTAACCTGTTTTTCAATTGAATTGTTGATGACCATACAAACTATTCCCAAGCAGACCCGCGATCGGGTGCAGGAGTTGCACGAACTGCTCCAGCGAGCGAATTACCAGTATTACGTATTGGATGATCCGGAGCTGCCGGATGCGGAATATGATCGACGTTTGCGGGAATTGCAGGATATTGAACAGCAGTTTCCTGAACTGCAGACTGCAGATTCGCCTACCCAGCGGGTTGGTGCTGAGCCCCTGTCCTCCTTTGCCGAGGTACGCCATGAAGTGCCGATGCTTTCGCTCGACAATGCATTTAATGATGAAGAGTTGGTGGAATTTGATCGTCGGGTATGCGAGCGATTGAATAGCCGGGGGCCAATTGAATATGCCTGTGAGCCAAAGCTCGATGGTATTGCTATCAGCCTTTTGTACCGAGATGGTGTTCTCCAGCGCGCGGCTACCCGTGGTGATGGCACCACCGGCGAGGATATTACACAAAATGTGCGAACAGTGGGTTCGGTGCCATTGCGCTTGCGTCAGGCAAAAGGGGTTGCCAAGTTTCCCGCTGTTTTGGAAGTGCGCGGTGAGATTTATATGCCCAAGGCGGGATTTGCCGAGCTGAATCGCAAGGCTGCCGCAGCGGGTGAAAAGTTGTTCGTCAATCCGCGCAATGCCGCAGCCGGTAGTTTGCGTCAACTTGACTCCCGTATCACCGCCCTGCGCCCATTAGAACTTTGCGCCTATGGTACCGGGCTGGTAGAGGGGGCGAGCCTGCCGGAGGAGCATATAGCAACTCTGGAATTGTTGGGGCAATGGGGGTTTCGCATTAATAGCGAGATGCGTGTGGCAGAAGATATCCAGGCTTGTATCGATTATCACAAAGAGCTGGGGGAGAAGCGCGAGAGCCTGCCTTACGATATCGACGGTATTGTATTTAAGGTTAATAGCATACCCCTTCAACGGCGATTGGGCTTCGTGGCTCGGGCACCTCGCTGGGCTATGGCTTATAAATTTCCCGCCCAGGAAGAAATGACCGAGCTTCTCGATGTGGAATTCCAGGTGGGGCGCACAGGTGCGGTAACACCGGTAGCTCGGTTAAAACCGGTATTTGTCGGTGGGGTTACCGTCTCCAACGCAACTCTGCATAACCGCGATGAAATTCAGCGCCTCGGAGTTATGATTGGCGATACTGTCGTTATTCGCCGTGCTGGTGATGTAATTCCGCAAGTAGTTTCGGTGGTGGAGACGAAGCGGCCGAAGGATGCCAAGGCAATTGAATTTCCCACGCACTGTCCGGTATGTGAATCGCCTGTTGAGTCGACACCCGGTGAAGCCGTAGCCCGCTGTAGCGGTGGTTTGATTTGCAGCGCCCAGCGCAAGCAGGCCATCAGACATTTCGCCTCGCGCAAGGCCATGGATATTGACGGTCTCGGAGACAAATTGGTGGAGCAACTGGTGGATGAGGGGCTGCTGCATTCTGTTTCCGGGCTCTATCACCTTGAACTCGAACAGTTGGCGGGTCTTGAGCGCATGGGGCAAAAGTCCGCGCAAAATCTGTTGGATGCGCTGGAGCGCAGTAAAGATACCACTCTGCCGAAGTTCCTCTATGCATTGGGGATACGCGAAGTCGGTGAGGCGACTGCGCGAAATCTGGCGCGGTATTTTGGCACCCTGGAAGCATTGATGGCTGCTGATGAAGAGGCTTTACAGGAAGTAGATGATGTCGGCCCGACAGTAGCTCACTTCGTTGCTGAGTTTTTCCAGCAGACCCATGCTCAAGAGGAAATCGAAGCTCTACGCCAGGCTGGAGTACATTGGCCAGCGGAGGAAACGGGTGGTGAGGAGCAACCTCTATCAGGGCAGACCTGGGTGCTCACCGGAAAACTCGAAACCCTTTCCCGAAGTGAAGCCAAAGACTACTTGCAGCGTCTTGGAGCCAAGGTGGCTGGTAGTGTGTCAGCAAAAACTCATCATGTTGTGGCGGGCCCGGGAGCGGGCTCAAAGCTGAACAAAGCGCGGGAGCTTAATATTCCGGTAATGGATGAGGAGGGTTTAATGGAAATGCTGCGCCAGAGGGGCTTTGAAATATAACTTCCGCCTCGTGGGTGCTGTGAAACAGTACCCGCGTTTTCCGTTAATTCCCGCTCAACATAAATGATCGCCCGCGGAGTTATGGCTTTCTTGCCGCTTCGCCGTTAAAGTGCATCTCCAAGATCTTTTTTGCCCTGGGTACCTGATGTCCGGTGGCGCTGTGGTAAGGAATGGAATTAATGCTTCAGGGCGATCAGGAATCCATAGTTTACGGTTGTATCAAAGACAGCAATAGTCTTAGCGGCGGCAGTGAACGTCGCCGGGTTAACCGCAATGCGGTCCTGGCCTTACCTAGTGCCGATGAGTGGCCTTTTCTCTGTCGCGATATGTTTTCCATCCCTACCATCAAGGTAAAGCAGTCCCAGTACCAAACTGACGTAATTCATTTCGGTGCCTCATACCGGGCCGTGGAGTATGAGTGGGATATGTGGATTCAGAAGTTTGAAGAGCTGCTGAAGAGCATGTACTGGGTGTCGGCAACTGTACATTTGGAAACTGAGTTGTCGGGAGTCCACTCTTTTAGCTGGGAGGCAGCCGGCCTCTATCATGAGCCGGGTAGTGGCGATATGCAGGTGCGCTGCGAGTGGACACAGGAAGGGCGTGTCAGTGTCTAAGAATTTACAGCCGAGGCTCTCAGGCTAATCCTTTTAATAATCCCGTCAGCTAATATTTTCTCTATCGCCAGCTATCCAGCTGGCACAGTCGCTGTTGCACTACTAGAGTCACAGATTTTGATGTACTGGTTCGATTCGGCAACTATATTCCCAGTGAATGCCTTTCAGTGAAACGATGGTCTGGTAAAGTGCCTCTGTCATTTGGCAAAAACAAAGCCAATGATTGGCAATAAAGCCGGATTATAAGAAATGGCGCCTGGGGCGCCTTATCAGGAAGGAATGATCATGATCAAAGCAAGCTCTCTACTCTTTGCCAGCGCCCTGATGCTGTCGCCGTTGTTACACGCGGCGGAGCATGAATCCAAAACCGATATGGCCAGCAAGGCGCCGGAGAATGCCAAACTCTATATTATTTCCCCCAAGGATGGCGAGAAGGTTCCTCGGACATTTACTGTGAAGTTTGGTTTGTCTGGTATGGGGGTGGCTCCGGCTGGAGTGGATAGTGAAAATACCGGGCACCACCACCTGCTGATCGACGTCGATGAAATGCCGGATATGAGTAAGCCGCTACCTGCGAGTGAGAACATTATCCACTTCGGCGGTGGCCAGACAGAGACCCAGGTCACTTTGCCGCCAGGTAAACATACTTTGCAGCTGGTACTGGGTAATTACATGCATGTACCCCATGAAAAGCCGGTGATGTCCAAGAAGATCACTATCGAAGTAGAGTGATCCACGGCATAAAACGATAGTCACCGGTGTGCCTTGGTACACCTTGAGGAAGAGCAATGAGCGACAAATTCCGCACTGAAAAGGACAGCCTCGGTGAAATCCAGGTGCCGCAGGCAGCGCTCTACGGGGCCCAAACACAGCGTGCGGTGGAAAATTTCCCAGTCAGTGGCAAGGGTCTACCGACAGAGTTTATTCAGGCTGTAGTGCTGATTAAGAAGTCGGCGGCCGAGGCAAATCGAGACTTGGGGCTGCTGGATAAAGCGCGAGCAGCGGCGATCATCGCTGCCTGCGACAGTCTTGGCGATCCGGAGTTTGCCGCTCACTTCCCAGTGGATATTTACCAGACTGGCTCGGGCACCAGTTCGAATATGAACGTTAACGAGGTGTTGGCACACCTGGCCGGTAAGGGTAATGGGCTCGCTATCAGTCCTAATGATCACGTCAATATGAGCCAGAGCAGTAATGACGTAATCCCCACGGCAATTCATGTCTCTGCGCTGCTTGCGGTGCGCGATAAATTGTTGCCCGCCTTGCGCCACTTACATACCCGCTTGTGTGATAAGGCGGAGGAAGTGCAAAGTGTGGTCAAAACCGGCCGTACTCACCTGATGGATGCGGTGCCTATGACCATGGCACAGGAAGTGGGAGCCTGGGCAGCGCAGGTAGAGGACTGCCGCGAGCGGATCCGTGGGACCATGCCGCGCCTGGCGCAGCTGGCCCAGGGGGGGACTGCAATCGGCACAGGGCTAAATGCCCACCCGGATTTTTCCGAGCTGTTTGCACAAAAGCTCAGCGCTCACACCTCACAACAGTTTCGCCCCGCAGACAACCTGTTTGCCGCTATCTCAAGTCAGGATACGTCAGTAGAGCTGTCTGGACAGCTCAAGGTACTGGCGGTGGCGATGATGAAGATCGCCAACGATCTACGCTGGATGAATAGTGGTCCCCTGGCCGGAGTAACTGAGATAGCACTTAAGGCCCTGCAACCGGGTAGCAGTATTATGCCGGGTAAGGTTAATCCGGTAATTGCCGAGTCGGCGGCCATGGTAGCTGCGCGGGTGATGGGTAATGACACCACGATTACCGTGGCCGGGCAGAGCGGTAACTTCCAGTTAAATGTTATGTTGCCACTAGTGGCCAGTACCTTGCTCGAAAGCATTCATCTGCTTGCCAATGCATCACTTCTGCTGGCGGACCGTGCTATCGCTGGCTTTACGATAAACCGGGCGCACATAGAGGAGACGTTGGGACGCAACCCTATATTGGTGACGGCGCTAAATCCTGTAATTGGTTATCTTAAGGCAGCGGAGATTGCCAAGGCCGCCTACAGCAGCGGCAGGCCAGTATTGGATGTAGCTTTGGAAATGACTGATCTTGACCGCAAGACCCTTGAAGATCTTTTGGATCCTGCGCACCTGGCGAAGGGCGGTTTGGTCGGTGAGTAACTGGGTTTCAGGCAAATATGGCGATGCCCAGCATGATTAGGGTGATAATCGCTGTCATGCACATCATCCAGCGAAATAGGCGCAACAGGGTGGCCTGATCCTCGGGTTCCAGCATTCTTCTGGGCATCCTCGCCTCCTGCGGCGTTGACAGATACCTGCCAATCCCTCACGATTCGACGCCGCGTCGGTACCTGAGACCGACAATACAATGGTAGCGCCACAGAAAGTGGTAATCTCACCGGTTTTACAATCAATTTATTCAGATCACCATGGCCAATAAAAGTCGCCGCTCCTTTATTACCAGCGTACTTGCCTGTGTCGCATTTGTCGTGGCAGCGATTTATAGCTGGGACCTGCCTGTCAGAGACGTTGTGTACTACTTCCTACTTCTTCTGGTAGTGCTGTTTGTCATTATTGTAGTTGCGATGGGGTTTGGGGCTTTGTTGAACTGGCTGCGCAGGCGAAAGTAGATAGATGGCGTCAGAAGAGGATATCCGCATACCGATTGCCTACCTGGAGCGTTTGCTGGAGGAGGCGATTCGCCATGGTTGCGATCGCAAAGAGTTACTCAACTCAGTCGGCATTGATGAAGCCGAGCTTGAGGGCGTTGCCGCTTTCTCCGCGATCAGGTACGGCCGGCTGTACCAGAGGGTAATGTGGCTGGCCCAAAATGAGTGGTTTGGCATGCTCAGTGGCGGGCGTGTGCGCTCAGGCTCTTTCCGCTTACTGTGTCTGGCAGTGGTAAATTGCGCGACTTTGCGTCAAGCGATCACACTGTGTGCCGAGTTTATGGAGATCTGTAGGGGCTTTAAGGTGAAGCCCGTGCTTGAGGGAGACCCCTCCGGGCGTGTGAGGGTAGAGATTCATGGCATTTCTTCTTTGGAGGAAGGCGAGTTTGATCAGCTGTTAGCCTCCACCAGTCCCAGTGTGGTGCGCACAACTTTGGCGGTTTGGCACCGCTTCTATTGCTGGCTTGCCGGGCGCGAGGTGCCCTTAGCGCGTCTGCACTTTTCATTCCCGTGCCCGGAAGAATTCCGCAGCCTGGCCCAGAGCGAGGCTGATGAGTTACTGTTCGAGCAGCCATTTAATGCCCTCGAATACGATACGCGCTATCTCGAGTATCCTGTTGTGCAGAGCCCGCAGATGGTCGAGGATTTTATCCGTACCGCGCCCTACCACCTGGTGATCAGCGACGGCAGCGCGAACAGTATCAAAACAAAAGTGAAAACCATCCTGAATCGGGATGTGAGTGAATCCATGCCTGCAGCGGAGGCGGTGGCAGATCGCCTCAATATGTCTGTGACAACCCTGCGCCGTCGATTGCAGCAGGAGGGGACTTCCTATCAGAAACTGAAGGATGAGTGTCGCATGGAGGCTGCTTTTCACTATTTAAGCTGCCCAGACCTGTCTAATGGACAGATTGCCGAGATGCTTGGCTTCGACGAATCCAGTGCATTTTTTCGCGCGTTTAAGAAGTGGACAGGTATCACGCCAGGTGAGTATCGGCGGGGCGGTCGCGCCGCTGCCGGCCTGGATATTTGACCGGGTTGGTCACATTTTTTCGAATTCCCGCCTCGATTTGTCACCGCTTTGGACGGATTTAGCCATAGAGAGGGCTGCCGGCTTACTACTATGATGAACAAATCCTAGTAATTAGTCACAACTATGACCGGCCAGTTTTGCGCTTGGTCCTAAACATAAACAAATTGAGGGTATCAGGATGACCGATATCAAAGTGCCACTGCGTGATATGCGTTTCGTCATGCGCGAGATGCTGGACTCAGACAAGCATTACGAGTCACTTGGATTTGAGGAGGCGACTCCTGATGTCGTGGATGCCATCCTGGAAGAGGGTGCGAAGTTCTGTGAAAACGTACTGGCACCGCTGAATCAGGTTGGCGACCAGCAGGGTTGTACCTGGAAAGACGGTGAGGTCACCACCCCGGAAGGTTTTAAAGAAGCCTATCAACAGTTCGTAGAAGCTGGCTGGCCGGCATTGCCCCACGATCCCGAGTATGGCGGTCAGGGCCTGCCGCCCTCTCTGGGCACCATCATGAGCGAAATGGTGGGTATCGCTAACTGGTCTTGGGGCATGTACCCGGGCCTGTCCCACGGCGCCATGAATACCCTGGAAGAGCATGGTACCGATCAGCAGAAGGCCGTTTACCTGACCAAGCTGGTTGAGGGTAGCTGGACTGGCACCATGTGCCTGACCGAGCCTCACTGCGGTACTGATCTGGGTATCTTGCGTACCAAAGCTGAGCCCACCGGAGACGGCTCCTACGCAATTACCGGTACCAAAATCTTTATTTCTGCCGGTGAGCACGACATGACTGAAAACATCGTGCATATCGTACTGGCGCGCCTTCCGGATGCGCCGGCTGGCACCAAGGGTATCTCCCTGTTTATCGTGCCCAAGTTTGTACCTAATGCTGATGGTTCTGTCGGTGAGCGCAACGGCGTTGTGTGTGGTTCCCTGGAACACAAAATGGGTATTCACGGTAATGCCACTGCAGTTTTGAACTTTGACGGTGCAAAAGGCTTTTTGATTGGCGAGCCCAACAAAGGCCTGAACTATATGTTCACCTTTATGAATACCGCGCGCCTGGGTACGGCTCTGCAGGGTCTTGCTCACTCAGAAATCGGCTTCCAGAAGTCCCTGGCTTACGCCAAGGACCGTCTGCAAATGCGCTCCCTGTCCGGCGCCAAGAACCCTGAAGGCCCGGCTGATCCGATCATCGTACACCCCGATGTTCGCCGTATGCTGTTGACCCAAAAGGCTATCGCTGAAGGCAGCCGCATGCTGGTTGCCAACTGTGCGCTGCTGGTAGACATTACCCACAAGGGTGACGAGGCTGCTAAGAAAGAAGCTGAAGACCAGCTGGCTTTCCTGACGCCGATTGCCAAAGCATTTATCACTGAAGCCGGCCTTGAGTCTGCCAACCTGGGCCTGCAGTGCTTTGGTGGCCACGGTTACATTGCCGAGTGGGGTATGGAGCAAAATGTACGTGATGCACGTATCTCTACTATCTATGAGGGCACTACCGGTGTTCAGGCTCTCGACCTGCTGGGCCGCAAGGTGCTGATGACTCAGGGTGAACTGCTGCGCGGTTTCACCAAGAAGGTACACAAGTTCTGCCAGGCGGAAATTGATAATGAAGCGCTTGCACCTTTCGTGACCAAGCTGCAGGAGCTGAACAAGCAGTGGGGCGATTTGACCCTGCATGTTGGTGGTAAAGCAATGGAAAACCCGGATGAAGTTGGTGCGGCTTCTGTCGACTACCTGATGTTCTCCGGTTATACCGTACTCGGTTACTTGTGGGCCCGTGCCGCCAAACTGGCCAATGAGAAACTTGCAGAAGGTACCGCTGAAGCAGATTTCTACCAGGCCAAGCTGAAGACTGCACGTTTCTACTTCGAGCGTATTCTGCCACGTACCGCCAGCCACGCAGCGACCATGCTTAGTGGTGCGGCCAACCTAATGGATCTGGACGCTGAGCATTTTGCGTTCTAATTCCACTCCCAGTAAAAAAACCGCCGGTTCTTACCGGCGGTTTTTTTTACCGGCGCCGTAGTGGTTAATAACGGAGAGATTCCGATGCAATTGCCGGATTCAGTGCAGCAGCGCCTTCGGCGTCTAGCTTGTTTGCACCCACTTGCTCGGGTACAGTTTCGGCTGCCGGACGCCTGTGATTTTTTTGTTTATATCACTGGTAGTGCCAATGACCTTGAGGTGGTATCCGAATTCGGACAAGCAGAACAGCCGGCACTAATATTAGAAATGGCTAACCAAACGCTCAAAGCAATATTGGATGGTCATTTAAACGCGCGCCATGCCTTTCTCTTGGGGGACGTTCAGTACACGGGGGATAGAGAGCTGGCGGCGGCCTTGGCAGGTTTATTTCCTGCGCGGAGTAAAAAGGGAGATATGTTTGGAGAGGCATGAAAGCACCTCTTTTTCACTATCTCGCAAGATACTACAAACAATAAATAAATTCTCGCTGGCGCCTTTAGATGGCAGGTTTCGTCTATAAGGACGGAAGATGAGAGCAAGCGACAACAACAATCAGGAATGGGAGAAGAGAGTTGGACATTGAACGCAGCATACTCGATGTTTTTAAGGGCGCTTGCGCCAAATTTGGTGACCGACCGGCTTTTACCTGCCTGGGACGAACTCTGACGATTGGCGATATTGACACTCTGAGCGCGAAGTTTGCGTCCTATCTGCAAAATCATACAAATTTAAAGCCGGGTGATCGCATCGCCGTCCAGCTGCCCAATGTACTGCAGTATCCTGTAGTGGTTTTTGGTGCCCTGCGTGCGGGCCTCGTGGTGGTTAATACTAACCCGTTGTATACCCAGCGTGAGTTAAAGCACCAGCTAAATGATTCCGGAGCCAAGGCGTTAATCGTCCTGGCCAATATTGCCGATACTGCTTCTGCAGTAGTTGCGGAAACCGGCGTGGAAGAAGTAATTGTTACTGAGATTGCGGACCTGCACAGTCCGCTCAAGCGCACGTTGATAAATAGCGTTGCCAAGTACATTAAGAAAATGGTGCCGGAGTTTTCCTTCGCCAACCAGGTGTCCTTCCGCGAGGTTATGACTCTCGGTGCCCAGCAACCGCAGCAGGATGCTGAGCGCACACCGGATGATATTGCCGTGTTGCAATACACAGGCGGTACTACTGGCGTGGCTAAGGGCGCTATGCTCACCAACCGCAACCTGGTTGCGAATATGGAGCAGGTGCGCGAAGCGTTTGGCAGTGGCATGAAAGAGGGTGAGGAATACTATATCGCGCCTTTGCCCCTTTACCATATTTACGCTTTTACCATTCACTGCATGTGTCTCTTCTCGACTGGCAATCACTCGCTGCTGATTCCGAACCCGCGCGATATTCCCGGTTTTGTAAAAATGCTAAAAGGTCAGCGTTTCACTGGTTTTGTCGGCCTCAATACCCTGTTTAATGGTTTGATGCGTAACAAGGAGTTTGCTGAGCTGGACTTCAGTAAACTGCATTCCACAGCTTCCGGCGGTATGGCTCTGACCCGAGATACGGCCAAGCGTTGGGAAGAGATGACCGGCTGTGTGGTAATGGAAGGCTATGGTATGACCGAGACTTCCCCTGTTGTTTCCTTCAACCCTACCGATGGTGTTCAGTTAGGTACTGTTGGTATCCCGGTGCCGGGTACCGAAGTCAAAGTGGTTGATGAAAATGGTAATGACCTGCCGAATAATTCTCCCGGTGAGCTTTGCGTGCGCGGTCCTCAGGTAATGAAAGGTTACTGGCAGCGTCCGGAGGCAACTGCGGATACTATCGATAGTGAGGGCTGGTTGAATACCGGGGATATGGCGGTTATACAGGATGATGGTTACATCAAAATTGTAGATCGCAAAAAGGACATGATTATTGTGTCCGGCTTTAATGTGTACCCCAACGAAATTGAAGATGTAGTGAGTGCCCACCCGAAAGTCACTGAAGCTGCAGCGATTGGTGTGCCCGATGAAAAGAGCGGTGAGCAGGTAAAACTGTTTGTGGTGAAAGCCGACTCGTCTCTGACTGAAGATGAAGTTATTGCTTTCTGTCGTGAAAATATGACTGCCTACAAGGTGCCCAAGCAAGTGGAATTCCGCGAAGACTTGCCCAAAACGAATGTGGGTAAAATCCTGCGCCGTGAACTGCGCGATGAGGAATTGAAAAAGCTGGAAGCCGTTAGCGCATAGTGCTTAGCCGGGTGAAGTCCCGGTTAGCTATTTTCTTTAAGCCTCACTGGAAACGGTGGGGCTTTTTTATTTTTAACTGTGCCGGGTTAGTAGATGGTTTTGCAGGAGGAGACCAAGACTGAGAGAGAGGGTTGTGTAAGTAAAAGGGGAGAGAAGGTCGCGGTAGCCCTGGGGTGCCACCGCGAATAAAGGGAGGTTACCAGTTATTTGCGTGACTCTGCACTTGCATCGCGAATCGCACGGAACTCGTTACCCTCATACCAGTTGGGCCAGTCTCGGCTGTTGGCCAGTTCTAAGCCGAGTTTCAGACCCAGCTGCAGATCCATAGCAGAACCTTTTAGGTTCCAGGAGGGGTCGTACTCGTCGCCAGGCTTGTGATAGTGCTGGCTAACGTACTCATTGCCTTTCGCCTGGGCCCATTCGCGGCCATGCTCAAAGTTGTCTGTTCCGGAATCGAAATACAGCATGGGCACGCCTTTCTTCGCCAGGCTGAAGTGATCTGAGCGATAGAAGTAGCCGCGCTCTGGGTGCTCTTCCGGAGCCAGGTAGCGACCTTGGCCTTTGGCAGAAACTTCCAGCAGCTGTTCAAGCTCGCTGCTACCGTAACCAATCACGGTGATGTCACGGGCTGGGCCCAGAACATTCATTGCATCAAAATTGATACCGGCAACCGTTTTCTCCAGGGGGGCTACAGGCTTTTCAGCGTAGTATTTGGAGCCGAGCAGGCCGGACTCTTCAGCAGTTACAGCTACGAACAGTAGTGAGCGTTCCGGGCGATCCAGTTTTACAGCTTCGGCTGCCATAGCGAGCAGGCCGGCAGTACCTGTTGCATTATCCACGGCACCGTTAAAGATCCGGTCCTCACCTTCCGCGTTCTTGTTGACACCCAGGTGATCCCAGTGTGCGGTGTAAACAACCACCTCGTCCGGGTGCTTTGTGCCGGGTAGTTTGGCCACTACGTTGCGGGAGTTGGATTTCTGCAGGCGGTTTTTCAACTGAACACTGGCAGTTACCCCAAGGGCCTTAGGTTTGAAGCCCTGGGCTTTGGCTGCATCCATTTCCTTTTGTAAATCCAGACCAGCGGCGCTGAATAGCTCGTTAGCGGCTTGGTTAGTCATCCAGGCCTCTACAGCGACACGGTCAGCATTCTTGTTTTCAGCTTCGAGACTGACTTGCGCACCGGACCAGGAGCCGCTAACCACTTCCCATGGGTAACCCGCAGCCCCGGTCTCGTGGATGATGATTGCACCGTCAGCACCCTGGCGGGCCGCTTCCTCGAATTTGTAGCTCCAGCGACCGTAGTAGGTCATAGCATTGCCATTGAACAGAGCTTTGTCCTTGGTCGCGTAACCAGGATCGTTGACCAGAATGACTGCTGTCTTGCCCTTCATATCCAGGCCGGCGTAATCGTTCCAGTTGTTTTCAGGAGCGACAATGCCGTAGCCGACAAATACCAGCTCGCTGTTATCCAGGGCGGAGGCTGCAGTTTGCCTTTGGGTGAAGGTCACCATGTCTTCAATAGGTTGCAGCTGCTGCTCGAAACCATTTCCTGAGAATTTAAGGGGAGAGGCTTCTATCTCCATCTCCACGATGGGCACCTGCTGGAACCAGCTTGGCTTGCCGGCGGCATCTACGGCGCCGGGTACCAGGCCCAGGGCCTTGAACTGTTCTGCCAGGTAAGTAACGGTCAGCTCCTCACCCTTGGTGGCAGGAGCGCGCCCTTCGAACTTGTCGGAAGCTAGGATTGCAATATGCTTGTGCAGATCAGCAGCTATGGCATCAACTTGCGCCTGCTCAGCTTTGCTGAGGGACAGCTTGGATTCAGAGGCCTGATGCTCAGCATGGGCTGCACTGTGATCTGCTTCCGGTTTGGTGGCTTCGGGGTTGCCTTTACCACAGGCGGTAAGTGCACTGCCAACGGCTATGGTTAAGCCAAGGCGGCGCCAGAGGGTAGGGATTCGCATAATTATGTCCTGAGAGTCTTGCTCAGGCATAGATTATGCCCCATTTCAACTAAACTAACGACAGCTCTGAGTGGGCGGTATAAATGGGGTCCGCATAAAAAGAGCCCGCTGCATAGGCAAGCGGGCCCAGAATAGGGATATGAACTCAGTTTTTTTACCAAATATTTATTTACCTAAGGCTCACTCGCTGCGGAGCCATTGTCCCTCATTGGCTTGGTCCTGGTAGTTGACCCAGACCTTGTCGTAACCAGTAGCTTCTTTAGCTGCTTTTAAAGCCTGGTTGTCCTGGCTGTTAGTGGGAACCTCAAATACATACTCGCTACCAAGTGACTGGCAAATATTGGCTCCGTGGGACCAGGGGCCGATGGAGGCGCTGACCAGCCAGCTGCCATTGTTCATATTCTTACAGGCAAAGCTGTACTGGTTGCTGCAATTGGCATCATTCCAGCGGCCATTACCCCACTGCATCGCGCAATCTTCATTGTTAAGATTGTTGGGTTCGCTTTGGTCCCATGACCAGATGGCAGCTGCGATGCGTCCATCGGTAGTATTCATATTGTCTAGATTGATGATGTTGCGGCCAAGGGCAAAGCCTTCGCGAACATCATTGGCAGTAATTCTCTTGATACCGCCGTTAAAAATTTCCCCAATGGTGCCAATGGTGGTGCTGTCTTCCCATACTCGACCAATTTCACCGAGACCAGTGAATGCCATATTTTGCATATCACTGTTTCCAGAGCAGCCGCCATCTTTCCACAAAATTACCTGTTTGCCCTCTGCCAGTACTTGATTTTTAGTTAGGGTGTTTGGAATGCTTTTGCAGCCGCCACTGTAATAAATTCTATCGCCGAAACGGCTGTTAATCTGATTGTAAAGATCCTGATGGCGACCGTCGGAGTGATCTTCGATGTACAGAATAATGACTTCATCCTGATTTGCGCTGTCTTCGAGCCAGGCTCTTACCTCATTGAAGCCTTCGGTCGCATACTTGTCATTGAGGCTGCATAGTCCATGACAGAGCAGCAGGCGTTTGGGGTAGGAGAAAAGGCTCTCCATCTTCGCTGTCCAATGAACATCGAGTTCTATAAAGCGGGCACCCATCCGCAGTTGATCCTTGATGGAATATTCCTGCTGGGGGTCAAGGTAGCGGCAACCAACAGAGAAGTTACAAGCCCGGTACACTTCCGAATTGTAGGTATTGTGCGTACCGAGAATATTGTTCTCGCTCATAGGCGTGTGGTTGTCAATTTTCCGTTGTAGATCCAGAGCTTTACCAGTCCAGCTATTTTGAAAATCAGTAACGGTATCTGCCCAAAGGGGGGAGCAAACAAACAGCGAGATAATAGCTGTTGCCTGGATTAGCTGCATGATAGTGCGTTTCATTATTATTCTCCGGGGGAGTTGGGGGTTGAGTAGCAGTTTCATTTACTTCGTATTTTGAATAAATGAACAGCCTTGTTGATTTTTATTGGTTTATTTTTTTGAAAGTGTGAAGTAGAGATTTATTTATTATTTTTGGGGTTTTTACTATGGATAAATTTCCCTGTCTAGAAAAAGTGAAATGCACTATTGGCTTTTGGGATGTTGGTTTGGTTGCCGGGCGGTTGCGTGAATAGAAAGTTCCAATATTGAGTTGATAATGTTTTGTGGTGACTGGTTATTCTATTTTTGGTTTTTTTGGGTTAACTCAAATTTCTCTTGTTGATTGGTCAGTATTTGTATTGACTAAGCGTTCACTTTTTAGTGTATGAGAAGGGATTGTCTGGGGACTTTTATTGCTATTTGTGAAGGCTCCCGTGTCGTGATATGCCCTTTATGCTTATTGGTAGAAAGTCCACTGTGTGGAGAAAGTGGGATGAGTCTTATCTCAATAAATACCCCCTACAATTATTATTGGCTTAGAAGATGCTTGATTCTTTGGTGGTTGTTATCGCCAGTCAGGTATTTGGGAATAACGAAGTGGAGCATTGAGCGGTGCAGCGACTCAACAAATGGACTATTTTACTGGGTTCCTTTCCCGCTACTTTTATCTTGGGCCTGGACTACACCATAGTCAGTATTGCCCTCCCTACTATTCAGCAAAGCCTCGGCGCTACATTTGTCCAGACCCAATGGATAATCAATATCTTTATGTTAATGCTCTGTATCCTGATGGCGAGCATGGGGCGTCTCGGGGATATTGTTGGTTCGTTAAAAATGCTAAATGTTGGATGGATACTGCTAGCAGTTGCTTCTCTATTGGCTGGGTTGGCAAATGATCCATTGTGGTTGATTGTCTGGCGTGGTTTACAAGGTGTTGCTATCGCCATCATTGTGCCAAATAACATAGCGTTACTGTCCCATAGCTTTGTGGAGAAAGAAGCGGGTTTTGCTATGGGCTGGTGGATGTCAATTTTGGCGGTAGGTTTTGCACTTGGGCCTGTATTGGGCGGAATAATGTGCCATCTTTTTTCTTGGCGCTCTATTTTCTTTATTAATATTCCCTTTGTCTTGGTCAGTGTTGTTGTAGGGCTCTTTATGATGAAGAGTCCACAGTGCCTGGATGCAGAAAAAAGCTATATAGATTGGCGCGGTATGATTTTGCTCGCGCTAAGTGTTGGATCGTTGGTATTGCTGGTGGTGGAGGGGCCTCAAATCGGGTGGATGAGTTGGCCTGCTCTGGTTCTATTGGGGGTTTCTATTATTGGTTTTTGGCTTCTGTATAGGGTTGAGAACAAATTAGAGCAACCGCTAATTCATTTTTCCTACTTTAAAAACGCTCTATTTTCTGCCTGTGTGCTGACTAATTTTAGTTTGTTGGTGTTTTTGATTTCTGCATTTTTCCTGTTGCCGTTTTACTTGCACGTTGTTCGCCAGGACACAACAGTGATGTCCGGATTGATACTGCTACCAATTACTTTGGTGATGGCATTAGTCTCCCCGCTTGCAGGGCGAATGGCTACAAACTCACGTCCCGCTGCGCCGATACTAATCGGTGTAATATGTATTTTGATTGCGGCCATAGTAATGACGCAATTTTCTACCCAAACAAACTTTACTACTTTATTGTTGGCTTTTGTTCCTTTTGGTATTGCCTGGGGCTTTGTCTTTAGTGCTACCGCGCCTATCGCAATAGGTGCCCTGCCTGCGAATAGTGCCGGTATTGCCACAGGTATGCTGTGGGGTATTCAGAATATTGGTGCTGCACTTGGTCTGGCTGTTACTGGTACTGTTTTCCGGTTGTTGGAAAAGCACAACTTGTTACAGTTGATAAAGGAAGATGGGATTGCCATGTCACATAGCTTTGAAAAGTATATTCAAACTCTATTAATGAATCCTGAGCGAGTTGACCACAGTGCCGCAGGAGTTTCCAGTCAGCTTCATAGCCAAGTTGTTACAATGTTTGACCAGTCTTTCGCGAGTGCTTTTCAATCTGTAATGTGGGGGTTGGTGGCATTTACCTTTTTACTTTTGTTGATGGTTATATTTCTACTGAAAAAATCGCAGTAAGTTTTCAATATTTTTTCTGTTTTCGATTTGGGGTGATTTAAAAATTTTATGTTGCAGTCAGTCAACGAAAAGGGTTGATAAATCTTCTCATTGGAGATTACTGTACAAAAGTTTGTGCATCGTAGTGAATGCTATTGAAGTTAATTGTAAATGTGTTTTGATATTTGTTCTAAGTGAATAATCGTAGAGGTTGCCTTCACTATTAAGCCAACATGAGTAAGCTGGATCCAGTACGTAAAGCCTACCTGGAGCGGGTAGATTTGTTTGTATTCATTGAATAATTAATATAATAAGAAATGTCTTTTATTAAGCCGAAAACTATAGCGCCCACTCTTCTCCATGTCTCTAAACTAATATCCAGGCAGTGAGTTTTGCTTCCTTGAAAGTGGGTTCCCGGCCGTATCGGCCGGGGCCATTTGTGACCTGGTTTTACTTCAGGGTTTTTAGTACTTCACGTATCGGGTACAGGATATCGCGGGCCAGCTGTTGGCTGCGGGCTGGTGACCAGCCTTCTATGGGATCGGGGAGGTTGTCGTTGTCTTTAAAGGGCATTTCCAGAGTTAGTGCCAGGGTGCGGAATTGGTGGCCGGCCCAGGCGGTGCCAATAGTGAGGTTGGCTTCGCCAGGCTTGTCCAGCTCATAACCATGCTCAGTTTGGAAGTCAGGGCTTAGGGCCTCATAGGCCTGTTTGAAGGTCTCCTCCAGTTTCGCATGGCGTTCATCGTAGCCGGGAATACCCTCACAAGCTGCAACAAAATTGTAGGGAAGCGCTTCATCGCCATGAATATCTAAGAAAATATCCCCACCAATTTCCAGCATTTTTTCTCGCACCAGGAATACTTCAGGACTCCGTTCCATCGTTGGGTTAAGCCACTCGCGATTCAGGTTGGCACCAGCGGCATTGGTGCGCAAATGTCCTCGGACACTGCCATCGGGGTTCATATTGGGGACCACATAGAAAACGGTGTCAGTGAGCAGCTTGTGGGCCTGTGGGTTGGCATCATCCAGCAATGCTTCAAGGAAGCCCTCTACAAACCACTCGGCCATAGTTTCTCCGGGGTGCTGACGAGCAATCATCCATACCCGGTGCTTGGCAGTATCAGCATCTCCGATAGTGAGCATGGTCATGTCGCGCTCGTCGAGGGTCTTACCGAGGGTTTGCACTTTCACCCGATCGTTGCTCTGCGCCCACGCCAGCAAGTCCAGATGCCGCTCCCAGGAGTAGGGGGCGAAATAGGCGATATAAATGCTTGGTTCATCCAGGGTAACTGTAAAATCGAGGGTGTTACCGTCATAGTTGGCGCCGACTCGGAACCAGTTTTGTCTATCGTATGAGGCACATACTCGATAGTTCTCCCAGCCTTCCGGATATGCTGATTTGCCCGCATTGACGATGCGCAAGGGGTAGCTGGCCCCAACTTCGCCTTCGAGGCGAAAGTGGAACCACTGGTAAAAATCAGAATTATTGTCCTGGCGGATGGCCAGTTCTATTGGGCTGCTATCAGTATTGATGACTTCGATATTGCCGCTGTCAAAAGCACTGGTTATATACATTTAGAGAGCTCCACGCTTGTTGTTGGGCGCAGGATACAGCGGTATGGGGAATATTTCAGGAATAGGAAAGGGAATATCGCCACTTTATGGTGCGATTTCGCGCTGCCAATAATAAAAAAGCACGGTATCGAATTCGATACCGTGCTTTAGCCAATCCCTGGCGGCACCTGCTACGACTACTGCTCCCTGAAATTTCCGGTGTCGGACCCCTGGCGACTGCTCACTGCCCGGCCTGATCACAAGTGCGTCACTCCACACTGTCAGAAATCGTTTACTTCTCCATGACATACCGCAGCTAGTGCTGGTTAAAGTTTAGGCAGTCTCGGTGATCAAATGTTGTACCTTGGTGCAGATCGGCGTAAATTTGGTTATCTTCTGTCCATGCTGAATGGGGCGATAGCCCCGTTAAGAGCGTGTTGGGTTGGCAAGCTTCAATTTGAGGGCCCATGACCTTACAGAAATATTATTCAATTAGATAAATGAGGTAAGCCATGAATAGAAATATCAAACGTGGCATTGTGTTCAGCGGCTTGTTGACAATGTTAATGAACCTCAGCGCATGTGGTTACTTTCTGTATCCGGAGCGCAAGGGGCAGGCCGGTGGGCGTGTTGATCCGGCTGTAGTAATACTGGATGGTGCAGCGCTGCTTTTTGGTATTATTCCAGGGGTTGTGGCCTTTGCAGTGGATTTTACCAACGGTACCATTTACCTGCCGCCAGGTAGGAGTTCAGTCGTTGATCGGCACGTCAGTAGTGTTGAGCAAGGTGAGGTGCGTCAGGTTGTCGATGAAAAGGGACAGGCTTGGCTGGAGGTACCGGTTGAAACCTCCGCTTTAGAGCATGAGAACCTGCAGCGATTGAGTGAAACCTTGTCGGATGTCACTGGAAGCCAAGTTGAT
The DNA here is from genome assembly GCF_056232115.1 of Microbulbifer variabilis. Taxonomy (NCBI): domain Bacteria; kingdom Pseudomonadati; phylum Pseudomonadota; class Gammaproteobacteria; order Cellvibrionales; family Microbulbiferaceae; genus Microbulbifer; species Microbulbifer variabilis. Next base: position 3,224,511 of record NZ_CP174325.1, read on the forward strand.
AGTGGTGAAATTCTCTGGCTGGAGGATTCGGCAGCCTTACGGGCAGCGACGTCAACCCAGACTGCGTCACGCTAACTCCCACTGCTGTCATATCATATTTTTGATATTGATGAGCTGCCAGCTGTGTAATGGTAGCTCTCAATGTCGCCTCTGCTCTTTCTCCAGATACTTAGCCGAGCCCGGACTGAGAGTAAAGGGGTTCCAGCAAGCCGCAGACGACAGTCCTCAAGCAACCAAACTTTAATAAACAGTTTTTGGTTCGTGCTAGATGCCAGGGTGGCATTCACAGGGCTTTTTCCGGTTTTTTCTCTTTCCTAACTCGCAGTTATCGAAGGCTTTCCTCTGGAAAGGGCATTCGAGGCGAGTGGAGGGCTCCATGCTAAGATGCAGACAAAGCCGGGAATACACTCGTGAAATTTATCGATAGCCACTGCCACTTTGATTTTGATGCCTTTCAGCCAGATCGCGCTCAAGTCTGGCAGCGATGTATTAATTCAGGAGTAACTCGCCTGATTATTCCGGGAGTTTGCCGAGCACAGTGGCATCCACTTACAGCTTTGACCGGTAGCCAGTCGGGATGGTACGGGGCTGCGGGTATTCATCCATGGTGGGTAGCAAAAGAATCAAACCCCGATGGGAGCCTGATTCAACCTGAAGCGCTTGGTTGGGCACTTTCTGATTACCTTAATTCGAATCATTGTGTTGCCGTTGGAGAGTGTGGCCTTGATGCAGCTATTGAGACGCCTATTGAAATTCAGGAAGCAGTATTTAGAGTACAGCTGGAAGTCGCCAGTGAATTCGAATTACCGCTGATATTGCACGTGCATCGGACACACAATGAGGTGCTGAAGCTCTTGAAACAGTTCCGCCTGCCCCGAGGAGGTGTGATCCATGCATTTAGTGGCAGTGAGCAGATGGCTATGGATTACTGGAAAATGGGTTTTTATTTGGGCATCGGTGGCACTATTACTTATGCGCGCGCGGCGAAAACCCGCCGAACTGTGTCGCAGCTGCCCATTGAGAGCCTGGTACTTGAATCCGATGCGCCAGACATGCCTATTTCGGGCAGGCAGGGGTTGCGCAACAGTCCGGAAAACCTGCCGTTAATAGCCGCAGAGCTGGCTAAGTTACGCGGTGTCTCCCTGCAGGACATTGCGGATAAGACACAAAACAATACTGAGATTTTATTTTCCTTATGAGTTTTTCTGCAGAACACTTTAAGCAGCAGTTCCCGCTTTTTGCCCAGGAAGAAAATGCTGGGCTGGTTTATCTGGATAATGCGGCCACAACCCAAAAGCCGATGCCCGTAATTAATGCCGTGCGTGATTACTATATCCATAGCAGTGCTAATACTCATAGGTCTAGCCACCGTCTAGCTCGGAAGTCCACTGAAATGGTGGAGCAGGTTCGTAAGAAGGCTGCGCAGTTTGTGAATGCCGCCAGCGAGAGAGAAATTGTATTTTGTCGCGGCGCCACTGAAGCCTTGAACCTTCTTGCCCACTGTCTTTGTAGTGACATGGAGCCTGGAGATGAAATTGTTATTTCCACTGCTGAGCACCATGCCAACATTGTTCCCTGGCAAATGGCAGCGGAACGGTATCATCTGACTTTGCGCTTTGTCCCCCATACTGCTGGTATCCCACAATTTGACCGTTTGGGTGAAGTGCTGAGCGAACGCACCCGGGTGGTTTCCCTGACCGGTGGCTCGAACTCTATTGGCCTGCGACCCGACTTGGAAGTGATCCGCCAATTGTTGCGGCGTAGACACATTATGTGGATCGTTGACGGTGCACAGTTGGCGGCCCACGAACAAATAGATGTGCAGAAAATTGGCTGTGATTTTTTTGTTTGTTCAGCCCATAAATTTTATGGGCCGAGCGGAGTAGGTTTCCTTTATGGAAGGGAGGCTGTCTTGGAGTCTATGCCCCCATGGCTGGGGGGGGGTGAAATGATCTCAGAAGTGGAACTGCATACCAGTCGCTATGCTGGCTTGCCGCATAAGTTTGAAGCGGGGACATCGCCACTGGCTGCGCTTGCCGGTCTTGGTGCTGCGATCGACTTTCTCGCCCAACAGGATCGCCGGGCGATGGAGGAGCATGAGCAGAAGCTTGTACGCTGGCTTCATCGCGAGTTGAGGGCTTCGCCAAACTTCCGTCTGATTAGCCGGGTGCACCACAACCTGGGAATTGTTGCTTTTGTGCCAGTGTATGGCAGTGCAGCTGATTTAATGCATTGGCTGGATGAGCGGGATATTGCCGTGCGTGTGGGGCATCATTGTGCGCAATTGCTCGGGCGAGCTAGTGGTAACCTGGTGACAGTGCGTGCTTCCGTTGCGGCGTATAACACAGATAGTGATATTAGGGATTTTTTACAAGCACTTGAGGATTACTGTGAAGTGCAGCAAGTGTCCGCCTCGGGGCTGGAAGATGAGAGTAACAGTTGGGACCTGGATGACTTTTCCACGTTATTGTTGGAGCGCTTGACATCCCAGCGTAATTGGCAGGGGCGCTACCGCGAACTTTTACTATGGAGCAAAGTCGTGAGTGCGAAACCTGAGATCCGCAACCCGGAAAATCTGGTACGCGGCTGTGAGTCAGAGGCTTGGCTGGTACACAAGGAGAGGGAGGGGCGCCATTATTTTGGTCTTGATAGTGATAGCCGTGTGGTGAAAGGACTTGGGGCCCTACTTCTTTCCCAAATTGATGGTCGTACCCTGGAGGAAATTAGGGCGCTTGATCTGCCCCAGCTCTTTAAGGAGTTGGGGCTTAGTAAACACCTCAGTCAATCGCGCACTAATGGCTTCTACGCCTTGTTGCGCCGTGCTTTGCACCAGATAGAAGACGGTACTGCTGAGGTTTAATGGGTTTAGCTACCCTGAGGAACAGGATTTTTGCCCGCTGCCCCTTTCGATACCAGGGGCTTAAGGCCAAACAATAAGCGCAGCAGAGGTATCCGCCTAATGAGCAACTCGTGGATAGCCAGGCATCCGACAATTGTGATTGCCAATACAAGTAGGGGCTCAACTATTGGCCCTAAAGACAAACTCCTCAATTTAAAGATCGCCGTTACGGTTATTGTCTGGTGCAATATGTACCAGGGGTAGACTGCTTCTGTTGCATAGGGTAACCAGGAGAAAGGTCGATTGAGGTAGTGATTCCCCCAAGCCAGTACTAGCAGCAGCCAAAGCCAGCGGTTGGTATAGATAATTATCAGGTTGATAAGTGACTGACCTGGAAATGAATTTTCCTCTATTGTCCGAGTAAAAAGCAGGAACAGGCCGAAGCAAGCCGGCGCAGCAAACAGAAGGAAAATACGCAGACGTGTCAACAGTTGCCAGGGTGCCTGGCTACTCACAAGCAGGTAGCCAATAAAGAAGAATGTAAAGAACTGGGCATGGGTGTACCAGTCGCCTACTACTGCGTAGTTAATACCGCCGAAGTGTGGGAAGAGAAAGAGGCCATACAGGGTCAGTGGAAGGAGCGGCAACAATACTAGGTGCCAGGATTTGATACCAGATATCCAATGTTTCAACAGTGACTGCTTGTTTCGCAGGTAATGGGCAACAGGGATAATGACTAAGGTGTAGCAGAGCAGGTAGGGCAGGTACCAAAGGTGATTCCAGGTGAAACCAACATGGCTGCCAGCAAAGCTATCGGCAGGCCAAGGTTGAAAGGAGAAGTAGCGCCAAAGGAAACTCAGGTAGCCGGGCTCTATCACGCCATTGCTGAGCGCTTCATAATAGGCTTGTGGTGGCACTATAACGAGAATGCCAAACAGTAGGGGAATCAATAGCTGCTTCAATCTGCGCAGCAGGAAGCCGGTACTCCCCAACTTGTTAAACAGAAAGTGAGTCGCCGCACCGGAGATCAGGAATAGTAGCGGCATGCGCCACTGATTCACCGCCAGCATGATGAGCTGTAGAGTCTCACTTTGATTGGCACTTTTTACATGCCAGCTCCACTCGGCGACATAAGCCATTCCCAGGTGATATAAGATCAGCAGGCCAAATGCTATTACGCGTAGGGCATCGATATCGTAGCGACGACGAGAATTGTTTTCCATTTTTTCCTTCTTATGGGCATGGTTCGAGTAGTCACTATGCTTCCCTCTTCAACACGTCGCACGCCACTACAAAGGGTCGATTGGTCCCTGTTTGGGTACCAGTGGTGGCTTTTAGGGATAAATAGCGGATAGACTGCCGCTGAAAATTCATACAGGGCTGAATTAAATGACGGTGCAGAGGTACCTGGCGCGCAGACGGTTACATGAAGTGGGATTCTGGGCACTGTTTTTTCTCGTGCTGTGGCTGGTGCAGTTTGCGGTGGAATATCTCGAACATCATGGTGGAGAGTCAGGCTTCGAGCCCTGGGAGTTCCTGGTTTGGGAGGGCACCAGTATCCTGGTGATAGCCATGTTGCTTCCCTTGTTATTGGCATGGGATCGCCGATTCCCCCTGCAGAAGGGAAAGATCCGGCGCAACCTGTTGATCCATTTGCTGTTTACCCTGCCGTGGTCATTGCTACATGTTGTCGGTATGGTGGTATTGCGCACCGGGATCTATCGCCTGGAGGGTGGCTCTTATGACTTTGGCAATTGGCCTGTAGAGTTTTTCTATGAATACCTCAAAGATTTCCGTACATATGGTTTTCTACTAGGTTCAGTTTATTTGTATCGCTTCCTGCTACTTCGTTTGCAGGGAGAGGTATGCATGTTAGAGCAGCCGGATGATGGGGAGTCAGTAGATCTGATTGAGCGCCCCGAGCGGCTTCTTGTGAAAAAGTTGGGCAAGGAATTTTTAGTCAATGTGCGGGATATCGAGTGGGTAGAAGCCGCTGGAAACTACGTTAATCTGCATCTGGAAAACAGGATTTACCCTTTACGGGGCACCATGGCAAAGTTGCAAGAGCGCCTGGATCCAGATTCATTTGTGCGCGTACATCGCTCTTATATTGTGCGTCTGGACTCTATCGCTGAAATTGAGACCCTGGACAGTGGCGATGCGCGCATTCGATTGTCAAATGGACAACAGGTGCCTGTGAGTCGACGTTATCGCGATCGCCTTAGAGCCCAATTGGTGACGGCTTAACTTTTCGATTGAAGGAGTCGCTCAATCGCTTTACTGGCAGCGATAAAACCAAAGGTACCCGTGACCATAGTGGCGGCGCCAAAGCCGCCACTGCAATCCAGCTTAACCCCATCCTGCATAGCGCTCTTCTGCTGGCAAACCTGGCCATCAGGCTTTGGGTAGACCATTGCTTCACTTGAATAGATAGCATCAATGCCAAACAGGCGCTTGCGGCTTTTCTGGAAGTTATGGAATCGATACAGGTGCTGGCGTACCTTGGCCAACATAGGGTCATTGATAGTTCGCCCGAGATCAGTGCATTCAATAGCCTGGGGTGAGCATTTGCCTCCGGCGGAGCCTACGGTGATCAGGCGCAGTTTTCGCGCTTTGCAGTAAGCTATCAGAGCGGCTTTTACCCGGGCGTTATCGATAGCATCGACAACAATGTCGATGGGCATTTTACCTGGATCGATTAACTCGGCCAGGTTATCTGTGGCGATAAAGTCCTCAATGGAATTGACCTGAATTTCGGGGTTGATCTGCCGCAGGCGTTCCGCCATTACTTCAATTTTCATGTTGCCAATGGTGGTAGCCAGCGCGTGGCTTTGGCGGTTAGTGTTAGTAATACAGATATCGTCCAGGTCGATAAGGGTTAGGGATCCGACTCCACTGCGGGCCAGAGCTTCTGCAGTCCAACTGCCTACGCCGCCAATGCCGATGACCAACATATGAGCGCTGCTCAATGCTTCCAAAGCGCGATTGCCGTATAAGCGGCCGATACCGCCAAAGCGTTGAAGGTATTGTTCAGACTGGCTCATTGGGGTTCTCTTCCGATACTTCTTCCAGAAAGCGATGCTCGTCTGCAGCTCTTGGCAGCAGGCAACTGTTACGTCGGCCAAACCAGCGATACCGGTTACGGGCGATCAGGTCATACAGGAGATCGCGTGCGGGACGTGGAATGTATCGCAAAAGGGCAATTAAACGCCAGTAGCCGGTAAGGGAGGCTGCGATACGCAGGGCAGCATCACTCTTATGATATTGGCGGAATGAGCCATTTTCGCGCTCCAGCAAAACCATTGTTTCAAAGTCCTGCAGAGGCATTCCCAGTTTCTGGAGAAGATACTGTCCTGCGGCTGACTGCGCTCGACAGAGGGTGAAATAGTGTTCCTTGTCATACTTCAGCAGCAGGCGGCTCCAGCCGTTACAGAGGTTGCAGATGCTGTCGAAGATAACGATCTTTTTGGGAGTGGGGGGGAGCATAACTAAGGAAGGGCGGCCCAAAGGATAAAGCTGGCTCCAGTACCGCCCGGCAGATAGATTAATGCACGTGGCCGTGGTCAATTTCCTCTGCAGAGGCTTCGCGCACGGAAACCACTTCGATGTCGAAGTGCAGTTCAACGCCAGCCAGTGGGTGGTTGCCGTTAATTGTCACCTCGTCTCCGTCGATATCAATGATTTCCACTTCGATGGGGTGGCCGTCAGTGCTCTCAGCGCGGAATGCCATACCCACTTCCAGGTCTTCAACTCCACCGAATGCACTGCGTGGCATTGTTTGGATCAGTTCAGGGTTTTGCTGGCCGTATCCATCCTCAGGGGCAACAACGGCTGTGAACTTGTCTCCAGGTGCTTTTTCCAGCATTTCCCGCTCGAGACCTGGAATAATATTGCCGACTCCCTGCAGGTACTTTAGCGGCTCGCCATTGGCAGAAGAGTCGATGACTGTACCGTCTGCATCTTTCAGGGTGTAGTGAATTTCCACAACTGTGTGGTTGGCAATCTTCATGGATAATCTCTGATTTAGAAGCGTAAGTGAAGTAGCGCTTACCGCTGCGCTGGAAAACGGAAGGTAAAGGCTGTGAGGCATCAATTGTATTGAGAGGTTGGGCGCGCCGCAACATACGCGGAGCGCTCAAAAAATCAACAGGCGATGGAAAGGTCTTGTTCGCAGCCACCGTAGAGGCTGCTCGCGGTCCGAACGAGATTTTCACTTAATTGCCAAGGGAACCCCAGTTCAACCAGGCGTTCCGCAAGGTACTCAAGTAGAGCATCGAACAAAGCTGGATTCAGGCCCCGAGCAAGGAAGCTGGCCCGACTACTGCGGTCCGGTTCGGGCTGCTCTGAAAGTGCGTGGTTGAGGAATTGAGCCTGGCGGCTCTGTTGCTTACGGTGATCGCAGGTTTCGTAATTTGATAGGTGGCGGCCTATGGCCTCGTAGAATTCACTGACTGTGCGATTTACAAATTTAGCACCACCGACCTGATCTAACAGGCTGTCCATATCTCTCCCCCCGGTGAGCAGTAGGTATTTAAATAAAAAATTCCGCAGAGCCGAAAAATATTGTGATGGCGATAGTGCACAAAGTGCGTTGGCTCAATGACGGTACAACATTAATTGGTGAGCAGCCTAAGACATATCCGCCTGTACTGCCAACTTGCTTTAAGAAAATTGTCATTCTGTTCGACAGGTTGTTGTACGCTTGCTTTTATGAACGCCAAATAAAAAATCGCGATTTGTGTTAGTGTTTTTTTACGCGCGACGCTGTGTTTTTATCTCTCGGTGTTAGACTGCACGATTGACCCAAGTACAAAAAAAGCAACTGAAAAGGATGATTTATGGCAAGTATTTTTACTCAAATTATAAATGGGGATTTACCTGGGCATTTTATCTGGCGCGATGATAAAGCGATTGCGATTATGACAATTGCCCCAATTAACCCGGGACACTGTTTGGTAATTCCGGTAGAGGAAATTAATCACTGGGATGATATTCCTGCTGATCTTGCGGCGCATTTAATGCTTGTTGCACAAAAAGTCGCCAAAGGCCTAAAGGCGACTTATTCACCAAAGCGTGTAGGTGTGATGATTGCTGGGCTGGAAGTTCCCCACACCCATTTACATTTAATTCCTGTGAATGAATTAACGGACTTTGATTTTTCCTTGCAAAAATCTGCTACGCCTGAACAGTTGGCAATTGAAGCTGAAAAAATCCGTACGGCTCTGAAAGAAATGGGTTGCAATGAGGCTGATTGCGCTTGATGGGAAGTTGATAAACAACTACTGACTGAATGGTCTGCTTTCTTCCTGGTGAAAGTTATTTGAAGGCGGTGCATCCAAACCAGCTTCTCAGGTAGTCTAGTAGAACGTAACGGTGATAATTACGAGAAACCTGCAATGGCAACTTTGAAAAAAGCTTTTTTGGCCCCAATACTCGCTCTGCTGGCTGTGTGCTCTGTCTACAGTACCTCCGTTCAGGCTGAGAAAATGGAAAGCAAGACCTTCGACGTCAGTGACTTTACCCGGGTGTCCCTAAAGGGGAGCTCCCATGTTGAGGTGATTCAGGCAGACCAATTTGCAGTGAGTGCAACGGGGCCGGCTGAAGCGATGCCCTACACCAAGGTGGTGGTAAAAGGCGATACGCTTGAGCTGTCGGTGGAAGACAACACCCAGCGTTGGTTTGGTGTGGTTACTATCACTCGCGATCAGGAAGTGCACTTTACCGTGAAGATGCCGAAGATCGAGGGACTTTTGGTCACAGGGTCTGGAGATGCTAATGCCGACAGCATTGAAAGTGAAAACCTGGATCTCGGAGTCAGTGGATCTGGTGCGATTTATGTTAAAAAGGCTGCCGCAGAGACCCTAAATGCATACGTAACGGGTTCTGGTGATCTGCTGGTAGACAAGGCGCTGGCAGTGAATGGAGAGGTGGCTATCACCGGTTCCGGTGACCTACATTTTCGCAGTATTACCGGGGAAAGCCTTTCCGCGGCTATCAAGGGCTCTGGGGACATGAAGGTTGGTGGTCGAGTCGCCAGCGTCAATATCAACATTATGGGTTCTGGGGACTTTGCTGGACGCGGTCTGCGCGCTGATAATGCCTCTGGTTCGGTGATGGGGTCCGGAGATATTGTCTTAAAACGTCCACAACGGGATTCTTTCTCGGTGATGGGCTCTGGAGATGTCGCCCTGGTCGACTGATCCCGGTTGCTTATAGCCATATGCGTATTGCCTATTCAGCATTGCGCCTCCCATACGAGACCGGCTTTGTGCCGGTTTCGCTCGTTATTTAGGAAGTCACTTCCCATATGGAACCCCAGGTAGTAGAGCCTCGGCAGCAAGGCCCGGACAGCGACATAGATCAAAACAGCAGTCGTGCTAAACGCTTTAAGGAAAAGTTGCGCAACTGGGGGCGAGGAGCCCAGGAGAAGTCCCACTGGGCAGCAGAGCGGCTGTTGGATCGCCGTGTATGTATTGGGGTGACAGGGCTCAGTGGCGCGGGTAAGTCGACACTCCTTACCAGTTTGATCTATCAACTGAGTCATCCGCAAAAAGCCCAGTTACCCGGATTTGCCCCGGCGTTAAATGGTGATCTGCTCGGTGCCGAATTGAGGCCAGCCCTCGATTCGGGCCTTCCGGTATTTGACTATCAAAGTTGCCTCGATGCACTGATGTCAGAGCCACCTCGCTGGCCGCAGAGCACGCACGATGTTTCGGCTATGGAGCTCCATATTCACTTGCGTAGCCACCGGCGCTTTCGGGGCAGGGGTTATAAAACCCTGGTTCTGGAATTGCGCGACTACCCGGGGGAGTGGTTAATGGACCTGCCCCTGCTGCGGATGGATTATCGTGAATGGTGTCGTCATCAGGCGCATATCATCGGCTCTGACACCAGGGCTGGTCTGGCTCCCGAACTCGTAACACGCTTAGCTGCTCTGTCACCTCGATCTCAGGCCAAAGAAAGTGAGCTTGCGTCACTCTGGGAGGATTACAGGCGATTCCTTCAGGATTGTAGGAAAGAACGGAAGCTCAGTTACCTGCAACCTGGGCGAGCCCTTCTCGATAATGAGGATTATGGGGTACTGCCGTTACTCGATTTACGTGAGTTAAGTGCCGATGAGTTGGCGGCGATGCCGGATGACAGTAACTACCAGGTATTGCGACGCCGCTATGAGGCCTATGTTCAGGGACAGGTAACCCCCTTCGTTGAGAGCCATTTTCGCCATCTGGATAGGCAGTTGGTGTTAGTGGATATGATTGGCACATTGTTTGCCGGAGAGCAGGCCCTCGATGATATGCGCCTGGCTTTCACTCATATCGCAGATACTTTCCGCTACGGTGAGTCCGGCTTACTGAGTAAACTTTGGCGCCCAAAAGTTAACCGGCTTCTATTTGCTGCGACCAAAGTGGACCAGGTTCTGGCGGCAGATCATGATGCGCTCCGCCAGTTACTCGGGCAGCAATTGCAGCAGACATTTACCGGTGCTAGACATCGTGGTCTTCCCATTTTTAGTGAGGCAATTGCAGCGGTGCGCTGTTCTCGGGAAGATCAGCGCAATGGTCGGCGCATGCTCGTGGGCCACGATCTCAAGGGGCGTTATTTGGGGTTTGAGAATGCAGAGATTTTCTCACGTCTTCCAAGCGAGGAGGACGGCTGGAGCCACTACACCGGTGCAGCACCTCCACAGCTGCGCCCTCCCCAGGGAATGGATTCCGGTACTATTCCCCATATCCGTGTCGATGCGCTACTGAATTTGCTGCTTGGAGATAAAGTTTGATGCAAGGTGACAATAATGAGACACAGCGGCGAACCACACGTATAGAGTCATTACAGGAACCTGAAAGAGAGGTGCCACACAGGGATACGACGCGGGTTGAAGCCTTACAAGAGGAGCGGGGGGATATTCCCAGATCCATCACAACTGGAGAGTCTCTACCGGATCGTATTGCATTTTCAGAGTTGCGCCTGCCAGTTTTCCGGCTCAAGTGGTTGAAACCCGCACTTCTTTCGGCACTGGCGCTTACGGTGGGGGTGCTGGCGTGGGAGTTGCGGCAATTATATACCTGGGCGGCGGATAAACACTGGAGCCTGGGAGCCCTTGCAGGCGTGGTTATTGCGATATTTGCAGCCGTCATTGTCAACTCTGTGTGGGAGTTCTTTCGCGCTGGTCGTCCTCTGCGAAAGCTTGAAAAAACCCAGTCGATGGCTGCGGAGATGCGTGATTGTCGCAGTCACAAAGAGGCGGAGCCATTTCGTAAGCAGTTGCAGGAGCACTTTGCCAACAAGCCCCAAGGGGTCCTGCTCAATCGTGTGCTTGATGAGGCGCCGGACTACTTTGATAGCAGTGAGCTGCTCCAGCATCTCGAAGTGACCTTTCTAGACGCCCTTGACCAGGAAGCGTTGCGACGTGTAGTGCGCCACTCAACAACAACCGGTGCACTGGTGGGGTTGAGTCCGTTTGCTAGTATTGACATCCTGGTCGCGCTGCGCCAGTCACTTCGTATGATTGATGATGTGGCACAAATTTATGGGGTGCGTCCATCGCTCGTCGTGCGTTGGCGTCTCTTCAAGAAGGTACTCGCCCTTGTGGCCTACAGTGGTGCCAGTGAATATGCCATAACAGAAATTTGGCCAGAGCTGGTTGGGGATAGCGTGCTCAGCACGTTTTCGGCGCGCCTGGGACAGGGGGTTGGAGCCAGTCTGTTTGTTGCACGTATTGGTCTGGCAACCATGCAGAGCTGTCGGCCTATCCCATTTGCGGACAAGCGTCGTCCACGCCTGGGCTCCGTAATGGCACGCATTGGGCTGGGACTGAAGGAGAGGATGCCCCAGCTCTTCTCTGCTGTAGGATTTGGCCGTAAGGAAGCGGGGCCTACGCGCAAAGAGCATACAGGGTTTTCCCGTTCTAGCGGTGATTAGCTCCTCCATTTTCTCTAAAAATCGCCCAGCCCAAATATGGGGAAGGGCCTGAGCTGGGTAATCAGGCCCCTCTGTAAGAGACAGAGCTTTCTTGGATTTTTTACTGGAACTGCTTCTTCATCAGCATGCGGGTATGGTGTCGGTCTACCAGTTGGGCCAGGGCTTCAAAACGACGCTTAACATAAGGGGCAGGGTTGTTATTTCCCGCATCGTCCCGATATTCAACTCCAGAGCGAACGTGTTGCAATTCACGGGTTAATTCAGTGATCGCGCTAAAGATGCTTTGTGTGTCATCTTCGCTGTGAAAAACATAGGTTTGTGCAGTGTCTTTGAGGTAATTATTGCACTCATTCAACCACTCGAGGCGCTGTTCCAGAAAGCGTATGGTATTGCGGATGCCCCCTTTGTATTCGGGGTTGAAGTGCTCATTGATATACTTGTCGAGACTGCGCATGCCTGAATCGACGAACTGTTCCACCAAGCTGCTGCAGTACTTTTCGGTGAGGTAGGATGGATGGGTATTTGCGATGCTCTGAGTGCTGGTAAATAGCAGGCATAGGAGCCCGGTGGCCCGTAGAAATACTGAGATAGGAGAGTTCATATTCTTGCCCATGCGTTGCTCTTTTTTTGTGACGGTTATTCTATCCGCCTAACACGCATTATTGGTTTATGACTTTGTCCGGCGGAGTATTTTTTGTGACAGTCTTCACATGAATATCTAAAGCGCCAAAAAGTGTCAACGATTATTAAGTGAGGAGTGACAGCTTTGTTCCAAATGGTTTGTCAGATGGTAAATTTCCTTCGGCTCTTTGTTGAAAAATTAAGTGAAGTAGAGGTTTGTTTTGGCTGAATATGAGTTTGATCTTTTTGTTATCGGGGCGGGCTCTGGCGGTGTGCGTGCTGCACGCATGGCTGCAAGTCAGGGCATGAAAGTTGCTGTGGCTGAAGACCGCTACATGGGTGGCACCTGTGTCAATGTAGGGTGTGTTCCCAAAAAGTTGTTTGTCTATGCCAGTGGCTACAGTGAAAACTTTGATGATGCGCGGGCCTATGGCTGGAAAAATTCAGGAGCGAACTTTGATTGGCCTACGCTTCGAGACAATAACGCAAAAGAAATTAGTCGGCTTAACGGAATCTATCGCAACCTGCTAAACAATTCCGGTATTACTGTAATTGATGGTCGAGCCAGCATCGCCGACCCGCATCGCGTTGTCGTTGATGGGCGTGATTATACGGCGGAGCGTATCTTGGTGGCCACTGGCGGCTGGCCATTTATCCCAGAAATTCCCGGTAGGGAATTTGTGCTGACTTCCAACGAAGTGTTTTCTATGGAGGCGTTTCCGAAACGCGTGCTCGTAGTTGGCGGTGGCTACATCGCTGTAGAGTTTGCTGGAATTTTCGCCGGCCTGGGGGCCGATACCCATCTTTCTTATCGCCGGGACCTGTTTCTTCGTGGGTTTGATCGGGATATTCGCAATTTTGTACGTGACGAAGTAGTTAAAAAAGGCATTGATTTGAAATTCAATCATCAGGTCAAGGCAATTGAAAAGCTGCAGGATGGCAGCCTGCTTGTGCATGATGAAGATGGCTCCAGCCTGAATGTAGATACGGTTTTATATGCTACTGGGCGAAAAGCGAATACGGTAGGGCTTGGCCTGGAGCAGCAAGGAGTAGTGCTTCATAAGGATGGCACCATTTCAGTGGATGATAATTTCCGCACAAATGTGCACTCTATTTATGCGCTGGGAGATGTTACCGGTGAGCCTCAGCTAACGCCTGTCGCATTGGCGGAGGCTATGGCACTAGTTAAACACTGGCGTACAGGAAACACGGCAGAAATTGATTACAACAATATCCCCACGGCGGTTTTTTGCCAGCCAAATATTGGTACTGTAGGTTTATCTGAGGAAGAGGCGCGGGATTCAGGCATCTCAGTAACTGTTTTCAAATCCGAATTTCGGCCAATGCGCCATACGGTAAGTGGTAATACCGAGCGTACATTGATGAAATTAGTTGTTGACTCTAGTACCGACAAGGTAATTGGTGTGCATATGGTAGGAGATGATGCCGGGGAAATTATTCAGGGTATGGCGATAGCCTTGAAAGCAGGCGCGACCAAGAAAACCTTTGATGAAACTATTGGTATCCATCCAACGGCTGCTGAAGAGTTTGTCACAATGAGAGCGCCGGTTGGAAGCTAGGGTTTACTTGCTGGATGATGATTTCCATTAGTGACTAGGGAGCTTGTGGAGGGCAGCAGGATTTATCAGTGTTTCCCGGAAGCTTGCATCAGTTCCAACAACAAAAAGGCGGCGCGATTGCGCCGCCCTGTCTTTTTATCTCCTCGAATACTTTCCTTACTCTTCTAGTTCGGCTTCTTCGTAAAGTGCCTGGTGGCGCATGGCCTTTCTGCGTTCACTGCGCTCTTTCAGGCAGCGCTCTGCAGAGGCAAACGTATCATTAACCGCCCGGTGAATAGATTCGTTTTCACTGCTGATGGTGACTGGGTTACCGCTAATGGCAAGCTCCAGAGAGGCTCGAAATTGTCGGCCTTTACTCTTGTGTTGATGGGGGGCTTCCAGGACTACACGACTGCGAATGATGTCGCCACAATAACGTTCCAGTTTATGTAACTTTTTGGATACCGTAGTAGCCAGGGCAGCTGATTTGTCGATATCGCGGAACACAATGTTATCGTTAGGCGCAGATTTCATGGGCAAATACCTCCGGTTAAAGGAAACCATGCAGGCCGCTTATGCGGTTTGCTAAAAGAAGGTAGGGCGCCCTAGTGGGAGGGGTCGTGTCTGCAGTTGGAGCACCGAGCCGCCGGGATCGCAACGAGAGTTTGCTGATAGCACAGCTAAGGGTGTTTTACGTCCGGGTCGGGTTTCCGCTGAGTCCAGCGATCATCTCCCTGCTATCCATAATGCTTCCGCTAAAAAAAAAATCAAGCGCTATTGCAGGAAAATGTCACATAAAATTCGACGAATTATCTTTAGAGTGACTTTGTCCATGTATTTTGCGGGATTATTGAGCAGTTAAGTACGAGATGTGGACGAGAGGTCATTGCCCACGGGCTTGAGCCTGCGTAAAATTAGCTCTGGCGCACAGTAAATTTTGGAATGGTTGAGCAAAAATTAGGCTCTGCGCTTTTATCTCACGTGTGACAAAAAATCGAGAAATGGGTTCTGTACAATGGCGGTAAAGCAGTACTGCTCGCTCTTTCTAGCGGGCTTGGTAGTTTTTGGCGGGGCTGTGGCACAGGCGCAATCATCCCTGACGGTGGAAAAAAACCGGCTGGCGCGTCTTGAGCAGTCCCTCGAGAACAAGCAGGTCGAGCTAGAAGACATTGAGAATGAGCTGCTCTCCTATGAGTACAAGCTTGAGCGTGCGCAAGAGTCCCTGAGTGAGCTGCGCAAGGAGTTTGAGGAAAGTCGCCTCGAGCTGGAAGAGGCGCGTCGCATCCACGACTCCAATGGGAATTCGGATACTGAGCGCCGTTTGACCAAGGCAAAACATGGTTTCGCTATGGCGGAGCGCGGTGTGGATAGCCGCAGCCGCCGTCTCGAGTTTATTCAAGAAAATCAAAATGAGTTGCAGACCAGGCTGGCTCAGGAGCAGCAGTCGATAACTCAGACTAAGGCCAAGATTTCCGCCCAGCAGGACAAGATCAGCCAAATGGTGGACACTATGCTCGCCAAGGCTGAAGAGTCGGAGAGAAGAGCTGCTCTGGCTAGGAGTGCCAGACTTGAGCAGCCCAAGCCACCCAAGCTTAAGACTGCATCCATAGAGAAACCCAAGAAGCGTGAAGTTGCGCCCGAGCCGGAGCCGGTACCGGAATTGAAGCAGGATATAGACCCTGAGTTGCTTGCCTATGTTAAGCGTGAACAGGAGCGTCTGTCGTCTTTGTTGGGCGAGCAGGATGGAGATAATAAGCAAACTTTCCGCAATCTGGAATTGCGCCCCTCAGGAAGCGAGAGAGTGCCTTTTGAGTTCCTGGGTAAGAATCAGTACCGGTTGGTGACTACAGTAGAATCGGGTAGGCAAACCTATAAAATCAATACCTGGAAATTCCGTCGCACGATTCCCGCTGAAGATGATGGCACACGCTATGTATTTGTATTTGATGCGCGACGCCTTTCAAGGCCTCGCTTAGTGATGTATCCCGAATACGTTTTGGACTCTCTGAAATAATATCCCCAGGAAGGCCCGCATTTGCGGGCTTTTTTGATTTACCTTATATCTTCTGTGCCTGACAAGCTTGTTTCGAAAAGTGGTTGATAGTGACTGCTTTCCGGGGCAGGGTTGCTTTGATAGAGAATGATATTGTCGAGCCAAAGGGGATGATCCAGGGCAGCAGTCAATAAATTGGAAAAACCACTCCGACAGCGAGCTAAGGTTATATGGGGGCGGTAGTCGAGCTCTTCAGGTTTCATGCCCAGGCTCTCGATCAGCCTTTTGCAATCCTCATACGCTTTCAGTAATTCCGGGCTGTGCGTCAGCTCAGTAGCGAGTAATTTTGAATTGCTTTGTGGGAAGGGGGTTATTGAGCTGATACACCCCTTGAATTTCATGGTGTTTTTCGCAATTTCCTCTAACCCTTTTTGGATTGGCAGTACTTTTTCACTTGGGGTCTGGCCGAGAAACGCCAGTGTTAGGTGCCTGTTCTGTCTGCTTGTCCAGCGTATTCTGTTGAGTGTCTCCGGGTGCATTTTCGTCTTGTAGCGCGCACATAGATTATCGAGAAAAACTTGGGTGTCGTTTGGTGGGCGGATACCGATAAATAGGCGTGAAGAAGTTTTTGAGGCCAATGTTGAATCTTTTGACATGTTTTTTCTCTTTAAGCCCTTGAATAACTATTTGTTACCCTTATCTCTGTAGTGCGGAAGGCAGCTTTTTTTAAAGTGTTTTTTGCAAAAAATGCTCGGGCTTTGTGGCGAGCGAATTCTAATATTGCTCTGAATTGAGGATATAACAATGCGTAATTTTGATTTTTCTCCCCTGTACCGCTCTGCGATTGGTTTTGACCGTATGGCCAGCCTACTAGATGCCATGACTACCAGTGAACAGAAGCAACCTTCCTATCCTCCCTACGATATAGAGTTGACTGGTGAGGACAGTTATAGAATTTCGATGGCAGTTGCAGGTTTTGAACAGTCTGAACTGGATATCCAGGTTGAGCAAAACCGCCTGACAGTATCGGGCAAAAAGCCGGATGAGTCTCCCCGAGGAAATTTCCTGCATCGGGGTATTGCAGCCAGGAGTTTTGAGCGACGTTTCCAGCTCGCGGATCACGTTAAAGTTACGGATGCGAAACTTGCCAATGGATTGCTGCATATAGAGTTGGTGCGAGAAATTCCTGAGGCAATGAAACCTCGCAAAATTGAAATCAGCGAAGGCAATTTATTACAGCATACTGATGGTGAGAAAAAGTCAGATTCAGTTGCAGCCTGATTTGTCATATGTATGCCCACTGTGCCGCCACAAGGCGGTACAGTTTTATTACCGCGATAAGTTTCGTAGTTATCACCAGTGTGATCGCTGCGCCTTAGTGTTTGTGCCCACCGAATATCATCTTACCCCAGATGAAGAGCATGCCTACTACGACCTGCATGAGAATTCCATGGAGGATGAGGGTTACCACCGTTTTCTCAGTCGTTGTGCTGCACCATTGCTGGATGAGTTATTACCGGCAAGCGATGGTCTGGATTTTGGCTGTGGTCCTGCACCGCTACTAGCCAGAATTTTGGCTGATAATGGCCACAGGGTTGATTTATACGATCGCTATTATGCTCCCACCACCGGCGCGCTGAAAAAGTCTTATGACTTTATCGTTGCGACGGAAGTGGTGGAGCACCTTGTGTCGCCTGGAGATGAATTGACCTGCCTTTGGCAGAGGTTGCGGGATGGTGGAGTGATGGCACTGATGACGAAGTTGGTGATTTCACCAGAGCGCTTTGCCAGTTGGCACTATATCCGTGACCCTACACATATCAGCTTTTTCAGTGTGCAAACCTTTCAATGGCTGGCTAAAAAATTAAAAGCCGAGCTTCAGTTTGCCGATAGCGATGTCATTTTCCTGCGCAAATCAGGTATTTACCCTGAATAGTTTTGCCCGCACAGTGGTGCGATATTCACTGGGCGTTGTGGCCAGGAATTTTTTGAATAGTGCGGTAAAGTGCCCCATATCCTGGTAGCCAACTTTTTCTGCGATTTCGTTAACCGATAAGTTGCTGGACTGTAAAAGTTCCCTAGCCATATCTACCCGCACATTCTGCAGATATTGCAGCGGTGTTTGCCCGGTAGCCAGCTTAAATCGTCGGTTAAATGAACGTACACTCATGTCAAACATTTGCGCTACTTCACTCAAGCGCACTTCTGTATTGCAATGTTCCTTAAGCCAGGCCTGGGCCTGGACGATATCTTCATCCGGGTGCAAGTGCACCGCGCCCTCTGAATAAGCGATTTCTTCAAAAGGCCTGCGGATTTCGTGGGAGAAGTTCCTTTCCACATGGCTTGCGACTGCAGGTCCGTAAAGTTGACGGATCATATGCACGGTGACATCAGCGAGGGCGTTGACGCTTGCGGCACAAAAAAGCTTATCTGCCTGGGTAATAAAATACTGTTGTTTCAGCTTAACTTTGGGGTAATCGGAGCTGAAGCGATCAAAGTAATGCCAGTGTGTGGTGGCGGGCTTGCCGTCTAGTAGGCCGGCTTCCGCTAAGAAGCACACACCAGTACCCACTGCATTGATGGCGGCTCCGGCTGCTGCCTGGCTCTTGAGCCAGTCCAGGATCGGTCCGCTACGCTTAAGTGCAGGGCGTGGATTGCGCCATAGAGCGGGAATATAGATGAGATCGCTATCTGGGGCTTCGCTCAAGGCGACATCGGGCTGGAAAGTAAAGCCACAACGGGTGTTGACTGGACGTCCATCCATGCTGGCAGTTATCAGGCGTAGGGATTCTTTTTTTCCCTCCACCCGGGCACGGCTCTCGGCTCCACGCAGCATTTCAAGTGGAAGCACCGTGCCGGTCGCCAGCATTTGATCAATTAGGAGAAAGGTTACCGTTCGCATTGCATACTCAAGCGCACTTGCGCCATTGGCCAAAACACTCAATTTTGCTGGCCAGTATGCCCATAACTGGGCGGAATCGCCACCCCCTACACTCCCCAACTCGAAAATTAAGTGTTTAGTGCTTGGCTGGAGGTCAGGATGCAGCGCCTTCCCGTAATCACCGCATTTGGTGGTTTTAACCCCGCAGGACGTAGTTCCTTTCATCGGGGCTATTCCCGTTTGGTGTTGGATAAGCTGGATCAGCGAGAGCGGGCTGATATCCTGTCTGACCTTGCTGCGCTAATGGGGCTTCGCAGGGGAGCTGAAGCCGGAACTCCCCTGGATCCAGGGCTTGAGCAGCAAGTACTGCAAGGGACTCTGGTGCGAGAGCTGGAAGCGCGTTTTTATGACTACCACCGGTGTCATTTCCACCAGGCAGCAAACTTGAATAGCGCCAATGGCATCACCTTTGAGATGTCGGCGCGTCAGTTACCTCATCCCCAACCAGATGGGTGGCAGGTTGAGCCCATCGGGGGTGGCAAGGTGCGTGTGATGGCACCGAGCTTGTCGGTGATGTTGGACAGTTACCGAGAAATTCCTGTTGGCGCTGGGGGACAGTTGCCTACTGGGTTTGAGCCTGGCGATCACTACAATTCCCGCTTCCACCCCCGCGGCCTGCAACTTGCTGTGTTGGGGGCCTCTGACGCAGTGCGCTCCATGGGTATTGACTGGGAGACAGTTGTAAGGGCTGTGGGACCAGGAAATATTTCTGTGTATGCCTCCTCGGCCATGAGCCAATTGGATCACTTTGGCAATGGGGGCTTGATGCAGTCCCGTTTGCGTGGTTCTAGAGTCAGTTCCAAGCAACTGGCGCTCGGTCTGAACAGTATGCCTGCCGACTTTGTAAATGCTTATGTGCTGGATAATGTGGGATCGACAGGAGCAGTGACAGGGGCCTGTGCCAGTTATTTGTATAATCTGCGAGCGGGAGTGGAGGATATCCGCACTGGCCGTGCCAGGGTCGCCATTGTGGGGGCTGCAGAGGCCCCGCTAGTGCCGGAAGTGGTAGATGGTTATTCCACCATGGGAGCCCTGGCTACCATCGAAAATTTGCGCAAACTCTACCCGGGTGAAGTGGACTTCAGGCTAACAAGCCGCCCCTTTGGGGATAACTGTGGGTTTACCTTGGGAGAGGGCACTCAGTGGGCAATCCTGATGGATGATGCCCTGGCGTTGGAGCTGGGGGCGAATATTCATGGCTCTGTTGCGGGTGTGTACATCAATGCCGATGGCAATAAGAAGTCAATCTCCGCACCGGGTCCGGGTAATTACCTCACTATGGCCAGGGCTATGGCAGAGGCTCGATCGATTATTGGTGACGAGGCCTTGCGCCAACGCAGCTTTGTACAGGCTCATGGCTCCAGTACTCCGCAAAACCGGGTAACCGAATCGGCGATACTCGACCGCCTGGCTGGAACGTTTGGAATAGAAAAATGGCCAGTGTGTGCTGTTAAAGCTTTTGTAGGGCATACCGTAGCTGCGGCCAGTGGCGACCAGCTGATTACAGCGCTAGGCATTTTTGATAAAGGAATACTTCCGGGTATCCTGACCACTGACAGGATTGCTGACGATGTTCATCAAGAGAACCTGGATTTCTCCCTTGAGCACGTCGAAAGAGACCCTCGCTCTCTGGATCTTGCGTTGCTGAACTCGAAAGGGTTTGGTGGCAATAATGCCACTGCTGCAGTGCTTTCTCCGCATCTTACTCGCAACATGATTGAGAAACGGCACGGGAAGAAGTCCGTATCTCATTACCGCAAGAGTAACGAAGCCGTTATTGAGCGGGCGCAGGCTTACGATGCCGAGGCTAGTCGGGGAGAGCTAAATACCATCTACCGCTTTGGGGAGGGTTTGTTTGATGAAGGTGAGATTGCATTGTCTACTGAAGAAGTTGTTCTTCCGGGGCTTTCGCCGGTCTCCCTTCCTCAAGAAAATCCCTATGACGATATGGTGTAGAGTAAAGGGACGATTAATCACTAGCGCCAATTGCTGTTATTGAAGGTGTGGTGACCGGAGGGTTAAACACTCAAATTTGATAGGAAATGCAATGGCAGACATGGATGTGTCCAGTGAATCCGGCGATAGCAGTGATGTCGGTATTCGATTGAAAATGGTGCGCAATATCTACGGTATCTCCCAGCGTGAGCTGGCACGACGGGCAGGCGTCACTAATGCCACCATCTCTTTTATCGAGCAGGGGCGGGTGAGTCCGTCGGTGGGGTCATTGAATAAGATCCTGGGTAGTGTCCCAATGTCCCTAGCGGAGTTTTTCTCCCTGGAGCTTGGTAAGCCAGGCCAGATTTTCTTTCGCGCTAATGAAATGCCTGATATTGGCCAGGGAGGTGTACGCTCCCAGCTATTGGGTGGTTTTCGGGAGCATCGCAGTATGTCTATTCTGCGAAAAGTTTTTCCTGTTGGGCGGGACTCGGGACCTGATTTTGCTGCCGCCGGCGGTGAGGTAGGGGGAATAGTGGTTGCCGGTGAGTTGGAGGTTGCGGTTGGGTCAGATCTCGCCCTGCTAAGAACTGGGGATGGTTTTTACTTTAGCAGCAGGCGCCCCCATCGCTTTCGAAACCCCGGTAGCTGTGACTGTATAGTTGTCTATGCTGCGACCCCAGCTCAAGCCCTTCCTGAACCACAATCCGCTGATCTACATACTGTGTTGAATAAAGAGTAATTTGCGCCAGACGGCTGAAAAGTCAAATCAATCCGGGATAGACTAGCTCCGCTTAAAAGCTTGGCCACCGTTTCTTAGGTTGGCCATTTTCTGTACTTCGGTGCTGGTAGCGCCATTCTATTTGTAAGAAATAGTATTCAAACAATCGTTTGAATCTGGCTATACTACGGCTGACCATATTGGGCCAAAGTGTCACCGCACCCTGCGGGACGGCCTGTGGTTGCACAAAAATTCCGACCCCGGGCCCAGGATCGCGGCCCAGAATAAAAGAGGTCAATCAATGTTATTTAGTGGCAAAGCGCTCACGGTACAGATGCTGGACAACGGCATTGCCGAGCTCAAATTCGACCTTCAAGGCGAATCCGTCAATAAATTTAACCGCCAGACGGTTTCTGAATTCTCTCAAGCGCTGGATGCTATCGAAGCAGCGGATGGTATAAAAGGCGTACTGCTGACAAGCGGCAAAGGCGTCTTCATTGTTGGTGCTGATATCACTGAGTTTGGCGATGCCTTCTCTGCGGGTGCAGAGGGTGTTGCTGATCTGATGAATCAGAACAACGAAAATATCAACCGCCTGGAAGACCTGCCGGTTCCGACTGCAGTGGCAATCAATGGCTACGCGCTCGGCGGTGGCTTTGAGGTGTGCCTGGGCTGTGACTTCCGCCTGATGGGCGAGGAAGCCAAAGTTGGTCTTCCCGAAGTTAAGCTGGGCCTGATCCCGGGTTGGGGTGGCACTGTTCGTCTGCCGCGCGTGGTGGGTGTTGATGTTGCTGCTGAGTGGATTGCAGCGGGTAAAGAACAGAAGCCGGCTGCAGCGCTTGAGGCTCACGCGGTTGATGCAGTGGTGCCTACTGACAAGCTCAAAGATGCTGCGATCAAACTGCTCGAGCGAGCCATTAATGGCTCGCTGGACTACAAGGCTAGCCGCGAGATCAAGAAATCTCCGATCCCCCTAAACGATACTGAAGCTTTGATGGCCTTCTTTACTACCAAGGCATTCGTCGGTCAGCAAGCGGGTAAAAACTATCCGTCCCCAGTAGCTGCAGTCGAGTCTATTGAGCAGGGTTACAAGTTAACCCGTGAAGAAGCGCTGAAAGTTGAGCAGGAGAAGTTTATCTTCTGTGCCCAGACTGGCACTGCCAAATCCCTGGTGGGTTTGTTCCTGGCAGACCAGGCGATCAGCAAGGTCGCCAAGGGTTGGGAAAAGAAAGCCGACAAGCCGATTGAGCGTGCGGCAGTATTGGGTGCTGGCATTATGGGTGGTGGTATTGCTTACCAGTCCGCCTACAAAGGCACTCCAATCAAAATGAAGGATATCGACCAGAAAGGTATTGACCTCGGTCTGAATGAGGCCAATAAGCTGCTGTCCAAGCTGGTTGATCGCAAGCGCCTGACCCCTGTGAAAATGGGTGAAGTGCTCAATCGCATTGAGCCAACCCTAAGCTACGATGGCTTCAACGATATCGATGTTGTTGTCGAAGCCGTGGTTGAAAATCCCAAGGTGAAGCATGCTGTATTGAAAGAGGTGGAAACCAAGGTAAGTGAAGACACTGTAATCGCTTCTAATACTTCTACCATCTCCATTAACCATCTGGCCGAGCCGCTTTCCCGCCCGGAAAACTTCCTCGGTATGCACTTCTTCAACCCGGTGCACAAAATGCCGCTGGTTGAGGTGATCCGCGGCGAGAAAACTTCCGACACCGCCGTAGCTCGCGTTGTTGCCTACGCTAACAAGATGGGTAAGAAAGCTATTGTTGTGCGCGACTGCCCTGGGTTCCTGGTTAACCGTGTTCTCTTCCCCTATTTTGCTGGTTTCTCCATGCTGGTACGTGATGGCGCTGACTTCCAGGCCGTTGATAAGGTGATGGAGCGCTGGGGTTGGCCGATGGGCCCTGCTTACCTGATGGATGTTGTTGGTATTGATACCGGTGTCCACGCAGAAAGCGTAATGGCTGAAGGCTTCCCTGATCGTATGGGTAAAAACTTCACCGCCGCTTCTGATGTGATGTATGAAGCGGGTCGCTATGGTCAGAAGAACAACAAAGGTTTCTACAATTACGAGCAGGACAAGAAAGGTCGCCCGAAGAAAGTGGCTACCGAAGAGTCCTACGAGCTGCTGAAGCCGCATGTTGCTGATCGACGCGAGTTCGAGAAAGACGAAATTATCGAGCGCATGATGGTGCCCATGGCAACAGAGCTGGCTCGCTGCCTGGAAGAGGGTATCGTCGATTCCCCGGCTGAAGCCGATATGGCACTGATCTACGGCATCGGATTCCCTCCATTCCGCGGTGGAATCTTCGCATGGCTGGACAGTATTGGCCTGGATGAATTCGTGAAGATTGCCGATAAGTACGCCGAACTGGGCGAGCTGTACCAGCCGACCGATCGTATGCGTGAAATGGCCGCAAGTGGCAAAACCTACTACGGCAACAAGTAAGGAGAATAGCGATGAGTTTAAATCCTAGAGATGCCGTAATCGTCGACTACGCGCGTACGGCCATGGGTCGCTCGAAGAATGGTGTATATCGCCATGTTCGCGCCGATGATATGTCCGCTGAGCTGCTGAAAAAATTCCTGCAGCGCAACGACAAGCTCGATCCCGCTGAGATCGATGACCTGATCTGGGGCTGCGTTATGCAGCGCGATGAGCAGGGCTTTAACGTAGCTCGCTTTATTCTGTTGCGTGCCGGTCTGCCACACACCATTCCGGCGCAAACCGTCAACCGTCTGTGTGGCTCCTCAATGTCTTCCCTGCACACTGCCGCTGCCAACATTCAGGCTGGCGTTGGCGATGTGTACGTTGTGGGCGGTGTTGAGCACATGGGCCACTTGAATATGATGGAGCATGTCAGTCCCAACCCAATGCTGGGCCGATATATGGCAAAAGCTGCAGGCTCTATGGGTATGACTGCTGAGTACCTGGCGATGATGCATGGTATCCAGCGTCAGCAGATGGATGAGTTCGGTGCTCGTTCCCACCACCGCGCTGCTGAAGCTACTAGGGCCGGGAAATTCAATCGCGAGATTATTGCCATTGAAGGCCACGACGACGACGGCGTACCTTTCCTGGTTGAAACGGATCAAACCATCCGCCCCGATACTACCGTGGAAGGCCTGTCTCAGCTGAAGCCGGCATTCGACCCGAAGCATGGCCAAGTAACCGCCGGAACCTCCTCCCAGATCACCGATGGAGCTTCTGTGATGCTGGTAATGTCTGCTGAGCGTGCTCAGGCTCTGGGTATGACCCCTATAGCTCGCGTGAAGGAAATGGCTCTGGCTGGTGTCGATCCATCCATCATGGGTTATGGCCCCGTGCCTTCCACCAAGAAGGCGCTCAAGAAGGCTGGCTTGACAATCGGCGATATCGACAAGGTCGAGCTGAATGAAGCGTTTGCGGCCCAGGCACTGCCGGTGCTGAAAGACCTGGATCTGCTTGAGCAGATGGATGAGAAGGTCAACCTGTATGGTGGCGCTATCGCTTTGGGGCATCCCTTCGGCTGCTCAGGTGTGCGGATCACCGGTACCCTGTTGAGCGTTATGCAAAACGAAGGCGGTAACCTGGGCGTGTCCACCATGTGTATCGGCCTGGGGCAGGGTATTACCACTGTCGTGGAGCGAGTCTGATCTAATTGGATCTCGAAAAAAGGCGCCTTTGAGGCGCCTTTTTTTATTTTGTGAGGAAAGTGTTCAGTAAAGTGTTGAAGCCCTCAAAATGCTGTGGCACAATCTGCACCCCTTGTCGCGATGGGCTCTTGTTTTGAGCTGAAACTCTTTACTTTTCAAAGAGTTAGCGGCGGAAAAGTTCTGGGGACGTGGTGAAATTGGTAGACACGCCAGATTTAGGTTCTGGTGCCGAAAGGTGTGGGAGTTCGAGTCTCCCCGTCCCCACCAAATTAAGAACTCTGGAGTCCGCATGACTTGCCCTGGAGGGGTGAGTGCGGGCTCCTTGTATTTGGTGTTGGCCGGAAATTGCTGTGCAATTTTGACGGCTATGCCCTAAGAGGCGGTTGGCTAAGTCCCGGCGGCCCGGTATTCGTTGGCGCTGCGGCGCGATAAAAGAGATAGTCTCACGAGGATAAACATGCAGGTTTCCATCGAAACTACTTCCGGTCTGGAGCGTCGTTTAACGGTTAATTTGCCGGCGGAAATCGTCGATAAAGAAGTGGACAAGCGTCTCCAGCAGGCCGCCAAGACTGTTCGCGTAAATGGTTTCCGTAAAGGCAAGGTACCTTTGAAGGTGGTGCGTCAGCGTTTTGGTGCTGGTGTTCGACAGGAAGTGCTTGGCGAGGTGATGAGTCGTTCCTTCTATGATGCTGTTCAAAAAGAAGAGCTGAAGCCGGCCGGCCAGCCCAGTATTGAAGCCAAGCAGACTGCAGCTGGTGAAAATCTGGAATATGTTGCCACTTTTGAAGTATATCCTGAAGTTGAGCTCTCTAACCTGGCGGAAATCAGCGTTGAACGCCCAATTGCCGACGTAACTGATGCCGATGTAAACAACATGATTGATGTGCTGCGTAAGCAGCAGTCTTCTTGGAAGGACACTAAGCGCAAAGCACAAAAAGGTGATCGTGTTGTTATCAACTTCCTCGGTCGTAAAGACGGAGAAGAGTTTGAAGGTGGTAAAGCGGAAGGTCATCAGCTGGTTCTCGGTTCAGGCCAGATGATCCCTGGCTTTGAAGAGGGTATTCTCGGCATGAAGCCAGGTGAGGAAACAGACCTGGACC
The DNA here is from genome assembly GCF_056232115.1 of Microbulbifer variabilis. Classification (NCBI taxonomy): domain Bacteria; kingdom Pseudomonadati; phylum Pseudomonadota; class Gammaproteobacteria; order Cellvibrionales; family Microbulbiferaceae; genus Microbulbifer; species Microbulbifer variabilis. The sequence goes on from NZ_CP174325.1 coordinate 3,250,784, forward strand.
TGACTTTCCCTGAGGACTATCAGGCTGAAGACCTGCGCGGTGCTGCAGTAACCTTCAATATCAAAGTAACTTCCTCCGAAAAGCCTGAATTGCCCGAGTTGAATGAAGAATTCTTCAAAGCCTATGGTGTTCAAGAGGGCGGTGAAGAAAAATTCCGTGAGGAAGTGCGCAACAATATGCAGCGCGAACTCAAAAATGCGGCGTTAAATAAAGTTAAAACCCAAGTGATGGATCAGTTGTGTGAAAAGCACCAGGTTGAGCTGCCATCAACATTGGTTGCGAATGAGGTTCGCACTCTGCGCGGTCAAATGGTTCAGCAATTCGGAGGTCAGATCAAAGCCGAAGACGCTGAGCGCATGCTGCCGGACACAATGTTTGAAGAGCAGGCAAAGCGTCGTGTAGTACTGGGTTTGGTTGTTGGCGAGATTGTTAAGCAGAACAGCCTGTCTGTAGATGCAGATCGTGTAAAAGCGAAGGTTGAAGAGTTGGCGTCCACTTACCAGCAGCCAGAAGAGGTAGTTGAATACTACTATAACAATCGCGAGTTGCTGTCTGGTGTTGAGTCAGTAGTTCTAGAAGATCAAGTTGTAGACTTTGTACTGGATGCTGCGAAGGTTGAAGAAGTACAAAGCTCCTACGACGACGTAATCAAGCCGCAGAAGCAGGGTTAATAATCTGCTTTCTCAAGGATGCAATGGCTCTCGGCTTTGCCGGGCGTCATTGCATCTCCTTCCTTTTTACCGGCTGGCTTTATCCGCCCTGACCGGTTAAGCTCTGAAGACGAATTTCTCAGCACAGGCAAATCTGCCTATCTGCTGGCCTGCCGAAAACGCCACAAAAGGAAGCAATGGTACCTATGGCACGAATTGATTTTCCCCAAGCCTCGATCGAACCTTCAGCAAGCGGACTGGTGCCGATGGTGGTGGAGCAAACTGCCCGGGGTGAGCGTTCATTTGATATTTATTCCCGCCTGCTTAAGGAGCGGGTTATTTTCCTGGTTGGACCGGTTGAAGACCATATGGCCAATCTGGTGGTTGCTCAGTTGCTATTTCTTGAAGCTGAGAACCCCGATAAAGATATCCACCTATATATCAACTCTCCTGGAGGGTCTGTTACTGCAGGGATGTCTATCTACGACACCATGCAGTTCATCAAGCCTGATGTAAGCACCATGTGTATTGGCCAGGCTTGCAGTATGGGCGCTTTCCTGCTTACTGCGGGTGCTCCGGGTAAGCGTTTTGCTACGCCCAATTCCCGGGTGATGATTCATCAGCCCAGTGGCGGGGCTCAGGGGCAGGCTAGTGATATACATATCCACGCCCAGGAAATCCTGAAGATTCGCCATCGCCTCAATGAATTGATGGCGCATCATTCCGGCCGCCCGGTCAGTGATATTGAGCGCGATACTGAGCGAGATCACTTCTTGAGCGCTGATGAGGCCAAGGAATATGGCTTAGTGGATGATGTCCTATCCCGTCGCCAAGCACTGGAAAAATAGTATTTCAACAAAAAAAATTTGCTAGTGGCGTTTTCCTATATTTGTTAATAATTTTGAGCAGACTTCCTAGTTGAGGGGCTTGAAAAATACGCCAAAAAACAGCATCTTGCTGTAATAGCTAAATTTGAAGGCCCTGGCCGGCCAGTGACCACGGAGTATTTTGATGACCGACAAAAGCAGCGGAGAAGACAGCGGCAAATTGCTGTACTGCTCTTTCTGTGGCAAAAGCCAGCAGGAAGTGCGGAAGTTAATCGCTGGGCCGTCAGTCTTTATCTGCGATGAATGTGTCGAACTGTGTACAGACATTATTCGCGAAGAGGTCCAAGAGAGTGCGGAGGGCCCGGAGGGACGCTTGCCCACGCCGCGCGAGATCACTGAGATCCTTGATCAGTACGTTATTGGCCAGGAGCGGGCCAAGCGTGTACTGGCAGTGGCTGTATATAACCACTACAAACGCCTACGCAGCAAAGCTGGTGTAAAGAGCAAGGATGAAGTTGAGCTAAGTAAGTCCAACATCTTGTTGGTTGGGCCGACTGGTAGCGGTAAGACATTGCTTGCGGAAACCCTTGCTCGCCTGCTCAACGTACCTTTCACGATTGCAGATGCTACTACTCTCACTGAAGCTGGTTATGTTGGTGAGGATGTAGAAAACATTATTCAGAAGCTGTTACAGAAATGTGACTACGATGTGGAGAAGGCTCAGCAGGGCATTGTTTACATCGATGAGATCGACAAGATTTCTCGCAAGTCAGATAATCCCTCTATCACCCGTGATGTTTCTGGTGAGGGTGTTCAGCAAGCACTTCTGAAACTGATTGAAGGAACTGTGGCCTCAGTGCCCCCTCAGGGAGGCCGTAAGCACCCTCAGCAAGAATTCTTGCAAGTGGACACCTCTAATATCCTGTTTATTTGCGGTGGAGCATTTGCCGGCCTTGATAAAGTAATTCGCGATCGCTCCGAAAAGGGTGGAATTGGCTTCAGTGCTGAAGTGAAGTCCAAGGACGGAACCAGTAATTTCGGTGAGATTCTCAGAGATCTCGAACCCGAGGATCTGGTGCGTTACGGTCTCATTCCCGAATTTGTTGGGCGGCTTCCGGTAACCGCGACTCTTGAGGAATTGGATCGTGAGGCCCTGGTCCAGATCCTGACAGAGCCTCGCAATGCACTGACCAAGCAGTACGGCAAACTGTTTGAGATGGAGGATGTGGAACTGGATTTCCGCCCAGATGCCCTGGATGCTGTAGCTACCAAGGCAATGGAGCGTAAAACCGGTGCTCGTGGACTGCGTTCTATTATGGAATCTGTCCTTTTGGAGACCATGTACGATATCCCCTCCACTGACAACGTAGCTAAAGTAGTTATCGATGAGGCTGTAATCAAGGGTGAGTCGGCCCCGCTACTCGTCTATGAAAGTGAGACCCAGCCCCAGAAAGCAGCTCCTGAAGAGTGACGCCTCGTACTTAAAAAAGCCCCAATTCGGGGCTTTTTTTATAACCTCAACTTCTTAAAAAGAAGCTCCTTTTACCATTTGAGGCCCCAATACCGAGGCGGCTTATTGGTATTCAGTTGAGTTCGGCACAAATTGGTCGCCAGATTAGACTTGTATTCCGGGCTCTCCCCCCCCATCTCTAGCAACTGAAGGGCGGTGGCCCAAATTGAGCTGTCATTTACTACAGCAGCATGATGCCGCGCCAAATACCCAGTGATAGGGCCGAGAGGAGTTCTATGGATCAGTCATCCGACACCAAACTTGAATATCCGTTGTTGCCATTGCGCGATGTTGTTGTTTACCCCCATATGGTTATCCCGCTATTTGTTGGCAGGGAAAAGTCCATAGAGGCTCTGGAAGAGGCCATGCGCAGGGATAAGCAAGTGTTACTCGTAGCCCAGAAAAAAGCATCGGAAGATGACCCTGGCGCTGAGGACATCTATCGCGTGGGCACCATAGCTAGTGTTTTACAGCTGCTCAAACTTCCCGACGGTACGGTCAAAGTGCTAGTGGAAGGGGGGGAGAGAGTAAATATTCTCGATGTAATGGAGAGGGATAACCACTTCGAGGCGACAGTAGAGCCTATGGAGACGTTTGAGTTGCCTGAGGCCGAGGCTGATGCTCTGGTGCGCTCGGTGATGACTCAATTTGAACAGTATGTCTCTGTGAGCAAGAAGGTACCCAACGAGGTCATCACCTCTCTGTCTGGGATTGATGAGCCAGGGCGCCTTGCAGATACCATTTCTGCCCATATGTCCCTTGAGCTAGCACAAAAGCAAGAGCTTCTTGAAACCTCCAGCGTTAAAGAGCGCTTGGAGCATCTGCTTGGCCTGATGGATTCAGAGATCGACCTGATCCAGGTAGAGAAGCGCATTCGTGGCCGCGTGAAAAAGCAGATGGAGAAAAGCCAGCGTGAGTACTATCTGAATGAGCAGATGAAGGCGATTCAAAAGGAGCTGGGCGAAATTACTGAAGAGCCCAATGAAATTGAAGAGCTGGAAAACAAAATTGCCGATTCCGGTATGAGTGCAGAGGCTGAGAAGAAAACCCGCGCTGAACTTGCCAAGTTGAAGATGATGTCTCCGATGTCGGCAGAAGCGTCGGTCCTGCGCAGCTATATCGATTGGATGTTAAGTCTGCCCTGGAAAAAAGCGAGCAGGGTAAGGCATGACCTCAAGAAGGCTGAAGAGATACTCGAAAAAGAGCATTACGGTCTGGAGGAGGTCAAGGAGCGTATACTTGAATACCTGGCGGTACAGAAGCGCGTAAAAAAAGTGAAGGGTCCGATCCTCTGCTTGGTTGGACCTCCAGGGGTTGGTAAGACCTCACTTGGGCAATCTATAGCTCGCGCTACCAATCGACAGTATGTGCGAATGGCCCTTGGCGGCGTGCGCGATGAAGCGGAAATTCGTGGGCATCGCCGAACCTACATTGGCTCACTGCCAGGGAAGTTGATTCAAAAAATTTCCAAAGTCGGTGTAAAGAACCCGCTGTTTCTGCTCGATGAGGTCGACAAAATGGGCATGGATCAGCGCGGAGATCCGGCCTCAGCACTGCTCGAGGTTCTGGATCCGGAGCAGAACAAGACCTTTAACGACCATTACCTCGAGGTAGATTATGACCTGTCAGATGTAATGTTCGTATGTACTTCCAACTCCATGAATATTCCCGGTCCATTACTGGATCGCATGGAGGTTATCCGTATTCCCGGTTATACCGAGGATGAAAAACTCAATATTGCCCAGCGCTACCTTGTACCAAAGCAGCGTAAGGCTAACGGCTTGAAAGACGATGAGTTGGATCTGTCCGATGAGGCAATACGGGATATCGTTCGCTATTACACTCGTGAAGCTGGTGTACGTGGGTTGGATCGCGAAATTGCCAAAATCTGCCGGAAGGTCGTGACCGAGCATGTACGCAACCCATCGGAGAAAACGGCTGTGGTCAAATCTGACCAGCTGGAAGAGTTGCTGGGTGTGCGTAAATTTGACTTCGGCCGTGCCGAAGAGGAGAACAAAATCGGTATCGTTACCGGCCTTGCCTGGACGGAGGTCGGCGGTGAATTGTTAAATATCGAAGCTTCTGCGGTTCCAGGTAAGGGTCGTATGATCAAGACCGGATCTCTCGGTGATGTAATGCAGGAGTCTATCCAGGCTGCCCTGACAGTGGTGCGCTCGCGATCGCAAGCCCTCGGAATAGGGCCCGATTTCCACGAGACACGGGATATTCACATTCATGTGCCAGAGGGTGCTACACCGAAAGATGGCCCCTCTGCGGGTATTGCGATGTGCACGGCTTTGGTTTCAGTACTCACCAATATTCCTGTGCGCTCGGATGTGGCGATGACTGGTGAAATCACTTTGCGTGGAGAAGTTTTACGAATTGGTGGTCTCAAGGAAAAGTTATTGGCAGCACATCGAGGCGGTATAAAAACTGTACTGATACCTGCGGATAATGAGCGTGACCTGAAAGATATTCCCGACAATATCCTTCAGGACCTGGTGGTGAAACCGGTCAAGTGGATCGACCAGGTGTTGGAGTTGGCACTTGAGCACAAACCCGAGTCCCTTTCGGATGAGGAATATTCTGCCTTGCAAAAGCAGGCGGAAGAGCGCTCGCAAAGATCGATCCAAACTCATTAACCTGTTACGGGGTGACTGTTGTCACCCCGTAACAATTGCAAGACCAAAACATAACCACTCTGTTGATTTTTGATGCTCGGGTTTCGTTCAACTGTCCGGAAACCCGCATGGTTCCTTGACCCGTTACCGGGCAGTTGGTATAAAACGAGGCTTATTGCCCGGCGCCAAAATTGCCGGTGGTTAAAAAGTTACTAATAGTGATACCTGGCCTGAGGGTGTCCTGAACATATTTAAAAGAACAGAGGGATTAAGCGTGAATAAGTCCGAACTGATTGAAGCAATTGCCGCGTCTGCAGATATTCCAAAAGCAGCAGCTGGCCGTGCTTTGGACGCAATGGTTGATAGCATTACTGATGCGCTTAAAAAAGGCGATCAGGTTGCCTTGGTAGGCTTTGGTACTTTTGCAGTGAAAGAGCGCGCAGCCCGTACTGGCCGCAATCCTCGCACTGGCGACCCCATCGAAATCGCCGCAGCGAAAATCCCTAACTTCAAGGCCGGTAAAGCCCTGAAAGACGCCGTAAACTAAGTTTTTCGGTGAACTTCGAGACCTTGTAAAAGATTCGAAGCTATAAAGAGGCGTGTCAGGTTGGATACGCCTTTTTTGTATCTGGTAACAGTTAAATAATTAGAGTCAAAATTCGGAGCTGAGCATGCTTCAGTCCATGCGCGATAACCTGAAAGGGACGGCAGCGATTATTGTCGCAGCTTTCTTTGGGTTCATTATGGTCATTGGGGGAATCGACTTTTTCTCAGGGGCCAGTGGTGGTGCCGCCGATGCGGTTGCCGAGGTAAATGGTGAAAAAATCACCAATCTGGATTTGCAGCGAGCGATTCAAAATCGTCGCAGTATGATCATGAGTCAATATGGGGAAAATGTCCCAGCAGACCTGATCAGCGACGAGCAGTTACGTGAACCTGTATTGCGCCAATTAATTTCAAGCTCAGTCATGCGCCAAGCTGCTTTGGAGAGCGGTATGGTTATGAGTACTGCGGCTGTTAATAAAGCCATTACCGATATTCCAGCTTTTCAGGTAAACGGCACCTTTGATCCTCAATTATATCGCGATGCTTTGCGTCGTATGGGCTATAGCACAGCCAATTTCCCTCAAATTGTCGAAAGTGATCTGGCGCTGCAGCAATATGCAGACAGCGTTACCGAAAGCGCTTTTACTACGCAAGCTGATGCCGAGCAGGTAGTGGCGGCATCAATGGAAGAGCGTGATTTCAACTATGTAGTAATGCCGGTACAGGAGCTTCTGGCCACCACTGAAGTTGGTGATGCAGAAGTCGAGCAGTTCTACCAGGAAAATCAGAGCCAATACCAGCGACCTGAGCAAGTGGCAGTTGAGTATATAGAGCTTACTCCCGCGTTGTTTGCAGCCAATATCGATATTTCAGAAGAGGATGTTCGCTCGCAGTACGATCAAGAGATTGCCAGTTTTGGCGCTGACCTTCGTCGTCGTGCAGCTCATATCCTTTTGGAGGACGCAGACCAAGCGAAGCTGGAGGAGATCCAGACCAAGCTGGATGCAGGTGAAGACTTCGCCGAACTCGCCAAAGCTTATTCAGAAGATATTGGTTCACGGGAAGAGGGTGGAGACCTCGGCTTTACCGCCGGTGATGTTTTCCCTCAGGCTTTTGAGGAGGCACTGGCAAGCTTGGAGGTTGGTCAGGTGTCTGCTCCGGTTACCACTGATAGCGGAACACACTTTATTAAGTTACTGGAAGTTGAGGAGAGTGAGCCTCCAACTTTTGAGGAGCGTAAGGGTGCTATCGAGACCCAGTTACGCGCAGCCGCAGCAGAGAGTGAATTCGTTGATGCCCTGAGCCGTTTGGCAGACCTTGCTTATAATGCCGATAACCTGGCAGGCCCCGCCGAAGAGCTGGGAGTGCCTCTAAAAACCAGTGGCCTCTTCTCCCGAGAAAGTGGCGCTGGGGTCTTGGCTAATGGGCAGGTAGTGGAAGCTGCTTTCTCCCCTGAAGTGATGGAAGATGGTAACACTTCAGATGTGCTCAATCTTAATAACGAGCACTCCGTGGTGTTACGCGTAACGGAGTCCAAGCAGGCTGGAACCTATCCGCTAGAGGAAGTCCGCGAGCAAATTGTTGAGCGTCTCAAGCGTGACAAAGCGAGCGAGCAGCTTGCTGTTCGTGCCGAAGCCCTGAAAGAAAAGCTCGCTGCTGGTGAAGATTTTGCCAAATTGGCAGAGGAGCAAGGCTTAACCTTAGAGGTCAGCGACAAAACACGTCGCGGTGGCTTTGGGGAGCGCGGAGAAATCAATACCAAGGCATTCTCCTTGGCCGCCCCGGCCACCGGCTCTGAGGAATTGTCAGTGTTTGCTACGAGCAGCGGTGATCAAGTTGTTCTGGCATTACGCGGTGTGCGGGAAGGCAATTTATCCCAGCAAAGTAAAGAGCAGCGCCAGGCGCTAATGCAGCAATTAGCCTCAGTAAATGGAGGTGCGGAACTGGCAGCTATTCAGCGTTACTTATCTGATCAGGCAAAAGTCGAGCTGGCGCCAGAGAGCCAGTAACTTTGCTCAATTAGAAAAATAAAAAACCCGGCAGATGCCGGGTTTTTTATTTACAGCTTCTTTTATTTAGTTGCGATAGCAGGCGGGCGAAAGGTCAGAAAACTCAACTGTTGCTTGCGCTGTCCACAAACAGAGTGAGGCGCTGGCCTGGCTGTAAGTACTTGGATTTGGTGATTTTATTCCAGCGTAAAATATCGTCGATCTCAATACTGAACTTGTTAGCGATTCGGTAAAGAGAGTCACCGCTACGGACTTTATAGGAAACCTTGCGTGTCGTACGGCTGTTGCTAGCAGGTGTACTCCCATCATAGGCAACCAATGTCCGGCCAGGGCGTAGGGTGTCACCGGGCGCCATGCTATTCCAGCTGGCCAATTGTTTGACGCTTACGTTCATTTTCCGGGCTATAGCCCAAAGACTGTCGCCAGGTCTTACTGTATAGCTGCTCTTCTGCCCTTGGCCGGAGGATTGACGGCGTTTTACACGCTGGTCCAGAGCATACGCATACTGTCCGGCAGGGCCAGAGGCACTGGGAATCAGCAGGGTTTTACCAGCCCGGATATTGTTATTGCGCAGTTTGTTAGTCTCGCGAATGGCACTGACCGTTGTCTGGTAGCGCCTCGCAATCGTCGAAAGTGTATCCCCGCGATTAATGGTATAGCGTTGCCAGGTTACTCGCTGGTCTTCAGGCAGCTCTTTGAGTGCGGCTTCGAACATTTCCTGGTTTTCAATGGGTATCAATAATTGATGGTTTCCGTTGGGGTCTGTAGCCCAGCGGTTATAGCCTGGGTTAAGTAGGTAGAGCTCATCAACTTCAATTTCAGCCAGCTCAGCGGCCTGCGCCATATCTATCTGGCTGCCGACATCAACCCGGGCGTAGTAAGGCTCATTAGCGATATCATGGAGAGGCACTTTGTAATAGTCTGGACGTGAAACCACCTCTGCCAGTGCTAGCAGTTGTGGTACATATCGCTTCGTTTCCCTAGGCAATTTCAGGTCCCAGAAGCTGGTACCAAGCCCTTTGCGACGATTGCGCTCTACTGCTCTACGAACGGTGCCCTCGCCAGCATTGTAGGCTGCCAGGGCCAGTTCCCAGTCGCCGTCAAACCGCTCCATCAGGTAATTGAAGTACTTAACCGCTGCGCGGGTTGATTCATGGACGTCACGACGGCCGTCGTACCACCAGTTTTGTTGCAAACCAAAGGAGCGGCCAGTGGAAGGGATAAACTGCCACATGCCGGAGGCGCGTGCATGAGAGTAAGCGAAGGGATCGTATGCGCTCTCAACAATTGGCAACAGGGCCAGTTCGAGAGGCAAGTTGGCCTCTTCGAGTTCTTCGACTACATGGAAGATATAACGGCGCGAGCGCTCGCTAACGCGCGCCATATAGCCTTCATTGCGGGAAAAATAGGCGATGTAATCCTGGACTTTTGTATTATCAACGCGATGATTGAGGCGGAAGCCTCTACGCAAACGTTCCCAGATGTCTGTAGGGGGCAGGGCTTCCTCTTCAGGTTCAGGGGTGGAGATAGTGGCGCTGCTCGCAATTTTTCTTTCAGGAGCTTCTGCAGCTTCACGCTCAGGTGATGAGCCCTTATTTGGCATCTGCGAGCATGCCCCAACCGTGGCCGCTAACAGCGCCACGGCAAAATTCTTATGAACCATGATTGGTATCCGCGAATATTTCTTTTAATTCCTCGCTCAGCTTACGCCTAGGCGTTTATTTTTTGCTAACACTGAGCATTAGATCATAGTCATATGATTCTAAATAGCAGGAATAGTTTCGGTCAACGCGACTGAATAAAATATAGACAGTTTATTCAAGTTTGATTGCTACAGGATTTTAGCTGAGGGCACTTTGTCAAAAGTGGTCTTTTAAGTCTCTCAGGCTCGAAAATACCTCAACTTCACTCAGGCTTTCAGGGTTATTGCGGCCCAAGTGTCGCGCGCCACTTTGCTTAACCTCTGGAATATCACAGCGTAGAAATGGATTGGTTTCCCTCTCCCGAATGATATTGGATGGCAGCGTAGGTTTGCCTGAAGTTCTGAGTAGCTGGCATTCTTGCAAGCGCTGGGTTACTGCTGGGTTGTCTGGTTCAACAGATTTGGCAAAGTTCAGGTTACCCAAAGTGTACTCGTGAGCGCAGTAGATTTGTGTTGCCGGCGGTAGGGTGCAAAGCCGCTGTAGGGATTGATACATCTGTTCAGGGCTGCCCTCAAACAATCGCCCGCAGCCCGCGGCAAAAAGGGTGTCGCCGCAGAAGAGATGAGTTTGCAGAGCTCCGTTTTTGCCTTGCCCTTCAAGGATCAGAGCGAGATGGTCGAGGGTGTGGCCCGGAATGCTCCAAACCCGCAGGGAAGTGCCAAGTATCTGAAGGCTGTCTCCCTCAGTAATCGTATTTGTCACACCTTTTACTGCTTTGGGTCCGTAAACAGGGCAGTGATAGTGCTTTCTCAGTTCAGCTATTCCTCCAGTGTGATCGAAATGGTGATGGGTGATCAAAATGCCATCCAGAGAGTCGCCTTTAAGTGCCTGGATAACTGGAGCAGCTTCCCCTGGATCGACAACCCAGTGCTCGTCGCCTTTGTTGAGGTGCCAGATATAGTTGTCTCTAAGTGCGGGAATAGGTGTTATTGAGAGCATATTGATCCTGCCTGCCATCTGGGGCTGGAAACGATACCATGTAATCAGAGTGGTAGTGTGCTGAAAGCACATTTAGTGGCCTGATTTACCTTTTAAATCCATAGCAAATAACGCTACCTTATCTTGTTAAACTGCTGTTGGGTTTCGGGGTGAACCTCTGTATCGGGTGGTTTTGAGGCCAGGATATTGCTGGCTTTTAATTAGGAGATTGAATGACTGATAAGTTCAGGTCGCGGAACGACTCGGAGCTGCCGTCACTGGTAAAAGCCTGCCCGGCTCTGTCACACTGGTTTTCCAGTAGTTTGGGTCAGGAAATACTGTCCCAGCAGCTGGCGCTATCGCAACCCTTGATTGAGGGCTTCTTTGGTTACCATCTGATGCAGGTCGGAGTAACAGACGCTGTGGATTTTGCGGACTCCAGTCGTATTAATCATCGATTCCGCCTCGCTGCCTGTCCGGAGCAGAAGGGAGCTGCGCTGGTAGAGTTGGAGCATCTGCCTCTACCATCTGAATCTATAGATGTCGTTCTATTGCACCATCTGCTGGACTTCTCAGCGCACCCCCACCAGATACTCAGAGAAGCTGCGCGAGTGTTGATACCAGGTGGTCATATGTTGTTGATAGGGTTTAATCCTTTCTCTCTTCTCGGTTTGTCACGGATGCTTTTTTCTCGCGGTGCATACCAAAAGGGCAACCAAATGCGCGCTGCCCGTGTGGCAGACTGGATGAATCTCCTGGATTTACAGGCAGATAAAGTGCACCGGGGGTTCTTTCGGTTGCCATTACAGCAGCGGGAGTTGCTAGCTAAAACGGCTTGGATGGAGCGCCTGGGATCCCGCTGGCGCTTGCCTTGGGGGGGCTTTTACATCATAGTCGCGCGCAAAGAGGTGGCGCGAGTACGCACCATAAAAATTAACTGGCGTACCCAGCGAAAACCCGCCTTGGTGGCCACACCTACGAGCCCCCGTGTTGCGGCGCGGGGTAAGCATCAGAAGCGCTGATCCTGCGGAGCGGTTTCGCACATCGGCTACTTTCCTAATTTGGCGTCAATTTTGAAACAAATAACTATTTATACCGATGGTGCCTGCCGTGGTAATCCAGGCCCTGGTGGCTGGGGAGCCTTGCTGGTTTATGGCGATTTGGAAAAAGAGCTATGTGGTGGCGAGTCTCACACCACCAACAATCGTATGGAGCTAATGGCGGCAATTCAGGCCCTGGAAGCGCTTAAACAGCCATGCCTGGTTGACTTGCATACGGACTCTCAGTACTTGCGCCAGGGTATTACCGGCTGGATCAATAATTGGAAGAAAAACGGATGGAAAACCGCCAACAAAAAGCCAGTTAAAAATGCTGATCTTTGGCGTCAGCTGGATGAGAGTGTTGCTCGTCACCAAGTGCAGTGGCATTGGGTAAAAGGGCATGCTGGCCACCCGGGCAATGAACGGGCGGATCAGTTAGCTAACCGTGGTATTGATGAGCTGGAGTCCTGAGGGAGAGTAGAAAATGCGTCAAGTTGTCCTCGATACGGAAACTACCGGCCTGGATCCCAAAAGTGGTCACCGGATCATTGAAATTGGCTGCGTGGAACTGATTAACCGCAAGCTGACCGGGCGCCATTACCATCAGTACATTAATCCGCAGCGGCAAGTGGAAGATGGCGCTATAGAAGTTCATGGTATTACCAATGAATTCCTTGCCGATAAACCGGTCTTTGCGCAAATCGCGGATGAGTTTATGCACTTTTGTGAGGGGGCTGAGTTGGTTATTCACAACGCTCCCTTTGATGTTGGCTTTATTAATGCTGAGTTGAGGCTGCTCGGCAATCCCCGCTGGAAAAATGTGGCAGCCCACAGCACTGTCCTGGATACTCTGGCTTTGGCGCGGGAAAAGCACCCTGGCCAGAAGAACAACCTGGACGCTCTGTGCAAGCGCTATTTTGTCGATAACTCCCAGCGAGACCTGCATGGCGCTTTGCTGGATGCGGAGATTCTCGCTGACGTCTACTTGATGATGACCGGCGGCCAGACTGACTTAATACTGGCTCAGGGTGGCGATGGGCACAATCAAGAGGATGGGGATAAAGGGCAGAATGAAGACACTTCATCGGTAATCCGTAGGCTCTCAGCTGATCGTGAGCCCCTGCTTGTAGTTCAGGCAGATAGAGGGGAATTAGAAGCTCACCAATCCATGTTGGCATTACTGGAGAAATCCTCAGGCAAGCATTTTTGGTAATAAAAAAGCCCGCATAGCGGGCTTTTTTATTGTGCGATAGAAGTGAAGTAGCTGTTAGGATTTAGTGTTTTTGAATCTCATTAAATTGCGTAAACAACGCAAACCAGCGCAACAGCAGTGAGCACGATAGTGTATGGCAAAGCCATGATTACCATACGCCCGTAGGATAAACGGATTAACGGAGCCAGGGCTGAGGTGAGCAGGAATAAGAAGGCTGCCTGTCCATTCGGTGTGGCAACACTCGGAAGGTTGGTTCCTGTATTAATTGCAATGGCCAACTTGTCAAAGTGTTCACGGGTGATGTCGCCCGCAGTTAGGGCAGTCTTAACTTCATTAATATACACCGTGGCTACGAAAACATTATCACTGATCATGGACAGTATGCCGTTGGCCAAAAACAGTAAACCCGGTTGTTGTTCAGGCTTTTGTGATAGTACGAAGTGGGTAACCGGTTCAAACAGATGCTGTTGGTGAATCACCGCAACAATGGCAAAAAATACCACCAATAGAGCCGTAAAAGGCAGGGCTTCTTCAAAGGCGTGTCCAATTCGGGCCTCCTGAACAATACCATTGAAGGACGTCAAAAGCACAATGATCATCAAGCCGATAATACCCACTTCGGCAACATGGAAGGCCAATGCGAATACAAGCAGCAGAGCAACAATGCCCTGTACCCAGAGTTCAGCCACCTGTGCAGAGGTACGCTTCTTTTCTTCTTCTCTCGAATAGTTCAACAATACTTCACGCACTGCTATAGGAAGCTGGGCACCGTAGCCTAAGATTTTAGTTTTTTCCAAGAATACACAGGTGATAAGCCCAGCAAATAGGGTGGGGATAGTGACCGGCGCCATTTGCAGGAAGAATTGAAGAAACTCCCAGCCGGCTTTTTCGGCAATCAGTAGGTTTTGTGGCTCACCCACTAAAGTACAGACGCCTCCCAATGCAGTACCTACGGCACCATGCATGATAAGGCTGCGCAGGTAGGCCCGGAATTGGTCCAGGTCCTCCCGGTGGTACTCCACTACGTGTTCGTCATTTGAGTGATCATGGTCATGGTGGTGGTGGGGTTGCTGGGAGGCGACCCGGTGATAAACAGAGTAAAAGCCTACAGCTACCGCGATTAGTACAGCAGTAACTGTAAGTGCGTCTAGGAATGCTGAAAGTACTGCAGCTACTGCACAAAACAGTAGCGAGAGCATACTCTTTGAGTTCACGTGAATTAGGATCTTGGTAAACACAAAGAGTAAGAGACTCTTCATAAAGTAGATCCCGGCGACCATAAACATCAGCAGCAGGATAACTTCAATATTCTCGACTACTTCATGATAGACCGCATCTGTGCTGGTCATTCCCATAAGGACGGCCTCAATAGCGAGCAATCCTCCGGGTTGAAGTGGGTAGCACTTTAGTGCCATTGCCAGGGTAAAAATGAATTCAGCAATCAGTACCCACCCGGTAATAAAAGGGCCGCTGACATAAAGTATTACTGGGTTTAATAGAAGAAAGGCAGCTATTGTCAGTTTGTACCAATCCGGGGCTTCGCCGAGAAAATTATCCGCAAAAGCCCGGCCAAAACCGCTACCGGAAGCCGTCAGTGCATTGTTGTAAGTGTTCATCATTTACTTCCCTGGGTAACCCAGTGTTTGGGTCAAATTGAAGTGTCGGGTTGTCCCTGCCCTTTGCGGCATTTTGGGAAAGCCCTTAGCCGCGATCTCTCTTTCCCTTGTGTTCAGCTGGTGAAGCTGATTGTTTTTTGGGCGTAAGCGCAAAAAAAGTGCACATCTGCACACTTGAAAGTAGCAAACGCTACTGGGTTTTCCGGAAAATTCAAGTAATTTAGGGGTTCAGAGGAGGTAGCAGAGGATTTGTCGAATATTCGGTGGAATTTATTGGCGGAAAGGTGGACTCTTTTCTCTATTGGTATAAATTGCCCTTTACTAGGCCAGAACCTTTTGTTTTGGTTATTTTTTGTTCGGTTACAGGAAGAGTGCAGCGGTGCAGTCAAAGAGTGAATTGCGCAAGATCAACATCACTTCTGTCAATGTGGTCAAGGATGAGCTGGTAGTAGCAGTAGATAACGCTACCTCTCACTTGGACAAATTTGCAGCAGATACCACCCAGAAGCAGTCACTGGAGCAATGCTTGGCAGCTCTTAGGCAAGTGAGTGGCGTATTGCAGATGGTGCAGCTCCATGCTGGAGAATTGCTTGCCCAGGAGAAAATAACTGCGCTCACCGAAGTGTTGGAAGGGCGACAGCAAGCCACAGAGGAGCTAATGGAAGCTCTGGGTAGTGGGCTTTATGTATTGGGCCGGTACCTCGATTTTGTGCAGAGTCGGGCCATAGCCAGGCCAGAATTACTGATCCCCTTTATTAATAACCTTAGGGCTGCGCGGTCCCAGCCGCCGGTACCTGAAAGCCATTTTTTTCGTTGTAACCTGGATGCCTCAATACCTGGCATGGGCGCCTCGGCAGTAATGTCCGAAGACTTGCGTAGTTTTGTCCGTAGGTTCCGGCATATGTATCAAGTAGGTCTCTTGGCATTATTGCGTGGCAAACCCCGCGGCCCGGCTTTCACCATGATGGCCCGAGCATTGGAGCGGATTGCGAGTATCACTTCTGGGCGTCCAAATGGGCGCCTGTGGGTCGTGGCTGGTGCCGCCCTGACAGGTATGGCTGCCTGTGAAATGCGTATTAGCCGTTCCAGGGTAATGGTATTCAGTATGTTTGATCGTTGGTTGCGTGCCCTGCAAAAGGAGTGTGACGCTGCTCTAGACCAGCCTGCACCCCCGATATTGCTGAAAGAATGCATCTATTGGCTTGCTCTGTCGAAGCCTGCTGAGGCTGGGAGTAAGCTTCTCGATATCTTTTCGGCAGAATCCCTTGAATATACTGAGGAAGAACTGGAAAGGGAGCGCGCGAGCCTGGGTGGGCCTGGTGCCACTGCAATTTCTGCTGTAGCTGGTGCACTGGATGAAGAGTTATCCAGTGTGCGCCGGATGCTGGATGATATTGAGCTGATCGGTATCTCCGATATCGATGAGAATGATGGACTAGCCAGCACCCTGAGACGCGTTGCTGGTACCTTGCAAATGTTGAACTTCAAGCGAGTGGGCGAGAGTCTGCGCAATGCCGTAGCTGAATACCAAAGTGCTGCAGGTGCAGGAGGTTCTGTCGCAGATTCAGCTTTACAGAAGCTCACCGGTCAAGTGTTGATGGTGGATAGTACTGTGCGGGCATTAAAGCAGAGTACCAATATTGATCTCGATGAGTACGGCCATGCGGATATTGCTTTTGAGCATAGCCAGCTGGCAGAGGCAGAGGTAGCAGTGCTTAAGGAGGCGGAAGCTGGCCTTGCGTTGATAAAGCGCGCTCTAGCTGCATATGCAGATTCCGGCTATGACCATGGCCATATCCGCAACGTCTCGACCACTCTTAACTCTGTGCGTGGGGGGTTGATCGTCTTAAACCTACAGCGCGCTGCTTCGGTGGTTGAAGGCTTATTTAAATTTGTTGAAACAGTGGTAGATCGCCACGATGCAGGTCCTGATGTTGAGCAGTCACTGGATATTTTCGCCGATGCTATTATCAGCCTTGAGTACTACCTTGGCGAGGTAAAGCTGCACCGTCAGGCCGATGTGCAATCCCTTAACCTCGCTGTGGAGAGCTTGGCTGCACTTGGTTATCCCGTAGAGACGGTTTAACCTGAATTAGGAGGCTCTTTTGGTCGAACGCTTTGAGCCCGCTGCAAATGTGTGGGCTACCCCAGATTTTTCCCAACAAATTATTGTGGCTGAGGGGTTGGTGCTCTGTCGAGGAGACCAGTTTATCCATGAGATGGATATATTTTTGGCCGAGGCTGTAATTTCAAACCACTACCTTGGGGAGTTGGGAGGACAAAGTTGCGGTGTTCGTGTGTTATCCAGCCTGCTGGATATTCGCGGGCATGACTGGCGTAACCTGCGCAGTTTATTAACCTCCACAGACGAGCATTTATTTGCATTGGCCGGCCGCGCTCTACAGATCGCGCATTGGGACCGCGACCATCGCTTTTGTGGGCGCTGTGGGACCGCAACTCACTACCATTCCATCGACAGGGCCAGAACCTGCCCGAACTGCCAATTGACGGTTTATCCTCGAATTTCTCCCTGTGTCATTATGCTGGTCACTCGAGGAGAAGAGTGCCTGCTTGCCCGTCATGCGAATCGTAGAAATATCACCTATACCGCGCTTGCGGGTTTTATAGAGCCGGGTGAAAGCGCTGAGATAGCGCTCAAGCGTGAAGTTCGTGAGGAAGTAGGCTTAGAGGTGGGTAGCTTGCAGTATATCGGTAGCCAGCCCTGGCCATTTCCCGGCCAATTGATGTTGGGATATCTTGCGGCGTGGCAGGGCGGTGAGTTGTGTCCCGATCCGAATGAAATTGAAGAAGCACAATGGTTTCACTATAGATCGCTGCCGGAAATTCCACCTGTGCAGACTCTCTCGGGACAGCTGATTCACACTTTCGTGGAGCAGGTCGCGGCGGGAAAGTAGCCGTGGTTGTTCTAACGGCTCAGCTAAGAAGTATGGAGAACAATAATTTATGTACATCTTGATCACCTTTCTGATTGCCATATTGGCATTGCTGCTTGTTTTTTGGGGGGCGCGAGTACTGTTAAGTGGAAGCTGGGTGATGGGCTTTCTGCGAGGCTCGGCGGGCTTGATCTTTTTCGGTTTGGCCCTATGGATAGTCCTGGTGGCGGCTGATGTCTTCAGTTATCGCAATCTGGCTCAAGAGCACAGCGTCGGTATTGTCTCTTTCCGAAAGGTGGCCGAGCAGCAGTTCGAAGTTAAATTCGCTGATGCCGATGGAATTTCTCAGAAATTTGAGCTGTATGGCGATCAGTGGCAGTTGGATGCGCGAATGCTGAAATGGCAGGGCCATTTGGCCCGTTGGGGCATTGAACCGGCATACAGACTGGACCGGCTGAGCGGGCGTTACCTAACCTTGAGGGATGAACGAGCCCGGGAGCGTTCGGTCCACCAGATCGACGGCACCAATTACGGAGTGGATGTTTGGCGGTTTGTTAAAGGTTTTGATAAAAGCCTGCCTTTCGTTGATGCCGTTTATGGTAGCGCAACCTTTCTTCCTATGGAGGATGGAGCTGTTTACGATGTTCGAATCAGTCACAGTGGGTTATTGGCAAGGCCGCTGAACAAGCAGGCAACTTCCGCCCTGGATGGCTGGAAGTGATATGAGTAATAAATTTTAATGTTGAAAGGTAGCAATCTGGAGTTTAAGTGGAATTTTTAATTGAGTACGGCCTATTCCTGGCAAAAATTGTCACAGTGATTGTGGCCCTAATGATATTGATAGGCTTTATTTTTGCCAATCGCGAACAGCTAAAGGAGCGTGTTCAGGGGCATATTAGTGTTACACGTTTGAATGACCGCTATGAGCAGTTCAAAGACACCCTGCTGGAAGCGGTCATGGAAAAGCACGAGTTTGCCCATCGCAAGAAGCAACTTGCGAAGGAAAAAAAAGCTGAAGAAAAGGCATTAGTGAAGAGACATAAGGCTGAAGCAAAGAAGAAAGCAGCAAAAGAAAGTGATAGCCAGAAGCAAGAAATAGGCACTTCAGAAGCTCAGGCAGAAAAATCTGAAAAAAGCATTGCAGTGTCCTCTGAGGATCGCAGACGTATTTTCGTAATGCATTTTAATGGCGATATTAAAGCAAGTGCGCTCTCCCACCTACGAGAAGAAATTACTGCGATCCTGCAGGTGGCAAAAACGGGAGATGAGGTGCTTCTTTGCCTGGAAAGTCCAGGCGGTATGGTTGCGAACTATGGCCTTGCGGCTAGTCAGCTGGCGCGTATACGCAGCGCGGGTATACACCTCACTATTGCAGTAGATAAAGTCGCGGCTAGTGGCGGCTATATGATGGCCTGTGTGGCTGATCGAATTCTGGCTGCCCCATTTGCGATGTTGGGGTCTATTGGTGTGCTCGCACAGCTCCCCAATTTTAATCGCTTACTTAAGCGTCATGATGTGGACTATGAGTTGTTTACTGCAGGAGAGTACAAGCGCACAGTAACAATGTTTGGTGAAAATACTGAAGAAGGCCGTGAGAAATTCCAGAGTGATCTGGAAGAGATCCACGTGTTGTTCCAGCATTTTGTCAGTGAATACCGACCCAGCCTGGATATTGCCAAAGTCGCTACCGGTGAAGTCTGGTTTGGGCAAAAGGCTTTGTCCCTTGGGCTTGTTGATGAACTCAAGACTTCCGATGAGTATCTGACTCATAGTGCAGAAGGTGCTGACCTTTATCAGGTGGAGTACAAAGAAAAGAAGAATATTGCCAAGAAAATGGGGCTGGCTGCTGAGGCAGGAGTAGAGTCCGCGATGACTCGTCTATTCTCAAGGTTAGCTGCTTGGCGGCATCACGCGCAATAAATAAGCACCTCAAGCAGGGTTGAAATCTTTGATAGACAGGAAATTTTCACATGAACAATTTCAGGGATGAAAGTTTCCGGGCAATAAGGGTAGAAGAGGTTGCCGTAGGTAAGTTCGACCAGCTTTTGGTTGAAAGGCAGGTCTGTGACCTGCCAGACAATCCCTTGTTGCTTGCAGTTTCTCATTCCTCTCTGAATTTCAAAGACGCGATGTCCGCATTTGGTAACCGTAGTATTACCCGGGAGTATCCCCATACGCCGGGTATCGATGCGGTAGGCAAGGTGTTGGAGGATCATAGTGGCACTTATAAACCCGGTACGGAATTGTTGGTCACTGGCTATGATTTGGGCATGAATACGCCGGGGGGCTTGGCAGAAATGATTGCCATTCCCCCCAAGTGGGCGTTGCCTCTTCCGCAGGGGCTTACTGCCAGGGAGTCAATGACTCTGGGTACGGCTGGCCTGACAGCGGCATTGTGTGTGGAGAAGCTCCTTGAGTCTGGTGCGGTCCCTGAGGATGGGGAGGTTCTGGTGACCGGTGCTACGGGTGGGGTCGGATCGATTGCAGTGGCACTGTTAGCTAAGCTGGGTTTCCGTGTGGCGGCGGTGACAGGTAAATTGGAAGCTGCGGATTTCCTGACTAATTTAGGTGCCTGGAAAGTTCTCGATAGGGATACCTTGGCTCCATTTGCCAGTAAATCTATGGCAAAGCCTCTTTGGGCCTGGGCAATAGATACTGTAGGCGGTGAAACACTTTTCAATGTGATTAAGTCATTGGCCTATGGTGGCGGTGTTGCTGCTTGTGGAATGGCCTCCGGGGCACAATTCCATGCCAACGTATTCCCCTTTATTTTGCGCGGCATCAGCCTTTTAGGTGTCGATAGTGTTGAGCTACCAATTGAAAAAAAGAGCGCGGTTTGGCAGCGGCTTTCGAGGGATTGGTATATCGGTAATCAGCTCCGCGGGATCGCTGAAGATATTTCTTTGGAGCAGGCGCCGGAGTTTCTTGCTCGTATTCATAGGGGGCATGGAATTGGCCGTTACGTGGTAAATATGTCCCTGTAAGCAGCTTAACTTTTCGGAATAATAATTACAAAATCCAGATTTTTAACTGAGTTGATTTATAGGCTGCATATAAGCATTGGTATTTGTTTGTCCGCTTTGTTTTCAATAGCATTTTGGTAAATGCTGTTATTGGCGGTCTATTTCTGTTGGAAGAGCACATTGTCTAAAGGTAACAACGAGTCTTCATTTCTCGATGAAAACAGCGCGCTGGTTCTCTCCGGTGGTGGTGCCCGTGCGGCATATCAAGCAGGTGTGCTAAAGGCCTTGGCGGAGGTGGTACCAGAGGATAATCCTCGGCCTTTTAAAATTATCTGCGGCACCTCTGCTGGTGCGATGAATGCAATGATGCTGGCTTCCCATCCCGGCACCTTCAAAGAAGCCGTTGATAGCATGTGCTCTGTGTGGATGAGCCTCAGTGTTGAGCGCGTTTATCGTACTAGTTGGTGGAGCCTTATAGGCAATCTATTTTCAATTAGCCGATCATTACTTAACCAGGGGGTGGGGCGACAAAAACCTCTGGCACTACTCGATAATTCACCTCTGAGAAAATTGCTCAAGGAAGTTATCGACTTTCGCAATATTCAGAAAAATATCGATGCTGGGCATTTACATGCCACTTGCATTAACGCACTTTCCTACAGTGAAGGTGAGTCAGTCAGCTTTTATCAAGCTGCCGATGGCGTGAAGAGTTGGCAGCGCTTTAGGCGATTTGGTGTGCCTACCGAGCTAACCGTGGATCATTTACTCGCATCAGCAGCTATTCCAGCAATCTTTCCCGCTGTCAGAATTGAAGATATTTATTTCTGTGATGGTGCCATACGTCAAATGGCCCCGATCAGTCCCGCTTTGCACCTTGGTGCAAAGCGGGTGTTTATTGTAGGTGTATCGGATAACCGCTCCCCCATACACTGGGGTAGCCGGCGCACTGACAGGCAAATGCATTCTCCTTCAATGGCCCAGATAGCTGCCCAGTGGTTCAACGCTGCCTTCATTGACAGCCTTGAGGGGGATTTGGAGCATATGGATAGGGTAAACAGCCTGTTGGAATCTGTAGAAAAAGAGAAATATTCCGATTTGGCGCCTTTGCGCCCGGTAGAGTCTGTGGTGATTGAACCCTCGCAAAGCCTTGCCTGGCTGGGAGGGAAAAAGCTGCAGTTTCTTCCCCCTGCGCTGCGCTGGCTATTTCGCTCCACAGGTGCTACCAGTGCCGGAGGCGGTGTATCAGCTGCCAGCTATCTGCTCTTTGAAAGACCTTATATAGAGGAATTGATTGAGCTCGGATATCAGGATGCAATGTGGGAAAAGGATAAGCTAAGTCATTTTTTGCGGCCTGTAACAGAAGTTATCGAAGGTCGTAAGGGCTTGTTTGGAGTTCGAGGGAAAGATTCGGAAGGTACCCCAAATGATAACGCTCGGGAATAGCTCCAATAGCCAGTAGTTAATATCGCAAGGGAACGTTGAGAAGTATTCGGTCGATAAAAGTGGTTTGTTTCGCTATGCGTGAATTTACTGGTTGTAACAAATTCCTATCTGACTGTTTTGTTGGTTAACGGTTGCGCTTATTGGCTTATCTCTCTTGCACCTCTTGAAGTGTTCACTTGTTATGTTGGAAGTCTACATGCTTTTGTTAGTGCGCCTTCTGTGGTTGGCTTCTCAGGGTGGTGTTTTTAACTTTTGATGACGCGGTTGTGGGGGGTTATTCTTGCCCGGATATTGTAAGGCTTGGGCTTTTGATGAACATCCCATTAAGTAAGTTAATGAGGAATTGACTGCGCCTATTCAGGTATGCAGAATTGCTGCCTTTGTACATTTGTACCATAAAATTGGGGTCATTGGGGAAGCCAGATGTTTCATTTGAGCAATAGTAATGCAGTTCAGTACGTATTTAGATGGCTTATTTTATTAGCCTGTATACTGCCTTTATCGCTCAAGGCTTCAAGTTTTGATTCCCAAGGCCAAGCTATTTATTTAAAGGATATCGATGGTGACGGTGACCTGGATTATTATGTCATCAGCAATAGTCGATATTTAATTTTACATGGAGATATTGCCACCCCTATTGCCTTGCCCCCCAGGCCTTCATACGTGATTTTTGCTGACGGAACTATTGCTCCGTATAGCGTGCCAGAAGATGAGCTGACGGGATTTACAAGGCTTGAGGAAAATATTGACTTCTACTACGGTGATTTTGATGGTGATTCTGTAGTAGATATCCTGTTCAGGAGCCAAAATACTAACGAGCCACCTTTTGTAGTGGTAGGTGTTTCTGGTGATGAGGTTCCGACTTCTGTTGTTTCATATTCGCGCTCTAGTGACCTCTCTGAATTATTAGCTGATTCTAATAATACGTTCTATGTTGATGACATTGATGGGAACGGACAGGACGATCTGGTTCTTAAAGGCAGAAAAGAATATCTCGTAGATACTGCTTTCCTTTCTAACGGAAGTCTTCCATCGATTGAGCAGGATATTGTTTCTTCGGGCGTAAAGACCCCTACAATGGCCGGTAGCTCTGCTGGTCAGTTCAGGGTTAATGAGTCAGGTAGTGCGACTTATTCACTTGCTATAGCAGCAGGGGTGGGTACTGCCGGTGTTGTCCCTCAATTATCTTTAAATTACCAAGGTAATACAGGTAATGGGTTACTGGGCAAGGGGTGGTCTATTGGGGGGCTTTCCGGAATTACCCGTTGCCGACAAACATTGGCCACGGACGGAAAAGCTTTACCTATCAGCTGGAGTCCTTCGGACAGGTTTTGTCTGGATGGCCAAAGGCTAATTAATGTTTCCAGTAAATCTTATGGTGCGGACGGCGCACAATACCGTACTGAGATCGAATCTTTTGTAAAAGTCACATCTCACGGCAGTATAGGAACGGGTCCTGCCTACTTTACCGTTGAAAGAAAAGATGGCTCAACCAGTTGGTACGGTAATACAGCTAACTCAAAGTCTTATGCCAATGTGTCAGAAGGTAAGGTTCTCTCATGGATGCAGAACGAATTTCAGGATAGCGTTGGAAATAGAATTGAATTCGAATATGAAGGTGATTCTGATAGTGGGAAGCGAATCCACGAAGTAAGATATGCATATGGAGCAGGAGCTAATGCGGCTTCAGTCCAGTTTACTTATTCGGATAGGCCTGATTACTTACAAGCTTACACTGCCGGGTACCTTTTTAATACAACGAAACGGCTTTCCAAAATTACGTCTGCCGCTGATGGCAATACCCTGCGTGAATATAATATTAATTACCAGCTGGTAGCTGATAATATATCCAAGAATCAGACCTCTCTTGTAGATAGTATTCAAGAGTGTGTAGGCAGCAATTGCTTGCCGGCACTCTCATTTGAGTGGTCTCAGTACTCCTTAAATTACGGAACTTCCAGTGGATCTGTTGATTTTACGGCAAACAAGAGCCGCTCTTTAAGAGATTTCCAATTTGGCGACTTCAATGGTGATGGATACCAAGATGTTGTTTGGTTGGAGATGGATACTGATAGTGCGAGTGATCAGGATCATCAAATTAAGTATGCATTATCAAATGGCGCATACTTAGCTCCTGCCACTTATTCAAATGGCCAAAAATATTTATTCTCCGGGGCAAATGCAAACGAGGATATCAGTATTGCGGTTTTAGATTACAATGCTGATGGCCGCTCAGATATTGCTGTATACGATGACCGCTACACCAGTAAAACTTGGCATGTCTACCTTTCTACTTATGTGGATTCCCAGTGGAAGCTTTCATCCGATCCTATTGATACCGGAGTAGGAGAGAGGGATGGTGTCTTTGTCGATGTCAACTCTGATGGTCTGTCCGATCTGGTTGTGGTGGGTGGATCAACTTTACTAGTCTATCCCTTACGGGCTAGCTCGGATCCAATTAGTTCCAAGACTTATTATCGGTTCGGCTCAGCTAAAAGCTATTCCTTAGAGTTGCCTTCCGGTAAATCCATAAGCCGTTTGACCAACTCTCCATTGAAAGCAGCTACTGCGGATTTCAATGGGGATGGTAATGTTGACATTCTGATTGCTTTGGAGAGACCTTATGTTAGCGGTTGTAAGGACCCTGACAATAAAGTGGTGGACTTGGATTTTTGCCTTGATGAAAATGGGGATTTGAAAAGCGGTTTTAAATATATTTATTCGGCAGGACCCTCTGGGCATGCGGCTTTTGTATTTAACGCTGAAACAGATAGCTACGACCTTTTTGCAAGCCTGGGAGGTAATACTGCAAAGTCTCATGTCGCAGCGGACTTTAATGGTGATGGTTTAACTGACCTGCTATTGCAGGAATCTTCTTCGTCAAATCTTTATCTCAGTACTGGGAAACAACTGGTAAAAGTAACCCCTAGCAGGTTTGCTTCAGAGCAAGCCGGAGCCCTGGACTATAACCAGGATGGGATGCTGGATGTTTACTGGCCTGATCATGATGCGGGATTGTTGCGGGTAGAACTTTGGGATCCCCAGACTTCCAGCTTTGGAAAGTCTATCTTTATTCAGACTGTACCCAATAATGACGATTACCTACACATCTTTGCTGATATCAATGGGGATAATCAGCCGGATTATCACAAGATAAGCGATGAAGGCTTTTTAACATCCTATGTATCCAACTATGGGAACTCTGCAAATAGGGATATTCCCAACAAGGTATTAACCAAAATTGACAATGGGCTGGGTAATACCACTGATATCTCCTATACCAGCACCATTAGGAGTTGGTTCTATAGTCGCCTTGAAATGTCGAAAACCCTTGAAGGTAAGGAGTGTACTACTACTCCGTCTGAGAGAGATGAGAACGGCGTAGAGATCCCCGGAAGTACATATTGTTATCTAAAGCAGGCCGCTAACACGGCGGACTTTTATACTGCACTGAATGGTCCATGGGTCCTTCCGGAGGATAGTGTCACCCTAGGAAAAGATGCACCGGTTCTCGATGTGTTGATACCGATGTACTTAGTTTCTAAAGTGGAGAGTACTTCTCCAGCTGCCGGCTCCTCTCCCGGTGCTGTTGATTACACGGCGAAAAGTGCTGTTTCGTATGAATACGCACAGATGAAACTGCAGGCTGCTGGGCGAGGGATGCTGGGCTTCCAGAAGATCTCCACAACTGATGAGCAAACGGGTGTAGAGACATCCACTTACTACCGCCAGGACTACCCGTTCACTGGTATGCCCTTGCAGACTGAGGTTCGGTCTGCCTCAAAGGCATTGATACGAAAGGCTGCCAATACCTGGAGCTTGAAGGGTTGGAATGGTTCTGACACCTCTGTCTATCCTTATCAGCCATATCTAGAAAAGGTAGTAGAGGAAACCTATTCTCTTGAAAATAACGGAAGTTCACATGGTGAGCACCTGCAGACCGTTATTACAGAGAATAGTTATGATAATGTTGGAAACGTTACCTCAATAAAACTGAGAACTATTGATGAGGCCACTGGTGAGCAGTTTATTAAAAATACACTCAACTGCTTCGGCGGTTCTATGGCTGCCCATCCGAGCTCACTTTGTTCCGGTGGTACTGATTGGGAGTCAGAAAAGGGGCGCTTGAGCTTTACCAGGGTAATCAACAGCCGCCCGGGCCAGGCAGATCATGTTCGTGAATCTGCCTTTACTTATCATACCGTTGGAAGTTTAAAGGGCCTGCTCCTTACTGAGGTTGTTGAGCCAAATAATGCTGAGTTTACGCAAACTACTACTTATGAATATGATGGCTTCGGTAACATTCAGAAGAAGACTTTGAGTGCAGAGGGTGAACAGAGTCGCTATACACGGACTGTTTATGATATTTCTGGGCGTTTTGCGAATAAGAATTACAATAGTCTTGAGCATTTAACAGAAGAAGTAATCAGTCGAAATGCATATGGAGCGCCCCTGGAAGTTCATGGGCTGAATGGCTTTAAGAGTTACTTTAGCTATGACGTGTTGGGCCGTGAGACTTATCGCTACGATAACTCTGGAGCGGATGCACGAACTCAATATTCACTCTGTGGTTCAGGTTGTATTACCGGTGCAAAATATAAGGTTGTAAAAAGTAACAGCACTGGATCTACCTCTGTCGAGTATATGGATGCGCTTGGAAGAGCAATTCGTACAGAAACTCAGGGTTTTGATAAAACTATTTATATTGACCAGGAATATGACAGTCTTGGCAGGGTGAAATATGTCAGCGAGCCTTACTTTTCTGGTAATGGCCGGGTTTGGAGTAAGACTGAATATGACCTGTTAGGGCGAGCAGTAAAAGTTACTGCACCTGATAGTTCGCAGTCCTCAGTCATTTATGATGGTCTCACGACTGTTACAGTAAATGATAAGGTTCAAAAGAAAACAGAGAAGAAAAATGTTCTCGGGGAGTTGGTAGAGGTTATTGATGCGCTTGATGGTCGTATCAGCTATGAATACGATAATCAGGGCAATCTTCATAAAGCCCACTCTTGGGGACTAACAAATTCGGCAGGAACACATGTTGATGAGAATGATGGCCTCACTTATCCAATTTCTGTTGTAATTTACTACGATGATTTGGGCCGCAAAACCAGGATGGATGATCCAGATAAGGGTGAGTGGTCCTATACCTATACCAAGTATGGCGAACTCGAAACCCAGACCGATGCCAATGGTCATAAGGTCGAGTTCACTTATGATACTTTGGGGCGCAAAAAAACTCGTATCGATCGCCGCAATGGCAGCACTATTACCGGTAATGTAACTTGGCATTACGATACCGCCAGCAATGGGGTGGGGCAGCTCGAGTTGGTGGAGGACTCCATTAGCGGCTACCAAGTGCTCTATCAGTACGATGGTATTGGCCGTAACAATACACAACTGGTGGATTTCGATGGTACTGGCCCGCAAGTGGCTTATGTGACTACCACAGAGTTTGATAGTTATGGGCGTGTATCCAAAACGTATGATGCTCTGGATGACTTGTTATCCAGTGGTCAGTCTGGTACTGAAAACCATTACAACAACTATGGGCACCTTGAGAAGATCACCGATCTGGGTTCGGGGGATTTGATCCAGCAGGTGCTGGAACATACTGCCCGTGGTCAGTTAAAACGCCAGCTATTGGGTAATGGTGCAACGAATGCCTACGGATATGATAGCGAGACTGGGCGTTTGCTGACTCAGACCTCAGATGTATTGGGGGTATTCGGTGTTCAGAATATTCGTTACAGCTGGGATACACTTGGGAATTTGAAAAGTCGCCATAACCAGAGCGGCAGTAAAGATCTGAGGGAAAGCTTCTGCTACGACGCCTTAAATCGGCTGGTGAAGAGCCATATCGGCTCGGGTGACTATAACTGCTCAGGATTGGCCTCTTCTCAGCAGGATCTGCGTTACAACGCTATCGGTAATATTGTCTATAAAGCTGGCGTTGGCGATTACACATACGGAAATAATGCGGGCCCACACGCTGTTACCTCTGCTGGAGGTGTCGCCTATCGCTATGATAACAATGGCAATATGATTTCCGATGATTTTGATGGTGGTCGTAAAATTGAGTACACCACCTTTGATAAATCAGAGCGAATCGAGAAGGGAAATCATATAACCGAGTTTCTCTATGGCGTGGAGCGATCTCGCTATTACCGTAAGGATACCAATAGCACAACTGGCGAAGTCACTGAAACCTGGTATATCGGCAACATAGAGCGTATTGAAAAGTCCTCCAACCCTGGTGAAATCCAGTGGAAGCGTTACCTTGCGGGGACAGCGATCTATACCCTGACTACAAACTCTAACTATGCAGTACAGTCGACAGAAAAAGTATTCCAGTACCTGGATCACCTGGGCTCAGTAGACCTGCTCACCGATGAGGGCGCAAATGTAATTCAGCAAATGTCCTTCGATGTGTGGGGGCAGCGCCGCAATTCTTCGGATTGGAGTGCGCTGAGCCAGTCTAGCCTGGCTGGCTTTGATACAGTTAATACTGCACGGGGATACACTGGCCATGAGATGCTGGATGCAGTAGGGCTCATTCATATGAACGGGCGTATCTACGATCCAAGGCTGGGGCGCTTTATGCAAGCGGATCCGTTTGTCGATGGCAATACAAATACGCAAGGTTACAACCGCTATAGCTATGGAAAAAATAGCCCTCTCAGTGGTGTAGACCCAAGCGGCTATGGCTTTTTCTCAGAGGTGTTTGATGACATATTAGGCATTACTGAGAGTCCAATTCTAAATTCCGTAGCGCAGATTGCTGCTTGCTACTATGGTGGTCCTGCGGGCTGTGCGGCCTACGCTACGGCTTCAGCCAAGGGGCACGGTGCATCTTGGAGCGCAGCTATTAAAGCGGGAGCTATAGCTTATGTTTCCGCAAACGCATTTAAAGCGATAGGTAGCGCAGATTTTGGTACTTATGATGCCTTTATACGACCACTAGCTCATGGGTTAGTCGGTGGTATAACGTCTGAACTTCAAGGAGGCAAATTTGGACATGGGTTTGTAAGTGCAGGCTTGACGAAGGCGGCCAATGTCAACAGTATGGTTGGTATTGATGCAGAGTTGGTTGCGGTAAGAGTTGTCGCAGCGGCTGTCATTGGTGGAACTATTTCAGAAGTAACGGGTGGAAAGTTTGCAAATGGAGCTGTTACAGCCGGATTTGGTCAGCTATTTAATGGAGAACAACAGGCAGCTAATGAAAGGGATGCACAAAAGGCTCAGGGGCCTAGCTTTGCCGGCTTCTTAAGGGAAGAGGGTGTGAATATTCTTCTGCGAACTGGGCAGGCTGTTGGTGGAGCTGGGCAGGTTCTTTTAGGCTTTGCAGTTTGTAGTGGCGGTGTTACTTGTGCGGCTGGAGCTGTTATTGCAGCTAAAGGTGCCGATAATTTTCAGGCAGGAATTAGGGGGACGGATAGTGTTTCGCAGCAAGTACTAGTAGACCTTACTGGAAGCGAAAAAGCTGGAACACTAATCAATGCAGGTCTTGATTTGGGTACTTCTGTAGGCGGCCTAGTGCGAAGCGTTCCTAAAATAAGCGCATACGGAACACCGTACAATGCAACATGGTATAAAGGTGTTCCGGGCTACTATGAACCGGCCTTTAATCAGGCTACGAATACTGCCTTAACGATTGAACTATTTTCGAGTGGATCCACTATTTACAGTACTGTGGATTAAAGGTGGTAAGAGTGGATATTTTAATACTGTTGGTATACATATTGCTGCTTAGACTGGCTTTATTTTTCTTTTTTAGGAAGTTTACTTCCGAAATCAGCACATACGTTTTGGTAATTTTTTTGTTGATAATGGCTTTTGCCGTGCCGCTGCCGATTATGCTTGTCAAGAAAGAAGTTATTGTTAATAGCGTTCCTAATATACTTTTATCTGGGGTGTCTATTTTTTATTTTGCATTTGTAATTTCAAGAAAACTTAATCAGTGGAAGAGGAAATCGTAAAATAGGAAGTAAACACAGGCGCTGCTTTCAGATCTTACGGTTTAGAGAAAATCTATATTGCCCCGGCATAGTAATCTGCCGGGGCTTTGTCGTTATAGCCTATCAAGCCTGCTTCTTCAGCTTGGCATTCTCGATAAACGTATCGATCACCTGAATCACCTGCCGCTTGGTGGCGGCGTCCAGCTTCTCAATCTGTTGCATCCGTCGCAGCAATCTGGAATCCGGCTGCTTGATCTTCTTCACCGGTTTTACACCGAGTAGCTCGTCCGTGCTGACCTTAAGGGCTTGCGCCAGGTCTACCAGCAGGTTGGCCGGTGGGTGTTCGCTCTCGGTCTCGTAATAGGCGATGACCCGTCGTGTCGCACCGATCTCTTCCGCCAGTTCCTCCTGAGTATAGCCGGCAGCCTTGCGCAACTGCGCCAGGCATTTACCAAAGTCGGCCAGGTTCTCGTTCATGTATTTGGGCATGGGCAGGCTCGTCTCATTGACTTGCCCGCTAGTGTAAGCCCGGTTTTCGTACATGTCGGCTGTCCTGTATTCGTCAATGTCCTAAGATCGTACATTGTCGGGGCAAAAAAATGGTGAAGAGCCTGTGGCGCCGGGAAAAATGGTTACTAAGTCCTTGATTGCGCTAGGAAAAAAGTTAAGGTGCGTCTGGCCTCGGGGTGATGTCTTTACACAAAAGGCGGCTAGGTCTGGACAATCTAGAGCGGGTTCTTTTCAAGAAGCCGTGGATAAAGGTATTGAATCGGGAATGAGGATTAGGTCTAGCGGTGAAGGAGAGCTAGTCAAAGGAAGGAATGTTGGTAGTGCTGTAATTCTAAATGAACCTTGGTTTGAGGGTGATTACTACAGTGATCCAAGCGGCCTAGAATATCATGGTGCAGGCGCTGGGTACCACATAGGCATTGGTGAGGGGAATATAACAGGAACTTTCGGGTCAGCCAGTTATTCGGGAGCTGAGGCCTTTCTATTCAATGTTGCTGAGGGTAATAGTTTTAATGCAAGTGGCTGGGCATGGGGGAATGACAGTACTTGGACCGGGGCTCCTAGATATTATACAGGACCCATTTATGTAACTTATCAGTCTACTGGCGAAACTCATTTATATCGTGTAAATCAATATGGGATAGCATCATGCAGCGTGTATTCTGGTTCTTCGCAATCCTGCTAATTTGGGGTTGCGAAAACAAACTGGAAGCTAATGGCAGCAAACTTATTTCAATTCAGTCTTATTTATCTGATTCTGAATTTAATTTAGGTCAAGTCTCGCTGTTTGGATATCTAGTTAAAAAGAATGAGATTTTTTTTATTTACGAAAATGAAGAGTTTTCCAATTTTTCAGGAAGTGATGTAAGCAAATTAAGAATGCAAGTATTTTTGCCTCCTTCACAAATAGCTGAAAAATGTTTAGGGCGATATGTAAGTCTATACGGGAGAGCGCATTCCTATATTGGGGCAATATCAATAGATGATGTTTCTAGGATTTCATTAATGGAAGATGGTTCAATATGTTATTCCAGTGTTCCGCCTGTAAATTATTTTTCAGTGTTGAGATCAAACAACTAGTGACTTAGTTTGCACAAAAGGATCCAATTCTCGAAAAAGCAGTAATTTAGAGACTGATGGGCAATTTCAATATGCACGAAACACTGCAAGTTCTACTGCAAGCAGTTTGAGTGAAGCGCACGAATTAGGGCGCCTGTCACAGCTGCTGACAATGAGCCTCGTCCCTATTGGTAAAAACCATCAAAGCCCCGGCAGATTACTCTGCCGGGGCTTTACCTTGCGGGGACAGCGATCTATACCCTGACTACAAACTCTAACTATGCAGTGCAGTCGACAGAAAAAGTATTCCAGTACCTGGATCACCTGGGCTCAGTAGACCTGCTCACCGAAGAGGGCGCAAATGTAATTCAGCAAATGTCCTTCGATGTGTGGGGGCAGCGTCGCAATTCTTCGGATTGGAGTGCGCTGAGCCAGTCTAGCCTCGCTGGCTTTGATACAGTTAATACGACATGGGGATACACTGGCCATGAGATGCTGGATGCAGTAGGGCTCATTCATATGAACGGGCGTATCTACGATCCAAGACTGGGGCGCTTTATGCAAGCGGATCCGTTTGTCCAGGCGGCAGCGGATACCCAGATGTATAACCGCTATTCCTATGTACGTAACAATCCTGTAAATGCTACTGACCCTAGTGGGTATTTTTTAGAATTTCTGGTGATGTCTTATGTAAGTGCGCGTTTAAGCAAGCCTGTTTTTAGCTTATTTGCGGATAGTCCAGAGTTCACAGCTGCGATTCAAATTGTTGGAACCGCTATTAGCGCATATTTTTGCGGGCCTTGTTCAATAGCATTTGCCGCCCATGCTGCTGTTGGAGGGATTACAGCTGAGCTTCAGGGAGGGAAGTTTGGTCATGGGTTCTTTGCAGCAGGATTTAGTGCTGCAGCTTCGGCTTCGGGGGTTTTAGGGGAGCCTGGCACAATAACCCCGGAAGGTGTATTTAGTTCGGCAATTATTGGCGGCACGGCATCTGTAATAACCGGAAGTAAATTTGCGAACGGCGCTATGACGGGTACATTTAGCTATACACTTAATCACGAATTACACAAAGGTGGGGGTAATCCCTATCATGAAGAGGGAGGAAAGTTGCTGCCTCGGCTTGGAGTTCCTCCTAAGCATGAAGAACAGGTTGTTTTTTGGAGGCGCTTGCTCTAGAAGCTGCAACGGAAGTTGATGCTGAGTGTGGTCTTGTGTGTGGACTGACTCCTTTTCAAAGAGGAGGCAAGATTCATAAACGTTTTGAAGAAAAAATTAGGATGATTCAGAATGGACTATATGATGCATAAGTCAGCTATTTAAAAGGAGAGAGAATTGGATATGGACGATTAGGCTCCAGTAGAGCTGATGTTATATACGGGTATCATCACGCACCTGAATTTGCAGTTGAAGTAAAAACCGGTTGGTTTTCATTCATTTCAGATGAGCAGATTGATAAATATATGGATAACCTTCCTGAGGATACTCATTTATATATGATTTGGGTTAGATAGGGAGATGAAAGTGAATGCCGAGTTGAAAGTCGCCCTTAAAAAGGCTTTTCCTGATGCTATATTGACTGGTCCATATATTTATTTTGGGCCTAAAGATCATTTGGTGAGCGGGTTTTGCCTGGAGATGACTCGTAATGGGATATACATATCTGAGTTTGTATATCCGTTATTTAAGCGATCTGACCAATTAAGTCTACTTTTTAGTGAGCGCCTCCCTTACCCAGAAGGGTTTGTTGATTATGAGAGGTGGGAGGGCAATAAGAGGGTAGATGAGGTTGTTAACTGGCTAGACGCTAATTCTCAAAGAGTAAAAGAGAAACTTAGTTTAGGAAGATTTGTTTCTGAAATACAAAGCCATCCTGTTGCCTTGAAGAATAAGTGGGTACAGATGGTTAATGCTCTAGCTCTGATATTGCTAGGGGAGTACTGTAAAGCAAGGGTTATCATCCAGTACCTTTCAGATCAAGAACTACCTAAAGGGATGATGCAAATTTCTGAAGAATGCCGTGTATTAAATGGGGTTCTTGAGTGCAATCCAGATAAGGCAAGGATTCTAGTTGAGGGGTGGGAGCAGGAGATGAAAGCAAAGCTCAAGCTTTGATGTTCGTAAATTGTACAAGTTCAGACTCAGTTTGACAGAGCGTTCAAAAAATAGTTTAAGTCTGAGTTAGACTATCCTTTGAGACTTTCTTGACGGAGGCTTCAGGGTTATATTCTTCTTGTGAAACCCTTAGCCTCTGATCTTCTTGCTTACTTTCTATTTGTGTAAGCTAAATACAATTACCGCATACGTAGTCTGACAAATTCAGCTGCACTACCTATGCAGGAATCACTTGTCTGAAAGTCGATGGTACGGTTTGCCGCCTGGGCTGCTAGGGCGATAGATAGCGCGTGGGAACAGTAAGAATTTTCCGTTGAACAGGCTATGATGGCATTGTACTTGGCGCAGGACGGTTGCTTATTCATTGATTCCATCAAGTGGATATAAACCATATTGCCACTAAGAGCCTCTACCAGGCGAACAGCCTTATCTTCGTCATCCAGTGCAACGGCGCCGGTGGAGATGGCTGATAATACACACAGGCCGGCTAATTTTTTGATTGTGGTTTTGAATTTCATTTTTTACTCGTTAGTAGTTGGTTTTTCTGTAATTGGTTATTGGAATTTTGCTGGAAAATTGGCATTACGAGCTAATAGAGGGTTCTCGGTTGCCCAAGTCTTTAATTGGTGAGATTCCAGTTTAACTTACCCAGTAGTTCTGAAAATGTCCCTTTAGGTGTCATGCTAATCTCAAATACCGTTTCACTTATCGGGTGCATTATTTTAAGTTTGGATGCATGCAGTAACAATCGTGCGCAATCATATTGTCTGGCAAAAAACCGGTTGTGTGAAGACTTCCCATATTTGGGACAACCGATAAGTGGGTGGTGGATATGCTTGAAGTGCCTGCGGATCTGGTGGCGGCGGCCGGTTTTTAGTTGGATTTCAACCAGGGAGTAACGGCTGGTGGGGTATCGATCTACTTCATAGGGTAGCTCAACGGTATCCAGTCGGCGGTATAGGGTGATTGCTGACTTGCGTGGTAGATCAGTTTTGGGGCGCTTGCGTTGATGTTTGAAATCTGCGACAGGTGGTAGAGGGTAGTCGATAACTCCCTGTTCAGGGCAATAGCCCCGGCATACTGCGAGGTATTTTTTGATGGAGTTTTCGCTTTCCAGCTGTTGCTGTAAAAGGGTGGCCATCTCACTACTCTTGCCAAAGATAATAATCCCAGAGGTAGGCTTGTCCAGGCGATGTACAGGGTACAGGTGGTGACCGCTCAAGTCCCGCAGGTATTGAAGTAAAATACGATTTTCGTTGCGGTCTATTTCTGAGCGGTGCACGAGCCAGCCCTCTGGTTTAAATGCTGCCAGAAGGTGGTCATCCTCAAAAATGATTTCAGGTTCGTTGTTCATCCGCTAATAATATTTACCATATCGCAGGGGCATTGTATGGCGGTATGGCAATCATTGCATCTGGGGGTGTTGAGCTGCCTTCTTCTAAGGTTGTGGGGAATAATTTTCTAATAAATAATAAACTTTAAGGTTGACATGCCTAAATTAGTGAATAAACTGCAGGGGTAGTTTAGTAACCACCTAGTTAAACGTGGACAGCAACCACGAAGGAGCCATGAAATGCGAAATGTAGATATCAGCAACCTGTTTTTTTGATCGCTTTTCATGTGCACTTGCTTGAAAAGTGATTGAGCTTTTCAAGCCGGAATTCTCTAGAGCCCTGGCATTTGCCGGGGCTTTTTTGTTTAGGGCTTTGGAGAGCTTTTAATGATTTATTGGATCAATCCAAGGACTCTATATGCCTGTAAAAATTGTACTTAATAAAAACGCATCTTCAGGTAGTGTGCCGGTAAAAATATTTACCGATAAGGTTGAGCCGGCTGCTTTAGAACAGCTAAAGAATATTGCTCAATTGCCCATTATTCATTCCCATGTGGCGGCAATGCCGGATGTTCACTTGGGGCGAGGGGCGACAGTTGGTTCGGTGATTCCTACGTTTAGTGCAGTCATACCATCCGCAGTAGGTGTGGATATTGGCTGCGGCATGAATGCGGTGCGAACTTCGTTGCATGCCCATCAGTTGCCAGACAGCCTAAAAGCATTGCGGGAGGCCATTGAGGTGAAAGTACCCGTTGGACGGGGTCGTCATAAGATGATTACTGCCAGGGAATCTGCCTGCAAAATTTTAGCTCCCGGTGTAGATAGGTTGTTTGAAAAGCATCCTGGGCTTATGAAGAAGTTGCGTCAGCCCCAGAAAACCTGGGTTACCCAAATGGGGACATTGGGTGGAGGCAATCACTTTATTGAAATTTGTCTGGATGAGAGTAATGCGGTGTGGGTGATGCTACATTCCGGCAGCCGAGGTATTGGTAGTGCAATTGGAGAGCATTTTATTCAATTGGCACGCCGGGATATGGCTGGAAATATGCAAAATATGCCAGATAGGGACCTGGCATATTTTTCTGAGGGAAGTAGCCACTTCAATGATTACATTGAAGCTGTAAATTGGGCACAGGAGTACGCCAGGTTAAACCGGCAGGAAATGATGAAGCTTGTGTTGAATAGCCTGGGGGGTTACGTGCCGAAGTTTACCTTAACGTCAGAGGCTATTAACTGCCACCATAATTATGTAGTGCGCGAGCGCCACTTCGAACGGGATGTCTATGTGACACGTAAGGGGGCGATCAGTGCCCAAAAGGATCAGATGGGGATTATTCCCGGTTCGATGGGGGCGAAATCATTTATTGTTCGTGGGCGTGGAAATCCCGAATCCTTTTGCTCCTGTGCCCATGGTGCTGGCCGTAAAATGAGTCGCACCTCGGCTCGTCAGCGATTTACTCGAGGCGATCTTGAGTCTCAGACGCATGGCGTAGAATGCAGAAAGGATAAAGGTGTGATTGATGAGATACCCGCTGCCTATAAGGATATTGATGAGGTGATGAATAATCAGCTGGATTTGGTTGATGTGGTACATACGCTGCGTCAAGTGATTTGCATAAAAGGGTAGGCTTGACTGGTTCACCCTTTATGAGAACTTTGAAAAATAATGGATTTTAATTTCATGAGTGCTATTGAATTCAATTTGACAATGAATTTACCTGTCGAGTTTTCTCGGCTTTTATCGTTGATTAGGCAAGGCCAAATACTATGAAAAAATACACCCCTAAGAAAGTCGCCAAGCCTCGTAATTACGTGGCTTGTAATCCACTGCTAAAAAAAGGTGGTGCCCACACTAAGGCTAAGTCGGGCGCTCGCTTTAAAAGTAAGCAAAAAATGTTAAAGGAGGCGCGGGAGCGGAGTAGCTCCCGCGACTATTTGAGGCTATTTCACTTCCTTGACGCCTCCCTGCAATTTGTTCCCCTCTAACCCTGGTTTCTCTTTTTACTGATCGGCTTGTGGCCAACTAGGTAGCGGTTCTAGGTAGACCCAGCGTTTTTTATAGAGCTTAAATAGTGATATCTCATGGATCACATGCTCTTGATCATTCTCCGTATACCAGGCTTTAAATTCCACTACAGACTTCTTCAGCCCTGCTTTGCTTTTAATAACTTCGAGGCGTGTCCATTGAGTCTCCAGATCGTCCGCATTGAGACCCGGGTAAGTTTCTGGGTGCCATGTTTTTCGTAGGTATGCCAGGTTTCCCATCGCGTAGGCACTGTAGCGACTGCGCATCAGGGATTCTGCCATTTTCGGGTAGGCCTGCCCAGACAGGTAGAGGTTACAGCAGGCTTTGAACTTTTTTCCCGAGCCGCAAGGGCAGGGCTGTTCCGTCATAAATTACTCCAGTTTCAAACCGCATAAGATGTCCAGCTGGTCATCATAGGCTTTGTAAACACTTTTTAACCTTGCTTGACGCTGGCAGAGGGTAGCATGGCTTGACGTTTTCCTGGGGGGCGCTAAGATACCGACCAGCCGGTTGGTTTGGTTGAAGATGCCTGGGAGGTCATGTGTCGAGAGTCGACAAAGCTGCCATAGTCCGTGCGGCGGAAGAGGTAGTTCGAGAAAAAGGGGCGCGAAAGCTCACCCTGGACGCAGTTGCTGCCCAGTGTGGTTTGAGTAAGGGTGGGCTTATCCATCACTTTCGTACCAAACAGTCACTGCTGAAGGCGATGCTGGAGGCCGCGATTGCCAGGGAGGATGCCAGTGCAGAGACTTTTGCCGCCGCTGGTGACGATGTGTTGGCGTCACGGCTTAAAGCGATTTTCGAGCTGATGGAAGATGATGAGGGGCTGCCGCGAGCGTTGATTGCGGCAGTCGCAGAAGATCCCGCCCTACTTGAGCCGGTCAAGTGTAACGTTATCGAAATGCGCGGTGAAATTGACAGCTCATACGGTGACCCTGAACTTGCCCAGTTATTGATTCTTGCTGCCCAGGGTATGTTCCTGGGGCGGGTGCTGGGAGTTATGGAGTCCGAGGACCCAATGTTTTCCCGCCTGCGCGAACGGCTGCTGATGTTGTCGGCAGAGCTTACCTGAATACCTGATCTTCAGTTAAATAATTTATTGGATAGTGAAATATGAAATTGTCGGTAAATTCTCGTATCTCCCTTGCCTTGGTGGTAGCGGCAGCGGCGATTCTTGCGGGGTGCTCTGGTTCTGAAGCGGATGAACAGCAGGTTGAGCGCTTGTGGCCGGTAAAAGTGGCTACGGTCACCAATGTGGCGGAAGTGGCGGATCGCCAGTTTGCCGGTCGTGTAAAGGCGGTCCAGAGTGTGGATCTCTCTTTCCAGGTTGGTGGCAAGTTAGACAAGTTGAGTATCAGGGAAGGGGAAATTATTCCTAAGGGAACCCTGATTGCCGAGTTGGATGATCGGGATTATCGCCGTCGAGTGAAGGAAGCCAAAGTAAACGTGGAGTTGCTGGAAAAAACCTTGAAGCGGCAGCGCTCCCTGGCGGGATCGAAGGTCATTTCTCAGCAGCAGCTGGATGAAACAGAAAGTAACTTTGATCTGGCAAAAGTAACATTGGAAAAGGCAGAACAGGATTTGGCCTATACCCAGTTGCGAGTGCCTTTTGATGCATTGGCAACTCGACAGTTGGTAGAGAATTACACCAATGTGCAGCCGGGCCAGGCAATTGTTCGGTTGCAAAACATCTCTGAGGTGCGTATTCAGATTTCTGTGCCGGAAAAATTGTTGGCTACAGGAAATGAAGATCAAATCAGCTCTATCACAGCGGAGTTCGAGTTCCTACCCGGTCAAAAGTTTGAACTCAAATACCGTGAGCACCAGGCTGAAGCCGATAGTGTAACCCAGACTTATGTGGTTGAGCTGGGTATGCCCCGCCCCGAAAATGTACAAATTCTTCCAGGCATGACAGCTCGTGTGAACGTAAAGCCGAAAGAAGCTACCGGGGATTTCTGGATTCCATTGGCAGCAGTACAGACTGGTGCTGAAGGTAATCCATATGTGTGGCAGATTAACGAAGATCAATCAGTATCCAGGGTACAGGTGGCGCTTGGCCAGACCAATGGAGAAGCGGTTCAGATTACGGATGGTCTCACCCCTGCGATGAAGCTGGTGGCTGCGGGAGGTCAACATCTTTATGACGGTGCAAAAGTACGCAACTATGCACAACGTTAATTTTCAAATGACCTCAGGCCCTGGCAAGAGTGGGGAAGTATCGTGAAGATTTCTGATGTATTTATTCAGCGTCCAGTGTACAGCTGGTTATTGATGCTGATCTGTCTTGTAGGTGGGATCTGGGCATTGTCGGATATTGGCCGACTAGAAGACCCAGCATTTACCATTAAAGAAGCGCGGGTATTTACTCTCTATCCGGGCGCAAGCGCGCAGCGGGTAGAAGAGGAGGTAACGGAAAAATTAGAGGTTGCGATCCAACAGATGGGACAGCTGGACAAAGTGACCTCAACTTCCAGTCCGGGCATGTCGGAAATTCGCGTCCAGATAAAGGATCAATACGCTTCGGAAGAGCTGGCGCAAGTCTGGGATGAACTGCGTCGCAAGGTTAACGATGCCCAGCGTGAGTTGCCCAGTGGCGCCATGCAGTCCGTGGTTAATGATGACTTCGGCGAGGTTTATGGTATTTACTATGCGGTAACCGGTGATGGTTTTTCGCTGACAGAAATGCGCGAAATTACTAAAGCAATTCGTCGCGAGCTACTGAGTGTTGAGGGGGTAGCGAAGGTTTCCCGCTCCGGCATTATCGATGAAGTGGCCTATTTGGATATAGACGAATCGCGCCTTGCTCAGTTCGGCTTCTCGCTTGATGACCTGGCTCAGGTACTGCAGGTGGAAAGTTCCACCCAGCGTGTAGGTGAAATAGAAGGTCAGGACCTCCGAACTCGTATCGTGGTCGACAATCCAGCCAGTGATCTTGAATCCGTTCAGAATATTCTCGTGGGTGTACCGGGCTCTACTGCGATGTTGGCAGTACGGGATATTGCGGATGTATCCCTCGGTTATGACGAGAACCCGAACTTTATTGCACGATTTAATGGTAAGCCGGCCATTTTGATTGGTGTGGCCGGAGCTGAAAATACAAATATCGTAAACGTGGGAACGGCAGTGGAAGCCAAGCTCAATGAGCTTAAGCTGGGTTTGCCTCTCGGGGTAGAAATCCAGCCGGTCTATGAGCAGCACAAAGTGGTTGAGGAGAGTGTCGACGGTTTTCTTTTTAACCTGATCTCCTCGGTAGTGATTGTTACTCTGGTCCTATGCCTATTTATGGGTTGGCGCTCAGGTGTAGTAGTTGGTGTGGTACTGGGGCTGACCGTGCTCGGTACTGTATTGATTATGAACCTGTTTGGTTTGAACCTTCAGCGTATTTCCCTGGGTGCCCTGATTATCGCCATGGGTATGTTGGTAGATAATGCTATTGTAGTTGCTGAAGGCATGCTGATGGGGGTGCAGAAAAAAGAAGCACCACAGAATGCTGCTCGCCGTGTAGTTCGCCAAACTTTCTGGCCACTTTTAGGCGCCACCATTATTGGGATCATGGCTTTCTCCGGTATTGGCCTTTCCGATGATGCCACCGGTGAATTCCTCTTCTCGCTGTTCGCTGTGATTGGTATCTCACTATTGTTGAGTTGGATTTTGGCAATCACTATTACTCCTTACCTTGGCTACCACTTGTTCAAGCCGGGTAAGAATGCTGATAGTGAAGACCCTTACAGTGGCCGTTTTTACCGTATGTATGCGGGAGTCCTATCCGGTGCCCTGAATCGCCGGGGGGGCACTATCGCTTTGCTGGTTGTCGTGACCATGGTCAGTTATTTTGGCTTTGGTTTTGTCAAGCAGGGTTTCTTCCCTAACTCCAATGCTCCGCTTTTCTACGTGAATTATCTCCTGCCCCAGGGCAGTGATATTAATCGCACAGAAAATGCGCTGCAAAAAGCTACAGACTATTTATTGGAGCAGGAAGAAGTAGTTTCGGTGACTGCGGTTGCCGGTAGCGGTGCGGACCGCTTTATGCTGACCTATGCCCCAGAGCCACCTAATTCTGCCTATGGCCAGCTGATTGTGCGCACAGAGGATCGCGAGCAAATTGCTGGCCTGATAGACCGAGCTAAAGCAGAGTTGCGGGATTCCCAGCCGGAAGCGCTTATCACCTTTAAACGCCTGGTATTTGGTCCGGGTGGTGGTGCCGATGTGGAAGTGCGTATTTCCGGCCACGATTTCAACACCCTGCGTGCGCTCGCCGAAAATACTGAGCAGCTTTTCCGGGAAAATGGTCTGAAGGATATCCGCCATAACTGGCGTGGCCGAGAGCCCACGATTCGTGCCCATCTCGATAATGAACGGGCTCGTGTCGCTGGTGTCACGAATACCGATATCAGCCGAACTATCCAGTTTGCGACTGCCGGTTATCGTGTAGGGGATTTTGAAAGTGGCGACCGTATTATCCCGATTGTCGCGCGCATGCCAGAAGGTGATCGCAATCAGGTTGGCTCCCTGCAGGATCGCTTGGTGTGGAGTCCGAATGAGCAGGGCTATATTCCAGCGGGGCAATTGGTCAAAGACTTTGCGACTACCGCTGAGGAAGGTCTGATCCAGCGTCGCGACCGGGTCCCGACAATAACGATCAGTGCCGAGGCCCCGGAGGGAGTCACCGCTATGGCCGCCTTTAATCGTATTCGCGCAGGGGTTGAGGGTATGCCTTTGCCCCCGGGTTACCATACAGAGTTCGGCGGTGAATATGAGAGCTCTACGGATGCACAGAAGTCATTGGGTAAAGGGTTGCCGCTGGGATTCCTGATTATGATCCTGGTATCGATCCTGCTGTTTGGCACCGTACGCGAGCCGCTGATTATCTGGTTGGTGGTGCCCATGTCTCTGGTGGGTGTGGTGGTAGGCCTGCTGCTGACAGGCTTGCCGTTTGGCTTTATGTCACTTCTCGGCGTATTGAGCCTATCTGGTATGTTGATTAAAAATGCGGTGGTATTGGTGGATGAAATTGAGGTGCAGACTGAAGCTGGCCTGCCACGGTTGACGGCAATTCAACGCGCCAGTGTTAGTCGTTTGCGCCCGGTATTTCTGGCTGCAGTGACAACTATTTTGGGTATGTCCCCGTTATTATTTGATGCATTCTTTGCCGATATGGCAGTGACCATTATGGGCGGACTGGGCTTTGCAACGGTACTAACCCTGATTGCTGTGCCGGTGTTTTATGCGGTCTTCCATAAGGTGAAGCCCACTGAGGTGCTGGGTTCAGAAGAAGGCTCGAAAAAGAAACTGGAGTCGCAGCCCAGTTCGGAGCCAGTATCTGCCTAATCAGGTAAAAGCTGGGTAAAGCTGGCTCAATTGAATAGACAAAATTGGGGCGCAGAAAGCATAACTTTTTGCGCCTTTTTTGTTTTCGAAAAACTCCTTTCTGATTTCACTGGCAACTTCCCTGTGCTTTTGTCGTGAAATCTTATTTGAAGGGGGATCTGCGAACCAAAATTTGACAGAGGTAATATTCAAAAGCAGGGTTTTCAAGTAGGCTAGTAGCTGGATTTGATTGGTAGTAGTTGTATGAGTGTTCGATCAATTTCAAAACAGTTTACAGTGATCTGTTTCTTGTTTTTCAGTGTTACCGCACTTGCTGCACCCTACGAGCGGGCCGAATGGCTGCCACGTTGGTCAGACTTCGATAGTGACTGCCAGGATACCCGCCATGAGCTGTTAATCCGCTTTTCCCTATCCCCGGTTACCTATACCCGCAGTAACGGTTGTAAGGTGGATACCGGTTTATGGTTGGATCCCTATACCGGCAATTTTTACAGCAAGGCATCAGACCTGGATGTGGAGCATATAGTACCGTTGAAGTGGGCACATGATCACGGCGGGGCAGCTTGGAGCCGCGAGAAGAAAAGAAGATTTGCCGAAGATACTGAGAATCTGTGGTTAGTGGATGATGGGCGCAACCAGAGTAAGGGGCACAAAGGGCCCGATGAGTGGATGCCCCCTTACGAGCCTGTTGGCAAAATTTATGTTCAGCGCTTTATTTCCATTGTAGAAAAGTATGGATTGCGCTTGAGTATTGCTGAATCCAAACAGCTCCGTGCACTGGCAGGTGATAGCTAGGGCAAAAGAGATATTTTGCCTGTCATAGCGGCGGGATTTCGTATAGCATTTTCGCTTTATGGGTAATACGGCGAATATGCAGGGAAGACAACGATTACTAATTGAGTATTTTCGCCGCTGTTATCAGGCCGATAGCCACGATCTGTCGCTTTCAAATATTGCTCGACTGGCCGAAAACCGCTGTTCGTTCATTGCTGAACAGGATTACCTGAGTAGCGGTGAGTTACACAGGATT
Source organism: Microbulbifer variabilis (assembly GCF_056232115.1). NCBI lineage: Bacteria > Pseudomonadati > Pseudomonadota > Gammaproteobacteria > Cellvibrionales > Microbulbiferaceae > Microbulbifer > Microbulbifer variabilis. The sequence goes on from NZ_CP174325.1 coordinate 3,294,093, forward strand.
CCGTTACTGGATGCCTCTGCCACAAAACTGATAGAGCTGACAGATGCTTACAGAAAAGAACGCCAGCTAATCTACACTAGTTTTTTTATTTGTGGCCAGCTTTTCAGTCAAAGCGGTGTAACAAACCAACGTAAGCTTTTTGCACCTCTTTTATATTTTCCCGCCCGGATTTATCGTGAAGATAATAGTTTCGTTGAGATCAATACCAACGATCTGCGAATTAATTTTCCTGTGCTTCGGCTAACTCTTAAGCCTGATATTGACCCTGAGGTAATGGGTTCTTTTCCACAGCTTCAGTTTCCTTTGGATTCCTCTCAATTGGCTGATGTAGGGCGCTGGTTGCATGAACACAGCTTGCTCGGTGGTCTGGAGGAATTGGGTCGCTGGCCGAGTCTCCAGTCAGGAGCCCTGATTAGGGAAAAGACTAATGCCTCACAGCCAGAGCTAATCAGTGCCGCTGCAATAATCCTGGCTGATCGATCCAGAGGTTCACGTGGCGTTTTGCACGAGTTAGGGCAGCTGGCTTGTGAGCAAAATCTCCAGGTGCCGCTGCATTTAGTTTTGGGTGGGGAATCTGACAGCTTTATTGCAAGCTGCAGCGAACCCGAGATGTTACCTGGGCTATTGAGCCAGGCTCAGGAGCGAGCATTACGCAATGCGGCTCATTTCCCTCTTAGCCTTGTCTCTGGCCCACCGGGTACGGGAAAGAGCTTTACCATTGCAGCTATGGCTATAGACCAGATGTTGCATGGCGACGCTGTTTTGGTTGTGTCCAAAACACCAGAAGCCATTGGTGTGGTAAGAAACAAATTACGTGAGAGCTATGGGCTCACTGAAGGCTACGTACATGCGGGGGAGCAGGGATTTACCCGCAGTTTGAAAGCGCACCTGGATACTCTGCTCAAGGAGGGTGTTGAGCCACCAAAAGAGAGTGCGGCCAAGTTGAGGCGCAGTTTGAAGGAGATTCGAAGATCACTTTGGAAAGCTGAGCGCCGTTTTTCGCGATCGCTACGGATAGCAAAATTTTTGGGGCCTGCAGGTATGGGGGCTTGGCTGGCTCGCCTGGGTGAGTCGCTACTCCGGCGGCGGCTCAATATGGACGGACTGTGGGGATTACAAGAAGCTATCGGTCAACTGCGCCAGCGTTTTGAGCAGCAGGCTGCCAGCTATATTAATGCCTGTCGCAGGGAGAAACTTGTCCGGCTGTTAAACAAAGAGAGAAGTAGCCTGGTTAAATTCCATCAGGCTCTGAGGGCAAGGACCTCTAAAACCCAGGCGGAACGGTTTGCCAAGACTAACATGAATTTGGTCTTGCAAGCCTATCCTATTTGGCTGGCAAGCCTGGATGAACTCAACGAGATTTTGCCATTAATGCGCGGCATGTTCGATCTGGTAATTTTCGATGAGTCCACCCAGTGTGATATTTCAAGTGCGTTACCTGCACTGTACCGAGCCAAACGTGCGGTCGTGGTTGGTGATGGCAAACAGCTGCGACATATTTCCTTCCTCCCGGTAAAGCAACAGCAGCGTCTATGGGGGGAAGTCGTTCAGTGCGGAGAACTACCTGCGTCTTACAGTTATCGGGATCAATCTCTTCTTGATCTGGTATCGGACAATCTGGCTAGCCAGGATGCGGTAACCCTGCTTGATGAGCATTATCGTAGCCAGCCAGAGCTGATAGCTTTCAGTAATCACGCTTTTTACGATGATCGACTCAAAATAATGCAGGCCCGCCCTGGGAGTACCCAGGAGCTGGCCCTCTCCTTCCACCCATTAGAGGGAAGACGAGCCAAGACTGGTAGAAATAGGGTGGAAAAAGACTGGGTTATTGCTCAATTGCGTAATTATTTTGATCGCTATGATGACAATGCTTTGAAGCCTTCTATTGGTGTGTTGTCCCCTTACAGGGAGCAGGTCGATTATTTGGACAAGGAAATTTCCAAGGCTTTTTCCGCAGCAAAACTGCGAAGTTTTTCGGTACGGGTTGCTACGCCCTATGGTTTTCAGGGGGAGGAGCGCGATGTAATGCTTCTTTCCCTTAGCCTTGATGACCAATCCCTGCGGGCGGCTGCTTATCTCAATCGTGCCGATATGTTTAATGTGGCCGTTACAAGGGCCAAGGAGGAACAGCGGGTAGCATACTCCATTAACCCTGAGCTGTTGCCTCCCGGGCATCTACTGCGTCGCTATTTATCCTTTGTACCAGCTAATCTGACGGTGATGCCAAGTGGGGAGTTTTCCTGCGATTTTGCCAGGGAGGTAAGCGCGGAGCTTGATGCGGAGGGTATCGCTCACTGGATTAACTTTCCTATTGCGGGTCAGCGAGTCGATGTGATGTGTGAGTACCAGGGAGTGATCCTGGGGGTGGATCTTATTGGCTATCCGGGAGAGCACCAGCAGCATTTCACCACCCGGGTTTACAAGATACTGCACCGGGCGGGAATTCGGGTTTTGCCTCTGCCTTACTTTAATTGGGTTGAGAACAAGCGGGCTTGTATCGAGCGTCTAATTGTAGAGCTTCGCGGAGCGTTGGTGGAGAGAGGCCAGCAGCTGACTTAGGCAATTAACCTGATTATGAAATGAAAGTTGCGCCGGGGCTGCTAGGCTTTAAGAAAGTCCAGTTTAAAGCCTCAATGAGTGCGCCTATGAAATTGTGGTTGTTGATTCCCTGCCTCTGGGTTTCTAGTGTGGCGGCTGTCGATATTATTGTTGTGGATGCGCAACAGCAGCAGGGTGTGCGAAGCCCAACCCTAAGTTTTTGCCAAGCGCGATTCTATGAAGAGGACAAGGGCAGGCTTTACTGTAACTGGGCAGTCAACTTTCGCTATGCCTGCTTTGTCTGGTGGCCGACCAATAAGATAATTCCGGCTGGAGCGAAGCTGGCTGAGCCAGTGGTTGTTGGCAAATGCGGTAATGGTGAGCCGGTATACAAGCTTCACCACTACTAGCAGAGTATTATTAACAGAGTGGTAATGGGCTCTAAAAGGGCGGTGCTGCACCCGAGCAAGTCTATTGAAATCAACCAGTTTTACCCAAGAATCTCTTGAGTTTTCATTCGGTGATCTGTCCCCTCGTTTCCCTGCTTAACCGGTCTGCCACTCAGGCTGAGGCAAGTGTGACCCAGTGTGCTGGCACCGGAATGAGGGAAGTGTTAGCTTTTGTCCTGCTCGGTATAGAGTCCTCGATCTTGCATTTCCCGCGCCTGTTTGAGGATTTCAGGCATGGCGCTGTCTTCAACAGATAAAGAATCAATGATGGCCGCCAGCAGATCAGCTGAAAACATGCATTTGCTCACTTTGCTACGCAAATTCTCAGTGGTCATTGAAATCCCTCTATCGGCCAGGGCCTGGGCCAGATCCCCGTAACGCATACCCTTCAAAGCCATAGAGGCGCGCACATAGCGGGCAATGGCCTGTTTGTAAGGAGCCAATGCTTGCTGATTGCCGAGGCTTTGCTTGTGGTCCATGGGCTCTACTCCGTTACAGTTGATATCACTATTGTGGTAAATACTATCCTTATGTGTATTATTTGCAACATAAGTTTGAAATAAGTTATTGACCGTCGTTTTTTTGATGCTATATTTGTGACCAATATTCCACAGCGAGGGAGTTGAAATGACCTGGAATCATGAAAACCTGCGCCAGTTGGCGGAAAACCACACTGGGTGGGTAGTCGAGTCTGAGGGTGACTGCCTCAGCATTTCTAACGATGAAGGTGTCGATGCGTTTGTCTACGTCGGGGAAAAGCAGATTGTTGTAGAGAGCATCCTGTTTCCAGTGAGCCAGGTTGATGATGTGGCTGCACTGAATGAGATGATTCTCCAGACACATCAGTTGGTTCCTTTGACGGCGATAGCCATCAAAAATATTGGCGGCCAGAGCTATTACGTTGCATTTGGTGCGCTGTCTGTGTCCAGCAAGGACGAAGTAGTTATCGAGGAAGTTGAAACCCTGTTTTCCAATGTGGGGGATTTCCTGGATTTGTATGCAGATCATTTTGAAATGGAGGGTGTAGCATGAGCCTGAGAAAAATCTGGACTGCCTTGAAAGGTGCGGTAAACGAGGGTACTGAAGCAGTTGCGGACAGCCAGTCTATCCGCATTCTCGACCAGGAATTGCGCGAGGCTAAGGCTGAATTGAAAGCTTGTGATGAGAACCTGACTAAGATCATGGCCAAGCGCAAGCTGGCCGAGAGCAAAGTGGAATCCTTACAGGCCGATATTGAGACTTACAGTACTCATGCTATCAGTGCCAGTGAGAAGGGCGATGACAGCCTGGCCCTGGAGTGTGCTGAGCGCGTTACTGAGCTTGAGGCCCAGTTGGAAACTGAGCAGAGCCTGCTGGAAGGCTTCCTGAACTCCGAGCGCTCACTGAAAGGCAATATTTCCAAAGCCAAGACCAATGTGCGCCGTATGGAACAGCAGATAGATCAGATCAAAGCGACTGAGTCCGTACAAAAAGCCCAGGTTGCTGTTTCCTCCCGTCACATGGGCGCTAACAGCAAGATCAAGACAGCCCTGGACAGCCTGGACCGGATTAAGGGCAAGCAGCAGGAGCGTGCAGCTGAATTGGAAGCGGCGGAAGAGCTGGCCACGGAGGAGAGCGGATCTAGCCTTGATGCCAAGCTGAAGGCGGCAGGCATCAAGCCCGGGGGCCAGGTCAGTGGTAGTGATAAACTGGCACAATTGCTGGCGAGCCGCGAAAAGGCCTGATCCAGTGCTGCTATTTAAAGTGCGACGCCTTCTGGCGTCGCTTTTTGTTAAGGCAAATATAACAACCATTCTCGTTGCCGTTCTGGGCTATGTGGTCGGCAGCTATCTGCTGCTGAGTGCTGCGGGAGAAAGCGAGATTATCGCTCCCGAAAACTTTATTTACTGGCTGGTGGTTACCGCATCGACGGTCGGCTATGGCGATTTCTCACCAGTTTCACCTGCAGGAAAAATCGTGGTGGCGGGCTGGGTGATACCGCTTGGACTGAGCCTGTTTGCGATGGTAGTTACCCGGGTAGGTTTTGCGGTTTCTGAGTTTGTGCATAGAGGAAAGAGAGGCTTGCGTATGACAAGTAATGTCAATCACACGGTCATTATCGGCTGGAACGGAACCCGAACTCTGCGCCTGATTGAACTTCTGCTCTCCAAGACCAATGGCACAACGTCTGAAATAGTGCTCTGTGTAGAGGCTGATATTGAAAACCCGATGCCTGGCAAAATTGATTTTGTGCGGGTTGAATCTTTCTCCCATATCGAGAGTATGCAGCGCGCCGGACTGGCAGAAGCCGCGAGAATTATTATCGACAACCCGTTAGATGATGTAACACTCACTACGGCTTTGTTCTGTGATAAGCACAGCCCTAATAGCCATAAAACTGCCTATTTCCAAGACGAAAATGTGGGTGAGTTGCTGCGTGCGCACTGCCCGAATATCGAATGTATTCCCTCTGTAGCGGTAGAGCTTTTAGCCAAGTCTTCGCTGGACCCCGGTTCGGCACGTTTGCACCGCCAGCTTCTGGATAGTACTTATGGAATGACACAGTACAGTGTAGAGTATCGAGGGGAGCGGCCACTGCCGTTTGGTCCCCTGTTTGATCATTTCAAACAGGACTTGTCCGCAACACTGATCGCTGTCCGCCGTAAGGATGTAATAAAAATCGATGTGAATCCCGCGCTGACAGACCAGGTTAGTAACGGGGATATGCTGTACTACATCTCGGCCAAGCGGTTAGATGAAAAGCGCTGCTTCGATATAAAAATGAATGAAGGGGAAGGTGTTGGTACATGTTTACCAAACTGATTAAAAAATTTAAGGGGAAGGAAGCTCCGGTAGTAAAAACGCCGGAGATTATGGGTTTGCGCCTGGGAGCCAGTTTTGAGTTGGACCCACTGGCAATTCGTCTGATCTTGGATGAACTCACCATTGAGTCCTGTTCCCCCACACAAATTATCAAAGCAGCTGGTGTGGTGGAGTTGGACGGTACATGGGTTTATCGCTTCTATACCGACGATGATGCTTGGTTGCAGGTAGTAGCTGAAGGTGGCCAGAGTGATGAGCATGTCGTGGATGTAAAGCTGTTTCACTTTTACGATACCCAGGATGTTTCTAGCCAGCAGGTTTGGGATACTCTGTTAAAAGAAAAGATAGGCGCTGCCAACTACCAGCTGGATGATCGTTCCTATAGCAGGGTATGGACCTCCACTGGTGATTACCACAATCCGGTGCACATGGCTGAAAAGACCTATGAAGAGGGCGGAGACTTCTCGCAAACGGATCAATTTACCATGCTGTTCGAACGCGAACTGTCTGATCAGCGCACTGAATCTCTGTTTCTCTCCGCTGAAGAAAAAGAAGAGAATGCTGGCTATTTAAGTCGTAGCCTAGTTATCAGTACCGGTATTACACTGACCCCCTCACAGCTGACTATTCACGGATAATAAGGAGAAGTATCAATGGACCAGCCTTATGATTTACTGACTGGTATCGTTCATTTTGCGGCTTATTTTGGCCTGTCACTGGTATTTTTAATTGCGTTTAAATTCCTCTACGCACTGGTGACCCCCCACGATGAGTGGAAGTTGATTCGAGAGGATAAGAATGCAGCGGCTGCTATTGGTTTTGGTGGTGCGGTGCTCGGCTTCGCCATTGCTGTGGGTGGTGCTGCCAGCAATTCGGTGTCCATTACCGACTTCGCTACTTGGGCGGTGGTTGCGTTAATTGCTCAGTTGATTGCGTTTGCCATTATCCGTTTCGGGTTTATGCCTCGTATTGTTGAGCGTATTGAAGACGGGGAGTTGTCTGCGGGGATTATGCTGGCAGCCACAACAATTTCTGTCGGTGTCCTTAATGCTGCCTGTATGAGCTACTAAGCGGGAGTGAGGATGAAACGTACCAAAACTATCAATCTCGCGCGGATGCGCAAAGGTCGGGGAGCAAGCTTTGTTCTGCGCCCTTTGGCAATCGGTGTGGCAGCAGCCCTTGTCGGCTGCTCCTCTGATGAAGAGGTTAAAGTAGTTTCCTCAGTTGAGGACTGCGTAAATAATACCCAATTGGATGAGGCCCAGTGTGAGGCTGCCTACCAGCGCGCGCTGGAAGAGGCTGAGCGCACTGGCCCCAAGTATGCCAATCTTTCCCAGTGCGAAACGGAGTTTGGAAGTTGCCGCGAGACTAGCAGTGGTTTCTGGATGCCCCTGATGACCGGGTTTATGGTTGCTTCACTATTGGATAATGATAGGCGCCATTACTCCTCCGGTTACTATAACCCCGTCTATCGTTATTCTGCCTCTGGTTCCCGTTATTACGATCGTTTGATGACAGCGGATGGGCAGGTGATCGGTCGATACGGCAAGTCGTCCTATACGGTTGACAAGAGTGCGATGGACCCGAAACCCAAGGTAACAAAGACGGTCTCTCGCGGCGGCTTTGGGTCTGTGGCTTCAGCTAAGTCCAGCTGGGGTGGTGGTCGCTCCAGTAGTGGTTCACGGGGCTGGGGAGGCTGATTTTGTGCTGAGGTTGCCGATTGGCGAACGCCCGCGCTGGCAGGAGCGGGCTCAGGAGTTTGGGTTTCACTTCCACACAATGTATGGCGAACCCTACTGGGATGAGAGCGCCTACTATCAGTTCTCCCTGGAGCAGGTAGAAAAACATATAGAAGAGCCTACCGAAGAAATCCATCAGATGTGCCTGGATGTGGTGGCGAAGGTGCTGGAGGATGAGGAGCTGCTACGACGCTTTTGTATCCCTGAGCAACATTGGGATTTTGTACGCAACTCCTGGAAGAACGGCGACCCCAGTCTTTATTCCCGTCTTGATTTTGCCTATTGCGGGCAGGGGCCCGCAAAGCTCTACGAAAATAATGCGGATACGCCTACCAGTCTTTACGAGACTGGTTTTTGGCAATGGTTATGGTTGCAGGATAATGTGGACCGGCGGGCCCTGCCGCTGCAGTCGGATCAGTTCAATAGCTTACAGGAAAAGCTGGTTAATCGTTTCCTGGATTTACAGTTTCTCACTCCTGGTCGCGAACTACACTTTGCCTGTTGCAAAGATACTGAAGAGGATCGCGGTACTGTCCAATACCTGCAGGACTGTGCCAGTGAGGCCGGCATTACCAACCATTTTGTCTTTATGGAAGATATCGGTTGTGATACGGATGGTTTTTTTACAGATATGCAAGACCAGGTGATTACCTGGATGTTCAAACTGTACCCTTGGGAGTTTATGTTCCGAGAGGAGTTTGGCTCTTTGCTGGGGGCTAATAATGTGCGCTGGCTGGAACCGCCATGGAAAGCGATTTTATCCAATAAAGCACTGCTGCCGATGTTGTGGAAGTTATTTCCGGGGCACCCAAACCTGCTACCATCTTTTTTTGAGGATGAGCTGCACAAGGCTGCTGAATTTACTGAGCTGGTAAAGAAACCGATTTTTTCCCGGGAAGGAGCTAATATTTCCATTGTGCGTGGAGGTGATGTGCAATCCCTTTCCGGTGGCCCTTACGGTGAAGAGGGATTTGTATTTCAGGCTATGCATCCACTGCCAAAGTTTGGAAAAAACTATACGCTGATAGGTAGTTGGTTGGTGGATGATATGGCGGCTGGAATGTCTATTCGTGAAGATGGAAATATTGTGACTCAGGATATGAGTCGTTACTTGCCGCATATTATTCTCTAGGCCGGTAGTACTGCAGCACCCACTACATGTCATTTGCCGGCGATACAGTTTAGGGTATCACTTATCTTCACTGTTTCTTGGTGTTGCTCAGCAAGCCACTGGCAATCATCCCTTCAATTTTCTTACTGAGGCGCTCATAAGTGAATGGCTTTTGGATACAATCTAGTACTCCATCAGCGATTACCTCCTGAACTTTGCTATCGACACTGTAACCTGTGGAAAGTAGGGCTTTTACTTCGGGGTTAATACGGCGGAGGAAAGCAAATAATTCCTGGCCATCCATGCCAGGCATAATCATATCGAGAATCACCAGGTCCACCTGATCGCAATGTTGGCGGTAGTAGGTAATTGCCTGTTCAGCCGTAGCAAAAGCCACAACACTGTGGCCATTCATTTCAAAAAGAGTTTTTGAATAACTCCGAACAATAGCTTCATCGTCTACAACCATGATGTTCAGTTTGCACCCAGCCGAAGGCAGGTTTGCTGGAGCGCCGGGTTTTTCCGGACGAGCTTTGGAAATTGGTAGGTATAGCTTGAAGGTGCTGCCTTCTCCTTCACGGCTATGGCACTTAATTGCGCCCTTATGGAGGTGGATGGTGCCGTGTACCGCTGCGAGCCCAAGGCCAGCGCCGCGGCCACTTTCCTTCGTTGTGAAAAAAGGCTCAAAGATCCGGCGTCGTACCTCAGGTGACATTCCGGTACCGCTGTCACTAATCGTGATTAACAAGTAATGGCCGGGCTGAACTTCAAAATCAGCGATAGTTATCTCTTTTTCGATAGTGATGTTGCTGCTGGTGAAGCGTAGGGTGCCTCCATTCGGCATTGCATCTTTTGCATTGATGCCAATATTTAAAAGGGCGCTTTTTAGTTGGGCGGGGTCGCCAATTACATGGGGGCGATTAGCCTCGAGTAGTTGCTCGATACGGATACGCCGGTCGATGGTTCGGCCGAGCATAGCGCAAACGTCACGTGTAATTTCGTGAGTATTACAATCCTTCAGCTGATAATTTCCTTTGCGGGCAAAGGTGAGTAGCTGCTTGGTCAGCTCTGCTGCGTGGCGCGCTGTAGTCAGGATATGATTAGTGTATTCACTGATACGGGGGTCTTCGGAGATCTGCTGTATTATCTCTGCGTAGCCACTGATCCCGTGAATCATATTGTTGAAATCATGTGCTATGCCACCGGCCAGCTCACCGATAGCCTGCATTTTCTGGGCTTGGCGCAGCTCCTCCTCTAATAGCCGCTGCTTGGTAATATCTGTACCAATACTGAGTATGCCGCTGGGGCGGCCGCTCTCGTCGGATATAATTTTATTGGTCCAGGCAATCCAAACCCTTTTACCGCATTTGGTAATATTTTCGTTGATGTTGTAGCGGTGTTCCTGTGGGTGGTCGCAGATATCGTCAATCAGTTTACGCAAGTCACGCCCACTGGTTTCACTGGCGGGTACGATTGTGCCGACCAAGTGCCTACCAATTATCTCAGCCTCGGTGTAGCCAAAGAGTTGTTGTGCGTATTCATTGAAAGAAGTAATTCTCCCATTTCTGTCACAGCGCATAATAATAGAGTTGGCATGCTCAACCAGTTCCCGGTAGCGCTCCTCACTTTTACGCAGGGCCTCGTAAACCTGATTCGAATCCAGCTCCCGGGTTGAGGCAAGGGCTGGGGAGGGTGAGAAAATAGGTAAATTGCTCTCCTTGATCATTTGTTCTCCTCCTGAGTCACCCTTGAGTATTTTTTCACCAGAAATTGCACCACGTAGAAAAAGAAAAGTATATAGGTAGCTAATTCGTTTTTTGATCTAGCACGCAGTCTTTGCTGACACGCCGTTATTTGTAAGCGAGTTTGTAATCACGTGTTTGCGTCAATGTGATTCGGTTCAACAGTGTTTTGCGGAGCTATAGGGGCCAAATGAAATATGGTGTACCCGCTGGGAGGGCTAAAACTTTTGCACGGTCAAGTAGTGGCTACAGCGTAACAACCTGATAGCATTTACCGCTATATTCAAAACCATTGGATGATTTACTATGCAGCTGCATTCTCGAGTTTTCGGGCGCGGTGTCGTGGCTCTGTTTTGTGCCACGTTGCTGCTGTCCGCTTGCGGAGAGAAGAAGGTTGAGAGCGAGCAGAGATCCCTGGACTTCGCCCGCCTGGATGCCTTTCCCTCCACTTATTCAGTCAGTCAGTCCCGTCCGGTCCTGATTCAGGGGGCCACTTTACTCACCGGTACTGGCGAGCAACTGGAAAATACAGATCTGTTATTGGAAGGTGGCAAGATTGCCCAGGTTGGTAAAGACCTGAAGGCTCCGGAAGGAGCCCTGGTGGTGGATGGCAAGGATAAATGGGTTACCCCCGGTATTATTGATGTCCATTCCCATCTGGGTGATTATCCGGCACCCTCTATCGAATCCTCTCAAGACGGCAATGAGATGACTTCGCCCAATACTGCGCAAGTGTGGGCAGAGCACTCCGTATGGACCCAGGACCCCCAGTTCCCGTTGGCACTGGCAGGTGGCGTTACCACTTTGCAAATTCTACCAGGTTCCGCCAACCTGTTCGGCGGCCGCAGTGTAACCCTGAAGAATGTGCCCGGCCGCAGTGTGCAGGATATGAAATTCCCCGGTGCGCCCTATGGTTTGAAGATGGCCTGTGGTGAGAACCCCAAGCGTGTTTACGGTGGCAAGGGTACTTCTCCCTCAACGCGTATGGGGAATGTGGCTGGCTATCGTAAAGCTTGGATTGAAGCCAGCAGCTACAAGAAAAAATGGGAAGACTATGTAAAGAATGGCGGCGATGAGCCCGAGCGCGACCTGGGGATGGAAACCCTGGCGGGTGTGCTGAACGGCGATATCCTGGTGCACAATCACTGCTATCGCGGTGAGGAAATGGCCGTAATGATGGATGTTGCTAAAGAGTTCGACTTTAAGGTTTCTACTTTCCACCACGCAGTTGAGGCCTACAAAGTAGCCGACCTGCTGGCAGAAAACGATGTTTGCGCAGCGATGTGGGCCGATTGGTGGGGCTTTAAGCATGAAGCCTTTGATATGACCGAGGCGAATATTGCGATTGTCGACCAGGCCAAAGCCTGCGCTATGATCCACTCCGATTCCGGTGTGGGCGTGCAGCACCTGAATGAAGAGGTAGCCAAAGCGATGACTGCGGGCCGACGCGCGGGTTTTGATATCCAACCCAAGGATGCCGTTGCCTGGATGACATCAAACCCTGCTAAGGCGTTGGGTATCGAAGAACAAACTGGCAGCCTGGAGAAGGGCAAAATGGCTGATGTTGTGGTTTGGTCTGGTAATCCCTTCAGTGTTTACACCCACGTCGATCAAGTATTTATCGATGGTGAACTGATGTATGACCGCGCTGATGAAAAGCGCCAACCGCGCAGCGATTTTGAGCTGGGTATTCTCAATGCAGAGGGAGAGCGGCAGTGAAAAGAGTAGTTGTTTTTTGTGCGTTTGCCCTCGGAGTTCTGGCAGCTAGTGCCCAGGCAGAGAGCATCCTTATCAAGGGTGGCAAGGTGCATACCTTGGGGGACAAAGGCAGTTTGGAGTCTGCCGATGTACTTGTTGTCGGTGGCAAAGTGGAGCAGGTAGGCCCCTCCCTGAGCGTTTCTGCTGACCGGGTAATTGATGCACAAGGCAAAGTAGTCACTCCGGGAGTGATAGCGCCGGTTTCCGAGCTTGGTCTGGTGGAAATCAGTGCTGCCAGCTCAACAAATGATCAGTCGGTAACTGGTGAGAGTATTGGCAGTGCATTTAATCCGCTGCCCGCCTACAACCCTAAATCTACTTTGATTCCTTTCAATCGCGCAGGGGGCGTGACCAGTGCTGTAGTTTTTCCCGGTATCAGCACCTGGGATGACGGTGCTGTTGAAGCCCAGCGCGTATTCGCCGGGCGCAGCTTTGCTATTAAGCTGAATGGTGAGTTCGATAGTGTAGAAGCCAAAGATGTAGCCCAGAAGGCCTATTTAGGAGAGGCCGGTGCACAGTTAGCTGGCGGCAGTCGTGCCAATGCCTATGCCAAGGTTGAGAAGGCCTTGAGTGAAGCGAAGGAGTACCGGGAAAATCGCGCTGCGATTCGTCGTGGTGAGTGGCGTGAACTGGATTACAGTTTGGCAGATCTGGAGGCCTTACAGCCGGTGGTGAGTGGTAAGGAGCCTTTGGTCATTACCGCCAATCGCGCCAGCGATATTCTCGGTGCAATTGAGCTTGCCAAAGCCTTCAGTGTGAAACTGGTGGTGCTGGGAGCAGCTGAGGGCTGGATGGTAGCGAATCAGCTGGCTGAGGCCCAGGTGCCAGTGGTTATTGATGCTATCAATAACTTGCCTATTTCCTTTTCCAGCCTGGGTGCGCGCCTCGATAATGCGGCGTTACTTACCAAGGCAGGTGTAAAAGTGGCTATTAGTGGGCCCGACTACGCTTCTACCCACAATGTGTATCTATCTCGCCAGTCGGCCGGTAATGCTGTTGCTCATGGCCTACCTTATGAGGAAGCCCTGAAGTCTATCAGCAGCAATGTGGCTGATATTTTCAATCTGCAGGGCGGGACACTGGAGCAGGGTGCAGTGGCTGATATCGTCGTTTGGAGCGGAGATCCCCTGGAAGTTACCAGCTACCCGGAACAGGTATTGATTGAGGGTGAACCTCAATCTCTCGTTACTCGTTCTACCCGTTTGCGAGATCGCCATTTGAAGCCCACCAAGGGTCACAATTTTGGCTACCAATATTAATTTGGCCTGGCCATAGCTGTGAAGTAAAGAGCGGGTATTGCCCGCTCTTTTGTTATCTGCCTACAGGAAATTAAGACAATGAGCAAAAAAGCCTTGCTTGTTGTATAGGATCTGTGTGGCAGCAATATAGTCTTTACAGCTATATTCCAACAGTCTGATGAATAAGAAAAAGGATCGACCTAATGGCCTATGTTACGGCACTTTATACCAGTCTCTGTGCAATCCTGATTATCTACCTGGCACTAAGGGTGGTGCAGTTTCGCCGCACTAAGCGTGTGGGAATTGGCACCGGTGATGATCGCTCTAATGAGATCCGAGTGAGAGTGCATGCGAATGCAATTGAATATACACCTATAGCACTGTTACTACTTTTACTTGCTGAACTGGGTGGTTTATCACAAATTTGGCTGCATATATTTGGGATTTCATTTTTACTTTCCCGTATTTTCCACGCATATGGTCTAACTGCCGGTAAAGGTGGGACACACATGGGGCGTTTTTGGGGTACGCTGATCAGCTGGGTGGTGATATTGGCTTTGGCCGTAGTTAATATTGTTCAGGCTGTGAAAGCTCTGTAAACAGCGGGCAAGAAGGGTATCGCTGGTTAGAGAGAGGTGAGCATGGCCAGCGACACTGGTTAATCATCAAATAGTTGGGGGGCTAATAAAAAAGCCCGGCTTAACCGGGCAGAGTACAGGGATGAAACTACAAGCACTTACTGATTGGCGGCAAAGGGAGTAACAGTTTCATCAGAGGTTTCCTCTGCACTGTCCCCTTCCAGCAGAGCCTCCGGTTTGCCTTTGCAGGCTTTGGCTAGTGAATCGCGGCGCTTGGCTAACAACAGCCCTATTTCTTCGCCAGTCTGTTCATCAATACCTTCAATATGGCGCTCTATTAGTGAGGTGATGTTGGCAGCCAGTTCCAGCATCTTATCGTGTTCTTCAGCATCTTTTTTGTTGTCGAACATTGCTCCGTCTCGATCACATTTCCAAACAGCTACTACGGCCATGATGTGCCTCCCAATTGCCTTTCAGACATTCCAATTTTTTTGTATGACCATACAGTAACTGTATAAATATTCAGTGTCAACGCAGGGGTCGACAAATAGGCGGGAAATTAATTGCGGTCAGGAGAGAGAGGGTTGCGATAGCCTGAACACAGGGAATTTTTAAGGCTGTCATAATGCCGCTTCGCAGCTCGGTGTAACCCCCCAGGTGCCGAGTTGCAAACTCCGCTATCACAGGCCCGTAAACCGGGCCTGTTTTTTTTAAATGTAAGCGTTAATTGCCGCTTGGTTATCGAGCAGGCTTCTCGGCACTGTCTTTTGCCCTTTCTGACTCTGGGCTGTGGCCGTCAATCGAAGGAAATCAGATCGTCAATACGAGCTTTGCAGCTAGTCCGATCAGCAATAGGCCAAACAATTGCTGGATGCGGTGGCCCAGGTGCTTGCTGACTAACTGACGCTTGCGGCTGGCATGTACTGCCAAGGCGATGATGCAATACCAGAGGGTATCTATCCCGGAAGCTACTGCGGCCATTCCCAACTTAGTGGTAAGAGTCTGTTGCTCCGATACAAACTGACTGAATAAGGCAGTAAAGAACACTGCAATTTTGGGGTTAAAAAAGGCTACACCAAAACCCTGCGCGATTGCGCGCTGAGTACTTTGTTTTGGTGCCTCCAATTTGGTGGTGCTGGAGCCCGGTGCTGGTGCGCGCAGGGCCTTCCAGCCTAAATACACCAACATGGCGGCACCGGCCCATTGCAAAATACTGAACAGCAGTGGTGAGCTGGTAATTAGTACGGCTAGACCAAAAGCGGTGAGGGCGGCATAGATGGCGACACCAGCCCCATGGGCGATTGCACTGGCGAGCCCCTGCTGGAGCCCTGATGCGGAAGAGCGCATTACGATCAATAGACTGGGCCCAGGAGACATGGCCCCGAGTGCACAGATACCTGCGAGTGATAACCAACCGAGTAAATCCATTATTTAAAGCCGCCCCCTTGTGCCAGCCATTGTTTCTCTTCATCTGTAGATTCGCGGCCGAGTGCCGCATTGCGGTGCGGATAGCGCCCAAACTGCTCAATCACTGCCTGATGAGCCAGGGCGTATCGATAGTGGGTCGCAAGGTATGGGGCAACACTTGGGTCACCCTGGTACTGTCGCTGCAACTGGCTGAAGTATGCCACGGAGCGTCGTTGCATCGGGAGTTTTTCACTGTGCTCCAGCGGCATACCCACGAATATTTGCTGAAATAGTCCGAGTCTGCCGGTGTCTCCGCGCCGTAGGATATCTTCGGTAACTTCCAGCGCGAGGAGGTCTCCCGCAAAGGCTTTCTCGTTACCGCGATAGATATTGCGAGCGAACTGATCGCATAGGAGCACCAGGGCAAGCTCGCCTCGCAGGGTTTGGCGCCAATGGGGCAGTCTTCCCTCCAGAGCCCGCTCGGTAACCCTGCCAAAGTCGCACCGTATCTCGCGATCTAACGCTGGCGTCGCTGCAAACCAGCGTTGCTGCTGCGATTTGGATGGCAAGTGGCCCAGCGTTGGGCCGCCGAACCAGAATGTCAGCACATCCACTATTGAAGACATCAACTTGAACTCGTTTTTTAGTGGTCTGGATTATTGCGACTTTTATACCTGTTGGTCCAGCCGCAGAGGGAGATGGTGCTACCGGAAGGGTGGCGCGAAAAAATTTTTATGCATCTGCATCCAAACCTGAGGCTAGTCCCGTCATAGAGGTGTACAAGGAGAAACGATCTGGAGGTCACAATGTTTACTGCGGGATCATTTAAGAAGGTACAATTTTGCGCCGTACTGTTACTGGCGCTCAGCGGCATGCAAGCGGCAGAAGCCAGGGCGGTAGAGCTGGGCTTTTCTGTGGAAGACATCCACCGGCAGCTCACTGAGAAGACTGACCGGCATTTTATGGCGAAGCTCAATGAGTGTAAGGCAAAAGCTGATTCACAGAGCATCGGATTCCCCTATCCGGTGCATGTAGCTGAGGATAAGCCTAAACAGGGCGCCACACCGAGCCCTTATTCAAAAGGTCGCCTCACAGTCATGTAAGGCCAAAAAGTGGTTTTGGGTATCCCCGACGGTGCAACAGCACATATAACGAGAATGATCAGAGAGTAAAAAATGAGAGCGAGAAATTCACAATCCATGCTGGCTGGCGCTCGCTGGCTGGTAACTCTGGTGGCTGCATTTGCCGCCCTGGGTAGCTGGGCACAGGATGACAGCACGGAGATGCCGAAGCCTCCTGCTCCACCATCGATTGATGCCGAAGCGTCCGAGCCGAACTCACGGGTGCGGATTATGCGTGATGACAACGGCGTGCTCACTATTAAAACCCAGGGTGAAGATGGCGAGCGCAGTGAAGTCAAAGTAGATCTGGGTACCGATTTTGGTGGGCCACTGAGTCAGCGGATTATTGAGAAGCTTGAGAGCAAGGGCATTCTCGACGATCGGGGCCAAGTGGTTGAGGAGGCCCTGGATCAGGTTCCGGAGAATGTCGAAATCGGTTTGACCAGGCATTACGACCACAAGGCCAGGTTTTGGGATAGGGCGCATAACACTGAGCCCTTGGAGTCCTGGCTGGTACCAATAATCGCTCTGATCTGCATTTTTGGGATGCCGGTGCTGATTGTCTGGCTGGTGACTCATAACAGCTACCGCAAGAAACAGTTGGTTGTGGAAAATATCAACCGCATGGTTGCTGAAGGTCGCGATGTACCGCCTGAGATGCTGGATATGCTCGAAGGCAACAGCCCCAGGAGTCCTGCAGATAGAGGCATCACCCTGATTGCTGTGGGTGCAGCGGTGTTTATCTGGCTGACGGCCCTGGCAGGCTTTGGTGTAGGTAGTCTGGGGTTGATCCCACTGTTTATCGGCCTGGCCCGCTTTATCAACTGGAAGCTCGATAACAAGCAGGTGTAAGGACCCGAATATGGACCTCAATGATGAGGATTTGATCAGGCGCACCGTCGAAGACGGGGACCAGCGGGCATATGCTCAGCTGGTTCGCCGCTATCAGTCACAGCTGCGATTCTCGCTCCGTCAGCTGTGTGATGGCGACCAGGGCCTGGCGGACGATATGGCGCAGGAGGCCTTTATCAAGGCCTACAAGGCGTTGCCGGCATTTCGGGGGGATGCCCGGTTCAGCACCTGGTTGTACCGTATCGCCTACAATCTCGTCATGAGCCACAAACGCAAGAATGCGCCAGATGTGGATCAGGAGGCGGTCGACAGAGCTCAAGCAGAAGAGACTGTGGAAGAGTCCCAGCAACTGGGTATGGCAAGGGATCTAAACTCTGCTATGAGTAGCCTGAGCGATGCCCAGCGCCAGGCGATACATCTGTGTATGCAGAGGGGCTTTTCCCATGAGGAGGCGGCAAGCATTATGAAGTTGCCGCTGGGTACGGTAAAATCCCATGTGAATCGCGCGAGGGCCAAGCTGCGCAGCTTGCTCCAGCCATGGCGCGAGGAGGTGGTAAATGGTTAATTTTGAACAGCGGAACACTAAGGGTGGCACCTTGAACGATGTTGCTATAGAGGGCAAAGATCCACAGTTCGATGCCTGGCTAAGCGAACAGCTGCAGTTCGATGAGCCCTACCTGGACGACGATGGCTTCTGTGAAAGCGTGATGGCAAAACTGCCTGCGCCTTCAAAGGATAGTGAGCGCCGTGCCAGCCGATCCCAATACATCGCTGTGTTGGCAGCCTCAGGAATCGTGGCCTGGCAATTTCCATTTGGTGAAGTATTGAGTGAAGCAGCGCGCCAGTCCATCAGCCTTTACAGTCTGGTTGGCGTTGGAATGCTCTCCTCGCTAGTGGTGATGGCTGGCGGTATTTTTGCTGCACGTCGCTGATTAATTCCTAATAGTAATAAATAGGGATTATCGGCCTGCCCCCACTACCAATTGGGGGCAGATAAAATTTTGCTCCTCCGCTAATTGGAACACTTTTAAATAGTGACTTCGTACTGTAGAGGGTATGCTTTTAATTTCTTCTCTCTTTTTTGTATAGCCATGGACAGCGCTATGCTCGACACGGTGCTCTGATACTGGGTTAACGTCTAACCTGCCACCACGGTGCCGGTGGATATTTTCCTCAAATGTAAATGTGGGCCTGTAGATATTTAGTCCCCCTCATCATAAATTACTTTGGAAAGCAGATTTATTCCGAGTAACACACTCTTTAAGGCAAGCGCAGTAAAGTGTATATCCTCACAATCGAATTCCCTTTTTTCTTCTGAAAGAGTTAGCAATTGTTCGAAGTGCTTAAGAGTTGTCTCTGGAGCTCTGGAGAGTGTCGGGCTGACTTTTTCGTCCCTCCCAACAAGCCCGGCAATGTTATTAGCAGCAAGGCTACCGCAATGATATGGGGTACTTGCCCTAGCTAAACAAACATTGCGGTGGATCATGAATATTTCTTTCAGTATCTCCTCTTCCGGTTCACTTTTATACAGTACAAAGTCTGGGGGCTACACAAAATACATATTCAATATTTCAAGGAATAACTCCTCACGTGCTCCAAGGGAATTGTAGAAGTTTGAGCGGGTAATGCCGAGTGTCTCTTAGAGCGCCTTAACAGGGTAAGCTTCATCACCCTCCCTCTAGATCACATTCATGATTGTCTGTAGTGCTTCCCGATCGAACCTCTTTACTCTACTACTTTTTTAAATGTATCGACAAAAAACAGAGCTTCCCATATTAGCTCGCCTACGGAAAGGGTTTCGAAAGAGGTAAGAGTTAATCAATGGCAGCTGGGCAGTTTGGGTGTGTCCGCAGGCCACTTGATAGAGCCGCGGAAGAGGCATGGGAGAGAAACGTTAAAGGATCTATGAGGTTTTCGAGTGGGCTTGATGATGAATGTCCGGAAGCTGCAACGCTGTTGAGAATGCCTGATAGATTTATTAATAAAAAACTTGATTGTTATGGAACTAAGGCTGCTTTTGATTTGAAGTTACTGGCCAGTGGAGATTCCAGGCAGGTATTAACCAGGGTTAACAGATCCGCTAACTTTGGTGACCAGCTCAATCAGCCTGTGTTGATTGCATCAATGGAGTTTTCACGCTCCATAAAAAATCAAATGGTTGTGCTGGAGTGTATAGTGACGTTTAACCATCTAAATGAACCATCTGACCGTGCCACTGGTGTAAAGGCTGGATACCAGTTCAATCGCGGTTTAAGTTTCTATTCAAGTGAGACTTTTACTGAGAATGAAAAGTTAGAATGTAAGTGGCTAAATCAGTAGCTTTTATTGGTAGAGGTTGGTTATTTATATTCTCTGAGCGAAAAGTACATTAAATAGCCTCCTATATTGTTCTTTATCTGATTTTTCCTTGAGATACTTCACAGAAGCTGGCGGCGTACTACTGGGTCAGAGAGTAAGAGTACACTGCACTTGAGAAGCGCTGTGAATACACTCTTTTAAGCTTGAAATCGGTATCCATGCCTCATACGATCCTGAACGCAGTGTATTCCCTCTTTCCCTCTCACCAGCCACCTATAAGCCAATTCCCCAGTGAAGCTCATCGTTGATGTCGGCCACCCTATGCTTAATCCATGCCCACCCAATTGAATTAGCATCAGACTAGTCAAAACTTTTATCTATTTTAATTCGAAGCCAAGAGTACCAATATTTACTGAGGTTATTGCCATTTTCTTTTGATGGCTGTCCAGAATTGATTTGTACCTTTAGAACACCTAGTAGGGTATATGTAAAAGTGATTGATCATCAACTAAATATTATCGACAGGATATAAAAAATAAAATTTGTCTCTGCATGGGTACATGTTTGAGGAATTAAATAATTCTATCTTGAATGAAGGGTACTTATAGCTTTTTTATTTCTATATATTGTAGAGTTTTCAAGTTGTTTTAGTGGCTTTAATAATGGATCTATTTAGCCATTCTTTTGGTTGTAATTCGAGTAATAATCTCAGTGGTTTTTTGGTGGCCGGATGGTCAAAACTATCCAGCCGGGCTGTCAGATCAGCTATCAATATCTAATGATAGGCTCTTTAGGTTATGGATGACTTGCCTCCCATTTTCCTTCCACAACAATATCAGAGTAATGCAACCAGACTTGATCTACTGATACAGATTCTTTTGCTTGTATTAACTTTGTATTTTTATAAGGACTGGTGGGTACAGAGAATTGATATACGCCATTGGTCTCTGCGTGACAGATGGTCATACCTTCACTCCAGATTCCCTGTGAGCTAGTGATATACCAGTCACCTTGGGCATTTTCACAAGCAAAGGATTTTATCTGAGTGCAATTCAAATCGTTGAAGCGGCCGTTGGCTCTGGATAGTGCGCAGTCTTCATTGCTTGTACTGCCAGCATTGTTCGGCTCATTGACATCCCAGCTCCATACAGCTGCTGCGATTCTGTCCGAATTTGTATAGCCCAACATATCCAGTCCGGTAGAATTTAGGCCACATTCCATAAGTATCAATAATTCGCTGGCATTAGTGGTCTTATCATCGCTGCCCCCGGATAAATTTGTCCGATCCTCTGAAACTGACATTATGCCACTCTCTGGGTTTTCCGGGCAGACACCATTGAGAACCTCATTGCGATCGTAAGAAAGTCCACCTTCGTGATTCTTGAACACCAGGCTTTGATAATTATCATCATTACAGGCGGAATTCCCAGTAAAATAAACTTGCTTGCCTGCATTTAAAATATCTCTATCGGTAAGGTCTGCTGGCACCTTACTACAGCCCCCGTTTGGGCGATAGACCAGCTCTCCCATAGACTCTTCCACTCGTGCTATAAATTCATTGTGCTCTCCATCCATTTCATCTTGAATTTTTATCTCTATGACTTGATCTGGATTTTTGTCAAGCCAACTTTTCACTTCATTGAGCCCTTGAATTAACCTGCGATCAAATGAACTGCATCCCCAATGATTGGATGTGCCATGGCAAAGCAGGAGTTCAGTTTTCCAGGTGCTGAAGCTAAAAAATTCATGCACATCGAAGTTGATTCTGCGAACGCCTGCTTCTAGTTGATCGTTCAAGGACAGCTTTTGATTTGGATCTACATAGCGGAATGCATTGGCATACTCCTCAGCGTTAAAGGAGTTGTGTGTTCCCAGTCTGAAACCTTCTCTTAGCGGTACATCGAGATCTATATCGTTTTGAATCTTAAGCGCACGGATACGCCAATCGTTAGAATCAAGTGTGAACTCTCCCGCGGAAACAGATAGGGAAACAATAAAGTTAGTCAATAATAAGGTAGAGAGGGTGGTTGTTTTGACTATGTTATTCATCAATTAATCCAAGTTTATTCCGAAAATTGGTGGGTGTGTGAGTTGAAAAGTGTGGCAAGAAATTGAGAAGTTCAGCGGGATTTCTATATTTTAAACTGAAAATAGCCTGGCTGATTTATCCATTTCCTTGGAAAATATCTACAACTTTTAATGTAAGCTTTCGATGTCTAATTAAATTAAACATCTTTGGTATTATAAAATGTTTATTGATTTTATGTTGTTGGCTTTAAGGTTTGTTGTATCCTTTGTTGAAAGAATTAGTCATTTTTGTGGGCTTGTTGGCGTTATGGCAATATAGTAGGCGACAATTAACTTTAAGAATCTAACATGTCTTTAGTTAACGTAATTGAGCGGGCCCTTAAAGCCTTTGCTGACTTCGTTTGAGGGCCTCGATTACTTTTCTTATTGTTAATCCGGCGGATAAATCGTTTAATTATGCCGCGTACTTAATTGATTTATGTCGGAAATAGGCTGCTACACACGCGGGCTTTTTTGTAACATTCTCATATGAGAAAGTACTTTGCTTTTCAGTTTCTCCATGAGTCGGGCTGGCATACTACTGTGAATGCCCCCCTTTAAGGTTACAATTCAAATACTCATCTGGATTCAGTTCAGGTGAATATGATAGTAAATAATAGATTTCTTTCTCATCCCCGTGCTCTGCCAGTCAAGCATTAATGACTCGTGCATGGTGGACCCTAAGATTGTCCAGGATGAGATAAACTTTAAGTTCCGATTTTTTGGTTAATCGCTTGAGAAAGTCAATCAGCCTATCGGCATTCATACTTCCTTTGTAAATTTGAAAACGCACTGTTCCTTGGTTTGAAATCGCGGATATCATATTGAGTGAAGTAAGCGTGGCATTCAGCTTCACAATGGAATTTTTTCCTTTTGGTGCATCGCCATGCTCATGCTGGCAATCGCTGCGAATGCCTGTTTCATCACCCCAGTAAATCTCTGCGTCTTGCTGTTTAATGCCTGGGTAATCTTCCTCCATCCATTTTTAACGGCTTTCGGGTTTTGTTCATAGGCCCGTTTGGCAGGCTTCTATGGCGTAAAGCCTCGGCGTTTCAGATAATCACCGACGGTGCGAATTGGCATCTTCAAATCGCATTCAGGTTCGATTAACTCCATGACTGCCTTGCGTGCCCACAGGATATAGTCAAGCTTGAGCTGATCTGGCTGCTCATCTGAGATTTGTTTTGAAGCTTTCTTTCTCTACCGTTAGCCTGCGGTTCGTACCTTCCGGGTAGCCGCGCTTTCTAGAGGCCAATGCTTTAAAGTCCTCTGCTTTATAAGCATTGATCCAATTTTGTACTACTCGACTGGAAACATCCAGTGCCAGTGTAATTTTATCGCATTAATAATATCCATTTGGATATTGTACCGAACTATAGAAATACCAGATTAGCAACCAAAAACTTTAATAGCGGTGTCTTTGTGCCTTATATATAGGAAGAGGAACGCGTAAATTATCGAGCCGATATTTAAAATGGATTGCTATATTGACGTGGCAACACTGCTGAATACTAATCCTGGCGGCTCCTGGGTGTTTGTTATGGATAAAAATGGACGTATCTTTTGCGGTAATAAAGTCGGTGACATTCAGAATCATTCGGCATTTTTGTCTGGGCAACCAGTTGCTGCGGCAGGACATATATCTGTGGCAAATGGGAGAGTAGAACTAATTAACAATTTTAGTGGTCATTACCCACCTACCAGTAACTACATGGAGTAATTTAAGGAAGAGCTGGAAAAAACAATGTTGACCTAAGGGTGACAAAAATCCAATTTGGTATCTCTTCAAAAATTTACGCACTACGCGCAAAAAACAATCAAGATCCATTTTATACAGGGAAATGGTATCAAAGTTTTCGTGGTACAGTAATCAGGGATACCGTTGATGGTAGCTCACATACATATAATGGCCGCACTCACATTCAAGGGCAAAAACTAAGGCTTTATCCTGATGGGCCCAAGTGCAATGGCTTTAATGTGGGAAAGTTGAACAGGGGAATAGCGGTGGGAAGTCCGCCTCTGAATTAGTAGACTATAGTGTGCGGACTAATTCTTGTTAATTGATTTTTTTAATGGCTACTTTTAACGTCAAATTTATATGTTTTGATTAGCGTCCGAAAGTGGATGTCACTTTCGGACAGAAATTCTATTGATTGGGCCGATAAGGGATGTATTCCAATTGCCCTCTAGTCAATTATTTTTAGGTAATACTAGTGTAACTCCGAACAATTTCTTAATATCAACAACGCTTAGCCAAGCCCCAATTCACGTTCAATTTGAGCTTTCCGCCATACCGAATATTTTTGGGGGAGCTTGGCTTCCTTGGTGTTATCAGCGATGATCGCACGTCCCATGCTGGGCCAGCATAAAACGGCCAGTACTCGTGGGGCAATTACTTGAAAGACTTTGGGTGGCCCCATCAGGGTTTTTAGTTTCTGTACAAGAGGCAGCCAGGAAGCAGGGACTACCTGCTCGGCAATCGCCCATGAAGCCTGGGGTTCACTGCCTAGCTGTTTCGTAAGGGATTCGTAGCGTAGTGTCGCTGCTCGGAGAGCCGCTTGTGGAGATGCTATTATTACTGCACGTGCGCGTCGCTCTGCACATAGCAGACAGATCTCTTTGGGTAGACCACTGCGTTCAGCCAACTCTGGATTTAGTGCCCAGCCGCTGGCTTTTATATGGCACTGACATATTGAACAAGCATACTTTGGGTTGTCAGCATTAAAGAGTGAATTTACTTTCTGTGGACGTTCGCCGTTTCGCCAGTAGAGGGGATATTGATCGAAAATGGAGCTGGCAAAGTATCTTGCAAAGATTAACCAGTCGATATCGGTAACAGTTCCAAAACGGTCCTTACGCACAAGTTCAGGAATATCCAGGCTATAGAGGTGGCGCAGGCAGTGGGTGCAGGGCTTTAGTTCATCTTGTGGAAAAACTTTTTGTGCAGCAGTGTAGTCGCTACTCGCCCAAAGTGAACCTTGGTAATTGCTTAGCGATGGGCATTTAGGGGTTATATGGATTTGCCCAAAAGAATGCCCCTGGGTAGAAGGGCTTTCTTCAAGGCCAAATACAAATACCGGAATGTTACGGTAGCGCCAGCCACAGGTGAGGCTATCCAGGTCTGAGTAGTCCAGCTGAATACCAGAGCTGATAGCTTCTGCCAAACTGTTCCGACTTGGAGTATTCGTCGGTACTTTCAATAGGGGACTGTCGGCGGGAATTCCGTGATCGCTACTCTCCGGTTGACATGATGTAGCTTTCATAGGCGTGAAGCCGTGCCGCGGCTCTTGTGTTTGGTGTTTATGAATAGGCTGGAGGTTGGTTGGCTTCACAAAGCTTCCTCAAGAATTTGCAGGATATGGCTTTCAGAGTCACGTACTACCCGGAATGCCACTCTGCGAGAGCGATCCGGATCTTCTATACCACTAGCATTGAGTACAGGCCGAGCAGAGGAATAGCCTACGGCCGCAACTTTTGCGCGGACTAGTACCGCTTGAGTCGGTGGTAGCAGCGAGTGGGCATACTGCATCACCGCTCTTGATCGCTGCTGTGACAGACGCAAATTATGAAAGTAACCTTCTTCTGGTTCAGATTGTTCACCCCACTCAGAGCTTGTGTGTCCCTCTATTTGGATTGCGGCAATAGAGTCCATATATGGAGTCAGGGCAGCAATATACCTGGGTACAAATGAGGACATAATCTCTCGGGCATTGTCACTCAGAGTGAAATCCCCCGCTTTAAACAGGGCATCACTATTATTAAATGAAATGGCGAGGGTTTGCTTATCCAGGGAGGCTCCCCAGTGATCCAGGTCGTTAGCAAACTCCTGTTGCAGGGTTTGGTAGATTGCAAGTTGAGTATCGCGATAAGACTCTGCAAGCTCTCGAATCTTAGCGCGTTCATCTATTAAGGAGCGCATTACGAAGACAGCAATACAGAGAAATACCATCATCAGGCCTGCCATCATATCGGATAGGCTGATCCACTGGCTCTCGCTGGATTCGCTGTTGGAGTGGGCACTCTCAAACATGCTCCTCTCCGACGACCTGCTTCACTTGACTGTCGATACGTTTCATTTGCTGGATTAACTGGCGGAAATCCCTTGAGAACTCACCACTCAGGGTGCCTAGCGCATCACCCATCGCAGCCATTACACTCTCGACTTCGCTATGTAAGCGTTGATCCAGTAGCTCATACTGACGTTTGATGCTTACGTCTGCATTGGTCAAATCACGAGTGATCACCTGGGATAACTCAGTAATCATCTGTTGGTGAGTCTTGGCGATAAGTTGTGCGAGTTCAACCATTGATTCACGATGGCTGTTTGCAGTCTCTTGTATAATGTTGGAAAAATGTTTTGGGTCGATACTAGTAAGGACATCGGCGAGAGCAACGACCTTATTCGTCCTCTGCTCAAAAACCTTAGCCTGGGTTTCACTCAGGGAGATTAGGTGTTGAACTTGAGTGCCTAACTGCTGATTCGCTTTTTCTATTCCTTGGGTAATAGACTCAAACTTAGGTGCGATATCTGGAATAGATTGCTGCAGTACTTCAATGGATGCCTGCTGTTCATTAAGCATGACAGAGATTTGCTCGGAGTGAGTGCGCTGCTGTTCAACCAGCGAAGGAATAACGTTAAAGATCTCCGGTAATTCAGTAATACGTTGGTGCAGCTGCAAAAGGTTCTCTTGTGCACCGTTAATCTCAATCAGTAGGGATGTGGTTTGCTCACGGTAGATCGCAGCAAGCTCGGCGTGTTGCTCATGCTGATCGATTAATGCTTGCAGGGCAGGGGATACAGCCTCCAGCTGTTGAGTAAACTGCTGCAGATTATCACCCATTTGTGCGTTCAGTCCCTGATTAAACTTCTCCACAACTGAAGTTAGTGACTGTAAAACCTCTTCGCTAATACTGTGTTGAAACTTTGTCAAATCCTGTCGCTGGTCATTGATCGCTTGTAAAATATCATCTGCAGTGGCTCTGGCTGGCTGATCTTTGCTAAATATTTGGAAAATAGTGCGCAAGACCAGCGACAGGAAAAGGCCTAAGATACTTGTCATAAAGGCGGTTTCCAGACCTTGCATAAGTTCTGAAATCGAGGTGTCGATATCAGCAAGGTCAAAACCATAGATACCAAGAATAATACCGATAAAGGTGCCCAGAATACCAAGAGCGGTCAGTAGAGATGGAGTTTCTTTTACGAAGCGTGGAAACTTGCCAAATGGGTAAAGGATCAAGGCTATAGTGCCAAGGGCAAGCATAACTATAAGAAAGGTGTCTGTTACCTGCTCAGGAGATAACTTAGTCAACCAGTGGTAGAAAAACTGGGTCATTATTGATCCTTTACAACTTTCTGCATTGTTATTTCGTGATAAAAGGGCCCGTTGGGTATTCTCCCTGTGCCCTGACTTAGAACTTTCATTTGTGGTAGAGCTTTCACTACATCGGTAATAGTGCGGAACTTTGTCTGCTTATTTCCAGCTGGTTGGATATAGGTTCCAACAAGGCCTGATGGCTGAATCTCGAAAACACCACAATTAACTGGAAGTTGCTCTTGCTTGAACAACAGAAAATGCATCACACCGTTATTGCTGAGATACTGATATAGCGTATGTGTGATTAACTGAATTTGTTCAGTGGAAAAGAAATTCAGGAGATCCCAGAGCAAAATACAATCCAGGTTTTCAGGTAGGGTGGCCTGTCGTAATGCCGCCTGTACCGCGCTATTAAAGGATACCTTGCGGCTACATTGCCAGAGAATTGCGGAATAGAGATCTGAAATAAACAGTTCACCCACCTCACGCTGGAGGTGCTGCATATTCCTTCCGGCTTTCTTCCCTACGTCCAGAGCTTTACTGACGGGAGAGCGCTTGGTGTGCATTAATGCTTGATCAAGAGCTGTCAAAGGGAGTTCGGTAAGGCTTGTTTGTCTAAAGGCGGAGATTGCTGCTGAGGTTCCCCCCGCACGTACAGCGTTTTGTGACTTTACATTACCGTATTCAAACATCAGCTCGATAAGATCTTTACGCATGCCTTTTCTATGCAGGAGAGAGGAGCGCAGAGAAAAGTTACCCATGGTTTTCATCAGGTTGAGCGACGAGTATCGATATGAGGGTAATGGCTCCGGCAGTGCTAGGGGCTCTGAGTTAAAAGTGAAGCCGGACAAACGCTTAAAGTCAGCGGGTGCTTTAGGCATTGTGCCGGTGTACAGCATAGTATGGAAGATGGTGCCAGCTTTTAAGTGAGGTCGGATTTCCTCAATTAATTGTGCAATAAGCTCGGGTTCCATAAAGTTGAAAAGGTCCCAGCAGAGCACGACATCAAGTTTTATCCGTTGCGGCTTTCTAGTCAGGTGTTTAGTTAACCTTGTGGTTCGTGTCTGCTGGTCAAATGAGTGGATCTCAAGCAGCAGGCTACGTAAATCCTCAATAAATGTCTGGCAGGATAGTTCCAAAAAGGTTTGTGTAGTGCCAAATGAGAGACACCCTAAATCCAATACTTTACCACCTGGTTGAATCACCTCGTCCACCAAGGCGGCAATACCAAACGAATGATGCTGCAACATACTTTCACACCAAAAGCTAGAGCCCCGGCAATAGCCGGGGCTCGTATGGAGGATCAACTGAGGAAGTTAACTCAGCTCTCCTCTGTTTCCTCTTCAGTTTCCTTGGTACCGAACAGATAGTCGCTGGTATCGGATAGACGGGATGAATCACTCGCGGTTGAGCTGCTAGAAGTGTAGGAGGAATTGTTCTGGGAACGATTTGCAGGCTTATCTTCAGTTGCCGGCAGGTCTGGGTGCACCAATCGGTCTGAGAATTCCTTGTGACGTTCTTTCATTTCGGAGTCGGTATCTACCATATCCATAGAGCCGCGGAACTTACCACCGTCGTCGAGTTTGATCCGAGGGGCAATCAGGTTGCCATTTACCTGAGCAGTATTTCGGATTTCAATTAATTCATCGGCAAGTGCGTCGCCATCCAGTGTGCCTTCAACAACAATATTTTTCGCGTGGATATTTGCAGTCACTGCGCCGCCGGTACCAACAGAAAGGTTGTGGCCAACCATAATTACAGTACCGTCTACAGTGCCTTCTACATGTAGATCTTCGGTGCCGATCAACTCACCGCGAAAATTGATACCCTCACCAAGCACTGATTTGGCGCCTGAATTCGAGAGAGATGATTGCTGCTCACCAGCGCTCATGCCTGCTAGAAAAGGTGTGGAGTCATTGCTTTTGTCAGTGCTCATCTAAATAAATCTCTTCGTTGTGGAAAAAGTCAGCTATTAAATCTCTTGTAGCCAGGCCCTCGGCTGAAGTCTTATCCGTAGGCCAGCTAATACATTGAGTCGAAAAATCACGAAAGCTCAATGTGAGAACAGTGATCTCGCGATGGCAGGAGATACATGTTCATTTTTTCGCAGAAACCTGGATATCATTACGCAAATATTTTCTACTACTAGAGCTCTCTTTTTCTCCTCTCCATGCTCTTGGTATTGGAGCACTTGGCTGAATGCTAACTTCATTCAGCAAGAGGATTTACGTAGTTATGGTTTCATCCGTATATTCATCTCTGGTAGATTTTTTATACCATCCCTTAACAGCTTCAACTTTTTCACAGGTGGCTTGTGCCAAGCCAGAAATTAATTTAGGTCGGTGTGGGCATTTGCCAACAGAGAGCACACCGAGAAATTTACAAAACTTAACCCGCAACCTTTAACTGTATAAAAATAGTCCTACTACCTAATTCTAGTGACGATAAATTTCTGGGATTTCTCACCATAACGTCACATTCTTACTTTTACATTAAGGTGTAATTTGTAAGTAAATATTTACTTCTTGTTGTGGAGGGCACACTGCTTATTGTCTGCTGATGGGTATTGAGTCTTATCTGGCACATATCAATAAAGATTGGATTGTTACTACCATACAGCGCGAAAGCCACCGTAAAACGGATCGGCAATCAATCAAGCTGACCTCGACTTGAATGGGCTGAATTTAGCACGGATTCCACGTTAAAAGTGTGACATAGAGCACCTTTTTGTTCGCCTTGACCTAGAGGAAGTTACATTGGTGCTTCGAATGCAGCAGTGTCAGTACCACATACTACTAAGGGGTGGGTTGCTTGGTAGGTAATATGAAATGTGGAACAATTCCTCATGCATAAGGGGTTGAAAAAAGAAGAACTTAAAAGTCTAAACCACAAAATATGGGTAGTGTCTATGCGAAAATGGGGGAAACCTATATGAAAGTTTCTGGAAATAGAAATTCCAGCAAGGAAGCACTTTCTGATCGATAACTTTTTACTCGCCCGTTGGGTGAAAAGTACATAAAATCCAGTCTCGTTTTTGGGTTGTTAAATAATGATCGGTTTGGAAAAAGGGTATTCTTTAATTAATGACATTCTTCCGAAAAGCCAGCTTGAGGTTCTTCAAAATGAGTTTGAAGATTTAAAGCTTGCTAGGGGAACTGGAGGCATACGCAATGTAGAGAAAAAGTATAGCTCTATAGCGGCCTTGGCTACATCGGACTTGATTGTAAATTTAGCGCAGAAATACTTAATTCAGCGTCCTCGATTGGTAAGGAGTATCCTGTTTGATAAGCATGAGAAGTGTAACTGGCTTGTCACTTGGCATCAGGATAAGACTGTAGCGGTCTCTTCAAAATTTACTAAGTCTGGATGGGGCCCTTGGAGTGTTAAGGATGGAGCTCACCATGTGCAGCCTCCTCTACATGTTCTTGAACAAATGATTACGATCCGTATTCATCTGGATGATACTGATGCCAGTAATGGCTGCTTGAAGCTTATTCCTGGCAGTCATCAATATGGGATTTTTCAGCAAGATGAAATATATAAATATGTTAAACTGCATAATCCGATTGCTTGTGAGGTAAAATCCGGTTCTGCATTAATTATGTATCCTCATATTCTTCACGCCTCAGATAGAGCTTTATGTCCTAAGCGCCGCAGAGTGATACACTTGGAATATAGTTGCTATGAGCTGCCAGCTGGGATTACTTGGGCATAGTGCAACTAGATTCAATTTTCAATAATGATGTACGAGTTGACACCCATTACACTACCTTGCTATCAATTAAGATGTTCGTGTTGCATGTTACCATTGTAATTAAGGTCAGAAAGCCGCGCGACGATACCTATCGGAGCGCAGTCCGCTGCTTTTACTCTCTTCTTGAAGATTGGGAAAAAAATAAGTCAACACTTAAAAATATAATTATTTACATGATGGTCGATTTTCTTGAGGGTTGGCTGGTGACCATGTTTTCCTATAAAAATCGATAATTTTTATAAATATTTTGACTAATTTAAGAGCGCTTTAAGTAGTGGCAATTGCTGATGGCTGCTTATCAATTTGTTACTTACTTGTTTCTTGTTGTGTTTTTTTCGTTTTGGAGTTGGTCTTTGTTTATTTGAAAATTTAAGATTTATTTTTTTATTGATTTCTCTGTTTGGTGGCATTTTGGCTGTTAAAATCATGCGCGGTCAGATAAGGGGTTGATTTATTTGATTGGATAGGAGGTTTTACCTTCTAAATATAAGAATGATCATGTTGAAAATGGTGAAAAATGAATAATCAAATAATAAGGTTTTTAGCTCATTGGGTGATTCTTTTTGGAGCTTTTCAAGCAAAGGCGTTTGAGCCTAAATCAGATTTATCGGTGAACTTGGAGCGTGTCCGCTATTGTCATAATTTTTGGTGCACCCGGCAGGATACTCAAACTGAGTATCTTGCTTGGGAGCAAGAAGGTGTCAGTAATACTCATCAGCTATACACTCAGATTGCAAGGTTGAGGCAGCCAGCGCGAGAAGATGTGCGGAACTTGGTATTTATTGCAGCAGGACAACAGCCTCCGGGATACGGTTCTGAAAGTGCAGTAACAGGGCAGGGGGATAACTACAAAAGAAACTGTGGTATCTCAGAAAAATCCTGTTCCCGAAACATAGATGGCCGCTCCCTTGCCCGGCAGGTTCTAGATTCAGAGCATTTTCCAGAAGATGATACCTTCTTTGCCGTAGCTTTTGATGCACAATTTAACTATTTGGTGAGTAGTGGTGAGAAATCTCGTATAGAAAGTGCCTACCTTAATTGGTTAAAGTCCAAAGCTTATGCTTCCAATCTTGAAAGCATCTACTTGGCGGGGTCATCCAGAGGTGGTTGTTTAGCAATGCGCTTGGCAAAGGCTCTGCGTAATGATCCGGACTTTCGTAACATTCGAACCATTGTTCATAGTTTTGATGGAGTCTGTAAATGGGATCAGAATGAAATGGGAGTAACTTCTTCTTTTTTCCGTAACCCGGAAAACTCAACTTATTTGAGCTACTATACTGATCTCAATGCTCAGTTCCCCTATAAAGACAATTTATATATCCGTCAACTGGCAGGCGGTGATGAAGTTATTGAATTTACAGGGGTGCACTCTTTTGTCTATACAGCAGAAGATATCAATCTAGGTTGGTATGCTCAAAGTTGGGTCAATTTGGACCATATTACTATCGATCGAGATATGTACCCAGAAGTTAGAGATCAGACCGTGGTACCATTTTTAAAGCATTTGGAAGAAGTTTTTTAATCCGTTTCGTTGATTTCAATTGATCTAAAATCCATTATTTGTATGTTTAATTGATTGGGTTTGAGGGTTGCTGTTAAGCAGCCCTCTTTACCTAACTGGAGTTTTATTTTGTAGAAGCCTAATAAGTAGGTGATTAGCTGTATTTATGCAGAGTAGCTGGTCAGTTGGTTGAGCCAATAAATGATAGTGTAGAATTCATTTTAATATAGCCAGCCTGTTCTGAAGGAAATTCCTACATATACAAATAGAACGGAGAGAAGTGTTACTGGAATTATATGATAAGCGAGAGCCTTCAGGTTTCTGGTGGACAGGTTCGGAATAATCCTGAGCCTTGCGTCAATAGCAAGGAGGAATGTAAGGCCCAATATGATTAGCTTATATGAAATAAGCCTCGAAACCGGATTTGAGAAGTTAAACCACTGGGATATATCGGGTAAGAGGCTAAAGGCTAGATAGATACCGGAAAGAATCTGTATAAGAAGCGCAGGAATACCAATTTTCTCATAGCTGCTTTCGAACCTTGAGATAAATTCTATATCCTGACTTCTTACGGCTGAAGGGAGGATTGTGCATGCGAGCACCAGATGCCCTCCAGTCCAAACAGTTGCACCTAGCAAATGCAAAAACAATACTACCTCGTACATTTCTATCCCATTGTTTGATCCTTTTAAGCACTATATCTATATATGATATTGGTGCCCACCAATTTCTCGGGTCGGTATGATGAATATTATTGATGTATTGTTAGCGGAATTATTTCATGCAAAAACGAGATGAAAGTTGATGTAAGTCAAGATGATAAGTTGGGTTATGTAGTAAGAGTCTACTAACTAATAATGCCGAGATGTCATGTACTTTATGCATTAGTCTTTCAATAATTTCCCATTCGTTACTCCATTATATAACTACCGTTACCTATGAAACCTGGATAGCCGCAGATGACGGCACCTTCGGTGACTGGAGGCAGTGCGAGGCCGGCGAACTGAACTGACTACTGATTTAACTGGGTATGTTAAAAGATTTCTGCATACCCAGGTTAACAGGCAGTTATACTGTAAGGCTGTCGGTCTTTGGTCAATCTTAAGACCGATGCCTTTGCTAACTGCAACAATACTCTACTTTATTCTTGACTCCTGAGAGTCCGAATAAAAAGCAACACTTAAAAGCTTGTTTGTTTCCATTCATTTACAGCATTCAGGGAAAATTTCTGTCCAGTGTCACTGCTGTTGCACTTATAAATTTGAAGTTGTTCTCCATTGTCGGCACTTGCCCCTGGTGTATCAATGCAGTATTGCCAGTCTTTGTCGCGATTTTGAATAATCCCGTTTTCCTGTACCTGCCATTTTTCTGAGTTTCCACCATCGCAATCCCAGAGGTGCATTTTGTCACCATTGTCGGCAGAGCCTGAGTTGTAATCGGCACAGTATTTATTGTTGCCTTTAGGTCTTAATTGCCCCTCAGCGGTGTAGACAAACTGTTGTTCGTTGCTAGAGTTGCAGTTGGCCAAAGTCAGGTTGGAGCCATTGCCATAGCCTTGAGAAACATTCATACAGAGATTTGGGTTTTGAATGGACTGGATGCGAAAATATCCAGGTAGGCTTCTTCGCACACCGACAAAGGGTATGGCTTGGCTGGTATAGCTCGGCGTGTCATTGACGGTATTTGGATCCATGCCAATAGCGGTAGCGCCGTGTGCAACCGCGATATAGGAATAGCCAAAATCTGTATTGCTGAAATCGCCAGAGCTGCTCCACAAATGCATCAATTGTTTACTGTTCGCCGCTTCATTGGCTGTTATTTGGTAATGATCGCCGGCTTTTACATTACCGCAAAATATCTTCTGGGAGCTGCTGGAATCCATGGAGTCTATATTGCCAGAAAACTCTTCAGGATCGGCAGTATCTACATCAGGGCAGAGGAAGGCATGTAGAGGGTAGTTATCCAGCGCCGATTCCATACGACCATTGACATTACCCGATTGCCCCCCAGTGAAAATTACCAGAACTTTTTTACCATTAGTGAAAAGCTCGCTGATAGTAGGCCAGCCGATACTCTTTAATGTGCTGCGATAATTCGTTGAAGTTGAGCTTTGTTTAAGGTGATTGACCATATCCTGGTAGCTGAACTGAAGACCCCCCAACTCTTGTTTGATATATTGATCCAGCAGATAAATTTCATCCGCATACCATGCTGCAAACCAATTGCTATTCGGCTTCATGTCAATATACAGCATCAGTGGGGCATCAAGCTCATTGTTGGCAAGCCATGCCTTAATGTCGTCCAGGCAGTTTTCCAGACGATCATCTCCGCCGTTACTTTTACACATATGATTGCCGATATCACTCTGACCATGGGCGACATAGGGGCCGTGGCTGCTGCCTTGCCATGGGCCGTGATCAACTACATCCAGCTCCAGGGAGCGGAAGCCCTTATCCAGCCAGTCAGTTAGTGTTTCCCCACTGGCTAAGCGCTCATAACTATTGTGGGGTTGCAGGTAGTAAATCTGATCAATGCGATGGCTGGATTGTACTGGGTCTGCTACGGCCAGTATTGTGCTAGCAAAAGCTGTAGAGCTTAACAGTGTCGTAGCTGACAAAATAAGTTTGCTGAAGAAGGGCTTCGACATTGGGGTGTCCGCTTATGTTGAATGTTTTTTATTGCTATGGAAAGAGGTAGTTAAAGTTGGATTATATGAACAACTTGTGAAGAACATATGACGCCGGGAAGCTGTAAAGAATATATCTGAACTTTTACTGAGTTCCTCACAATTTCCGGCTTTTTAAGCGTATTTTTAATGAAAGCTAGAGTTTCTTCCCCAGCCTCTTTTCCACTTGCTTTTTTTCCCACTCGGGCCCAAATAAGCTGAATACCTCAAATACACTCATGCCGTGAGATATTAAACCTATGCCCCAGCCAAGTGCGGCCCATAGCACCCAAAAGTAACCTGGCGATGTAATCAGGTTCAGTATGAACAAACCAATTATCACCAGTACATAGGTGATTACGTGGGAATAGAATGCCTTAATGTCGCGAACGTGTTCTATAACCCGCTTTTCTCTGTCGGATATATCCTGCTCTGTATTCACTTCGCTCTCCTGTAGTTCTGATAAGTCGATTTCAAAAACAGCAGCTAAAGCTTTCCGTGATTCAAGGCTAGGGTTTTGCCCTCGCTCTATTCTCTGGATAGTCCTGATGTTGAGCCCGCTTATTCTGGCCAGTTGCTCTTGGGACCACCCGCGTTGAAGCCTTAGTTTTCTGATGATCATACAGCTCCTTTAAATTGGCTTTTGGAGATATTTATAGTGAATTTCGCAGCTGTCGGGAACTGACATCTAGGTGACTTCCTTACGACATTATCTTTATTATCAATGAGTTAGGGTCTGGCTATGCTGTCAGTTGATAGCGGTAACCCCAACTAAAACACTCTTTTTCCCCAGGCGGTGTGAGCGTTCCATTGTAGCTCGATACCTTATCAAATATCTGCGTGACAAGTTATTTAACTACCAAACCAGCTGGAAATATGAATGAGTTATCCTAACTGGAAAAAAATTTATGGTGACCTCTTGCGGTAACTAGGCCTGCCAATAGATATGGGTAATGAGAATTGGGTTTATCAGAGAATGACTATCTCGACAGCCGCTGGAAGTGGTATGCGCTTGTTCTTAGCGATCGGTAAAGTGGCATAAGGGCGCTTGGTTTTAACAAGTGCCCTTATGAACAACATAACGGGTCTAGAGAGTGCTATCCGGCTGATTTTCCGGACGTGCGTCGATAAACGCCGGTAGTTCATTACAGGCTTCGGCGATTTTCTGGATTTTCGGATAGTTATTCATTTCCATACCGAAGCGCTCGGCGCTATAGATTTGTGGTAATAGGCAGCATTCAAAGAGTCCAGGTTTATCGCCAGCTGCGAAGGGCTTGGGGTCTAGCTCTTGTTCCAGTGCTGAGAAACCCAAGTGAATCCAGTGCTGAATCCACTGTATTTTTTGCTCGTCACTAATCTTAAATTCAGCCTGCAGATACTTGAGGATTCGCAGATTCTGTACAGGCTGAATATCACTGGAAATAGTGTGAGCCAGTGCGCGAATGTGGGCGCGGTTTTCGCGCCCCTTTGGTAAGAGGGGCGGTTGCGGATAAGCTTCATCCAGCCACTCCAGTATGGCCATAGACTGGGTAAGGCTAAAGTCGTTCTCGTTAAGTGTGGGCACTAACCCCTGCGGGTTGAGGCTTTGGTAGCTATCACTCAGCTGCTCACCTTTTAACAGGTTCACTGGGTGGTAGTTATACTCGAGTTCTTTCAGGTTCAGGCCTATACGAACCCGGTAACTCGCTGAGGAGCGGAAATATCCGTAAAGATCCATTCTCTTTCCTTTCTTTCGTTGTTATTGCTTTGGCAACATAAATTGCCGGTTTTAAGAACACTTTTCAGTCGTGTCTCGAGTCACTCGTTTTTCCATGAATTAACATAGTCTGCCAGCTCTATCGCATGGGCGTCAGGCAGTATGTCCCACGGTGTGCGGCTATCGATCATTACCGCGACTTCGTCGGTTTCTTTCCTTGCACGCTTGGCGCCAACGGCGAAAGCTTTAGGGTGGGGTCCATGGGTAAATCCCATGGGATGCAAGGTAAGCATCCCCGGATGAATATTATCGCGGCTGAAAAAGTTGCCGCGATGGTAAAAAATCAATTCGTCATAATCATCGTTATTGTGGAAAAACGGTACCTTGAGTGCACCCGGATCGCTTTCCAGCGGGCGGGGTACAAAGGTAGCCACCACAAAACCGGGCCCAACAAAGGTAGTGTGTGCAGAGGGTGGTAGATGATAGCGGTGGCTCATAAGTGGGCGTAAATCCCGCCAATTAATTCGTACCACAAGGTTATCGCCGGTCCAGCCCCTGGCGTCCAATGGGTTAAAGGGGTAAATAATCGTAGAGAGCTGCTGGCGGGCTTTTACGATCACGCGCCATTCAGTGTCTCCCTGCTGGGCTTTAAAACCATCATCAATTTTGGGGACATCGAGAATCGCCTGATCAAAGATCGCGTTCGGGCCAAGAACGCCCCTATCTGGCAACTGGAAGTGGCCGCCAGTTGCCTCGATCATTAACAATTCCAGAGGTTCATCCAGGGTGGGAGCCAGACGCCACATGGTGCCTCGCGGCAGCACAATGTAGTCTCCATCACGAATGCTCAGGTGGCCAAAATCGCAGTAAAGGTCTCCGCTGCCATTATGTATGAAGAGCAGCAGGTCTCCATCGGCATTACGCACCAAGTGGTCCATTGGGTCACTACAGGTCCACAGGCCTACGAGGCTGTTGTTGTTGCGTAGAATTGGCTTTTGATCCCAGGGGCTACTGCCTTTGTGGACCAATTGAGTGGCATCAAAAGCATGAGGACGCAGTGGTCCCTCAAATTTGCTCCAGCCGGTCGGGGGATGGCTGTGGTAGAAATGGGTGCAGGGGCCAAAGAAACCTTCCTTGCCCATCTCCCTTTCAAAAGTATTGGCTGGAAAGTCTGCATGGGCTTGGCGGCTGGTTTCACCTTCAATGCGGGGAAAGCGTATCCACTTGTTCATGGGCGGCCTCGCTTATGCTGGGCAGGGCGCTTATCGGCAGGTGGAAAGTTGATCGTTTCTGCAACAGTGTCGCGCATATTTCTTGCGTTTAACCGGCATTGGGTTAACAAAGATGGCGCAAAAAACCCTATACTGTGCGACCAATTTTGTCCGGTGCTCCAAGTAATCCCAGCGCAATATTTGCGTGTACAGTGGTTACAATTGAAACCAATGTTAGTTAAATTGAGCATCTGGTACAACCCGGATTCCCAGACAGGCAGGTGTGAGAGCAGCCATGATTGATAACCAAAATACGCCGGAAACGGCGGTAAAGCAGGATGAGTTGCGCCTGGAAAAATTCTTGCCATACCGCCTGTCAGTACTCTCAAACCGTGTGAGTAACGCCATTTCACAAGCCTATGGTGCACGCTTCCATCTCACCATCCCCGCGTGGCGGGTGATGGCCATCCTCGGGCGTTTTCCTGACCTCTCTGCTGCAGAGTTGGTAGAGCAAACGGCCATGGACAAAGTGGCAATCAGCCGGGCTGTTTCCTCGCTGCTAAAGAACGATTACATCACCCGCAGCGAAGATCCTGCAGACCGCCGGCGTCAGGTGTTGAACTTGTCTGAGTTGGGGCGGGAAGTCTACGCGCGCATAGTGCCGCTTGCGCAGCAATACGAAAATGATTTGATCGCCTCCCTTTCCAGTGAGGAGAGGGAGCAACTGGATGGCATTATCGAAAAACTGTTGGTTCGCGCTAAAGAGTGGTCCGAGCGCGGCTTGATCGATGAATAAATAGGATAAATAAAGGAGTTTTCAGATGTTTGAGCATTTAAGCAGCCTCCCGCCAGATCCCATCCTGGGTCTATTGGCCAGTTATCGTGCGGATGAAAACCCCAGCAAAATCGACCTTGGGGTAGGGGTCTACAAGGATGAGGCCGGCCACACCGCGGTTTTGCAGGCGGTAAAGGAAGCGGAGACTCGCTTGTTACAAAGTGAGGAAACCAAAGCCTATATCGGCCCAGCCGGTACACCAGGCTTCAATTCGGTGATGCAGGAGTTGGTACTAGGCGCCGGACATCCCGCCCTGGTAGGTGGCCGCGTACGCTCTGCCCAAACGCCCGGTGGTTGCGGCGCCCTGCGTGCTTTGGCGGAGTTGATCAACCGCGCCAAGGAAGGAGCTACCGTATGGGTGAGCGACCCCACTTGGGCGAACCACGTGCCGCTGTTGGGGAATGCTGGCCTGAATATCAAGAGCTACCCCTACTACGATCGCGCCACCAGCAGCTTGCAGTTCGACAAAATGGTGGAGACACTGAAGAACGTGGGCGAAGGCGATGTGGTCCTGTTCCATGCCTGTTGCCACAATCCCTGTGGCGCGGACCTGTCCCGTGAGCAGTGGAAAGTATTGGCGGAAATGGCCCAGAAACAGGGTTTCACTCCGTTTATTGATATGGCATACCAGGGTTTCGGTGAAAGCCTGGAAGACGACGCCTACGGCTTGCGCCTGATGGCGGAATCTGTACCTGAAATGCTGGTAGCTGCTTCCTGCTCCAAAAACTTCGGCCTTTACCGTGAGCGCGTTGGCCTGGCCATGGTGATCTATGCCAATGGTGAGAGTGCCGATAAAGGCCACAGCCAGATGCTGAGTGCAATTCGCGGGAACTATTCCATGCCACCTTCCCACGGTGCTGCGGTTGTGGAATCTATCCTTACAGATGCAGGCCTGAAAGCGAACTGGGAAGCGGAGCTTACCGAGATGCGTGAGCGCATCAACGGGCTGCGCGCAGGTTTGGTAGAAGGTCTGGCGGCTGCCGGAGCCGCAGGCGATTTCGGTTTTATCCGCCAGCAGAAAGGCATGTTCTCCTTCCTGGGCATTAGTCCAGAGCAGGTGCAACAGCTGCAAAAGGACTATTCCATCTATATGGTGGACTCCAGCCGCATCAGTATTGCCGGCTTGAGCTCCAACAATATGGAATACTTCTGCAAGGCGGTTGCCAGCGTGCTGTAAATTCGGCACATTTGGGGGTGAGCGTACTGCTCATCCCTTAAGATTTATCTAAAGAAGTAAGAGTGAAAGATGGAAGTTGAGCTAGGAGCCCCAGTGTCTGAATCCCCCACCCAAATCTGGACCCCTCAGAGCTGGCGAAACTTCACCGCACACCAACAGCCCAAATATACCTCCACCGATGATGTTACCCAGGTAGCCAAACAGCTTGCTGGCCATCCGCCTCTGGTATTTGCAGCCGAAGCGCGCGAGCTACGCCGTCAGTTGGCCCAGGTAGCGGAAGGAAAGGCGTTTTTGTTACAGGGCGGCGACTGTGCTGAATCTTTTGCTGACTTCAACGCAAACCGCATACGCGATACTTTTAAAGTATTACTGCAAATGGCGGTGGTACTCACTTTCGCCGGTAATCTACCGGTAGTAAAAGTGGCACGGATGGCAGGTCAATATGCCAAGCCGCGCTCCGCAGATACTGAAACTGTGAATGGTATTGAGCTGCCCAGTTATCGTGGCGATATCATCAATGGTATCGACTTTACTGCGGAAGCTCGCCAGCCTGATCCCCAGCGCATGGTTACCGCCTATAACCAATCCGCGGCTACCCTCAACCTGCTGCGCGCTTTCGCCCAGGGCGGCCTGGCTGATCTGCACCAGGTACACGGCTGGAATTTGAGCTTCCTCAAGAACAATCCCCAGCGCGATAAATACGCGCAGTTGGCGGAGCGTTTACAGGAAGCCCTGGAATTTATGGCGGTATGTGGTGTTACTTCTGACAATACCCCCGCAATTCGTGAGACCGTGCTTTATACCTCGCATGAAGCACTGCTACTGGAGTACGAGCAGGCTTTGACCCGTACCGACAGCCTCACCGGCAAATGGTATGACTGTTCTGCGCATATGCTGTGGATTGGTGAGCGTACTCGCCAGCTGGATGGAGCCCATGTAGAGTTCCTGTCAGGAGTGTGCAACCCCATTGGTGTAAAAGTCGGTCCAGGCATGCAGCCGGA
Source organism: Microbulbifer variabilis (assembly GCF_056232115.1). Taxonomy (NCBI): domain Bacteria; kingdom Pseudomonadati; phylum Pseudomonadota; class Gammaproteobacteria; order Cellvibrionales; family Microbulbiferaceae; genus Microbulbifer; species Microbulbifer variabilis. The sequence goes on from NZ_CP174325.1 coordinate 3,334,948, forward strand.
TGAGCTGCTGCGTTTGATCGACAAGCTCAATCCTGAGAATGAAGCTGGCCGCCTCACGTTAATTACCCGTATGGGCGCAGACACCCTGGGAGATAAGCTTCCAGAACTTGTACGTGCAGTACAAAGGGAGGGCCGTTCTGTGGTCTGGAGTACAGACCCTATGCACGGTAACACCGTAAAAGCCGGCAATGGTTACAAAACCCGAGACTTCGATAAAATCCTGCGTGAAATTCGGGACTTTTTCTCAGTACATTGGGCTGAGGGCAGTCACCCCGGCGGTATTCATTTGGAAATGACCGGTGAACATGTAACTGAATGCACCGGCGGCGCATGGAAAATTTCCGAAGCAGACCTTGCCAGCTGTTATCGCACACAGTGTGATCCCCGCTTAAATGCTGATCAGGTATTGGAGCTGGCTTTCTGTGTGGCCGAATGGCTGCGCGCAGGGCGAATCGCTTAACAGCTTGGCTAAAAAGCAAATATAAAACCCCTTATTCAGGCTTTGGGCTTGGCTAAGGGGTTTTCTCTTCTTGTTCAAAAAGTCTTTTAATTCAATAGATGGGGAGTTGTAAGAGGCTTTGTAATAATAATCTTGATGACTGTTTACCCAGTTGAACCATTAGTATTAACGGGCTCTTCAAAAGCTTATTCAGTTGTTAATCGTGTGGGCTATTCCGGTAATTGGGGCTCTAATAGTCCTATACTTTTCTAGTACAATAGAGAGCGCTCAAAACTATAAAACCAGTGATGTAGCTCCAGCCAAGACTTATACCCCATTAATGGTGCCGTAGAAACAGGGGGCGGCGACTAAAATCGTGCAACATATCTTTGGCAAAGAGCAGTATGCTTATCGGCAAGAAGCGCAGGCGGAATTGTCCAGATCCTGCTTCGGTCGCCCGTGTACTGGGCATTGTGTTTAATTGGTAAGCCGGGTAACTATGAAGATTGATTTCTGGTTCGAATTTGGAAGCACATATTCTTACCCCGTAGCTATGAAGATTGAAAAAATGGTGACCGAGCAAGGTGGGCACTTGGAGTGGAAGCCTTTTTTACTCGGGCCTATATTCAGCAATCAAGGCTGGCATGATTCTCCTTTCAATATTTATCCTGAGAAAGGCAAATATATGTGGAGAGATCTAGAGAGAATATGTGAAACTGATGGCCTGAACTATAAAAAGCCAACCAGTTTTCCTCGCAACGGGTTAAAAGCTGCAAAAATAGCTTGCTTATTTTCTGGTGAAAAGTGGGTGCCTGAATTTATCCGTTCTGTATACGCTGCTAATTTTGAGCTTGATCTTGACATCTCACTTGAAGAAACCTTGAAAAAATGCTTGCCTTTTTCAGATGAAGAGTCATTTACAAAAATTAAACGTGCAAATACTCCATTGGCAAAGCAAATGCTAAAAGAAAACACAGATCAAGCGAAGAAAAAAGGTATTTTTGGAGCTCCAACGTTTATGGTTGGAGATGAAATGTTTTGGGGTGGCGACAGGTTGCATGCTGCTATACAGTGGGCAAAAAACAACCAGTAAATGCTTAGTATCCTTGTTCCGTTATGTAAAGTATGGCCAGCTGTACTTTCTATATCAAACTCTATTATATATTCGGAAATAACTCTGGCTCTCCTACAGTTATCCAAATTTCGGACTTTGCTTCATTTGTGCCAGTGCCAATGGCAGAGGAATATGGCATACAGCCGGAGTAAAATGTCTGAATAAATGCTATAATTAAGTAACCGAGTAGAAATGGAAGTAAAGTTAAAGATTTATATAAATAAAATAGAGCTATCTATTGGCTCTAAAGTTATCTCTGAATCTCCAACGGAGCCGTTCACAACACAAAGACTTTTGGTTGGAAACTTTGATACAGCGTGGAGATGCATCATTAGTGCCGAGAAAAAGTTATCTATAAAAGGGCTCTTTAAGCGAAAACCGAAGGTAATTGTAGAGCCTAAAGAGATGGTTGAAGGCGGCATTTCACAAGTGGAAGAGCGTATATTTCAAGAGTTAGCATTGGCTCTGAACCCAAAAAGCGTGGAAGTACAAGTCTAGTGCTCCGGTTGTAACAAAGGAAAGCAGGGTACACAGCTCTCTCGGAACTCGGCAAGATAGTCTACACAGCACATATTGTATGTTGAACGCTTGCATTGAGCATTAATGCACTAAGAATTAAGTATGCAATCAGCAACTAAAGGTATATTCTTTATACTGGCTTTGTCCTTTTTTTGTTTGGCATAATAGATCTCGTAGAGCAATTAAAAGCAGGCGAGGAAATTAGATGGCGAGCGCCAATAATTTTCTTAGGTTTTGGGCTGGAATATCATTTTTTTTCTCATTCTCTGACAGGTTCACTACTGATATTACTACTTGTGTAAAAGGATATCCTGCGAATGTTCATTGGAGGACTCTGTCGATGATGAAAGCAGTGGCTAAATAATGTACCAAATAGTGAACAGGCGAATAAGGCCAGGTAAATAGTGCTACGAACCAGCTACAACAAATGCGTATTTTATGAGTACCCAAATTACTGAATCAGGTATGAGAAGAGTTATTTTAATATTGTCAATTTTAACTATTTCTGGATGTGCAACGTCCATGAATGTATTTGAAAAAAACGTTAGAGCTAATGAACTTCAAGTTCAGGCAGAAGAAGCAAGAGTAATCAATGATTATTCTGGAGCTGCAGAATTGGAAAATAGGGCGGAAGAATTACGAAAAAACGATTCCGTTAATAAAGAAGATATTATTTCAGGTGTTTTGTCCAAGGTTTTTAGCCGAATTTTTGATAAAAAACCAAAAAGTGAATATCAAGGATGGCAATAGCGACCGACTATTGGCAACAAAGCTTAGTTTTACGCTCAGCAAGCTGGGCCGAATAGGCTATAAATTTTGCAGTGTGAGGTTTGCTGTAAATGACGTCGTTACACTTTTTAGGTGAATATGAAACACTTTTTAGTTGTGGTATTTATAATTTTCGCTAATTTTACTATGGCTGAGGGTATGCTTGGCATTCCAGAGTCGTTCTTAGGTAAGTGGGGTGGTAGCAAAGATTCTTGTTCTGCACAGTTTCCACTCGATGTGCTTAGTATTGAAGAAAAGCGGATCATATTTTGGGAGTCTTCTGGAAAGCCCAAATTAATTATGTTTGAGAATGATGAACTAGAATTAACATTGCACATGGTGGGTGAGGGGGAAGAATGGTTGTCAGAAGAAGTATATTACCTGGATGCCAGCTCTCAGGTCCTCACCCGCAGAACAAAAAATGGAATGTTCCAATACCACAAATGTACTAGTTAGGCATAATAAGTGCATCGAGGAAGACCACTATAGCAACGCTCTGTCGGTGTATCCAGAAGAAAATATGGATTAAGCACCATTTAGTGCTACTTACACGAGCGCCAGCTGTCAGAGTGCCAAAATGAGATTTATATTGTGTTTCTTACTTGGTGTGTTTTTAACTGGATGTATGCTTGTGATTCATACTGCAATGTGTATAGATGCCGAGATTCCGAGAAATAGTGAAAAATTCAAAGGGTACTATGAGGTGATTCTTGAATATCCAGGGCAGGAAATAATCACTAGAAAGATTGAATGTGAACGCTATTACGATAGCCAATGCAGCACCAGCGGCAACTCATGGGCATATAGAGAAGTAGGCCAAGAAAATAAGTTTTTTCGCAAAAAGTTACAATTAATACATTTGAGTATGGATTAATAGAGTTTAGCTTGCCTAGTTGCGATCGGTTTGTTACGGAAAAAAAATAAGCAACTACAAGAGCCTTAGTAAGGTGTCTGGAGAAACGTACTTCTTAAGATCATCAGATAAAGATAGGCACACGTATGTTACATTCAGTCTAGGCGAGGTACCGAAGAAAACTATTACTATAAATTATTCAGTCAAAGTGCGGTATGTAGGTCAAAAACAGCTAACAAGTCAATCAACTACATACCTGTCGGAGCCGGACGTATCAGCTATACGTGGCAGTCATAGAGATTTTATGTGCTAGCAAGAAGATAGAAATGGCCATAGAGATAGAAAGAAAATTTCTAGTTGATCATCGAATTGTTTCCGATTTGACCGGTGGAGTACGTATCTCTCAGGGGTATGTTAATACCGCTGATAAAACTGTAGTACGAGCCAGAGTCAAAGATGATGTAGCGTACCTGACCTTAAAAGGTGAGCTCAGAGGGATGACTTGTTCGGAGTTTGAGTATGAAATTCCGATGGAAGATACTAGGTGTATCATCGATGAGTTATGTCGAGGTAATACCATCTTTAAAACAAGATATGAGATTCAGCACGGCAAGCACTTGTGGGAGGTGGATGTATTTCATGGCAAGAATGAGGGCCTGATTATTGCAGAAGTGGAATTGTCCAGTGAGGCTGAAGTTGTGGATATTCCGGCCTGGGTAACTGAAGAGGTTACTGGGCAGGTTCAATACTTCAACTCTTCTTTGTTGAACGAGCCTTATTCGGAATGGACAGAAGATAAGAAGTTCCTGTAGTACCGTCTGCTTCACTGGCCGGGAAAATTGACGCGGCTGTGCCGTTAAAGACAATTCATCGCTATGGGTTGCATTATGTGTTCTCCACCCAATGAATAGGAATTAGAGTTTGAATATTAGAAAAGCCGAAATGAGTGATTTTCCTCGATTATTGGAACTTGAACAGTGTGTCATTGATGCGGAGAGACCATTTAACTCTTTATTGAAGAGGAAATCAGCATTCTACTACGATATTAAAAAACTAATTACATGTCCTGAATCCTATCTTTTGGTTGCTGAGGTTGATAGTGAAATTATTGGTACAGGTTATGCCCAAATCAGAGATTCAAAGCAATCATTAGAGCATAAACGGCATTCTTATCTTGGTTTTATGTATGTATCTCCTTACCACAGGAGAAAAGGCGTTAATGCGAAACTAATTAACAAACTAATTGATTGGAGCAAGGGGCGAGGTATTATCGATTTTTATCTAGATGTGTATTCTGAAAATGACCCAGCTATCAGGGCGTACGAAAAAGTTGGTTTCAAACCATCATTGCTGGAAATGAGGCTTAGTCTTGATGAAGAATGTACATAGCAAGCGCATGCTGCCAGACTGGTTTTTCATTGCTCTTTTAGCCAGTTATCAATGAAAACATAATTTTTAGAACCTTTCCAGCTTTAGGGAGTATGTATGGAAAGTTATATCTTATTCTTTATAATCGCTGTGGCAACAATTTTAAGCCCAGGTCCGGGTGTTATCCTGACACTCACGAATGCCATTCGTTACGGTACTTCAGGTGCGATAGGAGGCATTCTTGGAATCGCATTCGGTACCTTTATAGTTGCAGGCGTTTCGGCAACTGGCCTTGGTGTTATCTTAGCTACATCCGCAGTGGCCTTCAGTATTATGAAATATATTGGCGCTGCTTATTTAATCTATTTAGGCATAAAGTTATGGCGCTCGCCGACCAAACAAGTCGAAGCCAGCCTTGGAGGTACAAAAAACAGAAAGCTTCAGTTTGCTGAGGGCCTGACGCTACAGCTTACCAATCCAAAAGCTGTATTCTTTTTCATGTCGATATTCCCCCAGTTTGTTAATTACAATTCAAATTTTGTAGGTCAATTTTTCCTGCTAGTTGTAACCTATAGTGGCTTAGTTATTATAATTCATGCCTTATACGCACACCTTGCTAAGTCGGCACGTGGTTGGCTTTCTTCTGAAAAAGGGGGGCGTATGGTTAATCGGGTAGGTGGGGGTACATTTATGTGTTTTGGTGTTGGTCTTGCGTCAGCTAGCAAGTAAAAGCACAGTAAGGCAATTATCGTGAGACATTCAGATAAATGTAAATGTCAAATAAACCCTAATAGGTTTAAAGCAGGAGTATAGTTTCCAATAAAACCATGGGATGGTGTTTAATATGGCATGATACGGAATATTAATAAATAGTTAATCGAGACGTAATAAATAGTAAAAGTTTTATATGATCGCTATAGTAAAATTGGAAAATTTGCACCTGTCGATCCTTCTCTAAACAAAAAGTGTTGGAAGCCTGAGAGTAGAATGACCCCGGCAATTAATGCAGCTAAAAAAGCGAAAATTATCTTCAAAGTGTACGAATACACACATAACTCATCGAGTGAATCATACGGGTTAGAGGCTGCAGAAAAGCTGGGAGTGGTCGAAGCTAAGATTTTTAAAACATTAGTAGTTATTCTTGATAATAAAGAGCTAGCAGTAGGAATAGTACCTGTTTCATCAATGCTAAATATGAAACGCATAGCTAAAGCAGCTGGAGCAAAGAAAGCCACAATGGCTGCTAAATCTGACGTGGAGCGATCCACTGGCTATGTGCTAGGTGGCGTTAGCCCGCTAGGGCAAAAAAAGAGACTCAAAACTATTATTGACTCATCGGCTAAACATTACGCGACGGTTTATGTGAGTGCTGGCCGCAGAGGGCTTGAAATTGAGCTGGCACCTAATGATCTAGCAAGTCTTGTCAACGGGGTCTTCTCTAAAATATGTCAATAGATCCATTTATGACAATTACAGAAATAGGGCACGAAAAGGCGTTGCATTCACACTGCAAGTATTATATGTCTTCATAGCGTTAAGAGCATACATGAAACGGACCATATAGCTTGTTCTTTTTTCCTGTTTTTTGGTGCTAGAGCAGAGTCTGCGTGGGAGCATGACAAAATAATTTATGAATTAAAGCAGGTGAATAAGCTGATTGATATTGGCTTGATGCGAGAAATCAACCAGCGTCTAACTCCAGGTCATTTTGGATAGATTCAAACAAGAATTAATGTCCCTGAACACTGGAAAAATTCTGAGTTGGAGATGAAAGAAGGCACAATACAGTTTTCTGTTGGGAATAAGAGTTTCTATCCCGATGCTAGAAACGAAGGGCTTCTCAGTTTTGCCATTTGTAAAGGTGGTACAAAAACCGACCTTCACTACAGGGAATTTGGAACAAATATTCAATCAGCATATAACAAATGGTTAAATAGGAATGTCTACTATATCATAAGTCGCTAAACCAAGTGTTATATGAACCAAAGGAAGTAACCATGAGCGTAAATATCTAGGAAGTTGATGGAGTAAAAATCCAACTTAAGCATAGAGCCTCATGTCACTGCGGTTCTGTAGAAATAGAGCTGGACTTACCGGAGGGATTTGTAGAACTTCGCCGCTGTGATTGTTCTATGTGCCGTAGGAGAGGAGCGGTTGCTGCTTCCGTATCTTTAAATGGTATAAAAATCTTAAAAGGGGGAGCAGCATTTAAGACTTTATCAGTCTAATACAAGAATGGCGATGCATTACTTTTGTGAGAAATGTGGTATTTATACGCATCACCAGAGGCGTTCTAATCCGAGAGAGTTTGGATTCAACGTGGGGTGCTTGGAGGGTATAAATCCCTTAAAAGTAGAGGGTATTCCAACCTATGATGGTATCAATCACCCGGCGGATCTAGAGTAACCGATACAAAAAATACTGGTAATATATGGATTTAAAAAATTTTTTCTTTAGTCAAAATGAAGGTTGTTACTGAGGACTGAAAACTGAATTTATGTATCCAGGATCATAGTCGTTGAACAGATCATATTAAATAAGCCAATGATTTTCTCATGGAAGTCCTATATAGGGCTGCTTACTAATATTTGTTATAAATGTAATTGTATCGGTTGCTAGGTTATATTACCGGATTGCTCTTAAGGCGGTAGTTAGTCTGAACAGATAAGGATTATATATGGAAAAGCTGTCTCAAGAAGAGCTCAAGCAAATGTTTTGTCTTATCAGGCGATTTGCTAATACGGACTTAGATCAATTCGAACACTGGAAGTTTGATTCAGATAAGGGCAAAGTCTTCATTGAATTAGCTCTTGTCCCTAGAGGTTCAGAAGACGCCTATATAGAGGTAGACCATCTACTATGAAGCCCAATTGTGTTGGTGCTCTTAACAAGCTATTGAACAATGGCCTTTGGGTTAAATCAGGCTGTATTTAATGGATAATAAATATCAGTAGCGAATGTACCACCAATTCAGTTGAAAAAGTTAATGGCCCTATGATCAATGTCGAAGAGGTCATGCTAAGTTTACGTGTCAATTCCTTTTGGTATATACATGCTACTCGCTCCTCTACATCGGTAGTTTTGCTTCAATATGATCTCAAATAAGAGTTGAAGTATTTTTTATAAATAGGGTGACATGTGATTCTGATTAAGTATAAAGATGTTGTTTTCAGGGCAGTCAATACTGTTCAAATAAATTCTAAAATGCTGATATTGATCTTTGTGCAAGGACTAAAAAATATGGTGCAAAAAAATGGAACATGTGGTCGTATTTCTTGTCTAGAAGTGATCTATCTAATAGAGGGAGGAAAATGAAGTAACAATGATAGAAGCGCACGCTATCTGTACTGTTGTCTCAATTATATGGTATTTAGAATGGCTCCAGGATTGCCAATTGATAATAGCTGCTTAGGTATGGTAAAGGCTATTTAGATGGTTGAAAATCGGTTTGTACATAATAGCTGCGTCTCTGGATATTAGGCTACCAACTTTTTAATTTTTAGATATCTAGGTCACATCGATAAGGGTCAAAATGAAAAGAATAGTGTTGGTGTTTTTACTTTCTGTATGTGCAAATACATGTTTTTCTGATGAAGTACTAGAAATACCTGCAAATCCAGAAAAAGGTTTTAGGTATCCATATCTAATCAAAATACCTGAAACAGTTCCAGAGGATAAGAAGTTATACCTGATTGTTGAATCAAATAATACTGGAAAAGTTTCAGATGATTTCTCCATTCATTATGAGTCAGCAAAAAAGACAATTGTAGGTAATGCTGTTGGCCCCTGGCTTTCTAAAAAGTTATCCTATCCAATTTTGATGCCAGTTTTCCCTAGGCCCGAATCCCAATGGCAGGTTTATACCCATGCCCTTGATAGAGATTCTATGCAAGTAGAGTCACTGCCATATGAAAGATTGGATCTTCAACTTATAGCCATGATCGAAGATGCTAAGAGGGTCTTGGCAGAACGCTCTTTGGATCTTCAGCAGAAGATTATTCTAGCGGGGTTCTCTGCCTCCGGTACGTTTGCAAATCGGTTCTCGCTATTACATCCTGAAACTACTGAAATTGTTGTAGCAGGTGGTCTGAACGGCACATTAATGTTACCTATTGGATCTATGGGTGAGCACAACCTCAAATATCCATTGGGAATTAGCGATTTTAAGCAGGTAACAGGCAAAGAGTTTAATTTAAGTCAATGGCTTAAAATTAAGCAATTTTTGTTTATGGGTGAAAATGATACGAATGATGCCGTTGCATATGATGATGCATATTCAGAAGAAGAGAGAGTGATCATATACAAAACTACTGGAAAGGAAATCCAGCCCGAACGCTGGAATAATAGCCAGAGAATTTATTTAGAAAGTAAAGCTCGTGTAATCTTTCGCACCTTTGAAGGGGTGGGCCACGGTACTAATGGTGATGTGCATCGAGAGTTCCTGACTTTTGTGAAAAAGAATGCGCTACAAGCCTCTGGGCAGTAGTGCATGTTGGACTTATGACAATTTGGTAGCGCATAGATAAATTGTGTTGTAGTGCTTTTAATATAGTATTTAGTGCTATGTAAATAGGGCTTCATAATGCGGTTGTCGGCGCTATATAGTCTGTATTTCGATGGGGCTAAGTTGCTCTGAGAAGCCCCTAATCTAAACTGCTAAACTTAAAGCTACCCCCTGTATTTCGATTAGCTACTCCTTGCTTTTAAAAGCAATTATTCAATCCACACACGAGTATAAAGACGTTTTTGACCAGGTTTATCTGTAAATTCCTCTCTATCATGAAGAACTCTGGTATTGTCGAGAAACAACATATCTCCCGATTTCATAGAAAAACAAATACTATTCTTATTGCTATTTAACTCATTGTCTAATAAATCAAAGGCTAAAAGGTCATCTTCAGTTAGCAATCTCCCGACCTTCTCGTGCCCTCTTTCAATCCAGTAACGCATGTAGCGGATAGATAGCTTTTCTTCAATATAGCTAAAAATAGGGAATTTGTTGCTAAGTAAACTCTTGGTACTTCCATCACTGCCTGGAGTAACAAGGTCTCGAATGTAACTTTTATATAGGATTTTCAGTTTGTCTGGAGCTACTTTTCTTATGTTTTCATGTACCTTTGCAGCAGATACTATTTTCGTCCTACCTCCAAGAGCAGCTGGAGTAATACAGCAAAGTCCAATTATTCTTGGCTGAATCAATTTTTGCGAACTGTCTGTATGTGGGCCAGTAGCTGCTTTGGTTTGTGAAACTGGAATCGACTCATCCCTGTAACTCCTGCCAGTATTCTGAACTCTATAAAGCCTACCGTAGGTATTAATGGTGACACCTAGTGCTAAACTAAAATTTAGGAAAAGAAGATTAAGTGATTTATGATCAAGGCCGTTAATGCCTCTAATCCATGCTACTCCACTTCCTTGAAGAAGTTCTTGTTTAACATGATAGGAGAGCTTATCGAAACGTGGTGTCAGTACGGATTCGGCGCCTAGGTCTTCAATTGGATCTTTCCTTTTCGAAGCCCAATCAACCAGTGATCTGAACTCAGTGTTCCAGCCTTCTGGCCATGTGAATTTCCAGCCAGTTTTTCTTTCCAGATCTACAGCGCTCCAAGCTTGAGCGTCAGCCAGATCAGGGGGAGCTATCTCAGCCATTTGCTTGAACCTTAAATAAAAGATGTAGAGGATAGCCCTTTAGCGGACCAAAAAATTCCGGATCTAGAGTTAGATGCTCTTCAGTTACCGCCAGCTCCCTTATGGAAGGCATCTTTTTAAATCCAGCAGATTGAAGTGCTTCAAAATAATGGGTGAATGTCTTGTGCACACAGCGTACTGGTACAGTAATTCCATCTCTACGCCAAATTCTACCTTCAAAAGTAACATCTACGCCCTCAAAGTAATTTTTATCACCAAACTTGAAGTAAAATGGAGGTGATTGATTGCGCATAAAAGGTAAGCAAGGATGCGGCACTGTGAATATAAATATTCCATTAGGGCTAAGTAGTGACTTTACATTGGTCATCACCTGTGTCATTTCCTTAACTGTCAAATAGTTGAATAGAAAAATGGCAATTACTTGATCGAATTGAGTCCTGGGGTACCTATTAAAGGTAACAGCATCTGACACTTCGTAAATTGCTTTATGTAAACCAAGCTCAGCTGCAACAGATTTCGCTTGAGAAATCATTTCAGAAGAAGAGTCGACTCCAAATACCGAAGCTGCACCGGCGTCCAAAATTATTCTAGAAACATAGCCCTCGCCACATCCTACATCTAAAAGATGTTGGCCTGTAACACTACCCAATTCCTGTAGAACAATAGGTCTTGCTGTGTAGTCACTCAGTAATATTTTCTCAGACCGTAACCAGTTTTCTGCCTGATCATTGTAAATTGACTCAGTTGATATAATATGATTCATTGTTCATCCCTTTTTGTACATTGTCCATGGAAATATACTCAGAACTTTTCATGGCTCTATCTAGTAAGCCATCCCAAAACGCCGCTCTAAGATTTAGTGCTTTTATCGCCCCATGGCGAAGATGCCTTCGCCCCTCCTCTGTGTCAGCAAAATCCAAAGCAACTTGATTAAGATTCTCTGTATGGCTGTCATCAACAAGCGTGTGTACCGGGAAAAAGCAGTATTCTTCTAATTTTAAACTCTGCAAATTCTTCAACCCTTTCTCTATATATGGATAAATTGAACTAACAATATGCTCAGTTCCCATGCCTATAGCCCCAATCGCCTCTTCTGTGGAACCATGAAGCAGTACATCAGATAACATTTCATACCAAACTATGCCTTCCGACTGGCAGCTTTCTGGGATATCTTGTGTCACGTGCGACTTAAATCTTTCGAATAATTCTGTATGTGATATATTGTCCACCCAGTTTTTCTTAATTCCATATTGTTCCAGTTCTCTGAGTTCGGACTCCTCATAATGTCCAGATTCCTCTTTGAGGTTTTCGAGAAGGACACTCCGATGTCTTTTTAGCGTTAGGCGCGAAATTACAGCGGCCAACATATTGATGAATCGCGAGGAATAAAATCCATACTGCTGAGCAAAATCCCCAACGGCGTGTTTAAAGTTTGGTAAGTCTCCATTGGCAAACCGTAAAAGATACGGATGGTGCACAGCCCTATGTGAAAGGGCCTCTTCGGAGAGTTGTTTTAACCAAGCTGTTTTTTGAAAGCTCATGTGAATTCCCTGATTAATTACTGATGCAGTGATTGATGTTTCTGTAAAAATAAAAAATATAAATTTATAACTTAATAATGTTGTTGAGATAGGGCATCCCGTAATCCTCCTATTTTCTTTACAAGCTCAAATTACTATCTGTCACATTCATGCTGTCGCTAAAAGTTGGTTTGTGCATGCTATTCATCAGGGGAAATCAGTAACTTCGAACATAAGATGCCCCTCAATCTCAATAGGTGTCATTTAAATATCAGTCGCAAATGCCCTAAAAAATATTACAGGGCACACTATAAAAATTTGCTATCAAAATAGCATTTAAATTACGAAATAAAATATGCTTATTGATTAATAGCTTGTAGTAAAATATGACGCTGCCGATCAGCCGCAATAGCCGTATTGCATGGGAGGAAAAGGCCGATAGGCGGAGTATTCATTCTGGCGCAGTTCTCTGTTTTGACTATGTGCATTTATTAGTAGTTCTTATATAAGGTGTTATCTGATTAGAAATTACCTGTCTCTTTAGTGTGATGATCTTGGTGCCACGACAAATTACTAATGAACTAATTTCTAACCTGTTCCGTTAATAATGGCGAAGACATTGCCTGTATTTTTTGAGCAAAACAGCCAGTTCAGGTACAACCAAACAGGTATGTCATTGTTGGAGAAATTATCGATAAATAGGTTAAGGGTGGTTTACCTAAGTTTATAATTGATAACCAATTGAAGGTTGTCGGGATGGAGTTAACCACTAATGCTGGCTTTGAACATATGGTACGCCCAACAGCCAATCATGCCAGGCAGTATGCGAATGATTCCGGTAAGGGTGAGCACGTAAATTTTTATGGTGAATTTGCTTAGATCATGCGAACTGTGGCGGGTATGAGTACAACTGCAACTGAGATGGCAATTTATCTTATCGCTTTACAGTCGGGTAAGTTAGTTAAAGACCTCAGTTTGCTATGGACACCAGTCATTCTTGAAGATGGGAAAACCAGAGGGTTTAACGATATCGAGAATAGGTATGCGATGGGGTGGTAAGTTATTGATAGAGGGCGACATAGGGCTCTTAGTGCAAGTGGTGCCAATGCGGGAACTGTGATTCACTACCCTGAGGACGAACTATCTATTGTCGTTCTCACAAACTTACTTGGAGGGCTACCTGTTCAATTTGTAGACCGAATCGCCGCGAAATATGTACCTGGATTCCAGCTATAAATTCAGCAACCAACTCCTCCGTTATTTGATATCTTGACCTATGATCAAGCTAATTTACCTTTCTTTGAAGCGAAAGAATTAGGTGAGTAAGGAGTGATTTGTGACAACTTTTGTTTTGGTGCATGGAGCTTGGCAGGGAGGGTGGTGCTGGAAGCGGGTTTCAGCACTTCTGCGCAAGGCAGGTCATGACGTTTTCACACCCACCCTCACAGGGCTTGGGGAGCGCTCGCACCTCTTGAACGATAGGATTGACCTGGACACCCATATTCAGGATGTTTTGGGAGTTCTTCGGTGTGAGGAGTTGTCTGATATTGTTTTATGCGGGCATAGTTATGGGGGTATGGTTATAACAGGTGTTGCTGATAAAGTACCCCAAGCTATATCTTCCCTGGTTTATCTCGATGCTTTAGTGCCAGAAGATGGGCAGAGTGTCCTGGACCTCCTTCCCAGCGACGATGCCTCCAGTTTCAAGGAAAGCGCTAGAACTAAAGGTCAGGGTTTTCGAGTGGCACCTAGCCCAGCAGAAGTTTTTGGGGTTAATGCTGAAGATCAAGCCTGGGTAGATCGGCGTAATGTTGATCATCCATTAAAGACCTTTGAGCAACCTATACGCCTGGACGGCTTATGGAAACAAGTGCCTGGGTGCCTTTATATTTATGCTACAGGTTGGAGCCCAGGTATCGGCAAGCCTTTTTTCGACAGGGCTGAGCTGGACATTGATTGGCAGGCTATGACCCTTTCATGTGGTCATTATGTGATGATAGATATGCCCAAGGAGTTGACTCAGGTGTTGATTCGTTCGACTTGATTGTCGCTATCATATCGTGATAGAGGTATGGAAAAATCAAGCGATAATTAATTAAAAGTTCAGAATAAAATTAATTGCTGTTTATTGGTCTTTCTTCGGAGCATCCTTTGGTCTATTAACCTTTCTGTATGGCTGGGCTCTATTTGCACTCGGTAGGCGGTCAAACAAGACGCAAGTCTTTGATCTGTTCAGTAAGTCTTTCTATAAAGTATTCGGTTAGTGCGAGTTTGATCTATTGTTCTTATTACAAACTAAGTAATAGCTTTAGTTCATACTTTAGTTTCCCACGCGCCCCCTCCCCCCGCAGGGGAGGGGGGCTGAACACTCCAGGCTAGGCATCGACAAAGATTACTTCACCAGTTATAAATCCATCGACTGAACGTTCAAAAGCTTTTCCGACCTGGTGCCCCGGCACGGGCTCGAAACCAGGCATCATATCACCGTAGACATCCCAGGCTTCTTCCAATACCGTTGGATTAACCACATTGATTCGAATATCCCTGGGGAGTTCATAAGCAACACATTTGACAAAGGTATCAATTGCTCCACTGGTTGTTGCATCGGCAATTGCCATAGGGATCGGTTTGATATTTAGAATACCGGATATTAGCGTAAAGGATCCTTTATCGGCGATGTACTCTTGACCGATTCTTACAAGATTGATTTGTCCCATCATCTTGCTCATTACTGTTGTCATCCACTGTCGCTCAGTCATATCGACAAAGTTTGCGTATTCACAGAAACCAACGGTGTTTACGACAGCATCGAAGTCACCCACCGTCTTAAACAGTCGCCTGATAGAGTCTTCATCAGTAATATCAACCTGATGGTCACATCCCTTTCCCGAGCGACTCGCTGTGATAACCTTGTGGCTGCTTAACCCTGTTAAAGCGGCCTGTCCCATTTTACCTTGTGCGCCAATAAGGATAACGTTTTTCACTCTAAGTACCTGTTTTATATGAAGAATTTACTATTTGCCGCAATGCGATGCTGCTCAATTACTAGGAGAATGCTAGTTTTATTGTGATACAATGTTAAACAGTATTTATTTGTAAGAGATACAAGTGTGAACCAAATAAATCGATTGGAGGTCAAGCAACTCCGAATATTCCAGGCATTAATATCTGAAAGAAGTGTATCTCGTGTCGCAAGCCAGATCGGCCTTACTCAGCAAGCTGTTAGTGAACATTTAAAAAAGTTGAGAGATATTTTTAGTGATGAACTTTTTCTCCGGAAAAGCAATGGACTAATTCCAACGCCGACAGCAATAAACTTAGGGAAAAAGGTTGATGCGATCCTCAAAGGGTTAGATAAATTGTTGGAGCCAGCAGTTTTTGACCCATCTAAAATAGCACAAACCTATACCATCGCTGCGACAGATTACTCCCAACAAGTGGTGCTTCCCAGCTTATTGCCTAAACTCAGAGCGCTAGCTCCCAACTTGAAAGTGGTAATACGGGATATTGCTACAGACAGACTGGAAGAGTTAATGAGTGAAGCCAAGGTGGATTTAATAGTTGCAGATTCGGATATAAATTCTGACCTGTACTCTTCTATCACATTATTTACTGATTACTATGTCTGCGTTGCGGCAAAGAGTTCGCCTCTGGTAAAGAAGAAGCTGGGTTTGGAGGAAATAGCTTCTGAGCCGCATCTTATGGCATCTCCGCTTAAGTCCGGTGCGGCAGGAATTATTGATGGTTGGTTTGCAAGGCACCGTTTGCGTAGAAATGTTGTTATGTCTACGCCATGTTTTACCACGGTTCCACAATATCTCAAGAAAACAGATATGCTTGCTTTTTTACCTAACCGGGTAGCGAGTGATTCAAACCTTGCCATTCTTAATCTGAAAAACAAGCCGGTAGAGTTTGATGTTATAGCCGCATGGCACCCTCGTTCAGATCATGATGCTTTACATAATTGGGTTGTAAACTTGTTGAGAGAGTGTGTCTAGTATTCTTTAGTTGATATTAAAGTACATAAAGGTGCGAGAGTGGCATAGGGGATTCAGGAGTTACTGAGTAAATGAGATCTTTAGAAACGCAATTTTATCGGGAAAATAAATGATTCTTGATTTTCATTCGTGCAATAAAAAGTTGAACAGGAGGGGCGCGGCGGAGAGGGTGGCATAGTAATATATCAAGCCCTTAAATGCAGAGATTTTAATGGAGCATGAGATTTTGCTATTCCTGTTGTGATGCCGCGGTTTAGCTCTGTGGGTGAGCTTGCCCATTGTGATATTGAGGAGATGTATATCATTTTAAAAGCTAAAGGCACTTTGACTATCGAGGACGAGAAGACACGAGCTTCCGCTGAAGGTATAATTTTAAATAAAATAGCTGGAACCCATGGATTAGTTAATGACTTATCGAAAGAGATGGAATTGTTAATTATTCAAGCCAGTTTGAAGTGGTACCAGCTTAATAAGTCAGTTAATTTGACGGTAGAAAGTTACCAGGCTTGAATGCCTTGATTTTCATTGGAGTGACGATTTAACAACATGATTGGGAGTGGGTAAGAGTTATGAAAATGCGAAACTTCTTAAGAATGGTAATTATCGGGATTGGTTTATCTGTGGTCAATGTAGCTGCAGAAGAAGTCGAGATAGATAAAGACCTCACTATTTATTATGAACAATCGGGGAGTGGTGATACTGCCATTATTTTTATTCCTGGCTGGATGATGTCGGCAGACGTTTTTGAGCATCAACTTGCCCACTTTAAAGATTCTAAAAAGTACCGCGCGCTGGCATATGATCCCCGTGGGCAGGGCAAATCATCAAAGCCCGTCGAAGGGCACACCTATCAACAACATGCTAGAGACCTGGCTAAGTTAATAGGGACATTGGATATAGACAACGTGATCTTGGCAGGTTGGTCATATGGCGTAACGGAGCAATTGGCATATTTGAATCAGTTTGGTTCCGATAAACTGAAAGCGATGATCATGATTGATACTGGACCAGATATAGCGGGAGCAAGCCGTGATGAGTGGGTTTGGTATCTAAATGATGATTCGGACGGCTATTCACGCTCATTTACTGAGGGCATTATAGAGGATCGAGATAATGTAATTAGTGAATTTGTGAAATGGATGCTTGAAAACCCTTCAAAGGAAAATATTGCCTGGGTTACCCAAATTGCTAATCAGACCTCTAGTAGTGTCGCTTCAATTACCAACGCGACCGGATTTTACCTGGACTATAGTGATGATCTTGTAGCATTGGAAGGTAAATTGCCCCTACTGTATGTTGTGAGAGAGGAAGTTAAAAGTGTTGCGGATAAATGGATCAAGGCCAATACACCGTCTGCCACTGCTGTTTATATGGGAAAACACATGATGTTTTGGGAGAGACCCAGAGAGTTTAATCAGGTACTCGATCAGTTTCTTTCTGCCATGGAGAATGATAAATAATATATAAGCCCCTGCTTTACTTAACTTATGTATAGAGTGGTTTCGTGGTGATAAACACAGAGGATCAAGAAAATCTGGTTCTCTGTAGTTTTGTTTTAAAAGTTAAAGTGCTCCCCAATGGGGAATGATTTGTAAAGCGCATATTATGTCTAGAAAAATATTATCCTTAAAGGTAAAAAGAAATACGGAGCCTAAGAGGGCTGATAAAAAGCAAGAGGATACTTCTGATCCAAAGAAGCGGTTCTTAAATGGCGTAGCTATTAATCCATCTGAGCCTATTCGCCTTGAGTCAGGTTCTCAGCAACTTACGGTACGGGCGATGGATTTGATTACGCCAATTGGCAAGGGGCAACGAGGCTTGATTGTGGCCCCTCCGGGCTGTGGCAAAACCACTATCCTCAAGCATATTTGCCAAGCAGTGGGGAAGGCTTACCCCGAAATAAAGCTGTACGCTTTGCTTATTGATGAAAGGCCAGAGGAGGTTACTGACTTTAAGCGAAGTGTACCGGCAGAAGTGTATGCTTCCTCCTCTGATCATAGCTATAAAGAGCATGTGCGGGTAGCTAAAGAACTCCTTGATAGGGCTTGTAAGGAAGCCGGTGAAGGCCAGGATGTAATGATCGTGGTTGACTCGTTGACAAGGCTATCACGGGTGCATAATGCGCAGCAGAGTGGTAGGGGGCGTACAATGTCAGGTGGGATAGATGCCAGGGCTATGGAGATACCCAGAAAGCTGTTTGGCGCTGCGAGAAAGATTGAAGGTGGTGGATCACTTACGATTCTGGCAACGATACTCGTGGATACCGGAAGCCGAATGGACCAGGTGATATTTGAGGAGTTTAAGGGTACGGGAAATATGGAGGTAGTATTGTCAAAGGAAGTTGCGAGACAGCGAATTTACCCTGCCTTGGATATTGCTAAAAGCAGTACTCGCCGTGAGGAAGTCCTGTTCAACTCGAAAGATATTGCAACGATAAGAGCTTTACGAAGAACGCTTGCCGGCCTTAAGCCTGTAGATGGCACTAAAAAACTTATTGAACTCCTTAAAAAGTACCCGACTAATGCGGAGTTACTTGACCATTAATTTTTAGTTAAGTTTAGGGGGAGTATTTAGCCGCTTAGCATTTTAGGAGTTAGTTACTGAACGCCCGAGACCTTATTATGACAACTGTTAGTCAGTCGGGGGCTTCACACGTCAATTCTATGGTGTGTTTTTGCAGGATACTCTTCAATGGCTTCCCCCTCTAGTATTTCACTACCAGTTTGGTAACGCATTGTCATCTGGCCAGTTGCAAGCAGAGTTCCTACACTGTCATAAACTTCGGTATAGGAATAAAAGATTTTATGCCCCGAGCTGGTCAACTTACCTATGGCGGTTAACTGGTTGGTTTTGGCTCGACCGGTGAAATTGGTTGTTAATGATAGCGTGAGGGATTTACGTCGACGATTTGGGTACGGGCAGTAGAGACCACAGTAGGATCCGGCAATATCAATTAACGTTGTAATAAACCCCCCATGGGGTACTCCGTGGCTATTCAAATGCTCAGGGAGTACGGTTACGCTGATCACTACACGGCCTTCCTGCCACTCATCAATTTTCACACCCAAATGATCATTGAACGGTGGTTTTTTTTTATTTTGCCAGCTCATTTGGACTTACCTTTTGGGAAATTAGTTCAGAACAGGGTGCGTTCGGGCAGCGTGCAGGGTGGAGAAATACACTGTGAGCAGACCCGCTGTGACCACTATAAGAATTCCTATCAGCGCAATTGTGTTAGGCAGATGCTGCCATATCAGCCAGCCAAAAATGCCGGCAATAACTACTCCAAAATAACTGATTGGTGAAACTACACTGGGTTTTGCATAACTATAAGCTTTGGTATAGAGCCATATCGCTAATAAAACAGAAACCCCATTAAAAGCCAGATAGGGAATAGTCCAGGTAGGTATTGACTGCCAGTAGTAGATACCCAGGGGCAGGCTACACATAAATGAGATAAGGACGTAGTAAAACAAAATAAGGCTCGACCTATCAGTACGAGACAGAATACGTGTGCCCACCATAGAGACAGCTAGAGTAATACCTGACAGTAAGCCGAAGGCGTGGCCACTGCTGATACCATGGATATCAGGTTGAAGAATCAGTGCGATACCAAGTAGTCCAAGCACAATGGGTAGCCAGCTTGTGGCGGGAATCTGTGCACGCGCCCAAAGCCAGGCTACAAGTGGAACAAAAATAGGGGCGGCATTGCGTAGTAAGCCTGCCTCCATCAATGAAATACGGCTGAGTGCATAAAAGTAGGAAAAGAAGCAGAGCCAGCCTGCAAAGCCTCGCAGTAAATGGGTTTTCCAGTGTTGTGTTATGAGCTGTTGGGGTGACTGGCGCACCAGCCAGGGAATAAGTAATAGTAAGCAGATGCTGTATTGGCTGAGAACTATTAAAGGTACTGGTACGGCGGGTGATATCCATTTACTGGCTGCGGCGGCTGTACTGGCAACCATGGCGGTGGCCAGTGCGTAACCTATGCCTTTCCAATTGTTTCTCTTAACCCTGGCTTGGATCGCTTTGTGGTGATCTAACGGTTCTGGTGACTGTTCGAGCTGCAGCTCATTAAACCGCATCTGGCTCGGTCGTAGTTTCGATTCTATTAAGGTATCAGGCCTTGTCATTGTGTTGCCAATTAAAAATCTCTCAACTTTGGCAAAAAGGGTAACCGGTACTTTTACCGGTTACCCTTGAGAAGCGAATACTATCGCTGATCGTCTGCCCATTTCGCAAATGTTTTACCTTCTTTTACCAGTTGGACGAGCAATGGTGCGGGAGTCCAATTGGCTTCGCCATGTTGGTCACGGAATGTGCAAATAGTATCGTAGATCTTTTTCAGGCCGATGCTATCTGCGTAAAACATGGGGCCGCCGCGATGGGGAGGGAAACCATAGCCATAAACATACACAACATCAATATCACTGGGGCGTTGGGCTATCCCTTCTTCCAGAATTCTGGCTCCCTCATTAATTAAGGCGAAAGTAAGGCGATTAAGAATTTCTTTATCGGAGATGTCTCGCCGCTCTATCCCATGAGCTTTGGCTTGAGCCTCTATAATTGCTTGGACTTCGGGGTCACTGGTACGAGCGCGAGTTTCTGGGTCATAGCGGTAATAACCGGCTCCACTCTTTTGGCCCAGGCGTCCCATCTCTACTAAAGCATCTGCAATGCAGTAGGTTTTGGGGTCGCCTTTTTCTGCTTCGCTCAGGCCCTCGCGGGCTTTGTGGCCAATATCGAGACCGGCCAAATCTCCAACCGCTATGGGCCCCATGGCCATGCCCCAGGATTGCATTACGGTATCTATTTGCTCCGCGGTGGCTCCTTCTATTAAACAGAGTTGCGCTTCACGGGCATAGGGCCGCAGCATCCGGTTGCCAATAAACCCATAACAGTTTCCGGCCAGCACGGGAACTTTCTTGATAGTTTTTGCCAACCGCATTGCGGTAGCGATAACATCGTCGGCGCTCTTTGAGCCACGAACGACTTCCAGAAGTTTCATAACATTGGCGGGGCTGAAAAAGTGTAACCCGATAACATCTTCTGGCCGATTGGTAGCAGCGGCGATCTGGTCGATATCCTGGTAGGAAGTGTTTGTTGCGAGAATGGTGCCGGGTTTACAGTATTGGTCCAGCTTGGAAAAAATTTCCTTTTTAAGCGTTACATTCTCAAACACAGCTTCGATAACGAGGTCTACCTCTACCAGGTCGGAATAGTCAGTGGTGCTCTGGATTAGTGAGAGACAGTGTGCTTTTTGGGGCTCTGTAATCTTCCCCTTTTTCATACTGATATTGTAATTTTTGTCGATTACTGCCAGACCACGCTCTACGGCAGCTTGATCGATATCCAGCAGCTTGACTGGGATACCGGCATTGGCAAAATTCATGGCGATACCTCCCCCCATAGTGCCGCCGCCAATAATGCCAATACTGTGTATTTCTCTGATAGGGGTATCTTTGGAGAGATTCTTAACTTTTGTCGCACGTCGCTCGGCAAAGAACATATGCCTCAGGGCGGCGGACTGACTTGAGAGCAGACATTCGATAAATAGATCCAGTTCTTTAGCCAGCCCTTTATCGAATGGCAGTTTAACTGCTGCCTCCACACAGGAGACAATGTTCTGTGGGGCCAGTTGACCAGGTGCTCTTTTTTCCAGTCGCTGGCGGAAATCGTCGAACAGGCCCTCTGGAATACTGGCAGGATCTATTGTGATGTCCCGGACTCTGCGTGGTGGGGCTTTCTGGTCAATTAGCTCACGAGCAAAGGCGAGGGCCCCTTCGAATAGATCATCATCAACCACGTGATCGATCAGCTTCATGCTTTTGGCTTTCGCGGCTGGGATTGGGGCACCTTTGGTGATCATTTCTAGTGCAGCCGCAACGCCGGCCAGACGTGGCGTGCGCTGAGTACCACCGGCCCCAGGCAATAACCCCAATTTAACTTCAGGCAGGCCGACTTTGGCAGAAGCCTGGGCACAACGATAGTGACAAGCCAGTGCCACCTCAAAGCCCCCGCCCAATGCGGTACCATGAATAGCGGCAATCACCGGTTTACGAGAGTTTTCGATTTCTGTAATCACCTCAGATAAGGCAGGTGCCTGTGGTGGCTTACTAAATTCTGTGATGTCTGCACCAGCAATAAAAGTGCGGCCTTCACATATTAAAACCAGTACCTGAGAGGCATCTTCCTGGGCACTTTTGATCGCTCCCCAAATGCCTTCGCGCAGCCCGTGGGAAAGCGCGTTGACAGGGGGGTTGTTAAGTCGAATAACACCAATATCGCCAATAAGTTCATAATTTACGGTAGACATTGTTATCTCCAGATCTTAAATGACTATTAGATTGTTTCTCCTAGAGGGTCTCGCCGGTTTTTATATACGCTCAATAATCACTGCGATTCCCTGGCCAATACCAATACACATGGTGGCTAACCCGTAGCGCCCACCGCTACGCTCCAGCTGGCGCAGTGCTGTGAGTAGAATGCGGGCTCCGCTGGCGCCGAGCGGATGCCCAACTGCAATTGCACCACCATTGGGGTTTACCCTGGAGTCCTCGTAACCAATCTCGAGCATTTTCAGGCAGCCCATGGCCTGTACAGCAAAAGCCTCGTTAAACTCCATGACATCCATATCTGCCAGGCTCAAGCCTGCACGAGCCAATGCCTTACGGGTAGCCGGGACCGGGCCTAACCCCATTACTCTTGGCTCCACTCCTGCAATAGCACTGGCGAGAATACGTGCGCGGGGCTTGAGATCTACGGCCTGCCCAGCCTCCTGGCTGCCAATAATGAGTGCTGCGGCACCATCGTTGATTCCAGAAGCATTTCCAGCAGTTACTACGCCGCCTTCAAATAGCGGGCGTAGCGTTTGCAGGCGCTCCAGGCTGGTATCGGGGCGGGGATGCTCATCAGTATCGATAAGGCGGGGTGGTTGCTTTCGGTCCTGTGGCACTTCAATAGGAATAATTTCATCGATAAAAAAGCCATCAAAACGTGCGCTTTCATATTTTGCTTGTGAAGCTAACGCAAAGATATCGCACTCTTCCCGCTGAATATTCAGGTCTGCGGCGATATTGTCTGCAGTTTGCGGCATGGTATGGCTGCCAAATTCTGCAACAATATCGGGATTGGTGAAGCGCGGACCCAAAGTGGTATCCGCCAGTTGCTGGGTGCGATCGAACGGGCTGCTTGCTTTGGAGAGGACCAAAGGGGCGCGGCTCATGGATTCAACACCACCGGCAATGAACAAATCACCTTCCGAGACCCTGATGCAGCGGGCTGCATCGGCAATGGCAGATAAGCCTGAACCACATAAGCGGTTTACCGTAATACCACCGGTGGAGATCGGCAGTCCTGCAATTAGCCCGGCAAAGCGGGCGATATTACGACTGTCCTCACCGGCCTGATTGGTATTTCCGGCAATCACATCCTCAAATTGCTTGTGATCGAAATTATTACGTTCAACCAGGGTTTTAATGACATGCGCGAGCATATTGTCTGGCCTGATACTGGAAAGGCTACCTCCATGGCGACCAAAAGCACTTCGGCCGCCATCATAGATATAAGCTTGTGGCATTGTCAGTTTTCCCAATGACTGATTATTGTTTTGTGAGCAGTAGTAAATGTCCGGGCTTAATCAAACTCCAGTGCTACCGGAATATTTTCCAATGCCTCCTCTGCTACCGTTTTAGCCGAAGGTTTTTCCAGACGAACTTTTGCAACCTGGCCCAGAGCACTATCAAAACGGGCAGAAAATTCTGCAGATATATTTTTTTCCTGAAGTGCCTGACCAATAACATATTCGGTAGCGCGATTACGCAAAGCGGGTTTGAATACCTTGGCTACTGCAGTTAGGGGGATTTCATCAATGATCTCTATCCGCTTGGGTATCGCTGCACGTTCAGAAATCTGGGTGCGGCAGTAGTCGATAAGCTGCGCTTCCGTGGGAGGATTTTCGGACGGATATAGAGTGACATAGGCCACCGGAACCTCACCGGCATAGGCATCGGGCTGTCCCACGGCAACGGCCATAGCCACGGCGGGGTGACGGCTTAGTGGCTCTTCAATCAAGGCCGGATCTATATTGTGGCCGCCACGAATGATTAAATCCTTGGCTCGCCCGGTCAGATAAAGATTGCCATCGCCATCGACATATCCCATATCGCCAGTATTAAACCAACTGTGGTCAACCCAAGCCTTGGCGTTATCCTCTTCGGAGAGATAGCCTGAAAAAATATGTGGCCCCCGTGCTAGCACAATACCTACTTCACCGGTGTTACAGGTTCTCACTAGCCGGTTTCCATCCACTTCGGCAATTTTCATTTCCATGTAGGGGAGGCGGCGGCCGACGCTGCCTTCGGGTGCTTGCATATCTGTTGGGGGGCGGGCCAGCAGGCAGCTGGACTCTGTCATGCCATAGCCGTTGCTTACCGTCACATTGAATTTTTCCTCAAACGCACTCTTAAGCGCTGCGGGTAAAGGCGAGGCCCCGCAGCCAACATCTGTCAGGCAGCTAATGTCATTGTCGCCCACAGGGATTTGCATCAAGATGCCGAGAATAGTGGGCACGGCACCAAAGCCCTGCACCCGGAAGCGGGCGACGTGATGCCACCAGTTGGGGAGCACATTGGGGGAGCGAAAACCTGAGGGGGTCATTATAACAATCGTGCGGCCGGCGAGCAGAGTGCCAATGCCGGCGACCACAGTGCCGAAAATGTGAAACAGAGGAAGGCCACTGAGGGTAGCAAATCGCCCCTTACTGGATGTTGTGTCCACACTCAGTTGTGCGACAAACGCAATATTGCTGTGGGTCAGGCGTGCAATTTTAGGTCGCCCGGTTGTCCCTCCGGTGTGGAAGTAACTGGCAATTTCATCGCCTTGAATAGTTCGCCCACTAATTAAGTGGTCATTTGGCTGTTGGGCAATTGCCAATACAAAATTCTCTACCTTAATGCCGGAAGGCATGGATAGGGTACTAACCGGTTTTTTACTGATTAGTAGCAGTGCCTTCAAGGTTGGAACCTGCTCAATGACCTGCGCAACCTTTTCCCAAATCTCCTCACTGAGATCCTGCCCAAGGCTGACTAATACCTTGGCTTTGGTGGCATTCATGATCTCGGCGATATGCTCCGGTTCCAGCAATGGATTAATAGGACTGGCGATTCCTGCGGCCTGTCCTCCCCAGAGTGCGAAATGCGTTTCTGGAAGATTGGGTAATAGTAATGAAACCGTATCTGTCGAATTTATGCCGAGAGAATGGAGTAGATTGGCAGTTTGGTGAACTCTCTCGGATAGCTGTGAGTAGCTCACTGTCACACTTTCTTCATCTGGTACAGCGGTGGGAAGAAATTCGATGGCTGCATCTTGTTGGTAAAGACGAGCGGCCTGCCGAATTAAATCGTAGGTGTTTTCCCAGGGGTAACGTTGTAACAAAGGAACTTTTTCATATTCCTGGATTTCTGCAAGAGATTGCAGCATGGGACTGCCAGTGGAAGTGGACGTGATAGACATGGGGGCTTCTCTCACTATGGTTATTATGCTGATGACAATATCAAAAGTGAAATGAGCATTCCACTCTGCGGAATTCAATGGTAATGTTTTGTGCGTCGAGTGGTGATTTAAAAGCTAATTGATGGAAAATGGCGGGTAAATATATACACCGGCTATGTAAATACGCCATTAAGTAGAAAGTTGCGCCAATAGAGTTGGCTCGTTAACCGAGGACTTACTTCCGTGAGTCGGAAAAAGTCAGAATAGCGATGCTCAGATATCAATATCAGCCTGAAATTGTTTGTAGATAGGTTTACTTAAGACAAAGAGTAGGGCCCGCCGAGCCAGATCGAAAGTGAATTTATTCCGCTTGTATAAGGGAACTTCCGAATTTAGTACATGTTGATTGTGCAAGTTGGTGAAGGAAGTTAGCTGAAAAATCTCTGCCAATTGCACCCATAAAAACAGGAGCAAGCGAATGAATATAGATTTTTCCCCAGAAGAATTAGCTTTTCAACAGGAAGTTAAGCAATTCCTGCAAGAGAAGCTTCCGGCGGATATCAGTGAGAGGACACTGGATGAAATTCCCCTGGGAAAAGAGGACTATGAACGCTGGCAAAAGATCCTGTACGAACAGGGTTGGGCTGCGACTAACTGGCCAGTTGAATATGGGGGTACCGGTTGGACGCCAACACAAAAATACATTTGGGCCAATGAGTGTGCCAACTTCGGCGCGCCAGATGTAATTCCTTTCGGTTTTAAAATGGTTGCACCGGTTATCTTCACTTATGGTAGTGAAGAGCAAAAGCAGCGGTTTTTGCCGGATATCTTGGCAAGTAATGTTTGGTGGTGCCAAGGATATTCGGAGCCAAATGCGGGCTCTGATTTGGCGTCGTTAAAAACCACAGCAGTGCGAGATGGCGATGAGTATATCGTTAATGGTACCAAAACCTGGACGACTCTGGGACACTGGGCCGATTGGATTTTCTGCCTGGTTCGTACCGGAGGCCCCGAAGTCAAAAACCAGGCCGCAATCACTTTCCTGTTAATTGAAATGAACCACCCGGGCATTACTGTATCGCCCATTATGACTTTGGGTGGCCATCATGAAGTGAATGAAGTGCATTTTGATAATGTACGGGTACCAGTGGCCAATCGTATAGGAGAGGAAGGTCACGGCTGGACCTATGCCAAGGTATTGTTGACCCATGAACGCACAGGCATTGCACGGGTTGCCACTTCCAAAAAACGTTTACAGACTTTAAAAAAGCTGGCAGGTGATACTTGTGATGGTGACACCAGCCTCCTGGAAAATCCAGCCTTTGCGCAAAAGCTGGCTGAGGTTGAAATAGATCTTTTAGCTCTGGAGTTTACCGAGCTAAGAGCACTTGCGGCAGTGAGTACCGGTAATGCACCGGGGCCGGAATCCTCCATTTTGAAAATTAAAGGAACTGAAATCGCCCAGCTTATTGATGAACTTTACATGGAAACTGCGGGTTATTACGGAATGCCATTTGTCCGGGAGCAATTTAAAAGCGGATTTGATGGCGAGCACGTAGGCCCTGGAATTATTACCAGCAGCGTGCCCCGTTACTTAAATAATCGTAAATCCTCGATTTATGGTGGCAGTAACGAAATTCAGAAAAATATTATCAGCAAGTGGGTACTTGGCCTGTAAACGCGACGTTTAATGAGGATTGGAACGATGGATTTTTCCTATAGCGAAGAGCAGCAGATGTTGCAAAGCAGTGTGTGCAAATTTATTCAACAGGATTATGACTTTGATCGTCGCAGTAAGTTAATAGACAGTGATACTGGGTTTAGTGAGGATAACTGGAAGTTATTTGCCGAGTTGGGCTGGCTAATGGTTCCATTTAGTGCAGAAGACGGTGGTCTGGGTGGTTCTGCTGTTGATCTGATAGTGGTGATGGAAGAGTTTGGTCGTGGTCTGGTGGTGGAACCCTTCCTGGCAAGTGCAGTTTTAAGTGGTGGGCTAATAGCAAACGGTGCCAACGAGGCGCAGAAGCGAGAGCTAATAAGCTTGTTGATGGAAGGCAAGTTGCAGCTGGCATTTGCATTTGCTGAGCCCCAGAGCCGTTTCAATCTTTCTGATATTACCACCAAAGCTGTAAGGAACGGAGACAGCTACGTAGTGAATGGCCACAAAGCCGTTGTTCTGAACGGTTCAGCCGCAGATAAACTATTGGTGGCAGTACGTACTAGCGGCGGCCAACATGATTGTGAAGGTATCACTTTATTATTGATAGATGCCAACACTGAGGGTGTTCACCGCCAGGGGTATGCCACTGTGGATGGGCACCGTGCGGCTGAGGTAAAGTTTAATAATGTCATGGTTCCTGTGGCAAACCGGGTCGGAGAGGAAGGAGCCGCTTTGCCAGTAATGGAACAGACAATTGATCGGGCCACACTGGCGCTGTGTGCCGAGGCAGTAGGGGCCATGGAGAAAATTTATAAAAAGACCGTGGAATACACAAAGACCCGAGAGCAGTTTGGCGTTGCCATTGGCAAGTTCCAGGCCTTGCAACACCGTATGGTGGATATGTTTACCGAATATGAGCAGGCCCGCTCTATTCTATTAATGGCAGCGTTACAGTTGGATGTGAATAATGGCGTTGCCCCTAAGGCAATTTCTGCAGCAAAAAGCCGCATTGGAAAAGCCGCCCGGTTAGTAGGCCAGGAAGCAATTCAGTTACATGGCGGTATAGGGGTTACAGAGGAGTTGGATGTAAGCCACTACTTTAAACGTTTAACCACAATCCAGTATTTGTTCGGTAGTACAGATTATCATACCCGCCGATTTGCCGGGCACTAGCGAGGCAGGCAGCTGTGAGGTGATGAGTTGTTCCCCAGGTTGGTTGCATTGCGCTACTAACCTGGGGTCAAGTTATCTAGTAGCGGATCAGCATGGCCTCTATATTACCGACCATATTCTTCAATAAGGGGGCGACTTCTTCTTTCAGGAATTCTGGACTCAGGCGGTAAGCAGGTCCGCCAGCGTTAAATGTATAAATGCGCCCCTGGCTTAATTGTAGGGGGACAGCAATACCATTAACATCGCGGTTCCAGTCGCCAAAGGAGCAACAAAAGCCGCGCTGCTTATAGCTTGCTACCGCTTCTTCAATTCCAACCTTGATTTTCGGCCAGCGCTCGCTATTCCTTTTCTCCAGGTGTCCATAAAAGTACTCGCGCTCCTCTTGTGGTAGTGCTGCCAGGAAAGCCCGTCCTGAACCACTAGTAGCTAGAGGTACACGGTTACCTATTTCGTAGCGAAAAGTCGTAACATTAGCAGCTGCACAAAACTCGACAAATATCATATCGAGTCGATCACGGTCAGACAGTCCTACAGCCGTTCCTGTGGAGTTTGCAAGGTCCTGCATTAGGGGTTTGGCAACTTGGCGAATAGCCAGATTGGAGACAAATGCATAGCCAAGTGCTAGTACGCCGCTCCCTAATTGGTATTTTTCCAGTCGATCCGAGTAGGTCAAATAACCTAATTTGGTGAGAGTGTAGGTTAGCCGTGAAATACTAGAGCGAGGCAAGCCAGTGCGTTGAGCGATTTCAAGGTTACCCAGAAAGCCATCACCGGGCTGAAATGCCCGCAGTACATCCAGTCCTCGGGCGAGGGCTTCAATAAACTTGCGATCCGGTTCTGCACTTTTCTTTCTTGGGAGGTCACTCAGCGGAGCCATGGTCATAAATCCTGCTTTTATAGAGGCAAGTATACAAATTTTACTCCTGAACTTGAAGATAGATACTTAGCCTTGAAGGGAAATTTAGGTCTGTGAAGGGAGGCAGTTAATAATGATAGGTAACGTAAATCGTGGTTGTACTTGGGCGTTCAGTAGTAAGTCCTGAGTAAGTGTATAATTTGGAATCGATGCAGTTTAAAGTGTTTTTTCGGAATGCCTATATATACGGTCAATTTATCGTATATTGTATTGCTTCTGCTTGTCCCAAAGATAAAATCAGTGTTTGAATCCGTGCTAGTCAATTTTTTCAATTTTGATCTTATATAATAATAAGGGTATTAGAAATGGCATTAAGATTTCTCACTATTATCATAATGTCTTTGATGATCGGCAGTAATTGTTATGCTATAGCTAATAATACGGAAAAAGAAATAAAGTCAGCGCTGGCGGAGATGTCTAGTAGCAACCGCTTAATTGGTTCACATTTCGTTGCAGTAGTTGATAAGAACGGGCTCGATTTCTTTTATGCCTATTCAAAAGACGGTCCTAAAGTAACAGAGAGTACGCCTATCTTAATCGCAAGTCACACAAAGTCTTTTACCAGTACTTTGATGGCTATCCTGCATAGCTCGGGAAAGTTGGATTTGGATAAGCCCATATCATCTTACAAGCTCCAGTTGGGGCTTGAGGGGAAAGTTGATACCAATAAAATCAGTATTAGGGATTTACTGACCCATACGGCTGGATTTACAAGTGTCCAACATACCTTTAAGTCAGCGTTTTTAGGTCATTCTGGTAGGGAGGAACTGATTGATTCATTAAGTGAGAATCTACTTGTTGCGCCAGATTACAATTTTAGATATTCAAATACAGGCCCGATAGTCGCCTCGATGATTGCAGAGAACATCACTGGAATAACTTGGGGAGAGCTAATAGAGGAGTATATTGCCGACCCGCTGGATATGAATGCGACTACGAGCAACGTATCCAAGGTGAGGACAATTCTCCCATCTATCATCACGTCTAGTGATAGTAATATCTTTAATTCAGGGCATTTCAAGTCTGACCTAACGATGCATCCATCAGGAGGGCTGGTTTCGACAGTCAATGATTTGGCGATATGGCTTCAAGCAAACATAAACAAGGATAGGTCAAATTTATCAAAAATCGATATCTTTGATGAACTTCATGAAAAGCAGGTAGACCAATCTAAAACCTATTTCACCTATGAGCGATCTGGATACACTTTGGGGTGGGATCTGGCAGAGTATAATCAAGAGACGCTTTTGACAAGGTTTGGAAACTATGGTGGATATAGTATTCATGTATCCTTTATGCCAGAAAGAGAGGTTGGTGTAATTGCATTTACTAATCAAGATGCGGCTTATATCTTACCCCATGTGATAGCTAATTATGCTTATAACTCGATATTAAATAAGAAAAATAGAGATATATTGTTTGAGCAGGAGATGAATCGACTGAAGAAGTCTGTGCTAGTTGAACTGTCGGAAGCTCCAGATTCTGCCTTGATTGTTAGCTCCGATGATTTTCCAGATAACTTGCTTGGCACTTTTATCAATAGTAGCGGTTGGCCAAAACAAAAATTCTATATTGACAATGGTAAAGTAATGGTAGATTGGGGAGTTCTTAACGGACCTTTATTGAAAGATGGTAAAAAGTATATGGCACATTTTGGGGTATTTCAGAGGGAGATTGCTTTTCTTACTCTAGAAGGTGGGGACATAAAATGTAGGAATGGCTCTTAGGAACGGCTCTATTGAGTTTTTAAAAAGATAAATCTCTAAGTGGTAACTATTATTATGCTTGGTTTCAAGTCTGAACTAATCCAGCTTATTGAACCCCTCTGCATTCACCCACTAGACACGATTCCAAAAGCGCCTTCCTGTAAAATTTCACTGTACATACTTGTATTTCCGAAATATCTGGATCATAGATTTCTTCTTCGGAAATTCAGTCGCATTGGAAGCTCTGAACTTTGGAGAAATCATTAACAACATATGGATGTGGTTCCTCGCTGCATAATTATCGACTAATTCAAGGCCATTCTGACAATATAAGTATTGAAATATAGTTCAATATCTCCCGCCTCAATGTCCCAAATGACGCTTTCTTTCGATACTTAGGCACATTGATAGATTAAATTTATATTTAATATATTGGTCACATAGATATCTGCAAAGATCTAAATCAACGACTGCCAACCTGCTTTAGTGTGCAATGTAACTAACTCTATGGCGAACTCTTTCATTGCTTACCCGAAGTCAAGAGTTGACAATAATATATGAAAAATAAATTATATTTTCGCTTTATAAAGTTTGCTGGTTTATGGTGCCTATATTTTTACTCTGCATGCTGAAACACTAGAGTACTGTCAAGCTTTACCGTCATAGGCAGTGGTTGGCCTATCCATTAATTAATGCTTAAGTTGGATTTACATTATATATGAAGTGTATTTACGGAATATAATTTGAGATAGAGGTTGAATTACATGGCATTTATTAACTGGCTGTCTGGTTGAGTAAGTTTATATTGTGGTAGCTTTCCCGCTTTAGTTTTCAAGTTTTTGTTAATAATTTTTTGTTGGCTTATTTAAACTTACATGGCTCTGGATATGGAGCTTCGACTAATTCGGAGTTGATAATGTCAGTACATAATTTTCGAGATAAGGAAGTTGTAAGCACCAAAAAAAAACAATATCGGGGCCGCCGCTCCAAGGGTTCAACAATCAATAAGAATCCGTGCACTATGAGGTTGGAGTTTAAGAGCCAAATTCGTATGAAACCGGAATTCTGTGCCATTTCATTGAATCCCTACTATATACAGATGGTTGAGACCAAACTGGTAGAGATTGTTTCTCGCACCCCATTATTTCAAGAGCAACCTTATAGTCATAGGGACGGCTGGAGTTTACCCGGTAAGGTTGGTCGTGCCTGCCACCCATTGCAAAGCGGTATGTTAAGCTCTGCAGTACTTTTTGGGGCCTTGTTATTTGCGCCCTCCCTCGAAGTGTCTGCTGCTAATTTAGATGTCACTACATCTGATGTCACCGTATCTTCAGACGTTGAATCTGTTGATGATATTTTTATTGATAATGGTTACACATTACTGGTTGAGAATGGAGGAGTGGTTGGTGCTTCGGGTAGCGCCAAAATTGGCATAAACGGCGAGGGAATACTCAGGGTTACTGGTTCGGGCAGCGTCTTGAGGTCTCCGGCAATTTCTTATCATATCCTTGGTGAGCAAGCTGGAAGCTCGGGCACACTACTGATTGAGGAGGGTGGGTACGCTCAACTTTACGATATAAAAGGGGGCAATGGTTCTTATAATATCAGAGTCTCTGGTTCGGGTTCCACGCTTTACGCCAATTATCTAGAAGTGGGTGATCTTGTTAGAGACTCTTCAGCAATGATGGTAGTCGATAATGGCGGCACTGTTTCAAGTCAGGCTTTAAGAATTAATGCAATAAGAGGGGGATCTTTATTAGTAACCGGTGAGGGTTCAAGCGTTGAAGGAAGGTTTGGCTTATTCCTCGGTAGCGGTGGTATTGAAGGTGAACCTGTTACTAGTTCAATGATGATCGCGGATGGCGGGAGTGTAACCACACAAGAATTGTTTATTGGAAAAACTACAAACGCAGGTGGTGAGGTCAGAGCCAGTAGTGGTGTCGCCACTGTCACTGTAAGTGACACCAACTCACGCCTTAATGTCAAAGACTCTATGCATGTTGGGGGTAACGGTTCGGCGATTTTACAAATTGAAGATGGTGGGAATGCTTCGATAGGAAGCTCCGCATATTTTGGCGGGATAGGTGATGTAAACGGCTTTGTTACCGGAGAAAACTCTACGCTTGATGTAAGCGAAAATCTATCTCTAGGGCATGAAAATGGTAGTTCAGGGCAGCTGCAGGTTGCAAACGGTGGGAAGGTAAGCGCTTCCACAGCCTTTATCGGAAATGAAGGTAGTTGGACAACCGTGGTTACCGGTACAAACTCCACACTTGATTTGGATCACCAGTTGTACCTCGGATTTGGCTACGACAGTGTAGGCACATTGGCCATAGAGGATGGCGGGGCTGTTAATGTTTTGGCTGATACCGTCATTGGGCAGCAAGGTCACGGAAAAGTCACTGTTACAGGGGATAACTCTAGACTCGATGTAGGTACTGATCTACATCTTAGTTACATTTCAAGTGGGTATGGGGCACTAAGGGTTGAGGATGGCGGAGCCGTATCTGTTGGTGTTGATGCTTTTATTGGGAACGGAGGTTCGGTCGACGTTACAGGTGTCGGCTCGACCTTTGCGGTGGGTACCGATTTATATCTTGGCGATGCTACTGGAGCAGGGGCTTTACTCAATATTTTGTCCGGTGGTGAAGTTTCTACCGGAGGTGATGTATTTTTAGGGCTTGAGGGGGGAGACTTAGCCTTGGTTGAAGGTGCAGGTTCTTTGCTTGAGGTGGGTGGCAGCCTGTTTGCCGGAGTTGAATACGGTAGCCGGGGGCGCTTGGTAATATTACAAGCCGGAACAGTTGTCGTAGAGTATGACGCAAATCTCGGCCTTAGCGGAGAAGCGCTTGCCTTTGTAAATGGAGAGGGTTCCGTGCTTGATGTGAAGCATGCCTTGAATATCGGTAATCCTCTCTTTAATACTCAACCCACACTAAGCATTGGGTTTGGTGGAACCGTTTCTTCTGGGATGGAGACAGTTATTGGTACTACTGGCAACGGTACTGTTACCGTGTCTGGAGTTAACTCCAAACTTGATACGGCCCTGGAGCTGACACTTGGCTATGCCAAAGGTAGCTCGGGCACACTCCTAATTGAGAACGGCGGGGCTGTTACTACAGGACGCTTCCCCTTTATTGGTTATGGTGGCGAGGGATCAGTCGCAATATCTGGTGAAGGCTCAAGCCTGGAAGCAAATGGCACCGTATTTCTAGGCCACCGAGATGACAGCATGGGTACGCTGCTCATCGCTGATGGTGGAAAGCTCTTCTCAAAAGATGGTGTAATCATTGGCCACAAGGGTACCGGATCAGCCACTCTTTCCGGTATCGGCTCTAGTCTTGAAGTAGCTAATAGCCTAATGCTTGGTCATGAAGTTAATGGCTCGGGTATATTGAGAATCGAAGATGGTGCCGATGTATCAATTGGTGATTCATCTATTGATGATCCGACAGCTGATGTGGCCATTATTGGGCGAACAGGTACCGGAAGAGTACTCGTTACAGGTATAGACTCCGCACTTGATGTGTCAAAAACCTTGTCCCTTGGCCACTTAGGTGGTGAAGGCACACTGAGTGTCGAAGACGGCGGCAGTGTAACCACGCGAGATAGTGCATATATCGGCAATGTTGGTAACGGAGCAGTTGAAGTGACTGGTGCGGAGTCCATGCTTCATATGGACGCGTCCCTTTACCTGGGTCGTGAAGCCAACGCTATAGGCACACTAGATATCAAAGAAGGTGGGACAGTCACTCCACAAGTGAATGCTCTTATCGGCTATGACGGCACCGGTGAGGCCAATATCTCTGGTGTAAACTCCAAGCTCGATGTGGGTGGTGTAATGATTTTGGGCAGGCATGACGGCAGTTCAGGTAAGCTGATGATTGGTGATGGTGGCACTGCGTCAGCTAACGGTGAAGTAATTATTGGGGATGCCGGTATTGGGGATCTCATTGTTACGGGTACAGGCAGTAATTTTGAATCACACAGTGTTGTAAGAATCGGTGATGACGCTACCTCTGTGGCAACAGTACTTGTTGAGCAAGATGCGCTCCTCAAAGCGAGTCGTCTAGTGGCTGGCAGTGGGTCCGTTAGCCTGACTGTAGATGGCGCAACGATACAGGCGGGGACTAACAACGCCTCGTTTCTTAGTGGATTCTCTGGAAGTGAATTTACTGTTGGCTCACACGGCATGGAGCTGGATACGAATGGGTATAACATTGGTATAAAAGGGGATATCGACTGGAGTAGTGGAGGAGCGCTGACCTCCACTGGTATGGGGACATTGACCCTACACAGTGGACAGGTTATTTCAGGGGGAACAACCGTTAAGGGCAGTAAATTGATTGTTGGCGGAGGTGCATCTGAAACCGGGGTTACACTGCAGAGTGATGTGCATATCGCAAGCGATGGAGTGCTTGGTGGAAGCGGCAAGGTTCTTGGCAATGTGATCAATGAAAGGGGAACAATTGCTCCAGGCAATTCAATAGGAACGACCACTATCCTAGGCAGTTATTCCGGCACGGGCACTCTTGAAATCGAAGTTGAAGGGCATACTACCCCTTCTCTTGCTAAGGCTGACCAGCTTGTGGTGGCAAATGAGATTGATGTGAGTGGAACTACTCTCGCGCTAGTCATGACACCAACAAATCCAGCAGAGTGGGCAATGGTACCAACAGGCCCGTTCATTATTGTTAATAACCTGGGGAGCAGCGCTGTAACCGGGACGTTTAATGATGTTCAGGATGTAAATCATCTGCTTTTTCTTGATGAGACACTGGATTACAACGCAGGAGACGGTAACGATATCTCTCTTACACTTACCCGCAACGACCTAACCTTTACATTTGAGGGCAGCTCGGTTAACCAGCGAGCTGTAGGTGAGAGCCTGGATTCAATGGATTGGTCGAACCCAGTTTACAACGCTGTTGTAATGAGCACCGGTTCCATGCAAGAAGCCTTGGCAAGCTATAACAGCCTATCGGGTGAAATCAACGCATCTGTCCGCAGTCAATTAATTGACGATAGCCACTTCATACGTTCAGCAGTTTCCAATCGCTTGCATAACGTCGCCTCAGGATATGGCCACTATTTTGGCCTCAATACCAGTACCGAACAACAAACTGGTCTTTCCCTGTGGAGCCAGGCATTTGGCAGCTGGGGGCAAATTGATGGAGATGGTAATACAGCGAAGCTAGACCGCTCATTGGGTGGTCTCTTCTTTGGTATAGATGCCTTGGCAGTTGGAGATACCCGTGTAGGTTTGGTGGGCGGCTATAGTGCTTCTGACATGGATGTTGATGTTCATCACTCTTCTATTGTCAGCGACAACTATCACCTAGGTATATACATTGGATCTGGATCTGAAGGGGTGAGGGTACGGGGAGGAATAGCGGCATCTTGGCATCAAATGGATGGAGAGCGGTATGTCTCCCTAGGGTCTGGTGGTTTCACAGATAATGTGAACTCCACGCAGGATACCATGACCCTGCAGGCCTTTGGT
The DNA here is from genome assembly GCF_056232115.1 of Microbulbifer variabilis. Taxonomy (NCBI): domain Bacteria; kingdom Pseudomonadati; phylum Pseudomonadota; class Gammaproteobacteria; order Cellvibrionales; family Microbulbiferaceae; genus Microbulbifer; species Microbulbifer variabilis. Next base: position 3,371,623 of record NZ_CP174325.1, read on the forward strand.
GAAGTGGGCTATAACTTGAATGCTTCAGGTATCCCTTTTGAACCTTTTTTAGGTCTGGCCTGGGTGAATCTAGAAAGCAATAGCTTCACAGAAAAAGGTGGGCATGCGGCTCTGACGGCAAGAGATCAAAGTGAAGAAATGCTATTTAGTACACTTGGCCTGCAATCTGCATCTACTTTTCTAATAGGGGAAACAGATGTGACATTGCAAGGCAAGATCGGCTGGCAGCACGCCTCAGACGATACTACAACCTTCACGCAGGCGTTTGCAGCAGGTGGTGACCGTTTCACAATAGAAGGTGTTCCGGTTGCGCAGGACCTTGTTTTTCTGGAGGCAGGATTTGCAGCTTTGCTAAGCGAAAGGACATCACTGATGCTAAATTATTCTGGTCAAATAAGTTCTGAATCGGAAAATCATGGTTTGAATGCCAGGGTCAAGTTCCGTTTTTGAAGGTTTAACTACGCTAACAAAGCCCCGGACTGTAGTTGAAATCTGGGGCTTTTCTTTACAGAAAGCTATACTTTTATTGTAATCAGATAAATTATATATTTGTGATTAGGTTGCAGTAGAAGCTAAAAAGCATTTGATTTATATCAACTTCCTACTGACTCTTCCCCCTAAATTTTCTTTAAGAGGTTAAGTGTTACTTCATCTCCAGGCCTAACCTCTAAGGCCTTCTTCAAATATTGCTTTGCAATATTCTTATCTAGAGGTTCGATTAATTTTGCACCAAGTTTATATGCGGTAAAGCTTATACCAAAGGAAACTTTCGCCCATTGTTCTATCACGGAAATTGCTCCTTCAATATTTCTCTGATCAACTTGGATTGAAATCCATTCTTTCCAAATAGAATGGTTGCGAAGTTTTGGCCCAATAAATGGTTCCAGCAGTTCATGGGCTTCCTCAATCCGTCCCGAACCTCGTAGTGCATGTGCTTTAGTGGCTACTGTATTTGCGTCTGACTTAACTACTTTCAATGCTTCAACTGCTTCATCATAGTTCCCAGTTTTGTTTAGAAAACGTGCAAACTGTAAAGCAAATTCTGGGTACTGTTTATACATCGAGCGGTACTTAGTAAATAGAGCTTTTTTTGCAGAAATTGGTGTAGATGGTGTCCTGAGTTTCTCTAAAATACTTTCTCTTGATAAATCTCCCACGGCCTTACAGTATTTATCAACAAGTCTGGATACTTGAATACGTACAAGTTCATCTTGCACATGAACCTGATCATCCATCCAGGCAATATTCCGGTCGGTCAACAAAATAGATTCATAGCTAGGATAATAAAAGACGTTAGAATAAGAGCATACAAGCGCTTCTGTAGCAGTTCTCAGCACAGACTTTGAATAAGAGTTTGAAATTGCGATGTCTTGATTTCTATATGTTAGTGCCATTGGAACAGGAGAAACAGTGACGAGAATATTCTGTTGACTTTCAGCGCATGCATTTAAAAGTCGAATCGTTTTATCGAGATAGTCATAAACTTCATTGTAACTCAACACATGGAGTTCGAATCTACGTGGCCATAATTTCATAACCTTAGGTAATGGGATTGTATTAAGGTATAAATTAGTTGTTTTATCGAACCAAACCTCGGAAAGTCCCAGAGTGATAATCACTGTCTCAGCCTTTCGGACCGAGCTGTAAAACTTGGTAATAGCCTCCCTCCTGGTTTTTACAGTTTCTAGCGGCGAGGGTCGTATCGATGAAAGAACATTAAGATCACAATATTTTCCCTCTCCTAGTTCAACAATACAATCTGCTGGCATTTCACAGTTTTCTTCTAATGCCCATTTAAATTCATTATAGATGGATGCAACTCCAAAATTGGTTATAGAATCCAGTTTCGGATCCTCAAATTCAGGAAGTTCAAATATTTCACTTGATGGGACCCTAAATCCAAGTTCGATCAATTTGGTTTCGACATTTCTGGCAAAGCAGGAACCGACAGAGAAAACAGTTGACCCCGGTCTAAATTGAAAACCGGCCGTGAATTCTGGCCTTGCTATGGGCTCATACCTGTTATCTACGGAACGGTTGGGCCAGTGGCCTGCACGATTAATCCTCTTTGTGCTTATAGCTTCTTCATCAGATAAAATCTGTATGGGCATAATTCACTCCGATAAATTATTCTCAACTTAATGAGTTTATATGGAGAGCTCGAAAGAAAGGAGTGCTACTCGTGCATTACCTGAACATTAAATACGATCCAGTCATGATTGAGGAGACCTACCAGATGATCAATAAAAATCACTATCATAGCAACAGGGCCACTCCTGACATTTAGGAAGCTCTATCTTTAATTGTCAAAATATGAATTTATTTATTTTGTGAAAAATTACCTCTTTTATCCTTCAGATAACTTGCTATATTTCCACGCTCAAAACTGATATTCAAGAAGTGGAATTGTTGTAGTGAAAAAGTTAATAATAAAATTTTTTATCTTAATAGCATTTGCCAATTTGGCAATTGCTGATTCAGCAAATGATATGGAGGAAGTGCTAGAGCTTGGAGGTAGCGTTGAAGTAGGTAATGAGTTCAGTACATATGAAATTGAAAGGTTTATTGATATAGGCGGCAATAGAGTTAAAGTGAAGTGTGAGGGATTTAGTCGATACGATTGTGAAGATTTTGCCGAAGAAGGCGCAAGAGTAGAGGTTGGAAACTATTATTCTGAATATGATGTAGAAAGAATTATAAACTCTGCAGTCAGGCCTAGTTATGTGTCAGTTATTGCGGAAGGTTTCAGTAATTATTATTGTGATCGATTTCAAAACATGGGGGCAGCTATCGAGGGATGGGACTCCGAAGATCGAGATGCTTATGAAGTAGAAAAATATTTGGAAAAAGGTGGGGAAGTAAGTGTTGACAATAACTTTTCTTCCTATTATATCGAACAATTTATTGAAGTGGGCGGCACCAGAGTTATAGTAAATTGTGATGGCTTTAGCGTATATCACTGCCGGGAATTTGCGGAATTGGGTGGAAAAATTGACATGCGAAATTACTATTCAAGTTATAATGTTGAACAAGTAATTCGAGACGCAAAAGAATCAATCAATGTCGAAGTTCAGTGTATTGGCTTTAGCAGTTACAATTGTGAAGATTTTGCCGAGGAAGGAGGGAAGATTTATGTTGGTTCCTACTACTCTGCCTGGGACGTGAAAGACATTATCGAGGTTGCCACCAATAGCAGGAATGTCGTAATTAAATCTTCAGGTTTTAGTAGTTCAGAGCTAGAGGATTTTGCTAACCTGGGCGCAACGCTTGAAAATTAGCAACAAAACACCTCATATGTGTAAATATTTATTATGATACCTGAACTGCTTTGCAAAAAAGTTAAAGTAAATTTTTTCAGGACACTTGAGTGCGACGACCATGTCGCGCTCAATCTCTAGGGGCCTTTTACTAGAAGCTGTTTCATAACTTCTTTAACGTAATTAACATGCATGCAATATAGAAAAAAGCACGATAAGTGGACAAATATCGCTCCCATCTAATAACTAAACGGCGGTAATTTCCCAACCACGCAAAAGTCCTCTCAACTTTCCAACGGCGAGCGTACCTTTTGAGCTTTCTGCCATCCGGTCTTGAGGGTTTTTTCCTATTTCTCCTGTGTGGACAGATAAGGTCGATTCCACGACTCAACAGGCTATCTCTAAGAGGATCCGAGTCCGCCGCTTGATCATAAACTAAGCGATGAATCTTTGTATTTTTATACGTAACATCAAGTAATGGGTATAATAACTTCACTTCTGCTGGTGAGGCCGAAGTAATGGTGCCTCCCAGTGGAATACCTTCGCCATCGACCACCACCATCCACTTTGAATCCTTGCCCCGCTTGGTTTTCCCGATTTCGAAGCTCTTTTTTTGCGGGTGCAAAGCTGCCATCAGAAAAAACCTCCTCCCAGTTAAGCAAAGACTGCTGATCCAACAGCTCCAGAAATCTTCTCCATGCCTGTAACCAAGCTCCTTGCTCTTCCCAAAATTAAAGCCTTCTCCAGCATGTACTCGGTGATGGATAGTGTGAAGGAAGTTCTTTCCATCGCGCTCCAGAACGCAAAATCCACAGGATGCCTTCAAAACAGGCTCGATTATCAATCGGTTTTGGGCTTCCCTTTCCTCGTTTTAACTCAGGAAGACAAGGTTCGATCAATTTTCATTGATCATTGGTTAACTCTGACTTGAATCGGCTCACTATTGCTGGACTTTTTTCTATGTAATTGCGTGAGAATAGCCGATTTCAAGTTATGAAACAGCCTCTATGACCTTGGTAGCTTAAGCAGCCTTTATGACGGCCAATTGTTGCCAGCGCAATGCCAAGTCATTGACCAAAGACTGCTTTATACCGTATGCATAATGTCCCCCAGGTAAAAAATTTTGGCGTTATTATTCTCGCAACTATTGCCCATCTAATATTTAAGAGTTGATATCAGCTTTCATTGCCCCAATAATATGCCTGTGCACCAAGGAGGGCACAGTTAGCAGGGATCTTTGGGTAAAGCTCAGAACATAAATATTGTAATTTTTTGATTTGCAATTGTTTTTGCTTCCCCTCTTTTCATGCTTTCGTTTTTAAAAATAGGCGGTACACACTTGCAGTCATTAATTTTTTGATGATATTTTTTTAAGAAAAGGATTAATTATGTCAAATATTGGTCATGTTGAAGGTTGGAATAAAGATAAGCCATTTATTTCTGATAGTCTTGAGGCAACCAGTTTTCACTGGGCTGCATGGACTGGTATAGAGGACTCTACAGAAGGAAGTTATATTCAGGGGCTTATAGAACTCAAAAATACTGGAAAATTTCCCATCCTTGACGCCAAAGTATTCCTGGATCTTGATGACAATGGTATGACCTGGGATGCATACTTGTGTAATTCATCAGGTACACCAATAGAAAATGGTTCATCAGGTGCTCCAATAGGAGATGGTTTCGTAAGCTACGGCCACCCCATCGCCCCAGGCGAAACCGTTAAACTAAAATACTGGTGGGGCCTGAAGCATGTTGCTGGCCCTACTAAGTGTGATTTTACTGTTACCGTAAACATGTTCCCAGAATATAGAATACAGGTCCCCAGGTCGAGCGCACATCAAAGCGAAACCTCAATTCAAGCTTCTTGAGTTTTACATAGCTAGATAATGCCATTTTAGCTGAATAGGAGGGGCTATTTTCCTCTCCTATTAATAAACATATTTACAAAGCTATTCCGATACCAATGGATAAAATCGTTGAGTGGCTTAACTCACCTATTTAGGTTTATTCCTTATTAGCTCTCACTCCTTCTCAAAAACCCACTTTCTGGTATATTTTGTCCAATATTTTCTTTGATGGAGAGCCAGTAGAGATCAACCGTTATCGGTCGAGCTATGGCAATAGACCGATGTATGCTATTAGCATCTTGAACTATACAAAATACGTTGGAAGTTTCTCTGCTGCTGTGGATGTGAATCTGTGAAAGGAGTTAGAGCTAACGCTTACGCAGATGCGCGGGATTGAGCACGGTATGGATTGGCTGGCTACCCATACTGAGAGGACTATATAAGTAAAAAAGTTTACTGAGTTACTACCGAGAGCTTGAAGCCTATTTCACTATGTCGATCAAATGACAGTTCTTTGGGACTAATATGTAGTAGTTCAGACTTGATCTGACAGTTACCGGTTTTTCAGAAGGTGTTCTGTCAGGTCAAATTCAGTTTACGAGTATTTCCTTCCGGGTGCCTTTTCCATCTACAAATGTTGCCATCGGAGTGCGGCCGCAATACTTCTTACCCTGATGGGCCCGATCATTATTGTAATATACGAGCCATTCGCCTAGATCTCCTCTACAGATCCGTAGATCTTGCGACGTAATGATGGTCGGTAGAACTCCTGTAAAATTGTTTAATGGAATCGGAAACCTTCCCCCATTGAGTAGTCGCTTACCTTTTGGATAGGGTAGGAAAAAATACCGAAAATAATGGGTGAAGAGCGTGTTGTTGAATACTCAACAGAATTCAAAGTTAGAGTGGTAGCTCTCACTAATCAACTGAAAGTATTTATGACTACTATCGCCAACATTATTGGTCTGCATCCAGTAATGATGTATAGATGGCGACAGGAAAGTAGAGGAGTCAAACTTGTCGAGAAGCTCAGTCGTAGAAAAAGTATGTCAAAGACAGTGAGACCTCAGTCTCAAACTGATGATAAAGAGGTAAAACGTCTAAGAAAGCAGGTTGAGAAATTGAAAAAGGAGAATGATTTCCTAAAAAAGTGGGAAGTGTACCTGAAAGATCTAAATCCGAAAGATTCGCGTTCATAGCTCGTAATCGGTGGGACTTTAATGTCAGGTACTTATGTAGATACTTGAATATTTCATCCTAAGGGTTTTATAAGTGGCTTAAACGTGATGAGAGTACTCTAGATATAGAAAATAGGCGAATTCTAGGGTGTATAGAAACTATCTATACGCAGCATGATGGTAATTATGGAAGTCCAAGAATTAGCGCAGAGCTGAAAGGTAAGCGGTACATAAACCACATTATTCAACTTGCTCTGGCAGGCTGCCATGATACCCCCTCCATCAACTTCGGAGGAAAGCCCCATGAATCAGAAACAGTGGCAATGTCATGTCAGGGCCTACGAGAAAAGCTCTCAGTCCAAACGCGCCTATACTCGTAAACACAATCTAAACTACAGCCAGTTCCTCTACTGGTACCGCAAGTTAACTGAACAAACTTCGGTGTCTGATACCCCTGACTTTGTTCCCGTGGATATCAAGTCCCCTGTGGCCACTACGGGAAACCTGGGTATATTGGAGTTTCCTAATGGCATAAAGCTGGTGATCAATAGCCCAGTATTGCTGGCGCAAATCCCCGGCCTTATGGACCTGTAAATACGATGTGGCTACCGTTTAACAGCAAAGTCTGGTTTTACCGTCAGCCCATCGATTTCAGGAAACAGATTGATGGTATTGTGCTGCTGGTGGCTGATACATTACACAAAGATCCGACATCCGGTCAGCTCTTTGTCTTTCGCAATAAAAAGGCCGATAAAATTCGTATGCTCTACTGGGAAGATAATGGATTCTGGCTCCTTTATAAGCGAAATGAACAGTCGAGGTTTATCTTTCCTGGCATTTCAAATGACGCAATAGAGTTGTCGATTTCACAGCTACAGTGGCTGCTTTCCGGGTTGGACTTTACCCAGCAAGAAGAACCAGAAAAACTCTATTTTTCACGCTTTTACTGATACGTATAGAGCCTGGAAAATAGTTTCCCATGGTATAATCCACACATAAATTAACATCGGAAAACCCAATGGCTACCGGTGGTACGCTACAGTGCCAAGTTGAACAGCTTACATGTGAACTCAAACTCTCGCTCCAACGATGCGAGCAGTTTGAAAAAGCTTACGATCAGCTATTGTTTCAATTCAAACAACTACAGCGCTCTCTCTTTGGCCGGCGCTCTGAGCGATACGAAGACCCTGATGATCCCCAGAGATTACTATTCGAAAGTACAGAAGCTCGGGATGATGGCTCTGTAGAGAAAAACGAGGCTGATAACGACAAAGACCAGGATGCTGTGGTTAGCATTGCGGCACACAAGCGTCATAAAAAAACAAAGAAGATCTTTGCCGAGCACCTGCCAAGAAAAGAGGTGGCAATCCCTGTCTCAGAGCAGGATAAAACCTGTGCATGTGGCTGCCAAAAGAATATCGTTGATTACGAGCGTCATGAGCGCTTGAACTACATACCCCCGGTATATGAGGTAATTGTCGAATTGCGGGAGAAGGTTGCCTGCCCTAAAGGCTGTGTAGGTCAAATAGTTATTGCTCCCAAGCCAAAGCATATCCTGCCCAAGGGTAAGTTTACCGAATCCATTCTAGCCCATCTCATTGTCAGTAAGCTTGATTACCGACAGCCCTTCTATCACTTGGAAAAACAGTTTGAGACCCGCGCCGGCTTTAGCTTTCCCCGTCAAACCATGGCTCGCACTGTTATCGATTGTGTAACTCCCCTACAACCACTGAGCAATTTGCTAAAAGACGAGGTCATTGGCTACGATATTGGGGCTTTGGATGCCCATCACTCCAAGTTCTTAACGAACCTAGCCGGCCAGCAAGCCGAAAATCTTATGCCTACTGTTTCCGAGGTGGCCCTCCTGGAAAGGAAGCGATCCTCTATGAATATAATGCCGCTGATCACAAAAATTTTGTAAATGACTGGTTTACCGGCTTTAAAGGCACGCTGCATTGCGATGCTGATCCATTTTTTGAGTTGTTATTTGAGCAGGCAGCTGTAAACCCAAATCATTGCAATGCTCATGCCCGACGAAAATTTGAACCCATAGCGAGAGCGGCGCAAGGGGATGGGCTGGCAAAACGGGCAATGCACTTTTATAAGAAGCTCTATCGGGTTGAGAGGAAGGCCAAAGAGAATCAGCTGACCACAAAGCAGCGACACGATTTACGACAAGAGGAGTCCAGGCCGATTATGACTGCCTTTAAGTGCTGGCTGGGTGAGCACCATCCGCTAGTGTTACCTAAATCCCCGCTGGGAAAGGCAATGAATTACTGCCTGAAATATTGGGATGGGCTATGTGCATTCCTCAACGATGGCCGCCTGGAAATCGACAACAATTTGACTGAACAGGAAATCAAACCCTTTGCCATGGCTCGTAAGAACTTCCTATTTGTATCTTCGGTCAATGGCGCTAAAGCACTGTGCCTACACTTCAGTTTGATTCGCACTGCCAAACTCCACGGCCTTGACCCCTACAGGTATTATGTGGAGGTGCTTAAGCAGATTCCACACTGCCAGTCCGTTGAGGATTATGAGGCATTATTACCCTGGAACATCCAGCTTGAGAGAGTTGGGATGACCGCAGCAGCATAATTAGAAGCACGGCGGGGAAGCTCTGCACACCTTCATGTTTGTCGATTGACGACACTTCTTTTCGAACTTCAGTGTCTAGCCATTTAACGCCCAGCTTGAATGCCTCAAATAGAATCCTCACCCATGGTCTGGTAAGATCGCTTACGTGGTGGGCGCATTGAGTTTTAGATGTTTTGCACAAGTAATAGGTTAACTGGTGCGGAACGCTCAGTGTTGGAGGTGCAGTTGCCTGTTGTGGCTCTTAAAAAGTTGAGGTCAATCGCCATGAGTTACGCGCGGTTTCTCAGTCTTCATGACCCACAGAGATATTTTGAGATTGCTAAATAAATTGGGATACTAGGGAGTCATAATTCATTGCAAAGTAAAGCAGGGTGGCCAGGTTTGCAAAAAGAATAATCGGTACTAACCAAAGTGCTACTACCCAGATAGAGCCCTCATTAAGGAAAATAACAAATATGGATATGATCAAACCCAGATAGAGATCTATACCTATCTGCCTGGCCCAGTGAAATGGGTAAATGGTTTTTATTGTCTTAAATATGTTTTCTTTTGTACTGCAATAAATTGAATAACCAAGAAAAAAAACAAATAGAAGCCAGGCTATTGGTTTGCCAGCTGGATAATCACTTTCGCTCAAAAAAAGTGACTCGCCATCATGTAGATACATTGCCGTGAATGCAAAGAGGAAAAATAAAATCCATAAGCCATTTTTTTTTAAAGTCATAGTTTATCCTTAGGGGTGATCAATTATTGATCTTTGGGTTGTATTGTTTCAATAGGGAGTTGTTATGTCGAGCATATAGGTTAATGCAAAATACGATGGAGGGGGAGAGGTAGTGGAAATTAAGTGGGCCTGACTCAGATGATCTCCTTTGAAAGAAAGAAGAGTTTCACTGACCGCCTCAATCACGCAAGAACGATAGTATATAGTGGCTATCTAGTAGTCGAGCTATTTGGAATGAACGGATAAGCGCTGACTAAATCACTCTAACAAACGTATTGTGGGGTATTTTCGTCCCAGTTACTTCGAGTGTGGCTGACTACCTGCAGGGTGAGGTTGGCGAGCCAAAAATGCGGTCAAGAGTTGGTGGCGTTAAGACTTTTTACCTGTAAGGTTATAGCAATATAACCATTAAGAATAGATGTCGTGGAGATTCAGGGCACATATGACAGTTAATACACAAGAGTCTTTTTAACTGGAAAGCAGTAGGTCACCCTTATATCAACGGTACAACTTTTGGTTGATAGCGTAATAATTTTGCAGATAAACTAGGTACTTTCGTACCGATACATGTTCAGCATGAAGGTGTTAGTAAAATTGAATGTTGGCCATGACTGATGGCTGCGCTCGACAATAAAAATAGAGAATGCCAATAATTATAAGGGTGTTGTTTTGAAAAGATTGCTGTCTTTTTGTTTGTTCATGTTTTTCAGTCTTAACGCGTTAGCGAGTAATGGCAAGGTGCTGGTTGTCGTTTCTGCTGCTGACCAATTAGTTTTGAAAAGTGGCGGGGTTGTTGAAAGCGGATATTTTGTTAGTGAATTAGCAGAGACCTTGAGGCAGCTGGAGGCGAATGGTTACGAATTTGATATTGCAACACCTGGTGGAAAAATTCCCACAGTTGATGGATACGGCCTTCAAATGTACTTCTATAAGGCTGCCGTAGTATCAAACTGGCCAAGATATGCGCTATCACCTAAAGCAAAAGCTGAAGAGGAAAGATCAAAAGATATAGCAACTGCTTTGAAGTATTTCGGAAAGCTAAGATTTTCAAATCGCTACGCAAATGAAGAAGTGTCCGCCTTTCTTGATGAGATTGAACAAAAAATAGAGCATCAGCAGCTTGTAGAAAAACCTATGGTCTCTCTTGAATCCCTGGTGAGTGAAAAAAAACTGGAGCAATATGATGGTATTTATATCCCAGGAGGTCATGCGCCAAAAACAGATCTATTATTTAATGAAGATCTTGGGGATATTCTGACTCACTTCCATGAAAACGAAAAAATTACGGCAATTATTTGTCATGCCCCCATAGTATTGTTAACAGCAATGGAGGGTGTCTATGATCCATTTGTGCCTTTAACTTATGAGCAAAAAGTAAATTTTATTTATAAGGGATACAATATCACATTGGGTAACAAGTCCGAGGAAGTGATCCTTGAAAACTTCCTTTACCTGAAAGGTAGTCGTTTACAGTATTATGTGGCAGAAAAGGCAAAAGAAGCAGGCCTTCATGTAAGCAATATTCGTGTTCCTTCAATGTCTCAAGTGGTTGAAGATAGAGAGTTAATCACAGGGGCAAACCCCTCCTCAGTCTACTCTTTGGCAAGTAAATTTATTGAAAAGTTAAAAAACAAATAGTAGCAGACTCTAAATTGCACATTCATGAGCCCTCAAAAAAGTGGGTTCACTGGATTGTTGCTACCCAAGAGTCGTGTCATCAAGAAATGAAACATCATTTCTTGATGCTGCTAGGAGGGTCTGTTTGCGCAAAAACTTGTTGGTCTAACGACGGAGCCTTTGCTTATTCTATAATATCTTTGCTGATCTCAAAGTTTGTTGTATGTAGCTGAGATCTCCAGGGGTCGCTCTAAGGGTTTATTTGAGCGATTCACGCTTTGCGTTACACCTTCTTGAGGGGCTAAACATTCTTGAATACCGCACCAAGATCGCGAGTCTCTCTTTAAGTCAGGGTTATCACAGATTTATTAGGAAGCTCCTTAACTAGTTAAGCGTGATTTTCAATTGAGCTCCGTCAAGGTGCCTAGAATAACGTATTAATATTTTAGTCATTTTCAGGAGGCGTTCTGCCAGACATTTATATTCTTCACCGGATATTTCGGTAATTTTTTGGATCCTAATTTCTTTAGGAGATGGATCATTTTTTTTGGCCTTTTAGCAAACAAAAGTTGTCGAGGAATTGTTTGTAGGCTTCCTGGCTATAGAGTTTGCAGTATAAGGAGAATTCTATGAAATTAATATTCTTGGAGAAATAGAATGAAAATCACTCTTTTTGGGGCGACTGGTGGGTTAGGGGGGGAGTGTTTAAAACAGTTGTTGACTTTGGCTGATGATGCTCATGAAGTAACAGTGCTTGTTAGAAATTCAAAAAAAATGCCCCTAAAAGTGCAAAATAAAATCACAGTGATTGAGGGTGATGTATTAAGTTTGGATGATATTCAAAGGTCAATCAACGAGAGCACCGATGCAGTTCTATTTGCTATTGGTGTCGATAGTAGTTCACCTCAGAATCTCTGTACTATAGCTACCAAAAATATATTTTCAGCTTTTCCAGAAAATAACCCTCCCAGGTTTATATGGTGTGGAGGCGGTAGTACCTTTGTCGATGAAGATATACTTGGAATGAGCGCGAAGTTTGTGCGTTTCTACGCAAAAACCTTCCTATCACTTCGACATCATGATAAGGAAAATCAGTATCAATTTTTGAGTCAGCATAGGGAGATACCATGGCTGGGTGTACGTCCCTGTCAAATGACTGAAGGGGAGTTACGGAAAGAATATCGCTTGGGATTTGAAAAGTTTGGCGCAAGTTCTTCAATAAGTTTTGCGGACTGTGCACACGCCATGTTGCAAATGCTTAGTGATGATACATGGATGCATAAAGCCCCAATCATACAGTATTAAAATTTTAGTTAATGGTATTTCATGGTTTTTGTGGTGGCTCAATGGTGTGATGCTGCTACGAGCATTCTCTACTCTCACTTCAGTTTTTAAAGTCGTTAAGAGTTGTCCCGCCTCACATAAATAAAATGGACATACTTTTATAATGTTGAAAGTCGCAAATAAATCTAAGTGAAATAGACATGAATTCAATAATTAAACAACTATCGGCGATAAGCTTTTCTATGTTTCTTGTTGCATGTGGGAGCGGTGGGGGTGGCTCTGGCGACGAGAACAATAAAAACACAACGCCTAATTTAACGGGTGGGGGGAATGATACTGTCCCTGTTCCCGATTCCAATGGTAATCCGGGAGAAAATTCTGGTTCAGACCCAGACCCAGACCCCGGCTTTCCCCCATCTGGAGTTGTAAGTGGTGGAGAGGGTAGTGTTATTGAAGATGATGTGACCTCTACTTCAGGGCGTCTAACTGACAGTACCAATGAGCAGCAAATTTTTGAGGAGCTTAACCAGTGGGGGAAATATGGTCTCTTAGAGGTTTCCTCTGATGGCTTGTGGAAATATATCCTAAATAGTGATCTGGCGAATCCTTTGAGCGTTGGGGAGCAGGTGGTTGATGAATTTACTATTGGTGTAGGGAGCGATGAAGACTATACCATGGTAGCTATAAAAATTACGGGAACGGATGATGAATATACCTTTAATCCAGGTGTTCCACTTGCTTCTTTAATAGTGGGAACAGTTGAGGAAGTAAGAGGCACTTTGGTGATTGATGATGTTGACGGTAACACACCTGAATTTGTTGCCAGCAATATTGTCAGCGAATACGGAAGCTTCAGGATCTCGAGTAATGGTGATTGGGAATTTTCTTTAATTGACAAAGCCAAACAACTTAAAGAAGGTGATCTTGTGGAGGATGTCATCACTTTAAGATTCACAGATGGAGTTGAGCACTCAGTAACTTTTTCCATATCTACAGTCGACCCTGGCGCAAATGGTTCGTTCGAGCTTTCCGTAGAACAAAAAAGGATAATGTTAGACACTCATAATGAGTTCAGGCAAAGATGTGCTATGGGAGAAGCCGGTGAAGGGGCTGGGCCAGAAACTGCTGCTAATATGCAAACGCTTTCTTGGGATAATGCATTAGCAAAAATGGCTAAGAAGAGGGCATCGGCATGCTATTTTGGTCACCTTAATGATGCTGAAGGCATTAGGCAGGCCTTTAATGAGGTTAAAGATGAGGTATCTTTTGTACTTCCTGCTGGTGCGGTCGAGATAGGTGAAAATGTGGCAATCAATATTTTTAATCCGCCGGCCTCTCAATATGATGCTGAGACCTGGGCGGCCTCAGTAGAATCCTGGTACGATGAAAGTTACTCTTTTGACTGGGATGCTAAATTTTGCCATGCCGATACTTGCGGACACTGGGCTCAAGTCTGTCATGGAGAAACCCGTTATGTCGGCTGTGCGGTAGCAGAATGCGATAATATCATTGGGTCCAGTAACCCGGCTTACAACGATGGCGCACATGTCGTTGTCTGCACTTATTTTCCATCACTAGATAAAGGAAGAGAAAGCCCTTTTGTGGATGGTTTTGGATATGACAATTGTAGGGTATGTAAGGGGTATGATATGCCTTTCTGCGTCGATAATATGTGTACAGGCGGGAAGGCTAAAGATTGGAATGCATCTCTAAAAAGAAATAAAAATGTAGATCAATGTACCGATGGTTTGGGTCGGGATATTACACCATGTACTCTTGGTAACCATCCGCCCCCTCCGCAAGTGGTTAGATTTGATTATGTTTTTTCTGATCAGAAAATTAATCTATCTTGGGGTGAGGCCTTAAAGAATGGTGGTGTGCATCACTATAAATTGTTTCGTGATGAAGAGTTGCTATCTAAAACGCGCCGATTGGCCTATAGCGACTCTGATGTAAGGCTAGGGAATAGCTATAGGTATAAAATAATAGCAGTGGACCATTCCGGTCAACATAGTCTTCCTGTATATCTAGATACTGTTGCGGCTGATAATTAACCCTTAGGCCAAGCATCGCGTTTGGCAGTACAAACTGAGATATTATAGTTAGCATGGATTAGTTTAGACTTGACCTGACAGTTACCAGTTTTTTGGGAGATGCTCTGTCAGGTCAAATTCGTTTAACAAGCTTTTTGTAGTGCTCTAATCCCTCCGGACACGTTGAGCGGTCACCGAGTTGAGCGGTCACCGAGTAGTGGCCCTTCGCTCGATAACAACTGGGAAGTCTACTCCGCTGTCTTTTTGTGTTGGGGATAAGATTGTAACTCCGCAGGTTCCAACTCCCATGACGGTAACGGGTACCGAGAGTTATCTTGATAGCGTCAGACTAGGCATCGGTCTTGCCCAGTTTCCCTGGTTTCATGTCGAAAAGGACTTAGCTGCAGGTAACTTGGTGGAAATACTATCTGGTACTCGGCCCCCAAGTGAGCCCGTGTCTGTAGTTTTCACTCAGAATCGTTTCCTTTCGCCCAGAGTCCGGGCTTTTATTGAGTGGCTGACCAAAGTTTTTGTAGACCAATAGGGGGGGGCATGAGACATCCAGGTGCTGGAGAAATTTATCCACCAGCACCTGTGATCAAGTAACAGCTGTTACTGTTCCGCTTTCGCTGAAAGCTAATGGTGAGCGAAAAAATCACAAACGCGTTGAACGTCTTATGAGAGAGGCTGGAATCGTAGGGAAAGCTGGAAGGATATACAGTCGACGCCCCTTGCCCGGAAATCCTTGTATTAAAGTTGAAAATTTATGAAGAGTGCTTGGTGTGCCGGCTAAATCAGACTCCTAATGGGCGGGTGGTACGACCTATCTGAAGATCAATGGGCAATGGCAATATTTAGCTTTGATTATTGACCTTTACACCCGAAAAGTGGTGGGTTGGGAGTTGTCGGATACTCGAACTGTTGAATTGACACTGTCGGCGTTAAATAAAGCTGTCCGTCGCAGAAAAATATAGAGTCAGGTTTAATTTCACAGTGACCGCGGGGCTGAGTACGGTGTTTATGCATTCCAAAACCGACTCAAAGAACTAGAGGCTGTTTCATAACTTGAAATCGGCTATTCTCACGCAATTACATAGAAAAAAGTCCAGCAATAGTGAGCCGATTCAAGTCAGAGTTAACCAATGATCAATTGATAATCGAGCCTGTTTTGAAGGCATCCTGTAGATTTTGCGTTCTGGAGCGCGATGGAAAGATCTTCCTTCACACTATCCATCACCGAGTACATGCTGGAGAAGACTTTAATTTTGGGAAGAGCAAGGAGCTTGGTTACAGGCATGGAGAAGATTCTGGAGCCGTTGGATCAGCAGTCTTTGCTTAACTGGGAGGAGGTTTTTTCTGATGGCAGCTTTGCACCCGCAAAAAAAGGGCTTCGAAATCGGGAAAACCAAGCGGGGCAAGGGTTCAAAGTGGATGGTGGTGGTCGATGGCGAAGGTATTCTACTGGGAGGCACCATTACTTCGGCCTCACCAGCAGAAGTGAAGTTATTACACCCATTACTTGATGTTACGTATAAAAATACAAAGATTCATCGCTTAGTTTATGATAAAGCGGCGGACTCGGATCCTCTTAGAGATAGCCTGTTGAGTCATGGAATCGACCTTATCTGTCCACATAGGAGAAATAGGAAAAAACCCTCAAGACCGGATGGCAGAAAGCTCAGAAGGTACGCTCGCGGATGGAAAGTTGAGCGGACTTTTGTGTGGTTGGGAAATTACCGCCGTTTAGTTGTTAGATGGGAGCGATATTTGTCCACTTATCGTGCTTTTTTCTATATTGCATGCATGTTAATTACGTTAAAGGAGTTATGAAGCAGCTTCTAGGTATTGAACCGAGTATGAACTATCCAGGATTTATGAATGATAATGTGTATGTAGAATCATTTTTTTAGACATTAAAAACTGAGAAATTTAAATGGTTATTTTTGATTCGGTTGAGGACCTGAGAAGTAACTTATTTTGGTATCTTGATAGATACTATAACCTTATAATAAGACATAGTTCACTTGGGTTCAAAAGCCCTGATGAATATGAAAGAATGGCCGCATAAGATGGCGTCTACTTTAAGGGGAGAGGCTTCTTGGTAAAATTTGATATCCAACCCTTCATAAAATTCCTTTGCTATATTCTTTGGAGTGAATTCCTAATGTGCTGCTTAAAATTTTATACGCCAAATATGAAGTAAATTTCATTTGGGTAGGATATTTATGAAGAAGATGACAACTACGTTGAGGGCAATGATTAATCAGCCAGGCCTAATTGTTGCGCCAGGGGCCTATGATTGCCTTACTGCGAAAATCATTCAGGAAGAGGGTTTCAAGGCACTTTACATGACAGGAGGTGGAACCGCTGTTACTCATGTTGGTCGCCCTGATCTTGGGTTTATTACATTGACTGAAATGGCTGCGAATGCGCGTGCTATAGCTTCAACTGTAAATATACCAGTGATTGCGGATGCAGATACCGGTTTTGGCAGCGCATTAAATGCCTATAGGACAGTCCAGGAATATGAGCGGTCGGGAGTTGCAGGATTACATATAGAAGACCAGATATTACCGAAGCAATGTGGTCACTTAGCCGGAAAGCGAGTAGTGCCAATCTCAGAGATGGTTCATAAAATATACGGAGCACTGGAAGGCCGCACTGACGATGATTTCGTTATTATTGCCAGGACAGATGCCTTGGCGGTGACAGGTATCGATGACACCCTAAAACGATGTGTTGCTTATGCTGAAGCCGGTGTTGATGCATTATTTGTAGAGGCAATTACAAGCAGGGAAGAAGTCCTTCGTGTACAGAATGAGGTGGATATACCTCTAATGTATAATTTTGGCGAACACGGTAAGTCCCCATTATTTACACATAAAGAACTTGAGGAGTTGTCTTATAAATTGGTTATTTACCCAGGAAGCCTGATGTTTTCTATGTGTAAGCTTGCCCAACGAGTATTGAGGGAACTTAAAGCGAAGGGAACAACAGAGGCTCTTATGAATGATATGTACTCTCCAAAGGAATTTTTTGAAACCATGGACTCCCAGCATTTTCAGGACCTTGATAACAAATGGAAAGCAGCGGCAGATAAAAATTTTGGAGATGAGTAAAAAGGGGCAATAAAATAGCTGTTCTTTAATTAATACAATTTAATTTTTAGGTGAGCTTGGTTTCAGATAACAGGTGCAATTGGTAAGGGAGGGCTAAGCTGGTAGAGTCTGTAACTCTCCCGACCAAGAGAAAGGCACTGATGAGCTACTACCAACTGAGCGAGAACGAACGACACCAGATTTACAGCTTAAGAAAATCCGGACACTCTCAGAAAGCAATAGAAAAATTGTTAGAGAGGCATCCTCGACAATCAGCCGAGAGCTGCGACGCAGCGAGGATATCGCCCAGGGCAGGCACAGTGCCCGCCATTGACCGAAGATGCAACCAGGAAGTTCTTGCAAGCCATGACAAAGGGTTTGATTTCCTATTCAGTTAAATTGTTATCGATTTCTAAGTGGACATAGTTGAGGTGTAGAGGTTCAGACTTGATCTAACAGTTACCGGTTTTTCAGAAGGTGTCCTGTCAGGTCAAATTCGGTTTACGAGCTTTTGCCTCCGGATGCCTTTTCCATCTTCAAGTGTTCCCAGGCGATACCCACATAGACGGGAATGAGAATATTGCGCCAGAGGATATTGCGGATGTAGAGGCTGTAGTTCCGTCAGCCCTTCTATAGCCCGTGAAGATCCAAAAATGAAATAAATACTAAAGGGATAAAATCAAAACAAAAACATCAACTTAGGTAATCCTTTTCAATCAATTTACCCGAAAACAGTCAACCCCCCTAATTTCACTTCATCCACCCGGAATTGAGTTCGCGTAGTAAAAGAAGGATACTAGTGAGCCCCTAGGTGACGTTCAACGAGTCAAAGTTGCCTCCCCTGGCCGACTCGCCGGAGGGTGACATATAGTCCTTCTAGCTATTCGTGCAACTATCTGATTAAGCCTAAATCAGTCTACTTAAATGCATTAAACTGCTTCAAGCTATAAGGGTATTCCTTATCAACACAGGCCCCGTACTCCACTTCATTGGTTTGCATTGCATAAATTAGCTGCACGATTGAAAGACCCTGGCGCTGTATTCCTGCCATTGATACAACTTTATCGGGTGATAAACCTTTACGTCTTTTCTTTAGTAGGTTGATTACCAATGTATATCATTGTTGCTTGTCGATAATCCAGTCTCGATTGAATTTATCTGGTTTTTGAATAGCAAATATTATATTTACATCCAATAACTGTTTAAGTTGGTATCGCGTAATCTGTAACTCCTTGCAAGCATCAGCCATCGACCAATTCGATGCTATGGATTTTGCTAATTTTTCCACCTTTTCGCGAGGGTAATGCATCTTCCCTTTAAAAATAACTGGAGATAATTTCTTCTGTCAAACCAACTTATCTAACCGCTCCGGACGGCAACTAATTAATCTTGCCGCCTCCTTCTTTGATATAATGTTTCTAGCAGGTGACACTAACGCAATTCTCCTTATACGACTCGAATCAATGAGGCCAGGCCAGTATGCCTCTAAATAACGGTCAAATTTGGTCTTAATTCGTGCAATTCCTTGATTTTCCTGCTGACGATTTAGGCGTTCGTATAAATCTCTATAGTGTTTGTTTATTCCAGAAAATCCTCTGTTACTCATAGGCCGATCAATATATTGATTTAACATTAAATAAAAGCTATCCGGCCAGTCTTTCAGCATCAACCACACGTTTCTATAATGCTGCTCTAGTGAATTGTTTTTTTAGGGGTATTGGCTTGAAAGAAGTTCCTTGCAATCTAACCTGATAATGCGCAAGGAAGTTAATCATAGTCAATGCTTCTCGAAATACCAGTCCGTGAAGAACCAATGGGATAGGTTTCTTGACCACTTTTTTTGCTAATACTGATTCAATGTATGCACTGAATTGGAGAGTATCAGGGGTAACAGGAACGTCATTGTTTGTGATTGCCACTGATGTTGCAGCAAATCTATCGAGGTTTTCTCTATACCAACTAAGCCTTTCACCAGTTTCCTTTCGAATATCAACCAATAGTTTTTGGTGCTCAGTACATGCCAGTATAGGCAGAAGTGCCCAATATGATTTACAGTACCCGTACTCTCTGAGACATTCCGGACATACCTTTGGATACTTGACAAGTATATAAGGCGTATCAATAACGCGTTTAAAATTTTGGCAGACTTCGCCGATTTCAGATTTCTGGTCAGGGAGCCCTAGTGCCGCTAGATAATTTGATAAGTCGAATTCATTGGTTAAGATACCATGAACTGGTGCGCGAGCGTTTTTCCAAGGAAGTCCTGCATGGTGAAGTAAGTGACTGATATGCCTAAACCCGTTTCTCTCTGACACACGGATTAAGTAACCTACCAGACATTCATCTGTGTATATGCGAGGTCTGGACAGAAGCATAGTCGTAGCTCCTGCCATAAGAATAGCCCATACATAATTATATATCTCTGCCTCCTCCAATTACCTCAATCTAAATTACTCCACCTCGGGCAGAACTTGTGTTCGGAGTAACTGGAAGTACCATCAGAAAACCAATGATAGTCCGAGAGTTAGTAAAACTGATTGCTTACCATCTACATGCCTAGCGTGAAAAACATCATTCAGTTACTCCCCTATTAATTACTCATGATAAAAATCACTGTTTAATCGCTTATAAATGCGACATTATCTGATAAGTAAGGCAATAGCTCATCCCTCAAAAATGTCGAGGTGAACATACGGGAAAGCCTAGTTCTCCCCAACATACATACCTCCTTAAATATGAATTCATTTTGTAAGAAGACTCATCCAACTTGGAACAATAATAGCGATAGGTTGTACAGAACCCCTCATCGAAGCAAGGCACTTTACTAGAACACCAAACCTTAGGAGTTGTGGAAATACAAGCAACACATACAAGATTCCGCCCATCTGAAGCGTCACCTTCCCATGGGAAGGAATTACTTATATTGTCAAGACCAAGACCAAGACCAAGACCAAGACCAAGACCAAGACCAAGACCAAGACCAAGACCAAGACCAAGACCAAGACCAAGACCAAGAACAATGAGTAATGCATGCATTTCATCCGAATGCCTCCAACGAAATGGAACATAGTCAAATTTTCGAGTAGCTATTTTATATAAAAACCGCTTGAATGAACTAACTGATAAAAATCCATTTTTTAATTCCAACCTGGAGATATACTCACTAATAAATTCTTCCGAGTTAGGCAGGCCTCTATATAAAAGGACAGGCGTACACTGATTCATACATCTCTACATCATATTTGTTATTGATTTGCATAACAAAGATCAACCACAGATTTTGTACACTTAACCAGGTTTCTTTAAGCTAAATCCTGAAGCTAATTATGATCAAATGATGCTGAATATACTGAAAGATATGGTTCCTAATGTGGAGCAACAGCTGACTTTTGCATTGAGAGATTTAGAGTCAAAATTCTATTCTACAGAACCAGATGTAAAAAATGCCCTTACTTCCTTTTCGTCAGACGAGACAGGCTTGCCTTCCAGGCGTGGTTATTATCTTGGTTATTTACTGGCTAAAAATTTGGGAGAAAAATATTCAGAAATTGAGCTTACAAAAATGAATGCCAAGCAAGTAGAGGGTATTTTATTTGAAGAGCTTAATAGGATGATCGATAATAACAGTAGCTGAATCCAGATGGGAAATTTTGGCATAAGTGTTAAAAAGTAAGCATAAAAAAGCTTCTCACCTATTTCAGGTGAGAAGCCTCTAGAGAATAGAAGTAATAGAGAAGATATTTTCTTATTGATTCAACTCGGTGTCATTGACCCACTTGGGTTTTCCGGGAGCTATAGGGGCAAATCTATATAACTCCCAGCCACCTCTTGGATCCAAATTAAATGGGTTTGCAGTGCCGAGCCACATAAACCTGGGGTGATTGATCATTGTGCGGAAACCAAAGTTCCCGGAATTGCCAACGCCATTAAAGGTGGCTGGAATAGCTCTATGATTTGGTGAAAAGAAGCGGTAGAGCTTGCCGCCAGAGGTCTTGGGATTTGATAGCGCATCTTCCAAGAACATGAGTAGCTCCGCGGGAAGCTCGTTGGCAGGATCGGTTCCACTTTCAATCAGGCCAGCAAACTGCCTACTCACATCCAGGGTTCCCAGATACATATCGCTGCCCGTTACCCCAAGGCGCCAAGTATAGACATTAAATGGCCACCCCAAGCCGGCTCTGCCTAATTGGGGGAGGCCTGCCAGAGTATTCTTGTCAACAAACATATTGCTGTCTGGATCCCAAACCTGAACATCCTTGTAGCCATAGAGCACTTCAATTTTTGGTTTCCGTTTCTTTTTACCAAATCGATCTCCGCGGAAAACCGTTGTTGCCCTATGGGTTGCGATGATGGTTTCCAGCTCTCCAATTGGATTATTCCAGGTTTCCCCGTAAGCGAGGACATGCGCCCTAAAGCCTCCCAGCGGAAAGTTAATCGTGCCCCAATAGAGCTTGCCGCGCCAGGAGGTAATATCACCGCCAGCATACGCACTTGCGGAAACAAGGTCTGGTTCGTACTCGGTAATGTTCCAGACTTCCTTCCACTCTTTGGCATTTTCCGGCAGGAATCCACCCTCCGGAATTTTGGGGCTCATTACAATGCCGGAGTAGGCACGGATTTGTCCCGTCTGAGCGTCGCCAGTTGGCCAGGTAGAGAAAAACAGGCGACCATCATGTACGGTGAAATTAGCCGGAGTACTTTGCATTGTACCCACGACCTCAAACCTGAATGGATGATGGATATTGCCCATCCAGCGTAAAACCTCCCCTGTGCCACCGAGAGATTCTTGCACAGCCACACCGGTATATAGAACGCCCTCATGGTTAAGGAACTTGCGGATATTGGAGTATTGGGGAAACTGCTTGGAGCCAAGGTAGCGACCCGTGCTCGCCTGCCAGGCCATCATGATGATGCTGTTGCCGCCGCCTTCACCGGCGATTCCCTCCTGAACCCCACCGGGACCGGCGAGAAATACTACGTCATCGGCATAACCGCCGGAGCGGAAGCCCAGCGTATCTTGTAGCAGGGGATCGTAAGTAGGGGTTATTTCCGTTACCTCAAGCGTACAGGTATCCATGCGATAGGCCATTGGAGCACGCCAATCACCAAGATTTTTAAGATTTGGATTCTCTTGGGCGAGTATTCCCTCTGCAAACTCACAAACCCAGCCCTGGTTGGGAGCAAAGATAGGCGTCAATACGGCATTTGGAGAGGCCTGTGCAGTACAAGGGACATTTGCTCCTGTGCCCCAGTAGAGGAAACGGGGTGACTCAGCCATACCCCAGATCTGGGCGCCGTTGCGTTTTGGTTCACCCGCGGAGCAGACGCCATCAACCAGCTCGGGGTAGGGTTCACCAACGCCATTAAAGCACTCATCCACTGGGGCTTTGAACAGCTTATCGAACCGGGGTTTAACCCTTTTACAATGCTTGCCAGGGTGCCCCAAGGATTCTTCGCCGTTTCCGCTCCATTGTGCGTTGGCACCGGGTGCAACCAATGTCGCCAGAAATATTGAGAGAGCAAAACAAGATGTGACTTTCATAAGCATCCCTTCCTCTACTACAGACCGCTATGGCGGGTGATACAACGGGTCAAAAGGCAGGTTTGAGTAGAATATGCCAATCCACATGGGAGAGTAATATTCCCTAAAAAGTAGAGATTAGGATGTCACTAGAGGCAAGAATATTGGCTAGATTATTTCCTCCTCAATAGTACCAGTCAGATTGATATTTGAGATAGCAGGATACTATAGCGATGATGCGCTTGTTAAAATTTTGTTACTTAATGAGGTGGTCGCCAATTTTAGTGTGGGCTTGCCGATCTTTCTTAAGGCGGCTAGTACAACAGGTTGGTGAGTTATCAAATAGGGAAGGTTGTATTAGATGCTTTATAAATTTAATTTGGTGTAACGGGAAGAGTAAGGGGTATGGTATTGGCTGTCCCTAAAATTCTCAGTATATTTTTAATCCGTCTAAAAACTGGTTTTCACTAGATAAAATGAAAGAAGAAACTGGATTCTTTGTAGGCAAATCGCTGGCTTCTTGGGATGAGGCCGGCTCCATTCATTGGGAAGTCAATAAGCAGCTGCTCGAACAAGTCTCAGACTCTAAATTTAATGCTTTGGAGAAGGATTTCGATACATTAGTAAGTGGTTATGATATTTGCGGAAAATCAGTGGTACAAATTTGCTGCAACAATGCAAAAGATCTGATATCCATAAAAAAGAAAGGAGCTGGCCGCTGCGTCGGTATTGATGGATCTCAAGCCTTTGTCGATCAAGCCAAGCTTCTGGCAAAAGCCGCGGGATATCCAGGTATGGAGATTGTATGTTCTAACATCTACGAGTTACCAGAAAAGCATATTGGTCAATTTGACTTTGCAGTTATTACCATTGGCGTACTCAACTGGATGCCGGACCTAAAGCGATTTGTGCGTATTTGTGCTTCGCTGCTGAAGCCAGGCGGCTATCTTTTGATGGAGGAGATTCATCCTGTTTTGAATATGTATGAAGAAGGTAACCCTTCACACATTGCGATGTCATATTTTAATCGAGAGCCACAGCGGGATGATCAAGGGTTGGATTATTTTAATGGTAGGAAGTATCAGGCAAAAGAAAATTATAATTTTCACCATACATTGGCCGATGTGCTGATGGCAGCAATTGCTTGTAATCTATCATTGAAAAACTTTATAGAGCTGGGTAAGAATATTGGGAATTGGTGTGGAGATCTAGAGGAATCTGAGTTTGTGCCGCCTATGGCAATGCTGGCCAGCTGGCAGAAGCAATTCTAAATGACAAAACCGTGGCTATTGGAGCCTTACTGTTAATTACTAAGGAAAGCGAATGTATCAGTTGTTTATAGCAAATAAAAACTATTCATCATGGTCACTGCGGCCCTGGTTGTTAATGCACCACCTGGAAATTCCCTTTAATGAGCAGTTGGCGACTTTTGAAGAGGGGGGAAGCTGGGAGAAATTCCATAGTTTTTCCCCTACTGGATTGGTGCCCTGTTTGATTGATGGCGATATTACCGTTTGGGATTCCTTTGCCATAGTGGAGTATGTTGCAGAAGATTTTCCGCAGGTTTGGCCCATCGATAGACTGGCAAGAAGCTGGGCACGGAGTGCTTGCGCTGAGATGCACTCTGGTTTTTCGGTTTTAAGGAACATCTGCGCTATGAATTGTGGTTTGATTGTGGAGCTGGTTGAGATTCCACCGCAACTACAGAAAGATATTAGTCGCATTGATGAGCTTTGGCAGGAAGGCTTGCAGCGATTTGGTGGGCCTTTCCTTACCGGGGGAGAATTTACAGCGGTGGACGCCTTCTTTGCGCCAGTTGCTATCCGCGCACAGAACTATGGGTTGCCATTTAGTAATGCAGCTAAACAGTATATTGATCAGTTGCTAAGTTTACCTTCTATGAAAAAATGGATCTCAGATGCGCTGCAGGAGCCCTGGAGAGAAATGCTGCATGAGGAAGAGGCTCGAAATATGGGTGTTGTGATTGAGGACTTGCGTAGCTAATAATTATTTTTAATATTGATGTAGCATGTCACAAGCGTGATTACAGCTAAAGTCGCGTTTGTGACTGTTAAGAAAGTTTTTTTACTCAAATAGAAAGTCTTTTTCATGGTTGTTTTTAGCATTTGGGGCTTCGGGTGAGAAACACATTATTCGCCCAGTTGTTTGAAGAATCACATACCTCTGATTCGAATGGGTCATAGAGATCAAAGATGGTATGAGCTAGCACTACATTTTTATTATCAGTGGCTCCTTATTCCGATGAAAAATTGTGGGATATTTAGTTTTTCTTTTTAGAGTTATTTAAATGTTAATTTGAGATTTAATACTCGATTTTTAATTTATTCACTTATATCGATCATTGAATCTTTGAACTGGGATTGTTTTGCCTGGTAAGGCTTCTTCACTTTTAATAAATATTAAGACCCTGCACTTTAATGACGGAAGTAACTTCTTTAACAGTGTGTTATGTACAGTGTGTATAAATCTTCTTGAATTAACCTCTCTAAGGCCCGGGGGTGCGATTCGCTGTGTACTGAGGAGATATCAGGCCTGCTTCTTCCTTCTTTGAGCGGGAGCTGAGGCTTTGTACTGACATTTGATGGGTACAAAGAGGGCCTGAGGCTTCTTTGGTAGATAACGGATTAGCTATCTGACCATAAAGTCATACTTTTGATGCATTATAAACTATTCACTTAAAAAGTCGTTATCAAGAAAGCAGACGAAGTACTTGCCTGGGCGGCATTTCATAGGTTGATCAAGTGTTGGAGGTTGTCGTGGAAATCTCTCTGTTTACCGCAGCTTCAGGCATCTGAGGCGGTAAAGTTGGCCTGGGTGGGGCATCTGGGGTTAAACTCTCGACCTTAAAACTATTACAAAACTCTATCTTAGAGGAGATAGCAAATGCGTCAGACAATGATCGCACTAGCCGTAGCCGCATCCCTGGCGGTTGTGGGCGGTTGTGGTGAAAAGGCAAAGCAGGCTGAGGTAGCTAAAGACACTGTGAAAGCTGAAGAGTCCATGGCTGTTACTCCAGAGCACGCCAGTAACATGCTTCTTGCTGAGTGGACTGGTCCCTACGGTGGTGTACCTGCGTTTGACAAGATGAACCTGAAAGATCTCAAGCCCGCGATTGAGAAGGGCATTGAGATCAATTTGGCTGAACTTGAGGCCATTGCTGCCAACCCAGCCAAGCCCACCTTTGCCAATACTATCGTGCCGATGGAGCGCGGCGGCGCCGAATTGGGCCGTGCTACTGCTTACTACGGAATCTGGGCCGCTAATATGTCCTCTCCAGAGTTTCGTAAGGTCCAACAGGAGTTGGCACCTCTGTGGGCTGATTACGAGTCCAAAATTTACCAGAATGAAGCTCTGTTTAATCGTATCAAGGCCATCTACGACCAGCGTAACTCGATGGATCTGGATGCTGAACAAAAACGTGTTGTTGAGCTGATCTATACCCAGTTCTCTACTAACGGTGCCACGGTGCAAGGTGAAGCCAAGGAGCGCTATGCTGAGATCAATAAGCGCCTGGCCGAGCTTTACACCAAGTTTTCCAACAACGTGCTGGCGGATGAGGAAGGCTACGATATCTTCCTGACCAAAGATCAGTTGGCCGGCCTGCCGGAGTCCTTTGTTGCAGCTGCCGCAGCGCTGGCAGAAGAGAAAGGCGAGAAGGGTAAGTACGCGATTACCAATTCCCGCTCCTCTATGGACCCATTCCTGACTTACTCCGATGATCGCGAGCTGCGTAAGCAGGTGTGGACCAACTACTACAGCCGTGGCGACAATGGCGATCAGCACGATAACAACGCCATCATCGCTGAAATCCTGAAGCTGCGTGATGAGCGAGTAGGCCTGCAGGGCTTCGATAACTACGCTCAATGGCGTCTGCAGGACCGTATGGCGAAGACTCCTGAGCGCGCTATGGAGCTGATGGAGGCAGTATGGCCAGCAGCAGTTGCCCGAGTGAAAGAAGAAGTGGCTGATATGCAGGCCGTAGCCGATGCCGAAAAAGCCAATATCACCATTGAGCCCTGGGACTACCGCTACTACGCGGAGAAGGTTCGTAAAGCCAAGTACGACCTGAACTCTGATGAAGTGAAGCAGTACCTGCAACTGGACAACTTGCGCGAAGCTATGTTCTACGTGGCTGGTGAGTTGTTTAACTTCAAATTCACCCCGGTAAAAGAAGGCTCAGTGCCGGTATTCCATGAAGACGTTAAAGTCTGGGAAGTGAACGATAAGACCAGTGGCGAGCATATCGGCCTCTGGTATCTGGACCCATTCGCTCGTGCAGGTAAGCGCTCCGGTGCCTGGGCTACTATGTATCGTGACCACTCCACCTTTGATGGCAAGAAGAATGTACTGTCGTCCAACAACTCCAACTTTATCAAAGGCGCACCCGGCGAGCCTGTACTGGTAAGTTGGGATGATGCAGAGACGTTCTTCCATGAGTTTGGCCACGCGCTGCACTTCCTCGCATCCAATGTGACCTACCCAACCTTGAACAGCGGTGTACGTGACTACACCGAGTTCCAGTCCCAGCTGTTGGAGCGCTGGCTGTCCACCGATGCGGTAATCGACAACTACCTGGTGCACTACAAAACTGGCGAGCCGATCCCTGCTGATCTGGTAGCCAAGATCAAGAAAGCAGCCAAATTCAACCAGGGCTTCGCCACTACTGAGTACCTGGCTTCTGCCTTGATTGATATGAAGTTCCATACCGCTAATCCTGAAGGTATCGACCCCGACAAGTTTGAGCGTGAAACACTGGACAAACTGGGTATGCCGAAGGAGCTAGTAATGCGCCACCGCACGCCGCACTTTGGTCATATCTTCTCTGGTGAGGGTTACTCCGCCGGTTACTATGGCTACATGTGGGCTGATGTACTGACCTCTGATGCGTCTGAGGCGTTTGCTGAATCTAAAGGTGGTTTTTACGACAAGGGCGTTGCTGCCAAGCTGGTTGAACACCTGTTTGCACCGCGTAACGCTGTGGACCCCGCAGATGCTTATCGCGCTTTCCGTGGCCGTGACGCCAATATCGAAGCGTTGATGCGTGATCGTGGTTTCCCGGTACCAAAGAAAAAGGAAGGCTGAGAACTTAGTTTCAATAGCTCGTTCACGAAAAAGCCGCATCTTTTGATGCGGCTTTTTTATATGTGGCATATGGAAATATTTGACTCGCAAATAAATAATTCGTAAGCCAATAAGGGGGGCGTGAGTTTATATGCAAGCCTGAACGGGATATTAAAATTCAGGAGTTAAGCAGCAGTTTTTTCGGGCCCTCCAGCAGGCTCTGTGAATCTAGCACTTGTGCTCCTATAGTAGTTGAGCCATGAGTTGAGCCATGGTGAAATAATTTTGTTTTAACAATATAAGTTGACCAAACGTATGGCCAGGGTATAACAAGTAGGTCGGCAATAATCCCGATTGTATTGGATCATATGCGTCCTGCTGCTATAGGGCCAATCTTTCCAGCTGACCAGAGTTTCAGGCCAGCTGCCAGCATCCAGGTTGTTTTATAAGTTGATTATATAAATAGCAGGGGAGGTATTATATCTATTGTAATTTAGATACTTCTATTGTCATGAATTTAACTAATATTGTTGAAGCGAAAGCTAATGCTGCTGGAAATGGCAGATGAAAATATGGCTAGGATAAAATATATCCGGCTTAACTCGGAGTTTCCTTTGATCCCTTCTTTCGAGCTGCAAGTACAACCGGTGATATCAAGGCTGTAATAATAACAAAAATAAATAGATTGCCGCTCATAATATTGAAAACTTGATTGATTTCATCGATGGTCATGTTTTGTATGTAGTAACCAAAACCATACTCAAACAAAAATGTGAGAAAAGCCCAAAGTGAACCAAGTATCAAGCAGGTAATTATAGAGTCTAACTGAAAATATTTTACAGCCCTGTAGGCTATTGCAAATACAAGTGCTGATAGAGTCAATCCACTTATTGGTAAAGATAGTTTCTCTCCCAAATATGGAATTAAAATACTCTCTCTAAAAAATCCATTTGCAATTGCAGCCATAACCATGACAATCCAAGCAGTAGTGGCTTTAATGAGGAACATGGCTTGACGCATTGTGTGCTATTTTATCACAGGATTCTTAAAGAGAAACTATATTATTGAATGCTTGTTTGAGCAATAGTTTTATCTGGTTCAATTTGAAAACGTTTCTTCTGAAGTAAAATAGATAAACTATCCTTAATTCCGCACTTTTTAGTAAAAATATATATTCTTGATGTCAACGATATTGGCTTGAGTTCTTCCAGTGAAAAAGATCTTGAATCTAAGGTTTTCTGATGGTATGGGTTTCAACTTAGCTGTTTAATTCTATATAGAGCCTAAGCATGTCCTTGTGCTGCAAGTCATTTTCAAAAATTGGCTGATCATAATTATTTAGGAAATAATCCCTGATGACAGCTTCCACTCTAAAGCCATGGCGCTGATAGAAAGTTAACTGATAGCCAAAAGTGCCTGTGCCGAGTTCAACTCTATGGATTCCTTTTGAGGTTAGTTCCGAAAGTGAGAATTCCAGGAGCTTAGTGCCAATTCCTTGTTTTTGTTTCTCTGGGGAAGTAGAAATATTGAAAATCTCCGCAATGAATGTATCAACTCTATTTGCAACGCAAATGCCTTTAATATGGTTAGTGTCAATGGCTGCAAAGCACCAGGAACCTGGCAGATAGGAGCGTATATGTTTTTTGGATGGGTCGGCCACAAGTAAAAGTGAGAGGGGGACATCCTTTTCTGGTATTTGAGTATATTCAATCGTATTTTGATACTTCATATTGTCATATCGTGCACTAGGGTATGTTATCGTTGTCAATGCTTGAAGAGGCTCCCCTTTCCCAGTAATTTTTTTTGCTGGATCTTTTATGGCAAAGTTACTTATCAAGTTCGACAACTTTGCCAGCATTAACGATTTCCTTATAAAAGGGGGGTAGGGTTAGGCCAGTTTCTACAGCTTGCTGCAAAGCTGCTTCGTCATTTTTTACTTTTTGGAGTTTACTGCTTATGGCGTTCAATTGCTGTAAGGGTACGACAATAACTCCAGCTCGGTCTGCAATAATAATGTCACCTGAGCAGATATGGGTTGAATCAAGGTTTACAGGGAGGCCAGCTGATGCCGGGCCGTTTCTAGCTGGTGAATTCGGTGTAACCCCTTTGCAAAACACAGGAAGTGAAAGACGTTCTATTCCTTCTAAATCTCGAACCAACCCATCTGTGACAAATCCTATCACCCCTTTGTTTTTCATCATGCCCAGTACTAAATCGCCGATTACCGCTGTTTGAGTAAATGAATCTGTTGAGGCAACCACTATGTCACCAGGTTGCGCTACGTCGAGCGCTCCCAGAACACCAAGATTGTCCGCAGGGCCACATTCGCAGGTGACCGCTATACCGACTATTGAGGAGTCCATTGGTAATATCGGTTTAATAGCATGGTGTAGAGATCCGCGACCATCCATACAGTCGACAATAAATTCTGTTGGCGTATTGCGTAACACATTTATGTCGGCCTGAGATGGGCGGGTAAAGTTACGGTGTAGCTTGAGGGTTGGGCTGTCTTCTATCATGGAAAACGCAGCTATTTAGGATTGATAAGCAAAGATATAAGTACATCAATACCAAAGTGTCAAATTACTTAGTTTGTTCCTGCCACCCCTGGGAAAGCTAGTAGTAGCATCGTAAAGGGTTGGCAGTGTGAAGCATTGGATCTGTGATTAATAATTGGGAGTAAAGCTAATATGCTTATCAAGTACTTAGCTCTTCTGGATGCACTCTTCGAGAAACTCTGGATTCGATCATCTTATTATTTCCGGCTTCAGTCAAAAGCCAGTTTCCATCTCTATCAATAGATATCAAGCTTAACGCTATAAATTGAACTCGTATAGAGAATAATACTTGTTGATCTACTTTGAAATCTGAGGCATTCAGTTTACTTGATGTGGATCTATTAAATTCAGTTGCAATGAAATTGCTTACTAAATTTTCATGTGGTGAGCGCGTCAAGTATGGTGAGATGATTGAGAATAATTTACTCCATGTAGTCTCTGTTTTCCAGGTTTTATCAAGTATTTCATAATTGATACTACTTGCGTTAACAGAGTAAGTTCCTGTTATATTAATAGAGTCATGCCAATCTGCTAAGTCGGATAATGGAATAATAAACGAGCTTCTATTTAGGTTTTCGAGTTGCAATTTGAGTGAATCATTTAGCTTTCTTAAATTGTTGAGTTCTATAAGTAAATCTGGTGAGGCTGTTGAATTAGCTCTAACCCATCCTGTAGAGGGGAATATTTTTATTGTTTTATTTAAGCTAAGGGCGACTTCGCCTGGTAACTGCCTTGGGTCTGACCAAAATCGAACCAGTCTCCCACTACTAACTTTTTCTCTAAATTTATTTAGCTTTCTCTCAAGCTCTTCACTTTTTTCAGTCTTTGCTCTGGGTAGTAATTCAGGGGAGTCATGTAATAGAGCAATAACTTTGATTCCTTTGCTAACAGCATAGTCAAATTCTTTCTCAGTATAGCTAAGACCGTTATCGGCTATTGATCCATAGCGACCACCAATTATAAGCAGGTAATAGTCACAATCATCTATAACTCTCTGAATGAACTCCCATTGTTCTTCGTCTGCTGCAGGAAATAGCTCCATTCCAGCAGGGATACAATCCATTTCCATCAGGGTCTGAAGAACTTTCTGTCTCTCTTCTTTTAAATCAACATAGGTTGAGCTGACAAAAACTTGATATCTTTTATCCATACTTTAGTGTACTCAGGCTTTTGAAAGATATTTAAATAGATTTCTGATTAACGACTGTAAAAAAGGATGTAAACATTTTGCAAATGTATGAATATTTTATAAGAACCGAAATTTGTTGCTTAGAATTGCACTGTTTTTAGAGTGTAGGATCGGTTGGTGGTAGTAAAGATATTTAATATCGTGGCTGATCACTGGCTTTATATTCAAAGAACACACTGCAGTTTTATTGCAATTCTTGAGGGAGTAAAAAGCGGTTGTGACATCTAGCACGATTTTTTCTTCCTTGTGTACTTACATTGAACATATTAAGGGGTTCAATGTATCCCCCAGATTTTATCATCAAATGGAAATCATTTGGAGATCAGCAAACTCTATCACTGTCAGCCACTTGTTAAAAGGTCCCATCTGAATATCCTGTAATCTGGTGGGCTATTTTCATCTGTTGATAATCTTTTGAAGGTGGTAAGTCAGCTTTTTCTTACAGACAAACTGTTATTGAGCTTTTTGATGTATGGCAAGATGGTTGCTATCTGCAATATGTCCAAAGTAATATCTAGATCTGATATTTGATAAAGTTAGTTGTTGATCACTTACCTTTAAATTCTGTTTTTAATAATTAGATTTATTTTTTTGGGGGGGATTAAAGTGGATTTTGATACTTTTGGTTTTATACAATCCAGGTAGGCTTTTATGAGATGGCCTGGCCGCTGAGTCAAAGACTAGGTAAGCCTGGAACCTGAAGTAGAAATGACCTGGGTATTCGAATTTAGAGCACCTAAGATTATACATGAAAACAAGTTTGCTCATTACGCTATAGCATTTGGCTTTTTTAGGTCGTTTGCGGGCTCTTCCTAAAATTCTTGAGTGCTTACTGTAACTTATTGCAAAGGTAGTTCTTCAAAAAAGTACTTTAAGCCACTGCTGTTAAGAAAAGCCCATTATTCTTATCAGAAAGTGGTTTTATAAACCCTTTCCCCCTCAACCCAGGTTTCCATTACTTTTGCTTTCCAGATTTCTTGAGGGTCTATCTCAAAGATATTCTTGTCCAGTAAAATAAAGTCTGCGAATTTTCCGGCTTCAAGGCTGCCAATCATTTTCTCCTGGTGGCTGGCATAGGCTGCGTGAAGGGTGAATGCACGTAGCGCCTGCTCCAGGGTCATTGCTTCCTCGGTGCGCCAACCATCAGTGGGATTTCCCTGGCGGTCACGGCGGGTTACTGCTGCATGGAGTCCGAAAAGGGGATTGGCGGGCTCTACAGGGAAATCGGAGCCGGCAGCGATTGGTGTACCTTGATCTAATAGGGTTTGCCAGGCGTAAGCACCGATCAGGCGTTTCTCTCCCAAACGGTCACCAGCCATGTTTTTATCACTGGTGGCATGGGTGGGCTGCATCGAGGCAATCAGATTAAGCTGGGTAAAGCGAGGAATATCCTTCACTTCTATGACCTGTGCGTGCTCCACACGGTGGCGAAGCTGCTTCTGGCTTTCAGCCTTATCCAGTGTCTCCAGGTGATTGAGTACGATATGGTTGGCTCTATCGCCGATGGCATGGACATTCACTTGAAAATCGTTATCGGTAGCTAATTTAAGTAGAGAGAGCATTTTGGTTTCTGGGTAGAGTAGAAGCCCTTTTTCCGATGGACGATCGTGATAGGGTTCCAGTAGCGCTGCACCACGACTGCCCAAGGCACCATCGGCCGATAACTTAATACTGCGCATATACAGTCGATCTTCGGGACCGCCGATATGGCCGGCTTTTAGCAATTTGGCATAGTTGTGGCTGTCTACTGACAACATAGGGTACATCCGCATGGGGATAGCACCTTCTTTAGATAGTTCTCTATAGGCGTTAAGAGTTTTCTCGTTAATACCTGCATCATGCACGCTGGTAAGGCCCAGAGAGAGCGCCTTGGCGAAGGCATTCTGTAGGGATTTCTTTTCTTGGGTGAGAGTGGGGGCTGGAATGGCCTTTTGTAAAAGACCCATTGCATTGTCAATCAAGATGCCTGAAGGTTCGCCTTTGCTATTCCGCAGAATCTCACCGCCTTCCGGCGATTGGGTATTTTTATCTACGCCGGCGAGACGCAGCGCTTTGGCGTTGGCCCAACCGGCATGGCCATCTACCCGCCGTAGCCAGATCGGATGATCAATTTCCAGGGCATCCAATTGGTCGCTCGTGGGAAATTGTTTGCCTGGCCAGGTGACCTGATTCCAGCCTCTTCCTAGGAGCCACTCATTGGGCGCCAAGTGTTCGGCGTGGCGCTTGATGGACTTCAGGGCTTCCTCCAGTGATTGGTCGCGCAGGTCCAGCATAGTATTGAGCTGGCCCAGGCCCAACATATGGCCGTGGGCATCAATTAAACCGGGTAGTAGAGTTTTGCCATTGGCATCAATCTTGTCTGCATCAGG
Source organism: Microbulbifer variabilis (assembly GCF_056232115.1). Taxonomy (NCBI): domain Bacteria; kingdom Pseudomonadati; phylum Pseudomonadota; class Gammaproteobacteria; order Cellvibrionales; family Microbulbiferaceae; genus Microbulbifer; species Microbulbifer variabilis. The sequence continues at coordinate 3,405,978 of NZ_CP174325.1, forward strand.
ATACTTCTTATTCAGCTCGGTAATGCTGCCAGTTTCCAATACCTTCCCTTGATCGAAGGCCATGGCGCTGAACTGGATCAGGGCTTTATCGGTGGTTTGATAGCCTGAAAAATTGTGTATCACTGTTACAGCTTGGGCGCTGACAGACGAAGCGGCGAGGAGTGCTACAGCCAGAACGCGGGAAAGTCGCATAGTTGATAGCCTTTTTGTTTTAATTGTCAGCTATTCTATGGCGGCTTTAGCTCTTATGGAAAGGCAAACACGGGAAGCGGAATTTACTTCCCGTTGGTGATTGCCAGCTCTCTTATTGATCGGGGTCGATACGCAGTAACCTGCCTTGAGGGCCATCGGTGATCACATAGAGGGTACCATCTGCCCCGATTTCAGAGTCGCGGACTCTCTCGCCAATCACGATGCGTTGTTCACCGGTAAGCGCATCGCCCTCGGGGTCAATGACTCTTAAGTCTTGAGTGACTAATCCTGCTGAAAGCAGGTGTCCACGCCATTGAGGGAAGGCTTTGCCTGTATATACGGTGAGGCCGCCAGGGGCATGGGTATCTATCCAGGCAAGAATAGGGGATACAAATTCCGGATCGGCAATTTTGAAGGAGATATTTGAGCCATCGCGGTAGTCCCTGCCAAAAGTGACCCGTGGCCAGCCGAAGTTGGCTCCTTTTTCAAGTCGATTCAGTTCATCGCCCGCGGCGGGGCCATGTTCATTCGACCATACCACTTTAGTCTCTGGATCAATGGCGAGCCCTTGGGGGTTACGATGGCCAAAGCTCCAGATTTCCGGTTGGGCGCCTTTCATATCAATAAAGGGGTTGTCGTCAGGTACTGAGCCGTCAGGCTTGATACGAATTACAGAGCCAAAATGCGTATGTAGGTTTTGCCCCTGTTCGCGTGCAAATATATCCAGGTATGCCTGCGGGGGATTTCCTCCATCGCCGATGGTCGCCAACAGAGTACCATCGGGTAGGAATGCAAATCGTGAACCGAAATGCCGGTCATTTGTTTTCCCCTGGGCGGCTTTAAATATTTCCTCAAAGTCTTGTAGAGTGTCGTTCTGCCACTTGCCTCGGCCGATGGCAAGACGGTTGTCTTGCGTATTGCCGATTGAGTAACTGAAAAAGAGCAAATTATCCTTTGCAAAGTTGGGACTGGCTGCCACATCCAGGAGGCCGCCTTGGCCCTCAAAGTAAACCTGAACGGGAAAGTCTATGGGATCTGAGAGGTTGCCATCTTTTATGGTGCGTATTTTTCCATTACGCTGAGTGATCAATAAAGCGCCATCCGGCAGCAGTGCAATACCCCAGGGATATTCGATAGGGCCAGCTACCTGGCTCAGCTTTACATTATCAATGACAGGAATCGCACCGCGGGATATGCGTGTATCAGCAAAACAGTTACTTGCGATAATTGCGTAAATAAGTACAACTGTTGTCGCGATTGAGATCCTTCTCACTTTGCCTCCTGAAAAATGTTTCTGGAAGTGGGGTAGTCGGTGGGCGGAAACTCTTGAAGTATATCAGCGGTGAGGCTTCCAATAGATGCGGCAGGGTTGTATGAGTAGCGCCCTCAGTATTACGCTTAAATGTATATACGTCGGTTTAGACTTCCACTGATTGAAATAGCTTGAGGAGGCGGGATAAATGGCCCGCTGGATGATTGTTGCAGGGTTTATCTTGGTGGTCCTTGGTGTGCTGTTGCATTTTGCGCCCGGGCTGTTTAACTGGTTTGGGCGTCTGCCAGGAGATATCCGCGTTGAGTCCGGACGTACACGATTTTACTTTCCCATCGTGTCCATGATTATTATCAGTTTGGTGTTAAGTTTGCTGGTGAATCTCTTTAGACGTTAGTTTTTAAATTTAGCTTGGTAATTGATAAGACAGAACGTAGATAGTGAAATGTAAGAGGAAAGTCCCCACCAAATGAGTAATTGGTGGGGAGGGTGGCTTTAGTGCATATAGCGGAAGCGCATCAGCTTGTAGGGCGGTTTTGCGTTACCAAGACCTGAACTGAAGGCCGGGTGCTGGTGCAGTTGATCCTGAGTGATATAAACCCAGCCGTTGCTTACTGCCAAGCTGTCGGGCCATGAAAGCTGCTTGTCTTGCACCAGAATTTTATAATCGCCTTTTGTGGTTAAACCTATCGCATTATTTTGCAGGTCAGTAACGAGAATCCCATTCCCCGGTGCCATCACAATGCCATCGCTTGGATTCTTTGGTCCAAATTCTTCAATGTTAGAGGCAAGCTTCTTATTGGAAATTCTATGGTCAGCCAGTAGTGCTGCAGGTAAGCGGTATAGGGTATTACCACTTAAGGTGCCGAAATATAACCACTCACCCTGATCATCCAATGCTATGGGGTTCAGGCCAAAGCGTAAGCTTTTACTGGAATTTTCTTTGGTTTTTGCTGATAACAGTACGCCATCAATCACGACATCCTGGTTGGGGGGCATAAAAGCATCGGCGCTCTCCAGTACCCGTCGTGACTGCCCTGTCTTAAGGTCAACTACAATGATCGCCGGTTTAGTAGCGCCGTTGAAGTTACCAAAAGACATATCAGCGATATAAATTTTCTGACGCTTCTCATCCAGGGCAAAATCTTGTGGGAAAGAGTTGGTGAGTAGTGAAGATCTAGAAATTTCCAGTTGCCTGTGCAATTTATTATTTACGCTATCCCAGGCAACTAATTGAGTGGGGGAATTCTCACTACCCATATCCAAAATCCAGACAATCCCTTTACTGTCGGAGTGTATGCCAATAACTGAAGTAAAACCGACCTTACCGGTTTCTGGCCCATCGGCCCAATCGCGGTTGGGGAATGGCTGTTTGGTTCCGTTGGCCATTACTTCCATCACTTTCAATTTTGGTGCATCCAAAGGGTGCATGCTTACCAGAATTCGACCACTGGGAGTGACTGTAACGCCCGCCGCACGGGAGTCCGTAAACTCTGTAACCGTCTGCAGGGCCCCTGACTCAACTGCATAGCTCGAGTAGGATGCAACGCTGCCAATTCCGAGTAGGGCAAATGCAGCAATTAAACTGTTCAGAGATTTCATATTTAACTTTCCAAGTTTGAATTTCGAGAGGTTTTATTGGGTTTTTGATCGTGTGCGGAGCTCGTCCTCTAAAGCGCTCAATTTGCTATTGCCAATGTAAAGCTGTGAGAGGTCTGCCATGGCAGCATCACCAATTCTCTGTTTGGCATCTTTGCGGACGATAAGGGTCGCTTCATCTTGAGTGCCCAATAGCCCTTTGGGTTCTTTGAGGGCACGGATGGTGTAGCGGTTATGTAGAAACTGTGGATGCCATAGAGGAATGACAGTCCACCGGTTCTCTGCAACTGCCTGCTCAAACCGGTCGAAGCAGTCTTCCTCAGATCCAGGGCGAAATTCGTAACCGGCTTTGTCGAGCCCATATGCCTGGATCATCTTTGCGGAAAAACGGCTGATGCCGGCTCCAGGATTGATACCTTGTATCAATCGCTCCATACGGTTCAGTGCCGGTTCATGCAAAAGATCTTCGATAGTGGAAACCGCTTCTTCAGGCACATACTCAGGAACTCCCCAAATACAGTAGGGCTCATAAAGCACAGACACTTTTTCTACCTGATCAAGGAAGGGGTTTAAGTAGATCTCGTGGCTGGACGGCAGCCATGCCGAAGCCAGTAGATCGATTTCCCCTTTATTTAACATGTCGAAAGCGGCCTCGTGAGAGGCAGACTTGAAGCTCACCTCGTGGCCATAAGATTGAAGAATTTTGGCGACTTCCAGAGCGCTGGCCTCATGGAATGACAATGCGATGTGACCAATACGAATGCTTTTATCCATATCTCATCTCCCTGCAATATGCGTTGCTGACCGGATAGTAGTAACTGCTGATAGGAGTATTGTGGTCTCCTATATTTGCCGGATAAACTGTCATTTATCGAAATGAATATCCGGTTTAGACGTACAATGCTTCTTGCTAACCTTTCGCTGTTTCTTCAGATTGTCGAGAAAGGCAGTCTTGTATCCGCTGCACGTGACTCGGGCCTCTCCTCCAGTACAGTATCTGAGCGTCTTGCGGCCCTAGAAGCTCATTTTGGTGTCGTCTTGTTAAACCGAACCACGCGGGCGATCAGTCTCACCGACGAGGGGAGAACTCTGGTTGAGGGAGCCAAGTTGGTTCTTGGCGAAGTTGAGGACCTGGAGTCCCGTATCCGCTTGGGGGCGCAAACCCTTTCGGGAACGATACGGATTAGCGCACCCTGTGACCTTGGGAGGGCAATTGTTGCGCCCGAAATAGACCGTTTCTTACAGGACCATCCGGCGGTTTCGATAGAATTGCTGCTGTCCGACGGCTATGTAGATACCGTTGGTCAGGGTATAGATGTCGCGTTGAGGTTTGGATCCATCATTGACAGTTCACTGCGGGTCAGAACCTTAGGCAGTAAGCAGCGTATTGTTTGTGCCTCTCCGGCCTACCTGGAAAAGTATGGCTCTCCGAAAAAGCCTGAAGATTTAACAAGCCATAACTGCTTAGTAATGCGCTTTGGGGAGAATCTGGACAATAGCTGGTGCTTCAGAGAAGAGGTTAAAGGACAGAAAAGTGAAGTTTCAAGAGCGGTCACGGTGCGGGGAGACCGGATTACCAATGACGGTGAGCTAGCTCGACAGTGGTGCTTGAATGGACTTGGTATCATTTTGAAATCTGAGCTGGATGTCGGCTCGGATATCCGAGCTGGGAGGTTGGTTAGGTTGTTAAGCGAGTACACACCCTCCGCAATACCGCTGCAAATGCTCTTTCCACCGAGTCGCGCTCAGCCCAGACGTGTGGGTGAATTTGCAGATAGGTTGGCGCAGCGCTTTAAATCAATTGAAGTCGCTAATACTTAGTTCCTGAACGGATCTTATGGGAGTGCCGGAGTATTGAATATTTAGAAAATTTCAAAAACTTATATTTTTAGAAAACAGTTAACAGCTAAAAATATTTTTTTAATCTAAATTAAAAAAGGCCGCATGGGGGCGGCCGCAAGGGACTTATAGGAGAGTAGGAGAAAGACTTCTCCAGTAATCAAAAAAAGGTCATCCGTGACCCAGTTGATTACAGCCCCCGAAATTGCGCAAAGCGCAGAGTGACTTGTATTTCAGGGGCTTTGCTGGCCGTGACCAGCGACGGCGCTTCCTTGCGCCGCATCAATCCGGCTATCCACTAATTAGCCGGATTAATAACTTAGAAATCGTACTTAACGGATGCAGAAAAAGTGCGGCCCGGAGCAGAGTTTACGTAGATATCACTGCCTTCCTCCCAGCCAGCTACATTCAGGTAGGGCACATACTCTTTGTCGAGTAGATTGTTGACGGCCAGGTTGAGAGACATCTGCTCCATCAACTGATAACCCAACGTCCAGTCTACAGAACCATAGCCTGGAGCTTCTGTTTCTCCTTCATTTACCCGATCCATACGGTCCGCCCAGCGTACCAGTACCTGGCTGGAAAGTTGTGCGCCTGTGTAGCTGGCACCAATGACACCGGAAAGCGGGCTGATACTGGTGAGGTATTCGCCGGTGGTGTCGTTTTCACCGCGTTGATAGCTGGCATTCGCAAATAGCTCGAACGCTGGAGAAAGGTACCAATTCGCACTTAGCTCAACCCCTTTAATCGTCACTGAGTCGATGTTTTGGTACTGGTATTGCTCAAATACGTGAGAGAAGCTGCCATCATCGTTGAAGAAAGTTTCGCTGTTTATAAGTGCAGTTTCGAGGAAGTCATCGTACTCGGTGTAGAAAGCGGCAGTGCTAAAGGCAATCGGACCCAGATGTCCACGCAGACCAAGCTCGAAAGAGTCGCTGGTTTCTGGAGACAGGTCGTCAGCTGGCAGCACCTCGTAAGCATAGGTAGAGGTTGGTTGCAGGTAGTGCTCGATATAGGCCAAATCGTAGGCCGGCACTTTGAAACCCTGGCCGTACTGGGCGAAGACAGACAAGCGAGCGTTGAGTTTGTACAGGGCTCCCAGGTTGAAGGAGGTATTGCTTTCTTCAATTGTGGCAAAAGGAGTCCCGTCAGTTTTCTCAGCGCCGTTGGGGTCCATCTCGTACCAGTCGTAGCGTATCCCGGGGGTTACAACCAGCTGGCCATTGGCAAAAGTCATTTCGTCGTTCAGGAATAAGCCCGCGCGGGAAACTTCGTTTTCCGGGAATTTGTCAGTAGTCACGTCCATGGTGGAGCTGTCTTCCACTTCGCGGTACTGGTGTACGGTGCGGCGGCTTTCGGTTTTTTCCAGGTCGAGGCCATATCCCAGGGTGTGGGTTTCGCTCAGGGTCTTGCTGGCATTGGAAAGGAAGCCAATGGTGTCTTGACGGTAAAGGCTGGTCTCCCACATATCACGGATTTCGAAAACACCGAACATAGGAGCATTGATGTCCAGCTGACCATATTGTTCGTCTTCCTGTTCGGATTTGTTTTGGTACAGGCTGATATTCAGTTGGTCATAGACTGCGCTTGGGGTTTCGCTGTGGTAACGCAGTTGGTAAGCGCGGACCTTTTTATCAGAAACCGATTCTTCCTTGATGATGTTGTAGCCGTAATCAGCTAGTCCGCGGAAATAGTGGAGCAGGCCATCGGCGCTGTCGCCGGTACTTTCCTGGTTCCAGTGATCGATGCTGAAGCTGATAAAGTCCTCACCACCAAGGCTGTACTTGGCCTTGTATAGCAAGCTCTTCGACTCAATTTCGAAGGGGTCCTGGCTCTCATTGAAATTTTGCTGCTCTTCTCCTTCGCGGAAGGTGGTATGCAGCAGTTGCTCAAAATTGCCGGTGCGCAAGGCAAGAGCAGGTGATATGTGTGATTGATTGGTAATACCTGTGTACCCGGTTTTGATCGCGCCGCCGAATTGCTCACCATCCTCCAGATAGTCGCTGGCATCTTTGGTAGTGAAGACCACGATGCCGGCGAGCGCATCAGAGCCATACAGGGAAGAGGCAGCACCCTTGGCGACTTCTACCTGCTTGAGAGTATCTATTTCGATAAAGCCGCGGCCGATGATGTCATTCTGGCCATCGGCCCCATAGCCTTCGTTAACCCGCATACCGTCTTTGATAATCAGTACCCGGTCGCCACCCATGCCGCGTACCAGAATGTTTTGTGCACTGCCAGCAGCGCCGGTTACTTCAACTCCGGGCTCGTATTGGAACAGCTGATTCATATCGTTCAGCTGAAGCTGTTCAATTTCATCGGTAGTGACAACAGAAACACTTCCTGCGACATCTTTTAGCGGCTTTTCCGCGCGGCCGCTGACCACGATCAGCTCCAGTTCGCTGCTGGCTGCCGAACCTGAAGTTTCGGCATGCAGGTTAGCGGCGGATGCCAGGCCAAGTAGGGCCGCTGCAATTGGGCGAAGTTTCATGGTGTTGTCCTTGAGGTAATTTCTGTACTTCTGCTCTGGTTGGTCGGCTGTGAAGGTGTGGGTACTCACCAATGGAGCCAATTGGGGGAGGATTATAGGGATGATTTTTATAATGTAAAGCCAAATGCGAATCACTATCAATTAGATTAAATTTGACGTTGACAGGTAGTTCCGCTAGTTTCCGCGGCCATTGATACAGAGCGAAAGTGCTGGGCTGAGGAGGCTTGCAATGAACATTTCGATAATTGAGAACCTGATGGCCGATGTGGCTGATTTATTTATGGCCCCGGTATTGCTGGCGATTCTGGTCCTTTTTATCTACTCGCTTTACGCAACGGGACGCTTCATCTCTCTATGGATGCTGCGCCGGCGCAATGCTGTCGCTTACAGTTTGGCTCTGAAGCAAGGTCGGAAAGAGGGCCTTCCAGGCTACCAGGTGCACAATTATTACGTGCGACATCCTTTGGCATGTGATGACGAGCTGGAAGTTTTTGCACTTAAAAAATTGGAAATGCTACGCATGGTCACTCGTATCGCGCCCATGCTGGGCTTGATTGCCACCATGATCCCTATGGGGCCGGCGCTGCGTGCCTTGGCCGATGGCAATATCCAGGGTATCAGTGAAAACCTGATTATCGCTTTTGCTGCTGTGATCTGGGGTCTCGCGATTTCCACTCTGACCTTCTGGCCGGCCTCGGTAAAGAAGCGTTGGTTTGCCGCTGAGCTGATTAACATTCGCAAATTGAAGGAGGCCGCCTGATGCGCTTCCTGGATGAAGATGAAGAACTTAACCCGATTCTGAGTGCGGTTAACTTGATTGATGTCTTTCTGGTGATTATTGCCGCACTGCTCATCGCTATTGCACAAAACCCGTTAAACGTTTTTTCCAACGAAAAGGTCACGGTGATCAAGAATGCCGGTGAGCCCAATATGGAAGTCATTGTAAAAGATGGGGAAGAAATCAAGCAGTACAAATCCACCGGCGAAATTGGATCGGGAGAGGGCACTCGCGCGGGTGTTGCTTACCAGATGGCAGACGGCAGCCTGGTTTATGTGCCGGAAGGAAAAGAAGAGTCCGCAAAAGACAAGGCTGTAGGGGGTAAATAGTCATGTTGAAGAAGGTGTGCATGCAATTGGTATGCTTCATCGTAATAGCCTTCACTGCGATGATGGTGCAGGCCAGCGATAAGCCCAAAGTTTTGTTGATGATGTCCAGTCATACAGCGAAAGCCAAAGGGGAGCTGTTATCTGATTTGGCTGCAGATCAGCCGTTTACCCTGGAGATTTTTAATAGCAAAGGTAAGAGCGAAGAGCAAATAGCGCAGGCTTGGGGTTCCTCCAATTTGGTGATGCTGGATGGTATCAATCCGGCACTCTCCCAATTTATGTTTGGAAAATACCAACCTCTGCTAACCCAGTACCCCAAAGTGCCAGTGGTTTCCCTGGGGGATGCCGATAACGCCTCCATGAACCAGGGGCTGACCTCTGAACAGCACCAATCCATCGCTGCGTATTTCAATAATGCTGGGCGTCAGAACTACCGGCATTTGATGCAGTTCCTCTCCGCGGGAGTCTTTGGCCTTACCGAGCTGCCTGTAGCCGATCCTATTATTGTGCCCAAGGTGGGTTTTTATCATCCGCGCCTGCCAAACCTGGTGACTGACAGCGAAGGGGATTTCTTTAAGTGGCTGCAGGTATCAGGAGAGCAGCCGGTTATAGGCCTGGCTATCCATCGCTCAGTAGTGGATTACGAGCAGCAGCAGGTTGTAGATGCAATTTTGGCTGGCCTGGAAGAAAAAGGTGCTAAGGCTTTTGCCTTTTTCTTTGAAGGTGAGGACCTGCCGCTTTCCTACCCTGATTTATTACAGGACGAAGCAGGGCAAACACGTATTGATCTGATGATCAATTACCGCTCTCTCCATTATGTGAGTAAACGTCGCGCAGAGTTCGAAAAGCTGGGCGTTCCAGTTATTCACGCTCTGAACTATACCGAGGGTAGTGAAACGGATTACCTTGCTGATAATAGTGGGGTTTCCCCTTCATTAACCCCATTCTTCCTGGTAATGCCTGAAGATACCGGCAGTATCGACCCGGTAATTGTTGCGGCAAGCGAAGATGGCAATAAGGTTGTGATGGCAGATCAGCTCAATGCGCTGGTGGAACGCGCGTGGAGCCATGCTTCTCTTGGCTATAAAAAAAATAGCCAGAAAAAGGTGGCTACCTTTATCTGGAACTACCCTCCCGGTGAGAAGAATATTGGCGCGGCCTTCCTCGATGTACCTTCCTCCATCGAGTCTATCGCCAAATCTATGGCGGAGCGTGGCTATCAAATAGAGCAGCAGGACTCCAAGATCCTGATCGACTGGGCCGGCCAATTGCTACGCCCCTATTATCGTCGTGAAGACAGCACTGCGCTGATTGATAAAGGTTTGGCTGACTGGATGCCACTTTCCACCTACGTCGATTGGTTTGATAGCTTGCCGGCCTCTGTGCGTGACCCCATTGTGGAGCGATGGGGTAAGCCGGAAGATAATGCCATGTTGGCAGACCATAATGGTGAGCGGGCGTTTGTGATCCCACGTATGACATTGGGTAACCTGATTGTCCTGCCGCAGGGGGTGCGCGCGGATAATGCAAAAGACCATGCATCCCTGTATCACGATATGAAAACCCCGGTAAACCATGCCTACCTGGCGGTTTATCTCTACGCGCGTAAAACTTTCGGGGCCGATGCCTATATTCACTTGGGGACACATGGTTCCCAGGAATGGTTAACCGGTAAGGAGCGCGGGCTCTCTGTGTTCGACGCCCCAAATTTGGCTCTGGGAAATATCCCGGTATTTTATCCCTACATTATTGATAATGTAGGCGAGGCTATGCAGGCCAAGCGTCGCGGACGTGCGACTATGATCAGCCACCTGACACCGGGCTTCGCTAAAGCGGGTCTTTATGCCGAAGTGGCCGAACTCTCTGAGTTGATTGGTAATTACCTGATTCTGGAAGAAGGGCAAACCCGGCAGAATACCCAGGAGCGCATTATCGCCCTGGCGGACAAGCTGAATATGCTCAAGGATCTGGAAATCAGCGCTGAAACCCTGCGGGCTGATTTCGGTGGCCAGCTCAGTCGTCTTCAGGACCACTTGGCCCAACTGGCTGAAATGAGCCAGCCACTGGGTATCCATCGTTTTGGTCAGCTGCCCAAGTCAGGGCATCTCACCAGCACCATGCTGCAAATGCTGGGTGAAAACTTTATCTCCGCCGCCGGCCAATATGAGAGCGACCAGGGCCTGAGTTTGCCGCAGGATCAGGTGCTGGATGAACGCAATGTAGTCGCCTTGGAAGCACAGCCGGGTTATCAGCTGTTAAATGCCTACCTGGCTGGCCGCAAGTTGCCAGAACTTTCTGAAGAACTGCAAAATTACCTGCAGCAGGGCCGGGAGTATGCCGATAACTTTGCCGGTATTGCTGAGCTACAAAACCTGATGCTGGCGCTCGACGGTGAGTACATTCCGGTGAGCTATGGGGGTGACCCTATTCGCAACCCGCAGGCAGTGCCTACCGGTCGCAACCTGATTGGATTCAACCCTGCCAAAGTGCCGTCCAGGGAGGCTTATGAGGCCGGCGTTCAACTGATGGAACAAACCATTGCCGACTATCGGGAAAGACACGGCCGTTTCCCGGATAAGCTGGCATTCTCCCTTTGGTCCCTGGAGACGATGCGCCACCAAGGTGCGTTGGAAGCGCAAATACTGCATGCGCTGGGTCTCAAGCCCAAATGGAATCAGCAGGGCAATGTTACTGGAACTGAGGTGATTCCCTATTCAGAGTTAAAGCGCCCTCGTATCGATGTGGTGATCTCTGCTACGGGCCTTTACCGCGATGCTTTCCCTAATGTGATGCTGTGGCTGGCGGAAGCCATCGATAAAGTGGCGCAGATGAAGGAGGAGAACAACTTTGTTTATCGCCACAGTCAGGCCTTACTGCAACAGCTAAAGGAAGAGGGCAGCTCCGAGGAGGATGCCCGCTATCTTTCCTCCGTGCGTATTTTCTCCAATGAAAGTGGCAATTACGGTACCGGCCTGAATGGTGCCAGCCTGGCTTCCGACAGCTGGGAGACAGACGACAAGCTGGCCGATCTGTATATGCGCCGCATGGGGTTTGCCTATGGCAAGGATGAGTCCCGTTGGAGCGAGGACCAGCGTAATGTTGCACTTTATGGCAAGGTGCTTTCCGGTACTGATGGGGTCATTTTCTCACGTTCCACCAACCTCTACGCGATGATGACCAATGACGATCCTTTCCAGTACTTTGGTGGTATGGGGCTAGCGGTGCGCAATCTCGACGGTAAGACGCCAGAGATGTACGTATCCAATCTGCGCCGTAAGGACAACATTAAAACCCAGACCCTGGGAGAGTTTGTCAATCAGGAAATGCGCAGCCGTTACTTCCATCCCCGCTGGATTGAGGCGATGCAGGAATCCGGCTATGCCGGCGCAACGGCAATTCTGGATCGTGTGAACAACATGTGGGGCTGGGAGGTGATGACCCCGGAAACCATTCGCGACGACCAATGGCAGGAGATGTTTGAAGTCTACGTGGATGATAAATACCAAATGGATATGCGTGAGTTCTTTGAGGAGCACAATGCGGAAGCCTTGGCGCAAATGCTGGAGCGCATGCTGGAAGCTGTGCGAAAGGGTTACTGGCCTGCCGATGCAGAAACGCTAAGGAAAATGGTTGAGACTTACACCGAACTCGCCAACCAGCACGACGTAGCAACAGACAATGAAAAATTTACTGATTTTGTGAATCAGCAGGCCCTTGGATTTGGTCTTGCCACGCTTGTAAGTGGCCAGACGGTAGATAATGTCGCTAACAGCGCTCCCGCGTCTCAGCAAGTTAGTGGGCAGAAACTAGAAGAAGTAAAAGAGCCCGCAGCTCAGGATAAGCCCCAGGACTTCTTGTGGTTATTACTGTTGGCAATTGTTATCACCGGATTTATTAGCGTATTTTTTGAGCGCTTTTTTGAGGGGGGAGGGCAGCGAGTGACCCATGCCTAGGCATTGGGCATTAGCCTAGGCAATAAAAGCCAATCCTAAAGTCACTTTTTGATCAGTTAAGGCCAGCAATTCTTACCAGCGTTGCTGGCTTTTTTCTTTTTCGGTAAAAAAATTTTTGAGCCAATGTTGTTGTCATTTTTCAGGAACCTGTCGATATTTTTTCCTATCCAGCAGGTAAAGTCAGAGAACGCTCACAGGCTATCTATACGGGGATGACATTTTTGTGAAATATTTCTGAAAAATTAATTGCGTGGAAATTAGCATTAAGCGTCTCAGCATAGTGGTCCATGTTAAGAAAGGTTAAGTCTCGATTTTGGTGTAGCTCATTAAGTAATCAGCACTATTGGGATTTTCTCTGAACTAACATAAATATTTTGCAGTGAGAAGCTAATGAGAAAAATAATTCCACTGATTGCTCTCCTTTGTGCGGGAGGGTATTTCTTCTGGGCAAAGAGTCAAACAGATAGCCCACAATCGATTACTGAAAAACCAGTCTCACCTCCCTCCAAGAAAATTGTTCCAACTGAAACTAAATCCATTGAAGAAGTGGTAGAAATGCCTTCCGTCAATGAGCAAGAGGCGAACCCTGATAGTGCCTTGATGTGGGCAGAATCGGATGTCGCAAGGCAGGTTTTACATGAGTCAGGACGCTTGCCGATCGATTTAAATGGAGAGACATATCTTGAGATCGATGTAGAAGCTCTAAAGAAGTTATCTATTGGAGACTATGTCGATATAGAAATGCCCGGAGTGAAGGGAAGCTTCGATGCCCAGGTGGATAAAGTCCAGGAGCATGCCAGTGGTAATAAAAGTGTGCAAATGAACTTGCCCGGTTATGGCAGCGTGTATTTTGTAAATTTCACAATTGGCAAAAACTCGGTTTATGGCAATTTAACATTGCCTTCAGGCTCATACTCCCTAGAGGCGCAGGGAAATTATGCCTGGGTGGCCTCGAAAAAAGATCTAACCAGGAGTCACTTGGAGGAAGAGGTAAAATTAAAGTGAGAATTTATCTAATGTTGGGGCAGGAGTTTTCTGACCTGGCTAACAGCAAAGGGAGTGCTGTTTGAGGTACCTGTTACTGCCAGAAGCAATTGCTTTTACAGGTGGAGAAGAGAGCAGGGAGTAATCTGTTTTCCAGTTAGGGCAAGTAAATTTTGTGATTCGATCAGTTTAACTGAAGATGTAACCGGTTTCATTGGTTGGATTGCAAAGATTGGGGTAAATAATTTAATAATAAAAGGAACTGCTATGAAGCTAAGAAATAGTTTGGCTGCCGCAATAACGGCTCTCACCATCTCTGGGGCGGCAAGTGCGGAGACGATAAAAATTGCGGTTTGGTATACCGATCCTGCGGCTCAGTATACCGGGGATATTTCCGTAATGGTCGATAATCTGATCAGTACCTCTAACCGTATCTACGAAAATAATGGTCTGGATATTCAGCTGGAATTGGTAGACTCTAGAGAATATTCCAAAGAAGATCTCCTCATTAATGGGGACAACCTCAATGAATTTTCTGGCTTAGCTGAGTACTTTGCCCAGGATAGTACGCCGACCTACGATGAAATTGCGCAAGTTGCTCCCGGCCCAGTTGGGGTGCAGCGTCAACTTTTTGAGGCCGATATGGTTGCTCTGTTAGGTAAGGGAGAACCAGTTTGGGAAGATGGGAATTTTCTTGGTACTCGTTGTGGGGTAGCCTGGGGCGGAATAGGTAGTCGCGGTGTTATGGACCCTAGTGCCAAGCGCTTGGCCTATAGTTTGACCGCAGTTGATTGTGGGGGTACTGATCTTACATTTATTCATGAGTTGGGTCACAACATGGGACTGACTCATTCTCGCCAACAGGGTGATACCAGTGGTTATGTTTACCGCTGGGGGCTTGGCTACGGTGTAAATAACAGCTTCTCCACTATTATGGCGTATCCGTCAGCATTTGGAAGCGCTGAAAGACTGGATACATTTTCTGATCCAGACAAACTCTGCAACGGGTTACCGTGTGGCGAGAGAAATCGAGCTGATGCTCACAGAGCATTGGAGCCGATTATTGATGATGTAGCTGGCTATTATTAATCTACTTTTACTTTCTTGATCTGTTAAGAAGTTATTGACCGTTAACTCCATTGTTTTGGGGAGGGCTTTGCCCTCCCTTTTTTTGTTCTCTTGCTTTTTGCGTGGCTTGTTTTACAGGTGTTTTTTATCTTTTGGCGCAATTGATTGGCTTTCTTTTTTGGTTATAACTTTATAACCATTTAAAGTCGTTAAGTGGATGAACTTCTCAATATTTTTAAGGGCGATATTTGTTGGTTGCGATAAAGTTTGCAGTTTTTTTTAAGGTTTTGTGGCCGGCTCCAATTTTGCTTATTTTTCTTATCTGTGAAGTGTTTTCAAAAAAATATTTTGAGGTCTTGATACCATTCTTCGTCTGAAGCTGTTCGGGTGCGTTGAACGTTAGGTGCCTTGAACGTGGGTGGTGAATTACCTGGGGCGGAATGAGTGGTCGCGGTGTTGCGGATCCAGCGCTAAGTGCCTGGTCTATAGTTTGACCTGAATTGATTGTGGGGCTACCTATCTTGCGTTTATTTATGAGTTGGGCTACAACATGGGGCTGACTTATTCTTGTTATCCAAGTGATGCAATTGGTTATGTTTACAGCTGGAGGCTAAGCTGCGGTGTAAATAACAGCTTCTCCACCATTGTGGTGTATCCACAATATACGGAAGCGCTGAACAACTGGATGCATTTTTAAACCCGGATAAAATCTTCAAAGGGTTGCCGTGTAGCGAAAAAATCGAACTGACTCTTACAGAACATTGAAGTCAATTATTGATGATGTAGGCGGCTGTTGTTGATCTAATTTTACTCTCTTGATTTGTTAAGAAAGTACTGACTGTTAATTCTATTATTCCAAGGAGGGCTTTGCCCTCCTTTTTTTGTTCTATTTTTTTGCCTGGTTTATTTTGCAAGTACCTTTTCTGTCTTTTGGTGTAATTAATTCGCTCTTTTTTTGGTTATAAATATATAACCATTTAAGGTTGCTAAGTGGATGAACTTCTCATTATTTTTATGAGCCCATGTTTGCTGGTTGCGATGCGGTTTGCAGTTTTTTAAGCTTGGTTTTTATGATTTTACTTTGATCATTTTTATTTTTTTCTTATCTGTGAATTATTTTCAAAAAAATTTTTGAGGTCTTGATACCATTCGTCGTCTGAATCTGGTCGGGTGCGTTGGATGTTGGGTAGTGAAATTTCCTGGCTGAAAATTACGGGAATTTATTACTTCTGGAAGGTGGGGTTTCAGAAGTTTTATTTTAATAAGTGAATTTTGGGGTGTGAGCCGTGAAAAAGTTGATATTTCTTATTTTGGTGGTCTTGCTGGGAGCTGGATATTATTTTTGGCCTAAAGGGCAGTCTAATACTGAAAGACAGGTCGCAAAAGTTTCAGAGCCTAAGATATCTATTGATAGAGCTCCTGTAGAGGACTCCTTAGATGAAGTTGTTGAAGGTGAGGCGCCTGCAATGGATGAGCCTCTAGAAGAAGTTGAAAGTATTCTTTGGGAAGAGTCAGAATTGGCCAAGCAGGTTCTTCATGAGAATGGTCGCCTGCCAAAAGATCTTAAGGGTGAAACCTATCTTGAGCTTAACGTGGATATGTTGAGGAGTTTAGAGATAGGTGAGTATGTCGATATGGATCTTCCCGGTGTGGAGGGTGACTACGATGCACAGGTGGGCAATATCCAACAGCATGCAAGCGGAAACAAAAGTTTGGAATTAAACTTTCCGGGGCATGCAGGTCTGTTTGGGGCCACAATAACGCTAGGAAAGGATGTGGTTTATGCTCAGCTGAACCTGCCGTCGGGCTCTTACACTATGGAGGCGCAAGATGGTTTTGCATGGATTGCGCCTAATGGTGCGTTAATACAAGGTCATGTAGAAAAAGGTGACCTACGTAGAAAGCCATCCTCTCGAGGAAAAAAGTTGGAAGGCGGAGATCTTTTAGTAGAGGATGAGCTGTAAAGAATCTAAAGGTGAGGGACATATAGTTTCGAATCTTTAGGTCGACAAGGGATATGTCTAGATGTAGCCCATAATTACCAAGAGTTTATTTTCTCGGTAGGTTAGGAAAAAAAGGATAATTTCTTTTTGGGTTAGGGTGCAAAAGCACGTTTTTTGGGCTGTTAATATATTTCTCTAACTGCCAAAAAAAGCACGTGCATTAATAATATAAAAAGGAAGACTATAATGAGTCTCAAAAAAAGTTTAGCTGCTGCTGTTGCAGTTGCTTCAGTTTCCGCCTATGTGAATGCTGAAACTGTAGATGTTGGTATCGTATATACAGATCAAGCGGCAGCTTATACTGGCGATATTTCTGCAAAAATTGATCAGTATATTGCTTATGCCAATAACTCTTTTAAAAATAACCTTGTTGATATCCAGTTAAACTTGGTAGGCACAGCGAGAACTTCTACAGATCGACGCCCTACAGAAAGTGACATTGATACTATCACCGCGAGTAGCAGCTACCAGAACTGGCGTGCCTCAAAAAATGCGGATATGATAATTTTGCTGGGTATGGCCGAAACTGATGGTCGTTATACCACTTGTGGTATCGCCTGGGTTGGTCAAGGTAGCAATGGCACAATGTATGCTTCTACCCGTGATGAAGCTTATAGCATTACTGCCGTAGACTGTGGCTACAATACTTTTGTCCATGAGCTTGGTCACAATATGGGCTTGAGTCACTCTACTGCTCAGCAAGGTACTCCTGGTGTGTACTCCTATGGCTATGGCCACGGTGTACAAAATAGGTTTACTACGATTATGGCTTATCCGCATGTATTCGGTACTACAACCCAGTTTGATATTTTCTCAGATCCGGATTGGGTAGCCTGTGATGGTTTACCTTGTGGTGAAAGAAGAAATGGTGTTGATATCTCAAACGCATACCGTGCAATTGGCCCGATCGTAGACGATATTGCTGGTTATTACTAATCGGTTAATTTATCTCGCTGGATCATTTCATGTAAGCGCCTGTTAACACTCAGGTGTCTATATGCATTTAGTCTCACAGGCTAAAAGAAAACCAGGAGATCTTCTCCTGGTTTTCTGCTGTAAAAAAAGTTATTTAAAAATGAAATACTGATTGGGTAGCACGATACTATTTCTTCATTGGCTCCAATAAAAATAATATTAATTAACGCAAATACAAACAGTACTAAAAATCCTATCCCAACAGAAATCAAGATGGTACTAACAATAAAAATCCCCTGACTTATTTGTCGTGCACAACATCTACTGGCCCGTGATCATCGCAGTGATCCCCGTGGACATGGTGTAATCTCCCTTCCACGAGGTAATCAAAGTGGTCGCCATGGGGGATACGTTCGTGCCCACAGTCCTCCCCATGCACGTGGGTTGCGTGAGTGGCGGTCTTAACTGGATTACAGGCATCTGGGTTTCTCTTGCTTATTTCCAGTACATGTTCATCGTAGTGACCCTGATGAGGGTGATGCAGATGCCCGTCATGTACATAACATACGTGGTCGCCATGCTGGATGGCGGCATGGCCGCAGTGGGGGCCGTGTTTGTGGGAATGGTTGTGTGCCTGCTGGCAGTGGTTGTTGGCCATAACAGATCCTCGTATGAGATGGTGCTCAGGGCTCTTAGCATCTACTCACTAAATAGACAGCCGGATACCACCGGGTCACGTCCATTCATTAGGTGCTTAATAAGAACTGTAGGAATGCCGGCGATCTCTTTCAAAGGGATAGTTGCTGATTTACTTTTCTAAACTCGGCGCTGCCTGGGCATTCTGGCCAATTACGTGAGCCCTCTAGGAAGCGGTGTGACTATCTCTATAGATTTGACCTCAAATGCAGCTTGCAATCGATTGCATTGGCGGATTATAGTCATCATCGCGGTGTCGTCTCACAGGACAGGTTTGGCCGGGTTTTGCAATCGATTGCATTATTGTGCCGGCCACCAACACCAATAAATCAGATAAGAATGACGATGAGAGGGAAGTGTTGATGAATAAGAAACCTCTGGCGCGAGCAGTCTCCCTGGCGGCAGTATCACTTGGCTTCTGTAGTATCGCGATCGCCCAAGAAGCTGTTTCTCCAAGCAGTGATGAAAATCTAGTGATGGAAGAGGTGATTACTACGGGTACCCCAGGTGGTACCGGTATGCGCAAGCTGGATGCCAGCTTCTCAATCACCACTCTGAGTGACGACGAAATAGGTAAAGCCTCCCCATCAAGTACTGCGGATTTGCTGAAGTCCATCCCAGGCCTTTGGGTTGAAAGTTCTGGTGGTGTGTCTGGTGCGAACATTGATGTTCGAGGCTTTCCTGGTGGCAGCGATGCACCGTTTGTTACGGTTTCTATGAATGGTTTGCCGTTATATCCGGCTCCGACACTCTCTTTCATGGAAAACTCCTCCTTGTTCCGTGTGGATGAGACCATCCAGCGTGTAGAAGGCCTGCGCGGTGGACCCAATCCGGTATATTCCAATGGCCAGCCAGGTCTTACTACCAACTTTATTCTGAAAGAGGGTACTGAAGAGACCGAGGGCCGCTTTAAATACACCACCTCTGATTATGATCTTCAGAGGGCGGATGCCCTCCTGACGGGGAAGCTCAGTGAAGATGTGTACTTCATGATGGGCGGCTATGTGAGCTCTTCTCCCGGCATTCGCGATGCTGGCTTTGATGCCGAGGAAGGCCACCAGTTTACCTTGCACCTCACCAAGGAAATGGATAATGGCAAAGCCGGTTTCTATATACGCGATACCAAAGATACCGGCACCTGGTACCTGCCAAATGCCTCTTTTTTGGCAACTGATTACACTCAAGTTGGTCCCAGCAATCGCAAGGTTTCAGTACCTGTTTCCCAGGCCGACGGGAATGGTGGCTCAGAAACAAGCTGGGAAACCTTCGATATGGGTGAAGGGCGTGGCTGGGATGGCAGCGTAGCCGGTGCCTACCTTGAGCTGGACCTGGGTAATGGATGGAGTCTTACTGAAAGATTTGGACTTACCAGTGGCAATGCCGACACCCTGGGCTTTGTGCCCAATGGAGGTCCGGTCTCAATCGGTGATCTGCGATACACCGATGGTACAGCTGTAACTTCAGCTACTACAGTGTCTGGGGCAGAAGTCAGCGACGATACCCTGTTACAACAGTTTGGCGCCTGGGTAGTGCGGAAGGATATCGAGGCAACTACCAACGATATCAGCCTGTCCAAAGAATGGGACAGCTTCAAGGTTACAGCGGGCTATTACACCTCTAGCTGGGAAGTAGACGAGTGGTGGTCCCTTGGAAATCAGGATTACTATGTACTTGGTCACGATGGCGAGCAAATTGCGGAAGATATCTCCTGTGATGATGAGGAACTGGATCCCATCCTCTGCTGGAGCTACGACCTTGAAGCTGTGGGTGATGCCCGCGAAAACGCCTTTTATCTCGCCAGTGAATTCTACCTGGGTGATTTTACTTTCGACTTAGGGGTTCGTTCCGCCAACCGTGAGACCAATTACTCCGTTGACGATGGAGAGCGCAATGGGGTCTTTACCACTTACAAGGCGGATGAAGATGGATTCGCCTACACCGCTGCAGTGGATTGGGCCTTTGCGGAAAATATGGGAACTTTCTTCCGAATTAATTCCGGCTTTAAATTCGCGGACTTTGATAACTATCGCGAGTTTGGTGAGAGCTTCCTTGCCGGTTCCGATCTAATCATCGACATCGACCAATACGAGCTGGGCTACAAATTGCAGGACCAGGACTACTCGCTGTTTGCCACGCTCTTCTACAATGAAACCCAGGGTATGCCAGACTGCATTATTGGTAGTACCACTTGTACCCGCCTGGAAACAGAAGCCCTAGGCCTTGAGTTGGATGGTAAAGCCCATTGGGGTGATTTTACATTAGGCCTGAATGCAACCCTGCAAAAGCCGGAGATCACCAGTGGGGACTTTAAAGGTAATCAGGTGATGCGCCAGCCCGAATACCAGGTTCGCCTGAGCCAGAACTATGATTTTACCATTAACAACATTGATATGGCTGTTTTTGGAGGAATCAGTCGGGTAGGTGACCGCTTCAACGATAGCGAAAACTCAGTAACTCTACCCGGTTATACGAAAGTAGACTTGGGGGCCGTAGCCTATCTCAATGATATTACCGTACAACTGGCGGTGGATAATTTGACTGATGAGGATGGCATTACTGAAGGTGATCCCCGTGATCCCCTTGCTTCCAATGTTCGCTATATTTTGCCGCGTAATATCAAGCTAAGCGTGGCCTACGATTTTTAATCCCATACCTCTCCCAAAGGTATTTTAAGCTTTGCCGCACGAACTCCAGCGTGCGGCTTTTTTGTATCTCCCCATCGGGCACCCTTTCGACTTACCTTCCTGATAAGTAACAACTAGTGCCATCACGCTCTTTTTTGGATGCCTTTGCCTAAATTGGTTTCCCGCCTGTATAAAAGTAATATAAGTTTCACGCCCTTTTGGGATATGAAATAGATAGACAGGAATCTTATACTATCTGTGTTTGTTATTTACTGTAATTGAATCATCAAAAATAGAGTCCATTTTT
This sequence comes from Microbulbifer variabilis, assembly GCF_056232115.1. Lineage (NCBI taxonomy): Bacteria > Pseudomonadati > Pseudomonadota > Gammaproteobacteria > Cellvibrionales > Microbulbiferaceae > Microbulbifer > Microbulbifer variabilis. Next base: position 3,427,026 of record NZ_CP174325.1, read on the forward strand.
GTGATGAAATATGAGGTTTTTCTGGGGTGAAAAGCTTGAATTGTGCCTCTTAGAGGGGGTTCTTCTTAAATGCACAAGTCAGATCAATTAGCAGAACCCTCACTAGGTTGTTGTTATGCTGGTTGCTATCCTTCAGATAGCTATTTAAATGTTATTCACCCATGGTGCTAAAACAATAAAAATAAAATTGTACGTTCCCACCGAGAATGGGAGTTATATTTATGAGCACGATGATATCAATGCGCCTGCAATTCATAGTGCGGTGAGAATCAACCCTGATAATGGAGAGATATTCATAGTACTTAGTAGTGGTGACGTTAACCTGGCATCGAAGCTGGGATATCACTGGACCCTCTGGCAAACAGGCTGCCCGGATTTTTCTCTGTCGAAAGAGCCCTTCATATTTCTTTGGGTCTATTCTCTATTGGATTACTATTAATTGTAATGTTTTTTCTTTTAAAGAATTTTATAGCTGCTAGGAGAAATAAAGGGTCTGAAGCTGCGTATAAAATTAATGGCGAAGCGCTGAAGTTAGTGTTCAAATTTTACGCCTTGCAGGGGATATTTTGCGTAGGTTTTTAATTGGTATAAGCACTTTCAAAGATTGCCTTCAAGACTTGAAATAGAAATATATTTTGTTGGAATTTTATTTTAAAATGCTGATACTGTTTTTAGTAGTGAAACAATGAATTTAAAGATTGGTGGATTTTCTATATGGGATAATTATAATTTATACTGTGGTAAGGCTTATATTTGATAAGCTAATAATTTATATAAAATTAAAGGTGGTTTTGAATATATGGGAGCGTGGATTAGCTTGTTCGTAGCGGGGCTCTTTGAGATTGTGTGGGCTGTGAGTATGAAATATTCGGAAGGTTTTACCAAGTTGTGGCCATCCGTAATTACTGTCATGGCTATGTGGATTAGTTTTGCCTTTCTGTCATATTCGCTTAAATATATACCAATAGGCACATCTTATGCTATATGGGTTGGTATAGGAGCAGTAGGTGTCGCAGTACTTGGTGTTGTATGGTTCAATGAGCCAATAACGCTTGCGCGTATTGCTTGTATATCTCTTATAGTGCTAGGTGTGGTAGGCCTCAAGTTGGTTGCATCTTCGGATGTGTCTGCTTAGGTCATTATCCACTAATGAGCAATTTGGGTATCGCTACGTTGCCCGAAACTTCCCAGGCTTAAAATTACCTGGCAGTAAGCTCAGGCCTTTTAGATGGCAAACTACTGATAAAACAACAGATGCAGGATGGAATTAATGTTACCTAATAAAATCTATCTAATAGATAGGTCAAAAGACCTGGTGGAAGCCTGGCGTCAGGTTTTTGAAGGAATTGATATTTTTGAAGTTGTAGAGGGAGATTATTTTTCGATATCCGCCGATGCCATGGTGAGTCCGGCCAATAGCTTTGGAATTATGGATGGAGGTTTGGATCTTCCAATCCGGAATACATTGGGTTTTGAAGTTGAGGAGAGGTTACAGGAAAGAATCAAGTCTGATTTCCATGGTGAGCTACCTGTAGGGGCGGCAATAATAGTTCCAACATCTAATGACAGTTGGCCGTACCTTATAGCTGCTCCAACAATGCGCGTGCCAGAAGATATATCCACTACGTTAAATGCTTATCATGCTTTCAGGGCTATTCTAAATTCCGTTCAGATGTTCAATCAGTCACCTAATGGCTGTCAGATAAATTCAATTGTATGTTCAGGATTGGGTACGGGAATAGGCAACTTATCAGTTAGGCGCTGTGCGGGACATATGAGGGCGGCCTATAGTTATCTGTCCAAGCCTTCCAGGATTCCAAGTTATAATGAGATTCATGAGTCCCATAAAAAGTTACAATTAACATACTAAGATTTTTTGATAAATTTTATTGAATTGATACTGGATTTTTGTAGTTCAATATTAATGGTCAGTATTTCCGGAGCAGCTAGTTATGAATACAGTCGAATTCAGGAGGCTCAACGCTATAAACCAGAAGGAATTATTAGCTGTTCTTAATGAAGATAAACTCAGAATGCATCTGATTGATCACGCATACTTTGATGACAATTCTCTGAAACACTGGGTCGAGGCCAAACTTATAGTTGACTCTCTTCCAGGTTGTCGAGTTAGAGCTGTCTGCATAGACGGTAAAATTGCCGGGTGGTGTGGGATCCAGCCAGATGATCATGGTTATGAGCTGGCAATTGTCTTATCCCAGAAATTTTGGGGGCTAGGGATAAGTTTGTTCAAGGTTTTGATGCGTTGGGCAAATGAACTCAAACATAAAGAAGTGCTATTTCATTTGTTGGATACCAGGCCAGATTATAAAGTATTGAGTAAAATTGCGAGTCGAGTGATTAAGACATATCAACTGGGGCGCAGCTTTAACACCTATTTTATTGATGTAAGGCGTAGCCTTATGGATAGTATTTAATAATCTGAGTGGTATCCCCTAGAAAGCCCGATTATAAGGACAGTTATAAATTGGGGGGGGATGGAACTAGATGGCCAATACTAGCAGTGGTGTCACTCAACGCCGAAGATAGATACTCATTATCTTCAAAGAATTAGACCGATCCAATGTACTCACCACGTGCTGGATAATCGTTTTCTTGGACAAATTCGAGTGCTCCGATCATTTCTTTGAAATGTGGACGCACGAAAGGCATGGTTTGCACTATGGCAAAATAGAGCGTGCTATCATTCCGAACCAGAAACACACCTGGTTCAGAGAAAAGGATAGGCTTTTCGATACCTACAGAAGTGGCTCCATGACCTGATGAAAGGTAAAGGCCCCACTCTTTTGCGACTTGCAGGGGCAAATTATAGCCAATACGTAAATCAGGGTAAGCAACCTTTTCAGCCATCTTTATGGCATTATTTTTGTCGTCTGAGGATACTGCTATTGTTTTAACTCCTTTCGCAAGGAATTCAGGCGTCAAACGGCCAAGTTCCTTCAAGTAAGAAACGCAGATAGGGCAGTGAAAGCCACGATAGAACACAACCAGAGTTGCGTAACCGGGGGCGTCTTTAGATAAGTCAAATGTACCGGATGATAAGGTTTCCACGACCAGATTAGGTACAGGATGTTGGGGGGATTCGCATTGTTTTCTTCTCATTATCATTCTGTAGAATGTGTTGCAGCTGTTTGAACAAGTAGATTTTAAACTGTAAAAGTTTGGTTTAGAATCTAGACAGGCACTGTGATTTCATTGATTGTGAAGTTTTGTATAACCATAAATACATCAAGTTACCTATTTTCTGGTGAAGCGCAATTAATACTGTCGACATAGCTGTCAATATAGCTGAAATTCGGTCAGCCAGAGTAAGTGTATTTGGTTTGGTAGAAAGAAAATTGGCGCTTTTTTGGATGTTTTTTTTAATCAGTAACGCGAGATAGTATTAATATCCGTTATCGATTTTGAATTAAGGGTAAGCAGAAGTCATCATAAAATGAAGAAAGTAGCGATATTTGGAAAGCCTGGGGGAGGAAAGTCTACTCTTGCCATGAATCTGGCTGCTGTTACGGGTCTTAAATATTTCCCACTGGATACGGTAGAGTATAATAAAAATGGTGAGCGTATTTCTCCTGAAGATTTTTTGGGCGAACACTCTGAACTAATTGAATCTGATAACTGGATAATTGATGGCTTGGGTACGATGGAGTCGTTTTGGGCACGTATTGATGCAGCCGATACGCTCATTATTGTTGACTTGCCATATTATATTCATTACTGGTGGATTACTAAAAGGTTGTTAAAAAGTTGTTTTGTGAGGCCCGTAGGTTGGCCTGAGGGCAGTTCCGTTCTAAAAGGTACATTCGCAAGCTGGCAATACTTGCGATTATCACCCAGATTCTGGAGTGATGAATTATTTGATAAAATACAATCTCTAGGCGAAAACAAAAAGATATACAGGATTGAGAAGGTAGATGAGATTAATAGTTTTGCGCATCGATTTTCGAGAACTGATACTAATATTTAGCCGGTAAACTTATCAAATAAATAGGCGTATTTATGTCTAAAATACATGGTTTTGCCTATATTCAATTTTGCTTCGATTGCTTGATTGTAAAATTTTATAAGTTGTCATTCTTTGCTGCATACAAATTGATATCCCGGGTGTTGGGCAATGTCTAAGTGTTTGAGCCGGTGTTGTTTTATAACTGCAGGCCTTTCTTAGGCATTAAACTCTTCCTTTGTCTACCTCAATCAATTTCTCTTAACGGTGCTATGCTTAGTGTTTTTATTATCGGAGCATTGCCAGGTGACTCGAGACATCTTTCTAAAAGTTGGGCTTATTGTGGTACTTGCCCTAAATACTACGGCTCAATCAATTGCTTTTACGACTAAGGAAGATCGGCATAAAGCGGAGAGTTTGATCCAACAGCTTGAAAAAAAATACCTTAGTAATGAGGTGCCCATTATTATTAAAAAACTTGAGGACAATGTATTGCCAGATTCAATATTGCAAGCATTTGCGTTGGAACAGCATTTGATCATTCAGTCAGATCTTCGTAGCAATGCACTATCTTTACATCGATTTGGAGGTTCCTCAAGTCAAATAGTTCGACAGTTCTTTACTCGGCTGGTCACCGGTGAGGTTATGGCCAGTGAGCAGTTGCCAGCTCTTATCAAGGCCCTAGAGATCTCTGATAAACAAATTAACGAGTACCAACCATTAGCCGGAGCACAAGCATACCCAGCTTATACTACGTGGTTGGCAAATTATGCTATGCCTGCGGAAATTGCTGCTGCATTGTTGATCAATTTTCAGAGTTTTGGTAAAAATGTTGGACGCATGGCTAAGGCGCTTAAACAGAATAAGAAAATGTCAGACAGCCAGCTCGCATTCTTAATCAGTTTTAGAGAATTGCCCCCTGGATTTCGAGAGCAAGTAATAGATATAGTTGCCAAGGGTTTGGCTTCAGGAATAAGTGAGTTAAATATCGAAACACGTGTTAGGCTTATTCAGTCCTATGAAAAGGAATTCTGGCGAGCACTGGAAAATTCTGGTGATACCAAACGGAATTCCAATTAACCAGTTTATTGGTTCTTTATGGTAGAGAGTATCGGGAATAGATGAATTGACTAATATAATAAACTTGATATAAACAATATATTGGCTTATGAAAGACATAAAGTATTTCAATGATATGTGTGCTGGGAGGTTGCCTGAACTACTTGGTATAAAAATTATTAATTTGGATGAGTTAAAAATATGCGCAGAAATGGATATTACAGCGTCGCATTTAGCTCCAAATGGATACCTGCATGCCGGTAGTGTTGTTTCATTGGCAGATACTGCTTGTGGTATTGGCTGTATTGCAAATTTACCAAAGACTGCAACGGGTTTTACTACTATAGAACTGAAATCGAATCACTTAAGTACTGTACGGGAGGGAAGAGTAGAGTGCATCGCGAGCCCTATACATAAAGGGCGCACTACTCAGGTTTGGGATGCTGTAGTGCTTTGCCTAAAAACTGGTAAAAAAATTTCTCTCTTTCGCTGTACGCAAATGCTGTTGTACCCATAGTCCCATCTGTAGGATATTGTAGAGAAGTACCTTAATGGAGAAGTATTGATTATGTCATGGGCATATTGAGAAAAAATACTTTTTTAAAATCCCATGGCTATTAGCCGGCTTAACTGTGGCTCATAGGTAGCTTTATTCTATGTACCAATATGATTCTGGTGTGAGATTTGGTACCGCTGTGAATTTTTCTAATATAGTCATATTTTATAAAACTTTGTATGGGTTCCCAAGTCATACCACCAGTGAAGTTAATATCAAGTATATAGCCCTGGCGTTCTTTCATGATTAAAATTCTATTGTTGGTACTCACTCTCTTATTGATTTCTTTATCAACTGTTGCTAACGACCCGAAGCGAAATCAAATTGGTAGCTGGGGAGGTGTCATATTCAAAAGTGATCCTTTATTGAATTTACATCTTTTCCTGTATGAGTTGGCAAGAGATAGGGATGCTCTGGAGGAGTTCAAGAGTAATGGTGCCATCACTTCTAGTAAGATTTCCATCTTTGAGAAGGCGATTAAAGATTATCGTAAACTTGGGGCGGAAAATAATATTCATATTGTTAGGTCTGAATCTGAAATAGCAAATTTAACTGAAGCTCTGATGACCGGTAAGGGTATTGACAATAGTGAGGCAGAGAATACGTTGGGTCACCATATAAATGAGATTGCTCCATTATATAATGCAACCCTGTGGGGGAAGCACTTAGAGAAGAATCTGGAGTGGCACCAGGAGTTGCAATTTAAGCTAAAGAGGTATGGCAATAAAATATCTGCAGATCTTGAGAGATTGTTTGCTGAAGATTTAATAGTTAATACTCATACGATCAATATTACTTACAAGCCGGGCTTGCGCCAGGGGGCGACAACTTCTGCAAGACGCCACCAAACTATCATCAATAGCACCTATCCAGATTATAGTGGCTGGTTGGCTTTGGAAATGTTCTTTCATGAACTGTCTCACGTTAGTAGTGTTGGAAGAAAAAGTACACTCCGAAGACTGATTGATAAAGAATTTGACAAGTTTGGTGTGGCTGACAAAAAGGGGATATGGCATCCGATTCAGTTTTATACAGTTGGCGAGACTGTGAGAAGGGCTGTTTCAAGGGTTGAGCCTAATTATACGGCCTATGCGAAAGCAAATGGGTTATATAGAGGACACTGGGACTATAAGGTACTTCTTGATAAATATTGGATGCCGTATCTTGATGGCTTGGTCTCCATGGATGAAGCTATAACCAATATTGCTAAAGCCCTTTCAAAAGAGAAGAGTAAAGAATTGACTAAATTTAAAATGTGGGGAAATAAAAGTGCAACCTAAAAACCTGTCTGAACATCCTGAGGGTGGAAGATATCTTGAGGTATTCAGGTCTAATACTGTAGTTACCAATCAAGATGGGCAGAAAAGGTCTGCCCTTACACATATTTATTTTTCATTGAATAATGGGGAGGTTAGTCGTTTTCATAGGGTGCAATCAGATGAAGTATGGAACCTGTATCAAGGCGCTGGATTGTATCTCTATACCTGGGATGGGTTAGGTAAGGAAGTTAAGCGAACTGAGCTTTCTACACAATGTAATACTTTCTGTGATGTTATTCCTGCTGGGGTCTGGCAGGCAGCTGAACCTATCGGAGAATCGGTTCTGGTGGGTTGTTCTGTCGGCCCCGGCTTTGATTTCTCTGATTTTGAGATAATTGATCCACGGTCAGGTACGGCCAATAAGCTACGAAGTATAGACTCCGGTTTTCAAAAGTTTATAGAGCCATAGCAATACATATGAACTGACTGGATATAGAGGGAGTGGATAGATATGTTTGAGCTGGGAGTAAATATTTCCTTAACTTTACTTTTTGGCTGGTCTTTAGTTTGGGTTTTCCTTGCCTGGGGATTGGGAGTTGCCAACTTTGCGCAGGCACATGACAAGTTTGTAAGCTGGTTGGGCTATTGTGTTTGGGGCTTGTTAATTTTGCTGCATTTTTATGCAATATATGCTTTGTGGATGAATCTATTCCCGGCCTATTGGATGGTTATTATTCTGTTCATATCACATTTGCTCTTTGGATTTGTTTTTGGTCGAAACCTCAGTGCTCGTTAAGAGCTCAAGTGAGATTTACCGAAGTGTACTTGCCCCTAACATAGATCTTTTCCCTCTCTACACAGAAGTGACTACCAAATATGACTATGCTCCGGTAAAGCTGAGTAGCCAGTTTCCAAACCTGCTACTCAGCTTGTATAGCGATATCTAGGGACCTTGATTAACTGACAGCAGCTGCTCTAATTGCCGAGAGAAAGAAGTCTTTTGGATCGAACATCTCTAGGCTGCCGACAATATAGTCGGCACTTCCAAGCGTACTCTCACTTCCTACACCGACAGCAGTCATTCCCTGTGCGGCCTTGATAGCGGTAACACCGGCTGCGGCATCTTCAAAGGCAATGCAGAATTCAGCTTCAACCTGCAGGCCTTGTGCGGCTGCGAGAAAAATTTCCGGAGACGGTTTGGGAGCTGATTGCTCCGGGTCCGCAATGTATGAGAAGAAATCTGATATCCCCAAAGCTTGCAAAACGGCCGGAGCATTTTTACTTGCGGAGGCCAGAGCGATGGGAATTTTTCTCTCGTATAGCCAAGCCAGGAGTTTACCTGCACCTGGCAGAAGATCTTCTGGGGAGAGGCTGCGAATCAATTCCTGATAGCGACTATTTTTACGGGAGGCCAGGGCGAGCTTTGTTTCCTCACTGAAATTACCGCTCTCCCCCCCGAGAATGACTTCTAGAGAGGCCATTCTTTCAAGTCCCTTTAGTTTTTCCTCTGTGTCGTCAGCCCAGGGGCGTTGCAGGGCCTCAGCGAGTTGACGCCAGGCTTGCAAATGTAATCGGGCTGTATCTGCTATTACGCCATCCAGGTCAAAAATTGCCGCACGATAGATCATCAAGATACCTCCTCCATCGCTGCCATTTGGAAAGTTTGCTTTTGTCCGGCTGTGCTCAGCATTACTACCTCTTCGCCGTGATACAGGGTGATTGCCTCTCCGCTTACCAGGGTATAGCTGGCTTGAAGGCGATCGATTTCCAGGGCAAGCGTACGACCGCGGAATTGAAGGCGGAAACGATAGCCGTCCATCCCCTCGGGCACGTAGGGATTAAAGTTCAGTTCGTTGCTGTGCAGGCGCATTCCAGCAAAACCTTGCACCATGCACATCCAGGTACCGCCCATGCATGCGGTATGAATACCATGCTGGGTATTATTGTGATGGTTATCCAGGTCCATACGCGCTACCTGCTGAAAATAGCTGAGAGCTTTTTCCGGATAACCGACTTCGCTGGCAATAATGCTGTGTATACATGCAGACAAGGTGGAGTCGTGGGTGGTGAGAGGCTCGTAAAAATCGAAATCGCGGCGCTTTTGCTCTACTGAAAATTCGGGACTTTGTAATAAAAGCCCAAGCACAACATCTGCCTGCTTACAAACTTGATGCCGATAGATAACCAGCGGGTGATAGTTCAGTAATAAGGGATACTTTTCTTCAGGTGTCTCGGCAAAATTCCATACCGGCTTGTTCAGGAAGCCATCGTCCTGGGGATGGATACCTTCAGATTTGTCATAGGGAAGGTACATGGCCTCGGCTGCGCGGGCCCAGTTTGCAGGTTCTTCCGACTCCAGCTGGATTTTTTTAACCAAAGTTTGGCAGGCTTCCGGGTCGAAAGATTGTAGCCATTGGAAGACCTCTTCCGCATATTCCAGATGCGCACGAGCCATCAGGTTGGTGTAGAAATTGTTATCTACTAACGCGGTGTATTCGTCTGGTCCGGTGACTTCATTGATGCAGAATTGGTTGTTACGACGCGGATTGAAGTGGCCGATCTCCATCCACATCCGCGCGCCTTCAATGACTACTTCCGCACCTTTATCTCGTAGGAAATCAGTATCGCCAGTTACCCGGCAGTAGTTACGTACCGCATAGGCGATATCTGCATTGATATGGTATTGGGCGGTACCGGCGGGATAGTAGGCTGAACACTCTTCACCACCAATTGTTCGCCATGGGAAGAGGGCACCTTTTTGAATGGCCATCTGCCGCGCGCGGGAACGTGCAGACTCCAGAATTGAGTGCCGGTATTCCAAAAGTCCTTTTGCCAATTGTGGCTGGGTATAAAGGAAAAATGGCAACACATAGATTTCTGTATCCCAGAAATAGTGGCCGTCGTAGCCGTCACCGGATAGGCCTTTCGCAGCAATATTAGTGCGCCCATCCCTACCCAGTGATTGGAATAAGTGAAACAGGTTAAAGCGAATCCCCTGTTGCAAGGCATCGTTGCCGCTGACCTGGATATCCGATTCCCGCCAAAAATTCTTCATTTCCAAGTGTTGAGCTTGAGCATGTTCTGTAAAACTATTACGCGCACAACGTTGAAGGTAGTTTTGTACCTGTGAGGCGGTTAAAGGTGCTTTGTTCTGTTCGGCAAAGTAGGCAACATATTTTGTGAGGCGAATTGGGGTATTCCGGTACGCGCTAAAGCGGTAATCCACCGAGACGCAATCTTCACTGCGGAGATTGCTGGAGGTGAAATCATTATTACTTTCACAGTGGTGTAGTGCCCCACTACAGATAGAGAAGCCGCTGCTTTTAACGAATAATGGCAAAGCGAGATAGTCGCCATCGGCAGTACTTTCAAGCCACTCAATATCTCCACTATCTATAGGTGAGGCTAAGCGGGGATCATCACTGCGATCCGCCTGGGCCAAGTCTCCGTCCAAGCGAGATTGCAAGCGTATTTCGCCATCAAAATCGAGGGGAGTTATTTCCAGGCTGACGATAAGCAGGTGCTTTTCACTCAGGGAGACCAGTCGCTGGGCGGTAAGCTCAATGGTCTTGCCGTGGGGTGAACGCCAAGTCAGCGTTCGTTTGGATATGGCGGTGGAGATATCCAGGTGGCGCTCATAATTGATCAGCTCGCCTTCTGACAAGCTGAAGCGCTCACCGTCAATCCAAATGTGAATCGATTTGCCATCCGGAACTGTCAGCATGCGCTGGTTGTTGCGAGCATAGCCGTAAGCGGATTCGCCGTAGCTGATCGGTTCACTGGCATAGACACCGTTGAGGTAGCAACCATCGGTGAATGGTTCCGGTTCATAGCCCTCTTCAAATGCGCCACGCAGACCGATATACCCGTTACCGAGAGAGAAGAGGGTGGCGTTGAGGCAATAATCCTCGGGTTGGAAGCTATTTTCTACCAGGCTCCAGGGATGAATCTCGTGTTTGACTTGTTGTTCTTGCTTCATACCACATCACAGAATCAGTTATTTAGGTTCCACCCCAAGCGGTTGCTTTTCTTGGGCAGGCAGGTTTCAGTCTATCTCCAATTGATATTATTATGCAATCGATTGCAACTGTGAGCATGTAAAGATTATAACCATGAATATCGACTGGATCTCATAAACAGATATATCCATAAGTGATTGATATTTAAAAATAAAATAGTTTATTAGAGTGATGAACTGATTGGTTTTGTGACTGGATTGAAAGAAAGGTATCCACTTAATATTCCACATTAAATGCAATCGTTTGCATTAAGTGAGTACTTTAAGCAATACTGAGGCCTCAGGCGATGATCACGCAGGTTTCATTAGCCTCACAAAATTAGATCAAAAAATGTACAATAACAGGCTGGTACGGCTTAGCGCCTGAGCCATAGACCGATGAAGAATTTGTTATGAATAATCAGCGCATACTGCTTTCCCTATTCGCCATTTATTTTGTGTTTGCCATTCTGCTAAACAGCGTGGGCACAGTAATCATGCAGGTAATCAATACTTATGGTGTGAGTAAATCTGCCGCCAGTGTATTGGAGGGTTTTAAGGATATCCCTATCGGTGTGGTTTCATTCCTGGTGGCTTCTCAGCTGCCACGCTTGGGATTCAAGAAAGCGATGTTGATAGGTCTGGCGATTGTTGCTGTGGCTTGTACCGCTATGCCGATACTGCCGGGGTTCTGGACAGCCAAACTGCTGTTTCTGTCTGTTGGTGTCGCCTTCGCTTTGGTCAAAGTCGCTGTTTATTCAACCGTTGGTTTGCTTGCGAGAGATCGCAAAGAACATGCGAGCCTGCTAAATACCCTCGAGGGGGTTTTTATGGTGGGTGTGTTGGGGGGCTATTGGCTTTTTAGTGCGTTCATTGATTCCGCCAACCCTGGCTCAACTACCTGGTTAAGCGTCTACTGGGTATTGGCAGCTATTTGTGCTGTCGCCTTCGTCCTGCTGTGGACTACTGAAATGAATGAATCGGGGACTCGTATTGAGGGGGCCAGCCCTCGTCAGGAGTTCCTGGCAATGATCAAGCTAATGGCCAAACCGCTGGTATATATCTATGTGATTTCTGTGTTTATCTATGTGCTGATTGAGCAGGGAATCGGCAGTTGGCTGCCTACATTTAACAATGAGCTTCTTAAGCTGCCGGCTGCTATGAGTGTCCAGGCGGCCAGTATTTTCGCAGCAGGCTTGGCGATAGGGCGGCTCGGTGCGGGGGCTATCATGCGGCGTCTGCACTGGTACCCGGTTCTCAATATCTGCCTGTTGGCAATGGCGCTGTTGGTAGTATTAACCTTGCCATTGTCGAGTAATGTCCAGCCAGATCCAGATATCAGCTGGCTCAATGCGCCGATAGCCGCATTTGTCCTCCCATTGATAGGCTTGTTTATGGCCCCCGTATACCCGGCGATCAACTCAGTGATGCTGAGCTCACTGCCCACACACCAACACTCCGCAATGACCGGGTTACTGGTGATTTTCTCTGCATTGGGGGGGACAACGGGCTCACTAATAACAGGAACCGTTTTTGAGGTATTCGATGGCCAGGTGGCTTTTTATCTGTCGCTGGTTCCTATTTCAGTGATTCTTATTAGCTTATTCTTCTTCCGTCGTGCAGTGGAGCGGCAGGTACCTGGTGAGCAGGCGCTACCGGCCAGCCCGGTGACCTGATCGAAATTTGTCCCTGTTTTACAAATATTTACCACACCCCTAAGATGGCGTATTTCCCGTGAACAAGGTGAAGTACGTCATGCCGAAGGATTCCTCCTCTCCCGTATCCATGTCAGATATTGCACGGTTGGCGGGAGTCTCAGAATCCACGGTTTCCCGCGCTCTGAACAATAATCCGCTGATCAACGAAAAGACCCGTGAGCGTATTCAGCAGATTGCGCGGAGCATGAATTACAAGATTAATGAGAGCGCGCGCAACCTGCGTTTGAAGCGTAGCCATACCATTTCAGTGGTGATCAATACCGGTTGCGCGGGTGGCCAGACGTTTTCCGATCCCTTTATGCTGGACATGATTGGTGCCATTGCCGATAAATTGGCACAGTACAAGTACGATTTGCTGTTCTCTAATAGTATTGCCAGCAATGACGATTGGCACTCCTACCTGATGGGTTCTCGTCGTGCCGATGGGGTCATAGTGATTGGCCAGGGCGTGGATGACAACCCGCTGCGGGAGTTACAGAAACTGGGAGATCCCCTGGTGGTTTGGGGGGGCACCACCAAGCCGGGCTCGGAATACTGCATTGTAAGCAGTGACAACCAGATGGGGGGGCACCAGGCAACTAAGCACCTGCTTAGCCTGGGGCGCAGAAAAGTTATCTTCTTGGGCGACACCGCTCACCCGGAAATCAATGGTCGCTACGAGGGGTACCGCACGGCACTGACTGATACTGGGCTGGGTAAAACTGAACGACAGATTCCGGTGTCTTTCTCTAGTGAGAGTGGTTACCAGACAATTATCGATTTGATTGGTCGGGAGGGGCTGACTTTCGATGGGGTATTCGCAGCCAGTGACAGCATCGCCATGGGTGCAATCAAGGGCTTGCAGGCATTGGGCCATAGGGTGCCAGAAGATGTAGCGGTGGTGGGCTTTGATGATATTCCCATCGCGCCTTTCTATACCCCACCTCTCACTACTGTGCGCCAGAATATTCACCGCGCTGGCGAGTTGATGGTTGAGAAGGTTATGCGGCTTGTAGGGGGGCAAAGTGCTGAGCCAGAAGTTTTGCCCACTGAGCTGGTGGTGCGGGCTTCCTGTGGTGCAAACCCCGAATACCAGCCGGTTCAGGAGTTCTTCCAAGAGGGGCATGGTTAAAGTAACCTCTATTCCCTTATCTTTGCCAGTTATTCCCCTCTCCTCAGAGGTTTCTCTACTTGGTCCCGCAATTGAGGCTCCGCAGAAACGGTGGAGTCCATTTATCACCTCTTAGGTGGATTCCTATCGTATTTTGGTGCCGTTGGTGTCCGATGCCTACAAGCTGGGCGTGATTACCAGCATCGCTGCTATGGCAGACATTGTACCCTCATAAATATGTTGGGTACTTAACAGCATTCGTTATATTTTCGGCTTATCTATACAAATTGCGGTTGATAAAAACACCTTATAAAAATCCTCAGCAGCATGTAACTCAATGTTTCAATTTCTAGGAAGGACATAGATTCAATTGCAACCAGGATTAGATAAGTAATATGAATGCGGGAATCATCTCCTTGAGCCACACTTTCGAGATAACTTTCCTATCAAGTTGATACTTTGGTAATTAATATGGCGGAAGAAAGAACGCCTCTCACAAAGACCCAATTCTTGGGCCTGACAGCGTTAAGCCTGGCTGTATTTCTAATTGCGAATGATTTCACTGCGTTCTCTGTGGCAATACCCGCCATGGAAAAAGAGTTTAATTCTGATATCACTACGGTCCAGTGGGTAATCAATGGTTATACCCTGGTTTTTGGTGTTCTAATTATTTCCGGTGGTCGTTTGGCAGACATGTTTGGGCGCCGACGAATATTCTTTATAGGTACCGCTATTTTTGTATTTTTCTCCCTTCTGGGCGGACTGGCTGTAGATGTTTGGATGCTATTGATTTCGCGAGCATTAATGGGTATCGGCGGAGCAATGATGTGGCCGGCGATACTGGGAATGATTTATGGTTTGATGCCCGAGGATCGCTCGGGTCTTGCTGGTGGCTTGATCATGGCGGTGTGCGGAGCATCAAATGCGATTGGCCCCATGCTGGGGGGGACACTGACAGATTTACTGAGTTGGCGTTGGATCTTCTTTATTAATGTACCTATAGCAATCTTGGCGTGCTTTGTCTGTTGGCGGGTTGTAGCTGATGACAGTCCTGAAGAGGTGCGTGAGCGTATAGATTATGCCGGAGTAACTGCTCTTACAGTTTCCTTATTTGGACTGCTGGTTGCCCTGGATCTCGCTGTGGATTTTGGTTTTAAGAGTCCGTTAATAGTAGCGCTGTTTTCGATATTTTTATTGTTTATAGGCTTATTTGTGATCATTGAGCGCAACGCTGGTAAGGATGCACTGATTCCTCAGGATGTAGCGAGTAACAGCAAATTCTTTGCTGCCGGTATTGCTACTCTACTACTTTCAGTGGTTTTCTTTGCCGCACTTTTGTATGTACCGCAATTTCTAACCAAGGTTCGCGGCTACTCGGCAATGGCGTCAGGTATGGGCTTATTGCCGATGATGATCGTATTTGGCCTGGTATCTTACGTTTCAGGAAGTTTGTATGAACGGTTAGGGGCCAAGGTAATCGTTTCTGCCGGAACGGTGTGTATGTGTGCCGGAATGTTTATGTTGTCACACCTACATGAAGACACCCAATATTCCAGTATGATTCCCGGACTAATGATACTGGGAGCCGGTATAGGGCTCTTTTATTCAACCATTACCACAGCTGCAATTACTGTTGTTGATCCATCCAGGTCAAGCCTGGCCGGGGCGATTCTCTATATGTTCCAAATTGCTGGTGGTGCTCTCGGATTGGGAATGAATACCACTATTGTAGTTATGGCACCGGATTTACCAACAGGTATAGACCGTGCATTTACAGTCAATGCTTACTTGGCTCTGGCGGGATTGATAGTTTGTATTCTGTTTGTGAGTGGTAAAACTATAGAAGTGGAGATAGAGGAGGAAGGCATCCTTTAGCAATAGTAGAATTCCTTCCAAAGCCAACTATTAATTTACTTTTCTTTCGGCAGTGTCTAATTGAAAGTCGCTAATAATCGACGTGTATTGAAGTAAAATAACGTGATAGTTTGAATCCTGCCAAAACTATTAATTACCCCTTTGTGAGTGGTATGCGGCCACCCGCTGTAAGGGTGGCCTTCACGATGATTTATTGTTAGTAAAATCTAGTCACTATTGAGATATGTGTAAAGCAGATAATCATGGTACTCCTCATCTGATAATTCGGCATCTTCCTTCAGCTTCTTAATCAGTGCAATTTGTGCTGGATTATCAAAAGTTAAAGGTGCTTTTTTCAGACTTTTGGGTCTTGGCTTGATTCTTCCATCGGACCCCGAAAAATAGTACCAATCATGGGGGATTGCCACTTTTCGGTTATCATTCCCTTCGACTACTCTGGATGTTAAACCTTCGTGGTAGGTAATCATTCTCCCATCCCTCCCCCAGGTGGTCTTCCATGGTGAGAGAGATGGAATGGCTATCAGCCTTTCATCAAAACCGGAGTCTGTTAGCCAGCCTGCGGGATAAGCTATCAATCTTGAATCGCGTCCTTGATCGGATTCCCAGCCGGGGGGTACTACAATCTTGCGGTAATCACTGCCTGCTCTGACATTTTTTCCCCACAGTCTGTTACCGTGTTCATCTACATCCCAATCCCTTGGAATTGCCACGCCGCGACCATCTCTTCCTTCAAAATACCCCCATTCACTATAGGGGTAGGAAATTATCCTTCCATCATCTCCTTCTTGTGTGTAAAAACCGCGGGGATAGGCAACAATTCGGCCATCCGAACCCTCGCGGTGATCCCACTCATGGGGAAAAGTGATCCAACGACCATCGCTGCCTTTCGCAATTCGCCAATCGGCAGGGTAATGGAGTACGCGTCCATCCCAGTCATCTTGATGGTCATAATTCAATGTTTTCCAAAACGGAACATCTTCAGTATTGACATTTACACCCAGATGAACCGGCCCTGGCACTACAGCCTCAAAACCAGACTGAGCATTAACTGTGGAGGTAAAACAAAGGGAAATAAGTATGAGTAAAAGAGCTTTTCCATACAGGGCTTTAATTTTCATAAAATTGTATTTCTAACCGTAAATTTTTTATTTGTTCTTAATAGTGTGAAAATTTAGTCGATAGATAGGGTAGAGAAAGATCACATAAACCTATCATGTGGCTTTTTGGATAAAAATTCTCCTTGCTAGAGTTCATAAGGTAAAAAATCCACCCTAATATTGCATGCATAAATGCAGCAGGCAATAAGGAGTCGAACAATCGTACTTGATTTGTGGATAGGAATAGAAGAAACACGCTTAAGAATTAATATTCATAATTTTGTCTTTTGTCACGAAAGCCACATTTGTTCTTCTTTGGCAATTTCCCTCTCTAATGTCTCAACATCTTGATATTTAGGTGTGGGAAGGAGGGTAAATATTTAGGAGGTTAACTCTGCTTTGTATCTTTTAGAATGTTAGGGTTTAGAGGTTTTTTGAAGGTCTTTCTGATAAATGATTTTTAGAAATTTCTGTTGTTGGTCTTTTGGATGCTGTAACTAGGGAAAATTTCTATTTGCCGTTTAATTTTTCCTTGGATGAGGGAGTAAGGTATGGTCGTTACGGATTGAAGAAAGGTTGCAGTCCACAACGTCGCATAGTTTTAAATTATTGGGTGGGCAAAACTAATACTTACAGGGCTTTACTTAGCTACTCTTGCCCCAGATAGAATGCTTTGGCATTCTTCCAAAGTACTTTGCTGGATGCAGCTTCTCCCAATGTATCCTGAATTAATGTAATGTCTCCATACTTGAAGGGTCTTGGAGCCCTGGTGGAGGGAAGGTCAGATCCGAACATCAGGCATTCTGGGTTTGCTTTATATAAATCAGCAATAGCCGAGGCCGGTTGAAAATCCAGGCGTCCAAACCCTGTCGCTTTTACTCTTACTCCTTGCTCAGCAAGCTGTAATACTGATTTGAAACCTGCTTTTCGTAGCCCTAAATGATCGATTGAAACCTTGGGCAGGGCCAGCAAGGTTTGAATGAGTGCATCTAATTGCTGTGAATCTATATATAGCTCGACATGCCACCCAGCAACCTCATAAATTCTTTGGGCAAAGGGTGTAATTTTGGAAATATCCTCTGAACCTCCACGCCTTAGGTTAAAGCGTACCGCACGAATACCGGCCTTATTTAAGCGAAGAATAGTATTATTGTCTGTACTTGATAATAATTGAGTTACTCCAACGTAGTTTTTTCCCAATCGTGCCAGGGCATCCAAAAGGTAGGTTTGATCCTGTTTCTGGAATGATCCAGAAACAACTGCACCACCAGCCAGTTCATAATTATCGAGCTTGCTTAGGTAATCAGCAGTAGTGAATGGCTCAGGGGTGAATCCCTGGTTTGAATAAAGAGGGAATCCTGGTGCGATAATATGTAGATGACTATCGAAAATTGTAATTCTACCTTGCTTCATGTTCCCATCTAATATCTTAGTATTTAGGTGATTTTTATAAGTTTAGTCTGCCTACATTTGTAGGCCTTGTCTATATGTAAGTTTGGCCCCCATTTAAAACTCTGAGGGAGCAAGACTAAACACTTCAATAGCTTTGATATTGCTTAGCATTGTTAATCTAGGCAATCTGGATTTGATGTTTTAAAAATATTGCCTGTCCATAGATTAATGCCTGTACAGTTTGTGTCGGAAAGATCCTGTAAATCAAAGGCATTATTATCTAGTGAGGTGTTTCCAGATATTTGATTGTTGGTGCTATTGAATCCAGATATATTTATTCCAGCACGATCTGAGAAACCACTAGTTCCATTCTTGGTGACGAAATTTTGACTAACAATATTGTTTGATGCACCATCGGTTATTTCAATTCCATTGCTGTAGTTGTTGGTAACAAAATTTTGAGATACTGTTGTATGGTCTGCATTGACTTGGATTCCACTGGCACCATCAATGGCTCCCACAATGTGGTTGAGATTGACTAGGGTGAATTCTCCATTAATTGTTATTCCCTGATCACCAGCTGACTCTATATAATTTTGCAGTATTTTGTTTTTGTCGCCTCTTATATCAATTCCGTCGTCATTGCCAGTATCAATAATATGATTTCTTACAATGGTATTGCTGTCGCTATCAATAACGATGCCTTCCCTAGGGGAACTTAATATTTTGATACCTTCTATTATGTGAAATCCATCACCCTCCAGATTTAAGCCGTCAGGGCAGTTAGTAATTGTCCCCCCGGAGACAAGCCCCGAGAATCCATTAACCAGAATGCCTGCGATACCATGCTGGCTGGCTGTATCACATATAATTTCTCCATCTCCAACCATTTGTAAGTTTCCATTTGGGCCAAAAACAGTTAGTGCGTAGGGCGAATCTTGTGTCAATTCACAAGTAAGCGGCTCAGATAGCACAGTAGTGGAGTTTATAACGTCGCCACATTCCACAGCAAAGACAAATGGCGATATGGCAAATACAGCAGCTAAAATAGATGATGTCTTACAAGTATCGATTAATGTTGAATGTTTGAATTTCACCTTGATGTCCCTCTCAGAGATGTAAATGGAAAGAAGTACTTGAGTGTCAATTTTGTCTTACATCATAGTTGAGCTGCTATTTTTCTTTAAATATCTATTCGATATAGTTTGAGTTTTATATATTCCCATACAGTTATCGTCTAAATATTTTTTCTGGGGGAGTGGTCGTTTGGCACTGTAAATTGGATCTATGATTGAGATGGTAGCGGTAGAGTCATATTTGCAAGTGAGCCCTTATGTATCGCTGTCGGGAAATACCTTTATAGTGAAATTCTTTATGAAAATTATTTTTTAAGATAATGATGAAATTGTGGTGTTTGAACGACTGATACTAATTTTTATTAAAAGCACATATTGAATTTAAGGGACCATTGCTTTGCCTCCGCAGTTTCTATAGATGATTCTTAAGTTGGCCAAAAAACTGGTACTTTAGGGTGTCATGTTGTTCGGTCTAGGCCACTTGAGATGGTATTTATTTATGTTGTTGGTCCGAATGGATAAACAATTATTGTTTTAGGTTTCAACTAAGAATTACCCTGGTCCAAAGGCTATTTTGATCGCGTGGGTATCTTTTTCTGGTTAGCTCTCCGTTTTATCCTATAAATATAATTTTGAGTCCTCGTGGTTATACTGTTGTTTTTAGTCAGGTTGTATTGTTTCGATTCTCAAAAATGTAAAAATTGAAAGGCTGGATTTTTACCTAGTCTGAATCAAGTTAAGAGCGCAAAGGAAGTAATATGGGCTTGCTTAAAATTATACTGCCGTTTACAGCTACATTCTGGGTGGCGTGAATTGTGATCGCTTTACCTGCGATAGATGTAGATAATTGGTAGGAAATGGATGTACTCGTTGAGCAAAATACTAATTGCCCCCCTGATCGGAAGGTCCAGCCAATCAGGGAATATGGCTAGTCTTTATATCGATTGAATCGCTCGTATTCGGTCTTTGTGAGCGCGTATTGATACAGAGATTTCAGGGGCAAAAATTTCCCATGAATGAATTACGCCAGGGTGAACATGTAATTCTGTGCTGACCCCTGCATTACCTAGAAGTCCAGCATACTGAATATCTTCATCTCGAAAAATATCCAGCTCTCCAACATCGATATAGGCTGGCGGTAAGTTGGTGGCATCCTTTAAGCGTGCAGCTGCAGCATAAGGACTCACTTTGTTGGAACCAATGTCTTTGCCAAGGTAGGCTTGCCAGGCAGTAAGGTTGTCGTCAAAGGTCCAAAGCACAAAGGGAGCCAGACTGGGGTTTGATGTTGTGGTTCGATCATCTAGCATGGGGTAGATAAGGATTTGTTTCGAGATGGCAGGTCCACCGCGATCTCTACTCATAATGGCTAGTGCTGCTGCCAACCCACCACCCGCACTATCTCCCATCACCGCGATTCTAGTGGAATCGACCCCCATTGATTCAGCGTGCTTAACCAACCAGCTGAGCGCGGTGTAACAGTCTTCAATAGGTGTGGGGTAGGGGTGCTCGGGTGCTTTGCGGTAGTCGACGGAGAGGAATGGCACTCCACTATCAGAAACATACTTGGCAACGGCTTTATCGTATATTTCCACATCATTGTAAATTAAGCCGCCCCCATGGATATAGAGGATTGCAGGGCCTGGAGTGGAATCTCTTTTGTGATACCAGCGTAGCAGGAGGCTTGATTCATTTGAGGCCTTGACTAGAAAATCATCTTTTAACACGTCATTGGGCATTGGATAGGTATTAAATACCATTCTTAAAACCCCTTCACCGATTTCCCGCCTTGTAATGACATCTCCTGGAGGAATCGGCTCAATTGAGTCTATCAGATCTTGGTATTTTGCAGTCGCCTGAACGAATTCCGGATCAAATGTAAAAGCCATGATCGTTATCCTTATATTTAATCTGATGAAGTATAGATAACTCTAAGCAATTGATGAGCTTTAAGCCGAGCTTGGTATGCAAGTGGTAACCACATAAGATTGACTTGATTACGATCAAGGATTTAGCGGGTTTTGGATTGCCGATCGGGATAAGTATTTCGGCTTTGTTTATATAGAGAAAGAGATCGCGCAGGCACTTAGGTGTTCGGGTTCATTGGCTTATTGAGGTGTAAGAGATTGAGAGTTGCTTCAAGAATCTGGAAAGTATTATAGCCATAGCTGGAAGGTGGTGATGCTGTTGCTTATTCGACTGTGAATATCAACATTATTGGAGTGGAAGATCTTTTACCCGAAATAACACTTGCTTACTGTAAGCAATCGCCACTGTCATCACATTACAAAAATGTTTCATTTGCGTATGTCTCTTTGCTAGAATCCGCGCCGACTTAAGATACAGCGATTTCATGGAGGATTTTGAATGAAAACCGTCGCTACATTTTGTGCAGCAATTCTGGCTGTTGCTACCGTAATTCCTACCCAGGCAAGTGCCACCTTTGAGCTTCCAAATTTTAGCCAATGCGCAAAGGTTGCAACTCAAAGTAATACTAACGATCGTGAGGTATACCGGTTTTTTTCTGATTTCTATTATGAAATAGAAGATAAAAGAGAGTATGCGATTACTGCCGTGAGGGAGTGGGCGGAGACTTATGCTCCTGGCTGCCTGGGATCAGCTACTCCGGTTGCCCTTGAGGAAATCCAGTGTGACAACTTTGTTGGCGGCGCACCGGTGTGTCGTATAGAGAGTGACACAGGAGACTATGTGATATCGAAAGATTATGTAGACTCCACTAATGTAGTGCTCTCCAAACATGACGAGCAAAATTGGCCGCAAATCCATGCTTCCAAGGATATGGATATGCTATGGATAGCAAAGCCAGAGCTGTGTTATTCAGAGCTTTTAGAATCTGGAGGTGATTCACAAGCCTATTATCTGGATGCATATAATTACCGTTACTTTGGTGATTACCGCTATGTCTTAGCCCGAACAACTCGCGATTTGGTTCAAAACATAGCAGCTCAGCCTGGCCAGTGTATGTACGACACTGTGGGTGTTGAAGCCTATAAGATGGAGTGTTCAGAGACTTCCAAAGGCACCAAAGTGTGTGCTTCAAGGCATACCAACGGCGGTTTCTTTGTCTTTGTAAGTGATGACAACCATGGAATGCATGTTATTTTCAATCGCTGGGACTAGCATCAGGCTATGACTTTAAAAGGCTTCCCTTGCCAGGGGAGCCTTAATTTTATATCTGCCAACCTCTTTTCTTATCTCCTGTTTACCGCGCGCTTCATATCCCTTAGGTAACTAGAATGGTGTTAGTCTCGCCTTGATTGCGTTAAGCGAAGGGACTTGCTTCTTTTCCAATCTGCTGATAATTTAAAAATGTGATCACATTTTTAATACACCCAAAAAATGTGACTAGAGTCATGTTTATGGGGAGGAATAGTAAGAAGGCAAAGGAATACGACTGATGCTCGATGGGATTATAAAAGCCTCTGCGGAACATAGTGTTAAGGTTGCCAGCCTGGTGGCTAAGCTGTTGCAGGCTCTTGTAGGTCATAAGCGGGAGATTGACTTAGAGCAGTTAACGGCTGTTTCCAAGAGCCTCCTGTCTGAAGGTAGTGGCTTCCATGTTTTCCTATATCTGGTTGAAGGTATTGAGGTTGGGGTAATTACTGTGTCACAGTCTGCAGCTATTTATGCTGGTGGGCACTATGGTGTGATTGAAGAGCTTTATGTTGAACCTGAATACCGCTCTAGATTGATCGGCAAGGCTTTGCTCAACAGGGTTGTGAGCTTTGCCAGGGAGCAGGAGTGGCCGCGACTGGAGGTAAGTACACCAGAGAAAGAGCACTGGCAGAGGACGATAGATTTTTACCGAAGAGAAGGGTTCGTCGATAATTCCATCGGGGAAAGACTGAAACTAAATTTGTGAAGTAAGAAAAACTCAGGGCCTGTGCTGGATAATCATCTGTTTATCTTCTTTCTGTTTATTGCTATTAAGTGTTGGCCTACAAAGTGAGGTCCTCTATTGCTATATTGAAGATCTTGCCGTTGTAATTTGACTTTTTGACGTAGAGGTTCGCATTGGTAGTTTTCTTTGGGGGAGCCTGAAATATGGTTTTGGAGCTATAGTATTCAAAAAAGAAGAGGTCAATAGAGTAAAATTTCAGGCTATAGCTAGAGTCAGGCTTTCTACTTGATTCATGCTGCCTTGCCCAATCAACTGAAAATGAATTTCTATCTGTTGTCAGCTTTGCGATCCGTGGAATAGTTACCGCAAAATTTATATATAACTACCTGTAAATTGTAAGTGGTATAAAGGAAGGAAACTGCCAGCATAACTTTTAGACGGCGAGTCGTTTTTGTTGTCGTTCTAAAATATATTTTTCCTGGATGAATGGCTGAGTGAAGCTGAATAGTGCAGATGGAGCTAATGTCTATGATAGAGGTATAGCGGGCCGTTGAGCTTTCGAGTTAGCAATAAGCTAATCGGCAAATAGGGTATCAGGTACATTGCCTGAAATTTCTGTCAATAAAAATTAACACATAAATTTCCACTTTTTCCAAGCCTCTTTTTAGATTCTCGGCACATCTATTACTCACAAAGTTTGTGGTGAATAAAATTTCTCTTGATGGTTGTATCTTTGTTTGAAGTTGCTTTGTAGAAATGAAGGCTTGATAAGGTTTTAAAATCATCAGGGGCTCTATTCAAGGATCATGCTATTTTTGTAATGACACAGAAATCAACGTCGAGATTCCTGTTTGAGCTTCCTGGTGCTTCAAATTTATTTCTTTTTGGGTGGCGGATAATTCCTTTAATAGCTTGTTTGTGTAAGTCTTGCGGGTGAGTTGCTTTTCTTCAAATTTACGAAAGTTATGATGTTATAAGCAATGGTTGCTCTTTAAAATCTTTAGATAAATGGTATTTTATTGGATATCTATTGAGGACCGATCTCTTTAATGGAGTTGTTTTCAATATTCATTTGCATGACTGTATAGTTCATTTTTAATTAATTTTTAACTTTCTCTTTTGGTGGTTTCTGTCACAGTTCCAGTCTTGATTTTTCCAGTTTAATATATTTAACTGCTTCGCTATTGTGTTTGGCAGAATAATATTTTTGTAAATATTTCTTGATTGAGTAATAAGAAATATAAAATTATCTCTCGCTGTCTGAGATCTAATTTTTTCGTTAACTGGTTCAAATAGTCCATTAAACATTGGGTCAGAAAGGCAGTCGGCCGTTTATTCAGGGAAAGTAATGAAACGTCGCGATCTTTTGAAAGCTGCAGGGGCTATCTCTGCATTACCACTTGCTGGTATGTCCTCAATGACAGCTCAGGCACGTAGCAAGATAACTGATACCGATTTTCCAGAATCCATTATGTATGGCAGCCTGGAGGATTCATCTGGACATTTATCGGTAATCCAGGGGAATTTGCCAGATGATGTTACGGGTCATTTATTGATGGCTGAGGGAATCCCCATCGCTCCTAATCACCTGACACCAAACGGAAAAGGAGCGCTTACACGACTGGATTTTAGCGGCCGAAGTAACAACTCCAATGTTGCTTATACCCGAAAAATGATTCGAACTGCTTCTGCCATTATGCAAGAGCAGGATCTTAGTGGCTTTGACAAATTTAACCTCTTGGGTGGAACTATTTATTCCAGTCCAAATCTGGGCTTCATGAATTATTGCAATACGGCTCCCAATTATATGGGGGATAATCGCTTTGCGATGAGTTATGAGGGCGGTATGCCGTACGAGTTTGACGCAACCACTCTGGAGATGATCACGCCTATTGGTGAAGTGGATGAGTGGGAATCCAGCCTGCCTCCACTACTTGAGAATCTCACACCTAAAAAGTGGCTGTTTCCCCAGATTCGCACGACAGGGCACCCTTTCTTCGACTTGGAAACCGGAGAGTGCATCACTATTAATTATGGTGGCAATATGGGTGACTCAGGTCGCTCTGGGTTTATCCGGCTGATTTCCTGGGATCAGCAGGGAGCTTTCAAAAGCTGGAATATTCGTGATCGCCAAGGGAATAATGCCTATATTGCTGCCAGCTCACACTCCCTGGGGGTAACACGCAATCACGTCGTGATTTTTGAGACAGCCGCAAGGGTTGAGTCCACACGAATACTTGGCACACGAATTGTACTGCCGCAAGAGCATCGCACGCGCTGCTGGGTGTTGCGCAAAGCGGATATGATAACTGGCCGTGAGGATATAGTTGCCGACTACTTGGAATTAGGTTTCGATACTTCCGATATTGTTTGTAACTACGATGATAGCGCTGGTGAAATTACCCTCTATGGCCAGTACATGGGGGCTATGGATAAGTCAGAGCAACTGTTCCGCTACGAGATTTTGCAGGAGGGTGGTTTGGTACCCTCTTGGCTATCTGGTTATCCTGCCGCACCGGTAGATGTTGGTGGGCTTGTCCGTGCTCGTATTCAGGTGACTTCCGGTTCTGCGAGGGAAATTAAAGAAGACTATCAGGTTATACGTGATGAGCGTCTTCTGTGGGATATGAATGACCCTGCTTACAGAGGCCACTTCCAGTTCCCCGAGACTTTTGAACACCTGTATTGGGCGGCAGTTGGCTATCGTCCCAATCTGGTTTCTATGCGTGTGTCCTGGGCCTACCGGAACTATCCAGAGCGCCACTTTGGTTACTGGGATATGCCAGAGGAAAGTCGGCCTTCAGCACTGGTTCATATGGATTGTAAGCAAATGCGTATTGCTGATGCTTATCAGTTCCCGGATGACTGTGTGATGCGCACGCCTCAATTTATGGCCAGACCCGGCTCCACGGCACAGAATGACGGTTACCTGATTGCTGCTGTGGTCAGGAAAAATCCCACCACCTCAGCTTCCAATGGCAAGGAATTCTGGATTTTTGATGCGGCTGCTTTAAGCCGTGGGCCACTTTGTATTCTCGCCAGTACTTCACTGGAGTTTGCCACCACCAACCATGCCCTGTGGGTACCCTCAATAGGGAGACGTCCCATTGCAGCTTACCGCTCAGGTTATGGAGACTTCCTTCGCGGTAAAGCTCCAGATCATAGCGGTAATGTACAAGACATTATTAACCGGGAGCTGCTGCCCCGATTCGGTTAATTCACTCATCCAATTGAAATGCAATCACAAGGAAACAAAGGCATGTACCATTTACTTTCTTCCGGGCGATGTCGTTTGTTGCGCGGGGCCACCAACTTACTTTGTGCGGCAGGTCTGTTTATTGCTGCAGGGGCTTCAGCAGCACAATTGCCACCACCCATTGAGGTTCCCGAGGTAATTAAGAATTACCAGGGTACCCAGGACTGTTTTCCAGGTGCTATCTATGATCCCTCATCGGTAGCAGAGGTTCAGGATATTGTACGCAATGCCGCTGCGCAGGGGCGTAAGGTAATGGCGGGTACTCGCCGATTTAACAGCCAGATTGATGCTGCCTGTGCAGGAAATGGTGAAGTTCAGGTCACCTTAAAAAATATGGATCAGGTGATTAGCCTGGATAAAGAAAACCGCCTGGTGACCGTTCAGGCAGGAATGCGCTTTAACGACCTGACGGCCTACCTGCGAGAGCATGAGCTTAGCGTTCCTATGGTGACAGAACTAGCCATATTTACAATTGGCGGCATGCTCGGTAGCGGCACTCACGGTTCAACTTTTACACAAAAAAGCAACATGATCTCAGACTATGTCACTGAGCTAAAAATTGTCGATGGCAAGGGAGATCTGCGTGTATTGAGTGGGGAGATGCTCAACGCCGCCCGAGTAAACCTGGGAGTCCTCGGCATAGTGGTGGAAGTCACTATTGAGGCTGAACCCGGTTATAAAGTTCAGGCCAAGGTGAAAGGGCACCGGGATGATGAAGACCTTGAGAGTGTAATACTGGATCTGGCCCGGGATAATCACTCAGCCAATGTTGCCTGGTTCCCCGGACTCGGTCGTTATACGGTAACCACCTACAATAAAGTTCCCCTGGATACCAAAGGCAATGCCTATAATGCCCAGGCGGATGTCTCTGATTTCTCTGAATACCTTTTCGGTCTTATTTTTGACAGCTTACATGAAGCTGACAGCTCTGCCTTGCAGTGCTTTGCAGCGTCCTTGCGTTATACCGCACGCTCCAGTTCTTATTTCAGGGATGTAGATAGCGGCTTTAAGAAGTTTATTAAGCCGACTGGTCATGCGGATCTGATGCAGCACTTTGTTTGTAAGGAGCCTAACAACTGCGTATGGGATAAGCTACCGATTGCCCTGCAGGAAGTTGCCATTCCCTTTGAAGAGCTGCCTAACTGGATTGCGGATGTACGTCAGATTATTGCACACAGTGAGCGAACCTGCTTCCCGTTGAATGGTATCTATTTCCGTTTTGGCAAGGCTTCTGATAGCTACCTGGGCATGAGCGCCGGCCGCGATACTGCGTTTGTGGGTATTGAATATACCTTGCGCCAGCGTGGCGAAGCAGTGCCCAAGAACTACTTCGTAAACCTGGAAATTGAGCAGATGTCTCTGCGCAAGTATGGAGCCAGACCCCATTGGGGTAAGAACTCGGTGGCGATCTTCGAAAATATGCCGTCGCGTTTCCCCAAGTGGTCTCAGTTCCTGGATGCCAAGGCTGAACTGGATCCAAACAACGTATTTACTAATCCCTTCTGGGAGAGGGTGAGTGGGCAAGATCCTTTGGAAAATTACCTGACCCCGGAATGTAATGCGGAAGGCCAATGTTATTGCACGAATGACTCTCATTGTGAGTCAGGCGCAACCTGCCAGGCGGGCAACTGGTATTCTGATGCCCGTATCTGTAAGGCCGAGTAGCCGCTGATACTAAGGCTGTATTAATTGCTAAGGGGGAGCATTTAATGCTCCCCCTTTCTTTAATCATCCAAATCGACTAACGATTATTCTTCCCTGGCTATATGTTCTTTTATGAGCTGGCTAAATTGCTCCGGATTTTCCAGCGGTAGCATATGATTTTCTGAAAGAGCTTCAATTAGCTTGGCGCTGGAGATGTGGATGGCTGCAGATTTAGATACTATTCGAAAAAGAGACCTGGTATCGCTGCCAAAGGCAATAGTGGTTGGAATCTGGATTCTCGAAAGGTGGGTTTTATCCAGAGAGGGCTGTTCAGATTGATTCAATTGTAGGGGTAGGGTATGGGTATTTTCCAGTTGTTGGCTGCGGTGATTTTGCGACTGGGAAGAAAAATACCCGACCTTATTACCGGACCCGTCAATTAGGGACTCTACTGCCACTTCGAGATTCCCATCAGAAACGGCCTGGAACACCTTGCCAAACATGGCCTCGGCATCCTGCATATACTTAGCCATCTCTTCATTATCCAGGTGTCCCGGATATCCTGGTTCATAGAGAAATAGGCTTTTAAACAGGGTAGGAGACTTAATTGCAGCATTCAAGGCCACATCGGCTCCATAAGACCAGGCTGCAAGATGCACGGGCTTACTGGTCTTCTCCTTAATAAATGAATTAAGATCCTCGGCATGGGTATCAATTCCAAAGTTGCCATTTGAATCTTGTCCATTTATACCAAAATGTCTCTGGGTAAAATTAACCACAGTGAATTCTTTGGATAGGAGCTGGATGTGCGGTTCCCACATCCTCTCATCTGCAAGGGCGCCATGAAGGAGTATCAAGGTGTCTTTAGGTTTTTTCTGGGATTGATCCATTTTTTGAGTATTGTTATTGTTTTCTGAATTGTTTGTCATGACATTTAGGGCATCGATAGACCTTGGGGCTTCTTATATTTCGAGGCAACTTATTTTTTGTAAAGCTTGATTAGCACTAGGAACCCGATAGCTGCTAAGTTTACCCCAATACCCCAAGGCCTATCACTGAAAATAGCCATGGAATAATTGGCTCCCAGGCTGAAAAAGTAATTACCTCCGTGTGAGGAGTACATGAAAGCAAGGGATATTCCTGTTCCAATTTTATACATCAAGATTGGTGAGGAAAGCCATGGAACCTGGAGGAGAAAAGCGCGTGAAAGCTGTTTGGTATTTGAAGCGGATTTAGAAAATTGCAGTCCGGCATAGAGTGTATATATAAAGACAGTAAGGGCCAGGCCATTCACAATAGCCCCACCTATAGTCCAGCTACTGAAAGCAAAGAAATAATTCAGGGCTGAGACACAGCCCATAAAACCACCTCCGATAGAGGCAATGAGTAACGTCGATCTAATAAAAGTTTGCACTTGTCTTATCCTGCGGGTTTTATAAAAGGTGTAGTTTTCTAGTCGTAGGTATTTTTGCTATTTAAATTTTCATATGTTTATATCCCGCTGGGTTTGGGCAGTAAGTGAATGAGCGGATTTTTAGGTCGCTACAAATGGTGGGTGCCGGGGTATGATTCGACTTAGGTGTTTACTTGAGGGGAGCGCCTGGTTATTCCTCAGGCGCTTAAAGCGAAGTAAGATATGAACTTGCCAGCTTCGCAGGAGAGCAATTCTCTCTTACTGTCCCTTCTTTTCCAGTAACTGATCCAATGGTAGTTCTGTTCGGTAGCGTACCTGTTTGAGGGAGAAGCTACTCTTAATATGATCAATGCCCGGTAGCTCGGTGAGCTTCTTGTCCAAGAACTCCTGGTAGGCCTGTAGATTGGGGACCACGACTCGGAGCAAGTAGTCGAAGTCTCCCGTCATTAAGTAGCATTCCATCACTTCCGGCCATTGGCCTATTACGGATTCAAAATCCTGTAATTCTTTTTTGACCTGGTGGTTGAGGGTAACCTGGATAAAGACGCTCACCGGCAGTCCTACTTTTTCCGGCTCCAGTAAGGTCACGGCACGCTTGATAAAGCCTTGTTCATTCAGGTTCTTGACTCGGCGCGAGCATGGGGAAGGGGAGAGGCAGACTTTTTCTGCCAGTTCAATATTGGGAATAGTGGCGTCCTGTTGAAGAATTTCCAGGATCTTTTTATCGATGGCATCCAGTAAATAGGCCATGGTTTTTTCCGTATCTCATCTTTCTGAACGTATACCGGGTTTCCGGCAGTCTCACTTTCAACCTGGCAAACCGGGTAACCTTCCCGTCTATTCATGTCTCCAGTAAACGGTTGGTTTTTATGAACCGATAATGTGAATTACCTGCTAGCTTCAGTCTTCGAGCTAAGCGTGGTAAAGCCTTTGCCGTAGCGTTGCTGTGAAACGGTTTTGTCTTTGTTATAAATACTCACTCTTACCTACATCCCATGTAGCGACCAACTTAGCTACTTTCGTCACACACCCGGTTGCTGTAGCTCTCGGGAGGTATCGGTGGACAGTAGCCCGGGTATTCAGCGCTCAAATGTGGTGGCACATCTGGGCCCTCCCTCTTCGATAGATCCTCCAAAATGTGGCATTTTGAGTGATTTGTTGCCATCAGTTGGCGATCTTTAGCGAGTTGTGTCCGTATTATGCCCTAGTCAGGCCTATTTTGGTATGACCTGCCCAGGCGGCCGATGTTAATTTTAGCGGCTAATCAAAAGCTCTGGTTTGCCTTCAAACTGCTTTACGTCCGCTGAGTTGAAAAAAGTGGCCTGCAGATCCTAAGCACCCAGTAGCGAGAAAAGCAATAAAGAATACACAGGTGGTACCCATGGCAATGGTCGAAGGCGATCAGGAGCTTGGCTTTGATACGGAGTATTCCCTTAAAGCCGCATTTACTCGTGAATCTGGCCGGGTCTTTCTGACTGGTATTGACGCACTGGTGCGCCTGCCCTTGATGCAGAAGCGCATGGATGAATTGGCCGGCCTCAATACCGCTGGCTTTATCTCCGGCTATCGCGGTTC
This sequence comes from Microbulbifer variabilis, assembly GCF_056232115.1. NCBI lineage: Bacteria > Pseudomonadati > Pseudomonadota > Gammaproteobacteria > Cellvibrionales > Microbulbiferaceae > Microbulbifer > Microbulbifer variabilis. The sequence goes on from NZ_CP174325.1 coordinate 3,457,854, forward strand.
TCCCCTCGGCGGCTACGATCAGGCCCTGTGGCGCCACAAGAAGCTGCTGGCAGGGCACGATATCCATTTTGAGCCTGGTATCAATGAAGATCTGGGGGCTACTAATATCTGGGGCACCCAGCTGGTCGATCATTACCGCAAACAGGCAACACGCGATGGGGTCTTTTCGATCTGGTATGGCAAGGGCCACGGCGTAGATCGCACTGCAGACGTATTCCGTCAGGCAAATATTCAGGGTGCGGCCAAACTCGGTGGTGTATTGGCCCTGTGTGGCGATGATCACACGGCTGAATCTTCCATGTTCTCTCACAATACCGACCAGATTTTTGAGTCGGTGATGATGCCGCTAATCTTTCCGGCCTCAATCGATGAATATTTGACACTCGGGCTTGCCGGTATCGCCTTATCCCGCTTTTCCGGTTTGTGGGTGGGCTTCAAGACAATTACTGAAACCGTAGAAGCTGGGGCCTCCCTGGTTGTGCCCGGTTTGCCTCAGTTTGTAACTCCCGCAGACTTTCCTGTTCCAGCGCATGGCCTGAATTATGACCCGCACCTCAACTGGCCGGCGGAGCGCTTGGAGTATGAACGTCGTATGTTGCAGGAGCGTCTGCCGGCGGCCCAGGCCTTTGCCTATGCAAATCGCCTGGACAAAACCACCCATAAAGCTGAACACAAACGCTTCGGAATTGTCACTGTCGGTAAGGCCCACGGTGATTTGCTGGAAGCTCTGCAACTGCTCAATTTGAGCGAAGAAGATTTGAACAGAGCGGGCATTTCCATCTTTAAGGTCGCAATGTCCTGGCCTTTGGAGCCCAAGGGCATTGGTGAGTTTGCCGATGGCATGGAACGCCTTTTGGTCGTCGAAGAGAAGCGTCCATTGGTGGAAGACCAGCTTAAAAACCTGCTTTACGGCTGGGAGGATGGACGCCGGCCGAAAGTGATCGGTAAGAAAGACCTGAATGGCGATGATCTGCTGCCCGCTATTTGGGGATTTGGGCCAGATCAGGTAGCCAAGGCGATTGCCCGTTGGCTGTCAGATACTGATCTGGCAGAGACACTGATTCCTCTGGCTGAGAAGCTGGGTGGGAATGTACCAACTAAAGCCTGCGGTTTGCTTGCGCGGGAACCGATATTTTGTGCTGGCTGCCCGCATAATACTTCCACTAAGTTGCCAGAGGGCAGCCTGGGTAGTGCCGGTATCGGTTGCCACATTATGGCGCTGGGTAAAGGCCTGCGCACCGATACTTATTCCCATATGGGGGGTGAGGGTGCCCATTGGGTGGGCCTGCACCGTTTCTCCAGTGCTGAGCATATTTTCCAGAATATGGGTGATGGCACCTACAATCACTCCGGCTTGCTTGCTATTCGTCAAGCTGTGGCCAGCAAAGTCAATATTACCTACAAAATCCTGCTCAACGATGCGGTAGCCATGACCGGCGGCCAGCCCGCTGATGGTGAGGTGAACGCGCCAAGCCTGGCTGCCCAGCTGTTGGCAGAGGGCGTCGGGGAAGTGGTTTTATTGAGCGAAAACCCGGACCACTGGCACGAGCATCGCAACTTATTACCGGCCCGGATAGAAGTACTGGATCGCTCAGAGCTGGATGCAGTTCAACGTCGCCTTCGTGAGACTCCCGGTGTCACTGCGATTATTTATGAGCAGGTGTGTGCAGCGGAAAAACGCCGTCGCCGCAAGAAAAAGCAGATGGTTGATCCTGCCCAAAGGCTGCTGATTAACCAGCGGGTGTGTGAGGGCTGTGGGGATTGCAGTGTGCAATCCAGCTGTATTGCAGTGGAGCCACTGGAGACACCTTTTGGGCGCAAGCGCCAGATTAACCAGTCCAGCTGTAACAAGGATATGCGCTGTGCCGATGGTTTCTGTCCGAGCTTTGTGACTGTAGAGGGCGGTGAATTGAAAAAGCCACCGGTACAGTCGCTGGCCGAATCCCTGGATTCTGCCATCGCCGAATTACCGGCGGCCCCAGCTGCAGATTTACAGCAGCCACTTAGTATTCTGGTTGCAGGAATTGGTGGCAGTGGTGTACTCACCGTGGCGGCCTTACTGGGAATGGCAGCGCACCTTGAAGATAAAGGCAGCACCACCCTGTATTTCACTGGATTGTCACAGAAAAACGGTGCGGTGGTAGCCCATGTAAAAGTGGGCGCTCGCCCTGAGTCAATTACCACTGCACGAATTCGCGATGGCGCAGCTGAATTATTACTCGGCTGCGATATGGTGACGGCCGCAGGCCAGCGCCCGAAATTTGCCACCGGAAAGATACGAGCGCTAGTTAATACTGCAGAAGTGCCGGTAGCAGCTTTCGTCCGCAATAATGCGCTGGCATTTCCAGCGGATGCGACCCAAGAGAGTATTGAGTCCCTGTGCGCTGAGTATTTTGCCTTCGATGCAAATAAATACGCTCAGGCCCTTTTTGGGGATACTGTTGCCAGTAATCTAATGATTATGGGGTTTGCCTGCCAGAAGGGCCTGCTGCCTATCGGTGAAGCAGCTTTGGAGCGGGCCATCCAGTTAAACGGCGTCGCGGTGGAAAATAACCTGCGGGCGTTCCGTGCAGGGCGCCTGCTGGCGACTGACCCAAGGGCAATTGAAAAACTGGCGGTTCCAGCGCAGCCAGTAAAAATGATTGAGCCCCAAGAGAGTGTTCAGCAGCTGATCGCCCGTTTGGCAGGTGAATTGAGTGAGTACCAAAATGCAGCTTATGCCCATCAATTCACCCGCCGTATTAAGCAGTTACATCAGGCGGAGCTGTCTCTGCAGGGCACATCCGGAGAGTTGACCCGGGCTGCGGCTAATAGTCTTTACAAGGCCATGGCCTATAAAGATGAATACGAGGTGGCGCGCCTCTACAGTGGCGACGATTTCCAGCGGCAGCTGCGCGAGACTTTCACCGGTGATTACACCCTGAAGTTCCATATGGCGCCGCCATTACTGGCCAGGCCGGATGCCAGTGGCACAGTGCGAAAAATGCAGTTTGGTCCCTGGATGGGTAAGTTGATGCCATTATTGGCACGGGGCAAGGTACTGCGCGGTACCTTTATGGATATATTTGGCTACTCTGGGGAACGTCGCGCAGAGCGCGACTGGGCACACCAGGTGGCCCTGGCCGTAGAGGGAGTAGCAGCTCAACTCAGAGCAGACAATATTGCCACTGCGCAGGAGCTGCTGGAGATCCCGCTCAAGGTGCGTGGTTATGGCCATGTGCGTGAGCAGAAGTTTGCCTTGGTAAAAGAGCGTTGGCAGGAGCTGTTTGGGCTGTTTGTGGATGGAGATCAGGTTTCGATGGTGGCATCCTGATAGCCCGGATCTTTCTCTGGCTATATTAACCTGGGCGGAAGGGGATCAATCGGTTGAGTAATAAACCGCTGATCCCCGTGATGGCTACCGGGGCAGCCACTGCAGAAAAGCACAGGCAGTCCTGGTCCTGGGTGGCAATTGGGCGGTGTATCTGGCCAGGTTCGCGATATACAAAATCTCCCGGCCCATAAATCCCATTGTGGTCAGAGAAGCTGCCGTTTAGAACCACTGCAAACTCTGGCCCCCTGTGGTCGTGTTCTGGCAGCTTGGCTCCCCTGCGTAGACGGTGAAAGGCGACTTCATACTCTCTTTGCCCGGTCCTCACCCGACACACTTCTAAATTGCGAGAAGCTTTTCTCCACTTGCTGCTGGGGTTTTTTTCCAGCAACTTGTTCAATACTTTTGGTAAATGTTCCATTGCCGGGACCTGCTTGATTGATAAGTCCGGTTGTCTAGCAGGTTTTTCCAGATCGGTAATCTTTTCCTGGGTCTGGTCGATACGTGCAATTAAGTATTCGAAAGCCTTGGACTTCAGGGGTTGAGCGGGGCTTTGGTTTAGCAGGGAGCCACCCAGGCAATTGAGGCTGTGGTAGTGTGAGCGACAGTCCGCGCACATCTGGATGTGCGCGGCGACTACCAGGCTAGGTCCGCGTGCCAGGCTGCCGGCGGCGTATTCCAACAGTAAGTTATTATCGGGGTGGTGGCGAATCATACGGCGATCACCTGACAAATCGAGCTTGTAATTTCTTCATTGCCAGGCGCACGCGGGATTTCACCGTGCCCAGCGGTAGGCGCAGCTCTTGTGATATTTCACTGTGGGATTTTCCCTCCATGTAGGCCTTTTCCAGGATATGGCTTTGTTCTGCCGGCAGTGCACTTAAACCGTCGGCAATATCCCGCTCATTGCGTTTATGTTGCAAGAAAAGCAGGGGCTGATTTTCCAGAGCCTCATCCCAGATGTCAGCGACATCTATATCGCCTTCCCGGTGCCGATGGCGCTGGTTGCGGCGCAGCATATCGATACGGCAATTGCGCATAATCGTATAGATCCAGGTGCTGGCAGAGGCCTTACTCTGGTCAAAGCTGGGTGCCTTGTGCCATACCTTGAGCATTACCTCTTGCACCAATTCATCAGCTGCTTCGGTATTGAGTGCCTGGGTGCTACGGCTGTGGTGGAAGCCCTTAATCAGTGGAGCGAAGTGCCGAAAAACACGTTCAAATGCCTGCCTGTCACGCTGGGTACCGACCCGCGTGAGTAATGTACTCCAGTCATCTGCACAGTCCTGGGTGGCTCTCACTGCAATTCCATTGCTATTGAGTTTTTGTATCTGCGCCATCTTAGCGCTCTTTGCTGTATTGTCGATACTTACTACGCTCACTGGAAAGGTATGGATGTGGTTTTTTGAAATTTATTTTGTATCTTGCTTGTGATCCATCCTCAGTGGTTGGGCGTAGATTTAAGGGACAGAAGTGCGGGATATTGTGGAAGAGGCTATGAGCAGTCAAACGCTGGTAAAAGAACTTCAGACTTACTACCAAGATTTTTTGATGCGAGATCCAGCGGATTTATCTGCGATATATAGCGATGACGTTGTTTTTCGCGACCCACTATACCGAATTGAGGGGCTATCAGCGTTAAAAGCGCACTTTGGTGAAATGAGCCGGGGACTTACCCAGTGTCGCTTCCGCTTTGAAGAGGCATCCATTACCCATGAAAGTGCCTGCTTACCCTGGTATATGAACTACTCCCACCAATCCTTGAAAGGGGGGCGGCCGTTGCGATTGCGGGGCTGCAGCTTGGTGCGATTTTCGGATAAGGTATTTTATCACGAGGATTTTTACGACATGGGTGCAATGGTCTATGAGCAGGTGCCTCTGCTGGGTTCCCTGATTCGAAAAATCAAGTCGCGGCTGGGCCAGGGCTGACTGGTGGGTGAAATTCGTGATAAGACTGTATGGGTAACCGGCGCCAGCTCTGGTATTGGCCGTGCGCTGGCCCTGCGCCTTGCTCGGCACAATAACTTTGTAATTGCCTCCGCTCGCCGGCGTGAGACATTGGTAGAGCTGCAAAAATGCGCGCCCAGCCGCATCCAGATACTCGACTGTGATGTTGCTGATGATAATGCCATGGCGGCAGTTCCCGCCCGCCTTAATGAGTTTATTGACCACTTGGATATGGTGATTGCCTGTGCGGGTACCTGCGAATATGACAATGATTTACAGCTTGAAAGTGCTATGTATCGACGGGTGTTTGATGCCAATTTCTTCGGTGTCATAAATACCTTGCGCATCGCTCTGCCACTGCTGAGTGTAAGCCCTGCCCCGATATTTGCCGCCCTCGGCAGTCTTTCATCGGTTGTCCCTTTTCCGCGTGCGGAGGCCTATGGTAGTTCAAAGGCTGCGCTCGATTATTTTCTGGCATCGGTGCGTGCCGATTCCTGCCATACAAACCTCAAAGTTGTATGTATTCGTCCTGGGTTTGTAGACACTCCACTGACGGCGCGTAACGATTTCGATATGCCTTTTCTAATCAGCCCGGAGCGGGCTGCAATATATATAGAGAGCGGCCTTTCAAAAGGAAAATCAGTAATCGATTTCCCCCGACGTTTGAGTTGGCCTTTACGATTTTTTGGCTTTTTTCGTTTTATTTGGTTTCGTTTTTGCACACCCAGGATAAGTAGGATTCGCACTTTAAGGAAGAATTGATGCGTATTGCCATTATTGGCAGCGGTATCGCCGGACTCACATCAGCTTACTTACTAAGCCGCAGATATGACATAACCCTCTTTGAGGAACAGGAACGCCTGGGCGGGCATACCGCTACTATCGACATACAGGAGGGTGAGCGCCAACTGGCAATTGATACAGGCTTTATTGTATTCAATGACTGGACTTACCCGAACTTTATTCGCTTGTTGGATGAACTCGGAGTTGAATCCCAACCAACTTCAATGGGATTCAGTGTGCGCTGTGATCGGGAGGGCTTTGAGTACGCTGGTAATAACCTGAATACGCTGTTTTCCCAGCGCTCCAACATACTCAGTGCCGGCCACTGGCGAATGCTTTGGGATATTGTGCGATTTAACCGCGGCGCGTTACGTGATTGGCGAGAAGGGCGCTTGCACGATGGCCTGACCCTGGGCGAATACCTTCCTGCAAATGGTTATTCATCAGAGTTTGCCAATCGTTACCTGGTTCCTATGGGCTCTGCAATCTGGTCGGCTAGCGTGTCGCAGATGCTGGAATTTTCAGTCAGCTTTTTTGTACGCTTCTTTTTTAACCATGGCTTGCTCAATATAGTGCGCAGGCCTCAATGGCGGGTGATCAAGGGTGGGTCACGCTCCTATATAGATCCCCTGGCAGCACCTTATATCGACAGAATACGGCTCTCCACTAAGGTTTGTTCTGTGCGGCGTACAGAGCAAGGTGTGAAGTTATTAACTTCTGCCGGTGAACAACATTCTTTTGATGGGGTGATATTTGCCTGTCATTCTGACCAGGCTTTGCGATGCCTGGATGATGCTTCGGTTCGTGAGCAACAAGTCCTCTCAGCAATTCCCTATGCCTGTAACAAGGTAGTTTTGCATACAGATACCGCTCTGCTGCCGAAGCACAAGCTCAGCTGGTCTAGCTGGAATTACCGCTTACGCGCGGAGCAGGATCAGCTGCCAGTTCTCACCTACAACATGAATATCCTGCAAGGACTACAAACAGAAAAAACCTACTGCGTTACGCTGAATGCGGAAGAGCGAATTCAACAGGAGAAAATCCTGGCACTCTTCGAGTATGCCCATCCGCAATTCTCTGTTGCTGGCTCGCGGGCACAGCAGCAGTGGGCCAGTATCAATGGCGTAAACCGTACTTGGTTTTGCGGCGCCTATTGGGCCAATGGTTTTCATGAAGATGGTGTAAATAGTGCTTTGCGAGTGGCCGAAAGCCTGGGGGTTTGCTGGTGAAGGGGAAATTGTAGTGGAGAGTGCCATCTATACGGGCTGGGTACAGCATCGCCGTTTTTCACCTAGGCAGAATCAGTTTCGTTATAAAGTGTTTATGGTGTATCTGGACCTGGCGGAATTGGATAGCTTTTGTTCTCTTTCGCGGTGGTGGTCAACGCGGGGTTGGGCACCGGCGCGTTTTTGCAGGAAGGACTTCTTTGGTGATCCGGTTTTAAGTCTGGATGAGGCCGTGCGTCGTAGAGTGGAAGATGTTTGTGGAGAGCGTCCGCAGGGCCCTGTGCGTGTATTGGCTAATTGGCGTTATTTTGGCTACAACATGAATCCAATCACCATCTATTACTGTTTTGACGGAGAGGGCAATAAGGTACGCTGGCTTTTACTGGATGTGCACAATACGCCCTGGAATGAACGCCATAGTTATGTGTTGGATTGCCGCTCTGGTGCCCGGGTACAGAAAGTGGCATTTGCCAAAGCTTTCCACGTTTCCCCTTTTATGCCGATTACCCAGGGATACCGGTGGCGCAGTATCACTCCAGGAGATCGACTGACGGCTTATCTGCAGAATTTTGACACGAGTACCGGGGGAGAGAGTGAGCGCCCTCTATTTGATGCTGTACTGAGCTTGCGTCGCCGTGAAGTGAGTAGCGCGGTGCTCAATAGTATCCTGATCCAGTACCCATTCATGACCGCAAAGGTAATAGCCACAATTTATTGGCAGGCGCTGAAATTATGGATTAAGCGCACCCCCGTTTTTTCCCATCCGGGTAGTAAGCGTGGGACTCAGGGAGGAGAAGAGCAACTATGAAAGTCATACAACAGGACCAAAGGGAAGAGAGTACTTCTTTAGCGGGGCTATCAGAGTCATGGATGGTTCGCCTGGCCCGCAGGCTAGTGTTGAGTAAGATGCGGGTAATTGATAGGGGGCATTTGCTTATCGAGGAGGGAGTTAATAAATATCGATTTGGCCAACCTATAGATCAAGCCTGTGTTCGTGCACATATAAAGGTACTGGATGGCAGTGCATACGTACAGGTGTTACTCAATGGCACTATTGGTTCTGGTGAAGCCTACATGCAAGGGGACTGGACTTCACCGTGTCTTCTGAGTGTAATTCGTTTGATGGTCGATAACATGGATCTGATTGAGGATATGGACGGGCGTTGGAGTCAGTTACCACGAATGTTCCTGCGAGGTCTGCATCGATTAAACTCGAATAATCCTAACGGTTCGCGTAGGAATATTGCTGCACACTATGATCTGGGTAACGAATTTTTTCAGCTTTTCCTCGATAAGACCATGCTCTATTCATCGGCAATATTCCCCTCAGAGAAAACGCCGCTATTTGATGCCTCAGTACACAAAATGGGGCATATTTGCCAAAAATTACAGCTAGAGGCCAATGACCATCTACTTGAGATAGGAACCGGCTGGGGCGCAATGGCCATCTTTGCCGCAAAACACTATGGGTGCCGGGTAACTACTGCCACTATTTCTGAAGAGCAGTATGACTATGCCCGAAAGTGGGTACAAAAAGAGGGGCTGCAAGATAAAGTTTCTGTGCTCTTACAAGACTACCGTGATTTGCAGGGAAGTTTCGATAAATTGGTTTCTATTGAAATGGTGGAAGCGGTAGGGCATGAATACCATCGTAAGTTTTTTTCTACTTGCAGCCATTTGCTTAAAGATAATGGTTTGATGGTGATGCAGGCCATTACCATTCAGGATCAACGTTATCAGCAATATCGTAAAGAAGTGGATTTTATCCAGCGCTATATCTTCCCTGGTGGCTGCTTGCCATCAAACCAGGTGGTTGCTCACCATGTGGCGACAGCCACGGATATGCAGATGGTCGATCTGGAAGATATTACCATACACTATGCACATACTATTCGCCACTGGCGCGAGGCTTTTTTGAAGCAGGTGGATGCAATGCAAGCCCTTGGTTTTGATGAACGCTTTATTCGTATGTGGGAATTTTACCTGTGCTATTGCGAGGGTGGATTTATGCAGAGAGTGATCAGTGCCGCACAGTTTATTTTTGCCAAGCCGCGGTTTCTCGGTAGCTTTTGAAATGTGGCGATTTTTCGCCAATGCCATACTGTTTGATATAGCATGGCCTCTCTGTGTGATTGTTGCCCGCCCCTGGATTGTAGTGCCTTTTACTCTGGTTAATTTGAGTATTCACCTGCTTTTCATAGCAAATCTGCGCAGGGAGCCCCTTTGGTTAGCGGGCATCTTTCTTTTCGGTGTGGGGGTGGACTCTGTGCTTTTCCATATTGGTGTGTTGCGCAATCTCAGTGGTAGCTCCTGGCCGCCGGTCTGGCTGATTTGTCTATGGTTGAACTTTGCTATGACACTGCGTTATAGCCTGGCAGTGCTGCAGCGTAATTTATGGCTGCCTGTCTTACTAGGTGGGATTTTTGGACCTTTCAGTTATTATACCGGCGCTTTACTAAACGGTACCGTGGAACTACACCGGCCCTTATGGCAGTCAGTTATGGTGCTGTCAGTACTATGGGCTGTGATGTTGCCGGTTTTTGTTCGGTTGGCACGTGCTCTGAATACGGCATCCAAATAGTTACTCTGTTGCCTCACTGATGGCCGGGCTAATCAAATATTTCTATGGGGTGAACTATGTTAGAGCTGCTGGCTGCCCTGGCGATATCAATGGCAGGCTGTGGCTATCAAGGCCAGACCTCTGCAACGGGCCTGGCATTCGATCCAGAAAGCCACAGCCTTGAATACTGTGAATATTATCTACCCGCTGAAAATGGCCAGGTACAGGTGCTGTATTTTTCAGCTCAAGGGCAATTGTTTGCTAAAAAGACATTACTGGATCATACCGGTAACCCTCATGGTGGCACGACTATGCCGGAAGTTATACAAACCGACCTTCGCCACGGGGAAGTACGTGAAGTGCGAAGGGAGCAGGGGCAATGGTTGATGCGCTACCGTAAGTCCGGCCAGACAGGTTGGAAGAGTGTAATGCGAGAGCGGGAAAGTATCGATGTGGTAGATGCTGGCTTTGATGTATATGTGCGTGAACACTGGCAGGCATTAGTGCGTGGTGACGTCCTCAAATTCAATTTTGCCTCTCCAATGCATGGGCGGGCAATCAAGCTGAGGGCGCGCAAAGTAGCCTGTAATCAAAACCAGCTGGAGAATACCTGTATCCGTGTGGACGTAGCCCAGCCATTGTTGCGACTGTTTGCCGGCGATCTCGACTTAGTTTATGACAAAGTCAGTCGTAAATTGCTTAGGTTTGAGGGGGTAGTTAATATTCTCGATTCAAGGGCACAGAGCCAACGCTTGAAAATCTTTTACCAGTACCAATCATTAGGCGGATCATTCTAAGTAAAAAGCAGCCGGGTTAATCATCTGTAATGATATATATAACTTAATCCTTGGAGTAGACCCTGCTCTAAGGTGTCACTATTTATTGGTTTAAGGGAGTGTGGCTAGAGAATGGATTTCAAGCAGGTTAGCTATTTTCTTGCGCTGGCAGATACGCTGAACTTTACTCGTGCCGCTGAGCAGTGCCATGTGTCGCAGCCAGCTTTAACCCAAGGTATTAAAAAGTTAGAAGAGGAACTCGGTGGGAATTTAGTACACCGTGAAGGCCGATATATTGAGTTGACAGAGCTAGGCCGTAGTTTACGGAGCAATTTTGAACAAATTGATCATACTCGGCAATTGGTCAACTTAACAGCCCGCGCAATTACAGCTGGGGAATCTGGTGAGCTAAATATTGGGATCATGTGTACCATTGGGCCGCAAGCTCTGGTGGGGATGTTGGGTCAATTTCGATTAAATAATCCTCAGATATCCGTGGTGATTCATGATGTCGCACCACCAGCTCTGGGAGAGCTATTGTTGACAGGTAATCTTGATGCAGTGTTTTGTCTGCCGCAAAGTGTGGCGCATTCACGAATACGCTTCCTGAAATTATTTCAGGAACCGCTGGTTTTGGCTTGTCCTCCAAACCATAATTTTTTAAGCCGAAAGTCTATCTCTATTTCTGATCTTGCCAATCAACCCTATGTTGAGCGTTTACATTGTGAATTCCGTCAGAAAGGCCAAGTGTTCAATAGAGAGCAGGATCTGGAGTTGGATATTGTATTTCGTAGCGAGCGAGAGGACTGGATTCAATGCTTGATTAGAGAGGGAGCAGGAGTCAGTGTGATTCCTCTTTACTCATTAATTAAGCCGGAGCTTGACTACCTCCCAATGACAGACCCACCATTATCTAGAACAGTAGGTCTTGCTACTACCAATAATTCTGTTTTGTCCCCAGCTCTTGAAAAATTTATTGCTGCTACATCTGGGTATGATTGGAGCTCTTTGGAAGCTAAGTGGTCAGATGATATTGTGAAGCTTTCTGCTGAGACTACTTAGCTTCTGGCAGCTTGAGTGGGGAAATCAGTGGCCGATAGAGATCCATAAAGACCATATCTTCTGTGGCATTGGCCATATGGCAGCCTGCGCAGGAAGAGATATCCATTGCTTCTGTACTGGCAGCATATGGGGGAGCATGGTGACCAAAGTTAAAATATCCCCATCCCCTGGACTCTGGAAATCTTGTTGAATCTTTTACAGACACGTCCATGCCGTTAACTTTTCCGGGAAAATAACCGCGACCGGAGGATTCGTAACGCGAACCATCGGCTTCTGTTGCTTTTCCTCCGGTAAGTTGCAGCTCTTTTAACATGATCGTTCCTTCGGGCCATTTACCATGATCCCGATAGTATTGAAAGGCTTCTGGTTGGACATAAACATTATGGTATTCTGGAAAGCTGGCATTGCCCCCGTTTAGTCCATTTGGGGTTATTGGCGAACCAATAAATACCCAGCGGCGAAACTCTTTTGGTTGAATTAACTCCAGTTTATTATCATCTGCCCACTCTGGTTCAATAATAATGTGCTCATAACTATTGGCAAATATTGCAGGGGAGTTTTTATAGTCCTCGCTTGCCGAAGTTATTGAAGAGTAAATAATCGCAGCCACAAAGACTACCTTTTTCAATATGCCGTATTCCATTCTTAGTATCCTTCAACCATTTTCAGGTGTATCACCAATGGATTTTGTGAATCCATCAATTAACTGTGAATATATGGGAGAGTTTAAAAAATGCCCAATAAGCATATGAAAAGTATTAATAAGTGATGCTTATAGTTTGAGAGACTTTTCCTGAGTGTATTTTCTTATGTAGCCAATACGAAAGTGGACGGTCTACCGCGTATGATAAGTTCTACCCTCCGAATGCTTGCTCCTGGAATTAAGGTGAGGTCCGGGTTTTCCTGTCTGCAGGGTCACACTTTTCTCCTCTTTTAGTGCTTCCTCGCTGGCGCCAACTTCAACTGAGAGCTAAACCTAAAGTAGAAATACGTGACAGCACCTCTGTCTCTAAGCACTAGCTGGAAGGGGTATCCGATGAATACTGGTATTACCGCCACTGCTGGACTCTGTATAACACTTCTTATTGGCTGTGCCGCCCAGCCGGAGCAGGTGCCTGGTGCTGGAGGAATTGTGATCGACACCTGGGGTGTCAACATGAATCAATACCAAATGGATCTTTCCGAGTGTAAGGGGATTGCCTACTCCACCTATAGCGATCAGGGCCGACGAGGCTTGGCCGGAGCCGCTGGAGGCGCAGTAGTAGGTGGGGCGCTTGGAGCTATTGTGGGTGATAGTAGCCGAGCCGCAGCAGCAGGAGCTGGTGCCGGAGCACTGGTTGGCGGTCTCTCCGGTGCGGGGAGTGCTGGGGCTGAGGCTGACCAGATCATCAAGAATTGTCTGCGCGGCCGAGGTTACCGCGTACTGAACTAAGTTCTATCACAGGAATTAGCCAGGTTTTCTCGTAGGTCCTCTGAAATTCAGCAACCTCACAGGACTTGGCTTGGGCCGGGAATATCCCGGCTCTTTTTTGTTTGGATGAGCACTGGTTTTCTGTGGTGGGAACCTGAATCAGGTTAACAGTAACGGGAGTACCTTATGCCAGAGAACAGTACCATCAATGCTTATGCAGTAATGGAAGCCGGCGGTCCCTTTCAGCCCTATCAGATAGAGTTGGGTGAGTTGGGCGCGACGGAAGTTGAGCTGGACGTACTCTATTGTGGCGTTTGCCACAGTGACCTCAGTATGATTGATGATGAATGGGGAGTATCCAAATACCCTATGGTTGCGGGCCATGAAGTCATTGGTCGAGTCGTAGCGGCGGGGAGGCAAGCTAGCCATTTTAAGCCTGGCATGGTAGTGGGATTGGGTTGGAATTCTGGTTATTGTGAGACCTGCCACTCATGCCGTTTGGGTAACCACAACCTTTGTGCTGAAGCGCGCTTTACCATTCTGACTAATGGCGGCTTTGCAGATAAGGTCAGGGCTGACATGTGCAGTCTTGTGATTATTCCTGAGGACATCGACTATGTCTCTGCGGGCCCTTTATTGTGTGGTGGAATTACAGTATTCAACCCATTAGTGCAGTTCAACATCAAGCCTACTGATAAAGTTGCAGTAATTGGCATTGGTGGACTAGGGCATTTGGCGCTCATGTTCCTTAATGCCTGGGGTTGTGAAGTAACCGCTTTTACCTCCAGTGAGCATAAAAGAAAAGAAGCACTATCATTGGGGGCCCATAAAACCCTCAACTCCCGTGATCCTGATGAGATCAAGTCTGCTTCAATGAGCTTTGACTTCATTATCTCTACGGTAAATGTCAATCTGGAGTGGGATCTTTATTTGCAAGCGCTAAAGCCTAAGGGGCGTTTACACTTTGTCGGTGCCATTGTAAATCCAATACAGTTTACACTCTTCCCAATGATATTTGGCCAGCGCTCCATCTCCGCATCTCCGGTAGGTAGCCCAGCTACCATGGAAACCATGCTCGACTTTGTCGCTCATCATCAAATCAGGCCCCAGGTGGAAATATTTCCCATGAGCCAGATTGAAGAAGCGTTCAAGCACCTGAAATCTGGCAAGTCTAAGTATCGGATTGTGTTGTCTGGAGAAGGATAGAGTACAGCTGGATAGCTGTAATCAAGTGACTTTCGCTGTGTGGGTCGATATATTGACCATTAAATATGGGGTTTTTTACTGATGCTTTTCATCGATGGAGGTGTGCAGCCCCTAGTAAACTAGTTTCTGTTTAAACCGCGTGTCCAAATTAAGAATTAACGCAACTAAATTAGCTGCTGCTGGTTTTTGCGCGGGTAAAGAAAACGGTGGGATTAGGGCAGGCTCATTTTATATTTTTATTCTCTGCATAAATAGCTTTTTTGCCTTGATAAGTTTTGTAAAATCTCAGGTGAGCTTCATAAGAAAAGGTGTCTGATCTTGCTTTATAATCCTTGATCCAGCGTGTCAGCATATCAAGATTTGAATCCTGTGCCTCTTTGGATTCGTACTTATGTGGCTCCCAGGGTCTATTCCTGGCATTTTCTATACACTGTTCTATGCTGAGATCCATAAATATTATTTCTGTGGATTCTTCTACTAGAAGTTCAAGTAAATCGGTGTAGCATCCTTCTACCACCCAGTTTTCATTTTCCCTTAGAAAAACCTCTATCTTAACTCGGGATTCTTCTAAAGGCATTCTCTGGGGAGGGGAGGTGGGTAGCCATGCCAAAACATCCAAATCCAAATGAGCTAATCCTTTGTTATTTGAAAGATGCTTAGCTAAGGTCGATTTGCCGGAACCAGAGTTTCCAAAAATTAATATTTTGCTCAATTGAAAATTCTATCTCTGTGATGAATAGGGTATTAAAAGGTAGGATCTTTAATGTATATGCTATCAGTAAGTATTGATTAAGGCCACCAGTAGTTGCTCTTTCAAGTGCGCAGATAGTAACAATAAAGCACTGGCCGATCTATACATCGGCCAGTGCTAATATTTAAGTATTGTCTTTCCTGTGCCAGAATTAATCAGCTTTATGGTTGTACAACTGTTGCTATAGGGTATTTCTAGCCAGAACTCCCTTGGTCATAGCTAAATGCTCATGCTGAAGATTATAGTTGATTCCGTTGTTTGGTGAGAAGCCATAATGCTCTGCAAGTGCTGTCACTAGTACGTAGGTATAGAAGTCGCAAATTGATGTGTCGCCACTAAACTTATCTGCTGCTTTTAATAGATCTTGTTTGTTTTCAGTCAGTTGCTGACCAGTTTTTTGAAACTTCATATAATCACGTGTATCACTATACATCCAGGCAATAATAATCGTGTTTCCCACGGCTGTTGGTGCAAAAAGACCCACCACGTTAGAGGCGATCGCCAAAAAATCTCGCCGGATCATTTTATAGTATTCCCTCCAGGATGTGTTCTGTGAGGCCAGGTTAATTCTCAAGCCTTTAAGTGCGATAATTGTTGCCACAACTCCATTGATCTTTGATGAAATATCATTGACGGATGACGCTAACGAAGAGGCTGAAATTGCAAAATTAATACGCCTATCTTTTTTAAGAGCATTGTTTTTATCGATTTCTTTATCTATTTCTTTCGTGAGGAACGCCGTAGAACATAACCGCTGATAATCCACTGCAGCGATCCTAAAGCGGTCTCGTAAGTTATCAAGTTGTGCAATTTGGCTGGCAGGTACTCTCGAAGTCAGGTATTCCCTGAGAAAGGAGTGGATGGCCAGGATGCAGCTCGCTTCACTGTTAAGGTCGTTCCAATAAACTTGTCCATCCGCAGATCGCTCTCGACCAGATTTATAGTTATTGGCGACATCCTTATTAATAATTTTGGTCCAGGCGTCATAGCCTTTGGAGCAAAATTCAATCATCTCTTCTATTTTGGTATTAGTGAAAACGTCTGCACCCATGATTAGTCCCTTTGTCAGGTGGAGAATTTAAAGTGGAAGTCGGCACTCAGTTATATATGATGTTCTGGAAGGCCAGTTATGATGAGCAGCATAGGAGTAGTACCATAATTTGACTCCTATATGTCTTAGCCTTAAGACGGTTTAAAGGCTAACGTGGTTTCTCATGGGAATAGCCAAGGCCCGATAATCAGCTTCTACATTACCATACTTCCCTGATAAACCTATTACTCGCAGGCACATCCCAATGGTACAGCTGATTTTCTATATTTCTTTGCCTTAGATAAATTGGTTTACATAAACTAACCTTCATTGAGCATGGCGTAAGTTGGTACTTGAATACAAAAATCGATTGGCAGATTTTTTGTACGATCGTACGGAATGTGTCTGCTACTCTATTCATTAAGCCAGAAGGCCAGTAGTCTTTTCTAATGGATCTTTTACTGGTAGTTGGGTTTAGTGAGCTTTGTGTTTTTGTCCAGGACTTATGAAGAGTGAAAAAAGATATCTGATTTTCTGAATCAATTTTTTAACGATGCAGCCCGATTAAAAAATTAAAAATTAAGAAATTTTGTTATTTTTAATGTTGAAAAATACAGTATTGGTTTCATGGGTGGGACTCTAAATATCTTATTGTATCCTGCCTGTGAACTTATTAGTGGTGTATTGATGGTCAATTAGAAGTCGATTATTTCAGTGGAAATATGGCATTGCTGAAAGTCTTTATTATATTAAGCAGGGGTGCAGAAACCTAAACGTTTTTAACTGCTAAGATTAAAAAATTAAATTTTACTGGTTTGGCGGAATAGGGTGAGACAGCCGGGAGCAAAAAAGATTTAAAAGTAATTACTTATATGGTGTAGAAAAAGCGGGCTAAGCCCGCTCTCTCATTTTTGAAGATTACTGTCCCAAAGTAAACAGCTGTGTATTGCCACCAGTGGCAACGGTATTGATGGTTTTGGTTTTCTCGGTAGCAAAACGGAATAAATAGTGGGGGCCGCCGGCTTTGAAACCGGTGCCGGAGAGGCCTTGGCCGCCGAATGGGTTCACGCCGACTACTGCACCGACCATATCCCGGTTTACGTAGCAATTCCCTACATTAACCCGTTTGAATACCGCGTCTGCTCGGCCCTCGATGCGGGAGTGCAGGCCGAAGGTAAGGCCGTAGCCGGTGGCGTTAATGCGGCGGATCATGTCTTCAAGTTCTTCCGCTTTAAAGCGTACCACGTGCAGGAAGGGGCCGAAGACTTCGCGCTTTAGTACAGAGAAGTCTTCAATTTCTACAACTTGAGGGCCGAAGAAAGTGCCTGTACCGGGCTTTTTATCTTCATCGAAGGCAAACAGTGTTTTGGACTCTGTGCTCATACGCTCCCGATGGGCTTCCAACATGCCCAGTGCTTTGTCGTCGATTACTGGGCCGATGTCGGTATCCAGCTTGCCGGGATCGCCAAGGGAGAGTTCTTCACAGGCGCCTTTGAGCATATTGAGCAAGTTATCGGCGATTACGTCCTGTACACACAGAATGCGCAGGGCGGAGCAGCGCTGGCCGGCACTTAGGAAGGCGGATTGAATTACGTCATCTACTACCTGCTCGGGCAGGGCAGTGGAATCCACAATCATTACATTCTGCCCACCAGTTTCGGCAATCAATGGAACGATCGGGCCCTCTTTCGCTGCCAGTTGTTGGTTGATCAGGCGAGCGGTCTCGGTGGAACCGGTAAAGGCTACGCCGCCCAAGCGGGGGTCTTCGATCAATAACTTACCTACGGCTGCACCGGTGCCGGTAATCAGGTGTAGTACTTTTGCTGGTACGCCAGCATCGAGCATCAGGCGAACGGCGTGGGCGGCGATTATTGGCGTCTGTTCAGCGGGCTTGGCCAGTACTGCATTGCCAGCCGCCAGTGCGGCAACCACTTGGCCGGTAAAAATAGCCAAGGGGAAATTCCAGGGGCTGATAGCGACGAATACGCCACGGCCGCCTAGGTATAGTTGGTTTTTTTCACCAGTGGGGCCGGGCAGCTCCGTTGGTTCACTGAAATGCTGGCGCGCTGCATTGGCATAGTAGCGGCAGAAATCGACTGCTTCACGTACTTCGCTGATACCATCATTGAGAGTGCGGCCTGCTTCCAGGCAAATAATTGCGGCAAGTTCATTCGTCTTTTTCTCATAGAAATCGGCGATGCGATCGAGAATCGCGGCGCGCTCATTGCCGCCCATACGATCCCAGCCGATCTGTGCTTCAGTCGCAGAGGCGTAGGCTTGCTCAATCAGGTGCTTGTCGGTATTAGCGGTGTGGCCAATGACCTCGCCGGAAGCCGGATTGTAAACTGGCTCTTCGGCTTTACCCATAACACCGTTGATGATTGGGCCCCCGAGGAAATGCTTGCCGCGCTGTTTGTCCAACTCTTCCAACAGCGGCTCTACAGAATTGGGATCGGTCAGCTCGATGCCGTGTGAATTTTTTCGTGGCAGGGCTTCTGCGCCCATATAAATATTCTCCGGAACAGGAATTTGTGGGTGGCGGTATGGGTTACAGGCCTCACTGAGGTCGAGAGTGTCCTGTACCAATGCCTCAATTGGGGTCTCCTCATCCATAAAGCGGTTTACAAATGAGCTGTTTGCGCCGTTCTCGAGGAGTCGGCGAACCAGGTAGGGAAGCAAGTCGCGGTGGGCGCCTACCGGAGCATAAACTCTCACTGGTACGCGTTTGCCGTGTACAGCTTCAATTTGCGCGTAGAGCAGGTGGCCCATGCCATGCAGGCGCTGGAATTCATAGTCAGTGCGTTCACCAGCCATCTCCAGGATCAGGCCTACGGTGTAAGCGTTGTGAGTAGCAAACTGGGGATAGATAGCATCACCGGCATCCAGCAGCCTCTTGGCACACACTTGGTAAGAAAGGTCAGTGTGACACTTGCGGGTATATACCGGGTAATCGGTCAGGCCCATCTGCTGGGCGTGCTTGATTTCGCTATCCCAGTAAGCGCCTTTCACCAAGCGAACCATTAATTTGCGGCCGGTGTCTCGACCAAGGGCGATCAGCCAGTCTGCAACATGGGGAGCCCGTTTTTGGTAAGCCTGCAAAACAAAGCCGAGGCCCTGCCAGTCCTTCAGTTCAGGGTCGCGGGCAAGTGCGTCGAAAATATCCAGGGAGATATCCAGGCGTTCCGCTTCCTCGGCGTCGATATTTAAACCCATATCATATTTGGCGGCAGCAACGCACAGGCACTTTACCTGGGGCAGCAGTTCATCCATGACACGATCGCGTTGCAGTACGCTATAGCGAGGATGAAGGGCAGACAGTTTGATAGAGATCCCGTTAGCTTCGACAACGTCACGTTTGGTGTTGTCGTTACCGATGGCTTCGATAGCCATCATGTATGCATCGTAATAGCGCTGGGCATCGGCCATGGTGCGCGCACCCTCTCCGAGCATATCGAAGGAAAAGCGGGTGCCGGGCAGGTTTTCCTTGGGGCCGCGCTTAAGTGCCTCGTCGATAGTACGACCAAGTACGTACTGTCCCCCCATGATCTTCATGGCCTGCATCATGGAGGTGCGCACCATGGGTTCGCCGATACGGCTGATCAGGCGTTTCATCCAATGGGAAGGGCGCTCGGTGATATCGGGGTCCAGCTCAACCACGCTGCCGGTAAGCATTAGCCCCCAGGTAGAGGCATTCACAAATAGTGAATCTGACTGGCCACGATGGCTGGACCAGTTGCCGGAATGCACTTTCTCAGCGATCAGTTTATCGGCAGTATCAGCATCGGGAACCCGAAGTAGAGACTCCGCCAGGCACATGAGGGCCACCCCTTCTTTGTTCGACAAGCCGAACTGCTGCAGGAAGGCGTCCAGGGTGCCACGCTTACTGCGCTGCTGGCGTGAGTGCCGTACCAGCTCGCGCGAGGTATTCAGAATTTTCTTGCGCAGGGCTTCACTGGGACGCGGTGCGGCCAGGAGCTCACTTACACATTGGTTTTCGTCGGCATGCAAATACTCGCGTGCCTGTTCTCGGGCACTGTGTAGGTCTCCGGCGAAGTTTGTCGACATATCGTCTCCCAAGCTCTATATCTAGGGTCAGAATAAAAAACCGGATTATGTGCGAAAGTGCTTAGAATTAATCGCCATTTTGGCGCCAGTTGTGGTTAAATATCACGCCTAATTGCGTGATTGCCAGTAGGGTATTTTGTAATGTCTCGACAGTTGGAAGATCTTGATCGTATCGATCGCCAAATACTGCGTATCCTGCAACGCCATGGACGACTGCCAAACGTAGAGTTGGCACGCCGGGTTAATCTCAGTCCCACTCCCTGCCTGGAGAGGGTCAAGCGCCTCGAGCGAGAGGGATTTATCCGCGACTATGTAGCGTTGCTGGACCCGCTCAAGGTTCATGCCGGCCTGGTTGTTTACATCCAGGTGACTCTGGCTAATACAGCCACTGAGGCACTGGAAGCCTTTAACCAGCATGTGGCTGGCTTGGAGGAAGTGCAGGAGTGCCATATGGTGGCCGGTGGTTTTGATTACCTCGTAAAGATTCGCATTAAGGATATGCTTGGATACCGCCGTTTTCTCGGAGAGAAGCTGGCTTCAGTGCCGGGAGTACGCGAAACCCATACCTATGTGGTGATGGAGGAGGTGAAAACCGATACTGCCGTAGCGGTGCCGGACCCTGAGCCCAAGACCAAATCAGCCCGGCGCTGAGCCGGAAGCGCGCTTTAGGCGCGTGGTGGTCTGGAACCTATCTGGAACCTATGGGGAGTCGGCCATCGGGCAGATAATCATCAGGTAAGGTTGCCAGAGCTCGGGAAAATGACTCGCCAAAAAACTCCGTACCCGGCATGTGCTCCGTGTTGAGGTAAAACCCAATTGCTTTTCCCCACCGCTACCTTTGCTATTGATTGCGGAATTCATGGTGGAATAGGGCGAATTGGCAACCATTGTCGGTCGGTATTTTATTATCCTCGACATAACTTGTGAGCGGTGTCCCCGCCGCCGAATCAGAATGCGATAACGATAAAGTAGGTAATGTATGGATTTCTCACTGAGCGAAGAGCAGCAGATGATCCAGGACGCAGCACGTCAGTTTGCCGAGAGCGAATTGAAGCCTATAGCTGCGGAACTCGACAATACAGGTAACCGCCCTCTGATACTGGAGAAGCTCAAGGAATTGGCCGAACTGGGTTTTATGGGTATCAATATCGATCCCAATTACGGTGGTACAGGTGCAGGCACGGTGGCTTTTAGTTTGGCGATTACCGAACTGGCACGAGGCTGTGCATCCACTGCAACTACCACCTCGGTTACCAATATGGTGGCTGAAGTTATCCAGGCTGTAGGCAATGAGGACCAGCGCCAGAAGTACCTGCCAAAAATCTGTAGCGGGGAATACGCTGCGGGTTCTTTCTGCCTGACTGAGCCCGGCTCAGGTTCTGATGCTGCAGCTATGCGTACCCGTGCAGTAAAAGACGGCGATGAGTATGTGCTGAATGGCAGCAAATTATTTATCAGTAGTGCTGAATTTGCTGGCATTTTTGTTGTGTGGGCGGTTACCGACCCTGATGCCGCGAAAGGTAAAGGGATTTCCTGCTTCCTGGTTGAAGCGGGCACACCGGGGCTGATTATCGGCAAGGCTGAAGAGAAGATGGGGCAGAAAGCTTCTGTCACCAATGAAGTTTCCTTTGATAATTGCCGCATTCCCGCAAGTAATATGCTGGGTGAGGAAAACCGCGGCTTCCGAATCGCCGCGGGTGAACTTGCTGGTGGTCGTATTGGTATCGGTTCCCTGGCACTGGGAATTGGGTTGGAGGCGATGGATTGCGCCCGCGCTTATATGCACGAGCGCGAGCAGTTTGGTAAAAAACTGGCGCAGTTCCAGGGATTACAGTGGCAGCTGGCAGATAAGTACACTGAGCTCGAAGGTGCGCGCCTGTTGCTGTTACAGGCAGCTTGGCAGAAAGATGCGGGCATGGCTTTTGGCCCCGCGGCGTCCATGGGCAAACTGTTTGCCAGTGAAAAAGCCAATGAAGCTTGTTACTTAGCCCTGCAGATCCATGGTGGGGTCGGATATACCCGCGAGTACCCATTGGAGCGCATGAGCCGCGATGTGCGTATCACCACCATTTATGAGGGCACCAGTGAGATCCAGCGCCTGATCATTGCGCGTCACCTGCTTGATGTGCGTTGATTTAGTGATATAAGACCCAGAGGCTGGCTCTACCCAAATGGAGGAGTCGGCCAGTGGGCTCCATGCTTAAAATTGTCAGCAATCTTCCCTTCGTTACCGAATATCCCATCCTTACTGACAGATCCTACCTATTCTCTACTGGGAAATTCTTTTCCTGTTTTCCGGGAAAATATTTTTCAGAGCTTGTCCGCTAAACAGTACTTGCGGCCATTAAGAGTATCCGATAGCGGGTGAGAATGATGCTTGCTGACCAGGGAATCTCCGCGACTTTTTTAGCTCGCCTGGCATTTATTATATCTCTTCAGTTTTCTGTTTTCACTTATGCCGATCCACCTAATCCGGCGAGTGCTGTCACCCAAAAGGCCAATCAGACAGTTTTAAAAGAGTTACCATTTGATAATCGGCAGGATTTTGAAAATGTAAAACGCGGTTTTATCGCGCCATTACCTGATAATGGCGTAATTAAGACCGAAAAAGGACAGCCTGTCTGGAATCTTGAAGCCTTTCAATTTGCACGGGATAAATCTGCACCAGACAGTGCCAACCCAAGTTTATGGCGACAATTACAGTTGATCTCCGAGGGTGGGCTTTATGAGGTAACTCCGCGAATCTACCAGGTGCGTAGCGCCGATCTCTCAAATATTACGTTTATTGAGGGAGAGACTGGGGTGATCGTAATGGATCCCCTGATCTCGGAAGAAACTGCGAAAGCAGCCTTGAAATTGTACCGGCAGCATCGAGGTAACAAGCCAGTGGTCGCGGTGATTTATACCCACAGTCATGTGGATCATTACGGTGGCGTACGTGGGGTGGTAAATGAGGAAGAGGTAAAGTCTGGAAAAGTTAAAATCTTTGCTCCAAAAGACTTCCTAATTGAAGCGGTCAGTGAAAATGTCTTTGCCGGTAACCATATGGCGCGCCGAGCCAGTTTTATGTACGGTAATTTGATCCCAAAAGACCCTAAAGGTACGTTGGGGGCTGGATTAGGTCTGGAAACCTCTACGGGTACTGTCACTTTAATTGAACCCACCGACACTATTACAAAAACAGGAGAGACTCGAACCATTGATGGTCTGACTTTTGAATTTTTGATGGCACCGGGTTCTGAAGCACCGGCTGAAATGCATTTCTATATTCCCGAGCTAAAGGCAGTAACCGCTGCCGAAAATGCTACCCATACCTTGCATAATCTTTACACGCTTCGCGGGGCCAAGGTGCGCAATGCAAGGGATTGGTCGCGTTATTTAAATGAGACCATTCAGCGCTGGGGAGACAAGGCAGAAGTATTGTTTGCACCGCATCACTGGCCGACCTGGGGGCAGGAAAATGTTGTTAATCACCTAAAGAAACAGCGAGATCTTTATAAATACCTGAATGACCAGACCCTACGCTTGGCCAACCATGGCTATAACATGGTGCAGACTGCTGAGATGATGGAGCTTCCCCCAGAGTTGTCTCAGTATTGGGCCAACCGAGGTTACTACGGTAGCGTTAATCACGATACTCGCGCAGTGTGGAATTATTACCTCGGTTTTTTTGACGGCAACCCCGCGCGTCTTTATCCAATGCCGCCCACTGCTGCCGGCAAGAAGTATGTGCAATATATGGGAGGGGCGGCCAATATCATCAAGCAAGCCAAGAGAGATTATGATGCTGGCGAGTACCGCTGGGTGGCGGAAGTGCTGGATAGACTGGTCTCAGCCGAGCCGAACAACCGTGCTGCAAGAGATTTACTGGCCGATGCCCTGGAGCAAATGGGTTACCAACAGGAAAACGGAACCTGGAGAAACTTCTTCCTCAGCGGCGCTAAAGAGCTGCGGGATGGCATCGAGCGCCTACCGGTGCCGCTAACTGCCAGCGCAGATACTATTCGTAGTATGCCCACCGAGCTGATTTTTGATTATCTGGGGATTCGCTTGAATGGGCCAAGAGCGACAGGCAAAAAAATATCGATCAATATTAATCTTCCAGATATAAAAGAACGCTACTCACTGGTGCTGGAAAATGCAGTGTTGAACTATGGCCCTCCAGTTAATGACCCTCATTCCAGTGTCACAATAAAGCGTGAAGACTTGAATGATATTATCCTTGGTACCGCCACAATTCAGGAGAAGATGGAGGATGGTTCGATAAAAATAGTTGGGGATGTTGGCCAGTTGAAAACTCTTCTCTCCCTTATGGATCGATTTGACTTCTGGTGGAACCTGGTAACCCCAGAGCCTATGGAAAAAATGTCTTCAGGAGACTTCTGATGAGTGGTCCATTGCCAACTGTTGTTACCGTAGAAGAGGCTGGTGCGGATAAATATACGCAGATACTGCACTCGGGTCCCCATCGGTTAATTGCTGATGAGCCGGAGGATTTTGGCGGGCAAAATCGTGGACCAGGCCCTTACGAATATTTACTCATGGGGCTAGGAGCATGTACCAATATCACCGTGCGTATGTATGCAAATATGAAAAATATTCCGTTGGAGCGAATACAGGTCATCCTCTCCCATCGTAAGGTCCACCTAGAGGACGGGAAGGACTGTGAAAAAAGTTCGAAAAAAATTGATGAAATTGTGCGGGATATTACCCTGGAGGGGGAACTGACCGGTGAACAGAGGCAGCGCCTGCTGAAGATTGCTAATCGCTGCCCGGTACATCGGACTTTGACATCATCTATCACAATTCACACCCGGATTAGTTCATAAAGATCTGAAGATGAAGTTGGGAGATGCAATGCATTGAGGAGGTAATGTGAGTAAAAGCACTTTATCAGAAATGCTAAAAGGTTTTGGAAGTTTGGATGATATTGCTGCATCCTACTCGATTGGTTGGAGGCAATCTATTTATGTGTGGTTGGCAGTGATGGTTGTGGTGATTTATAAGATATTTGTGATGCCCTGGAGAAGAAAAAAGAAGAATGACTTGTTTGTAGATTTGGATAATTTGAAGAACTTAAAATTGAATATTTCCAGAGATAATATCTCGAATAAGTCTAATGAGAAAGGTCCAGGCGAGTACTTTCTAAATGAGAGTGATCTGAGTTTCTTTGAGAAAAATGGATACCTCCCACCTTTTCGTGTGATTTCTTCAGATGAGGCTGAAGAACTTAAGGGGGAGGCGATGTCCAGTTTTAAAAATGATTTTGACGGGTTCAGCTTTCTTGGAAAGCTAATCCCGGAAATTGAGAAAAAACAAGGTCAGTGGAGTATTGAAAGTGCTGGGTTGTATCAGGCACTTCGAATGAAGTCATTTCGCAATTTGATGCGAAAGCCTCAGATTTCTCAACGTATGGCTAGCTTATTAGGTAAGGAGGTTATCTGCTGGCGCTCACAATTTTTTGATAAGTTGAGAGGTGGGCGGGGTACTATTTGGCATCAAAATGCTACATTCAGGGAGACTGGAAAATATGCTAAGTTGCAGCCCACTAAAGAGACAGATCCTGCAATTATACAATTAAACGCCTGGGTTGCACTCACTGATACTAATCAGGAGAATGGCTGCTTGAGGCTGTTGCCGGGATCTTTTGTCGATGCAAGAATGGATTACTTATATAGTTATGTGTTGGATAATAAGCTTTTTTACATGGCTCTGATTCCACATGCTTTTTCACATTTTTATGTCCTTTTAAAAATAGTACTTTATGGGCAGGTTTTTGATAAAGGAATGTTTGTTTTTTTGACTGCGGTTGAATTACTTGGTGAGGATTACTTTGATCGATTTGATGTGGTAGATATGGAAATGAAGGCAGGGGAGTGTTTGATTTTTTCTTCTTTAAATATGCACGCCTCTTATCCTAATATGAGCAGTAAAGAGGATCGATTTTCCTTCGTTGGGCGATGTACTGCTAATCATGTAAGGGTTGCTCCTTCCGGAAAGGACTTCTATTCAACCGCAGAGGGGTTGATAGAGTACGACTTGCCGGAAGTTTCTAATTTTCAAGTTTATGGGAGGGATAGTTATGGCTATAACAAGATTATGAAAGATTAAATTATGATTTTTAGGCTAGGGCACTAGTGTTTAAATGGGAGAGTTTTTAGGAGTTTAAATTTTACTGTATTGTGGGGAGTTGAAATCCGGTATGGTCTCATCACAGGGTTTTACTTGGTGCGCAGATGAATCTACTTTCCCGGCTAATCTCTTTCTAATTTGTTGTACTTTTTATCTGAGTGAAGACTGATAGAGGTTGGTGTTGAAAGGTCTAGAATGTACTATTTTCTAGATTTTTTTTTGTTGAGTGTAGGTCCTCTGGAGGTCTATTTTTATTTGGTTTTTGGGTCTTCTTGGCTAAAAATCGTAGAATGCCATCTTCAATCGGGTTATTCAGTAAAATCTTTATATCTTCTTCATAGTTATTCAATAGGCGCCAAGGATATTTTTTACCTTGACGAGGAAGGGCGCTGTTTCCTCTTTTAACATAGCCGGAATCCAGCTCACTCATTACCGAAACATCCTCAGCGCAGCTCTCCATGTCGGTTGCGCAACAAAAATCATATTCATGTTTATCCATGTAGGCTAGGAGTCGGCAAATATAGCGAGCGGCAATATCTGCTTTTAAAGTCCAGGGTGCGTTAGTATAGCCGAAGATCCAGGACATATTGGGTACACCCTCCATCAGAACCGCTTTATAAGTTAATTTTTTTCTGGCCTCTACAAGATCACCATCCAGGTATAATTCCACTCCACCTAATACTTGTAGGTTTAAGCCGGTAGCAGTGACAATGATATCAGCGTTGAGGTGACGGCCTGATTTAAGCTGTATGCCATTTTCGGTGAGCATTTCGATTTCCTCTGTTTCCATGGAAACCTTGCCGGATTTAATTACCTTAAACAAGTCATCATTTGGTACCGCACAGAGCCTCTGATCCCAGGGATTGTAGCTTGGAGTGAAATGGCGCATATCATAGCCAGTTGGTAATCTCTTGCGAATACCACGCAAGAGCAATTTATGCACAAATTTTGGCCAGCGTTTTGAAGCCTTAAATAGCCAGCGTTGCACTCTGATATTCCGCCAGCGAGCCATTCTAAACACCCAGGCCTTTGGTAGGAATTTCAGTAGTAGGGATGATACTTTGTCAAAGGCTGGTACGGATAATATGTAGCTGGGAGAGCGCTGCAGCATGGTTACATGCTTGGCTTTTTCCGCAAGTGCGGGAACTAGAGTAACCGCTGTTGCTCCACTGCCGATGACAATGATCGTTTTATTACAGTAGTCCAGTTTTTCCGGCCAATGTTGCGGATGGATATAGTCACCCTGAAAATGTTCTGCTCCAGGAAGCTCAGGCAGGTATCCCTGATGATGATCATAGTACCCTGTACAGGAAATCAGGAAACGACAGCTATAGCTGCACCGTTCACCGGTTTTTAAGTTAATTCCGTCGATAACCCAGATTTTTTTTTCGCTATCCCAATTGGCTTTGGAAAGTTCAATGCCGAAATGAATATGCTCCTTAATGGAATATTTTTCGGCAGTATCGCTGATGTATTGTTGGATAGAGGGGCCATCGGCCAGCACTTTGAGGCCAGGCCAGGGGTGAAAGTCAAAACCAAAACTGAACATATCTGAATCGGAGCGAATTCCTGGATAGCGAAATAAATCCCAGGTTCCACCGACTTGTTCGCGGCGGTCCAGAATGGCAAAACGTTTTGTAGGGCACTCGCGACTGAGGTGGCAGGCTGCGCCAATACCGGAGAGGCCAGCACCGATAATTAGTACGTCAAAATGAAGCGGCTCCAAAATCAATTACCTGGCTGATTGGTAGGTGTTTATAGACTGCGTAGAACCAATGCTGATTTATTGCTACATTGCGACAAAAAATTATCTTGAGGCGCCAGAGGCGTTTTGGAGGGGCAGTGGGAAGCGTAATACGAGCCAGTGTGCTCACGGGATATGGCGAATTAGTGGAGGCTTTGGGTGGTAATACCGCTAGCTATCTCACTGAATTCAATATACCGCAGGATATTGTGGTGTCCGACACTCGTCTCTTGTCCCATGCCGATGTTGCGAGTTTGTTGGAAGTCTCCGCACAGCGATTACAGTGTGAGGACTTTGCGCTGCGCCTTGCCTTTCATCAGGGAGTAGACAGGCTGGGGGGAATCGCTGTGATTGCCTGCAACTCTACAACGCCAAGGGAGGCGGTGGAGGCGGTAGGTAGATTTATGCCTCTGCATAGCCCGGCAACCCAATTGCGTCTGGAGCCTGTAGGCGACGGGCATTGTGAGCGCTTGGTATTTAACTTACTTGACCCAGCTTTGTCACGATTTACCCAAATCCATGAGCAGACATTGGGTAATGCATTGGCAATGTTACGTATGCTGATGGGGGCGGATGCTGCACCACAACGGGTTTTGTTGCCGCACAGTCCGATCTCCAGCAGGCAACGTTATCACGAGTACTTTTCCTGTCTAGTGGAATTCCAGTCGGGCTACTGTGCTATGGAGTTTCCCTCTGACCAGTTGGATAGTCAATTGCCCTCTGCCGATCCCGTGACCAAGCGTTTGGCTACCTGCTATCTGGAGCAGCAATTTTCCTCATCAGCAGCGTCTCTGGGTACCAGAGTGCGGGAACTATTACGGCAGTTGTTGCCAACGGGAAAATATCAGGTGGCGGTGGTTGCTGATCACCTGAGCTTGCACCCCCGCACTCTACAAAGGCGCTTGGCAGATGAAAGTCTGCGTTTTGATAGCTTACTGGATCTGGTGCGTA
This sequence comes from Microbulbifer variabilis, assembly GCF_056232115.1. Lineage (NCBI taxonomy): Bacteria > Pseudomonadati > Pseudomonadota > Gammaproteobacteria > Cellvibrionales > Microbulbiferaceae > Microbulbifer > Microbulbifer variabilis. The sequence continues at coordinate 3,486,808 of NZ_CP174325.1, forward strand.
GGGAGCTGGCGGCAGAGTATCTCTCAGATGCCAGTCTTGCATTGGGGCAGATAACGGGTTTATTAGGATATGCCGAGCAGAGTACTTTCCAGCGCTCCTGTAGGCGTTGGTTTTCCGATACGCCACGCAACCATCGGCGTCGCCTTACTCGTGCGCAAGCTTTAGAGCGTAAAGGTTTGGCTGCTGCAGATCAGTAGTCTGTTAGCTCAACCTCTCCGGGGCGCCAAGTCTTTTCCAGCCAGGGGCCTAATGGGCCATATAGGCGCAAAATAACAAAGAAGCCTTTACCCGGCACTGTCTCCAGCCAGTTGTTTTCAAATCCTTTCGGCGCTACGGGACCGAAAAAAATATCGTAAGAACCATCAGTGTTTTTCTTGATACCTTTGCTCTGGCTGCTTACCGAGGGAAACTCCTGGCTTGTCTTTAGCTGGGAGCGGGTTTGGCTGTCATAAATGTTAACCGCCCAAAATGCATTGACAGGTACATCGGGTGGCAGGTGCAGTTTGTATTTCCTGGCGCCATCAAAGGGCTCTTTGTTTTCGTCGACAAAGGCAATGGCATAGTCAGAACCTTTACCTGGCTCGATGGCTGTCATCGCTGGGCTGACACCGGTGTAAGGGTAGAAGTAGCTAACACGGGCATCACTGTTAATCGTTTTACCATCGGGCCCATTGAAGAAAATATTTTTACCCGGGAAGGCCATCACCCAGGCGCTGTCGGTGCCCGGATAGATTTTGACATCGGATAATGATTTGTCTGTGCGTGGGTACCAGACAATAGATCGGGCGATGCCATTACCGATGCCAACTGCATCGGTCAGTATCTTGATCATGCGTTCATCAGGGCTAAAAGCCTTACCTTTCTCAATGCCGATAGAGGCAAACAAGCCGCGAGTTTCCGGATTTAGCATTCCTATCCATTCGTATTGGATGATCTCATTTAAGTGCTTGTAGAACTTGTAGTTGTTGGGGTGGATGGTGTTGAAGGCCTTGCCAGAGGCGCTAATAAACACCATGCGCGGAGGGTGATTCTTCTTGGAGAGGGGGTAGATCCTCAGTTTGTCTTTAACGCTCTGTACAGCTTCATCCAAGTCCTGGTTGCTGGGAGAGCGCATAAAGACCCATACCCGGTAAGAGCGAGGATATACAGGGAAGTAACCGAAGGGAAGGTTGCCTTTATAGTCGGGTGGCAGGACTAGATATTTTCCTCCCCGACCCTTATCGGGGCCGGAGTTACCTATGTCTTCCGCATAGCGAAACCAGGCATCATTGAATGCGCCCATCACATTCGGTGGTGCGTGTAGAACTGTAGGGCCATCTCTCTTCAGGTCCAGGAAGGCCAGGGTGTAGATGGTGGATGTATTGCCGGTAAGGAACAGGGATTCGGAATTCATTAGTCGATCAAAGATCAGCACTTCATGGGCCGACTTGGCGCCGAGTTCATACCCACCTTTCATGAGTGCATGTACTGATGCTCCCTGAATACCTTTCAGGAAGCTATCTACCGCGCGCATATGGTCCAGATAGTCATATAGCTTTTCAGCTGTCTCAGGGTAAGGTGCGCCGTCGCGAAACTTTAATAAACCGATACTACTCTCGACTTTATCCGGGGTGCTGATGGACTCTATGGTTTCCGGGCCGACGTCTGTGCTAGCAAAAGTAGCGGGTAAGTAAAAGGTAAATAAAAAGAGGGCCATCAAAAACCCACCGTGGATGCAAGGACGTACTTGCTGGAGAGGCAGCCATGACCGGTGGTTCAAATTCTGTTCCTCCATTGGTGAGGTTGCCTTTGAGTAGATTAATGACAGGAAAGGCAATAGCTTCCAATGCTTCATCTGTAAGTTATTTTCCGCGCAGGGAAGCCTTTAGAAGTAAAAAGGTGTCATTTACTGGCGCGTATAAAAGAGAATTTGGCAACTACATATTAGTCGCTTCTACTGATGGACTCTTTGTCAGTTTCAGAAGTGGCGCAAATTTATAACATGTTTTGACAGATGGCGTATTACGTAGAAATTCATGCAGGGACAAGTTGTAAAAACCTGGGAATAACACTCTCATAATATTAATTTCATCAAGAGCTTTGAGCGAATATGTTAAGTGGTCTTTATAATGGTTGATCACTTCCTGATTAAAAATGAATTAAAGGTTGTTCAGGAAAGAAAAATTTTTTGAATGAAAATGTCATTAGTATATGTTTTTTTTGTCAATCGCGGGCAGTTAATCGGCTTGCTAAAGGTAGAGTGGGCAGCCATTTTTTAATTGAAATAATTGCATGAATATTCGGATTTTTTTTCTTACTGGAAGATTTGTTGTCATTTTTTGTGGACGAAAAAGATTTAATTTCAGCTCATGTTAATGGTTGGGAACTTTATTCTTGGAGTTCGTTTTGTCTGTTTGTCGCGGATAGACAAAACAAAAAATGTCTAACAATTTTTGACTTTTCTTAATTTCAAGTAGCTGAATAAAAACTTCATCACAGGATTTCAAGATAGTACTTGTCATTATGGAGAGCTAACTTTATAAAATGATCGTCCCATGTAGGTGACCCCGAAAGTTTTTGAAGAGCAACTGGGGAAACCGTAGTTAAAAAATTTAGAATAATTAATTGGACTAAGAATGTTCTCGCTTGCCGACCTGTTCGATAAGGTTGTCGCTAACTCTTGGCATGGAAGCTTGGAAAGCCTGACCGGCGAAAAATTGACCCTCTCACATTGTGAGGAGGCCCTGGCCCTGTTGAAACAGGAGAGTCTAGGTCTCATCAACGGGGATAGGATTGTTGTCAGGGCACACAGCGATATTTTTACTGTAGCCGTTATGCTGGCCGCTTGGCGACTTGGACTGGCCGTAGTGCCAGTTAAAGGTGATGCGAGCGAAGCTGCGGTGCAATCTGTAGCTTCAGACTGTAATGCGAAGGTAATTTTCAAAGATGGTGATGTTGTTTCCCTAGAGACTTATCGCTCAGAGCAGAGACGTTTCGAGTTTTGTGCGCCCCCAGAGGTAACCGGGGTTGATTTGGCACTGATTATTTATACATCTGGTAGCACGGGCAGGCCCAAAGGAATAATGCTCACCCACCAGAATGTGCTGACCTCACTGGAGTCAATCACAGAGTACCTGCGCTTAACTGAGCAGGACAGGATTCTCTGTCTCTCACCTCTATCTTTTGACTACGGTCTATACCAGGTGCTATTTGCCCTCTACAAAGAGTGCACGACGGTCCTCTATGATAAGCCCTTTAATCCAGTTCATGCGTTAAAGGCACTTTCTGAGAATAAAATCACGATATTACCGATCGTTCCTGCCATGGGGGCAGCATTAGTAAAGCTGGTTTCTCTGGTGAAGCCGGATCTTTCACTGCTGAAAAGTATCACCAATACCGGCGGTCACTTATCTGAATATGTGATTCGGGCCTGGAAAGAGTACTGCCCGCAACTCAACGTTTTTTCAATGTATGGACTTACTGAGTGTAAAAGGGCCATGTACCTGGAGCCTGAGCTTTGGGAGGAGAAAATGGGGTCGGTTGGGAAACCGGTTCCCGGTCTGGATGCGCGAATTTTTCAATATGACAGTGACGCAGATAGCTATCGCGAAGTAGCAGAAAACGAAGTCGGTGAGTTGTATGTACGTGGCTCAGCGGTAATGCAGGCTTATTACGATCCGAATGCCCAGGGCGGTGCGATAATTGTGCATGGCCTGTATCGAGATGATAACTGGCTTGCGACAGGCGATTTGTTCAGCAGGGATAATGAAGGGTTTTATTATTTCAAGGGACGTTCCAAAGACCTGATCAAGCAGGCAGGATTCTGCCTTTTCCCTAAAGACCTGGAAAACCTTATTGATGCTTGCCCGCAGGTACACCTCAATGTGGTGATGGGTTCAAAAGATAAATTTCAAAGTGAAATTGCCGTTTGTGTTGTTGAACTGCATGAAAATACGCCGGAAAATCAGCAGCAGTTTAAAGTGTGGTTAAAAGAAAATCTGGATGTTGATTACACACCTCGGGAAATAAAATTTGCTGAGAGCATTCAGTTGACGGCCAATAGTAAAGTGGATAGAAAATTACTGCAGCAAGAGTTTCAGGCCTGAGTTAGAGTTTCTAATTCTGGCTATTTGCAATGATACAAAAATAAAAAGCGCTGAGACTTATTAGTCATCAATACGATTGAAACATAAGCGCATTATAAGAATGACATTGAATTTCTTTAGGGGATACCATGAACGCTTCCTTGGAAAAGCTTGTTGCCCAGCTTGACCAAAATAGACAACAATTTTCAACGCCTTGTTACGTATACTCGATTGAAGATGTTGCTAATAATTATCGCAAGCTAAAGGAACAATTGGGTACATCCCTGATTTACTCGTTGAAGGCAAACAGTTGCCTCGATCTCATTGTACGCTGTGGGCATATTTTTGAGGACGGTATCGAGATCGCCTCTGTGGGGGAATTGAATCTTCTACCGAGAGGTGAGAGTCCCCGTTACATCAATAACCCTTCAGCGGACAAAAGCTTTATTCGGGCCGCCATAGCCAGTAAGTGTACTCTGGTAGTAGATAACCTTTTCCAGTTGGAAATTATCAGAGAGTTTCAGGGCAAGAGGCCGATCAAACCCCTGATATTGCGCCTGAATCCAAGCACACTCGATCAGTTTGTAGAGCCTCCAGTTGGAATCCGGAAAGATCATTTTGGTTTGAGTTGGGAAGATGCAATTCGAGCCCTTGAAATCTGTAAGGAGTATGGCCTGGACGTTGCTGGCTTCCATGTTTTCCGCGGATCATATAGTTTTGCCAAGCTTGCTAACTCTACTGCGCAAGCTGCACTAAAAATTGTAGAGACATTTGAGGATTCTCTAGGCTACCCGCTCTCGCTTGTGAACCTTGGAGGTGGCTTCAATTCGAACTGGGAGGATGAGAATTTTGATTTTAACCAATATCGAAGTCTTCTTTCAGAATTTCCTTCCCATATCAGTATTATCCATGAAAGCGGGCGGGCCATTATGGAGTCTGCTGGCTACTTTGTTACTGAAGTGCGCTATGTGAAGTCGATAGAAGGGCGCCGTTACGGTGTTTGTAACGGGGGGATGGCCCAGAATTTTCTATTGGCCAAAACGGAAAGTGCTTTCAAGCGATTCTCGCAACCCCTGGTCTTACGCGAAGGCACTGTAGTTAAACCTGAGGAAGAGGCCGGTAGCTGCTTTTTGGTCGGCACATCCTGTAACAAAGAGGATGTGATCGGTGAGGTTAAAGAGCTTGAGGTAAAGCCTGGAGACCTGGCTATTTTTAGTCATTGTGGTGCTTATAACGCGAGCTATACCGTCGCTCCTTTCCTAAGCCTGCCGTCCGCAAAATCCTACCTGATGGAGTAGTTCATGGAATTGCAATCCATTGCTGGCGGCTTTGTCGCTGACCAGCTCGCATCGATTTCGCCTGTTCCTGCGACCTTTCAGAGCCTGCTGGAGCGGGCCTGCATTCGCTTATTTGATGCCTCGATGATTATTGAAGACCCGCTGACTGACTTGGCTCCGCTTAGGGAGCCCTCAGTAAAGCAGCCTTTAGAGCAGTTTGAGCAGACCTACGTAATCGATCAGATTATTGATAGGGTGCGGGATGAAGGGCTTTCGGGGCATTTCCATGAAATGATCGGGCTTTTTGGCTCCATTATGATGAGCCTGACTGCCACAGATGAGCAATTAGCGCAGGTGAACCATTGGGTAGAGGAGGGGATTTTTGGCCACTTCTTAATGACGGATCCCGGCGGGCCCAGCCTGCAAAGTTGGAAGACTGAGCTTAAGGATAGTGACGAGGGCTTGGTACTCAATGTTAATAAGATGCATGGTATTGAAGCCCAGAAACTTGGGTTTGCCATGGTTGTAGCGAAACAGGCTGCGCGTCCATTTCCAATCACGGTGATGTTGCCCCCTGATCTTTGTGCTGAATTAAAACAGCTACCTGTTGGAAAGCCTTTCCTGGATGGCAGGCTGCAGCTTGGTAATTGTCAAGGCAGTGTGCAAGTCTCTAAAGATATGTTACTCAGTAAGGGGGGGTTGGGTAGTGTTAACCGTTTCCTTACTTTGGTTCGTCCCCGTTTTGTAAAGTCCTTGATGCACTTTGTGCTGTGGTTAAAAGATCAGGGAGAGGTAGAGCTCTCAGTTACAGATCAGGGACATATTGAATACCTCATTTACCTGTGCAACGAGCAGACTTCGGCAACGATCTTTTCAATGCACAGTGTAAACAGGGTATTAGCGACAAAGTTTGCCAGTAATGAACTGCTTCTCGATATAGTGGCTTCTGGCAAGGTAAAAAATAAGGCTCGCCAGCGTGACTTGTTGGCATTTACCAAAATGGAAGGAAGCTCCTACCGCTGCTTTTTCGAGATCTATAGCAAGGCGAAAGGGCACCGGGTATGAGTTTGTATTTGAAGTCTGCCGCTTTCACTCCTATCGAAAGTATTACTTTTTCATCGAGCGGAAGTCTCCGTAGTGCTTTTGCTCACGTCAGTGAAATTCTCTTTGAGCAGAGTACTCGTGTACTTGAAGCAATTTCCCCGGTTATAAGGAAAGAGATCGGCCGCCACTTTCTTTGCTCAACAATGATCGAATTGCCCTTTACAACAGGCGCTATTGCGGAGAGTGATTTGAATGTTGTGGGAAAAGAGCAGCACGTCCCTGTGACCAGCTTTGTGAATACTTATGAATGCGCCTCGTGGGGCTATAGCCTTCGTTATTATTTAAAACAGAACCCTGATGCCCGTTATGTCATGGTCAGTATTCTGGATGCCAATGTACTGGACTTAAGTTTTTGGCAGAGTAATGAAAACTGGGGAAATAGCGGATTTGGTCTTTGTACTTTGCTGTTGGAAGTGGAATCATTTGAAAAACATGATATCACTGCAAGCTGTGCTGTTACCTATAATACAACCCCCGAGTTTGCAACGATTATCCGAAAAATGGCAGCTGGTAGGGACGACCTCACATTATCATTGCCATTCTTCCCAGAAAATATTCGTCAAATTTTTACCAAATTGCTCAATGGTTTCAAGCAACTGCCCGATTTACATGACAGGTGGGGTCACTGTTTTGGTAGTGATCCCTGGTTGAATATTATCTGTCACGGTGTCAATGGTGATTTTCATCAGCCAAAAAAAATACTGGCCTGTTCTATTGCATTAAATGGCTACTACTGTACGGCAGAGGTGTGTGTTGACCAGCAGAGCACCTTTTATCTGTCGGAGGCAGTATGAGTAAATTGATAGAAATTACTGCTACGCTGGTTCGTAATCCATACCCAGATCTACCTAAGCTCTGTGCAGCCAGGACTTTGCCTTTACATAGGGAAGAGGATTTTGAAGCGATATCTATTCTTCCGGTGAATAGTAACCCGATGATGCTGAACTTTGCCGAGCACTATCGTTTGATCGTCGAGTTGCTCGGTTGTATTAAGAGTTTTGAAGCCAGGATTGATACGTACCTGCTTAGGATACAAATGCCTGCAGGTGGGCGTATGCCTAAAGAGTTTCTCGATGAGAAGGTCTTGATGTTACAGGATGTACGCGCTGAAGAGGCATTCCTTCAACGTGAAGGAAAACCATATATTGCTATTGAAGACACACTCCCTCGGCATCCATTAGAGGCGGGGAATAATAAAATCCAAATTCGAATTGCCTGCGAGCAGGACCCTTCCGATTTACATTGGAATTTAGTGGAAGGTATTTCAACCAAATTAAAAGCCGTTGGATTTGATGCTGTAGAAATGACAGTCAAGGACAGGACCGCGTAGACATGTATATCAAAAGCCTGTGGTTGGACAATAAAGGGGAGACGGAGCAGCTAGTACAATCGCTGAATCAGTATCTGGATGGTTTTGCTGAACTTCCTGAGCTTATCTATATCGTATCTGCCGGGGAGGCGAATGTGCTGCTCGAGCAGCGCGTAATGCAGTTTATTACGGAGCTGGAAGAGTCCGCCCACAATATTCTTTTCGTAGGTAGTGCTTGTACCAGCTTTCATGCTGCGATCCTTAGTTATTCACGGCGAGCTGAAGCAGATGCGTTGATTATCAACCTGGAGGTGGGTAAGGAACGTCAGCAGGAATGCCTGGACTCCCTGGGCATAGGCGTGAAAGCAGGACAAGATGGCCTCAGTGTAATTACCGGTGTAGCAGTCACCTGGATTACCAGAAAATATCACGAGCAGAGCATCTGTCAGATTTCAAGTTGTGACATTTTATCGCAGTCCCCGTCATTGACTGGCGCACACGAGCTGGTAAAGAGTCTAAAGCGAATCATGTCCGTCAATTTCGATGATGCGAGTCAGGTAGTTTCCTTTGATATTGAATCCAAGTGGGCCAAAGGATTATTGAAAGGATTCTCTGGCGCAGAAAGGTCAACCTGGCTGCCAAGTATTGAAAAGGATGGCCTGCATTATTTGAGTATCAAACCGCTAGCTGAGATTAGAAAGTACTTTCTTGAGAAAAAACTTGAGAATCTTTGGCTGATAACACTCGGTGGTGGTGGTAGAGCAGGGTGTATAAAGGTAGTGAGTCCCGCAATCGACCGAGCTAGATTGCTTTCCAGATTGGTCCATACCGAGACGCTGTCTTTGGAGGATGCCTTTTCCGATTTTAGTACGGCGCAGCATATCGGAGACACGTTAGGGCAGGACTACCTTCCACATGTACGTGAAGCCTTGAGTTACCCCAAAAGAAAGTATCGGGGAAGGCACAATCAAATATTTCACTGGGTGCTAAATTCTGGCAGCTGGCGATCCCTTTTAGAGAATCAAGGAGCCAAACATGGGTAGAAATATCTACAAGGCTGATTTAAGGGAATTCAAATTCCTGATTGAAGACCAGTTTCACCAAGCCCGAACCCTGTTTGAGCACCCGCTATATAAAAATTGTACGCCAGAAATATTGGATGATATTTTGTTGCGTGGAAAGCAGTTTTCCTATCAAGTCTTAGGGCCAGGTTACCAGGAAGCTGATGAACAAAGTTGCCACCTTGTAGATGGCAAGGTTCAACTCCCCAGTGCCTTTCCTGAAATGTGGAAACGTTTCAAGGAGGAGTGGGGGAATATGGCTGCTGTGGATGGGGCACAGGATACCGGTCTGCCGCCTTTCGTTATGCAGATGCTCCTGGAAATGTTTATGGGCGCCAACCCCAGTTTTATGACATATGGAGGTTTCTGCCTGCCATCCGCCACTTTGGTAGAAAAGTACGGCAGTGATATCCAAAAGGCGCTCTTCAAGGACAAGCTGGCAACCTCCGAGTGGACTTCCTGTCTTTGCTTGACTGAACCTCAGGCTGGCAGTGACGTTTCCCTGGTGGAAACCAAAGCTACTCGCCAGGAAGATGGCACTTACTTACTAAGTGGTGAAAAATATCTGATCAGCGCCGGTATGCATGACCTGACAGGTAATACCATTTATTTTGTAATGGGCAGAGGAGAGAAAAGCGGATCAGGTACCTATGGGTTATCTTGCTTTATAGTGCCCAAATATTGGGTAGAAGAGGATGGCAGCCTGGGAGCTTTCAATCACGTGGAGTGTATATCCCTGGCTGATAAAATGGGTTTTAAAGGCTGCGCCAATACCCATCTGACTTTTGGCAAAAAAGGCCAATGTCGGGCTTATTTGTTGGGCGACAGAGAGAATGTCGGCCTACTACAGTTTCTCACCCTGATGAACCAGGCCAGGATAAGTACCGGTGTTTATGCACTGGGGATGGCTTCCTCTGCTTATTACAATGCGCTGGCCTATGCCAGTAAGCGTCTTCAAGGCAAGCGGTTCCATGAGAGTTTCAGCTCAACAGCCAGCCGTGTAAATATTGTTGAGCATGTGGATGTTCAGCGTATGTTGCTGGAGATGAAATCCAAGGTGGAAGGCTGTCGTGCGCTGATTGCCAAGTTGACCCTTTCGGAAAGTCTCCTGAAAACTTTTGCCGGTGATGCCGACAAAAAAGCGGAGATAGCCCACCATCAGGGTCTGGTAAATCTACTTACTCCAGTTGTTAAGGCCTATATCAGTGATCAGGCCTGGAGAATCTGCGAGCTGGCGATTCAAACCTGTGGTGGTCAGGGTTACTTGAAAGGTTTGGGTATTGAGCAGTATGCCCGAGATATCAAAGTGCTGGCGATCTGGGAGGGCACCAACTATATCCAGAGCCAGGACCTTATTCGAGACAAGCTCGGCCTGGGCAATTCCAGCAAGCTCTTTCAGGTATATAAGACTGAAATCGACGCATTTATTGGCAGGGCGGCAGACTTCCCACAATTCAAGGGGGAGTTTGATCATCTGAAGCAGTCCTTTGAACACTTGGAGGCAGCCCTGAAGGCTGTTCATGTCTGGGTCCGGACCAAAGAGATGTTTAAAATCCCAGCGTACAGTACACGTATCCTGCACATGATGGGGGATATTACCCTGGCCTGGTTATTACTCGAAGCCGCCTGTGCAGCCTCCAGCAAATTGAGTAAAGAAGATTCAGATAACGCTTTTTACGAGTCAAAGATACTTAGTGCCAAGTTCTTTATTCGCAATGAGTTGCCCAGAAGCAGGTTTACGCTGGAGGTAATTCAAGACCCTGACTCTTTCTGTGGGGTCGACTCGCCGATTTGGGCCTCACTGCTCAGTGATGTGGAGTAACTGTAATGAAAGCAGTCGAACAATTAGAAAAAGAATACGACGTTGTCATTATTGGTGGCGGTTGGGCCGGCTTGACCCTTGCGCGCCAGATAAGGCGAGGCAGTAGGGAAATCTCAATCCTTGTTGTAGAGGCCAGCGAGGAGTTTCGGGGGAAAGTTGGTGAAGCCACTGTCGAAATGACAGGCCACTATTTTATGAAGCAACTGGGGTTGGTGAACTACCTATACCGTAATCACTTACCTAAAAATGGTCTGCGTTTCTTTTATGACAAGCCTGATCACAGCTTGTCGCTCACAGAAATGAGTGAGCATGGGACTACCAGCATTCCACCGCATCCGGCCTTCCAACTGGATCGGGCCCGCTTGGAAGAAGATCTGGTGGAGATGAATCGCGCAGATGGTATTGAAGTTGTCATGGGGGTGAAGGCCAAGGCACTCAATATAGAACCAGCAGATAAACGACACTCTGTGCTGGTGTCTGCCGGGGATTACAGTTCGGAGATTTCTACACATTGGTTAGTGGACTGTAGTGGTCGAAACCGATTCACCAAAAAGCATAAAAAACTAACCCGGCAGGAAAATGTGCCTGAACACTTCTCTGCTTGGGGGCGTTTCAAGAATATCCAGGATATAGATTCCATGGGTGATGAGGCTTGGAGAAAACGGGCGTTTGGCCGTTTCCTCTCTACCAATCACTTTGCAGGGGATGGCTATTGGGTATGGTTTATCCCTTTGAGTGGTGGCTACACCAGTGTTGGTATCGTTGGAGAAAAGGCTAAATTTGAGAAACCACCTACTAAGCGCGATAGCTTCCTGAATTTCCTGGCGGAATATCGTGCGATTGCGGAGTTGTTGGAGGGTGCGGAGCTTGTGGATTTCGAGGCCTGGGGCCAGCTAGCTTATCGTGCGGACGAATTTATTTTTCCAGATCGTTGGGCAACTTCCGGCTTTGCTTCTATGTTCCTGGACCCGCTATTTAGTGGGGGGGGCGATATGATCGCCCTGTTCAATGATCATATTTCCAAATACATTCTTATGGATCTTTGTGAATCTGACAGAGATAAAGCTCAGGAAGTACTGGATCATCAGTTACCGGTTGCCAACCAAACAGTAAAAGAGTTTTACCAGGGACTTTATGCACATGTGGCTAATGTGTATCCGGTCATTGACTCCGCCGAACTGTGCTCGCCGCTACTGGCTTACAATACCGCGGCCTATTTCTTGGAAATAGCCTGGGATTATATGTCTGGAAATTACCTTGACCAGGAATACTGGCAACGCAAGAGCTACCTGCGTCGCGGCTATATGGCTCTTGAATTAATACTGCAAAAGCAGCTGATAGATACCGCTGAAGTACTGAAGTCCGAGGGGCGCTACTACCGCCGAAATGATGAGGGCTTTTTCGAATCTGGAGCCGATCATTATAAGTATTTTGTTTACTTGATGGGCACCAGTGGCAAAGATGGGTGGCGTATTGATTTAAGGGTCAAACTCTGGGTGGAGATGTTCCTTAAAGTAATCGAAGCCAGGTTGGATCTACCGATGCTTGCCAGTAGGATGGTTGTGCAGCAAAGTATTTTATTGCCGGACCTTTTGGAGAGGCCCAACCTGAATGTTGGGGACAAAGATTGGCTCCTGAATAAAATCTCAGACAAATTATCCGAAATGCTCTCCGAAGAAACCGAGTTCCCGGTTCAGGCTAAGATTAATGAAGATGCCTTTCACACTGATATGGTGAAAGTTGTGGACCCCTCATGTGATCTCACTGAAGTTGAGCTTGAAAAGCTTTCTAAGAAAGCCAAGGCACTCTGGGGGCAAACTCAGGAATATATAGCCATGCCGGGTATGGTGCCTGTATTTCTGGCATTTGCTCGTAGCCAGCCTGATAGCATTATGGATTCAGTAATAGACCAGAGGAAAATGCAGGGTATGGATCGAGAAGTCTCTGAAATTAATGTTGTGGAGGCGGTGTGATTCAGGAGTTTTTTAAGGCCAGGGATGGTAAGAGCCTGGCATTTCGCTGGTTACCAGCGGATGATACTGAGACTGCACTAATTTGTATGCACGGTAGTACTTTTAGTAGCCAGTGGTATCTGATGTTTGGACGTATGTTGCACAGGCAGGGGATGACCATTTGTCTACCCGACTGGCGTGGCCATGGCAAAAGTGAAGGCCGTCCAGGTGACCTGGACTATCCAGATCAATTACAAGACGATCTGCATGATTTAATTAATCACCTGAAACAGCGCGGAGTACGTCGTCTTATTTTGGGGGGGCACAGTGCAGGTTCTCTTGCGTGCTTAAGATACCTTGGGATATATGGTACCCGGGACATAGTGGGTTTCTTCGCTATTGCTCCGCCATTAACCCAGGCAGAGGAAACCAGGAAGTACGATATTGCTACTTCAGGCCTTGAGTACTTTATCCGTTACTTCCGCAAGAGAAGACATGCACGGCCGATGGCGGGACCTGAGCAACAAAATTTGCCTAAAATAAATCTGTGGAAGTATTGGCTGGCAATGCTCTTTCCTGTTTTCAGGCGGATGGCTGTGCTGAGCTTTCCTCCAGTGGGGTCGGATGCCGGTAACCAGGGTAGAGTTCTTGATTGTAGCTTTAATCTCCTGAGTGCTTATACAATCAAAAGATATACGGATCTGTTTGCCAGTCTGGATATTCCGTGCCACATCACAGTCGGTGAGCATGATGAGGTGGTCGACGCTCATATCCTGTATACAGTGATGAACTGGTATATATCTCCCCAGGTTGAGTCTTGTCTGACCGAGATTCCAAAAGCCACGCATATGTCAGCCATTTCGGCATCGGCCAAACCACTTTCCAGCTGGTTGGATAAGGTAGTTGAGCATCAGCTGGAGGCAAGCCTGTGAAGCAAATGGTTTACGATGTTCCGGGTGTGGAATCCGTAACTCTGGCAGTTGGAGCAGAGCTTTCCCTACTTAATTTATATCCTGCCAAATACAAAAAGTCAGAAGCTATTCCACTTGTAGATCATGACTCTGTGATTCAGCGAAGTGATCGCAATAGCTTTCATATTAAGCTTGGCAAATCATTCAGTTTGCCCCTTTATCACTTCCTCTTTAATGAACAGTTATATATAGGAAGATGTCTATCTTCTTTTATAGCGGTGGGTGCCGATAAAGTTGATCCTCATTATTTAATCGAACTGGAATACTTTGGTTTTCCGACAGAGCGAAAAAGCCTGCTGAAAAATGTCCATATGCTTTTTCCTGGCGATGAAGTGATGATTAATGCAGAAGAGCTTATTTGGCTGGATGAAACCTTGCCGGAGCAACCGGGTTTACATGCGACTTTGGTGAAACCTCAAGCAAAAGGGGATGTAGTTTACAACCTTCTACCCAAAGTGGCTGCGGACCTGTTTTCTCCTTTCGATCATGTATTTTTTGCCGAAATTTCACAGCAACTACAAGACAATGAAGATTCGGTTCTTGAAATATCCAAAGATAGTCTGCCGAAAAATTTTGGGCTTAATAAAGAAAGGGCTGATGTCTTTAATGGAGCCCACAAGTCCAACGTAGTTGAGGGGGTTGATCTACAAGAATACACCGATCAGATCAATGACTTAATCAAGTCAAGCTGGGAAGCTTCGGGAAGTAAAGAGTCCCTAGGTTGCTATCTGGCAGAGCAGTTTTACTATCCATTTATTCTGTTCCAGCTCAATACATTAGCTGCTGGAGCTGGTAAGGAAATCAGGGTTGTTGAATCAGCAAATCAGGAAAACAGTGTAGCGCCGGTATTTTCTTTGGACGATGCCCCAATAGTAAATGTCTATGAATCATTTCAAAGGGTGTTCTTTTACGGTAACCAGTGGCTTTCTCGCGTATGGTTTTTTATTCCACCCATGATTAGTGCCAAGATTATTAAACGGCAACAGAAATATTCCGGCGGTGAACAGCATATATGTATATATGCCCTTACTCTGGATTATTTGTTGCGATTCTATCCCTTAAAAGTTGGTAATGTTATTGGAGATTAGGTATGTCTACAGCAGTCGTAGAGAGCAAAGTACAGGAACTCTGTGAGCAGATAGCTCTTATGCTGAATGTTGATTCCGTCGATGCGGATACTCCCATCGCTGAGCTTGGTGTTGATTCACTCAATATTGTTGAAGTGATACTAATTTGTGAACAGCTTTATCCTGGAGTTATGAGTCCTGAAAATCTGGTGTTTGATGAACACACCACTCTTAAAGAAATGGATAACCAATTACTTGAGAATTCTGTCGAGATGTAAATCTCTTATAGGGGGGTAGCCCATGTTAAAGAAAGTGCTAACAATTCTAATAAGCAGCCTTTTTATCGGAAATATTGTTGCCTGGTTTTCAGGGGCAGCTCCCATAGATTTTAAAAAGGTCGCTTATAGCAAATCAGAAACTGAGCAGTTGCAGTTCCTTAAGGCGGAGCTTGAGCAGGATCAATCTGACACAGAGTTGATGCTGCAGCTTGGTCAACTGTACAGCTATCACAATGAAATAGATCGAGCAGATGAGTTATTGAGCCTTGCTTACCAGAAAGATCCTGACAATATGCTGGTCAAGGCTGCCTACTTCTCTAATGACGGAAAACTGGCCGGGGCTATGTTTGATCCCGTTATGGGGATCTACAAGCTCTATCGGCTGCGTAATGCGATGAGCCAAGTGGATGCGGCCGCAGTACAGGCGAACTCTGATTTTAATGTACGCTTGGTTCGTTTACTGACTTTCTCTTTTGTTGGTGAGATCAGCGGTCACTTTGATCGGGTCTTTGAAGATGAAGACTGGTTTAATGCGGTAATTGATGAAGACCCTGCGGCTTTACCTGCTGAGGTCAGGCAGCTGGTATATCTCGCTCTTGCCAATGCCTATTGGGTTAAGGGGCAGGAAGATAGTTCCGAGTTTAGTATAGCCTCTGACTATTTTCAGAAGGCAGAAAGTCTGGCTGACTGTCCCTCGACAATGCAGGATGCTTGCAAGCAATTAAGTCAAATGGTTGTAACCCTGGGCAAAGCCTAATGCTGGTTGAACTTAATAATGTATCTAAACGCTATGCGATGGGTGATGTTTGGGTGGATGCGCTCAAAGAAATCACTCTTTCCCTGGATAAAGGCGAATTTTTAGCTGTTAAAGGCCCGAGTGGCAGCGGAAAGAGCACCTTGCTGAATATTTTGTCTGCACTTGATCAGTGCGATTCCGGCACCGTTCAGGTAGGGGGGGTTAATGTCGGGGCGTTGGGCGAGCACAAGCGCTCGAGGTTCCGCAACCGGCATATTGGCATCGTGTTTCAGTCCTTTAACCTGATACCGGTACTGACCGCTTTGGAAAATGTGATGTATCCACTGACTCTCAGGGGGGTGAAAGATGCAAAGCCGCGGGCTTTACAGGCACTGAAAGATGTCGGTCTAGAAAAGCAGGTTAATCAGAGGCCTACACAACTGTCTGGTGGGCAGATGCAACGGGTAGCCATAGCCCGGGCGATTGTTACACGGCCCGATATTGTGCTGGCTGACGAGCCTACTGCAAATCTGGACTCAAAAACCTCTGAAAATATTATGGCGTTGATACAGAAACTGAATAAGGAGCAGGGTGTCACCTTCGTTATATCCACACACGATAATTATGTGACCAGCCTGGCTTCCAGAGTTATTACTATTCTGGATGGAAAATTAGTGGGAGATAGTCTTGCTGAAAATAGGCAGGCCAATAAATATTCAGAAACTGTTCTTGATGAATCGGGGGGAGAGGTATGAAGTTATTTACTCAGCAATATGCTCTGAGATTTTTTGTTATCTTTTTTATTTTAGCCAGCCATCTATCAAAAGTATGGGCTGAAGAATATATACCACCCACTGAGATTCCCGCTGAGAATAGTGAGCGGGCTTTACTGATAGCTGGATTAAATGAAAATTCCACCCCGGAACAAAAAAAAGTTGCCTACTTAGCCGAGCTGGCATTGCTCACTTCCTCGGCCGATACACAAGTGGCGCAAGTGGAATTGCTGGAAGAGAAGATCACTCAATTACTGAAGTCACAGGATAATGATTCAGAACTAAGTGCCGCCCTGGGTTCAGCGATCTCGTTTCGATCCAGTTTTTATACAGACCAGCTGGCAAAGCTTTCCTTATTCTCAAGAAGGGGAAATCGCATTATGGATAGAGCTGTTAAACAAGCCCCCTTTGACTTGGGTGCCCGGTTACAGCGCGGCATCAGCTGTGCAAATATGCCGGCGTTCCTTCGTCGAGCCCGCTATGCGGTTGAAGATCTAGAACTGGTTCAGCAACAAATAGGTGGGAAATATGGCGAAGAGTTCCAGGCATTTGTCGAGTTCTACCTGGCGCAGGCCTATAGTCGTAATAAGCAGGCAGAGGAGGCCCGAAGCCTTTGGACAAAGCTGGCGGGCTCTGAAACCAATTGGGCGCAAAAGTCTCGCCAGGCGCTGGAGAAGTTGTAACCATGACTCTGGGTTGGAAAGTAGCACTGTTAAATATCCTGAGAAATGGACGGCGTAGTCTGATTACTCTGGCAGCAGTTGTATTTGGTTGCACGAGCCTGATTATATTTGGTGGCTTTGTGCAGTCTATGTACGATGGTATGCGTGAGAGTATGATTCGTTCGCAGTTAGGTCATATCCAGGTTTATGCAGAGGGGTTCGATCAGTATGGTAAGGCTGAACCAGAGAAATACCTTATCTCCTCTGCTGACTTAGTAGAGATTAGCGATGTAATTGAAGAGCAAATCCAGGCTTTGGTGGTGGCTCCACGACTAAATTTTAATGGGCTTCTCAGTGATGGAAAACAGTCTATAGCCATAACGGGGGTTGGTATCGATGCGGAGAAAGAAGTTCTCCTTTCCTCCGCTATTCATATTGTTGCAGGAGAGGACCTGTTTCCTGAAGATGCGGCTGCTGCGCACCTTGGAGAGGGGCTGTTTAATTCACTGGATGCTGAAATAGGGGACTATTTGACCTTGTTGGCTAGCACCCAGGATGGGGCGATCAATGCGGTGGATATCCAAATTGCTGGAGTGATTAGCACTGGTGTAAAAGAGCTGGATGATCGTCTACTTCGCGTCAATTTACCTCTTGCCCAGGAGTTGCTTTATACCTCAGATGTAACCAGGCTGGTTGTCCTTTTGGACGATACCAAAATGACCGACAAAGTCGTTGGTGATTTGCAAAGGATATTTCAACAGCAGGGTCTAAAACTGGAAATAAAGAGTTGGTGGGATCTGGCTGGTTATTATCACCAGGTCGTCGGGCTATTCAATGGTGTCTTTGGTTTTATTACAGTTATTGTATTGGTAATTGTGGCTTTAAGTATCTCCAACACCATGCTGATGGCAGTGATGGAGCGCACTCGCGAGATTGGTACTATTCGAGCCATGGGGGGAACCCCCACCCAAGTGGTCGGGTTAATTCTTCTGGAATCCGTATTCCTGGGTATTATCGGTAGTCTTTTAGGTCTACTTGTAGGCGTTCTGGCTGCTAAAGGCATCACCTATGCGGAGTGGATGATGCCGCGCCCACCGGGTAGTACCCAAGATTACCCTATCCGGGTATTTGTAGTTTCTGAAATTTTAATCAAAACCTTTATCTTGGGATTTTTCATCTCTTTGGTTTCCAGTATTTATCCTGCCGTGAAAGCATCCAGAATACCTGTAGTGAATGCTCTGAGGTTTACCTGATGTTAATGCGAGCTATCCAGTGACGTGAGGCTTAGAAAGAGTATTGTGATGGAAAAATATCGCTTTGGTTTTTGGATTGTGTTTTTGCTTGCTTTCAGTCTATCGTCAAAAGCTGAAGTGACGGCGGAATACCTGGTAAATCGACTGGATGAGGTCAGGGGCTATAGGGATCAAGGATTTGTATTCGATATCACTAATATCAGCTACAAAAAAGATAAAGAGCCCCGAACAAATACGCTCAGTGTTAAAGTCTTCAATGACAAATCCCTGATTCGTTTCGAGTCACCCGCCCGAGAACGGGGCCGGGCAATGTTGAAAGAAGACTCCAATATGTGGCTCTATATTCCGGGGACCCGCCGTATTATCCGAATAGCGCCATCGCAGCGTTTAATTGGGGAGACCAGTAATGGAGATGTAGTGGGCACTAACTTCTCCAGGGACTACAGTGCAAAAATTGTTGGTGAGGAATCAGTCGAAGCGCAGGAGTATTGGTTGTTGGAGTTAACTTCGATTGCTTCCGGCGTAGCATATACCAAAGTAAAGGTATGGATGGCAAAAGCCGACGGCCATCAACCGTTAAAAAGTGAGTTTTATTCCCGCTCCGACCGCCTCTTGAAAACAGCATTTTACAAAGAGTATAAAAAGTACTCTGGCGAATTGAAAGTACACAAGATTTTGTTAGTTGATGCACTGATGCAGGATAACTATACCTGGATGAAGTTTGATAATTACCAGCTTGAAGCGCTAGATCCGGCTATTTTTCAAAAGGCTTCTCTGGGTAGGCTGAATTAAAAGAAGTAAAGATCATGGCAAATCCTAGCTTGGTCCGGCAAAAGCTGGCTATTTTTTTGTGTATTGCTTCACTACCTCCCTTAGTCATTGCACAGGAGTATGAAGATCCGTTTTCAACCGAATCTTCCGAAGCCAATCTGGCGGGTGAGCTCGGTAGTGATATGTTGGAAAATTCTGCTTCATGGAACTTTGATGTCTCTGCTATTGCCTACCACCAGCAAAATAGCGTTAGGGACAATCAATACTTTAATCCTGGAGGGTTGGTTTTTCGTGAAAGGGAGTCTCAACTGGCATTGGATTTAAGTGGCCAGTTTTCTACCGGTTCTTATTTTTCCGCTTATACACGTTTAGCTCTCGTAGGGGACTATCGAGTAGATGAATCAGGAGGTGCTTCTGATGAGTTCAGCCACTACTTATTAGAAGGCTATTTATCCTCCTATTCCTCTAGTCGACGATTTGGAGTGAATGTTGGGCGCATGAAGCCACAGTGGAGCAATGGCTATAACTGGTCACCCGCAAATTTACTCAAGCCCGTTTATGATCGCCCAAACCTGGATACCGATGACCTGACCCAACAACAAGGGTGGGATATGGTTCATCTGGATTTTCGCTACGGGGATTGGAATACGGGTTTCTACTTTGCTGAAGTGGAAGATACCTTGGACCGAAATCTGGACCTTCCATTTGGCGATAGTGATTATCAGTATGCGTTGGTTTTCAACCGTGAGGGGGACCTGGATACTCGTCTGGTATTACACCAGCTAGAAGGTGGGGATATTAATGTTGCCCTTGGTTTAAGTGCACTAGCTGACGATAATATCACTCTAAGGTTTGAGGGCGCCTGGGAGCACCAGCGGGAGCTAGCACTGGCAGGTGATATGCAATACGCCGACCTGCAGGATCGCGGTTACTTGAAAGCAGTTCTCGGCACCCAAGTAAGTTTAAATGATGGTTGGGATATTACGGCAGAATATCTGTATAACGAACATGGTTATACAGCGGAAGATTGGGATCAGGTAATTGAGCAAATAGATGTAGCTAAGCTGAATCTCACTCAGCCAGGCTTTTCCCTGACAAGCCTACAAACAACAGAGGCGCACACAGCTTTTAATTTCCTGATTGATAGCTTCGGCTTGTTATCTGTGGGGCAGCTACGACGGGAATATCTGTTTTTTATGTGGGGCAATACGCGTGTAGAGCGTAAATTCCAATATCGTCAAAGTATCCAATACAATATTGACGATCAGAGTCAATACCACAATCTGGAATTTATCCAGAATTGGACAGAACATTTCAGTACAAGGCTTCAGGCTCAAGTATTTTCCGGCTGTGATAACTGTGAATTTGGCCTGATTCCCAGTGAGCATCTACTGCGATTGAGTTTCTATTACGATTTCTAGTTTTTTTATACTAGAGGATGTATAACTGGAATAGCAAAGTGTTCTCTGATACTTATATAGAATTAACAGGTCTATTTAACCCAAAGTATTTAATAGTTTCCAGTAAGTAGTACTTCATATTTTTTTGCTTTTTCGAGATTGCCAGATTCACGATGAATAGAGATTATTGCCTGCAATATATCTGGTGAGGATGGGAACTGATCCAATCCTTTTTCAAGTACTGAAAGTGCCTGCAATGGTTCTTTGGCCGAGTGTAAGGCAATAGCATATACGTAGATATAGCGACTATTGGTTTCCTGGGCTTCTGCAGCTTGTTGCAAAAAGTAAATTGCCTCTGAGTGGCGGCTCTGCCGTATCAAAGATAGCCCCAAGGAGTGCTGAACTGCCGCTTTGCTTTCGGCTCGATTCAGGCCTTGCCGCAGTAGTTTCTCAGCCTCCTCCTCACGCTCCTCAACTCGATACAGGTCCGCCAGATTCACGTAGGCAGGGACATAATAGGGGGCACTCTTAATTGCTCGCCGAAAAAAAACTTCTGCCTGGCTGGAATTACCTCTCTGTCTGTGTAGTTCGCCCAGATTGACCAGGGATTCCGGGCGATCACTATTAAATAACTCTGAGGCGGTGTACTCCTTAAGTGCTGTGTAAAACTGCTTCTGAACGGGGCCTGGGTAATTATTTAGGGGCAATGATCCCAGTGCATTGGCGGCTAGCGAGCGTGTTATGCGTTCACGCTCAAAGAGAAGGGGAATGCCCAGTGCCGGGCGAAATTGTGCTGGTACTCTATCCAGTGATTGGGCTAGAGCCAAACTGAGAAGCGGTTCGTTACCTTGCGCTATTGCCTGTAATAGCTGGGCGGAATGACGTGTGAAATACTGGGGGAGTAGGGTTACTGCGGTCGCCCTCGCAATTGCTGGCTGTGTGGAATCTGTAATTAGCTGGCTTAGTTTTTTCTCTCCATCGATTGCTTGGAAAAATCCTGCGTGAAGCGCTTCGCCGTAATGAGACTTGTCGGGGGCGCCGAACTTTCTGCGCAGTACATCAGTTGCCCATTGGTTGGTTTGTTCCTGGTGGCAGCTGAGGCAGGCATTGGGTGTGTTTAACTTATCAGAAAGGTCTGGCCTTGGGATTCGAAAACTATGATCCCGACGGCTATCTACCTGCATATAGTTTTTTGATGGCATATGACAATTGACGCATCTTGCACCGGAGCTATTAACAGGGTGAAGGTGGTGATCGACTTGCGCAAATTTTTCCGGGAGGTGGCACTGGGAACAGACACCATCGCTACTACTGCGCAGCTGTAAGCTATGTGGTTCATGGCAATTGCTACAGGTAACTCCTGCTGCATACATTTTACTCTGCAGGAATGAACCGTAAACATAGACTTCCTCGTTAATTTGACCATCTATATGATAGAGCGGCGGTAGCAGCAGGGCGGGATTATAGTGATCCAGAAATTGGCTGCCAGCTTTTGCGCCGGGAAAGAAAGTAGTGCGCCTGGAGTGACACTGGGCACAGGTTTGTAGCTCTTGATTTTTTTTGGATACCTTATTTTTGGCAATGCCACTTTCATGGTCCATTTCCCAATTGGTCGCCCTGACCGAATGCAGTTCAACAGGAAATCCAAAATTTTTGATCTTTAACTGCTTGTTCTCAGCCCACTCTAGATGTTTGGATGCTGACCCGTGGCAGGACTCACAAGCAACATTGATTTCGGACCAGCTGGTTTTAAAGCTATCGGTATTTAGGTCGTAATTTTTTTGTAGTTTTGTGGAGTGGCAGTCCGCACACATAAAATTCCAATTTTGATTGATGCCGCTCCAGTGTAGGGAGTGCTTATGTGAGATCTTCTCATCTGGATATAGGTGGAACCATCGCTGCCCCCCCTCTGCCTTGGACCGACTATCCCAGGCGATACTGAGTGCCTGAAGGCGTCCGCCGGGAGACTGAATCAAGTATTGTTGCAGTGGTACTGCGCCAAATGTATAGGCAATAGGAAAATCTTTTAGCTCGCCGTTGGCCCCATCAGTATTGACGTAATAGTCCCCTTTCTTTTTATAGAAGGTGGAAGTAATACCCTCATAGGTAAAAGTTGACTGATTAAAATCGCCGAGGATACTCCCTTCATTCGCTTCCTGCATTGCAAAAGCATGGTGGGAACTTTGCCAGGCGCTGGTCTCTTCCTTATGGCAGTGAGCGCAAAATTTAGACCCTACATAAGTCGTTTCTTTATGCGCAGCTTGATCTATCTGCTGATTATGAGTTGTGGAGGTATCGAGGTTTTTAACCTTATCTACTTTGGACATACTGCGATCATTCGGCCCACAAGCAATCAGAGCTTGAAGACTCAAGAGCACGACAAGTCGGGAAATACCGCTGACTATATTTATCATAATTCTTGCGTAGTCCTGAATAACCCAGTTCGGCTCTGGGATTGCTAAAGCAAGATTAGTTCATTCGCCGCCAAAGAGTAACGTTTAACCATTAGGGTGGTTTGTGGGTATGGTCAGGATTCAAGCGTATCTGTTTGCATATGGCTTACTCGTGTCAGCATATGCCTGCTTTGCTAACGAACGTGGTAGTGCGCCACTTCCTTCATGGAATAGTACTGCTGCAAAGTCCGCTATCGTAACATTCATCGATAAGGTCACTCAGGAAGGTAGCGCAGATTTCATCCCTCCTGAACAACGTATAGCCGTATTTGATAACGATGGAACCTTATGGGCAGAAAAGCCAGCCTACTTTCAGCTGCTCTTTGCTATGGATGAAGTAAAGCGGTTGGCACCGGAACACCCTGAATGGAAGTCGGAGCAGCCTTTTGCGGCGATTCTCAACGATGACATGATCACCTTGTTGGCACAGGGAAGAACCGGTTTGGAGAAAATGATCGGTGCGACTCATGCCGATATGACCAGAGAAGAATTTAATAAAGTTGTTGCTTCCTGGCTTAATACAGCCAGAAATCCGCTCACAGGAAAGCACTACATTGCTATGTATTACCAGCCAATGCGAGAGCTATTAAATTTCCTGCGCTCGAAAGGATTTAAAACTTATATAGTTTCTGGAGGTGGCGCAGATTTTATCCGTGTGTTTTCTGAACAGCTATACGGTATTCCTCCAGAGCAGGTTGTTGGTAGCCGACTGAAAGCCCGCTATGAGGATGGTGATGGCAAGCCGCGTGTTATCACTACTGATGATGTCGAATTTGTGAATGATAAAGAAGGCAAACCTATCGGTATTAGCCAGATGATTGGCCGCCGTCCGATTTTTGCCGCTGGAAACTCCGATGGGGACCTGCAGATGTTGGAGTGGGTAACATCAGGCCCTGGGCCGCGTTTTGGGATGTTGATTCATCATACCGATGCAAAAAGGGAGTGGGCTTATGATCGCAATTCCAGGGTGGGACGCTTGGATAAAGCGCTAAAAGCTGCGAAACCCAATGGCTGGACGGTTGTAGATATGGCCAAGGACTGGAAGGTGATATTTCCCGTCGTACAAACCGCCGAAAAAGAGGACAGAAACGGTGAAAAAGTACATGCGCCAAATTAATCAAATCTTTCGCCAGGGAAGCATATCGAGCAGTGTTGGTATAGCAGGCACCAATGGGTAAAGACTTGTCTAATCTTGCTGTATTACCCCTCAAAGAAAGTGCAAGATTTGAACTCTGGCACCAATAACAGGGGTCATATTCTGGATATCAGGCAAGGTACTTTTGTTTTGATATGAGCCCGCAAAGCGAGTGATGAGGTCCGTCATGTATTCACTTTTCCTGCTGTCGCGACGAGTAGCAGTGGCTATTGGTTTACTTTGCTGTCTTCAGTGGCAAGTTAATGCTCAGCCTCAGCCTCAGCCTCAGCCTCAGCCTCAGCCTCAGCCCCAACTCGGAGAACAAGAGCAACTTGAAAAACAACCGGAGAGCCCTGCTCAAGCTCAGTCCCAGCAAGGTAAACCCCAACCTCAAATGCCAGAAAAACCAAATATCCTGGTGATCTGGGGAGATGATATCGGTATCTGGAATATCAGCTTTAACAGTCGCGGCATGATGGGGTACGCGACCCCAAATATCGATCGGTTGGCAGTTGAAGGGTTGTCATTTACCGATTACTACGGCCAGCAATCTTGTACTGCTGGGCGTGCAGCTTTCCTGGCAGGCAACGTTCCGGTGCGAACTGGAATGACCAAAGTAGGACTCCCGGGAGCCAAAGAGGGATGGCAAAAGAGTGATGTGACAATCGCTACGGTGATGAAAAGCCTTGGATATGTTACAGGGCAGTTTGGCAAGAATCACCAAGGTGACCTGGATGAGCACCTGCCGACTAATCACGGCTTTGACGAATTTTTTGGAAATCTCTATCACCTCAATGCGGAGGAAGAGCCGGAAAATCGTGACTATCCCAAAGATCCAGAGTTCCGCAAAAAGTTTGGTCCTCGTGGAGTCATAAAGTCCTTCGCTGGGGGCACTATAGAAGATACCGGCCCACTGACCAAGAAACGGATGGAAACCATTGATGATGAGACTCTTGCTGCGGCCATAGACTTTATCGAGCGTGCTCACCAGGACGGAAAGCCATTCTTTGTGTGGTGGAATGCCACCCGAATGCACTTTCGCACTCATGTACGGGAGGAGCATACAAATCTGGCGGGCCCGAACAGTAATGAATATATGGACGCTATGGTGGAGCACGATATCCTGGTAGGGAAGTTACTCAGCCTGCTGGATCGCCTGCAAATTGCCGATAATACCATCGTGTTCTATTCAACCGATAACGGTCCTCATTTCAATACATGGCCTGATGCAGCGACTACCCCCTTCCGCAGTGAAAAGAACTCAAACTGGGAGGGGGCCTATCGGGTCCCTGCCTTTGTACGCTGGCCGGGTAAATTCCCGGCAGGAACCACATTAACCGGTATTGTTTCACATGAAGACTGGTTGCCTACTCTGGCTGCTGCAGGTGGAAATCCCAATATTAAAGAGCAATTAAAGTCAGGGGTGGAGCTGGAAGGTCGGCAATATCGAAACTATGTCGATGGTTACAATATGATGGATTACTTCACCGGCAAGGCAAAGCTATCACCTCGCAAGGAATTTATCTATGTGAACGACGATGGACAGATAGTAGCCATGCGTTATGAACCCTGGAAGGCCATTTTCCTGGAAAACCGCGGAAAGGGTTTTGAAGTCTGGCGTGAACCTTTTACGGAATTGCGGGTTCCTCTTCTATTTAACCTGCGTCAGGACCCTTTCGAAAAAGCGCAGCATAACTCCAATACCTATAACGATTGGTTTATTGACAGAGCTTTTGTGCTGGTGCCGATGCAGCAGCTCGCTGCCAAATTCTTACAAACGATGAAGGAGTACCCTCCCAGTCAAGTACCGGGGTCTTTTAACCTGGATAAAGTACAAAAGCAACTCGAAGCAGGTGCTGCAGGAAGTAACTGACTTTTCTGAAAACACTCTGGCTAAAGAGCAAAGTATGAAAAAACTACATATAGCACTGTCCACTGATAGAATTGAGGAAACAGTACAAGATTATAGTACTCGCCTAAACTGCGCCCCGTGCTCTTATGTTGCCGGTGAATATGCTTTATGGCGCACCGACTCACTGAACCTATCTGTCCGCAAAGACCCAAAGTGCAGATCTGGGACTCTTAGGCACTTGGGATGGGAAGATCCGGCTGCAACCGCTTTTACCCAAGAAAAGGATGTTAATGGTATCACTTGGGAGCACTTTAATGCTCAACAGCAGGCGGATGAAATTAATAATGCCTGGAGTAGTGCTAATTATCATCCAAACAAGTAATTAATTCACGAATTTGATTAGTATTTAAATTATATTAAGAATGTTGAAAATTTAAACCAAATTATTGCTGAATGTCTAATTAAACAGACCTACCCTATAAGTCTGTGTAAAATTTGTTCGCCTTATAAATTTTGTAGGCAATGGATAAAGGATGAACAGTTAATCTTTAACTATATATAAGATCCTAAGCTTGATACAATCCTTCTTTTATCATTAAGAAGTATATCGGATGTTTGCTAGAAAAAAGGGGATAGGGGGGCAGTTTGCCTGCCTTCTTTTGGGGTTGTTGGCAACTAATCAGAGCTGGGCTTTTAAGTTAAAGAGTCATGTATTTGTTGGTCAACAAGTAATCAATGATCTTGCTGATGATGGCAAGCTGACTTTTGAAATCAATAATAATTACTATGATATCGATGTTCCAGATGATGTTTCTTCAGCGATTCTGAAGAATCAGTCCGCTTATCTGCTTGGCAATATTGGGCCCGATGCTTCTCCCGATTTTGTAGTTGGGCAGACCAGCGTTCACCCTGGAGCACTGGATAAAAATGAGGCTGGTGATGCGATAGTTCAAGAGGATAGCACGCGTTATAACACAGACGATTGGCTAAAGTACTTGCTGACCCAGAAGGACACCTCTAATATAGGAAAAGCTTATATCTATGGATACCTCGGGCATGCCTCAGCGGATGTATTCGCTCACACCTATGTAAACCAGTACTCGGGTGATATTTTTGCTATTTTTGATGGTGAAAGTTTAAATGAAAAGCGCCATATAGCTCTTGAATCTTATATTGATTCCAGGGTGCCTATTCTGCGTGATCACCTCGGAAAGGTCCTCGGTGAGCCTCACCAAAGAATTGACCTCAATGATGATGAACTGTTTGAGTTTCTTCGAGACAAGCTTATTTATGCTGATATTCCAACAGAACAGTATGGAAAAAACCCCCTGGCATCTCACTTGGCTTCAATTTCAAAGTTCAGGGAACAGCTATATAACCAGGCAATTGATGCAAATGGCTATTGGCACACCATTGATGTATGGGTAACCCAATACCTTATTAAGGATTGGACTGGTTATGAGATGCCAGAGTCAATGGCTAGTGATTTGAATAACATTGCCAATGATTTTATTGATGAAGTCAATATAGGTATCGATAAAGCTCAATCAATAAGTAATAACTTACTAAAGTACAGGCTTGATTTTGAGGGGCGTGGCTTTGATGGGGTAGCAGATGCCTTAGATAAGGTGCAAAGCTCACATACCAAGCTAGTCAACAAAAAGCATGAGTTAGAGAAGGCCCAGCTGGACTGGCGCACAGAAGTAACGGCAAAAGGTTGTGAGTTTGCCCTTAAAACAATTGACCCCGCTGGTCTGATTGACAAGTCAATTGACCTTGATCCTATTGCTAACATGTTGGGTGTTGATGGTGTAGAGGACCTGGTAAAGTTAGCTTTGAACCCGGGGAGTCTATTTGATGGTGATGGTGATGAGCACTGGTATGCGAGAGATTTTGATATTTCAGCACATCAACTTTTCTCAGACCAATATCTCTATGAGCAGCATAGAAAAATAGAGAGCGAAGTCCCCTTTAATAGTAGATACCCTAGACATCTAACATATATGATTGATGGTGTTACAGATGTTTTGAATTTAGCACGAGAAAACACTCAGGCACCATTTATTCCTATTGCATCAAGTAATATTTTTATTCCTCTTATTAATGACAAAAAATATGATTGGAAGATGCGTGTATCTTTAGATCACAATGTTGTAGATCATTTTTGGGTTCGTGAGGCGGAATCAGAAAAAATGATAATCAGTATGCAGGCTGATAAGCTCATCTCAGATGATGTAGATGTATGCGAGAGCCTTGCAAAGACTGTTCACGCCAGCGAATATGCAGCGCTTAAAGTTATTCATGATCTAGAAGAAGAAGCCAATGATTTGGCTAAACAAAATATTAAGGATGCTAGAGAAGCTCATGCGGAAATGCAAAAAGCACAGAAAAATCTGCATGCCATTGCAGATGCCGCCATCGATCTTTTGCAGCTTCTGAATAGTAATGTTAGCCCGATCCAGTCCAAATTTGAGATGTGGAAATCAGGGGTTGATGTTGCAATGTTGGAATATACACGCACTACCGCTACCATGATGGTAAATACCATGGATAAGAATGCTAGTAGTGTAGATCCTTTAACTGATTGGGTATATTGTTATGGCCCAACTTTTATTGGGGTACCATCGCAAGTTTGTGATATTTGGCAAAATGTCGATAGTATGATCGATTCCCTGTCTGATGTTTTGACGGTTCTTGATAATGCGCCAATTCCTCTTACGGTACGCAATGCCAGAGAAGAGCTCCGAAAGGCAATTGATGGGTTAAAAGGGGAGGTAAAGGAGTATGCGATTGAAGAGGTGGAAGATGTGCTGCCCACCGAATTCAAGGAGTTACTCGACCTGCTTGATGCACCCATGACCGATACTGCGCTGAATACCTGGTATTCGAAAAATGAATCCAATACTCAGCATTTGGTTAAAATCCCAGATATGGCTTATCGAGTCACAGCAGAGATGCGCCTGGATGGTAATGGCGACTACAGTGTGAGTGAGTATCCAGTAGTAGCAAATGCCATTACTTTGGCGAAACTAGCCTTGCTGGATACGGAGGGGCTGAAAGCATTAGCCAGGACTCAAGGTTTGAGCGAGTCTATTTTTAATGGATTAAGCGCTGATAATCTTGTTGCTGGTGCCTTCAAAAGCATCGACGGTAATCATCAATGGATGTTGTGTGCACCACCGTTACCAAGATCTATTGGGAGTGAGGACAAATACCGTTTCTTTGATAACTTCTCTACATCATCAGGTTTTGTGCTATGGAAAGACTGGCGTGCAAAAAATGATTTGTTTGATGGTTTGTTTAAGGGACCGTTAACCGCTGGAGTAACCAATCCTACTGTGATAGGTTTTGATTGGATTCTTGATGCAGGCTCTTCTTACAGAACACTGAATGAGAGCTTCCCATATCCAGATCGTCAATGCGCCATGCCCTAATAAGGTTGACCTCTTTTGTATCACCTTATTGGTGAGTCGAGGAGTGTAGGATAGAAAGGCCCCTAAGAGCATTTTTCTAATGGAGCCTTTCTATTAAATCTTATCTACTTTATTTAGGCAGGAATTGCCTGCCTAAATACCTGTAAAATTTTTTTCAAAAAGTACATATATTTTCTTATTGGCTCTAAGTGTATTGGTAATCAGATCGATACAATTGCTTTGGCGCTAATTGCTAATAAAATTTAGGAGCACTCTCATGTGAGTAATAGATGGGCGAAATTAGTAGTTTTTGAAGCCGTGCCAATTATCACCCTGACAAGTAGTGATTGTTGGTATTGAGTGCTAAATAAGCAGTAAGTTCTATAATCCCTGCGCATTCAACTGACTTAGACTGCGAGATAAAATGTCTGCCTGGCAAACTAATAACCTCCAGGGACTCTAATAGAAAGCTCAAAGTTTTAATTAGTCTCTTTGACTACTAAATAGTCATTCACAGGGCGGATATAAACCGAAGCTATGCTGAATTTTCGAATTGGTGTGTCTATTTTTGTAATATTTATAAATCGTTGTTTTAGTATATCTGTATTCGTTTGCTTCAATGACTGAAAAAGCTGCTGAGGTTTTTCGTCTGTGTCATAATCATTGAAGCCTGAGAAGTTGACTATCAATCGGCCTACGAAGTTGGGTTTCATAATTCAAACTGACAGCCATTTAGAAAATCTGGATATGGCTGATGGTGGTGAGACAAAGCTGACAATAAAGACAATCTCTTTTACTCTATTCTCTGTTAATTTTCATAGCTCATAGGCTAACCTGTCGGAATAGAACTCCACAACCAGAAAAAGGATTTCTTCCTTTGTCATTTTTTCTAGTGATACTGCTTGTTCTGAGCAGTCTTGTCCTTCTAATTCTGGGAGGTAAATTGCCTCGTAATTTAGTGTCTTGGGAAGTGCTTTTATCAGGTCGTTAAATAAGATGTCAGTGCCATCCAGGCCGGGTAGAAATACAAGTTTCAAAGTCATCACCTCAGAATGCTGAACTGTTTTTACCGATAGAAATATGTCTGGGCATTTCAGTTTAGGGTTGCTACTTATTAATAGGGATGCTTGTGTGCATATATAATCTGGATATATTCAATTTTTGAATAATTATTACAGTTGTGGATGGTTTCGAGAAGTTAAAAAGTATATTTTTTAATTTAGAGATGATAAATTACGTGGTATTTGTTTATTGCAAACATAAGAGGTCGATCATGTTGTTTAAGGTTTTTTCCGTATTCGATTGGAAATCGATAATACTTTAATCGAAGATGTCAACTTAAGTGGGTGGTAGTTGGTATTTTAGTTCCAGGTGAGGCGGTATTTCAGGCTGCTTTTGAGTGGTAGTGAGAACAATAACTTTGAGTTGGTAGTAGATTTGTTGTCGTTTTTGTTGTCGTTTTTGTTGGTGAGTATTTTTACACTTTAAAAAGAAAGATGAATATTAGAATTGTTTCGTTAGTAAAAGTGGTTTTAATTGGTTGTTTGTTGAGTGGGGCTGGAAAAATTTGGGCTGAGGAGGAAGTTGCAACCTCACCTGTACCAGGATGGGTAACAAATGTAGTTATTCCTGAAGTAAGTAAGACTCCAAATGACAAAATTCAGAATGGAGTTCATTACTTGCTGTTAGATACACAAGTTAAGGTGGGTGAGGAGAAGGTGCCAGATTATTTCTTCCGGATGGCTGAAAACATTATTAATCAAGAGGGAGTAGATGAGAGTTCGCAGATTAGCATTAACTATGATCCTGCCTATCAAAAAGTAGTTCTGCACTCTATTAATGTTATACGAAATGGAGAAGTGTTAAATAAAATCAATACAGCGCGTATGGATTACATACAGCGTGAAGAAGAAATGAGTGAATTGATTTATAGTGGCCAAATAACATTAAATATTCTTCTGGATGACATTAGGGTAGGGGATGTTGTAGAGTATAGCTATACTCGCTCGGGAATGAACCCTGTCTATCAAGGGCTATTTGCTTATAGTTTCAATCTTAACTGGTCTGTTCCATTAGAAAGTCATTTTCTTCGCATACTTTGGGAAAAGCCAAATCC
This sequence comes from Microbulbifer variabilis, assembly GCF_056232115.1. Lineage (NCBI taxonomy): Bacteria > Pseudomonadati > Pseudomonadota > Gammaproteobacteria > Cellvibrionales > Microbulbiferaceae > Microbulbifer > Microbulbifer variabilis. The sequence continues at coordinate 3,518,277 of NZ_CP174325.1, forward strand.
TCTCCAGTACTCGATCGTAAATAGTGATTTAGAATTAAAACGACGGAAACTAGGTGATGCCAATGAGTTTATTTTACAGGATAGTAAAATTGACCCTTTGAAGTCTGATGATGATACTCCCTCCTGGTTTAGTCCATGGGGGGCTGTTTACTTTAGTGAGTCTGAGACATGGGAAGATGTTGGTATTTGGGGGAGAGGGTTGTATGAGGATGTATATCATATTAATGAAGATATCTCGAAGCTAGCAGATAATATAAAATCAAACTCATCAGATAAGGGTTCCCAGATATCGGCTGCACTAAAGTTTGTTCAGGATGAGGTGCGTTATTTAGGAATAGAGTTGGGGGAAAATTCGCATAAGCCCAGATTGGCGAGTGAGACATTAAGAAACCGCTATGGTGACTGTAAAGATAAAACCGTACTATTTCTTACTCTACTAAAAGAGTTAGGAGTTATAGGTTATCCTGCGTTAGTTAATACGGAGTCAAAGTTAAAGAATAAAATCCCTAGTGTCAGATCCTTTGATCATGTCATTACCTATTTTGAGTTTGAGGGTAAAGAGTACTGGGTAGACGCGACTAGAAGCTATCAGCATGGTGCTTTAGATACAATCCACCAACCAGACTATGGAAAAGCACTCGTACTAAGACCTGGCGTCGATAACTTAACAGAAATGCACCCGACTTTTGCAAAATTTGGTGTGTTTGTAAAGGATGAGTTCAATATTCCTACTGAAGGCTCTGTAGCATTTAAGTCAAAGACTGTTAATTATGGATGGAATGCTGAAAGACAAAGGCGAGGCTTGGCGAGTAATGGGCGAGACTCAATTCAGAATGGATATCTGGAATTTTTTGAAGGCTATTATCCTGGTATTGAAGTTGAAACTATAGTTGAATTTGAAGATGATCTTGAGAGGAATATTTTTTCTTATACCGAGCAATATAGGATTGAAGAGTTCTGGGAGAGTAAGCCTGAAAGAGAGCGGTATGAAGTTGATTTTTATGCAAATATTGTCAGTTCGGCGATTTCAAAATATGATGATAGGAATAGGCGGCACCCTCTAGAATTATTGTATCCGGAGCTAATCGAGCAGATCATCGAAGTCAACTTTGAAGGGGATGATTGGTCCTTTGATAATGAGTTTTTTGAGGAAGATAACAAATTTTTCCACTTCAAGAATACCGTTGATTATCAGGAAGCCACTAAAAAACTGAGGTTAGAGTATTCATACCAAAGCAAGATTGATCATGTTAAGGCTGAAGATTACAAGTCTTACATTGAGGCAATTGAAAGGGTAGAAAATCACTTGAGCTATGGTGTCTACAAACGGTATACAAATTCTTCTATAGTAAATGAGGGCGAAGGGGGGTTGGTGTCTCAGTTGTCTGTCGCCACATTTATTTATATATATGCATCTTTCTATGTGCTGCTTATTTTTATGTGGCGTTATGAAAGGTGGAAAAATCCAGTTAAACAAGACGCGATTTATTACCCAGTTTCTCTAGGTAAGTTGATAGCGATGTGGATTTTTACTTTTGGATTATTTGGTGTCTATTGGTTCTATAGGAATTTTAAGTATATTCGGGTACAGGAGAACAGCGCAATCATGCCGGTTGCCAGAGGGATATTTAACGAATTTTGGTATTTCCCCCTTTGGAACAATCTAAAAGAGGATAGCGTAGACCGTTTTGGTGTTTCTCACTTGCCTGGTAAAAAATTGGCAATCCTATTGGCTATAATCTTTCTAGTCTCGTCGATTTTAGGACATATTACAGATTACGTCTTGCTATCCTTGCTGATAAGTGCATTAGCTATATTGCCTCTAGCAAATTATATGATTTTTGTTAATGGTGCCAAATCATCTGCAGAGATAAATAATTCCCGTTGGGGTATTAGGCATGTTCTATTGATTTTACTTGGCCTGCCTCTATATGTGATTCAAATAGGAGGCGAAGTTGGGTTGACTCCGAGCGAAGCGGTAATAGATGGCAGCGAAATTTCGGCTGATAACATTAAGTTTATGCAAAGACAGGGGATAATAAAACCAAAAGATGAAGTTGAATATTTTTATAGTGATGCCCTTTTATTTGTGAGAGATGATGGGAACGGCTTCACTCAACGTCATGTATTTTCTTATTGGAAAGAGGAAGGGGTATTACAGAAAGAAGTGGCGACTTATGACAAAGTAGAAGATATCCAGGTTGAATGGGGGGGCTTGGAGGATAATACTACGGTCACCATCCTTAGGAAGGATGGTAGTGACTTCATCCTCTATGTTTCTGGCGTAGATGGTAGGGATAAACTATTTGTCAATGCCCTGAAAGCACAATGGCAGTCTATTCAGTAATTATTTTTTAACGAAAAGGTGGTAGATAGCTTTAAGTTTAAGAGGCTGGCCGCTATCTATCCCGGCTTAAGGGTTCGGACATTGCTGACCTCAAATTAGGAATAAACAAATGATTACAACCATTGATATCGGTATATCTAATGCCCTTGCATTCAAAATATCTGGAGATATTACTGAAAGTGATATTTCTGAGGTATTTGACCAGATGAAAGCCCTTGGGGAGAAATATGAAAAGATCACAATTTACGAAGAAATAGAGTCATTCGATGGCCTGGAGTTTTCGGCAGTTGTAGAGAAGTTCAAGTACCTATTTGAGGTTGGCATCTCAAATATATGCGCCGTGGCGATTTTGACTGATAAAGAGTGGCTTAAGAAAGTTGTAGGTGTTGAGGATAAACTGTTTCGAGGTATTGATATGAAGTGCTTTTCTCCAAACCAGCACACAGATGCGGTACATTTTTTAATGCAGTATGCACCTACTGATGATTAATTTATAGTTTGGTTTTCATTCTTGTAAGACGGTGAGTTTATGTCAGAGGCATTAGAATTGGCAAAATATTACTTTGACCTTTCAAATCAGAGTAATTTTGTCGAGATAGAAAATCTATTTGATGAGTCTTCCACATTCTGTGCGCGAGATGGCGCACTCTATCTGGGTGTGAAAGATATTATGGTGATGCAAAGGGTCCATCATGGCTCTTATAGCAAGTTAGAATGGATTGTAAATAAAGTGGAGGAGGTTAAACCCTGCATTATTCGTTTTGATTTTGACTTTGAGGGCACTACTCAAGAGGGTGAAACTGCCAAGATGTCTGGCGTAGAGTTTGTAATTGTCGATAGGGGAATCATTCGACATATAGATGTTCGAAGCCAGTAAGATTGCGATCTTCTGAGGTTCACGGTAGGTTGTTATGCTAACGATATTAATAATGAGGATAATCCGGAATGGCTATGGTTGTTGAGCAGATTGAAGGTTTTGATCTTGTGGGGCTTAGTACAAGAACCAAGAATGCCAATGAGGCAGATCCGGGCACTGCAAAGATTACCCCCCTTTGGGATAAGTTTGGCGCAGAAGCCGCACCAAAATTGCGTGGCACTCCCAAGGTGTATGGTGTGTATACCAACTATGAGTCAGACCACACGGGCTTGTTTGATGTCTTTGCCTGCTCCGACATGCTTTCTACGGAGATGTCAGAAGACTTTAAAACAGTTCATATAGAGCCAGGCAAGTACCTTGTATTTGGCGCACAGGGTGAGATGCCCCAGGCAGTTATTGATCTTTGGGGGGAAGTGTGGGGTCATTTCTCAGCACCGGACTGCCCTCATGAGCGAGCTTACACTACTGATTTTGAGCACTATGCAAGCCCTAACGAAGTTAAGATTGCTATTTCTATCAAATAGTAATGCAATCTTTTCGATGCTTACTGCGGCGAGTACCAGATTGGTGAGCTGAAGGCGCGCCCTTGCTGAATGAGGGGCACCTTCTCGTCCATATCAATGCCAAAACGCACCTTATCGTAGAGCGTCCAGCGAGGTGTCGGTATTTCAAGGGCGCGCAGATAGTAGACAGCGCTTTGCTTGGGGTTAAACTCCGGGTCTTTGAAAAGCCCAATCAGCTGGGGTTCGCCAATAGTGTTCGAGTATTTGGCTGTGTCCAGATCAACGGTGTTGCCTACAGGTGGAATCTTACCGGCACTGTCTATTTTGCGCCCACCGGACCACTTTACATTAAAGATCTTTTCCCTGGTGAGCCCGTTGTCATCCAGCCAACCTTTAATGATTTGTACTCGGTCTAAGTTAGCTCCTTGAGGGTCTTTCAATACAGCTACAAGAAAGGTCGCTTTTTGCTCCTCGGTGGCGGGAGGCAGCTTTTGCCCCATCGGTACCCCTTTTTTATAGCCATTCGCCACTATGTCTCCTTTGATATCTGCATCCGTATAGTCATAACCGCCAAAGAAGCGCACGGAAATCCGGGGACCTGTGGTGGCGAAGGTCTCCTTGCGGTTCATTGCATCCCAGATGGCTTCGCGGGTATTCTCTCTAGCCCATACACCAGTGATGCCCGAAGCGGCTTGCTCCCATCCAAAGTACTCGCCACCAACCCCTTTCAATAAGGGAAATGCCCAGCGTTGTTTATTACTGGGTTCCAGGGTTTTGAACTTGCCGTAGAAATTATCCTGATCAGGAGTGGAGAGGCCTGTGTGAGTGTCTGTACCTGCATTGGCACCGTATTGAAAAGGGTTGGTGCCCAGGGCTTTCTCCAAGCGCAGTCCGGATTTGAGAGCCTCGCGCCAATACTCGTACTGTAAGGCACCGGGAGGTTTGGGTTTCAGGATTAGGTTACCGCGGTCCCAAAGGTCCCAATTAGCGAATTCATCCTCGGGAGAAAGGGCAGGGTGAGACTCACTCTGCCCTTTTACCTGAACAAGTTCATAGAGTGGCTCATAGCGCGCACGAAGCCGAGCCCACTCTGGAGTTAGGGGAGAGTCGTCAAACTGCTTCTCGATAAACATGCGCCCATTGGACATATTGCCGTTGTGTGGAATCGCTAATACTCGCCCACCAGTTTTATCCTCATAAGCCTTCATCCATTCCCAGAGTTTTACCGGTTTCTGGGTGTCGAAAGTAGTCAGGGGTATCAGTGATTTGGTGCGATCGGCTCCATCGCGAAATATGACGTTGCGATGCAGGTTATCACCGCCATCGGCATTGACCGTCCACTCGAAAGCAATAAAAGTTGTGAACTCACCGGGTTTGTAATAGCGCTCTGCGGCGTCAACGGTTCTCTCCCAAGCGGTACGCATCCACTTGGGGTCCATTACCTGATTGGGGAGTTTGCCTTGGGACTGGAGAACAATGACCTCGCTCTTGGCATCATTGGTGGCTTCCTCGCTGCCGGAGGCGAGAGCATCGTGCCAGCGTTTAAGGGTGGGGTCGGACATCATCTCCGGGTTGCCAGCGACTATCTCACTAATAACGCCCATGCCGTCGGAGTGATCGGTGATCATAAACCAATCATAAGGTCGGTTTAATTTTGCTTTGAGTCCGCTGTTGGAAGTAACTTCCTTTCCCAGCGCAAACTGATAAGCATCGTCCGGGGTGAGTATTGCGCCATCCAACCCCGCGTCGACAGACCAGCCAGTATGGACATGTGTATCGCCAAAATAGACATTGCGTGCGATACGTTTGTCAGAACTTTCCTGGGCCTCTATCTCTGCTTTGATCTCCGGTGCCATGGCGGTAAGCACCTCACGCTGATTTTTTTCTTGTGAAACTTGTTCGTTCTTTTTATTAGGTTGCTCCTCAACCTCACCATTATTTTTTCCGCAGCTATATAGGCCTGACGCGACTGACAGGGCGATCAGAATACTTTGCAGTTTTTTTATTTGCATGCCGGGCGCTCCATTGCCTGGGCAGAAAATGAGTGGCGCCGATATTGATTTCGGTACCGCCTCCTTAGGTGAAAATACAGCTAGCATAGTTGAGCGGCGTTTTTTTAGGGGCGGGTAGGCCGAAGGGTGGGTCTTGTTATATCGCGGAACAATGGATAGTCTTCCATGCCCCACTGGATTGGCAGGTTTGCGCACAATCCTGACCCGCATTAGTTAATTTAGTCAGATTGCAAAAGCTGAGCGCAATTTACTCCATCTGCCGTATCAGACTTAAAGCAGGTTTATGAGCAACAACGAAAAGCGTCCACTCTATATCCCCCACGCCGGTCCCTCCCTGTTGGAGATGCCACTGTTGAATAAAGGTAGTGCCTTCACTTTAGAGGAGAGACTTGAATTCAACCTGGCCGGGCTTCTGCCAAATAATGTCGAAACGATTGAGGAGCAGGCTCGGCGCGCTTATCTACAGTACCAGCAATGTAAGACGGGGCTGGACAAGCACATATATCTGCGAGGGATTCAGGACGATAATGAAACCCTGTTCTTTTACCTGATTGAGCATCATATTGATGAGATGCTGCCGATCATCTATACGCCCACCGTAGGGGCAGCCTGTGAGGAATTTTCTAACATTTACCGCAATCATCGCGGTCTGTTTGTCTCTTACCCAGACCGTGAATATATTGATGATATTTTGCGAAGCGCTACCAAGGAAAACGTCAAGGTTATCGTAGTGACCGATGGTGAGCGTATCCTCGGTCTTGGCGATCAGGGTATTGGTGGAATGGGTATTCCTATCGGAAAACTATCCCTGTACACCGCCTGTGGTGGTATCAGCCCGGCTTATACACTTCCCGTCACCCTGGATGTTGGCACCAATAATCGCACCCTCCTCGGCGACCCCATGTATATGGGCTGGCGTCATGAGCGCATTTCCCAAGAGGAATATGATGAGTTCTTAGAGCAGTTTATTGAGGCGGTAAAGCGTCGCTGGCCCAAGGTGCTGGTACAGTTTGAGGATTTTGCCCAGACCAATGCCATGCCACTGTTGCAACGCTACAGGGATCAAATCTGCTGTTTCAATGATGATATCCAAGGCACCGCCGCTGTCACTCTGGGGACCATTCTGGCCGCCTGCAAAACCTGGCAGGAGCCATTAACGGCCCAGCGGGTTTTGATTGTGGGTGCCGGTTCTGCCGGTTGCGGAATCGCCGAGCAGGTGGTGTCCGCCATGGTGCAGGCTGGCCTTAGCGATGCAGATGCGCGCTCGCGCATTTTTATGTTCGATCGCTATGGGTTGGTAACCTCTGATATGAAGGGGCTACACGATTTCCAGGCTGCACTGGCCCAGTCTCCGGATATCTTGGATGGGGCAGCCGAATCAGACCTGCAAAGCCTGATTAGCAAGGTAAAGCCGAGTATTCTTATTGGCGTATCCGGACAGGGTGGTTTATTTAACCAGCAGGTGATTGAGGCATTACAGAAGGGCCATGAGCGCCCGCTGGTGATGCCGCTGTCAAACCCCACCTCCCGCGCTGAAGCGACCCCTACAGAAATATATACCTGGACCAAGGGAGAGGCGCTGGTGGCTACCGGCAGCCCATTTGCCGCAGTGGAAATTGATGGGCATCACCACCCGGTGGCCCAATGCAATAATGTGTATATCTTCCCGGGTATTGGCCTTGGGGTGATTGCCGCGAATGCCACGCGGGTTACCGACGGCATGTTGATGGCAGCCTCCAATGCTCTGGCAGAGCAGGCGCCAGTGGTGAAGCAGGGGGAGGGCGCGTTATTGCCACAATTGGATGATATTCGAGAGGTGAGCATTGATATCGCCAGGGCTGTGGCTGCCCAGGCACAGCTCGATGGGGTTGCGCCCAAAGTGAGCCATGAGCATCTGGAGAAATCTCTCAAGCGTAACTTTTGGCAGGCCGACTATCGCAGTTACCGCCGTCGTTCTTTCTGACCACTTAATAACAGCCCTGGCCGGGTAGTTCTACCCGGCTTTCTTCTTTTAAGCCAGTTGCTCCCCTGAGAAGAAGACTTCCGGTTGGCGCAGAACCAGATAATCCTCCCATTGGAAACCGCTGCTTAAGAACTCAATCGCAGCTCTAACGCCCGATAAGAACAAGTGCTCACAGTGTTTTCCTGGCATTGCGAAGTCCAGCCAGTGGGGGTGCTCACCGCTGGTCATCGGTTCTATAGCGATCTCTTTTACCAGTGTGTGGTACTCCGCATTCAGGCTTGCCCGCACATGGTTGTCGAGCATATTACGGCAGGTATTGATTAGCCCCATGGCAAAGCGCCCCACCTTGTCAGACCTGGGCTGGTAGTGGTCCACCTCCAGCTTGATACCAAAAGTGGGTAGCTTGGGAGTACCGACTGGCTTGTGGAAGATATCAAAGGGGAAGTTGGATACCAGGCCGCCATCAACAAACTGAATCTCTTTAGGGAAACCATTTTTAAAGAACAGCCGGGGATCGCCAATCCCTTTTATACTGCGCCAGTTCTCAGCCACTGAACTGCATTCATCCAGCTGGGGAATATCCTTCACAGTGTAAGGTTTGAAAAAGCCCGGCACAGACATGGAAGCCCGGACGAACTCGGCGGGATTCACCGCATCCGGGTTACTAAAATAGAGCGGTGCCTTGGCTGGGAATACGGCTCGTGTTTCAGTGGTAATATCCGCCGCAACCAAAGCGACTTCTGCATTGCCTACTATAGGATCGGGCTCTCCCCGGTAGTGAAGGGTGGGAAACTGATTGATACGCTGGTTGAGTTGTGCCGTATTGGTAATGCCCAGCTGGCGCAGTTCCTCTCGTAGCCATTGGGTAAAAGCATCGCCAGGATTGAGGCCTTTTTCTCGCAACAGTTGCTTGCAGGTTCGTAGAGAATCGAACGGATGTAGGGCCAGGCTATTAAAAAGCCCTTTGCCTTTAAGCAGGCGTTGTACTGTTTTGCGCGCAAAACGTTCGCCGTCTTCAAAGCTGGCAAAGTCCGCCTTAGCCATAATATCCAGTAACTTTGCACTCTTACATGAGCCCGGTGTGCCGGCAGCGGCTAAAAACAGCGCATTGATGGCACCTGCAGAAGTGCCCGCAACCTTGCGAAAGCGTATGCCAGCCTTCTCAAGGATATAGGTGTAGCCCACCAGGGCAATCCCCAACATGCCACCGCCTTCCATTACCAGATCCACATACTGGAGCCCATCGGCATCCTGTACATCGCTAAAGGATTTACCTTCGATCGATTTGCGCGAATTTTGCCAAAGGGTATCCGCTTGGGAGATAGCACTGGTCACCCACGCTGTTTTACTCATTTGATCTTTCCCTGAAGTGGCGGTCGATTCCATACGAAAGTTAAAAATATTATCGGTTAAAAGAGTGGGGCAGGGTATCACCTAGAATCAAATTCGCCATAGCGTCCAGTTTGTTTTTCGTGCCTTCCCACCTGGGCATCACTTGATTCATTAAACGGTAAAATCGCTCGCTGTGGTTGTGTTCGGCGATATGGCAGAGCTCGTGCAAAATCACATAGTCGATGCACTGGCGCGGTGCTTTTACCAGGTGGGGATTGAGGGTAATACGCCCCTGGGGGGAGCAGCTGCCCCACTGGGTTTTCATACTGAGGATACGCAGGGGCGGGCGCCCGGAAATCCAAAGGGTCTGCTCAAGCAGTGTATCCAGGCGGCGGTGAAAAATTTCTTTGGCGCGCGCCTTGTACCATTCGGCCAAAAGCAGGCGCACTCTTTCGGGATCTTTTTTCCGCACGGATACTTCCAGCTTGCCGCGCAGTAATTTCACCTGCTGTTGGGCGTCTTCAGACTCAATGACTTTCAGCAGATATTGCTTGCCCAGATAGTAGTGGCTCTCGCCGCTGATATATTGCCGTGGTGTAATATATTCCAGCGCTTTGCGGAAATCCCGCAGCTGCTGGTAAATCCAGCGCCCGCGTTTTTTTACCGCCTTTAATACTGCATCGTTATCGATAGGTTCCGGTGCGCTGACCACCACACGGCAGTCTGGGTGTACTTTGATCAGCACTCGCCCACTGGCCTGGGGGCGGGGTTGGCATTCAAACGTGATGCGTTCATCCCCATAGGCAAAGCTCAATTGCCGGAAGTTGGGGTTATTTTTTTGGGAAAAAATAGGCACATTCATGCCGAGGTTAGTCTCCGCTTAAACCAACGCGGGTGATCTGTAGGATCATCTCCACCATTTTCTTGGCCTGCACCATACCACTGCCGATGGATTTGCACTCCATAAATAATTTGGGCATCAGCTTTTTATGGATATCCTTCTCAATATTTTGCGGGCTGATGGAGTGCTCCATTACGGACTGGGCAACCATTGTATCGATCTCGAAGGCCAGCTTGATCCACTTATCCTGCACCTGGCTATCACCAACCGCAAAAACCTCCGGCAGGTTTTTCTTGAATACACCAAAATAGGCCTGGGCGTGGCGGTTATCGGCAAAGGCATTGGGGATTTCGTCCAGGCTGCGGGCTTTTACCTGGGCTTCCAGCGCTTCGAACAGTAAGTACTGCTTGTGTGGGTGATCGAACAGTTTTTCCGCCTCCTCAATCGCTTGTAGCAGTAACTTCGAGAAGGCCTCCTGGGCATAGGGGTCGTCGCGCAACTCCTGTTCGATCATGCGGGTGACGCGGGTTTTGATAATATCGGTTTCGTTGCGGGTTTTGTCCTCCCCCCAATCTTCAGGCCGCTCCGCCTTGCCCATTTTATTGACTTCGTATTTACCCTCGGGCTCTAAGATTTCCACGCCCACCACATGCTTATCCAACAGGTTTTTTACCTGGGCCGCGTACTGGTCATAGTCCACAGAGATTCCGGTTTGCTGTAGCGCCCATTGGCGCAAACTGGCAAATTGTTTAACCGTCTGTTTGTAGTGCTGGCGATCACTGTCGCTAAAGCTTTTGTCCTCGAAGAAGGTGGCCGATTGCAAGGCTACTTTCAGGCAGGTGGTGAAGTGGGTGAGTGCCTCGTAGAAATCTTCCCGCACTTTCAGATTCACATCGACCAGTTCACCGTTGCGCAGTTCTATCCTTGGTACCACAACACTCTCTAACTGCCTAGGATCCTGCTTATTTTTCACACCGGCGAAAATGCCCCAAAGGTTTTTATACAGCAGGGGCAGGCGCTTGTACTCGCTGCTCATGGGGCTATAGAGCCCGGCAATATCGTCGATGTCGTAACCGCCCTGGGTGCGCGCGGCCAGATCCTGGTATTTCTGCATGGTGGTATCCAGTTCTGCCAGGATGCCCCGGTAATCGATTAGCAGGCCAAATTTTTTATCTGGGTGCAGGCGGTTGACTCGCGCGATCGCCTGGATCAAGTTGTGTTCCTTGAGCGGCTTATCGATATACAGCACCGTATTCTTGGGCTCATCGAATCCGGTCAGTAGTTTGTCCACCACAATCAGCAGTTTCAGGGAGTCGTCTTTATCGAAGCGCTCAATCACTCCCTGGGTGTAGCGCTGTTCATTTTGCGAGCCCACATTGTCTTTCCACCACTTCACTACCTCCGGCATAGAGGACTCATCTACCGCCTCGTTGCCCTCGCGGGTATCCGGTGCACTGATCACTACCGCTGATTCAAATTTCTGCGCTTCTGGCCAGTGCTGTTGGGCCTCATCCAGGTACTTTTTATATTGGATGGCAGTGGCTTTGCTATCGCAGGCCAGTTGGCCCTTTAAACCCGCATCGATATTTTTAACAAAATGGGTGGCGATATCTGTGGCAATCAGTCGAATGCGGTCGTCGGCGGTGTAAATCTCTCCCTTACGGGCAAACTTGCGCTTTAAATCTGCCTGCTGCTCCTCGCTCAAGCCCACCGTAATGCGCTCAAACCAGCGGTCAATTGCGCGCTCGTTAACATTCAGGTCCGGGATACGCTCTTCGTACAGCAGTGGCGTTACGGTGCGGTCCTCCACCGCGCGCTGCATGGTATAGGCGTGGACTATGGGGCCGAATTTATTGGTGGTTTTGTCGCCTTTCAGCAGGGGCGTGCCGGTAAAGGCCACAAAGGCGGCATTGGGCAGGGCCTGGCGCATACGGATATGGTTTTCGCCGCCCTGGCTGCGGTGGCCCTCGTCGATCAGCACAATCAGGTCTGCACTGTCGTTGCGGCATTCCGGCAGGGCAGTGGCGCCGGTAAATTTTTGCACCAGCGAGAAGATAATCCGCTCATTGCCGCTGCCAATCTGCTGGGCCAAACGCTTGCCGGAAGTAGCCATGGCCGCTTCCTTATCTTTCTTGCCTGCCAGTTCTCCACCGCTGGCAAAGGTATTGCTGAGCTGGCGCTCCAGATCCACCCGGTCGGTGACAATAACCAGGCGGCTCTGTTTGAGACTCGGCTGGAAGATCAGCGCCTTGCTTAAAAACACCATGGTGAAGGATTTGCCGGAGCCGGTGGTATGCCAGATCACACCGCCCTCCCGCGCGCCGTCATTGCCGCGTTGGGCAATGCGCTCCAACAGTCGTTTGATACCGAATACCTGCTGATACCGGGCGACGATTTTGCCGGCCTTTTTATCGAACAGGGTGAAGTAACGGACCATCTCCAGCAGTCGCTGGGGCGATAGCAAGCTGATTAGCAACCGATCCTGGCCGCCCAGGGCCAGCTCGCCGCCGGCGATCAGGGTCTGGTACCAGTCCAGATCTGATGGGGAGCGCTGTTTAAACAGAGTTTGGATTTGTTCGCTGGAAAGGGGGCGGTTTTTGATCGCCAGCATTTCCTCATCGGCGATATCTTCCTCGCGCCAGGCCGCCCAGAATTTTGCCGGCGTGTTACAAGTGCCGTAGCGTCCCTCGGCACCGTTGACTGACAATAATAGTTGGCTGTAGGCGAACAATTGTGGGATTTCATCGGGGCGCTGGTTGCGCAGGCTCTGGGAGATACCCTCGTCAATAGAGGGCCCTTTCTTGCCATCCGGGCGCTTGGCCTCGATCACTACCAGGGGAATACCGTTGACGAAACACACCATATCCGGGCGGCGGGTCTCTACGCCGCTGGCGCGGGTTACGCTGAATTCCTCGGTAAAGGCAAAGTGATTGTTTTCGATGGTGTGCCAGTCGATCAGGGCAATCGTGGGGGTGGCTTTTTTGCCATCGACAAATTCGGTCACCGAAATGCCGTAGAGCAGGTGGTTGTACAGCTCTTCATTGGCTGCTAGCAGCCCTTTGTTAAGCGCTGGGTTGCACACTATGCCAATCAAGTGGTCGATGGATTTTTGTGAGAGCGGCTGCTCTTTACCGGCAAAATGGAAGGTCCGCTTGCCCAGCTCCCGGCGCAGTATCTCCGTGAGTACCACTTGGTCCTGGCGCCCACTACGGGCTGCATTGGCCTCGGTGGGAGGCAAAAACGACCAGCCCAGTTTGCATAACAGGGCCAGGGCGGGGATCTTTGCGGCGTATTCTTCTTGGAATTTCGGTACTGCTGTGTAATCCATTTCCACGGTAATGCATGTCTCCAAAGGGAAATCCATTTTTATTGGGATAAAAGTGTCTCTGTTTCCGGGCTGTGGAGCAAGCCGGGAAAATACGCTTGCCAATCTCCGGCTACTAACTGCTGGCTATGCAGATTAAAAGGCAGCGCCCAAAGATGTAGGTTGTCGGAAAAACTAAAGCGCGGCAGGGGTTGGTAAAAATCCCCATGGGCGGGAAAGATCAGGGCCATATGGCCGTGGCCGTCCATGTAATAGTTGCCATAGGCAAAGAGCTGGTAGAGATCGGCCTGGCTCAGTTTGTACTTAGTGCTGCTATTACTGGCGTGGCCATTTAATAATTTCCACTTGCTATCCATTACGGCCACTTGTGGGCGACCTCCTCCGGTTGTGTCACTTTCCAGCAACAAATCCGGGCGAAGTTGAAACCAGCGGCCATCCGTTTCTGTGCCCTTGGGTTTGTGGTTTAACAGGTATTGACTGCTTGCCTGGGTGCGCAGGCGAGTGCCGGGTGGCAATGCCTGTTGCAGGCTGTGCGCCACATAATTTTCAAATAACCGCTCCATGGGGAAGAGCAGGGCGATACCGCGATGCTCGCCCTGGGTAAAACTGGCGTTGAGGTTTTGTAAAATTAAACGGCACCAGGGTTTGACCGCCTCATAGCTTTGCATCAACCGGTCCGAGCGCCATTTTGGCAGTTCGGCCAGTGGTGCCGGGCTTGCCGGCACCGCCGCCATTTGGTGATTTAAGCTATTGGCCAAGCGCCAGTTATCGGCAGTGGCGCAGAGCTTCAGGGTAATTTCCAGGGCGCTTTTGAGCAGGCGGTTTTCACGGATTTGAGGACTGAAAATATCGTGCTCAATATGGAACCAGGTGGCCCTGTCCGGCGTTTGTTGTGCCTGCCGGGCTAGGTTGAGACGGCCACGAATAAACCGGCTCTCCTCCGCCCGGCGCTGGTAGTCACTGCGCAGCCCGCGTTTTAACAGCCGGCTCAGGGCTTGCAAGAACTGTGAAAAAATCCACTCGTGCAGGGGCAGCGGTTGCTGCTGCAAATCGGCCGGGCCGGCACTGCGGGGGGTAATTCTCAGGCTGATGGCGAGCATTTTCTGCAATAGTTGCCGGCTCCGCTGCGCTTCGGTGGCAGAGGGGGGTTGCCGGTGGGTTTTCGGCAGGATTTCGATGGCTTCCCCTGTGGGGCTTTGCAGAAACCCCACATAGCTGCCCAGTTGGATGCTGTGGGCGCCGCTATCCCGAATAAAACGACTACCTTGGCTCTGCCCCAGTTCCCGCAGCCATGCCAGGGTTTGTGCCGTAACCCGCGCACTATCCAGGCTGGCGAAGCTGGTTTGATCGCTTTGCAGAGTGGCGTACTCGCGAACCTGGATCATACCGCTACTTCGCTTTCGGCTTCTTCCAATGCTGGCGACTTCGGTGATGTAGTGGCGGTAGCTGGGGGCAGTATGCCGCGATAGGCATCGGCTTGGATAAAGGCCTCTGAATTGAGGGAAAAACGCCGCTCATTGATTTGGCTGGCGATATCCGCAGGGAATAATTCGTTTAAAGGTTGTTGGCCACCCTCAATAATAAAGCGGTTGTGCGGATGTTTCGCCGGGTCATTAAGTACCCAGCCGATGCGCTGCCAGTCATCGAAAAAATACTCTTGTAATAGCGGCAGTATCTGCTGCTGGAAAATAGTGGCCAGTTTACTTTCGCGCTCTTCTAAAGGAAGACTGCACAGAGGCAAAAAGTAGCTGTGGCCAATCAGGTGATCCCGATCTAACAGTGCCTCGATACGCTGGTTTAGGGTTGTGAGCAACTCACCGATATCAATACCGTAAACCTGTGTACCTGCCAATAATTCAGGATTGGGGGGCATTTCTACAAAGCTAAAGCGGCGGCGCAGGGCCAGGTCCAGTTGAGCCAGGGATTTATCGGCGGTGTTCATGGTGCCGATTACGTACACATTGGGCGGCACGGAGAAGGTTTTTTTGGAGTAGGGCAGTATCACTTCGCGGGCATCCTTGGCACCCTTGCGCTTGGCAGGTTCCAGCAGGGTGATCAGTTCACCAAAAATCCGCGAAATATTGCCGCGATTGATTTCGTCGATAATCAAAACCAATGGCTTTTGCTGTGGCTCGCTAATATCTTGCGGTGCCAATAGCTCTGCAAGTTTGTCTATATCAATGGTGGAAGGACGCAGCTCGTAGAGTGTCATTTGTGAGAGTGCTTTTTTAAACAGTTGCTCACGGGGTAGGCTGGGTTCGTACTGCCGGTGCCATTTTACCGGGCGCGCCTGCTGGTAACCGGTGCGCTCATCGGTTTCCAGGCGTTGGTAGTCGCCGGTGATTTCCGCAATTGCGCGAAACTTGCGGTTGCCATCGGAAATAACCACCAAATCCCCAACTCGAAGAGTATTGCGGAAGTTATGTACAGCAGTGATGGGGTAGTCAGACTGCTGAATCTCTAGGCTATTGGCCGTCTCAAACTGTTTGCGCACGGAATCGCGGCTAGTACAGCGAGAAAAATCGATACTCTCGCCATAGCCCAACAAGACATAATTATTTTCCAAGCACTCCTGATAAATATCGTCGTTGTCCTCCAGGGTATTGCCCAGGGACATTTTCCAAAAACGGCGGCCATTAAGGTCAATCTGTTCGCCGCTCTGGCGGGTAATTTTGGAATCGGCGGACTCACATAACTCCTTAAATACACCGTCCTGAACGGAATAATTTAGTTGCCCGTTGTCACTACTCTCCGCGCGGATACCCTCAATAAAGTCCTCGTAGGCAAAACTCTGGTGAAAGGTGGTAAAGACAATGCGTTTTTCTGTAACCAGTTTATCGTATTTTTGCTTCAGAGAGTCATAAGATGGGGAGCCATCTTGCTCGTCAGACTGTATTTGGTACCACTCCGGCTCAGTAATTTTTACAGCCAAATCGATAGTATTAAAGGTCTTGCCAGTGCCGGGAGGGCCGTAAAGGATTTGATTCAAGGGTATGTGTCTGACTGACTCTACTACCTCTACTTCATCTTCAGTATGCGCATTATCTTTAGTCGACGATACTTTTTCTTTACTGGGTTTGATCCCTAACTTGTCATCAAATAACGCTTTCATAAACCCGAATGGAGTGAGGTCCGGATTTAAATTTTCTTTAGCCAGCTGATAGTATTGGATAAGCTGGCGCATACGCGCAAAAGGCTGGTTTTCTGCTGGAATATCCTTTTTAGGATGGCCCAGAGCCTCTAAAAAATGACCCAAGTGTTTGCTAGAGGAAATGGGAATAATAGTGTCTGGATGATAAGCAGCAAAAACTCTTAGTTTCCGCCCTTCGCCCATCATATGTAATGGTTCTACCCCTGCTTTAGAAAAAATTTCTGTATTATTGTCGAGCCAACCATAGTCGCCCTTTGCATTCGCAATGACACCATGTAATTTTAGAGTGTACTTAAGAGCCTCTTCTGGCCCCATATGCATAAGGTTACGATGAACAAAAAAATCCCCACTCCTATCCTTGTACAGGACGTGACCGCGAGCCGTGCCAGGAGAATAGCGGCCTAACGCTTTTTCCAGGCCTCGTTCCAGCCACCAGCAAAAATTCCCCTGCTGCGCATCCCTACCCATGCAGTATTGGTCCAAAGTTAGATTTCCTATCTCCTCAGCGGGGAATTTGGTTATAAATTTTTTGTGGCTTTCACGGTCTCCGGTATCCTTTGTGTAGAGATCGTCACCGTTTATTATTTTTCCAAGACGAGTAAATACACCTGGTTTAAAGTTGTAGTCCATTATCAAACCTTTTTTCTATTTTATTCTGGTTATTTCCCTTTCCAGCATTGAAAACTGGTTTTCTCTCTTACTTCTAGTTGGGTAAATTAAGAGATTGGATAGCAGTTTTTAGAAACAGGATCAATGAGTTGAGGGTTTCCATTTCTGTCTGGTGATGGTTAATGCAAACAACAGCGCTTAAACTTTTTACCGCTGCCACAGGGGCAGGGGTTGTTGCGGCCGGTTTTGGGGTCGGCTCGATGGGGGGCTGTTGCAGGCTCCGGGCCGCGCTGTTGCAGCCAGTGGTGGTGCAGAGCGCGGGCGGCGGGTTCTATTTGGGTGACGGTCTGCTGATACTCGGCCTTCGTCAAGCCCCCTAGGTAATCGAAATGTTCCTCGCGGGCGTGCAGGGCGATGGCTTGCAGTTGGGCGTCAAGTTCTGCGGGCAGGCTGGGCCACTGGCCCAGATCCACACCCTGCATATAGCCGAAACACCATTCCCCAGGGAAGGTAAAAGAGGCTTCGCCATCTTTCTCAGCGATATTGAATAGGGCCTGGAACTCTTCGGGGGCATCCGTTAGCACCATGGCATTACTGTTCATCAACTGGAATAGCAGCGCCATAAAGCGCTGCATCTCCTCCTCGGACTCCCATTCGGGCTCGTTGCCGGGGCCGCCCCAGAGGGCGGAGAACCAGCGGCTGGGGGGAATCATTTCCGGGCCGGACACCAGGGCGGTGAGAAAGCCATCCAGTTCGCAGATATCCAGCACTGAATCGTCGTTGCCGTATTTGAGCAGCACGTCCTCAATAAATTCCAGATCGGCTTCACTGATGGGCGTGTCGAGATTGAGGGTTTCGCTAAATGTCATTGGACTTCCTCTATCTGGACCCGGCGCTTGCCGGTGAGCAGCTGCTGCATCAGGGCTTTTTTCTCCTGCTTTAGGTAGTCGAGTTTTTGTTGCAGGGTTTCGATTTCTAAATCGCAGTTATTTAAAATAGCGGCTATTTTCTTTTGTTCTTCTAAGCTAGGGCAATAAATACATAACCCCGCAACATCCGAAGAGTTAATTGCAGGGTAGTTCGTTCCTACAACAAGTGCGTTTATTTGCCCCGTTATGTGCGCACTGAATAGATAGTGATAAATATAGTCACTGTGAGCATTAATTTTCGGAGTGAGGACGGCAAATCCAGTTGATGCTATACAGTTGTTGTGTTGCTCTGTAATTCGGGCAAAACCTTGCAGGTTAGGGCGTACAGTAGAAAGCAGAATATCCCCCTGCTGTACTTTCCTTCGTGCTCGACTTGGTGATTCGCCAAACTTATACTTTTCTAAGTCCTTGCTGATTCTCCCGGGCTCAACATCTGATAAGGAAATATACTCAAATTCTAAATCAGTAGCCGTTTTTGAGTTTAGGCTTCTTGAGTCGATTTTAGTTAAGTCGGAGAGATGGTATCTCGTAAATTTACCTGAGAAGTGAGATGTACACTTTTTGCCGGTCAGCAGTTGCTGCATCAGGGCCTTTTTCTGCTGGCGGCTGTTGGCGAGCAGTTCTTCGGTGGTATCGATGGCCTTATCCCAGGTGGATAGGATTTGGGCGATCTTTTTTTGTTCGGGGAGTGGTGGAAAGACACATTTAATCCCGTGAACATTATTCCTGTTAAGAGTTGGAACAGAGGATGCTTCATCAAGTCTTTCAAGTCTTAAATACTTAAGAAAATACTCAATGTACTTAATGTTATTGCCTTTAAAGTCTTTCACCCATAACGTTGTGTCATGTGGCCAAAAGTCTTCATTAATTAGGTATACGGGCCCAACACTTCCTTTTCGGCCTGTCACTATTCCAGGGCCTTTAACTTTTGACTCATTGTGGAAGTAGGCAAAACCAGAAGAAGAAATTACAGGTATATTTCCATCAATGGCATCCTTTTTAGTAAGGTCAAAGCCTCTTTGGAGGAATAAAAAATCTTTAACTTGGCCATTGAGCCACCCCCTAGGCACCATAACCCAACTCCTGCAAATACTGCTCCATTTCCCCTTCCAGCTCGTTTAACTGAGCTTTCAGCTGCTGCCGCTCGGCACGCACGGCCAGCAGGTCGATCTCTTCCTCCTCTTCGAAGGTATCCACATAGCGGGGGATATTCAGGTTGTAGTCGTTATCCTGAATTTCCTTGTGGCTGGCCACATAGGCGTATTTGTCCAGGTCGGCGCCCTGGCGGTAGGTGGCGACTACCTTGTCGATATTGTCCTGGGTGAGCAGGTTCTGGTTTTTACCCGCTTTAAATTCCCGCGAGGCGTCGATAAACATCACGCTGTCGTCCTGCTTGTCGCGGGCGAAGATCAGGATGGCGGCGGGGATGCCGGTGCCGTAAAAGAGTTTTTCCGGCAGGCCGATCACTGCGTCCAGCAGGTTCTCCTCGATCAGCTGCTTGCGGATCTTGCCCTCGGCGGCGCCCCGGAACAGCACACCGTGGGGCACCACCACGCCCATGCGCCCGCTCTTGGGATTGAGGGTTTCGATCATATGCAGGATAAAGGCGTAGTCCCCTTTGGTTTTCGGCGGTACACCGCGATTAAAGCGGCCGAAGGGGTCGTTGCCGGCTTCGTCGTGGCCCCATTTGTCCAGGGAGAAGGGCGGGTTGGCGGTGACGATATCGAACAGGTCCAGGTGGCCGTTTTTGTCCAGCAACTTGGGATTGCGAATGGTATCGCCCCATTCGATTTTGTGGTTGTCCTCGCCGTGCAGGAACATATTCATCTTGGCCAGAGACCAGGTGGAGCCGATGGCTTCCTGGCCGTAGAGCTCGTACTGCTTGCTGTCGTGGTGTTCCCGCACCTTGCGCCCGCACTTCATCAGCAGGGAGGCGGAGCCGCAGGTAGGATCGCAGATACGGTCGCCGGGGCGGGGGTCGAGCAGTTCGGCGATCAGTTCGGACACTTCCGGTGGGGTGTAGAACTCGCCGGCCTTCTGACCGCCGCTGGCGGCGAAGTTCTTGATCAGGTATTCGTAGCCGTTGCCGATCACATCCAGGTTGCCCACGCGGCTGGGGCGCAGATTCAGTTCGGTTTTGGCGAAGTCTTCCAGCAGGTGGCGCAGGATGGTGTTCTTCTGCTTCTCCTCGCCCAGCTTATCGGTATTGAAGGAGATATCCTGGAACACGCTCTTGCCGGCGTCCTTGAGCTTGGTGCCGTTGGCTTCTTCGATGGCGTGCAGGGCCTGATCGATACGCTCGCCATTGTTGGGCTCAAAGCGGTGCTCGTACAGGGTGTAGAAGCTGGCACTCTGCGGCAGCACAAAGCGCTCGCTCTTCATCATCTCCTCGATCAGCTCCGGCTCGTTGCCGTAAGTTTCCACATACTCCTCGTAGTGGTCCTGCCAGACATCGGAGATGTACTTGAGGAACAGCATGGTGAGGATAAAGTCTTTGTAGGTATCGGCGCTGATGGTGCCGCGAAAGGTGTCGCAGGCATTCCACAGGGCCTTGTTGATGCTGTCCTGGCTGATTTGTTCGGCGGCGCTATTGCTGCTCATGGGGTGCTTCTTGTCCTTGGTGTACTGCTGGGGCGCTGTGGCCCAGTCGAATTCGGTTTGCGCTGGCATTGCTACAGGTGTTGTCGTAGGTGTTGCTGCTGGTATTGTTTCTCGGCCTCTGCGCGGTGGCGCCCATTATACGCATGGTAGGCGCTGCAACTGCTTGGCAATCAGGATAGTGAGAGCCAATCCAGCGCAGATCTCTGGCATCCGGGCATCCGGGCATCCGGGCATCCGGGCAGCCGGGTTATTTGGGGGCTGCTCGCCCTGGCTGTGGCGATGTTGATTGAGCGGTCGGGTGGCGTCAAGGGCATTTATACTCTGGGCGCTTTGAAGTAAAAGCAGCTTCAACAGAGGGCGTGATAGCTGGTTAATACGTAATGATCACAGTCTGATTTTCTGGTTGTTTTTTGATCTTCTGTAGTGAGCCTTCCGAATGGTTGGGCTGGGATGGCTAATCTATAAAAAGCCCTGTGCGTTAAAGGACTTTTGAGCTACTACTGGCGCCAGAGCAGTGGTTGCGTAGGAAATGGTAAAACTGTAATTGAGCTTGGCGGCGGCTTGCTAGCAGGGGGAAGGGGTTAAATATGATTCGGCATATTACAAGTATCTTGGCGAGCGTGGCTCTTTGGCTCTGTGGGAGTATGAGCCTGGCTGAGACGGAGCAAAATAAAGGAAAGTATCTTGGGGCCTTTAATGATCCGGTGGCTTATTGTCGAGTTGTGGTCAACGCAGATAACCCGGAAGAACCCTATATAGGCCCCGCAAAACCGCAGATGGTGTTAACGGGTATTTACCTGGCGGCTGGTATTTCTGCGGGCGCCCCGAGGGATTGGGTTGCGGGGGGCACCTTTTGGCGCTGTATGGATGGCGGAGTCTATGCGTGTTTTATCGGTGCCAATCTTCCCTGCAAGGAAAAGGCGAATACTTCGAAGGAGCCGAGTGAAGCGATTACTGCTTACTGTAAGAGCAACCCTGCATCTAAATCTATACCGGCAGTTGTAACTGGCCGGGTGACTATCTATGAATGGCACTGTGAGAATAGCGTTCCAGAAATTACCCGACAGGCGCTGCAAGTAGATAAGCGGGGCTTTATCGCGAATTACTGGTATCGGATGGATAGACCGTGATAAATAGATATCATCGATAGAGTGGCTTGTCTTATGCAAATTGAGAGCCACTGCCACCGAGGTGGAAAAAATGCAAAGCCATTGTGAAATGCGGCCAAACTATTTTGGCGCTCAAATAATTGGTGCCAGTGCCCAATAAGGCTTCAACAGTGGGGTGTTACTCCCCGCTGCTCTTGAGGCCTTAAAAACCCACTAACCCCATTTCTTACCTGAAAATGGATTTGTTACTAGTGGATCGGAGAAAGAAAACGTTGGACCCGGGGCACGCTGTGAATACATCCCTGTGCGCTCGTAATCGGTATTCATGTTTTAAACGCTTCCTGTTCTTTCACTCTGCTTTTTTAGTAAGAAACAAGCCCACTAATTTCACTCTTAGATCTACTCGTTATCCAGTTTTTTTGCGAGTTTATGGCCTTCATCGGAGTCCCCAAGTTTCCAATAGCTGGAGATATAAATATGGGTTTTGGGGATTTCTTTTTCCTGCTTAAAGAATTTCCGTAACTGACGCATGCTATTAAATTCGCAAGCGGCCCAGACGGCGGCTTGACCTTGGGGCCAAGGCAGTGCCTGAATTTTAGGCAGGAGCATCTCTCCGGTGGGGAGGGGATTTACCACCCAGTGCAGTTGCAGGTTTTTTGGGTGTTTGAGTAGCTGAATATCAGATTCGCTTTGGACCTCTATCACCGCATATCCACTGGCCTCATCAGGTAATTGGGCCAGGTTAACGCTGATAGCGGGTAGGGCGGTCATATCTCCGACAAGCAGAAACCAGTCGGCCTCAAGGTTAACCAGCTTCTTAGGGCCTGGTCCTCCTATCTGAATACAGTCTCCAGGTTGTGCATTGGCCGCCCAATTTGAGGCCGGTCCTTGATTTTCATGCAAAGCGAAGTCGATATCGATTTCTGTCTGCCGTTGGTGCCTGATGGTATAGCTTCTCATTAGCGGGCGTTTACCTTCGCCCTTAGGGAAAACCAGTTTTACATAGGCACTTTCCTGGTCACTGGGAAAGGATTCAAACCCATCGCCGCCCAGAGTGATACGTAACATATGTTTTGAGATTTTTGTGGAGCGCAAAACGACCAGCTCTCGTGTGCGTTTTTCAGCCATAGTATTTAGGCTCCTTAATCTGAAGTAGAGTGTTCGGTCAGGTTCTCGATCATAACGCTGGCGATATGGGCAAAAGTTTTTAGTTCTTTTTCGCTCAGGTTGTGGGTCATTGCAGCGATAACTTCTGTTTCCAGGTTATTCACTTTTTCAAGAATTTTTTTTCCTGCTGCTGTGGGGGTAAGGAATTGACTACGGCGATCATCGGGGTTATCGGTTTTATTGATGAGTGCGGAATGAACCAACTCATTGAGTACCCGTGTAATTTGGGCCTTGTCCTGATTCATTCGCAGAGCGATTGACCGCGCGGTACTCTGCGGATATTTGCCTATTCCCTTGAGCACGCGAATATGATTTACCGGGAGGTCAATTTCTTGCTCCTGAATACGGGCTCGCAGCTGTCTTTTGTAGGCGTGGATCAGCTGGTGCAGGATTTCATTGGCTGGGTAGCTCACAGTGATACCGCATTAGATTGATTGACTTTGTCAACTTTATTTTAAATGGTTGATAGTGTCAACTAATCTGAATGGCATCGCGTTAGAGTCGAGAGAGGATTTTCCGTAGAAGGCAAAATTAGGGGGTGAAGTTCGCAGCAAGCCCGAGCCTTAGGGAGTAATATTTGCAAACTTAAAATCGGATAAAGGGGAGGGGGAACCCCTCCCCAGTAACAGTAGGAATCGCGTTTACCAGGTTAAGCTGATATCGGTTCCATCAAACTTTACGTCTGAGTCGTACACATATTTCAATGTGCCTTTCCAGAAGGAACCGTGCCATTCCCAGTCGGCATCGTAGCTGACTTCATTAATCACCTTTTGGCTAAAGGCTTCAAAGCTACCGTAGCGCTCCTGGCTACCCATGATCACTACCCAGGTTTGTTCGTTCCAGTCGCAGGTAACGGTATTGGAGTCACCATTGCCACAAGGATAACGCACAGCGATATAGCCGTCGTCTTCCTTACCGAACTTCCAGTTGCCGCTGCGCTTTTCCTCTTCAAACCCCTCCGGCCACTGCAGGGCTACGTTGGAGCCGCCGGAGTGGAACAGCTCAATTTCCGGGTAGGGGTTGTATTGGATCACGGCGACATTGTTTACCTGCTTAATCTTGGGCAGGTGGTCGTTTTGCATGGTGCTATTGCCATCGCCAACCTTCGCCCAGACTGATTGGGTGCCGGTGGTGGCGATCCAGGGGGTCTGCTGGTAGCCCTGACGACCACCCCAGTAGTTCTGAATGGAGTGCATCATCACACCACCATCCTTATACATGGAGAAGTTGGCACCGGAGAGCACCGAGCTGCGGCTGAAAACAGCTCCGGCCTTAGCGGCAGCGGGGGCAGCCGCTTCTGAAAGACCCAGGAATTGGTCAAAGGCCTTTAGCCCTTCATACCCTTCAAGCTGATATCTACTGGCGAACCAAGCGGTATCAGCGGCTACGTCGGGGTGGAAGTAGGCTCCCTGGCTCCAGTAGAAGGGCACACGTTCTTCGCGGGGGAAGTCGGCATAGAGACTGTTTCTGGCATCGCCGAGAGAGTGGCCTACCGAGTAATTCATATTCAGGTTTTTACCGAAATACTCAAAGACCTCATCGGTGATCTCCAGGCCAGAGGTAGCCAGCATTACACCTGCGGGGCTTGGTGTTCTTACTGACTCTTTGCCCAGGCCCGTTAACAGGTAGATGATGCGGTTGATGTTGCCGCCGGAACCGTTCCTGCGATAGCCATCGTTACTGCGGCCTGCGGCTGAAAAAAGGATGCCCTGGTCGTTAGTGACCAGCAAGATGTCCTGTAGCAAGCGTTGCGCAGCTCCTGTGGCCAGTGCGCGGATTTCTGCATCTTCAGAGAAATCAACGAGGTTAAGTAGCGCCGATAAGGTGTAGGGGTAATAGACCGGGGAGTAAAACTCGTAGAAACCGTACTGGTTTTTGACTTCCAGGTAGCGCTTTAGGCGCTTATAAGTTCTGTCATCTGCAAAGGCACCGTACTTTTCCTGCAAAAGGTACTGGGCAGAGGTGTACATGATCATGTGGTTTTCAGAGGCAAAGACATGATCCCCAGTGCCGCCTTCCTTAAACCAGAAATGGTATCCATCCAGGGCGGCAAATAGTTCGTCTTTAATTTCCGGGCGGAAAAACAGAATGCGGATCAGCCTGGTGAGGGTGAAATCTGAATTTTTTTGTCCACCATTGCGCAAGACATCCAGGTTTTTGTTCAGTGCCTCCCAGTTGAGCTCATCGCCAGTGTATGCCTGCAGGACTACAGCGGTATCATTGGTGGAAGAAACCCCCTCTTCAATATATTGCAGTTGCCTATTTTGATAGGCGCTCTCATCAAAAGACTGCGCACTTGCAGAATGTATCGCCAATCCTAATAAAATCGGGTACAGCATTCCTACTACTGGTACTTTCATCAGTACTTGTTCCTATTTAGATTTTGATTTTTGGCGTTAAACACCATAAATGTACCACTTATGTATTACAGGAATTTATTGGACTAAACGATAGGTATTTTCTGTCGGCTTGGGTTGCGATTTCGACCACTTAGGCTCTTGGTTCTCACTTTTTAAAAATTTTCGTGGTCAGTTTTTTGGTCGTCTTAATTATTTATTTTTTATGTCATGCAGATGAATTTTTTTAGCTGCTAATTGGTACAAAGTGGTATTCAAGATAAATTTGTTTTCTCGGGTAAGATAATGAGTAACCTTTTATTCGCTACGGTTTTAATTGTCAGTTTAGGTCTGGGATGAACAGCTTCGGGAAGGGAATGATTAGTTTAATAATCACTTCTTATTGGCGCCAGTTTAGTTTGTAATTGCTGTGCCAACCGATTTAGCATTTGGTGAAAAGTGCTCAGGTTTATAAGGTGGCAAAGCCTGGGGGATTAAAAATTTGCTATTTTGAGAAGAATGTTTTTACAAATGGCGATGTTCGCTTTCATGCATTCGAGAATAAAAAATGAAAAAATTACTAATCTTTTTTGCGGCTGGTTGTTTGGGCGCAGTAGCCAATAGTGTTGTGGTATGGCTGTTTGGGGACTTTGGAATAACCCCATCTCTTGGTGTGTCTATTACCCCATCTTTATCCGCTGAATGGCTCTATCCCAGGGTAGTTTGGGGTGGTATTTGGGGGCTTTTTTTTATTCTTCCCTTCTTGTCATCGAAGTTGTTGTTAAAAGGCAGCATCCTGAGCTTGCTCCCCACTGCGTTCCAGCTTTTTGTGGTTTTTCCGGTGATGGCTGGAAAAGGTATGGCTGGGCTTGAATTGGGTGCACTTACCCCGGTTTTTGTATTGTTTTTTAACTGGATATGGGGAGTTGTTACAGCGCTCACAATAAAATGGGCTCAATCATAAAGCCGCTATATCTGGTTGCTGGGCTTAATTGACAAGTATTCTTTTAGCTGCGCCAAGGCCGCGACTGGTTGTCGTAGAGGGTCCATTAATCCAGTGATCAATAATCTGATGGGCAAAATCACGCCTCTGTGGCCCACTGCTGTCCTTGGTGAGTTCTCCTAGAACCCAGTGATTGTGTGCGATCCAGGTATCCCTGGCGACTGGGCGAATACTCTGGTCTGCCTCACAAAATAGCGGTAGGGATATGGTCAGGTCGCTGGTTTGGCGCAGGGTCTTTGAAGAGATACCTGGGTTTCCAAGTGTCTTCCACCAGCGCCGGGCCGTATCCGGGTCGTGGCCAAATTTTTGCTTAAAAGATTTTGTAAAAGGGCTGAGAAACGGCCAGCTACCGCCTTCCAAAATACGCTCAACTATCTCTTTAGTGCTTGCCCGATCACCAAAGTTCTCCGGGTCATAAAGTACGCGGTCTTTAGCGGCGGCATGGATAGGGCTGGTGGCGTCGGCGGTAACTATCGTTTCTGTAGGCAGGGCTGCTGCGGCAATGGGCAGCAAAGATGGAGCGCCAAGGCCCAGGCAGTGAAATCTTTGCAAACGCGTGTTGCGGTCTTGGTAGCCATCTGCAATACCTTTAAGTACTTGTGCCAGGCGCACGTAACGCCGTGGGACCGGACGGGCCAATTTGAAGGATGCCGTACCACTAACGTAAAAATCTGTTGCATTAAGGTCACCGCAAATACCCGCGAGCCCCATAGCTGCGGATGTTACTCCAGCTTCTGCGGCGAGTTGTCCGGCGTCGCGAGCCGTGTTGTAGTCCATCGCACTCAGTACCGCATATATCGCAAGCCCCTGGCAGAGCGGGTTTTCCGCTACTTTTTGCCAAAGCCTTAAGCTGCGACGGTTGCGTGAGGCAATGCGCTCCACTGTCCAGCCTGTGATCTCCCGTTCCAGGTCCAAGGCCACCAGGCAGGTGCTGGCGAAGTCTTCCTGGGCGATAAGGTCGGTGGGATTCATCAGCAGCTGACGTTCGATCAGCTGGAGGGTATCGATAGACTCGGATCGTCCAGTGCAGTCGGCAAGTACGGATTCTGCCAGTGCATCGGCTTTTTTACGTAGGCTTGGCGGGACCTCGCGACCGCGGGGGAGATGACCGAGCTTTCGGCGTAGAGTTTTGACCTCGCTAGTGATTTCCCTGGCTTTTTCAGAGAATTTCGCAATGACAGAATCGATTAACTGCTTTGTGCCGTTATCGGCAAAGAGTGGCAGGCCCCTGTTGCGCACCTCAACAGCCAGCCGCAGGTTTGGGTTTGTAATACGATGGGCTGATAGCAAGTAGCCATCGGCCGAAATGAGATGACTGGCGAAGGCATCCAAAGTTTGACGGCGTAAGTTGGCAATAAAGTGCATTGAAGCAACTACCTGAGCGGTGCTCCCCCATGGAGCGCATGTGAGCAGGATTTCCACTCATCAAGCAGTCCATGCATGTCTTCCAGTTCCACTTCGAGTTCGAGCGCAACCTGCTCAAAGATATCCCACGCGGCAAAAACATCGGGGTGAGTTTCGATACACTCGGCCACGGCATGATCCATTGGCTCGATAGGCATATCCATCTCATCTTTTTGATGCAGGTTGGGAAGGCTGGGAATGGCCGTCTCGAGACATTCAGCGCGCACAGACTCTTTGGCGGCGTGCCACTCGGCCTTTGCCAACTGCGCCATCGCCAGTAGTACCTCTAATTCCAGCAATTTGATTTCAACACTTTCCTGTTCCGACAAGCAGCCGTCATCCGGTGGCATGGTGCTTCTCCTGTTAACGTATCAGAGGGGTAAAGAGCAGCTCTGCAGCGCCCTGGGAAGATTCATCGCTACTATCAGGGTGTTGGACTCCAAGGGACCAATAGAGATTTGCATTGCTTCGCCATGGCTGGAACCAACGGCTTGCCAGCCTCATAAATGCGATGTCAAAGCTGCTTTCGCCAATATCGGCAAGTGCGAGAGCGTCTACCTCTACACCAGGTCTTCCGCTTAACAGGCTTGAGCTTTTTCTGAATATGCCGCTGAGCCTACAAAAGGCCCCTATGGTAACGCCGGCATGCGGTAAGTGAGAGAAGCGCACCACGGCATTTGCCTCGGCATCGCTGGAGGGGTCATGCAACTTAATGTGGCTTAATAGCATGCCGCCTTCCTGAGGAGGAGAGGTGACATTTTTTACGAAACCACGAACTTCAATAAACTCTCCGTCCAAGTGGTTACTGAGTTTGGCCAGCTCCACATTCTTACCATTGGGAAGTGCGGTACTAAACGACATTGAGGCAATACCCTTCTGCAGTTCCTTAATATCTTTTGGTATTTCCAAACCGCTCGTACTCGCGGCAAGTCTGTAGCAGGCCACATGGCTGGCAATGGCCTTGCGAGTAAGAAAGTGGGCATCAACGGCGATATCCCCAACCCGCTCAGCCAAGCCGCCGCTACCTCTCCCCAAGAGTTCTTGGATGACGTTATGCATAGCCGCCTGCGCTCCTATGAGTGCGGGCAAGTTCCGTTCTATTTCCCCTGCGAATAACAAGCAAATGTTTGTGATATTTTCCGGGTTGCCTATCAATACTGCGCTGTAAATCTGCTTTTGCCACCCCTCTATAAAATCTGTAAATTCCCTGGTGATGGCTTTAACTTCGCCTATGTCATCCGTTGAGAACCCAGGTTTATGCCCTCCTGTCGACACAGCGTTATTAAATTGCGCATGCACTAAAGCCAACAGGCCGCGGCACAGGCACATCATTACCGCATCGGCACCACTTTCCAGGCCTGGGTTCAGGGGTTTATCTGTATTGGGCAGGTAAGCGTTCAGGAGGCTGATATTTTCCGTGTCGCCACTCGCCAGGCCTTCCATTGATGCCTGAATATCGGCCCTTGTTCCTATGTCGGCCAACCTTGTACGCAATCGCTCCACAATACTGTTGGGGACTTCCGAGCCCACCATTTCTTCGGCTTTTGCCAAGAGTCTATCCAGGCGGCTATCGATATCCATTTGTTGAAGGCCATCTTCAAGGTTGGTCGCAAATTGGTCCCTGCTTTCACTGATAGCAATACCTCGTAATACGTATAGGAACTCCAGACCCATTCGATGATCGATTTGATTTAGTTCGGAAGCATTATCTGCGCGGCTTTGTAAATTGCGAAACTCTGCATATCCAAGCCCCAGGCATAGGCGAGCTTGCTGCTCAAGCTGGTTCCAAGAGAAAGTAAGAAGTGTTTTTTGAACAGCTATTGCTTCCCGAAATAATCTTTGGAGAGCGGGATTTTGAACCTTGTAAGCTGGCAGTAAATTAAACTGAGATCTTAGCAGGGATAAATAAGTCTTGCTGGGGTGCACATTGGGCTGTGGCATCCAGGTCTCCTTACGTCACAAGCGGGGTTAGTTTCTCAGTCAAGAGAAGTAATAATAGTTAATCGTAAGGTTTCTGCCTCAAGCGTTCATCGCTTGAATAGTTTTCTTTTGAGCGCTTTTAAATCAAGGTGAACAATCGCTTAGCTATTACCTGTTGATAATAAACCTTGCTAAAGATCTGTTTTTGCGCCTTTGATGAACCATTGCCGTTCTAGCTTTTTGAGGGGGCTTTGATTAACCATTTTATTAGGCAGGCGTTAATAGAGATGCCGAATACAGAAGTAATTTATTGCGATCTAAAAGCGCTTTGACTGTTCCGGCCTCTGTACCATCAGTTGACATAAGCAGAGTATCGGCACTCTGCTTAATTGGTTTGACCACAACGGTAAAGCAATAGTTAAAGATTAAAAAACAACAACTCAGGCGCCTGGAGAGTAAATTGAGAATAAGTCGGCTGATATCTTTCTTCCAGCCAGTATAAAAAATAACCACACATATTTGCTTGGCAATTGCACTATTTGTATAAACTTTAATAAGCTTGTTTTAGCTTGAACCTGAAGGCACCTTCTCTTCGATAGTTTCAATCGGCATCCAACCTAAGTACTGGTGCGCATTTTCGTAATGGTCCATTCCTACTTCCCAGGCAATAAGGGTGGCGCCCTCTGACTCTGTGGCAACTTTCCAAATTACCCTGACTAACCCACGATTTGTGGCATTTTCCGCTGTAGGAAGACAGTCTTGACAGCTAATCCATTGAGGTAACTTACTGTTCTGGCTGGGTTTACCAGCAAGGGAGATTTGGTTACTCAAAAGAAAGTTCCTCACCAAACAAATTTGAATTGTAAATAGTCTTATTGTTGCTTATTGAGGTGCCAATAAAGGTATCGATATACCCGCGGTATTGTTCACCTGTCGGCAATCATAGCATATTTGATAGTAAGACTTGCTGGTCAACTATAGGCCTACGCAGCAATAATTTGGCTTCAAATGTGAACTGGTTAAATGAATTTTTTTATTTAGTAGGGTGTCTATTAACCTTCAGCCCATAAAAGTAGTTTTTCTTTTAATTTTTCATAACCCTCAGGCCGGCCTGATTCTTATTGTTGCGTAGATTTAGGGTTGTCTGTGAGGCTATGAGATCATGTGATTATACTAACACTGTTTAATATTTTGGTGAGTTTCATAAGGGCTGTATTGTATTTTTTGGCAATTGTATAGACCAAAATATATTTTTTATTAAGAGTGCTGGCAGGTTCTATAATAGTTAATAGAGAGGTTGTTATTAAAATTGTTGCGTATCTTGGGAATTCCTTACTCTAAAAGATCAGTAACCACCGCATGATAGGTGCTAATAATTTTGGCCCATGCTGATGTTATAGTATTTCAAGGATTTCTTTTTCGGAAATTGGTTGGGGTTTAATTAGATCTTGTCATCGGGTCAGAAGGGGCATGATCTCTTGAAAAAAACCGATACTTTACCAATATGAATATCTCGGATAAATTTTTTAGTCGCGGCAATTATTGGTGCTGAAAGATTTAAACACTGAATTCTATGCAGGGATTTCTCAGAAAAATCCTAGGCACCTAGTGTTTGATAGAAAGTAAAAGCGGAGACTTACAATGCTCTCCCGAAAGACCAGTATATATGATCCCCGTATCGCCCTAATGGGCGATAAACTTTTTTAAACTGCATATAGACCATCTGATTCTCAGCGATTTCTATTTGTCACTATCCGTTTCTTTTTGATCCGCAGATAAATTTCTTCGCGGTGAACGGAAATGGATTTGGGAGCATCCACTCCTACCTTTACCTGATCACCCTTTACTTCAAATACTGTGATCGAGACTTTTGTTCCAATTCTGATATTTTCGCCAATTCGGCGGGTTAAAATTAACATGGTCATTTCCTATTGAACTTAAACCATAGGCAGGCTTTCCATGGTGGAAAGGCTTAAAAGTAATGTGTGAAGGAAATGCGGGGTGGTGCACGAGAACGGTAGGCGCAGAAGAAGAAAAGGCGGGCGCAACGCTCCCAGAGCCTGGGGAATCGCTCCAAGCTACTGAATGTTCTCCACTTTATTGAAGACGAGTGGGTTTCTAGCGTATTATCCATTCAGCCATTTTGATAGTTGGGTTATCAATTTGGTCAGCTGGCCCCTGGTGTTCCTGCACCTTGGGTCAGCGCCTTTTACTTGCTCTTACATCACGCTAGCGTTCTCCTTTGAAGGGTGGGGTTTCTAGGGAAATCTTAAGGCTTCTGACTCTCTTAGGCTTTTTAGATTATTGCCCACAGAGGTTTGCTAAATAAGCGCCTAAATCCCGATAAATATCCACCAATTCTACGCAGCTTTGACACTAAAACAAACTTAATAAAATCCAATAAGATTATTTTCGTGCCTATATTTGCCTGTTTACACTTGGATATAATTTTATTCTTGATTGGTTTAGGTGGCTTTCCGTACCGGTTCTCATCTTATAAATTGAATAATCCCTCCGCTTTTCCAGGTGCTCACTGATTGGTGAGATAAAATTCAGGGAAAAGTGTTTGGAGAAGTAGGTGGAGCCTTCAGGGCAGGCCGATAACTGCTTATTGTAGGCTTATCTCCGGTTTACTTTATGGGTTTATTGTTTCTGGTGGGGTTAGCCTTTTTGGGGGTGTCCCGGCGTAGACAGGTGTGTGAGGAGTAGAGGGCCGTTTATAAATTCAGGAATAGGGTGGTTTATTTTTTAATTTGGACTGAAATAGAGCTTGATGTATTTTTTTATAGACAGTGAGTGAGCAGGAATAAAAGGGAAGGGATAGGTGGCCAGTGGCACTTACTTTCCCTCCTCAACAAATATGTAGAAGCGTTACTCTTCGTAACGGATTTCAGTGATATAGTAAGTCTGCCATTCTTCTCCTTGACGAATTTCTATCTCATCGTCGAGCTTTCGCCCCAGTAGGCTGCGTGCAACTGGGGAGTCCATTGAGATCAGGCCTGCTTTCACATCAAACTCATCTGGGCCGACGATTCGATAGCTAACAGCTTCGCCGTCCTCATCCTCAAGCGTCACCCAGGCCCCAAAAAATACTTTTTCTTTATCTTCTGGTACCCGATCTACTACGGTGATTTCCTCCAGGCGTTTAGTGAGAAAGCGCACGCGGCTGTCGATTTCACGCAGTCGTTTCTTGCCATAGATATAATCTGCGTTTTCGGAGCGGTCCCCTAACTTGGCTGCGTCACTGACAGCCTGGGTGACCCTGGGCCGTTCTTCCTCCCAGAGGTGTTTTACTTCGGCGCGCATTCGCTGCGCGCCCTCTGCGGTGATATAGCGGGAGCCGCGCGGACGCGGCGGTCTCCATCTTCCCATAGGTTTACTGGATGCCTCTTAACTGTAGGGATGCGCTGCTAAAGGTTTTCAATGGTGATTCCTGGGCCGGCTTCTGCCAGCGGAAACTTGAATATACGACTATAGAACTCGAGTTCGCCTTCAAGTGCCATCTTGATGCTGTCGCCACTCCTGAATCCGTGTCCTTCATTGGTGAAGGTGATATAAGAAACGGGAATGCCACGCTCTTTGAGGGCTTTTACCATGGTTTCTGCCTGGTTGGGCGGTACTACCTTATCTTCCATACCCTGAAAGAAGATTACCGGGCAGCTCAGCTGCTCCACATGATTGATGGGAGAGCGCTCATAATAAATATGCTCGGCAGATGGCCAGGGGCCCACCAGTTTATCCAGGTAGCGGGATTCAAATTTGTGTGTGTCTTTGGCAAGGCTGCTCAATTCACCGATGCCATAATGGCTGGCGCCGGCCTTAAAGGTGTCGTGATAGGTGAGTGCGGCGAGTACTGTATAACCGCCAGCGCTGCCGCCTTTAATTAACAGCCGTTCAGGATCTGCCAGACCTCGGTCAACCAGGTACTCGGCACCTGCACAGA
This sequence comes from Microbulbifer variabilis, assembly GCF_056232115.1. Lineage (NCBI taxonomy): Bacteria > Pseudomonadati > Pseudomonadota > Gammaproteobacteria > Cellvibrionales > Microbulbiferaceae > Microbulbifer > Microbulbifer variabilis. The sequence continues at coordinate 3,551,649 of NZ_CP174325.1, forward strand.
CGTCCTCGACATCATAAATTCCCCATTTATCGGTGAGGCGATCTCGATATTCACGCCCATATCCTGTGCTGCCGGAATAGTTTACATCCAGAATGGCAAAGCCGCGGCTGGTCCAATATTGCACTTTTAAGTTGAGGCCTGCTGAAGTGGCACCTGTGGGGCCGCCATGGCTAAATACAATCAGTGGGGGCTTATCGCCTTCGGGGGCTGAGTAGCTGGGGTTGTGTGGAGGATAGTAAAAGCCATGGACGTCGCGGTCGTTTACCGTAAAGGTAATTGCCTGGGCGTTGGAGAAGAGATTGGTTGGTAAGGTACGGCTGTTACTGCTGGCTATAGGTTCTAAAGTGCGCATAGCCGAGTCAAAAGTGACAACCGCTGGAAAACTGTCGGTGCCAGCGGCAATCATAATGGCTTTGCCATCTTCACAGTGCAGGCTTTCAATATCGCAATAGGGCTGTTCGATAGTGTGGTGCTTACCGGTGCGGGTATTCAGGGTGGCCAGATACCAGCGGCCGCTCTCAGTGTAAGTGCAGAGGACTTCTTCTTCGCCGATAAAGCCGTAGGTAGACATGCCGAATACCCACTGGGGTGTGGCGAATTCTGCATTTTTTTCCCACAGGGGAGCCTCTTGCCCCAGCTGATACAGGTTCCACCAGTTGTTGCGGTCAGAAACATAAACCAGCTCCCCCTTTGGGGACCATTGCGGTTGAAATATGGATTCGTTCTGCCCGCCGGCCACTTGCGTGACTCCGGTAACTACCCCTTGTGTATTCAAGTCGGCAAGGCACAGTTCGGTGGCATCCCAGGGGAGGTTGGGGTGATGCCAGCGCAGGAAGCTCAGCTTGCTGCCGTCGGCATTCAGGGCCGGGTTTGAATAAAAATCAGCACCTTCCTGTAATACTTCGGGAGTTGTATCCAGTGGTTTTTGCAGGTCGATCGCAATGATACGAGCACGCGCTTCAGCGCCTTGCTCGTGGCCGCTGTCGTCTTCCTCGATACAGATCAGGCGGTTTCTTTTTTTATCCAGAATTAAGTCTGCGTAGCGCGAGCTATTTTCTGGAGTAATGGCTTCGGGCAGGGTGCTGTCGAGTTTCATGCGGTAGATACGCTGGTCTTCCGCTAACACAAAGTAGAGCGTATCCCTACTCACCAGGTAGCTGCCGCCACCGTATTCGTGGGCTTTGGAGCGCACACTCACAGGGGCGGGAGTGAGGTCCTTGCGGCCATCTTTTGGGCAGTATTGCACCAGGACATTGCGGCCTTTCTCTAATGGTCGCGACTCCAGCCAGTAATAGCGCCCATCTACCAGAGTGGCTTCCCCTAGGCGCACACTGCCCTCTACAAGAAGTTCAGCGCTGATTGCAGATTTCCAGCTGCCATAGGGGGCGGTAATTGTCATGGGGACCTCGCTCATTGGTTAGTTATTTCCTTATTTGGTTTCTTGCATTCTGCCGGCCCTGTAAAGAGGGCACAAGGTGCCTTTCTAAGGGCAGATGCCTGTGATAGGCTGCAATAACCAAGCAAGCGCTTGGTGTGATCAATAACAATGATCAACTGATTTTTAGGGATACTGCCTTGAAGATCTTGTGCCTGGTGACGGTGCAGATACTTCGAGAAAGGCAATCAATGGATTTTGAATAGATCCTTCGACTTGCCAGGTTGACCGCGGCCCAAATAAAGATAATTCAGGAGAGCCTGCGATGTCTGATGAAGTTGTAATTACTTGCGCCCTGACAGGGGTGCTCACCAACCCCCAGCAGCACCCGGTTCCGGTTACCCCAAAGGAAATGGCAATCTCTGCGCGGGAAGCCTTTGATGCCGGTGCTTCGGTTATGCATGTACATTTTCGTGCCCAGGAGCCGGGTAAGGGGCATCTGCCCAGCTGGGACCCGCAAGTGGCATTGGAAATAGCCGATGCAATTCGCGAAAAGTGTCCCGGTGTTATTTTAAATTTTTCCACTGGCACCATAGGCAGGGACCAGCGAGGCCCATTGGAGTGTGTACGCGCCGGCAAACCGGAAATTGCTGCCTGTAATGCTGGCAGCCTGAATTACCTGAAGGCGCGCTCTAATGGCACCTGGGCCTGGCCGCCCATGGTTTTTGATAACCCGGTAGACAAGGTGGAGGAGCTACTGGAAGTTTGCCGTGAGACAGGTACCCGGCCAGAGTTTGAGTGTTTTGATCTCGGTATTGTGCGCTCGGTGGGCATGTATGCAGATGTAGGTATGGTGGATAAGCCCAATTACAATCTGGTGATGGGGGTGGCTTCGGGAATGCCCGCAGACCCGGAACTGCTGGAGCTTATGCCGAAATATATGAAGCCAAATAGCCTGTGGCAGAGTACGGTGATCGGGCGTGAGGAAATCTGGCCCGTGCATCGCAAAACAGCGGAGCTGGGCGGGAACCTTCGCTCAGGGGTGGAAGATACCTTTTACCTGCCTGGAGGGGAGCGTACTAGCGGTAATGGCCAGCTGATTGAGGCGCTGGCTGTTATTGCGGAGGAGTGTGGACGAAAAGTGGTATCTCCAGAGCGTGCGCGGGAAATTTTCTGTTAAGACCTTCCTATTTATGGTGATGCCGTGGCGGGTGAATTTTATGCTGCGGCAGGCCTTTCCTCTTTATTCCTTTGACTCCTGCTGAAAATCAATCTGCCTGGGGACTGCTAGTCTTATTACCAGCCTGGGTGTCGCCGATACCATGGGTGAATAAAAAGTAAGCCGTCAAAGGGAGTGGTGGATGCAAGCGCTTCTGGACCAATTAATCAGGGTGATTGACTGGGCCAACCTGTTTCTATGGGGGGGAGTTGCCGGCATTTGGTGGTTGGGAATTTTGATCATGGCCTTATTGCCGGCCGGCCTCTACTTTTCCATTCGTACCCGCTTTATCCAGTTCAGGCACTTTGGCCATATGGTGAAGGTTATGGTGCGCGGTATCCATAAAGAGCATCCCGGTTCAATTTCTGCTTTTCAGGCATTTGCCACCAGTGCTGCGGCCCGTATTGGTACCGGGAGCCTTGCGGGCGTTGCGGTTGCCATTACTGCTGGGGGGCCGGGTGCCGTATTCTGGATGTGGATGGTGGGCTGGCTGGGGATGGCGACCAGTATGGTTGAAAATACCCTTGCTCAGGTTTACAAGGAAAAAGGGGAGCAGCCGGGAACGTTCCGCGGTGGGCCTGCGTACTACATCGAAAAGGGGCTCGGGCCAAACTGGAGGTGGTTATCAGTCACCTTTTCTATATTCCTGTTGATGTGTTACGGCTTTATTTTCAACTCAGTGCAGTCAAATGCCATGGCCCAGGCAATCAACGATGCCTGGGGAATTAACCCGCTGTTAGTGGGGTTTGTGGTGGCCTTGGTTGCGGCGATTATTGTGTTTGGTGGTATACGCTCTATCGCAAGCTTTGCGGGAATTGTAGTGCCCTTTATGGCGATCGCCTATCTGTTAGTGGCTCTGGCAATCTTGATCGTCAATATTGCCGAGTTACCAAAAGTACTCGCCACTATTTTGAAAAGTGCTTTCGGACTGACTGAGGCTGGCGCAGGTGTACTGGGGGCAGTGGTTTCCAATGGTATTAAGCGCGGATTATTTGCCAATGAGGCCGGGTTGGGGTCTTCGCCAAATGTTGGTGCTGCCGCCGATGTAAAGCATCCATTGGTGCAGGGTTATGTGCAAATGGCTTCGGTATTCCTGGATACCATTGTGATTTGTAGCTGTACGGCGGCGATTATTCTGGTTGCCGATGTTTATATGGTGGGGAATGTCGAAGGAGTAAAGCTGGCCCAGGACTCGTTAGCTAGTGAGGTGGGCTCCTGGGGAAGCGGATTTATTGCCTTTGCGCTGCTGTTCTTTGCGTTCACTTCGATTATTGGTAATTACTATTATGGTGAAACCAATATTTTTTATCTTTACCACACGCGCACCTCTATATTCTGTTATCGCATTGTTTTCCTGATATTTATCCTCTTTGGTGCCTGGGTTTCTTTCAGCGGCAGTGCCGAGAATTTTACCTTGCTTTGGCGCATGGCTGATGTGTCAATGGGATTTATGGCTTCGACAAATATCCTGGCTATTATTTTGCTTTCAGGCATTGCATTCAAAGTTCTAGCGGACTATGAAGAGCAATTAAATCGAGGAATTAAGGAGCCAGTTTTTGATGCCAGCAAGTATGATATTAAAGGGATTGACCATGAGGTGTGGGATAGAAAATAAGAGTTTACATTATTAGCATCTGTAAAAGATTTATGTCCAGTAGAAATGATAATAACCACAAAAAATAAAGTAATTAATTTTGCTCAATATCATTGATAGTTCTTACTGGATAAGCAAGACCCTATTCCAATATTTCTAAATTCTATTTTAGTGAATGGAAAGAGGGACTATCTATTGAAAGTCCCTCCATTTTATTGAAATGTTAGACGATTTCGTATTTAAATGTATATGGAGCGAGCTGTTCAGAGAGATGGTTCTGGAGATTTGAATTTCCCTGAGTGGAGACCCTGGCAATAGTTCCAAGTGTTTTATCCTGCTCTACTTTTACCTCAGTATCAGCAGTGGCAATATCTGTATCCTGGTTGAGCTGCCTGATAATACCCTCAACACATAAGCGGATTTCTTCCATCTCTAGTGCAGGTTTGAATATTTTGCCAACTGCTGTAGTGGGGAGCACTGTGCGCAGTACAATTTTCTTTGGAATAGCTGCGCGTTCAGTAATGTTCTCCCTGGCGTAACTGGTAATTTCTTCCAGTAGGGTTTGGGCAGAGGAATTCATTACAATCTCATTCTCTTGGGTTGTGAGAGAATCGGCGGCATCATCCGATAACATGACATAGGCGACGGGGATTTCTCCCGCATAAGCATCAGGAGTACCTACCGCTGCCACCATGGCAACAGATGGGTGCTGACAAAAGATTTCTTCGATCAGCTTGGGTTCAATATTATGCCCGCCGCGCACAATTAATTCCTTCTTGCGGCCGGTGAGCCAAAAGTACCCATCTTCATCCTGCCTGCCCAGGTCTCCGGTATTTAACCAGCGGCGCCCCTGGTCATCGTGGACCCAAATCCCCCTGTTGTGCTCAGGATTGAGATACCCATTAAATACATTGTCACCGTAAATAATCAGGCTCCCGATTTCATTTGTCCGGCTATAACGGGTGAAATTCCCTTGTTCATCCAGCTGCGCACTTTGCATCATTTGCTGCGGTAAACGTAGCCCTATAGAACCCACCTTTTTGGTTCCATATGGGGGAGTAATGCTGCTGGCACAGGTGCCCTCCGTTAAGCCATACCCCTCGACAATCTGTACACCAGTTATTCGCTCAAAAGCATTAAATACTTCTACGGGCATAGGGGCTGCACCGCACAGGGCCATCTGCAGGGAGGATATATCGCATTGGTTTACTGGCTGTTGGAGTAGGGTGGAATAAACTGTAGGTACAGCGCTAAAACTGTTCACTCGATATAGCTCGATGATCCTCCAAAAATTGGTAAACACACCTTCTCCCCTGTAGCCTTGGGGAGTCATTAATACAACTTCACAGCCATTGATAAAGGCTGCAAGTCCAGTCACTATTGCTGCATTTACATGAAACAACGGCAGTCCGCAAAGAATCACCTTTCCTGGATTCATAATATCGCCTGCGACGAGGCTAATACTTTTCGCGTTGGCTAATTCATTACCGTGGGTATGTGTTGCAATTTTGGGTAAGCCTGTTGTACCTCCGGTACAAAAAAGGGAGGCAATATCATCACTATTAATGCTGCGTTTGAAATTCAAACGGTTGGAATTCTGTTTTTTTATGGCCGCTTGAAATTGTATTCGTTGTTTTCCCTCCAGCGACTTCAATTGTCTGCGGTATTGATATTGTATGATTTTAGCTGCAAAACTTTTAAACCCGCGGGCGTGATAGGCGGGATCTACATGGAGAATGCTTTTAACTCCCGGCAGGTCGGTCAAGATACTCTCAATTTTTTCGAAAAGATCGGTGCCGGGGAAAGGGCTCAGGGTGACAATTGCTTTTGCTTGGCTATGCTGCAACAGCTCTTTTATCTGTTTGGCTTCCAGCAAGGGATTGATTGCCAATACTCTGGCTGATGCTTCTGCCCCCCATAAAACATAGTGTGTTTCGGGCAGGTTTGGCAGTATGTAGGCTACGGTATCGGTTTCTTCAATACCAATACTTCTAAATAAGTTAGCTGTTTGAATGATGCGCTCGGCCAGCATTTGATAGCTGATTTTTACCGGTTTTTCATAATCATGCCCAGTGAGAAAGAAAGAAACTGCAGTTTGCTGAGAGTAGCGTTCACAGGATGCCATTAATGCATCAAAGGTGTTGCCAGTAAACTTTTCCGAGATCTCTTTAAGGTGAGTAAAATCATAGCCTTCTGGTTGCTTGTCTGTTCCAAGGTAGGCTTCCAGAGCCTCGATGTCTTTCAAGGTTGAGGTGGACATAGTATGACTCCCTGTCTGCGGGCTAGCGCCTGGCAGCATTGTGTTATTCATTATTCTAGGGTGTGTGAAAGTCAGCTCAGGCCTAGCCCAGTTGTCGGGCAAGCCACTCTTGCTCTTGCCCGGGCTCCGGCATCACAGCGCCTCCCTCGATAACCCAGCTTGCGGGAACATCAACAAGGTCTACCGAGCAGCGAGAGCGGGGGCAGCACAAAATCTGGGAAGCTGAGTTAACAAAGGCACTGGCCAACTCTGACTTGATTTTATCGCTACGGCCTGAGCGAATGGAACCCAGGATATGGACAATGTTTCTTGAGCGCAGGTGAACGCCTCGGCTGAATACAACTTGTACGAATTGTGCAGGTGCGCCGGTAATGGAGCAGTGTGCTTCGGTAATTGCGGATACCAATGCCTGTTGATCAGAGTCCAATAGTGGCCGTTTAGTGGAAATTGTGTATAGGGGCATTTTTATCTCCTATAAGTTGATGTGTGTTTTGAATTGCCCCGAGGCGCTTTTGGATTTCACTAAGCGTATTAGTGTCTTGCCAATAAATGCTATTTGCCTTAGCGGAGACATGCGCTTGCGATTTGTGCTTAGGAATTCTTTGCTGAGCGAATGGTCCGGGGCTGTAATGACGACCTCGTATGTATCTCTTCCTGTTACTGAACACCACTGGTCAAGCAGCCTGTATAAAAATGAGTGCCGTAAAGTATTGGTAGTTCCATCGGGTAGGGGGGCCATAAAGGTGGCCGCTGACGATTGCTTACCCTCCATAAATGCCTGATTAACTGGCACTTCCATCCATACAACCCTGGGTGCTACACGTGGGTTCATATGATCCTGATAAGCCAGATTAATGGTGAACTCCAGCTTCTGTTTTTCGTGGTTAGTTAAGGTCCCCTCGATAAAAGAGCACAAAACAATAGGTTTGAATCGCATTATCTGTCCATTAGGTTGCATTATGGAACTTATTAAGCGCCAATAAGTTCTAAAATGCAACTAAATTGTTAATAGTGAAAGCGTATCAAGCAATAACTTTTAGTTATATCTGAGCCTATTGAGAGGTTCGGGAGAGTTTTGTAATGAAACTTCCTATGAGACTATGGCGCCCTGGGCTACTACAGGACTGTTATGAGAGAGAAGAAACCCGCTGTTCAATGTGCGATCGAAGAGGCGCTTTCTGTAATTGGGGATCGCTGGAGTCTGCTTATTGTTCGCGACGTACTGAGAGGGGTGAACCGGTTTGACTCACTGCAGGAGAGCCTGCAAATTTCCAGAAATATTCTTACCCAAAGATTAAATACCCTGGAAGAAGCTGGCATTCTGGTTAAGATCCCAATCAAACCCGGAGCGCGCCGCATGCTCTATAACGCAACCCCGAAGTGCTTTGCGCTGGTTCCTACTTTGGTTTCTCTGATCGACTGGAGTGCCCGCTGGTCTGAAAAGCCAAATACACGGTGGGCCCGTGTCATTGATAAAAGGACTGGGGAGCCTGTGACAGTGGATTTGGTTGGAAATGATGGTGAGCCGGTTTCCCTGTTGGACTTGGACTTAACGTACTAGGGGCTGTTCTCGCCAGGTCGGTTGCGGGTAACCTGATTGAACTGGTTGATAATTGCCACTGCTTCTACTGCATAGCATGGGGTTACAAGATTGCTATCTGCCGGGAGACGTGTACCCGGCAGGAAAGATTATTTAGAGGGAAGGCTTGTTTATTGCCAAATAGAAAATTAAAGCGGCCTGCACTACTGCCAGAACAATCGCAATAATACGGGTACGCTGCGTAGAAGACTGCTTTAAAGCAAAAAAACCGGCGATTATATAACCAAATACCAAGGCTATTTTCACTGCAAGCCAATGGTAAATGGCCGGATTCCAGCTGCCGATAACTACCAGCGCGATAGCTGCACTTAGCAGAACAGTGTCATTCACATGGGGTATCCAGCGCAATGGAGTTTGCCGCCATGCAGTATTTCTGCTGAGATCCAGGCTGGTACGTAGTAGAAAGAGAGTGATACTCAGAACTGCGGCAAAAACATGGGTATGTTTTATCAGGGTATAACTAACCATCGATAAGGCTACTTCATTTTCCCGAGAGTAATGTCCGGAAATTGTAAATTGGAACGTGCCAGTTGAATGAGCACACGCTAGTGATGGCAGATGGTAACGAGTAAACAGTCGATCCTGCAACTGGATTAGGGGCTTAAGTAAGCCCCGATTATACGGAACTTCGATACAAGGTAGCGATACGAAACGCTTACTCTGTTTAATACGAGGCACTTTTCGGGCCAAAGGAGGTACTGACTATTATGGGATATGAGTCGTAGTAGTCCAGGCTTGGCCTGACAGAACATCTTTTGAAAAACCGGTAACTGTCAGCTCAGGTATGAACTACTACATTTAAGGTATCCTAGTCTAAGAAAACCTTAATAACTGAAAAGTCAGAACTATTCTCTGCTAGATCAATGGCTTTGATATAGTAATCAATTTCAGAAATACCTTCGGGGATATTTTCATCTATAAACTCGGGTTTCCAGGTTCGACCTTCGTAACCATTTAAATTTGGAAGCTGCCTATATATTGCATAATGGCCGATTCCATAATCATCCTGTGAGTTCTCCCATTTAAGGTGTACAGCGCCGTTCAAAATTTCATAAGTGATGCCTGTTACATCAGAAGGCGGGGTAATGTCATCACTTTTATTACAAAGCTTTTCATATCGACCTAATCCATCGTGGCATTGATCAGGTTCATCTTGAATTTGGCCGCTTGACAAAAATTCACTGCTCTTGCCCCCAACACACAAATTTTCATGGCATTGGTTGGTATCAAAATTTGCCCTACATTTTCCGCATAATCCAATTGGGTCCTCATTAAATGGTTTTTTAGATGCATCCCTTTCTGGCCAGTATGTACACACAACCTGTATGGCGCCATCTTCATAGTTTGGGTTCCCAGTACCAGCTATTCCGGTATTGCAGTTGGCGACAGCGCAACCGATATATCGAGTTTCATTATTACAAACTTGAGCCCAATGACCACAATGTTCACCATAACAAGCATTGGTTTCCCAATCATAACTAGTATTTTCGTGATACCAATCAAACACTGCACCTTTCCAGGTTGAAATGTCGTAGTTGGAAGCAGGAGGGTTGTGTGTAAAGAGAGCAATATTTTCTGTGGCATATTTTCCACCTGCCAAACTCTCACTATTGTAGGAGGTTAAATGTCTAACCGAATCATAGGCATCTCGAATACCTTGAGGCCCCCCGTAATGACCATTGTAACAACTGAGCGCTCGTTGTTTGGCCATTTCTTCAAGCGCAGGGTCCCAAAAAACTTTGATCATGTCTGAGGCTGATTCTGGTCCGTTCATTCCGCTACCTTCTCCACTGGCACACTTAGAGCGGTAGTCATTATGTGCATCCAGTAAAGCCTGTTTTTCTAACTGCGATAACTCATGAATATAGTTATCGTCTCTCGGGTCTGGCTCCGGTTCTGGTTCTGGTTCCGGTTCCGGTTCTGGTTCTGGTTCTGGTTCTGGTTCCGGTTCTGGTTCCGGTTCTGGTTCCGGTTCTGGTTCCGGTTCTGGCTGTGGTTCCGGCTGTGGTTCTGGGTTAGTAGGGTTGTCTAAATCAGGAGTGGGCTCACCACCTCCACCCCCACAGGCAGCAAGAAGCATACAAGCTAGTAAAAGGGGAGTGATCTTCTTTATGTTGAGTGAAATCGAAAATATTTTGGTCAAAATTTTCACAGGAATATCCATCCATACCACCCTTGGCGTTACAGGCTTAATTAAAAGGCCTTGGTAAATTCGATATATGATTTGCTTCTGCGTATTTTTTTGAGGTCATGTAAAGACCCCTCTGTGGAAGAGCACAAAACAGTGGGTTTGGATCGCATCATCTGTCTCATAGGTTGCATTTTGGAACTAATTTAATGGTTATAAGTTCCAAAATACAACTAAACTTATTGAAAGTGGAAGGTATATCACAATAATTTTTTGGTTTTATATGGACCAATCGGGGAGACACAGGAAAGTTTTGTAGTGAAACTTCCTCTGAGGCTATGGCGCCCTGGGTTATCACAGGACTGTTACGAGAGAGAAGAAATCCGCTTTTCAATGCGTGATTGAAGAGGCGCTTTCTGTAATTGGGGATCGCTGGAGCCTGCTTATTGTTTGTGATGCATTAAGAGGAGTAAATCGGTTTGATTCATTGCAAGAGACCCTGCAAGGTTCCAGAAATATTCTTACCCAAAGATGAAATACCCTGGAAGAAGCTGACATTCTGGTTAAGATCCCAATCAAACCCGGTGCGCACCACCTGCTCTATAACGCAACCCAGAAATGCTTTGCGCTGGTTCCTACTTTGGTTTTTCTGATCGACTGGAGTGAAAGGCCAAATACACAGTGGTCCATTGTAATTGGTGAAAGGATGGGGGAGCCTGTGACAGTGGATTTGGCTGGAAAAGATGGTAAGCCGGTTACCCTGATGGATCAGGACTTAAAGTGCTGGGGCCGTTACAGCCAGGTCGGTTGCGGGTAATCTGGTAGAATCCTATATTGTATTCAGACCTAAGGCTGCTATTAAGGCTGCTATTAAGGGAGCTAATCTATTTCTGTACGGTACTTCACGAATTGAAACAGCGAATTCGGTCCATTCATAATTGAAGAAACAGCTGTAACTTTGCTTTCCTTTGCATCAATTGTTGGTGTCCAGGAATTCTAGAACCTCCTCCATCCATGTCTCCACATATACCGGCGCCATGGCATGCCCCATACCATCCACCCACAGCGTTTTTACATTTGGAATACGCGCAGCATATTTTTTGGCATGAGCGATATCCAAGAGTGGATCTTTATCGCCATGGATAACAAGTGTAGGGACTTCCAGTTTTTCAAGACGCTGCAATCGCGAACCCGAGAGAGAGATAGCAGTGGCCTGTTGAGTGGGTAGTTGGGGGTCAAATCCCTTCCTGTGACGTAACTCGTAAAGGGTGGTGCGAGTGATATGCTCCACGTCAAAGCCTCCCTGTCCCTGGAGAAAGTGATAGGTGCTGGCCATAAGCCTAACCATGCCTTCCTCTGAGCCACTTAGCCCGTAGCGCAGGAATAACCGAAGCACACTGTATTTAAATGCGTGCTCCACGGGGAGTTCGGGATCATTTACGTAGCCTGAAGACATAATTGAACTGAGGCTTTTCAGACGGGCAGGGTGTTGCAGAGCCATTTCCTGGGCAATCATTCCGCCCATAGAGGCCCCCATCACATGGGCCTGCTGAATTCCCAGGGTATTCATAACCTCAATATTATCCTGCATCATGTCGCTGAGATCATAAGCGGCCTCTTTACTCCAGTTATGAACGCGGCTGGAAGCACCGCAACCACGGTTGTCTGTGAGTAACACTTGGTAGCCCGCGGCGAGCAGGGGTTCATAGACTTTGGGTGGCCAATATAATGAAGAGGAGCCCAGTCCATTGATTAATAGAACAGTCCCACGGACAGGTTGTTCCGCAGGGGCTTTGAGTTGATACCAGATATTGATGTCCCCGGAGCGTACGAAGCCGCTGTCGTCTGACGCCAGATGGGGCAGTGGTTGGTTTAGGGTTCGTTGCAGGCGTTGTTCTATAGCTTCGGGAAGCGGGGGAACAGTAATGACCCAAACGACGCAGGAGAGGCCTAAAAGTAATAACAGTGTGCCCACTGTTAAAGCGGTTTTTTTGATCAACGTAATCCTCCTAAGAGCACCTATCCTGTGCTGCTGTAAAGATAAATTACAAGGAGTATTGGTTGCTAGCTTCGCATAAGTAAGTCACCGGTGTCACTCAATCCTTACGACATTTGTCATTTATTTTTTCAATGACAGGATAGCGAATGGACTGCTAGCATTATTTATTTCTGTGCTATTGGCAATATCATCGCACTTTTAGTGGGTTTGTTTAAGTTTGTACCGCACTGGTGCCCGCTAGACTGGCAACATCCTAATAAATCAGATCAATTAGATCTGAGCCATCAAAGCCTAGTAGCCTTGAGGGTGGGGCCTGGATAAAAGGTTAGTTACCTGAGTGTGATCCATTTGCAGAGGTCCAAAGATATTTTCGTTCAAATATTCTACAAAGGATTTCTTGGTAACCTGTTCGATAACAGCAGATTGGATATCGTGTCCACTATTGCTGAAATTTAAGGTGGGATGGGCTTTAGCAGTACTTTTACTGAGTCAGTATGTCCCAATGAATCATTATTTTATCCCACCTATTGAAAATTGTGAGGCTAATTCTCTGTTCAATAAGTTCTCGTTTTACATTTCGGCAAGAATTTAGAGGTATGGAGTTGATAGGTAAATATTAACCTTTTTAATGTGAACAATGTTTATGCACTCTCTGGGATTCCAATTATGTAGAGTAGCTCTAGCTTTCTCTTATTCACAGTCTCGATATCCTTGAACAATTGGCATTAGTAAGTAGACTGCCAACAGGCTTGGTGATAGCCATCACCCTGAACCACCAGAGAAAATATCAGTAAAAAAAGGATACGGCGACATGCTGAAAGCGGAATATCGTGAACGTGGCCCAGTGCCACAGGATGTAATTGAAGCTGTTTCATTTGATGTGCCCGAATTAGAGGATGGCCAGGTTCTGTTGGAAATGCTGGCTGCGCCAATCAACCCCTCTGATGTCCTCACTTTAACTGGGCAATATGGCATGCTGCCGCCGTTACCGGCTATTGGCGGCAACGAGGGTATTGCGAAAGTGATTAAGCAAGGACCTAATGTGAGTGGCCCTGCAATTGGCCAGACTGTTCTTCTGCCGGTGGGAAGTGGTACCTGGGCTACGCATATGGTTGCAGATGCCAAAGGACTAATCCCGCTGCCCAATGATGTAGATCCTGTGCAGCTATCCATGATCACCATCAACCCACCTACTGCTTATCTTTTGTTGAGCGAGTTTGTTGACCTCAAAGAAGGGGACTGGGTGATCCAGAACGCCGCCAATTCTGGTGTAGGGTCTTATCTCACCTCATTGGCGAAGCTCCGAGGTCTTAAAGTAGTGAATGTTGTACGCCGGGCCTCCCTGGTGGAGCCATTACTTGCTGCGGGCGCAGATGTGGTATTGGTAGACGGCGAGGTTGATGGAAAGAGTCTTGCGCAAAGAGTGGAAGCTGCCACCGATGGGGCTAAGATCCGGTTGGGAATTGATGCTGTTGGCGGGATGGCGACCGCCCGCCTGGGTGAGGCGCTTTGTGAAGGTGCTACGTTGGTGAACTATGGTGCTCTCAGTGGTGAGCCTTGCCTGCTGGCTCCAGGCATTATTATATTCAAAGATATCACCGTACGGGGCTTCTGGCTGGCCAAGTGGTTTGCTACCGCCTCTCCGGAGCGACAGAAAGAAGTGTTTGGAACTATTACTGGGCTAGTGGCAGAAGGAAAATTATCCGCTCCTGTTCATGAGACCTATCCAGTCAAGGATATCAAAGAGGCCGTAAGAGTTGCGGCGGCGGGAGAACGCAATGGTAAGGTGCTCTTAGTGGGGGAGAATCTACCCAATTAAATTCTAATAAAAGACCAGCGTGAGTCTGCAGATCACAAACGCCACAGAGTTCTTGTGGCGTTTATTTACGAGATGATTTTTTGCTTAAGAGACATACTTATCTAGAACAGCTTTATGATGAATGTAAGACGTCTGGCTGTATTCATTTAAGACTTCTTGGCCGTTAGAGGACTCTTATCGCATGGCTCTTTAGCCTTGGCAATATTGCCCATTTTGCTTACCCTTATCCTTGCGTCACAATTCCTTGAGCTGAATAAGTTTATCGATTGTTGAATAATGGACACCTGATTAGACGACAGGTACCCGGAAAGTTGTGATTTACCCCATATTTCCTTGAATATCTTGGTAACTGGTTGGTGGCCAACTTTAAATCGAATGCCAGCGTAATCCTGTCCCAAAAGGTTCCTGCCTGCAGAAACTGTGACTACTGCCTATGGCATGAAAAGTTTTCTGATATAGCTCTTCATTGTGATGGGCTTATTGAAGCAAGCCTGATTGAGCCTATCGTAGGTGTTCAAGAAGAGTGGGTCCAACTATTTCAGTTCGAGGCTGTGGAACAGTTAAATATTTTTTTAAAGAAAGCTGACTTACGATCAGTCTTGTCTGCCTGTGAAGAGGAGTTTGGAGCAAAAATACAGCAGCAAGTGATTGTTAATACCAAGCAGATGACTGTTCCAGCCACTATTGTGGTCTTTGAGCGTGTTAAACCTGACCGTATTCGGGGCTATAAAAAGTGGCTTGGGAAGATTGGGGAGGCTGCAGAAAGTCATCCAGGATTTCTTGGAAGAGAACTTCTAAAACCCATTAAGGGGTTACAGGATGACTGGGTAATTATTATTCGATTTGATTCCGAGGAAAACCTCAATCTTTGGTTGTCATCTCCCATCCACAAAGTGCTTATGGAGGAAGCAGAGTCTTTTCTAGAGCGCGTACAATATAAAAAAATTGGGAGAGGTTTTGAGGATTGGCTTGCCCATGCCAGAGGTATAAAAAATAGTGCGTTGCCTCCCCAATGGAAAATGGCGATGCTCATTATTCTCGCGCTCTACCCAATTATTATGCTGATCTCAATTTGGATTCTGCCTTTAATGGAAAATTGGAAGTCAGCAATGTCACTTTTTGTTTCTAGTCTTATTAGTGTTTCAGTCCTGACTTGGGTGGCAATGCCGATTGTGACGAGGGTATTTAGTTTTTGGCTCTCTGGAGGGGAAGAGGTAAAGACAAAAACGACGATTATAGGGGCGTCTATCGTAGTCTTACTTTATTTGATGGCAATCCTTCTATTTGCATCGTTGTAAGAAGTGACAATACTCAAGCATATCTATTGTCCATGAAATCTGCCTGGTTCTGCCAATATTCTCTGCCGGGTCTATAAAGTAACTTCAGAACTAAGATAAAACTTGGATTTTCAAGAGGACAAATTCGTGAAGAATCCTGTCAATCGCTCTAAAAGCACGGATTGGCCCGACATTTCATTTGCGCAATGGTCAGAAACGGCATCAACTTTACATATGTGGACCCAAATAGTAGGAAAAATTCGCTTGGTGCAGACCCCATGGACCAATCATTCCTGGCATGTGCCACTGTATGTAACAGCAAAGGGGTTGGATACTTCGCTGATTCCATACAATGGTAAGGCTTTTACTATAGAGTTTGACTTCGTCGACCATCAATTATTGATTGTAGTCTCAGACGGTAATAGCCGCTCTATACCTTTGAAACCGCAATCTGTTGCTGCTTTTTATCGAAAGATAATGCACTCAATGAAAGACCTTGGACTTCCAGTAGCAATTTTTACCACCCCTAGTGAAGTCACTGATGGAGTCCCCTTTGAAGGGGATGAAAAGCACTGCCATTATGACCGGGAATATGCCACTCGCTTCTGGCGGGCCCTGGTACAGATGGATCGAGTGTTTAAGGAATTCCGATCTCGGTTTATTGGTAAGTGCAGCCCTGTTCATTTTTTCTGGGGGAGTTTTGATATGGCGGTAACCCGCTTCTCAGGAAGGGAAGCTCCGCCACATCCGGGTGGAGTTCCTCATTTCCCCGACTGGGTTGCTCGTGAGGCCTACTCCCATGAGGTGAGTAGTGCAGGTTTTTGGCCCGGGGGAGGTGGTGTTGAAAGTGCATCTTTTTATTCTTATTGCTACCCCTCAGCAGAAAACTTTTCTAGTCAAAAAATTAAACCCTCCTCAGCTTTCTACTCTGAGAAATTGGGAGAGTTCATACTTCCTTATGATGAGGTAAGAAGGGCTGAATCGCCAGATGAGTTGTTGCTTGAATTTCTACAAAGTACCTATGAGGCAGCAGCTAACAGTGCTGCCTGGGATAGAAATGCGCTGGAAAAGGACTTTACACTTGAAATAAATGGGTGATTATTCCGGATTGTAGGCTGTGTTGATTTGGACTCACTGGAATATCACAGCATCTCCAGATGCTTGATTAGCGGAAGCAAGTCAATGCGCCGCTTAATAGCTGCCGAGAGTGCTATAGCCACTACACCAGTGTGATTGGCTTTTCATGGCAATACCGGTGAAAAGCAGAATGGTAGCCAGGTAACACCAGCTCGAACCAGCCCAGATATAGGTGATATCACCACACCAAACTTGATTGGGTTTTTCTACATTAAATCGACGATCAAATTTATTCGGTATATCTAAATGCTCGACTGTTGCTTTCTTATATCTATGGGCCAGGTTACTTACAAACCAAGCCGGCCTCATACATTAGCCTTCGGGCTTTAAAGCGTCCGATTGGAATTCCCTGCTCATAAAGTAAACCTACGATTGTACGACTACCTGCAGAGCTACGGCTGTGCTCAAAGAGCTCACTGATTTTGGAGCGAAGCTGCATTCTGGGCGTATCAACGACATCCTTCCGTTTCCTGTATTCGTAGTAGCATAATCGAGGTATTCCAAACGCTTTACAGACCTGTTCTACGGACTCATGCTCACTTAATCGGTCTATCAGCGCGTACAATTCATCTCGTCGGACATCAAAAGAGCGGTAACCTTTTTTAGTATCTCTTTCTCCCTTTCTAGGCGATTGATACGGACTTCAAGCTCCTGAATTTCCTGTTGCTCAGTGGTAAGTGTACTATTTACAGGTGCGTTACCCCCACGCTCTGACTCTAGCTGCTTCATCCAACGGCGGGGCCGTTGTACCAACATCCAGTGAGTGGGCCGATTCAGCTATTGAGTAACCTTGATCTACTACCAAACGAGCAGCATCTAATTTAAATTCAGGAGAAAAGGATCGACGTTGTCTACTCATTGAACGCCTCTATTTTCGGTGGCAACTTTACCGCCTAAATTGGTGTCCGGGTTTAGTAGACCACTACAGACTACTTGCTGGTTTATATACGGCCTAAGCGCAAAACCCATAAGACACCCTCAATACATGCTCGGCTATCAATGGGCTTTGGGCCTCCCTTCCTACGTTTTAGCTGGGGAATGCAGGGTTCAAATTTCCACTGGTCGTCGGTCAACTCTGACTTGAATCGGCTCACAACCACCCGTCTTTTTACTCTATGAGTGTGCGAGAATAGCCGATTGCAAGTTATGAAACAGCCTCTATTAATCTTCACTGATATTACACGGATCGACATGAAGATTCCATAAATCATAAACCCCTTGGGCTTGATCGAAGTCAATTAAATTAGGCCCCTGATCAAAATGGGTAATTGCGACAAAGGTGCGCAGGTTGGTTTCGATAGTGAACTCTCCGCCGCATTGACTGTTATCAAGATGTTGCTTGATATCAACCATTTGGTTGTCGAACGAATCGCTATAGGGGTAATCAGAGAATTCATGTCCTTCATAGATTGCTGAATCATTGACAGAAAAATACTGATCTGGAAATTCATGCCTTACCTGTGATAGCAAAAATCCATACTTTGTAATTACAAATGAGCCAGCAGCTGAAAACCCCGCATTCGTAAGCTGAGATTGATCGTCAACGACAATTTTATATTTGAGGTAGCAATTTTTTTCATCAAAATATTTTTCATTAGCATAATCGGCGTCGGATATGGCTGCTTGCATTTCTTTATTGGTGAAATCAATCCTTATCAAATCACCTTCGCCCGGAGCTCTTTGTTTTATCTCTATATTGCTATTTACGCAATCGCCCTCCTGGGCAATCAGTTCAATATTGTAGGGGTCTGAACCCCTTTGGTTATATTGATTGTCGTATGCTACGCTGGCATTCACGGCCCCTAAATTAAAACAGATCAGCGATATTACAAGTGTTACATACATTATATAGGCTTTAAGCATAATAAGTCTCCGTCTATTAATACATCAGGATTGTAAAGGTGGGGTGGGGTCGCATTCTTCAAAAGTCATTCTTGAGTGATCCACAAAAGCTTCGTTTATTTGAATAAAACCCGGTGAGTCGGGGGCATATTGAAACTCTGAATATATACTAGCCTCAATAGAGACAGGTTTGCCGCAATCGTCCTCATCTGGACTATCGCTTGGTGGATGTTTGGTTGCTAGAGTGACATCCAAGTCAAATGATTCTTCTCGTATTTCATTCTCTGGAGCTATCACGATAAGTTGTTCAGATTGGCTGAGCGAACTGTTGTTGTATCTAAGCCTGACCCGAGCTGCAGCAATCGAACTACTTTTAACGAGGTAGTTTCCTTTGACACTAAACTGCAATGACTTCAGACGAATGTTGTTTTTTGTAGGCAAGATCAAGACAAAGAAGTCTAATTCACAACTTTTCTTATCAGTAACTCCAACACTCTTTAATTCGTCAGTGAAGTTTACGTGCATATAGGGGAATCCCTCTGCATCGTTATCAATGATGATATCAGTAAACTGACAATCAAACTGTTGGTTTTGCAGTATTACTGCATAATTTACCTCTTTCAATGCTTCTTGTGCATTCGGTACGGATGTAAAACACAATATTGCAATAAAGGCGATCAATTTTTTCGGCGATAGTCGGTGCCGGTTAGTATTCTCCAACATACCAAATCCTTCTTTTCAAATAAGCTTCTAGTAAATCGCTGAATAATATATGTCTCTATTGTTAAACTTTGTCTTCGGCTTTCAGTCCAGAGCATGATGACGTGGCGGTATAGGTTACTTACCGCTACTCATAGCAATTAGCCTAATTTTTACACCTTATCTATTTAAGGTGATTCTTAGAATTGTGTGAATAATTGAGTTGTCATATCCAGCTTTCTATAGAAAAAAGGATGCTATTTCTAAAACTCTCGAATGACCAGAAGCTCCTCTCTCTGAATTTTATACCTTGGATTTTCGAATTCAGCCCCTTCGCAACACCGTTACTAATTGGATCCTAAAAGTAGGTCAGCAGGTTGGACAAGTGCCATTTCAGAATTTGTGCAACCTTATTTATCGGATTCATTCCCCTGCGTATCGCCCAGCTTTACCAGCGCTCAAAGAACCTCTCGGTTGTAATTCTGCTCATACATTGCCAAAAATTGCGAAATAGGTCTATGATCAAACAGGTGCGCGCTACTTCCAGGACAGGGTCCTTTAAATGCATAATTTTTTTCCGTCAATTTTTCGCTTACACTACTCGGAGTTGGTCAACAAAAAATATTTACTTCTAGATAAACGCTTGTCACCTTTTTTCAGTAAATCCCCCTGCTCGCTTGATCAACTGCCTTGTTGAGGTGCAGGCGAATATGAAAGCGGTCGAGGACAATGGTCGCACCGGGCAAACAGTGGCCAACATCACTGCAAAAAGCCTTCCACTGTATCCAATTTCACTTCTACCTACTCACCGGCGATATCAAGATCGACATCACTCATATTCCATTCAGATTGAACACCTAAGAGTTGCGAGTAGTGGTCTTCAATCTGAATGGGCTGCTTATCCTGATGTAACTGGCAGTTTCGATGAATACATGACCAATTATATTGGATTTTCACACTATTCTACGAAGAACCTCATTTAAAAACATGGAACACAGACAACTGTTGCTAACTTAAAGGTGCCATTACCTTGGTCGAGGTTTGTGATAGCTGGAGAAGCATCGCTAACTGGTCGGTAAGTTATTTCACTATACAGATCAGTCTCTACGAAAACTGATTGACCACACTGGCCTAAACCTGAAGTTGTAGTTGCGATAACATTGTCAAAACTGTCGCTTTTTATTTCTCCGGCACCAAACCAGGATTTTTGGTCTGAAAAAGTTTGGTTTTGATTGTTAACACGATTTCTCACTCTGGCTGCATTGATGGAATTAGGGCTAGTGAGATAGTTGCCAGCTGTTGAGAACTCGATTGCTGCAATCTTGTACCCTGGGAATGGAGTTATTTTATAGTCGACCTCACAAGATTTTTTTATGGTTGTTTGGCTAGTTCCACCTGCAAGAAGTGCCTGCATTTCATTCTGGAGAAAATCAAGCCTTATCACATTAGCTCCAGGGGGAGAGGTAATTGGTGTGTTCGCACAATCGAACTGTTGTTGAACCACATTAACAGAGAAGTTATTTGCATAAGAGGCGGCAGATGCCGTCGCTAAAATAGACAGCGAAAAAATAGTTAAAGCTTTCATAGTTTTCCCTTTGATAGGTTTGGCTATTTATCCTTAATAGTGCCTAATGAAAAGATAAGGATTATTAAAGATGCAAAGCTACTTTGTAGCGTTAGTTAATATTTGTGACTTGAAGTAATTAATATAAATGAATGACTAACAATTAGGA
The DNA here is from genome assembly GCF_056232115.1 of Microbulbifer variabilis. Classification (NCBI taxonomy): domain Bacteria; kingdom Pseudomonadati; phylum Pseudomonadota; class Gammaproteobacteria; order Cellvibrionales; family Microbulbiferaceae; genus Microbulbifer; species Microbulbifer variabilis. The sequence continues at coordinate 3,572,331 of NZ_CP174325.1, forward strand.
AGAGGTAAATGTAAGGAAAGGCACAAGAATGCGGTCTGGCTATAAATCACATGCCATAGTCTTTTAGCAGTTATTATTTGTTCAATATTAATGCTGTAACAAATATAAATAAAATAAGTTTCATCTCAGTGATATTTGCGGAGTGGCCTTAATGGGAATGGTTTCATCAAGAAATGCCCCCTAGTCAATAATTCACAGATGTAGCAAAAAACTATTTTAAATAAACGTCACCGATCCAAGTCTTTTGTGTACACATAATGTTCATTATGTGACGTAATCAGATACTCCAGGCTGCATTTAGGCTGGGTATATTCATAGCGTTTGAAAATTAGGTTTTACAAAGAGTCATTTTTTTGCCAATGGATACATTCAAGTTAGGCCCCTGAAGGCCCAGCCAGAAAACCCCAAAAATGAGTATCGGAAATCGATAAAGATGGTAAGGGCAAGGCTGTGGATCTTGGAAGTGCGAATCAAACTGAAGTGCAGAGCATAGTGCTCTAGCGTCATTGACCGAAGATGCAAACAGGAATTTTTTACGTGCCATCACAAAGGGTTTGATTTCCGGCTCAGTCAGATTGTTATCGATTTCCAAGTGGTCATCGCTGAGGAATTCACAAAGCCCATTCCAGTATTTCAGGCAGTAATTCACTGTATTACCCAGAGGAAATTTGAATAGCACTTGTAAATGGTGCTTATCCAGCCAGCATTTAAAGGAGGTCATAATGGGTTTGTATTCTTGCTGTCGTAATTCATGCCTTTGTTTCGATGATAGATGGTTGTCTTTGGCTTTCCTTTTAACCCGATAGAGCTTCTTATAAAACTGCATTGCCCGTTTTGCCAGTCCATCCCCCCTGCGCTGCTCTCGCTATGGATTTGAGTTTTCGACGGGCATGTGCATTGTAATGATTTGGGTTTACAGCTGTCTGCTCAAATAACAACTCAAAAAATGGATCAGCATCACAATGCAGCGTGCCTTTAAAGCCGACAAATCCGTCATTTACATCATTATTGTGATCCGAGACATTATATTCATAGAGGATAGCTTCCTTTCCCGGAGGACCGCCTCGGAAACAGTAGGCATAAGATTTTCGGCTTGCTGGCCGGCCAGGTTCATTAAGAACTTGGAGTGATGTGGCATTCAAAGCCCCAATATCCTAGCCAATGACGTCATCTTTTAGCAAATTGATCAGTGGTTGTAGGGGAGTAGCACAATCGATAACAGTATGAGCCATGGTTTGATGGGTGAAACTAAAGCCGGCATGGGTCTCAAACTGTTTTTCCAGGTGATAGAACGGCTGACGATCATCAAGGTTGCTGGCTATGAGGTGGGCTAGAACGGATTCGGTAAACTTATTCTTAGGTAGGATATGCTTTGGCTTGGGAGCAATAACTATTTGGCCTGCACAGCCTTTGGGACAGGTAACCTTCACCGACAACTCGACAATCACCTCATATATTGGGGATATGTAGTTCAAGCGCTCATGACGTTCGTAATAAACGAGATTCTTTTGGCAGCCACACGCACAGGTTTTATCCTGTTCTGAGGCGGGGATTACCACCTCTTTTCTTGGCAGTTGCTCGGCAAAGATTTTCTTTGTTTTTTTATGACGCTTGTGTGTCGCAATACTAACCACATCGTCCTGGTCTTTGTCGCCATCAGCCTCGTTTTCCTCTACAGAACCTTCATCCCGAACTTCTGTACTGTTGAATAGTAACCCCTGGGGATCTTCAGGGTCTTCTTATTGCTTAGAGCGTCGACCAAAGAGAGAGCGCTATAGTTATTTGAATTGAAATAATAGCTGACTGTAAGCCTTTCCAAATCTCATTTCGCTTATAAAGGAGCCAAAATCTATTATCTTCACAATAGAGCATACGAATTTTATTGGCCTTTTTATTGCGAAAGACAAAGAGCTGACTGGGTGTCGGATCTTTGTGTAACGTATCAGCCACCAACAGCACGATACCATCAATCTGATTGAGAAAATCGATCGGCTGACGGTAAAACCAGACTTGGTGTTAAACGGCAGCCACATCGTATTTACAGGTCCATAAGGCCAGGAGTTTGCGCCAACAACATCGGACTGTTGATCACCAGCTTTATGCCATTGGGGAGCTCTAATACACGCAGGTTTCCCGTAGTGGCTGTAGGGGCTTGATATCCACGGGAACAAAGTCGGGGATATCAGACACAGGCGTTTGTCAGATAGTTTGCGGTACCAGTAGGGAACTGGCTGTAGTTTAGGTTGTGCTTACGGGTATAAGCGCGCTTGGATTGAGAGCTTTTCTCGTAGGCGCTGACATGACTTTGCCACTGCTGCTGATTCATGGGACTTCCCACCGAAGTTGATGGAGGGGGCATCATGCCAGTCTGCCAAAGCAAGTTGAATAATGTGGTTCATGTGCCGCTTACCGATTACTTTTAGAATGTTTAGATGATAAGAAACCGGGCTCTGTATAAGCCCGGCAGCTGCAATCAAACATTTTAGTTTGTAGTTACTGGTGAAGAAAGTTTAAAGTGGGCGAGGGCCCTTTCAGCAATCTCCTTGCCATACTCCTGCACAAAATGGCCGGCCTCTTCAATCTTGAGTGGTTCCGGGCAGTTTTTGATGGTACTCCTTAGCATTTCCATTACATTTTCACCGAGCACAGCGTCTCTCATTCCAATCGCCATAAAACTATCCCCGTCCCAGTCCTTGGACCAGAATTCCCGAGCTCTAAGCCCAAGTTCTACACCCTCCATGCCGGGATCGACCGGTACAATCGATGGGAAGCGACGCACCCCGGCTTTGTACCTGTTGTCGGGATAGGGGGCATCATAAGCCACTATATCGAAGAGGTTGACTTCAGATCGGGCATCGCTTGCTATCAACCCGCCAACAGGGATTTCTGGCACTCCGACTGAGAAGTTGCGCCAATGGTAGAATCCCTCCGAGGCTCCGTCTCCTGCTGCTATAGCAGTATTCATTACCAATAATCGGGTAAACCTGCCTGGCATATCCATAGGGAGTGTGAGCCCTAGAAGCCCTCCCCAATCCTGGCAAACCAAAGTGATGTTCCTCAGATCGAGGTATTCAATCAGGCGCATCAAGCTATTGCGGTGAAAGTTAAAGGTGTAAGTATCTTCGTTTGTCGGCTTATCGGACCGCCCAAACCCGAAGAGGTCTGGTGCAATAACCCTATGCCCAGCTTCGACAAATACTGGAATCATTTTCCGATAAAGATAGCTCCAGCTGGGTTCTCCGTGCAGGCACAGAAAAGTTGTTTCTGCCGCTGGCTCTCCTTCATCAATGTAAGCCATACGCATGGCATCGAAGCCTTCGAGACTGTCGATATAATTTGGTTGATAGGGAAATCCGGGCAGCAGGGAAAAACGCTCTTCGGGTGTTCTTAATCGCTCAATAGACATGGGTAACCCTCTTTTGCGTGAAAAGTAGGCAAGCGACTTTGCCTTATGTTGTTATCGACTGGACCCTTTACAGCAGAATACACAACTGTAGTGAAATATATCGGTTAATCAACCGGGCATTAAGGGTCTATTTGCTCGCCAGGCTTGGCAAGATCTTTAAGGTAAAGATACTTGACTAAGTTATTGGGTACGAGACCAGGTAGCCTTTAGCCCAAACTGGAAATAGGGCGTATTGGGACAGATGTCAGCGGTTAAGCATAATTCTTTGAGGGTTGTTAAGAGTCGATATTGATAAAGATTACACGATTATCAGACTCAATTCTGAGTAGGGCTTTGTCTTCAAAAAAAAGTGGGCTCTTCTTGGTAGTGCTGTAATTAGGGTTAAATTGTTTCTTTATAAACTTTACCTGATTGTTTGTTTCCCAGCTGACAGATGATGGCCCCCAGGACTCAGGCCTTATACTGTAAACAGGTGTCAGGCCATTCACAGTTAAAAGATAGAGCTCTAGAAGGTTTTCATTGAAGCCAGCATCCAGGTCTTGCTCCACTGTCAGGATATATTGCCCATTTGGAGAGGTGAGAGGATAGCCTTCCAGGGAGTATTCGACACCATTCTTTAAACTTAAAAGAATATAGTCACTGGATTCCCATAACTGTCTATATATCAATAAGTAACTATCAGCCACGAACTCGAGAGCCGAATAGGTATACTTTTCTCCTGGGGGATTTTCTTCAGTGGAGTCCTGATAAGTTTTGGTTGTGCCATTTTTCAGGGTTACTATTAAAGAAAAAAGTTTGTTACGTTTGATAAGGCCCGTATTTTCAAGCAGCTTACTTTCTATAGAGCGCGCGCAGTTATGAGAATTATGAATATTGGGGCAATCAAACTTGCCTTCTATTGCACTGAAGTGGACTGCAAAACTTAAGCTGGGAGTTATTACTGTAGATAGGAAGCCCAAAATAATAAGTAGCTTTTGTAGCTGACTTATCATAAGGGCTTCCTCTGCCGCTAGAGAATACTTTAATTAGATTTTTCCTTTAGCGCTAAATAGCGCCACACAGCCTTTTACTTCTATTTGATACTCTTTGAACTTGCTTTCGAGGTAAGTTTCGAGGTCTTCCTGGCAATCCTCGGTATTGGAAAAAATTCCCTTTTTATTGTAGATGGCCATTAATTTCTTTGCTGCAGTGTTCCTGGGTACACCTTTTGATAAAATCGTGGAACCAAATACAACTCCGGATTCAGAAAGTAGTGCACTAACGTGGTCTAAGGCTGATAGTTTTTCTGGCAGTTTTCCTGGGAGACAATGGAATAAATAGTTCAGAGAAATGGAATCAAATTTTTCAGTGACTAAGTCAATTTTATCCAGCACATTACAGCGAAACTGAAGTGGGCTGTACCGTGCAACTCTAGCAGCAGAAACATCCAGACTATTTTGGTTCAAATCCATCAATCCCAGCCGTACATCACCGGAGGGGAAGGTGCACTTATCGAGGAAATATCCTGTTCCAACACCGACATCCAAGTGGTTTGACGTTATGTGCTGGTTGAAGTGCTTGAGAATGCCTGGAGTGGGACATTGCCAAATAAAGCGGTTGGATAGCCCTAGAACCCAAAGATCGTACAGCCAGAGTACGGGTTTGGAGTAAACGGCTTGTCCCTGCTCAACTTCTTTTGTAACGGCCATGTACATCTCCTGCAAGTCTGACTGGAAGTTAACTATTGGTCTAATTTTGAACACTATAGTAGCACTTTTTCAGCATAAAGCTGAAGTTGATACCCGTGTCGTGAGTAGTGGTTCTAACTGTCAGGCTTTTGGTTAGCGGTATAAAGCAGCTCTTCACCATGAAAGCTAAACTCTTGCAGGTATAAACGAATGTGCCTTTTTTGTGAGAGAGTTTGGTATATACAGACTTTAATTGAATAATGCCTAAATAGTTTTTGGTTCCATTTAAGGTGGTTAGGCAAGTGAAGAACCGAATAAATAGTTACAATGAGTATGAACTAGAAAAATAAAGCTGCCTGGCCTTCCATTGTAAATAGAGTTGAGAAGAGCAGCCCTATATCCAGCTGCCCTTAAGCTATTAAGCTTGAGTGGTTAAATACTTAAGAATATCTACAACCTGGTCCGGTGTTTGCGCCCAGGCTTGAGCAGCACCATCAACTTCTTTTAATGCATGTACCAGTGATTCATCATGTAGAGTGATATAGGATTTACCAAGCGCTGCGCAGTATCCAGCATCGAACGCTGCATTCCATTGTTTATATTTTTCACCAAAGCGGATAACAGCCAGGTCACAATTTTCTATGTGGTGTTTAATCCGTATCGCGTTGACCTTGGCAGACTTATGATCTCGCCAGAAGGAGTTATCTTCCACGCCAAGGCCATCGCCAGCTGCATCACTGGCATCGTGATTGGTCACCGCAGAGGAGAAAGAGATTTCCAGTCCCTGCTTATTGCAGCCTTCGATTATCTGGGTTCTCCAGTCAGAGTGGATTTCTCCAGAGAGATATACTTTCAGTTTCATAGTTTAGTTACCTGATAGTGGTAAACAATAGAGTTTGATGCTTAGGAAATGATTTTACAATATGATTTTGACTTGAAAGGAGGGGACTACTGATTGAGTCAAATAGGATGTATCAATGCGTCATTAGCGCTGAAGTATAAGACCAAAATCCCTTTTGGCTCTTACTTATTGGTGGTTAAGGTAGCCTTATGGCTTAAACACTACATTTTCTGGTACTTTTCCAGACGGCAGTCTTGTAGAGTGCAATTGAGAGAGGAGCCACTTTCCTTGCACTTTCTTTAGAATAGCGCTTTCGAGCCAGTAAACATCCTGGCTCTTGTTCTTTGCAGCAAAATTGGCCTTATTCCAATAGTTGATTGTGACTAGATCTGGCCTCTCATCAAAGTCAATAATGCTAAAGTAATTGGTTCTAACAGTATCTGACGGCTTTGCCACCTTAATTAGATCTTCAATCGTCCATACTTCACCATGTTCGAGCAAGAGAAAAGACTCAGTTACGGTGCCTCTCATACGCTCATGGTCTACATCTGATAGGTAATTTAGAAGGTTCTCGATAGTTTTGAATGCTTCAGGCTTCTCTTGCGCCTGTGCGTTACCGATTGTCAAAACAAACAACATCAATGTAAAAACAATTTTTTGCATAAGTTATTTTCCTGGTTCTTAGAAGTTAATTTTTAGTAACGGGAGTGTTGATTTTACAATATTTGCTCCATCAAGTGCCTAAATTCCTTAAGGTGAGCGAAGCTATATATGTAAGGCGGGTTCCGATCGGAGCAGGCTCTTGCTGATGCTGTCTATTTTTTCAGCAAAAAAATTGTTTGTTGGGATCTCAGAGCCCCACTGTACAGCATACCAGAGTAAGCTTAGATATTTGTACACTCTGCGCCAATGGTATAGGCGTTGCCAATGTTCTCGGGCCGGATTACGCCTAAGATACAGCTCGAGTAGGGATTGTTGCTGAATTCTGCTGAGCTGATGTTCCTCTATGATCACGGCGAGGTCATAGAAGCGATCGCCCATAGCCGCGTACTCCCAATCAATGGCATAAAGCCGCCTGGCCTTTCCAGCGATGAGGTTTCCAGTGCTTAGATCATTATGGCAAAGAGAGAACCCATCACCTAGCTGTTCCGCGGCAGCAATATGGGAAGGGATTTTTTGGTGAAGCTGTACTAGAGTCGGGTAGAAATCTGCTTGTTTATCAATCGAGCTCCAATATTGGTCAGCTTTATAGGATATATCCAAATGGGCATCAATTTCGGGGAGGCTGTGGATTCCATCAAGTAAATTGGCAACCTGTTCCAGAGCATCGGCATCATTTTTATTCCAAGGTCGCCCTTCAATAAAGCGGGTAACTTGGTATTGATATGCTGGGTCACTGTAGACTAAAGGAGCGCATAGCCCGGCGCTACTTGCTCTTACAAGGACGTTGGTTTCTGTTTGTCGGTTTAAATCTAGAGCACCACTGTATTGTGAATTGATACGTAGAATTAATAGCTCTTGGTTTGTCTTGAGTAGAAATGTTTGGTTCGTTTGCCCTCCTGTGAGCTGTCTGACCACAGTGGGTCTGGATTGGCTCCATAGGGGCCAGTCCTGGGGCAGCATATCATCTAGGGGGTTACTCATGACTATGGGGCGCTCGTTTCAAGACCAGTTAAATAAGAGTGGCTGCCCTATCAGTTACTGCTTCGCTCGCAGATATTTCAGACTGCCTTTCCTTTCTATAAATGGCATGCCACTGGAAAAAGCCGATGATTACTAATATTACATAAAGTGAAAACAAGGCAGCCGTGGGGTATAGGCCTCTGTCCAGGTAAAGGTAAATTGAGGCACCATCAACCACAATCCAGTAAATCCAGTTCTCTAAGACTTTTCGAGTGACCATATAAGTTGTAACTATGGCCCCTAAAGTAGTAAAAGAGTCCAGGTAGGGCAGGGCGGCATTGGTTGTATTCTCCAGAATATAGCCAAGCAACAAGGTGAGCCCGCTGACGCTTGTCAGTACAAGAAGGTGGGTTTTAAGTGGCCAACGATGAATTTTGAGATCTTGTTGTTTATCTCGATGACTACGCCATTGCCACCAACCAAAAACAGCCATTACCAGGTAAAATACCTGCAGGGCCGATTCCATCAGCAGGCTGACGTCCCAAAATAAAAAAAGGTAAATGGCTGTGCTGGCAAAAGCGGCGTACCAACAGCTGATCTTCTCACGCATTGCAAGCAGCAGGTAGGATAGGGCCAATACAACTGCAGCAATTTCCCAGGTGGACATCGCGTTGATAGAAGCTGAAATATCGCTAGTGAAATCTAGATCAAGCATCTGATGCCGCCGGTGAAAGATCCCCGTCTATAAATTTGCAAACAAAGATGGCGCGGCCAAACTGCTCATAGGCTCTGCGCAATTCTAACTTGAGTACATCTATTAGCAAATCGTAGTCCCCAAAAACCTGAGTACTCATAGTATTGGTAATTACCTTGAGTTCTGGATATTTATTGAGTCGATCAATAAATGCTTGGATGCCGGGGATATACTCATCCTTTAGTGGGTACATACTGATTTCTACTGAGAGCCTCACAACGCCTCCTATTGAAAGCAAAAGTTGGGGTGGTATAGACCACCCCCCAATGATACAACTATTAGAAAGTATAAGTACCGCTTATACCGGCGATACGGGGCTCGCCAAATTGATAATAGGCTTCTGGCGCATAGCCATTGGCAGGGTTGTTACCATATTGGTTGCTAAAATAGAAACCCCTGGTGTAATAGTCTTCATCAGTTAAGTTTCTGCCCCATAAGGACAGATCCCAATTATCACCCTGGTATGTCAGTCGGGCGTTGACTAATTCATAGGCATTAGATTTTTCATTGTGGCTATTGGAGAAGTAGAACTCGTCCTTTCCTTCCAGCTCTAAGCGCAGAACTAAGTTGGGCAGGAGAGAAATTTCGCTGCCAGTGAAAAATTGATAGCTTGGCGCATGGGCTACGTCTCGACCATCCAGGTTTACAGGTGCTCCCTGGGAGTCATCTCTTGCGTCGACATGAGAGCCGGTTATAAAGTTTTCAAACTCCGCATTTAGCCAGCCTGCAGAGGCAAAGATGCGCAGAGAATCTGTAGCAAAGTAGTTAAACTCTACTTCCAGCCCGGAAGTTTTACCTCCCGCGGCATTGGCCAGGTAGTCGTGAAAGGAAACTTCATCTTCATTAAATATGAAGACGGATTGTTTTGCCTGGATATCATTGCGATCCTGGTAGAAAGCAGCCAACTGGGCATGCAAGCGGTTGTCGAACCAATTGCCTTTAATACCTATTTCGTGGTTAAGCATATGCTCAGTATCAAAATCGAAGAAATTAGGGCTAATTTCTACATTTCTCACTGATTCAGAGATGATTACACCATTGATACCGCCGGCCTTGTATCCTCGGGATACCGTCGCATACGCCATAGTATTTTCGGAGTAGTGATACTCCAGAGTGATATTGCCACCCCAGAGGTCCTCGCTGATATCCCTGGCAGTGAACAGGGAATCTGTGTAATCAGCACTTCGCTTCTCCAGGCGGAGCCCTGTCACCAGGTTTAAGCTGGCGGTCAATTCAGTATTAAGTTGGGCATAAATCGCTGTATTTCTTGTGTCAAATTCACTGGAAAAGTATTCAACATCAGCCCCAAACTCCTCATTAGAGGTTTTGGTGCGTAATAAATCCTCACGTTCTATACGCTCATATATACCTACAACCCAGCTACTACGGCCAGAAAAGAGTTTGGATACATCAGTAGAAAGCAAGCGCAAGTCTAGGCTGATGTTATCTTTGTCGCGCTGGTAATTGTCTTTTTGGCTGTATTCCCATGGGTGAAAGCCTTGATAACTCCAGTCTTCGTCGTAACCGTATTCTGTGTCTGAATCTGCGAGGCTCAGCGTGGCATCCAAATGGAATAGCTCACTCCCTGACCACTGTGCGGCTAGGGCTCCGGCCCAGGTTTCCTGTCGATCCGAGCCTGGTTCGTCAGACAGTGTTTCACGGGTGTTGTATAAGGAGAAGGCATCATAGCCGTTGTCAACATTCACATAGAGCAGAGAGAGGCCAAAATTTAGGTTGTCACTAGGCGTGTAGGCCAGCTTACTTCTTAGCACTGATTCATCAATATTGTTGGTATTATCACTGCCCAGGAATGCATTCTCTGTATAGCCATCGGATTTTTGCCTATTGGCAGCGATTCGATAACCAAGTTGATCGGCTAATGGGCCGCTGGAAATTACAGAAATATTGCGTCCATTGTATTCACTTACCTCGGCAGATACTTTTGCCATGGGTTCAGTGGTAGGAGCGGCGCTGGTCATATTGATCAGACCCGCCAGGGCGTTGGCACCATACGCAGTGCCTTGGGGCCCGCGAAGAATCTCTACTTGATCGATATCCAGGGTGCTGGCAGCGAGCCCGAGGCCGGTGAAGTCAATACCATCGATAACCAGGCCAACAGAGGGGTTCACAGGGTCTATAAATTGGCTGCGCTCGCCAATACCGCGAATTTGGATGAAGCGGCCCCGTGATGCACCGGAAGAGAAATTTACATTTGGTGCCATATTCAGGATCTGATCCAGATTGCTCGCACCCCGGGCCTTGATTGTATCGGCATTAACCACTGTCGCGCTGGTAGCCAAGTCCAACAGGTTGGTATTGCGTAATTGGGCAGTGACTACGACCTCTTCAATCCCTGCTTCCCTCGATTCAGCAACTGCCAGCCCCGCAGACAAGCTGGCTACAATGCTAACAGACCAGGCAATGGGGTGGGCTTTGAACAGATTCTTCATGGTTCTCTCTCGAATCAACACAAGTGAAAGAGACCCGGAGCGCGACGTGAGGAGGCGTTTGGTGAGGTTACCTATCCCTACGCCGGTATTAACCGGATCAGGTTCAAGGGTTTGCCCGGAAGAATCAAAAGTCTTCTGGGCATCTCAGGCCAAGGCCACCCCTTAGGTTCGCGGGCGCGATGATAGCAGAAGTTGAGGGAGGAAAGGGGTCTAAGTGTAATATTCAAGATGTCAAAATCTATATCTAATGTGTCACCCCTTCCGTATGCTAATCACAGTATATAATCCTTTCCTCAACTCCATGACGTGAAGGAGCTTAAGAAGGAGAGATCTGCAAGTAAAGGTACTATATACATTCTGTATCTAGTAACCTAAGTAGGTGCCTCCCACTTGTCCTGCAAAGTGCGGAATAAACATGGCGTCAAAGCCATGCCAGTCACCGTATTTACTTTGTAGCTCAGGGTAAACTATATCAAAAATGGCTCGTAATTTTTTCCCTTGATCAGGTTCATAATTAATTTTAGACATCTCACGTTCTACGGTTTTACGAAAATCTACCATCATATTTCTATAGTGAATTAAATCTCTTCTATCTCCTTCGTTAAAGTGGCTGGGAATATAAATTTTTGCATTTAATTCAATCAGGCGATCGAGGGCCCGTATGTAACCGGGGTAATACCAGTCGGGCAGACCAAAAGGGGGAAATGCGTTCACGAACATCATATCTGGAGCAAATACGATGTCTTCACTTTCAATATAAAATCCATACAATGTTGTTGAGTGGGATTCAGGCATATATAGGAAGTGGACAGTTTGATCTCCAAATTTTAAAGATTTATCACCATCTATTGGACTAGTTACAGGTAGGATTTTATTTAATGGGTGCTCCCAATCTTGGATTAGATGGTTAATATTATTATGTCCGACGACAATTTTGGGGCTTAGATGTGCTCCACCACGGATGTGATCCAAGTGATTATGGGAGTAGACTAACCAGCGCACTGGGTGTCCAGGAAATTGTTTTTGTAGCTCATTAGAAAGTGATTTGCTGAAATTTTCATTAAAGCAATCAAAAACCGCCAATCCGTCATTCGTCTTCAGGATCACTGCCCGGTTCATTCCCAGACGAAAACTATAAACTCGATCACTATGTTGAACAAATTTTGAAGGTAATTCTGTAAAAGGTTCAAAATAGTCGACCGGAATCGCCTGTTTCATCATGGCTTTTCGAATCTCGGATTCACAGGCGCTGACTATGAGGGCACTAAATATTAAGAGTGCTATATTTATTAAACCTTTCTGTCTGACTTTTTCCCTTTGTCTAAAGCATCTTCTGGCTGGCTTTGAGTAATTTCTTTGGTGAGGCATAGTGACTCTCCTGACAAGTTACTTTGTAATATTAATAAATAAGAGGTCTGAAAGAGTACTTAAAAAGGGGTTTCTTCTATTTTTTTTAGAAAGCCAAGTTCTACAAATGGCCTCATATAACTTTGTGGTTTTCTCCCGACTTGATCGTTGAGCATGCTTTTCATACCCTGCTTAAAATCCAGTCTGGGATACTCATTAATTACTTCAGACAAGGTTTTGGGATGAATATCACTCAACCATAACCCGGCAATGTCCAGCCCTGCGGCAAAATGTAGTAGGGCAATCTCCGGGTCTTTTTTGTGCGCAATTCCAACAGAGTTGTGATGAGCGATCATCTCATGTACTAAATCAGCCTTCTCGGTAGAGATGTTATGACCAATACAAAAGGATCTTGCTGCTTGAGCTCCGTCTAGCTCAAAAGTACCACCGACATCATAGGCTGGGGTTAGTCCTATATCATGCATGATGGCACCAAGAAAGTAGACTTCTTGATCTATCACTGTCTTTACTTTGTGACTCATTGCTAAGCCGAATGCATAGCTTCTAAGGCTGTGGTTGAGGAGGAAGTCGGGGCTGCATTGAGCCACCATATCCAACGCTTTTTTACAGCTCATCGAGTCAGGAATTTGATAGACCTCTTTAGCAACATACTGAATGTGCTCCCTCTTCAGGTAGCGAATAGTGCGTGTGTAAGTTGCACTTGCACTGGATGTAACAAAGCGGCAGGCCAGACAAGGCAAAGGTGGCGGTATTTTATTCGTTGTAAGTTCCATAATATCATTTATTTTGTACCGTTTCGAACAATAAAATATGATAGGCTTTTTACGGTGTCAACAATTATGTTCGGAGTAGTACAAAAATGAAAAAGAGAAGAGGCCGTCCACCTAAATATGATGCCACTGAGGCCCTGGAGGGCGCTCTCCAGGTATTTTGGCGCAAGGGCCTCACAGCTACTTCTTTAGATGATCTGGCTGAGTCGATGAAGATGAACAGGCCAAGTATTTACGCCGCTTTTGGTGACAAAGTATCCATTTACCGTAAAGCTTTTGCGCAGTTTGCGAATCAGCTAGGTAAAGAACTTGAAGCAATATTGAATGATGGTGCTCCTTTACAGGATGCTATGCTGCGATTCTATGGGCAGGCGTTGGAAACTTATCTGCTAAAAGGCGAATCGCTGGGTTGTTTTGCTACTTGCACTGCACCAGTGGAATCATTGGCTCATCCAGATGTTCAAGATGACTTGAAAATTTTGATTGCAAGAATTGATAGCCAACTGGAAAGACGACTCCTGCGCGCACAGGAGGATGGGGACTGGCCTATAGATCGAGACGTTCAACCGACAGCTAAATTGCTACATGCTGCCTTGCAAAGCTTGGCTATACGAGCAAGAGGTGGCGAGGCCCGAGAAACTCTGGTCGATTTTTACTACGCTACAGTCAAGATGCTGTGTTGATCCTAATGGGAATCACAATCAACATGTATAAATGCTCCTTATCTGGATTGTGCTTTAAGCACGGCATATGTAAGGAGTATGTTCGATTTTTATTGGGCTTTCTATCTAAGGCAAAGATAAGATTGTTGTTTGCTATAGCATAAATTTTTAATCACTATCATGGAGCTATCAGCTACTTCAGTAGCTCGATATTTCGCCTTGCGAGAAACCTAAATTGTATATATTCGAGAATAAGGAATACAAGATGGCAGGCTGTAAGTATGTGAAACTTCTCACATGAAAGAATAAATACCCAAAAAAGCATCCACGTGTAATATTTGATAAGCCTCATAGGTTAATACCTGTATCATGAGGGTTGATGAATTGCTGTTCGTGAGTATTTTGCTTCAAAAGAAGGAGGTTAAAGGAAAGGTTTAGGATATTTTTATTTTTGGCAGTGAAAAATTGTAAGCTTTGAAATTGCCGTGTAGGTCATGGACGTGTGATTTTTAGCTTTGGTCGGCAATTTACCTCTTGATTATTAAAAGCAAGAATTAGGCTAAAATTTCATCACTTAGTAATTGCGCGAGCTGTAAGAAGACGATTTCTTTCCTGCACCACTTTCCCATTCTATGTTCAATGACTGCTGGCGAGTGATTATCGGCACGCAATTAATCTGTGAGTCATGTAAGTGGCTGTTGTTTACAGATGGCCAAATGGCTTGAGAAAATGGCAGGGTGGTTTCCCAGGCTTGTTTGCCGAATTGCTATGTTTGGCGGGGTTACTACTTGATGTATTCGAAGTTGTAAACGAATTATCTCGGTTCGCTCTCGAAACTCTTCCTAATTTATCAAGGTATCACAGCAAACAAGAGTGAGTATTTCGATTATGGTTATAACAATCCGAATGCTTGGAGAGCTGGCAGTTTATCGCGATGGGGTACCGATAAGCCTTCCCCCCTCAAAAAGAACTCGTGCACTCTTGGCATTTTTAGTACTGGCAGCTCGGCCTCATCGCCGCGATCGTTTATGTGAGATATTCTGGGAGTTGCCAGATGACCCAAGGGCATCTCTAAGGTGGTCTTTGAGCAAGATTCGCCCAATTGTCAATGATTCTTGTGGGGAGCGCCTGATAGCAGATCGAGAGAGGGTCCGACTAGAGGGGGAAGATGTCCACATTGATATAAAGTCGATAGCGCTAAAGCTAGGCGATCCTGATCTTTCGGTAGAAGAGCTTCTATCTATAGATACTGCTCTTAAAGAGCCATTTCTGGACGGAATTGATTTACCGGATCAAGAATTATTCCAGCAATGGTTACTCGCGGAGCGAGAGGAAATAGGGCGATTGCGGGGTAAGGTGCTCTCCCGTTTGTCATCTCATCCTGATACATCACTTCCAGATCAACTCAAGTGGGTGCGCAGCTGGGAAGCTTTGGAGCCCTATAATACCCGCGCTGCGGCTCAGTTGTTAGTTAAACTGGAGGCACTAGGTTTTACCAAAGAAGTGGCTAATGTTCGGCCAAAATTTTTGGAGAGATTTAGAAAGGCTGGGATTGCATGGTCTCCCCAGGTTTTATCATTGGGAGAGGCTAAAGATACCAATATTGATAATCAGTATCTTGAGCGTAAGCTTCTTACACAGCAAAAAGTTGGGTTCTGCAGTGCTTCGGATGGCGTTCGTATTGCCTATGCAGCTGTTGGGGGTGGTTCTCCCATTGTTAAGGCGGCTAATTGGTTAAGTCACCTTGAGTATGACTGGGATTCGCCAATTTGGAGCCCTTTGTTCCGAGAGCTTTCCTCGGATCATCAATTCATTCGCTACGATGAGCGTGGTAATGGACTCTCAGATTGGGATGTTAACAATATCTCTTTTGAATCTTTTGTGACCGACTTAGAGACTGTCGTAGATGCATGTGGTGTCGATAAATTTACTTTGCTCGGCATATCACAGGGAGCAGCTGTATCTATTGAATATGCAGTGAGGCACCCTGAAAGAGTAAAAAGTCTTATTCTTTTTGGCGGTTATGCAGCAGGCTGGCGGACAGGGGCTACTGATGCCGTAATTAAAGAGCGAGAAGCTATAATAACCCTCACTGAGACTGGCTGGGGGCAAGATAATCCTGCATATAGACAAATTTTTTCTTCGACATTTATGCCGAGTGCAAATGCAAGTGAGCTAGCCTGGTTTAACGAATTTCAACGCTTAACCACCTCTCCTGAAAATGCCGCGCGGTTCCTCTCTGTATTTGGGGATATTGACGTTCGTAATCAGCTTAAAAAAGTAAGTGTTCCTACATTGGTCATTCATTCGATAGGGGATCAACGTATCCCGGTAAAGGTGGGTTTTGATATCGCATCAAGTATTCCGAATTGTAGATTTATTGGTTTGGATAGTGATGGCCATTTATTACTTGGGCGTGAGCCTGCTTCAAAAATATTTGTAGAAGAAGTGCGGAAGTTTATTGGCAACTTTTATTGATATAAGCTAAAGCAAGACAGTATCTTTAAGAACCTTCAAATTATACAGGCAGGCCATACTTAATAGCGGCATATTGAGTAAATCATTTTTAATTTGTCAACTCTTTTCCAAATGTACTATGACAAGCAAAGCTTTGCCTCACTGTAAGTGATTGGAGCAGAGTTTTTGCTATTAAGTAAATTTTTTACAAAAGATAAACGGCCAGCTCTTGAGCGCTAAGATATCGGATTCCTGCTTGTGGATACTTGCGAATAAGATCTAAGGCAGCTGAGCGCGCAGAAGCCTCATCAGAGAATTTTTCTGGTAACTTTATGTTTGCAACTCGGTTTCCTGATTTGCAGCGAGTAACAATGATATATTGACCTCCCCATTTGCCCCAAAGTACTTCATCAGGATCTTCCTTGGGGGGAGGTGGAGGGGGAGTTTGTTCCTGTTCTTTAAAGGTTAATCCAGCTTCTGATTCCCAAATCATTTCAGCTAATTGGTTTAACTTCTGAGTGTAATCGTTGGTAGACATCATGCCCCTTGAGAATGATAAAGCGTATGCTGCATCAAGAAAAACTGCACAAGCTGGGAGTAAAAGGGCTCCCTAAGTAACGCAATTATAGCGTTTCGATGGAAGATATCTAGCCCTTAAAGCACTAATTGAAGTTTGGATAGGGGTTTACATTAATTAACAAATCGCTTTTGATGACTGGAGCTGTTCCAGCCTAAGGTAGTCATAGCCCTATTATTGTGATAATTAGTCTATGAAAGGATAGTGAATACTTGTGAATTTTCAGTCAGCTTGCATTATTTCTAATAAGCGGGCCAGAGCTATAAGAGCTATATAAACCTTTGATTGGTTAGGGGCGAGTCTAGAGCTGTTAAATGAGCGGTGGAGCTATTTTACTTCGATGGTCATTTATGAGGCATATACTTCAAAATTTGTTATCTAAGGTCGATATTATTGACTATAGGAAAAGGGTGGTTGGTAAAACTTATGACACTTGAAATTATATACTTATAGCGATAATTCCGGGTAAATTTACATTGCGGAAATCCAGACTTTATAAAGCACTCTTGAGGTGAGGTTGCCACTTTGAATGAAACTGGCTAGATCACTATCAAATTCAACGGTGGTTCAAACGGTGGTTCAAACGATATAGAGGTTCACTGGAGCTCGTTAACCACGTTGTCAAAGTCAATATCTATGCGGTTCACAGCCATATTCTCTCATATATTCGGAATATAAGTATGAGATTTGTGCCAAAACAGGGAGCTGATTCCTGAAGATGCATTGGGGTCGCTTTGCAGAATATTGTAACCGCGCGACTGGTGACGAATTATTGATAGAGATTCTAGTGATTTAATAGTGTGTAGAGAGGGACATGGATATTCCAATCGGTAAGGAGCAGAATAGATTTGTTAATAGAGAGGTAGTAGTTGAATGCCGGCACTGTGGAAGCCTGTTTGAGCTAAAGATGCTGTCAGTTCCATATGGGGAATCTATTGGACTCAATTTTTCGTCACCTTTGAACTTGATTATGGTGGCGGCTGGTACTGCATTAGTTAAAGGTAATCAATCAAGCTTTGAGCTAACAGTGGGGCAGACGTGGCTGGCGAGCTCCAATAGTGACTTTCGTTTGAGTAGCGATTTAAGGGGACACAGTATTATTGTAATATGCGTAGGCATTAGAGCTGCAATGATTACTAGATTCTACCAAAGATACGATAATACACTACTCCACAAAAGGAACGGGATAAATATAGACAGCTCAACACTTCCTGAAGATAAGGCGCCTATTGTTCTTCCTGGCTGTGAATTGACTCGGTTAACACTAGACTCCTTCAGACTGTTTAGCCTGTTAGGTGACGACGGTTTAAATACTCTTAAACTGGAAGAGCTACTGTTGCTTAAATTAAATAGTGATCACGGGCCAATACTTGCTGCGGAACTTCTGAATCATATAAACCCTTTACAAGAAAACTTTAGACGATTTATGGAGGAAAACTTCACAAAAAACTGGTCTGTTGCTACCTTTGCAAAGCACATTGGTATGAGTTTAACTTCATTTAAGAATATGTTCGGGCAAGTATTTAGAGAGTCATCACCTAAGTCTTGGATTAATGAACGGCGACTCCGCTATGCGGATGCTCAATTAAGGACCACCCGTAAACGACTTATTGATATTGCCCTTGACAGTGGCTTTTCCAGTCAGTCCTATTTTACACAACTGTATAAGTTAAAATATGGTGTTTCACCACTAGGGGCGAGACAGCAGTGCGGTTAAATCTCATAACGAATGAGCATTATGGTGAGATCTTTAATTGATTGCAGCTTCTTTAATGCCGAATTAGGTACTTGCTTCCTGTTGATTACTTGAGTTGAAGTAAGGTCCTTTTTGCTGATCATTAGAATGTTAGCACTTATTGAGCTTGTCTATGTGCCCCATTGAATATATGTCAAGTAAACAGATCATGAGCTTGATGGAAAGGAATACCTCCTGTAGGGCTCAAGTGCGAGTATTAAGTACTCGTAGGCGCCATTCGATCTTGGTGCCAATAGTGCCGGTAGTCGAGTATTGGCTCGAGGTTAAGTCTCATCTATCACAGGGAAGCCTGAGTGGAGTGGGACGATTCTGTTTTTACTTGCTATTTTTTTGCGATAGTTACTTAAAGTGACTCGCTTAAGCGTAGTGGTCTTGCCAGATGTTATACCTCTGGCATCTATCTTTGAATCCTTTCCATTCACCGATACTGGGTATCAGCTATATTGAAAAAAAATCTGCTTGAATGCTTACTAGAAATTAAGTGTTAAGTGTTTTTAATCTGAAAGCAACTTTATTTAATTATTGATTTACAATTTGGTCTCTTCAGAATGATTAATATAAGCAGGGCAAGTTTAGGGGCGTTGGCATTTTCTTCAGCTTTGATGGGATGCACCCTAACCGAAAATAAAACCGATACGGCTGATCAGAAAGCAGTTAGTGACTCGGTATTACTCCATAAACTTGCAGATCAATATACTGATGTTTATTTAGATAACTTCCAGCCGTATGCATATTTCTCAGATATGGATCTGGACAGACATAATCTCTTCTTAAGTAATTCCCCCATAAATTTTGCTTCTATGGCTGCGGCTGAGGATAAAATACTCAAGGCTTTGGCTGAAATAGATCTAAATGGACTAAAAAGTGATCAAGAGAAGGTATTCTACTTCAAGCTGAAAGAGCGATTGGAGTCGAATGTTGGCTTAAGGGTCTGTAAGACTGAACTCTGGTCTGTTGATCATATGTTTGGCCCCCATATCATACTTGGCTTTTTGACAGAGGTTCAGCCGGTTGAAACTGCCCAAGACAGGGCAGACGCGATTGAGCGTTGGCTTGATGTGGCTCGTTATTATCAGCAAGAAATAGCTAATCTGAGTCGAGGGCTTGAGCAAGGTTACTCCGCACCCCAGAGCGTGGTGAAGCGAGTCATTCATCAAGTTGATGGTTTGACCCAAGTACCCATTGATGAGCATCCTTTCCTGGGTTTAGCGAAGAAAGCTAAGGACCCGGAATTTGAGGCAGCATTTAAACAGGTGCTTTCAGATCACGTTATCCCCTCAATGGTGAATTATAAGAATTTTCTAGAATCCACCTATTTACCTGAAGCCAGAGCCGAGCTTGGCATCCATGCGATTCCTAATGGCCGTGAATGCTATATGGCTCAGTATCGTTCTTATACGACATTGCAGAGAACACCAGAAGAAGTTTTTGAGTTGGGTTTAAGTGCTGTCAACGCAAACAAGAGCGAAGTGGTTCGCTTAGGCAAGGAGTTCTATCAAGTAGATTCCTATTCTGAGGCAGTGGCAAGGGCCAGTGAAGATAAAACTCAGAAATTTAACAGCGCTGATGAAATGCATCAGTTTTTTGAGCGCTTGGTAGATAAGTCTAGAGATTTAACCGTAGACTTTTTCCATGAAATGCCTTTGATCGAAATGGAAGTAAAGGCCATCCCTGAACATGAGCAGGGTTCTGGTCGCAGTGCACACTATATTCCGGGCACTAAGGAGCGAAAGGCAAGATTTGGATATGACCCGACAACCTACCAGGATGAGTCATACGCTTCTGCCGAGAAGGTAACTATCCACGAAGGATACCCGGGCCATCATATGCAAATTGCTCTCGTACAGGAGCAGGAAAAGTTTCATAAAATAGAAGATGCCTTGTCTAACTCTGCTTTTGCTGAAGGTTGGGGCAGGTACTCTGAACATCTAGCGGAAGAAGCAGGGATGTATCAGTACGGGTCCACCAAAATCCTTAGGCGTGCTTGGCCTGCGCGAGGTATGGTAGCGGATACCGCAATGCATGTACTCGGCTGGAGTGATGAAAAAGTTGCGGAGTTTTTGCAGGATTCTGGCGCTTCATTTGCGAAAGGTCCGAGGACTCTAATGGACCGAATGGCAGTAATGCCCGCCCAGCTTACCTCTTATGATTCCGGTGCCCTCGAGATTTTCGCCTTGCGAGAACTGATGCAGAATGAACTGGGTGAGGACTTCGATATTAAGGACTTCCATGAGATTATTCTGAGAAATGGCAATGTCCCTATGGCCGTACTGAGTGAGCAGGTAAGGGACTTTATCGAAGAAAAGAAGAAAGGTTAATTTAGGATCTTTACTAACTCAGTCCCACACCCATGCGGGACTGAGTTATAAATAGGCTTAGCAAGAGGCTTTTATCCTGCTACTCTAAATTCCCATCTGCCTGGAAGCCAGATCCCGCATTATTTCTTCAGATCCGCCACCAATCGCATTCACCCGCACTTCACGATAGATACGCTCAATCCGACTGCCACGCATATAGCCTGCGCCACCTAACACCTGCATCGCTTCCCGGGCGCAGAATTCAAGGGTTTCTGTGGCTTGGACTTTGAGTAGAGCGATATCGGCTACCTTGAGCTGATGCTGTTGCTCCGCCCAGGCACAGAGGTCCAGATAGGCTTGGGTGGCATTGATGCGTTGAAGCATCTGGGCAAACTTGTGCCGAATCACTTGGTGATTGGCGAGGCGCTTTCCGAAAGTTTGACGCTCCTGAGCCCACTCAATGGCATCCTGCAAACAGACCCGGCTGAATTCTACACAAGAGGCGGCAATGCCCAGGCGTTCGCGATTGAAGTTGTGCACTATGGGTAAGAAACCTTGGTTCTCACCGCCAATTAGATTGCTCGCGGGCACACGCACCTGATCAAAAAAGATACTGGCCGTATCAGAGCACCACCAGCCCTGCTTTTTATCGAGCAGCTGCCGGCTAACCCCTTTGGTATCCGCAGGGATTAAGAGCAGGGAGATACCGCCGAAGCCTTCTTCACCAGTGCGCACGGCAGCAGTAAACCAGTTAGCGCGCATGCCGCCGGTGATATAGGTCTTTTCGCCGGTAACGATATAGTCATCCCCATCACGCTCTGCGCGGCATTGGAGATTGGCTACATCGGAGCCTGCGCCTGGTTCGGTAATTGCCAGGGAAATATGCTTATCACCACGTAATACCGAAGGAATAACCTGATCTTTTAGGGCCTCACTGCCATAGTGCAGTAATGGGGGCAGGGCAATGCCGTGGACCATCAGGCTGGCGTAGAGTCCACCGGCGCCGGGGCGGGCTAACTCCTCTGCGGCAACAATCATATGGAAGACATCGGTTTCGATGCCGCCGTAGTTTTCCGGATAACTCATCTGCAGAAGGCCAACTTCTGCGGCTTTTTTCCAAAGCTCGGCGGGCAGTTGGCCGTCTTCGTCCCATTGAGTGATGTAGGGAGTAATCTCGCGGTCGACAAAGCGGCGCAACTGGGTGCGCCATTCCTGATGGCCTTCGTCATAGAAGGGGCTTGCCATGCGGGAGGCATCAATATCGTACATGCTGATCTCCTTTAGGAAGTGGCGTCGCTGGGGATTTTGGCAGTTTCCGTGGGAGCGGCTTCGATCTGCACCAGCAGCTGGCCACCGCGTACCTGGTCTCCTTCACAGGCGCCCAGTTTAATTACGGTACCGTCGCGGTCTGCGCGCAGGGCGTGCTCCATTTTCATGGCTTCCATTAAGGCGATAGTGTCTCCCCGCTGAACGCTTTGATTGGGCTCAACCAATACCTGCACCAGGCAACCGTCCATAGGAGCCGTGATGCGGCCACTGCCTTGATTTAAGCTCGATTTAGCGGGGGCGTGGGTGATATCGACAAAATGGAATTGCCTGCCGTCTAACAGGAGATGCAGATTGCTTTGGTTGGCTAGGAACAATCTCTTTTGGCTAACGCCATCCAGCAGGAGTTCAGCACTGTAAAGTCCACTTTCTTTTTGTGATTTCTCAAAATGGACCCACTGAATCAGGAACTGCTGTTCGCCTACTGAGATTTGGTAAGAGTGATCTACTAACACCAGCAGCTCACAGTTTAGGGTTTGTCCTGAAATTTCCAGTCGGTAGTTGATTGGCACACTGTTGTCGCCACTGCGCCAGTCGCTGCGGCCGCTACGCCGATCCTGAGGGTTGGCTTGGTGCAAGTGATTCAGTAATGCGGCTTGGGCTGCAATTACTGCTGGAACCGATTCTGCGGATGTCAGTGTACTGTTTTGGTCGAGAAAACTGGTATCGGCATCGCCAGCGATAAACTGTGATTCGGCCAGGATCTTCTGCAGGAAATGGATATTGTTTTTAGGGCCGATAAATTCCAGCTGGCTTAGGGCCTGGGTTAGCTTGCGCCGAGCTTCTTCTCGATCCTGCCCCCAGGCAATTAATTTGCCGAGCATGGGATCGTAAAATGGCGTAATTTCGCAACCACTTTTCAAAGCGTGGTCGATACGGATTCCTTGTCCCTTTGGCGCTACCCAGTGGAGTACTTTTCCGGCCTGGGGCAGGAATTGTTGTTCCGGATCTTCGGCATACAGGCGGACTTCCATGGCGTGCCCCTGCTGGGTGACTTGCTGCTGGGAGACGCATAGGGCTTCGCCACGGGCCACTGCCAGTTGCCAGGCTACCAGGTCAAAACCGGTTACCATTTCTGTTACTGGGTGCTCGACTTGCAAGCGGGTGTTCATTTCCAGGAAATAGAATTCGCCGCTGGGGCAGAGTAAAAACTCTACGGTGCCCGCGCCTAGATAACCGCAGGCTCGCGCGGCGGCGACTGCGGCTTGCCCCATTCTTTCCCGCAGTTGGGTGTCGACCGCTGGGGAAGGGCACTCTTCGACCACTTTTTGATGGCGTCGTTGTACGGAGCAATCCCGCTCCCCCAGGTGAATACAGTTGCCATGACGATCCGCAAATACCTGGATTTCGATATGGCGAGCGTTGACCAGTGCCTTTTCCAGAATTAATTCGTCGCTGCCGAATGCACTCATGGATTCACTGCGGGCGGCGCGCAACTGGGAGACCAGTTCGCTGTCTCCGTGAGCCAGGCGCATGCCGCGCCCACCACCGCCTGCGGCGGCTTTGATCATTAACGGGAAGCCAATGCGCTGCGCCTCGGCGATCAGGATATCGTCGTCCTGGGCACCCTGGAAGCCGGGAATACAGGGTACGCCGGCAGCGGCAACAAATTCCTTGGCTTTGCGTTTGTTGCCCATCAGTTCTATGACTTCGGCACTCGGGCCAACAAAACGCAGTTCATTCTCTTCGCAAGCGCTGGCAAATTCCGCATTCTCAGCGAGAAAGCCGTAGCCGGGGTGGACGGCGGTGGCTCGGGATTTTTTAGCCGCGTCGAGAATTTTCTGTATATCCAGATAGGACTCCGCCGAAGTCTGCCCACCAATGGCTACGGCGATATCGGCAGTCTGTGCGTGAAGTGCACCGCAGTCCGCATCGCTGTAGACGGCGACTGTGCGATAGCCCTCCGCCCGGGCAGTACGCATAATTCGCAGTGCGATCTCGCCGCGGTTGGCGATTAACAGGGTCTCTGTTGTCGACATCAGTGCTGCCACTCCGGTGATCGTTTTTCCAGAAATGCACGGGCGCCTTCGCGCCCTTCATGGCCTTGAATTGCGCGGGAAAACTGCTGTGCGGCGCCGTCGAGTAGTTGGCCGAGGGCAGTCTCATCGCTCACCCGCGCTGCATCCAGCAAGATCTGCTTGGTTGTTGCCAGGGCGCCGGGAGCGCAGGCATTGATCGCGCCCAGGTGTTCCTGCAGTGCGCCTTCGAGGGCTTCGGAATTATCGAGTAGCTGATGGATTAACCCAATTTCCAAGGCCTGCTGTGCGTTGACTTTTGCTCCGCTGAGGGCCAGGCGTCGGGCCTGGGAGAGGCCGACCCGTGCCACGACAAAGGGAGCAATTTGTGCAGGCGGTAAACCCAGGCGGGTTTCCGGAAGGGCAAAGCGGCAACTGCGATCGGCAATGGCAATATCGGCACTGCAAGCGAGCCCAAAACCACCGCCCATTACGGCACCTTCCAATACGGCAATGACTATTAAAGGAGTGCGATTAAATCGTTCCATCAATTCACCGAAACGACGGTTTAGGTGAAAAAATACATCACTATTTCCATCGCTCGCGCCCTGTTGCGCATTGAGCATATCGGCAATATCGCCACCGGCGCAGAAGTTGTGTTCTGCACCCCGCAGTACCAACGCTCGCACCTGCGGATCTTCTTCTGCTTCTGCGAGCTTTTGCAGAAGCTCATCCACCATTTGCAAACTGATGGCGTTGCGCTGTTGTGGCCGGTTTAGGGTGAGATGGCAGGCGATGCCGATGGTCTCATTAATAATTGTCTGCATAGCCTGACCTTATGCGTTGGGTTTACGCTTGCCGGGCAGTATGCCCATCAACTTACAGATAATGCCGAGCATTACTTCATCTGCGCCGCCGCCGATAGCGGTGAGACGGCTATCCCGGTAAGCGCGGTTGATTACAGTTTCCTCGATATAGCCCATGCCACCCCAGAACTGCAGGCACTGATCGGGAATAGAGCGGGACAGGCGGCCAGCCTTGAGCTTGGCCATAGAGGCGAGGGTAGTGACATCTTCACCGGCTACATAGGCTTCCACCGCGCGCCAGGTTAGGGAGCGCAGGCATTCCACTTCGGTCTGCATTTCCGCGAGGGCAAAGTGAATGGTTTGATTGTCGATCAATGGTGCTTTAAAGGCATGGCGTTCGCGCACATAGTCGATGGTGCTGCTCACGCAGTTTTCCAGGCCCTTTAAATTGAGTGCGGCGCCGGCGAGGCGCTCTTCCTGGAATTGCAGCATCTGCAGCAGGAAGCCGGCACCCTCATCGCCGATGCGGAAATGTTTGGGCACTCGCACATTGTCAAAAAAGATAGGGGCGGTTTCCGATGAGCGCATGCCTAATTTGTCGAGCTTTTCGCCGATGCGTACCCCTGGCGTTTTCGCCGGAATAATGACCAGGGATTTGTTGTTGTGGGCTTTGCCTTCACTGGTATTGACCAGGGTGCAGAAAAAGTCTGCGCAGGGGGCGTTGGTGATCCACATCTTGCTGCCGTTGATCACATAGTCGTCGCCATCGCTTTTGGCAGTGGTTTTAATTGAGGCAACATCGGAACCGGCGCCCGGTTCGGATACGGCGATTGCGCCGATCATCTCTCCGTTCACGGCGGGAATCAGGAACTGCTCTTTGAGATCCTGGCTGCCGAAGTTGGCCAGGGCAGGGGTACACATGGAAGTCTGCACGGAAATCGACAGGGGCACGCCGCCACAGTGGGCACCGCCCAGCTCCTCCAGGAAAACGGTTTCATAACTGAAGTCGAGACCCAGGCCACCGAAGTCTGTGGACTTGCTGATGCCTAGCAGACCCAGACCAGCCAGTTGTTGGAAAATTTCGCGGATAGGAAAGCGGCCGGCCTTTTCCCATTCGGCCACATTGGGGTTAATTTCCTGCTGTACAAAGTTTTGTACGGTGCGCTGCAGTTCCCGGTGTTGATCGCTAAATATCATTATTGTTTTCCCTGCTTTGAAGTGTGAACCCGGTGATGGTGTGAATGGGCAACCGCACTTCCTTGTTGCCCAGGTTTTTCGTTAAAACCTAGCTACGCCAAAGGTATTTTTGTTGAGTTTTCTCTGCTCGGCCTCATTGCAAATTTCTAGCAACATGCCTAAAAGTTTGCGCGTATCGCGGGGATCGATAATGCCGTCATCCCAGAGGCGCGCACTGCAGGCGAGAGCATCGGAATTGCCCTGCATAAATGCGCTGGTGTCGTTTTCCAATTTGTCTAATACCGCCTCATCGACATTGCCGCTGCGTTGCATTTTTTGCTCGGTGACGATGCGCATAACCTTGCCGGCCTGGGCTGCGCCCATAACGGCGGTGCGGGAATTGGGCCAGGCAAAAATAAAGCGGGGATCGAATCCGCGACCGCACATGGCGTAGTTGCCGGCCCCATAGGAGCCACCTACGACAATGCTGAGTTTTGGTACGCTGGCATTGGCCACGGCCTGAATCATTTTGGCGCCGTGCTTGATGATGCCGTTGCGCTCCACCTCGGTACCCACCATAAACCCGGTGGTGTTATGCAAAAACAGCAGTGGCGTGCCACTCTGTTCGCACAACTGAATAAACTGCGCGGCCTTGTTGGCGCCCTTGGGGGTGATCGGGCCGTTATTCCCAATAATTCCCACAGGGAAGCCTTCGATACGAATATGGCCGCACACGGTTTGTCGATCGAATTCCGGCTTGAAATCCAGCATGGCGGAGCCGTCGGCGATACGAGCCAGAATTTCGCGCACGTCGTAGGGCTTTTTGCTGTCTGCTGGAATCAGGCCGAGCAGGTCGTCGATAGGGTGCAGTGGGTCTCGGTAATCTTTTTGTACTGAGCTTTTAATGGGTGAGGGTAGGGCGGCAACAATCTCTCTTGCTATGCGAATACCATCGGCGTCGTTCTCTGCTAAGTAATCGCCACTGCCGGACTCGGTACAGTGCATTTCTGCTCCGCCGAGGCTTTCCGCATCGGCAATTTCACCGGTGGCAGCTTTCAGCAGCGGCGGCCCAGCCAGGTACATGCCGGTTTGTCCGCGCACCATAACGACATAATCTGACAGGCCCGGCTGGTAGGCGCCGCCGGCAGTAGCGCCGCCGTGTACCACAGTAACTTGCGGAATACCGGCGGCGGACATTCGCGCCTGGTTGGCAAAACCCCGCCCACCGGGAGCAAAAGTGTCGCTGGCGTACATCAGATTGGCGCCACCACTTTGCGCCAGGGCGACTATTGGTAAATGATTTTCCAGAGCGATCCGCTGCATTCGCAGGGCTTTATCCATCCCGGCTGGTGAGATGGTGCCACCTTTTACGGCATAGTTATCCACTCGAACCATGCAACGTTGCCCGCTGATCTGGCCAATACCACAAATGGCTCCGCCACCCGCACCGGTACCATCCTGGTCGTCAAACAATTTATAGCCGGCGAGGGAGCACAGCTCTACAAAAGGTGCGCCGGGGTCGAGCAATAAATTGAGGCGCTCCCTTGGCAGCAGCCAGCCCCGATCACGATAGCGGGCAGCCTTACTTTTTTCAGCTTGAACCGGACGTTGCTCAGCTTCACGAAACTGGTTGATCTGCTCGAGCATGGCAGCTTGGTTGTCATTGAACTCTGCCGAGCGGTTGTCGAGCTGGGAATCAATCGGCTGCATTAGAGCTTACCCTCCGCTTCCAGCTCTTCCACAACTTGGGGCCGGCGTTTGCGGTGGAATCCATTAAAGCGCTTGGAGTTGTTGGCGGCTTGTGGCTGCCAAAGGGGGGAGTGATGCTTGAGACTTGAGCCACCATCGATACGCAGCGTTTGTCCGGTGATATAGCTGGCGGCATCGGAAAGTAGGAAGCACACTGCCCCACTAACTTCTGCTTCTTCTCCCAATCGGTAGAGGGGAATGCTGTCTCGGAAGCCTGGTAGTAGCTCGCGCAGGAATTTGGGGTCGTAAGTATCAAAGCCGCTTGAGAGAATATAGCCTGGCGCCACGGCGTTAACTCGAACGCCAAAAGGTGCCCACTCCAATGCGGAGGTTTCGGAAATATTTTCCATGCCCGCGCGGGCGGCACCGGAATGGCCCATCATTGGCATGCCGCCGGCGTTATCTGCGGTGATATTTACGATACTGCCGCCGTGCTGTTTCATCGACTGCACAAAAACTTCTCGGGACATTAAAAAGCCACCGAGCAGGTTGCTGCGTACAACGGCATCGAAACCTCTTGTGTTGATCTGCTCAAGGGGGGAGGGGAACTGGCCACCGGCATTGTTCACCAATCCGTGAATTTGGCCCCGGGCCTGGACTATTTGCCCCACTGTCTCCTGCACTCCTTCTTCATCGCGAATATCCAGGCTGAATAAACTGCACTCGCCACCATCGTTATTGATTTCACCGGCAACCCTTTCCAGCTTGTCCAGTTTGCGCCCGATCAATACTGCATGGGCGCCGAGGCTGGCCAATTCGTGGGCGATACAGCGGCCAATACCGCTGCCGCCGCCGGTGACGATATAGGTTTGCTCGCTAAAGCTGCCTGAGCGCAGCTGGCTTTGATAGCGCATGAAAGTTTCCTTTTTTACGGCCTCACGGCTTATTCAGTTTTTATTGTTCTTGTTGGCGCTTGCGCCTGCGTGTGAGAAAACGCAGAATAGCTTAACGCTACCAAGCAAGCGCTTGGTATTCAATAGCTGGCATCTATTTGATTTGAAATTCATTGGGCCGCTAATATTCCGGGTTAATTACCCGAAAAAATTTTGGAGAGATACGTGCGAGAGAGTGCGCAAGTGCTGGTGGAGGTGCCGACTCAACTGTCACCACAAGAATTAATTGGTACTCTGGTAGAGCAGGGTATGCTAACTGACCCTGCCTCTCCCCGCGGACGTTTACTGAATGCCGCTGCGCGTCTGTTCGAGCAAAGGGGATTTGCCCGCACCACAGTGCGTGATCTAGCTGCGGAAGTTGGCATACTTTCTGGCAGTATTTTTCACCATTTTGCCAGTAAAGAGCAGATTCTCTGCGCGGTAATGAAAGAGGTCACCATATTTGCCAGTGCTCGAATGCGTAGTGCTGCAGAGAGTGCGGGCTGTCCGCAAGAAAAGTTGCGGGCTTGCATACAGTCTGAGCTCGAGGCTATCCACGAACAAGCCGTACCAGGATTTTCCATTCTGGTAATGGAGTGGCGCAGCTTGTCTGAGGAGAGCCAGGAAGAGGTATTGCAGCTGCGCGAAGAGTATGAGCGGATCTGGTTGGATGCAATTGTTGCGGCCAAATGCCCTGGTGATGACCCGGCACTTGTGCGGCGGCTTTTAGTTGGCGCACTAAGCCACACTTATAGCTGGTTCGAACCCAGGGATAGGGGGCTGACAATTCCTGAACTGGCTGATCGGACCTTTCATATCTTTACTCCCTGACCACAGAAAAACTGCGAGGCGCACGAAAAACTGTGCACTTTGCCTCCTTTCTTGCCAATTATGTAACCTTGAATGGTTTCCTGAGAACTGGTGCGCACCCGTTTTCTCTTGAATCTTTTACCCTGCGCGCAAGATGTAAAGAATGTGACAATATGTGTCACTAGGTGACAGGAGAGGGGAATGGCGAGCCAGGAACTTTACCAGGTAGTTTCCACTGGAAGGACACTTCACGCCAAAGATTCGGATCAAGTGGTGCGGGATGCTACGAAGCTGTTTTCAATCCCAGAAGCCCAAGCTCGAAGGTTTCTATTGAAAGGGTGGGTTATCAGAGATCAGCTGGAATCTGCCCGTGCCTTGGAGTATCGCGCCGGTCTTCACAAAATTGGTTTGAGAGTGGAGGTCTGCCCTGCAGGAAAATTTGATAATCAGCAGTTAATTGCCCGTATTAAGGTAGCGCAGAGGCGCAAAGCCCAGACAGCCAAGGGGAGGTCCTTCAACAAAAATAGCATTATTGGCAGCGGCCCAGGGGTACCACCAGAGTACAGTCAGTCCCCTAAAGCTGCTGTGCAATCGGAGGGCTCAAGGACCTTAGAACCCTCAAAGGGAATAGAGCAAATTATCAGTGATAAGAAAGTTACTGTGCCCTCCGGTGTTGGCAGAGCTTTATTGGGTTTTTTGCCGGCAATAGTGCTGCCCGCTATTTTTTTGACAGTTGCTGGCCTGTGTTTGTATGGGGCCGGTTTTGCCTTCTGGCAGATTCCGCTTGCAGTATGGCAGGGCGATTTGAATGGCAGCGTTATTGTATCCAGTTTGATTGCGATTGCTGTGTGTGGTTTTCTTTTTCTGCTCCTGGCTGCGCCCTACCTGTGGTTTCCGAGAAGTGCTTGGGCCAAACTCGGTGAGATACCCCTCGATCGAGCCCAAGGTAAGGACCTTCTGCGTTTATTTGAACAGCTTTCCCGAAGAACCAGTCTGCCGAAAGTGAATGAGATTGTTCTAAGTCCCAACGCCCAGATTTTCAGCTCACCCACACTTTCCGAGGTAATACGCCAGCAATTACCACTTCATTTGGGGCTCGCCAGCGTGACGGCTCTACGTGGCAGTGAGGCCCTAGCTTTGGTGGGCCGTGGAATTGGTATCTACCAGGGGAAACTAACCGGATTATTGGCCTGGTTGGTATTGGATGGTTTGCGCCGCCTTGAGTTAGTTCAGTGGGCTCTAGAGAACGAACGCAGTGTCCTGTGTACAAGTGGAGAGCCCAGTATTTTCCAGAAACCCTTTCATCGCATGCTGGTCATCTGTGGCCACTTTTTATTGCCTTTAGTGGAGCGTCTCGAAAACCTGCACCGATTCATTACCCGTAGTAGTGCCCGTTACCTAGAGTCACGTGCTGATCTGTGGGCGGCAGATTTGATTGGTAGT
The DNA here is from genome assembly GCF_056232115.1 of Microbulbifer variabilis. Lineage (NCBI taxonomy): Bacteria > Pseudomonadati > Pseudomonadota > Gammaproteobacteria > Cellvibrionales > Microbulbiferaceae > Microbulbifer > Microbulbifer variabilis. The sequence goes on from NZ_CP174325.1 coordinate 3,603,096, forward strand.
CAGGTGTTTCCGGGGTTTGCCGAAAGGTGGCACCGACTGGTGCACGCGGATTTGATTGTCTCAGAGACCGCCCGTGAGGCCGCTGCCCTGGGTCAACGATTTGAAAATATCCCTACTGCGATAGCCTGGACGTTTGAGAATCTGGACCAAGAAACCTGTAAGGCTATAGAGCTAGCCATGGGGCAGGCAAGTGATCCCTGGGATGTGTGTGAGGCGGCGGATTTAGAGCGTATTGAGGTGGTAAGCCGGCGTGACCTGGGCTCTCGTATCAAATGGGAAGTCTCTATGCCGGAGCTATTCGCCAATTTTACTGAATTGGCAATGGCCTGCACTGCTTCCAGCGCTGGGGCTGATTGCCAAGTAGTAGAAAATCGCCGCTTGCTCTGTTCCAGCCGTGAGGTAGACGAGGCAGTGCAGACTTTGGAAGAGTACTTTAATCGTCTTCCTCCGTTTTCTTTGCTGCCGTTGAGTCGACCAGCATCTAAAGAAATGCAGGAGATGGATCTGCAGGCCATTGTCGATTGGTTGCGAGGCAAGTTGGTTGATTTGGGTGAGGTGCGCGAGCGTAGCCGGATGTTGCGAACTCGTATGGCAACAATGCAGCTGGGTGCGGCAATGATTAGGAACAAGTTGCGTATCGACCCCCAGGATTACTCACTAAAAAGTGGCAGTCTTGCATCGGCTCAAGAGTTGGCTGCGCTGAAACGATCCGAATTGGAAGAGAGTGAAAAGCAGCTGCAGCATATCTATACCGCGTTTTACCAACGCTTGTGTCTGGCTCTGGTAACCATGCCGGCGAAGGAACGCCAAGAGGCGCGCAACCAACTGCGCCATCTTTCTGCATACGATTCCCTAGAGCCTCATCTGGAGCGGCTTGCCGGGTTTAGTACCAGTTTGGGGTTATTTGCCCGGCATCTATCGCAAAACCTGTCAGAACGGGAGCTGGTGCAGAAATATCTGGCCTTGAGTGCTCGGGAATTGGATGCGACTTTCGCTACAGTAGAATCTTCTGAGTTATTGAGATCGCAGGGTCTTGGTAGAGCCCTATGCATCAAGGCTAAGCGTGAAACCCTACAGGTATTGCCGCAGCAACACCAAGAGGCATTGGCAGCTGTGCGGTCAATGGAGTCTCGTTGTAAATATGCCCGGTCGGTGATTCTGGAGTATTATCAGGTACAGTTGGCAGCCTTGTTGAGACGCTGTCTGGAGCGGGAAAGGCAGCTGCAGCTGAGTCCACTTCGCCTGTTGCGAACCGTTTAACCCCCGGCCAGCTTGACCTTATAGTTCTTGGACTCGAGAAGGGCCTTGATTTCCGGGCGCTTGTCGCCTTGGATTTCAATCACACCGTCTTTCAAGGCACCACCGCAGCCACAGCGTTTCTTCAATTCTGCCAGCAGTAATTTCAATTCACGATCAGTACCTGCGATCCCGCGCACGCAGGTCACCCCTTTACCCTTGCGTCCCTTGGTCTCCCTGTGGATACGTACTATGCCATCCCCCTCATGGCGCTTTTCTGCAGAGGGTTCTTCTTTTATACGGCCGCGATCGGTGGAATAGACGAGACGATTTTCCTTGGCCATGGCTGAGGGCTCCCCGATAAACAATTGTGATTTTTGGTCGGAGCGCGATTGTGCCCGAGGTGTGGAAGAAGTCAAAGGGGACCTAGCTGACCGGCAGTGGGCCCGGTGAAAATTAGAGGCGACCAAGTTCCTCCTAAAGGTTAGAATTCCGCCGAAAATTGATAGCAGCAAGTGGTTGAGGTGATAGATGGCGTTAACAGGACGTCGAAAACTGCTCAATGAGGTGATCTTCGGTACAGATACTCCCGCCGGACGCAACTTTGATGTTTTCTTGATCTGGGCGATTTTGATCAGTGTGTCCCTGGTTTTACTGGCTTCGATTGGAGCTGTAGCGGATCGTTACGGTTCGCTGCTCATCGGTCTGGAGTGGGTCTTTACCGGGTTGTTTACCATAGAGTACTTCGCACGAATTTATTGTTCGGTGAATCGCCGTAAATATATTTTCAGCTTCTATGGAATTGTCGATCTACTCGCAATCCTGCCAAGTTATCTGGCCCTGCTCTATACCGGTGCAACCTATTTGCTGGTGATCCGCTTACTGCGGGTGCTGCGTATTTTCAGGATACTTAAGCTGGTTCGCTACCTGAGGGATGCCAATATTTTGTTGCGTGCTTTGGGGCTTGCGCGGCGAAAAATTCTGGTGTTCTACTCTAGCGTATTTGTAATGTGTATTATCTTTGGCTCCCTGATGTTTGTAGTAGAGGGGCCTGGTCATGGTTTTACCAGTATTCCCACCAGCGTGTATTGGGCAATTGTCACCATTACGACTGTAGGCTATGGGGATATTTCGCCACAGACGCCACTGGGGCAGGCAATTGCAGCGATGACGATGTTGATAGGTTACTCAATCATTGCAGTTCCCACAGGGATTTTGACCGCGGAGTTGGCGGGAGAGATGAATCGCGAGCGTACCCAGCTGGCTTGCCACAACTGCAGTCGCAGCGCCCATGATCCCGATGCGGAATACTGTAAGTTTTGTGGCCACAGGCTGGAGGATACGGAGGAGGTACCTGAAGTTTGAAAATTGTCAGCTCATCAGGCCTGCCTGCTTTTTGAGCAGAGAGGGGTAGAAGCTCCGAGAGATAGGGTCACCCCTGAGTCCATGTGACCTGAGCTAAAAATTCATCAGAAAGTATTTTTCTTGTTGGGAGTGGCTACCAGTCACCTGGAACACGTACTGCCACAACCTCAGCCTTGGCGCATAAACGGCCATCGCTGATAAGGCTACAGTGTAATACGGTTTTTTTGGGGCCGCGTCCGACAATAGAGGCTTCGAGGATTAGTGGTTTATCAATCATAGCTGGAGCCAGGTATTTGATATCGAGCTTACCGGTTGCGTACCAGATTTTCTCCCCAGTACCAACATCGCGCCCGGCCTGTACATAGCCATCAGCGATAGCCGTACAAATAGTATGGCAATCAATCACTGTGGCGATAATACCACCATTCAAATACTTTGCTGGACCAGCATTGTGAAACGGGCTGGGAGTAAACTCACAGCGGGTTTGATTCTGGCCACTCCAATAGCTCTTGATACGCAGCCCTTGGTCGTTGTCCGGGCCACAACCAAAGCAGTGGTTGCCCTGAATTTGATCCTGGATGGCGATTTCTTGAGTCATAACTGTCCCTCGCGATAGACGCGCAATACTACCGATTTGCGCCAGAGAGGGGAAGAAATTAACCTTGCGGGCTTCCAATAGAGTTACCCGAATTATCTGGACATAGATACATGGAAATATATGGCCTTTGCGCCCCTGGGTTTGAGGCACTTTATGATGCTTTCGCCAAAAATTTTCGCGAGTGTGGGGATACCGGCGCGGCCTTTGCGGTGCGCCAGCATGGAGAATTGATCTGTTCCTTATGGGCCGGTAGCGCTGATAGGGATGCCGAACGCCCTTTTACAGAAGATACTCTAGCCAATGTATTTTCTTCCAGTAAGGGCATACTCGCACTGCTTGCTATGCAACAAGTAGCTGCTGGTAACCTGGATCTGGACCGCCCTGTGGCAGACTACTGGCCGGAATTTTCCCGAGGTAAGGACAGTGTCACGGCACGCCAATTACTTTGCCACCGTAGTGGTTTGGTTGCCTTCCGTGGGCGGGTAAAGGATAGCCTGATTTATGACTGGCAGGCGGCATGTGATGAAGTGGCTCGTACTGAGCCTTGGTGGGCTCCTGGAGCTCAGCAGGGCTACGCCCCTTTTTTGTACGGCTGGAGCTTGGGTGGGGTGATCGAGCGGGTAGCGCAAAAGCCCTTATTGGAACTTTATCGGGAAATGTTAGCCAAACCCCTCGATCTCGATGGGGGCTTTGGCGCTAATGGACACAAATCCCAGCGTATAGCTGATGTCAGCCCCCTCAAACAGCCGCTTCCAGAGTTGCGTGAAAATGCTATTGGTCGTGCAATAAAAGAAGATCGCAAGGGTCCGGTTTCAATGGCGTTTAGCAATCCCGTTAGCCTGATGATGGGAACCAACAGCTCCGAGTGGCGCGGAGCATTGATTCCCGCTGCCAATGGACATTTCAGTGCGCGAGACCTGGCAGCAGTGTACGGCGATCTGTCAAAGGGCAACCCCGAAACTTTACCAATAGAATGGGTAAAAGAGGCTGCACGGGAGCAAAGTTGCGGCCGAGATAAAGTGCTACAGGCCGAAGTGAGTTTTGGTTGTGGTTTTATTCGCAGCAGTAACGCTGCGGATTTGCGTTTTGGTGGTCCTGAAGGCTTTGGTCATCCGGGTGCCGGTGGCAGTGTCGGATTCGCCGATCCTGAATGTGGCTTGGGATTGGGGTATGTCACAACAAGGCTGGGGCAGAGTTTGTTTATGGACCGGCGCGCGGTAGGGTTGGTGGAAACCTTATACGGGCTGCTGTGATGAGTGATGAAATTTTAAAGCTGGTTGAGCGTATTGATGAGCTGGAGAGCCGTCTCGCTTTCCAGGAGGATACTATCGCTCAACTTAATGACGTTATTGCTCGCCAGGATTTGGATATCCGGAGCCTGATTGCACGCATTCGTGAGTTGGGAGAAAAGTACAGTGCGATAACTTTCGAAATGCAGGGTGGAGCAAAGCAGCAAGATGAGAAGCCGCCACATTATTAGCAGGGGATAGCCTGTAGATGTGAATGATTAAAGTCGTGCCATTGAGTTGTGGGAGTAAGCACAAATGCGTCTAAAAAAAGTTTGTCCTCTGGTGCTGGAGGTATTGACAAACTTTTCCACATGCAAACATGCTGCTGACAACTACCTGTATACACTAAAACAGCCGGTACATTAAAAATTTTGCTTTATCTAACCTGTTGTTTTTATTGGCAAAACTCAAGAGTTTAAAAAATGTGCAAAATGCTATAGGCAAGGGATTACGCCATGTGGCGCTGACCTTTGTCGATTAATGCACAGAGTTATCCACAGATTTTGTGGAAGAAGGGGGTAAACACTTCTCTAGTGGCGAAACTGCACGCTAGTGCATCGTCGTCGCAGTAATCGATGATGCGCAATGGGGACTGGTCAATAGAACTGATGATCAGTTTATCTTAGCCTTCACAATATTTCGTAGGGTCGATTCAGCCGCCGGTCAGCTAGCGTGCTGAATACTGTAGGGACTGTGCAGGAGCACTGGGCTCAGTGCATCCCAATACCCGTTTATTAAAAGTGCGTTAGGAGAACCAATAATGAAACATTGGGTAGCAATTCTTGCAATGGGCTCACTGGTGGGTTGTTCCACTTTGGACCCATACACCGGTGAGAGTAAAACCAGTAATGCCGCCAAAGGGGCAGGAATTGGCGCTGTAGCTGGTGCAATTGTCGGTGCGGCAACTGCGAGTAAGAAAGACCGTAAGAAAGGGGCTCTCACCGGGGCCTTGGGTGGCGCAGCCATTGGCGGTGGCATTGGCTATTATATGGATCGCCAGGAAATGGCTTTGCGACAGCGCCTGGAGGGCAGTGGTGTTCGTGTTCAGCGTGAGGGCGATAACATCCGTCTGATCATGCCTGGCAATATCACATTTGGTACCAACCGCTCCGATATTCGAACTGACTTTTACGATACTCTGGAATCTGTGACTGTTGTTTTACAGGAGTTTGATAAGACAGCCATCCGTGTTAGTGGCCATACTGACAGCACTGGCTCTGACGTTTACAACCAGTCCTTGAGTGAGCAGCGCGCTAATTCGGTAGCTAGCTTCTTCAGTAATAGCGGTGTTGCCTACGGTCGTGTACAGGCTGTCGGTTATGGTGAGCGTTATCCGCTGGCTAGTAATGACTCTGAATCAGGCCGCCAAGCTAACCGTCGTGTAGAGCTCGAGCTGTTGCCGCTATAAGCGGCATGAGGCTTAGTTGCCTCTAGAGTGACACTCGCAGCGCCTAACTGAATAGTCGTAGGCGCTGCGGTCCTAATTAATCCCTTTTGACCTCCTCAGTATCAATCCTCCTTTACAGATGTGGCAGGGTTGCTCTTCTACCCTTATGTTTGTTTAATCATTGACCTTACTTTCAGGCAGGGTTAGTAAACTCAGGGCTAATAGTGCCGGTAGCAAACCATAGCTGGTGGCAACAGCCATTCGTAAAGGGGGGGGCGATAGGGCTTTTAAAGAGTTTCTTTTAAGTCGCTTAACTTATTCTCGCAGGTTTCTGTCTCATACAGTCTTTATTGGTTAGTCAAAAAGTGCATCTAAAGCTAAGATAGCATTTTGTCTGTTGACTGCGTCCCATGAAAAAAATACTGCTAATTAGTTTATTGCTCTCATCAGTAGTGCAAGCTGAGATTACCCTTGAACAACTAAAGGTGCCGGATGGCTTTGAACTTAGTTACTTTGCCGAAGATGTAGAGACTGCACGACAACTGGCACTTTCTGAGTCAGGTACTGTTTTTTCTGGCTCTTTCAGTGCCAAAAAGATATATGCTTTCAAAGATACAAATAACGATGGAAAAGCAGATCGGCGTTGGTTGCTCATGGAAAACTTAAGAGCGCCGACAGGGATTGCCTATAAAAATGGCGATTTGTATGTGGCCGATATTAATAAAATTATTCGTTTTCCTGATATAGATGAAAATCTTGATAAGCCAAAATCTGAAGTGGTTTATGATCAGTTCCCGTCTGATAGGCATCACGGTTGGAAATTCTTACGTTTCGATAAAAGGGGTAATTTAATAGTTCCTGTTGGTGCGCCATGTAATATTTGTGATGCAGATAAACGCTATTCCAAGATATTTTCTTTAGATCTGGCTTCAAAGGAAACAAAAGTAATAGCTAATGGAGTGAGAAATACTGTGGGTTTTGATTTTCACCCGCAGACAAATGAGTTGTGGTTCAGTGATAATGGCAGGGATATGATGGGAGATGATATCCCGCCTTGTGAAATTAATAGGGTAAGCTACGAAGGAGAGCATTTTGGTTACCCCTATTTTCATGGCGCTGATATTGCAGACCCTGAATTTGGTCAAGATAGGAAGGTTAGTGATTATTCCGCACCAGTACTAAATTTGGGTGCCCACGTCGCACCTCTGGGAATACACTTTTACCTTGGCAATCAATTTCCTGATGATTACAGGAAAAACCTTTTGGTTGCGGAACACGGCTCCTGGAATCGAAGCAAGAAGTCGGGTTATCGTGTGATGTTAGCTACTGTAGAAGAGAATAGAATCACCAACTATAAACCTGTGATTACTGGCTTTATGCGGGATGAAACGACTTTTGGACGCCCGGTGGCATTCCTGGAGATGCCTGATGGCAGTGTGCTGATTTCAGATGATTTTGCCCATAAGATTTATCGTTTAACTTACAGTGATCATTGAACTTCAGCTGAAGTGATTTTCTATAGAAGTATTGGGTTAGGCTGCCGGTAAAGGCGGCCAACTATCTTCAATATTTCCAGTAGCCATTAATGGGGCTCTAATTGCCTTGTCGCGTGTGCTTACTCATGTTTTGCGTGGAAGACAAGCCTTGACACTAATAGCCCGGCATGTTTCATATAATTCATTGGTTGAGATGACCGGGCTTCCCTGTCAGTTGAAACCCATGAATACTGACCGGTAAACGCTTTTTTCATAATTTCTTGCTGAAAGTTTAAAATCAAAATAGGGTTCTTCCGGGTTGTGCTATTTCTACAGTAGCGACAATACGAATAATGGAGAAAGCCTGTGTCCCGTCAAGCCACCCTAATAACGCTCTCCCTGGGGTTTGTCTTAATTTTCCTCAATTTGATGCCTCATATGGGACATGCAGAAGAAGGAGTATTGGGTGTGCCTACTACCAACCTGGAGATGCGTTTTACCGAAGCGGCGGTGGTAGCTCAGGTGGAGGTTATAGGAATTCATAGGGATGTAGACAGCGCTCTCTCAGAGCCGGGTGTCACAGCAATTTCAGGCTATGTTTATTCGGCTGTTCCTGAACAGATATGGAAGGGGGCTGTGGCAGATCAAATCACATTTCGTTTGGGGCTGGAGTTTTGCGATACCAAGCTTGAGAAAGGGGAGCGTTATTTGATCTTTGCCAGTCTGGATAGTTATGGACGGCTACAACTGCGCAGCTGCGATGCCGCAGTGGTGGAATCTGATGCAGAGGAGCTCTTAGCAGAGCTCAATGAATTCACCACTCGAGGATAGGTGCTTTAAGAGCGCCGCCAGTAACTTTGTTGATCTAATTTTGTTGAATAGAACTGTTGGTTGTAAGTTGCCTGCTATTTACAGCAATCCAAACTCTCCAAGTGGAGGTTACCTCCTTGAAGTACGCCAATGCCGAGTTATTCTTATCAGTATTGGCGTCATCTTCTTTTAGTCGATATGCGTTGAATTACTTGGCGCTGGCGTCAAAAGGCCTTAGGGCCAGCTATTATTGCCGCAGGGATGCAGTGTGAGGCAAGCCTATAGTGCTCACTGCCGTGGGCCCAAAAGCCCAGGCGCTTAGCCGGCCTTGCAATAAGTGTTTTCCAGAAACCGCTTGGGGTCGAGAGGTCGACGTATGAAGAAGCTATTGATTCCATTGATCATTTTGTTACTGATCATCGGATACTTTATGTCTCGCAGTGGCGAACACAAGGCCAAAGAAGCCTATGACTCGATGGATCAGCCAAAGAGCGAGCAAATGAACGATAACTCCACGCCGTCGGGTAGCGGCAGTGGTAGTGATTCTTCTTCGCCTAACGGCACCACCACACCACCTGATGGCATGGGTAACCCCGATACCCAGGTGCCACAGGAATCCGATCAGACAGATCCCACACCTCCTGGGGGTAGCACTTCTACTAGCTCTGGCTCAGTTCCCTCGAGCGGCGGACCAACCCCGGAGCCTGGGGAAGCAGATGCAGAGACTGCTAGTGGCAATCCTGATGATTCAACCCCACAGGAAGAGCCGAGCACGGCAAGCCCCGCTGGTGAAGCTGTTGATGAAGCCTCCAGTGAAGCCCAGCAAGCAGTAGAGGGTGCTGAAAATATGGAAAGTAATCCCGGTGATACTGACACGGGCACTGATGAGGGAATGGAAAGTAATTCTGGCCAGCCCCAGCAATAGATAGAACAGAAAGTAGGAACTAGGAGATCGGTGAGGGTCGCCTGTTTAGGCGGCCCAAAGCTATTTTAACAGAATGATCGAGCACAAATGGTGTCAGGGACACAAAATCCTAGAAATTCGCCCCAAGGGAAAGTTTTCTGCAGAAGATTTCCATCAGCTGGCGTCACAAGTAGATCCAGTGATCAGGGAACAGGGCAGAATAGAAGGACTAATGATCGACGCAGAGGATTTTGCTGGATGGGAAAATTTCGTCGCGATGATTACTCATTTTCGTTTTGTGCACGATCACCATAAACACATACAAAAAATTGCGGTGGTGTCCGACAACCCTGTTTTAAGTTTTATGCCGCATTTGGTTTGTCATTTTATCAGCGCAGAAGTCCGCCCGTTTAACTCGAATGAGAAGTCTGAAGCTCTGGAATGGTTGGAAAATCCGGGGTAGCATCACGCACCATCTAACGATTTTTAGGAGTAGTGGTGAGTCCAGCATTGGCCATTATCGCGGCGGCCAAAGATTACCTTGCCGCTGCTGAGCAACTTTCCAACCAGCTTGACCTTCCCTGCCTGGGTGTTGAAGATCCCACAGAAATTTGTGATTTTCCGCAGGTGCTACGTTGCGGTGAGCAACTACAGTTGTGCGCGACAGGAAAAAAAGCACCGGGACCAGTGGTTGTGGACTTTGTTGGTGGGGCTATGGCGCACAGGCGTAAATATGGTGGCGGTAAAGCGCAGCCAGTCGCTAAAGCTGTTGGTATACGGCCTGGTTTTCACCCCCGTGTTTTGGATGCGACCGCAGGGCTCGGACGTGATGCCTTTGTTTTGGCATCATTGGGCTGTGAAGTCCTGATGTTAGAGCGTAACCCAGTGGTGTATTTGTTGCTGCAAGATGGCTTGAGGAGGCTGCAGGAAGCTGCAGTCCTTGATCCAGAGTTGATATTGGTGGCTGAGCGATTGTCCCTTACTGATCGAAAAGACTCTTCTGCTGACTGGCTGGCACAGCAAGCGGAAGGTTCCTGGCCTGTTGTCTTCCTGGACCCAATGTTCCCGCCACGGGGCAAAAGTGCCAAAGTAAAAAAAGAGATGGTGGCTTTCCACTATTTGGTAGGAGCAGACGAAGATGCGGATGCTTTACTTGAGCCCGCGCTTAAGGCCTGTTATTACCGTACCGTGGTCAAGCGCCCGAAGCAGGCTCCGCATCTGGGTGAAAAAAAGCCCACGCTCTCGCTTGAGGGTAAGTCAGGACGTTTTGATATCTATACCAAACATGGCGTTCCTGGCTAAGCCACTTTAAGAATGTTTAGCTGGCGGCTTATGTAACCACCGGCTAAATATCGAATCAGGTAATATCATATTGCGTCTTACCCAAAAGCAGGGTGCTCTCATTTGCTAGCTCCTTTTCCTTCCTAAACAGCTGGTTGTAGCTGGTCACAGGGTCTATGTTGCCTTGGTGCCTGGTGGCATTTTGGTTTCTACTGCTATGTTGTTGCAAAACATCCATATGTAAAAACCCTCTTGGTATAAAGAGGGGGATATGCAGCGGCCCTTCATTGATGCAGATTAATGGCAAGGAGGTTGGCTATGAGAGAGAAGTCTCCGTTCGACCTGTTTTTTGATGAGTACAATGAGGATATTCCTGAAGATCACTTTCCCCGTGACAGTATTTGTGCTTATGCCGCCGAATCCATTGTAACCAGTGAAACCTGGTCTGACGCCAAACCGGCTATGAACCTGTCGTCCTTTGTCACCACCTTTACTGAGCCCGAAGCTTTTGAAGTGGCAAAAAAGCACTATCTCAAAAATTATATCGATCATGATATGTATCCCCAGCTTTTTGCTATGGAAGCACGGATGGTGCGCTGGTTGCACGAACTTTGGAATGGCCCGAAGAATGTAGAACCCTATGGTGCAGCGACAATAGGCTCTTCAGAAGCTTGTATGTTGGCGGGTCTGGCCCATAAATGGCGCTGGCGTAAGAGGCGAGAGAAAACAGGTAAAGATGGGGGCAGGCCTAACTTGGTCACAGGTGCCAATGTACAAATTGTGTGGGAAAAATTTATGCGCTATTTTGATGTAGAGCCACGCATTGCCCCGCTTAAGCCTGGACATTACCGTTTTACCAGTGAACACCTGGATACGTTAGTAGATGAGAATACAATAGCAGTGGTGGCTATTGCGGGGCAGACATTTACCGGTGAGGATGATTCCTTCCGTGCGATCCATAATTGGTTGGATAGTTATCAGGAAACTACTGGCCATGATGTCCCTATGCATATTGATGCTGCATCCGGTGGATTTGTGAACCCGTTTTTATATCCGAATTACCACTGGGATTTTCGCCTGCCGAGAGTTAAATCTATCAACGCGTCCGGTCATAAATTTGGCTTAGTGCCGCCAGGTTTAGGTTGGATAATTTTTAGAGAGCGTGCTGTTTTTGATGAGGACTTGATGTTTTATGTAAACTATTTGGGTGGTGAGATGCCTACTGCCACATTGAACTTTAGTCGCAATGCCTCCACTGTTGCCTACCAGTATTACAACTTTATTCGTCTCGGTTTTAAGGGTTACCAGGATATTATGCAGCATACTTTGGATAACGCTCAGACTTTACGTAATCGTTTGGTGGATAGTGGCTACTTTGAGATTATGAACAAGACTCAGCGTATCCCGGTAGTGGCGATGACTCTGAATAATAAAATCACCAACTTTAATGAGTATGATATTTCAGATAAGGTCCGTGAGCGGGGTTGGGTTCTGTCAGCTTATTCGATGCCGCCAAACGCCCAATCAGTAAATACCTTGCGAATAGTGGTGCGCCCACACCTTAATCTGAATGCAATACATGGCCTGGCAGATGACATCATTAACGCCTGCAACTGGTTGAAGCAACACGGCGGCAATGCCAGCCCACCGAAACTGCACGACCCTCGGAAGGTGGCGCCGAGTAAGTGTTAGTTTTCGTCTTCTGGTGAAAGTTGCTTTTAGGTGTTCTCTGTTATATAGAAAAATAACGTAAGATTTGAGGTAAATTTTAATATCTGTTTCTTATAAGGATTTAAAAAGAATAATCAATAATTATTCCTTCAGGTTATTGAAGCATACTCCAACATATATACATCGCTCACATTAATAGCCGCTAGACTGGGGCCCTGAATATTCGGTCTATATTATTATGGGATACAGACTATGAGTTGCAGGTACTCCGTAGTTTGGCAGTGGGCATACATGCAATTTTAGTTGAGGTGATCAAGGTAAAACTACTAAGAAATGTCCCTATGCCAAAGGTGGAATTTTTGAGGCCTTAGTGGCAATTTGGGTTGAAAAGTGGGGCTAATCAGATCTTTGGGGCGCTTTATCGGTAGGGGGGAAGATTGACGATAAAAAATGATAATTTTAGCCCAGCGATTTTCTTCAATATATCGATCCAAATTTAAAAATAGGGTTGATGGACGCTTCATAATATGATCTTTTTTTCAGCTTTGGGGGCGGGTCTTGCAATGTTAATGATTGGCAAACAGCAATAATTGAGAAATATCTCGAGTAAGGATATGCTTCAGCAGAATCGGATTATTGGGTTGCCTCTGATAATGATGTGCAATTAGGGGCTGTGGCCAAGTATTTAGGCCATGTTAATACTCAGTATCAATTCTAACTTGTCAGTGTTTTGGGGAAGTTCATGTTTCAAAAGTTAAAGGCCTCTTTGGGTATTGGTGCCGCAAAGGTTGATACAGTATTGGAAAGTAGCAGCATACTTCAAGGCGGTGTCCTTAAAGGAAACATTCATATCGCCGGTGGAGAGGTGGAACAACAGATTGATGCTATCAATTTGAAACTCTGTACTGAGGTGAAAATTGAAAATGATAACGGCGTTAGTTACCAGCAATTTGTCCTGGATCAAATTCAGGCTCTGGAACCATTTTTGATCAATGCTAATGAATCCAAGCAGTTACCCTTTGAGCTTAAATTGAATGACGAAACTCCGGTAACCGCACTTAACACGCGCAAGAACCAATGTCGGGTTTGGTTAGAGACCGTGTTAGATATTGATTTTGCGCTCGATCCTAAGGATAGAGATCTTCTGCAAGTACGGCCCTTACCTGTTGTCGAAAAGGTGATCGCGGCGATAGAGCAGGGTGGATTTAGCATGGTGAAAGCGGATGTCGAGAAGGGGTACCTGAGGGGAGGGAACTTTTCTTCAAAATCTGGATGTTACCAGGAGATTGAGTTTAAGAATTCAGGTCTTCTTAGTTCAAAAGAAATTGAACTTTCTTTTATTCTGGAGGGGGGAATGGTGCACTGCTTGGCAGAAGTTGATCGTAGATTTGGTCTGCGAGGCGATCAATATCGTTCTTTTACCTTGCATCGCGATGCCGATGAGAAGGAAGCTACTGCGGCTGCCCAATCAATATTGACACTGTAGTTAGTAGTGCCATCCATTCTAATTTGTTAAGACATTTGCATGCTGAAACCCGCGATGTGTTAATAATAGCAGGCGCTAGTCATTAAACATCGCGGGTTATTTGGTTATCAATGTTTAGCTAATTTTGCTTGACAATTATTCACTGAAATCTGCAGTGACAATCGTATCTGAGAATCCTTGATAGGCGGCCTCAAACATCTTAGCCATAGGGTCTGGGAATAGGTGAAAGTCCCCGTTTGCGAGGGACTCAACAATGCCTTTGGCTACAGTACTGGGAGCCTCTCCCTCCTCCAATCCTGCCTGTTTGGCCATATCGGTTTCTATCGGGCCTGGATGCACGCTGAGTACTTGTATTCCACGCTCTCCAAGTGTTTCTCGAAGGGCTTGAGTTATTGCGTAGCTTGCGGCCTTGGAGGCGGAATAGGTGCTCACCTGGGTGAAGGCACGCAGAGATACGACAGAATTCAATTGGACCAGTGCGCCGCGGTTCTTTTCCAGTTGAGGTGCAAAGGCCTTGGCAATCCTTACTAGCCCGAATAGGTTTACATTCAACTCGTGCTGCAGAGACTCTTCAACCTGCTCGCCAAGGGGTTCCGTAGGAGCTAGTACCCCGGCATTGTTGACCAGGATATCCAAGTCCTGGATTTCTTTTGCTAGTGCTTTTATTCCATTGCCATCCGTAACATCCAGTTGCACGGGGACTACCTTAGCACCGTATCTTCTAGTGAACTCAGCTGTGGTCCCGGGGCTTCGCACCGCCAGATAGACTTTTTTTGCCCCCTCCTCAATAAAGGTTTCCACAATGGATTTGCCAATACCGCGATTGGCTCCGGTGACCAGTGCAACTTTGCCTTGAACGGAAATACCCATCCTGATTCTCCTGTGAGTGATTACTATCTTCAATCTGTACCGATCGGTATGATTTGAACTGAAGTGTACTGATCGGTACAATATTGTCAAATGGTTTTTTGAAGAGACTTCACTATGGCGGGGCGTAGACTTGAGTTTGATAAGCCGAGCGCACTGGATGCTGCGATGCGAGTGTTCTGGAAGAAGGGATATGTGGGGACATCTTTAGCAGATTTAACCGGGGCTATGGGGATCAATAAGCCCAGTCTTTATTCTGCTTTTGGAAATAAAGAAGCGCTTTTCGTGCAGGCTTTACATCAATATTTAGAAAAACATGCCAAAGATCGCTTGGCTTATTTAAGTGACGATAAGCTGACGCTGACTCAGCGGATCTCTGGTTTCCTCCTTGCAACCGTCAGGGGCCAGTTGGCCGAAGAGACCCCTAAGGGCTGCTATTTGGCCCAGGGTCTGTCGGAGACTGCTGGAGAAGGGCTTCCCAAGGCAGCTATACAGGCCTTAAAAGCGGCTGATGAGGAGAATATGCGTTTGCTGGTGCGTTTCTTTCAGAGTGATGCTGACTCCCAATACTTGGGTTTAGATCGACAGGCGGAAAAGGTGGCTTTATACCTGGTGGCTCTGCTTCACGGCACTGCATCCCTGTCCCGGTCGGGCAGGAGCAAGTCTGAGTTGGAGGGTATCCTGGGATTTGCGCTGCGTGGCCTGGGAATCAATGAGGATGGGAAGCGGTGATCTGCCTCTACGCTGGATGGCAGGGGCAGATCTTACAAAATATTGCCTCAGAAGCGCCTACGGAACATTGGCAGGGGTTGGTCTGTTCCTGTTTGGTAGCTGTCACCGAAATCACTTAGGGAGTCTTTTAAGCTGACAAGGGGCTGTTCACCCTCAAAAGCATAAGCGTTAAAGCCACAGCGTTGAAGGTAGGTAAGCTGATCCCGCATAAAACCACCCACAGCCCGCAATTCGCCTTTAAAGCCAAACCGCTCGCGCAGTAGGCGGCCGGCTGTGAAGCCACGGCCATCGGCGAAAGCAGGAAAATTTATAGCGATCAGTGGAAGTTCTACAGCCTCATCACCAATCAGCTCCGCGCCTTCCTCGCTATCAAGCCAGACGCCGATTTCATCATGGCGAGCCGCGAGAGCTTCTTGATTATCTTTCCACTGGCGCAAGGGCAGGATTACCTTGCCATCGGGTAAAGCAGACAGATCAAAATCTTCGCCAGCTTCAACTTGGGGTATCAGCTGCCACTCATTGGGGCTAACCTCGCCATTGAGGATCAGCTCGGCGGGATTGCCCGGCTGCGGGCCCAGTTTAGCTGGCTTTGGCATAGACTCTCTCCTTGAAGGGCTGCAGGCCGATGCGGTTATAGGTATCGATAAAGGGTTCTTCGGCTTGGCGCTGCTCAACATAAAAGTCGAGAATTTTACCAATCACTTCAGGGACTTCTGCGCGGGAAAAGCTCGGGCCCAGTACTTTGGCCAGGCTTGCCTCGTTGGAGGCGCTACCTCCAAGCTGGATTTGATAGAATTCCTCGCCCTTTTTATCGACGCCAAGAATTCCTATATGCCCCACATGGTGGTGGCCACAGGCATTCATACAGCCGGAGATATTCAGGTTCAGGTCGCCCAGGTCATATAGGTAATCCATATCGTCGAAGCGGCGTTGGATTGCTTCGGCTACGGGGATGGATTTGGCGTTGGCAAGGGAGCAGTAGTCACCACCGGGGCAGCAAATCATATCGGTCAGGGTGCCGATATTTGGGGTGGCGAAGCCATACTTACGCGCCTGCTGCCATAAATCATACAGCTTGCCTTGCTCCACATCGGCGAGTACTACATTCTGGTCGTGGGTGACACGGGCCTCACCAAAGCTGAAGTTGTCGGCGAGCTCTGCAATGGCGTCCAGTTGGCTGTCGGTTACATCACCAGGGGGTACGCCGGTGGGCTTGGTGGATAGCTTGATAGCGCGGTAACCAGGTACCCGATGCGGGTAGGTATTGCGTTCCAGCCAGCGGGCAAAAGCTTTATTGCCATCCGCTTGTTGCTGTAGCGCGTCCTGCGTACTGGCGCTGTCAAACTCTTTGTATTCAGGTGATGTGAAAAAGGACTTGGCCCACTGCAAAGCTTCCTGGGTCAGCTTCTCTGCACCATCTTTAATATGCTGCCATTCCTCTTCTACCCGGCGGCCAAATTCCTCTGGGCCAAGGGCTTTTACCAGGATTTTAATGCGCGCTTTGTATTTGTTATCGCGGCGGCCCAGCTGATTGTATACGCGTACAATGGCTTCCAGGTAGGACAGCAGGTCCTTTTCAGGTAGGAAGTCACGAATGGTTTCGGCAATAACCGGTGTGCGGCCCTGGCCGCCACCAACCAGCACCTGAAACCCGATTTCCTCGCCGCGCTTGATGATTTGTACGCCGATATCGTGTACGCGGATGGCGGCGCGATCCTGTTCTGAACCACTCACGGCAATCTTGAACTTGCGCGGCAGGAAGGCGAACTCAGGATGGAAGGTGGACCACTGACGGATAAGTTCGCAGTAGGGGCGTGGGTCGGCGATTTCGTCGAGGGCAATGCCGGCGTAGGGGTCTGAAGTCGTATTGCGAATACAGTTGCCGCTGGTTTGTACAGCGTGCATTTCCACTTCGGCCAATTCGGCCAGAATAGAGGGTATATCTTCCAGCTGCGGCCAGTTGTACTGCAGGTTCTGGCGCGTAGTGAAGTGGGCATAACCCTTGTCGTAATCGCGGCTCACACGAGCGAGGCGGCGCAACTGGGTACTATTGAGCAGGCCATAAGGTACGGCAATGCGTAACATGGGGGCCAGTCGCTGAATATAGAGGCCATTTTGCAGGCGCAGCGGCAGGAATTGTTCCTCGCTTAACTCGCCAGCGAGATAACGTTCCGTCTGGCCGCGGAACTGGGCCACGCGATCGTTGATGATGGCGCGATCCCGGTCGTCGTATCGATACATAACAGCTTGATTCCATTGCCTTTGTGCGCTGATGGTGGAGAAAGGGGCGAGCCCCGGATAAATCTCCACTGGCGCATAACATACCAGCGCTCTTATGCAATAAATAACAATATTTTCCGCTATATCTGTAACTAACGGTTATAACGGAAAAGGAATTGCTCGCATATGCTGTCTTGCGCGATAAACGGAGATTTGCTCTACTTGACTGGCCGTTCCATGCGGCTCATCTACTTTGCATAACAATAATGAGCAATCGGAGTGATTCGATGAATGAAGAAGTAGTTGTTACCCCGGAAGAAGACAATTTTGTAGACGCTATAGCCGCCGTGGCTCTAGTCGCTATTTTTGTTGCCACCTGTGTTTTCTGGGTTGCTACCCGCTAGTAACCCAATGGCCCGGAGCTAGGCATTACCGGGCCTCCTACCTTCATTTTTTTAGGATGTTAGCAAAGGCAGCGGACTAGTCCTATCGGTTTCTTTAGTCGTAGTCGCTTGATTTCTGACTACGCTCTTAGCCCATATTGCCCAGAACAGTTTTCACAATGAGTGCCAATGCCAGTACAAAAAATGTGGTGAAGAGAATACCGGCGATAACATAGTTCACCATGCTACCGCTTTGAAAATCACGCTGTCGATTCTTGTTACTCTGAACGCCGATTGCCGCGGCCAGAGTGCTGAGCACTATCTGGCCAAAACCGGGTTTACCTGCCTTTTCTTTATTATTTTCTTGCATAGGCTCACTCCTCCAGATTGGGACGTAGCCAGCGCTCCAGTTCCAGTTCGCTGACACCTTTTCGTTTGGCAAGACTTTGCAGCTGGTCCCTGCCAATTTTGCCGACATTGAAGTATTTTGCCTGGGGGTGGGCAAAGTACCAGCCACTCACTGCGGCTGCAGGCATCATGGCAAAGTGTTCAGTAAGACTGACGCCTGCATTTTGCTCCGCCTGCAGTAATTTGAATAGAGTGGCTTTTTCCGAATGATCTGGGCAGGCCGGATAGCCCGGGGCAGGGCGGATACCTTGGTAAGCCTCCTTGATCAGCTCCTCGTTGCTGAGCGTTTCATCTGCCGCATAGCCCCAATATTCTTTACGGACCAGGCGGTGTAATGTCTCGGCAAAGGATTCCGCCATACGGTCTGCCAGGGCTTTTACCATAATGGCGTTGTAATCATCATGTTTGGCTTCGTAACCCTCCGCCAGCTCATCTGCGCCGATACCGGTGGTTACTGCAAAGCCGCCCACATAATCTATTTGGCCGGATTCCAGCGGCGCAACGAAGTCCGCCAGAGAGCGGCACAGACCATCGCCGCCGCGTTTCTGTACCTGTTGGCGCATATGGTGAAGGCGGGCCAGTTCCTCGCTGCGGCTTTCGTCCTTGTAGACGATGATATCGTCGCCGACGCTATTGGCGGGCCAGAGGCCGAATACGGCACGTGCACGCAATAGTTTCTTATCGATAATCTCTTTTAACATGCGTTGAGCATTGTTGTAGAGATCGGTAGCTGCTTCTCCTACGATTTCGTCTTCAAGGATCGCTGGGAATTTACCTGCCAAATCCCAGGAGATAAAGAAGGGGGTCCAGTCCATAGTATCGAGCAATTTCTCCAAGGGGAAATTGTCGATCACGGTGAGGCCCAGCTTGTTGGGGCGTGCCGGCTGGTAGTTTTTCCAGTCGAACTCCGGTGCGGTGTCACGCGCCTCCTCGTAGGTCAGGCGGGTGTCATTGCGCTTTCGGTTGGCGGTGCGGGTGCGCACTTTCTCATATTCGGCCTGGACCTTTTCCACGAAAGCCGGGCGCAGCTCATCGGAAATCAGACTGCTGGCCACACCTACGGCGCGGGATGCATCCGCCACATACACCACTTGGTTGCGATGAAACTGGGGGTCAATTTTCACGGCGGTATGGGCTTTGGAGGTGGTGGCTCCACCGATAAGCAGGGGAATATCAAACTCCTGGCGCTCCATCTCGGCAGCTACGTGAACCATTTCATCCAGGGAGGGGGTGATTAGGCCAGACAGGCCAATAATGTCACATTCTTTGTCCCGCGCAGTTTGAAGGATGGTTTCCGCAGGGACCATAACGCCTAAATCGATTACTTCGTAATTGTTACAGGCCAGCACGACTCCCACGATATTCTTGCCGATATCGTGCACATCCCCTTTAACAGTAGCCATCAGGATGCGGCCGTTGGAGCGACTGTCCTCGGTTTTTTCCGCTTCAATATACGGTTGTAGGTAGGCTACCGCCTGTTTCATTACCCGGGCGGATTTCACAACCTGGGGCAAGAACATCTTCCCTTCACCAAACAGGTCGCCGACGATATTCATGCCATCCATCAGCGGGCCTTCAATCACATCCAGCGGGCGTGAGGAGTTGGCACGGGCCTCTTCGGTATCTTCCTCGATGTAGTTGTTTATGCCTTTTACCAGGGAGTGTGCCAAGCGTTCGTTCACGGGCAGTTGGCGCCAGCTCAGGTCCTCTTTGCGCGCAGCTCCTCCACCATCGCCTTGGTACTTGGGAGCGATTTCCAGCAGGGCCTCAGTAGCATCCGGGCTGCGGTTAAGGATTACGTCCTCGACTTTGTCTCGCAGTTCCTCTGGCAATTCGTCATAAACCGCCAGCTGGCCGGCGTTAACGATACCCATATTCAGGCCGGCTTTAATGGCGTGAAACAGGAATACGGAATGGATGGCCTCACGTACCGGGTTGTTGCCCCGGAAGGAGAAGGAAACATTGGATACGCCGCCGCTGATCTGGGCACCGGGCAGGTTTGCGCGAATCCAGCGGCAGGCTTCGATAAAGTCCACCGCGTAATTGTTGTGTTCCTCAATACCGGTGGCGACGGCGAAAATATTCGGGTCGAAAATAATATCGGTGGGATCGAAGCCGACTTCATCCACCAATACATCGTAGCTGCGCTTACAGATTTCAATTTTTCGCTCGAAGGTGTCCGCCTGGCCATCTTCATCAAAAGCCATCACCACCACAGCCGCACCATAGCGCAGGCACAGCCGGGACTTTTCGATAAACTCCTCTTTGCCTTCCTTGAGGCTGATGGAGTTCACTATGGGCTTGCCCTGAATACACTGCAGTCCGGCCTCGATCACCTCCCATTTGGAGGAATCCACCATAAATGGCACCCTGGCAATATCCGGCTCGGTAGCGGCAAGATTGAGGAACCGGCGCATAGCGGCAAATGCGTCGAGCATCGCCTCATCCATATTGAAGTCGATCACCTGTGCACCGTCTTCCACCTGTGCAGCAGCCACTTGCAAGGCGGTGTCGTAATCCTCTTCCAGGATCAGGCGCTTAAATCGGGCGGAGCCCGTGACGTTACAACGCTCGCCCACATTGACGAATAGGGCATTTTCATCGGCGACAAATGGCTCCAGGCCTGATAGACGCAGTGCGGGTTTAATTTTTGGCAATTGTCGTGGGGCCAAATCGGCCACCGCTTCGGCAATTGCGCGGATATGATCTGGAGTGGTACCGCAGCAGCCGCCGAGGATATTGATAAATCCACTGCGGGCAAATTCCGCTACGATTGCGGCGGTCTGCTCCGGGGTTTCGTCGTATTCGCCAAATTCATTGGGCAGTCCCGCGTTGGGGTGGGCGGAGACATAAGAGGCACAGGCGCCTGACAAGGCTTCCACATAAGGGCGCAATTCGGTGGCGCCCAGGGCGCAGTTAAGCCCCACAGAAATCGGTTTTGCGTGGGCAACGGAATAGTAAAAAGCTTCGGTAGTCTGGCCGGAAAGGGTGCGGCCGGAGGCATCGGTAATGGTGCCGGAAATCATAATCGGCAATTCGAAACCCAGCTCCTCAAAGAGCTGCTGCATCGCATAGATGGCTGCCTTGGCATTGAGGGTGTCAAAAATGGTTTCAATTAAGATCAGGTCACTGCCACCATCAATCAAGGCGCGGCCCGCTTCTACATAATTTTCTACCAGCTGATTAAAAGTGACATTGCGTGCGCCGGGATCATTGACGTCTGGTGAAATACTGGCGGTACGGGAAGTGGGGCCGATTACGCCGGCTACCCAGCGCGGGCGTTCTGGGGTGGAAAGTGCATCCGCTGCGCGGCGCGCAATCTCTGCGGAAGCTCGGTTGATCTCCACCACCAAGTGTTCCATATCGTAATCTGACTGGGACAGCTGGGTCGCGTTAAAAGTATTGGTTTCGATAATGTCTGCGCCGGCTTCCAGGTACTCCCGGTGGATCTTTTCAATCAGCTCCGGGCGGGTCAGGCTCAATAGGTCATTATTGCCCTTTAGGTCGCGGGGGAAGTCGGCGAAACGCTCACCTCGGTAATCGGCTTCTTCCAGCTTTTCCCTTTGGATCATCGTCCCCATGGCGCCATCCAAAATCAGGATGCGCTGTGCGAGCGTGCCATTTAGTTGCTCTAGACGTTGATCACGGGACTGCTCGGACATATACCAATCCTTATGTTGTCGATGGCGTGAGAGCCATCAATCTTAGCACAGTACTTCCACCAAAAAGGGGGCGACTTAGTGTATCAATAGGGTATCCCCACAATAACCGGTATTTTTTTGCTAAATAACAGCAATTTATGTTTATGGTTGCGCTATTCATGGGTACAAAAAAGCAGGCGGCAGTTTTGTTGCGCCTTATACACTGTTAGGACCTGCTCTTTTCAATAGCATTGATTCAGCAGTTTCAGGTAGAGAATCTAAACGGGGCTAAGGGGCAGGGAATTTCACAGTGTGACTAATTGGTGCTCTAGACTTCCCACAGTTTTTCATTCTTTGTTACTCATAATCGAGTGATATCCGCCAATTAACGTTTCATTTTGCTGGAGGCTACTGATGAAAATACTGATGGTACTGACTTCGCACGACCAACTGGGCAATACCGGTAAGAAGACCGGTTTTTGGTTGGAGGAGTTTGCCGCACCTTATTACATCTTTAAGGATGCGGGAGCTGAGGTGACCTTGGCGTCTCCAAAGGGCGGTCAGCCGCCACTGGACCCTAAAAGCGATGAACCGGATTTCCAGACAGCGGCAACTGAACGCTTTCACCAGGATCCGGCAGCCCGGCAAGTGCTGGCTAACACTGTGAAACTAGCTGATGTAAAAGAGCCAGATTTCGATGCAGTTTTTTATCCTGGAGGTCATGGCCCACTCTGGGATCTCGCGGAGGATCAGGAGTCTATCTCCCTTATTGAGGACTTCTTTGCTGCGAATAAGCCAATAGCCGCAGTCTGCCATGCTCCCGGTGTTTTCCGTCACACCTTGCGCCAGGATGGCAAACCGCTGGTCTCCGGTAAGAGTGTCACAGGCTTTACCAACACCGAGGAGGCTGCAGTTCAGTTGGTGGATGTGGTGCCCTTCTTGGTGGAGGATATGCTCAAAGATAAAGGGGGACACTACTCCAAGAAAGACGATTGGGCGCCCTATGTGGTGCAGGATGGCAAGTTGGTGACTGGTCAGAATCCTGCCTCATCAGAGGAAACTGCCCAGACTCTAATGGGACTGATCCTGGTTTAGGCTGGCTTTGGGAGGCGTCGAGGGACGCTCGTCACCTCCCGGCCAATACACCGGTTTCACTTGAGCGCTTCTGAGAGTAAAATACCCGACAAAGTAGCTCGGTTATTTGAGAAGGCTTATGTCAGAATTGAATGTCACCATTACCGAATCTGCGCAGGAATACCTGAAGGAACTGCTGGCCAAGCAGGACTGCGAGGGAATTGCCATTCGCATGTTTGTCTCTAACCCCGGCACACCCAGTGCCGAAACCTGCATCGCATACTGCCGCCCTGGTGAGGAAGAGGCAGATGATGTGATGATTGAGATGAATGGTCTCAAGGCATACTTCGAAGGGCGGAGTGTGCCTTACCTGGATGAGGCTCGAGTGGATTATTCATCAGACAAAATGGGCGGCCAGCTTACTATTCGTGCGCCCAACTCGCGCATGCCCAAGATTACCGATGACAGCCCCATCGAAGACCGGATCAATTACGTACTCTATAACGAAGTGAATCCCGGACTTGCTGCTCATGGTGGCCAGGTGAGTCTTGTGGAGGTTACCGAAGACAAGTTTGCTGTGCTCAAGTTTGGTGGAGGCTGTCAGGGGTGTGGCATGGTGGATATGACCTTGAAAGAGGGCGTTGAGAAAACACTGAAGGAAAAGATCCCAGAGCTTGCTGGCGTGAAAGATATTACTGACCATACCGATAAATCCCAGGCTTACTATTGATCGCAAATGCCGGGTTAGCCCGAATGGCATGATCGTCTGAGTTAAAAAGCGGCCTATAAGGTCGCTTTTTTTATTGTGCATTTTTAACTCCCATTCTCATGTTTGATGCGGCGAACGGCAGGGTGCCGCATTGCTTCCCCCTGTTTATATTTGATTTATTGACAACGCTTTTCTGTTGATGAAGTGGCGTTTTCCTTGCAGATACACTGGACTGGCGGGGAAGAAAATTTATGTTTGACCAGGTAGTGTTTGCCGGTGGCGGTGTTCGTTGTACCTGGCAAATTGGATTCTGGGATGCAGTGGCCAGTGAGATACAGCTGACCCCGAAGGTGGTTAGTGCTGTTTCCGCCGGGGCTTTGGTATCGAGCCTGATCCTTATGGGGAAATCCCTGGCAGCGGTAGATCACTTTGCCTCGGAGTTTCGTAGCAATAGTAAGAACATCCACTGGCAAAACCTGTTTAAGAGTGAGCCGGTCTTCCCTCATCACGATATTTACCGTCGAGCCATGCGCAAACTATTTGCCGGCGGCCTTAAAAAACTGCGTGCGACTGCAGACTTGCGTGTCGCGGTCGCTTATTCACCAGAGTGGCTCAAGGGGCCTTTAGCACTGCTTCTGGGGATTGGAATCGACTATTCCGATACCTATATCTCACGCAGCTTACATCCGGATGGTGCCCGGCGGATTGGCTATCGGCAGTCCTTTATTTCCGTGCACAAATGCACTGATGAGTTGGAACTGGAACGGCTAATTTTAACCTCTTCCTGTACGCCCCCTTTGACACCAAGGCAGCAATTTAGGGGCGCGGAAATTCTTGATGGTGGTGTGGTGGATAGTGTGCCGGTTGGGGGCTTGGACCCGACCCCGGGTAGGGTCCTGATTTTGCTGACCAGAAATTATCCTCAGTACCCTTGGTGTTTTACCTGCCATAGGGGTGAACAGTTGTGGACTTATGTGCAGCCCAAGCAGCCTCTGTCGATCCGGGTATGGGATTTTGCAAATCCCGAGGCTTTGAACCGGGTTTTTCACGCTGGGCGCGCAGACGGCCAAGCATTCCTGGCGATGCTACTGGCAGGAGAGCACTGTTGACGATTAGCCGCGAAAGTGGAGTTGCGCGGAATGTTTGATCAGGTGGTCTTTGCTGGTGGCGGCGGGCGCTGTACCTGGCAGATAGGGTTTTGGGAGACCGTTGCTGAAAAAATTCAATTGCGCCCCCGTGTGGTGAGTGGCGTGTCCGCAGGCGCATTGATTGCAGGCCTGATTATGATTGGCAAAGCCCCGGCAGCTGTGGACTATTTTGCCTCTGTGTTTAAGGCCAATCAAAGGAATATCTATTGGCGTAACCTGTTTCGCAAGGAGCCGGTGTTTCCCCACTATGATATTTACAGGAACGGTATCAGGGCACTTTTCTCAGAACGTTTTCCTCGCCTGAGATCTGCGGCTGAGTTGAGGGTTGCCATCTCCCGGCCGCCGAGCTGGCTTCCGGTTTCCCTGTCATTGGCTATGGGAGGGGCTATTTACTACTCAAATAAATATCTGCTGCACGGGCTTCATCCCTCCGCAGCGCGACGCCTGGGGTATCACCAGGATTTTTATCGTGTCCAGGATTGTGCTGATGTAGCCGACTTTGAGCATTTGATATTGAGCTCATCTTGTACGCCACCTTTTACTCCTCGATTACGATTCCATGGTCTGGAGGCACTGGATGGTGGGGTGGTAGACAATGTCCCGGTTGGGGGAATAGATCCCGGCAAAGGCAGGGTGCTAATCCTGCTGACACGCCGTTACCCAGGTTGTCCTGATTGGTTCATCGAGCGTAGGGGGGAGCAACTCTGGACCTATATACAGCCATCGAAGTCTCCGCCGATCAGTGTTTGGGACTTTACAAATCCGGAGGGGCTGAGAAGTACCTGTGAAATGGGCCGCCATGACGGCCGACTTTTTTTACGCAATGTACTGGCAGATCGCTGTTTTTACACTGACGTGGGGAAAAGTAATGTTTGAACAGATGGTCCTTGGTGGAGGTGGCGGTCGTTGTACCTGGCAGCTGGGTTTCTTGATGGCTATTACGCAGGAGATTGAGTTGGCACCTAAAGTGATCTGTGCTGCGTCAGGTGGAGCCATGGTGGCCAGTTTCCTGTTGATGGAAAGGTGTGAGGAGGCGGCAGATTATTTCCATTCGGTGTGCAGGAACAATCAGAGCAATATTCACTGGAATAACCTTATTTCTGACGAGCCGGTATTTCCTCATTTCTCCATTTACAAAAAAGGAGTGAACCATCTGTTTTCTGGGGGGTTCGAGCGTTTATGTGCTGCTGCTGACTTGCGAGTGAGCGTAATTCACCCACCTTCATGGTTACCGTCTCCCCTGGCTTTAGCGACAGGAATTGCGCTTGATCACCTAGAGAAGCAATTTGCACAAAGACTTCACCCAACAATGGCTTTCCGGTTTGGTTTTCGCCAAATGTTTTATGGGGCGCGGGACTGCTCCAATGTGGCCGAATTAGAGCACTTAATTTTGAGCTCCTGCTGCAACCCACCCTTATCTCCCAGGCTCTATTTCAATGGTGAAGAAGCCCTTGATGGTGGGGTTGTGGGCAATGCACCGGTTGCGGGCCTTGATGCTGTAAGAGGCCGTGTCCTGATTCTCGATGCCGGGCATTTTGCTAACTTCCCAACATTTCACAGCGTGCGTAAGGGAGGTCAGCTATGGACTTACGTTCAGCCATCCCAGGCGCTACCGATCAGCGTTTGGGAATTTAGTGATCCGGAGGCTACTCGAAAAACTCTGGAGATCGGTCGTGCTGACGGACAGGCTTTCCTGAAATACCTATCCAGCGAAGAAATAAAAATCCTTTGGGGTTGGGATTAATGTGACTGCGGATCGCATTTGGCAGATAAGTATTGAAAAGGGGAATTGTCAGTACTTGGTTTGGAAAAGTAGTGATTTAGAGGCTTAGGAAGAGCCGTAAAGTTTAAAGGACGTACTCCATGTTTGATCAAGTGGTTTTTGCCGGTGGCGGTGGTCGTTGCATCTGGCAGATTGGCTTTTGGGAGTCGATCGTTGATGAAGTCCAGTTATCACCGAGAGTGGTGAGTGCAGTATCAGCAGGGGGACTTGTTGCCGGGCTGCTACTGATCAACCGTGGGCAGGATGCGGTGCAATACGTTCGCTCTGTATTCAGTGTTAATCGTAAAAACGCTTACTGGAAAAATTTATTTCGTGATGAAGCGGTATTTCCCCAATACGCTATCTGTCGCAATGGGATTCGAGAGCTGTTTGATAATGGCCTGGAAGACTTGAGAACGGTAGCGGAATTGCGTCTCGCAGTTACCCGCCCACCGGCGTGGATGGTTGGTCCATTGGCACTGACCTTTGGCGCCGTAATTTATTACACAGATAAAGGTTTCCCGCGCAGCCTGCATTCCACTTCCGCCACGCGCCTGGGATTTAGGCAGACGTTTTATCGCGCCCAGGATTGCTCTGATATGGATGAGTTTGAGCACTTGATTCTCAGCTCATCCTGTACCCCTCCGTTTACGCCGCGTCTGCAGTTGAATGGGGCTGAAATACTGGATGGTGGCGTAGTGGACAATGTGCCAGTTGCCGGATTGGATGCCGGGCAGGGCAGGGTTCTGATACTCCTGACAAATAGATTTCCAGGTTATCCAGACAGCTTTACCCAGCGCCAGGGTGTGCAGCTGTGGACCTATGTGCAACCTTCCAGGGTTTTACCGATCAAGGTCTGGGACTTCACCAACCCTGAGGCCGTTACCGCGACTCTGAATATTGGACGCGCCGATGGTAGGGCGTTGCTGACTCAGCTCAAATCGATTGCCCCTGAAACGAGAGTGCAGGCTTTGTAAGCGTGTTCAACCAGGTAGTCTTTGGTGGGGGTGGCGGACGCTGCTGTTGGCAGGTTGGTTTTTGGCAGGCTATCGAAGATGAGATTAACCTGGCGCCACAAGTAGTCAGTGCAGTATCTGCCGGCGCACTTATGGCTAGCTTGGTATTAATGGGGCGTGGTCAGGAAGCGGAAGATTACTTCCTATCTGTAACCCAACAGAATCAGAGGAATGTGTACTGGAGTAACCTGCTGCGTAAGCCACCAGTTTTTCCCCATTATGAGATATACCGGCGTGGTGTCCGCGAGCTATTTGACGGAGGTTTCGACAAGTTATGCGCTGCTACCGACTTAAGGGTGGCAGTGACGTTACGGCCTCGCTGGATGCCCCCAGTCTGTGCCCTGGCGGCGGGCGGCACCCTCTACTACATCAACAAATACCTGCTGCGCAGCTTGCACCCCAAGCTGCCATCCAGGCTTGGCTTTCGACAGGTGTTCTACCGGGTGAGGGACTGTGCGAATGAGGCAGAACTTGAACACCTCATTCTCAGTTCCTCGTGTACCCCGCCGATTACCCCAAGGCTACGGATGGATGGTGCGCAAGTGCTGGACGGGGGCGTGGTGGACAATGCTCCAATTGATGGCTTGGAAGCTTATAAAGGGTTGGTGCTGATACTACCGACCCGCCGCTACCCCCGTTTGCCCCACTGGTTCAGCCGGCGTGTCCAAGGGCAAACATGGGTTTATGTGCAGCCCTCTCGCCGGCTTCCCATTAAGTCCTGGGATTTCACCAACCCTGAGGCATTGACAGAAACATTTGAGATTGGCCGGGTCGATGGCAGGGCATTTCTTGCCGAAATAGTGGCCAAGGGGGGGCGATTTGGATTTGGCAATTAATGGACTTGCCACAGGAATACCATTGTCATTAATGCCCAGCATGATTGAGCGTATTGGGCAGGCCCATTGGTTGCGCTAAGCTGCTGATTCTATTAGCTTATGCAATTAGTTGCATATGGGTATGTGTGGCGGTTGCCTGCTGTAGTTACTCGATTATTGCAGGCAGGCTAAAAGGAATATGGGCTTGGAGCTGATCAAAAGCCCATTGCAGAAGGTAAAGGATTTATGTTTGATCAGGTGGTTTTTGCTGGCGGTGGCGGGCGCTGTACATGGCAGATTGGTTTCTGGGAGTCAGTTGCCGGTGAAATAGGTCTTGTCCCGAAGACTGTGACTGCGGTGTCCGCCGGAGGCCTTATGGCGAGCCTAATCTTGATGGGGCGCACAGAAGAAGCCCGGGAGCACTTCTGGTCGGCATTTGCTGCCAATGATAAGAATGCTTATTGGGGCAACTTATTTAAAAAGGAATCAGTATTTCCCCAGTATGGAATCTATCGCAATGCCATGTGGGAGCTATTCCGCGAGGGCATGAGCACACTTAAAACTGCGGCGGAGCTACGTATTGCAGTAACTCATCCGCCACGGTTGCTCTCAGGGGGAATGGCATTGGGTGTTGGAGCCCTGGCTTACTATGCCGACAAGCACTTGTTGCGGAGCTTGCACCCTAAGGTTGCTCTGGGGCTTGGGTTTAAGCAGGGATTTTATAAGGCGCAGGACTGCACAAGTGTGGAAGAGCTGGCGGAGTTGATCCTTTGTTCCTCTTGTACACCGCCTTTTACTCCACAAATGCGCTTGCGCGGTGCGACGGTGCTTGATGGCGGAGTGGTAGACAATATACCGGTAGCGGGACTGGATCAGGAAGAGGGTCGAGTATTGATTCTGCTGAGTCGCCGTTATTCCCGTTACCCGGACAGATTTACCCGGCGACAGGGAGATCAACTGTGGACCTACGTGCAGCCCTCACAACCACCTTTTATCAGAGTTTGGGATTACACGAATCCCGAGCTGGCGCAAAAGACTTACGAGCTCGGCTTTGCCGATGGCCGGGATTTTTTACACAAGCACAAGCTTGAACGGGAGATAGTTGATGAACAATTCCAATAATTCGATAACGGAGTCAATCGCCTTGTGGCATGAGATGGTAGAAGTGCGAGACTTCACCAGGCTCCCTACTATTGTTGCAGATGATGCGATTTTTCGCTCTCCGGCTTTCTTCAAGCCCTACCACAGCTCAGCGGCGGTTTGCCTTATTCTCAATACTGTGATGCAAGTGTTTGAGAGCTTTGAATACGACCGCAGCTTTACCACTGAGTCCGGCCGTGACCTGGCCCTGGAATTCAAGGCTTCTATTGGTGAAAAAAGCCTCAAAGGCTTGGATATCATTCGCTTTGATGAGAGCGGTAAGATTGTAGAGTTTGAGGTGATGATTCGCCCACTCAACGCCCTGCAAAAGCTGGCGGAGGAGATGTCAGGGCGCCTTTCCCAATATGTGACACAGTACAAAGATAGCCAGCTGGCTTAATACTCGTCCTTATGGCACAAGCATCTGGCAATCAATCTGGGCTCTGCGCCTAGTTGCTTGCCAGGAGTGAGCGATGATTTAATTTCCTTCCTCGGTATCCAGGGAGTCGAAATAATCATATACGTCGATACCATCCATATAGGCGCCGTCGAAACCTGCATCCACAATTTTGTAAATGTAGGAGTCATTGTTACCGTAAATGATATTCTGCCAGCCCTCCTTCCAGTACTCTACATAATAGTTTCCTGATTCCCCTGGTACTTCTTCCAGTAGCCAGCTGGGTGGGTTGGTGGGCCATGAGGGGTCCCAGTAATAACGGTTATCCTGGGCTTCACCAATATTTATATAGGCAATTAGCAGCCTGCGCCCCCCATTATTTTTAACCTTGAGCTGCTCAATTTGCTCTTCAGTGTATTCTTCGCCATTAAAGAAAAAGTCGATAACTAGCAGGTCGTAATCGGTTTCGGATAACTTGTCGACGAATTCCTGGCGTGTGGAAGAGATCCGTGGATTGGTGATATTAAGGAAATTTTTGACATTCTCCAGCTCATCAATGTTGTTACTGTTTACATTGAAGGGCTCTTCAGGGTAGGGCGGAATATCGTCCAGGTCCGTATCGTCAGCGACGAAGGAGACGTAGCCGGCTTCTTCATTCTCTTGATTGGATTCGTCAATATTGCGCTCGGTATAGGCGAAATCGGTCACAAGGATTTCGCGGCCTTTATCCTTGGCTAAGTTGAGATAGTCCTGCAAGCGAGTGCTTTCGGTGCTGCTGGTGGGTTGGTCTACATCACCATTTTGCCCAAAGAAGACCGCTTCCTGGGCGATGCCATCGGTAGAGTTTACATAGGCGTTATCTACTGGGCCATTGGTCTTGGTATTGGTGGTGATCAGTTCAATACCATTTTGCGGGACAATAATAAAGTCGTCCCGGTTAATACCCTTGGCATAGTCACTAATATCTTCTACCAGATATCGCATCTCTTGATCGTAATCCACGTAGACAGGGATTACGAAGTCGGGAAGGTCGTCAAAGCTACAACCGAGAAGAAGAAATGGGCTAAGAAGGAAGGGAAGCGTCCGGTGCAAAATTCATCTCCGAAGACGTTTATTAGTGAGGTAAGGTTGTCTTGCTAATTTTTACCTATTGGCAGGGAAATGAAGACTAAGTTCCATTGAGTTTAACATTTTCCAATGACCAATCACATGCAGGCACAGATTCACAATGGGCGACTCTGCTGCTGTGTGGAAGTGCTGGATCTAAAATCCTAGCTGATCAAGCCTGAATATTGGCTTAATGGCTCACTGCGCATCCATTCTTTTCTTGGTTTTGCTAGTTGCTATTGCTGTGAGGGGATCGTCTGGCCAATAGTGCTTTTGGTACTTGATACGTAACTCTTTCTTTACCTCTTGATAGGTGTTGGCCCAGAAGTTGGCGAGATCGCGGGTTATTTGGACCGGACGTTTTGCCGGTGACAGCAGGTGGATCATCAAGGGGAATCGGCCGTCCAAAATAGCAGGCGTTTGTGCCATGCCAAATAATTCCTGCAAGCGCACAGCCAATACCGGGGGTGATCCTTCATAGTTGATTTGAATGCGCGACCCGCTGGGCACCGTGAAATGGCTGGGTGCCAATTCTTCCAGCCGCTTTTGGTGTGGCCAGGTTAGTTGACCGAGTAAAATGGTGAACAGGTTCAGTTGTTTGAGTTGCTCTAACTTATTAAAGCCCTGGAGATGGGGTAGTAACCAGTCTTCAAGGTGAGCTAAAAGCGCTGCATCGCTCCAGTCGGGTAGGGGAGTGTCGCTCAGAAGATCTGGCCCCAGCTCACACTGGCGTAGAAACTCCACCCGACTGCGTAATTGAGAAGCATCTTTGCCCCAAGGAAGTAGTGCCAAGCCTTTCTTTCTAATGGCACCCAGAAGAGCGCAACTCAGCAAGCCTTCGGGAACATCCCTGGCCGCTTGTTGCTTTAGTACCAAGCTTCCTAAAGTGATACGAGTCACTGCCTCCGCACGTCCGGAAGACTCATTCCAGTCAACACTTGTCTGCTGTTTTATCAGATCGTCAAAGCAACCTCTAAGAGAGGTTTCCGAAATAGGTGCGGCCAACTGGATTCGGGCATCACGTCCTTTCCCATCGAGTTCCGCAATTACAAGATAATCGCAAAGGGCCAGTGCATCATCATGAGTGAAATGCGCCCCCCTGCCATTGGCGAGCAGGAAGCGCCTACTGCCATCTCGGCGGCTTATGGCGATTCTATCTGGATAGGAGAGCCCCAAGAGGACGCCGGCATGGTCGACACTATCAATTGATAGTGTGCTCACCGGCTGGTTGGACGTGAGTTTATCCAGCTGAGTGCGCCAGGCCCGTGACTGCTGCCGAATTCTCTGGATAGCCCCTTGATCCACTTCTCGACCTTTGGACCGTTCCTGTAGGACCTCAATGCGCTTGCTTATATCCCTGTCCCAGCGGGCCTCACCGCGGAAGATATCCCGTTCGGATAGAAGAGCTGCCATCAGGCAGGCCTGCTGTTGCAAACCCCATTTAAAACTGTGGATCATCATATGGGCAAGACGGGGATGGCAGCCGAGGGATAGCAGGGTGCTGCCGTGGCGAGTAATGCGCAGTTTACTGTCGAGTGCTCCCAACTGCTGGAGTAACTCTTGAGCCTGTGCCATAGGTCCAGGAGGAGGGGGGTCCAGCCATAGGAGCTCTTCAGCATCAGTAACTCCCCACTGGGCCAGCTCCAAAGCAACTGGAGCCAAATCACTGCGAAGTATCTCTGGAGTATTCTTCGTACTCAGGGCGTTCTGACGCTCTTTGCTCCATAAGCGCAGGCAGTGACCTGCACTGAGGCGGCCGGCACGACCACTACGTTGAATAGCCGATGCCTGAGATATACGGCTGGTGATCAAGCGATTCATCCCGGTGTTGGGGTCAAAGCGCGATTCACGCATTAATCCCGAATCCACCACTCTATGAACCCCCTCGATTGTCAGGCTTGTCTCGGCAACATTAGTGGCCAATACAATTTTACGCATGCCGGGTTTTGCTGGTGCAATGGCTTGATCTTGTTGCTCCCTGGTCAGGTCACCATATAGCGGAACTATTATGATATCGCTGAACTTGTGGGGTTCCTCAGCGAAGCGCTCTCCCAGCGTTGCTTCGATCTGTCGTATTTCCCCCACACCGGGCAGGAACGCTAGCAGGCTGCCAGTATCATTACTGATGCATTCCAGAATTTTGCGGGTCATCAGCTGGGGAAGTTGACGTTCATCTTCCAGTTCTTCACGCCTATCGAGGTATTCAACACTGACGGGGTAGCTTCTTCCCTCACTGGCCACCACTGGTGCCTGACCCAGAATTTCAGCGACAGCATCGGTCTCTAAGGTTGCGGACATTACGAGCAACTTAAGGTCTTCCCGCAGATACTCCTGGGATTGCAGGCACAGTGCCAGTGACAGATCCGCTTGTAAGCTTCGCTCGTGAAACTCATCAAAGATCACCAAGGCAGTTTTGCTTAGCTCAGGATCAGATTGCAGAAGACGGGTAAGAATGCCTTCGGTAACCACCAGAATACGGGTTCGCCCGCTGGTTCTGCGCTCCCCCCGTACCTGGTATCCCACTGTTTCACCGGCCTTTTCACCAAGCTGGGAAGCCATTCGGGCAGCTGCTGTGCGTGCAGCAAGTCTGCGGGGCTCCAACATGATGATGTTCTTACCCCTCAGCCAGACACTATCCAGTAGAGCCAAAGGGACAACGGTAGTTTTACCTGCACCTGGTGGCGCTTGCAGCACCACATTGCTGTGTGTTTCCAGTGCTTCAAGTAACTCTGGTAGGACGGAATGTATAGGTAACTCTGGCATAGCAGAGAATTATAGTGGATTCAGGATTAAGAAGGTATGGGGTTTCTTCGCTTGTGCAAAGGGCTAGTTTTCTACGATAGAGTGTTAATTGCTGCTGAAGGCTACAAATAGGGTTCATCTTTATACAGAAATTGGGTTGTATTTTTAAAAAGTAAGCTTGCAAGGATTCCGATAAAGGATAGGCAAAGAAAAGCAATCATTACCGCGTGAAACCCGGAATGAAAAGATGTTTGACCCCATTCCAACACTTGAGAGTGTACCGAAGGATCAGGAAAGAGCTTTGTTATTTTTTTCAGAGGTTGTGCACCCGTTATAAAAGGAAGTATTTCCAGAGTGCTTACTTTGTGCTCGTTGGAGAGAGCTTCTTTTGAGATTTTCGAGAAAGTTCTAACACTTGCAGCGCTTAGTATTGCTCCTGTAAATGCTATTCCTGCAGCATACCAAAGGTATGTATTAGAGATGAACAATCCGTAGGCCGCACCCTTCTCTTTTTTTGGTGCGCATTGAACCGCTGCAAGGTTAGTTGAAGAATACATTATTCCGGTAGTAATTCCCATAAAAACCATTCCGAGTATTAAGTAATACCAGGATAGTTTGTCGGGCATCAAAGTTAGTGATAGGACACCAGTTAAGCAGGTAAATTGTGCGATAACAATAGGGGGGATAGGGTTGAATCTATTGTTAAATATCCCTGTTAAGATTGAAGAGAAGCATAAGAAAATTGTCATTGTCAAAATAATAAGCCCTACTTTGGCGGCGTCGTACCCAAGTATGTTTTCCAGGTATAAAGGTAAAATAAACAAGAAAGATCCAAATATCATTTGGAAGCATGCTCGAGTTATAAGTAACCCCAGGAATAGCTTGTTGTGTAGCAGTTCTAAGTTGATCAATGGTTGAGGAATAGTTCGCTGCCAAAGAAGTACAGAAGTTAGAATTCCTATAGATGTTACGATGGGTAGAATAAATTGAAGACTTCTGATTCCTGTGTGAGGCACGATATTGAGTGAAAATAATATCAAAAGATACGCAATCAGAATTAGAAACCCCGACTGATAGTGGACATTGACCTCCTTATTTTGAGTGTCTCTTATTGCAAATAAATGAATGATGATAAGGCACAATAAGCAAACAGGAATGTTTATTAAGAAAGCCCATCGCCAACCCAGATGGGTAACAATAAATCCACCTAAAATAGGGCCTATTGATTGAGCGGCAGCGGTGAATATTACCAGTAGTCCTACGACTAAACCCCGTTCAGATTTGGGGAAATGGCTTTCAGCTAGAACAAAGATCATGCCGAAGGAGGCCGCCATGCCTGATCCCTGTATGAATCTTCCTATTATTATGGTTCCTAGGTTTGGGGCTGAACTTGCAATCAATGATCCGACGAGGAAAATGGTTATGCCAAGCATGAGCGTAATTTTATGCCCAAATCGATCTCCAAATTTTCCGGTGGTGATAATTAATCCCCCCATGGCTATTAGATAGATATTATTGATCCATTGCAGTTGATATATTTTTGCAGAGAAATTACGCCCTATTGTAGGGATGGCGAGGTTGATCACGGTGACATCGATATTAACGATCATTAGAGCCAGACCGAGGCCTCCGAGCACCCACCATCGATGTGGATATGGAGCGTTTTTTGAGGGATGTTCCTTTTCGTTGCTCATGTTGTCCGATCAACCATATTTATTGAAAGTTTTTTTGGGAAGGTCTTCGCTGAATAGAAGAAGTAAGATAAGTAGTTCAATAAAGGTCTAGATACTATTATGCCTTCTATATAAGTTAGTGATTTAATCTATTGTCTAAAGGTGGAGATACACAAGATTTAGGTATAGAGAGTCAAAATATAGCATTGCTGTAGTGCAAAGTTATCAGCTAGTGCTTAAGTTATCTATAGTGATACGTGACAGTTATCAATGGTATATACGCTAGTCTATTTTTCCTCTTGCCAACTTGAGAGTGTGGCATATAGGGGAAAATAGCCCCTATCATTAAGTTGGGTCAGGACTCTTAATGGAAAAGGATATGGGGCTAAATATACGACGCGTAGTGACAGGACACGATAGTGCCGGCAAGCCTGTCGTGGTTCTGGATGATAGGGGTGAACATACTGCCAGTTGGCGTCCTCATATGGAGCAGCAACAGTTCTGGACAACAGCCGATCTGCCCGTTGAGATTGACTCGACAAATAGCGATAAAGGGGCTCGTAGGGCTGGTACTACTATTGCGGGTGGCTCCATCTTCAAAGTGGTTGAATTTGGCCCAGGTGTAACGCCTCGTATTCATCGTACAGATAGTATTGACTATGCCGTAGTCCTCTCTGGGGAGATTGACATGGCTCTGGGAGAGGATAGAGAAGTTCATCTGGTTGCTGGAGATATACTGATACAGCGCGCGACCATCCATAATTGGATTAATCGAGGGACTGAGCCTTGCCGTATTGCGTTTGTGTTAATCAGTGCTAATGGGAACTCGGCAATTGGTTAATATGAATTATTTGGTTGGTCTGTAAATCTCGAATTTCATAAAATGTTTACAGGCCGATATTGTACGTCTGTAAATGTACTGGAAGGTAAAGAGCCTAATTTACCGGCGTAACCAGTGATAAATAGTCGATA
Organism: Microbulbifer variabilis; assembly: GCF_056232115.1. Classification (NCBI taxonomy): domain Bacteria; kingdom Pseudomonadati; phylum Pseudomonadota; class Gammaproteobacteria; order Cellvibrionales; family Microbulbiferaceae; genus Microbulbifer; species Microbulbifer variabilis. Next base: position 3,639,404 of record NZ_CP174325.1, read on the forward strand.
TAATGGACTCTATATCTGGAACCTGGATGGAATAGGCTCATTGATATCATTAGGGTGAATGAGCGCTGCTTCTATCCCCGCATGTACGCCGAGTGCGGCTGTCTCCCTGGACATACTTGGAGTGCCAAGATTTTCAGGTAATGCCGCCACGTGAGGTAATTGTGGGAGGTGAATCCAACCGGCACGTATATCTAACTGATTTATGGCAATATAATGTAGTACACCGTACATTAAATGGTTACAACAAAAGGTGGCTGCAGTATCTGAGATATCTGCGGGGACGCCCACGCCACGCATAGCCTTAACCATGGCCCTTAAAGGTAGGGTGCTGCGGTAGGCTACGGGACCGTCGGGTATGGTTGGCTCACCCTGCATTTCTACACCGCGGTTATCCTTTAGGTTATATCGGGTAGAATCATTAAAATTTTGTGCGATTCGTTCCACTGTTATTTCTGCACGACCGCCATACTCACCCAGCATCACCACTAACTGAGGTTGTAACTCTTTTATTGCAACAGTAACAATCTCAATACTTTCAAAAAAATTATTGGGCACTAAGATTCCAGAAATTTCAGCTTCCCCTACATAGGTTCCATCTAAAACACGCATGACTGATTCTGCTGGATTTATGGGGGTGTGCCCAAAAGCTTCGAAGCCGGAAACAATAATTTTTTTCATATTTGGTAGTTCCGCCGAAATTTGCTTTCGGGCAATTGGTTGCTGACAAAGATAAAATTTATAGGCTTAAATTTACATTGGGAATTGTTTGCCCAGACCACGAAATTTAGTCTGTGAGGCCCAGTTGTTCCAGGAAGGAATACTTATCCCAGTCAACCCAACTTTCCACCATTTTGTCTTTTTCGTATAGATCAGTGTGAATACCAGTCCAGGTGGTAGTTTTTCCTGTCGGTTCGTACTGCATAAATTTACCAGTATGCTTTGCTGTCATTCGCCAACGTGTGCAAACATAGTCGCCCTCGGCCACTTGAAGTAGGATTTCCATCTTTACATCTGAAAATCCTTTATGGAATTCGGTGACAAGTTCCTGCCATTCTTTAAGTGACTTGCATGAGGTTGCACTTCCTGCATCAGGCATCTGGTGGTTCTTGTAGTTGGGCGAGAGATAGCTAGTGGCTTTATGAGGTGTGTTATCTCCCCACTGCTGGAGAAGACTCTTTGACGTTTCTTTATGATTGGCAGTCATATAATCCTCGGATGATTTGTTAGTCGGTACTGTGCCATGGCAGAAATCCAAGCATAGTGTAGGGCGTGAAATTTTATAGAAAGTAGTAGCGCACTATGCCTTTTATTAAGAGACTTTTGTGACAAGTCAGGATGAGGCGTTCAACTGTTACTTAAGGTCTCTAATTTTGTTCAACAATTTTTGATATTTGGTGGAAGGCATAGTAATTCTTGTGCCATTAGATATGAAATTTGATTAATACCATGGATTTAAGTTGTGCCAATCATTGATATGTTTGTCAAAGACTGGAATGATTAAATTGGATCTTTAAGCTCCTAAGTGGATATATTTTTTAATTCTTGTAAAAGCTATCGAAATCATGATGTGTGGTTGATTTCTCCATAACCCTCTATATAAAGACTACATAAAGCCTGGGTGAGAGACGAATTTATTGGGGTTGTTATTTGAATCAATCCCTGGGAAAAATTCCTTGTAAAAATTTCCATAGTACGCCCAGCTTGCGTGAAGTAGCCTTCCTTTTGCTGATATACACCAAATAATGGCCGGCTCGCTTGTATCCATTGTGGCAGGATTTCAACTAGAAGACATCGATGTGATGTCATTGTTTTCCAGGTAATCGCATAAGCTAGCGATGCCTGATTCGGCCAGGGTAGCTTGGTATAGGGGGAAATAGTTATTGGCTATGTAATAGTGGGCATATTGATTGTTATTTCCTGATTATTGCTCGATAAATTCCAATGAGCAGGGCTTTTATCAAAGCTAAAGGCAAGCAAAACCGTTTAGTTCTTTCGGACTCCGGGATATACCCGATTGATGTATATTTTCTAGTGATGCAACTAAGCGCCGGTGATGCTTACCCAACTTTTGTGCATATAGAGAAGAGTTAACGGATGTTGCTTTGATGCGTATTGCCAGGTTAAAGCCTTCTCCAATGATATCTCTTAACTGGTTATCGAGAAACAGCTCCAATCGATTAAGGGGGTGAGCTATAAGTTTTGGAAACTGTGGAGCGTGCCAAAATTGTCCGAGTGTTGTAGGTGCCCTTAAGGGAATAAGCCCAGCTGGTCCACTGTCACGATTGGCGATACGATCTTCAATTTCTTGGAAATCAGTCAATAGTTGACTAAGGCTAGATTCGAAAATTTACCGGATTTGGAGATAGTACTGGTAGAGGTACGGGAGACAGCACGGGCTTCTTACTATAACTGGGTAGCTCTAGAGGCTGAATACTGATAGTCGTTGGCACTAGTGATAAAACATGAAATCTATTAACGACACTGCCATAGTCCATCGATTATTAATCCTGCAGGAACAAAGATACCCTAGTTAGAAAGTAAAATAAGAAAGGGGCCCGAGGGCCCCTTAAGGGTTTGTTCTTTGTGCATATAGCACTTTGCTAATAGCGCAGATTGCTAATGCACTGGTTATATTCGCGGATATACACTTTACCACCGATACGAGGATTGGCATTTGCTTTGTCCGCTGCCGCGTTCATACAACCTTCTACTTGATCGCGAGTCAGGCCATAGTAACGAGGCGTAGAGTCGCGCCAATAGTAGCTAGGCTGAGAACCACGCCAGTAGTAGCGAGGCTGAGAACCACGCCAGTAGTAGCGAGGCTGGGAACCGCGCCAATACATATTTCTAGGTTGCTCATATTGACGGATACGAGTCGGAGGTTGTACTGGGTAAAAATAACGACCCTGTTCATTAAAGGCATAGAAAGTATTGCCGCTTTGATAGTAAGTTTTACCAAGTATTTGCACCGGTGATGCGCCTGCTGGCAGCTGTGCCAGACGCTCTTGCGCATAACTGAAACCGGCAAGAGAGAGTAGTAATATCATTGAAAGTACATAACGCATAACGTTTTCTCCTTCTCCCAACTTGGCAACAAGTCTACTCGAACATGTGTGCAGTCCCAACGTGCTGTTTGAGAAGTTTCATTTTTTTGTAGATTTTTTTTGTTATTTCAGGCAAAGCTTTTTTGAGTTCCCTTGTGCTGTTTATTTCGATAACTGGCAGCAGCCTCAAATAATATTCCAGACCATGAATCGACTATAGAACTTGAGTCTCGATTTATGTCAGTTTGTACGGTTGACCATGACTTTATACGTAATGCTTTTGCTTTAAAATGGGGCTAAATTGAATGATATTTGCGATGACTGGTTCGTCATATTATTTATAAATATTTTGGAGCCATTCCGGATACCTTGATAGAGAGTAAGTGCCAAAAATGCGTAAAGCTAGGGGATTAAGAGGCCTTTTAATTCGAGTAGATGTGGTTGGGGCTGCAGTTCCAAGCTTTGGGTTGCATTGGCTAGGATGGATCCTTCACTGAATGAGCCTAGTAGAAGGCTCTTTTGTTGCAGGCTCATCAGGTGATTTTTTTAATTGATATGAAATTATCTCGATGCGTTATTTTTTCAAAAATAATAAGCGTCTAGCGTGACAGCGTGCAAAATGATTTTTTTCTCGAAAAGCTGTGTTCATGATTGCAAGACCAGATAGCACATTTTTTTTAGATCTAAGAAGTTTTCAGTGAACTATAAATATGTATAGAAAAAGGAAGTAAAACTATTTTCAATAGTATTGATGTTTGTGACTCCTTGGGTTTCTCAATCGATACGGCTCTATTTCTGCTGATTTGTACAGGGTGATAGTAATCTAGTCGAGTTGGAATTGATTTTTTGTATTGGTGCCCCTTATAAGTTCTTTTTATTGTGTTTTGTATAAACGCTGGAATCCAATTGAGTTATAGGTTACCCGTCAGTTTCTAAGTTCTTTGGTCTGACATTGATTGTCATAAAGTTTGGTACATATTATCTATGTTGGTGGGGGTAACTTTGTTATTAATTGTTGTCTTATTTGGCAGGCTAGGCGTGCAGCTGATGGCTTTTGCTGTTCACAAAAAATGGCTTAATTCTTACGTAGGATTGGAGTTTATACGGTAATATTATTGGGACTTTCTGTCCTGTCTATGGTGGAAATTCTTCTCAGCTCTGATCTTTTTTTCTTTGGGGTGGCTGATTTCTGATTTTGTTTGGCTGTGTTGATGGGGCCTGTCTGATTGACAATTTTAACTGTAGTGATATCATTATTCTTGATGGCTTCCACTATCAGATTACATGAATCGGTAGGTCACTTACCAATGCTGGTAGCTGGTTTTTTAGTGATTTTTTTTGTAAGAGGAAAATCAAAGTTAATTGAATTTATGAAGTTATTTGCTTCGAGCCTGTTAACTTAAGGATTACCTTGGATACCTCGTTAGTTATCAATCAATATAATATATCCCGCTGAGATCAATTAGGGCTTTGTAGAATAGGCCTACTCGAAGGAGCGTTCACTATTATTTAGATATAGTTTGGTCGAAACCGGCGTTGCGCAAGCTACAGTTTGAAGTGACATGCAAGCTTGTCGACAGCAGTGGGCGAATTCCAGCAGTTTTTCTTCTGATTCGTCACTCTCGATGATCAAATGCATTTCCACTCGATCACCTGTGCCAAAAACTTCCTCAGGTTTGATCCCCCCAAAATTCATTGTTGTAGAAAACTCGGTTTTTTGCTCGAGCCTCACACTGTTCAGTTTAATATCTGCTAGTTTTGCTAGCATCTCTACGTGGGACATCATGCAAAGTGCCAGTCCTGCAGAGAAATACATAATTGGTGATGGGGCACTGCCTCGACCGCCAACCGCGGTACCTTCATCACAAATCAGTTCCCAGGTGCCACCATTGGGAACATTGGAAAATATCGTAGCTTTTTTAAGATGATGCCCCTGAGGCAATTGTTCTACGTTGATATGTGCATGGAACTTCAGTAGCTCCCCTTGTTTCACCTTGTCCAGGTGAGGTGCGGCAAACGTTAATTGTTCAGCTTCTTCCGAAAGTTTGCGAACAATTGTTGAAGAAGACATGTCCCACTTGATGGAGTCCATATTTGCCTCTCCTCAATAAATTTAAGTCCAGACCTGTGGGTCACAATGAAGGCAAGTTATTGACCTTAGAACTCGGGGCTAGGAATCATACAGATAGGGCGGAATATTAGGGTGCCTTTGATCTACTTCACAGAGTCTATAGAGAAAAGCAGTTATAGGTATAGAGAATAACTTAGGATTATCTTCCTGAGTCAGCTTAAAGCATCCTATAAAACTCAAAGATTTTTCAGTCCAGGACTGGTAATGCGGTTAGCTCTGAAAGCTTATCAGCAAATTCCAGGGCATCCTCTTTTCTGGTGAAAACCCTGGCCAATACGCCCTCGTTGGCGCTGGCATGTCGAAATACCAGATTGATATGCCAGCTGGTGTAGCTTTTTTTACTGCTTGCCGAGTAGCTTGAATAGGGAATTACTTTTATTCCTTGAAAGATGCTAAGGGGGTGCTTCTCTGTCCAGCTATGCCAAAGGATTCGGTTTTCAGAAATAAACAACTTCTTTGTGCCGTCGACATAACGTGTTTTTTCGAATGAGAAGGTGATGCAAGCAAGTAGTGCAAGCAGGGTAGTGGCAATCCAGGGGAACATCGCATTGCCTTCCAGAGCGAAGCTAAGGCTCACTAGCAGCCAAACTAGGATAAATCCGCCGAATATATAGGTTAAGACTTTGTTGGACTGCAGTTCCATTATTGTGGCCCGATTTAAACCGACTAATTACATGCCTCGTTGACAGAATTAAATAGATAAAATGTAGACTTTGGCGTCACAAAATGGTAACTCCTGCTGCAGCATACTCCTGTAAATGAAGAATGTCAGCGATTGTTAGGTGGAGGACTAGGGAAGGGAGGTAGTGGGAGTTGATAGAGCGAAGGTATCAAGACCTCTAGAAGGCCCTGATACCATCAAAGGGTTTGATCAAGCGTTACGCCGCTTTAGCGGGTCATGCAGTTGCTCTGCCATTCCCAGCAGTAACGACTCGGTAGTTTCCCAATCGATGCATTTGTCGGTAACGGAAACGCCGTATTCCATATCATCCAGCTTCGGCAGGATTTTCTGGTTGCCGGCTTTCAGGTTGCTTTCCACCATGATACCGATGATTGACTGGTTGCCGTCGAGGATTTGATGGGTCACATTGTCCACAACAAGGGGCTGTAATTCGTGGTTCTTGTTGGAGTTCGCATGGCTGCAATCCACCATAATATTTGGCACGATATTAGACTTGCGTAACTCCTGCTCACACATTGCAACACTTACCGAGTCATAATTTGGCTTGTCATTACCACCGCGCAGTACCACATGGCCGTATGGGTTGCCGGACGTGTGAATGATCGCAACTTGACCGCGCTTGTTGATACCGAGGAATCGGTGGGGATTAGCGACAGACTGCAAGGCGTTAATCGCCACTTCCAAGCCGCCGTCGGTACCGTTCTTAAAGCCCACAGCGGAGGATAGGCCGCTGGCCATTTCTCGGTGAGTTTGGGATTCGGTAGTACGCGCGCCAATAGCTGACCAGGAAATAAGGTCTTGCAGGTACTGGGGTGAGATTGGGTCCAGCGCTTCTGTAGCGGTGGGTAACCCCAGCTCGGCGACATCCAGGAGCAGTTTGCGGCCGATGTGCAGACCTTCCTCAATCTTAAAAGAATCATTAAGATGAGGGTCGTTGATCAGCCCCTTCCAGCCAACTGTGGTACGCGGTTTCTCAAAATAGACACGCATCACTATCAGCAGAGTATCTGAAACCTTATCAGCTACCGCCTTAAGGCGCTTGGCATACTCCATCGCAGCGCCCACATCGTGAACGGAGCAGGGTCCGATTACCACCATTAGGCGGTGGTCTTTGCGATCCAGGATGTCACGCACGGCGGAACGCCCTTTGGCGACAGTTGCTTCGGCGGCATCACTGATGGGGAGTTCTGATTTCAGCATCTCCGGGCTGATCAGAACTTCCTGGGAGACGACATTCAAGTCGTCGAACTGCTGTGTGGTCATAGCGTCTTCTGATTACTCTGTTCCATAGTACCGCGCTGCACTTGCAGGCGGATGACTTATCCTACTGTGCCACAAAGAATAGGGCGAGGGTTTCATTTGCAACCAAATATTTGGCCCGATTTTGGGATATTCATTTACCTTTATCCTGTGACAGTTTGGCACTTTGACAGAATTTAGGGAGCTCAGTTGAGTCCGTTGTGGCGAATAGGGCCTGCGAACTGAGAAGATAATCACGTGCAGCTTGGGAATGCTGCCACTGAGGAAAGGAGACCTTGAGGGAGTGAACTACTCGTTCACCGGTAGGGTTGGTTGGAAGGGCTGCAGTAGAAGGGCCTCTGGCTTGGTAGATTAAAAGTCACAAATTTGAACCCCTTTGAGCAATCAGGAATGAAATTGAAGTCGATGGTGTGGATGCTCTCATATGAATCTTTGCAGTTGCTTTAGGTATTAGGCTTGAATCAGCACTCAGAATCGTAGTTGGGCTCTACCTTTCCGAACATGCGCCATTCTGACTGTTTTCAAGAATGTGCTCTACTTTCGTGGCTGGATTGAGGGGAGGATACTCTGCACATGAAACGATGTTTGCGAATAATCGCTTGCCTAAAGATTGCGGAATTCTGAAGTTTCTGCCCATGGGCTTGGTGACCCATTCGGAAAGGTTAAGATGCTAATGGTCAATTGGTCAGTTTATGAAAAATAGCTTCAGGGATGATGTGGAATCAGAAATCAAACGGAATCAAGAGCCAAACGGACTGCTGAAGATCTAAGAAGGCTCGTGAGGCGTGACCTTCGCGGGAATATTTGTACTGCTTTTAACCCGCCCTTAATAAGACATTAAGTTAGTCTTGTTCTATAATTTTACTGATCTATGCTAACGCATCAATTTGCTTGCATATCTTGCTAAATTCAAATGTGGCAATCCTAGTGAATCACTGCTACCCCTTTGCTTGAATAAAACTTTGAGTAAAAAACTATGAGGCTACCGATACTTTTAATGCTAGTTATTTACTCCAGTGGCCTTATTGCCGAAACATTCAAGGAAAAAGCAGTTAGTAAAATATCCGCATATTACTGCAGTGGAAATCAAAATTTTCTTTACTGTATCAAGCCTGAGATACTATCAGACTTACAAGATTGCGTTACATATTTTGTAAAAAATACAACTGAATGTTCTTCGAAATACCTGGATTTAGGTATGAGTCTATCTGATGAAGAGCAGATGAATATTACGATGGAGTTTGGGCAGTGCTCATTGAGAGAGTTAATGAAGGCAGAAGATATAAAGGAATCGGATTTTGATGAGTGTTTTAGTAGAAACTATGATGAATCTAAACGAAGTCCAGTCCTTGATAGATAGCAAAAAGGGTGTATTAGCTAGCATGAGTGCATTTAAATTTTTCATGTAAAATATGCTTAGGGAAAAGTTAATATGTGGGTGTTATAAGAATAATTATTTTTCTTAGAAGTCTTAATGAGACTTCTAAGAAAAAAGTAGAGACATTAATGGTGTGTGGTATGGCGATGTTATCCATTAGTGAGGAATACTGATGGAGATTCCATGATTAGTAATCAGTCACTCAGAAAGCGCCAATAAACAAAATATAAACTAAAGCAGATCAGCAAGCCCAAGCAGGCAAAAGTATAAGCCAAATACCAGCCTTTTAAGTGATACTCTCTTGGTACCCATTTACCATTCATGACCAAAATATTGAGTAGTGCAAAGATTGGTGCGCAAACGAAAGATAAAGTGGTGACAAAGTCGATAAGGCTTTTTAGCTGATTGGCAAATAGGGAAATAATAAACCAGCTTATAAGGCTTAGCGTAACTAGGCTTATTATGTAGACCCTATGCTCAGAAATCTGGTTGCCACCTGAGCCTTTTAGGGCGCTTCGCCAAACTTGAGGGAATCCATCGGAGACCGCAAATGTTGTTGAAAAAAGTGCGAAAAAACAAATAATACTGATTATTAAGTGGCTCCAATCACCTAGAGATTCGGTATAAATATTGATTAGTTGTCCGGCAAAAATGCCAGCAGACTGGGATAGTTCTATACCTTTCCCAAACATTATTAATGCGCCTAACCACACAAATACTATTGCTAATAGCAAGCTGGTGAAATAACCAACTTTAAAGTCAAATACTAAAGACTTCTTAGCATACTCTCTTTCCGGAAGTTCTTTTATTTTTCGTTCTGACCAAATAGAGTGCCAAACAGAAACTTCAATAGATGTGGGCATCCAGCCGACTAAGGCAACGACAAATGCGATACTCATAGCTGGGCCTAAATCAGTCAATAAATATGTTTTAGGGGGGAGAAGGCCGTACTGACTTATTGCAGCAATGAGCGTGATTAAGCTGGCGATAGCTAGTATAAGTACCATCCATTTTAAGGATTCATTTAGCCACTTAAATTGGCCAGCAATCAGTATTCCGCATGTGATGATCAGAATGACGGCGGACCACTCCGAAACATTTAAGACATCACCAAATAGATTCAGAGCCAAGGCTGCAGTGACAATCGTAACCGCCGCCTGTACAAAGAACATTGTTAAAAATGTGAGTACCAGATAACTATAAAAGCCCAATCGACTGTGTTTTTTGTAGCCTTCTAATAGACTCTCGCCAGTTACAGCAGCATATTCTGGACCGATTTTGAAAAAAGGATACTTGATTAAATGAGCCAGAAAGATAAATCCAATTAAAGCAAAAGCGTAATCCGCTCCTGCCCGGGTAGACTGTACGATATGAGATACGCCAATACTGCTTGCAGCCCAAATGATTCCAGGGCCCAGATTTGAGAAAGTGCGTTTAAATACATCCATTAAATTAGAACTGCTCAGAATGGTGTTTTGCAAAATAACTTTTTGCCATGTCGATAAAAGTTTTAACTTTCAAAGATAGTTCACAACGATGAGGGTAGAGCGCAAAGACTGTTAGTGGTTTTATTGTGAATTCAGGCAAAATTTCAATTAGTTGCCCAGATTCGACATAAGATTTGACTGAATAAAATGGGGCTTGAATAATCCCTTGTCCTTCTGCGGCGGCTTCATTTAATAGTCTTCCATTATTGGATTGCCATGCCCAGGGAAGTTTTATTTTCTTGACTTCTTCTTTATCTAGAAATAGCCAATGGTCGCCGCGGATACTGTGGTTAAAGAACAGTAATTGGTGCTTCTTTAGTGATTCCAAGCTTTCAGGCAGTCCATTTTCTTCAACGTACGAGTCACTCGCCCAGAGTGCTAACTTGGTCTTTGCGACAGATTGGACGATATAGCTAGAATCGGGTAACTCTGGTGCGATCCTAAAAACAAGATCGATTTTATTGTCAAGTAAATCGAGAGGATCATTGCTAAGGTGAAAATCCAGAAACACTTGAGGATAAAGCTCGCGATAATTTGCGATCAATCCGGAGAAGTATTGACTGCCCAGTTCTACGCTAGTGGATATCGAAAGTCTACCCTTGGGCTCTTGATTATATTCTGACATCGCCTGATTGACGGTATGGAGTTTTTTTAGTATTGGTGAAATCTGTTTATAGTAGTTCTCGCCTGCTTCGGTTATCGATACTTTGCGCGTATTGCGCATCACCAATAGGCAGCCCAGCTCTTCCTCTAATTGCTTTATGTACCTGCCAACCATCGCTGCGGAGATTCCGAGCTCACGAGCAGCAGCTGCGAAGCTCTGCTTTTCGCAGGCCAAGCAGTAGGCTTCAAGTGCGTGTAATTTATTCATTGACTTTCCTCGCGGCCAGTCAGCTTCATCTCTTATCGTCGTGGACCGGAATTGAGTATACCGATACACCAAATAAACTTATAGTTTATACACTATAAAATAATATGGCATTTCAAATATGACTTTAGTGGCGCAAAATAGCGCGATTAGATTAAAATCCTGCAAGCTTCCCTTTAGATAACTCCATGAATATAAAGAAAATATTGACTCTGGTAGTTCTATTTATCACCACCAATAGCTACGCCTTAGCTTCCGAAGATACTCTAGAGCCAGTTTTGCTCATTAACGCCAATATAGTGGATGTTAAATCACTTAAAATCGCCAAAGATCAATCGATCCTCATCGAAGGCGACAAGATTAAGAGAATCGCTTCTACGAAGAAGCTGTCCAAAGTGAAGGGGGCGAGCGTTGTTGATTTAAAAGGTAAGTTCGTTATACCAGGTCTAATAGACGCTCATGTTCATCACGCTACAGATCCGGATGACTGGGATAAGCTTTCGATTACTACTGAGCGACTTAGATATCTGCTTCGCGGCGGCGTCACGTCTGTGAGAGATATGGGAGGCGATGCGAGAGCACTGGCGTACTTAAAACGTCAAGCTGAGGTGGATTCGATCGCGTCGCCGGATATCTACTTTTCAGTCATAATTGGTGGAGAATCCTTTTTCTCAGATCCTAGAACCATTGCATCAGCCAAAGGGCGCGAACCTGGGCACACCGTCTGGATGAGAGCGGTAGGCGAGCATTCCGATATGGATTCAATAATGCTCCAGGCTAAAGGTGCTGGTGCAACAGGCATCAAGATATATGCAGACGTTGAAGCTGAGACGGTTCCATTACTCGCTAGCGCGGCCAAAAAACACGGCTTAAAAGTCTGGTCGCATGCTTATATTGGCCCTTCCAAACCCCTACAAACCGTTAATGCTGGCGTTGAGACTATTTCACATGCCTCTGATATATCCGCACAGTTAGTTGACAACTTCAAGGAATGGCGAAGAAAAACTGCTGAACTGGATGGCTCAAAGTGGGAAGAAATCCTACAAAAAGATAGCTATTTAGATCTTTTTGACGCAATGAATGAGAATGGAACAATTCTAGATGCAACACTCACCGTTTTTGAACAAAGGAATGAATTAAACGAAAAATATAGGCTGCTTGATCAGCTTAGTACAAAAATGACACAATTTGCCTATCAAAGCGGCATTACTATTGCCGCGGGCACAGATGCATTTAGTGACCTGGAAAATGACACAACACCGATGATTCACCATGAGTTGAAGCTACTCGTAGGTGAGATAGGTATGAAGCCTCTCGAAGCAATTCAAGCAGCTACTTTAAATGCCGCAAAGGTGATAGGAATCGAAGACTCTGTCGGTAGTGTTGAAGAAGGTAAGAAAGCAAATTTGGTGGTGCTTTCAGAAAGTCCCGAGAAGAATATTGAAAATAGTAAATCGATAGTTCATGTTGTAAAGAATGGTCGTTTTATCTTTATCGGCGACGACCCACAGTTGCCTTTCTCTTCTTCACGTGAAATGAATGGAACTATTTGGCTATCCGGACAGATCGGCAATCATCCTTCAACTTTAACCTTGGCAGGTGAAAGCCTAGAAGTTCAGATGCATCAAACAATGAAGAATATTGGCCAAGTTCTTGAGAGCAAAAATCTGGGTTTTGATGATGTGGTTAAATGTACTTTGATGCTTGCTGATATTGATGACTGGCCAGAGGCGAATAAAGTTTATATTCAGTACTTCAATGGAAAAAAGCCTGCAAGGAGTGCTTTTGCAGCAAGCGGACTTGCACTTGATGCAAAAGCGGAAGTTGAGTGTATTGCTTCACGAAGTACTGATTAATTCTGGCGAGGGGGTTTTATGAGCGATATAAATAGAAGAGCATTAATTAAATCTCTGATGTCAGGTAGTCTTGGTTCTTATCTGGCTATTAATTCGGGCATATTAAATGCTTTTTCAGGGGTTGATGCAGGAAAATCAGTGTGGAATCAATACGATTCATCGATTGTAATTGATGGGCTCAGTGTAGCATTCTCGCTCAAGGAGCCTGTTTCCCAGAAGTCGCTGGGGATATTCAAAAGCTCAGGGATTAGTGCCTTGAATATGACTGTTCCCTACCCAGGTGATGACTATGGAGAGACTTTAAAAAAGGTCGAAAAAACTAAAGCTATCATTGAGCATAATTCGAACTACTTAAGCTTGATTCTATCCGCATCAGATATTCTAAAAGCTAAAGAGGAAAAAAAGCTTGGTATCATAATGGGATTTCAGTCAACTGAAATGCTTGATGAAACACTTTCAGGTATTTCAGAGTTTGCCAAGATGGGTGTTAAGATCATGCAGGTCTCTTACAATGGCCCTTCAATTCTTGGTAGCGGTGGTCTTGTCAAGGAGGATTCAGGAATTACCTCGCTCGGCAAGAAAGCCATAGAGATAATGGAATCAGAGAGGGTGCTGGTCGATCTATCACACTCAGGAAAGAGAACTGTTGCCAGTGCCATCAGGCAGTCAAAAAGACCGATTGTGATCTCCCATACTGGCTGTAATACGATTTATAAGCATCCTCGAAATAATGACGATACAGAGTTGAAAGCAGCAGCAGACACCGGCGGCTTGGTTGGTATCTATTTAATGCCATTTTTGGAAGGCGGTGAGCATGAAATTAAGGCTGATATGGTAATTAAACATCTATTGCATGCCTATAATATATGCGGTGAAGATCATGTTGCTATCGGTAGTGATCAAGGCGTAGTGCCAGTCAACGACGGCCCTGAGTATCGGGAGAGTATTCGCAAAGAAGTTGAGCGTCGTATTGCGGCAGGAATTTCAGCGCCAGGAGAAACCCCACATCGTCCTCCATTTATTCCCGAACTGAATTCTGAGAGACGAATGGAGCTTATTGCTTATAAGCTAAGTCAAAAAGGGATCTCTGATCGAGTAGTAGAAAAAATAGTTGGTAAAAACTGGTTGCGTGTTTTTTCTAATGTATGGAATTAAAGGAAGATAAGCTTAAATGGATAAATATCTAAAATTTGATAATATTTTAACTCGGCTGGTTGCTTGTGTTACGCTTCTCTTTTCACCTTTGCTCTCTGCTGAAGAGCTTAGCACTTACTCTGAATTCCCAAAAGGTTCAAAGACTGAAGTAATTCCTTTCCCGATCGAATTTGCTTCAGATATCACCTTGAATGGTATTGAAGAGCTTGTGTTTTTACCTGGCATGTATAAACAAGAAAAAGAAGATTTTTTTAGTTATGCTTTTTCATGGACCCATAAGCCTGAGAAGAATCAAGTTATTGGAAAGACCAAAATTGAGAATTTTATAGCCTCCTACTATAGGGGGTTGTACAAAGCCGTCACTGAAGGCAAAGAATATGAGCCTGCTATTACAATTGAGCAGGTTGATGGCAAATATACTGGTCAGATAAGCTGGATTGAGCCATTTGTAACCAAAAAGGAACAGACCCTCCACTTTAAAGGGGACCAAATCCATTGTGAAAAAATTAATGAGCTTCGCTGGTTTTTCCTTGTCTCTCCACAAGATTCTTCTCATCCCGTTTGGAAAGAACTTCAGTCGATAAAACCCTCTGATTGTTAGTGGTAGAACCCTAGATTTAATCACCTCTTTGACAAATACGTCACTAAAGAGGTGATAGCGGATAGAGAGTTTGGTTTTTATAGTGAGATGCTAGTTCGTTTGTTACTGGGTCCCACAGGTAGGCAGGCCCTTGGCGCTCCCACACCTTGAGTCAGACCAGGTTATCTGCATGAGGGACTAGGACGGCTAAGCCAAAAACTCGACCCAAAAAATAGTGGACTTGGCTGTTGGTAAACTCATTTCTGTGTAAATTAGTACTTAATTTTACCGGTAATCTACCTTATTTCTATCCTTTTAAGCTCGGATAATGGCCAGCTGGGTTGCTATGTGAGGTATGCTTGTCTTGTCTTGTCTTGTCTTGTCTTGTCTTACTCTGTATTTTGTATATCCCAATTGTGTGTATTTAGCACAATTCAGTTACAGTCCTCTATAGGAAAGCTAAAGTAACTGTCAATGGCAGTCCGGTATGGAAAAAAGTACATTCGATTCCATAGGGCCAAAGAAAGTAATGAGAGCTATCGCTATGGGTACCGGAGCCCTAGACAGTTACTGCGGGGGGGTACTTATTGCGGGCTGGGCACAAAGTGCTTTTTGTCGCCCGTGGAAGCAACTGCGTACTTCTAGGAAGCGTGGTTTAATGGTGCTGCTTTTTAAGGCGGGAGCCCTTTACAATTCAGATTGATGCTTCGGAGAAGGTTACTTTATTTGGGGTAGGAGATCTGATCCTATTTTGCAATAAGGTCTACGATACTGGAAGTGTCGTGAAACTTCCCCTCGACGCTGTAGATGAAAGTGCAAAGGTCCTTACTCCCGAATGGGCGCACCTCAAGGGTTAATAGAGTAGTTTAAGAGCCAGGCTTAGTAGGGCAGGGCCTCTCGTCTTTATCAATGTAAATGCAGCAGATTTTTCAATCGAGGTCACATTTTCCCTATCTGGAATAGTTGATCGTTGGTAATACCGTCGAGCTTCCACTCCAGCATATGAAGGCTGGGTTGCCTGCTGGAGTGCTTCATAAGATACTCGGCTCTATGTACATCAATATATCGTTTTAAAGGCGTCTTTACCCCGCGTGCCTCAATGGTGGAGTAGCGCGAAGGGGAAGAAAACTAGGTATTAACCTCGGTTAACAGTCCAGTCTATACGGCATTGAAACCTTGGGT
Organism: Microbulbifer variabilis; assembly: GCF_056232115.1. Taxonomy (NCBI): domain Bacteria; kingdom Pseudomonadati; phylum Pseudomonadota; class Gammaproteobacteria; order Cellvibrionales; family Microbulbiferaceae; genus Microbulbifer; species Microbulbifer variabilis. The sequence continues at coordinate 3,655,027 of NZ_CP174325.1, forward strand.
CTATCGCTGGCCCGTACCCAATCTCGTGGGGCAAGTGAAGAAGCCTTATCTCCAGATACGCTGGACGCGGGCTCACGTTGGGAAAGAAGGCTGGAGAGGGAGGTTTAGCTGCCAGATAATCTAGATACGTCAGCGTATCTACACTGGTGACTTGGTGATTAATTTATCGTAGTCTTTACTGATAACTGATTAGTACCAAATTTACTCTGAACTAATCAGAAGTTCCCTAGGGTTTGAAATGGAACTATTGCCAAACGAATCAGCACATAATAATTAAGGCGGTGACAATCCTATGTTAAGTTTTCAATTTAATACTACAAAATCGATTATAAATGGCCCTGGTAGGTTAAATAGAATTAGTGAGATATGTGACCAACTAAATATAACTAAGTTGTTAGTGGTCACTGATCAAGGTATTGTAAATTGTGGCTTGGTTGAGAAACTGAAGGAGCAATTACATAGTAAATTTGCGACCATTGTCTTTGATGAAGTTAGTGCTGATCCTAGAGAGCAGATAGTATTGTCGGCAGTAGCCTTAGCAAAGCAGCATAATGTTGATGGTGTAATTGGATTTGGTGGTGGCAGTTCAATGGATACCGCCAAAGTTGTTGCTGTTATGATGGATTCTCAGCAATCTCTAGAACAGCTATATGGGCTTGAACGAGTTCAAGGAGGTCGCGTACCCTTGGTTTTAATACCTACCACTGCTGGCACCGGTTCAGAAGTAACACCCATCGCGGTTTTAACAACGGGAGAAACCACCAAAGATGGCATCGTCTCCAAACAATTATTGCCAGATGTTGCCTTATTAGATGCACAATTAACTCTAGGGTTGCCAGCTCATGTTACTGCTGCAACGGGCATTGATGCTATGGTGCATGCCATAGAGGCATATACGTCTAAGCACAAGAAAAATGCCTACTCAGATATGCTAGCCAAGCAGGCGTTGCTATTGCTTTCAAAAAATATAGAACAGGCCACACATCATGGAGAGGACATAGAAGCAAGACAAAATATGTTATTGGGTGCCTGCCTTGCAGGTCAGGCTTTTGCCAATGCACCAGTTGCCGCTGTACATGCGCTAGCATACCCATTAGGGGGGCATTTTCATGTACCTCATGGATTAGGCAACTCGTTAGTATTGCCACATGTGATGCGCTTTAATCAGAGTGATACAGCCAAGCTCTATAGTGAATTGGCGCCATATATTTGTGAACACATAAATACGTCTCAATCAGATCAAAAAGTGTGTTCTGATCTCATTATCTTTATTGAGCGGCTAATTGAACGATTAAAATTACCCCGGACCTTAAAACAGTTAGATATTGGCGAGCATCATTTAGAGATGCTCGCCACCGATGCAATGCTACAAACTCGCTTACTAATCAATAATCCGAAACCGCTGTCTCATGATGATGCACTCCTGATTTATCAGGCTGCTTATGAGGAGGCTTTGTGAGTAAGCAGGCTGTGTTACGTACAGATTATTTTTGTTTTGAAGAGTTAACTACCAGATGGATGGATAATGATGTGTATGGGCATGTAAACAATGTCGTTTACTACTCATATTTTGACACTATTGTGAATAGCTTTTTGATTAATAAAGCTGGATTGGATATTAAATCCAGTGAGAACATTGGTTATATAGTAAAATCTGAATGTAATTATTTGGCTGGTATTTCATATCCTGAAAAAATACTTGGTGCTTTTAGGGTTAATCGAATAGGCAATTCTTCAGTAGAATATGGTGTCGCAATTTTTAAAGAAAAACAAGAAAATGCATGTGCGCATGGCTCTATGACGCATGTCTTTGTTAATCGGAGTACCGAACAGCCGAGTAAAATTTCTGGTCAATTGCTAAAGGCATTACAAAGTGCATGTATTAAGAATTGAAAATTAAATATATGTATTAAGCTGGGCCATATACAATACAGAACAAACGGTTTTGATAAAAGACTGCTGATTGCCTGGGGCTTTTATATGACATTTGTCTTGCCCATGTGAAAGTTTATCAGCCTATCGCCAACTAGTTTCTGGCGTTCTTTCAAGGTACGTCGGTAACTACATAAAATGTTGAAATGAGCTTTAAGAGGCCACCAGGAGAGGGCAATTAGGATTGAAGCGAAGTATCCGTGGTTGGTACATTTCTTGAGTAAATTTGGGCTGTAAACGGTACCCTTTGTATGGACTGATCCATGTTGCATGCTGGTTTTATCTTGAGAATATGCTAAGAGCCACTTACTGTGCATTTAGCCAGGCTAATTCTAGCTGCAATTTGATATACATTATCTCTCAAACCTTGATATGTTAATGGTGATAATTACAGCTTGGATGACCAAGTCATATTTATCGCTAGCGATTGGGCGAAGTTAATTGGGCTATCTGACTATGGATGATTTCAGCAAACCCTGGAGCAAATCCTTAAATACCTTGTGCATGAAGGTTTGCCTGGCGGAGTGGAAAATATTACGCTTAATCAGGTGATGAATATGCTTTCCATATTTAGAGTAAGTGGCGATCATCTTGAGCTCATTTGGGGTAATAGCTCAAAACTTGAGGTGATAATATTGCTCAAGTTTTTTTACAATTTAGTGAGGCTATTTCCGCTAGGAAGTACGTTCTATGTTTTTATTAAATTTCATAGAGTTACAAAGAGGAATTGAAGTTGTTAATAGTGGCCCTGGATGTATTTACTCTGAATGAAATGAAGGATATCGTTGAATCAATAAAATCAGAAGTTAATATTTATAAAATTGGCCTACAGCTGCTTACTTCAGAAGGCCCTGAAGCTATCCGATACCTCAAGAGTCATGGAAAAACAGTATTTTTAGATCTTAAGTTGCATGAAATATCTAGCTCTGTTTCATCCGCAATCAAATCTGCAGGCAGACATGGAGTAGATATGATTACCGTCCATGCTTCTGGTGGTCAAAAAATGATGGAGTCAGCAGTAGAGGCCGCATCAGAGTTTCCCCGTATGAAAGTGCTAGCTTTAACCGTTGTAACGGGGCTAAATGATCAGGATCTGATCGATATTGGTTTTAGCCGTAAAAGCCAGGATCAAGTTATAAGGCTAGCTCAGATTGCGCAGCGTAGCGGCTGTCATGGAGTTGTCGCTTCCCCACAAGAAACGGAAGCCCTTCGAGCGCTGCTGGGTAAGGATATGATTATGGTTACCCCAGGAATTCGCCCAGAAGGCGGCGATATACAGGACCAATATAGAATTGGTACACCTGCCCATGCAATCAATAGTGGAGCTTCATATATTATTGTTGGGCGGCCTATAGTTCAGGCAGACAATCCTGAAAAAGCGGCTAAGGAAATTAACCGGCAAATATATCTGGTGGTAACAGATATATACAAATAAATGAGCATCTTGATCCGCTTGCTGAAAGGCTGTAGTGTTCTCATGTAACTCACCGGAGTTCTTGGTGGAGGTTATGACATATTAAATATTACAACCGACCCGATTAAGCACTGTCAACTTCGGTAAAACTCATGACAAACCGCTGAATGTAAAATCATGTTGAGGTAGTGAAAGAAGAATCGTCTTATCATTACTATCAAGAAGGTACTATCAAGAAGGTACTATAAAGGCAGTCACTTGGCTGCCTTTATATTCCGCATTAATATCAAGGAGCTATTCAGAAACTCCTGAATTGTGAAAGAGAATATAGTTGGCGATTCGGCGGGCTGCTTTCTGTGTAGTTTTGTCTGTTGGGTGCAGTCCATCAGGTAAAGGGTGAAAGCCCTCCCATATATTCAATACCTCCGCCCCAGGGAGCTCACTGCTTAAACGGTTATAATGAAGATCCCGCAATTCGTTATACTGCTGTTCATTCATAATCCAATGCAAACCGAATAATGCTGCGGTTGTTGACAGGTCAATATCCTCCCAAGCTGGCATTATGTCATAGATAGGCGTGATACCTTTATTGAGGGCAGTCTGCCCAACAGCTATTAATCTATCGATATAGGCATTCAGTTGACTTGTATCACATGGTTGAGCCTGGTCTTGAGGAATACCAAAGGCATCCGAGTGTAGGCAGTCATTTGCTATGGTGATAACAACATAACTCGCATTGTATTTTACGCCAGATGGTTGGGAGGGGTCAGGTACAGCGACTCTCATTAGCGCTCGGTTAAGTTGGTTTTCATAACCAAACCAAAAACCTGGACCACAATCCGGTCCAGGGTTACAGCCTAGGCGGTTGAAGGTTGTCGCCCCGGCCTGGGCTTCATTTATGACATAGCCGGATAGACTTTTCTGCCGAATAAGTGCTTGATGTAATGATAGATATTTACCGGCACTAATCGCGATTCCACCAAGGGGGGAATTGAAATCATCATTAATTGGTATTCTGCCATCGGTGAAAGATGCTCCAATAGTTAGGATAACGGTATCATCTCTCATCTCCGCCAAGAGACTTTCACTTAGAATGATACTGCCAATGAAAGCAAGAAATAAAAATTCTTTATTCAATTTTAATTTCATAATAAATCCTTTTTCGTAAAAGTCGGTAGTGAAGCGTCTGGACAACTTAAGCTCGATAGAGTGTGATATTTCATTTGTCTAGCTTATCTTTAAAAGTATATTAAGTCATTATTTTAAATGTAAATAGCACATAAATTGACGGCTAACTCACCAATATGAGTATTCTATTAAATTGAATGTGCTTCTATTTCGAAGTTTTTTGTTTGTCAGTAACGAGTAATCCTATCTGAAGGTTGATGAGCTAAACAGCTTTGTCCGTCTGACATTGTGTTATGTATGTTCTACCAACAGCTTGCTTGAAGAAAACCAATAATTTCATTGATTCTTAATGGCTTCTCGATAAGGTATGTGGCAATGAAAGTACGGAATTATAATATCCTTCTTTCTTAATATGTGTAATAGTTAAAGGTAGCTATTGAACTTCGGTACCTTTTTGGATGGTTAGGCTGAAGAGCTTTGGAATTAAAGAAAAGGATGATATATTGATACTGCTTTGAATTAGCTATTATGTTTCAATTAATATCAGTTAGTTGTTAGAAAATGAGTAGTATAAAAAAGAGCCTTGATGAAATAAAGGCAAATAATGAGGAGTGGCGAAAGATAGCGTTTGCATTCTATTCAGTTGCTCATAATGATCTAAGAGAATGGCAAGAGCTACCTGATGATTTAAAGGCAAGTGAAGTCGGTGATATCTGTCAAAAATACATCGAATCTAAAGACATTAAGTATCTTGAGGAAGCAGGTCAAATGATTGCTGGTAAAGACTGGTTTATAGCGCTCGGTAGATCATTTTGATACTTTAGACTATTTTACAAACATAAACATAAACATAAGAAGTCGCAGCAACGGACCGACAAAAGGCGTCACTCAAATTCCTACGCAATTACGAACCCCTTTTTTGGCGGCTGTATGTGACATTATGCAATTTAATTTTTAATTCTGATTTTGCTAGATATACACGAGAAGAACTATGGCCAAATACCCGGAAGCTCTTGACCACATGCTGGCAGCATGGAACGAACCTGACTCTTCTAAAGTACGCCTCCACCTTGAAAATGCCCTGAGCAGCGATGTTCGGTTTGTTGATCCGTCTATTGATGTCTCTGGCATTGATGGATTTGAGAAAAATGTCCATGAAGTAAAGTCTAAGCTCCCAGGAGCTATTTACTCTCGAACTAGTGGTGTAGACTCCCAACATGGGTTTCATCGGTACCATTGGGCAATTCATCAAAACGATAAGTTGCTCCTAGCCGGGTTTGATGTAACAGAAATAGATGAGAACGGTAAAGTTTGCTGTGTAATTGGTTTTTTCGGCGAAATTCCCGAAATCTAAGGGCGATGGCGTTAGCTGTGACAACGATTTGGTGCATAAAAAACGCTGTTGTCAAAAAGCTTTATGCTGCGCTCCTAATTTGTCACAGCGTTTGACGTTAGTGCGATAATCGGAGCTTGATGTTTCTTACTGTCTAATAAGGTTTGAGTTCTATAACTGAGGTCCGGGTGGAGTCTCCTTATTAATCGTACCGCACTCTCTGGCCCTGCTAAACTTTTAAAGCAGCCTCCGAAGTCTCATTGGAGGTGAAGCCAGTATTTTGATGATATCTTCCAGCTGCTTGAGGATAGAGGAGAGTTTAAGTAACAGCATACAGCCTTTTAGGGGCTAGATAGCGACCACAAAAATTTATTATCTATTCATATGAACAGGTAAACTTTTAGCATATTCGGGCGCTCATCTTGCACAAGAGGCAGTGGACTTCTGGTCTGCTCACCTATGATTGCTGTATGAATACGTTTTTGAATAGAAGGGTAATCAGAATTATTAGGAGTCTCGGCATACAGGCACGGTTAGGATTGAAATCTCAATTGGCCAAGTAGTTCCAAGGACCTTTTCATTCAGTAAAAATAGCCGTCCTAGAAGCGGCTGGCACAGGCGCCTTCAATAAAGACCCGGCGAGTGATTGATTTATTTAAACAGCGCATGAATCGGCTAGTATCAATCAAGCGTTCTAGTCATAAATAGTCTGAAAGCAATAGCTTTACGTTTAAATTATGCACATTGTTTCTTACCCTGCTTTGCCACTGTTTACTGATCAGCTGCACTGTTCTGCTTAACGAGGCTTCCTAAGATACTAAGTTACCTAATAAGGCGCTGCTGCTTGAAAGCGCTATACCCCCTTAAATGAGCACGGTTTTTCATACTTAATTTCGACGACTTTTTGTTCTCGATATTGGCCGAGTAGTGAGATTCCTATTCCTGCCATGATGATGATTCCTCCAACGATTTGAGCAAAGTTGGGAATCTCTTGAAGAATCAGAAAGGCGAAGAAAGTGCCTGCTACGGGAGTGATGGCTGTAGCGATAGAGATATCGGCAGAGCTGGCCCCTCCTTGGAGTCCTTTAAACCAGGTGATCTGCCCAAAGACTATAATGATCGCGCCGTATACCAGCATCCACACCCAGAGGAATGGAGAAAAGAGGTCGTCAAAGTGATGGGGGCCAAATACAGAGAGGACAATGATCGAAAAGAGTATCACTCCTGCAAGCATGCGGAAAACTGAAAAGACGCCAATAGGGATGCGATCAAGCAGCTTCCGACTTACCTGAACGGCAATGACTCCTAAGAGTGTTGCTACAGCGGTTAAAATTTCTCCTGCTTTGGGAAGGGTTTCTAGGAATTGGTTCATTGCTGGATTTCCAAGGTTCAGCATTTTCATGCTCATTGGATCTTCCATCGGAGGTTGATGTAGCACAAAAATTGCAATAACACCAACTGTTACCACAAGAGCACCCACTATTGAGAACCCGGTGGGCTTTTCCCTGAACATTAAAAAAGCTAACAAGAGTCCTAAGGGAGCATCTAGAGTTGCAATTAAAACGACATTAGTCACCTCTGTGATCATTAGAGCAATAAAGAAGAAAGCAGGGGCAAGAACACCAGACATCAAGATAAGCACAAACATGTAAAACCAGTCTTTGAAAGGGTACTGTTTTAAGATGCTGAGGCGCCAATCTTTCCTATAGATTATTAAAAGGGTGATACCCGCCAAGAGATTTCCTGCAAACAAGAGGTTGCAAAATGATATGGGATTATTTCCATTAATGGGGTGATAGGCACCGAGCTCCCCGATTTTCGCAACAACAGAGTTGGAGGCAGCAAATATAAGAATCGAAATCCATAGCCAAAATCGGGTACTTTTTACGGTGTGTTGATTTTCCATCTGGTATCCCCTGAGTGCTACAGTAAGCTTTAGCGGATGTACCTTGCCCCTGGCTAAGTACGCCTTATCTGATAGTGGAAGTAGGTCATTCTGATCTGGATTAGTTTAGACTAAATCTCATAATCGGCTGCCTACAAGCAGTTAAAATATATCTATGTATCAACGTCGGAGTGGTTATTCTTGTCAATGTTCGAGGCAATGTTACGCGTATTCCCTCGACGTCCAGTAAAATATTCGAATTTAGTTCGGAAAATTTGATTGGGGTATCTGACTGAGCGATGGGTTCATGGACGTAATTTCATCTCTTATGCTGCTGAACGTGGAACTTATGTTGATGGTATACCATCTGTACAGTTAGGAGTTGATATCCAAGGATTTGCTGCAAGGGAGCGGGATTGCCAACCAAAGAACTATTTCTTAGTCAACTGAAAGGACTTCCAATTAAGCCAAACTGATAAAAAACAAAGGCAGCCAATGTCAAAATCTGAGCTTTGCCTGGATTTTTAGGCAAGTATTTTAGGAATTGCACAGGTAAAGAATGAGCTTTGAAGATAGACCTTACTTGAGGCAAATACAGTTCAAGAGGAATGATATTGGAAGCTTCGGCCCATATCCTTTTTGTATTCCAACCATAAATGAACTTGTTTTTTGGGTTTTCATCCAGATGTAACCATTGATACACAAGGCGCAAAGTGGAAAAAATAGTAACTGCTTTTTATTGATCTGGTGGTATAAAGAATAATTGTGAAGTGCTATTCAAGTTTGCTGCTTGCTGCTTGCTGCTTGCTGCTTGCTGAGCCTGATTTGTTATCCTGGATAAATTATCCATGCAATCACGTAGGGACGAAGCTAGCCTGGTTATATTCAAAAGAATCCAAAGTTAAAGTGGCCGTTTTCAGCTTGATATAAGGCATTAAAGTTAAGGAAGTGATTGATACTCTCGATAATCATTCCTTCATGCTGTCACGATGTTGAAAAAGAGTGTCAGGAAGTGAAGATTTTGGTAGATGAACGCAGGGATTTCACTAAGGCATTCGCTAGAGTAAAAAATGAACTTTCTGAAGTGCAGCGTTTAGGGATAGAGAATCCTAAGTTGAAACAGGAGGTTGATATACTAGGAAAGTGGCAATGGTTTTTGCGGAGGAACATTAGCAAGATATCGATTTGTCCAGTGGTTCGATTCATAACTAGATATCAAACTATCTTACTGGTGACTCGGAGTAACACACAGTGGCCATTATGATTGGCTGAAGAGTTCGCGATCAGACCGAGAATACCAAGGTGATGATCTTAAGGTTCAAATCTCCCATTTTATTTATTTTTATATCGTTACTTTGCTCTGCCTAGTTTATTGGCTGCTTAAGAGGATTGTGCCTAAGAAAGCTAGATAACACCTAAGAAAGTAAATTGCTTTTTTCACGGTCACCTGGTGTCTTAAGTTATTCTGTGTTTAAACCGGCGTAAAAATTAATTTTTATCTGTAGCTAATGAGTTTATTTTTCTTTTTCAATCAATTTTTAGAGGTTATGAGTGTGACTTATGAATGGTTTTTCCAAGTTTTGGAGCAGGTGGTTTCGTAAAATGTTATTAACGTAGGATAGGGTTAATCAAGATAGTCTATGTGATACGAGTATATGTGACGCCGAGGGGGGAGTCACATTTTGTCGGGTTTATTGATTAGGAAAGTAAGTGTTAAATTATGAGAAATAGTGAGTAAAATTTTAAAAGCGAGCTGTGGCTAGCCCGCTAAAAGGTAAGCTTACTTATTGAGACGAATAATTTTGGGGTATTCGCTTTTTACTTGCGTACAAGTAGTAATCCAGTTTCAGTGTGGTCCGTATAGGGAAATTGATCGAATAGAGCAAAGCGTTCAATGTGATGTGTTTGACTTAACAACTTGAGGTTTTCCAGCTGTGTCTCTGGATTACAGGAGATGTATAGTATTCGTGGGAAACGAGCAACCATTTTGCAGGTTTCCTGGTCCAGGCCTGCACGAGGTGGGTCAACCAGTACGGTATCGAAATTGTAGTTGTCCAGGTCTATGTCGGCGAGCCGGCGGAAAGGGCGGACCTTATCGATAGCCTGTGTGAACTCTTCGCTGGACAGCCGCACAATATCCAGATTATTAATACGATTTGCGCGGATGTTTTCCTGCGCGGAGTTAACAGAGACTTTGGATATTTCTGTGGCTAGTACTTTCTGGAAATTCTCACTGAGCGGAATGGTAAAGTTGCCGTTCCCACAGTATAGCTCTAGCAGATCATTGGCGCTTTCTCCGCAAGCACTTTTGGCCCAATGGATCATAGAGCGGCAGATCTCACCATTGGGTTGGGTAAAGCTACCTTCCACCTGCTTGTATTGGTATTGCTTGCCACCTATCTCCAACTGTTCGGTGACATAGTCCCGCTCCAAAACCACCTTTTGCTTTCGAGAGCGGCCGAGGATTGGGAAGCCGAGTTTATCTTGCAGTGCACGGGCTTCCTGCTCCCATATTTCATCCAGCTTTTTATGGTAGATCAGGGTAATCAGGGCATCACCACTTAGAGTGGTGAGAAATTCAGCGGAGAACAGGCGCTTGCGTAGAGTCTCACTGCTGTTTACGGCCGCCAGGACCCTTGGCATCAGTTTATTCATGAGTTCTGAGCCGACAGTAAACTCGTCAATAATAAATGGCTTCTTGTACTCGCCCTGACGATACATGGCGTAGTTGGCTACACCGCCTTCATGCCAGACTTTGAATTCTGCACGCTGCCTGTAGTGGATGGGTGGTGAGGGAAATAGCTCTGGCTCCAGATTAGTGAATTCCCGGTAAGCTTCACTCAGGCGCAGGGCCTTCTTGTTCAGCTGCTCTTGATAGTCGTTGGTGTTAACGCGGTACAGTGCCATATAGAATACGGTAGTCTCAATAATGGAGCGGGCGCGAATTATATAGGAATCTGTATGGCAATAGGTGAGATAGCAATCAGGGTACAAGGGCAGGGGTTGCATGAGTTTACTGATCAGGTGACTGACTGGGTCTCTTGTCAAGGGGCAAGGGAAGGACTCTGTACGTTGTTTATTCAGCATACTTCCGCGAGTCTGTTGATTCAGGAGAATGCTGATCCAAGTGCGTGTAGGGACTTGGAACAATGGCTGAATCGCTTGGTACCTGAGGATGATCGCCTTTACACCCATACCATGGAGGGGCCGGATGATATGCCGGCCCATATCAAGTGCGCTTTGACTGCAACCAGCCTCTCAATCCCGGTGCAGGGTGATCGCCTGATGTTGGGAACCTGGCAGGGTATCTATCTGTGGGAGCATCGCCACCATCACGGAGATCGGCGAGTAATCTTGCATATTTGATTGGAGACTAAGAGCAGTCCTGCTTGGCTAGTGGCTTAATGGTCATAGTTTCACAGTCTGCATTCCCTTTTCCTTTAAAAGTTGGATGTTTCGAGAGTCACTCCAACCGAGCTGCAGTAGTGGTCGAGCAGTTCCTGGGTGTGAATTGCGCGTGCAGCAGCGGCGTTGCGAAGCTCAATATCTTCAGTTGTAGCCATATGACAAAAATGTTCAATCATGTAAACGACTTGGGATTTTTGGGTGTCAACAGCAAAGTGTTCAAATTCTCTGGGAGTTGCCATTCCTTGTCGTAGCGTAAAGTCTGCTGAGTAGTTGGGGTTGCCAAATACAAAGCTATCCTTCCAGTCCAAGACAAAGTCATTGAGCTGAATCAGACCGTTGTCTCCCAGGATATTGAGGTCCATATCGCAAACACCAGCGTCGTAGCCAAAGTCGAAAGTTGAGGTTTGAGCACTGGAAAATTCGATCATGCCGGTGCCACTAATAACGGCACCAGTTTTTTGGTCGCGTTTTACCGCTCCGGCAATAGATTGGATTGTTCCTGCCGGGCGCAAGAACTCTACGATAGCTCGCATGTTGTACCAGCCGATATCTGCAATTGCGCCAGTTGGTTCCAACTTTGGATTAAAGCGTATGTTGTCGCGTTCTACGACGGGGAAGAGGAAAGCGGAGTATATGCGCTGAACATCCCCGATAGACTTCTGTTGCTGCTTGATGATCTGTTTTGTCCTCGGGTGGTGGGTGAAGTGAGTGGCATCCATAAAGGCAAGCCCTCTCGACTGGGCCTGATTGGCAATTCTGCGTGTTGAAAGTCCATTGAGGAATGGTTTTTCGCTAATCAGGTGATTGCCATTTTTGAGGGCTGCCAGACAAATCTCTTCCCTGCAGATAGTTGGGGTTGCTACATAGACAGCATCGATATCCCTTGCCTCTACAAGCTGTTGCCAGCTTTTAAACACTTTGGCAATTTTGTGTTCACTGGCGAATTTTTTGGCCCTGTCAAAGTGTTTACTTGAGACCGCGACAGCTCTGGCTCCGGTGGCTTGGTCTATCGCCTTGGCTGTTACACCGGCGATCATACCACTGCCGACGATTCCGAATCGGATATCTGGCATAACATAGATTCCTGGGTGTCTTGCTAAAAATTGCGGAGTAATTTCAGGATGTGGCTGTGAAGCGCAGTGTAGAACAAGGTTGTGCGAGGTGTTGTATGAGAGGGCTATGATCAGCCTGGCTAGATAGCCAGGCCGTTGGAGATAGTTGGCCTGGTCTGAATTCTTAGAAGTTGAATAGTAGGAGTTACAGGCAGTTGGTGGGTTTGGGTAGGCCAGCGATTTTACTGGCTACCTTGGCTGGGCTTGGTGGAAAAAGCTGCATCAGGTAGATGCTACGACCTTTGTCTGCACCCAGGTGCTGGCCGATAAATTTCACCAGGGGACGCATGGCGGGAGACAGGTCGAACTGGCGATAGAAGTCCTGTAACAGCTCGATAACTTCCCAATGGGCATCTGTCAGCTTTATGCCTTCGGCTGCCGCCAGCTGTTCTGCTACATCGGGGCTCCAATCTTTGAGGTCCCGCAGATAGCCCTCTTTATCTAGGGGAATTTCTTTACCATTAGCTGATAAGTGATTCATTTCAACTTCTACCGGAACCAGCTGACGATGGGGTTATGCTGAGTACAGAGTTTTACCCAGCCAGCATCGTCAATCATTTTGATACCTGACACAATTGCCGCCAGCTCCCGCTGGCCGCGTGCTGCGGCATCGGCCTCCAGACAGTAAACGGCTGAATTCTGTAGTGTTTGCAAAGCATCATGGCGCAGGGCATAAACGCCATCCTCGATTAGAAGTAACGCATCTCCTTCGGCAAAGCTTTGCAAGCAGTCCCGCAAGGCGCTGGAGCTGAATGGAGATTTACTGACTAAATGTAATGTCATATCAAAAGCTCAATACACATTGGTAAGAGGCAATTAAAGCGCCCGGCTGCTCAATTGTCTTGATCTCTACTCCAGGAATTTCTATCAGTTTGGGCTTAACCCCCCTTTCTGCGAGACTGCTTGCGCAAACATAGAATTGTTCCAGTCCAAACATAGGGAGTGCCAGCAGGTTTCGGCGTTGACTCTTTTGTTGGATTTTTTCCGGCGATTGGTTGCCCAGCAACTGGAATATCCCGTCACCGATAAATAGCAGGTCTACTTCCTGCTCCATAGCGGCTGATGCAAGCACTGCTTCGAGACCTTCGCGAGCCAAAGCACTCCCGTAGGGAGCCGTGCGGCATAGGGCGAGAGTTTTGTTACCCATGATTAGCCTCCAAAAGTTACAAGCCGCTCAGAACTGGCTACAGCGTCAGTTAGTTGGCCTAGGCCTGCCAACTCGAATCCTTCTGCGAGGTTTCCTGATAGCTTCTCCTGTCGCTCCGCTTCCCGTTGGCTTAACACGCCGCGCCTCTGCGCTGCTGCGATGCAAATAACAAGGTCAAGATTGTATTGCCGCTGTAAATCTTGCCACTCGCCGGTTAAGTCGGCTTCATCCTGGGGGGGCGCGGCGATGCTATTGCCATTTTGTATTCCATCGCAATAGAAAAAAATCCGGTAGATTTCGTGCCCTTCAGAAAGCAGGGTTTTGGCAAAGCGCAATGCGCTTGCGGCGGACTGGGTTGAGTGGGGCGCAGAGTAGACTGCCAAGGAAAACTTCATAGCGGGCCAAATAGTAAAATGCCCCGCACTGCGGGGCATAGTATTGACTCAACAGCAGCTGCTGATTAGTCGTCGGAAGAAGCGAATCCGATGATGTGCAGCAAAGCAGTGAACAGATTCAGGATGTCCAGGTACAGGGAAGTAGTGGCCATCAAGTAGTTGGTTTCACCACCGTTGATGATACGACTGGTGTCATACAGAATGAAGCCGGACATCAGCAGGGCAATAACCCCACTCAGAGCAACACTGGCCAGCGGCATGTAGATGCCAAAGAAGCTGGCAATCACCATGCCCAGGCCACAAACTACGGCGGCAATCAGCCCTACAAACAGGAAGCCACCCATAAAACTGAAATCTTTGCGGGTTGTCAGCACATAGGCGGAAAGGGCAAAGAAGATCAGTGCGGTGGTGCCAAGGGCTTGCATAACAATCTGGCTACCCCCGGCTAGGCCCAGGTAGTGGTTCAACATTGGGCCAATGGAAGCGCCTAACAGGCCGGTGAAAGCGAAAACAACGCCGATACCGGCGCTGGAATTTGCGGTGCGCGGCAGTACAAACCAGATCAGGGCCAGGGCTCCTAGAGAGCAGATCAAGCCCATGCCACGGCCCATGCCAACGGCCATGGCGATTCCTGCAGTGACGGCACTGAAAAGTACAGTCATTGCCAAAAGGGCGTAGGTATTGCGCAACACCTTCGCCGATTCCGAGCGGTCCAGTGCGCGGGTATTTGTATAAGCTTGTGGTTGCATTTAGCGACTCCTGCTATTTAATCGATACCGGAATCATATAGCTCGCGGTGGGGACCATCAAGTCGGGAAATCCCTTTTAAGCGCTGGCTATAATTCTTGTTAAATTCGAAAAACCTCAATTTTTACAGGGTTTTAGTCGAATCTTCTCCTGCAATTAATAGGGGCATAGCGGGCCTTTTCAAGGGGATTTACGTTACGAGGGTCGAAAAGGCAGCTCAATATCCACGATTAACGGTAGATGATCAGAGGCCTGACGGGTGAGGGCAGTACGGGGAACACGCACCCTTTTTACTGCAAAGCCGGCGCTCAGGAAAATATGATCAATTCGCACTTTTAAGAAGGTACCTTTAGGTGTATGCCGGGGGGCCTGCTCTTGAGCATCACGCAGGTAACCTCCGAGGCGCTTACACTCCGCCGAGGCCGGTAGGGCGTTAAAGTCACCCAGTAAGATGCGTTCGCCTTTGCAGCGTGGGTTGCTAAGCCATTCAGGCCCCAGCAGTGCATCCACCTGACGCAATCGCTCGGCTCTGGAGAGGCCAAGGTGAGTGTTAATGATCTGGATCTTGCTGCCGTTGTGCTCAATCTCCACCCAGACTGCGCCGCGGGGTTCATCAGCAGCTGGATTAAACAAGCGCCCCTTACCTTTAGGGGGGCCTGGCAGTATCCCTTTCTTGACCAGTTTCACCGGGAGGTGGGTGAGGATGGCATCGCCGTAGCGCTCTTCGTTGAGGTTGATTGCCGGCTGGAAGTGCACATCCATCGCCAGCAGTCGCGCCAACCGTTCCGCCTGGTCCAGGCCGCCACTGCGCTTACGCTTTACATCCAGTTCCTGCAATGCCACCACGTCTGGGCGGTAGCGGGCGATTACCCTGGCTATACGTTGCGGGGAGAGGGTGCCATCCACACCCCGGCAACTGTGTACGTTATAGGTCATGATTCTTAGGGTACTTTCTGGCGATCTGTGTTCGTCCAGCTTCATCGGACGTGCGCCACGCAGATAGGCCCGGGCGGCAGAGCGTAGATCCTGCGGGCGCCAGTAGCCCAGCCCCGGATCTGGTGGCTGGATATCCTCTGGCATCAGCGCGAAAGCATGGGTTTCGTTGGGGCCAGCGGCGCCATGGCTGCCATTTTCCATAGCGAATGTCAGCGGCTGTTTTTCACTGGAACACCAGCCATACATCATGAAATCGCCGGAATCCGGATGACTGCAAAGGCTGATCATGTCGTCGATAGCCTGTTCGGGGTAGGGGTGCTCGTCCCCCATCAGCTCGCGGCCATCCTTTGGCAGACTCACCGGGCCATGTTTCCACCAGCCGTGGACAGGGGATGAGGGAGAACTTGGGTCCACCCGGTAGAGCACCAATGGCACGTGGGCCTTCTCTACAATCATGCGTGCCACATCTGCGCGGCTGTTACCATCCAGGTCCAGGTTGTAGAGCATTGCCAGGGGCCCCAAGGCGGTCAGTGCCAGCGGGGTTTTACTGGCATCTTGTTCCGGAGCCCGCTCAAGTTCAACCTTATCCATCCATTCGCTGCCAAACAGTCGCGCCCGCTCCAGCTGGACTCCACGTCTACTCTGGCCTGGCTCGATTCGTGGTGGTTTTGGCAGTCCGGAAAGGATTTCTGAAAGGGCATCGCCAAGGCTGCGGCCATACAGCTCCTCATAGGGTTGGGTTTGTTCCTGGCCATGGTCGGAGAAGATCCATACATCGTAGTGGCGGCGGTCTGAGGCATGGGCAGCGCGCCAGATACGCGCTATGGCATCGTCTATACCCTTCAGTACCCAATGGGCGAAAGCCGAGCGAGGACCGCGGCGGTGCGATTGCTCATCGTAACCCAGTAGATTGACATAAATAATGGGCAGGCCGCGGGTAATATCGACTTTGGCGCCCATAGTACAAAACTCTCGTGTGAGGATTGTGATGCCGACCCGCGTTGGGATAAACATCAATTCCTTTATGAAGTTTTGCCCCTGCATTAAACCGCGTACGCAATCTATGAGGGAAAGAACCAGTTCCACCACGATCAAAGCGCCGGTGCGAATCAGGCTCCATAGATTACTGAGCACCAGTATGCAGATAGTTAGTGGGCTGGCACTGCGCAGTGCGGGTCCCCAGCCCTGGTCGGCGGGGCAAAAATGGGCTTCACCGGTTTTGGTTCCGGCACGGAACAGACTGAGATAACAGCTGCCACCGCTTAAAAGTGGGTCGCGCTGCTGGGTATTGATCCTTTTTTCGACTAATGCAGCCACTTCCGGATCGTACATGCGGCCAAGCTTTTGGGTCTCGTGTACCAGAAAGCCGAAGGCGGGCACCGCCTGGCGCACTCCATAGAAGAGTTCCGCTTGAACAGCGGGCGTGGTGGAGGGAACTCCAGGGTACATATGTTCTAGACGGTAATGTTCCTTCCGGATCAACCGTTTTAGGAAGGGCATGCGGCCTCTGGCCAGAGCTTTGAGTAACTCGGGGTAAGCCAGTCCATCAATCTGGATCAGGATCAGCCCCGGTGCATGGGGTTGGCGTCCGCTGGTGGAGAGACCCAGTAGAGAGGCAATCCACTCACTGCGACTGAAGCGACGGCGCCAACGCCTGACGGAGAGTCCAATACGGCTTAACATTGCTCGGGATTACTGCTCCGGTGCCTGCCTCAGTGCTGCCCCAGCGGCTCCGGTTAGGCCTTCGATAATTTCCCACTGTGCCCCCATTAACTTGCATATCCTTCCCCATTGATTTGGGTGGATCCGACTTGGCTGGGTATTGTTTTTTACCAGGGGTTGGTAAAGGTCAAGCGCGCGCTGGGCGCAGCTTCTCATGGAGAAATCCCTGGCGGTGTTTACCGCCTGGTAAATTAACTCTCTGCGGCCTCCCGGAGGTAGGTCATGTAGCCAGTGAATGGCAGAGACAAAATGTTCAAGGTCGGTGTTGTTGAGTAGCCGTCCATTGATTCTGTCTTTGACCATTTCCCGGGTTCCATTGGCCTCCAGAGCTATGACTGGAACCCCGCTGGCCATTGCTTCAGACAGGACAAGGCCCTGAGTCTCTGTTGTTGAGGAAAAGACAAAGGTGTCCATGGCGGCGTACATATCTCGCCGTGATGTACCGAGAACCTTGCCTGGCATGTGTACACGTTGTAACAGGCCTTGCTGGGTGAAAAAGTCACGCAGGTCATCTTCCAGTGGCCCACTTCCCGCCAATAGGAAGTGGGTATTTTCCCGGTCGTGCATAAAGCGGGCTACTGCTTCACAGAGGAAAGGCAGATTCTTCTCCTGGCCAAATCTGCCGAGGTGTCCCACTACAAATGCTGAGTCGGGAATATGCAATTGGTTTCGGATACCCCTACCATCACCGCCGCAATATTCTTCCACGTGAACTCCAGTAGGCACCTCTGCAATAGGCGTCCGTACGCCGCGTTCATGCAGTAGCCGCACAACACTGAGACTTGGAGCGAGTACCAGGTTGGCAAGGTTAGCGTAGCGTGTAGCGATTTCTATGGCGAAACGCTTAACAACCGGGGAGCTGGCCATCACATTATGGGTGTAGTGTTCATATAGTGTGTGGTGAGTGAAAACCAGCGGTAATTCTCGTTCGCGGGCAATTCGCAGTGCCGTCAGGCCCAATAGGAAGGGGTGGTGGGAGTGGATAATATCCGGTTTGAAGTCATCGAGCCTTTCATTTAGGGCGAGAGAAAAAGGTAGAGCGATAGAGAAGTCGCTACCGTTAAAGTTTTGTATCGCATGGATCCGTAATACATGTTCCTCGCGGGCTACCTGCTCGGCGAATTCCGGGGCAATAACCAGCACTTTGTGACCGCGCTTGCGGTATTCTTCGCTGAATGCTGCGACCGAGTGCGCCACGCCACCGACGTGGGGCAGGTAGGTATTGGTTAACATCACGATGTTCATGGACTTTTCAACTCTACGGAATTCAGGCCCTCGCCAACCAGGGTGGGTGAAAAGCCGAGGGGTTTGATGGCGATAGCCGGTGCCTTTCCGTACCATTCTCCTTTCCAGGATACTTTCGGGATGACGCCAGGAGTAATTTCCAGGGAGATGACGCCAAACCGGGTTGGTGCTGGGCCGAACAGAATAGGCTTCCTGGCAGAAGTATCCTTGAGCCATTCAGGCGGTAGCCCGGATATCAGGATTAGGGCATCCTGCTCCTCGCGAACAAAACAGTTCCGTTGCATTGCTATCCATTCAGCTGCGGCCCAGGCGTGTTGACCATCCCCCATGCAGCCTCCTAGGGAATGGGGGTGGATGGCTTCCGGCCATTGGCCTGTGGGGGAGGCCAGCTGTGCCACACTACGCATTAGGTCCAGGCAGCGCCGGTCGCCGGCACGCAGCAAGACCTGGGCGATATGCAGGGTCAGGTAGGCGTTGATCCCCGAGTGGATCATGTCCTGGAAGAAACCTCCGCTGACAAAGCAGTTATTGATTAGGAAGTCCGCTAGATCAGTGAGTCTGGCATCATCCGCTGGATAGAGTTGCAGGGGGTAACCGGCAACAACAGAGCCAATGGCACCGGCATCCAGGCGGCGATTGGGAGAGGCGGGCATTGCTGCGCGGCCAATTCTCTTCTGCGCCTCGGCAAGGCTGCGGTCAATGGTGTTTTGAAAGTCACCGGCTGCGGTATTAAAACGGTGGGCGTTATCGTCGATGCCCTCCCTGGTGCAGATTGAAGCTGCGGCATGCAGACCAGCCACTCCCCAGAAGTCATCCCAGTAATAGCAGTCGTTGGGGCCCAAGTGCTCTGCGCTGAATCCGGCGGGAAGCAGACCGGCGCAGAGACTTCCGTCCTTGGGTAGGCGCTTATTGATAATCCAGCGCGCCCCCTTGAGTATTGGTTCACACCAGGCCTGTTTTAGTGGCCTGTTACTCAGCTGGCAATAGAGATCGAAAATCCATAGAGCTTCGCCATTGGAGTCCCATTCGCCATCCTGGGAGTGGAAAAAACCATCGCGTTTTTGTCTCTGGGGAAATTGATCCAGGGCTCGCTCGGCTCTACTGGTGAGCCCAGCGAACAATAGGGATTGAATCATAAAGGCCGCATCACGGAACCAGAAACGCTTGTAGGTATAGGGCCCTGGGTAGACATCACAGGGAGAGTGCAGGATCAATGTGCGGATTGCCGAATCATATAAGAACTGGAAGTCCCTATCCGGGACCTGCAGGGTACAATGCCCTTTTAGGCTTTTTTTCCAAGTTTTCGACGGCTGGCCTGTATGAGATTCCTCTCCTAGGGGAATGGATACATCCAGTTTGAGTGGCTTATGTCGTTCAATCCGGAACATGGCCGCTGCCGTGGCCATTCCAACGTCGCACTCACCAGACATACATCCATGTTCATCCTTCAGGTGCAAATAGATATCGCCTCCGCGATAGTTGGATGCCAAGTGTTTGTCCACTGCTTGCCCGAATTCAACAGCGGGCTGGTCCTCAATTAGCCAGCGCCTTCCGCTCTCTTCCAAGCTTACCTTGTGCACGAAGCTGACTCCTTCGGGATTGCAAGGCCGCAGTGCCACCAATAACCATCCGCTATCACGGCAGCTGGCAGTGAGATCCATCACGCAGTGGGGTTTTCCATGTCGGGTCTCAACCCGGATACAGTTGCGCAATTTCAGGCTTTTTAGGGCTGATTCTGTCACCACCGAAATATCGTCACCTAGCTCCTGGTGTTGCTCGCAGTAGGTGAGGCTGGCGGGAGTCAGCACATCGCCTGTATCACTGATTACCCAAGCATCGATGGACCAGCCATCGTAATGGGGAGTGAGTAGGCCGCGAGGATCGATAACCGGCAACTCATCGCAGTCTGGTAGTCCTACTGCCGTCCAGTTGCGGTGGCTGAGGTTGCAGTGAGTAATGGAAAAAGCGCGGGGGATGAATGACTTGTCCCTTGGATCGAATTGGCGCTGGATCCAGTATGGCCAGACCCAATCCAGGTTGTGTTGGATAACCTTACTGTTGATTAGGGCGCGGGCATGAAAGACTGCCCCAGCACGCAACAGCTCAATTGGTTCGCTGACCTCAGAGGGCTCGGCAAAGCGCTGCAGGTGTGCCATTAATGTAAGCGGGTCAAGGAAACCGTGGGCAGTTGCGAATCTGCGAACGAAGAAACGCCACGGTAACCATTTCATCCAGGGCATCACAGGTCCTCTTCTTTTACGATTCGTTTTAATGCGCGCCGCGCCATGCGAGTCAGGCCGATCAGGGCGATCACTGCGAGAACAAACCCCATGATGTAGAGCGTCCACTGGACTGCGGTGCGTTCCTCCACTTTGCCAAGTGAGGCTAGATCGGCGGCGATAGAGCCCACATAGACGTTGTGTAGGGTGAGGGGAATCACTCCAAGAGTGTTGCCTAGGATAAAATCCCTCAGCCGCACCGGAGTCAGGCCGAAAAAGTAATTGGACAGCTTGAATGGAAACAGCGGCACCAGGCGAGTCAGCATAATCATCTGCCAGCCCTCCCGCCGGATGACCTCGCCAATGGTGGCGGGCTTGATGTGCGACATCACCCAGCGTGATGGCCTTTCACCAAACAGGTAGCGGGCAATAAGGAAAGCAATAGTGGCGCCGAGAACTGTGCCGGCCACCACCAGGATAGTGCCTTTAATAACCCCAAAAACAAATCCAGCCCCCATGGTGAAGATCACGCCGGGTAGCAGTAAAACGATTGCTGCGGCCACGATGAGGATATAGAGAAGGCTGGTTTGCCAACCCCGTTCATTGAGCCATTGCAGTAGTTCTATCAGCCGTTCATCCAAATCAAAATAAAAAATCAGGCTCAGTGCCCCAGCCACGGCGATCAGGCAGATGAAAAAAACGACTATTGGAAGAAACTTCGCCGCCATAGAACTGCTCGGGGAACCAACAACGGGCGGTTTTGATTGCCGCCAGTTATTAGCCTAGCCAATGGATAACGGCAGGTGAAACTTCCTTGTGGCGTGACAGTGATGGAATTGACCTCTTAGCGATTACCCATCTATTTTTTGGCCTATTCCCGTTAGAAAAGAACTGGCGTCGCCATGAGATATTAAATAAGCCAGCCTAATAAAAGCTAAGTCCATAATTGCGAAAAGAAATTTAAAAAGGGCGACAACAGGATGGCGTTGGGATGGACCCCACAGCTTAGCGCAAGGCGATCAGCACATATACTTATTCGATCTTAATTATTTGCGCATTGACCAGTTTTGTGCCGTTGCCGGAATAGGGGTGATCGTTGTTCAAGGGCGGGTTCGCAATATGGATATTCTTCGGCGCTGCCTGGAGCTCTGCCCCCGAGCCTGTGCTTCCTTTAAATGAAGCTGTGCAAACAGCAATTAGGACCAACTTGCGAGTGCAGGGCGCTGCGCTGGAAGTTGATGAGGCTGGAGATATGGTCGAAGCGCTCAAAACCCGTCGTTACCCACGCCTTCAACTGGATGCAGCTGTGGAGCATAACCTTACTACTCAAAACTATACATTTCCTCAGGGCAGTTTGGTTCCCGATTCAGAAATTGGGCCTATTCCACCGGTAAATGTCGAAATTACCTCTGAAGAGGGAACGACCGAGTTGGTTTCACTCGGGGTCCGCCAACCCTTAACCCGCTTGTACACCATTGCTTTGGAAATCTGTGAAGGTTACGTGAGTACCGAAATGGCGGCACAAAAAGTGCGGTGGACCCAACAGGATGTGGCCTATTTAGTGAAATTGCAGTACTTCGAGGTGGGGAAAATACTCGGAGACTTACAGGCCATAGATGAGTCCATACTTTTTCTTAGTTCCTTGAGTGATTTGGTTAAGAATTATGTCGACCAGCAAGTGGCTTTGGAATATGAATTGCTGGATGTGCGAGCCCGGCTTGCTCAGCGAGAGCTAGAGCGTCAACGGCGTGTTGATGAGATGATCACCGCCAAGGAGAGGTTAAATGCGTTACTTGGCAGAAATGTAGAAACACCGTTTAGTATTGAGCACCTTTCGGTACCCCCTCCGGCTCTCTTTGATATGGGGGAGTCACTTCAGTTGGCTTTTGAACAGCGGGCTGACTTTATTGAGTCACAGCTGGCAATTGAAAAAGCCGAATACAGTTATGACATCAAGAAATCGGAATATATACCGGATATAGATATTCAATTTCGCTATCTCAAACTTTACAACGTACGCTTGATTCCAGATGCCGAAGCTTATGTATCCCTGGATATGCGTTGGGAATTTTATGACTGGGGGAGGAAGAGGGACGAGTTGGCAAGTCGCGCGAGCAAAATTGCGGGCGCTGAGGTGCAAATGGCAGAGGTACGTAATCGTATTGAGATAGAGGTGCGGGAGAGTCTCCGTAAACTGCGTACTGCGCAGGAATCTGTAAAAGTTGCACGTGATCTTCAAGCGGCTTACCGGGAAAAAGTCCGGGTAATGATTAATCGCTATCGGGAGCAAACCGCATTGTTGACCGATGTGCTGGAGGCGGAAACCCAGCTTGATCGAGCCAATAGCGATTACAACGGCGCTGTACTTTCAGTTTGGGGTGCCCTTGCAGAGTATGAAAAGGCATTGGGGGAAGTTTAAGTGCTTAAACCTTTAGCCTTATTTTTTTTTACATTTTTGCTTATAAGTTGCCATGGAGAACCGCCTGCAAAGCAGCCCATGCCTGTTCAGGTAGCTGTAGCGCGCACTGAGCGCGGTGCTGAAGGGTATCCCTATTCAGCTGTAGTCAATCCTTACACTCAAGTGGATGTGGCATTTAGGACAGAGGGTTATATAGAAGATATTCCAACCCGCAAGGCACAGGGAGAAATTCGGATTTTACAGGCCGGGGACCACATAACAAAGGGGGAGATACTTGCGGAAGTTAATGATGAGCAGTACCGGGATCGGGTAATTGAAGCTGCAGCCAATGTAAGTAAGGCTGAGGCGGAGCGCCGAAAGGCGGACTTAGATTACAAACGCGCTTCAGCATTATTTGCCACAGCCAGTATAACTGCACCAGATTACGATACCGCGCGTGAAGAGTTCGAAGTAGCTCAGGCAGCGGTGGTTGGAACTAAAGCACACTTGGATAAAGCGAAGGAGGATCTGAACGATACTGTATTACGCTCACCATTAACGGGAATAATTCTACAGCGCAAGATAGAAGTGGGCAGTTTAGTACATGCACAAGCAGTGGGGTTTGTTGTTGCTGATACTTCAAGAGTGAAAGTGGTTTTTACTGTGCCAGATGTAGTGCTTAGCTATACTAAACTAGGCAGCATTCTTTCAATGCGCACACAATCCCTACCTGAGAAAATCTTTACCGGTATAGTAACTGAAGTTTCTCCAGCGGCGGAAGTCCGTACTAGGGTTTTTGCTGTCACCGTAACTGTTGCTAACTCAAATGCAGAGCTAAAAACTGGCATGGTGATGTCTCTTGCGTTGGCAAAACGAAAAAGCCCACCAAATCGGGTGGTTGTACCACTTTCCTGCTTGTTAACGAATCCAGTCAAAGGAAAAGGATTCTTTGTGTATGTTCTTGAATTAGAGAAAGAGATACTTAGGGCGCGAATTAGAAGGGTGACTCCTGGTCCCGTTCTTGGCAATAGTATCGTTATTTTAGATGGCTTGTCGATGGGGGAGCGCGTTGTTTCTAATGGGGCTGCACAGCTGCGGGATGGTGAAAAGGTAAGAGTAGTGCCTTGATAAGGAGTTGAGAAACTTGTATCAGGATAAAAAAACAAGAGAGGAAGTACTTGAAGCGGAGAGTGAGCATAGATTTAATACTGCTCGCTTCTTTGTTGATAACCCCTCTATTTCCTGGGCACTTTTAGTAGGCGTCATGCTTTGGGGGATTTTCGCTTATTTTTTTATGCCGAAGAGCAAAGATCCAGATATTCCTGTTCGTATTGCAATGGCAACAACCACGTGGCCCGGACAAAGTGCGGTCAAGGTAGAGGAACTAGTTACCAAACAAATTGAAGATGCTATTGCTCAAAGTGAATATTTGTATCAGCCTGATGCTCGCTCTTTTGGAGTTAAGTCCTTAACTTTAAATGGTATTTCCATGGTGCAAGCCCAGCTTGCTCCTCATACGGATGTCACAAAAGCTTTTAACGACCTCAACTTGAAACTAATTGATGCGCAAAATACTTTGCCTGCTGGGGTAGAGTCTACCCAGCTGAATACTGAATTTGGTGATACTGCTGCAGTTTTGTTGGCTGTTGCTAGCCCGCCAGCAGGAGCGGATGAAATAGCTTTGCGTGCTAAGACTATTCGCGAAGCCCTATCTAAAATTCGCGCTAAAAATGCCAGTAATAACAGGGATAAAGAGAAACAAAAAGTAGGTCAGCGTGTTAGTATGGTAGTCGCGTTACCACTTTCTGTTGCGGGTATTAATGCAGAGGCAGCACTTCAAGTTTTTTCTAACTGGATGGAGTTAGAGGGCTACGGGGCCGATTTCAAAATACTCCATGGCCCAGGTTTTGTAGGTGTGGATTTTTTCTCTGATAAAAGCGATAAGCAACTTGCAGAAGCCAGGAAATTATTTCTAATTCAGCGATTGAGCGCACAAACTTTTTTTCCTGACGCATGGCAGCCAATTATTGTAAGGGATTTAGCTAGCACTCGCGCTCGTTTGTCTATGGTAGCTGGAGCTAAGTATAGCTATCGGCAGCTGGATGATTTTTCGGAGCTTGTTGCGGCGAATATTCGCACACTTCCTCAGGTGAAGCGTGTCTTGCGTTCAGGTGTATTACATCAACAGGTTAATTTGATTTATTCCCAGGAGCGGCTGGCTTCTTATGATTTGCGTCCAGATATGATTGCTCCAATCTTGAATGCCAGGAATAATATAATACCCGGGGGTACTCTAACTGTAGAGAATATGGACATCCCTATATTTCCCAGTGGAGACTTTAATAATTATAAGGAAATTGGCGATGTCCCTGTTGCATTAAGTGAGGATGGAACCCCGGTATATTTGAGGGGGATTCTTGATGTTACGCTGGGTTATGAATCACCGCCGACTTTACTCAATTATTATATCTATAAAAATAAGCAGGGTAATTGGCACCGTCACCGCAGTATTAACTTGTCTGTGCAGATGTTAGATGGTGAGCAGATAGGTGAACTTGGCAAAGCTCTGGATAAAGTCCTTGCGCGGGTTAAAGTCGACTTGCCTCCAGATTTAATCATTGAGAGAGTGTCCGATCAGCCTCGCCAGGTTAAAGAGAGTGTGGGTCTATTTATTGAGGCATTAATTGAAGCAATTATCCTCGTGGTAATTGTTGCTTTCATCGGATTTTCAGATTGGCGCTCAGCAGTATTATTAATGATTTCAATTCCTATAACCTTGGCCATGACCTTTGGTTTTATTCAGTTTATGGGCGTGGACATCCAGCAGGTATCAATTGCCGCGCTTATTATCGCACTTGGCCTGTTGGTTGATGACCCCGTAGTGGCCGGGGATGCAATCAAACGACAAATGGCGGCAGGAAAACCTTCATTTTTAGCCGCTTGGTTGGGGCCAACATTGCTTGCAAAAGCGATATTCTTTGCAACATTGACCAATGTGGTGGCCTATTTGCCATTCCTGCTGCTCACCGGTAATCAGGGAGATTTTTTACATAGTCTGCCAGTTGTAATGGCTTGCGCTTTGATAGCGTCGAGAATTGTCTCCATGACCTTTTTGCCATTTATTGCCAACATTATATTGCGACCACCAAAAGTCAAGGAGCTGAGTCTTGATCTGAAGCGTAAGCAAGGCCTTACAGGTCACTATTATCGTTTGGCTGGTTGGGCAATAGATCATCGAAAACTAGTTCTACTGACCACCACGGTTATTCTAGTTTGTGGATTTGCATTAAAAAGCCAGCTTAAAAATGCGTTTTTTCCAGATGATGTTCAATATCTTTCCTATGTGGATATCTGGTTGCAAAATGATGCCAGCATTGATGCTACAGATAGTGTGGCAAATAAGGCGGAGCAGATTATTCGTGAGACAATTGCCCAATATCAGAAAGAGATAGGGAGAGATGACTCAATTTTGGAAGCCCTAAGTACCACTGTTGGTGGAGGGGCGCCGAGATTCTGGTATACAATTAACCCGCAGCAACAGCAGCCTAATTACGGACAAATTATCATCAGGCTGAGTAACAAAGATTTGACTCCGGTGCTGGCCCCTAAGATTCAGCAGGCGCTAACTGAAAATATTCCAGGTGCCTATTTAGATGTGCGCCAGTTGCAAACTACTCCAGTGACTTATCCATTTGCAATTAGGGTTTCCGGGCGTGTTACAACTGGTTCAGTGCAGGAAGAGCAAGATATTCTCTTGCTTCGCCAGACAGCTGAAAAAGTAAAAGAAATAGTGCAGCAGTCGCCTTATGCGAGAACAGTTCGCCAGGACTGGTCAGGTGAAAGCCTGACTTTACTTCTGAATGTAATGGAGGATCGTGCAGCAATGTCTGGTGTGACCAATGCAGATATAGCACTCGCATCCTCAACCGGAATTAATGGCACAGAAGTGGCTACCTTGCGACAGGGAGATAAAGAAATACCTATTGTCGCTCGCTTACGGTTGGATCAGAGAGGTCAGCTTGAAGATATTAATAACCTCTATGTCTTCTCTGCAGATAGCGATGTTCGGGTGCCACTAGAGCAAGTAGCACAAACAAGTATCCGATTTAGAACTGAGAGAATTCATCGCCTTGAGAAATTCCGAACAATAACGGTCTTTGCTTTTCCATATGCCGGTTTTATTTCCTCTGATATTATGGCAGATGTAAAAGATGAACTAGATGAACTGGAAAATACTTTACCGAGCGGATACCAGTTGCAAGTCTCTGGAGACGCGGCAAATGCGAAACATGGATTTCTGCAACTGCTGATGATTCTCTGTGTATCTTCCAGTGCAATATTTTTGGCTCTAGTGTTTCAGTTCAGTAATTTGCTTAAACCATTAGTTGTTTTTGCTACGGTGCCACTTGGAATGGTGGGCGCACTACTGGCTCTTTATGTAACTGGTCAGCCATTTGGTTTTATGGCCTTTTTGGGCATTGTCAGTCTTGTGGGAGTAATCGTCAGCCATATCATAGTGTTATTTGATTTTATTGAAATTCGTCATGCCGCAGGTGACCCCTTCCGCGAAGCCTTGCTGGATGCCGGCATTATGCGTTTGCGTCCAATTCTGATCACTATTTCAGCTACTACTTTTGCTCTGGTACCTCTGGCTGTCCATGGTGGTCCTCTGTGGCAGCCATTGTGCTTTGCTCAGATTGGCGGCTTGATCCTGGCCACTTGCGGTACGCTGCTGTTGGTGCCAGTTTTGTATACGATCATGGTCGTGGACTTGAAGTGGATCCGTTGGGAGGAGCGCGGTGTAAAGGAAGGAGATGGCGACATCCCTGTGACAGCTTAATCTTCTCATTTTTTCCGTAAAGTATAAATATAGGGAATTGTCGTCGATTGCAGCTTGACGCTATCGGCATTAGCTATGTTTGGACCCAGTTCTCTCTACACAAAAATGTGAGGATTCTCCATGCGCCTTCTAATGAAAATTCTGATACCGGTAAAACCAGGTAACAATTCTATAGCTGACAAATCCATGTCTGCTGTTTTCAATGAATTTGTCGCTTCAGCAGATCCGGAGTCGTCATTCTTCTTTCTAGAGGATGGTAAGCGGGCAGCAATTTTTATCTTTGAGGAAAAACGCCAAGATAAATTAATGGCCTACAATGAAAATTTTTTTGCGGTGTTGGGAGCAGAGATCTGGGTAACCCCGGTACTAACCCATAAGGAACTGAAGAAGCATATGTAGTGGAGAACCGGATAGAACTAAATTACTTTGGAAACGTTATCCCTAGACACTAGAATTTTCGCTTGAAATTCTAATATGGATAGCTCCGGAGGGTTTTCCTATTGCTGGCTCGTCCACGGCCATCGCAAACCAGCTATCAGCCCCGGATAACCAGGGGCCTAGGGCTTTTCAAATCAGCAATTGGATTGGGCACAAAGCTAGTTCTGAGTGCCCATATCGCTGTTTTTATTGTATTTCTAACCGTATTATTTACTCCTGTACTTTTTGCCAGTACTGCAAGTCTTGAGGATTGTAGAAAGGTAGAAGGGAGAGGGCCATTGATCAGTTGCCTGGAAGCTCACGCCGGCCTGTTAGACCTGGAAACTGTTGTGATAGCCCCGTCACTTCTCACTTATCATGGCCTTGATAGAAGTTGCTCCCGATATGCCTCGGCGGAATTATTGGGAGCTGTAGTAATTCGCTCCTCTGGGAATGTAGCTAAACAACGCAGCCAGAGAGCGCCGGCAATCAGGCATTTCGATGCTGTGACTGAGAAGGACTTTAAGGCACAAATGGCCCATAAGCGTTATCATCATATCTGTGATCGCAAGTCGCCAAAGGGGCTCTCTTCTTGCAATAAGGCAAAATGGCACTACCACCAAGCTATCTCCTGCTTACGCGCTCGTGAAGCCTGGGAAAAGCGCTGGGGTACTTGGGAAACAGCCGAACCCCACGAACGGGCGTTGGAAAATGTAAGGGCCCGGTTGAAGAATGCGGAAAGGAACCGACGACGTAGTTGTGACACAGACTTTTCCGATATTCACTGATCTGTGTTTTAAATGAATCTTATTCTATAGCTCCTTCTATTAATTACATTCCTCGCATGAGTTGTTATGGCAAATTCCGATTAGTCCCACACGATGACTTGTTCTCAGCCCAAAGGTAAACTAACAAACAAATACTATTTTTGGGGCGCGAGTGGTCTTTTGGAAAATATCTACTATTAACTGGGGCCAGTGGCTTTGTGGGGAGTGCTTTATTACCGACTTTAAGGAGGAAGGGCTATACCGTAACCTCGGTATATCGTCAGGCAGTAGAAGGTGGCTTCCAGATAGACAGTTTGAGTGCTGAAACTAACTGGTGTAGGGCTCTGGAGAATATTAATGTGGTGATTTACTCTGCCGCCAGGGTGCATGTGATACAGGAAGTTTCTGCGGACCCCCCTTCAAGAGTTTCGAAAAGTTGATGTTGAGGTCACCTTAAAGCTGGCCAGTGATGCAGCCTCTGTTGGAGTAAGATGTTTTATCTAACTGAGTTCGATCAAGGTTAATGGGGAATCTGCTGAGGGCCGGGCTTCCTTTAATGCAGATGAAGGGCATCACCCTTTCGATCCCTATGGAATTTCCAAGAAAGAAGCAGAAGATGCCCTATTGGCGTTGGCCGAGGAGACTGGAATGGAGGTAGTGCTTATCCGACCTCCGTTAGTGTATGGGCCTGAAGTGAAAGCGAACTTTCAATCGATGATGTCCTGGCTCAAGTGGGGTTTACCTCTATCACTAGGTGCAATAGATAACCGTCATAGTTTGTGGTTTCTGTTTATAACCTGATCACTACTTGTTTTGCGCTCCAAAAGGCTGCAAACCAGGTCTTCCTGGTTTCTGATGATATGGACATGTCACTCTCCGACTTGTTAACCCGGCTTTCAAACGCTTTGGGGTACCGTTCCCGACTGGTACCAGTGACAAAGTCCCTGTTGATTATGGGGCTTTCTCTGCTTGGAAAAAGAGCTATGGCTGAGCGATTATGCGGTTCCCTACGGGTGAATATAAAGAAAAGCAAAGAGGTTGTTAGGTTGGAGGCCACCAGAAACGGTAGAGAAGGGGTTAAAGAAGACTGTGCGGGCGAGATAGCCAGGTCGTGCCCAGAGGGGGGGGGGGAGAATAGGCCGCGAATAGGGTTTGCGCGGCCCCAGTTGCGCTTACCCCTGCCGATTTACAATAGCAGCGTAAAAGCCCATTAGGTAGGATGTTGGGACCTCAACTACGGAGCGGTGACCCGACTTTGCCCTGAGCTTCACCCTGAGGGACTCTCTGCGCTTGAGCGCGCTGACTATTTGCTCTTCCTCTACAGGAACCTCTAATGTCTCTTCGAGCATGCAAGTGGTAACACCTGTGCAGTTAAGGACGCTTTTCTCTAATTGGGTCACATTGACTTTTGTTCTACCACTAAAGGTTGCGGATACGTAGTTACGCCAACTTGCCCTATAAGTTATATCGATGACCAAGCGGTAACGGATGGAACCGCCAGTTTCAGGCTCAAAAGCACGGAGTTCGTAGTAGACCAAATTGAGGTCTGAACCGTCAGTGGTCGCCTGCATTGGAGGGCCACTGTAGGCGATTCCAGGGTTCCCAATAGTACTGTGTATTGTTGTCACGCCCTGCCGGACCTCGGCAGAGCTTTTCTGTGTAAGGCTTGTTGTCGCACTGCAGCCGGCTAACAAGAGAGCCGTCAGAGTGATTGCGAGCTTGGTCATATACCTTCCCTGATGCGATGGATATTTCATGGCAAGGGATTATCTCATATTTGGTGTCGCATGCAGGAATTAAGCCTCTTTTTTGGTCGTCTAGTTGTGGAACTCTAATTGCTCAAGATTTGTACTTTCAGGCTTGGGAAGGGGTGGGCTCCTAGTGGAGTTGCCATATTACTGGTTCTGAAGCATAGCCGCATAGCCCACTTTTCCGTCCTCTGTTAACGGCATCAAGTACCACAACTACTAAGTGCTCAGTGGTGATGAATGACAAATTACCGGTGATATATAGGGCAGAAAATCATGGGTCGGGAATGATAAAGCCAACAATTCTAACAAGAGCTGGAACGCCTTCAACAAAGATAGCAAAGGCTAATTTTTGTTGTAATGGTTATGTTCACCAGCTGGTTGTGCTTAATAAAGCAACCGACCAGACTGGTGAAACTTTGTCAGGTAAAATTAGGTTGTGTTGAACTCAGTGGAGTTTTCCCTCGGAACGATCAAAGCCTGCATAGGGATGATACAGGATCGATTTCAAGCCTGAGTGGCGTTCTCTTAGCTCCTTGGGCATATCTCCCAAGTGAACAAGGCGTGTTGGCTCAGCAGCCGCCATCCACCGTTCGGCGAAGGCATCCCAGGAATCTATGTGCTTATGAGCGGACTCCGAGTCCTTGAAATGTTCATAAATAAGCACTTTCCCATCATCAGTCACATAGTACTGATAGTTCAATGTCCCACCTTCTTTTTTAGTTGCATCTACCATCTCATCGACGATAGCTTTAAATTCGGCTTCACGTCCTTTCTTGATCTTCCCTTCGATAATCCAACCAACATTGTTAAACATGCCCGCTACCTCATTACCGAAAGACATTACTACTTACACATTTGCCAAGAGAGTGAGAAATAGTGCTCTTGGTATCCTAAAAACTGTGTTAACACAGCTGTATTCTAGATGGGACTTTTGGATACATGGCTCTTGTCCTTTAAAAATCTCCTTGTCGGTCTCACCCCTTTTGCGGGACAGGTGCTAGGCAATTAATCACTGCGGTCAAGAGAAGTTACAAAACTCATTGGTAATAAACAGGACACTCTCTAGAGCTGGCCAATAAGGATGACGAGTAAGTCAGGTAATATATTTTGAGCTTTTATTAGATATGAGCTATTAGTGGTTCGTAAGGTTAATTGCAGAATGTCCCCCCGCTGATCGTGCTATCTTTTTGAAGAGGTAATTTGCCGGAACTTTATGAAGGTATTAATTGTAGGTGCAGGTCTAACGGTCTTACGCTTGCGGTGGAACTAGCCCTTAGGCACATTCTCGCAAGGATCATTGATAAACGTGATAGCTCGTCAACGTTAAGCCGTGCCGTGGGTATTACCTCTCGCAGCCTTGAGCTGCTTTCTCCGTTAGGCGTTTCCAGGCAGCTTATTGAGGAGGGTATTGCTATCCAAGAAGCCCGCATTTATCAGGGAACACGCCTGGTTATGAGAATGCCTCTCCATTCCTGCTCCTCTTATTTTCCTACAATTCTGGGGTTGCCCAAGGATAGGATAGAGATGGTCCCCTCAGCAACCTTATCGGCCATGGGGGTTCAAGTCGAATATCAGCTTGAACTTTTACAGTTCAATAAAGAGGGTAATCAGGTAGTGGCGGAACTTTCCAATGGAGAGAATGAAACGTTCGACTATATTGTAGGGGCTGGTGGTATTCACAGCGCAGTCAGGGAATGTGCCAATATTGCCTATCCGGGTTTTGACTTGAAAGAGAAATGGTCAATAGCTGATGTTGAAGTTGAAAACTGGCCATACTCAAAAACATTTACCTTAACTCAGATGAAACCGGGTTTAGTCGCGGTATCTGTGCCGATCGGAGAGAACCGCTTTCGTTTTGTATCCAGTTGTGAGAATGCTTTGGAAGCATTTCCGCTGCCTCTGAAGATACACAAAGTTCGAAGCGAGGGTGTTTTTAAAGTCTCAGTTCGCCAAGCTGAGAGCTATTCAAAGGGCAGGATACATTTGGTTGGGGATGCCGCTCATTGCTGCATCCCAGTAGGTGGACGGGGGATGAACCTGGGGATTGCAGATGCAGTTGAGCTGGCTAAGCGTATGGCTGGAAATCAGATGGATGGATATTCAGAGGTTCGGTAGAGGGAAGATAAAAAAGTTATAGCGATCACTGAGTGCGGTAGAAAAATCGTCACTGCGAAAACATTGGTTGCAAGAATGGAGTTCAATACAGTATTGGCGGCAGCCAAGTACTTACCATTTGTTAAGAGAAGGCTCAGCCGGTTTGTTGTAGAGTGTTAATCATTTGAACTGAAGTTTGATTCACTAATATGGCCATTATAGGATTTTCGTTGCTGGTTGGTCTTATCTATCTGGTGGAAGATATTTAAAGTTTGTATAGCGACACTATTAATGGTCTAAAGCTCCTTTCTGACATGAGATTCTAGGGAATTGATATAGTCCATATATACATCATGATCGCGCCTGACTCCATCTGGGCTTATGCCCGCCATAATGTCGTTGATTAAATTTAATATAATTTCAGATAGTGTTTCCGTGGCGCTACTCAGTCCTTCAAGCCGTACAGATTGGCTTATATGACTGTAAAAGAAATCTAATAGCTTTGTATCGTGAAGGTTTATGCTTAAGCAAGCCAGCTCTATTTGCCTGGCATATATTTTATACTCAGTCATTATCATTAGTCGGAATCTGGAATTTCTTGGTAGTATTTGCTTGATAATATTGATATTTACTTTGTTATTTGCCTCAAGATATTCCCTAAAGCCCATCATGTCATGCGGTGCTGGAGTTTTTTCTTTGTGTGTTGCCGATTTTATTTCGGTGGTGCAGTAGTCAGCTATGTGAACCCTAAAATAGTGGTATGCATTTTTCAGTTGTCCAATTCTTTTAATTTGTCTTAGTTTTTCCTGACGAGCAGACTGATATTTGGTGAATTCATTGAGAAGTAAGCCGAAGGTTGCAATTCCAAGTAGTGTTTCCATGGAGGTCAGCAGAAAGCCAAATTTGCTGACCGGATAAATCTCTCCATATCCCAATGTCGTAATTGTTACGATGCTGAAGTAGATACTCTTTGAAAAGCCGAGTTGCTCATTGAGGCAGGAGTTGCAGCTACTATAGATGGCAGCAAAAATAAAAATGACTGAGAAGTAACCTAGAAGTATTTTCTTCCAGGTCAGGAAGGAAAGAAAACGAGTCATTTATCCATTCCATGATCTCTAGTTTAAGGCCCTTATTTCTATTCTAGACTCTCCATGTGTAAGTAAAACATGCTTTTCCCTTAGTCATGCCCATGCGGATCAGGATTGCCGCGAGCATACCTTAGAAGACCGTTGGTGGCACCCACTGGTGGAGGTTTACTTATCATGGGAAACCTGGTTTTCGGCACCTTCACTATTCAGGGGGCAGATTCTACAATATCAAAATGCAGGCCAGCAAAGCTGGTGTGCCGTGTCTTACCCAGCGGTGAAAACAGCAAGCCGGGCTATTGCATCGCACTCGCCGGCAGCAATAGCCCCTGGTACAGCATCACAATGGCACTGTCGCTCGACAGTGGGCAGAAATTTGTCGAATCCAGCAGCACTAATGTGCAAGCGGTTGTGGGCGAGCTGGTAACCACTCTGGTCAAGCACAAACCAGAAATCCCCGACACATACAACTGCGTATAGGTGTAGTTGTATGATAGAGGCCGGACCTTGGAAAACTGCATCCTCGGCGAGTTGGTAAACCACCAGAGTGGGGCGCTGATCGGCAATTAAATTGTCATCTTTGGCGAGGCGAATAAATCAGCTCAGGCATTTGGTAATTGGGCTATTTCCTGCGCGGACGTCTCGGCCCCACTATTGCAGAGCACCCAGCGGCGGCCGCTTTGTATTGATCGAAATTACATCAGTACAGAGCGATGCAACCTTAGCTAGACGCTAAGCTCTCGCGCTACCAGTTCAGGCTTGGCCAAGGAAACTACAACCAACAGCCAGTTTACTGGTGCCAGCCAAGGGTATATTTAGGGAAATTGATGTTCCTTCTATATCTAAAGAAAGTGTATTCATTTGAGAAAGAAGGATTTCCTTAAGGTTAGTGGAGGATAAACAGTTACCGAAGATCAAACAGAAGCATATGAAAAAAATTGTTTAATCACGGAAAGAGCCAAATTTCTATTAGGTATTGGTGTGACGGCAGAGCCCGACCTCGAAGTAGGTAATTCTGTTTTCCGTGCATGTGTGGGAAGTTTGCATTTGCTTGTCCATGGTGATTCAAAACTAACAGCTATAAAAAGTGCTAAAGCCTGGTTGGAGAAAATAGCAACAAAAGTTGAAGAGAATAAACAGCGAAGTTCTTGATGTATCCAATTGGCGTAGCCGCCCTAATATTTTGTTCTGCCTCAGTAGTTTTTATCATAGGCTTATAGGTATCCATTTTTTCTGCTGAGGGCGTGCCCAGTTCTGCGAATTCTCAAGGATAAATTTAAAGGGGAAACAATTTTGTTAGCCCCGTTTTCGAGTATTTTTGCTGAAAGGAGAGATCTAGTGAAAAGAGATAGTCTTATCTTAGCTTCTTATTGATTTAGGTAATGA
This sequence comes from Microbulbifer variabilis, assembly GCF_056232115.1. Classification (NCBI taxonomy): domain Bacteria; kingdom Pseudomonadati; phylum Pseudomonadota; class Gammaproteobacteria; order Cellvibrionales; family Microbulbiferaceae; genus Microbulbifer; species Microbulbifer variabilis. The sequence continues at coordinate 3,690,388 of NZ_CP174325.1, forward strand.
TAAAATTTGCCTTTAAGATTCTTCTTAATGCAGAATGTGACCTTGGTGTTACAATTGAAGGGTTTTAATATGGGACTTTCGGCAAAGTTATCTGAATATGCAGCAGCACTTGCAAGCTCTAGATATAGATTCGACCCAAATGAATTTGGGTCGGATTTACAAGCTATTTGTGAGGTCGAAAAAAGTATAGGGTTAAAATTTCCGGCAGCCTACGTTGATTTCCTCAGTGTTTTTGGAAGGGGCCCAAAGTGGTTAGATGAACTACGCGGGTTTCAGCTTATTGATGAGCTGGTAAAGTTTCAAGAGGAGGTTAGGGAAGAGTTAGAAGAGGAGGGTGATAGTGATAAATTACCAGGTAGTAGTTTCGTTTTTAGGTGTATAGATGGTGCTGAACTACTTTTCTTCGAGTGTGGTGGCGACGCTAATCCAATAGTACATGAAATAAGTTATGGAAGAGATGGAGCGGAAGTTAACCCCACGGGGGAAACATTGGAAGAGTACATAGAAATCGCAATTAGAGATCTAGTACGGGAAGCTAACGTAGATCCTAAGAAGTACATCCATCTATTTCCATACCTGTAGCGGTTCAAAGTTGATCTGACATTATCAATTTTTTCTATTGGTAGTAGTCAGGTCAGGTTTAATATACTATTACTCCCCTCTAGGCCTTTTTATCGTGATGAGTTCGTGCACTAGAATTTAGCGCATGATTCAACTTGCAGTTTGAATAACCATGTCAAAGACAGAATTCCGCTTTGAGGGTGAAATAAATATTTTATTCGACCCTCGTTACTATATCGTATTATTTTTGATTATATGCGAAAGTATTTAGATGTATAAATCGCTAATGTAAGCAGAAGTATGGCTTCCTTTAATTGTTGACCGACTATGTATGATACTTTAATATTTTTTAATCGAATTATATTCTGAAGGTTCCATTCCACAAGGATCTCCCCAAGGAGGGCGGAAGTGTCATTTATAAACGAATTGAAATCAATTGGCGATGAATTGGTTGGATATGGTGTTGCCCGTGAAACCGTCAAAGTCTTAATGACGGGTGTTGCTGCTAGGATATCTACCGATTGGAATTCTACCTTGAGAGATTTGCCTGGTCATTTGTACGAAATCACAAAGCTTAGGAAGCTTTACAGGACGGGTAGAGATGCATTGGAAAATGACAGCTATGGTGACCAATATTACGGGTCTGGACAAGGTGTTACTGTTACCCAGCAGAAGTGGTCCACGGCGACTTCTCAAAGAGGAGCCTTGAAAAATGTTGGTCTTGCATTGACACAACTTAGTGGTGCGAATGGTGAGTTGCCGCCTCCAGCCTCAAACAGGTTGATTGCGGATATAGTTATTGGAAATATCTCCGAGGAAAACTTTGAAGGGAAATTGAATAGTTATTTGGATACAGGTATCAAGAGTTTTGTAAAAAATGATATGCCAGAACAATATAAGAATAAAAACTGGGGAATTCGAGTTACTCACATAACTGATAGCGAGCAGGGTTTAAGTAGAAAGAAATTTTATTCATTTGATGCAGATGGCAATGTAACTCTAACAAAAAGTCAGGAAAAACAAAGAGAAGATATCAACGATGTTATTGGCATAATGATACTAGCTACTGATGAATATAATGAAAAGGGCAAGGACATACTTAAGAGGGAGGTTCAAGAGTTGGCCCAAAGTTTCCTGGTGGTTTAGACTTGACTTTGATAGGACACCTTCTGAATAACTACACACTAGTAAATTGTTAACGTGGACTGCTGTGCAGTCCCTTCTTTTTACCCTCTCTCTTTTTTCCATGCTTATAAACTATTTCCAGATGATTAAGAGCTAGTGTCTGATGATCTTGGTTTAACTCCGATAGGGTTCTCGTATAAATCAGGGTTTCTTCTTCACGGGCTCTGCTTGTCCCCATTCTGCACTATGCGGGGGCCTTTGGTTTTCCTCAACCGGGCACAGTGGTTGAAATAGATTTCGCCTATGGCCGGGCGGATAAACCATTTATTCGCACGGTGTTATCGCATGGGGTAGGGCTCCCAGCGCTCGACCGTGAAGATTTAATTTGGCAGCAATGCGACTCTGTACGGCAAAAGGTGGACGCCAGCGCAGAATGGAGCCGGGAAACGCACGGTGACATACGCGAGAAATCATTACGCAGAATTACAGAGGCTGCTGAAGTTAAAGCGAGCTGCGATAGCGAACATCGACAAGTGCGGGAACATTCCGTAGAAGAGGTGGCCGGCGTAAAAATAATTGAAGCCCTTGGAGCTTTACGTTTCTTATCTGCTGGCGGTCTGAACTTATCCGCTCTCGACAATCTAAATATTACAACAGCCAGTGATATTAATATTTCAGCGGGCCGTGACATAAAGGAGCAAATCGGAAATATTCGCGAATCAGTGGCCAAAGTCCGCCAAACTATCAAAGTAAAAGATGGCGGCAAGGTTTGGTTGGGCAGTGAATCTTTAAACGTGCTGAAAGTGCTAGAGGATTTAATAGGCGTAGTGTCTGCCCTGGCCGCCACCCTTGCGACTCACTCGCACCCTGGGAATGGGCAGAAGCCAACCCAAGAGGCGGCAATTAATGGGCACAAGAGCAGTGCAGATAGTTTGAAATCCCAGCTTAGCGCGGTGCGGGCTTAAGCTGGTTATACACTTAAAAGGAGAGAAGTTATGAATAATAGAGTAAACAGGTATGCCATTTTTGCCGAACGAGTCCACCTGATGAATGGTGGAGCGAAAAGCTATAGAGACTCTGCGCCAACTCAAGAGGCGGCAAAGGAGCTGGCGGAGGAGATTGCGAAATCAAAGAAGGCGGAGTTTTATTCCTGGCTGCAAATTCTGGATATTGTGACAGGCAAGTTTACTGAGTACTCGATTGAGCGGGGCGGGGTACTGGTGGAGAGGGAATACCCATGCTTAGGTGTGGGCTTGTGAATTTATAACTAAGTAAAGCACCACAGTGATCCGTGGTGCTTATCAAAATTATCACCCCGGAATCAGGAAAAGCCCCCGCATGGGATAAACGCTGTACCAGCATCGTATGTGGGTTAGAAGTTGCGAGCTAATACTGATTTTATTTTCATTGGGTGGCTTGTTCCCATTCATCCTCATCTATGATGTTGATCTCAACACATTCGTCTAAACTGCCTTCCGCTATTTCTTCACGGGTTTCAAATGAAGGATATAAATACTTCTCTGTTTTTGGACAAGAAAAAAATCTAAGGTGGTAGTCTATTTCTTGGTTAGAGTATGTATATCCTATAGCTGGCCCATCTAGCGCTTCATACCATTCACCAAATATACATATTAAAACTCGGTCATTTGGTGTTTTTTGGCGTCTATTGATTTGCCTAAACAAAGATCCAGAACGTTCATATATTTCTGCCATAGTAGATAAAAAGCTATGCATTGTAATATCGTTGGAGGATATTTCTAGTATCCCCTGAGTTATTTCTAGCAATTTTTCAAAGCTACCGAGTGTAAAAGTATCATCCTGAATGGATTTTGATATGTGGGAGTTTTGAGGAATTCTTAAGTCGTTTAAAGCTTTAATTAAAGTGTATCTTTGGTGTGCTAGCTGGATTTCTGAAAATGCATATGTGATCGAGCATTTACTAGCTTCCTTTGCAAATGAAATTAGATGTGTTGATGCAGATATTGGCCCTCCAGAATAATCGTATAGTCGTGTGTCAAAAGTGGTTACAGTACTCCCGGAAAACCAATCTTTATACATCGTTGGCTTGTTGTGAAAGGTGATCTGAAATTTTTCTTCATAAAAATTTATAAGAGAAAAAAATGTTTCTTTGTGTTGAAAAAACTGACTAAAGGCTGTCTTAGCTTGTTCGTGCTCCCAGAGTTCACGATTTCTTGATAATTCGTAATTATGTGTCTTATTGGCATTTGAGATTTGAGTGGCTGTTTGCTCACTACGAAATACAAGGGCAATAACACCAAGGACTGCAAGAAAGCCTGTACATATTTTTATTGCGGGTGAAAAATATATAAAGAAATTGTTGATGCAGTTCATAGATATGCAAGCTTCATATCTCGCACCCTCTCCGGTTGTTTGAATTCCCAGTAATATAGAAATCGTCACTATTGAAGTGAGTGTGACAATTATTCCTATATACAATGTGTATGTAAATAAGGGGTATTCCCAGAGTGAGGCGTCTTCTTTTACTTCAGATTTGGTTAGTATGCTGACCATTTTTTCGTGAAGACTTCTGTGCATATCAAGACCCTTCTTTAACATCCTTTATGTTTATCTAGAAACGGTTGCTTTAATTCTTTGTTTTCTGTGAGTGGGGGGCTTTGAGGTTCTTGTTCCCTTTTCTTATCGAAGTGGTGTGTTTGACTTTTCTATATCGAATTTCAGTTTTTTATTATGATTCTTAAATTCTTCAAGTGCCAACATGTTTAGGTCTGTATCACCCTGTGGCCCGATGTGTACTTTCTTTACGAGGGTGTCGATACCCTGAAGTTTGATGTAAGGCACTAAGCCTCCTTTCGACTTCCTGAAGTGAACTTCTGGATCTTCTTCTAGTCTTGCTCTAAATTCACTGTTCTTGCTTTCTGTTTTTGGTTTTGCGAATTTAAATATCCTTGTTTCCCTTTCATCTATGTAGTCAGGGTGTTTGTTAGTCATCTTAATTTTATTTATTTCTGCTGAATAGCGAATTCCCGGAATTATACGGTATGCTTTTTCCCAAGCAGATTCATGAATTATATATTTCTGTGGTCCGGCACCTTTTTCATAGTCTGCATTGATGCGATTTGCTAAATTTTTCCATTGGTTGATAGTCTTTTTTTTGTTGTAATTGCATTTTTCAAGTTGAAAGCCAGATATATCGTTGAGTTGAGCCATGTCAAAACCTATGCAGTATCCACCTTCTTTCGGGCAGTAACCACGCCACTGACTTAAAATGTTTTCTTCAGAGAAAGATCCAACATATATTCTACCGCCCCCATCTATATGATTTTCTTGCATTAGCTCTGAAAGAATATCTATGCTGTGATCTTTGTTACATTCACTTAGTATTTCGCTACTAAATTCACTTAGTATAGCTTCTGCGTATTTTCCTTCAGTGTGATCATTGAGGAAACGATTGTCAGTCAGCCAAAATTCACCTTCACCGATAATTCCGTGAAGTCCATTGATATCAGTGTAGTGATAGATTAATCCCACTTTACATCTGTCCTTTCGTTTTTAACTGGTTTGATAATGAGGTTTCAAAGAGTGTGAAAGCTAAAAAATGATTGTTGCCTGGATCAGCTAGTTGAAGGTCAATAGTAATTGAATCCTCTTCAAGCCTTAGAGCAAGGGAGGTGAAGTGCTTGCGAGACTGCTTGAAGTGTTTACCGTTCCATTGGCAGCTGGCTTTAACTCCTCCGGGTTGATCCTCTAAGGAGTTGTACATAATTTTTGACCCTAATTTTTTATTTTGGATTTGAATATTACAGCGGTTGCTAGATGATTCACCTAGCGTAATCTGGATGCCGTCATCAGCGCTCCTGGCTTCTATGATTTTGAGTCGATCTGATTCAATTTCTACTAGGTTATCTATCGTTGGATAGATTTCAATTTTCTTCATTGCGTCTTGGCAACCCGATAAAGCGACCAAATACGCACTTACCTTTAAAAACCCCGTAAAAATACGCATTACCAGTTCCCTCTGATTATCTGTGATCAATAATTGTGCAGCAAAAAGGGGCGTCGGTCACTCCTCCCCACGCCTGCCGATTTTGGGCACTCTTTTAGTTGATGAAATGGCACAAGAGGCTAGGGCCTGAGCTGGTGCGGGGCCTGCAGCCAATGGGGATTTCACAAAATGAAAGGTTTTGAAGAGCTTTGAACAGATTTTTCACTGATCAGAACCTCAGAATACTGGTACGGGCTACAAGGGAAGAGGGCGACAGGAGCATCTTTGTAGCTAGGGCTGGCGCGCTCTGGCTTGATTCGTAATGGCAGCGTTGGACAGGCGGTTATCTTGTGCCTTTACCTTTCTTGATCTCAGCTAACGCCTTTGAGATTGCTTTCTTTGCCTTTGTGTACGAACTTTTGGGATCTGCTTCATTGGGCAGAACAGTGAACTGTTTTTCTTTGTCGGTTAGCGCCTTGTTACTCATCGTCATGGTCCTTATCGAGATCAATGATCATTTTTCCGTCTTTGTCACTTTTGCCGGATGCCAAGCCTTCAGGCTCTTTGATCTTGCCTTTCTCTGCTCTCATTTGTTGAGCCAGCTTCTTTAGCCCAGCTTTTGCTCGCTCTTCTTTGGAAAGCCCTTTGAGCTTTTCATCATGAGCAGTATTGAAGTCTTTGATTTTGTCATTCATCAAATAATTCTCCGGGTACAGCTGTCGCTTTTGGGGTCGTACTGGAACCCTTTGTTTTCATAGTAATCTCGGACATCACTATTTATGGGGTGCATGATTTTCACATGCGTAGCGCCGAGAAGAGTGGCATAGGCGTATAGGGCCAAATAGGTTAGGTCTAAATGTGGTTCCCCAGCTTCTGGTGATTTCTCGATGTAGTCCAGCCTTAGCCCTGTAGCATGATAGGTTGGGCGCCCCATAGCGAAGCCTACTAGACGGTTCCCAGCCCAAGTAGCAGATTCAAATCGTTTAGGGAACTTGAGTTTCCAGCTTATCCAGGAAGAAGGCCAGTCCCAATCAACCTTCCGGTTGGGATGATTCTCCCAATGCCGGAAAGCCGCGTAGGAGGCGCTATCGACAAGTGCAAGGCGGGTATCCGGTAGATCCAGTGCCTCATTGGCCATTTGGATCGATTGCCGTCTGAGTTCGGTATACCTGCGCTCTAGTTCCTCGCGCATGCTTAGCTTATAGGCTGCCATATAAACTCCTTTTCAAATGGCTTTCTGCTTTTTTCTTTCAGCTTGGAGATGGGTACCGGCGCCATGAAGGCATGCACTTCCCGCCTCCTTGGCAGTAAGAGATATTTTTGCGTTGAGACTTTGTTGAGACGTAAACGAAAAAGGGCGGTACCAAGGAAATTGGTACCGCCCTTCGATGCTTGTAAGTCTATGATTTACAAGACTTTATATGGCGGTGGGGCAGGGATTCGAACCCTGGGACCTGTTACAGTCAACGGTTTTCAAGACGGATCAATTGTTAATCATTAGTGCTCAACATACTGTAATCACTAGAAAAATCTAGGGAAGAGCAACCTACGTTGATCTCTATTGCTCGCCAGCGTTGACACTTTGTTGACACTTTTGCAGGCTGCTGAGAGCGCTTTCGCTAACTGCATCTTCCAAATGCTCGGGGGCCAAATACACGTAACGTATGGCCATCTCCATAGTGAATTGGTCCTGCATTTTGTTCAGTTTTAACAGGTGTCGGTCATTCAGCATGTAATGGCTGGTGAAAGCGCGTGGATCACTTGGTAAGGATTGCTCTGGTAGCAGCTTCCTGAAATAAACGGAAATTGGTGCCAGGGAACAGGCGGTATAACTTTAATCCGCCAGGTCATCACCCAAATAATCAATTTTTTCTAATTTTGGTTTTAGTAAATTTTTTGCTGGTGACAAAGTAGTACTCCAGTGGATTTCAAAGAGATCATGTCCGGTATAATCGATCATCTTTGTCTCTGCTTCTCCCGAAGATTTTGTTCCCACAATTAATTTGGAAATGAGGCTCTCTGTAGCTTTCAGGTACACTTCATTGGGGTTCGTAATGGAAGTAATGTTCTTCCAAAGCCTACTACTATCGGTATGTATATAATGATATAGGTTGAATTCAACTTTAATTGGAGACACCCAATGTATTTTTGATTTTTCTTTTTTGATGAAAACTGGTTCGAAAATCACCCATTTTTTTGTTTCTTTATGAAGCTTTTCAATCGGTGAAGCTGTTAGTGTTTCGTGAAAATCTTTAGTTATCTTTTCTTTAATACTACCTTTATAATAGAATGAATTTTCACCCACATCAAAGAAAAGCTTGTTGGCTTTTTGTGTGAGTTCGGTAGCTAACTCTTCCGGGATGGATGAAACTAGTGTGTTGATGAGGCTTTCTAGTTCATCAAGGTTTGCTAAAACTCGTACGTTTTTGTTTTCCTTAGTGTTTTCGAGGATGTATTCTTTCAGCCTATTGTCATTCGCGACTAATGCTAGTCGGCACACATTGGGCGTTGATGGTGAAGAGTCGACTAGTTGCAAAAAGCTATGAGCGATGACTGAATCTCTAAACCCTTTTTCTTTTTCATTATTCTCAAACGGCGGCAGTCTATTAATAGAACGATCAATTAAACCTTGCCAGTCAACCTTGCTAGTCTTAATGTCAGATACTATAAAGCCAAGTTCCTTAATGCTGGCGTCAATTGCGTTTTGCACATATAAGGAAAGACTGTCTTCGCCAATTGCGAAACTATGTCCTACAAGCTTTTCCATTTTCTGCATGGAAGGCAATAATTCCTTTGCCTTCTTGAGCATTTGGTAGCGTCGCTCTCCGATGGCTACATTTGGGAGATGCCAATCTATATCCAAGTCATTATGCGATGAGTTTTCTGTAATTAGCTCTTTGACGCGATGACTTACCAAATCAGAGGCAACTTGTGTATACAAAACACTAGAATCGAACATCACACATAATTTGGGGTTCTTTTTTTTGCTTGTTTTCTTTGCCATTCTCTTAATTTCTGTGGTTCTTTTTTAGTTATGTTAAAGGTGCGTTAACTTGCCTTGTAACTACAATCGTTATCTTGATCTTACTCAATCGGATCGACACTTTTCCAGGCTACTAAGGGCGCTTTTGCTAACTGCATCTTCCAAATGCTCTGGAGCTAAGTGGGCGTAGCGCATGGTCATCTCCATGGTGGAGTGATCCAGTATTTTGTTCAATCTTAATAGGTCTCCGCCGTTCAACATGTAATGACTGGCGAAAGTGTGGCGAAGGATATGCGTCGCTTGACCTCTTGGTAAGGTCAGGTTTGCTCTGGCGACGGCCTCCTGGAAGGCACGGAAATTGGTGCCGGGGAAAAGGCGACCAAACTTCGGGCGGCCGGTTAATATTTCAGCTTCTAGCTCCTTGCTGATTGGGATACTTCGATTCTTACCATTCTTGGTGTCGACGAACTCTATTTTGCCATGATGGACTCGCTCAGCCTCTAGGTTTTCAGCTTCCGACCACCTTGCCCCCGTAGCCAAACAAATTCGGGTGATCGTTCTTACATTCCGGTTTCTGGCATTGAGGAGGGCATCATCTAAAGCTTGTAGCTGTTCGACATTTAAGAAGCTAAGAGGAGGCTCTTTTACTCGGAGCTTGGGCACCCCCTTCAAGGGGTTGGGTAGAGTCCATTTCTTTAGCGCAATCAGCCGATTGAAAACCGCATTTAGGTAGGTCTGTTCATGGTTGATAGTTCGGGCGCAAGGTTGCCGGCCCTGATCGTTTGGAGCTTCTAACCGCCCCTTGCGATAGAGAATCCAGTCCTCAGCAGTAAAGGTGACCGCGCGCGGATCACCCAGCCACTTTACGGTATTTTGGAGATAGTTCAGGCGCCCGGAATGGTCTTTGAGCGTGTGGCCGTGCAATGTGTACCATTCCTCCACCAAGCTAGAAAGCGGGCGCTTATCTCGTTGCGGAGGCACCCATTCTCCTTTGTCAGCAGAGGCAAGCTGGGCACGCTCCCAGCGAATACCTTCAGCCTTAGTATCAAACGACTTGCGGACACGCCGCCCGCCACGCCCTTGAGGCTGAATGTCGACCTGCCACCGTCCGCTGGCAAGCTTTCTAATCGCCATCCTTTTTTTCCAAGAAAGTTGCGTTAGTAACCATGCCAATATTGATTCGGACTACTAACAGTTGGCAAAAGTCACTTTTACTTTGCGCTAGTTGCTCGAACGAAACTTTGCCTCCGTAAACCACCCAGGGAAGTAGTTCTGGCATAGCTCGTCCAATCACGGCAAATACTTCTTCTGGAATTCTTGATGTGCCGTACTCGATATTCTTAATTTGATAAACCTTTAGGCCGAGTTTCTCAGCAAAATTTGCTTGCGTTAACCCAATAGCCTCTCTAACGACTCGCAGCCTTCCCCCCGCGCTGTCTTCCGTCGACTCGCTCACCTTTGTTCGCCTTTGTTATTTGTTAGGCCCTGAATTTAGCCCAGAAAGCATCAGCTTCAAACCAAAAAGTCATTACATCAATGCTTACTTGTTGAATATGACGCCAAAGTTAACATTTCAATACCAAAAGGTATTGAATCTAAACCTTATCGTGTTTAAAAATATGCTCGTTAGTAGTCATTAAAGAGCGAAGGACAACAAGAAATGAGCGAAAAACTCGACCCACCACCACTTAAATCCCCCGTTACCACTCAAGAGCAATACGCGATTGATACGGGTCTTACACTTTCCACGGTGCGCGGCCAAGTACAAAGGGGGTACCTACCAACCATCAAGATTGGTCGCTACAACTTGATAAACGTGATCAAGCTAGCCCAGATCTGTTTAGACGACGACGCCCATATAACCCAAGAATAGGGCGTGACCTATGGACTACAGCCAAATAAACCGAGATGTTGTCGAGTCGCTAGAAAAGGATTTGAGTTTTAAATTCAAGCGCAGTGGCAAGTATCTAAATTCTGGCAACTGCCCAGATTGCGGCAAGAAGTCAGCCTGGATTCAGATTGAAAAACCAATCGTCGTGCGCTGTAACCACAAAAACAATTGTGGTTATGAAGAATCTGTCCGGGATATTTACCCGGACATTTTCGAAAATTTTTCTGAAAGATTCCCGGCAACCCCTGAAGAACCCAACGCAACGGCCCGCGCTTATATTGAACACGTTCGCCAGTTTCCACTTCTTAAAGTGGGGGACTGGTTCGAACAGGCCGCGCGGCCTTTACCGGAGGGGAGCTATGCGCCCGTAGTTCGTTTTCAACTATGGGATGGCTTCTACTGGGATCGCGTAATCAATAAAACCCATGAACGCGAGCTGGGCGACAAGAGCTTTTTTAAAAAGTATATAAAGTACGGGGGTAAATGCTGGCAGCCACCAAGCCAGCAGATAGAAAAAGGCGATACCGTATTTATTGTTGAGGGTATCTTCCACGCTATCGCCCTATGGCTGTGCGGCTATAAAGTGGTCGCTGCATTTTCTAGCAACAACCTACCTACAGAACTAATAGAAGAACACAAAGCCCAGGAGATAACCTGGCGTCTTGGCTATGATGATGACCCTGCCGGTCGTTCCATGGCAAAGAAATATTATGATCGTTTGCGCAAGCAAAAAGAAAAGGTCGATGTTGCCCTGGTGGGCGGCGGTAACGACTGGGATGACCTATACCGGGCTGATAAATTAACCCCAGAATTTATTGAAGACTGCCTTTACCGGGGGCGCCTATTCACCGCCAGTAGCATTGAAGAAAAAGCCTATCACTGGCACTGCAAAAAACGTCGTAATTATACGGTACTGGATTTCAATAACCGCCTGTATTCAGTCCACATCGAAGACGATATTAACCGGGAACTGTCGAAATCTATTGATGAACATAACCAGACAGATATAGAAGATGACAAAACTGAAAAAGAAGTAGTAAAAACCCTAGAAGATGCCTTGGCCACAGAGAGGGGGCGGGAAATCTTCAATAGCAACCTCAACATAAATAGTATTAGTAACTGTCTGCCAAAGTTCCTTTACTGCGAGATAGATCAAGAGACAACAGACGTTGCCTATTTTTTCGATATTTACCTTCCCAAAGGCAAGGGGTTACAAGTTGCCCTCACTGGATCAAATCTGGAGAGCCCAAAATCCTTTAATAAAGCACTACTCAACCAAGCACCGGGGAGCACATTTGATGGCAGTGAAAACCAGCTCAAGATGTTGCGTGATCGCTGGTTTGATAATGGCGTCAAACAGGTGCGGACAATCAGTTACCAAGGCTATGACAAGTCTTGTCAAACCTATGTCTTTCAGGATTTCGCCTTTCACAATGGCCGGCGCTTAAAGGTCAATAAGCAAGGCTATTTTGTTGCCGGTAAAGACCGCATTAAAACTGGCTTTAAAAGTCTCTACATCCACAACAACAAAAGCTTTGATCCCAGCTGGATACAGGACTACCACTTGGTTTTCTCTCACCTGGGAATGATGGCGTTGGCGTTTTGGCTGGGCTCACTGTTTGCCGAACAAATCCGCGCAGAGCTAAAAGTATTCCCATTTCTGGAGCTAACCGGGGAGCATGGCGCTGGTAAAACCACGGTAATTGAATTTCTATGGAAGCTATGTGGTCGTGACGACTACGAAGGCTTCGACCCCAGCAAGGCCACATTTGCCGCCCGTGCCCGTGCATTCTCACAGCTGTCCAATATGCCGGTGGTATTGATTGAGTCAGACCGCCAGAACGATTCCGCCAAGAAGGGCAGCTTTGATTTTGAGGAGCTGAAGACCGCCTACAATGGCCGTGCCATTCGCTCAACCGGTGCCTTTAATCGCGGCAACGAAACCGTAGAGCCGCCGTTTCGCGGCGCCATTGTAATTGCGCAGAATGACACCGTAGACGGTAGCCCCGCTCTGCTATCGCGGATAGTCCACGGCCACGCGACCAAAGCGCACTTTTCAGAGAAAACCAAACTGTTAGCCCAGCAGTTCGAGCGAGCCGCAGTGGAAGAGGTCAGCGGCTTTCTACCCGCTGCCTTTCACAAAGAGAAAGCCATTGTTGGCAAAATCTTAGAAGACTATCCGAAGTTTGATGCGGAGTACGCCCACCGGGGCGAGATCCACGATCAGCGGGTTGTAAAAACCCATGCCATGGTCTCTGCCATGGCTGGAGCTTTGCCCATTCTGTTTCCCTCGCTCACCGCCAATACCATTCAGGACATCCAGCACTTTATCTATACACGCGCGGTAAACCGCCAGGGCCGCTTAAGCGCGGATCACCCGGAAGTACAGAAGTTCTGGGAGATATACGACTACCTCAATGTTCGCCTAGTGGCGGACACAGAGGCGCTTGCTGTGTACACCAATAACGCCGGCAAAGTAGAGGCGCAGACCCTCAACCACAGCAAAGACAACGGCCTGATCGCAATCAATCTGATTCATTACAAGCAGCAATGCGAGCTGGCCAAAGTGGATCACCCGGACATCAGAGAGCTGAAAAAGCTATTGCCCAACAGCCGCCGCCACAAGTTTATCGCCTGTAAAAACGTGAAGTCGGGGATAGACGGCGACCGCACTCGTTATTGCTGGGTTTTCCAGCATAGAGACGCCAATAAGGGCGCCGATTAAGAAACGGTAGGGGGTTTCGGAAAGACCGAACCGAGCTAACCGAAACCCAAAAATGCCCGCAAAGCCAATAACCACGCGGGATATAGAGAAACCGGGAAAACGAACTTTTACCTAACCAGGACCGAACCAAGTTAGGAAAAACAAAAACTAGAAACCTAACTTTTTACTTTAAAAAAACCTTTATAAATCAATTGGTTAGGTTTTTGGTTCGCTCAGGTGCGGTTTTCAACTGAACCGAAATTAGGGAGCTAAGTGTATGGAAGATAAGGACTTTTCATTGGTGCAGAGGGAGCGGTTAGCTCGGTTCGGTCTTTCCGACACCCCCCCCCTTATATCTGCCGCCACAGACACTTATAGCGAGTCCCACCGCCGCAACTGCCTCGCTTGGCACCTGCTATGCACCCGCACCCGATCTGAGATAGGGCAGTGGCTGAAGAAGCAGAGCGGGGGGATGGCCGAGGATATGCGCAGCCGCTTGAACCAACTGAAACAGCAGGTGCAGGAAATGCGCCGGGAGGCTGAGGAATGAACCAGCGGGGGTTACGCCTTTACCAGACGGTTACTGAATATCAGGTTTACAACGCTTGGCTCAATAACACACAGGTCCACGCCGCCTGTAGTTGGCCAGAAGTCGTGCGCGATCAATTGCTTTTTGGTTGTCTCTACCGCGAGGCCGCCTACACCCATCGCGGGCAGAGCCCGCAACAGTTTTCAAAATACAACAATGAGGAAATCGCTATGTCCGCCAAAGAAGTTTGTGTACTTGATCTAGCTGAAGTTCGCCAAATAAAGCTTGCGCTCGCTTTATGTCGTGAGCGTATCGCCTGCCCGGAAACAACCACTGTAAATAGGCAGGAAGCAGTTCGGGAATTAAGAGCTGCACAAGATATTTTTGTGGCACATGAAGACCGGGTTTCAGACATTAGAAAGTTAAATAGTGAACTGGGAGGGGCCGCACATGGATAAGAAAACCGTTGCTATTTCAACAGACTTGTTGGACCGGATTGAATATTTGGTTGAGCTTTTAAATGGGTACGAAACGCATCTTGTGAACGGAGGATCACTAACGCCTGAGATAGAACGTAATAGTGATTGGGCAAGAAGCCAATTGACTGATTGCGCAATAGACATCTTCGAAGAAATCAGCCTGCCACCTATACAGCCCCAGACCATTCATAAGGTTTCTGGAAAAATTCACTAGGGAAGGTGAGGGATAGCAAATGACTGATGATCAAATGGAAGCCTTGGGAAAAATCAAATCTGTATCAGATAGGGCCAAATTCCTTTTAAGTATTGGCGTGACTGCTGAACTAGGCACTGAGGAATCAAATTTAGAATTCCGGGCTTGTGTGGGAGATATGCGTTTGCCGATTACCGGCGCTTCAAAGCTAACAGCAATAGAGAGGGGTACATCCTGGCTCCAGGAAAAAGCTAGGGAAACTGAGGAGGGGCAACAGTGATTTTATGGAAATATTTGATGAGAATTGCCGCCCTATTATTTGTGGTGCCTCCGTAGTATTCATCGTAGGTTTATAGGTGTCCGTTCTCTCTGCTGAAGGCGCGCCCAGTTCTGCGAAAGCGCAACAATAAATTTAAAGGGGGAACCTAGCGAAAAGAGTAAGTTTTATCTTAGCTTCTTATGGATTTAGGTAATGATAAAAATTTGCCTTTTAGATTCCTCTTAATGCAGAATGTGACCTTAGTATTACAGTTGAAGGGTTTTAATATGGGGTTTTCGGAAAAGTTATCTGAATATGCAGCAGCACTTGCAAACTCTAGACATAGGTTCGACCCTAATGAATTTAGGCCGGATTCAGAATCTATTTGTGAGGTCGAAAAAAGTATAGGATTGAAATTTCCGGAAGCCTACGTTGATTTCCTCAGTGTTTTTGGAAGGGGCCCAAAGTGGTTAGATGAACTGCGCGGGATTCAGCTTATTGATAACTTAGTAAAGTTTCAAGAAGAGGTTAGGGAAGAGTTAGAAGAGGACGGTGATAGTGAAAAATTACCAGATAGCGGCTTCGTTTTCAGGGTTATAGATGGTGCTGAACTACTTTTCTTTGAGTGTAGTGGTGATGCTAATCCAATAGTATATGAAATAAGTTATGGAAGAGATGGAGCGGAAGTTAACTCCACGGGGGAAACATTGGAGGAGTACATAGAAATCGCAATTAGAGATCTGCTACGGGGAGCTGACGTAGATCCTAAGAAGTATATCCATCTATTTCCACACATGTAGCGGAGGTGTAAATTATTCTGATAATCCACAAGGTCAATACCAGGGTGAATTGCTACTATTCAGGGATGGCATCCTTAATAAGTTCTCCACCTATTTGTACTGATACAATAGATAAGCCTTGTGTTGGTGCAGCTGAATATATATCCGCTGCAATTAATATTATGCCGGCCATTCCGAATCCTACTCTTCTCATTAGCGCCAATTTTCGTTCCCTTTTCATTTCAATGTCTAAATTTTCTTTTATACGCTTTTCTGCAATACATATATATCCTCTCAGACGATGGAGGTTCGCTATAATATTTGACATGCTCATATCTTCTTCAATCGATGACATCGCATAGGAGGCGTAGGTTGATATCCTGTAAATCGAGTTATCAGAAAGTCCAGCTGATTTTAAAATTTCAATTTCTGGCACTAAAAAATTTTCTAGGAAGAGGGTCAAATTTTGTTTGAGCTTTTCTATATAGGGTGGCAAATCGGGTGATGTGGTTTTGAATTTTTCTACATCATTTAAAAAGGAGGTGTTTCCAAGTAGCCTCTCTAGTGTTGAGCAAGATTTTCCAATAATAGTAGCTAATTCTCGATTACTTGGTTCTTTTTCTTGGTTTAGGGTGTCAAAAAATTCATTAGTTGTTTTAACTAAGTAGGGTAGTTTTTCGGAAACATTACTTGCATTGCTAAACGCTGGGTAAGATAAAAGTAGAAAAGTTAATATGGAGAATATGTATTTCACAATTTAATGCTCCAAAAATTAGATCTGACCTGTGGCTTAAAAGTGTACTAGTATTTAGGGTAGTCTATGGGTTATATGGTGGGTGAATATATTTGACCCTACATTATTTTTCAGTCAGTGCAACTATTCCCACACCTGTTTCAAAGTTGATCTAACATTTGTCAATTTTTTCTATTGGTGGTTAGTTAGGTCAGGTTCAGTATGCTATTTCTTCCCTCTAGAATTTTTAATCGTGATGATTTCTTGCGCTAGAATTTAGCGCATGATTCAACTTGCATTTTAATTTAATACCTTAGTATTCATGTCAAAGCCAGAATCTCTCTTTTTTCATGCTTATAAACCATTTCCAAATGCTTAAGAACTAGCGTCCGATGATCTTGGTTCAACTCCGATAGGATTCTCATATAGAAAAGGGCCTCCTCCTCATGGGCTCTATCTGTCCCTTCCGGGTAAAGAATTGTAGATACAGAAATCTCCAAGACACAGCACCAATCAGCAAGGAGCTCAGCGGGTATAGCTTGGTCTCCGTGTTCCATTTTGGAAAGGCTGGTCGGATGGACTCCAAGCTTGTTGGCCAATTCTTGACCTGTCATGCCAGTCTGCGTTCGGGAGCGCCGTAGCCGGTAGGCGATTGAGGATCTTTTGCTTGAAAAGTCAGGAACGTGAGGTTTGGTCAATTAATGTACACCTTGATTCAACAGTGGGCTGCTTACAGACTGTGCAAAAATCACCCAAAATTTCGATATTAGAAATCCTTTTCACGCAAAATTTCGATATTAGAAACATAAAATAAATTCCATTTACAGATGTGATTCTTTGATGGTAAAAGATTTTTACGTTAGCCACTTGGAAGGAAAATTTTCCTAAAGGGTGGGTGTGAATGCTTAGTTTAAAGATGGAGTTTTAGACATGACTAACGCAAAACGTAAGACCGTTATCCTGCCAAATTCTCTTGTAGCTGTAGTGGAGCAACGGAGAATACAGTTTGTGAATGAGCTATCTGATTTGCGGCTGGCTCTTAAAATGTTTGGGGGGGATGCTCCGCAAGAATCAAGAGCAGCCTATCTAAATCTGATTGATCGGGAATTAATGCGGATACAAGAGGGGGTTAATGATGACCTGCGACAATTACCAGATTGGTTAACAAGCCAAGTTTAGCTTGTAACCAGTTGTTTTAGCAGCTCGTTGCGCTCCGTAGTGGGCATAGCATTTATCAGGCCTACAAGCAGGGCGCGACGATCTGTAGCGGGCGGGGAAATAGTGTGTTTAAAACTTAGGTCCATTACGAAAGTGTGCCCGCAGTCAGTGTTTTTACAAGCGCAATAGAGCTGTGAAAGCTTAGGGTCAAGATCTTTTCTGCTGGTTATCGTTGCTTTGCTACCACACTTGATACAGTTTATAAGCATTCCACCATCACCTTCTTCTCTGAAGCATCCGCTCATTTTACTACCTTGGTATAAAATGTAAATTAAAAAGCATTGTAATTATACTTTTAGTTTTGAGTGTGGGCGAAATCTGGTTGAGTAAACTCAATCTTCTTTCCCCTTGGCAATAATTCATTAAGCTCTAAGAAAACATGCTGCATTGGTAGCACTTCGTTTTCGTAGTAAACGCGATCTATTTTTTCAATATCACCAAAGCCCGCATTGTTTTCTGGCATAACCCCAGCAAGGGCGGGTTGGATTCGCCAGCTGCTGAGGATGTCGTTTCGGCTCAAATCCTTAATTTTTGCAAACTCATCTTTAGTGGCAATGTCACCCACAGGAATAATCTGGACGCTCTTTTCTTTCCCGTCAGGAATGTTGATGAACATTGAACGGAAGTTACCGACCCCCTTGCTCTGTTCAATCTGTGATTGGATACGTTCTTTGTCTTTTTCACCCAGGTTTTTATCAGCCGTATAGAAAATGTACCCCATGTGCGCCCCGTTGTTGTAATACTTGCGCCGGAATAGGGTGCTATCTTCATTCAGCAGAACAGACTGGACCCCGCCCAGGTACTGGGGCCTGCCGTATATCTGCTGGGTTGGGTCATATTCTTTCAGTTGGACCACTTCGCCCGGCTCAAATGGGATTGGATCTGCTCCGTTCGGTTGCAACATGCAATAGCGATCTTTTTCTTTCATCCGGCGAATATTAAATGCCGGTAAGTGTGCCAGGCGCAGGAAGTGGCCAAACGGGTTAAATATCCTTTTGAAATAACAATGCCCGAATACAGAGTGATCAAAGCCAGCGTTTGCTAAACACTCAGGCCGGAGGGCTTTATTTGGGGTATACCATTTGCGTAACAGGTTGCGTTTAAAAAAAGGAATAGTGCCATGGTGAGCATTGGCACCTAATAAGCTAACCAATCCCTTCTGGCTTATAGGTGGCTCATAGTAGTCACCATTAGGCTGTAGAAAAGTGCCGAGATAGTCGCCCCAGTTACCACCCAATACCGGTTCAGGCTCGCCAAAGCTGAATAACAGAGGGTTATTATCATTCCTGATTTCTGCTTTTAAAGTCTGCTTAGCGGCTTTTGCTTTGAATCTTTTGTTTCTACGTCCCATAGTCTGTTCTCATTAGCTGGCAAAGGCCACGGTTGTTGTTTGTCGTTGACGGTTTAGGGGTTCGTTGCTGAGGGCGTGCATTAGTGCCCAGGCCACGTCCGCGTGTCCGGTGCTGCTGGTGCGGTTGGCTGCATAAGTGATTTGATCGTTACCGGTGGTGGTTTGGTGAATCTGCATAAACGCTTGTGGTAAATCGGTGTGCTCTGCGTCCCACTCAACCCGGCCAGATTCGATAACATCTTGAGCTTTTAGAACTAGATTGGTTTTCGTGCTGATACCGTAAGTAATGGGGGTAACGCCGGGGAAGAAACCCTGAACCATTTCATAAACACCATGCCCAGGCCCAGTACAGTCAACCCCGATAAAATTAACATTGTATTTTTCAGTAAGCTCTTTGATTCGCTCTGCCTGCCATTGCCAAGCGCGATTGCGCATAACAATTTTTTCCAGAACCCGGAATTTGCCACCGGGTTTCAGCGGGGGCGCAACTACAATTACAGCCGCGCCATCGCCACTGCGCGATGGATCGTAGCCAATCCAAACGGGATGATTACCATACGGGCGGACCTGCTTTGATTTGAAGTCAACCCAAGTAACATTGGAATCAACGGCACAATTAAGTAGATCACCAAGATTGAAGACGGATAGCCCCGCCTCCATAAAGGCACACATAAAGAGATTGTTGAATTCTGCCTCGCTATACTCATCGCGAAGTTCATCAATATCGAAAAGGTCACAACCTTGTTTTGCGGCATCTTCTACAGTAACAATATTTCGCCAAATCTTGTCTTGACCTAATTGTCCATGCTTCAAAGACTCATGACTTAGATCAAACTTAACTTTATTTTTTCGTCGGTCGTTGTAGCGCTCACCACTCCACATGGGGTAGGCGCCATGGCTTTTTACAGATGGTGTAGAGAAATAGGTTTTACGCCATTTCTTATGTGCAGCCATGCCGCTAGCTAATTTATTGAGGTTCTCAAAGTCTGGAACCCAAAACACTTCATCTACATAAAGGTGGCCGTGGTATCCCATAGCCGTTCGACCATTAGTAGATACAAAGCGAAGTTCAGCCCCATTAGACAGTTCAATAAAGTCTGAGCCTTTCAGTTCAAGATCGAAATATTCACGGGCAAATTTTATGATGTAGGCTTTAAAAATCTCTGCTTGGTTGCGGCTGGCAGATAGAAACACCTGGTTGTCACCCGATAGAATTGCGTCCTCCAAGGCTTCCCAGGCAAAGTAGTAGGTAGCCCCGATCTGGCGTGACTTAAGAATAAATCGGGTTCGTTGATCCTTGTTTTCGTGCCAGCGGTGCTGATATTCATAGAACAACTCCTTACGGATTTCCTCAAGTTGTTCTGCGGTTATCCCGCTAATATCGTTTCTTGTCTTTTTCTTTTTGTCTTTTACGTCTCCGCGCTCCCCTCGTGAGGCTGCGGCTTTCTCTTTGGCTGCGCGCGCTTTCTTTATGTCAATACCGGCGAGTTTATCTAGCAGGTTGCTGAGGCGCTCTATCTCCTTGAAATCTTCATTAGTTTTATTGGGCTTTTCAATCAGGACAATAAGGCGGCGGGACGTTGCTTGCTCCACAGTCTCATGCTGAAGCATTTCATCCCATTGACCCTTTTCCGCCCATTGATAAACGACCCGCGAATTATTCAGGTTTAACTGGTCCGCTATTTCTCGTGCGCTCAATCTGCGCAACCACATAATTTTAGCGGCTTGTTTGATTTCGTCTGAGTAAGTAGCCATGCCGCGCAGTTTACGCAAGGAAAGTCTTTTTTTTGCGTAGTTCTATTCCTGAAAATTCCTATATCTCAGAAATAGGAATTTGTAGGAATTTATCTGATTGTTTGCCCTTTCCAACCTCTTTAAATTTGGAGTCCTCAGAGCGGCAGAGTCCGCAAAGTAAAAAATACTCAAACTTTTATACCGGGCAGACAATGGCAAGAAACCTAAAAACAGGATGGGTTGTTTTGGCTACCAGTGGATCGGTTGTGCATGGGGCTGAAGATGGTCGCACGATAGAGAAGCAATGGCTGGAAGATATGGCAGAAACCTATAACGCCAAAATTCACACAGCCAGAATTTGGCCAGATCATCGCCGTTACGTTAATGGTGGAAAAGTTCTAGCCCTGAAGGTCGAGCCAGCAAAAGAAGCTGAACTTAAGGGTGAGATACAGCTCTATGGGATTCTTGCTCCAAATGACTTCTTAATTAGCGCAAATCGCCATGGCGACTATACGCATCCTTCCATAGAGCTTGGAGATAATTACCGCGGAACAGGGAAATTCTTTCTTAGTGGTCTTGGCGTAACAGATCAGCCAGCAAGCTGTGGTGCTTCGGAACTTCTCTTTTCCAAGCAAAATGGAGAGGAGGAAAAGGTAACTGTATTTTCAGGTGATCAAATCAATGTTGCAGAATCCTTGGAAGAGGATAACAGCATCTTTAAACGTATTTTCAGTAGGCAAGCCGAACAAAAACCAAATACCCATCAATTACAGGACGGTGAAGACATGCCATTAAGTGAAGAGCAAATGGGCGAGTTGAAGAGTTCTATTAAAAGTGAAGTCGAAAACGCTTTTTCCAGTTTGAACTTAAAGCCGCCGGGCAACAAAGAAACAGAATCCGATGATGACGAATCGGAAACCGTGCCGCGTAGTGAATTTAATCAGGTGAAGCAGCAGCTGGATGAATTGAAAACGCAGTTCTCAGAAGCATTGGAACGGGAAGCACCCGGTACGCAACCCCCCGAAAGTACGGGTGGCGACACTCAAGAGCGGGTTCTTTAACGATACCGCTGAATCTAACCCTTACAACTAATTACCGGACAGAAAAAATATGAAACTTAAAACAAGTAAGTTATTTGCGGCAATGTTGACTGCCATGGCTACAACCTATGGCGTAGCCAGTGTATCTAATGAATTTAGCGTTCAACCTACAGTAGCCCAGGAACTATCGGACGCAATTGTCGAAAGCCATGAATTCCTTCAAGAAATTAATGTTTTACCTGTTGACGAAATCAAAGGTGAAAAGGTTCTGGGTTCGGTTACTGGGTTGGTTGGTAAGCGTACCGATACTGAAAATGAAGATCGTCAAACGAGTGAAGTTCTTTCACTTGGTAGCAAAAGCTATGAGCTATTCCCTACAGAATTTGATACCCACCTGCGCTGGGTGACGATTGATTCTTGGGCAAAGTTTCCAGATTTTTCTAAACGTTACGGGGAATGGTTGCGCAAGGCAATCGCACTTGCGCGTATTCGTACTGGTTGGTTAGGAACGCACGCAGCAGTCAAGACCAACAAGGCCAGCTACCCAAATGGTGAGGATCTTAATAAAGGCTGGCTTCAATTATGTCGAGATTACGACGGTGGTAGTCATTGGTTTGACGGTTCAACAGGAACCCAGCAAGCAAATAAAATCCGCATTGGCGCTGGTGGCGATTTTGTAAACCTGGATTCAGCAATTCACGCAGTATTACAAATGATTCACCCCCTTCACAGGAGTGGTAAAGATTTGGTTGCGATTGTTGGTGAGGAACTGATCGCTGAAGAAAAGGCTGCGCTTTATAGAGCGATGGGGTCAACGCCGAGTGAGAAGGAGCGGATAGAAAAAGAGGTGGTTACTAAAGTCTATGCCGGTCTGCATATTAGAACTGATATCCCCTTCTTTCCGGCACGAGGTATTTTTATTACCAGCCTGGATAATCTCTCCATTTATTTCCAGTCAGATAGCTGGAGACGTGAAGTGGCAAATGCTCCCAAGCGGAAGCGCGTTGAGGACTACAACTCTGTAAACGAAGGCTATGTGCTGGAAGATGAAGAAAAAACAGCGGGCCTAGAATTTGCCAATGTACAACTTCCTGACGGCAGTGGCGGCTGGTCATAGGCCAGCGGTGTTTCCCTCGGCCTACGGGCCGGGGGCTTTTTAAAGTTCAAAAATATAACAGGTTAGAAAAATGCCGTTTATTACTTTGCAACATCAGGCCAAGTGTAAAGCCAAAGTGAAAGCAGAAAAGATTCAGGAAGATTTGGAGCAAGGCACGGTTGAGCCTGAAATTTTGGTTGAAGCTGCTGAAGATGATAGCTCGCGCGATCTGGTCCAAATATCTCTTGATCGGGATCTTGAGCTTTTAAAAGAGCGTGCCGACATTAAAGAAAAGATTGAGCTGAAGCGTCAATTGTTGCCTAAGTATCTGCCGTTGGTCGAACAATACCGCGAGAAAGGCGAGCACTACCAGAATTGGCCCCTGGTGTACTGCACTATCTGGGCCTTGGATGTTGAGCAAATTGAAACGGCTTTAAATCTCGCCAAGTTTGCAGTTGAGCAGCAGCAAAAATTACCAAGCTTCTTCAAGTCTGCTGACTTGCAAACTTTTATGGCTGAAGGGTTCCATGATTGGGCCTTAGAGCAATTCAAACAAAACGGCAGTGCTTCCCCTTATCTCGATGAGGTTGTGCAGCTGGTAAAAACTGAGGCGTGGCCAGTAATCAACAACATTGTACTCAGCAAACTATACAAGGTGGCCGGCCTGTTTGCGGAGCGTGCGGGTGAAATTAAAACCGCCGTGTCATGGTTCGAAGTCGCAGAAGAATCTAACCCTGGTAAAGCGGGTGTAAAAACCCGGCTTCAGGTTCTCTATAAAAAACTAGAAAACAATTCGTAAAAGTTCCACCACCCGCGCGGGCCAGTGGGGCGCCTGTCGCCCTGAGCGTTCAAGCAAACCACTTGGCGCCGCGTTTTTAAATAATGATCAGCAGTAAAGGTACTTGGTCAAATGGGCATAAAGCGTTTTGCGGTTGGTAATGTGACTCTCTTTCACGGTGACTCCCTGGAAGTTCTGGAGAAACTGAAAGGAAACAGTATCGGTGCTGTGATTACAGATCCCCCCTATGCAAGTTCCGGGGCTTCTTCACTAACCAAAGCACAAGCGCCAAGTCAAAAGTATCAGGGTGACACTAAGAGAAAACACCCAGAATTTTTTGGAGAGAACCGAGATCAACGCAGCTTTGGCTTTTGGGCCTCTTTGTGGGTTAG
Source organism: Microbulbifer variabilis (assembly GCF_056232115.1). Classification (NCBI taxonomy): domain Bacteria; kingdom Pseudomonadati; phylum Pseudomonadota; class Gammaproteobacteria; order Cellvibrionales; family Microbulbiferaceae; genus Microbulbifer; species Microbulbifer variabilis. The sequence goes on from NZ_CP174325.1 coordinate 3,714,197, forward strand.
CCAGTGTTACCGGATTGTAAAAACAGGTTCACCCATTTGTGTTTTTACTGACTGGCGCCAACTGCCGATGACTACAGATTATGTACAGGCCGGGGGGTTCTCTTTTAACGGTATTGTCCCGTGGGATAAAACCGAATCGACAAGACCGGCAAGGGGAAAATTTCGTTGTCAGGCTGAATATGTTGTGTGGGGTTTTAAAGGTAAATGTATAGGGGATAGAAACCCGGTGTACCTAAAGGGTGCTTTACGTGAGCGGGTGAACCCTAAAGAAAAGCTACACATGACGGGTAAGCCCGTAGCGGTAATGGATCACCTGGTTCAAGTGGTCCCCCCTGGTGAGATTGTAATAGACCCGTTTATGGGTAGCGGTTCCACGGGTGTTGCTGCAATTAATGCTGGGCTTCCCTTTATCGGTATTGAAGCAAGTGAAGAATATTTTGAGGTTGCCAAAAAACGATTGCGGGCAGCCTATAGGGATTCGATCAGAAGGGGATAGTTTTATGAGCTTTACCGGAAGACCTAACACCTACTTGGAAGCCGTTATAGAAAACAACGGTTTTTTCCCAGACATTACATTGGGTGATTTCCAAAAAATGTACGGTGTTCCGGCGGACATAATGCAGGAGAAGACAGAGCACCTTTTGCGGCTGTCAATTCTTGATGTCAATGACAGCTTGATCGATGAGCAAGCGGCATGGCAGGCAGCGGGACATGCAACCCTGGAAGCTGTACCGGCGCAGAAGATAGGCGGAAAGAGCCGATTAATTATTCAGTACCAGCGCGCCGTATTTGCACAAGCAACGGCGATGGCTTTTCGACAATCAGCGACTATTACCCGGCGCGAGATTGGAGAAAACAAAGCGGCGGAAAGTTTGGAAACAGAGCAGATGTACCGCGCACAGTCTGACAAGGCGATACGTAAACTGCGCGGCATTGAAACCAATATCACTGTGGAGTTGATCTAGCGATGTCCGGCAGAAAACTACAAGCCATTTTTTCCCACTTACGTTCAGCAGACTTGGTAGCTGATGCAAAGATTGAATCCTTTATGGATGACGTAAAGGTGGAGGCATGTAGTAAAGATCTTGGGAATGGTATTCGCGTAAGCCGTGTTGAATATACGGCGGAAATAATCATTGAAGGATTTGTTGGAGATTCGGCTTTTGTATTCGCCTTAGTCACTACCTGGCTTATGGAGCACGACAGCGAACGCCACCACGACAGGGTTGCTGAACCGACAATCGAAGTCACGCCAGTTGATAAAAAATCCGTAGATATTGAAATTTCGATTCCATTTTTTGAGAGCGTTGATTTAGTTCCGGATGACAACGGACCCATTAATTACTTGGGGGAAAGCTGGGCGGTGGCCGTTGTGCCGATTGATGAACCAAGCCAAGTAGCAGTAGGGGACAACAAAGACTTACCAACAGACGCCCCGTACCCCAATGCAAATTGATCTAAGCGGACATTTAAAAGTGCGGCAGCAATTACAGCTGCTGAAGATGCCACCAGCAAAGCAACGGCGCGTGGGGGCAATCCTGGCCCGCAAGGTTCGAACCTACAGCCGCAAGCGGTTGCGCGAGCAGAAAGGGTTGGATGGTAAAGCCTGGGAGAAGCGCAAAAAAAAGAGCCGTAAAAAAATGTTGCGCGGCCTTAGTAAAAAGATGCGGTCTAAGGGCGTTGAGTTAGGTGGTGAAGTTTTCTTTGCCGATGGTAAAACCGCCGAGATTGCGCACCAGCACCAGTACGGCGAGCCGGAAGAGTGGACCAGCCAGAAAGCAGAAAAGGTTTATGGCCAGCCGGACTACGGCGCACCAGCGACACGGTATCAGGCGCGGGCACTGAAGAAAGAAGGCTACAAAGTGCGCTTGCCCGGTGGACGAAAAAAGAAACCCACCATGCGATGGATTACGGAAAACCTCAGCCTTGGGCAAGCGGGATTGATATTAAGAACGCTGCGCAATGACCCACGATTAAACCGTTGGGTCATTGAGTTACCAGAACGTAATTTTTTAGGGGTTACAGAACGGGAAGTCTCCGAACTGGCCAGCAAAATATTTGATGAAACAAGCGGACGCGTTAAAGGCGCATAGGGGGCCAAATGGCACTGGGCAAGGTAACAGTCAATAACTTGAATTTGGGACAGGGTAGCTTTGACGAAATTGAACGCAAGGCGCTTTTCCTGGGTGTGGGCGATACCAGTAAGGGAAGTGTGGTAGCGCTGAACTCTCAAAGCGACCTGGACCAGATGTTAGGGGCCAATGAATCGCAACTGAAAACACAGGTGGCCGCCGCACAGGCAAACGGCGGGGAGAACTGGCAAGCCTGGGCCTTTCCCCTGGATGTATCCGACGATTGGAAGGTGGGCCTAGATACGGCCATGCAGAGCGTCTCCCCTGAGCTTGTGGGGGTCTGTACCCCAGCTTTGGCCGCTAACGACCTGGATGTGGCCTTTGCCAAGGCGGAGAGCATCAGAACCAGCATGGGGCGCCGTGTGGCAATACTTGTGGCTACCCCCGGCATCGATGACACCAGCCAAACGTGGAGTGACTACCTAGCAGCACAGGCGGCCATTGTGGAGCCGGTGAGTGCCTACCGCGTGTCACCGGTCCCCCTGTTGCATGGCAATAACCTGGGCGTGTTGGCGGGGCGTCTGTGCAATCGAGCGGTCAGTATTGCCGATACCCCTATGCGTGTTGCCACCGGGCCGGTGCTGTCGCTGGGATCGGTTCCGAATGATAAGGACTCCATCCCCCTAGACAATGCCATGCTTGCCAGCCTGGATGCGCTGAGGCTATCCGTACCCCAGACCTATACAGATTATCCCGGCACTTACTGGGGAGACTGTAACTTACTGGACGCTGAGGGCGGGGACTATCAGGTAATTGAAAACCTGCGTGTCGTGGATAAAGCGGCGCGAGCGATCCGGGTATTGGCAATCGCGCGCATTGGTAATCGTCAGCTGAACAGTACCCCGGCTTCTATTGCCTCAAATAAAACTTACTTTTCCCGCCCACTGCGAGAGATGTCGCGCAGCACGCAAATCGGCTCAACGGTATTCCCCGGCGAAATCAAACAGCCAAAGGATGGCGATATAGAAATTGTATGGCCGACGCGAAATAAAGTGCAGGTCTATTTACGGGTTACGCCTTACAACTCACCGAAAGAGATTGAAGCGAATATTGCGCTCGACCTGACAAACGCCGGGTAATTTTTAATTCTCAAATTCACAAACACTAATCATTAAATATTAGGGGGTATTTACTTATGTCCAAATTATCTGGGCGTGATGTTGACGTAATGATAGGGAGCTATCGAGTCAATATCGAAGAGTTTTCTCTTTCAATTGAAGACGGTACAGCGACCACAAAAACCCGTGGAGTTCCTGACGGATATATTGAGGGCGATGTATCCGCCAGTGGTGAAATAAAACTAAATACCGGTCAATTTCAAATTATTGTGAAAGCGGCAAAATCCGCTGGCAGCTTTCGGGATTTACCTACTTTTGACATCGTTTGTAATGCTGAATCAACAGACGAAAAACTTAATCTTGAGGCGTTTGGTTGCAAGTTAAGTCTGACGGATTTGGTCAACGCCTCACAGGGCAATGAACGCTTGATGCACACGATTAGCTTTGAGGTGACGGATCGCGAATTTATAAATATTAATGGCGTGCCGTATCTGCGCGCCGAAGAAATTGAACGGCTGAACTAAGGGCCAACTATGCCAGACCAATTTGACCGGGCATCACAGCTTGAAGAGGAGGAGCGCAAGCGCTCGCTGGACGCACAGCGCAACCGCACCAACTTCGACAAGCCAAGCCTGGATAACTGCGAGGATTGCGACGGCCCTATACCGAAAGAGCGGCAAGCCTTCGGCGGTGTAACTCGGTGTGTTGAGTGTCAGGGGTTCTTTGAAAAAATAGGACGGTAATTGAAATGCGGATACGTTACGGAAAACTGCAAACGGCAATGATCAGCAAAGGCTATCGCTTTTTTGACGAAGGTGATTTTAATTTGAACTTGATTGGTATTCGCACAGCGGACAACCAATCCAATTCTTTCAACGATCACTTTGCCGTTGCCTGGCGTTTTGATGGCGTACCGCATTGCTTGGTGTTTCCGGCTACCACCGACCCCGGCACCTTTTGGAGAGAGAACCCGATAAACACGGATGGCACCGCCATTTTGGTTCCTGGGCAGTATCCGGGCCTATGGCAACTGGGATTGCACCGGGGCCAGTATCGCGCCCTGGTACAACGTAAGCCGGCGCGAGTGTATCGAGACAATAACCGGGATTCGGTTATCGATATGGATGCACCTATCGATGACGGCTTGTTCGGTATCAATTGCCATAGAGCCAGCGGAACCCGTGAAAGCCTGCGGGTTGATAAATGGAGTGCTGGTTGCCAAGTGCTGGCTAATCCTTTCGATTTTTCACTGCTGATTGCCTTGTGTGACCGGGCGGCGGAACAGTGGGGAACCACTTTCACTTACACACTATTGGATGAGGCGGACCTATGAAGCTGTTAAAAAAATTAGTGGATGTTGCTACAGGTGGTATTGGGAAGTTGGCTTTTGATGTGGCTCAGAAATATTTCCCGCCGAGTATGAGCGAGGCAGAACGCTCCAAGGCACGTATGGATTTTGAAAGCATGGAACTCCAACGGGCTAGGGAAGCCGACGCGGCCGCGTTGGAAGCGGAAAAAGCGCACACAGAGAGGGTGCGCATTTTGGAGGGTTCCGCTAATGACCTTAAATCGATACCGCTGTTAGGTCCGGTGGTCCTTTTTCTAAGGGGTTGTCAGCGCCCATTCTGGGGTTTCGCCACAATCTATTTGGATTGGCTTTGGTTTAGTGAATGGGATCTAACAGAGAAGCAGGAAACCGCATTAATTGTTATTAACTTCTTAGTTTTAGGTTTTCTTTTTGGTGAGCGTGCTGTGCGCAATGTAATGCCAATGATTACAGAAGCATTTAGGGCGCGCACGGAGGGCAGATAGTGGCAAACCTCTCTGAGCAGGAAGCAGAAGCAATTGCGAAGCGGGCGGCAAAGGAAGCCAATGACGAACTATTGCAAAAGCTTGGTGTGGATACGGAAAACATTCTGGAGATGCAAAAGGATTTTGCACACTTACGGCGGCAGCGGGTCGCATCAGATCAAGTGGGGGTATGGACTAAGCGAATAGTTCTAGGGATTGTTCTTTCTGGACTGTTTGCAACTTTATGGGCTGGATTTAAAGCAGCCTTAAATATCAAGGGCTAGTTAATTAATAAACTCAAAACTGAGGAAAGTAAAGATGGCAAAAGAGACTAAGAAAGCGCAAGAAGCTGATGGTGAAAATACACAAGACTTTAGTACTCGTGTTGAGGGGCAATATTTTAATTTCAAGGTTACACGTAGCGATTATAACTCGCTGTTAAATGCGCTGGGGCCGGGTAATAAGGTAAACGCATTCCACAACTTCCTTGTGGATACCGTGGAAGATAGTAGTGAAGCGGAACTTCTAAAAATTCTGGCTGCTAAACCCGGAAGCGAAATTGCTATTGGCACTCCAATTTTTGATGCCTACACACCAGATCTGAAAGTTACTGTAAAAAAGCTCTAGCCCTTTCCGCTGCGATGGGGGAAAACGGGTACAGCCAGTTGTGCGCCTATGCGCGCAAGTGGCTTCCTGGGGAGCCACTGACAGAGGATACCTTGGCGACCGCAAATCTATTAGAGCGGGATTACTGGAAAAACTTTGAAGCGGCTGTAATCAACGGAATCGGCAAAGCCTGGAAGAAATAGCGTAATGAGCACTAAATTTGAAAAGCTGATGTTTCGTATTGGGTTAATTGATAAGGCTAGTGGCCCTATCAATAAGATCGATGCACAAATGCAACGGCTTTCCACCCGTGCCACCAAAGGCGGCGCCATGCTCGGTGGTGCAGCTGCCGGCGGCTGGGCTTTACAGCGCTCACTTTCCGGGCTCCTCGGTCCCTCCATCGAACTTAACCGCGCAATGGGCGAAGTACGCAGCCTGGATGTACACGGGGAAGCCCTGGATAAACTACAGCGAACGGCTATCTCTTCTTCTATTAAGTATGGAACCGGTGCCGCTGATTTTATCCGGGCCTCTTATGATATTCAGAGCGCAATAGGAGGATTAGAAGGCGGCGAGCTAGCCAAGTTTACCGAGGCCAGCGCAGTACTTGCGCAAGGCACCAAGGCAGACGTGGGCACCATCACGGATTATATGGGCACCATGTATGGCATTTTTCAGAATGATGCTAAACAGCTGGGCAATGCCAAATGGGTTGAGATAGTCGCAGGACAGACAGCCACAGCGGTGCAGATGTTTAAAACCAACGGTGCCGAAATGGCTTCTGCCTATTCCGCCTTGGGTGCAGAAGGGCAATCACACAAAATACAAATGGCTGAACAGATGGCCATTATGGGCCAACTACAGTCCACCATGAGCGGCAGTGAGGCCGGCACAAAATACAAGGCGTTTTTACAGGGGGTAGGCAAAGCACAGGGCCAGCTGGGGTTGCAGTTTACCGATAGCCACGGACGGATGCTGCCGATATTGGATATTCTCGGCAAGCTAGAGGGCAGGCTTTCCGGTTTGGGTTCGGTAGAGCAGGGCCAGTTGTTAATGAAGGCATTTGGCCGTAAAGAGGCGGTATCCCTGATTCAACAGCTGATGCTGGATACAAAAGGGCTGGCCAATAATATTCAAGCCCTGGGCAACGTAAAGGGTATGGAGAAGGCGCGGCGCATGGCCGCCGAGATTGCCGACCCTTTCGACCGCTGGACCCAAAGTAGTAAAGCGGTGCGCGCGGTGATTGGTAATTCTCTATTGCCTGTTATTACTCCACTTATTGATAGTTTCACTCAGGGAAACGCTACCCTGGTTGACTGGTCCTATAAGTTCCCACACCTCACTAAAGCTATAGGAATTACCACGCTCGTTATTGTTGGGCTTATCAGCACGGTATTGTTATTCGCCGCCGTGGGTGGCGTGGTGCAATTAACCATGGCTGGGTTGATAGGGTGGCAGACGGCCTGGACTGGAGCGACAGCTCTATGTACCGGTGCTTTCGGACTGCTTACCAAAGGGCTCAAGGCCGCACGGATCGCAACTCTATTATTTAGTTTATCCCTTTACGCCAACCCTATTACATGGATTGCAGTTGCTGTTGTCGGTTTGATTGCAGGGCTGGCAATGCTGGTAATTCATTGGGATACCGTCAAGGCCGCAACCCTTGGGTTTATTAATGGATTTGTTGAGCGCTGGGGATCTATTCGCAAAGCGATAGAAAGTAATCCAATTACGCGCTTTTTGGCGGCGCCGTTTCTGCTGGCCGTTGATAGCGTTAGCTTCCTGTTTAAACAGGTAATGAAGATCCCCGCGCTATTTACTCGCCTTAAGAATTGGTTGGGCAAATTGAATTTGTTCGATGCGCTGGGCAGTGCTGCGGATTGGGTAGTAGAAAAATTAAATCTGATACCGGGTATCAATATTGAAGCCAATGTAGAGCGGGAACGCACCAGCATTCCCAAAGCTTTAACGCCTCAGTATCAGCCAAGCGCTGTGCCTGTTGGGGGAATCTCTCAGCATATCCAGAACAACCAACGCGGCGGAATGACTATAGAAAAAGTGGAAGTCTATAACCCTGCTAGTGGTTATGGCTTTGTTGACGAAATGGAAATGGCGGCGGGCTAATGGCTGAACCTAAATATCAAGACCTGTTGATTGTTAACAATGATATAGCACTCGACTCGGTGGGTGTGCCCATAGGTATTAGCGATCGTGCATCGATTGCGCAGGATATTAAACACATGATCCGCGAAAGCGGTTTATTAGTGGAATTGGTCGGTGAAAGACAGGCTGATAAATGGGCCTTGAATCTCTCGCGTTTGGAAAATCTGGTGGAGAGTGACACGCGCATTCAACCGGGAACGGCAAAGCTAACCCAGCTGGACAAAGAAACCGTTTTAGTTTTTGCGAAAACTGTCGAGTATCAACATATAGAGTTCACCCTATGAGCGAGCAAGAACTTTTCACAAATCTTCTGAAAGAGGGTGGCGTTCCAACCACTGAAGAGGAAGTGCGCACGATATTTGAAGGCGACGTTGATGAGGAAAAAGTCGCTTTTACGAATAAGCGGGATATATCGCCCTGGTGGCGTATGGTGACTGAACTCATAACCACCCCGGTTATATGGCTGATTCGAGCGCTAATTAAATCTGTGATGCCACAAATGTTTGTGAAGACCGCAAGCGGTGAATTTCTCGCACTACATGCCGATGGGGTAAACCTTGAGCCCAAGCAAAAGGGCAAGGCGCGGGGGTTTGTACAGTTCACCCGTGCTGATAGCTCCGGCTCTCTTGATGTTGTCCAGAATACAGCGATACAGAGCCCGGTAATTAATGGGCGAGTGTATACCCTACGTACCACAGCAAAAGTTACCTTTACTGACGGTCTGGAAACGGTACTGGCACCAGTTGAAGCGGAAGAGGCCGGCAGTGCTTATAACCTGGCAGCGGGCTATTACTCTGTTTTGCCGGTGCTGTTGCCTGGTGTTATTGCTGTAACTAATTTGTCCAACTGGCTAACACATCCCGGCACTGATGACGAAGACCCAGAAGAGTTACGCAAGCGCATTCGCACACAGTATCAGGCTGTGAACCAGTGGCATACAGACGCGGTTTACCGGTCATTAATCGCCGGCTTTGATGGGGTGAACGATGAAAATGTATTTTTTAATAGCGATGCACCACGCGGCCCAGGTACTGCGGACGCCTATGTGATGTTTGAGATAGGCAACCCGGATGCCACTTTTATTCAAAGCATACAGCGAAAAATATCCGATGAAGGCAACCACGGGCACGGCGACGATTTAAAAGTGTTTCCCATGCCGGAATCTCAGCATGACATAACCGTCACGGTATACGCGATTGATGGTCTCAGCGGGGATACCAAGGATCATATAAAAGCGGATGTAGAGCACTTTATTCGCGCGGCATTCCGTGAGAATCAAGACTACAAGCCCACCCTGGTTAAACCCTGGAGCCGCTTTTCTTTCTCATTCCTGGGGGGAGAGTTACACAACCAATTTGAATTGCTGCGCGGTGTTGATTTCAATCTTGATTACATCGTTAGCCAGATGAATTTGCCAAGAATCAATAGCCTGACGGTGACAGTGGCATGATTAAATTAAAATTATCCTTTTGGTTGGGTGGTCCGCAATTATCAAAACTGGAAAGAGCCACCCAGAGATTCTGGGAAAGGGTGGAAGGCTGGCTTTATTGGCCAGTACGACAGCTGGACCCTGAAACCTGTATACCGGGCGTTTTAGATCTTCTGGCATGGCAAAAGGGGGTAGCGCGGTTTGATGGTGAATCAATGCGGCTGTATCGATTGCGGGTGAAATATGCGTTTGTGAATGCACAGGACGCGGGCAGCGTAGCTGGGCTTAAACGGATCTTTGAACGTTTGTTAATTGGATACGTGGAAATTGAAGAGCGCCTACCGGACAGGGATTGGGATGTAATCAAGTTGCATCTGTCAGACCAGCAAATGGCAGATAACCCGGAACTATTACAAATCATTTTGCGCAAGTATGGCCGCTTGTGCCGTCGCTATGAGTTTGAAGTTTTAACACCACTACAAGTGCAATTGCGCACGGCGGATTGTGGGCACGATAACGGATTCTTAAAGGCTTCATTGTAGGAAAAGAATATGCCAGCAATTATTAATACAGGCGCGGCCTACATTGCCGCCAAGACCGGGGCCAGTGAGCCGGTAGAAATTACCCGGTTTGTGCTTGCGGATATTAGCGGCTTGGACCATACGCAGACGGTTAATCTGGCTGAGGCAATGCCAGCAATTAATGACATTGTGCATGAGGCGGCAGTTTCTCAAAAAGGCTATTTATCACTGGATAAGGTGGTTTATTCGCTGGCTATGGATACCAGTGTGGGTGATTTCCACTTTAACTGGTTGGGGCTGGTGGCTAGTGATTCAACTCTTATAGCGGTTGCCTATCTACCGCGAACACTGAAAACCGCCACGGCAAATGGTGCTCAGGGCAATAATATTACCCGCAATTTCCTTTTACAGTTTGCCGACGCGCAACAGGCTACAGGAATCAATGTACCCGCCGAGACCTGGCAGATAGATTTTACTGCCTGGTTAAACTCGATGGATGAGCGGGAACGACTCAGCAACCGGGATATATACGGACGGGCTACTTTCTTTGAAAGTGGTTGGAAATTGGTTGCGGACAATAGCAATTACAAAATATTGCCCGGTGTTGGCTATGTTGAAGGCATTCGTATTGTTAATACTGAGGATATTCTAGTTCCTGCCCCGAGTGCTCTACCAAAATCAATTTGTATCGATGTTTCTTTGCAAAAGGATGTAGATAAAGTTAATGCCGTGGTGACGGTTTACGAAGGCATTAAAGACGATTATGTCGATAGTGCCGGGGTGCAACATTATGTGGAAAGGATTTCTGCTATTGCTGCAACCGGAGGCGCAGCAGATAGGCGCACTTTTCACAATATTACCGAGAACGGGCTTCTTCAGTATTTGATGACCCGCACGGATACTTATGTTTCTCAACAACAATTCGCAACGACCACTGAGCACGGTATTGTCAAACGCGCAACTCAAACACAGGTTTTAGAGCGTGCAGACGATGCGACTTATGTTTCCCCGAAACAGTTGTGGGCGGCCCTGGACCATTTAGTTCCAAAAAATGTTGGGGTTTTCTGGCATGGAACACTTGATGATATACCCGATGGTTGGGCGCTTTGTGATGGTCTAGACGGGCGGCCAAATACAATCAGCCGTGTAATCGTTTGTGCGGGTGCTCAGTATGCAATAGGCGATATGGGCGGCGCCGATACGCAGACAAGTTCCGTCAATGGTGGCCATACGCACACCGCCTCTTCAAGTACCACGGGTGCGCATACGCATTACGGTGACACTGCGGACGGCGGCTACCATACGCACTCGGCCTCAAGTGGCAATGCGGGCAGCCACTCGCACAGTGCTTCAACTGGTAGCGCTGGGGCGCACGCCCATACAATTTCAGTTGCAAATCACACCCTGGCAACCTCGCGTATCCCAGCCCACGGGCACAGCATTAATAGTATTTCAATGCTGAAATATCCCGGTAATGAATCCTCTTGGTTTGGCCCGGATTATGACCCCAGTGACCGCGACGGCGCGACGGTAACAGGCGCGAATAATGGTAGCGGCGGCGCGCACAATCACTCGGCGAGCAGTAATAACACAGGGGCGCATACCCATACGGTAAGCGTTGCCAGTAACGGCACACACAATCATTCAGTGTCGGTAAATAAAGGCGGGACGCATAAGCACAGTTACGTAACTTCAAATAATGGCAGCCACGCACACACCATAACAGTCGGTAGCGTTGGCAATCACGCTCATTCTGTTGACGTGCGTCAGCGCTATTACGCCGCCGCGCATATTATTCGAATCGCTTAGGGGGATTTATGAAACTAACCATCATTAATGGCGATGCCGGGGACGATACCGTTGTAATAGATGGCCTTGCCTTTAATTTCGATTTGGCGGGCCTCATCGATGATGCGATGTGGGCGCTACAGTGGAGTGATGAAGGGGTAAAGCCTGCGGGTGAAATTGAAATGCGCGATGGGTCGCATAAAAAGATCACATCTATTCGGCAATTTAAAAAAGTGATTGATCGTTGGCAGGAAGAAAAAGCCAAGGCTGATGCCAAAGAGCAGGAACAGCAAGACCTTATAGCGAGCCGGCAATTTGCCCTTGATGTGATTGATAACACAGCGGGGAAAACGCGTCTTAAGTTTGTGCGTATTGGCTTCGGCATTACCGATGAATACACACGGGTAAGAACTGAAGCACAGCGTTTCAAGGATGCCAATTTTACAGGCGATGTCCCGGCAGTCGTACAGACCCACGCAGAAGTTAAAGGCGTGGAGCCACAGGAAGCCGCAGAACAGATTCTAAAAGCGGCCAGCAGTTGGGATAGCGCTATCGATAAGATCCGCGATATTCGGATTAAAGCGAAAACCAAAGTCAGAGATGCGGAAGAGGATGCTGATTTTATGGCTATTGCTCGCCCATTTTTGCAATCATTAAAAACACTGGAGGTTTAAACCATGTCTAACAAAATCTGGGAATTTATCCGCTGGCACTTTCAACCGCGCCATATATTCACGCCGTTTGCGACCATCAATATTTTGCACCATATAAATCCATTGCCAGACAATAAAGGCTTTGTGGTTAACGGTCGCCAGCATATTTATATATTTGGTATTCGCGTCGCCTGTATCCAACGCACCACTCCCTGGGAAGGCTGATAGCCGATGACTTGGCAGAGCGCACAAATACAATTCCCCCCCACCGCCAAGGGCCTTAGCGACTCGATAAACACTGCCCTGGAGCAAGGTAAAGGGGAAATCAACACGGCACTGTCACGACTGGGGGAGATTTCCCCCAGCTTCGCGACTAACCCAACCGCCAGCACCGCAACCGGTAGCGCGGCAACACAGAATACCCTGGTAGATCTATTCGGGGCTGAGTTGCGCGCGTTAGTGGTTCACCCTTATCAAGAGGGCGTAGGGCAGGGGGAAAGCTACAGCCGGCACCTATCGGCACCCAATGCACAGCAGGCACTGGCAGCCAAGCTGGGGGACGCCTGGGACAGCTTCAAGCCTGGGGGCACCCTGGAGGCCGTGTGCGTGCTCTTTGCGGAACAGACGCTATCAGCCTTTGCCGAGCGCTTGAAAGCGGTGTGTCAGTTGTTCCCGCTCTCTGAGTTGTGCGAGGCGGAGCACCGCGCGGAACAGCTGTTACGCCTGGAGTCTGAAAAGTCGGTACTCCCTGGCGCGCCCCTGGGCGGCCACTGGAGGCCGCGCAGGCTTACCCAACTACAGACTGCCCGTTGGGCTTCGCAAGCGATAGGGGCGGAGATTGCCAGCGCCCACGGTTACGAGGTGGAGAACACCAACCCTGTTCAGGAGCTGCAAGCCCTGGCGAATAAGAAGCGCCAATACCTGGACGCAGTGCGGGCAAATACGGAAACCCTGGCCGCACAGTTTACCGGGACCGGTAATACCTATTGCCTGTTTGCTTCCGGCACAACCCGGCAGATAGCCAGCCAGATTAGCGCCACACACCCCTTTGACCATGACCACGGTTTTAGCGCGGCCATGCTCTTTACCGGTTCCCCTGGTGAGCTAACCATTCTGCAGGAGTTGTTCGGGTTATGAGATTAAACGATTTCACAGTGCGCGGTACTGAGCTAGCCGTAAATGGTGTATTGCGTATTGAAACCGAATCACTAGGCGGCAATACCAGCAGCAGCGACCGGGCCAAAAACGGTATTAAACCAAAGACGCTGACTGTCTCCCTGGTTATCAATATGGATAACCCCGACGATTTATCCGAGTTGATACAGCAAGCGGAATCCGTGGATGAAAACGGAAAACTCACGGTATTTGATATTGTCGATGAAACCGCACGGGCTATGAATATTCGCCAAGTTCAATTTAATGAGTCTGTAAACGCGCGCAAGATCCCAGAAAAAACCGCATGGCGGGTGAATTTCACCCTCTCGGAATATTTATCCATACCCGAAAAGGTCGAGCAGCGACAGAAAACCGAGACTGCCCAACAGCAGAGCGCCAACGGTGAACAGGTGGCCGCAACAGGGGTAGAAGATCAAGAAGAAGCCGAGAGCCTGACCAGCTTTGAAAGAGTATTGAAGTTTGCTGATGACGCATTAGCACCGGATGAAGAGGAGAGCGCCGGTGCAGTTGCATAAACGGCTAACAGTGAATGGCGAAGCGGTGCCCCTCATCAATGACGATGTGCGCCTTGATTTATTTTCCCCTGGGCGCGCAGCTTTTACCGTGAGCAGTAACACCCAATTAAAAGGGCTGGTGCAATTGGATATGGGATACAAGCCCAACCAGTTACAGCGCTTTTTTATGGGCTATGTAACGAATTGCACAACAGTAGATAACGACCGAAAAAAATTAATGTGTCGCGAATTTACTGCCTCACTTGCACAACTGGTCCCACTGGCAGAGCGCTATATAACCCTGGCTGGGGTGTTGGGTGTTGTGTCTGCAATTACCGGTTTGCAGTTCATAACCGGTACAGGAAGTTATACCGATAATAAAGCACCGGCTTTTTATAGTGCGGGTACTGGTTATTGGATTATGGACCATCTAGGGCAAGCCTTCGGGATACCGCAATACACCTGGCAGCAGCAGGGCGACGGTAAAGTCTTTGTGGGTAGCTGGGCTGATAGTTATTGGGCGGGCCGCGCCCTGGAGCTGCCAGCAGGGTTTGCCACAGACTTTGGTATTTCCAACCGGGCAAAAGTGGCCTGTATTCCACGGCTGCGCCCTGGTGTTTTATTAAATGGACACTACGCAACCAAAGTAGAGCTCACCGGTAACTTTATGAATTTAACTTGGAGCGCGGACCCATGGAACAGCAAACAAAGCGCTTAATCAGTCGGCTCTACCCAGAAATAAAAAGCGGATTACATTTGCCGATACTGGCTAAGGTGGTTGCAATCAGTGACCCCATGGAAAAGTCAGAGTTAGCGGAAGAATTCCGCCCACGTTATGGGGTGGATGTGCATGTGTTGACCCCTGAAGGCAAAGCCGATGAGCGCCTGCCTATTTTCCGTAGTGTACCGCTACCTCTGCAATATGCAGGCAATGAGCGTGGCGCCTTTGGGTTTCCGCAACCGGGCACAGTGGTTGAATTGGCTTTTGCCTATGGCCAACCAAACCAGCCATTTATTCGCACGGTGTTATCGCACGGGGTAGGACTTCCAGCGCTCGACCGTGAGGATTTAATTTGGCAGCAAAGCGACTCGGTGCGGCAAAAGGTTGACGCCAGCGCAGAATGGAGCAGGGAAACCCACGGCGATATACGCGAGAAATCATTACGCAGAATTACCGAGGCCGCCGAAATCCAAGCGATCTGCGATAGTGAACACCGACAAGTGCGGGAACATTCCGTAGAAGAGGTAGCTGGCGTAAAAATAATTGAAGCCCTTGGAGCTTTACGTTTCTTATCTGCTGGCGGCCTGAACTTATCTGCGCTGGACAATCTAAATATTACAACAGCCAGTGATATTAATATTTCAGCGGGCCGAGATTTAAAAGAACAGATCGGAAATATTCGCGAATCAGTGGCCAAGGTTCGCCAAACCATCAAAGTAAAAGACGGCGGCAAGGTTTGGTTAGGTAGTGAATCTTTAAATGTGCTCAAAGTGCTAGAGGATTTAATAGGCGTAGTGTCTGCCTTGGCCGCCACCCTGGCGACTCATTCGCACCCTGGTAATGGACAAAAGCCGAATCAAGAGGCAGTGATTAAGGGGCAGCAAGGGGAAGTTGATGAATTGAAGGCTAGCCTTGGTGCTGTGGTGGGTTAATGCCATTTGAATCAAATTTATTTTGTGTGCTTTGCAGGAAATGGAATACGGTAATATCAAGATAATCTTACATAATTATCTGTCGAATTACAGTGTACTTAATTCTATTTGCTCTTGTGTACTATTAGTCGTCACTAAGTCCTTGTTTGAGTGTATTTAAAATTGCCAGACCAGTTAGTCATTACTGTTAAGAGGTCGGTCGACTACAAACAAAGAAGCAACCAGCAGACAATTTGCAATTTACCTTGCTGTGTTTGTTATTTTGATCCTAAGCGAAGCTAAACTAAAATTGCTATCGTTTATTGATCCGGTCAGTGCTCAAATATTTTTCAGGCTTGTCTTATTGGGATAGTCACATGAGTAGAATACCTTTGGCGTCGTCGCAAGATTTTGACAAGAAAACCCAAAAACTATTGAGTGGGTTGCCGCCAGTCAATATAGCATTAATGCTGGCCAGAACAGGGATGGCTACTGAGATTTATTCTATTGTGTCGACATTATTTAGTGATGGCTATTTGCCGGATGATGACCGAGAAATTATGCTTTACAGAATATGTAAAGATAATCAATCTCAGTATGAAATTAATTTTCATCGAAAGACGGCTGCTCTCCCAAAAAATATTGTCGATATAGTGCTTTCTGAAGATATAAGCGCTTTGGATTCTTGGCAGAAGACTCTTTGTATTGCATGTGATGAAATTACTAATGATGCGAAGATGACTGAAGAATCTGTGCAAGCCTTTGTTAAGCATTATCGGTCATACGATATAGCATGCCGGGCCATTTTTCTTTTAAGTTGGTTTAACATGCTGACTAGATACTCTGATTCTACTGGCGTGCCCTTTGAAAGTGATCAAGTTCTAAAGGGAATCTCCTCTCCTACTAGAATGCACAAACATTAGGTAATTGTCTTATTGTTCGGCTTGGGTTTGAAGAATTTACTGTTTCTGGATTTTCCATTGATGTTAATCAAAACGTTGCATTCAACACTTCTAGCAGTGTGGATAGTTTGAAATCTCAGCTTAGCGCGGTGCGGGCTTAAGCTGGTTATACACTTAAAAGGAGAGAAGTTATGAAAAATAAGGTAAACAGATTTGCAATTTTCGCTGAGAGAGTCCACCTAATGAATGGTGGAGCGAAAAGCTATAGAGACTCTGCGCCAACTCAAGAGGCGGCAAAGGAACTGGCGGAAGACATAGCGAAATCCAAGAAAGCAGAGTTTTATTCCTGGCTGCAAATTCTGGATATTGTGACGGGGAAGTTTACTGAATACTCGATTGAAAGGGGCGGGGTACTGGTGGAGAGGGACTGTTAATTATAATTGAAAATTATGAATTAAAGGTTGTGTGAGGTTGTTTCGAATGGGCACTCTGAAGATCTGGCATCGTTCTAAGACGCCAGATTTTATTTGATCTAAGGGAGTTTTTATATGGAGCTATCTTCAAGCACTGATCATATTGTCGCGCTGTCCTTCTTTGTTGTTTTCTAGCTTTGCCCTTAGTTCTTTTGTAGCCCCATTTTTTAGTTCTGTTTCCGACACTTGGTGAATCTCTATATCGAAATTTTTAGAATCAAATTTGATGCCTTGAGGGGGGGAGGCGCTGCCAAATATAATAACTATTTTGTCATCTTCCTTAATGTTCCTGGCTGTGCAGGCATTTCTATATTCATACTCAGCTCTTTTATATATTTTCAACATGTCCGGATCTATTTCTTTGAGTTCTATTTTATTATCCGATATTTTTAGGAGTGGGTTTAGAACTGCATATGTTATTTCTAATTTTTTTTGAATGATTTCTTTGTTTTCGATAAGCCCAATAAAGTTGATTGCTTCAGAGTTTGCATCAACCCCTAAGTTGGCTAGGCTTCTTTGAATCAAAGAATATTGTGCGTTGACAGATTCCATTTCGAAAATGCAATTTTCGGCATGACTAAGAGCCACCTCTGATGCTTCCTTTAGTTTTTTATATGCACCTATGGGGCCCTTATCTGAATCCCCCAAGCTTATGTTGAAATTGTGAATTTTACTGTCTGGGAACCATGCGTCATATAGTCCCGACTTGTTTAAAAACCTAATTTTATATTCTTTTTCTAGGCGGTTTAAAAGTTCAATAAACATTTTGTTGTGTTCAAGATATCGAGAGAATGCCGTTTGTCTCAGTTCATGATCCCAGATTTTATTGGAGTGAATCATTTGTTCTGTTGTTTGAGTGCTTCGATAAACCAGGCCTATCAACCCTAGCAACAATAATGTTCCAGTTGCAATTTTTATTGGGGGGCTGTAGATGTCAAAAAAAGTTTTCCAGCACAACGATGATCCGCAAAATTCATACTGCCCATAAATGGACTTAGTAATGAAACCGGTAACTACAAATGCTGCTGCAATGCCTATATATGCTGCCCACTTAAAATAAAAATAATCTTTAAGTGGTGTTGGGGGTTTGCCAAAGTTATTGTTGGTAGGGTTTTCTTTACCTTCATTTTTTGTATTAGTTTTTCTTGAAAACATGATACGCACTAGGTCCTCCATGAAATTAAAAAAATATTTTCAATATTTATTTGTTGTTGCGGGTAGCTGTAAATCTATAGCCGTAATTGCGAGATATTGCTTGGATTCTAAGGAAAACACTTGAATGTCTATTGTTGCATCCTCTTTTATGTTTAGAGCCACCGGGGTTAGATATTTTTCAACTTGTATATATTTATGCCCTTGCCATTTACATTGTGCCCTTATCCTACTGCTTTCCTCAATCGAGCTTATTGAGAACCCGTCTTGAAGAGTTACACCCGCAACCTTTATCTCACACCTTCGACTGGAAGATTCACCAACTATGATTAATACCCCGCCCGTAATACTCCTAGCCTCAATAATTTTGAGTCGATCAGGCTCAATTTCTATCAGGTTATCTGCCGTCGGGTAGATTTCACTTCCTTTCATACCTTCCTGACAGCCAGTCAAAGCTATGAAACACGCTCCAGTCTTTAAAAACCCCTTAAAAATTCGCATAACCAACTCCCTCTGATTTTCGATGATCAATAATTGTGCAGTAAAAAGGGGCTCTGGTCACTCCTCCCCACGCCTGCCGATTTGGGGCTCTCTTTTGGTTAGTGAAATCGAAAAAAGAGCTTTGCCGTTAACTTGCGCGGGTTGTAGAGCCACTTTGAATTTCACACTTTGAAGAGATTTGAAGGGAAATGAAGTTTTCCTTCGTCGCTTCAGGCTGGCTTTGGCACTTGATTAGACCAAGGGCAGAGTAGGGTCTTAGCGGGGCGAGAAAAGCGACTGAGAGCGTCGCTAGAGGCTCAGCCTGCCAGCTCCTTGGCAGCAGTGGTTCAGTTTACGTTGACACTTTGTCGACACCTGAACGAAAAAAGGGCGGTACCAAGGAAATTGGTACCGCCCTTCGATGCTTGTAAGTCTATGATTTACAAGACTTTATATGGCGGTGGGGCAGGGATTCGAACCCTGGGACCTGTTACAGTCAACGGTTTTCAAGACCGCCGCTTTCGACCACTCAGCCACCCCACCAAATTGTGCTGCGCATTATACATAGCTTCGTGCTACATACAAGCGCCATTGTGATTTTTTTTAATTAGTTCAATAGGTTAGGTGGTTTATTGACCAGTCCCGACAAACACGTCGGGCATAAATAGCCGCCAATCCCAGGGGGGCTGGCGGCTCTAGTGGCTTTATTTAGCCAGCTTCTGCCGAATTGCGGTCGCTACCATCCTCGGTGGTTACCCGTGTCGTCTGGCGGGCCAGGCGCGGATCATTGGCCGGGCGGGACAGTGAGCGCGGGCTGTGAGAGATCGCTGCAGGTTGGGCGGTATCCAGTGGTTGCTGGGAGCCTACCTGGCGGTGCTCAGTCACAATGGCAAGTTCAAGCAGGGGCTTGGGGTTGATGCGAGGGTCATTGCTGGCACGGCCTTGAGCGGCGGGAGTGGTAACTTTTTCAGAAGCTTCAGCTTCTGCGGCCACAACTTCTACCTGGTCCGTAACTTCGCTGGTTTCGCTGTGCTGCTCCAGTATTTCTGCTACCTCATTGGCTTCGGACAATGCGATTTCCTCGGCATCTTCCGGTTCAGCCTGGGTTGCTTCTGCTGCAGTCAGAGTTTCTGCGGTTGGTGTTGCCTCAACTGCCAGTTCTTCTCTGGCTGGAGCTGTGCTTTCTGTTTCTCCTTGAGTCGCAGCAGGTCCTTCAGCTGGAACTTTTACTGCAGGTTCTGGCTTGGCAGCGAGAGTTGTTTGTTCTTTTTCCTTTGTGGGTGCCGGAGTCGCTTCCGTAGCAGGGGTAGAAGCCCTTTCAACTTTTGCAGTAAATGCAGCGTAGGGTTCAGCTCGCTTGGGCTCGATAGGGGCTTCCGCTGCGACCTCAGTTTTCACAGGCGCAGGTGAACGCTCAGGGATCTCTACTGCTGGCTTGGGTTGCGCTTGGGTAGATTTTGGCTTTTGTTCCCGGCGCTCGCTCTTGCGCATGGGTGTTTCGCCATGGTTTTCTGCAGTAAATTCCTTGGACTTCCTGGCTTCGCTTTCCGCTTCATCAATGGCTTCATTGACTTCGCGATTCAGCTCTTCCTGGCTCTGGGCTACGGCAGCTGCAGCAGTATTTTCTGTGCGGCGGCCGCGGCGGCGGGCCTGTGGGCGACCGCGTACATTGCTTGGGCGGCGCGCAGGGCGCTGTTCGCCGCTATCACCTGTCTGCTCAAAGGATTCGCTAGTGCTCTCGTTCTCAGCCACTACACTGCGGCTTTCATCCCGGCGGCGATTGTCATTGCTGCGACGACGACGACGGCGGCGCTGACTCTCGCCACGCTCGGCGCCGGTTTCGCGATCTTCAAATTGCTTGGTCTGTTGTTTCTCTTCCCGCTGATCTTCACGTTTGGAATCATCACGGCGATCGTCTTTACGGCGCGTAGGGCGGCCATTGCGGTTACCGCGACCACTGCGTTGGTTGCGATTACGGTTGCGGTCGCGCTGGTAATCCTTGCCGCGGTTTTTAGATTTTTGGTGCTTTTTAGGCTCTGCCTCTTCGCTCTTGAAGAGAGAGGCAATTGCAGTCATCAGGCGGCTGAACAGGCCCGGCTCTGGCTTTTTCTCCGGAGTGGGGGCAGGTGCGGTGTGGGCAATCTGCTGTACGGCCGGCTGGGCTGGAGTGCGCTGCGGCTTCTCATCTTTTTTGGTGATGGTTTCTTCCACAGTACCGGAAATCTTGTAAGAGGTTTCCAGGGTGGCGGTGTCGTCATCACGCAGACGCTGCACTTCAAAGTGCGGGGTCTCGATATCCGCATTGGGTACTACAACTACACGGGTTTTATTGCGGGACTCGATTTGGGAAATAGCCTTGCGTTTTTCGTTGAGCAGGTAGGTGGCGACATTCACAGGGGTGATGGCGCGAATTTCTGCGCTACGCTCCTTTTTGGCTTCTTCTTCCACCAGGCGGAGGATAGAGAGAGCCAGGGATTTGGTGCCACGAATAGTGCCCTGGCCGCTACAGCGGGGGCAGACGCGGAAGGTCGTTTCCCCAAGGGAGGGGCGCAGGCGCTGGCGCGACATTTCCAGGAGACCAAAGCGGGAGATGCGTCCAACCTGTACTCGGGCGCGATCCATGCTGAGCGCTTTTTCCATGCGCTTTTCAACTTCGCGCTGGTTGGATTTGCTCTGCATATCGATAAAGTCGATAACAACCAAGCCGCCCATATCGCGCAGACGCAGTTGTCGGGCGATTTCGTCTGCTGCTTCCAGGTTAATGCTGCGGGCCGTTTCCTCGATGTCTCCACCTTTGGTGGCACGGGAGGAGTTGATGTCGATGGAAACCAGTGCCTCGGTAACATCGATTACGATAGAGCCGCCGGAAGGTAGTTTCACTTCCCGCTCGAAGGCTGTCTCTATCTGGCTTTCAATCTGATAACGGTTAAAGAGGGGAATGGCATCTTCGTAGTACTTTACTTTATTTGCGTAGTGAGGCATTACCTGACGGGCAAATTCTGCTGCCAGTTCGAAGGCGCCTTTGTCGTCAACAATCACTTCGCCAATATCGTCACGCATATAGTCGCGAATAGCGCGGATGATGACATTGCTTTCCTGGAAAAGAAAATGCGGTGCTTTGGAAGTGTCCGCCTCTTCTTTTATGGCTACCCACAGTTTCAGTAGGTAGTTGAGGTCCCATTGCAGCTCTTCACCGCTACGACCCACACCTGCGGTGCGCACAATTATGCCCATGCCTGAGGGTACCTCAACGCTGGCCAGAGCATCGCGCAGTTCCGAGCGCTCGTCACCTTCAATGCGGCGGGAGATACCGCCAGCGCGAGGATTGTTTGGCATCAGTACCAGGTAGCGCCCGGCAAGGCTAACGAAGGTAGTAAGGGCGGCGCCTTTGTTGCCGCGCTCTTCCTTGTCTACCTGTACGATAACTTCCATGCCTTCTTTGACGACATCTTTAATCTTGATGCGGCCTTCAATGTCTTTGGGCTGCTTGAGGAAGTATTCGCGGGAAATTTCTTTCAGAGGGAGGAAGCCGTGACGCTCTTCGCCATAATCAACGAATGCGGCTTCGAGAGAAGGTTCTACGCGGGTAATCTTGCCTTTGTAGATATTGGCTTTTTTCTGCTGACGTGTTCGGTTCTCAATATCCAAGTCATACAGCCACTGGCCGTCCACCAGGGCTACACGCAACTCCTCAGGCTGGGTTGCGTTGATTAGCATTCTTTTCATGCGTGTCGTTTTCCTTGCGTTGCGCAAAGGTTTGACACCGCTGTTCGCAGACTTGCTTGTTGGCCGCCTACCGGAGAGGACCGGAAAGCGGGGCAGGGAATTGGGTGGCACTGGCTCTGCCGCAAATTCGATCTACGCGGCTTTTTGAGACGAGTGTTCGCCCATTGTTCTCACTGCAAAAACTCTGGATAAGCCTCACGATGCTGCTATCCGTTGGCGCTATTGGTTAGCACCGTTCTTCCTTAAGTACCTTTTGCTAGTACTGCCCTGTACCTGTGCCATAGGCTTCCATGGCCGGGTTGGGCGCCACCCTTCGGTCAGTTTCTAGCTGGGTGGCAAGGTTTGCGTCATCAATACGGGCTCTGTAGCTCGGCTTTTGGCCGATCTGTGTGTTCTATATTTTGTTCACCGGGCACGTGGAAGCTGGAACACCCGGGTAGCCAGTGCGGTCGCTGGCATTATTTTCTACAAAGCGGGACGCAAGTTTATGAGTCGTCCTTTCAAGCGCTGCGGGTCACGGCCCGTCTTACCTTCGCGATATTTACCCACCTAACAGTGGGCTGTTTTGCTGCTGAGGCCCCCATAGGGTTCTCGTTTTGGGAGGCACTCATCAGCTAAGTTTCTATCAATGACGCGGCATTCCCGCGCACCGGCCGAACAGCGGTATTTTCTCTGAAGCCATGGCTGTCTCTTCATGTGGGAAGTTGCCAGTGGCCGAAAACCAGCGGAATTCAGGCCGGCCGAATATAGCACGGGCAGGAGGGTGCTTCAATTGTCCCTGCTGCGGCGCTATGATGCGCGTCATGCGAAGTATACCTCCCCAAAAACCGGCTGAGGCCGATAGCCCCTCTGATACCTGGAACCCTTCTGGCGGCGTGCAGTTTTTAACTGTGCCGGATGAGTTGGCAGGGCAAAGGATTGACAACTTTTTACAGGCGCGCCTTAAAGGTGTGCCCCGTTCAAGAATCTATCGAATCCTGCGCAAGGGTGAGGTAAGAGTAAATAAAGGACGGGTTAAGGCGGAATACAAGTTGGTGGCGGGGGATGTGGTACGTGTGCCGCCAATCCGTGCAGCCGAGCAAACTCCGGCCCCTGTTGCAGGAGAGCAGCTGCGCCAGCTGGTGAAAGAATCCATACTATATGATGATAATGGGTTAATGGTGATCAATAAGCCTGCAGGCCTTGCGGTGCATGGCGGCAGTGGCGTGCGCCTCGGCTTGATTGAGGTGTTGCGGCAGATGTATCCGCAGAGTCGCTTTATAGAGTTGGTACACCGTCTCGACCGTGATACTAGTGGTGCCATTATGGTGGCGCGCAAGCGTGCCATTTTGCAGCATGTGCAGTCAGAATTGCGTAACGGCCAGATAGGCAAGTCTTATCTGGCGCTGGCCGTGGGCAAATGGCCTCGAGGTCGGCGGTTGGTTGAGGCTCCCCTGCGTAAAAACACCCTAAAGAGTGGGGAGCGTATGGTGTCAGTACACCCTGAGGGTAAGCCCTCAGAGACACGCTTTCAGTTGCTTGAACGTTTCAAGGCGGCCACTTTGGTTTCGGCGGTGCCAGTGACCGGGCGTACTCACCAGATCCGGGTTCACGCACAGTTTGTGGGTTGCCCTTTAGCTGGGGATGCTAAATATACCCCAGATGTCACAAACCGGGAGTTTCGCTCCCGCGGGCTAAAGCGTCTGTTTCTCCACTCCGCTTCGGTCCGTTGTTCGCTCCCCAGCGGTGAGAGGGTGCATGTTGAAGCGCCCCTGCCTGGCGAGTTAGAGGCGTTGTTGAAGAAATTGCGGGAAGAATAGGTCTGCTGGTTGTATGTTGGTTATTCTCGATTGGGATGGCACAGTTTGTAATTCTGAGTCGCGTATTGTCGCTTGCATGTTGCGAGCGGCTGAGCGGGTAGGGTTGCCGGTCCTGGCACCTGAGGCGGTAAGCAATATTATCGGACTCGGCCTGCCGGAGGCTGTGGCAACACTTTTCCCTGAAGCTGTAAGTGAGGATAAGCTGGCTTTGCGGCAGTTTTATTCAGAGGAGTGGATGGCTGCGAGGGTGGAACCCTTGCCGCTTTTCAATGGGGTGTTGGATACCCTCGATAAGCTGCTTTGTGCCGGACATCAGCTGGCAGTGGCGACAGGTAAAAGTCGCCGGGGCCTCAATCGCGAGTTCAAAGAGCATGGACTGGGGCATTTGTTTGTCGCTAGTCGCTGTGCCGATGAGACTGCCTCCAAGCCTGATCCACTGATGCTAAGCGAGTTGCTGTCTGAAACCGGCCATAAGGCTGAGGAAGCTGTCATGGTTGGTGATACGGTTTACGATTTGGACATGGCAGCGGCTATTGAGATGCCGTCCATCGGTGTTAGTTATGGCGCCCACTGTCCTACCAGGCTGCGGGAATGTCGGCCCAAGGCCATAATTGATGAGTTCTCAGGCCTGCTTAGCTGGCCGCCTTTGGTTCCCTAGTTGCTGGTGCTAGTGGGCTGATGCCGAATTCACCAAGGAAATCTACCAGGCGAATCAGGGGGAGGCCCACCAGAGTGTTGATATCTGAGCCCTCTAGTTTTTCAAAGAGCGTGATACCTAGCCCTTCAACTTTGAATGAGCCCGCGCAATCGTAGGGCTCCTCCAGATCTATATAGCGCTCTATCTGCTCCATACCGAGCTGACGGAAGTAAACGGTGTAGATTTCTACTGAGCTCAGTTGTCTCTTGGTCGTACTGTTAAGTACGGATAACCCGGTAAAGAAGGTAACTTTGTTGCCGGAGCAGGCGCGGAGTTGGGTGATTGCCCGTTCGCGGTTACCTGGCTTGCTCAGGATGCGGCCATTGCACTCTGCTACCTGATCGGAGCCAATAATCAGCGATTGAGGGTTCTTTGGCGCCAGTGCGTGAGCTTTTTCCTCAGCGAGCCTCAGGGCTAAAGCGTTGGCGCTCTCCCCGGGTTTTGCCTCCTCATTTATCTGGGGTGCAATATGTTCAAAGGAGAGGTGCAATTGCCCTAGTAATGCTCTGCGGTAGGGGGAGCTTGAGGCCAGTATCAGTGAAAGAGACATTCCAGGGGGTGTTTCCGTAATTGATTGGTCGAAGTTTGTGACCGCGCGATACTGCAGCGCCTTAATTGTTTTGACAAGGGTAGAGTGAGTCCATAGAATTGCGCGCTTATGTCGATAGCCCCCTCAAAATCAGTATTACCAAAGAGCATTGATGCTCGGAAATTGGTGCAGCGTGAACAGTATTTAGACGGTATTTTGCCGTGGGAACCACTGGATCGACTGCGTACAGCCGTGGAATCTGTGGATGGGGAGGTCGTGTCTGAATTGCAATTTGGGCGCGATCTGCAAGGTCATCTCACTGTAAACGGCAAAGTGTCGTGTACTGTTGAGCTGCTGTGCCAGCGCTGCCTGCACCCAGTGCGTGAGCAGATTGAGGCACAGTTTTGCTGGGGTATCGTTTGGTCTGAGGAGCAGGGTAAAGCCCTCCCCAAGGATCTGGATCCGGTGATCCAGGAAAGCGAGGAGCTAAACCTGCACCAGATCCTTGAAGATGAAATTTTGCTCAATCTGCCGATGGTGGCTTATCACGATGAGGAATGCGTCTCCAGGGACAGTTTTCATATTGGTGAGGAGAAAGCGGAGGCGGGTGAGCAACGAGAAAACCCCTTTAAAGTGCTGGAGCAGTTGAAGGGTTCTTCGGGTAAGTCCTAGATTTATTCGAGGAGTTTGGGCTCGCCGGTAGGCGCCCCGGTTCCAGTGAAATTTGTTTATTTTAGGAGCTAGCAATGGCTGTTCAACAAAACAAGAAGACTCGTTCCCGTCGCGGCATGCGCCGTTCTCACGACGCCCTGGGTGCTGGTGCAACTCTCTCTGTGGACCCTACCACCGGTGAGAAGCATCGTCGCCACCACGTGACCAAAGACGGTTTCTACCGCGGTCGCAAGGTGATTGAAATCGGCGGCGGCTCCGAAGAAGAGTAAGCCTTGTCCAGCCAATTGCGATTGGCCGTGGATGCAATGGGCGGGGACTTAGGTCCCCGCTCTGTCGTTCCGGCCTGTATTAGATTTCTTCAAAATTTCCCCAATGCGCAGCTGAAGTTATTTGGCCCTCGCGCGCAGCTTGAGACTCTGATCCTTGAGTTTCACAAAACCCGATTTTCTAACCGTCTTGAAATAGTCGATTGCGCCCAGGTTGTTACGCAAGAGTGTAATCCGCTGCAGGCCGTGCGACGCAAGCGTGGCTCCACTATGGCAGAGGCCTTGAAGGCGGTTGCCAGTGGTGATGCCCAGGCTATGGTTACCTCGGGAAATACCGGCGCGCTGTTGGCCCTTAGTCGTAGCATACTGGGTAATATTGATGGCGTTCGAAAGCCCGCGCTGGGCAAATCGGTCCCTTCCGGCCACGGCTCCTGCTATCTTTTGGACCTCGGTGCGAATGTTGGTTGTAGCGCGGAAGATTTGTTGCAGTTTGCGCGTATGGGTATTGAAGCTCAGCACATTCATACGGCTATCCCCCGCGAGAGTATTGAGGTCGCTTTACTGAATATTGGCTCGGAGGCACACAAAGGGACTGCTGAGATTCGTCGCGCTTCAGAGCTGCTTGAGGCGGATCCAGAGGTCAACTATGTGGGCTTTGTGGAAGGGCACGACATATTTACCGGTTCTGTCGATGTGGTTGTCTGCGATGGGTTGATGGGAAATGTGGCGATGAAGTCCGCTGAGGGTGTGATTCGACTAATGGGTCAAAAAGCGTTCACTATCGAGAAAAAGGGGTGTTTCAAGCGTTTTTTTGGCCAATTAGCCATAAAGCTGTTGCGAAAATGGCGTACACAGGTGGAACCCGCTCGCTATAATGGCGCCAGCTTTGTAGGGGTGAAGGGCAACGTGATCAAAAGTCACGGAGGAGCCAGTAGCGAGGCTTTTTACCGGGCAATGGTGACGGCGAAGGAATGTGCTGATGCCAACCTGGCCGCCAAGGTTGGTGCCGCTATGGCCCAGGCTGGCGAGCGAAACTCAAAGGAAATGGGGTAGGAAGTACGTTCCCCCTCCTACTGAAATTTGCCAAATAGGTTTAAGGATATCTTATGACCAATGCTGCGCTTGCATTTGTCTTTCCGGGGCAGGGATCTCAGAAGATCGGTATGCTTTCTGAGATTGCTCAAGAGGCTCCCGAAATCCAGGCCACTTTCGCCGAAGCTTCAGAGGTTCTTGGTTATGATCTGTGGGATCTCTGCCAGAACGGTGAGCAAGAGGCGATCAATCTCACTCAGCGCACCCAGCCTCTTCTTTTGACTTCCAGTGTAGCCCTGTATCGCCTGTGGCGTGCCCGTGGGGGAGCCCAGCCTGCTCGTATGGCGGGGCATAGCCTGGGGGAGTGGTCTGCCCTGGTTTGTGCTGGAGTGCTGGTCTTTAAAGATGCAGTGCATCTTGTTCGGGAGCGCGGTCGTTTGATGCAGGAAGCGGTTCCTGTGGGTACAGGTGCTATGGCTGCAGTGATAGGTCTCGAAGATGAGGCTGTGGAAGCTGCTTGTGCCAGTGCTGCAGAAGGTGAGGTGGTTTCCGCTGTAAATTACAACTCTCCTGGGCAAATAGTGATTGCCGGCAATAGCGCAGCGGTTGATCGTGCTATAGAGGCCTGCAAGGCTGCCGGCGCTAAGAAAGCAATGTCCCTGCCGGTAAGTGCCCCGTTCCACACAGAGTTGATGCGCCCAGCGGCGGAGAAGCTTGCTCCCCAGATTGAAGCGGCGGAATTTAACACACCTGAAATTCCGGTTGTGCACAATGTGCATGCGGGAGTTGAATCGGATCCTGCCGCAATTAAGGCTCTAATGATTGAGCAAATCTATCGCCCGGTACGCTGGACTGCATGTACCCGCAAGATTATCGCCGATGGCGCTGCGCAGTTGGTTGAGTGTGGGCCAGGCAAGGTGCTGGCTGGATTGACAAAGCGTATTGATCGCAGTGTTGCTTGCCACAACATCGACAGCCCCAGTAATTTCAATGAGGCACTGAGAGCTACAGCGGTCTGAGTAGTGTTTTGGCGACTGCCATTGGTTGAATAAGGATAAAGCGAGTATGAGCCTAATGATTTCCCTGGAGGGCAAAGTAGCCCTGGTTACCGGTGCCAGCCGCGGTATTGGTGCGGCAATTGCAGATATGTTGGGTAGCCTGGGGGCAACAGTGGTCGGCACTGCCACCAGTGAAGGCGGTGCTGAAAAAATTAGCACGCGCTTTGCTGAAAAGGGCATCAAGGGAGCTGGTATGGTGCTTGATGTTACCAGTGCGGAGAGTATTGCCGGACTTCATGCTGCCATAAAGAATGACTTTGACGTGCCAACGATTTTGGTAAATAACGCAGGTATCACTAAAGATAACCTGCTGATGCGCATGAAGGACGATGAGTGGGATTCTGTTGTTGAAACTAACTTATCTGCAGTTTTTCGTATGACCAAAACCTGCTTGCGGGATATGACCAGGGCTCGCTGGGGGCGAATTATTAATATCAGCTCTGTAGTCGGTAGCATGGGTAATGCCGGACAAAGCAATTATGCGGCTACTAAAGCGGGTGTTGCTGGTTTTGCGCGGTCCCTTGCAGCCGAGATTGGTTCTCGTGGAATTACCGTAAATACTGTGGCTCCGGGTTTTATTGATACAGATATGACCAAGGTGTTGCCAGAAGCTCAGCGCGAAGCGCTACTTGGTAAAATCCCCTTGGGCCGTCTTGGTCAGCCCGAAGAAATCGCATCTGTGGTAGCCTTCCTGGCAAGCGATGCCGGAGGATATGTCACTGGTGAGACAATTCATGTCAATGGCGGCATGTATATGACCTGATGTTTGTTTAAAAATACTTCTTTAACTCATTGATTTTAGGAGTATTTTGTTATTTGCTGATGGTGGTGCAGGGCCGTACATTACATCCCTAAAAACTTGGGGTACAATGGCCTCTGAATTATCCAAAAGCTGTGTGAGCCGGTCGTTATCACCGTCAATTAAGTTGGTGAAATAACAATAACGACTAAAACAGATTTTTACCCACTAGGAGTTAAATTGAATCATGAGCAGCATTGAAGAGCGCGTTAAAAAGATCGTTGCTGAACAACTGGGCGTGAAGGAAGAAGACGTAAAGCCTGAAGCCTCTTTTGTTGAAGATCTGGGCGCGGACTCACTCGACACAGTTGAGCTGGTTATGGCTTTGGAAGAGGAATTCGAAACTGAAATCCCTGACGAAGAAGCCGAAAAAATCACTACTGTTCAGCTGGCAATGGATTATATCAAGGACAACCTTGGTTAATTCCTGCTGGGTAGTTTAGGCGCGAACAGCATAGTGTCTGTACGTAGCCAAGCGATTCTGAGAGCCGTTCTATGTTACATAGCGCGGCTCTCTTTTTATGAGCACTATGGAATTGTGACTGCTGGCCGAATGTTGTTTCCCTCACCGTACGGGGGGAGTGCAGCGGCCGCAAGAGTTTCGGGGGGACCGCAGTGTCGCACAGAAGAGTTGTTGTAACCGGAATGGGCGTAGTCAGCCCGTTGGGTAACACCGTAGGAGAAACTTGGTCTGGCATTCTGAAGGGGGCCATTGGCGTAGCTCCGATAGAAACCTTTGATGTTTCAGCTTTCTCAACCCGCTTTGCAGCTACGGTAAAAGATTTCGATCCCACTCCTTATATGCCCGCGAAAGATGCGCGCAAGATGGATACTTTTCTGCAATACGGTTTGATTGCAGGTATCCAGGCTATGCAGGATAGTGGTCTGGAGGTGAGTGGCGAGGGTGCCCAGCGCATGGGGACCTGCATTGGCTCCGGAATGGGTGGCATTATGGCCATCGAAGACAATGCGATGTTAATTGCGGAGAAGGGGCCTCGCCGCGTATCGCCTTTCTTTGTGCCTGGTGCCATTATTAATATGGTCGCTGGTAATCTGTCTATTAAGTACGGCCTGCGTGGGCCGAACCTTGCGGTGACCACGGCGTGTACAACAGGCACTCATGCGTTGGGCCTTGGCATGCGTACGATTCAGTATGGTGATGCCGATGTGATGGTGTGTGGTGGTGCAGAAATGGTGACCACTCCTGTCGGGCTCGGTGGATTCTGTGCAGCTAGGGCGCTCTCGACACGTAACGATGATCCCCAAACTGCCAGCCGTCCTTGGGACAAAGGCCGGGATGGTTTTGTTCTGGGTGAGGGGGCTGCAGTACTTGTGCTGGAAGAGTATGAGCATGCCAAAGCACGTGGTGCGAATATCTATGCGGAATTGAGCGGTTTTGGTATGAGTGGTGATGCCCACCACATGACGTCGCCACCGGAAGATGGTGCGGGTGCGGCGCTATCTATGCAGAATGCGCTCAAGGATGCAGGCATGAATGCTGATGAGATCCAGTATATCAATGCCCATGGCACCTCCACTCCTCTGGGGGATAAAGCGGAAATCGAGGCTGTTCAGAAGGTTTTTGCAGGTAACACTGAAAAACTAGCTGTTAGCTCCACTAAGTCTATGACAGGTCACCTTTTGGGCGCTGCCGGTGCGATCGAAGCGGTATTCTCTGTGTTGGCGCTACGTGACCAAATAGCCCCGCCCACGATGAACCTCTATGAACCAGATGAGGCGTGCGCCGATATTAATTTAGTGCCCCAAGAGGCGCAGCCAACAGCCATTGAGTCTGTGTTATCCAACTCCTTCGGGTTTGGTGGCACTAATGGCTCGCTGATTTTTAAGCGAATCTGACCCTGCCTGCCCGCCGTAGGGCGGGCAACTCTCACCCCGAGGAGAGTATGTCCAAGTTGCCGCAGTTCTACCGAAAAGGGCGCCGGGCTAGCGAACTGGTGCCCGATAGTGACTATGCAAATGGAATCCTAGAAACCATGCGTTGTCACAACGGAAGTCTGCCGCTGTGGTCTCTACACCGATCTCGGCTGGTACGCAGCTCTGCCCTCAGCGCACTGCTTCTTTCTGATATTGACCGCTTTATTAAAAAATTGGCTGCTAAATGTAGTCAAAATGCAGCAGTTGCACGACTTCGTGTAGGGTTTGTCGATGGGCGTGAGTGCTGGGACTTAGCTTTCCTGCCCCTGATGCGAGGTCTTGAAGAGGAGCTTGGTGCTCGCCTGTATCCTTGCCGCACTAGGCTGCTCAGCTCGGAAAGTAAGAACTTGGGCTGCAAATTTTTGGATCGCAGTCGATATAATGCTGCGAGAGCCGAGCTGCCTGATGGTGAACGCCTCGACGGTTTGATATTTGATGATTCGGGCCGAGTAATTGAGAGCCTGCGCTGTAATCTCTTGGCGAGATTTGGAAATACTTGGGTAACTCCAAATTTGACCAGGTGTGGTGTTCATGGGGTTATGCTGGATTGGCTTTCCGGTCATATCCGGTGGCAGGAGCAGGATATGAACATCGAGACATTTTGTGAGGCAGATGAAGTGGTCCTGTGCAACAGTGTTCGCGGAGTAATACCTGTTGTCGAGATTATTGGCTATAAAAGTTGGTCGATAGGACCTGGTGCGCGGAGGTTACAGCAGTTGATCGTGGAAGCATTGTGGTGAAGAAAAAGCGGGCCGGCGCCCTCGGTAAGTTATGGAAGGCCTTTTTTGCCAGCGTTCTCCTGGCGTGCGTGCTGGTGGCAGCTTCTGCATGGGTGCTGCAGGCAGCCTTGGCGACACCGCTTCAGCTGCAGGAAAGCGGTTTACAGTTGCAGGTAGAAAAGGGCGGTAGTCTTTCGAAAACCCTCCGGGAATTGAAGATCAAAGGTGTAATCAACTGGCCGCGCCTGGTTCTCGCCTACGCCTACTGGGAAGGTAAAACCGATATTCACTCCGGGGAATATCTGGTGCCCCACGGTAGCACTGCTATGGATCTGATTGCGCGCCTGAATAGAGGAGAGGTCACCAGTTACCGGGTGACTCTGGTTGAGGGCTGGACGTTTCGACAAGCCCTGGAAAAAATCAGGTCCGGGCGGAATATTGTAAAATCTGAAGCGGGCAGAACTGTCAGCGCTGCAGCTAAAGCACTGGGGCTTGACGAAGGCGCTGTGGAAGGGTGGATCTTCCCGGATACTTATGTTTACCGATCCGGTACTACCGATATCGAACTCTTGCGAGAAGCTTATGAGCGAATGCGGCAGGTTCTTGAGGAAGAGTGGCAGGCTAAAGGGGATGACCTTCCTTACAAGTCCCCCTACGAGGCACTGATTATGGCTTCGCTGATAGAGAAGGAAACCGGGCAGCCTTCCGAGCGCAGCGAGATTGCGGGGGTTTTTGTTCGCCGGTTGCACAAGGGAATGAGGTTGCAGACAGACCCCACCGTGATTTATGGGCTGGGAGAGGATTATGATGGTAATCTTACCCGCGCCCATTTGCGCCAATCGACTCCTTACAATACTTATGTAATCGATGGGCTTCCACCTACACCGATTGCTTTGCCTGGACGTGCAGCTATTAGGGCTGCATTAAACCCGAAGCCGGGCAGGAGTCTTTACTTTGTGGGGAAGGGGGATGGCTCCCATCATTTTTCGACAACTCTGACAGAGCACAACCGTGCAGTGCGAGAGTATCAGCTGAAGCGACGAGCGGATTACCGCTCCAGTCCAGCAAAAGGAAATTAGTTACAGTGTCGCGCGGAAAATTTATAACCCTGGAAGGGGGTGAAGGTGTTGGTAAATCTACCAACCTGAAATTTATTACCCAATGGTTAACAGACCGTAATATTCCGTTTATTCAAACCCGTGAGCCTGGCGGTACGCCTTTGGCAGAACAGTTGAGAGAATTGCTCCTGGCGAAGCGTGAAGAGCCTGTGAATCCGACCGCTGAGCTGCTGATGGTGTTCGCAGCACGTGCCCAACATCTGGCCCAGGTGATCCTACCTGCGCTGGAGCGTGGTGAGTGGGTAATCTGTGATCGCTTTACAGATGCCACTTATGCGTACCAGGGTGGTGGTCGCCAACTGGACCGGCCACTGATTGAACAACTGGAAAATACTGTACAGGGTACATTGCGTCCCGACAAAGTATTGCTTTTGGACCTCGATCCGGAGATTGGCTTGCAACGAGCAGCGAATACCGGTGCTGCCGATCGTTTTGAAAGTGAGCATTTGGGCTTCTTTCAACGAGTGCGTCACGCCTATCGCAAACGTGCCGAGGCTTCACCTTCCCGCTACGCCATCATTGACGCCGGACAGCCCCTGCAGCAGGTCCAGCGGGATCTTGGTCAGGAGCTGGAGCGCCTGCTGATTTGATTCGGATATCCGCTTTCTTTGGCAAAGTGGGCGTGTTCATTTAAAAAAATTTCCTGGATCTAAACTTGGCAATTGTCAGTGTCTGAAACATTTCAACATATACCTATCCCCGAGCTGTTGCCCTGGCAGGCCTTGCAGTGGCAGCGCATTGGAGCCCAGTGGCGGGCAGGGCGCTGCCCACATGCTTTACTGCTAACAGGGCAGGCTGGCCTGGGTAAACGCGCATTTGCTGAAGCTTTTTCTGCGTTGGTGTTGTGTGAACAACCGCAGGGTGGCCAGGCTTGCGGAGGCTGTAAAGATTGCCGCTTGTGGCAGGCTGGTTCCCACCCAGACTTCCTGAGAATAGAACCGGAAAAAGCCGGTTCTCCACTTAAGGTGGAGCAGGTTCGCCAATTGGGTGATTTTGTCTCGCGAACTAGTGGCCGCGGTGGGGCGCGGTTGGTCTGGCTGGCACCGGCGGAAGCGATGAATATCAATGCTGCTAATGCCCTGCTAAAAAATCTTGAAGAACCGGCGGCATCGGTTATTTTTTTGCTGATTAGTGATTCTCCTTCTGGGCTGTTGCCAACGATCCGCAGCCGTTGTCAGTCGATTACTTTTCCCTCTCCAGCAGAGGAAGTGGCTTTGCAGTGGCTGCACAATCAAGGCCTGGAAGAACAGCTGGCACGGCGTGCGCTGGCTCTGTCTGGTGGTGCGCCCCTGTTGGCGGCTGAGTTGGCAGAGCCCCAAGCCCGTGAAGTACGTGAAAAGTTCCTGCGGGAGCTCACGAGTATTGCTGAAGGGCGCGCCAGTGCTGTTGCAGTTGCCGGGCGTTGGGAGGCTCCTCCGGAGTGCACAGAAATAGAGCAGCTTCTGCAGTTTTGGCAGCAGTGGATCTCGCAAATGGCCCAGGTACGCAGTTGTGATTTGACCGGTGATGCCCAATTAATGGCGCTTTTACAGCGTTTACCTGGTGGTGGGGAGGAGGGTTTGCGTCCTCTCTTTGGGTTCTATGATCACCTACTGCAAGCGCGCAAAGGGTTAAAGAGCGGGGCTAACCCCAATCGTCGCCTGCTGCTTGAGGAGTTGATGATTCGCTGGGCAAGGCTCTTTACTGTCTAGTGCCGCTTTTCAGTAGGTTGCAAATTTATAATTACAGGTGCGAAAAAGATGAAAAAGCGCTGTTTCTGGACAGAATCAGTACGCTCAGATAAGTTAGCGCATCATTGAAGAACATTGAGGTTGAGCATGAAAGCCATGGGAGGCGGTGCCCGCAACGGCATCCTATCGCTGAAGATTCAAGACAAGTCAGTTCTCTACGCGGCTTATATGCCCTTTGTGAAGAATGGTGGCTTATTTATCAGTACCGATAAATCTTACAGTCTTGGCGATGAAGTGTTCCTGCTGCTGAGCCTAATGGATGAGCCGGAAAAGATCCCGGTGGCAGGTAAGGTGATTTGGATTACTCCGAATGGAGCCCAGGGTAACAGAACTCCCGGGATTGGGGTTCAGTTTGGCGATAAAGATAATATTGCGCAAAACAAGATAGAAACCTATTTGGCCGGTACGCTTGAGTCCAGCCGACCCACTCATACGTTGTAACTTACACATGCTCGTAGATTCTCACTGTCACTTGGACAGGTTAAAGCTCGATAAATTTGATGGTGACCTCGATGCGGTGCTTGAATTGGCGCGCGATCGTGGTGTTGGTAAGTTCCTTTGTGTTGGCATCAGCCTCGATAATGTCGACGCAGTTGTTGAAATCGCTTCTCGCTACCGCGATGTTGTCTGTTCGGTAGGTATCCATCCGCTCGATGTGGAATCTGGTTTGGCCGGTGTTGACAAGTTGATAGCAATGGCCGAACGTCCCAATGTGGTAGCGTTGGGAGAGACCGGCCTTGACTACTATTACAGTACAGAAACCAAAGATGTTCAGCAGCAGAGTTTTATCGCCCATTTACAGGCTGCAGGGAGTGCGCAATTACCGGTAATTGTGCATACCCGCGATGCACGTGAAGATACTATCGATTTGATCCGTACACATGGAAACCTGGAAACAGCTGGTGTACTGCACTGTTTCACTGAAAACTGGGAGATGGCAAGATCCGCCTTGGATCTTAACTACTACATCTCTCTGTCTGGTATTGTCACCTTCAAGAATGCTGGGGAGCTGCGCGATGTTGCGCGTAAGCTACCACTGGACCGCTTGCTGGTGGAGACTGATTCTCCTTACTTAGCGCCGGTTCCCTACCGGGGCAAAGCCAATATTCCAGCTTATGTGCGTGAGGTGGCAGAATTTATTGCCGAATTGCGTGGCATCCCCTACGAACAGCTGGCTGAAATAACTACAGAAAACTTTTTCAGATTATTCCCGCGGGCAGCCTAGCCTGATCCCGACTATAGGAAGTACCCGAATGATGAAGCAGCAGTTGCAGGTCATGCTGACCCTGCAAGATGAAATTAATACCGTGGTCAATGAAAATTGGCGGGCCCAGAATTTTGCCTGGTACCGGGCGATCTGGGTAGAGAGTGCAGAGTTACTTGATCACTATGGCTGGAAGTGGTGGAAAAAACAACAGCCGGAAATCGACCAAGTAAAGCTTGAGCTGGTAGATATTTGGCACTTTGGTCTTAGCCTGGAGTTGCAGCAGGGGTCACCTGAGAAAGTGGCTGAAACTATGCTGGGTGAAATAGAAAAGGGATTGCGGGCCCCAGGTGATTTTCGCGAGAACCTGGAATCTTTCACGCTCAATACTTTGGCCAGTAAGCAGTTCGATCTGGGTGGTTTTGCACAATTACTTGCAGATGTGGCAATGCCCTTTGCTGAACTGTACCAGCGATATGTTGGTAAAAATGTACTCAACCGTTTTCGTCAGGATAACGGTTATAAAGAAGGCACTTATATAAAGAACTGGGCTGGTCGAGAAGACAATGAACACCTGGCAGAAATTGCCGGGCAGCTCGATCCTTCTGCGGCGGATTACAGTGACCAGGTCTATTGCTCTCTACAAGAGCGTTATCGAGAAATTGCACTGGCATAATCGTTCTTTTAATGCGTTGGTTGGACGATAAAGAAATTCACCAAGAAATTGAGCCAGTAATTCTATCGCTTGAGGTGAAATTTGCACACGAGGCCCTATAATGCGGCCGCTTACAAACGAGGAGAACTATCGTGAAAGCACCTGTTCGTGTTGCTGTTACCGGCGCCGCCGGTCAGATCAGCTATTCGCTGCTGTTCCGTATTGCTTCCGGCGAGATGCTGGGTAAAGATCAACCAGTTATTTTGCAGCTGTTGGAAATCACTCCGGCATTGGAAGCGCTAAAAGGCGTTGCCATGGAGCTCGAAGACTGTGCTTTCCCG
This sequence comes from Microbulbifer variabilis, assembly GCF_056232115.1. Taxonomy (NCBI): domain Bacteria; kingdom Pseudomonadati; phylum Pseudomonadota; class Gammaproteobacteria; order Cellvibrionales; family Microbulbiferaceae; genus Microbulbifer; species Microbulbifer variabilis. The sequence continues at coordinate 3,750,927 of NZ_CP174325.1, forward strand.
CTGCTCGCGGGTATTGTACAGAGCGATGACGCTACTGTTGCGTTCAAAGACGCTGACTACGCTCTGCTCGTAGGTGCGCGCCCCCGTGGACCGGGTATGGAGCGTAAGGACTTATTGGAAGCCAACGCTGCAATTTTTTCCGCGCAGGGCAAGGCCCTGAACGATGTTGCCTCTCGCAACGTAAAAGTTCTGGTTGTTGGCAACCCGGCTAATACCAATGCCTTGATTGCCCAGCGCAATGCGCCGGACCTGGATCCACGCAATTTTACCGCTATGACCCGTCTGGACCATAATCGCGCATTGTCGCAACTGGCCAATAAGACTGAGTCCAGTGTTAATGACATTACCCACATGACCATCTGGGGCAACCATTCCTCCACTCAGTATCCAGACCTTCACCAGGTTAAAGTATCTGGCACCCCGGCAATGGATAAAGTGGAGCAAGACTGGTACGAGAACGACTTTATCCCAACCGTGCAGCAGCGCGGTGCCGCTATCATCAAGGCACGCGGTGCATCTTCTGCCGCTTCCGCGGCTAACGCCGCTATTGACCATATGCGCGATTGGGCGTTGGGTACTGCTGAAGGTGATTGGACCAGCATGGCTGTTTACAGCGATGGTTCCTATGATATTCAAGAAGGTTTGATTTACTCCTTCCCTTGCACCTGTAAAGGCGGCGACTGGGAAATCGTGCAAGGCGTAGAAATCAACGAATTCTCCCGCGAGAAAATGGCTGCTACAGAGCAGGAGCTGGCGGAAGAGCGTGATGCAGTAGCTCACCTGCTGCCATAATCGCAATGAATTGACAGCCTGTCGTTAGACAGGGTGGCATTAAAAACCCGCACAGCTAGTGCGGGTTTTTTTATGGTGTGACTTAAAGGTTGAACCAATGAGTCGCCCGCCGGATGTGGGCTTGGGATGCTGGCACTACACTGATTGTTAAGTGTTTGTCGGAAGCGTTTGCTATGGTCACAGAAGTCGGCCGCCACTCCTCCCGCTGTGCCTGTATTCTCTTACAGCCGAATCAATCCCTGTCGGTTTCTGGCAACTTATGGGTGTTTTTCTCTCTTGTTGCAGTCTCCTTGGGCATTAGCTTTGCCTTTGCCTTTGCTGGAGCCTGGATGATCCTGCCATTTGCCGGCCTTGAGATCCTGCTGTTGGGGGTTTTGTTTGCCTACGTGTGCATGGAGGGAACACGTCGTGAGGTTATACGAATTAATAATGAGCAGGTGGTTTTTGATTGCTGTAAGGGCTTTAGGCAGCAGAGTGTTTACCACCGCGAGTTTTCCCGAGATAAGCTGGCCCTTCTTGTTCGTATGGGGGCGAGCTCCGCTGAACCGGCCAAAGTGAGCTTCAGTGGGCCTGAGGGCTGCCTGGAAGTGGGGGAGTTCCTCACTGATGCGGAGAAGGCTGAGCTGGTACAGAAGCTGGGTCGGATCGGTATCATTGCTCGCAAGGAGCAGGAGTTTCATTTACGTCAATTCTGATTTCTCAGCAGTACTGGCGTCCTCCTTATCCACTTTTCGATATAATCCCCGACAATATTTGTAACTACTCCCCAGGGGATTTCTTATGGCTTTTCCCAAAATCGGCAATTTAGCACCGGCTTTTACTCTTACCAACCAAAGTGGTGAGAAGGTTTCTCTTAAAGACTTTCGTGACAAAAGTAATGTTGTGCTTTATTTCTACCCGAAAGCTCTGACGCCAGGTTGTACCACCCAAGCCTGTGGTATCCGCGATAGTAGTAGTGACTTTGAAAAACTTAATACCGTGGTTCTCGGAGTCAGCCCGGATCCAGAAGCCAAGCTGCAACGTTTTATCGACAAGCACGAACTCAATTTTGATCTCCTGTCTGATGAAGATCACAAGATCGCGGACAAGTATGGCTGTTGGGGCTTGAAGAAATTTATGGGTAAGGAATATATGGGGTTGATCAGAACTACCTTTATTATTGATCAGACCGGCCGCTTGCGTCATATCATTGATAAAGTCAAAACCAAGACTCACAGCGAGGATGTCCTTAACTGGATTGGGGAGAACCTTGATTAGTTAATTCGGCGTAAGTGATAGTTTAGCGGGTGCTCTGGGTGCCTCTGGGCCCTGCTTTTTGGTGTTTGGCATGGAAAACGAGCACTGCAGCCATGTATTTCTGCCCTATACAGCACAATAAGATGAAAAAAACCGCTGTCGTCCCTTGCATTCTCAATTCTTGGTCTATACTGGTCGTTGTAAAGGAAAGGTGCGCCGGCGAGAGAGTGTGTCTCTGTGGGGTATTGCCGGAGCGGTTAGTTTAAAAATTGTACATCTCTGTGAAGGATTCGATGTCTGTTTTTGGTGCATCCCGCATCGAGTGGTAGCCCGCTGAAGAAGTTGGTGTTGGAGTGGGCAGGGGCAATCGGGATTCGCTTGATGCGGACATAGAAAAATAACTGCGGCTCACGGAACTCAAAAGGAGCAGCTCGATGAACCATACTCAGCCCGACCAGACTTCGCTCTCTGAAGATAAATCCCTTCAGCAGGCTAGGATATCCGGTGATCCGAATATCCTCGACCAGCTGCTGGCTCCCCCCGAGGCTACCAGCTTTGGCATTGCTGCCAGAGTGATCGATGTGCTTGAGCAGCGCATCGGTAAGGCCTCTCTCGCAATTCGCCCCGTTGCTTCCGACTTAAGCATGTCTACCCGGACACTGCAGCGTCGTTTACAAGAGCACAATCTGAGCTTCGCCTCACTGCGCGATCATGTGCGTTTTCGCCATGCAGTGCACTTCCTGAAGGATACTGCGCTCAGTGTTGATGGAATTTCAAGGATTCTGGATTTCTCCGACAGAACCAGCTTTACCAGCGCTTTTAAACGTTGGACCGGTATGTCGCCTACTGGCTATCGACGCCAGGTTCGCCAGCGCTTTTAAGTGGAAATTGGTTTGGCCGATCTTGCTCTGGTCGGCCCGATCCGTTGCCTCGACGGGGTAAACCCGTTAGAGTTGGCGGCAATTTTATAGGCTGACTCTTTGAGGTTTTGCATGAGCTTTTTTATTCCCTCTGCGATGGCACAGCAGGCAGCGCCGGCACCACAAGGTAATCCAATGATTACCTTGCTGATGTTTGCAGGCCTGTTCGCGTTCATGTGGTTTTTTATTATTCGCCCTCAACGCAAGCGTCAAAAGGAGCACCAGGAGCTGGTTGGTGCCCTGAAAAAAGGTGATGAAGTGGTGATGAGCAGTGGTATGCTCGGTCGTGTTGATAAGGTGGATGAGGACTACATTGTTCTGGAAGTTGCGGACAACATGTCCTTGAAATTCCAGAAAGTGGCAGTTCACGCTGTTTTGCCAAAAGGCACAATTAAAAAGATCTGATAGCCTTTTGGCTTGATCTTACAATTGTCCAGTTGAGAAAGCCCGGCGATTGCCGGGCTTTCTCGTTTCTGTGAGATTGATTCTTTGCACTCTATGTTATCCCTTATAGAAAAAATCTTTTGGAAGAGCAGTGCAAGCTAATAGTCAGCGTGAATCGAAGCCCGCGATAATCCAAAAAATAATGGGCTTTTCAGAATTATACAAAATTCAGGTGGGTACTCGAATTATGACGAAGGCTGTTTTCGTCTTTAAGTAACCCTTTCTACGACCGCAATTTTGTAAAAACAGACAGAGCAACGACGCCAATATTAGCCCTGTCCATAGAAAAGGAGTCTCTTGTGCCCAAAAGCCTGCCTGTCGAGTTGCCTGAGCGCCTTTGTCTTGGCAACCTGCCAACACCACTGCAGCCTCTTGATCGAATCAGTGAGCGTTACTCCCTTCCTTTTGGTGGCCCCAGAATCTGGGTAAAAAGGGACGATCTGACTGAATTTGGGATGTCTGGTAACAAGCTGCGAAAGCTGGAGTTTGTAGCGGCAGAGGCACTCAGCCGGGGTTGTGACACTTTGATTACCTGTGGGGGGATTCAATCCAACCACTGTCGAACAACGGCACTTGTCGGTGCGCGCCTAGGGCTTGGAGTACACCTTATTTTGCGGGGAGAGCCTGATACTTTAGTGGATGGGAACTTGCTTCTGGACCATCTCGCTGGTGCAAAAGTATCTATCTATCCGCCCAAAGAATATACAGCTGAACTTGGAAGGAACTTTGCTTATTGGCAAGAGGAATATCTGGGCCTGGGGCATCGCTCCCTTTGTATTCCCACTGGCGCTAGTGACGGGCTGGGGATTTGGGGGTACCTGTCTGCTTCGCAGGAGCTAATAGAGGATTGTCACAGCCAAGGCTTTGAGCCAGAGTATATTGTAAGTGCCACCGGCAGTGGTGGAACTCAGGCAGGTTTGACCCTGGGTTGCCAGTTGCTTCAAGTTAAAACGAAGGTCACCGGGTACGCAGTATGTGATAGTGCAGCCTACTTCGAGGACAAAGTTCGCGAGGATATCTTTCACTGGAGCCGCTTGACGGGAAACGAGATCAATCTTTCATCTCTCGAGGTTGATGTAAATGCGAATTTTATCGGGCCTGGGTATGGAGCAGCCGGTCCTGAGGTCTACCAGACAATCAATGAGGTGGCCAGCCTCGAGGGAATTTTGCTTGACCCCGTCTACACCGGCAAAGCCTTTCACGGGCTTTTACATCAGTTGCGCAATGGTAGCTATGAAGGTTGCAGCAATATAGTTTTTGTTCACACTGGCGGACAATTTGCTTTGTTTCCCTACCGGCAAAACTTTTCATTTCAAACGGTTTAACGCCCCTTTACTGTTCTAGTGCTGCGTAAGCTGCTAACCTGCGCAACAAATTACGGCTGTTGCTGTATATAAAACAATCAGAATTAATTCAGAGGAGTGGGGGGTTAGCTTGGATTCCTTTAATCAACTGCTGCTGTCATTGGACGGCATGCTCGGTTCGGCACCTTGGTTTCCCTGGGTGTTGCTCGGGGTAGGTTTCTTTTTCACCATTTATCTTGGGTTCCCGCAAATTCGCTATTTCGGGCACGCAATCAAGATCGTCCAGGGTAAATACGATAAACCTGGTGATCCGGGTGATACCTCGCACTTCCAGGCTCTGGCTACCGCGCTTTCCGGTACCGTGGGTACCGGTAATATTGGTGGTGTAGGTCTTGCTATTTTCCTGGGTGGTCCGGCCGCACTGTTCTGGATGTGGATGACCGCCTTCCTGGGTATGACAACCAAGTTTGTCGAAGTAACGCTCTCCCATAAGTATCGTATTAAAGCCGCAGATGGCTACTACGCTGGTGGCCCCATGTTCTATATGGAGCGCCGCCTCAATATGAAGTGGCTGGCAGTCTTGTTTGCCATTGCTACAGTGATCTGCTCTTTCGGTACTGGAAGCCTGCCTCAGGTGAATAATATTGCTCAGGCAATGCATGACTCCTTTGGTATTGAAAAAGCCCTGACCGGTGGTGTACTCGCCATCCTGTTGGGTATGGTGATTATTGGCGGCATTACCCGAATCGCCAAGGTGACTTCCACTATTGTTCCTGCAATGGCGCTGATCTATGTGATTGGTGCACTGGGTGTGATTTTCTACAACATAGAAAATATCGTTCCCTCCTTTGTGGCCGTTTTCCGCGATGCCTTTACTGGCAGCGCTGCAGTAGGGGGCTTCTTGGGAGCCAGCTTCGCCTATGCCTTTAACCGTGGTGTAAACCGTGGCCTCTTTTCCAACGAAGCGGGGCAGGGCTCTGCGCCGATTGCTCACGCCGCTGCGCGTGCCGATGAGCCTGTTTCCGAGGGCATGGTCTCCCTGCTCGAGCCATTTATCGATACCATCATTATCTGTACCTTGACCGGCCTGGTAATCTTGTCTTCCGGTGTCTGGAGCGAAAAACATGAAAACCTGTTTGAGGGTGCGGATACTTATGTAGTGGAAGGGCGTTATGATGAAGGTAACCCCGAGGAGGTGAAGCAGTTATTTAACTACCTCAGTAGCCAGCCCAGCGATGTGAAACCCTATAATGGCTCGGTGGTTGTAACCGATGGTCGCCCGCTAAACGCTCAGGATTTTACCTTGATCCATGCGCGCTCTATCGCTGAAGACTTGGATTTCCGGGTGGGTGAAGATGAATTCAGCGGTGTACTTAATGTGGTGGATGGTAAGTTCGCCAATGAAGATGTGGATATTTGGGGGAAATCCCTGGTGCACTCAGTGGCGCTTACCAATAAGGCTTTCCAGCGCGGTTTCTTCGGCGAGTATGGTGGCTTGATTGTTACCCTGGGAATTTTGCTGTTCGCTTTCTCTACCGCAATCGCATGGTCTTACTATGGTGATCGTTCCATGATCTACCTATTTGGCCCCAAAGCGGTTATGCCATACAGAATTGTGTATGTTATCGCCTTCTTCTGGGCGGCAATTGAGGATACGACTGTTATTTGGAATCTATCCGCTGTAGCCATTGTCATTATGACTCTGCCCAACTTGTTCGGTATTACCGTATTGGCGAAAGAGATGAAGAATACGGTGAAGGATTACTGGAAGGATCCCAGCCACAAATAGTGTGGTTCTTAGGGACTCTAACCTGAAGCGAAAAAAGGCAGCCTGATGGCTGCCTTTTTTATTGTTCGGTTCCGCTGGTATGGCAAGGGAATCGAACTCCTCAGCAGATATATTTACTCTGCTTGAGCACTCAGGGTGACACCGGAGTATGACTGATAGCCACGAATGCTGATATGCCAGGTACCGCTTTGCGGGTTGCTGATGCTGCAGCTTTCATCATTGCCCCACTTGTATGGACGGCAATCCCAGGTATTGCGAGTTGGTGCTGAACCATGGCGAACATAGAGATCTGCGTCACCACTACCGCCTGACATCGTTGCATTCAAGGTTGATGCACCACTGCCTACCTCCAGGGTGAAGTGCTGCCATGCATTCGCAGAGCCGGAAAGGTTAGTTTCCTCCCAGCCGTCTGAGTTGCCACCTCCGTCGTCACCTGTGAAGCTGCCTACCAGGCTGACACCGGAGAAGGAACTATAACCGCGCACCATGACGTAATAGGTACCTGCTTGCACGTCTGCATCGTCTATATTACAAGTCTCATTATTGCCCCCGCTGAAAGGACGACAGTCGTAACTGGAAGTAGTTGGAGCAGCGCCGAAGCGTACATAGAGATCTGCATCTCCACTTCCGCCAGACATAGCAAAGCTCAGGCCAGTAGCTCCTGCTGGAACTTCTAGAGTGTAATGAAGTTCATCACCAGAGCTGCCGGATAGGCCATCCACAGACTGACCATTTTCTAATTCACCGGGAGGGGGGGGAGGAGTATCGTCACAGGTAACACCGACAGTATTGAAGGCTGCAGTAACGTCAGCCTTGGTGTATCCCAAGTCAACAGCCGCTTGCTCAACGCCACAGGCAGCTTCGTCATAGTCAGAGTTGGTTCCCCAGTACATCTGATTGGCAAGGACGAACACATCAAACGCCGTGCGGGTATTCCAGCCAGAGGTATTGGCTATCAGGTAGAATGCGCGGTTGTAAACCCCGGAGCTGTAATGCACATCCATGCCGTTATAGTAGTCATCGGCATGGCCGATGGAGCTTCCATCCTGGGTGGGGTCTTCAAAATAACGCAAGGCTCCACTGGACTTGAAAATCTGGGCTCCAACCAGCCAGTCGTTGCTACCGGTCATGAAGTACTCGGCGGCTTCACCTGAAATATCAGAGAAGGCTTCGTTGATACCGCCCGGCTGACCACTGTAAACAAGATTCGAGTTCTGCTCGGTGAAACCGTGGCTGACCTCGTGTGCTGTTACATCCAGGCTGACTAATGGGTAGAAGGTGTTACGGCCATCCCCAAATGTCATTTGGCTGCCATCCCAGAAAGCGTTTTCGTAATTGTTGCCATAGTGCACACGTAAACGCAGCTTCTGGGTCAACGGTGAGGTGTTATACCAATCGTTGAACATATTGAAGACCACACCTCCAAAGAAGTGGGCATCGTTCAGCGGTGAGTAGGCGCCGTTGATTTCCTTGTAATCATTATAAGGGCAGGTGAACTGGTGAACGCTGCCGCCGCTGGTACCGTGGTTCAAATCCACAGTTTCCACGTTAGTGGTATCCATGCGGCAGTTGGCATCCACTTCCATAGAGGGGAAGTCAGTGCCGTATTCATAGCGGCCAGTCTTTTGGTTGCCACCAGGGCCCTGAGCATCCTGGAACGTAAGGCCGTCCCAGTGCTTGATTACTTCGCCAGTCATGGCGTCAATGAAGTAGAAGGGGCGCCTGGGTTCTTCGCCGTATTCAACCCAGTTCACCAGATAAGCGAGACGAGCCTCATCTTGCTCATTAATGTAAACAAACAGCTCTTTTTTCTGGTTCTTGGCTTCCAGCTTCAGAACTGGCAGGGATAACGCTCCCTGCATAATTCCTTGTTGGGCTCGTTGAGTAATCTGGTGGTTCATTGCGCGATCGAGGGCGTTATCACCGTCAATAGATGCGCGGACAGTCGGTACTTCGATTTCCAGTCCTGTCAGAACGTCGCCGTGAACTTCAGTAATTAAACCCTGGCCTGAACTGGTTACGGTCTGTCCCCAAACCGGTATGCCTTTATGTGTCTGCTGATAGCGGGCAACAGTTTTTCCGCTTCCGAGGGTCCGCTCACGGACTTTTACCAGAGCCATATCGGACCCTGCGGCAGCGGTTAGCGTCTGCGGCGAGAGCATATCCGGTGTAGCGGGGATGCGATCGGCAGCCTGGGCACTTATAGCCAAAGCTAAAGTGCAGGTAACTCCTATTAGATGTTTCATTGCTAGCTTTCCCTTTATAACTTTTTATATGAAACCGGACGTCCGGGCCGGGAGATACCCTTATGGGTTACTACAAAAAAATGGCTGGTCGGTACGGGCCGGTCTTTTAGTGCGGTAAGACAGCAGAAGATAACCAGACGTCAGAGGTGGGACCGCACATGCGGTAATGACGTACGCTTTCTCAAACCTGTTACCCGATTTTAACGGGCAACCTGAGATTACCTTGCGTACGCATAGTGGCAACAAAAAGGTGATGATAAACCTATATATTTGAATTGTTTTCGATATTTTTGCTCAGGTAGTCACAAATCAGCAATTAATATCCTGCCGGAGAAATCCGAAAGATACGCCTAATTATTCCTGCTGAATGAGTGGGGTGCCAGTTAAATATTATTTTTAAAAAAATAATGTGATCATTTTTAAGGTTAAACATTTAGAAGGAGGTACTCCCTCTCCCATGAGCTAATTACCCTGTTGAACTCCTCGTATTCATCGCGCTTAATTGCACTCCATGCTTTTACGAATTTCCTGCCAAACATTTCTGCTGCTTCTTCACACTCCAATAAAAGATTTAGGGCATGTTCTTGCGTGCGGGGTAGGGTGATGGGCTCCATGGAGCAGTCGCCCTGGTAAGGTGCGCTGGGTGCCACTTTATTGATCATCCCTAAATAGCCACAGGCGAGAGAGGCGGCAATGGCTAAATATGGATTGCAGTCAGCTCCTGGAAAGCGATTTTCCAGTCTTTTTCCTTGAGGGGAGCTGTCGGGAACTCGCAATCCAGTTGTGCGGTTGTCATAGCCCCAGTGCAGGCTGGTCGGTGCAGCCATTTCCGGAGTAAAACGTCTATAGGAGTTTACATTCGGGGCAAAAAAGCTGATAAATCCAGGTGTATATTTCTGCATGCCGCCAATAAAGTTTAAGAATGTTTCATTTTCTTTTTCATTTTTGTCAGTGAAAATATTTTTTCCGGTTTTTTCATTAATGACGCTTTGATGTAAGTGTAGTGCGCTGCCAGGCTCATCCTCCATCGGTTTCGCCATAAAGGTTGCATAAATTCCATGGCGCAGTGCAGTTTCCCTTACTGTCCGTTTAAAAGTGAAAACCTGGTCAGCGAGTCGTAAAGGGTCTCCATGCAGAAAATTTATCTCCATTTGCGCGGTGCCAGACTCATGGATAAGCGTGTCCACATCCAGGCCTTGTGCCTCACAGAAATCATACATATCCTCAATGATAGGTTCGTATTCGTTGGCCGCATCGATGCTATAAGATTGCCGGGTTTTTTCTGTGCGGCCAGAGCGACCAACGGGTGCGGAAAGTTTTTCATCCGGGTCTAAATTTCGTTTCACCAGGTAGAATTCCACTTCAGGGGCAACAATCGGCTTCCACCCTTTAGCTGAATATTTTTCTAGAACAAATTTGAGAATATTGCGTGTACTAATCGGATGGGGTCGACCATCGCGTGTATAGCAATCATGAATAATTTGAGCAGTGGGATCATTGGCCCAGGGGTTTAGGCGAACTGAATCGGGATCGGGTACCAAAAGCATATCCGTATCGGCCGGGTCTACCAGTTCGTTATGTTCATCGACGTAGTCGCCGGTCACAGTCTGAACCAGAATGCTTTCCGGAAGGCGGCTGTCCTGGGTGAGGAATTTGTCGGTTGGGGTGAACTTTCCTCTGGCATTGCCCGACATATCAGGTACCAGGCACTCCACCTCGGCGATTTGGTGCTCTGCAAGCCAGTTTGTAATCTTCCGCATCTTAGCCCCTTAGGTAAAATGACCTCTCCCTGTGGTGACTTCAGTATACGCTTGGGCGCCTGCTTGCGTTGTTGTGAGCGAGGGCTGGGGAAAGGGCGCTGCAGATTAATGTGTAGGGTTGACTATGATTGTGACAAAAAGCCTGAGTTAGTATTCAGGAGTGTGTTGTTGCTAATCTTATAAGTTAGTGCTTTTCGGGCGCTCTTATCAGCTCAGGGAATTATTTTAATGAAAGTGCTGAGTGGACATACAGAATCGTACTACGCTGCGAGTGCCAATATGGCTCTCGAATACCCCTTGCTAAATGGGGATATAGAGGCGGATGTCTGTGTGATTGGCGCTGGATACACCGGTCTATCTACGGCACTGCACTTGGCTGAGAGAGGCTATAAGGTTGCGGTGCTTGAAGCTGAGCGAATATCCTGGGGCGCTTCTGGGAGAAATGGTGGTCATGTTGGGGTGGGCCAACGCCGCTGCCAAAGTGATCTGGAGGAAATGTTTGGCGCCGATATTGCGGCCCGGCTCTGGAAGTTCAGTATCGAGGCGGTGCAACTAGTTGAGCGGTTAATTGTTAAGCATAATATCCCCTGTGATCTCAAACGCGGCATTATGCACCTGGCAGCCAAGCCCAGTCATGATAACTATCTGCGTAAGGAAGCGGAGCTGTTGCGGGATCGCTATGGCTACCAGGGGGTGCGATACGCGGATGAGCAGGAAGTACAGGAGCTGGTTGGCTCCACGCGTTATCTCGGAGCTCAAATTGATAGCGATTCGTTGCACCTGCACCCACTAAACTATGCACTGGGGTTGGCAGCGGCCTGTGTTGGGATGGGGGTAAAACTTTTTGAACACAGCAGAGTGCTGCGTTATCGAGGTGGAAGTCCCTGTGAGATCGTAACTGCCAAGGGGCGAGTCAGGTCACGCAATGTGGTGCTGGCTTGTAATGCTTACTTAGGTAAACTCGAACCGCGCATGGCAGGCAAGATAATGCCTATCAATAACTTTGTAATCGCCACCGAGCCTTTGCCCGATTCACAGGCACAAGAGTTGATTGCCAACGATCACGCGGTACAGGACACGCTTTTTGTTATCAATTACTGGAAGCTCTCAGGCGATAACCGCTTGATCTTTGGCGGTGGTGAGAATTACACGACTCGCTTCCCAGCTGATATTCGCAAGTTTGTGCGTAAAAACATGTTGAAGGTATATCCGCAGCTGGAGAGGACTCACATTGAGTATGGCTGGGGAGGGGCTTTGGCAATTACTTTGAACCGCATGCCACACATGGGCAGGCTGGAACCCCATATTTATTACAGTCAGGGGTATTCCGGGCATGGGGTCCCCACGGCTACGTTTGCAGGTAAGGTCCTTGCTGAGGCAATTGCTGGGATCGAAGAGCGCTTCGATATTATGGCCAGGATACCAACAGATACCTTTCCTGGCGGCACCCTGTTACGTTGGCCGGGGCTTGTGTTGGGTATGTTCTATCACAGTATGATGGATAGGTTTGGGCGGTAGTTGCTACCTCGGCATTTCGGAGCCTTGTCTTGCCACCAGCGAGGATGACCAGGACAATTATCTTCTTGGTGGATATCTCTATAGTCTTCTGCTCGTGAAAGGCCCCTGTATACCACTCGACTCCCGAAGAGATCGGTCTATGTCTCTAACTCTGGCTGTGCTTGTAATGGGGGTTTCCGTAGGCTCTCCCTAGCATTGTTTTTTTCAATAATCATGAGACACTCCATTGCAGGCTTAAGTTATGCGGGATGGAGCTCAATCCTATGAGTTGGATTGGCGGCGCGGCGGGCTGCTTATCGGTCATTTGGTGGAAATTTATCAGCGTATAGAGGTTGCATGCCCACCGAATGAGTTGAACGGCCTTCTAAAGTTTGTTTTAGAAGTTAGCGATGCCCAATTGCTGGTGGCGAGCCAAGAGGTATGTCTAAGTGTACTCTGGAAGATTTACGGCGGGTGCTGGGTGTCCTGCTGGAAAAGTGGTATGGCAACAAAAGGCCCGCTGGGCATGAGTATGTGGAGGGGCCTTGATGGATGCTCGACCCGATAAGTTGGTAATTGCAATTTCTTCGCGTGCATTGTTTAACCTGGGTGAGAGCCACCAGGTATTTGAGGAGCAGGGGTTACAAGCCTTTTCCCGTTACCAGATTGACCGGGAGAACGATGTGCTGGATAAGGGAGACGCTTTTCCTCTTGTTGAGAAGTTATTAAAGATTAATGAGCTGCTAGAGGGAGAGCCCCGGGTTGAAGTGATATTACTTTCCCGCAACAGTGCTGATACCGGCTTGAGGGTGTTTAACTCCATCGAGCACTATGGTTTGGATATTACCCGTGCAGCTTTTTGTAATGGCGAGAGCCCTTACCGCTATATCGGCCCCTTTGGCTGTAATCTGTTTCTGTCTACAGATGGGCTGGATGTCCAGCGTGCACTGGAGCAGGGGGTGGCTGCGGCTACCTTGGTGGCAGGTGGGAGTCGCGAGTATCGGGATGACGTGCTGCGTTTTGCATTTGATGGCGACGCCGTTATTTTTTCTGATGAGGCTGAGAGAATTTATAAGCGCGATGGCCTTGCCGCTTTTGCGAAGGCGGAGCGGGCTTCAGCCCAGGAACCACTTGGCGGGGGTCCATTTAAAGGGTTCCTTGAGGCCCTGCAAAAGCTCCAGTCGGAATTCGGCCTGGATTCCTGTCCTATTCGTACTGCCTTGGTTACTGCGCGATCTGCGCCGGCTCATGAGCGAGTGATTCGCACCCTGCGGGCCTGGAATATTCGTGTAGATGAGTCGGTGTTTCTGGGTGGGTTGCCAAAAGGCGAGTTCCTGCGTGCTTTTGGGGCCGATGTCTTTTTTGATGATCAGCCGACACATTGTGCCTCAGCCGCGGAGCATGTTGCCACGGGACATGTGCCCCACGGTATTGCCAATGCTGAAGCCTGATCAAAGAATCCCGCCAGAATGGGATTTATCTCTCAAAGTCGATTGACACTAGCTCCTCTTCACCGGATATTCATCTGTCTGTTGGCCCGGGCTCTAATTCGCTGCTATTCTTTTCGCGCATAACTCAATGTGTTTTTTATAACAAACAATTTATCTGTCAGGGTTGCGCTCGTTCTGGGGCGGGGTGATTGATAGTAAGGGAGGACCTATGAAGCTGCAGCAGTTGCGATATATCTGGGAAGTGGCGCATCACGATCTCAACGTTTCTGCTACTGCGCAGAGTCTCTACACTTCTCAGCCGGGTATCAGTAAACAGATCCGCTTGCTTGAAGATGAGTTAGGTGTCGAAATCTTCGCTCGCAGCGGCAAGCACCTTACAAGGGTCACCCCTGCTGGTGAGGCAATTCTTAAGACGGCCGGCGAAATCATGCGCAAGGTTGAGAATATCAAGCAGGTTGCGCAAGAGTTTAGTAATGACAAGAAGGGCAGTCTGTCTGTTGCCACCACTCACACCCAGGCTCGCTATGCATTGCCCCCGGTTATCAAGCTGTTTATTTCCCGTTATCCGGAAGTGTCCCTCCATATGCATCAGGGCACTCCAATGCAAATTTCAGAAATGGCAGCGGATGGCACTGCGGATTTTGCAATTGCCACTGAAGCGTTGGAATTGTTCAGTGATTTAGTGATGATGCCGGTTTATCGCTGGAATCGCTGTGTACTGGTGCCGAAAGACCACCCCCTGTGCCAGGCCAGCAAACTGGATCTTGAGGAGGTTGCAAAGTACCCAATAGTGACTTATGTATTCGGCTTCACTGGTCGTTCAAAACTAGATGAGGCCTTTCTGGAAAAAGGACTGTCACCGAAAGTGGTATTTACTGCTGCTGATGCGGATGTGATCAAGACCTATGTGCGCCTTGGCTTGGGGATTGGTATTGTGGCGGATATGGCAGTGGATGGAGAGGATGAGGATCTGGTAGCGCTGGATGCCAGCAATTTGTTTGAACCCAGCGTGACAAAGATTGGTTTCCGAAAAGGAATTTTTCTACGCGGTTTTATGTATGAATTTATCCAGCAATTTGCCCCGCATCTAACCCGTGAGCTGGTTGATCAAGCGGCACATGCTGGGAGTCGTGCAGAGGTTGATGCGCTGTTTTCTGGCATGGAACTGCCAGTTTACTAGTCCAGCTATTTAAGAGGCCATGCTTTAAAGGTAGAGGCTAGGAGGCCTCTACCTGAATCATTGGTTGCAGTACTTCTTTGGCGAACTTGAAATAAACGGTATAAATCACCGCTTCCTGGCCTTCCCGCTCAACGACAAAAAAGGGTGCGCGCTCTACTTTGTATTGCTGGGCGATTTTTATTCCGGCGCTCTGTGGGTCGCGCACATCGGCTATCAGCGTCTGGTCGATAAACTTGAGCTGATCATTTCCCTCCAGCTTTTCCTGCACGTCGCGGCACTTGGCGCAGGGAGAGCCATCGGCGAGTACTTTTTTGACCAGTGTGATCTTCACAATAAATTCCTTGATCCGTTATAAGCACCGAAATTGGAGCTATTAACCACGAATTTATCAGAAGGTCTAATAACATTGAAATATCGATCCAGGATAGGGCTATAACCAAAAACTGTAGTCTCACTACAGGAATTGGTGCCAAACGCGGAATTGTCAGCTTCCCATAATCCTATTAGCGTAAAAACTGCTCAGTGGTATCTAAAAGCAGGCGCACCTTGGCTAAGCATTCGCGATGTTCTGCCGCAGGATCCGAGTCTGCGACAATGCCACCGCCCGCTGCGCAGGTTATGCGCCCATTGCTAGCACTGAAAGTGCGGATAGCAATATTGGTGTCAGCTCGGCCACAGCTACTGACGTAGCCGATGCTACCGCAATAAATGCCACGGGGACTGGACTCAAGCTCGCGGATGACTTCCATCGAGCGCCTTTTAGGTGCTCCGGTAATCGAGCCTCCAGGGAAGCAAGCTGCGAGGAGGTCACTGTAAGCAGAGTCCTCTGACATCTCGCCGGTAACAACACTAACGAGGTGGTGAACATTCGCGAAGCTGGCTAGCTGAAACAACTCTGGTACACGCACACTGCCTTTACGACACAACTTACTAAAATCATTGCGGAGTAGATCTACGATCATTAGGTTCTCGGCGCGATCCTTGGGGCTCCTCTGCAGGGTGAAGGCTGCTCTCTGGTCCGCTAGCGGGTCGGCAACCCGGGCAGCAGTGCCTTTGATTGGTTCTGTGCGCAAGCTGTCGCCATCTGCGCGGATAAAACGCTCCGGCGACATGCTCAGTAGGCTTCCCTGAGCTAATTCCATATAGGCAGAAAAGGGACCCGCGACCCGTGTGCGCAGGGCCAGGTAGGCACTGAAGGGGTCGCCTTCATAGGGGGCGCAAAACCTTTGCGTGAAGTTTGCCTGGTAGACATCTCCTGCGGCGATATATTCGAGAATGCGTTCAATCCGAGCGCGATATTCCTCAGCGCTGAACTCATGTTCAAATGGGGCCAGCAGGCGGAACTCCGCCGTGTTCAAAGGCTTTTCCCAGGTTATCGAGTTAAAACGCTCGGTCAATTCTTGCACTTGTCGAGGTGGGCAGGCTGGGTGGAATACCAGGTGGCAGCTGCCTAATTGGTGGTCTGCGATATAAGCCCAGCCATAGAGACCAAAAAAGCCTGCCGGTAAATCGGTAGGGCGGGTGTCCGATGGAAGATAGTTGCCCTCTACCCCAAGTTCATATCCCGCATAGCCGATCACTCCGCCGCAAAAAGGCAATTGCGAGTCCCGCTCCTGTGGGCACAGCTCGCAGGTCAAGTCATCCAGCTGTGAAAAGGGGGCTGGGCTATTTGCATGCAACTCGAGGGTGCTGAGGGGGTCGGCGCTGATGATGTCATAGCGGCCTCCACCAATGGGTCGGCCACTGTCGAGCCATACCGGTGCGGGTAGGTCGGCCACTGCGGCAAAGGCCGCTGCTGTGTTCAGGGAATAGGGCAGGGAGACAATTTGCATATCAAAACATGGCTGTCCGGAAGACGGCGCACACTACACATTTTGTGGCGGCGTGAAAAGTCCGCGTGGTTCTTTAGTCAATTCTGCGTTCGATACCGGCTTGTGACATTAAGCGCGTCGCAAGCTCCTCCACTGAAAGCTGTGTGGCATTGAGAAAAGGCACTTGTGCCCTTCGCAACATCTGCTCCACTTGGCGCACTTCGAATTCACATTGCTCCTTAGAAGCGTAGCGGCTATTGGCGCGTCTTTCCTGCCTAATTTGCATCAGGCGCTTGGGATCTATGGTCAGACCAAATAACTTGCGGCGATAAGGGCGCAAAATCTTTGGCAGTGTGGTGGAGTCCATGTCCTCCTCGGTAATGGGGTAGTTGGCAGCACGTAGCCCAAACTGCAGTGCCAGGTACAAGCAGGTGGGCGTTTTGCCGGACCGGGATACGCCGAGCAGTATCACGTCAGCCTGCTCAAACTCACTAACCCTGCGTCCATCATCGTTGTCGATAGCAAAGTGCACCGCATCAATGCGCTCACTATAGCGGCGGTTGTCGGCAATGCCGTGGGAGACATTGACGGTCTGTGCCGGGTCTCTACCGAACAGGTTGGCTAATGGTGTCAGGTAGTTTTCGAAAACATCCAGCATCAAGGCGGGACTTTGGTGTAACTGATCGCGGATCTGGTCAGAAACGATACTGGTAATAATGATCGGTTGGAGGCCCGATTCTTTAGCAGCTTTTTCAATCCGCTGAAGTGCTAGCTGTACCTTCTCGTTAGAGTCGATATAAGGCAGGGTTACCTGTTCCACATGCTGGTCCTGGAACTGGGCCAGAAGGCTGTGACCGATAGCTTCCACAGTGAGACCGGTTCCGTCGGAAATGAAAAAAGCGGTGCGCTTGTCTTTTGCCATAATTCTTCTCTATCTGTTGGCAGGTTGCCGGGCGGCGAAAAGGCGCCCAGTATAAAAGGGGTGGGACAAAAGGTCTTTTATTCCGTGATACTGAAATTTTTGTAGAAAATTTACAACATTTTCAACGTATTTTACGGGCTATTTTTTACAAGACTCATCCTTATAATCAGCGCCCACTAATACCTGATTTCAGAGGGGCTTCACTTGACGAACTTCACCATCGACTTCGCAAAACTGGGTATGGACGATGTCGACAAGGTCGGCGGTAAAAACGCATCACTCGGTGAGATAATCTCTTCACTTGCCGGTGCCGGCGTGAGTGTACCGGGCGGCTTTGCAACTACCGCGGAGGCCTTCCAGGCTTTCCTCGCCCACGAACAGTTAGAGCAGCGAATCGCCGAGCGTTTGAAAGGGCTGGACGTTGGTGATGTTGTGGAACTGGCGAAGGCCGGCGACGAAATTCGGAACTGGATTCTGCAAACGCCATTCCCCGCTCAGCTTGAAAAAGAGATTCGTGATGGATACGAGGCTTTGGGCGGTGGTGAGACGGCTGTCGCTGTGCGCTCCTCCGCAACAGCAGAAGACTTGCCGGATGCCTCTTTCGCAGGCCAGCAGGAGACTTTCCTAAACATCCGCGGAGTTGATGCGGTTTTGCAGGCGGTTAAGGAAGTTTTTGCTTCTCTCTATAACGATCGCGCTATTGCTTACCGGGTACATACGGGTTATGCGGATGTGGGGGTAGCCCTGTCTGCTGGTATTCAGCACATGGTGCGCAGTGAAACTGGTGCTGCCGGTGTAATGTTTACCCTGGATACAGAGAGCGGTTTCCGCGATGTAATCTTTATCACTGCTGCCTTCGGTTTGGGCGAGACAGTGGTGCAGGGTGCGGTAAACCCTGATGAATTTTATCTGTACAAGCCTGCCTTGGATACTGGTCGCCCTGCGATTTTGCGCCGCAACCGCGGTAGTAAAGCAATCAAGATGGTATACGACCAAAGTGGTGAGTGCGGCCGTTCTGTTAAAACTGTTGAGATGGCAGAAGAAGATCGCCAGCGTTTTGCTCTAAATGATGAAGAGTTGACCAGCCTGGCTGTGCAAGCTCGCAAGATTGAAGAGCACTATGGTCGGCCGATGGATATCGAGTGGGCCAAAGACGGTGACACCGGTGAGTTGTTTATTGTTCAGGCTCGTCCAGAGACAGTTCGTTCTCGCGATCAGGGTACCAGTATTGAGCGTTACAGCCTGCAGGAGCGTGGAGAGGTATTGTGTGAGGGCCGCGCGATTGGCCAGCGCATTGGCGCCGGCCGGGTGCGTAAGCTGAAGTCTGTTGAAGATATGGCGGCGATGCAGGATGGTGAAGTCCTGGTGACGGATATGACCGATCCAGACTGGGAGCCAGTACTGAAGAAGGCCAGTGCGATCGTTACCAATCGTGGCGGCCGTACCTGTCACGCGGCCATTATTGCTCGTGAGCTGGGTATTCCCGCGGTGGTCGGCTGTGGCAATGCTACCGAGCTGCTGGAAAGCGGCACTCCGGTGACCGTATCCTGTGCTGAGGGGGATACTGGTTTCGTTATGTCTGGAGAGCTGGATTTCCAGCGTGAGGAAACTGAAGTTTCCGAAATGCCGGATCTGCCATTTAAGATTATGCTCAATGTAGGCAACCCGGATCGCGCATTTGCTTTCAGCCACCTGCCCAATCAGGGCGTAGGCCTTGCACGCTTAGAGTTCATCCTCAACCGCATGATCGGTATTCACCCAAAAGCTCTGCTGGAGCTGGACAGCCTGCCGGAGGACCTGCAACAGAATATCCGTGAGCGCATTGGTGGCTATGCTTCTCCTGAAGACTTTATTGTTGAGAAGCTGGTTGAAGGTATCGCCACCTTGGCCGCTGCTTTCGCGCCTAACCGTGTCATTGTGCGTTTGTCAGATTTTAAATCCAATGAATACGCACACCTGGTTGGCGGCCAGTTGTATGAGCCTAGTGAAGAAAATCCGATGCTTGGCTTCCGCGGCGCTGCCCGTTATCGCTCTGAAGATTTCCGCCAATGCTTCGCTCTCGAATGTCGCGCATTGAAAAAAGTACGCGATGAGATGGGGCTGACCAATGTTGAAATTATGGTGCCCTTCGTACGTACACCGGAAGAGGCTGAGGAAGTTGTTGGCCTGCTTGCAGAGAATGGCCTGCGCCGCGGGGAAGGTGGACTCAAAGTCATTATGATGTGTGAGCTGCCTTCAAATGCCCTGCTGGCTGAGGAGTTCCTGCAGCATTTCGATGGTTTCTCTATCGGTTCAAATGACCTGACTCAGCTCACCTTGGGACTGGACCGAGACTCCGGCCTGGTGGCTGATCTATTCGATGAGCGCAATCCGGCAGTAAAGGCTCTGCTGTCCCGCGCTATCCAGGCTTGTAAGAAAGCCGGCAAATATGTGGGCATTTGCGGTCAGGGCCCTTCTGACCACAAAGACTTTGCCCGCTGGTTGATGGATGAAGGGATAGACAGTGTTTCCCTCAACCCGGATACCGCTGTAGATACCTGGCTATTCCTGGCGAACGAGGAAGCCTAATTTCCTCGCCGATGCGGCCCTTATTGGGCCGCTTTTCTATTTTTCAGTCTAAAACCTGGCTAAAATTTTTTTGCACAAACGCAAAGCGCCCCTGGCCAAAAATTAGGCTTCTGTTGCTGCTTCTCTCGATATCCTCGAAATTTGTCCTGCATTCTTTGTGTGAGACTTGCAGATCACACGCTACCTAAAAAATTCAAACCTCTATGCTTTTTCACCCAGAGAATTATTCATTCTAAGGCTTTGTATTTACCTCAATAGAATCGGAAGAGTCCTGAGGCAGCGCGTTAACCGGAAAAATTCGCGTATTTTGCTTTAGCACTGATTCACCAAATTGGGGATTATCCCCGGGTTGAGCTTGAAAGTGGATTCGGTTGGGCTGTTTCCCTTTCCATCCACTTCAGCAAAGCAGATAAAGTTGTTGAGGTGAGCTATGCAGTTAAGCAGACAATTAAAGATCCCCATTTTGCACATCTTCCTGATGTTATGTCTTTTGACATTGTTGGCGGTGCCCCCTGCAATAGCGAAGCCACGTGGTGGTAACTGGTTTGATGACCGAGCTGCCGCGAGGGGAGGAAGCCCGTCAATCAGGATTGATTTAAGTGAACAGCGAGCTTACTTGTACAAAGGTGGCAAGTTAGTAGGGGTATCCAGGATATCCTCAGGTAAACGCGGTTATAGCACACGCCCTGGACACTTCCGCGTTCTTTCCAAGCACCCCTATCACCGATCTTCGATTTACGGTAGTTATGTCGACAGGCGCTCGGGCCGCGTAGTGCGGTCTAATGTTAATACCCGTAAGCATCGTCGTCCTGCAGGTACTGTGTATCGTGGGGCCAGAATGAATAATTATATTCGTTTTAATGGTGGAATCGGCTTGCACGCCTCAGGCAGTGTACCCAGATACCCGGCATCCCATGGCTGTGTGCGTATGCCCCCGCATATGGCGAGAAAGTTTTATCGGCATGTGCGTGTTGGTACTCCGGTTAGGGTAACCCACTAGATGAATTTGTAACAGCGAAGGCTTGGCCGGGTATTATCAACAGTGGTGATACCCGGTATTTTTTTGTTTCCCTGCCAGCATTGCCCCAGTATCGCTATCATTCCTCTTTTCCCAATAACTGTGAGATAGCTGATGCCAATTTCTACTCCTGATCTGTGCGATGCCCATGGCGACGAGGTGCGAGTGGTTGAGCCGATGTTTGTAAATTACGGAGGCCGAGAGCGTTTCGGTGGAAAAATTGTAACCATTAAGTGTTTCGAGGATAACTCATTGGTGCGTGAACTGGTGACGGAGCCGGGCCAGGGAAAAGTATTGGTGGTGGATGCGGGAGGTTCTATGCGTAGAGCCTGTTTGGGGGATATGTTGGCAGAGAAGGCCGTGGCAAATGGCTGGGAAGGGATAGTGATGTATGGGTGTATCCGAGATGTCGATGAAATATCTGCGTTGGACCTGGGTGTTCAGGCCCTGGGAACCCACCCGATGAAAACTGAAAAGAAAGGTATTGGCGAAAGAGATCTTGCAGTTACTTTTGGCGGCGCTACCTTCCACCCTGGAGAATATCTCTATGCTGATAATAACGGCATTATCATTGCCGGTAAGTCACTAACCTGAAGTCAGATTCTCTGATTGAGCAAGTTACACAGCGGCGTTATAGGCAACGATTGGCGATATGTGTAGCCCTTTTTCTGTGGGAAAGGCAATTGCCTGCACTGGAGAGCGTGTCCTAGCGACTATCGGCCTGGTCTGCATGGAGTTTTGGGGGAATACGAGCCCTACACTGATAGGTGTTGTTGTCACAATAACTTCCATAAGAACTTCCTAAATCTACTTTTTGTTATCGGTCTTTGGCGCACAAATATATATCCTTTTGGTGAACTTTTTTTTCGCGGAACTTGTTGAATTGTTTGTTTGCCAGGGTTGCTCACCCCGTTTAGAGCGACTGAAGGATAGGTAGACTTTCCTGAACAATGGTGTCAGCTGGCGCATATCTTTACCTCCCTGCTTTCAACGTTCTCCGGCGGGTCATCCATTTCCTCAGGGCGTGGCTCCCCAGCGGAAAACGTCACCTATCATTGTGCTTTGGTAATCCTCGATATCCCGTTGGAAATGGCAGGGTATTTCGCCGTTACTGCCAGTATGGAAGGTAAAAATGAGTGAATGGCGTAAGAAGTTCTTTACCAGGCCTCTTCTCAAAGTCATTAAGCGGGTTCTTCCGCCAATTTCCGAGACTGAGCGCGAGGCGATGGAAGCCGGTGAGGTTTGGTGGGATGCCGAACTTTTATCGGGAAAGCCTGATTGGAAGCAGCTGCTGGACATGGGGCCGCCAGAGCTGAGTGAGGAAGAGAAGGCATTCCTGGATGGCCCCACAGAAGAACTCTGCCAAATGGTAAATGACTGGCAGATCAGCTTTGTCGATCACAATATCCCGGAGCATGTTTGGGACTTCCTGAGAAAAAATCGCTTTTTTGGCATTATCATTCCTAAGAAATACGGTGGTCTTGGGTTCTCCCCCACAGCACATGCCGAGATAGTCACCAAAATTTCCACCCGCAGCAATTGTGTGGGAGTGACGGTGATGGTGCCAAATTCCCTGGGCCCGGGAGAATTACTGTTATCCCATGGTACTCAGGAACAGAAAGACTATTATCTGCCTCGACTTGCGGACGGGACAGATATCCCATGTTTCGCCTTGACCAGCCCCCAGGCAGGCTCAGATGCTGCAGCCATGGTTGACCGGGGTGAGGTTTGTTATGGGGAGTATAAGGGCGAGAAAGTCCTCGGCATGCGTGTGAACTGGCACAAGCGGTATATTACCTTGGGACCGGTAGCCACGGTATTGGGACTAGCTTTCAAACTCTACGATCCAGAGCACATTTTGGGAGACAAGGAAGCGCTGGGAATTACCGTTGCACTAGTACCCACCGATACTCCCGGAATCACAATTGGCCAGCGTCATTTACCAGCCATGCAATCTTTCCAGAACGGACCTAATTGGGGAAAGGATGTTTTTATTCCCATGGATTGGATTATTGGTGGCGAGGAAAATGTCGGGAAGGGTTGGGAAATGCTGATGAGTGCCCTGGCTGCAGGGCGCGGTATTTCTTTACCCTCACTGTCTACTGGCGGGGCCAAGATGGCGGCGCGTACCACAGGTGCCTATGCGCGTATTAGAGAACAGTTCAATGTGCCAGTTGGGCGTTTTGAAGGAGTACAGCGACGCCTGGCAGAGATTGCTTCTATCGCCTTCGTGCTCGATAGTGCCCATAAAACCACAACCCGAGCCCTTGACCATGGACGAAAGCCAGCGGTAATTACAGCCATAATGAAGGCTAATGCCACCTCTGGATTGCGTCATGCAGTTAATGATGCAATGGATATCCATGCTGGCAAGGCGATAATGGATGGCCCCCTGAATTACCTGGGGAATGCCTACCGTGCCGTACCGGTAGCGATCACTGTAGAGGGTGCAAATCTACTGACCCGCAGCCTGATGATTTTTGGTCAGGGTGCAGTTCGTTGTCACCCCTACTTACTGGATGAAATGTTAGCGGCGGAGAATCCAGATGAAGAAGAGGGCTTGGACCAGCTGGATAAGTTATTGCCCAAGCATATGTGGTTCCAGGTAAAGACTCTGTTACGAGGGTTTTTCCATGGCTGGACAGTAGGGCTTTTCGCCAGCAGTCCTCGCAATGTCGGCGGGGCAGCAAAATACTATCGACAATTGAATCGCTATTCGGCAGTGCTCACTTTAGTAACAGAAATTTCTTTGATGAGCCTGGGTGGAGAGTTGAAAAGAAAAGAACTGATTTCTTCGCGCTTGGGAGATGTTCTCAGCCAGCTCTATTTACTCAGCTGCACTCTGAAGCGCTTCTACGACGACGGAAACCCCAAGGATGATTTACCCCTGTTGGAATACTCCATGCGTGATGGACTACACAAGATAGAGGTGAATCTTCTTGAAGTTTTTCAGAATTTTCCTCGACCATTCCTCGGCCAGGTTATGCATTTTCTAACCATGCCCTGGGGACACAGTGTACATACCGCATCAGATCGCCAGGCTCATGCTTGCGCGGAATTATTGCTGACTCCCTCTAAAACCCGGGATCGTCTCACTAGAGGTGTATTCCTGGGCAACCCTGGTGATGGGGTGGATATTGTCGAGCAGGCATTTATAAAAGTTTGCGCGTCAGAGAGAGCTAGGGAAAAGCTCAAGAAAGGGGGAGTGCGTACCCTGAGCCGTGAGAGTGTGGATGAGGGCTTGCAGCGTAATTTGATTAGTGATGAAGAGGCTGATGCTTTGCGTGATGCTGCTGATGCCGTGGATAAGGCAATCCAGGTCGACCACTTTGAGCATTTGGGGGAGGAGTCTGGAAAGATAGAATAACGCTACGTGGAACAAAAAAACTCCATGGAAGGCTCTTCCAAAGAGGCTCCAAGACGCTTTGCCAGTGTCGAGGAGTGTATTGATGCTCTGTTGGCAAAAGTTGGCAAGAAGGTTGTACTGGGTTTACCCCTTGGACTTGGTAAGGCCAACCATTTTGCCAACGCTCTTTATGCCCGCGCTGTTGCCGATCCCTCAATTTCCCTGACCATATTTACGGCTCTCACACTGGAACGGCCTCAGGGGGACAGCGATATCAGTCGTCGTTTTATCCAGCCATTACTGGATCGTTTATACAGTAGTTACCAGGACCTGGGTTATGTCTCACCACGCAGAAAGGAACATCTACCAAAAAATATTAATGTTATTGAATTCTTTATGGAGCCAGGTGCACTGTTGGGAAATCACTATGCCCAGCGACATTATGTAAGTGCGAATTACACCCAGGTGCCTGAAGATCTTCTGCGCTTTGGAGTGAATGTTATTGCCCAGATGGTGGCACCGATGGAGGGGGGAGGGCGTTACAGCTTGAGCTGTAATCCCGATTTGACTTTACCTTTGTTGAAACTGACAGCCAATCGGAAAGATCATCGGTTGTTCTTAGTGGGGGAGGTCAATCCGCAGCTGCCTTATATGACCGGTAGCAGTGAATTGGAAGAGAGTGAGTTTGACCTGCTGCTAGAAGGGGAGGTTTTTGATACCCCTTTATTCGCGGCCCCGGCTATCCCGGTCAGCTTTACCGAATACAGTATCGCATTCCATATTGCTAGCATGGTCGCCGATGGAGGAACCTTGCAAGTGGGTATTGGGGCTTTGGGAGATGCGGTCTGCCATGCACTGCGTTTGCGGCATAAAGAAAATGTCCATTACAGAAGTATCATTGAAAAACTGGTTGATCGTGAATCACTCCATTACCGGAAAGATCTTCCGCTGCTTTTGGAAAGTTTTAAGCAGGGTTTGTATGGCGCAAGTGAAATGGTGCCCCATGGTTTTCTGCACTTGCGCAGGGCGGGGGTTTTGTCCCGGGAGGTTTATCAGGATGCTGGGCTGCAACAGTTGTTGGATGGGGATGAAATCACCCATACCGTAAATGAGGAAACCTTGCTCGGATTGAAGAATGCAGGTCGTATCAGTTGTCCTCTCACTCCCGAAGATACAGAATTCTTACAACGCTTTGGTATAGTCGACCCCAGCTACAGTTGGCGCGGGCACAAGCTATTAACGCCTGACGGTGAGGAAGAAGAGTGTGACCTGCACAGCGAGCATGGCCGCAGACGTCTGATTGGCAGCTGCCTGAATAAGAAACTGCGCGGCGGGATCTGGTTGCATGGAGGTTTCTACTTGGGGCCGGAATTAATGTATCGGGAGCTGCGGGATCTTTCTCCTGATGAGCGCGCGGGAATTGATATGACCGCCATTGACTTCACCAATGATCTGCAGTCCCAGGGAGAACTGAAGCGCGCCCAACGTAAACAGGCTCGCTTTATCAATTCCGCCATGATGGTCACGCTGGGGGGCGCAGTGGTTTCAGATGCGCTGGTAGACAACCAGGTCGTCAGTGGCGTGGGTGGCCAGTACAATTTTGTTGCTCAGGCATTTGCGTTGCCGGGAGCACGCTCGGTGATTGCATTACCCAGCACTCGTGTGCGCGGTGGTATATGCGAGAGCAATATTGTATGGGAGTACCCCCATGCCACTATTCCCCGACACCTTCGCGATGTAGTGGTTACTGAATATGGCGCAGTGGACCTGCGCGGAAAAACCGATCGGGACGTAATGGTTTCCATGCTGAGTATTTGTGATAGCCGTTTCCAGGCAGTATTGTTGGAGCAGGCAAAATTCGCCGGCAAAATCGAAAAGAGTTTTGTCATCCCGCAGTCTTTTAATAACAACACCCCGGAACATATCACTGAAATTTTCTCCGTCGAAAGCACACTGGCGATATTGCCTTATTATCCCCTGGGTACAGATTTTACTGATGAGGAGGCCCTGCTTGCAGTCTCATTGCAGCAGTTGCGTGCGGCGGATCGCAGCTGGTGGAGAATGCTGATGGCAGTGATCCAGGGGCGTAAAGTGTGGCATGACAAGTCGACAGGCACTGAGTGGTTACAGCGTTGTTTGGCGCGAATGGGTTACGATCATACCGAAACTTACGAGCACCGCCTGGAAGCTTACATTGTTGCCGCTGCATTACGGAATCACATCGACAGGCGCCGCCCACTGCGTTGGGAGTAAGCCGTTGCCTGCTTAGTATTGTTTTTAACCCTGATAATCACGTTGTTGCGCCTGAATTGCCGTGAGTGCGATAGTGTAGACAATATCGTCGACCAGGGCACCGCGGGATAAATCATTCACCGGTTTGCGCAACCCCTGCAGCATGGGGCCAATACTGACCAAGTCCGCACTGCGCTGCACAGCTTTATAGGTTGTGTTGCCTGTATTCAAGTCGGGAAAAATAAATACCGTTGCACGTCCAGCAACAGGGCTATGTGGTGCTTTCTGAGCGGCTACATTTTCGGTAACGGCCGCATCGTATTGTAGGGGGCCATCAATGATCAGCCTGGGCCTTTTGCGTTTGGCAATTTCGGTTGCTTCGCGAACCTTGTCTACATCTGAGCCACTGCCTGAAGTTCCTGTAGAGTAGCTGATCATGGCTACACGAGGCTCTACGCCAAATGCTTTCGCTGAATCGGCGGACTGAATAGCAATCGCTGCCAGTTGCTCTGCGTTTGGGTCAGGGTTAATAGCGCAGTCCCCATAAACCAAAACTTGTTCGGGCAGCAGCATAAAAAATATAGAGGAAACCAGCTCTTCACCCGGTGCGGCTTTTATTAGCTGCAGAGCGGGACGGATGGTATTGGCGGTGGTGTGAATAGCCCCGGATACCAGTCCATCGACCTCATCCAGAGCCAACATCATAGTGCCGAGTACTACATTGTCATGGAGCTGCTCCTTTGCGACCACTTCTGTCAGGCCCTTGCTCCTACGCAATTCCACCATGGGCTCAATATAATTGTCACGCACAGTTTCCGGGTCGGTAATGTGAATTTTGTCAGAGAGTGTTAGACCTTGCTGCTCTGCGACCCTGGCAATGGTTTTTGTATTGCCGAGCAGAATAGGTTCGGCAATATCGCGCTCGGTGCAAATCAATGCTGCCCTGATGGTGCGTGGCTCTTCACCTTCGGGAAGTACAATACGCTTTTTTTTTCGGCGGGCCAGTTCCGTCAGATGATATCGGAAGGCTGGAGGGGAAAGTCTTCGGGGGCGGTTGGAAACCTGGCTCAAAGAATTCACCCAGTTTTCATCCAGGTGACTGGCAAAAAAATCTTGCACCCGGTTCACCCGCTCACGGTCATCTGCCGGTGTACGCAGGTTGAAGGTCTGTAAGTCCACTACAGTGCGCCAAGTATTGCCACTTACCAGCATTACTGGCAGGCCGGTCTCCATTGCTGGTGTGCAGAGTTTATGGACTTCACGATCCAGCCGATAACCCCCAGTTAGCAGCAGGCATCCGATTTTTACCCCGTTCATAGCTGCCAAGCAGGCCGCGGTGACTACATCAGGTCTATCGGCAGAAGTAACTAACAAAGCCCCGGGCTGAAATCGCCTGAGCATATTGGGGAGTGAACGGGAGCAGAAAGTTACATTGTGTAATCTCCGGGTCTCCAATTCTCCCCGGTTGATAAGTTGAGCATCGAAATGCCGCACCAGATCTAATGCGCGGGGAGCCAGAAGATCTGCATTCCAGGGTATACAGCCGACAATACGTAGAGGGGTTTGCCGGTAGAGGGATTCCCTGGTGATTGTGACTTTGTTTTCTGCGGGATCTTCACGTCCGGCACGCATACCTGCCGGTTGAGCACCGGGAGTATCAGTTTGCTCTTCAGGGGCTCCAACCTTATTGATAATGCAGCCCACTACACGGTTGGATTTTTCTCCGCCGAAGGAGTGAACAGCGAACTGTAACCGCTCTCGCAATTGCCTGATATCTCCACCATGAGGGCAGGCTACCAGTACTACTTCCGCATCCAGTGTCTTGGCAATCTGGTAATTGAGTTGGTTGGCAAACTGATTTTCACTGCTGGGTAGTACGCCTTCGATGACGGTCACGTCTGCATGCTGGCCGCCGCTTTGATATCGGGCCAGTATTTCTTCTAACAGATCTGGCATTTTCCCTGTAGAGACCATGGACTCAACATGTTTGGCACTGAAGGAGCGTGGAATATCCAGGTTGGAAACCTGCCGCAATATTTCGTTGGTCCGTTCAATGGTACCGTCTGGAGGCGGCGGCTCGGCCACAGGCTTGTAGAATTTAACTTCCACCTGGATACGCTCCAATGCCCGAATTAAGCCCAGGCTTACGGAAGTAATTCCGACTCCAGCGGCAAGGGGAACGAGCATCAGTGTGCGAGTGCGATGAGACATTTCTAGCGCACCTCAGATGCGAGCCTTGCGGCATCCCTGGCGATTACCCAATCCTCCCTGGTTGGGATTACAAAGATATCCAGCGTACCCGCCTTGGATATGAGCCCCTCGGCACCGAAGCGGGTTGCCTCATTGCGCTCCTGATTCAGTTGATAGCCGAGTGCGCTAAGCCAGCTAATGGTCCTATGGCGTACCCAGGAGGAGTTTTCTCCAATGCCCCCGGTAAATGCCAGGGCGCTGACCCTGCGCAAGGGCACAGTGTAGGCAGCGATATATTTAGCCAATCTATAACAGAATACCTCCAGGGCCAGGCGGGCTCCCTCGTGGCCGTTTTCCATTGCCTCTTCCAGTTCGCGACAGTCATTACTCAAACCGGATAGGCCGAGCAGGCCGCTCTCTCTATTCAGCAGCTGTTCCAGCTCGGCCAGGGAATAGTCCAGGGATTCTCCAAGGTGCAATAGCAGGCCTGGGTCCAGGTCGCCACAGCGGCTACCCATTACCAGTCCTTCGAGGGGCGTGAGTCCCATACTGGTATCCACACTGTGCCCGCCTTTGATAGCGGCAATGGAAGCGCCGTTACCCAGGTGTGCGGAAATTACGTTGGCCTCAGTAGTTGGTTTTCCCAATAGCTCGGCACTGCGCTCGGCAATATAGCGGTGGCTGCTCCCATGCATGCCGTAACGTCGAATATGGTGATCCTGGTATAGCCGGTAGGGCAGTGCGTAGAGGTAGGCATAGTCCGGCATACCCTGGTGAAATGCTGTATCGAACACGGCAGCTTGGGGTACTTGGGGAAAAGCGATCAGGGCAGTCTGGATCCCTTGCAGAGCAGCCGGGTTGTGCAGTGGTGCCAATTCGCAGCAGGAGCGAATTGCGGTCAGGACCTGCTGGTCTATCAATACTGAATCTGCGAATAACTCGCCGCCGTGGACCACCCGGTGGCCAATGGCGAGCAGACGGGCTTTTAGTCCGAGCCAGGTCCCATCAAACCGCTCAACCAGCCAACCAATCACACTTTCGCAGTCATCGCTTGGGGAGAGCGGCTGGCTGTTGTCCTCACTGCAATAACGCCAATTGAGAACTGCCCCGGAACTTCCCAGGGCATCGGCTTGACCTGATAAGTATTCCTCTCCACTGAATGGATCGAGTGCGGCAAACTTCAGTGAGGAGCTGCCACAGTTCAGAATTAGTACTAAGCCGGGGTTGGGCATAGGATGGGTGTCCCTGCGTATATACCCTAAGGCTAGCCAAGTTGGCGCAAAAGTCTTTTGAAAACATGGCTGGGGGTGAGAATAAAAAAGGGCCGCGATTGCGGCCCAAATTTAAAATGCAGAGATTAAAGCGCAGTTTGCTTCAACTGTACTTCTTCAGCAGAAACTTAACTCTCAGGCTGAGAGAAATCGTCAGCTTTTATCAGAAGAAGGCGGCTGGCGCCGCCTTAAACATACCTTTTGGGTATATAAAGAGGGCTTAGCCGAACTGGTTCATGGTGTTGTCTTTACCAGCAGCCTTCAGGGCAGCTTCACCAGCGAAGTACTCTTTGTGGTCGTCACCGATGTCAGAACCTGCCATGTTCTGGTGCTTAACACAGGCAATGCCCTGACGGATTTCTTTACGCTGAACGCCTTTCACGTAGCCCAGCATGCCTTGCTCACCGAAGTACTCCTTGGCCAGGTTGTCGGTAGACAGGGCTGCAGTGTGGTAAGTTGGCAGGGTGATCAGATGGTGGAAGATGCCTGCTTCGCGAGCCGCGTCAGCTTGGAAAGTACGGATCTTCTCATCAGCTGCTGCAGAAAGGTCAGAGTCGTCGTACTCGGCGCTCATCAGGTTGGCGCGGTCGTAAGCGGATACGTCTTTGCCTTCTTCACTCCAGGTATCAAAAACCTGCTGACGGAAGTTCAGTGTCCAGTTAAAGGACGGGCTGTTGTTGTAAACCAGTTTCGCATCGGGAACGACTTTACGGATTTCATCCATCATGCCGCCAATCTGGCCGATATGGGGCTTCTCGGTTTCGATCCAAATCAGGTCAGCACCATTTTGCAAGGAAGTGATGCTGTCCAGGATGCAGCGAGCTTCGCCGGTACCTTTGCGGAACTGGAAAAGGTTGGAAGCCAGGCGCTTAGGACGCAAAAGTTTGCCTTCGCGGTTGATTACAACGTCACCGTTAGCCAGTTCAGAAGCGTCGATTTCTTCGCAGTCCAGGAAAGCGTTGTACTGATCGCCCAGGTCGCCAGGCTCTTTGGTCACAGCGATCTGCTTGGTCAGGCCGGCACCCAGGGAGTCGGTACGGGCAACAATAACTCCGTTATCTACGCCCAACTCCAGGAACGCGTAACGAACAGCCCGGATCTTGGCCAGGAAGTCCTCGTGAGGAACGGTCACTTTACCGTCCTGGTGGCCACATTGCTTTTCGTCGGAAACCTGGTTCTCGATCTGGATACAGCAAGCACCCGCTTCGATCATTTGCTTGGCCATCAGGTAAGTGGCTTCCGCGTTACCAAAACCGGCATCGATGTCAGCGATGATTGGTACAACGTGGGTTTTATGGTTGTCGATCTTGTCCTGTACAGCCTTCTCGGCAGCCTTGTTACCGGCCTCGCGGGCAGCATCCAATTCGCGAAACAGGTCGTTCAGCTCGCGAGCATCTGCTTGACGCAGGAAGGTGTACAGCTCATTGATCAGGTGTGCAACAGAGGTTTTCTCGTGCATGGACTGGTCGGGCAGCGGACCAAATTCACTGCGCAGTGCAGCTACCATCCAGCCGGACAGGTACAGATAGCGGCGGTCAGTATTGCCTTCGAAGTGCTTCTTTATAGAAATCATCTTCTGCTGGCCGATGAAACCGTGCCAGCAACCCAGAGACTGAGTGTACTTGGAGGTGTCCTTGTCGTAATTCTCCATGTCAGCGCGCATGATATTGGCAGTGTACTTGGCAATATCCAGGCCGTTCTTGAATTTGTTCTGGGCGCGCATACGGGCAACAGATTCGGGATTGATAGCGTCCCAAGTGCCGCTTTTGCTGTCACGGAGCTTAGCTACCGCGTCGATGTCTTGAGTGTAGGTGGACATGACAGTGTTTCCTTAAAACGGTGACTGCGATTAGGTGTTGAGTATCTTAGGAGGAGTGGCATAATTTGCCTAATTTATTGATTTTATTTTCACTATCGATCTGGCGAATGATGTATGCAACTGGAAAGAGCTGACCTGAACCTGCTGGTGTATCTTGATGTACTGCTGCGAGAACGTAATGTAACCCGTGCGGCAAACTATCTAGGCCTATCCCAGCCAGCTATGAGTAACGGCCTTAAGCGTCTGCGAGAGCTGTTCGATGACCCCCTTCTGGTACGCACTCGCGAGGGCATGATGCCCACCGAGCGTGCCCTGGAGTTGCAGCCGATGGTGCGAGAAGCCCTGTCCAGTATCGATCGGGTGATTCAGCCTAATCGGGATTTTGATCCGGCGAATACACGCCGAACATTTCGAATCATGGCCAGTGACTATGCAGAATCCACTTTGATTCCGCCGCTACTCAAGCAGCTGCGTGATGATGCTCCTGGAATCAGCCTGGATATCATGACCCCCAGTGATGTGAGTTTCGTTGATGTGGAGCAGGGCAAAGTGGATATGGTAATCAACCGCTTTGACAGCATGCCGCAGAGCTTCCATCAGGCTACTGTGTGGCGAGACAGTTTCTCCTGTGTGATGCGGGCAGATAACCCCATGCTTGAAGACTACAATCTGCAAAGCTATTTGAAGGCCCAGCACATCTGGGTCAGTAAAACGGGCATGGGGGTTGGGGTAGGGGTAAACCCAGAGGATGTTCAGAGGCTCGGCTGGGTGGATGAGGCTATTGGGCGCTTGGGGGAAAAGCGCGATATTTCCGTGTTTACACGCCACTATCAGGTAGCCATGCTATTGGCAGAACAGAGCGATTTGATAGTGACAGTTCCCACCCGGCTGGCGCAGCTGGCCAGCGATAATCCGAGGGTTGTGCGAAGGGATCCCCCCCTGGATATTCCACCTCTGGAACTGAAAATGGCTTGGAGCCCCCTATTGCAGCAGAGTGCGCCGCACCGCTGGTTACGCCGCCTGATCTTGGATATCGGTCGGGCTCTGTAAGTGACTGGTGAGTAAGGAAGCATGCGCCTTGTAGGTGAATGCGTAGTTTTACTGGTAAGGTTTCACGCGCCAACCGCATTCATAAAAATTTGATCTATGAATAGTGGAAATTGCGCCTATAAATTAGCGGTATGTCGAAATGGCTGTTTAGAATGCCGTAATTC
Organism: Microbulbifer variabilis; assembly: GCF_056232115.1. Taxonomy (NCBI): domain Bacteria; kingdom Pseudomonadati; phylum Pseudomonadota; class Gammaproteobacteria; order Cellvibrionales; family Microbulbiferaceae; genus Microbulbifer; species Microbulbifer variabilis. Next base: position 3,783,937 of record NZ_CP174325.1, read on the forward strand.
CAACAATTAGCGAGAGGCCCAGGGTATGACGGAACGAGTCCAAATCGGTAATCTGCAAATCGCACCGGAACTATACAATCTGGTTAGCGAGGAGGTGATTCCAGGAACCGGGGTCGATGCCGATAAATTCTGGGGTGGGCTCGATGCCATCGTCCGTGATCTGGCGCCAGTTAACCGCGAATTACTGCAAAAGCGTGATGAACTCCAGGAAACCCTGGATCGTTGGTACACAGAGAACCCCGAGGGTGTTCGCGACCTGGAAGGGTATCGTGAATACTTGCGTGAAATTGGCTACCTGGTAGATGAGCCTGCTGATTTTGCCGCTACTACCGAGAATGTCGACGAAGAGATTGCCACTCTTGCGGGGCCACAGTTGGTGGTGCCGGTGATGAATGCCCGTTACGCACTCAATGCAGCCAATGCCCGCTGGGGCAGCCTGTATGATGCCCTGTACGGAACTGACGTGATCAGCGAAGAGGGCGGTGCGGAAAAAGGCACCGAATACAACCCTGTACGGGGTGCCAAAGTTATTGAGTTTGCTCGCAACTTCCTGGATCAGTCTGCTCCACTTACCTGCGGCAGCCACAAAGATGCTGTGCAGTACCGCGTAAATGGCTCCCTGCTGGAAGTGGTACTGGCGAATGGTGATATCGCCACCGTCAAAGATGGTAAACAGTTTGTCGGTTATCGCGGTGACAGCGAAGAGCCCAGTTGTATTCTGCTTAAACAGCACGGCTTGCACTTTGAAGTTCAGGTAGATCGGGAAAGCCCTGTCGGTAAGACTGACGATGCTGGTGTAAAAGATGTGCTGCTGGAATCTGCTTTGACCACCATTATGGACTGCGAAGATTCCGTTGCCGCGGTCGATGCCGAGGATAAGGTTGTCGTTTATCGTAACTGGCTCGGCCTTATGCGAGGAGACCTGAAAGAAACCATTAATAAAGGTGGCAAGACCTTTGAGCGTAATTTGAATGCCGACCGTGAGTACACTACTCCAAATGGCAATCAGTTAACTTTGCCAGGTCGCAGCCTCATGTTTGTACGCAATGTCGGCCACCTGATGACTAATGATGCTGTTTTATTTGGTGATGGCCAGGAGATTCCTGAAGGCATCCTTGATGGCATGATTACCAGCCTGATCGCGCTACACGATCTACGCGGCGATGGAGAGATTAAGAACTCCCGTACCGGTAGTATCTATATCGTGAAACCAAAGATGCATGGTCCGGAAGAAGTGGCTTTTGCCAACATCCTGTTCAACCGTATTGAAGATGTCCTTGGCCTACCGCGTTTCACTGTAAAAATGGGCATTATGGATGAGGAGCGTCGTACCACGGTAAACCTGAAATCCTGTATTGCCGAAGCTAAAGAGCGTGTGGTATTTATCAATACCGGCTTCCTCGATCGCACTGGCGATGAAATCCATACCTCAATGCTTGCTGGTCCGATGATTCGTAAAGGCGATATGAAACAGTCTACCTGGATCAATGCCTATGAAGAGTGGAATGTAGATGTTGGTTTAAACTGCGGCTTAAAGGGCCGGGCTCAAATCGGTAAGGGAATGTGGCCAATACCTGACCAAATGTCAGCTATGATGCACGCCAAGCTTGCCCATCCCATGGCCGGTGCCAATACTGCCTGGGTTCCCTCTCCAACTGCCGCGACACTGCACGCATTGCATTACCACAAGGTAGATGTAAACCGCCGTCAAGAAGAAATCCAGCATCGCCATCACGCCAAGCTGGAAGATATCCTTACCGTACCCGTGGCTAATAATACCAATTGGAGCGCCAAAGAGATTCAGCTAGAGCTGGATAATAACGCCCAGGGGATACTTGGTTATGTTGTACGTTGGGTAGAACAGGGTGTAGGTTGTTCCAAAGTACCGGATATCAACGATGTTGGCCTGATGGAAGACCGCGCAACTCTGCGTATTTCCTCCCAACATATTGCCAACTGGTTGAAACATGGCATCGTGAGTGAGAAGCAGGTGCGAGAAACCATGGAGCGTATGGCAGCGATAGTAGATCGCCAAAATGCGGGTGATTCCAACTACAATAATATGGCCCCTGACTTCGATAAAAGCATTGCCTTTCAAGCTGCTTGTGAATTGGTTTTCGAGGGTTGTGCGCAGCCTAATGGTTATACTGAGCCGGTTCTGCATCGTCGCAGACGGGAATTTAAGGCTCTAAATGCATGATGATTTTGCTGCAGGACCCCTTAAGGGGTCTTTTTACTGGTCAAATCATTATGAAATCAAATCTAGCGCATACTTTAACGAGCTAAGGCGGTCGTCAGTACCCTCCTCTCTATGGGGAAGTTGATAAGAAATACCTACTAGACAAGGAAAGGGGTGCAGAGGTAACTGACGTAAGATTGTATATCCCGGGAATCTAGCAATTAGCCTTCCGGGAGACATTTACTAAAATACTGAATGAATTAGTATTTAATTTGACATATATAGATCTTGGAGACAGTGATTATAAGTTGGGAAAGATATAGTTATTCTATAATTTTGGGATAAAAACAGTTCCGTAATTTAAAAACACCCAAATAATAAGAGAGCCTTCAACTTATTTATTTGTAATATGTACATATAGAATACCTGCTAACCGAAAAAATCACATTTCATTAAGGTCAGCTGAATTCGAGTTACGAAATAGTTTCCAACAATATCAGTTTAAAAAATGATATCTATCAAAGTTGGTGTGTTGTTCAAGACACCAAGTAATCTTTAATGAAATGCTTTAAGCTATCAAGTATTATGAAAAGCTTAAGGAGCTACTTGTAGAGAATAATAACCAGGACTATATAATCTTTCACGTTGAATTCAGGTAGTTTTCTTTATAGTATATTTCAGTTTCTGTTGCAAAAAGAGGGGCGCCTCTATAAGTTGCACTTTCCTTAAATATAGTTTCCTCGTAATATTGGTTAGAGGATGCTCAAGCAATATTTTGTAGAGAAGCCAAGCCTTAAGGAAAGCTTTCGGAGTTCTTAGTGTTTTATTTTCCCTGCTTTATAGTTAGGTGTTTAATTAAACATGGAGGATGTTTTGATGATTCCTGGATTGATTCGGTGCTTAAGAACTGTATTTTTATTTAATTTTTTTTCTGCATCTATTTTTTTCAATGTAGCAATTGCGGAGTCGATTATTGATCCACCGAAGAACCCATTCTTGGCTGATTCTCCCTGGCCCATGAGCCATAGAAATCCCTACAACCAGGGGTCTTCATATTTAAAAGGTATAGAGTTAGATGATATTGCAAGCCTTCAAAAGGAGCTCTCTGAAACAATACCTGTTCCAATTATCCTTGCTTACTCTCCAATCTATGAAGTAAATGGTAAGAGAGTGGTTTGGGGAAGTACACTTGGATCTGTTTTTAAAATGGACATGAGTGGAAACCAGATAAATAGGATTGATACAAAGTTAAAAGATGAAATGACAGGAGGGCTCTCTGGTGCATATGTCCTTGTGGATAAAGATTACAAATTTTATGTGCCGGATGGCTCAAGTTTGTTGGTTTATGGGGATGCAATAAAGGGCGACCCAGGATCGGGTATAAATCTATATAAAAAGTTTGATATACCTGAGGAGCTTTTGACTGCTGAGAGTGAAGTAATTGTTGGGATGAATATGACTTACGATGGTTATATTTGTCTCGCAACCTCCAAAGGGTTGGTATTGGTAATCAATAGAAGTCTAGATAAGTTCTATCATACAAAGGTTGATGAAGGTGAGGAGGTATCAAACTCAATCTCTATAGATGAAGAAGGAGGTATCTATGTGGTTTCCAGTAAAAAGATGTATCGATTTCAGTGGTATGGAGATAGGGTGAGCGCCGACGAAGGAAAAGGAGCCTGGAAGGCAGCCTATGAAGCTGGGGGAGAGACACCTTGGCCGGGTCGACTGGGAATTGGTTCCGGCTCCACGCCCACATTAATGAATGCGGGTAATGATAAGCTGGTAGTGTTTACTGATGGTCAGGAGCTTATGAATCTGGTGGTGATGTGGCGAGACCAGATTCCGATGGATTGGAAACCGATTTCTGAAGAGAAAGATAGAAGAATTGCAGCGGAAATTCCTATTACTTTTGGTAATCCCAATGCGACAAGGAGTATATCTGAGCAATCGGTCTTGGTTCGAGGTGATCGAGCAGTTGTTGTTAATAATGACTATGGCTGGGATTTTTCGCGATTGCCGGGTGTTCCCCAAAGGCTTACGGTGTTGTTTTCTAATTTCCCTGAGAATGCCCCCTATGGTATCGAGCAATTTCATTGGAATTCTTACAGTCGCAGTTTGAGTAGTCTTTGGGCGAATAAAGAAATAAGCTGTCCTAATGGCGTGCCGACCATGAGCGAATCCTCTAATTTAGTTTACTGTTGGGGGCAGCGACAGGGTATGTGGACACTTGAAGCTGTGAATTGGGATACGGGTGACAGTGTGTTTCATATTCCGTTAGGATATCGAGAGAAATATAATAGTGTTTATTCGGCTGCTCAAATTGGGGGTAAGGGCGAAATAGTATCGGGTACTTTTGGAGGTGTAGTTCGTCTGCAAACTTCTAAATATTAAAGTGCTGATCAGCCCCACTTCCTCTTAAAATAAGTAGGGTTGATCTTATCTCGTAAATACACATTTATGTAAATAAAGCTGGCCTTAATATCATATTCCCATTAGGTATAGTGGTTTAGAGTTGATCTGACATTTATCGGTTTTTCAGGAAGTGCTCTGTCAGGCCAAATTCAGTTTACAGCCCTCTCCCCAGATGCTTTTCCACCTTCAAGTGTGGCTATCGGTATGCGGCCATTACACTTTTTACTCTGGTAGTGCAATCATTATAGTAATGTACTAGAGGCTGCTTCATAACTAGCAATCGACTATTCTCGCACACTCTCGGAGTAAAAAGACGAGTAGTTGTGAGCCGGTTCAAGTCAGAGTTGGCCCGACGATCAGTGGAAAGTGATTCATCCTTATTTAGCACTGCATCACCTATGGTGCTAAAAGTAGATGCAATCCCCAACGGTGCTAAATTGGCCTCTTTACACTTGCTAAATGAAGGGGATGTAGAAAGTGAAATACATTTAGATAAATTAATTAAGCTCCTATTATTAGAAGAACAAACACCTGAAGGCCAGCTTCGTGTAGTCGCAAGTATATATGAGTATCAAGAAAGTAATGGCTATTTGAATTTGGCGACTCCTACACTAATTACCGCTTATGATGGCCCGGCAGAAGTTAAGTTTATTGATTCTAGTGGCATGCCATTTAAGGTGGTGATTACGCCGGAGATCTGAGCTGAAAAAGGGGAATATATATTTTGAATGGGTTTAGTCGTCATTGTATTTTAATTTCTCTCATCCCATTGCCTAAGAGTTATATATCCAGTGCTTGCTCTCAGGATTGCATGTCATTATTTATATTGGCATACCTTTTCGCCAAGCGATCATGGAGTATTGGAGTATTGGAGTATTGGAGTATTGGAGTATAAAATTCTGACGTTCTTTGATGACAATCAACCCCCATTGACACTTTATAATACAGTCCATACTTACCATATCTATTTATAAATCCCTGATTTTATTGCTTCCTTATATGCCATACTTCTTCCTGTCAAATAAACAATCCCGTAGTTAATTAGTATTTTGGCGTCATTGAATAAAAAGACGTAACCGCTATATCGTGAAAATTCTCGGAGATAAAGTTGCACCTGTCTCGTAATGCGAAAGAGTCGATAAAAATTGCGCTGGCTCTGGTAATTGTTTATGCCATTGCAATGGGTATTAATTGGGAGAAACCTTTTTGGGGTGGATTTGCAGTTATTGTGTGTAGCCAAGCAAATCTCGGACAATCCTTAAATCGCGCCATTTTGTGGATCTTGGGGACTCTTTTTGCGCTATTAGGCGGCTGGATAATCGTTGCGTTGTTTCCCCAGGATCGCTGGCTCTTTATGATTGCCCTTTCTACTTGGGTTGCAAGCTGCGTATATTTTCTGCAGAGATCAAAGCATCAATATTTTTGGATGACTTGTGGCTATGTCATCTTATTGTTATGGGATGCGACAGGAGGTGACTTATCAATTTCCTATGAGGAAGGCATTTTACGTATCCAGGAGTCATTGCTTGGTATTATCGTCTATGGCCTAGTCGCTGTGCTGATATGGCCGAATTGTAGCCGTGAAGAACTACATCAAGCCGCGGTTTCCCTACTAGATGCTCACCGCGCATTTGCAGATAGGTGTTTTACAAGGATTCTAGATCGAAAAAAGGTGAAAATTCGTAGAGAAAAGAGAGTTGAACTGTTAAAAGCAGATGCACGCTTACGTACTGCAATTAATGATGCCAGTTCTGACAGTTACGAAATCTGGGAATGCCGTAGGCAGTGGAATCATTTGGGATGTCGTGCAACAGCGGTTACCCAGTCGTTGCTTAAATTAGAAGAAGGTCTGGCTCTATCCAGTGATCTGGGAATAATGAAGTTTCTTCTGGGAATGAAAGACTATTTGGAGGATATGAAGAGCCGATTTAAGAGGTTGCGCTTCGCCATTGCTGAAGACCAGTTAGCAGGCAGTGCTCAGGAGAGAGTGATTAGAGGAAATATTGATAAGGTAAAGGAGCTATCAACCTCAGAGACCGCGGCAATAGCCGTGACACGACGTTCATTAAATGATCTAGAGGTTGAAACTCGAGCACTAATAAGCTCTGTCAATGATATTAAAAGTTTAGGGAGTTCGTATTTGAAATTCCCTGGTGAAGAGGGCGCATATTGGTTTGGTTTGCTGATGCCTGATCCGGATAGGCTTGCCAATGTTGTTCGTGTGCTTGTTGGTATATGGATTTCCTATCTGGCCTATTTGTTTGTTCCGGATATGATTGGCGGATTGCTAGTTGTATTGTTGATTACAATCATAGCAATCATTGCTGCTGTTAGTCCACAAATTAGATTGTTTGAAACTTGTGCCTACACGATTCTAGTTTGTTTAATGTCTGCGCCATTGTACTTTTTTTTAATGCCCAAGCTTCCTGGGTATTATGCTTTGGGGTCGATGATCTTTGTCTGGACTTTTGTTATCTCTTACTTTGCGAATAAGTATTTTGGCGCTCAATCTATGATAAGGACTTTGGTTCTTATTTTTCCGCAGATCATATTCAATTTTAATAATGATCAAGTTTATAGTTTTGTTGTATATACAAACTATATATTTGTCTTGGCGATAATTTTTTGCATACTAGCTATATCAAGAAATATTCCCTTTTCCTCACACCCAGAAAGAAACTTCAAGAAAAATATAGATAGGCTTCTTGATAGTGCTGCTCGTCTCGTGGTTGAGGGCGATATACAACGTTTAAAAGATCGGTCGATATTCCATCGGCTATATGTCTTATATCATCTTAATATCGTTATGATTTCACATAAGAATATCCTCTATTGGAAAGAGGGAATCAATGAAAAGGCTATTAAGGGTATGTCTACTGATCAAATGCGGAGGATTATTGATTTGCTTATGCTGGTCGCCAATCAAGTAAAAATTTTATATGGAATTGATAGGTCAAAAATGAATTTAGTGGCGACAAAAAGAATGCTCCGAGAAGCATTCATATGGCGGTGTCTAGCAGGAAAAATATTTTTTTATTTGTCAGGTAGAAAACGAAGGATTCATATCGACTCATTAAAGAGAGGGTATAGGCGGATATTTGATAGGGCCAACGTCGATGTCGGCGAACTAATGGAGCTTAGAGAGTGTAGCGAACAGTCAAAAGAAGGAGTGTCTAATTTCTTGTATTTTTTGGGTGTTACGCATTGTATTAATAACTATCTGGCTGAATTTTTTCGTTTGTCAGAATCAGTGGACTGGAAATACTTCTGTGAAGAGAGATGCCTCTGAACCGAATAGGTAAAAGTATGGAAAAGGTACCTCACGATGTATCTATAGGTGGGTTTTTTATTTCTCCTGTTCTGGTTGCAGGCGTACTTGGAGTTATGGCGGCATTACTTACTGCTAGGGTTCTGGATCGTTATCGTCTCTCTAGATACTTTGCAAATCCGCCAATTGTAGTTATTTCGTTAAGCATAATTTACTCAGTCTTTATTGGGTCGGTATTTGTGGGTATATGAGGGTGAAAAAGCATAGAAAATACATACTGACGGGAGGTATGGTTTTCCTTGCTCTATTTTCGTTGGTTCTCCAGTTCTGGAAATACGTTAATAATCCGTGGACAAGAGATGGGAAAGTCCAAGCGGATATAATTCAGGTTACTCCCAGAGTTTCTGGTCAAGTAGTAGAATTACCAATTCGAGATAACCAGTTTGTCAATGCAGGCGAGCTCCTATTCCAAATAGATCCAAGAATCTATGAGGCTGCCTTGGCGGAAGCCCGGGCTCAATATGAAGAGGCAATTGATACCTATAACGCACAAAGGGAAAATATTCTGGCTTATGAAGCCAGACTGCGGGAATCCTCTGCAGCAATAGACCTGGCTCAGAGTAATATCAATGCTCTGGATGCGGAAATCATGAAATCCAGAGCAGAGTTTGAGCGTCAACAGGAATTACTTCCTCAACGTGCCACTTCAGTGCGGTCCCTTCAGGCTGCGCAAGCTGATTATGAATCCTCTGTGGAGTATCGTGCGGGTGCAGAGGCCAGCCTCGCTGAGTCCTTAGCTGTTTTAGAGCAGTCACAGGCAGATTTGGCGAGAGTCCGGGCGCAACTTGGTGCTCTTGGAGCGGATAATCCAGGTGTGCGTGCAGCTCTTGCGATGGTGCGACAAGCTGAACTCAATCTTGAGTACACAACTGTTACTGCGCCAGTTTCAGGTTATGTAACAAATCTGGACTTTCGCTATGGTGATCAAGCTGTAGCGAACCAACCGGCACTATCAATAGTAGATGTTAGTACTTACCGAATAGAGGGCTATTTTCGAGAGACCTTTATCCGTCGAATTTCGCCAGGGGATAAGGCAATTGTAACATTGATGGCTTATCCCCATAGGCCCCTCAAGGGTTATGTAGAGAGTATTGGCTGGGGGATAGCGCAGGATGATGGAACTGCTGGTAATGACTTGCTGCCAAGGGTAAACCCAACATTTGAATGGATTCGTCTAGCACAGCGGATTCCTGTGAGAGTTCACTTAACGGAAAGGCCTGAGTCTGTTGATCTTCGTGTTGGGTTTACCAGTTCAGTGCTCATATTGAGCGATACTGCGAGCGCCGAACAAGATGAAGCGGCGCACTCTCCATAACTCCAGCTATATAAGCTCTATAGGCCAACGATTGGCTTTGGGCATTATTCATCTATTTATTGGCAGCGGCTGTATGCTGGGCCCAGACTATGTACCACCTCCCGTGACCATTGAGGATTCATGGGTTTACCAAAATGATAAACGCCTAGATATCCTGGAGGCGGTCAATCCCTTTTGGTGGCAATCGGCTTTCTCTGACCCGGTACTGGATGAGCTTGTAGCCCAAGCAATAGAAAATAATCTGGAGTTAAGATCTGCTGCTCTCAGGGCACTGCAAGCGCAACAGCTTTTGGCTATCGCAATTGGAGATCAATATCCACAAATACAGCAAATTGAAGGGCTTGTGGATCGTTCAAAATACGTTCGCTCGGGAATAACTGGAAACCTACAAAGTGAATATTATCTTAACTTTAATTTAACTTGGGAATTGGATATGTGGGGGCAGCTGAGGCGTTTGGTGAACTCGGCTGCAGCGGATCTTGAAGCTAGTATGGCTGAATATGATGGGCTACTCATTTCTATCATTGCGCAAGTAGCTCAGACATATATCAATATACGCACCGTCAAGCGTCGAATTGAAGTAGCAAGAGAAAATATTCGTATACAGAGAGAAGGTTTAAGAATTGCGGAAGTGAAATTTCAAGCAGGTGAAGTTAGTGCATTGGATGCTGAACAAGCACAAACTTTACTGAGTAATACAGAAGCTACTGTTCCCGGATTGGAAATTATTCTCCAGCAACTAAAAAATACCTTGGCAATACTGCTTGGTATGCCTCCGCATAGTCTGAACGATATACTTTCCGTATCGCCAACGGTACCTCATGTACCCGCAATCACAGCTATTGGTATGCCTCAAGATCTCTTAAGGCAGCGCCCGGATATCCGACAGGCAGAGCGCCTACTTGCTGCTCAGGGGGAACTGATTGGGGTTGCGAGAGCTGAGCTTTACCCAAACTTTTCGATTGGGGGGTTGATCGGAGCGATCGATATCAGAGGGGGGCAGCTTAATGGTAGTAGCGATGCATGGGATATATTTTTGGAATTTGATTGGAATATCTTTAATTATGGACGACTGCGTAATAATGTCCGCTTACAGGATGCAACCTTCCAACAGCTTGTTTCAGACTACCAACAAGTTGTTTTACAAGCGCAGGTGGATGTAGAAAATGCAATAGTTGCTTATCTTAAATCACAAGAGCAACAGGTTTTCTATGAAACGGCTGCTCAGGCATCGAGGGAATCTGTAGACCTCTCATTTACACAATATATAGGTGGAGAAATAGAATTTAATACGGTCATTACAACCTTGGTTTCCAACCTTAATCAGCAGGATATACTTGTTGTCGCACAGGGTGCAGTGGCAACAAGTCTGGTGCAGGTATATTTGTCTCTTGGGGGAGGGTGGCAAATAAATGATGGACTTATGCCTTTAGAATTACTACCAGAGGAAACTATAGAGGATATGCTTAGACGTACTCATTACTGGGATAAGCTTTTAGATTAACTCATTACTATTAATCCAGATTCAGTTGTTTGATTATTCAATTGAGAATGGGCTCACTAACTTTAAAATATAAGATATGTATTCTTGATTATTAATTTAGAAATTTTTAAGCTTGGCTTTTCCGGGTAGTTCTGAGATTTTTTTTGCTCCGACCTGTTGCATTATCTGTGTTAGCTGTGCTTTCAATAGGTAAATTGCATGATCTGCTCCCTCTTTACCTAGTGCACAAACACTGTACATAAAAAAACGACCCAGAAAGCTGAATTGTGCTCCAAGAGAAAGGGCACTTGCTACATCTGCGCCCGACCTAAGCCCACTGTCTATAAGAAGTGGAATCTTACTCTGGTATGTCGTTTTAAGCTCCTGAACTAAGGGTAATGTAGCTTCTCCTTGGTCTAGTTGACGTGCGCCATGATTCGAAATAATCACTCCATCGGCACCTAATGCGATTGCTTTATCAACATCGGGTTTGCTCATAATACCTTTGATGATTAGTTTGTGTGGCCAACGATCTCGAATACTTTTTAAACTGTCAAAATCCAGTGGCCCCATAGTAGCTGTATTCATAAACTCAGTGAGTTCCAATTTCTTGCTCTCTTTGCTCATATATGGAGTAAGGTTCTTGAACTGGGGCAGCCCGTGCACGAGAGTGGCTAAACTCCAATGAGGCCGGATGGCTGCTTGATAGATGTTTTTTAGTGTAAGCTTTGGAGGCATAGCAAGACCATTGTAGAAGTCCCGCGGCCTTAAACCGAAGGTGGGTACATCAACGGTAATTGCTAGATTTTGATATTGAGCTCTCTCCAAGCGCTTGAGAAGATCGGTTAGGATGGAAGGTTCAGTGGGATTATATAGTTGGTACCACGCCATTCCCTGGGTTACTTCCGCTATGCGTTCTAGTGATTCAGAGGATACGGTACTGAGAATGTAAGGAATTTCATGTCTATAGGCAGCATCTGCCAGTATGACAGGAGCATCTGGCCACATTAGTCCCTGGAGACCTACGGGTGCAATTCCAAATGGTGCGCTGTAATGGTAATCAAACAGTTTGCAGCTTATATCCGGCTCAGTCGGCCGCTTGATGTATTGCGGTGTGAATTCGACAGATTTAAAGGGAATTCGATTTCGGCTAAGGCCTATATCATCCATACAGCCTTCAGTGAGGTAGTCATAGGCAAACTTCGGAATTTTCTTTTTAGCTTTCTTCCTTAATCTTTGGCTGCTTGCGAAGTGCCGATTAAATAGTTCATTGATTTGTACCATTTGGTATTTCCTGCCCGGTTATTTCCTTCAGGTTAGCAGTTGAAGTGTGAAGTATTAGTTCTTATTGAATTGCAGGAATCTTGGAGAGTATTAATTGTATCCAGGCTTCCTGTTCTGCTTTCGGTGAAAACATAGAGCATAACTTTAAATGTGCGACCTCAGTTTTCCAGTTTTATCTAACTCGAACCGTTTAAAGTCAGAAGCTAGCTGTAGATTGCCTCTGTATACAGATTGAGCTTCGAGGTATATGTCATTAATTGAGGGAGTTATATCAGCTCTTGATTGGTATCGCGGACTGAAATGGGTCAAAATCAGGTTGGGTACAGTTGCTTGCTCTGCAAAAGATGCCACCTGCTTGGCACAGCTGTGTCCGACCTTTACAGCTTTTTCAGCCATATCATCAGTAAAAGTAGACTCATGAACGAGAAGGTCACACTCTACGCAGGCTTTTTTTAACAATTCTGGGCTGTCATTATCTCCACAGATCACAATTTTTCTTGGCTTTTGCTTTCGGTGAAGAAACTCTGTAGAAGAGTATTCCCGGCCATTATAGATAATATTAATTCCGGCTCTCAGTTTGCCCCATAAGGGCCCTTGGGGGATGCCTGCTAGACACAATTTTTCGATATCTAAGGAAGCCCGTATTTTTCTCTCGGTAAAACTGTAAGCGTACGAGGGCACCCTGTGGGAAAGTTTAGTCAGGGAAATCATAAACTGTCCTTGGTCCAAGGTAGGTAATTTCTCCGAAGGAAAAAAATTCAACTCAAATGGTAGGTAGAGTTCAGTGCATGCCTGCGTAGATATAAGCCAGTCACGTATAGCCTTTGGTGCTACTACAGTCAGTGGTTTAGCTCTGCCTTGCATCCCCGCACTTGCCAATAGTCCTGGTAGTCCATAGCAATGATCACCATGGACATGGGTGATGAAAATTGCGCTTAGAGAGTTTAAGGACAGGGGAGTATGAAGGATTTGATGTTGAGTTCCCTCACCGCAGTCGATCAGGTACCAGCTTTTACCTTGACTTTCTATTAATGCGACAGCGCTTACGTTTCTGTCCTTTGTGGGAGTACCGGACGATGTACCCAAAAACAATAGTTCCAATGAGCATTTACCTCTGTTGTTGCCCCCCCAATCATACACACGATGTCAAGTCGGGAAGAGGGAATCATAGTTAGTATATTTGGCGATATCACAGTAACCAAGAAGCTGGGTAATCGGTGTTGACCTAAAGTAAAGTTGAGGTATTAAACTACTTTGCAAAATTGATTGGCAAAGAGGAAATGAGACAAATGACCGCAGAAACACAAAGAATCAACTTGCGAGGTTACTTGGAGCGTATCGGCTATAACCGCATGCCTGCTGTTGATTTACCGACGCTCAAGGGTCTCTTATCCCATCATGTGCGGACAATTCCTTTTGAGAATGTGACATCTTTTTTAGGGGGGGCAGTAGATATTGAAATTTCCGCTATCGAGGATAAGCTCGTACGCCACTTGAGGGGGGGATACTGTTTCGAGCAGAATGCTCTCTTGCGCGCTGCTTTGCAGCAGATAGGCTTTGCAGTTATCGGCCTTGCCGCGCGTGTCCTTTGGCAAACCCCAGTGGGACATCAACCTGCACAATCACACATGATACTGTTGGTAGAAGTAGATGAAGTCCCTTACTTGTTGGATGCAGGGTTTGGCAGTAATACACTCACTGCGCCGATGCGTTTGGATTCCACAGATCTCCAGACTACTCCCCACGGCACTTATCGTTTGACCCGAACAGATAATAGAGATTACCTGTTACAGGTAAAGGTCGAGGGGGTTTGGCAAGCTATGTATAGCTTTGATTTGAGTCCCCGTACGGCTGGTGATTATAAAATCGCCAATTGGTATTGCTGCACCCACCCGGAATCCCGCTTTGTAGAACACTTGATTGCAGCGCGGGCATTTTCCGAGGGGCGACATGCTTTGATCAATCGTCAATTGAGCTACCAGCCGATTATTGGCCCCAAAAGCGTAATAATGCTCGCCAATGTTAAGGAGCTTCGCCGAACTTTGTTGGATGTATTTGGTATTGAGGTGCCGACAGGTGCCGAAGTTGATCGGAGGCTGGCCAGTATTTTTCAGGGGCAGTCTTTCCATCAAGGTACAAAAAACGTCGGTGCAACAATCAGCAGAGTAGCCTCATGATTAAGGTGGGAGTTGTTTACCATTCAGTTTGCGGCACTACCAAGGCACTCGCAGAAGCTGTTGTAAAGGGGGTTAATAATCTAACCGGGTGTGAGGGGATAGCCTTGGCTGTTGAGGGACAGCATATACGGGCAGGGCGCTTCGATAACCAAAGAATAATGGCTCAGTTGGACGAGTGTGAGGCGATTGTGCTGGGTTCGCCAACTTTTATGGGGAATGTTTCAGCGCAATTTAAGTCATTTATAGATGCTGCCAGTGATCGTTACAGTGAGCTTAAATGGGCGGACAAGTTGGCTGCGGGATTTACTATTGGCAGCAACTACAGTGGAGATCAGCTTAATACCATCCAGGCCCTGCAGATATTTTCCTCCCAAATGGGAATGCTCTGGGTCCCTCTCGATATCTTACCTAGTCGGGATATACAGGGGAGAAATCGAGGTGGTTGCCAGTTGGGTTTGATTGCCGTAGAGGAGAGTGGGGGTGGTATTCATGAGCTGGATCGGCTAACTGCAGTATATTTGGGAGAGCGGGTCGGGCGTGTTGTCTCTAGAGGAAATTATACCGCCAGTATTTCTACGGTCGCTACCCTGCAAAGAGAGGAGGTGGAGAGAGTTTAGAGCCAATTAATTTGGCAGTCTTCTCCTGGGAGTAGTGCTTGAATTTTGGCTACTTGTTACTCATCTATCGACCTACCAAGTGCGAAGGGTTCGTAAATACCTGTGGCGCCATATGCAATTGCAAGTGAACAGCAACCTTTCGCTGCGGGATGCTTCTCCCGCAGCGAAAGGGCTGGGAATCGATTGACCCACCAATAGCATTAGCATCAAGTCTTTTATCTTTTGAATACAGCTTGGGGACTGCATATTTAGCCAACAGTAAATGTAAAAACTATACACTTACAAAGTCGTTATCATATATTTTAACTAATTAATTTAAAGATCCGAGTATTCGGTAATCAGAAGGTAAGGTTGAAGTTATATAGCGAACAAAGGGCGACTATTTGCGCTAGCAGCGGCTAAAAGAAGGGTTTGGACTTAACTTAGTAATAGCTAGCTTTGCGCGATAGAAATGATGCAACACAAGTCCTTTTTGTCTAGTCGTATCAATGCACTCAGTGATGGCGTTTTTGCTATCGCCATGACTCTGCTGGTGTTTAACATTCAAATTCCTGACTTGGTAGATATTAAGCCGGGCGAGGATTTTCAAACCAAAATGCAGCAACAGATTCCTCATATATTTTCCTGGCTATTGAGTGTTGCAATCCTTTGTCGTTTATGGCTCAACCACAATCACTTGATGGCTGATCATGAGTCTAAGTCTGTGGGCTTTACCAGCCTTAACTTTCTATTACTTGGTGCGGTTGCTTTTATTCCTTTTCCATCGGCTTTGTTGGGAGAGTATCCAGATCAAGCCTGGTCGGTAATTTTATTGTCCATCAGTTACGCAGTTGCTGCGCTGGCAATTGCAGGAATGTGGTTTATTGCTCCAAATAGAGCGAGTGTGAGTGGGAAAAGGGTGCTATTAGTGAGCATGGTCATGTTGCTGACCAGCATTTTGGCATGTCTCTTAACAATCTTTAATCCCTATTGGGGATTGGCGCTTTGGATAACGTACGTTGTGGGTATAGCTCCATTAGCTTACCTAATGGAGCGTTATGTCTTTGTCGAGGCTGATTAGTCTCTGATGGGAAAGGCCTGTACAGTGTAATACTACGGTTAACTCTTTTGTAAGGGGCAGCCGAACTCTTGCAACATTTTAATATGAGGGATTCCGGCTTCATAAAAAACAGGCCCCTCCGTTGTAAAGCCAGCTTTAGCATAAAAGCCTTTGGCATGTTGTTGGGCGTGAAGGTAGACTTTGCGATAACCATGCTGTTTAGCATGATTACAGATTGCTATTAGTAGTTGAGCACCGAGTCCCAGGCCACGGGCAGCTTTGCTAATCGCCATGCGGCCAATCTTACCATCTGTTGTCAACCGACCAGTGCCAACTGGAATGCCTGTACGAAAAACCAGGAAGTGTTGTGCGCTTTCTTCTTGATCATCCCACTCCAATTCCATGGGAACATTTTGTTCTAGCACAAATACGGCTTCTCGAATTGCCCGAATTCTCTCCCTTTCACTATTCCATTCAGCTGGGCGAATGAGAGTGTCCATTTCAGAAGTCCTCAGGTGGATAGATCAATGTGCCCTGTGCAACCAGTTGATCGAGAAGGCCGCTGACTTCGGCTATTTCCGGGAAAGCTTCGATATCATTCCAGGTTACTTCATGGGAGTCAGCGAACTGTTCGGCAAATACCAGTGGGCAGGGGAAGGCCTCACCATCAACAAACAAAGTGGCTGGTTCGCGGCAAAAGGCAGCGCGGGAGGCGGGGTTTAATACCAGTTGTACTCCCTTGGGCATCTGCTCGCGCCAATCTACTGCGTCATCTGCATCCAATGCCACTGTGTCCGGGTATTTTGCTTCAGTCATAACCGCGCCAAACCACTGGGCGATTTTTTCCGGTTGCTGCAGCCACTCGCCGAGCTGTTGTTGCAGGCGGGCAACAGAGGCGGGATCAATTTCCGCTGGGTTTTTCGCCACTTCAGCACCGGCATCGGTGTAGCGCTGGCTGTCCGGTAAATCCATAGCGATTTCAGCGGCGAAATCTTCGAGGATCGCGGCGGCGGAAGGGGCGCGGAAACCAATGGAGATTGTGGTGCATCCGCCTTCGGCTATTCCCCAGTGGCTGTATTGGGGCGGCAAGTAAAGCATATCGCCGGGCTCTAGTACCCAGCTGTTTTCTGCTTCGAATTCTTTCAGGATATTGAGGGACGTTCCTTCAAGGCGAGGATTGCTTTCATCCACCTTGGGGCCTTGTTGCCACAAACGCTTGCCTTCGGCCTGGAGAAGAAACACATCGTAGTGATCGTAGTGGGGACCAACGCTGCCCTTATCGGCGGCGTAACTGATCATCACATCATCCAGGCGCCAGTCGGGGATAAAGCGGAAGAAATCTTTCAGTTCAGCAATTTCTGACATCCACTGATCGACAGCTTGTACCAGCAGGGTCCAGTGGGTTTTAGGGAGGGAAAGAAAATCTTCTTCAGTGAATGGACCTGTGCGCAGCTCCCAGGGACTGCTCTTGCCATTCTCCAATACCAAGCGAGATTCGACCGCTTCCTCCAGGGCCATACCTGCGAGTTCTTCCCCGGAAATGGGCGACTCAAAATTGGCGAAAGCATTGCGTATCAGCAGGGGTTTCTGCTGCCAATAGTCACGCATAAAAACTTCGATGGGCATGTCGCCAAGATGGGTAAGGGGGCTGGCCACGGTAACTCTCACTGTCAGAAGGCTGGGGTTTGTGTCTGGATATTCTGAGGCTCGGAAACTATCCAGCGTACTGTTGTATTTTTTAAAAGATGACCAGCCGCACCAGGTGCGGCTGGTAGCCGGACTCGTTTAAATTTTACGAGCCTGTTCCACGGCGTTACCGATATAGGATGCCGGAGTCATTTCCAGCAGATCGCTCTTGGCCTCTGCGGGAATCTCCAGGTTCTCGATAAATACTTTCAGGGTTTCACGGGTGATACCCTGGCCACGGGTGAGGGCCTTCAGTTTCTCGTAAGGCTCTTCAATGTTGTAGCGACGCATAACCGTTTGGATCGGCTCTGCCAATACTTCCCATGAATTATCCAGGTCTTCCGCCAGGCGCTCGCGGTTGATTTCCAGTTTGCTCAGGCCTTTCATGGTGGCGGCATAGGCAATGGCGGAATAGCCCGCACCCACCCCCATATTGCGCAGTACGGTGGAGTCTGTCAGGTCGCGCTGCCAGCGGGATACTGGAAGTTTGGCTGCCAGGTGCTGGAATACGGCGTTGGCGATACCCAGGTTGCCTTCGGAGTTTTCGAAGTCAATGGGGTTAACTTTGTGCGGCATGGTGGAGGAGCCAACTTCACCGGCAACGACTTTTTGCTTGAAGTAACCCAGGGAGATATAGCCCCACACATCGCGGTCAAAATCGATCAGGATGGTGTTAAAGCGGGCAACAGCGTCGAACAGCTCAGCAATGTAGTCGTGGGGCTCGATCTGGGTGGTGTAGGGGTTCCAGGTAAGGCCCAGGGAAGAAATGAATTCTTCAGCATTTTGCTCCCAATCAATATTGGGATAGGCGGACAGGTGAGCGTTGTAATTACCTACCGCGCCGTTAATTTTACCCAGTAGCGGTACCGCTTTAATCTGTGCTACCTGGCGGCGCAAGCGCGCGGCCACGTTGGCAAGTTCTTTACCAACAGTAGACGGGCTGGCTGTCTGGCCGTGAGTACGGGACAGCATGGGTACGTCGGCAAAGTCCTGGGCCAGGTCTACGATAGCGTCAATCAGGGCTTCCATCGCAGGCAACATGACGTTGTCGCGACCGGCGCGAAGCATCAGGGCGTGGGACAGGTTGTTGATGTCCTCAGAGGTGCAGGCAAAGTGTACGAATTCGCTCACTGTTGCCAGCTGGGCATTGCTGCTGATTTTATCCTTGAGGAAGTATTCAACCGCTTTTACATCGTGGTTGGTGGTGCGCTCGATTTCCTTGATGCGCTCAGCATCTTCCAGGGAGAAGTCGGCCACAATGCTATCGAGCAGCATGTTGGCAGCTTCGTCAAACTGCTCAACTTCGGCGATCTCTTTATGTGCGGAAAGTTTTTGCAGCCAGCGTACTTCCACTTCAACGCGGGCGCGGATCAGGCCGTATTCACTGAAAATTTCACGCAGGGGGGCAGTCTTGCTCTCGTAGCGACCATCAATTGGGGATACCGCTGTGAGTGCGGAAAGCTCAACTGTCATAGTAAATCTCCGGGATTAGTGTTCTATAGATTCGATATGTGCGATCCATTCGTCGGTCGCACGCAAAAGCTTTTTGCGTTGGAACAACAGGTGCAGGCGACGCCCACCCAGCTGTCGCCATAGTGTCGCCGAGCGAACACCGGCAAACAGCATTGAGCGAATTTGATTGGCGATACGTTGCTGTTGCAGGTAGTTAAAATCGCCGAGAACCTGAATACGAAAGCGGAAGGTGCCGAGGGTGTCACTATAGGTGCTGGCCAGATTGGAAAAGATATTTTCGTGCGTCAGTGAAAAGTGTTCGGCTTGACCCTTGGCTTTCTCCAGGCGGCTGCCGATAACGGAAAGCAGGTCCTTTTTCTTGCTCAATTGTCGTTGCAAGTAGAGGACGGAGAGTGTGTAGCGCAGGCAATCTGTGTACTCGGGATGTTGCCGGGACTGCAATATTTGTTTGGAGACCTTAAGGCCGGGCAGCAGGTGCTTTGCCCCTGCAAAAATATCCTCAGTGCGGTCGGGGTTAATCTGGAAGAGGCTGTACACCCCCGTTTCCAGTTGCGCCTGGGGCGCCGTGCCAGTTTTGGCAAGGCGCTCCACCAGAGTTGCGGATTGAAAAATTCCGGCCAGTGCCAATGCCTGATCCCGCCAGTTATTCAAAATTGCTCCTTAGTGCTTCTTGTATTTTTCCAGTATGGCGGAGCCGATGCCTGTGGCTCGCTCAATAACCGCGCCACCGAGGCAAACCTCGCCATCATACAGTACCAGGGATTGGCCTGGCGTGATGGCACGCTGTGGCTCATCAAACGCTACGACCAAGCTCCCATTTTCCTGTACATGCACTGTGCAGTCCTGGTCTGGTTGGCGGTAGCGGGTTTTAGCCTGGCAGCGGAATGTTTCACCTGGTGCGGCTGCGTTAATCCAGTGCGTCTGGCTAGCCTCTAAGCCAGTTGCGTATAGCAGGGGATGATGTGCGCCTTGTGCGACAATTAATACATTGCGCTCCAGGTCCTTACCCACAACATACCAGGGTTCTTCACCGGCGCCTTTTACGCCGCCGATACCCAGGCCTTGGCGCTGGCCAATGGTGTGGTACATCAGGCCCGCATGACGCCCCATTGTTTCACCTTCCGGCGTTTCCATATCCCCGGGTTGTGCGGGCAGATATTGCTCAAGAAAGTCCTTGAAGCGACGCTCACCGATAAAACAGATACCGGTGCTGTCCTTTTTATTGTGAGTAATAAAGCCATTTTCCTCGGCAATACGTCGGACTTCCGGTTTCTCCAGCTCCCCCAGCGGAAAAAGGGAGCGGGCAAACTCTTCTTCTCCAACGGCGTGCAGGAAATAGCTTTGATCCTTATTGCCATCGAGTCCTTTGAGTAGATAGGTGCGGCCATCTATATCACGGCGGCGAGTGTAGTGCCCGGTAGCAATCGCATCAGCCCCGAGAACCTCGGCATATTCAAGGAAAACCTTAAATTTGATCTCCCGGTTACAAAGGATATCCGGGTTGGGGGTGCGTCCTTCTTTATACTCTGCCAGGAAATATTCGAATACGTGGTCCCAGTACTCTGCGGCAAAGTTAGCGGTATGTAATTTGATACCAAGCTTTTCACAGACTGCCTGGGCATCCGCCAGGTCAGCCTTGGCGGTGCAGTATTCTGTGCCGTCATCTTCATCCCAGTTTTTCATGAACAGGCCTTCCACCTGGTAGCCCTGCTGGATCAGCAGGTGTGCGGCTACAGAGGAATCCACACCGCCGGACATACCGACGATGATGCGCTTTGGCTGTTTGTTGAGGGTGGAATCAGGCATAAGAAGAACAGTCACTACTTCACTGGCATGAAAGGGGGGCGAATTTTACCTGCGAACGCCCCATTTGACCAAGACCGCTTTGATCTTCCGTTATAGATTATCGCTTTCGGCGCGGTCGATTGCGGTTGAGTGCTGGTTTTGTTCGGGGTTTGGGGGCGCCAAAAACCTCTTCTGTTCGATACTCGCCAGGCTTTAATGAGTCGAGCTTCCAGCGGCCTATCGCCACCCGGATTAGCCGCAGGGTAGGGAAGCCGACCGCTGCAGTCATCCGCCTTACCTGGCGATTCCGCCCCTCGGAAATAGTCAGCTCCAGCCAGCTGGTTGGAATCGACTTGCGTTCGCGAATTGGCGGTGTGCGGGGCCAGGGCTCCCTATCAGGCAGGCGCCTGGCCTTGGCCGGTGCGGTTCGGCCATCCTTCAGGTCTACCCCTTGCCTGAGCATATAAAGAGCATCATCAGTAATTTCACCCTCCACCTGGGCCCAATAGGTCTTGGGCATCTTCCGCTTGGGGTGGCTGATTTGATGTTGTAGCGCTCCATCATCAGTCAGCAGTAGTAAACCTTCAGAATCGTAGTCCAGGCGGCCCGCCGCATAGAATCCCTTGTGCTGGATATAGTTAGCCAGAGTGGCGCGATCCTGATCATCTGTAAATTGGCTTAATACGCCAAAAGGCTTGTTGAGGAGAATAATCTTTGCCATAAGAAAAATTGAGTATTGTAATCCAACTACAAAAATTAACCGAGGCTGCTATAATCCCGCCGTTTTTTATCCCCGCCCAATGGTCCCGGGGGAGCGGTGCAAGCAACGCTGGACCTAAAAAGTCATAGAATTTTGGGAGTTTACGCAATATGGGTCATATCCAAGTGCCGGCAGACGGCGAAAAAGTTACAGTCAATTCCGACGGTTCGCTGAATGTTCCGAATCGCCCGGTTATTCCTTTCATCGAGGGTGACGGCATCGGTGTGGATATCACCCCGGTAATGCGCAAGGTGATCGACGCGTCTGTAGAAAAAGCTTTCGGCGGCGAAAAGAAAATCGAGTGGATGGAAATCTACTGCGGTGAGAAAGCGGCAGAGACTTACGCTGGCGACTGGTTCCCGGCTGAAACCCTCGAAGCGATCAAAGACTACGTTGTTAGCATTAAAGGCCCTCTGACCACTCCAGTAGGTGGAGGTTTCCGTTCCCTGAACGTTGCCCTGCGTCAGGAGCTGGATCTGTACGTATGTCAGCGCCCGGTGCGCTGGTTCAGCGGTGTACCTTCTCCGGTTAAAGAGCCGAACAAGGTAGACATGGTTATCTTCCGTGAAAACTCCGAAGATATCTACGCTGGTATCGAGTGGAAAGCTGACACTGACGAAGCTAAGAAAGTTATCAAGTTCCTGCAGGACGAGATGGGTGTTAAGAAGATCCGTTTCCCTGAGAACTGTGGTATCGGTGTTAAGCCGGTTTCTGCAGAAGGTACCAAGCGTCTCGTGCGCAAGGCTATCCAGTACGCTGTGGACCAGGATCGCGATTCTGTAACCCTGGTACACAAAGGCAACATCATGAAGTTCACCGAAGGTGCCTTCGCTGATTGGGGTTACGAGCTGGCTCGCGACGAGTTTGGCGCTCAGCCGCTGGACGGCGGCCCCTGGCACAGCTTCAAGAATCCGAAGACTGGCAAGGAAATCGTTGTTAAGGACGTAATTGCTGACGCTATGCTGCAGCAGATCCTGCTGCGCCCGGCGGAGTATGACGTAATTGCTACCCTGAACCTGAACGGCGACTACTTGTCTGACGCACTGGCTGCACAGGTTGGTGGTATCGGTATCGCTC
Source organism: Microbulbifer variabilis (assembly GCF_056232115.1). Classification (NCBI taxonomy): domain Bacteria; kingdom Pseudomonadati; phylum Pseudomonadota; class Gammaproteobacteria; order Cellvibrionales; family Microbulbiferaceae; genus Microbulbifer; species Microbulbifer variabilis. The sequence continues at coordinate 3,806,555 of NZ_CP174325.1, forward strand.
CGGGCGCAAACCTGTCCGACGACGTTGCCCTGTTCGAAGCAACCCACGGTACTGCGCCCAAGTACGCTGGCCAGGACAAGGTTAACCCGGGCTCCCTGATTCTTTCCGCTGAGATGATGCTGCGTCACCTGGGCTGGAACGAAGCTGCTGACTTAGTAATCAAAGGTATGGAAGGTGCTATCGAAGCCAAAACCGTAACCTACGATTTCGAGCGTCTGATGGACGGTGCTGAGCTGAAGTCCTGTTCTGCGTTTGGTGACGAAGTTATCAAGCACATGGCATAAGGTGCCAAATTGGATGCCGGGCTGTGAGGCTCGGCTCCGATAGTAAAAAGGCCCTTCACTGTGCTGTGAAGGGCCTTTTTTTGCGTGCGAACTTGCCGCAATAAGGCTAGTCGAGAGCCTCCGCTTCCTTTTCTCTCGCGCTCTCGGCATAGGCCGGTTCGGAGTTTGGAATGGAAGGTTTGCTGGCAGTGGGCATATCGCCCGAGGGCACAGTAGAAATATTGGCGGCGTGGTAGCCTTTATCGCCCCTGACGATATCAAAGGTGACTTGCTGACCAGCTTTCAGGGTTCGGTAGCCTTCCATCTGAATGGCGGAATAGTGCGCGAACAGATCCTCCCCTCCTTCATCTGCAAGAATAAACCCATATCCCTTTGCGTTGTTGAACCACTTCACGGTACCGGTAGGCATAACGAATTCCCTCTAATTGCCTGAGTGACCAGTTGGCCACCTTACAGAGTTTTTATATTTATTTGACCTGCGGATTAATCGACTGCGATCCTATCTGCGATTAACGGCTGTGAACGTGCAGGCACTAACTCTTGTAGTCAACTGGTATGGGAATGTCAAGAAACGCAGGTGGACTCTGTGATGTCTCTGTGTCGTTGGTCAAATAAGGTTACAATGGCAGGTTGTTGATGGTTGCGCAGGTTGCAACATCGAGGCTTTAAAAAATTCATTGATAATTGTTATGAGTATTCCGCAGATCATTACACTAAGCTCCGATATGTCAGAGGGAGACAGTTACGACTTGGAGGATTCCGATGGCGGGCTTGCACTGGAGGAGGCGCCACCCAAGTTAAAGCAGCCTCCCATGTATAAGGTCATTATGCTCAACGATGACTACACCCCCATGGACTTTGTTGTAGAGACTTTGGAACTGTTTTTTTCAGTCAACCGGGAGCGCGCCACGCAGTTGATGCTGCAAGTACACACGCGGGGAAAAGCAGTGTGCGGTGTCTATACTCGGGATATAGCGGAGACAAAGGCCGCGCAGGTCAATCAATTCGCCCAGGAGAATGAGCACCCCCTGTTATGCGAAATTGAGGCGGATGAAAGTAAAGAAGATTGATCTTGAATAGAGCTGCTTTTAAACAAGGGTCCCGTCACCTGAAGGGAATCAGCCAGGATATAGACGCCGGCAAAGGGTGCGCGCCTACCAGCGGAGTCGGCGGGAAATATTGGCGATTAGGGTTTGAGGTTTAGATGCTCAGCAAGGACTTAGAGGTAACGCTTAATCTGGCGTTCAAGGGTGCGCGCGCTAAACGGCACGAATTCATGACCGTAGAGCACCTATTGCTGGCGCTTTTGGACAATGAATCTGCGGCTGATGTGTTGCATGCCTGTGGAGCCGATCTAAGCGCGTTGCGACGTGAGTTGCTGGAGTTCGTAGACTCCACAACGCCATTAATCCCAGAGGCTGATACAGACCGTGAGACTCAGCCCACACTCGGGTTCCAGAGGGTCCTGCAAAGGGCCGTTTTCCATGTCCAGTCATCCGGTAAAAAGGAAGTCACAGGGGCTAATGTCCTCGTTGCTATTTTTTGTGAGCAGGAAAGTCAGGCTGTTTACTATCTGAAACAGCAGAGTGTTGCTCGTATTGATGTGGTGAATTACATCACCCATGGCATTTCCCGCGTAGGATCCAGTGGTAATAATCACCACCATGGCTCCGATACGACGCCTGAACAGGTTGATGAAGAGATCAGCGGGGGTGCAGAGCCAGGTGGCTCCGATCCACTGGAAAGTTATGCGACCAACCTGAACCAAGAGGCTATCCTCGGCCGCATTGACCCCCTGGTAGGGCGTGGGCCCGAAGTGGAACGGGTAACCCAGGTTCTGGCCAGGCGCCGCAAAAACAATCCGCTGCTTGTTGGTGAGTCTGGTGTTGGTAAGACCGCCATTGCTGAGGGGCTTGCTCGCCGTATAGTGGACGAAGATATTCCTGAACCGCTCAAAGACAGCACTATTTATTCCCTTGATCTTGGCTCCCTTCTGGCCGGGACAAAATACCGGGGAGATTTTGAAAAGCGCTTTAAAGCATTGTTGGCTGAATTAAAAAAGCGCGAGCACGCAGTACTGTTTATTGACGAAATTCACACGATTATCGGTGCGGGTGCGGCTTCCGGTGGAGTGATGGATGCCTCCAATCTGCTTAAGCCACTGCTTTCCAGTGGCCAGCTGCGCTGTATAGGCTCAACGACATTTACTGAGTACCGTGGGATTTTCGAAAAAGATCGGGCACTTTCCAGGCGCTTCCAGAAAATTGATGTCAGTGAGCCTTCGGTTGAAGAAACCATCCAAATCCTGCAGGGGTTACGGAGTTGTTTCGAAGACCACCACAAGGTGCGTTTTACCGATGCGGCCCTGGATGCCGCGGCACAGCTTTCCAGTCGCCATATCACCGAGCGATTCCTGCCGGATAAAGCAATTGACGTTATTGATGAGGCCGGCGCCTACCAATCCCTGCTACCTGCGGAGACTCGGAAGGAAGTAATTGGAGTTGGTGAAATTGAGTCCGTGATTGCGAAAATGGCCCGGATTCCAGCCAAGAGCGTATCGGCATCGGATAAGGAACAGTTATCCAAATTGGACGACAACCTGAAGATGGTTGTGTTTGGCCAGGATAGTGCCATTGAGGCGCTGAGTACGGCGATCAAGCTTAGCAGGGCGGGTCTCGGTGCGGAGGAGAAGCCCATAGGTTCCTTCCTCTTCTCTGGCCCAACCGGTGTCGGGAAGACTGAGCTGTGTCGCCAGTTGGCTAAAGTGATGGGAATCGAGTTGATTCGTTTCGATATGTCCGAGTATATGGAGCGCCATACGGTTTCCCGTCTGATTGGTGCTCCGCCGGGCTATGTCGGTTTTGATCAGGGCGGACTGCTGACTGATTCTGTGACCAAGCATCCCCACAGTGTTGTGTTACTGGATGAAATTGAGAAAGCACATCCAGAGGTGTTTAACCTGTTATTGCAGGTGATGGATCACGGTACTCTGACTGACAATAACGGCCGCAAGGCTGATTTCCGCAACGTTATTCTCATCATGACCACCAATGCAGGTGCTGAGCTGATGAGTCGGCGTTCTATTGGCTTTTCAAATCAGGATCACTCCACCGACGGCATGGAGGAGATCAAGAAAATGTTCACGCCGGAATTCCGCAATCGCTTGGATAGCATTATCCAGTTCGGGTCATTGCCGCTGGATGTGGTGAAGACGGTGGTGGACAAGTTTATTGTTGAGCTGCAGGCGCAACTTGATGATTCCCGCGTAACCTTGGCTGTAGATGATGAGGCCCGCGAGTGGCTGGCAATTCGTGGTTATGATGAAAAAATGGGTGCGCGTCCAATGTCGCGCCTGATTCGTGACAAGCTGCGCAAGCCCCTGGCCGAAGCTGTGTTGTTCGGTGAATTGGCAGAAGAGGGTGGGCGTGTTGCGGTCACTATCGAGGGTGATGAGCTGGCGATAAAAACTGCGGTTCCAGCCTGACTTTACCTCAGGTTCAACCGAAAAAAGCCACCTTGCGGTGGCTTTTTTTTGTCTGGACAAGCGGCCCTTAAGGCACTTCCCCAGGCGAGCAGTTTAACGGGCGCGGTAGGTAATGCGGCCCTTGCTCAGGTCGTAAGGGGTGAGTTCCACCTTGACCTTATCGCCAGTGAGGATACGAATGTAGTTTTTGCGCATTTTTCCAGAGATGTGCGCAATTACCACGTGTCCGTTTTCCAGCTTTACGCGGAAAGTGGTATTTGGCAGGGTGTCAATCACCTCGCCTTCCATTTCAATATAATCGTCTTTTGCCATGCGGCAGCAACCTTCAAATAACTTGATCAGACCATTTACCCCGGTGGCGCTTTGGCCTAGCCGCGGCTTGACGGGCGAGCATTTTGCACGAAAAGGCTGAATAGAGCAAAGGGCGTGTGCTAGTGCTTTAGAGAGACTTCAGGCTCCAGCGGTTTTCCTTAAGCATTTCAATCGGTCGAAACTGGCTTTTGTAGGCCATTTTGTGGCACTGCTCTATCCAGTAACCCAGGTAGAGATTGGGGAGTCCGAGTCGCCTGGCCCATTCAATCTGGTAGAGAATGCAGTAACTGCCCAAGCTGCGCTTGTCCTCATCCGGGTCGAAGAAAGTATAGATGGCAGAGAGGCCAGCGGTGAGCAGGTCAGTAACAGCTACTGCAACCAGCTTGCCTCTAGCGCGCAACTCAATATAGCGGGTGGCTCCCCAAGCCTGGCTCAGGAAACTTCGGTATTGTTCCCGGCTGGGTGGATACATCTCTCCGTCGGCATGGCGTTGCTCAATGTAGCGAGCATACAACTCGTAGTGCTCGTCAGTATCAATAGACTCGATGTGGAAGATATCCAGGTCTCGATTGCGTTTCCAGCAGCGGCGCTGGTTGCGATCTGGTACAAACAGGTTCACCGGCACCCTTGCCGGAATGCAAGCCCTACATGTGGCACATTGTGGGCGGTATAGGTAGGCGCCACTGCGGCGGAAACCCAGCTCGGACAGACGGTTGTACAGGCGTTGGTCCACCTCTGTCTGGGGGTCCACAAAAACCGTGGTGGCCTCCCGGTCCGGCAGGTAGCCGCAGGGGTGGGGCAGCGTGGCCAGCAAGCGTACAGAATCCAGTTGCGAATATTTACCCATAAGTCCAACAAAGCTTCCAAGGCTGTGGAAATGCGGGCTGTCTAATTCCGCTTTCCAGCAATTGTTCGAAATCCCTACGGCACAATTCAATGGCCCCCAGGCTGGTCAGGTGCGGGTTACTAACCTGGCAGTCGACGAGCGGGCAGCCCCACAATTCTAATTGCCGAATGAGGTGGACAAAAGCGACTTTGGAAGCGTCTGTTTCTCTGTGAAACATCGACTCGCCAAAGAACACTTTGCCAATGGCCAGTCCATAGAGTCCTCCAACAAGCTTGCCCTCTCGCCACACCTCTACAGAGTGGGCATGGCCGAGATGATGCATATCTACGTAGGCCTGGCACATCTCATCAGTGATCCAGGTGCCATCTTCGCCGGACCTGGGCGCGCGGCAGGCATCGATGACCTCCTCGAATGCCTGGTCAAATGTAACCTGAAAGGCTCCGCGGCGCAGTACTTTGCGAAGGCTTCGCCCGATCTTAAAGTCGTGGGGAATAACTACACAGCGTGGTGAGGGGCTCCACCAGAGAATGGGTTGCTCGTCGGAGTACCAGGGGAATATCCCGCGTCGGTACGCTGCGAGCAGCCAGTCTGGTGATAGGTCACCGCCAACTGCGAGCAAACCGTTGGGATCATCCAATGCCGCTCTAGTAGGGGGGAAGTCGATATGGTTTTCATCGAGCCACATCAAGCGGCTTTGGGTATTCCTTGCCACAAGCTGACTCCTGTCCGAGGAGATGGCGGGGGTCCGGGCGGAGAGATTCCACCCGGAGTGGGAGGGTGTTACTGGGCGTCCAGGAAGCGCTCGGCGTCCAGGGCCGCCATACAGCCGGTGCCGGCAGAAGTTACAGCCTGACGGTAGATATGATCAGAGACGTCACCGGCTGCAAATACGCCGGGAATGGATGTTTGGGTGGCATTACCCTCCAGGCCGCTTTGAACGATGATATAGCCACCATTCATTTCCAGCTGACCTTCAAAGATGCCGGTATTTGGCTTATGGCCAATGGCGATAAATACACCGGACACATCCAGCTCTTTGGTGGAGTCGTCCTGGGTGCTACGAACCCGCAGTCCCGTTACGCCGTTGTCATCGCCCAAAACCTCGTCCAGAGTGTGGTGCCAGCAAACCTTGATGTTGCCGTTTTCCACTTTTTCCATCAGGCGGTCCTGCAGAATTTTCTCCGCACGCAGTTCATTGCGGCGGTGAATCAGGGTTACTTCACCGGCGATATTGGACAGGTAAAGCGCCTCTTCAACGGCGGTGTTACCACCACCTACAACTGCTACTTTTTGATCGCGGTAGAAGAAACCATCGCAAGTTGCACAGGCGCTCACACCGCGCCCCTGAAAGGCTTCCTCGGACGGAAGACCTAAGTACTGGGCTGAGGCGCCAGTAGCGATGATCAGTGAGTCACAAGTGTAAGTCTCATTGCCCTTGAGGGTGAATGGGCGCTGGTTGAGGTCAACAGATTCAATGTGATCGAAAATGACCTGGGTGTCGAAACGCTCTGCGTGTTGCTGCATTTGTACCATCAAATCTGGGCCCTGCAGATCAGGGATGCCGCCCGGCCAGTTTTCAACTTCGGTTGTGGTGGTCAGCTGCCCACCTTGCTGCATACCGGTGATAACTACAGGATTCAGGTTAGCGCGGGCAGCGTAAATGGCGGCAGTGTAGCCTGCGGGGCCCGAGCCGAGAATGATCAGTCGATGATGATTGTTGCTCATGAAATTCTCTTTAAGACTGTCGGTGTGCAAAGTTTCCCCGGCGAACCGGGTTTCACAAGTCTGGCTACTTTTTGATCAGCCGGGACTATCAAGTTGGCGGATATAATAGGCGATAGTTACAAATGGGCGAAATAGTTTGCCTTAATTTGTTCCATTGGAAAGTGCTATCTGTGAGAGAGGTGTGTGACAGAGGCTCCCCCGACAATGGTTAAATGATGACAGATCATATGAATAAATTACCTTAGTAAGATAAGCTAATTGATTGATATATATGAAATTATACTTAATTAAAATTAATTCTTGGGACGGAACAAGGTTGTGCCTAAAGGTTAGGCGCCAGTCAGTTTTATGTTGGTTCAGATGTTGCCCTTGGATTTTAGATGGGAGGTAGGTGGAGGACCTGAGACTGTCAGCAGCAGGATAGGGCATCCCGCCCTTATTTCAGTTTGAATGAGGCAGTCCAGACCTTCGCAACAGAGATAGTGGATGGCGTTTTTTCTATCCGGCCACTTTTTGTTTTGAAGCCCCGTGGACATCATCGTGCAAGCCAGCACGACCTACCGGACTTGGCGGAGACCTTCGTATCGCTCAGCCGTAAAGCCAGGTGCGATATTGTTGCGGATGGGTACAATGTCCGCACTGTGGATGTTCTTGGCGCCACAAAGATTTCCCCGGAAGTATTGAAGTCTTCGTTAAAGACGCCAGGCATTGCCTTCCAAAAGGAATCTTTTGATGCGGTGGTGCACAAAATGGGTTTGCACTAGGTGATTAGTGTCGGTCAACCAATAGTCATTCAGGGGGCTTATTGAGATTGAAGCCTGGAGGACGGCTCATAGTTTGGGGGTTATTGCCTGGTACTGGCATTCTGCAGGCTGCTTTTATAGATTTTGTGCAAAAATTCAGCATGCCAGTTCATTGTGAGTCCCAGGCGTTTGATCGCTAATTTCTCTGAGAGGATCAGTTGCTATGGCACTTCAAGAGTGCTGATTTTGATGAAGTAGTACAAGTTTCTGTACTGTCTATCGTTTTAGTATGGAAGCCATACTGGGTGCTGAATTGGCCGAAGACCGCAGTAAACTGGTTGCTTTGAACCGGTTTGCGCGAAATAGGATACCGGTGAGCTTAAGACATGGGGCATCCTGGAAGGAAAGTGGGGAGGATCCATCTATCAAGGTATCTGACTGCTTCTTTCGCGCATATAAGCCAAGTTGGCGAAAAACAAATGTGCACAATCCGCGAGCGAACTAACTGAATGTTACTCATAAAAAGACTAGGGTAGAGAGCTGGATAGAAAACTGGGTCAAAGTTAGATGGTAAGGCTGGCCCCAGCTGAGCTGAAAAGCTTTATATTTAGCCAATCTTCAAAAAATCGGCATAAATTTTAGACAGGTGCCGGTTTTGCTAATCATTCTACAAACAACAAATTAGTATTGAGGTAAGCCATTGAAGGCCGAAAGTGCTACTGAAGAGACCTCTGACAAGAGCGGTGCTTTGCCGGATTCACTGATCGCCCGTTTGATTCGCGAAGGCGCATTGATCAGTTTACTAGCTGGGGCGTTATTACTCGCGATCAGTCTGCTGAGTTACGATTCTCAGGATCCCGGTTGGTCCCATACCGGGCAGTCCAGTCAAATTCACAATGCTATCGGCCCAGCTGGCGCTTGGCTTGCGGATGTATGTTTGTCACTGCTTGGTTGGATGGCTTACATATTTCCATTGCTGATCGGCTTGCGCGCATATCGTATTTTGCGTGACCGCAATGCTCGCTTCCATGGTCCTCTCTTTGCCCTCAGGGTTTTTGGATTAATCCTGGTGTTGGTCAGTGGCGCAGCGTTGGCGACATTATGTTTTGCTCCAGCGGACAACCCGTTACCGTTTTCCAATGGTGGAATTATAGGTGCAGCGCTTTCCAGTGCTACCGGTGCAAGCCTTGGTTATGTGGGAGCCACAATTTTATTACTGGCGATATTTGCTATTGGCATTACCGTGTTTACAGGCTTGTCCTGGCTAAAATTGGCGGAATCTATTGGGCGCAACGTGCTGGGATTGTTTGCTCTGCTCATTAGTTTTTATAAGCGCTGGCGCCAAAAACGAACCGAGGTGCGGGTAGCGCGTGAGGCCATAGTGGTGCGCAAAGCTGCGGTAGAAGAAGAAAAGCAACGTACAGCGAAGCGAATCCCGCCGAAGATTGAAGCCACAGCACCCAAGCCCAAGCAAAGCCCGCGTGCAGCCAAAGAGAAACAGGGAGAGCTTTTTAAAAGTGGTCCTGTTACCGGTACTTTGCCGCCTCTGGGATTATTGGACCCTGCCGACCAAAACAAGAAAGCAGGCTTCTCACGAGAGTCTTTGGAGGCCTTATCCCGGCTGCTTGAGTTAAAGCTAAAGGATTTCGGAGTGGTCGCTGAGGTGGTATCTGTTCTACCCGGTCCGGTGGTAACTCGCTTTGAAATCCAGCCAGCTCCAGGAGTGAAAGTCAGTAAAATTTCCAACCTGGCCAAAGACTTGGCGCGCTCCCTGGCGGTGATTAGTGTGCGCGTTGTGGAGGTAATTCCTGGCAAGTCAGTGGTGGGAATTGAGATTCCTAATGAGAATCGCCAGATGGTGCGTCTTAGTGAGGTGTTATCGGCAGATGTTTACGATAATGCCAAGTCGCCATTAACCCTGGCCCTGGGCCACGATATTTCCGGGCAGCCTGTAGTGGCTGATCTTGCGAAGATGCCACACCTTCTTGTAGCCGGGACTACCGGCTCCGGTAAGTCGGTCGGCATCAATGTAATGTTGCTCAGTCTGCTCTACAAGTCGACTCCTGAAGAGGTCCGCCTGATTTTGGTAGATCCAAAGATGTTGGAGTTGTCTGTTTATGAGGGCATCCCCCACCTTCTTACACCGGTTATTACTGATATGAATGATGCAGCCAATGGTCTGCGCTGGTGTGTTGGTGAAATGGAGCGCCGCTATAAGCTGATGGCTGCGATGGGTGTGCGCAACCTGGCAGGTTTTAACCGCAAGTTGAAGGAGGCGGAAGAAGCTGGGGAGCCACTTCTCGACCCATTGTGGCAACCGGATCCTGCTCTGAGCGTGCCCGAAGAGGATCAGACCGCTCCAGCGCTGAAATCGCTTCCCGCTATCGTGGTGGTTATCGATGAATTTGCCGACATGATGATGATCGTCGGTAAAAAAGTGGAGCAGTTGATTGCGCGCATCGCACAGAAGGCCCGTGCCGCAGGAATTCACTTGCTACTCGCGACCCAGCGCCCCTCAGTAGATGTGATTACTGGTTTGATCAAGGCAAATGTGCCTACCCGTATTGCTTTCCAGGTTTCTTCTAAAGTGGATTCTCGGACTATTCTCGATCAGGGTGGTGCTGAGCAGCTACTCGGGCACGGTGACATGTTGTACCTGCCCCCCGGCAGTGGTGTGCCTGTGCGGGTACATGGTGCTTTCGTGGATGACCATGAGGTGCATAAGGTAGTTGCAGATTGGGGGCGTCGCGGACAGCCAGATTATATTGATGGCATCATTGATGACAGCAATAACAGTATCCCAGTACCCGGCCTGCAATCTGAGGGAGGGGAGGATGAAGACCCAGAGGCTGATGCCCTCTATGATGAGGCAGTAGCCTTTGTAACAAAATCCCGGAAAGCCTCTATTTCTTCTGTGCAGCGCCAATTGCGTATCGGCTACAATCGGGCCGCGCGAATTATCGATGCCATGGAGGCTGCTGGTGTTGTTTCCCCTGCGGGGCATAATGGCAACCGCGAGGTATTGGCACCGCCTCCCGCTTAAGCTGAAGAGTCCGAAAAGGGGAGGTGGGGGTTAAGCTACAGTTCACTTGGCTGCGGCTAACCTTTAAGGAAATCAACACACTGGAATTCAATTATGAAAAGTGTTCTGCGCAACTTATTACTAAGTTTGACCGTTGCGACCAGTGCCGCCTGGGCCGATGCTACCGATGATCTCAGCAAACAGTTGCAACCACTGGCGGCGCTGTCTGGAAACTTCAAGCAGACCCTTATTGATGAGCGCGGGAAGGTAACCCAGGAGAGCAACGGTAACTTCTCTGTGCAACGGCCGGGAAAGCTCCGCTGGAAAACAGGGGAACCCTATGCGCAATTGTTGGTTACCAACAATAAAACCCTGTGGCTTTACGACCCGGACCTGGAGCAGGTAACCGTGCGGCCGGTTGACACCCGCATTAAGGAAACTCCGGCGTTGTTGCTTGGAGGCAAAGTAGAAGAGATCCGTAAATCCTTTGATGTAAATCTCAAAGATGGTGTTTATCACCTGACTCCCAAAAACCCCAAAGCCCCTTTTAAGGCAATGGAAATCCACTTTGCTAAGGATGGCTTGCCTGATTCCATGACTGTGCGTGATGGAATGGGGCAGACCACCAAAATTAAATTTAGCGGTATGAAGGCAAACCCGAAATTGTCCGACTCTATATTTAACTTTAAACCGCCCGCTGGTACCGACATTATCAAAGATGAGTGATCTGTTTCATTCCCCTCAAAGACACCAACCCCTGGCTGCTCGTATGCGGCCTAACTCTCTGGCCTCTTATGTGGGCCAGTCGCATTTATTGGGGGAGGGAAAACCGTTGCGCGAGGCGGTGGAGCGTGGTCAGCTGCACTCAATGATTCTTTGGGGGCCACCGGGAGTGGGTAAAACTACTTTCGCCCGATTACTCGCCCAGGAGTGTGATGCTCGCTTTGCCACACTTTCTGCCGTACTGGCTGGAGTAAAGGATATTCGCCAGGCAGTAGCGGAGGCCGAGCAACACAGGATGCAATCCAGCCGCGGCACTATCCTTTTTGTGGATGAGGTTCATCGTTTCAATAAGGCCCAGCAGGATGCGTTTCTTCCCTATGTGGAGGAGGGCACTGTAACTTTCGTTGGCGCCACCACCGAGAACCCCGCTTTCGAGTTAAATAATGCGCTCCTATCGAGGTGCCGAGTTTATCTGTTACGCAGCATTCCCGAAGATGATCTAGCGGGCCTTTTGCAGCGTGCATTGAGAACCGATCAACAGTTGCTCGACCGCAATACCTGTGTACCAGATGAGGTGTTGCTCAAGATTGCGCGTGCGGCCGATGGCGATGCGCGCAGTGCGCTCAATCTACTCGAGGTGGCCTGTGACCTCGCCAAAGAGCAGTCGGGACAGTTGGTTGTCGATGAAAGTGTACTTGCTGAAGTGCTCAGCGCTGATGTGCGTCGTTTCGATAAAGGTGGTGATTATTTTTACGATCAGATTTCTGCCATGCATAAGTCTGTACGTGGTTCCGATCCAGATGCTGCACTTTATTGGTTTGTACGGATGCTGGATGGTGGTTGTGATCCACTTTACGTCGCCCGCAGAGTGGTGCGTATGGCCAGTGAGGACATAGGCAACGCAGACCCGCGCGCATTACAGTTAGCTCTCAACGCCTGGGATGTGCAGGAGAGACTTGGCAGCCCAGAGGGGGAATTGGCAATCGCCCAGGCGATTACGTATCTCGCTGTGGCAGCGAAAAGCAATGCAGTCTATTCGGCTTATAAGCGCGCAGTTGCAGATGTACGTCGCGAGCCTAGCTACGATGTGCCGGTCCACTTGCGCAACGCGCCCACCAAGCTGGCAAAAAGCTTGTCCCATGGAGCTGAGTATCGCTATGCACATGACGAGCCCGATGCCTTTGCCGCGGGAGAAAACTATTTTCCAGAAGAAATTGCGGATCGCCAGTATTACCAGCCTGTCCCGCGGGGGCTGGAATTGAAGATCGCTGAAAAATTGCAGATGCTGCGCCGTCTCAATAGCGAGAGTGGCCAGCAGCGCTACAAATTCAAGCCATAGGTATTAGGGGGAAGCAGTAATGCAGTGGCTGGCTATTGCCGTTGGCGGTGCTCTCGGGGCAATCTTTCGCCACTTGGTTACTATATGGTGCTATCCGGTATTCAACGGTAAATTCCCCCTGGGTACCTTGGTGGTTAACATTGTCGGTTCATTTTTAATCGGAATTGCCTATATATTGATCACTCACCGTGCAATGCTCGGGGAGGAATGGCGACTCCTGTTAATGACCGGGTTGTTTGGTGCCCTAACTACCTTTTCCACTTTCTCCCTAGAAAGCTTGATACTGTGGCACAATGGCCAGCCATTGGTGGCAATTGGCTATGTTGTCGGCAGCCTGGTGAGTTGTCTGTTAGCCACTGGAGCCGCTGTCGCCTTGGCGACACGCTATTTTTAACCCAAGTTTATTTAATTTTAAGTTGTAGGAGCCTGATAGCAGGCGAACTGGAAACGATGCTCGATCCCAAACTGATTCGCACGGATATGGACCAAGTGGCCGCAGCTCTAAAAAAGCGTGGTGTAGAACTGGATACTGCCAAACTGGAAGCCCTTGAGGAGCGCCGCAAAGAATTGCAGGTGCGCACTGAGAGCTTGCAAAGCGAGCGCAATAGTAAATCGAAAAATATTGGCCGTGCTAAGGCCAATGGTGAAGATATTGCGCCCTTGCTGAAAGAAGTGGAGTCCCTTGGGGGTGAGCTGCAAAATGCCAAGCATGCATTGACTGAGTTACAGGAAGAACTCGATGCGATCCTGTCGGCAATCCCGAACCTGCCAGATGCATCTGTGCCTGAGGGCGAGAACGAAGATGATAACGTTGAGGTTCGTCGCTGGGGGCAGCCACGCGCATTCGGCTTCGAAGTTAAGGATCATGTGGATCTTGGAACCCAGTTGGGTGGCTTAGATTTCGAAATGGCCGCAAAGCTGACAGGCTCACGTTTTGCCGTAATGTCTGGCGAGGTCGCACGTCTGCACCGAGCCTTGGCGCAATTCATGCTGGATACCCATATCGAAGAGCATGGTTACCAGGAAACTAATGTACCGGTAGTTGTGAACAGTGACTCCCTCTACGGTACTTCTCAGCTACCCAAGTTTGAAGAAGACCTGTTCAAGCTTAAAGATGAACGTGGTTTCTACCTGATTCCAACTGCGGAAGTCCCACTAACCAATATGTACAGAGATCATATTGTTGAGGATGCAGAAACCCTGCCGCACAAACTGGTTGCTCACACGACTTGTTTTCGGTCTGAAGCAGGCTCCCACGGTCGTGACACCCGCGGCATGATTCGCCAGCACCAGTTTGAAAAAGTGGAACTGGTTTGGGTAACACGTCCGGAACAATCTGAAGAGGCTCTGGAAACCCTTACACAGAATGCAGAAACCATTCTGCAAAAACTCAATCTGCCATATCGCACTGTAGTGTTGTGCGGTGGCGATATTGGCTTCGCCGCCCGCAAGACCTACGATATCGAAGTTTGGATACCTTCCCAGGATAAATACCGCGAGATTTCCTCCTGTTCTCTAGTAGGTGATTTTCAGGCCCGCCGTATGAAAGCCCGCTGGCGCAATCCGGAAACTGGTAAACCGGAGCTGGTGCATACCCTGAATGGATCAGGGCTCGCAGTGGGACGAACCCTGATCGCGGTTTTGGAAAACTACCAGCGCGAGGATGGCAGCATTGAGATTCCTGAAGTGCTGCGTCCCTATATGCGCGGCCAGGAAGTTATCTCAGCTTCCTAAGGGCAGTTATCTGAAAGGGTGGGCTTTGTGCTTGCCCTTTTTTGTTGCCGGAACTTATTTTGCTCCGCCTGCTATTTGATGGAATAAAAAGTTGCGCTATTTACCCCTCGCATTTGATGTCAGACAACGCCCCTGCCTAATAGTTGGCGGTGGTTCTATTGCCACCCGTAAAGCGCGTTTGCTCAGTAAAGCTGGTGCGCGCTTGCTAGTGGTTTCCCCGGATATTACCGATGAGCTTCGTCAACTGGTGACAGATTCAGCTGGGGAATGGTTTGAAGCTGGTTATTCTGCTGAATATTTGCAGCGAACAGAACTGGTTGTGGCGGCATCTGACAGTACGGAAGTCAATGCGCAGGTTTCTGCCGATGCGCAGGCCGTACGCTTACCCGTTAATGCAGTGGATGCTCCGGATCTGTGTACTTTCACTTTCCCGGCAATTGTGGAGCGCGGGGATCTATCTATAGGGATCAGCAGCGGAGGAGCTGCCCCGGTCCTGGCACGAAGAATTCGTGCCCAGCTTGAGGCCTTGCTATCGCCGAGTGTCGCGTCCTTGGTGGACTTAGCTTCCCGGATGCGCGCTAAAGTTAAAGCGGCACTGCCAGAAAGCCGGCGTAAGAATTTCTGGGAGTGGGTATTTGCCGGGCCCGTCGCCAGTCGAATGGAAGCAGGCCAGCTGGCAGATGCGGAGAGAGAGCTACTTGAAGCGTTACAAGAGTGGCAAGGCAGCCCCAACCCAGTAGGGGAAGTTTACTTAGTGGGTGGGGGACCAGGAGATCCCGATCTTCTTACTTTTCGTGCATTGCGCCTGATGCAGCAGGCGGATGTTGTACTTTACGATCGTTTAGTATCTCCAGAGGTACTTGAGTTGGTACGTCGGGACGCCGAACGCATTTACGTTGGAAAAAGGAAGGCGTTTCACTCGGTGCCCCAGGATGATATCAACCAGCTACTGGTTGACTTGGCGAGTAAGGGGAAAAAGGTGTTGCGCCTGAAAGGCGGGGACCCCTTTATCTTTGGTCGCGGCGGCGAAGAGATCGATAGGCTGGCTGGAGCGGGAATCCCATTCCAGGTAGTACCGGGTATTACTGCGGCTGCGGGTTGTGCGAGCTATGCGGGTATTCCCTTGACGCATCGAGATCATGCCCAGTCGGTACGATTTGTCACCGGACATTTAAAGGAGGGCAATCTCGACCTGCCTTGGAGTGATCTGGCGTCGCCAGGCCAAACATTGGTTTTCTACATGGGCCTGACAGGGCTGCAGACAATTTGTACCGAGCTGACCCGTCATGGGTTGCCACCTGAAACACCTGCAGCTCTGATTGAAAAGGGGACTACGCGGGCGCAGAGAGTGACTGTGGGAGACCTCTCCACATTGCCAGCGCTGGCAGAAGAAAAAGCTGTGCGCGCCCCAACCCTGACCATTATCGGTGGAGTCGTCAGTTTGCATGAGAAGCTGAACTGGTACCAGCCTGGCTGAGAAAGTAGCCTGGAAGACCTGCGTGGGTTAGGGTCCAGCTGAGTTTGGCACAGAACCTATACTGAGAGTAATTTTTCAGTGGGGTTTGTGGCATGCTGCTGGCGATCCTTTGCTTTTATTGCACTAATATTGTGCGCTTTTTCCTTCCGCAACAGCGGGAGTTTCCATTAGTTGATCCAGCTGACTACTATTCCCGCCGTTACACTTATCATTACCGGCAAAAGAAAGAGTTGGTGAAATGGTTGTGGATAGGGGTTTCACTGGTGATGCTATGTTTCCCACTATTGCCTTTGGTGCTTGGGCTCAGCTTCTTCACCCTTTTCCTGTCTTTTGCCATTCTCGATGAAACGGCGTGACACCCCTGTAAGAGGTGTCCTTGCAATTTTTACTTTAGTGAAGTGTGAGCTTGTAGTGGGTTTCCTGTTCAATCAGGGGGGAAGGGTTTCCCTCTACCCAGTCACGATGTCCGCTGTCGAAAAATGGGGAGAGGGGATGGCCACTCTGCCCGGTTGCCATATGGAATATTCCCAAGTCCTCACGTCCAGGTGAAATCACCATGCGCTCAGATGCCCCATGAGTGGGCGACTGGAACCGGGGCATATGTGTATCCCCCGCCAGTGCATCGCTGGGCATTGCAGCAAACCAGTTTATGGCAGGGATAGCTCTTGCAAGTGGGTGGCGAATAGTAGCCGTATTTTGAGCGCCCCAGGTTTGCTGCTGTAAAGGGCTTCCTGTTGCAGCCATTTTATCCAAGACCTGGTTCAGTGCTGCGAGTTTGAGGGCTGTCCAGGATTCAAAATCTGGATTAAGCAATTGCTGTGGTTCCTGCTGAGCCAGTGCCCAGATAGGATACTCAAATTGTCTTTTTAATTGGCCAAAAGAAAACTTGGGGTCAAACTTGCGCATGTAGGCCAGGATAGGAGCAGTGCTAAGTTCCATAAATTTAAGGCGGTAATTGCGCACAATTCGGTAGCCCACTGAATCGGCACTGGCGCGAGCGCCCCAATCCTGAACCTGCTGGTAAACTTCGCTATAGCCCTCCTGATTTTTTAAAAAACCAGCCAGGTGCTCTTGCCACCGTTGCAGGAATATAGCGCGGTCATCGAGTTGGATATTTAGTAAGCTTTGTTCGTCGAACTGCTCAAGAGCGAGCAACCCATCGCGAATTTGCTGCTGGCGGGCACCGAGGGCATAGCCGTGGTCACCCATCAATTTCAACCAGTCTCCGTCGGTTGTGCGGGCATTGGCGGTCCAGATACGGTGAGTGGGTGGATTGTAAATGCGTGGCTGCTCTTCGGTTGAAAGGTATCCATTCCAGTAGGCTTCTCCATCAGCCCAGCTGACTGAGCGACTACCATCAAAGCCAACACGACGGGGGATAGCCCCAGCCACAGTCCAGCCGATATTGCCATCCCGGTCACCGACAACAAAATTCTGGTGGGGAATGCCAATTTCTGGTCCAAGATCCAGAGCCTGTTGTGTGGTGGTGGCTGACTCAATGCGCAACAGGTTCATGTTGCCACCTCGAATATCATGGGCTATCCAGCGGTAGGCCAGCGGGACTCCACGATAGTTTTGGCCGATGACCGGCCCCCAGATTGTTTTGCGGACCTCTAGTGTCTCATCCTCTTTACCCTTAATTGCAATAGTTTCTTTCTCGAAGGTGAAGTCCCGCCAGCCATCCGGGGTTCGATATTTGGTAGCGCCCTCATTTAACTCCAGTGGGATAAGATCGCCCCAGTCACCGCCGGTATTGGTGAACCCCCAGGCTACCGCACCGTTACTGCCAGCCACAATAATTGGGCCGCCGGGTAGGGTGACGCCGCGTATTTTTCTATCGCTCCCGGGAATATTCCAACCGGCGCGATACCAGATGTTCGGAACACTTAACCCTAGATGCATATCATTGGCTAAGATGGCACTGCCATGCTCGGTCAATTTTCCACCAACTACCCAATTGTTACTGCCGTAAACTTTATCGTCGCTCTCCATCTCCTGATAAACAATAGGATCGTCCGCTTTCAGCAGTGTAGATATGGGGGTTTGGGGAACAGGGATCTCGGCTTCATTTGGGCCGAAAAGAGGGGCATCCCAAGTCCCGCCTGCAGGGAAAAAGAAAGCGTATAGGTCTTCAGGCAGGAGTTCGGCTAGCGCAGTATCGCGACGTTCAAAATTTCCTTCCTCACTTTGTAACGTCAAGTACATACTGTAAGTTGCCAGCAAGCTGTCGGCGGCATTCCAAGGGCGGGGTTCTTGTCCCAGTAATAAATACTCCCAAGGTTTTGCTCCGAGTTGAGTCAAGCCGAAATTGACCCCTTGTACATAGTGATCGAGCAACTCACGTTGATCAGAGGGCATGACAGCAATATTTCGCTCTGCCCGCTTGCGAAATTGGTGCCTTCTCACCTTTTTATCTTTTTTCAAGGCGGCTTGGCCCAGTAACTCGGATAGTTCACCTGCGGAGTTGCGGCGCAACAAGTCCATCTGGAAAAAGCGCTCCTGTGCATGCAGAAAACCCAGGGCGAAGGCGGAGCTGTTTCGGTCCTTGGACTGAATCATGACCACCCCTTGGGCATCGCGCTGGATTACGACGGGCTCCTCAAGTGAGCCAGTTTCAATTTCGCCACTCAGAATTGGCAGGCTTGATCGCCACCAGGCCCAAATGGAAACTGCAGCCAGAACAAAAATGACTGCCAAAATAATTGGTAAGCGGAACTTCCAGCTTTTTAGATAGGACGTGCGCGCCATAATTCTTCCTGCAAAATATTATTTTATTGGGTCTTGGCCATATCGGGTTAGATTACCATTCGACTTGTGCGAGTTACTACAGAACACACATTGGTAACTTTTCGTGACGTTACTTTGTACACAATTTCCCACATTAACCTGTCTTTTCGCACATTCCTTCGCAAAACTGACCAGTCACCAGAAAAAGGTCATATCGGGGTTTTAAATCCGAAAATGCGATCGTAAGATGGCGTGGAATAACAAAAATAATAAACCGAGATCATCACGCTGTATAACAATAAACGCGAGGACGCGATGATGCACGATGTTGGTAGAACCGCAAAAACCCGTCAATTTAATCTATCTATCCTCTCTGGAGCCGTTGCCTTCATTACCGCTGTCAGTGGTAATGTGCAGGCTGCTGAAATTGAAGAGGTAGTAGTTACTGCCCAGAAGCGCGCGGAAAATCTACAGGAAGTTCCAATCGCGATTACCGCTTTTACTGGAGATAATATAAAAGAGTCAGGTGTCAAAAATCTGACTGACCTGGGGAGATATACGCCAGGCGTTGAAATGCACAATGATACTGCGCTGCAGCCTACTTACAGTGTGCGTGGCATCCAAACCAATGACTGGACCGTGGGATCAGATCCCGCTGTTGCTGTTTATGTGGACGGAGTTTATACCGGTCGTGGAGCTGGTGCCGAAATACCCCTAACCGATATCGAGAGGGTTGAAGTACTTAAAGGGCCACAGGGTACTTTATTTGGTCGCAATGCAACCGGCGGTGCGATCCATATCATCACCACTAAGCCGCAGGCAGATGACTCCACACAATTGAGTCTCACTGCAGGTAATTATGGGCGCCAGTCATCGGACTTACTGGTGAACCGCCAATTTACAGATAATCTGTATGGGCGCTTTTCTGCGTCGACCAATCGCCGAGATCCTTTTGCAGACAACTTAGCTGGCGGCTTCTCCGTAGGTGACCAGGATACCCAGACCTACCGGGCTTCTGTGTTATGGGAGCCTACTCAAGATACTGAAGTGTTGTGGCGTGCTGACTATGGCGTGATGGATCAGGGCAGTGCTTTACGTACGACTATAGTGCCCAGTCTACAGGGTGAAACAGACGTATTTGGCGATTTTGCCCTGGATACACCAACTATTGAGGATCGTGACTCTTTTGGTACCTCGCTGACAGTCACAAGCGATTTCGACAACTTCACTTTTACTTCGATCACAGCATATCGTGAATTCGATGCGCACCTCCAGCAGGACGAAGATGGCACTGCAAACCCGGATTATATGTTTGGCTCGGCCAATACGGACGATCAGAGCCAGTTCTCCCAGGAATTCAGGTTGAATGGAGCCACAGACAACATTAAGTGGACTTTGGGTGCTTCTTATTCCCAGGAGGAGGTAGACCATACAACTTATGCTTACTTCACCACCGGTTCAGTAGAATCCTTTGCTGTGTATGAGGGCGTTAAGGCCGCTTATCCTGACCTCACTCAAACAGAGCAAGAGGATATGGCGGTTATTACACGTCAACTTCTTCAGCAAGCTGGTCGTGAAGGTGTTGCCAGTGCCACTTTTGTGTATGACTTGATGCTCCAAACTGGGCAAGTAGATGCTTTACTTGCCGCCCTAGGGGCACCGAGTACGGTAACGGGAAGTATGCTGCAGGCTGATGCCGTAGTGGCGCAAATGATGGCTGGCTTTCAGCCTTGGGTTGCTTCAGATACGCCATGGAATGAGAGTGTTCGTAACACGGGGGATTATCGCTCAAGTGCCATATATGGAGATATGACTTGGAGTATCACCGACAAAATGGACCTTACGGTAGGTGCACGTTATACCTACGATCAAAAGGATTTCACGATTGAAACAGCCTATGGCAACAGTATTCCACTGTCACTTTCTGGTGGGCCAGTGCCCCTAGTCGATGGTGATGGAAATGTTATCGATGTAATCACGTTCCCAGAAATAGACCTGGGGTCTCAGCTATTTGGTATCGCCTTCTTTAATAATGGCCAGCCAGTTCTAGACTCCAAGTTGAGTGATAGCTGGAGTGATATTTCCGGGCGTATCGTGCTGGATTATCGTTGGACTGAGGAGATGATGACCTATATCTCTCTGGCTGATGGCTTTAAGGCCGGTGGGTTTAACAGCCTCAATTTTGGACCGGGCGTTGAACCCTCTTTTGATCAGGAGGATGTTGTTAACCTGGAGGTGGGTCTTAAGAGCAGCCTGTTTGACAATCGGGTACGCCTGAATGCCTCACTGTATAGCTATGAATACAAAAACTTACAGGAACTGGACCTGGTCGGCACTCCCATTCCCAGTTATAACCTGAGGAACTCCGATGCGGAGGGTACAGGTGCTGAGATAGAAGTGCAGTGGGCTGCGACAGACAACCTGTTCATTGCCGGTAATTACTCTTACTTGGATACCGAATTCACTGATTATCAAATCATCGAGGCTATTGGTGAAACGGAAGAAGACTCAAAAGTGGGTCAGGCAAGGGTTTCCACTCCAGAGAATAAATTTAATCTAATGGCAGAGTACACCGTAAACCTTGCCAGCGGAGGAGAATTTATTTTCCGTGGTGATTACAACTGGACCGATGAGCGGATTGGTTCGATTACTGATCGCACTCGTATCGTTGATGATTACCAGTTGTTTAACTTGCGAGCCGCCTGGAATAGTGCTTCCGATAATTATTCTGTAGCTCTCTGGGTACAGAACCTTACTGATGAGGAGATTGCTGGAGGCTATGGCGGCACAGGTGCGGCCATTGGCGCCAGTCCAGCGTGGCGATTTATGCCGAGAATGTATGGGGCTGATTTCACTGCACGATTTTAATTGAATATTTAATGTTAACATGATGAGAGTGCGGGCCGGTTTTACCGGCCCTTTTTTTTGCATAGTTCTGTTTCTGTAAACAAACTGGCGTGATTTTATTCATGTAGGCCTGCAAGCTCGTGGGAATGCACCTAAAACTGCGTATGATGATTTCAATAGAACAGAAATGTGGTGTAACCGATTATTGATATGGCAATTTTTGCAGGCGAAGTATCTTTAGAAGAAGTACAGCAGCAAATTCTTACAGCATATCGAAGAGTTCGGGGGGAGACAGAGCGTCTTGCTGAGCCTTTGTCCGCTGAGGATATGCAGCTCCAATCCATGCCGGATGCCAGCCCTACAAAGTGGCATTTGGCCCATACCAGTTGGTTTTTTGAGACCTTTGTGCTTAATTCCCGCCTACCGGGATACAGGACTTTCGATCAACACTTTCATCATCTTTTTAACTCCTATTACAACAGCTTGGGAACACCATTCACGCGATCGCAGCGCGGCTTGATTTCCCGTCCGGATATTGATCGAGTTTACGCCTATCGCAAGTCTGTAGATACTGGGATTGAGAAGCTGTTAAAAGATTCCCCGTGCTCATCAAACTTGGCGTCACTCATAGCTCTGGGCCTCAATCATGAGCAGCAGCATCAGGAGCTTTTACTAACAGATATTAAGCACGCTCTGTCGCTGAATCCTTTGGCTCCTGCTTATAGTGATGGGATACCGGAAGAGGAATCTGCAACTGCTGAGCCACTGCGCTGGTTGGAGATTCCAGGTGGCTGCTATGGCATTGGTAGTGAGGGTGAGGACTTTTTCTTTGATAACGAGGGTCCTGCCCATCAGCAGCTTGTACAGGAATTTTCCATAGCATCCCGCCTGGTAACTAATGGAGAATACCTCGCATTTATTGAAGATGGTGGTTATCAGCAACATCGCTTGTGGTTGTCGGACGGCTGGGCTTTGGTTCAACAAAATCAGCACAGACATCCTTTGTATTGGAGGGAAACTGAGAACGGTTGGCAACAGTTTAGCTTACACGGATTACAGCCGTTGAATGAGGCAGAGCCTGTACATCATTTGTCGTTCTATGAGGCTGATGCTTTTGCCACATGGGCCGGTAAGCGCCTACCCACAGAATTTGAGTGGGAGGCTGCTGCTTGTCACTTGCGCCAGCTTGATCAACTGGCTACTGCCAATCTGCTGGAAAAACGCTTCCTCAAACCTCTGCCTGCCCGTCGAGGGCAAACCCAATTCCTGGGGGATCTATGGGAGTGGACTTCCAGCTCCTACCTGCCGTATCACGGTTTTAAGGCTCGTGAAGATGCTGTAGGTGAATATAACGGCAAGTTTATGTGTAATCAGAAAGTTCTTCGAGGCGGTTCATTTGCTACGCCATCGGATCATATCAGAATCAGCTATAGAAATTTCTTTTATCCACATCAAGCGTGGCAATTTACCGGGGTCCGTTTAGCAGGAGACTAAATGTGAAAGCAGCCTTATCGTCCGTTCCAGAAAAGCAGCAACAGGATAGCGAATTTCTCAGGGATGTTCTGGAGGGGTTGGGAGGAAAAAGAAAAACATTGCCCTGTAAGTATTTGTATGACGAAGTAGGCTCTCGCCTTTTCGAGGAGATCTGTGAGGTTTCGGATTATTACCTGACCCGTACAGAGGCAAGTATATTTGCCACTAATCTTAAGGATATAGCCGATAAAATTGGACCTGAAGCGCTGCTAATCGAACCCGGTGCAGGTAATTGTGAAAAAATCGAAGCACTACTTGCTCAATTGGAATCCCCAAAAGGTTACTACCCGATTGATATATCCCCAGAGATACTTCTAAATGCTGAGCGTAGAATCAAGGCGAATCAACCCGAGATGCAAGTCTGGAGTGCGGTTGGTGATTTCACTCAGCCGGATGTATGGGACCAGTTAACCCAGCTTCCCTCTCGCAAGAGAGTCGTCTTCTTCCCTGGGTCAACAATTGGTAACTTCGAGCCGGATAAGGCTGAGCAGCTACTGGAACTATTTGCTGCGAACTTAGGAGCCGGTGATGGGTTGCTTATTGGTACTGATTTGGTCAAGGATTCGGTGAGGCTTGAGCGAGCCTACCATGACAGCGAACATGTTACCGAGAGGTTCAATAAAAACCTTCTAAATCGTATCAATACAGAGCTTGAGGCAGATTTTGACCTTTCCCTGTTTGCCCACCGTGCTTTCTACCACCAACTTCGCAAACGGGTTGAAATGCACTTAGTTAGCCTGAAGGATCACAGTGTATCAGTAGCTGGAACGCGTGTGGACTTTTCCGAGGGGGAAACAATACATACGGAAAATAGCCACAAGTATTCCATCAGTGATTTTAACCAGCTGCTTGCCAGGGGTGGATTCAGGCCAATCTGTCACTGGAAAGATGCTGCTGCATCTTATGCGATTCACTATGCCCAGGCCATTTAACGTTCTGGTAAAGGTTTTTTCATTATTTGTAGTAACAGCCCTCTTTGTCAGTGCTGCTATCGCTGAGCAGGACGATGATAAAATCATCGTCTATAAGCATCCGCTCTGCTTTTGCTGCAAAAAGTGGGTTAGCCATCTGAGAGAGAATCAATTGCAGGCATCATCTGTCTTCAAAGTAGATATGCAAGCAGTAAAAAAGCAATGGGGAGTACCCAAAGGTATGGAGGGGTGTCATACGGCTGTGTGGCAAGGGCGGTATGTATTCGAGGGGCATGTGCCCGCGCAATTCATACAAAAGTTCCTGGCATCGCCCCCTAAAGATAGTGTTGGCCTGATGGTGCCGGGGATGCCGATAGGCAGCCCCGGTATGGAAGCCAAAGATAAATTTGAGCCTTACAACATCTACTTGTTGTTGCAAGATGGGGATTATCGGCTCTATGCGCGCATAGAGGACCCGAGAGCTATTCAGTTAATGGATAGTAAACCTGCAGAATAAATGTCTAGATGTTTTTCCTTGGTTGTTTAAAGCCTTTCCAGATATTTAATATAATTATTTTATTGCAGCTTACTTTATTTGGATGCGTACCATAGAATCCAAAAATAGCTAATCAGTACACTGGAAATGCTCACCGGCAGCATTAAGAAGAAGAACTGCCAAAAGTTAAATGCCTTGATGCCAAATTTCTCAGCCTGTTGCAGCACAATAATATTACTTGCGGCACTGATGATAAATAGATTGCCAGCTACAGTGGAAATTGCAGAAAGTATCATTAGTGTTTGGGTTTCATGTTTGTGCAATAAATTGAGGTATATCTCAACTACAGGTACATTGGAAAACAATTGGCTGGCAAAAAAGCAAACAAAAGCAACAGTTTCTGGTTCAGCCAGATTGATGCCGCTTTCTTTAAGGAAAAACTGTAGTGACCCTGATTTTAAAAGAGAGCCTGTAACCACAAACATCGAAATAAAGAAGAAGAGGGTGGGCCAGTCGACTTCGCGTAAGATTTGCCGTCTTTTCCTGCTGGTTATGTAAATAGGTAGGCATGCAGCCAATCCGATCTGGCCTATAGAGGGGTGGTAAATGCCTTCCACATTATGCAGTACACTTCCCAAAATAATAAATACTAATAGCAGCACAGCAGATAATAGAGCGGGCCACTTTTGAGTGATCTTATTCTCCTCCCGGTATTTCCTGCTTGCCTCATAGTTGGCGATATCACTGGTTCTAAGAAAGCGTTTAAGCCATAGCATAGAGGTTAACAGGGTTATAACTGCAGGGATCAATATCCATTGGGCAAAGACAATAAACATATTGTCGAAATTACCCGCACCGGCAATCAGTATATTTTGTGGATTTCCTACTGGCGAGATCATACTGCCAATCGTTACCGTAGCACATAGAATAATAAGCAGTGGAATCAACCCCCAGTTCATATTGCGTGCCAGCATAATTGCAATAGGAACACCGATCACTGCGGCTGCGTCGTTAGTGAGTATTGCTGCACATATCGCCATGGTGATGACATAAGCTGCTAGCACCATATTGGGACTCTGAAAAGACAGGATACGCTTGCTGATTTGGGTGGATATTCCGGTGTCGTACAAAGCGGAGGCAATTGAAAAAACTGAAAACAGGTAAAGAATAAGATCCCAATCTATGGCAAAAAAAGCTTCCCGTAAGGTGATTTGCCGCATCAATAGCAGTGCTACAGCGCCAAGGGTCATGATATGCCAAATGCGAATAATAGATGGAAGCCACTGACGTGCGGCAATCAATAGAAAAATGATTGCTGAGACAAAGAGGCTTATCGACATGAGTACGGGTCCGGGCTTAGCCCCTTATAGTTGCTACGCTGGAGTCGATGCTCGCCATTTCCGACAGTTCCAAAGCACCAGTCCAGGCGAAAGATTTATAAATAAGACTTAATTATGAGTTTAAACAAACCTCTTCTCTTTACGAATTTCTTCGCAGGAGATGTGGTTGCTGGTTATTTGCTTTCTGCCATACATTGGAAGGCTGATGAAACAGGTATTGTCCTAGAGATAGGCGGGATTACCATTGTACTTCTACAAACACCTGCTGGTGCTTTTATTGATAGCACTCGTTTCAAGTGTGGACTGATTGCTAGTTGCGGCATAATTATTACTGCTGTGTCAGTTTTAATTGTCATGTTGATCAGCCGTAAACCGATTATTTACACGTCCCAGATTTTGATGGGAGTCGCGATAGCTTTTGTTGCGCGCTCAACTGTGGCGATTACTTTGGGGGTTTGCACAGAAAAGACATTTGCCCTGCAAACCAGGCGGCCAATCATGCTGGTAATATTTGCGCTGCTGCAACTGCAGCTGTATAGGCATCGCCGCTGGCGCAGCTATTTTTTTGTAATTTTTGTTCCAGAAACCATGCGCAAATCAGCTAAGTGCTAGTGGGTGAATGACAGCCTTAACCTCATAGATTGTCTCAATGGTAGCCGAGTCTTGACGCGCAACACCA
Organism: Microbulbifer variabilis; assembly: GCF_056232115.1. Classification (NCBI taxonomy): domain Bacteria; kingdom Pseudomonadati; phylum Pseudomonadota; class Gammaproteobacteria; order Cellvibrionales; family Microbulbiferaceae; genus Microbulbifer; species Microbulbifer variabilis. The sequence continues at coordinate 3,832,778 of NZ_CP174325.1, forward strand.
CTCCTCAAGCAGTCGTCGGTAGTTATATACTGAAAGTACCCGTATAACCTTTGTACGATACCCAAGGCGCTCAAGGCCTGATCTGATGTCGGAGGCGGTGAATTCCCGCCAGGGCCAGGGTTAGCCACTATGGATAGTGAGTTAAAAGTGTGTGGGGGATTCATTCCGCCAGTTGGACCTGATGTATGACTGAAAAGTTTACGCCTGCAACAGGCCTTGGGAACTGCCACCTTCAAACTGTATTTGGCCGCCTGCACCGGCCTTCCCCGTGGATTAATACCAGCCGTCGCTGGTATGAAACCCCTGATGGCGACTGCCTCGCTATGCACTATCCTCGTCCACTGGTGGATGATCCAGATCTTCCTTTGGTTCTGATACTCCACGGCCTGGAGGGGTCAGTAGCCTCTCCTTATGTGCAGGGGCTGATGCAATCTTTGTTGGAGCGGCACTACCAGGTAGCGGTAATGCACTTTCGCGGTTGTGGAGGTATTCCTAATCGATTGCCTCGAGCCTATCACAGTGGTGATAGTGAAGATCCTCGTTGGATGGTAGAGCAGCTGAGAGGGCAGTTGCCATCTACCCCGATTCTTGTGGTCGGTTATTCACTTGGTGGTAATGTGTTGCTGAAGATGCTGGGGGAGGACGGTATCTGCAGTCCGGTGGTAGGTGCAGTAGCTGTATCTTCCCCAATGGATCTACATGCGTGTAGCCGCAGAATCAACACTGGCCTATCCAAGCTCTACCAGCGGCACTTGCTCAGTTGTCTGCGCCTCACTCTTAAGCAAAAGGCGGAAGACCCTGGTATGGCAGCTGCTTTACCCAATTTGGACGATGCTACTTACTTTGTGAACTTTCGCCGGTTTGACAATACATTTACCGCACCCCTACATGGCTTCCGTGATGTCGATGACTATTACACCCGAGCTTCCAGCAAACGGCTGCTCAAGGAAATCCGGGTGCCAACAATGATTATTAATGCTGTAGACGACCCATTTGTGTGTCCGACTGCAATCCCACAGCAGGGTGAAGTCAGTGCGATGGTCAATCTTGAAATCAGTGAGCACGGTGGGCATGTAGGGTTTGTCGGTGGGACACTATGGAATCCGAATTATTGGCTGGAGCAAAAAATTCCCGCCTTTTTGGACTCTGCCCTAGGGCGTGGCAGATCTGGCTAAGGTTGCCGGCCCCCTATTCATTTTTAGATGTTTAGGAATACCGGCCAAATTCGGATTAGCGAATTAAGTACCCCTAGCAGCATTGTCCCTTGTTTTCGTTGCTTTGCAGCGCACGAGTAGAAAATGGCATCTCACGGCCACAGCCGGGAAATAGGCCGAAATGTTGGGAAAAGTCGCCAATATACTCAAAGTGGGGTGCCATTCGCGTCTCTGCCAGCATTCTCCATGTATTTCCACAGACAGGGAAAACACGGCCTTTCTCAATTACGTGATGCCCATCCAAGATAAATTCGTGTGGGCAACTTGGGATGGTGCCTTTGTATACAACTGCTTGGCCATAGTCTTCACAATCCTTTTCCAGCTGCGCCAGCTTGAACAGACGGTAGGTTGCGGAATAAAAGCGCACAGAACCACAGCGTGCGGAGAGGGTCGTATTTGTAACCTCCAGCGGGCGGCTTTCCATCAAGCGACTATCGCGAAATCCACTGCTTTGTGCCAGTTCCAGGAAGTCATTCCAGTAGAGGGCGCCACCGAGACACTCTCCCACTAGCTCGGGATCGGTGCGCAGGGTGTCTGGTACACGGCGGTCTGCGTAGACGTCGGAAAAATAAAACTCCCCGCCATCCTTGAGTAGCCGGTGGAGGCCGCGCAGTACGGCTCCTTTATCAGTGGACAGGTTCACAACACAGTTCGACACAATCACATCAAAACTGCCGGGCTCCAGATTAAGGTTTTCTAACTGCTCAATGTAACCATGCAGGAAGGTGACGTTGTCATAGCCAAATTTCTCCGAGTGGTAACTCTGGTGTTCGCGGGCAATTTGTAGTTGCTCATCAGTCATATCGACACCGACTACTTCGCCGCTTGGTCCAACCAATTGAGATAGTAGGTAGATATCGCGGCCGGAACCGCAGCCCAGGTCCAGCACCCGGCATCCCTCCAGCAGGGGTGGGCACACAAGCCCACAACCGTAATAGCGGGATAGGACCTCCGGGTGAATATTGGCCAGCAAAGGCTTCAACCACTCCGGGACAGCGCTGGCATCGCAGCAGGCATCAGTCTTCAAGTCCGATGAGCTTTTCAGTTGACGTCCGTAGTAGTCCTGTACAATGTCGTGCATCGGTTTTTTACCTTTCGCAGAGTTGCTTTCCTATATGGCACCAAAGCGCCTTCGCTGGGATCTTTTTACCTGTGTAAGAAGTCTGTAACAAGTGCAGGATTCGCGCGACCAAGTATTAGTAACTGGCAAACGGTTAAAGTTGCCTTTTGATGTCAGTGGGAGCTGGTTGTTAGATAATCTCTGCTTTTTGGTTAATATCCCCAGTTTCCGCGTTGACATTATGAGGGAACGTAATTGAGCAATTACCTTGTCCCGGGCGCCTCCACAGAAGAAGGTGCTGAAGACTCCCTGCAAAATTCACAGTTTCTTGTGGATTTGCGCCAGCAAATGCTTCGTTTTGCCAGTTTGCAGCTGCAGGATACCCAGCTAGCTGAAGATGCTGTACAGGAGGCCCTGATGGGGGCCCTGAAAAACTCTCGCAGTTTTAATGGCCGTTCAGCACTCAAGACCTGGGTTTTTGCCATCTTGAAAAACAAGATCGCCGATGTACTACGCCAGCGTCAGCGCTTTGTGGATGCAGACCAGCTTGTGCACGGCGACAGGGAGGAACATGATCATGATGAGTTATTCGATCAGACAGGTCACTGGCAGAAGGATGAGCGCCCCAAGAAGTGGGCTGATCCCGAGTCGGCGATTCACGATAAGCATTTCTGGCGAATCTTTGAAGCCTGCCTTAATTACCTGCCATCCCGCCAGGCCCAGCTATTTATGATGCGCGAGTTCATAGAGCTGGAAAGCCACGAGATTTGTGCCGCTGCCGAAGTGTCGGTGAGCAACTTGAATGTGACATTGCACCGAGCGCGCCTGCGCTTGCGTGAATGTCTGGAAGATCACTGGTTTGGCGTGGAGGGGTGAGCTGATGAAATCGTGCCGGGAAGCTACACGCCTGATGTCCGAATCCCAAGAGCGAAACCTGAATTTACGCGAGCAGGCGAGCCTAAAATTACACTTGGCAATGTGTGCGCCTTGCAGGAATTTTGGCAAGCAAATGCAAGTTCTTCGTCGTATTAGCAAATCTTATGCTGAAGGCGGGCCGGAGAAATCGGAAGATTAGCCCCACCATATGTTTATGGTGGGGCCCTTCCAAACTACCTGACAATTGCCCGCCTTGGGGGTGGTACATGTCGGTAGGCTATATGACCAGCCACAAAATGGGGCTGATACCAGTAGGCCCCGCAGTGCTCATAGGTCACATTACCAATTGTCACCCTTACACAGCTGGGTGGTAATGTGTACAGCCAGCCGCCTACTCCAACCGCAGTCACACCCCAATATGCCGGCCCTGGGTAGGGCCAGTGACGTGGCCGCCAGGGTGGAGGATAGGGCCGGTGATGAGGGTGTATCGGGCGTACTGGGTGAAATGGTGGATGATTGGGAAACCTGCGCTCAAATTCCCCGGCCCTGAAATCGCCGTGAAAGCGACCTTCAGGCATTGGTCTAAAGGCATTGAAATGCCCACCTACATTAAAATGAGCCCCAGCCCCACCATAGTGACCGCGCGCCTCTACTGGGGTGCTGAGTACCGACATGAACAACCCGCCCGATAGGAGTAGCAGTGCCGCCAGCCTCGCAAAGTTAACACTGATCATTGTGCACCCTCCATTTGCTTATTTGGCTCCGCCTTCTTCAGTGGGATCTTCTTAAGTTTCTCCGTAGCTGGCTTATACTTGCCTGTTGCCCCAGGCTTGGCCTCCATCCACTTTAAAGTGGCGAGGAAACGGGGCTTGGATGGGTCCCGGGTATTCACTGTGGAGATACGCAGGGGTAGAGGCTGATCTCCAACCTTTATCCAGATTTCCCAATCGAGGTTCTCCGACCGAAAAGCCCAGTGTTTGGTGCGCTGGCCATTTACCATAGGTGAGTTCACCAGAAATCCCTCTTTGATTCCGGCCCAGGCATCTGGCTTGCGTCCCCACTCAAGTAAATCGGCGAATGGTATTTCAATGCCGTAGTCCTTGGCTGCCTGGGTGAGCACCTCCGGTGTCGGTTGGGAGGCCTCTATTTCGGCAAAATAGCCATTACGAGGAGCCAGCATCGTGAACTTATTGTCGCTATGGAAGAATTGACGGGTTATTGAATCGGTGGTCAGGTCGACACGTAACTGATCGGGAGGTGTCGCCATATACATGACTTTACCGCCAATTAAGAGCTTCTGCTTATTATCCAGTACCACTTCAGTGAATATGCGGGCATTGAACATCAGCGTTTTCATACTTGCCAGGTATTTCCCCATTTGCTGCAAAGCCTCCATGGCTTTGGGGTCAATCGATTGGTTGGACTCGGCACTCTCCATTTGATTGGTTGGTGTCTGTGGCGAGTCTTTCTGACCTGGTGGCGGAGAGGGCTTGGGCACCGAGCCATTGGGTTCGGTTGTTTGGCTCTGGCTCTCTGCAGTTTCTGATGGCGGGGGGGGAGAGGGCTGGGCGGTTGCGGCAGGAACAGATATTACCAGCACTGCAAGGATCAGGGCACGAGTTAGGCCACCTAAAGGTTTCGGAGCGAGCATTTACCGGTACCTCTCAAGTCATACTCATGGCATTTAAATCAGTGTAGAGGACTTACCGGGTGGCGCAGAAAGGTGTGCTATGAGGCTGACAGGTGCAGGAGTAGCAGTGGCCTAATATGAAAAAACGTACCAGTCAGTTTGATGGGCAGCTTTAATAAAGTGACCCATTAGGCATTTTATCCTTAAAAATGAATAGCTTGGGACGAGCCTATTTGAGCTATCCTGACTTGTTTGCTAGAGTCGAGCGTAAGATTATCCAGTTTCTTTATGTCCATGAATGTTGTTCGACTGTCTTTTTTGCTGATTGCACTGCTGGTCTTCCAGACCGCAGGTGCTTTCTATGACAGTCACGATGAACTCCAGGATATCGCCAGTCACCTGCCTCTTCATCATAATGTGGACCATGAAGAGGCCTCAGGGAAGATTCCATTTCCCAGTGCTCCAAGCAACCCCGCTCTTGATAGAGATACCCTGGTATCTCAAGCTGGGGAAGAGCCTGACCAATCTGCTCCGCTGCTGGATTTTTGTAATCACTGTTGCCACTGCCATGGGAGCTCTATCACCGGGCTACTTGGCCAGGCATTCCAATCAATTTTAACGGGCAGTATCACATACCGGGAGTTGGCAAGCGCCGCGGTTCCCAGTGGTTACTTCTCACCTTTACTACGCCCACCTATAACCCAAGTCTGACCTTTCTATTGCTGCGCGAGTAAAGAGAGTCGAAAGACCCAACTCGCGTGTACGAGATGTGACTTGGGAGATATCCATGGATTTGTTTCACACGCTCATTGCGAGTGTGGTTTGTCGCCGTGCCGCCTGGCCATTGGCGGTGGCGATATTGTGTTTACCTACGCAGTCAGTATTTGCGCAGAAGGGGGAGTTGCTGACACTACCAAATGCGGTTGGGCTTACGCTCGCGCAGAACCCAGAACTTGCAATTTTTCCATTACAAAAAAGAGGGCTGGACGGTGCCGGGCAGACCGCAGCCCTAAAACCGGAGATGGAGCTGGGTGTCGAGACTGAGTACAAGCACTTCAATAATGGTGACTCGGATAATGCCCCAGATCCGGAAGACGATGCTGACAATGAGTTTGAACTGACGGTAACTCTCTCTTCTGTTGTGGAGCTGGGGAATAAGCGGCAGGCTCGAATAGATGTTGTCAATGCGCAGCGGGACCTGCTCATCGCTGATGAGCAGGCGATGGCCTTAGATCTGCTGGCGGAAGTTATCCGCCGCTATGCCCAGGTATTGGCTGCTCAGGAACTGGTGGTATTGGCGGAAGAGAAAGTCTCGCTTGCACGTGAGGCATTGAGTGCCGTTAGTGCGCGGGTCAGCGCTGCGGCCAGTCCTGTGTCAGAGCGAATGCGTGCGGAGTCCTCCCTGGAAAAAGCCATCCTCGCCGAACAGACCGATCAAAGCATGTTGGTGTATTACAAACATGCACTCTCGGCGCTATGGGGGCAGCCGACCCAGAACTATTGGGTGGATTCCGCCGAGCTTTATCGCTTTGAGCCGGGTGCCAGTTTTGAAGTGTTGTATGAAAGAGCCCAGGAAAACCCTGCGATTGCGCGCTTTGCCTCTGAAGAGCGTTTGCAGGCTTCAAGGCTACGGTTGACCCAGACTAACTCAAGGCCGGATGTTGGTTGGTATGCTGGCCTTCGTGTGAATCCGGCAGTGAACGAAACTGCTGTCCTGGCAGGCTTCAACGTTCCACTTTTAACAGCCAAGCGCAACCGTGGTGCCGAACTAGAGGCAGTGGCAGAGCTAGATCAAGTCATGCTGCGCCGTGAGGCTGCCCTGTTGCAGCTCTATCCTCAGCTTTTTCTTGCCGTGACCAGCCGTGAACAGGCTCTCGGCACTGTCTCCACATTGCAGGACTTTATTATTCCCAAACTTCGCCAGGCTTTGAATGAAGTGGATCGCGCTTACCGTCGCGGTAGGGATTCTTATGTAGACCTTATTTCCGCAAGAGAAGAATTGCTAAATGCCAAGCGTGCGCGAATTGAAGCAGCGCGATCTGTACTTCTTTTTGGCGCAGAGATCGAACAATTGACCGCCAGGCCCCTGGGGCCCATGGGCGCCGATAGCAGTAAATAATTTTGGATTGAGAAATGAGTAAATCAACTTATGTGATTCGGTTGGCAATACTATTCTTTTCCCTCATTTTTTCGGGGGATTGGCTGGTATCCCAAAGCTATGCAAGCGGCAGTCATGGTGATAGCCATGGAGGACACGAAGAGCACGAAGAAGCAAAAGGCCCAAACGGAGGCCGATTATTAGAAAAGGGCGATCTCACAGTAGAGCTCCTGATTTACGAAAGCGGTGTTCATCCGGAATTCCGTGCTTGGGTTACCCGTAATGGTAACTCTCTGGAAAATGCCAGCCTTTCCGTTGAGCTGGAAAGGCTTGGCGGCCAAGTGGATCAAATCTCTTTTAGCTGGGACTCCAGCACAGCGTTCTATCGTGGTGAGGGTATGGTAAAAGAACCGCACTCTTTCGATGTTTTAGTTTCTGTTTTCCTCAATGGTGAGCGTACCGAGTGGAAATATGAATCCCATGAAGGCCGCGTACAGATCTCTGAGCAAATAGCAAAAAAGGCTGGTATTAAAACCGCAGTTGCTGGTCCAGGCTCTATTAAAGAAAGCGTCACCTTATATGGTAAAACTGCGATTGATCATCGTAGCCTAAGCCATGTGCGGGCCCGCTATCCGGGAACCGTAATTACCATAAAAAAAGCGCTTGGTGACTTGGTAGAGAAAGGGGAAGAACTCGCTACTATCGAATCCAATGATAGCTTACAAACTTATCCATTGGTTGCACCGATTAGTGGCCAGATTATCGACAAGCAGGCCAGCCGCGGTGAATTCAGTGGTGAGCGAGTGCTGTTTACCATAGCAAACTATGATCAACTGTGGGCCGAGCTCCAGGTGTTTCCCACTCGTCGCGGCCAGATTAGCCGTGGCCAGAAAGTTTCCATTACTGCTGGTGACCGCACTTTCGAGTCAACGATTACCAGTCTTGCTCCCGGTGGTAATGGCCAGCCCTTCGCGATTGCAAGGGCAGTGATTGAAAACTCAAATGATCTCTGGACAACAGATCTGATGGTGCAGGGGCAAGTTGTAACCAGTGAAAATCCTGTGCCTCTAGTGGTTGAAAACCAGGCCTTGCAGCCTTTGCGCAATTGGACAGTGGTATTTGTCAAAGTAGGGCAAGCCTACGAAGTTCGTCCGCTCAAGCTTGGACGTACGGATGGCAAGGTGACAGAGGTGCTGAGTGGCCTCAATGTGGGTGATCGCTATGTCACGGAGAACAGCTACCTGATTAAAGCGGATATCGAAAAATCCGGTGCTGCGCATAACCACTAATTGAGGCGAGAAGATGATTGAAAGCATCCTGCGCTTCTCAATTGAGCGGCGCTACTTCATTCTATCCCTGATTTTTGTGTTGGTGGGGCTAGGGATTTGGAGTTACCAGAAGTTACCGATTGATGCGGTCCCCGACATTACCAATGTTCAGGTTCAGATTAATACCGAGGCTCCTGGTTACTCGCCATTGGAGGCAGAACAACGGATTACTTATCCTGTGGAGGCGGCACTCGCCGGCCTTCCCAACCTGGAATACACCCGTTCGATTTCCCGCTACGGACTTTCCCAGGTCACTGTAGTTTTTAGAGAGGGCACAGATCTCTATTTTGCGCGTAATTTAATTAACAGTCGCCTTGGTGCGATTAAAAGCAAATTACCACCTGAGCTGGAACCAGAGATGGGGCCCATTGCCACCGGGCTTGGTGAGATTTTTATGTACACCGTGGAGGCAATGCCCGGTGCCACCCAGCCAAATGGGCAGCCCTACGACGCCACAGCATTACGGGAAATCCAGGACTGGATTATTAAACCACAACTGTCTTTGGTGCCCGGTGTTACTGAAGTGAATACCATTGGCGGCTATAACAAGCAGTATCATGTCACTCCAGATCCTCGGCAGATGCTCAATTTCGGCGTATCCATGGAGGATATTGCTGAGGCCCTACGTCGCAATAACGAAAGTCGCGGTGCCGGCTACCTGGAGACTAACGGTCGCCAACTGCTGGTGCGCTCACCGGGGCAGCTGCAGAATATTGCCGAAATTGAAGGTGTGGTGATTACCAGCCGCGCTGGGGTGCCGGTCAAAATTTCGGATGTGGCCGAAGTAGCTATCGGTAAAGAACTGCGTACCGGTGCCGCCACTCGCGATGGCGAAGAAACCGTACTGGGCACCGCGATGATGCTGGTGGGGGAAAACTCCCGCGAAGTGGCCCTTAATGTTGCGGATGCTTTGGAGCGTGTAAAATCTACGGTGCCAGAAGGTATCAAGGTGGAGGCGGTTTACGATCGTACAACACTGGTAGATAAAGCCATCGCTACAGTGCAGAAAAACCTTATCGAAGGGGCTCTGCTGGTTATCGTCGTGCTGTTTCTTTTGCTGGGGAATATTCGAGCGGCCTTTATTACTGCAGCAGTGATTCCGCTTTCCATGCTTGCCACCATTTTCGGCATGGTGCAAACCGGTGTTTCTGCCAACCTGATGAGTCTCGGCGCACTCGATTTCGGCCTGATTGTCGATGGGGCCGTGATTATCGTGGAGAATGCCATTCGCAGGCTTGCGGAGGCTCAGAATCGCAAAGGTGGCAAGCTGCCCTTGCAGGAGCGGCTGGAGCTGGTATTTCAAGCCACTAATGAAGTGATTCGCCCCAGCTTATTTGGTGTGCTGATTATCACTGTAGTGTATATACCGCTGTTCACACTGACCGGCGTGGAAGGCAAGATGTTCCACCCCATGGCTGCCACTGTGGTGATGGCCTTGCTGGCCGCATTGGTGCTTTCACTGACTGTTGTGCCCGCAGCGGTTGCTGTTTTCCTTACCGGCAAAATCAGTGAGAAAGAAAACAAGGTAATCGTTGCTACCAAGTCTCTGTATAAGCCACTGCTAATCGCTTCGATGAAAGTGCGCTGGCTGGTGCTTTCCGGTGCTCTTGCGCTGGTACTTTTTTGTAGCTGGCTCGCCACTACCTTGGGCTCGGAATTTATTCCTCAGTTGAATGAGGGAGACATCGCACTGCACGCTTTGCGGGTTCCTGGCACCGGTTTGGAGCAATCGATCGAGATGCAGCGCTTGCTGGAACAGCGGATTAAGGAGTTTCCCCAGGTAGATAAAGTATTTGCAAAAATTGGTACCCCGGAAGTGGCGACGGATCCAATGCCGCCTAATGTAGCCGATAATTTTGTAATCCTGAAATCCAGGGATCAATGGCCCAACCCGAAACTGTCCCAGGAACTATTGGTGGCGGAAATTGAGGAAGCTGTACGTGAGTTGCCGGGTAACAACTACGAGTTTACCCAGCCAATCCAGATGCGCTTTAATGAGCTGATTTCTGGTGTGCGTGCAGACTTAGGTATTAAAGTGTTCGGTGATGATTTGGATCAGCTGGTGACCTCCGCCAATGAAATCCTCGGCGTACTGAATGGGATAGAGGGTGTTGCCGATGCGCGAGTAGAGCAGGTGGAGGGGCTGCCAGTTCTCTCCATATTGCCGAAGCGTATTGCGCTAGCGCGCTACGGCATAGACCTACAAACCTTGCAGGATCTGGTTTCCACCGCTATTGGGGGTGAAGAGGCCGGATTGATTTACGAAGGCGACCGCCGTTTCCAATTGGTTGTACGCTTACCGGAAGAGCTACGCAGGGACTACAAGAATCTCGGTGATTTGCCTGTACCTTTACCTGCAGGCAGCCCATTGGGTAGTTACGTCCCCTTGTCTGAAGTCGCCAGTCTGGAAATGACTCCAGCCCCAAACCAGATCAGTCGTGAAAACGGCAAACGCCGTATAGTAGTAACAGCAAACGTACGTGACCGTGATCTGGGGTCTTTCGTCGAAGAGGCGAGGGCAGGTATTGAGCAGCAGGTCTCCCTGCCTGCGGGCTACTGGTTAGTATATGGAGGCACTTTCGAACAACTGGAGTCCGCGAGCACCCGTCTTTCTATCGTGGTCCCGTTAACACTCTTGGTAATCCTCGGTTTACTGGTAATGGCCTTCGGCTCGTTTAAGGATGCTTTGATTATCTTTACCGGAGTCCCTTTGGCATTGACTGGAGGTGTTTTGGCTCTATGGCTGCGGGATATGCCGTTGTCAATATCTGCCGGAGTCGGTTTTATCGCACTTTCCGGTGTGGCAGTCTTGAATGGCTTGGTAATGCTCTCCTTTATACGGCAACTGCGCCAGCAAGGAGGAGAGCTGCTTACCTCCATCATTGATGGCGCTATGATCAGACTACGCCCTGTTTTGATGACTGCACTGGTTGCTAGTCTTGGCTTTGTGCCTATGGCACTGAACGTGGGCACCGGGGCTGAAGTCCAAAGACCGCTAGCTACTGTGGTGATTGGGGGAATTATCTCTTCGACACTGCTAACTCTATTTGTATTGCCGTTACTTTATCGGATTGTGCATGGGAGAGAAGAGGTCATTAAAGAAAGTATAAAGTTGACTTAATTTTTCGTGTATCTGCCTACTTCACCTAATAAGTGGGAGGTAGGCAGAGCATTCCTGGAAGAATCTATTTTTCCTCCAAGGTTCTTCTCATGTGCCATTCTGATTAATACTTAGACTGGTATTGATATAGACTAGGAAATTGTGACCGGGATATACACTCTTAAACTGCATATAATCATTGATCATATTCTTCACAGATGTATTTATTAGAGTGTTAAAAATAAATTTGGGTATTTAACCCTATGTCTGATTGCTAAAATTCAGATATCATGTCTAATAAATACCATTAATAATTTTAAAAGTGGTTTAAATGTGAGGTGGTATATTAGACAGCTTTCTGTTGGTACTTATTGTTAGATGTAAAATGGCTTTCTGAGTGGTTTAATTTCTGGATCTCAGTGTCAAATATATTTTGGTGTGCTAAAAGTAGGCTTGTATCTTCTTTACTATGCCCCTCTAATCGATATTCTACTTTTTGTCATTGCGGTCGTTGATGTTAGAACTGCTGTAGCACCAACTTTCTTCTATAGTCTTACTGTAGCTTCTATTGGAGTTTTAGTTGTTTTGGTCATGATCTGATTCGCTGGGTGGATACTTAATTCGCTTATTATTTTACAGGTAGATTTAAGCCGGCCAATCCTGGCTTAATTTGAGATGTGGACTTATTGTGTTCTTAAAAGCGGTATTGGCCTGTGTTATTTCTCTGGTACGCGCTATTTGGGTGGTAGAGGATATGAAAAAAGCCTTGCCACTTTCTGTGGGAATATACTGTAAAAATATTGGCATCCTTTTGATCCTGGCTGGAGTTTATTAGTTTGTCAAAAGGGAAAGAAAATCCTGTCATTAGGATCGTTAGCCTATTTCCTAGTATTAAAATCAAAATAGTACCAGCCGCTCAAAGATGAAAAGGCACCACTTATAAAGCGGTGCCTTTTGCTTGTCTAAGGCGAAGCCATGCTTAACTTAGTAAGCTATACCTATTGTGCTTCATGCATAGTTTCAGTAACTTCAACTCGACTTTCAACAGCCAAGCCAGACTGTTTTATCGCATTGAAAGCTTCTACTAAGTCATTGCCTTCTTTAACTTTCAAGATGGCAATATCAGTACCGGGAAATACTGACAATACTTCCATGCCAGAAATTGACGCTACTTCTGATGCTTCAACATTCTTGCCTAATAATATTGTTATATTTCCGGTTAAAGTTGTCAGTTTGTTTGTGATTGTGTTTCGTACAATTGTACCTTTGCCAACAACATCTGATGCAGAATTATTGCCGATATTGACTATCGCCATTTCGCCTTTTGTCACAACAATAGATTCTGGTGCAGCAATGGATGCTGGGACAGTTTTCAAGGATCTTTCAACCTTAAAGATACCAAAATCAGCAGAATTCGTTCTTGCCGCAGCTATAGTGTTTAGCTTCTTAATCTCTATATCTTTCTTTTCCACAGCATCAATAGCGTTTGCCTGTGTAATACCTGATAAACACATTGCAGCAGTTAAGATCGTTAATTTATTTAGCTTCATTGTATTTCCCTTCTTATTGAACAGCACGACCAAACGCTCTAAGTGATACGCCTTCTAGAACACTCTCTACTGGGTTGTTCATCAGGCCTGTTGCATCCCAATAGTTATCTGGGTCTGTGAATACGATATTAGTCTCACCTGTATCTAATGCTTTGATAGTCCAAGTTCCTTTAGCATTTTCACCATAAAATGCATTAGAAAGGAATACGGCACCATTTAAAATATAACCCATGCTATACCCATCAGCAAAGCTATAAGAAGCATCTAATAATGCCTGCTTGGAAGAAAGTAGAACACTTCTTGTACCTGAGGGAGATACCACCTCCAGCGCCAAGTCATTACCAGCGGAGGTTAATAGACTATCATTTAAAATAGAACCCATGTGATCATTACGAATATCAAATTCGAACTGCATAGCTTCAATAATAATATCTTCTGTTACTTCGATTTGTTGGCTCACACCAGCCGCACTGTTATCTGGAATAACCGCCTCCATGGCTTCTTCACCAGCTGTTGAACCCAAACCTTGCCATTGGGTGATAATTTGTTCACCGAGACTCTCTGAGTAATCTAGAGCCATAGCAACAGCTGCACCTGCATCAACCCGACCAAAGCCATATAAGTTATTAAATTGATAACCAGCTGAGTTTTCAATCCAACCATCATGAGCAACAAAAGTACCCTCACCAATGGTGAGTTCAACCTTTTCATTTTCAGCATCAATCACAGTGCTAGTTGAAGCTAAGATGTGACGAACATCACGCCAGGTCAATTCTGGGTTTGCTGATAAGATTAGAGAGACAACACCTGATGCATTTGGCGCAGCGGAAGATGTACCATTAAAAGTTGAAGTATAGTTACAGCTCGCATTCTCAGGATGGCCTGGGTAATTAAATGGGAACTGGCTGGCTGCGAAGTCTTCGCCATAGGCTCCGCCCCAAGCACTTATTGTGCCGCCATTAAAGCCAGAGTAACCATTAATACAGGTCATCTGGTCAGTTGTTACCATCGCGGGAGCATAACGACCATACTCGCCCGCAGGGGCTGATACCATCATACTTGCACCAGCGGTTGAGTAACTTGTATGTTTACCGTTTGCGTTCACCGCTGCAACATTTAAGTAATATGGGTGACCATGGCTAGGCTGAAATGCCGAGTTATAGCACGTTAGGCCTAAATCATTTGCTCCGTTATCGGCACATAAAGAGCCTTCACCATTGCCGTCTTCAAAAGAATTACCGCTAGATTTCATGTTCAAAGCACCCTTACCGCCTCGAAGCATAAGATTAGGATAAGACTCAACAGCTTCATCTAGTGCAGAGTACGCAATAAATCCAGGATAGGTAATACCATAGCTACGGTTAAATGCCGAAATTTCTTCATCTGAAGAAATGCCACTTCCTGGGAATCCATGAACCAATAGATCTGTTTGCTCTATTTTTCCACTGCCTAAAAAGTTCATACCGATTAGCCCTGTGTCTGGAGAAACACCTCGGCTACCGATATTGTTCCAGCCTTTAGCCGCAATTAAGCCAGCTACACTGGTACCGTGATCACCACTATTAGAAAGACTTGTTGGATCTGTTCTGTCAGTTGCTGACTCATCCAAGTTGAGAGAGCGATTTATTAATACGTTATCTATTAAGTCTTCGTGGCGAATTTCTAAGCCTGAATCTACAACAACAGCAGTTACATTTGCACCGGTTACACCTTGAGCATAAGCCGCTACAACATTCATGTCTTCGCCAGCTACAAGCTCCTCGACTTCATTTTCCTCAAAGATGGAATTAATTTCCTCGGTTGTATAAATTCCGATATCGACAAGGCCTTGCTTCATTTCATCACTAAGAGCGTAAGCTTTTTGACCTGTGTTGCGTAAATGCCATTGTTGATAGGCTAAGGGATCATTTTCTACGTTCAGGATATCAACTTTTGCAGATGCTGAGGCACCGTTTGCGGTCACGGTATAAGTAATTGAAGCGTCCTGCCCCGAGATTGAAGTATATTCAAATAGATTGCCATCTAATGTTAACTGGCCATGGCTGAATGTATAAGTGCCATCAAGCGGACTAATAGTTTCATCATTTTCTGAGAAACTAAATGTTAAAGCATCGCCATTTTGATCAGTGCCCAATAGTTTTCCTGATACAGGAATCCATTGCTTTGCCCCATCTACAGTTACATCACTAGCAGTTGGCGGAATGTCAGTAGGAGTGGGAGCAGGAGCGGGAGAAGACGAGTTACTACTGCTATCACAGCCTGATAATGTCATTAAAAGAGCTGCTTGAATCACAGAAAGTCGAAACATTTTTTTATTCATTTAAATTCCCCATTATCCCCATTATAAGTATTTATCGGGTATTGGCATTATAAACCACCTCATTAGTCTTTAGCCAACTAAACTTGGTCAGCAAAATATTGCAACCTGACTTTAAGTGATGTTGTGACATTGAATTATCATATGGATTAAATAATGAACAACTTAAAAGAGGTGTTCGGCATTGAATTATGCTTGGAATTTCCATAGATGATAGTGGACTGGGGTTGTATGATAGGGGGCGTTTGTGAAGCATTGATAGTTATAAAATCTATAATGGGATTGTGGGCTAGACAGCTATGTGAAAAGGTAAGACTTTAGAGGGAATTTTTATTACCATGAATATGAAGAAATACTCACTAAAGCAATAACAAGGTTAGTAATGATGCTGTCAGAATATAGGACATGATTAGACGTCCTTACTATCAGACTGCTCGGTGAATGAAACTACTTGATAATCCAGTTATCAAAAAATATGGATGCGAGTAGCGTCCCAATTAGGTTTCATGAATGTTGGGATATATAGTTTTATGTAGATTGAAAGAGTTTAACTTAGATTTGATAAGTGTGAATTGTTCTGAACCGTTATCAAGTCTGGCTTATTTAGGTGTGCTCGCTTGGACTTGCTTCTACTTCAATAGGGTAGGTGAGGTCATCATTGGGCTACAAGTATGAGGTTTCCAAAAGTCAGAGGGCTTTTTTCTTGAGGTTTCAGTTAGCTAAATTTGGATAATAAATTGGTTGTCGTATTTAAAAGTGATTAAATTGAGTTAAGTAGGATTCTATTAGATGGCCCAATGCAAGGTAATC
Source organism: Microbulbifer variabilis (assembly GCF_056232115.1). NCBI lineage: Bacteria > Pseudomonadati > Pseudomonadota > Gammaproteobacteria > Cellvibrionales > Microbulbiferaceae > Microbulbifer > Microbulbifer variabilis. The sequence continues at coordinate 3,848,761 of NZ_CP174325.1, forward strand.
TGGAAAAGTTATGGAGATCAAGTTCTCATTTAAATCCATATGAGCCCTTGAATTTCTAGTGTTGATTGGGTGAAGTTGGGTTGGGCATTTAGCTTGAGGTATACAATCTTATCTATATATAGACGCACGGAGGATATCGCCGATGGCTTCTTAAACGTTTTCGATCGTGAAGTGCTCCTAATGTTAAGCTCCTCACTTCGAAGTTCATAAGTTCAAGCCTTTAGTGCTGTTTGAAATTAATAGTAAGTTTCTATCTAGGGCAAGGGTTATGGATGATGAAAGAAAAATTTATAGCAGAGTTTTATACTGCTTGATAGCGAGTTACTTATTTGTAGAAACTTTAACATTACCCTTAACGTATAAGCTCTACATGTAAGGTAATCTCAAAAATTCATCCTGTGTTAGCTGCCGTTTAAAGGGGCGCTCAGGATTTATTCGTTAGGTTAACGCTATGAAACCCACCACAATAGAAGAATTTAATGCGGCTCAGAATGATTGCGAAAGCCCTATTTGTGAAAAGCTGATGCATGAAATCAACCGAGGGCTACCTATGGCAGAAAGTAAAATCTGGCACGGACACCCCGTGTGGTTCTTGGATGGGAATCCAATAGTGGGTTATAACAAGCTGAAGGGTTCTATTAGGCTGATGTTTTGGAGCGGGGCTGACTTTGAGGAGCCGGATCTTAAGCCGGGGACAGGTAAGTTTAAGGATGCTTCTGTTTGTTATACAGGGGTTGAGCAATTAAATATAAAAGACCTGAAGCGTTGGCTGAAAAAATCTACAGAGATTCAGTGGGATTATAAGAATATCTGCAAGAGAAAGGGTAAGTTGGTGCGACTTATCTAATAGGTCTTTTAAAGAAACGGCATGGTGCGCAGCTAGTATCCAAATGAGGTTGAAAATAAAGGTAGGTGGTAGTTGACGTCCTCATTATTTCCTCTCCAGATAAATCTGGAAGACACAAGGCTTGCATATTCTCGTTTTTGGGTGTTGTTGGCTCTTTCTGTGAGCTAATTGCCTAGTGAGATTGCCACTGTCTTTGGCACTTGAGTCGCTACAAACTTTGGGATAATTGCCCACCAATTTTTATTGATGATGATTGTAGTGTCAGAGTACAGTCTTTTACGATTTTCTAATCTTGTCACAATGATTCAGCTGTAAGAGGCCGCTCTAATTTGTACGATTTCTCGAAATTTGGATTATTGTTCTAGGAAGAATATTCAGCGTTTTCAGGTGGATAATAGTGACTTCATCAGATAAAGCTTCCTCAAAAGAGAGTCTCAAACTAAAAATTAAGTCGAAAAAAGAATGCGACTCTTGCGCCGAACCAGTGGTCCATAAATATGGAAACAATAAAATTTGTGTCACTGATAAGGTTGGGTTTCCTACTTTAGGTAATAAGTCTCCATTAGATCTGGTGTTGCATAGTGGTGAGGGTTTTATACCGTTGTGGGAGAAGGGTACGACTTTAAGGTGGAAGTTTGATGATGAGTCTTTAAGGTATTTTAAAAATCCAGATGAGATAAAGGACTATATTCGAATTCTTTTGGGCGAGGCACTACTTCAGTGGGGAGATGCTTCCCCGGTGAGGTTCAATGAGAATCCAAATGTTTGGGATTTTAAAATTAGGGTAGAGCCTGTAGAAAACTGTAGTGTTATCGGTTGTACTCTAGCTCGTGCTTTTTTTCCAAATCCTGGGCGGAATGAGCTAGTGCTTTTCCCCACAATGTTTGATCAAAGTCGGAAGGAGCAGGTTGACACTATGATTCATGAGTTGGGTCATATATTTGGGCTTAGACACTTCTTTGCCGATGTGAAAGAGAAGACCTGGCCGAGTGTAATTTATGGTGAACATAAGCCCTTCTCAATCATGAATTATGGGGAGCAAAGTGAACTTACAGAAGCTGATAAGAATGATTTGAAAAGCCTGTATTGCTTAGCATGGGCAGGGCAGCTTACAGAAATTGATGGTGCACGAATCAAATTTGTTATGCCATACCATGAGGCTATCCTTCTTGAGCCAATTAATTATGAAAGCTCACCAGGGTAAACGAGGGGTCTAAGCATAAATAGCTTTAATATACTAAAAGCTTTTTAAATTGCTGATATCAAATAATATTGAATAGTAAGTTTGTAGCCCGTTAAAATTGATTGATATAAGTCCAAAATTTTCATCTGTATGCCCTGTCAGGAATCTTACCCTTGATGAGCCCGCGCCGTAGTTTCCAGCAGATAGTAGAGTCAGGCCCCTTTTTTGGCATTAGTTGACATTCCAGTGCCTTTCCACTAGTTTCGCGACCACGATAAGAGGTGCCTTCTGCCCTGTGCTGGCTGAGAAGGTTAAACGGGAAGTCCGGAATTCCGGCGCTGCCCCCGCAACGGTGATCCACCAGTATTTTGAGTGGTAAGCCCGATACCGGCCTCTTCTCGAAACACGATGGAGCGGAGGGCTACCATCTCGCAATACGATCTTTCACGCTTCGTCGGCGTGCCGCATTGCTATTCCTCCCTCGATCCCATGAGCTTTTGTCCTTAGGGGTTGAAACTTGAAAAAATCTTTATTGAGCTTGACTGTGCTGTCAGCTGTGAGTGTGCCAGTACTTGGCGAATCTACCGATAGTGCATCTTCTATTCCCGACCTGGAAACTTTAGTTGTTGTGAGCTCCCGTCAAGATGAGCCTTTGCGCAGGATCGCCACTTCGGTAACCGTATTGGATGAAGAGCAACTCAAAGCACGAGGTTTGGCTTCCTTGACCGATGTGCTGCGAAGCGTACCTTCGGTTTCTGTCAACAACAGCGGTGGTATTGGTAAGACAACCTCGCTACAGGTGCGGGGGGAATCTGGCTTTAGAACGCTGGTCCAAATAGATGGCATCGATATTTCTGATCCAACCGGTCTCCAGTCGGGTGCTCATATTGAGCATATTATGAGCAGTAATTTGCAGCGAGTAGAATTGCTACGCGGTCCGCAAGGCATGCTCTATGGGGCTGATGCTGGTGGTGTACTGGATATCTCGACCCGTCGAGAGGATGAAGGGCAGCGCTTTGAATTATCCGCTGAGGGTGGTAGCTACGATACTGAGCGCTACAATGCCAGTGCCAGTGGAGCCAATGAAACACTGGATTACTTCCTTTCAGCTGCGGCGCTGGAAACCGATGGTTTCAATACCAGCAGCGATGACACTGAATTGAGGGATGACGACGGTTATGATAACGAGACTTTACATGGCCGAGTAGGCTGGAATATCTCTGAGCTGTGGCGAGTGGAAGCTGTAGCGCGGGATACCGATGCCTCAGGTGAATATGATCGTTGCGGCTGGCCCTCTCAGGACGATTGTAACTTTGATTTCAGCCAGGAAAGTGCTCGTGTCAGTTTGGCCCACAATGGCGAGGATGGTCAACAAGAGTTGGCCTATTCACATTCTGATTTGAAGCGCACCTACATCGGAGGGGGAACTTCCTATGAGTATGAAGGTGATATTGAAAAATTGAACCTCACTGGTTCTCATGGGTTTAGTCGCGAACATGGGATGGTCTACGGGGTGGAGCACCGTGAAGATACTTCGGGAGACTTGGACCGGGATCAGTGGGCGGTTTATTCTGAATACCGGGGAAGCTATGCCGATCAAGCCTATATCACCCTTGGTCTTCGCCATGACAACAACTCAGATTTTGGCCGCTTTAACAGTTTCCGCGTCAGTTCAGCGTACCTGTTTGAGGATGTTGCCAACGGTACTGTAAAGATAAAAAGCAGTTACGGTACCGGCTTCCGCGCTCCCAGTCTGTATGAAGTTAATCACAACGCTACCGCAATTGACCGGTTGACTTCTGAGCCACTAGAACTGCCAACACTATCGCCGGAAGAAAGTCGAGGCTTGGACCTTGGTGTTGAGTACTTTGGTGAAAATTCCCTCTATCTGGAATTCGTACTGTTTAAGCAGGTCATTGATAAGGAAATTGGCTGGAATAACGATGCGTATGGTTACCTGCAAAGCCAGGGAACAAGCAAATCCCGGGGAGTTGAATTGATAGCCGAAACTCAGGTCACTGATACTCTGCTGCTGTCAGCCAACTACACCTATACCGATGCCGAACAGGCTGATGATTCTCCACGCCCGCGAATCCCGAAGCATTTGGCTAACCTGGGCTTTACCTATAAACCGACCGGCGCTCTTAGTCTTCTGGTGAATCTACGCTCTAGTGCTGGAGCGGAAGATACAGATGGCTCCTCCATAGAGGATTACCAAGTATTGGATGCTAGCGTACGTTACCAGTTGAATAACGCTACTGCCGTTTACATTCGTGGAGAAAACCTCGCGGATGAAGACTATGAGGAAGTGCCTGGGTATAACACAGCGGGCGCTGCTGCTTATGCCGGTGTGGAATTCAGCTTCTAAAGCACTCTCTATAATAGATTCTTGAACTGAGGTGGCCATGTCGGAAGAGCAGCAGAAAAAAAATGCCAAACACAAACAGGCAATGCAAAAACATAAGGCGAAGGTTGATGCAAATATAGCAGCGGCCGATATCCAGCGTGGAGTTGCTGTATTGCTAACTGGTAATGGCAAGGGAAAATCCAGCTCTGCTTTCGGCATGGTTATACGTGCGCTAGGTTATGGCCAGAAGGTGGGGGTAGTGCAATTTATCAAAGGCGCACAGCAATCTGGAGAGGAACTCTTTCTCAAAAACCATTGCCCTGAAGTAAACCTCTACCAAATGGGTACAGGCTTTACCTGGAATACACAGGATCGCAGCAGTGATATAGCAGCTGCAGAACGAACCTGGGAGGAAGCCGGGAAAATGCTCACCGATGCCAGCTATGATCTAGTGGTATTGGACGAGTTAACTTATATGCTCGCGTATAAATACCTGGATGAATTACAGATATTGAAAGCTTTGGCGGAACGCCCTCCAGAGCAGAGTGTGGTAGTGACCGGCCGCGGCGGTGGTAGTGCTCTGCAAGAGCTGATGGACACTGTGTCTGAAGTAAAAGATATAAAGCATGCCTTTAAAGCTGGGATCAAGGCCAGAAAAGGGGTCGACTACTAAGTTGTATTCGTTATGTCCGTATTGATGATCCAGGGCACCACCTCGGATGCTGGCAAAAGTACTCTAGTTGCGGCGCTTGCCCGCTATTTTGCCCGGCAGGGAGTTTGTGTTGCTCCATTCAAGCCACAAAATATGGCGCTCAATAGTGCAGTCACTACGGACGGTGGCGAAATAGGGCGGGCGCAGGCGCTACAGGCCCAAGCTTGCGGAATAGAACCGCATAGCGATATGAACCCTGTGCTGCTTAAACCTGCTTCAGACACTGGGGCTCAGGTGATTATCCAGGGCAGGGCGCTGGGAAATATGCAGGCCCTGAATTACCACCATTACAAATCCACTGCACAAAATGCCGTGCTGGATTCCTTTAAACGCCTTAGTGATCAATATGAGCTGGTGCTTGTTGAAGGCGCGGGAAGTCCGGCGGAAATCAATTTGCGGGAAAATGATATTGCCAATATGGGTTTTGCTGAGGCGGTGGACTGCCCTGTGGTGTTAATTGCCGATATCGATCGCGGTGGTGTTTTCGCCCACTTGGTAGGCACCCTCGAGTTACTGTCCCCAACTGAACGCGACCGCGTAGTTGGATTTGTGATCAACCGCTTTCGTGGCGACTTGCAGCTGCTAGAGCCGGGGCTCGAATGGTTGGAAAACTACACCGGTAAACCCGTTCTCGGGGTATTGCCATATCTCCACGACCTGTACCTGGATGCGGAAGATGCGATTAGCACCCAGCAGGCTGGTGCTGATGCTCGGCTAAAGGTAGTGGTACCGGTGCTGCCCCGAATTAGTAACCATACAGATTTTGACGCACTGAGGTTGAACCCGGATATTGACCTGCGATTTGTTAGCGTGCGTGAATCAATCCCCCCTTGCGATTGGGTTATCCTTCCAGGAAGTAAAAATGTGCGGGCTGATTTGGCCTATTTAAAAGAAAATGACTGGCCTGCACAACTGGATCGGCACTTGCGTTATGGTGGAAAACTCATAGGTATTTGTGGCGGCCTGCAAATGCTGGGAAAAGAGGTGCAGGACCCAGATGGGGTGGAAGATGTCCCCGGCAGTGAGCTAGGCCTTGGTTATCTGGATTATATAACCAGGCTGCAGCCATATAAGGCATTAATAAATGTTACCGGGTTTCTATCTCTGGGAAATCAGGATAATGACCAGGGGGATATCGCCCTTCAAGGCTACGAAATACACTGCGGGATTACAGAAGGGCCAGCTTTGCAGATCCCCGCGGTATTTCTTCATGACGAAGCTGGAAACCTTAGGCCAGATGGGGCTATCAGTGCCGACGGGCAGGTGCTTGCTACTTATGTGCATGGGCTTTTCGATTCTCCGCAAGCCCAAAATGCGCTGTTTTCCTGGGGCGGCCTAACAGGGGCTACACCGCTGAACCTGAATGCCCATCGTGAGAAGCAGTTGGATAGGCTGGCTGATTCTATTGCCGAACATATGAAGAACTCTTGGCTTAGGCAATTCGGACGAGACCAAGGTGGGGCAACATTGGAAGAGGTAAGCCGATGACAATCGCCCGTGTCAAAGCTTTGAATCTTGCCTGGTGGGTATTGCCCGCAGGGCTCACAATGAGTTTTGTTGTCGCAGTGGCCGTCGGTGCTGTATATCTTTCGCCTTCTCAAGTTGTCTCTGCCCTCAGTGGGCAAGGGGAGGGAGGTCTGGCAAAAGATATCGTCCAGGCAATTCGCTTGCCACGGGCTTTACTGGCGGCAGGAGTAGGGGCAGTACTCGCCATCTGTGGTGCGATGTTACAGGGCTTATTTCGCAATCCACTGGCTGACCCTTCATTAATTGGGGTTACTGCGGGTGCTTCCCTTGGTGCCTGTCTGGCTATTTTACTTGGAGCAGAAGTAGCCGGTGGCTTTGGAAGTTTGCCGGTGGTATCAATTTCGGCATTTTTCAGTGGCTTGCTAGCAGTGACATTGGTTTATCGGGTGGCAAAAAGTATCAATGGAACTTCGGTGGCCACCATGCTGCTGATGGGTATCGCTGTGACTGCTCTATCAGCAAGTTTAATCGGGCTGATGGAATACTTTGCAGATAATGACACGTTGCGTCGTATGAGCCTCTGGCTAATGGGTGGGCTGGATGCGGCCAGCTATCCCCGTGCTTTTCTGATTTTGGCAGTATTGTGTGGGTTGCTTGCCAGCCTGCCCGGTTTTGGTTCTTCACTGAATGTTCTTTTGCTGGGGGAATCCCAGGCACGGCATCTCGGTGTCGATGTGGAGCGGGTAAAAACCAGCTTGATCGTGCTTGTCGCTGCAGGGGTGGGAACTTCAGTTGCCGTGGCCGGCAGTATTGCTTTTGTGGGTTTGGTGGTGCCGCATATAGTGCGGTTGTGGGTGGGGCCGGATCATCGCCAGCTGTTACCCCTATCGGCGCTGGCTGGCGCCAGCCTGTTATTGGTTTCTGATACCCTCGCACGCACAATTATTGCGCCCGTCGAGATACCGGTAGGGTTGATTACCGCCCTGATTGGGGTGCCATTTTTTATTTCCTTGTTACGCAAAAACAGGGGGTCCCTCTAATGGCTCTGTTACAGGCTGAGGGAGTCACGGTAAGTGTGGACAATCGACCGCTGCTTACCGATGTATGTCTTGACGTTGATGTCGGGGAGCTGGTTTGCGTGATTGGTCCCAACGGTGCCGGTAAGTCGACACTATTGCGCGCACTTTGCGGTGAATCTGCGATGGAGACTGGAAGAGTTCACTTTAAAGGTGAGTCGCTTGCTAGTTTGCCCGCTCGCAAGCGAGCCAGGCAGTTGGCAGTTCTGCCACAAAGCAATCCGCTTTCATTTGCCTTTACGGGCCTTGAACTGGTTGCCCTCAGCCGCACGCCACACTCCACAGGCACTGAGCGAGATAGAATTATTTGTTTGGAAGCTATGGCGGCACTGGACGTTTGCCATTTATCTGGGCGTCTCTATCCCACATTGTCGGGCGGTGAGCAGCAGCGCTTGCAACTGGCACGGGTAATGGCACAAATCTGGCGTGCTGAAGATGGAGGAGATCGTTTGCTTCTGCTGGATGAGCCGGCTACCAGCCTCGATATCGCTCATCAGTACGAAATGATGAGAGCGGTGCGCGACTTTGCGCGAAGTGGTGCGTCTGTTGTGATGACGGTGCATGATCTCGCTCACGCCAGTGGTTACAGTGACCGGATCCTCGCCCTTAAGCATGGCCGTAGCATGGCCTATGGTTGCCCAGAAACGGTACTGACCGCAGAAAATATGCAGCAACTCTATGGTTACAGCGTCACAGTGGTACCACACCCGGTAACTGGTAAATCCCTGGTGGTTGCCGATGTATAACAACAGTAATTTGCACCTGATTCTCGGTGGTGCGCGCAGCGGCAAGAGCCGACTGGCACAGCAGCGTGCTGAACAGTGGCTGCAAAGTAACAATGCCGGTGGACTTAGTTACCTGGCAACTGCTACAGCGGGGGACGAGGAAATGTCTTCTCGTATCGCTCGTCATCAAGGAGACAGGGGGCAACACTGGCAAACTATTGAAGAGCCTATCGCGTTGGCTGAGGCTTTAGATGCATCCCCTAAATCTCACTGTGTTTTGGTGGATTGTCTGACGTTGTGGCTCAGTAACTGCATTCATGAAGGCGTCTGGGCGCGTGAACGCGAAGCATTGATGCAGCGTGTTGATCAAAGGCGCAATAATTCAGAAAACAATGCCGCCCCATGGATATTCGTTAGTAATGAAGTTGGCTCCGGGATAGTGCCTCTTGGGCAATTATCACGGGAATTTGTGGATGCTGCAGGCTGGTTGCACCAGGCGTTGGCGGAGCGGGCTGACAGCGTAACCCTGGCTATTGCCGGTTTACCTCTGACGGTAAAATAGATTGAGCACGAGAGGCGAAAGGTTATGTCTGATGAACTGAGCTGGCTCTATAACCCGGCACCTGCACCAGATCAATCGGCTCGAAATGCAGCTATTGCCCGGCAGAAACAATTGATAAAGCCAGAGGGCGCACTCGGCCGGTTGGAAACTATTGCTGTAGATTTTGCCGGGTTCCAGGGTAAAGGGCAGCCTCAACTTGAACGCCTATCTGTGCGTGTTTTTGGAGCTGATCACGGTATTGCAGCCCAGGGCACTTCGCAATTTCCCCAGGCCGTTACCTCAGTAATGCTTAATATTTTCTGTGAGGGTGGGGCGGCCATCAATGTATTGAGTCGAGAGCAGAATGCAGACTTTGCTGCTATTAATTTGGGTTGTGTGGTGCCCACTGAGCACCCTGAATTGATCGATGAGGTCATTGCGCCTTCTACAGCGGATTTTTCCCAAGGTAAACCCGCGATGACTTATGGGCAGCTCATAAGTGCGTTTAATGTGGGACGAAGGCACTCTACCGATAGTGATTGTTTTATCGGCGGGGATATGGGGATCGGTAATACCACCTCGGCAGCTGCAATTTTTGCTGCTTTGTTTGATTTGAAAGTTCCAGAAATCACAGGGAGAGGTACAGGTATCGGTGATGATGTACTCGCCCGAAAAATTGCACTGATTGAATCTGCTTTGGAGCAGCACAGCGCTGCTCTGGATTCCCCCGTGAGTATTCTGCAAATTCTCGGTGGTTTCGAAATTGCGGCCCTGGCCGGGGCATTTATCGCCTGCGCCCAGCGGGGAACCCCGGTTCTGGTTGACGGGTTTATGGCCACGGCTGCAGCTGCTGTTGCTGGAGCTATCAATCCCTCTGTAAACCCCTGGTTCTTATTTGCGCACCTGTCGGATGAACTTGGGCACAAACTGGCCCTAGAGTGTATGGGGGTTAGTCCTATGCTCAACTTTAATATGCGGTTGGGGGAGGGTACTGGTGCTGTTCTGGCTATAAGTATTATCAGGCAGGCGCTTAACCTGCATAACAAGATGTTCACATTTAGCGAAGCAGGTGTACCGGTTGAGGATTGACCTGTTACGACATGGCGCATGTGCTGGCGGTAGCATATTTCGTGGTCAGATTGATGTCTCTTTAACTGAAGAAGGTTGGGAGCAAATGTGGCAAGGACTCAGGGATCTTACCGGCCCATGGGATAGAATTATCACTTCCCCACTGGGTCGTTGCCAAGCATTTGCTGCCCAGCTGGGCCACAAAAGAAAGTTGCCAGTAGATATTGTTCCCGGTATCCGCGAAATTAGTTTCGGTGAATGGGAAGGGCAAGCGATCGACAAAATCTGGACCGAGCACAAAACCTTGTGTAATGCATGGAGCCGCGAGCCAGAAAAGCACTGTCCCCCAGGCGGTGAGCCTTTCACATCTTTCCGGTCCCGGGTGCTACAGACTATTAGCGAGCTGTCTGTGCGCTACTCGGGAGAATCTCTGTTATTGGTAACCCATGGTGGCGTGATCAAGTTACTGCTGACCATTGCCAATGGTTGGGGGCCCAGTCAGATGATGTCGTTACAGGTAGGCTATGGATTTGCCGCGTCAATGGAATACGATTGCAATAGCGGCACTTTCGGGATTCCCTATCCGGGGCAGGATACCTATGTTTATTGTCCGTAAATTTTCAAGTCTTATCCAGGCATTCCTATATGCACTGGTCTTTCTTACCCGGCTGCCAGTCGCGGGGTTGTTGTACCGGGTCGATAAAGAAACAGTAGAGCGGTCAATATACTTCTATCCGTTTGTTGGAGTTGTTATTGGGCTTCTATTATCCGCCGCAGCATACCTGCTGGCCCCACTGGGAATTCAGCTACAGGCGGCAATATTGCTGGGGTTTTGGGTCATTTTAACTGGTGCCTTACATCTTGATGGTCTTGCCGATTGTACTGATGCCTACTTTGCCGGTCACAAATGTGCCGATCCTGAAGAGAGGCGCAATCGAATCCTCACTGTAATGCATGATCCACATTGTGGCTCAGTTGCGGTTGTTGCACTTGTTGTATTTCTACTGACTAAATTCGCAGCGATCGCAACTCTACTTGCAGCAGAACTGGATGCGATAGAAAACTGGATATACCTGCCGCTGGTGCTGTCGCCGATGTTGGCCAGGGCGGCAGCGTTATCTCTAATGAGTATTTCAGACTACGCCCGTGTGGAGGGTTTTGTTCCACCCTCTGGCTCAAAGAGAAGGTGGGAACTATTACCTGTGGTAGTTATCGTTATGGCCATCGCCTTCGCAGCAGCTCCTATAGCCATCGTAGTTGGAATGGCTATTGCTTTACCTGTGCTGATTCTTTGTTGGCGCCACTTATGGGAGAAAACTATCGGTGGCTATACCGGTGATTGTCTGGGTGGCCTGGTCGAAATTATCGAGCTCGCAATACTAATTCTGTGGGTAGCTCTTGCCAGTGTTTAAAATTTGAGTGTTACAAAACAATAAGTTTAGAGTTAGACGAGTTAAATGATGTCTCGGAGTATTTTCACAATCTTCATTACCACCTTGAGCCTTTTATGGACAGGCTCTTGTTGGGCCGATAAACCAGTACGTGTACAGGATGCACGGGGGCACTGGATCGAATTGGCAGCGCCGGCAGAGCGTATTGTTGCCCTGGCTCCACATATTGTAGAAAATTTCTACAGCGCAGGTGCGGGAGAGAAGCTGGTTGCTGCTGTTAGCTACAGCGATTATCCCGAGCAGGCAAAGAAGTTACCAAAGATTGGCAATTACAAAGCACTAAGCTATGAATCTTTGCTGGCTCTGAAACCGGATCTGATTGTCGCCTGGGGGTCGGGAAATGGCGATGAAATGATCCAAAAGCTGGATGATCTCGGGTTTACGGTATTCGTCACTGAGTCCCGAACTCTGGAAGATATTGCAAAGAATGTAAGATTTTTTGGCGAACTTGCCGGCACAAGCGAGAATGCGGACCGCACTGCAAGCGAGTGGCTTAAGAGACTAAATGAACTCCAGCATAGCAACAAGAAAAAAACACCGGTAAGTGTATTCTACCAGGTATGGAATGATCCCCTCCAAACACTCAATGGCGAGCATTTGATCAGCGATGTGATCCAAACTTGTGGTGGCCGCAATGCATTTGCTGATGCGATGGTTTTGGCGCCCAAGATCAGTATCGAATCTGTTCTTAACCGGAATCCTGAAGTGATTATTTCCAGCGGCATGGGAAAAAGCCGGCCAGATTGGCTGGATGCCTGGAAAGCCTATCCGACACTCAATGCGGTGAAAAATGATAGTCTCTATTTTGTACCCCCAGATATTATCCAGAGACATACCTTTAGAGTGCTGGATGGGATGGAAATGGTTTGTGATCACCTGGACAATGCGCGAATAAAAGTTGGCGCAGGCTCCATATAGCTAAGAATGATCTGTATTCCTGAGCAAAAATAGTTTCTACTGTCCGCTAGATATGATTTTTATATCAAAGCAGTGACGAGGCTAGGTATTTATGTGGTATCTGGTACTGGAAACAATAACAACGATTATAGTTTTTGCAATGATTATTGGAGGATTGCTAGCTATTCCTTTTGGAGCGGCTAAATTAACTAATCTTGAAAAGGGTAGAAATAACCGATGGTCAATTTTTTGGCGTCATATCTCTAAAGATATAGCTGCTGGAAAGGTAGCCTTATTAAGCCCTTTTTTAGGATGGTTTGTCTATTATGGATTCTATCAGTTTGTAAAAGTTGGAGATGATTCCTCTGCGATTTTAGCCATTGTCTCGTGTGCTGCAATTGGCTTGTTCCTTGTTTTTCATATGGGTTTGCTTGACCGTAAATTTTTTGATTTTCATTTAGATAACATGAAATTGCTGGCTGTGAGTTTGATGTCACTTATTCTCGTTGCGCTAAATGTTTCATTTTGGTTTACAACATTTATTGGCGCTATAGCTACTATGATTTGTGCAATAAAGTATTCTGTAGAGCAGATCATTCTGGAGGCTGAGCGAGCTAGAGCCAGAGAAGAGGGGAAATCACGTAAAATCTAACTCAGCCCTCCTTTATGAAGGCTGTTAGGCTGTAGAAGCTATTGAGTTATTGAAAAAATAACTAGAGGCTGTTTCATAACTTGAAATCGGCTATTCTCACGCAATTACATAGAAAAAAGTCCAGCAATAGTGAGCCGATTCAAGTCAGAGTTAACCAATGATCAATGGAAATTGATTGAACCTTGTCTTCCTGAGTTAAAACTAGGAAAGGGAGGCCCAAAACCCATTGTTAATCGAGCTTGTTTTGAAGGCATCCTGTGGGTTTTGCGTTCTGGAGCGCGATGGAAAGATCTTCCTTCACACTATCCATCACCGAGTACATGCTGGAGAAGGCTTCAATTTTGGGAAGAGCAAGGAGCTTGGTTACAGGCATGGAGAAGATTTCTGAAGCTGTTGGATCAGCAGTCTTTGCTTAACTGGGAAGAGGTCTTTTCTGATGGCAGCTTTGCACCAGAAAAAAAAGGGGCTTCGAAATCGGGAAAACCAAGCGGGGTAAGGGTTCAAAGTGGATGGTGGTGGTCGATGGCGAAGGTATTCCACTGGGAGGCACCATTACTTCGGCCTCACCAGCAGAAGTGAAGTTATTACACCCATTACTTGATGTTACGTATAAAAATACAAAGATTCATCGCTTAGTTTATGATAAAGCGGCGGACTCGGATCCTCTTAGAGATAGCCTGTTGAGTCGTGGAATCGACCTTATCTGTCCACACAGGAGAAATAGGAAAAAAGTCTCAAGGCAGGATGGCAGAAAGCTCAGAAGGTACGCTCGCCGTTGGAAAGTTGAGAGGACTTTTGCGTGGTTGGGAAATTACCGCCGTTTAGTTATTAGATGGGAGCGATATTTGTCCACTTATCGTGCTTTTTTCTATATTGCATGCATGTTAATTACGTTAAAGAAGTTATGAAGCAGCTTCTAGGTATTGAACCGAGCATGAACTATCCAGGATTTATGAATGATAATGTGTATGTAGAATCATTTTTTTAGGCATTAAAAACTGAGAAATTTAAATGGTTATTTTTGATTCGGTTGAGGACCTGAGAAGTAACTTATTTTGGTATCTTGATAGATACTATAACCTTATAATAAGACATAGTTCACTTGGGTTCAAAAGCCCTGATGAATATGAAAGAATGGCCGCATAAGATGGCGTCTACTTTAAGGGGAGAGGCTTCTTGGTAAAATTTGATATTCAACCCTTCATAAAATTCCTTTGCTATATTCTTTGGTGTGAATTCCTTTGCTATATTCTTTGGTGTGAATTCCTAATGTGCTGCTTAAAATTTTATACGCCAAATATGAAGTAAATTTCATTTGGGTAGGATATTTATGAAGAAGATGACAACTACGTTGAGGGCAATGATTAATCAGCCAGGCCTAATTGTTGCGCCAGGGGCCTATGATTGCCTTACTGCGAAAATCATTCAGGAAGAGGGTTTCAAGGCACTTTACATGACAGGAGGTGGAACCGCTGTTACTCATGTTGGTCGCCCTGATCTTGGGTTTATTACATTGACTGAAATGGCTGCGAATGCGCGTGCTATAGCTTCAACTGTAAATATACCAGTGATTGCGGATGCAGATACCGGTTTTGGCAGCGCATTAAATGCCTATAGGACAGTCCAGGAATATGAGCGGTCGGGAGTTGCAGGATTACATATAGAAGACCAGATATTACCGAAGCAATGTGGTCACTTAGCCGGAAAGCGAGTAGTGCCAATCTCAGAGATGGTTCATAAAATATACGGAGCACTGGAAGGTCGCACTGACGATGATTTCGTTATTATTGCCAGGACAGATGCCTTGGCGGTGACAGGTATCGATGACACCCTAAAACGATGTGTTGCTTATGCTGAAGCCGGTGTTGATGCATTATTTGTAGAGGCAATTACAAGCAGGGAAGAAGTCCTTCGTGTACAGAATGAGGTGGATATACCTCTAATGTATAATTTTGGCGAACACGGTAAGTCCCCATTATTTACACATAAAGAACTTGAGGAGTTGTCTTATAAATTGGTTATTTACCCAGGAAGCCTGATGTTTTCTATGTGTAAGCTTGCCCAACGAGTATTGAGGGAACTTAAAGCGAAGGGAACAACAGAGGCTCTTATGAATGATATGTACTCTCCAAAGGAATTTTTTGAAACCATGGACTCCCAGCATTTTCAGGACCTTGATAACAAATGGAAAGCAGCGGCAGATAAAAATTTTGGAGATGAGCAAAAAGGGGCAATAAAATAGCTGTTCTTTAATTAATACAATTTAATCTTTAGGTGAGCTTGGTTTCAGATAACAGGTGCAATTGGTAAGGGAGGGCTAAGCTGGTAGAGTCTGTAACTCTCCCGACCAAGAGAAAGGCACTGATGAGCTACTACCAACTGAGCGAGAACGAACGACACCAGATTTACAGCTTAAGAAAATCCGGACACTCTCAGAAAGCAATAGCAAAATTATTAGAAGCTGTTTCATAACTTCTTTAACGTAATTAACATGCATGCAATATAGAAAAAAGCACGATAAGTGGACAAATATCGCTCCCATCTAATAACTAAACGGCGGTAATTTCCCAACCACGCAAAAGTCCTCTCAACTTTCCAACGGCGAGCGTACCTTCTGAGCTTTCTGCCATCCTGCCTTGAGACTTTTTTCCTATTTCTCCTGTGTGGACAGATAAGGTCGATTCCACGACTCAACAGGCTATCTCTAAGAGGATCTGAGTCCGCCGCTTTATCATAAACTAAGCGATGAATCTTTGTATTTTTATACGTAACATCAAGTAATGGGTGTAATAACTTCACTTCTGCTGGTGAGGCCGAAGTAATGGTGCCTCCCAGTGGAATACCTTCGCCATCGACCACCACCATCCACTTTGAACCCTTGCCCCGCTTGGTTTTCCCGATTTCAAAGCCCCTTTTTTACGGGTGCAAAGCTGCCATCAGAAAAAACCTCCTCCTAGTTAAGCAAAGACTGCTGATCCAACAGCTCCAGAAATCTTCTCCATGCCTGTAACCAAGCTCCTTGCTCTTCCCAAAATTGAAGCCTTCTCCAGCATGTACTCGGTGATGGATAGTGTGAAGGAAGATCTTTCCATCGCGCTCCAGAACGCAAAACCCACAGGATGAAAGGTGGCCTTTTGCTCTCCGGAGGTGTCTACCCGCCAGGCGCCATAAAACTGGCTGTGTAAAAAAACATGTGCTTTTAAGTGGAAAACCCTGAGCAAATCACTTAACACGTCCATAACGGCGAACACCTAAAAACCATATAGTCATACGATCTGACATGAAATATATACTTTTAAGCATTTATCATACAGATTGTGAAGATATTATACGTTCCAGGTTAAGCGCTAGCAATGCCCTGCTTACTTACCCTACATAACTTAAGAGCTTTGGATAGGAAAATACCTGATGAACTTTTTAAATAATCTAGTAGCGCCAGTTGTAACACTAGGACTTATCTCTTTCTCACTGAATTGCTTTGCCGATCAAGCTGAACCTGGTATGAAAATTGATCCTGAGCGGACTGCAATCGTAATAACCGACCCGCAGAATGATTTCTTAAGCCCTACTGGTGTTACCTGGGGTGTGGTGGGAGAAAGTGTAGAAAAAAAATACAGTTCAGAACCTTGAACGGTTAATGAAAGTTGCAGGGAAAAAGAATGTGCCTTTATTTATTTCTCCGCATTATTACTATCCTCATGATCACAAGTGGAAGTTTGAGGGGAGCCTCGAAGTGGTAATGCACAAACTTGGTATGTTCAACCGAGAGGACCCTCTAAGTTTAAACGGATTTGAAAACTCTGGAGCTGATTGGTTGGAGCAATATAAGCCATATATAAATAATGGTAAGACTGTTGTGACCGGCCCACATAAAATTTATGGCCCTGAAACAAATGATTTAGTACTTCAATTGAGAAAGCAGGGTATTGATAAAGTAATTCTTGCAGGGATGTCTGCAAATCTATGCACAGAATCTCATATGCGCGAACTGTTAGAACAAGGGTTTGAAGTGGCTGTTGTAAATGATGCAACAGCTGGTGCAAATTTGCCTGAGGGTGATGGCTACGAAGCGGCAATGATTAACTTCAAGTATATGGCTAATGATATATTAACCACAAAGGAAGCTGTTAAATTGATTAGAAAGGAATTCTAAGTAAGCGTAGGCATAATCAAGTCCATTGTTAATCTTGATTTTCAGTGAGTGATTATGCCTACAAAGGACATATATCAACATTTGATGGGTAGGCATTTTGACGAGCTGGGTTTAGGTCTGAAGTATAAAAAATCTCCTAGTTCATGAGTAGTACAGTCGATATGGACCAATTCTGCTTAAACTTCCCGAAGATTTGCCCTCTTATAAAGCATTAAGTGTCAGAGCTATTGACACATCGGGGAATACCATAAATATTGAGATCGCTTTCAGACAAAAGCGTATATACCCATGGTCTCTTCATGAGGTGATCAAATATTGTTCGTCCTGATTGCCTGTCATGATTATCTGTTCCGCTATGTATGATGTGCTTTGTATAGCGCTCCTTAAAGTATCTCCGTAATCAGAAGGAGATGGATTTTTTATGATGCATAAATAAATTGATAATTATATTTTAAATTGATTTCTGGGTTTTAATAAAAGTTAGAGAGAAATTATGTTTACAATAGACGAAAATGACTTCAATCGAACGTATGATGAAAAGCGCGACACTCTAGTTTTAAAAGATGACTTACCTGTTGCGGTTAGAGATGAGCAAGTCTTAAGGAGTCTTGGAACCGTTATATCAATCCCAGGAGTTACTTCAGGTAATGCTCTCCGCCTAAAAAATATTACAAACTCGCCACTGAGGGATTATATTCCAGAGGAAGAGCATATTTGGGTCAACCCTAATTATACAAGTTATGGAACTGCGTGGGAGAAAGCTGGTTTCGAAAAGCCTGATAGAGGTCTGGGTGACTTGGATCACCTTCATTCCAAAGAATGGGCAAAAAAAGGGGGATATGGGTATGTTGTCCTGATTCCCGTCAGATCGGGCGTAAATAGAAGCGTGGGTACCCTCGAAAAGAGCCAGGTAAGTTTAACCTCAAGAAATCATAGCCTCAAAGAACCTATTTTCTACGGCAATTATATTCACTGGGGCAAAATATGGAAACTTAAAATCGATCTTAGACGTGATTGAATGCAGATTTTATAGTGTTAAATCTGATTTCAGGCTTGATTTCACAGTGACATTTTTTAGAGGGTGCTTGTCAGATGAATTCTAATCTAGTAAAGATAAACTAGGCATCATTGACCGTACTCTGGTTTCTCACTTATTGTTATCAAATAGATCTGAATCGTTCAATATCTCCTCCTGATTTTTCAATTTAAAGTCTATTCAATTGAATGTGACTTTACTCAAAATTTGTTAGCCTATCATTGCCTTTCCGTATCTTCCATGTTCCTATTTATTCACTGCTAAGAGATCCTGCCGGGGAGAAATTGCGGTGTTGTCACCCTTGGCTTGTAGTAGTCCAAACTAAAATATCCAAATAAATTCCAGTATAAAAGGAAAATAGTTTTGAATAAGGTTATATTGACGGTTCTACTGATTGTATTCAGTTTTAAAGTGCTCGCATCTGACCCGAACGTAGAGCAAGCACGAGAGTCTTTGGATACCATCAAGGAGCTTACTCCCTGGTCTTGGGAAGAGCCCATTACCCCGATATTTGATAGCTACTTAGCAGCTGATTTCGATCAATACCAGGGAAGGTATAAATCTTTATACATGGTAGAAGATCTACTGATGCATAAGTGGGGCCAGTCTATTACTGAATTTATTGTACTGGCTGAACTATTGTACACTTTCCAGCCGGAAGATTATCAGCAAGAGAATCTGCCGGTATTTGAAGCAGCTATTCATGAATTGGATGAGTTCAGGTTAGCAATTAATGAATTTTTATTGCCCTATGTGCCGAGCTACAGTCTTAAACAGCAAAGTTTAGTTAGGCATTTTGATGGAGAAGGGATCGTTATAGCGGTATTCGATTTATTTGACCCTATACGATTGAAGGAGCAGCGTGAAATGTACCCAAATATTGAGGCTGAAGTTCAATTTGGTGACCCTATTACTTTTCTGCACGGAAATACTGTGATTGATATCATCCTGGATATCGCGCCTAAGGCCACTATTGTTCCAGTGAGTACAGAGAGTAAAACTTACAACGAAGCTATGGAATACATGCGTGCTCGTGAGGATATTAGTGTTATCAACATGAGCAGGGCATTTCACATTACCGACGATCAGTTAGATCAGGAGTTTGCCGATCATTTATCCAGTATCCTGCAGACAAAAATCTTTACAAAGTCCATTGGTAATACAGGAACAGACTTGGATGGAGTAAATACAGATGTTCGTGAGCGCTTAGGTCTGCCGCCGCTTGGTAGCTTTTTCACTTACGACCTGGAGTTAATAAAATCATTTCTTGTGCGAAATGAGGGTCAGCCTGGTGATAAGAACTTAATGTTCGCGATTAATTTGCAGCCTTTTTCAAATGAGGTTTCACTGACCGCCACCGTGCCTGGGTACAATCAGTTGGCTAGTGATCGAAGCTTTGCAATCGCGGGTGATGCGGTCTACTCAGCTTCAAGCAACAATTTTGAGTCCGGTAGTTCCTTTTCCGCGCCACAACTGGCAGCAGTGAGCGTTCTTTTACTGGATGCTGCAGAACGCTATGGTTTCTCTGGGAGTGAGGCAACTCAAAGGGTAGTACAAGCACTTCAATCGACAGCAAGACACTCACATCTGGGGGCTAACAATACAGGTCTCGGTTTTGTTGATGCTCAAAGAGCGTGGCATAAGGTGAAAGGTAAGGGCAGATATAAGCCCCATCCACGTACTGCTGAAAAGTAGTCAGTAATTGATATTTAGAAGATTTCTAATCTGGCAGGGACTTCTCTGTCAGGTTAGATACTATTGGGTTCCTGCCTAGATCAAGTAATAAAGAGATAAGCTCAAAAGTGGCTCTCATCCCCAGTAATAATCGAAGATATCATTGCAAATTAATTAGTATACTATACCTTTAACCTCCCATCGAATATTCAAGTAAACGGCCTTGTCAATATTGATTGCCAAATATCCTGGCTGAATGACTTCTGGTGAATTTATATAAATGGAGAGTGTAATGGATAAGTGCTTTCTTTTTGATAATGACGGTACCTTAGTTGACAGTGAGTATCTCTGTAATATCGGTTTGGCCAAAATGTTCCATCGATACGCCATAAAGCTTGATCCGGAGGAGTTGGTTATACGCTTTAGAGGATGGAAATTGGCCAGTATTCTCGTGATTTTAGAGCGAGAGAATGAGGTGACTCTACCGGATAATTTTGTTGATGAATATCGCTCGGTAGTATCAGACCTGTTCGATAGAGAGCTAAAGCCAGTGAATGGTGTGATCAACGCTCTTGAGGCACTGAATGGGCCTAAAGCTGTGGTTTCCAGTGGGCCATTGTCTAAAATTAAGCATGCGCTAAAGCTATGTGGGTTATCTCATTATTTTGGCGATAACCTATACAGCTCATATGATGTGGGGATCTGGAAGCCTGATCCTGGTATCTATTTGCATGCTGCCAAAGAGATGGGTTATACGGCTGAACAGTGTGTCGTAGTAGATGATGGGCCCGTAGGTGTCGAAGCGGGTTCCAAAGCCGGTATGAGTACTTTCTTTTATAATCGATATAATGAAAAATGTGATATTGATGGTGTTATAAGTTTTACAACCATGAATTCACTACCAGCATTAATAAACGCAGGGGTTTAATGAAGTTAAATTGGTCGCAAGACGTATATCTCAAAGTCTGGAATTTTGCAACCATAGTACATAGTGGGCAAAGGTACGCTAGTTCGGTAGCTGGTCAAGATTTCCCGTACATTAATCATATCGGAAGTGTGGCTATGGAGTTGATCTTTGGATTAGCTTCAGATGTTAACCTTAACGGTAACCTCGCCATTCAGTGTGCTTTACTCCATGATACTTTGGAAGATACTGAGGTTGATTTTGAATTCATAAAGTTCACATTTGGTGGGGATGTAGCTGAGGGTGTTCAGGCACTCACTAAAGACGATACATTAGTTACAAAGCAGGAACAGATGCTTGATTCGCTGAAGCGTATTAAGCTTCAGCCTAAAGAAATTTGGATGGTAAAAATTGCGGATCGAATAACCAATTTATCTGAACCACCGGCACACTGGGATTCAGTGAGGAAATCTGCATACCTGCAAGAGGCAATGGTTATCTATCAACATTTACATGAAGCAAATGAGTTGTTGGGTGCCAGGCTCCAAAAGCGTATTGAAAGCTATCGAAAGTATATCGGTTAGCAAATTCTTATACCATATTCCGATTTCGTACACATAGTTCCAAGATGAAGATAACTTCAGCTTCAATGAAGATTTGATTTTATTTGAGATGCCAGTCCATTGGATAACTGCTATGTTAGTGGTTTACTGGGCATTGACTGGCGGTGTTTTAGCTTGCTGACAGATTTTTAGTGCCTCAATCAAAAAAAGGTTTAGAAAATAATGAATGTCATTAAACGTTGCTTGAGAGTAGGCACTTTTTTTGCATTTTTGATTACCAGTCATGCTTGGGCTTCCGAGGATTTGATATGTGATGAGTCCTGTACATTTGTTCTTAAGAGTGAACGTGAATCCAAGTTTACAGTTATCAATCAAAGCAGGGCAGATACAAGGCTTTCACCTTTTTCCACCTTTAAAATACCCAATACCTTAATAGCCCTGGATTTGGGTGTTGTAAGTAGCTTGAATCAAGAGCTCACTTACGACCATGAGAAGTACCCAGCACAGAGGTGGTGGCCTACGGTTTGGTATGAAAAGCCACTCCCAATACGGGCTGCGTTCCAAAATTCTGCAGTTCCTATATACCAGCAAATCGCCTTTCAGGTTGGTGTGGAAAGAATGAATCAGTATTTGACAAGATTTAACTACGGAAATATGGATATTTCCTCTGGAGTGGATCGTTTCTGGTTAGATGGTAGTTTAAAGATTTCTGCTCGAGAACAGGTTAACTTCCTACATAAGTTATTTAGTGGGCAACTGCCGGTATCCTCAGATACATTGGTTTCTTTTAAAAAAATCATGCTGGTTGAGGAAACTGACAAATATAAATTCTATGCAAAAACGGGTGGAGGGCAAACCTCAAAAGGATACGCATTAGGCTGGTATATTGGTATTGTGGAATCCAAGGATAATGTGCATTACTTTGCGCTTAATATGGACGGGGATACGTTTGGTGAGGTTCAAAAGAATAGAGTTAAAATGGCTAAGCAGCAGTTAATAAAGCTTGGGATCCTTTAAATAACCCCTAATACTTCATATGCATACAATGAGTCAATATGCTAACGGACTCATTGTATTTCCTTTGTGAAGAGTTTGTGCTACAGGTTATGGAATTCGGTAGGCCAACCATTAAAAATAATTATATGTTAGTGATAAAATATATTAGAATATAATTTTAATATAGGTTTGGATATCTTGACTTGAACTCCTTTATCGCTTCGGAATTGTAAGGGGTGGGGATATTCATCTTCCTTCCGAGTTCAACGATATGGCCATTTAAGGAGGCAATTTCAGTTTTTTTATTCTCTTTGATATCCTGGTAAGTGGATGGGTAATGATTCATATCCTTTACTCTATGATAAATGTTGTCCCAAAGAGTCTCTTTACTTTGATCAAATTCAATCTTTCTTGATAAAATATCATATGACTCAAAGTATGTATTTCTTATCCTTTTAGTTATTTTTTCGTCTTCGAATAAACCTTTATAGTTCTTTAAATAAATCGCAGAGAATATATTGGTTGAGCAGTTAAAGATGGCTTTTATAGCTCTCTGCTGAGAGATCTGTTTGGTTGTAGCTATCTCAATTTCTGCATCCTTAAATACGGAATATATTTTACATGTGTGCTCACTTTTTTCTATAAGAAAGCCTTTACCTCTAATGTAAGTGAGCTGATTGCCACGCAAATTAAATCCGTCATTAACAACAGCGATGAAAGTATTCTTTTCACTTGAGCCTATAAATTCGGATATGTCAAAAATACAATTTTGCAGCAAAATATTGATTTTTGACTTGATCTTGCTTTTGGCTAAAAGGTCCAGATTTTCTTTTACATCAAAAAGCTTGGAAGTTAACAGTACAATGTCATAAGAGGTGCCGTTTTTTAATGCTTTAGAAACTGGAGGGAAATTATACTTTTTGTTATTGATGTAAAGTTGTCTTCCAACTTTTTCAGCTTTTCGGCCTATGACGTCTACATGGTACTGCGCATTGTAAAGTTTTGTAGCTATATATGAGCCAACTGAACCTGCTCCAAGAACTAATATTTTCTCGTCTTTCATGGTAACTTTTCACACTTTATGATTGATAGCACAAATTAGCGCGGGCACTTTCTGTAGATGGGTACTTAAAGTGGAACAATCAATAAGTGTAGCGCAATTAAAAGACTTTCTTCCCTTAGGCACGATATTCATTATATCTTTCTATATATGACCTGTTAACTATTCTGTACAGCGGTAATGGTTAAGTAAAGGTCAACAAGACTTGAGCTCATTTAAGTCATCAATTGTCAAAAATTTGATGTGTTTTATTTGGTATATTTCTAGGTTAAAATCGATGGTGTAAATCCTTAGTTGCGTGCCGCTAAACCCCTTGAGCTATCATCTGAGTAACTTAACTATGATTGGATTTTTTTTATTTCCACTTCCAGGTAAATTGAGTCAGTAATTAATGTATAAGCCAAGCCAGCTGGATAAAATAATGAGAGGCATAATGCTTGGTTTTATCCCTCCTACATTTGCTTTATTCGCATATATTGCATTTTTTGCCAGAGGAGCAAGAACTGCAGTGGGAGTAAGCGATGTTGGTGATTTGTTATTTCTATCTTATGGAGAAATATTAATTGCATCATATATTTTTCTTTATATTGTTTCAGCAGTACTAGGTTATTTTATTGGATGGGATGGCTTTAGGTTGGTGGCGAAAAAAACAGGTGGGATTGTTGAAAAGATAAAGTTCCCTAGGAAAGTATCGGATCGGGTATTTGGTCCCAAAGTAGATATGGATGCCAAGATAATCAGTCCGAGAGAGCGAGTGGAGATGATGCATGATAAATCGTAGTTGATATAGGTTTATACCATCAGAAAAACCTATTGACGATCGGTTTTTGACGTTCTACCATCACTTAAAGAATGATTTTCACTGTTGGAATAATGGTCTATGCGACTTGGCGATCTTGAGAAACAGGTGCTCCAATATCTCTGGGATAGAAAATCTGCGGATGCCAAACAGGTCCACTCGGACTTGAGCCGGGCCCGTGGAGGATCTCTCAATACCATCCAAAGCACGCTGGACCGCCTCTACAAGAAAGGTTTGCTGTCCCGGGAGAAGCAGGGGCATGCATTCCAATACAGCCCGGCAGTGGAGCGCTATGAGTTTGTCGGGCAGCTGATTCAAGACGTTACTCGTGAGTTTGTTGATGATGAGAACGGGCTGGTAGCCGCATTTACCTCTATCTCATCGGAACTGAGCGAAAGTCAATTAGAGCAACTGGAGCAGTTGATCGAAAGCCAGAAGGTAAAACGCCAGCAGGGTGATCGCGAATGATTTTGGGGCAGGTTGCACTCTGGCTAAACCTGCTGACTATTGCGGTGCTTGGCCTGTTTGTCGGCATTATACTGGTGTCAGCTGCCTGCCTTTATGCTTCCCGGCATTTACTTCACTTGTCTGCCAGTAGTCGGCGTTTACTGCTATGGAGCGCGGTATTGCTGCCGTGGTTCGCGGCTTTCTCTGCCGCTGTTATCCTGGCATTCCCAAACCTTTTAGGGGGCGTTGCATCTCTGGCGCACTGGCACCATATCAACGCTTTTAATCTCTACAGTTGGCATGGTGTTTTTACCATTGCGTTTCTTTTCCTTACCGGGTTTTTGGTGTTTCAAAGTTTTAAACGAGTCCATCGTCATTTGGCGCAGCTCCGATTGTTAATGCAACTTTGCGAAAGGGATAAGTCTGATCAGAGTATTATCCAGGCCCAGGGTCCCCAAGCTTTCACCAGTGGTCTGCTCCGTCCACAAGGGTTTTATACCAGCGGTCTGCGAGACCAGTTAACAGCGGAAGAGTTTGAGGTGGTGCGCCTACATGAGGAAGCCCATGCGCAAAAATTTGATCCTCTGAAGAAATTAATATTCGCTTTGTTTGCCAGCTTTTTCCCTACGCGTTTGGGGAATTATCTGAATCGACAGATGGCGCTGTGTATGGAGCAGCGTGCAGACGCTTATGCCCATAGGCAGGGGTGGAGTGAGACCTTTATCGCCCAAACCCTGCTTAAGGTAACCCGTATCTCCAATGGGTTGCAGCCCAAAGAGAGAAGTTCAGCATTGGTCTGTTATTTCGCTCTTGACCAGTTGGATGCCCGTATACGTTACTTGCTGTCTGATAATAAGGGGCGCAACTTATCCCCTTTATTGTTAGCTGGATTGTTTGTAGTTCTCACTGGCACTTGCCTTGTGTCGGTGGATGCGCTCCACCACACCGTCGAAACCCTGTTCTCCCACTAAGGAAGCCGAAGTGTTTAATTGTTTGCGTTTAGTCATAACTAAAAAACCGACTATAGATCGGTTTTTTATGGCCGGGGCTGTGTTCATTTTAGTCGCATTGAGTGGGGCCCTTAGGGCAGAGCAGGGCGAGGAGTTATCGGGCCTCACTTATGAGCAGGCAATTCTTAAAAGCTTGCAAAATCACCCTGAACTGGCGGGTTACCGATATCAGTTTGAAGCTGTGGATGCTCTATCCGAGCACGCCAAGCTAGGACCACGACCGGAGCTTAGTGTTGCCGCTGAGGGGGTGGGAGAGGATAAGAGCAGCGATGGCAACGACAGTTCCCAGGTAACAGTCGGCATCAGTTGGCTATTACAGGGTGATCTCGCAGAAAAACGTGTATTGGCTGCACGCAGCAAGACTCCTGTGATTGAGGCCCAAAAGCAGGTTCTTGAATTGGAAATTGCCGCTAATACCGCGCGTTACTTTTTCCAGGTCCTGGCGCACCAGGAACGCCTGAAAATTGCTAAAACAGCTGTCGACCTGGCTCGCAATATGACCGCTGAAATTAATCGTCAGGTTAGTGTTGGCAGAACGAATGAAGCCGATGCTTTTCGGGCTGAAGTCGATTTGCAGCGTCGACTCTTAGCTGTGGAAGATGTCGAACACGAATTGGATATTGCCAGATATCAATTAGCTGCCCAGTGGGGCTCCAGAGAGCCCAGCTTTCTTGGGGTGGCGGGCTCTCTTTCCAGTGTCATTCCAGAAGTTGATTTATCTAGATTGCGAAGCTTGGTTGCGAGCAACCCAAATTTGGAAATATTCATGAGCCGCGAGCGCGTGAAGCAGGCGGAAATTGATTTGGCACGTGCAGAAGCGGGCATTCAGTGGCGGATTGATACAGGAATTCGTCGCAACGAAGCGAGCGGAGATTATGGATTGGTGGCCGGCTTCGCAATCCCACTAGGAAAGGGCGATCGCAATCGCGGCAAGGTATCTGCTTTGAGGGCGGAACAGAATCGTTTCCGAGCAGAAAGAAATGCGAAAGAGATTGCATTGGATACACAACTCTTTGTGATGACCCAAAGGCTACAGCATCACCGGCACGTGGCTGCCGCCTTGAATGAAAAGATGATTCCCAGTCTGGATAAGGCGCTCACCGCTACGCAAAAAGCCTATCGACGTGGCCGCTATAACTACTCGGAATTGGCACTAGCCCAACAGGGACTTACCGATGCGCAGCTTTCACTGCTCCAGGCACAGTACAACGCACACCTTAGCCTGATTGAAATTGAAAAACTCACCGGCCTGTCAGTGGCACAGATAAGCGAGAGCGAGATATGAGATCCGCAGTTTTTTCCAGCCTGATATTCAGTGCTTTACTTTCCTTGTTCCTTAGTGGCAGCGGCAGTGTCTATGCGGCCGGAGCTGTCGCTGGGGCGGAACCGGAAAAAGGGCCCAATCGTGGGCGCATGTTGCGTGAAGGTGATTTTGCCGTTGAGCTAAGTATTTATGAAACTGGTGTTCCCCCGGAGTTTCGGGTTTGGGTGAGTAATGATGGAGAGCTGGTTAATCCTCAGCAGGTTGATCTTAAAGTGGTTCTTACAAGGCTTGGAGATGGAGAGGATCACATCGAGTTCAGGCCCGAGGGGGATTATCTGCGTGGTGATATGGTGATCTATGAGCCCCACTCATTTGTTGTGACTCTAACAGCCAAGTACCAGGGGCAAGAACACCGTTGGCAATATGATAACTTTGAGGGGCGAACCCGTATTGAATCCGCTATTGCTGAATCCATGGAAATTGATACGGAAACCGTTGGCCCAGCCAGGATGAGTGAAACCAGCCGCGCTTACGGCAGGCTTATTGTAGACCCAGAGCAGGTACGTGAAATTAGTGCACGTTTCGACGGCTATGTAGAAGCTGTGCAGGTGGGATTGGGGGAGCGCGTTAAAAAAGGGCAACCCCTAATTGCCATTAACAGCAATCAAAACCTAAACACCTACACTATTCAATCACCAATTGCCGGTGTAGTTGTCCAGCGCAATGTAAACCCTGGTGAACAGACCGCAGGTCGAGTTTTATTAACGGTTGCCGATGATACTGCTTTGTTGGCAGAGCTGGATGTTTTTCCCTCGACACGCCCCCAGATTCGCCAGGGCGCGCCCGTTTCCGTCAATATCAAGTCCCTGGAAACTCCTCTGCTCGGGGTAGTAAAACAAATTGATACTTTGATGAAGCCCAACCAGGCCACTGCCGTTCGAGTGTCACTGCAAGATATACCCTCAGGCCTCGCACCAGGTTCTTTTGTAAGCGGCGATATCCAAGTTGCTGAATATGAGGTGCCTCTTGCCGTCAAGCGTTCCGGTTTACAGGCGTTCCGCGATTTTACTGTCGTTTATGCCAAGGTGGGCGACCAGTATGAAGTGCGTATGTTGGAGTTAGGGCGTGAAGCCGGTGATTGGGTTGAAGTGCTGGGGGGGATTCGACCGGGAATCGAGTATGTCACCGGTAACAGCTACATCATTAAAGCGGACATTGAAAAGTCCGGTGCATCCCACGATCACTGAGGGTTCGACATGCTTGAGTACTTGATAAGAACCTCAATTCAAAATCGCGGGCTGGTTATTGCCCTTGTGCTACTACTGTGCGGTTTGGGCATTTGGAATTTCACCCGGCTGCCCATTGATGCGGTACCGGATATCACCAATATCCAGGTGGTTATTAATACGGAGGCACCGGGGTATACCCCTAAAGAAGTTGAGCAACGGGTTACATACCCAGTGGAAAATGCAATGGCTGGTTTGCCGAGCCTTGCTTATACACGCTCCGTTTCGCGGTATGGATTGTCGCAGGTTACGGTGATTTTTGAAGATGGCACCGATATTTATTTTGCCCGCCAGTTAGTGAATGAACGGCTCACTAGTGTACGTGGTGCACTGCCTGCTGGTTTGGAGCCGGAGCTTGGACCCATCGCCACGGGTCTTGGCGAAATCTTTATGTTCACAGTGGACTCTGAACCTGGAGCCACCAATGCTGATGGCAGTGCCGTAACACCTAAGGACTTGCGTTCGGTGCATGACTGGATTGTGCGCCCGCAGTTATTGCGTGTACCAGGTGTGGTGGAAGTCAATCCGATTGGCGGGTTCAAGAGAGAAATTCTGATTGCTATAGAGCCGGATAAACTGCTGGCATTTGGCCTGACGCAGGAAGACCTGATTCGCTCGATCGAGGAGAACAATCGTAACCGCGGTGTAGGCTTTATTGAACACAGTGGCGCCCAGTGGTTGTTGCGGGTTCCGGGGCAGGCAAGCTCGTTAGAGACACTGAAGGATTTCCTGGTTGCGGAAGTGAATGGCGTTGCTGTTCGCCTTGGCGACTTGGCCAAGATCGAAGAGGGGCGCGAAATGCGCACCGGAGCGGCTACTCAGAACGGCAGGGAAGTGGTGATGAGCACCGTTTTCATGCTGGTTGGCGAAAATAGTCGCACCGTTGCAGGTGCAGTTGGTGAAAAGCTAGAGGATATCAAACAGAGCCTACCGCCTGGTATCACATTGACTGCGGTTTATGATCGTACCGGTCTGGTTGACCAGACATTGCGCACGATCCAAACCAATCTTATGGAAGGTGCGCTGCTGGTTATCGCGGTTCTTTTCCTGCTGCTGGGGAATGTTCGCGCAGCAATTCTCACTGCGCTGGTCATTCCGGTAGCCATGTTAATGACTATCACCGGCATGGTTCAGGCCCGCGTAAGTGCAAACCTGATGAGTCTGGGGGCGCTGGACTTTGGCTTGTTGGTGGATGGGGCCATCATTATTGTCGAGAACTGTCTGCGACGTCTCAGCGAATCCGCCCGCGAGCGTGGCCAGTTGAGTCTTAAAGAGCGGCTTACCCTGGTATTTCAATCGACGCGGGAAGTGATTCGCCCGGCCATGTTTGGTGTTTTCATTATCACAGCCGTGTATTTACCCATTTTTGCCCTGACCGGAGTGGAGGGCAAGATGTTCCATCCGATGGCAATTACCGTGGTGATTGCGCTGCTTTCTGCGATGTTTCTTTCCATCACTTTGGTGCCAGCCGGCATAGCGCTGCTATTTCGCAAACCGGTGATCGAAAAGAAAAACCCTGCACTTGAGAAGCTGAATAGCTTTTATCGCCCGGCCTTGGAGTTTGCACTGCGCCAGCGTGGCATGGTTGTCGCTATTGCTGCGCTACTGGTGTTGGTTTCCTGTTATACGGCAAGCAGAATGGGTAGCGAATTTGTGCCGAATCTGGATGAAGGCGATATTGCCATGCACGCCTTGCGTATTCCCGGCACATCCCTGGAACAAGCGATTGCACTACAAAAATCCTTGGAGGAGCGGATTAAAGAGTTGCCCGAAGTGGAGCGTGTATTCGCCAAAATTGGTACTGCGGAAGTGGCTACCGATGCCGTTCCCCCAAGTGTTGCCGATAACTTTATTATCCTAAAACCCAGGTCTCAGTGGCCAGATCCGGATAAGCCGAAAGAGCAATTGGTAGAAGAGCTGGCAAAGCTGGTAGAGCCAATCCCCGGCAACCGCTATGAATTTCTCCAGCCAATCCAGATGCGCTTTAACGAGCTTTTAGCTGGGGTGCGTGCGGAATTGGCGATCAAAGTCTTTGGCGATGACTTTGAGCAATTAGAGCGTTTGGGCGGTGAAATTGAAGCGGCTATTGGCAGTGTAGAAGGCGTTGCTGATATACAGATGGAGCAAACCAGCGGTTTACCGGTTCTCGCCATTGTTCCTGACCAGGCCGCACTAACCCAGTATGGGCTGGCTATCAATCAGGTACAGGAGCAGCTGGCAACCGCCCTGGGAGGTACGGTTGCTGGCCGCTTTTATGAAGGAGACCGCCGCACCGATATTGTTGTGCGTTTGCCAGAGGTATTGCGCCAGGATTTGGATGCGCTAAAGAAACTGCCGATTCATCGACCCAATGGCAACTATGTGCCCCTGGAGGAAATTGCCAGCTTGGAACTCACTGCCGGTATCAATCAGGTTTTCCGCGAGAACGGTAAACGCAGGGTAGTGGTAACGGCCAATGTGCGGGGTAGGGATCTGGGTAGCTTTGTTGCTGATGTACAGCAGTCCGTTTCCGATAAAGTGGAAATACCACTCGGTTACTGGGTTGAATACGGCGGAACCTATCAAACCCTACAGTCTGCTACTGAACGCTTATCGATTGTAGTGCCGCTGACCCTTGTGTTGATTATGGGGCTTCTCCTGCTGGCACTTCGCTCCATAAAAGATGCGGCAATTATTTTTACCGGTATACCCCTCGCATTAACCGGCGGTGTGCTCTCTTTAATGTTGCGGGATATCCCTTTCTCCATTTCCGCAGCCGTTGGTTTTATCGCACTTTCCGGGATTGCCATCCTTAACGGCCTGGTAATGGTTTCCTTTATCCGGGACCTGCGTGACCAAGGTTACAGCATAGAAAAGGCCATTATTGAGGGCGCCCTGATCCGCTTACGTCCGGTCATTAGTACCGCACTGGTTGCCTCACTCGGTTTTGTGCCCATGGCCCTGAATACTGGTATTGGCTCTGAAGTACAGCGCCCACTGGCTACGGTGGTTATTGGCGGTATTGTCTCATCAACAATCCTGACGCTTTTAGTCTTACCGGCACTCTACAGAATTTTACATGGCAGGAATGCCAAGTCTGAGAGCTTACAAGATAACCCTGAAGTGGCTCTGGCTGGAGCCAGTTAACTGGGCCTGTGTGCGCTTTGGTTCACAAGAATTTAGAACTTTAAAAACGGGAGGTAGTAACGTTGCTCAATAGTTTAAAAACAGTTTTCGGCTTGATGACGCTGATAGCAGGTATGGTGATATCTATGCCGCTATTTGCCCATGGAGTGGACGATGCGACCAAGACTTTTCTTGCCGGCAACGAAGGGGTATCTATTATTCCCTTTCTATATATTGGCGCCAAGCATATGGTGACTGGCTATGACCACCTGCTGTTCCTGGTGGGAGTCATTTTCTTTTTATATCGATCAAAAGATGTTCTTATCTATGTAAGCTTCTTTACGCTCGGTCATAGCTTAACTTTGTTATTTGGAGTGCTTAACGACACCCATGTGAATGCCTATTTGATCGATGCCATTATTGGATTATCCATTGTCTATAAAGGCTTCGATAATCTCGGCGGCTTCAAACGGGTTTTTGGCTTCCAGCCTAATACCAAGGCTGCCGTACTGATTTTTGGACTCTTCCACGGTTTTGGTTTGGCAACCAAATTACAGGAATTCAAGCTGTCCAGCGATGGGTTGGTGGAGAATATCCTGGCCTTTAATGTCGGAGTAGAAATTGGTCAGTTTGTTGCGTTGCTGTTTATTCTTCTCGCCATCAATTATTGGCGTCGCTTTGACAGTTTTCTGCGCTTTTCCACCATGACAAATACCTTACTAATGAGTGGTGGACTGATGTTGGTGGGTTACCAGATGACAGGCTACTTCGTAGGTTAGATAGCCAGAAAGTGACTTTATAAAGTTAATTGAACAGAAAGAATATAGATTTAGAGCTTACAGAATGAATACAACTGAAATGCCAGTGCAGACTGCACAAACGCTGATTAAATCCACACTTGCTGCTGGCGTGCTTGCAGCCATTATGTTGACCACAGTAATCCTGCCAGCTGAATACAATATAGATCCTACTGGAATTGGCAGTGCACTGGGACTGACTGAATTAAACAGTCAAGAGCAGGAAATTGCTGCACCAGAAGTAGTGCAGCGTGGCGAGCAGTCCTTTGCTTATCGGACTGACACTACAACTATTGAAGTGCCCGCTGGCCGTGGAATTGAATACAAATTTCAATTGGATAAATACGGTCATTTGGAATATGAGTGGGTAACGGAGAGTGGTGAGCTTTACTTTGATTTTCACGGCGAACCCACAGGCGATACTACCGGCTACTTTGAGAGCTTTGCTATTGCTACCGCAAATAAAATGAGTGGCTCTCTCACCACGCCTTTTGATGGTTCCCATGGCTGGTATTGGAAGAATAACGGTCAGGAGTCTGTGAAAATCACTCTAAAAACAAAGGGGTTCTACGAGGTTATTGGACTCAAACAGTAACGCTTTTTTATCAACATTCGCTAAAACCGAGAAGAAAGAGAGTATTATGAACAAACTTATTCGAGTCATCTGTGTATCAGTTACCTTAGGCTTCGCAAATCTTGCTTTCGCCCATGGTGACCATGAGAGAGACAATTTTGCCACTGTATCTATGGTAGAAGCCAAAGGCATCGCCAGCCAGGAAGTAGCTCGCCTAATCAAAGAGGGTAAGCTTAACGAGTCCTGGTCTGGCAAGCCGCTCAATGCCGCCATGCAGCGTGTTGACAACCAGCGACAGTGGGTTGTCAGCACTCAGGGTAAGGATGGGGGCCTGGATAAAATACTGAAAGTGTTTTTATCAACGGAAGGGTACTTTCTTTCTTTTAAAGTGACTGATCGTTAAAAAATCAGTAATGTTCCTGCACTGCTGTCTGTAGGCATCGGCGCAGGAACATGACCTATAACTCTGATATGCCCAATGCGGCTATGAGGGTAATTATAGCTCTACATTTAGACCTCTTTTTTACTGAACTGGCTAGCTGCGTTTTCAAAGAATGTCTTGAGTAAAGTTGGTTTTCTGTCCAGAAGTTGCTCTACGTGATTGGAAAGCTCAATCGTGTGCCCCCACTCGCGGGTTACAGGCCAAAGCTGTGCCAACGCATCGGCAGCTCTCTCTGAAACCCCCAAACTTAATAATCCTGACCTTGCTGCTTCATCACTAATAGGTTGATAGGTTATCTTCCTCTGCAGGACTTCAGATAATATATTTGATATATCCGTATAAGTTAATTTTTCTGCCCCAGTAAGAATATACTTCTTACCAATATGCTCGCCCGGTTCTACTAGTATTTTGGCTGCTATATCACCGATATCCTGATGGTCAACAGTAACAATAGCTGCCCCCGGTGCAGAGCCAAATGGAGCACTAATTGTGCTTTGTTGAGCAATTTCTTCTGCAGAGGCAAAGAAATTGCTGTTAAAACTGGCGGGCTGAAGAATTGTCCAGTTTAACGTTGATTCGATAAGATGCTCTTCTGCCTCTCCCAACCATCTAGCTATGTCAATTGGTGAATCCTTATCAGCACCTAAGCCGGAGATTTGTACAATATGCTTTACGCCAGCTTGCTCCGCTATACGAATAAAAGCGGCATGCTTATTAGTAAATGAAGGTTCGAATGCTGTAACCAAAAAGGCAGTCTCGATACCTTGCATAGCTTCCAGTAGTGAAGATTCATTCTCATAGTCTCCTATTACATAGCTGATATTGTCAGCTACGATTGGAGCTCTGGAAAGATCCCGAAGCAGGGCCCTGACAGGTATATTGGTGTTTGCAAAGTTTTTAAGAACGGCTTTGCCGTTATTTCCGGTACCGCCGGTAATTAAGATTTTTTCCATGATTACACCTAAGTGAAATTGATATATGTGTAAGTTAAGAGTTTTGTGCCACTAATGAGGGGTAATCTAAATACCCGCGTTCATCGCCAGCGAAAAATGAAGACATATCCTCTTCGTTAAAGGGGCCATTATTTGCGAGGCGCTCTACGAGGTCCGGATTGGATATAAATAAACGGCCAAATGAAATGTAATCGGCAGAGCCATCGGCAATGGCATTGTTTGCGGATTTAAGATCATACATTCCATTGGCTACGTAAAGGCCTTTATAGGTTTTGCGCAGCTGGGTGTGGTCAATGTTTGGTTGGTTCTCTCTGTCCCAGGCCCGTTCCATCATCTGTAGGTAAGCAAGGTTATATCTGTTCAGTTGGTTGACAACATATAGATAGGTTTTTTGAGCATTACTGTCCGTCAAGCTGATTTCCGGAGATAGCTTGATTCCAACTCTATTTGATCCCCAGACCTCACATAATGCAGAAGTTACTTCGAAGATGAAGCGAGCTCTGTTTTCTACACTGCCGCCGTAGGCATCTGTACGATGATTGGTGCTGTCGTGAAGAAACTGAGCCGGAAGGTAAGGCCCTGCAGCGTGGAGTTCAACCCCATCAAAGCCGGCTATAAGCGCATTCTTAGCTGCCTGCTTATAATCTGCGATAATACTTTGAATCTCCTCATATGTTAGAGCCTTCGGAACTGCATAAGGCTTCTTTCCCGTATAAGTATGTGCTTCACCCTCAGCTGCAATCGGCGAGGGAGCAACAGGTGTTTGACCGCCGATAAGGTCTGGATGTACTTCTCGGCCCATGTGCCAGAGCTGGACAAAAATTTTTCCTCCCTGACGATGTACAGCATCGGTAACCTTTTTCCAGCCCGCGATTTGCTCTTCTGTAAAAATGCCTGGGGTATTCACCCATCCAAGCCCTTGGGCTGAGATCGCGGTAGCTTCCGAGATAATCATCGCCGCACTGGCACGCTGGGCGTAATACTTGGCGTTAACGTCTGTTGGTACACCATCTCGACCGATCCTTGCACGTGTCAAGGCAGCCATAATGATACGGCTATCAGTTTCCATATGGCCGAGCTTTCCGTGGGAAAAAATGCTCAGATCACTGTCTTTTTTAGTCATTTCTGTTGACTCTGCTTGTTTCGACAGGACGCAGATTAGCCATACTCCCGATAAAATAATAATGGTATATTTGGATCAAAATGATAGATTCTATGAATCGAGTATTGATATGACCCAAGAGCAGCTCAAGATGTTTATTGCCGTTGTGGAGCAGGGAAGCTTTCGTGGAGCGGCCAAGGCGATTTTCAAAACCCAGCCGACGATTAGTAATGCGGTTAAGAAGCTTGAAGAAGAATTTGGCTTTCCCTTATTTGATAGGGATAGCTATAGACCGAACCTCACAAAACAGGGGCAGGCTTTTTATCAGCAGACTAAGAGAGTTATGCAAAGCCTCGAGCAGCTCTCTGTAATGGGGCACCAGCTTGGTGCGGGAATAGAACCCAAATTTACTGTGGTCATTAGTGGTATTGTCGAGCTAAGCCCACTTCTGGAACAGATCAAACCTATAGTGCTGTCTTTTCCTAATACGGATTTTAGTATTAGCACTGAACTATTGTCTGGCGTAATGGAGCGCATAGATGGCAATGAAGCTGATCTGGCATTTGCTACTTTGTTCGGCGTTGAGAGCAAGCATGAGTGGAAGAAAATAGGGCAGGTCGAATTAGTTAATGTTGTGGCTCCTGATGTTTTTCCTGGCGATGAAATTTCACAATTGGAGGCTGCACAACTACCCCAAATTGTCGTCAGGGATACGGGCCGCTCAGAAAATAAGGGAAATATCAACTTGCTGGAAGTTGGGCGCAGATGGTTTGTTAATGACTACCATACAAAAAAAGAGCTGACCCTTGCTGGACTTGGTTGGGGTCGAATACCAAGGCACTTCATAAAGAGTGAACTAGAGCGAGGTTTGCTTGTACCTATTAATGTTGAGGGGATTGAAGCATTTAGCAGTTTTGATCTATGTATTATTCGTAATAGAGAGCGCTCTTTGGGACCAATTGCTGGTAGATTTTGGGACTCTTTTTAAGGTTGGTATATTTTTAATACATTTACAACTATAAGGGGATTAAGCCCACCTTACAAATTTGAGTGGGGAAATTGTTCTTCAAATAAGATGTCTATTTTAACAAAATATGTTGATAAATTAGTGTGAGCGGGTTGAGACAGTTCAGACCTAAAATGAAGTTTTCTGAGTAACCGAGGCTGATCATATCAGGTCTGAACATCTACATTTTTTGCGTTATTCCCATCAATAATGGAGATTTGCGAGTTGAAATCTCTATTAGTCAGTCTTAGGGATCGATATTCACAACAACTTTCCCCATAGCTTGCCCACTTGCCAGCCGTTCATGGGCCTTGCCAATATCAGGCAAACTATAAGAAGTTTCATCAAGCACAGGTTTGAGATCGCCTGCTTCAGTAATGGCTTTTAGTGCTTTTAAAATATGCCCGTGTTCCTCACGGTGGTAATTGTGTAGCATTGGAATTAACATAAATATGACATGCAAAGACAAGCCTTTAAAGTGAGCAGGCGTCAGATCAAGTGCTACCATGGAAACGGTAGTAGCTACTTGGCCATTGAGTTTTGCTGCCTCAAAAGAGTTCGTTATATTTGCACCACCGACTGAGTCGAATACTATATCGAAGCCTGCTCCGTTGGTGTACTTCAGTACATAAGACTCAACTGATTCAGTCCGGTAGTTAATCGGCGTTGCCCCCAATTTTTCAATCATTGCCAGTTGAGGATCTCCGGAGCCTGTTGAGTAAACATCAGCACCAAAGTGACGAGCCAGCTGTACAGCTATATGACCCACACCGCCCGAGCCACCGTGAACAAGAACACTTTGTGCAGGCTTAACCCCCGCACGCTGTAACCCTTCGTAGGCGGTTATGCCTACTAAGGGCAAAGCTGCTGCTTCCCGCATGGTCAGGTTCTCGGGTTTCAGGGCAATTAAGTTCGCGTCTGCAACAATATATTCGGCTAATGTTCCCGGTAAGTCAGCCAGTCCACCTGCGCAGCCATAGACTTCATCGCCCACTTGATAATCGGTTACACCTTCGCCAATCTCTTCAACAACACCAGCGAAGTCCATACCCAATATTGCTGGGGCTTTCGGTGAAAGGGGTAATGCAGGTCCCATTTAGCGAATCATGGTATCTACGGTGTTGACGCTGGTTGCTGATATTTTAATCAGCACATGGCCAGCTTTGGTGGTCGGCTTGGGTACTTCAGCAGCTTCAAATACGTCTGGGCCGCCAAAGGTATTTACAATCATTGCTCTCATTTTGATTCCCAAAAAGTGTACTTTCTGTAGAGATTTATCTAAGTGTCAGAAGTAAGTAGGGCATCGCAGTCTGTAAATCGTCGGATGCCCAATTGCTACTGCTAGTTTATTTTTTGTACATCCATCACCAGTTGGTTCCAGTTCCGCTGATTTTCAATATCGTGTTCCAACCCTTGTTCATCTGCGATAGAGAAGCGTTTTAAGGCAGGTGTTTTACTG
Source organism: Microbulbifer variabilis (assembly GCF_056232115.1). NCBI lineage: Bacteria > Pseudomonadati > Pseudomonadota > Gammaproteobacteria > Cellvibrionales > Microbulbiferaceae > Microbulbifer > Microbulbifer variabilis. Next base: position 3,886,357 of record NZ_CP174325.1, read on the forward strand.
GTTGCTTGATACAGCCAATAGGCCTCCGCTTTTAGCGCTTCATTGATAGGCTTATCGACTGACTCATAAACCGCCTGCTTACAGGCATTGATTGATTCTGCTGGAAATTGAGCAATTCTCTTCGCCAGGCTATCGACATACTCGCCAATTTCATCTGGGTCTAGTGCTTTGTTGATTGTGCCGAGCCTTTCCGCTTCGTCAGCATCGAAATCACGTGCGCTGAGAATAATCTCCAGCGCTTTACCCAGTCCTGTCTGGCGAGCCATCCTTGATGCGCCTCCCCCGCAGGGGAGGATTCCCATACCCACTTCCATTTGCATGAATTTATATTTTCCTCGGGCTGCGAAACGCATATCGAGTGCCAAGGCCAGTTCATGGCCACCACCTCTGGCGAAGCCTTCTAGTTTGGCGATCGTTGCCTGGGGCACCTTACTGATGCGTTCACAGACAGCCTGTAAATCCAACAGTTGGGCTTCTTCGCGAGATACAGCTTCATCAGACATGTTTTTTAATAGCTCAGTATCGTAATGACATACCCAAACCTCCGGATTTGCAGACTGAAACACAACGACTTTGGTTTTTCGATCCCGTTCCAGGCGCATAGCCAGGCTGTTTAAGTCGGCCAGCATTTCTTGCCCTTGGACATTCACGGGACCAAAGTCAAATGTCACAGTTAGGATTCCGTTATCTTGTTTCGCCGTGAATGTGGTAAAACCTTCATATTTCATGGTGAATTCCTTTTAATTGATTGCGTTAACGTCTTAGGTATTTTTAATGCCGAGTTTGTCGAGAGTGTTCTCAATTTCTTCAATAAGTACCTTTCTCTTTTTCTCATCTAGCGCGTCTGGGTGCGGCTGGGACCAATTGCCTATGTCATTGTCAAAGTATTTACCGCTAGCGTTTGAGAACTCATCATCGAGTGCCGCCCGTACCAATATATTGGCGCCGATACTTAAGTCTTTCCCTTGAGCTCCGTAAGCATCTTTTACCATTTTGCTACCCAGAAATGAGGCGGGATTGATTGCGATAAATTGCGGGGCCTTGTCGCCAAGTGAGCGGGCTAGTTGAAAGGTCCACATGGTAAGAGCCAATTTACTTTGGGCATAAGCGTCGCTGTCGGATAGTTGTTGGTGACCTTTGAGCGCTTCGAGGTTCACAGTTGCTTGCGCCGCAGAAGATAGATTAATAATGCGGCCATCGGCGCTAACCAGCGGCAATAGCCGTGTCGTTAACAAATAGGGGGCAATAACATTTATAATAAAACGAACATCGTAACCCGTGTCGGTTATTGGGTTCTGTACTTTAAATACGCCGGCATTATTGATAAGAACATCAATATTTGAATATTGATCTTTTACCATTGAGGCCAGTGCTAACACATCTGATAAATTGGATAAATCTGCTCGGAATGTATTTATGTGGCCCTTGGGATAGCTTTGCTTTATTGCTTCTTTCACACTTTCTAGTTTTGTATTGCTACGGCCATGTAAGAGCAGAGTATGACCCTTTGCTGCCAGTATTTTAGCAGTTTCTAATCCGATACCGTCAGTACCGCCTGTCAATAAAATGGTCTTACGCATTTGTTATTCCTTTTCATTAAAACGTGGGAGAATTATTTCCGAAATTGCTCCAAGCGTTTCTTCAATATTTGCCCGGTTAAATCGGAGGTTCAGAGCAACATGGTTAACCCCGATCTCTTCTTGCGACTTAAGGTATTGGTATAATTGGTTAATACTCAGTCGATATCCCAAGTGTATGGGGTGTGGTAGGGCATCTGGGGTTTCAGTTATATCAATATAGAGTGGTTCCATCAAAGGCTTGTTAATGGCAGAGTTATTTCTCAATTGACCAATAAATTGCTCTTGCGCGTTATATGGACGAGGATAGGTGATCCAACCATCTCCGTTGTTAGAGAGCCAATCTGGGGACTGCTGAGAGGATCCCGTTATCAAAAAGGGCAGTATTGTTTTTTTCGGTTTGGGTAATATGTCCAGGTCACCAGAAATTGCCCCAAAGGAGCTTTGAAGTTGGGGGGAGGGCTCTGCTACACGGCGAATATATTTATAGTTTTCCCGGAACAGTTTCCCTCGCTCCTGATACGAAACATTCATCGCAGGATATTCTTCCGGACGATCGCCGTTGGCGATCCCTAGAATTAAGCACTCGCCTGAGATTTGATCAACAGAGGCAGCAGCTTTTGCGATCCTGACCCAAATCGTACTGAATCCCAATTTCTCCACAAACTGAACTGGCGTAATATGATCAAGCATGGTTTGAATTTATTGTATAATTTTTTATGGGGTCACAATTCCAATTGAATGTTTTCCCGGTTTGAATGTGGAGATATAATCTAAATTGATACTAGGGAAGTATTGATCTTTATCTTTGTGTTTAGGTTCTAAGATGACGACTCCTGTATTGTTCGAACAGGAGAGAATTGGTTGTCAAGTTTTATAAGATTAATTTTGGGTAGTGTTGAGCCAACTAATGATTGCTTTATGTTCGACTTCCCCTATTGTATTCATGCTCGGATGATATCTGTCATGAATTTTGATGATCTTGATATTGTCATTTCTCAACTGTTCGAAATCTGCGTAAGGCGAAATTTTGTCCGAATCTGAGAGTATTAGTAGTGTAGGGGCCTGGGAGGACTCAATAATAGGTAGTATTTTTGTATCATTCAAATTGATTTTGGCTTTTTTTAAGGCTAAAAGCGCACCCTTACGGAAGTCCTTCTCAGGAATAATTCTGCTTAGCAGGGGGTGGTCACGTTTTGCATAATTGTATACAGCTTCATCAAATGGCGGCATCGGAGCCAAAAGAATAATTCCACTGATATCTGTTCTTAAAGAGGAAATGTATGTGGCCGTTAAGGCGCCCATAGAATTTCCTACAATATAAATTCTCCCACTGTTGATAACCCCTTCCTCAATTAGGCTGCCAATAAGATTGTTGATATATTTACTGTCTTCTACCCCATATTTCCTCCTGCCACCCGAGCCACCATGGCCAAGTAGATCAGGAACAACAACCTGAAATCCTAGAAAGCGGAAATACAGAGCTGAATTAAGCATAAATTCTTTGGCGGTTCGAAATCCATGTAATAATATTACAGTGCCAGAGTAATGTCTTTCTAAAGAATTTCTACTTAAGTTAATCCCTACAACATTCTTCCTGTCTCCCTCTCCAAATTTCACAGAGTACTGTAGGTTGTTGCTGGTTAAAGGTGGTCCGTAATAATAACTAATGCAGTTGTTTTTTTTGATTGGGCAATATTTATCTTTTTTGAAACCTAAGTCTTCAACTTTAATATTGCTTGTTTCTTCATCAAGGGCGAAGTTTTCAGCTTCCTCTATAAATCTGGCAATTCTTTTAGAACAAGCCGAGGTGGCTAGGCATATTAAGGCGACAATGGTCGTTCTAATTAAAGTTTCTTTTAATGTCATCATGCTTGGTTTAATTGATAACTGTAATTAATTTATTCGACGCTTAGATCATCATGATACCGAATGAATAATTCATTCGAAGATCTTCCACTGCTGCTCGCTCTTGGTCTACAGTCTAGTCGATCTGATTCAAATTGGATCCACATGTCCGTTACCTTGTTAAAAGTAGTATTCATTGGCGAATGAAAACAGGTGAGACCGTTGGTGATTTATGAATGGATCCCTCCCAGGATGCGTAAGCGGAGTAAAAAAAGTATCTGGCTCTCTTGCCCCGCGGACTCAGGACCATAATCCAACATGATCTGACCTTATCTTTGAGGTATATTATATGAGTAATCTTCGCTTCGGCCGGCAGGACAACAACGTGAGGCGTTTCGATCTACATTTGGGTCTCTTATAATTCCACCCGCTATGCTCTGTGATGTTAGGCTGCTTTTGTAGAGTTGACTAAGTTCTGAATTTCCGCCATCTCTGGATTGTCTCCTGTAGACTTTTTCAATGAGGGGTAATCTCTCAACGTGTATAGTATGTTACTGGTTAACAAATTTTTTGGCTTTAGAGCTTGTAGCTACGTAATTTTTGTTACTTTGATTTTTATCAAAATTTATCGAAACAAAATAAATAAATTACAGAAATTAAAGTACCCTAAAGGGCCCGCTGTCAACATTGACAGCTCAGGCTCTTCCCGATATTCCTGGTCGCCGTCAAGAATATCAGCCTCAAAAAAGCTGAGTATCTCTAGTGTTTCCTCGGAGACTTGTGTTGTTTTCGTAGCCTTATTAGCGATAAGGAAGGCTTTGATGTCCATGTAGTAAGGATAATTGCTTTTCATTCATATAGTCTGAGGTGGGCATCCCCAGCAGTTCCTGTTCATTGGTTCGCGGCATTGCATGAACCTTAGTCACACTGCTCTGTTTGACTTGAAATATTTTATATATGATATAACATATCATTTTCTGGTTGAAGTGTGGCTATCTGTCTTAAATGCTCGAAGATTAAAAGGATTGTTGTGAGAGATACTTTAGGGATTTTGGCTTCTGGAGTTTGCCTGGTGCACTGTCTTTTGACCCCTTTATTACCGTTATTGGGTGGTTTGGGGATATTGGGTGCACTGCAGGACGACCAGTTTCTCCACTTGCTTTTGCTCGTGCCGGTAGTGACCCTGGCTTTGGCCAGCTTCCCAGCCTCCTGTCGACGTCATCAACGCTATGCGGTAATGATCGTGGGCTTCTCTGGGGCACTGCTATTGGTTGGGGCGCTTTATCTGGAGGGAGTATGGGAGCTAGTCGCCAGTATCCTCGGTGCTGGCTTGTTAATCATCGCCCACTGGGTAAACCAGCGCTTGATATATCGGGTCGCTTAGGTTGGTTAGGTGCGGATAATGAATTTTGCAGGGGTTCTGTTGGTTGCTTTGTTGTTTGCCGGTCCAGTTGCCTGAGATATAGGGGGCATACTCACGGTAAGGCAATAATGTACCTGGTGGCCGAGGCAGATAGAATCCGTATCGAGCTGGAGTCACCTTCAGCCAATCTGGTGGGGTTTGAGCACGTGCCACGTACCATGCTCAACAACAATTGTGGGATCAGGTGTCCCTCGAACTTGCTAAGCCTGATCTCTTCCTGGAGTTTGTTGGAACCAATTGTAAGCCCCGAAGCGTGGATGTTGAGGTGCCTTATAGCGCGGAAGTTAGCAGTGATAATTCGGTGCATAGCGGTTTCCATGCTAGCTATGAATTCAAGTGTGATAATCTGGCACAGTTCAACAGCGTTATTGTTACCCTGTTCGAGAGATTTCCCAGTATTTATGGGGCTGCAGTGCAATGGGTCAGCTCCGGTCGACAGGGGGCTGAACTGCTCACTGTTAAAGACAACAAACTTCAAATGAAATAGCTATGAAAGCATCCCAAATCAGACAGACCCTGAGCGTGGCAGAACAAGCCTGCCGTAGTTCAGGGGCGCGTCTGACTGAAAAGCGCAAGAATGTTCTAACCGTTTTACTGCGGTCAAAAACTCCGCTTTCTGCCTATGAAATAGCGGAGCATTACAATAGTGACGTCGGCGATTCAATTCCCGCCATGTCGGTCTATCGAATGCTGGACTTCCTGGTCACAGAGAACTTGGTCCACAAGCTTAATTCAGAAAACAAGTACCTGGCCTGTGCTCATATTACCTGTGATCACAGCCACCAAACCCCACAGTTTTTAATCTGCAACCGGTGTAGCAAAGTACGGGAAATTGGCATCAGACCGGAAGTCATCACCGCGCTGCGCGATACGGTTGAAAGTGCTGGGTTTCATCTTCAAACGTCGCAACTAGAGTTGGATTGTGTCTGTGATGAATGTAGCCGGGATGCAGCTTAATGGCAGCTAGTCAGTTGATACGCGGGGTGCCCGCCAACGTTATCACCGGTTTTCTGGGTGCTGGCAAGACGACCGCAATCCGCCACCTTCTGGAAAGTAAGCCCAATGATGAGCGCTGGGCCCTTCTGGTGAATGAATTTGGAGAGGTGGGTATTGATGGCGCACTATTTGAATCGGGCCAGGAAGACAGTGTTTATATTCGAGAGGTACCCGGTGGTTGTATGTGCTGTACGGCTGGCTTACCAATGCAGGTTGCTTTAAATCAGTTACTGGCCAAAGCCAGGCCCCATCGTCTATTGATCGAGCCCACGGGCCTGGGGCATCCACGAGAGGTGCTCGAAGCGCTGTCTGACGCTGTACGCGGCGGTGTTTTGAACCTTCGTGGTACGCTTACTTTGGTGGATGCTCGCTGTATAGAGGACGACCGCTATTTGCGTAGTGAGACTTTTCGGCAGCAATTGGAAGTTGCCGACCTGGTGGTTGCCAACAAGTCTGACCTCTATGGTCCTGAGGACTTGCAAAATCTTCAGCGTTTTCTCTCATTTTTAGGTGAAGGCACAGAAAAACCTCTGCAAGTGGTGGAGCAGGGGCGTATCGAATTAGATTGGCTTCAAATTCCCAGTAGTTTCCAGCTTTCTACAGGGAATGATCACCAGCATCCGGTAACTCAGGTGGTAGATGAAGTTGAGTTGTTGCCAGAGAGTGGCTATCTCCGTTCAGAGAATAGCGGAGAGGGTTACTACAGCTGTGGCTGGCGTTTTAGCCCTGAATTTGTATTTGATTTTGACGCACTTTTTTCACTATTCAGCGGTACTGAAGCTGAGAGAATCAAGGGTGTATTTATTACCGAGCAAGGTGTTTTCGGATTTAATAAGGCTGATAAAGTGCTCACGGTCTTGGAACTGGATGACACATTGGAAAGCCGGGTGGAGGTGATTAACCAGGTGCGCTTGAGCTGGGATGAGATGGAAAGGTCCTTGGCCGATACTCTGACAAATAATCAAGATATCAAGCCGAAGGTTTTTTAAATCCAAATAGTTGTTAGGTAAGATACTCAATTCTGGCCATCCTTACAGGATGTCTCTGACTTAATTTAAAATTTCCGAGTAAATATGAAAATAAAAAATTCGATCGTTTTCAGGGTTGCAATTGCTGCATTATTTGCTGGAGCGAGTTACTCCAGCCTTGCCACAGAGAAGGAGAGTGGTTCAACCGAAGGCATGTGGCAGCCTCACCAGTTGCCTGAACTGTCCAAAGAGCTTCGCAGTCATGGCCTGGAGCTGGACCCAGCCAGCATGACCAAGCTTACCGAATTTCCAATGAATGCGGTGATCAGCCTGGGGGGATGTTCCGCTTCCTTTGTCTCACCCAAGGGATTGGTGATTACCAACCACCACTGTGCCTACGGTTCAATTTCATACAATTCAACAGAATCCAAGGATTTACTCGCTGAAGGTTTCCTGGCCGGAGATTTATCAGAAGAGCTGCCTGCTGCACCAGGCTCCCGGGTCTATGTCACCGTTGCAATGAAAGACGTGACGAATAAGGTCAACGATCGCCTGACTGATGAGATGGATGGTGCTGCACGTTTTACTGCAATCGAAGAAGCCGAGAAAGCACTGGTTTCTGGGTGTGAAAAAGATCCGGGGCATCGCTGTGAGGTTTACAGCTACTACGGCGGTTTGAATTACTACCTGGTTAAGCAATTGGAAATCCGCGATGTGCGTTTAGTCCATGCACCGGCATCTTCGATTGGAAAATTCGGCGGAGATATCGATAACTGGATGTGGCCTCGCCATACCGGCGATTACGCTTTCTACCGCGCCTATGTTGGTAAAGACGGTAAACCGGCCGACTACTCCAAGGATAATGTCCCTTACGAGCCCAAGCACTACCTGCCCGTAGCGGCAAAAGGGCCTAAGGAAGGGGATTACGTTATGGTGGTGGGTTATCCAGGCCGCACTAATCGTTATCGTACAGCTCAGGAGGTGCAGACTAATTTCAGCTGGTACTACCCCAGAATGAAAAAAATGTTGAGTGAGTGGTCAGAAACAATTGCGAGGGCTACTGCTGATAATAAAGATGCTGAGTTGAAGTACGCTAGCCTTGTGGCAGGGTTGAACAATTATTCAAAAAACTTTACCGGAATGATGGAAGGTTATCAGCGTAGTGACCTTTTACAGCGCAAACACAAGCTTGAAACTGACCTGCAGGCTTGGGTGGAGTCAGACAAGGCTCGCAAAAAGAAATACCAATCAACTATCGATGACTTGGAAGCATTGATAGTTGAAAAAGAGTCAACCTATGAGCGGGATGTAACAAATTCAGATGTCGGCCGCTCCGCTATGTTAAGTGCCGCACGAGATCTCTATCGCTTGGCAATGGAAAGGGAAAAGCCCAATGATGAGCGCAAACCGGGATATCAGGAGCGAGATTTAACACGTTTTACTGAGCGTATGCGGCGTATCGAGCGCACTTATGATGCATCGGTAGATAAGCAGATTTGGTCCTATTTTTTACAGCGTTACCAAGCGTTACCCAAAGAGGACCGAATTGTCAGCTTTGATCGTTTCTTGGAGATAGACCAGGAAGGCGGTGATCTGAGTTTGGCCCTCGATAACATGTATAACGAAACAGCGCTCTCTGATGTGAAGGTGCGTGAGGCGTGGATTGGTAAGAAACCTGAAGAATTTGCAGAAAGTAAAGATCCTTTTATTCAATTAGCGGTAGCAATATACGAGGAAAGGCTTGCTCAGGAGCTCAAGGACGAGGCAATGAAGGGTCGTTTTGCTCAATTACGCCCCCAATATATGGAATTGCTTATTGATTATTATCGCTCCCAAGGTAAGCCGGTCTATCCAGATGCCAATAGCTCCCTTCGCGTGACCTATGGCCTGGTTAAAGGCTATGAGCCACCAGCCGGAACGATTAAAAAGGCTGCCGATGGTAATGATGGTAAGCAGGGTTTTGTACCTTTTACAACCTTGCGTGGTATTAAGGCAAAGTACACAGGTGAGGACCCCTTTGATGCCCCCAAAGCTTTAATGGAAGCTATCGATAAGAAGAACTTTGGCCGTTACTATGAAAAGCAGCTGGATTCAGTGCCGGTTAATTTCTTAAGTACCGTAGATATTACGGGCGGTAACTCAGGATCTCCGACAATGAATGGTCGCGGTGAGCTGGTGGGTGTTGTGTTCGATGGAACCTACGATAGCATCAATGCCGATTGGGATTTCACCGATAGTACTCGGGCGATTCATGTCGATATCGCTTATATTCTCTGGGTAATGGAGAATATTGACGGTGCTGGATATCTTGTAAGGGAAATGGGTCAGTAATTTTAAGTAATTGGCTAGTACCACTCTGTATTTGGGGAAAATGATATAGGCCGTATTTCTAAGCCTGAGGCCCATATAAAAATGAGGTGAAAAGAATAGTGCCCATTGGTAAATCATATTTTATAGATTTCCCTTTGGGCTCTACCTTCCGCACAGTTAAAAGTGAGCATTATTTCAATTGGCTCTCAGAGCTTTTTCTAGGTATTTTAATGACCATAGTAAAACCATATCTTGTTGGGGTTTGTCGCTAAACTAGCTTATTAGACATAAATAGGCTTGTCGAGTCGGGGAGCTCCGCCTTTAATTTGTAAACAGTTACTAAGTTTAAATCATAATATGCTCCCCCATTTCTACTGTGCGGTTTGCCGGTATTCGGAAGTATGCAATCGCACTGCTTGAGTTACGCACCATGGCTGAAAATAGTCTTTCCCGCCAGGGAGGCATATTGCTGTAACCATGTTTTACCGGGATTATATTTGTTCTACAAAGGAAGAAGGATGCTTTACTTGGATCGATATCCAATAAATGGGTATTGTATAATCGCCGTAGGGCTCGCTCAACATCCGGATGCTCCATATAGCCATACCGAAGAATTAAGCGGTAGCACCCCTCCCTTAGCTTGCTAATGATAAACCGGTTCCGTGGTACAACAAGGGGTGTGTTGGCAACTGTCACGATGAGAAATAATAATTTTTCGTGAAGAACCTTATTGTGCTTAAGATTGTAAATTAGGGCATGAGGAGTATAAATTTTGTTCGTGGTCACAAATACTGCTGTACCAGGAACACGAGTTGGTGGATCTTTAAATAGGGAAGTTAAAAATGGCTCGAGTTTATAGTCTTTGCTTTTTTGATAGCGCTCTATAGCCTTTTTGCCTTCCCGCCATGTCGTCATCAGTAGCCCAATTACGGCTCCTAAGGTAATTGAAAACCATCCGCCATGGCTGATTTTGGCAATATTGGAGGTGAAGAAAGATAGATCAATGAGGATAAAGAAAATTGCACCAAGGATACAGATAGGCAGGCTGTACTTCAGGTGGTGTCGATAGACAATGGCCGCAATACAGGTTGTAGTCAGCATTGTACCACTGACAGAGACACCATAGGCTCCTGCCAGGTTAGTCGAAGATCCAAACCCCAGAACCACAATAATTACCAGAACCATCAATATAAAATTTACGCCGGGCATATAAAATTGGCCAGCAAGATCCGAGGATGTATAACGTATTGCCAAGCGAGGCAGAAAGCCGAGTTGGATTGCCTGCTTGGCAAGAGAAAATGTACCGGAAATACAAGCTTGTGATGCAATACATGTGGCTGCAGTGGCTAAGGCGATCATCGGGAAAAGCGCCCAGGCCGGGTACATACGAAAGAATGGGTTGTCGGAAGAAGAGGGGTCTACCATCAGAAGGGCGCCTTGCCCCATATAGTTCAGTGTCAGGGCCGGGAAGACCAGCCCTAGCCACGCGATACGTACTGGGGTGCGACCAAAGTGCCCCATATCGGTGTAGAGTGCCTCACCACCGGTGAATACCAGCAGTACAGCTCCAAGAATCCAAAATGAGGCTATACCGTGCCCGGTAAGGAATTTGAAAGCATGGATTGGGTTTAACGCATGAATTATTTCGGGTTTTTGCACGACCCAGGTGATACCGATAGTTAATAAAGACAGAAACCAAAGAGCGGTAATGGGGCCAAATAGTTTTCCGACGGTCTCTGTTCCAAATCGCTGTAGAAAGAAGAGTCCCAGTAGAATTCCAATCGCAATAGGTAAAACCATCGGCTTAAAAATATCCCCACCAATCTCAAGGCCCTCTATTGCAGAAAGGACGGAGATCGCTGGAGTTAAAACGGCGTCACCAAAGAATAGTGCAGCGCCACAAAGGCCAGCCAAAATAACGAACTTCCGTAGATACCTCCGATCTTGTATTGAGGAAAGAGCAAGCGTCAAAAGCGCCATAATCCCGCCTTCACCACGATTGTCCAGGCGCATCACCAGGATGACGTACTTGACAGTGACAATAATCACTAGAGCCCAAAAAACTGCCGAAACGCCTCCAATGATATTTTCATGGGTAAGTGGAATACCATGTCTTTGGTGGAAGATCAGCTTAAAGGCATAAAGAGGGCTAGTGCCAATATCACCGAAAACTACGCCAAGAGCAGCAAGGGAAAGCACCCAGTGCTTTTTTACGCCTTCCGAGCGTTTTTTCATTTGCAACTCTTACAATCCGGTGTCATACAGAGGCAGGGATCAACAATGTATTGATGGAAAGGACTCACGTTATTAATAGTTCATTCCTTTGCCCTGATGTTAGCAACCATGTAGACCGAGCGGCCTGGTCCGCTACTGGGATCCTAAGAAGATGATTATTTTGAAGCCAATTTAATTTGGAGATTTTCGCCGCTCACTGGCAGTTCTGATTTAGAAAAATACTGGCAGTCATGTTGTAGGTCAGGAGCATCTGGTGCCCCACATCCTTTGGCGTCATCCAAGTAAGTGCTGGCAAAAGTGCCAGCGATCATAGGAGCCGTATCAATGAAAGCATCCGATCTATTTATTCATGCCCTGGAGGCTGAAGGCGTCGAATATATTTTCGGTATCCCCGGGGAGGAGAACCTGGATGTACTCGAGTCTTTACGTGGCTCCAAGATCAAGCTGGTTCTAACCCGTCACGAGCAGGGTGCCGGATTTATGGCTGCTACATATGGTCGTCTGACCGGTAGATCGGGCGTGTGTTTGGCGACTTTAGGGCCAGGCGCTACAAACTTGGTGACGGCAGCGGCCTATGCCCAGTTGGGTGGCATGCCAATGGTACTTGTCACAGGCCAAAAGCCCATTAAGAGCTCCAAGCAGGGCCAATTCCAGATTATCAATATCGTGGATATGATGCGTCCGCTCACCAAGTACACCAAAACGATCGTTGGTGGGGACTATGTGCCATCTTATGTCAGGGAGGCATTCAGGCGTTCAGAAGAAGAGCGTCCAGGAGCAACACACCTTGAAATTCCTGAAGATATAGCTCGTGAACACTCCACAATGCCAGTGCTGGAAGCAAGCTATACCCGCAGGCCCATCGCTGAAGAGAAAGCTATACGCCATGCTGCAGAAGCTATCTCAGGATCACGCAAGCCGTTATTGTTAATTGGTGCCGGTGCAAATCGAAAGCTCACGGCAAAGATGTTGCGTAAGTTCGTCGATAAGCTGGGAATTCCTGCGGTAACAACACAAATGGGTAAGGGGGTCATTGATGAATCCGGCCCACACTTTATTGGTAATACGGCGTTATCTGATGGAGATTTTGTACATCGGGCGATTGAGCAGGCAGACTTGATTATCAACGTAGGTCACGATGTAGTAGAAAAACCGCCTTTCTTTATGCGTCCTGGGGGAGCGGAAGTTGTACATATTAACTTCAACTCTGCCCAGGTAGATCCGGTTTACTTCCCCCAAATCGAAGTTATAGGGGACATTGCCAACAGCCTTTGGCAATTAACTGAGCATCTGAAGCCACAGGAACACTGGAGCTTTACCGATGCCCACCGTATTCGCGCTGCATTGTTAAAGCAGATTGATGAAGCTTCCAAGATTGACACCTTCCCAATCCGCCCGCAGCGATTGGTCAGGGATGTGCGGGAAGTAATGCCAGAGAAGGGCATCATTGCCCTTGATAATGGCATGTTCAAAATCTGGTTTGCTCGTAATTACCCAGCACGATGCCCAAACACGGTACTTCTGGATAATGCCCTGGCCACTATGGGGGCTGGGTTGCCCTCGGCTATGGCAGCCAAACTGGTTAACCCTGATCGTCGTGTGGTCGCAATTTGTGGTGACGGTGGCTTTATGATGAACTCCCAGGAAATAGAGACGGCAGTTCGTTTAAAGATGGACCTGATCGTACTGATTTTGCGGGATGACGCCTACGGAATGATCAAGTGGAAGCAGGCTATGATGGAGTTCAGCGATTTCGGTCTGGACTTTGGCAACCCGGATTTTGTTGCCTATGCGCATTCCTATGGTGCTCATGGTCATCGTATCGAGGCAACAGGAGAGCTAAAGCCAATGATCGAGAAGTGCTGTAAAGAGGGTGGGGTACACCTGATTGATGTTCCTATGGACTACAGCCATAACGATCGCATCCTCAACCATGAGATTCGTGAGTTATCCAGCAAGCTGTAATATGGGGGCGCCAGGAGGGGCTAGTTGACTTTTAGCCTCTTCTTACACTCTTATACCGCTTTTGCGTTCTATCTATTGGTCTTTTTCCCGTTATTCCTACCCCATTTTTTTGATCAAGATTAAAAGTGGGTGTCTACTGATTGCTGGAGCTTTGCCATCGGCTCGATATGAGAGAAATTATAGTGGGAAAGTAATCACCTTCAAAAAACCAAGTGTCAAGTTTCCGAGAATTATGATAGAAGAAGCTCCTTAGGGTGATGAAATCGAGCGATCAGTAATAAAGTTATGAAAATTGTTTCCATCAATGTTTCCAAGAAGAGGGTTGTTGAATACAAAGGTGAGCTGGTCACCACCGGTATTTTTAAGAAACCGGTGAAAGGTAAAGTGTTTGTTAGTAAAGGCAACCTGGAAGGGGATGAACAGGCCGACCTAAAGCATCACGGCGGCGTTGATATGGCCGTTTATGCATTTGCCAGTGACCACTATGAATATTGGAAAGGAATTCTGGACAGAAGCGAATTACCTTATGGAGCTTTCGGTGAAAATTTAACGGTGACCGGGCTTATCGAAGAAAAGATTTTTATTGGTGACCGGTTTCGTGTGGGAGATTGCCTTCTGGAGGTGAGCCAGCCAAGAATCCCTTGCTTTAAGCTCAATATAGCATTTGACAGTGATAAGGCCGTTAAACTATTCAAAGAGTACTTCAACACAGGTGTATACTTCAGGGTACTTAAAGAAGGCTATATCGGGCAGGGAGATGAACTCAGGAAAGTAAAGGAGTTAACAGGCTCTATTAGCGTAAAGTCTGTGTTTAGGGCTCTATTTGACAAAGAGTATACGCGTAGTACGCAGATTCTTGAAACTGCTTGTCAATTACAATCCCTTTCTCAGGAGTGGCGAGAAAAAGCGAAAAAACGTTTAAAGCGGGTTAGTTAGCCCAATGCCCAGATTTTTTTAAATAATCCTCTTGTAAAATATCCTGGACCGGCAGCCGCTTTGCAGCAGTATTTTTACTTGCTTTACCAGGAGGCTTGCTTATCTAACTGTTGCAGGTTTTCCTTTCCTATATCGCATCATTAGTTGCAATTTTTTAAATAAGTTCCCTGGGTAATATGGCTAATTAGGCTTGAGGTATGGCCAAGTGGATCATGAAAGATTGTAAAGGGATCTTTCCACAGCAGTAGGAACCGTGTAAGTTTTTTCATATCGACATAAAAAATAAATAGAAAATTATTACAGTTAGGCTGTGTGAAGAAGGTGTTGTAAATGGTTGAGCTGGTAATATTTAGTTCAATGATCAATCAGAAATTTAGCCTAAAGCCCTTTTACCTATATATTCCTTATTTTCACTGCAGAGTTATTCCAGCTTGCTTGATTAAAAGATAAAACTATGGCGCAAGAACAGTAGATTTCACTTAATAATGGTGTTTGTATCACTTTGTGCGATACGTCATTCGTGATTTTTAATTAAATATTACCCTTTAGTTTGTGGATTTGGGTTTAGAGGAGGTGTTTCTAAAAATTAGGAAATTTATGACCAAATTTGAAAGACATTAAATTGAATTGAAAGTTAATTTCCAGATATTTAATAAAGATATAAAGGTAAGATTCTGTGAGTAGTCCAGTTAAAAATTCCAAAATACAGCCCCAAACCGATATTTCAGTCTGCAGTTTGATCGCACAGCAAATGCTGGAAGCCCCTGATCGATTAGCCATTATCGATGGGAGAGCCAGTGTGAGTTTTAAGCGTCTGCTACAACGGGCCAGTGCGATCTCAGCTGAACTTGAGATTCGTGGTATTAAGCCCGGATCTTTGGTTGGGGTATGCATGAGCCGCTCCTGGGAGCTTGTGGCAACTTTAATTGGCGTAATGCGAGCGGGGTGTGCCTATGTACCTTTAGACCCCGCTTACCCTCAAGGTCGCATTCGTTACATGCTGGAACACTCACGTGCTTTGGCGGCTATCGTGGATAATGATAGCTCTGCTGACCTATGTCGCGAAGTGGGTGAGTTAATCTGGCTCGACAAAGTGAGCGACCAAGGGGAGGAGATTTTAGATAGTCATGCCAGGCCATCAGCAAATGACTTGGCCTATGTTATCTATACCTCTGGTTCTACTGGCAAACCAAAAGGTGTTGCAGTTGAGCATCGGTGTATTGTGGCAATGTGTCACTCTATGGGTGAGTTGTTCAGTGAGAAGGAACTCCAGGGAGTATTCGCAGGGGCCTCAGTCTGTTTTGATACTTCTGTAATGGAAATATTTGGCACCTTGTCACTCGGGGGCACGGTAATACTGGGTAAGAATATACTTGATTTGCCAAACCATCCGGCAGCGGATCAAGTAAGAACCTGTGTATCTGTGGCATCGGCAATGCAGACATTACTAGCCACTGAAAAGTTACCCGAGGGGCTTCAGTGCCTGGTATTTGGTGGTGAGGCGTTAAAGCGATCCCTGGTTGAACAGGTTTATTCATTGAGACCTGGGCTGCGTGTATTCAATGCCTATGGCCCTACTGAGGATACGGTTTACTCAACAATTACCGAAGTTGAACCAGGCATCAAGGCGATTACGATTGGAAAATCAGTGCCAGGTTCCCGTGCGTATATTTTGAATGAGTCCATGCAACCGGTTTCTTCGGGTGAAGCCGGTGAGTTGTATCTGGCTGGAAGCAAACTGGCAAGAGGGTACTTATATGATGAAATTCTCACTAAGGAGCGTTTTATCGAGAGGGAATCTAGTGACCTTATCCCGGATCGCCGCTTGTACAGAACGGGAGACCTGTGTCAGTGGACGGAAAATGGTGAGATAGAATTTCTTGGTAGAGTTGATCAGCAGGTTAAGGTCAGGGGGTTCCGTATTGAGCTTGAGGAGATAGAGTCGACGCTTGAGACTATGCCGGGTATTGAAGCTGCTGCAGCGGCCGCCGTAGATGGTGGCATTGGTCAGAAAATGCTTGCAGTCTACATTGTTAGCCGGGACAAGACGATAACAGATACAGCCGTTAAAGATTTCCTGGCGCAGCGGCTTCCGAAATATATGATCCCCCAAATCGTGAGGCACTTAGAAGCATTACCTGCGTTACCCAACGATAAGCTCGATCGCAAAAAGCTGATAAAACTAGAGGAGAGCTATGCTGGGTTGGGATCAAGTGTTGATACTGAGAACAGTTCCAGTGACTTGATGCAACGCCTGATCGGTTCCAGCTCAGAACAGCAAGCAATTTTACTGTCGATTATTCAAAGAGAGGTGGCCATACTCCTTAATTTTGCAGATCCAGAAGAAGTATTACCGGAACAATCTTTTTCTGGCCTCGGTCTCGACTCTCTCACAACCCTGGAATTGGCTCGGCGTTTGAGCAATAACCTGGGCCGTTCGGTTGCTTCCCAGGCGATTATGACTTACGCAACCCCAAATACCCTGGCAAACCACATCCTTGGTAGTTTGAGTGATAATTCAGCTAAGGATTCGAATGAAAAAGTGAATCGTGCAGCATCGGATTCACTTGCCAGCTTCCAATCGCATATCCAGTCTAGCCATCCGACTTTCCAGGCTGCAAAAGCACCGTCCTGGTCTGCACTGGATAAGAGTAAGCTGGTGCAAGAAGTCATGTATATGGTGAACGACCAGCGCCGAAACCCTTACAGTAAAGTGCTGCGCACAGGTAGTGCCACTCGGGGCACAGTGAGTGATGTTTACAATGATGAAGAGCAGGAAGCAATAATCTGGACAACCAATCTATATCTTGGTCTGAACCGGGATAAGGAAGTTATGGAGGAAGCCGCTTCCGCGGTAGCGAAGTTTGGCACTGGGATGGGTACTTCTGCCGCTGCGTCAGGTCTCACAGATCTCCACCTGGAGTTCGAGACTGAGTTTGCAGAGCTGGTAGGAAAACCGAGTGCATGCTTGTTCCCTACAGGGTATACCGCCAATGTTGGAGTGGTTGCAGGTCTTCTTGGTGAAGACGATGTGGTGGTTATAGACCAGCTTTGCCACGCATCTATTGTTGATGGTGCCCGTCTCTGTGGCGCAACAATCCGGACATTCAAGCATAATGATGCCGCCGACCTGGAGTCTGTGCTTGAGTCAGAAGTATCCCCATACCGTACGGTCCTCGTTGTTTTGGAAGGCGTATACAGCATGGGGGAGGGCGCCGCACCGGTAGCCAAAATTGTTCGTACAGCAAAGAAATATGATGCGCTCGTTTTGGTGGATGAGGCGCATTCCTTCGGATTCTATGGTGAACGTGGAGCGGGCATTTGTGCCGCGCAGGGAGTTACCGACCAGGTGGATTTCATTATGACGACGCTCAGTAAGGCGCTGGGCAGTCTTGGTGGCGTTATTGCCGCGAAGGAAGAGTATGTAGATCTTTTGAGGTCATCATCAAGAGCTTATATTTTCCAGGCTTCGATCAGCCCTGCAGATATTGCCGCGGCACTGACGGCTTTGCGGAGGCTTAGCACCGATGATGGCTTACGGGAGCGGCTCTGGGATACGACACGCTATATGCGGCAGCGGTTCGAACAAGCCGGCTATGATCTGGGGACAGGAGATGGGCCTATTGTTACGCCGCACTTTAGTAACAAAGATAAGCTGTTTGCAATAGTGCAGGAGTTATATAAACGCGGTGTCCAGACATCGGCGGTTACCTATCCCATAGTGGAGAGCGGGCGTGGCCGGCTCAGGCTTATTTGCTCAGCAGCCCATACGAAAGGGGATGTGGACAAGACCGTTGAAGCCCTGATCGAGGCGGAGCGGGAAGTTGATAACTTATTGGTTGCCACAAAAGAAAAAGCTATGGACCCGAGCATAGCGCAGTCCGAAGTGGAAGATTGGGCGAATAATTTCTCCAGCTATCTTAAACGATCATTAGCAGGAGGCTCAGCCCCAACTCCAAACCTGGCTATGTCTGTAAGTGTCACTGACCAGTCTGAGCCGGTAAGGATTTTGTACTACGACGGAAATGTGACCTTAAGTGATCATAAAATATCCGGTCTGCCTTCCTGCTCAATGCTCCTAAAAAGTAGCGATGCAGTTTCCTCCTTGCACTCCTCCGATGTACAAGGGTTACTGAAAAGCATCTGTGCAGGGAGTTGTGTTTTAAATGGTCAGGTGGAGGCATTTATTTGGTTTATCGCGCGCATGGTTGATTTGCGGCGGGGCTCAAACGAGTCAGCAGCTAGCCGGCTGCCTCATGAGCAAGTTGTCTGCTAGTTGAGTCGAAAATTAATCTGGATGATTGGCCCTAGCAAATACTGCGGGGCCTCTTTTGGATGCGTTATTGGCATCCATGCCCCATATGGCTCCAGGTGCAGTTGTAGCTTTGACATCTCACTCTTGAGGAAGCTTTCATGAGACGTAAGTTACTGATTTCTCACTTCTCCACTCTGGCTAAGTTTTGCCAACCCAGCTGAATTAGTAACAGGACCAATATTGCTGCGGCAGCAGTGATAAAAAATGGCAATCGAATATTCAATTCCATCGCTCCCCCACCGACCAGGGAAATCAGACTTGCTACCAGCGTAAAGCCCGCGGTGGCTATTCCCATTACCCAGCCCTGTTCAGTTTCATCGACGCTATTGGCAAATGTCTTCAAGAGGGCGGGGTAGGCGAGCCCAAAGCAGAGATAGGCAAAGAAAATGCTCAAGTAACAAAGCCAAATTTGATTACTAAATGCAAAGACTAAAGCGCTGCCTCCCATAACCAAGGCAGATAATTTGATAACCAATGGCTTGCTCCAGCGTGATAAGACTGGCTTAACCATAAACAGGCTGGATATCGCCACAGCAATGCCCATAGTCAGCATGGCCATGCTGGTCACCAGCAAGCCTGCCTGGAACCGGCTACTCAAGTAATTGGCGATAAAGATATAAAAGCTGAGATGTACCAGCATAAAGCAGAGGTAGGCGGGGCAAAGCCTGATTACCCCTGGGCGGTCTTTTAAATGTATGAACTGTGTAAAGAGATCCAGGAATCGCAGCTTAAGCTGCATCGGCGCCTTTCGGCTGTCATGGAAGAAGAGCAAGATTAGGCATAGGGTGACGGCGACAAGCACTAGCGCAAAGTAGAAGGGCAGTTGAATGCTGGCGATATTCCCCAGTAGTTCTCTATCTGCCAACAAGCCAGCCATGATAGGGCCGGCAACCGCGCCGGCACTCATGCCGGCCACTAGAAGACCCAGGTTCCTGGAGGCTTCCAGTTCTGTCTTGCTGGCATCAATCATTGCCGCCTGCGCTATAGGCTGGTTGCCTGCAGTGAATCCGCTGACCACTCGCCCCAGGATCAGGAGCCAGAGGCTGCTGTTAACCAGAGAGAGGATAGTTATTGCATAACCAACAAGAGCACCTATCAGGCATAGCACCATAGCATTCTTGCGCCCAATACTATCGGATAGCTTTGCGATATACACAGAGCCGACAAACCAAGCCAGAAAGAAACTACAGATAACGACGCCATAATATAGATGCCGTGTCGCCTGGGGCGTATCTGTAGGTAAGAACTGGAATTTTGTCGACATAACCAGTTCATTGATAATTGGAAAAAGGAGTCCCTGGCCCATTAGGTCAACAAATACCACAGCCAGCAGGGCTAAGCGGCACATTGAAGACATGATGGGGGCCTCGCTTCTTGTTCGGTTATCAATTCCAATAACTGAATCAAGATAGCAGTTGGGGTGCTTTGACAGGAGTATCTACTGGAGCGGTAGGGCGATTGCTACTTTGCTTTTTTCGGGTGTCGGTATGGTGGAATTACGCTCCCTTGCGTATTTTACTGTCTGGATTATCGATCAGCAGAGTTGTCGCTGGTTTTGGCGGATTTCGATCATCCAGCTTTCGGATACACCAGCGCTTTCAGCGAAGCCCTCCCATTTGTTCACGGCTGCTGCTACCTCTTCAACAATATCCATTGGCCGCTTGATGCTGATTGCCCTCCCTACGGCAAGCAAATCTTCTAATTGGAAATTGTCGCGCTTACCATTGATACTCATCTGATGTTGACTGGTCCACGCGCCCCCCGGATTGTGGGCGTAGGTTACATCGAATGCGGGCGACAGAGACCATTCGCCTTCGGGGCCCATCAGGAATGCAATGTTCTTTGTGTGATCATCTTGGTTCCTGGCTAAAACATTGAATACCATTCGGCGATATTGTTGAATCGCTTCATTCTTGGGCAAGTAGAGTTCACGCATAACGCTGAAGGCCTGCTCGTAAGAGTGGGCGCCAGCCATATTGAAATCCAGGTGCGCGATGCCGCAGAGAGATTGCATATGTAGCTTCTTGCCATTCACGCGATCGAAGCGCCGCGTCATGAAATGTGCCCGGCCGTTTTCTTCGAGAAGCTGGCAGTCTGTCATGTTAATACCAGCCTCCAAGGCCATAAGATGGTATGCGTACTCAATCCTCCCGTACCCATCGGTGGCGCCGAGTTCCAGATCCCCGGCACCATCAAATTTCAGCAGCCAGTAGTCGTAATCTTTCGGCGCGGGAACTTGGCCCGAACGTATATCCCCCTCGCTATTCATAGCAATCACCGCTTTTGCTCTGGCGCCTCCAGCGCTGGTACCCACTCTTAATATGTCCAGCAATGCCCCGGATTTCTCGGTATCACTCTTTCCAAGTTGGGCGTTCAGGTCAGTTTGCCTGTGGGTAATGGCTGCAGCTAGTTTTACCAGCTCCTCAATATTGAGATCGACAGAATCCTTAAAGCTGCCATCCACCGCGGGCTGAAATTCCAGCGCTCCCATACCACGGGTACCGGTATAGCAAAGCCGCTCAATGGGGTTAAAGCTTTCCGGAGTCCGCCCCTGCCGAGCGAGCCAGGCATCAATAACGGCATTACCGAATTTGTCGGGCAGACAGTCTGCAAGTAGCCCCGGCAGTCCCTTAAAGGTGTCCCGATTGAGTGTGCGGAACATATAGGGTTCTAATGGAGACTCGATAGGCATGGTAATAGGGGCAATATCCAGCCTGCGCTGTAAAAACTCTGGGGCATATTCAAAAGCACCATACCCGCTGTCGTCCCAATGGACAGCGCCAACTATTTCCCCCCACAGATGCACTACTGCAGTATTTGTTCGATTTACCATTCTGGCTTATCCCTCTTTTTAATGTTTCTTGCCGGGGTCTTGGGGGTGCCTTCATCAGCCCCCTCTTTAAGGGCTTTAGTGGCGCCAGAGGCTCTGGCTCTTTGCCGCTGCTTGCCATGCATAGCAAGTTGCATGGGACTAACAGTTGGAGCTGGGAGGAAAGCTTCCAGTGCATCCAGCCGTCGAAGCACTCTCAGTGCCGCAACCAGGCTGTCGAGCCTGCCGCGACCAGCCTCTAACCCTTTGATGGTGGAGGTAGATAAGCCGGCACGCTCAGCCATATCATCCTGGGTGAGGTTCATCCGCAAGCGGTACTCTCTGAGCCTGTTGCCCAGCGTATAGAGTATCTGTTTATCAGACTGTCCGTGGAAGGCCATTGTAGCTGTTATTCCATCTGTAAGTTACTAATCAGCTGTTTAATAGCTGCTTTTTGATCTATTAGCACAAGTTAAAGTTATATGCTATTAGTAGTTAAAAATCCACCTTTTAACTAGCTTAAAATTAAATTATAGGTGGAGAAGCGGCTTTTATTCAGGGTAAAGGTCAATGCCAGGGGTAAAATCGATCTCGATACCAATGTTCATAATTAAAAGTCGGGGCAGCCTCTATCTATGGTCCTCCGAAGATCCTCGTGCAGGTGAAGGTGCTTGGGGCTACTTCAGGAGGAAAAGAGCTGTAGATCCTGGAAAGGGCTTTGAGCCTTACGAGATGCGTAAACAATGATGTCAAGGAGCTTAGTCTGTTCGCGCATTGTTCACCTGCAGCAACTCCTTCCTAAGAAGCGTTTAAGCTAAGAGGGTTTAACTATAACCTGACCTGGATGGTACTTGTGCACCGTATGAAAATTCAATCTGGAGTCAGCCAGGCAATATGTATCGATAAATAAATATTTAATTTTTAACTTAGAAGCCAATATTATTCGTGGGTATGTTATTCATCTGTAGAAGAAAATATTCTTCGAGTATAAAAATTCGAAGTTCCCAAGGCTATGAATAGCTTAGAAGATACTAAATAGATAGTTATTTTTATATATCAACTTGTGAACAATTTGTACTAAGTATGGTGGGTTCCCAGTCAAGTGGAGTTGGTTATAAAAATTTAGGGAAAAGAGTGAGTCTTCGAGTAAGCTTAATAGCCGCCTTGATAGAGACGAAGTAGAAAATATGGATGTGAAAAAAATGAAGTACGTACAGGAATACATTTTCTTAGTTTTGTTTTCCCTGTCATCCACTGTCAGTGCCATTGTTATCCGTGATGATATTGAAGATGAGAATTACCAAGTGCCCACCTCAATACTGCCAGCATTGGCCGACTTTCCAGGAGAAGGGCACGGGGTCCTGATTTTTCCTCAGTGGGTTGTTACCGCGGCACATGTGACCTGTTCGAAACACCCTAAGGAGATCAATATTAATAGCCGGCCGCGTAAAATTGCGTCCGTATTCGTTCATTCTGGGCACAAAATGCTTCCCGAAGCCCTTATCAAAGAGGCATTAGCTACAGGTGAAGGCATTAAGTTACAGGAATTCCTCGCAATGTCAGATGATATTGCGTTAATCAAGTTGGAAGAGCCAATCAATGATGTGGAGCCAATCCCTCTCTATCGTGGCAATGACGAACTTGGTAAGACTATCCAGTTAATCGGCAAGGGAAGCACGGGTAATGGTAAAGAGGGGCCAAAACCCAATAGCCCACATCGAACTTCTTTGCGTAGAGCCTTCAATGTTATCTCCAGTGTTGATATGCGCTGGATTTCCTACACATTTGATTCGCCAGCATCTGCTGTTTCACTTGAGGGTATGGCTGGCAATGGCGATAGTGGCAGCCCGGTTCTTATCGAGGAAGAACAAGGATGGCAGCTTGCTGGTCTTGTTGCTTGGGTTTCCAGCAACAGGGATTTGCGCACGTATCACGGTGGGCGTTATGGCGATAGAGGAAATAACGTTCGCATCTCTCACTATATAGACTGGATCGATAGTACTATATCTGCCGATGAGCAGGAGCGGAGTTTAGAGTCGGCCGAAGATAAATGATTGGTTCCTATGATAATGGGAAAAGGCCTGACGGTGATCTGAGGTTAGATTTGGAGTAAGTATAATGTATGAGATGCTAGTAGGCCTGGAAGTAAGTAATGATGATATTTACCAAGCGTATCGCGATGCGATGACGCCTATATTAGAAGCGTATGATGGCTCATTTGGATATGATTTCAGGGTGTCAGAGGTGTTGAAGTCTGAAAGCAGTTTGGAGATTAATCGCGTATTTACGATCAGGTTTCCAACTGAAGAGATGATGAGCAAATTCTTCTCCGACCCTGAATACCGAACTATAAAGGAAAAGTACTTCGAGTTATCAGTGCAGAGCACTACGATTATAGCCGGTTATGAGAAGCATATTTAAAAGAGCAAAATAATTAATTTTACCTCGCAACACTTGGTATAGCTCAGTATATTAATGATTAAAGGATTAGCAATATAAGAGAGTTGGTCTTCAATGGATAAATAGACCAGCAAACTGGAGATGCGGATAACTAGTAATTGTTCTGGTTGGAATAGTGCCATACAATTTTGGTGTTTGTTTAGTAATGTTGTTATTAAGTAAATGATAAATTTGTGAATTAGAGGATGGCCGGAGAGATCATGGAAGCAAATATTCAGTTAATTCAGCCGATAATAGCGCTAGTGATTTGGTCTCTGGTAATGTGGCTATGGATGTACGCTACGAGATTGCCAGCTATTGCCGCTATGAAAATGAAGTTAGATCCTGAGGCACCAGTTGGCACTCAAATGTCGAAACTTCCGCCAAGAGTTCGCTGGAAAGCGGATAATTACAATCATCTACTGGAGCAGCCTACTGTCTTCTATGCCATTGTGCTTTCTCTAACTTTCCTTGATGGAGCTACAGAGGTGAATGTTATTGCTTCTTGGCTGTATGTTGGATTGCGGATACTTCATAGTCTTGTCCAGGTCTTGTGGAATAAGATTGAAATTCGTTTTGTTATTTTCTTTTTATCCAATATTCCATTATTCATTTTAGCTTTTAGCGCGGCAAAAATAGCATTCTAAAGGGAAAAGAAAAATAGGTGATTTGAATAAGCTTATTACTAAATCCGGTTGCTACTTCTGTTAGGTTATTATTCTTTCTGGCTGTATATAGAGCGGTCTATTTGGGCTGTGTTTACACTTTGGATAAACCATTTTAACCAATGAAGTGGTAAATAGTATCAAAGGATATACTTAATTGAATTTTCCCGGTTAATTGTGGTGCTACATATATACAGGTAAATTATATGATTGATGAAAATGCAATTTCAGTCGGTGGTTGTTTATGTGGAGCTGTACGATACGAGGTGAAAGGGCCGCTGCGAAACGTAGTAAACTGTCATTGTGATATGTGTCAAAAGCTACATGGAAACTTTGGTCCCCACACAAAAGCTCGCAAAGTTAATATTAAGATAACAAAAGATGACGGGTTAGCTTGGTATAAAACATCAGACATTGCTCGCAGGGGGTTTTGCCGGGAGTGTGGCTCAGGGCTTTTTTGGGAGCCGTATGAGCTTGATGCAACTGGAATTATTGCTGGATCATTGGATGGCCCAACCGGGTTGAAAACCATGGGGCATATATTTGTCAGCGAAAAGTCTGATTTTTACGATATTGAGGATAAACATCCTCAGTTTCAACAGTCATCAAATGGCCAATTAGTTAACGACTATAAGTAGGCAGATATTGTAACTATGAATGATGTGGTTTAGTACTTTTACCGCACTACAAACTTTGTAGGATTATGCAAGGAAGCATTGGACTCCATAGAATACTTAATAGCAAACCTAATATAAGGGAGCTGCTACTATGACGACAGTAATTGATGTATGGGCTCAGCATCCAACAAAGCGTTTTCTTTCTGAGCCCTTTTTAGATACATTGAAGAGGTGGACACGACAAGACTTTGAAGAGTTGCCTCTGGAGTGGACATTGCTGGCGATGGAATCAGCGAATGTCTCCAAGGCGCTTATCTCTGCTTGGTATGGTCCTAGCGGAGCATTGATTAGTAATGAAGAAGTTCTTGCAATAACCTCGACTCACCCAGACAAATTTTCTGGGCTTGCCTCAGTTGATTTGAGAAACCCCATAGAGGCAGTTCAAGAGTTACGTAAATATGTCTGTGAGCATGACTTTAAGGGCTTGCGCATCGTGCAGTGGCTGTGGGAGCTTCCATGTACGCATCCCCTTTATTATCCACTGTATGCCGCTTGCGTTGAGCTGGATGTACCTGTTTGTTTGCAAGTTGGGCTCACAGGCCCCTTACGCAGTTCTGAATCCGGTCGGCCTATTCATATCGAAAGAGTAGCGCTTGACTTCCCAGATTTGAAGATAGTTTGTGGTCATATAGGTTATCCTTGGCATAACGAGATGATCGCTTTCGCCACCAAGTTTCCAAATGTGTATATAGATACTTCTGCATATAAACCTAAGCGATACCCCAAAGAGTTGGTTTCATTTATGAAGGCCCATGGCAAGAATAAAGTGATGTTTGGCACTAACTACCCGATGCTGACACCGGAAGCCTGCATGAAAGAGATGCATCTGTTGGAGCTGGATGAAGAGGTATCGGAGTTTTTTTTGTATAAGAATGCTGAGAGAGTTTTTAAGCTTTAGTCTGTCCGCTCTAATGACGTCGGCTTTTCAAGACTTCACCTGGCGGTAGCCTGCCTGGTTAGCGAGTTCCAACAGATGAAGCCATTGTAAGCAATCGTATAGTTTAGAATGCAAAAGTGATTTTATGCTTTACTTTTATTTTCTATATATCACTATGCGGACCAAACACTTCATAAAATATCCTACCGGAATCAACTCCTAGCTCCATAAGTTGTTCCTTAATATTCTTCATGAAACCTGTTGGGCCGCATAAATAAAAATCGCCCTGGGTAATGGGCAGCTGTTCCCGGATAAAATCCAGATGCATAAGTCCGGAAAAGCTGTTTCCTTTAGCGCCTGAAGCATACCAGTAGTAGTGTTTTATGTTTGAGTTGACTGAAGATAGTTCCGCAAGTCGTTCCTTGAACGAGTGTTGCTCTTCTTTCTCGCAGGCATGCAAGAACGTAATTTTCCTGTCTGGCTCTTTTTCATGTATGGATTCCAGCATGGAGAGCAAAGGAGTTAGGCCGACACCTGCAGAAATCAATACAATTGGCTTTATTGAGTCTTTTAGAAAAAATGCGCCGCTTGGTGGGTAGGCCTCCAGGATATCCCCAACCTCCACAGTTTCATGTAAGTAAGAGGAGACAATACCATCTCTAGGCTGGCTTTCTCTTTTTACGCTGATTCTATAGGTTGCACTATTGGGTTTATCGGAGAGTGAATATTGACGGATCTCAAGGTATTCATGTTTTGGAGGTTTTACCCGAATTCCCAGGTATTGGCCAGGCTGATAATCAATTACACCATTTCCATCCTCTGGTCTTAAGAGAAAGCTGGTAACCAGCTCAGACTCTACGGTTTTATCCTCTACAATAAACTGCCTGGGGCCATGCCAGCCTCCGAGGGTATTTCTTGAGAAGTCATAGAGTTCATATTCTCGTTCTATTAGTAACTTCGCAAATAGGTTATAAGCTCTTTGCCAGGCATCAATAACTTCTGAGGTGAATGTATCCGGCATAACCTCCACGAGAGTGGCAAGCAGATGGTCTCCTACGATTTCGTATTGCTCAGGCTGAATAAAATAGCTGGTATGCTTTTGAGCAACCCTCTCAATTAACGGATCCAGGGCTGGAAGGTTGTCAATATTCTTTGAGAAAGTTGATATGGCACTGAAGAGGGCAAATGGCTGTTTACCACTTTCCTGATTACTCATATTGAATATATTTTTTAACTCAGGATTGCAGGAGAACATTCTATTGTAGAAATACTTTGTGATATCTACACCTGCACTATCGAGTACTGGACTTGTGGCTTTAACAATTTTGATTTCTCTAGATGTCAACATGATTTGCTCCTATATACATCTAACGGAAAATTTATCGTGGACAATCCGAAACAGAGGCATTAGTCCAATGCCTGTAAAAATTGCTGATAGTTGCGTTCAGCCAATAAGTGAGAAAGCGGCTACTTATTTCACCTCTAAAGAGAGGCTATATTGTGCGACGCAGCGGCTTATGTATCCGATTTTTATTAGTGTCGCGCTGATCACCATAAAGATATGGCCAGCGACTTGTGCCGGAAGGGAGAAATAGTGGGACATGGGGTAGCAGATAACGACAGTTACTATCAAAAAAGGAACTGACAGTAGAAGGGTCAGATTGCCAGCTTTGAGCAGAAGTTCGAAGCGTCTGCGCAGGACAGGGTTTTCAGTGTCGAGCATTTTTAACCTCTATGGCAATTTTGGTTTCGCTATATAACTAGCAAGCCCCATGCCAAAAATAAAAATGCTTATAAATCAATAAGTTGAAGGTTTTTTTCGGTTTTAACATGTCATTATGACTTGATAACTTTATGTGTCATAATGACCTCAATAGATCATATGGACCTATGCATGTATGACAGATATCAACGCCAATCTCCTGTTGGAAGTAGCATTGGATCTGGCTAATAGCCTGAACAACAGCGATCGCTTTGAACGCCTGCTCTCTACTATCCGCAAAGCCATCAAGTGTGATGCCGTGGCCCTATTGGGGTTAAATGAGAATGTACTTACCCCCCTGGCGGTACAAGGGCTTGCCAGAAGAACGCTTGGCCGCCGTTTTGTAGTCAATGAACATCCGCGCCTTGCCCAGATTTGTGCCTCAGAAAATCCAGTTCGCTTCCCATCAGATTGTGATTTGCCAGACCCTTTTGATGGCTTACTACTGGATAGGGAAGGGGACTTGCCGGTGCACTCTTGCATGGGTTTGCCCCTGTATTCTGATAACCACTTGGTGGGCTTGCTAACTCTCGATAGCATGGCTTCAGATGCTTATGGCCAAATTAGTGACAGAACCCTTGAGTTGATAGCAGCCCTTTCTGCAGCAACACTAAAAACAGCTTTGGAGTTAAAAGAGCTTTCTCTTTCTGCAGAACATGCAGAACAGTTGGTAAAAGAACTGACACAGGAGGCTTTTCTACGAGATGGTGGGGAGCTCATTGGAGAGAGTCAAGTCATGAAAGCCCTGCGCAGTGATATTGAGCTGGTAGCAGGTTCTGACTACAACGTCCTGATCCTTGGAGAGACAGGTGTCGGCAAGGAGTTAGTGGCTCGCACTATACATAGGCTCTCTTCTCGCAGGGAAAAACCACTTGTTTACCTCAATTGCGCATCCTTAACGGAGACTCTGGCTGAGGCAGAGCTTTTTGGACATGCAAAGGGCGCTTTCACGGGGGCGGATCGCGAGCGGCCAGGTAAATTCCTTCTGGCGAACGGTGGAACTATTTTCCTTGATGAGGTGGGCGAGCTACCTTTAGCTGTACAGAGTAAATTGCTGAGGGTGCTGCAAAGCGGTGAAATCCAGCCGGTTGGTAAAGATACAGTCCAGCATGTCGATGTCAGGATAGTTGCCGCAACAAACCGGGAGCTGTTGAAGGAAATAGAAGACGGAGGTTTCAGGGCCGACTTGTATCACCGTCTTTCTGTATATCCACTGGAAGTTCCACCCTTATCACAAAGAGAGAATGATGTTCTGTTACTGGCGGATTACTTCCTGGAAAAGTCCCGTAGAAAGCTGGGCTTTCGTCAACTCAGATTGTCGGCAGAGGCCTCACGTAAATTAAAGCGTTATGGTTGGCCGGGGAATGTAAGGGAGTTGGAGCATATCATTAGTCGTGCAGCCTTGAAGGCCAGAAAGGGCTCCTCTCCGTCAGAGATTGTATCGTTAACCGCTGCGCATATAGAGATTCCTGACGATATCATGGCACAGCCAGAGTTTGAGAAACCGGCTCAACCACCGCTGGAAGTTGTGAATCTCAGGTCTGCGACCGAGGATTATCAGCGCGATCTTATAAAGCATACGCTGACTAACTGTGATGGGAATTGGAGTCGAGCTGCAAAATTGCTTTCTATGGATAGAGGAAATTTGGTTCGTCTTGCAAAACGATTAGGCGTCTATATTAAGAAAGAGGTTGTGGGCGGAAAGTGATGTTATGATTGCGTAATATAAATCTCACTTTTTTACAGTTAAGAGAAAGGCATGAATAAGGATATTACGTTTCCAATGGCTATTGGATTGCTAGCTTTATTAGTTGGCGTGGTGACCTTCATGTATAACTGGCTTATTGTCGGTGGTGGTTGGGAGTATTTTGGAGTCTTCCTATTTCCAGGGAATCTAATCTTATCTCTGTTCACAGAAGAAATAGATTTTTGGCCAAAGTTTGCTTTACAAATGAGTGGCCAGTTTTCAGTAATTTTTTCTGTTGCTTACTTGGCGAGGCGGGCTTTGAAGGAGGTCGTCAGCTAATAGAGTGCTCATAAGCTTTTTTTAAAGTTGAGTTGTTAGTGCTGCTAATTAAATAACGGTTTGAATTTTAACAGAATCTTTATTGTCTAATAGGGTTGGGTGAGAGCAAGTAAGTTACTCACTTTTTGCGAGTAATTATAAATCAATCCTATTCGGCGACATACAATATATCAAATAAGTGCCAGCTAAATCAAAAGATGGAAAGGGGTTGGTCTCTACATCTTTTATTAAGCTAGATGGTATTGTTGGCTTTCAAAAAGCGGGTATTTCTTGAGGAAAGCGTATCTGGGCATGACAAATTAAATATTTTGTGAATTCTTTTAAAGATATACTCCTATACGCTCAAGTTAAAAAGACAATTACATTTTTAATGAGGATGAATGGCTGCAATGCTGTAGAGCTTTTGCTCCGCGAAGAGACGATTAACCCAAGTCATTGTAGTGCACACACTAGACGCAAATTTGCACCAATTTCCAAGTCTACACAGAACAGGTGGACTGGCCAAGCAGGTTATGTACTTTTATAGGAAACTACATCCGATAGATTCAAAAGCCGGAGGTGATAGCTAACTGCAAAGCAGTGATGTGATTTACGGCAGGAGGAGTCCAGGCCGATTGCGGCTATCCGTAAAACAGGCTAGATGAAAAGTAATCAAAGCTACTACCCAAGTCTCCACTCAGTAAAGCCATAGAATACGGCCTAAAGCACTGGAAAGGACTTTATGAGCTTTTGAAGGGTGGCCGCATCGAAATCGAAACCAATTTGACTGAATAAAAAATCAAACCCTTCGTAAGGTATCGAAAAAACTACCTGTAAGCATCTTCACTCGAAGGGGTTGATTCACTGTACTTACACTTTAGCTATTTTGCAAATAGCCAAGATCTACGGTATTGCTACATATAAGTATTATGTGGAAGTACTTGGAAAGTTCCACGCAATCAGTCTGTAGAGAGCTATGAAACATTACTACCCTGGAATTCTAGCCTAACAAAGTTGGGCTGGGAGAGTCGGATTGATATTTTCTGCTAGCTATATAAACTATTGGCGACCCCCTTTCTTGCTAGGCATCCTTTGAATGTACCCTCAATCTTGTAATTCCTGAACTTCAAATACAATCTTATCCTGCGAGATGGTAAGATTGCTTGCAATACATTGTATAGCCGCACTCAAGTTTGTACGAATTTCACTCATAAGTGATTTCTACTACTTGAGTAACAACTAGTTAAATACAACTAAAATAGAGAACTAAGTATGAACATCAAACTAATGCCAGCTATTACTGCTGCTATTTTGCTGGCTGGCTGCTCTGCTACACAAAATACAGAGGATTCAAAGCCTAATGGGAATGATAAAACGGGTAGTTCATGGGGAATTTTAAGTTTAGATAATCTTCCATCTTGGATTCAAGATGAGATGCTGAAAGATAAAATTGTTGATAATAAGTCTTCACTTGAAGTTGAAAGTCTTAATTTCAAAAGAGAAATTTTAGGTAAGGTTGCGGCTTCAAAAAATAGCGATGGAACCTGGTATTACCTAATTGATATTGATACCTCTGTCCCAATTGAGTGTTATATTTTTAATGAATATGATGGCCCAGCAAATTCTCTTTATGGGTTGATTGATAGCAGTTTGGCTCAGGCTGAAGAGCTTAATAATAAATCACTTTCAGCCCGTTTTAACTATGCTGTTGATGTCGGCATTACCGAGAATACACCTTATCTATCACTAGATACCCTTTATTTTCTTGGCGAAAAAAGTGAAGCTGTAGCAGGGTTAATGAAGGGCTTGTCAGCGGAAGTTGATGGGAACCTACAGGTCTGTCTGCATAATCAAATGGGATACCACCAGGCTTTTGTTGATGTTTTTGAATCATTTATAGGCGTATCCACAGGAAACAATCAAAGTGCGGAGTTCTTTGAGTCTGTTCATCAGATGAAGCTTAATGATATATCTGTTGGATATAGCTATGAAAAATATACTACAGATGATGAAGGTGATATCAATATTCAAAGCAGAGCCGCCTTTATTTTCCCAGTTGATGCCAGCTCTATATCCGCTTCAGACTTTGTATCTTCTTCCTGGAGTAGGCCGGATGGTTATTTAATTAATGCTTCAGAATATTCAATTGATAATGGTGAGCTGACTTCACATTATTCAATTAAGAACCAAAATGATAAGTGGCTGGTAGGAGGTGAATTCCAGGGAAAAAAGATCAATTCTGAACTGGATTATACCGGTATGTTATTGTCAAACTTTGGTAGTTATCTTCAAACAGCCCACTTAAACGTGTCAGATCAGGATTCTGCTGAATTTTATATGTGGCTATCTGATGCGGACCCTACATCAGCACAAAAAGTCCTGGTAAGCAAGCTGGCTGATAACCCCAGTGCAAACTTTAAAATGGATATAGGCCCGATTGTTATGAAATTTACCGCTGAAGACAGTGGGATTTTCAAGCAGGGAACTATGAAGCAAGGGCCGCTTGTGCTGGATATGGAATTATTGCATGTAAAAGGTGAGCCTAAACTGCCATGAAGCAGTTTTTTCCGCTCTTATTAACTTTGTTGGCACTTAATGTAAATGCACAGAGTGTTCCATTCTTTGCTGAATTGAGCACAGAGCTTGCAACTGATCAGCCTCTGCCTCTTGCTGATACTATTCACTTTGAGCTAGTTTCACCAGAGGCACAAAGGATTGCTACAGCTTTGTTGGATTGGAAGGGCATCACTGTTGAGCACATTAAAGGTGAGTCCTTGTTTATTACCATGAGAACTAAGCCGAATTTTTTTGGTGAAGTTCATGCAAAACATAGAGAGAATAGTTTTGTAATTGACCTGGATGAGGAGAGTACAAAGGAATTTACTTACGGCTTTACAAGTGGAGTCAGTGAAAATTGGACATTAACAGAGCTAGAATCATATGTAGATGATTATATTGAATATCCTACATATATCCATGGCTTTAATATAGCTTCAGTGGTGGCTACCCAACGTAGCGGCGACTGTACGGAGTATGCGGTGCTTACTACTGCACTTGCTCGATCATTAAATCTTCCTGCAAGAGTTGTTTTAGGCACCGTAATACTTGAAGATAAAGAACAGGTAACGTCTTTTGGCCATGCCTGGGCGGAAGTATGGCATAAAGGCCAATGGCATATTCTTGATTCAGCCTTATACCGCTCTAATGCAGTTCGGCATTTTTATTTGCCGGCAAGTGAGCTGGATAAAGAAGGGCCAGGGTTTTCTTTATCATTGATGAGATCAATTCAATTGTTTCCACAGAGAATAGAGAATATTAAGGCAGTTAAAATTAATTAAATGTTATCTGTTAGATTATCTATAAGATTTATTTCATGGTAAAATGGCCTGATCAGTGAGCTTTGCTGATCAGGCTTTTTTATATGTACTCCAGGTTTTTCTGTCACTGCGAGAGAATACTCAGTATAGCTTTTGGACTAGTGCGAAGTTACCATTCGCGGTCCAAATTTATAGGTTCCATTAGCGTCCCGCCTGCTGATACAACGGATGCTCTGAGCGGCAGGCTGATAGCTGTATAGTTCTGATTTGTTGATATTCAGCTCCATAGCAAGGTTGTAAGTCGGTTACTTCGAGATTGCCATGGGTAATGGTACTGGCCGTACACTTCAACACAGAAGATGATCTTGCCGAGATCGACGGCGTGCTTAATATTATTACAAATTGCTGGCGTTAGGCTACTAACAACGAATACGGGTTTAGCTAAATAAGAACTTTGGGCTTGCTTTATTTAATTGTCGAATGCCGAGCTATCTCTAGACAGCCAGTATCGATATCCTCCAAAAATTTTATTGTCTGTTATAGTGATTTTAATGGCACGATAATTTCAACGGGCGATATTTGATACATTAGTAAAACCACTGGGAATAAAATTGATAAGGGGGCAGTTGTTAAGTAATCAAGATGCTTATACTAAGCTTCAGTGATTTGAATCCTTGGTAAAAAGATACACGATTATATTTTGGTTATCCTGAGCGGTGATCCAAATTTTACTATCTTGAAGTCAAAGCTGTCTTGTTTTGAGTGCTCCCTAATTCTTTGAGGCATAAGCGCTGTATTTTTTGATGTAAATAAAAATTTTTGAGTCCATTGTTGAAATGCGGACTTACTTCTCTATATTCATACTGTCAATTATATGCCTACTGTTCTGGAGAATATTCGATGAGTAAGAAATATAGAGGTGGCGCTAATATATTTATTTTATTGTTTGTCTTATTGCTATCCTTTGATGTATTATCAGGCGAAGCTAAATCGTTTTATTCAAAGTTTGATTTTGGTCAAAGTTCTGAGGGTATCCTGGCTTCATATAAATTGGGGCATTCAGTATCTGGTCAAGAAATTATATATATTGATTATATTTGTATTCCCGGTGATGAAAGTAAGCCTTGTATACTGGACCTGAATGGCAACTTTCCAACTGTCGAGTATGTAATTGAAGAGGGAGCTTATTTACATGAAGTTCGCCTCTCTGGTCAAACAACAGTTGTGACCATGGGAGGAGGCCAGATTACCAGCTCTATTCAGGTATTTAACAATTCAGAATTATTTCTGCTGGGTGGAGAGATAGTATCGGTCAATGCTAGGAATATTAGTCGCGTAGTATTAGATGGCGGACAGGCATCAATTGCTCATGCATATGATAGCTCAACGATTTATAGCACTAGTAACTCACCCACAAGATCTCTATTGTCCTACCAGAATGCGTCAATCTATATCTTTGGAGCAGACTACGCGGAGGGTGAGCAGGTTCAACTGTTCTCTTTTGATAATTCAAATTTAAACCTATATGGCGAGAGATTTATCTATATATTAAGCACTAACGGTTGTGAATGGTCTGATAATAATCCTCCGGAAGGTGACCCGGGCATTTATACCAATATCTCTGGACAATGTCTTTCTGTAGGAAGGATAAGTGGAAGCCAGGTATTTATTACATCCACAGCAACAGAGAATGGGGAGGTAAGGTTTATTGACGTTGAGTCATAAACTAACTCCTGAAGGGTAAACTTCATCCGTCCCTAAGCTTTTGGGATGGATGAAGTTTAAAGCATATTACTAAGCCGAGTTTGTATATCGGATTCTACAGCAGGTCACTTCCGCATCAATCGCAATCCATTGAATACCACCAGCAGACTGGTACCCATATCCGCAAACACTGCCATCCACATGGTAGCTTCTCCAGCAAAGGCGAGGATAAGAAATATCGCTTTGATGCCGAGAGCAAGGACAATATTTTGCCAAAGTATATGGGCCGTGGTGCGTGACAAGCGGATAAAACCAGCAATTTTGCCAAGATTGTCATCCATTAAGGCAACATCGGCGGTTTCTATAGCGGTATCTGTACCTGTAGCTCCCATTGCAAAGCCGATATCGGCTCGCGCCAGTGCTGGTGCATCATTGATTCCGTCCCCAACCATACCAACTCTGCCATGACCGGCCAGGGACTCCACCTGCTGCAGTTTATCCTCTGGAAGAAGGTTGCCTTCGGCTCGATCGATGCCTACTTCGCGGGCGATGGCGTCGGCAGTATGTTGATTATCACCGGTTAACATTAGGGTTTTCACCCCTAATTCGTGGAGTTCTTCAATGGCTTTCCGACTGGACTCTTTGACGGTGTCCGCAACTGCGAACAAAGCCATTACTCCGGATTCTCCCACCAGCATAACGACTGTTTTGCCCTGGGATTCAAGTTTGCTAAGCAGCTGTTCAAGATCCGGACTACAGGCCCCAAGCTCTTCTACCAAGCGGTGATTCCCCAGATAGTACCCCATATTAGCTATTTCGCCGCGAACACCCCGGCCGGCCAGGGCTTCAAAAGCCTCAACTTCATGTAGCTCTGCGTTTTCTGCGCTGAGATATTCTGCGACGGCTTTTGAGACAGGATGATCAGAACGTGAGGCCAGGCTGGCAGCTATAGTTCTGATTTCGTCAGGTTCAGCACCTGACCAGGGTTCGAAGTCGGTTACTTCGGGCTTGCCATGGGTAATGGTGCCGGTCTTATCTAGTGCAATCCAGCGCAGGCGACGACCCTGCTCGAGATAGGCACCGCCCTTAATCAGGGTGCCGTGACGGGTTGCTGCCGCTAGGCCGCTGACAATGGTGACCGGTGTCGCAATTACCAGAGCACAGGGGCAGGCGATTACCAGCAATACCAGAGACCTGTATATCCACTCCATCCAGGCGCCGCCGAAAAAGAGTGGGGGTATTAACGCTGTGGCTAAGGCTACGGCAAACACGAGGGGTGTGTACCAGCGGGCAAATTGGTCGACAAAGCGCTGCGTCGGCGCGCGGCTTCCTTGGGCCTCCTCTACCGCATGAATAATCCGGGCCAGGACAGCATCATTAGCGACAGCGGTTACTTTGTATTCGAGCGCGCCAGATTCATTAATGGTCCCCGCAAAAAGTTCATTGCCGGCTGTCTTGTCTACAGGCAAGCTTTCCCCGGTAATTGGGGCCTGGTTAACTGCGGAATTGCCTTTTACAACCTCCCCATCAAGGGCGATACGCTCGCCAGGTCTTACCCTGACAATGGCTCCTAAAGGTACCTCTTTTGCGCCGATCTCACGCCAACTTCCATCATCCTGCCGTACAGTGGCTGTTTCCGGGGTTAGGCTCAGTAGCTCCCGGATGGCATTTCGAGCGCGGTCCAACGATTTTGCTTCAATCAGTTCTGCCAGGGTAAATAACACCATTACCATGGCCGCTTCTGGCCAGTGTCCAATTAATATGGCGCCAGTGACCGCAATTGACATGAGCGCATTCATGTTCAGATTGAGGTTCTTAAGCGCTATCCATCCTTTTTTGTAGGTGGAGAGGCCACCGCCAGCAATGGCAGCCAGAGCCAATACAAATACTAACCAGGTGTTACCGCCTTGCAGCCAATACGCCAATTCTGATGCCAGAGCTGCAACGGCTGCGGCACCAAGCAACCACCAATTGGCCTTAGCGGCTGGAGGGGCACCCTCGGTATCTTCCTCGGTAGCCAGCCTGGCATCCAGGTCGAGTGGCGTTAATACATCCAGGATCATCTGCTCCATGCCAGGTGCATGGCCGACCGTCAGGATTCGCTGTACCAGATTGAAGTCGAGGCTGTAGATCCCCTGAATACTGGAAAGCTTGGCGCGTATCAGGCTTTCCTCGGTTGGGCAGTCCATCTTGCCAATGGAGAACAGGGAGGATTCTCCTTCTTTATTGACTGTACTATTGCCGGGTCTTTCGAGTGGCTCTGTGGGCTTTTCACAACCGCAGCCAGTATCGCGCTTTTCCATAGTCAACTCTCGGATAGCTCAAAAGGTGAGCCATTATTACTATCCCTCTAGTAACTATAGAGTCAAGGGGACACCTGCATGCCCTATATGATTGGCGAAGCCAGCTGTGAAGTGGAGGCAGTGCGTTACTACGATCAGGTGGACTCGTTACCGGAACCTGTGCGGACCAGGGATAATTTATAACTTTATTCTGGAGCTCATTTAAAGCAATTTCACTGCATTCGCCACTGCCGTTCATTGGGCATGCCATTGGAAGATACTCGAAATCTGCTCGAACTCAAAGTGCAGCCAATTGAGAATTGCCTGGAAATCAATGAGCTGGTTGATAAAACCTATCCGCCATATTGAGGATCAAATGGATCTGTAGGTACAACTTCGACAAAGTTTGTAGTAACTACGAGATCAATGTATCGACCTGGAAGCTGCAGGTACCTGTAAAGTCATGCGTATGCTTAGCGATCTCGAATTCTATGCTAAAACAGATTCCCAAGTTTGAAGGGTTTAATTTCGGAAAACTAAGCTACAGAGGTTCATGACTAAGATCTCTTAATTAAAATTCCCTAAGGTGCTCCAAGTGCTCCTGATTTTTTTAGGGAGGCCAGTGATATTAACCAGGTTATAAGGTGGGGCTAAGGGCAATGAGACCGTTCCAGTTAATCACAAATTTACCCAGCGAATAGATGGGCTTTTCTTCGATAATATCGATGCCTACAGGTTTAGAAGGTGCATGGTTCTGCATACGTCTAGATGATGGAAAAACCGTTAAAGCCCTTATTAATCAGATGCTGATAGCGCTTCAGAATGGTATCGCAATGAGGAAAGCTCAGCGTTACCGCCTAGCCTAGTCTGCTGCTTCTCTTGCCTTTACCCTACATAGAGGCAGTATAGCCTTTTGTCGTGATTAGTAAGCGCTCGTGATCAATCTTTCCAGTTCGATCAGGTGCTGTTTTTTTAGTGTCTTGAAGGTTTTTGCAGAGTAGAGCTTTTTCAAGGTGGGTTCAGATATCAAAAAATATTGAACGGCCCCAAGTAATTGGTAGATAAAGGCAAGCGGCTTTATCTCTTGAAAGTGTCCCTGTTTCTGGCTCGCTTTCACCAGTCCTTCTAGATGATCGAGAACGGGCTTTAGAAACCACTGATGGGCGTGTTCGGAGCGCTCTTTATTATCTAACAGCTCTCGCATCAGAAGAAGAATAACGCGGTGGGTTCTTTTGTCGGGTGCTGCCAGTACGTTTAATAAGTTCAACAGCTGTTCTCTGGGAGCTAGCTCATGCTCAATGTTGGGTTTCAGGTTCTCAACCAGATGGGTAACAGCGGACTCAAGTACCGCAGCATAGAGTTTTTCTTTGCTGGGGAAGTGGTGCAGCAGCCCTTGTTTGCTGATAGTCAGTTCGGCGGCGACATCATTGATGCTGGTTCCGTAAAAACCTCTCTCAGAAAAGAGAATTTCGGCCTTGAGAAGTAACTTTTCTCGTGTCTTCATTGAGCTTCAATATGGTCTGGCTAGACAGCTTGACACCTTACCGATTGGTAGGTAGCCTGTCAATAAACTTACCGGTTGGTAGGTTCTGATTGCCATAACGCAAGGGATGGAGTATGGACAGACAAACAGAGCTCGATCTTATCCAGCGATGCTGGGGACTGGTACAAGATAAAACCACAACCCTGGCGGATGAGACGGCCAACGCTGATACACGACGATACCGCAGCAAAGAGGTGTTCGAGCTTGAGATGGAGCATATTCATCGTCGTTGGCCATGGCCTCTGGTACATACTTCTGAACTGATTGAAGCGAATAGCCTCAAAGCGGTCGAGACGCCACTCGGCTCTTTGATTGTCAGTCGCGATGCTTCAGGCCAATGGCATGCCTTTCACAACAGCTGTCGTCATCGCGGTGCCACACTACTAGGGGAGGGAGAATGCCGGCAGGCAAAACGCATTCACTGCCCCTATCATGCCTGGTCATATACCACAGATGGCGCGTTGGCCTCGGTTCCTGGTAAGCAACAGTGCTTTCCTGATCTTGATAAGTCAGACAATGGCCTACTCGAACTGCCTGTTAAAGAAAAGCATGGATTCATTTGGCTTTGCCCTGATGGGGCTTCGGCTCCAGACCTGGATGAAGCTCTGGAGGGTATGTCACAGCCGCTAGCGGCCCTGCAGCTCGATCAGCTCTCTGTGTTTGCGCAACATCGCAAGGTTTGGAACACAAACTGGAAAATAGTGGCAGAGGGCGGTATTGAAACCTACCACTTTTCCTATGCCCACAGCGAGAGTATTGGCCCTTATTTTTATAACAACACCGCGGTCATCGATGCCCTGGGACCCCATCTACGGGTAGTAATGCCGACCAAGGCTTTAGCTGCGGTGGTGGAGAAACCCGTCGAGCAACAATCCCTGCGAGAATGCAGTCATACATTGTATTCATTGTTTCCTACCTCGGCCTTGCTGATTCAGCATCAGCATATTGACTGGGTGCAGTTCAGGCCCCTGGCCCTCGATAAAACGGCCATCGCTGTTACCACACTGGTTCCGACTGAGTTGCGGGAAACCATGCGGGATCATTGGCAGCGTAACCATGATATTACTGTAGCGGTGTTGAATGAGGACTTTGAGCTAGGAGAGGGTGTTCAGCGCTCCATGAATAACGGTGCGCTGGAGCGTATCAATTACGGGAGGAACGAATGGGCCCTAAAGCGGATGAATGGTTTTATTGACGACCTGTTAACGGAGAAATAGTAGGGTTATATAGCGTTTTAGAGAGTGTATTGCCTGGTTTTACAGTCATGTGTAAAACTCGGGAAAACTATAATAATTAGGCGCTCTCAGGTGCTGCAATTCTCAGGGGTTGTTGATTTGACCAATAAATGAGGCCCTTTCTCGTCCATTCGTCAGTAGAAGCGTCGACAAAGGATTTTATCCGTTGCTAGCGCTGCACTGGAAAGCCATGACCCTTCAGAGCTGATCATGGAGAAGATCGTCAAGGTCAGTCAAGTTTCTAGCAAAACCCTGTATAACTATTTTAATAACCGGGATCTGTTATTGCTTAAGCGGCTGTGAATGGTTGCTGGATATCGAGAGTAGTGAGCAGTTGCAGCAAGCTGAACCTGGGCTGGTTAGCCTTTGACCTATAGACTTAGTGCGATTGAGCAGTTTAATCTCAAGCCCGATCGAATTTGTCTTTTCTTTTCCATTTTGATTCAGTATGACAAGGGTAATGATGGAGCGAATCAGCTGAGTACAACTCTATTTAGGGAAAGCAATATCCATCTTGCTGAGAATGGTATGGCGCTGCGTGAAGGCACCATTATAGATGCCACTACTATCTCCGCTCCAACTTCGACAAGTCCGCTAAATGCGGATCTAGGGCAGTAAAAATGGAGATAACTGTATATAGAAAGCGCGATTTCGAGTAAAAAGTAGCTATTTTTAGTTATGTGAAGCGTGATGTAACGCTAAAGGCTGGTTTTTCAGAGTATCCCTAAATAGTAGATACCGTACTGTAGCCTGAAGTGTTGTAGGTTTGGGTCATTGAGTGAGTATATTTCTTGAGCAAATATCGTAACATTTCCGCAATACTTTTTATCATTGGTCTAACCATCTCTATTTGGGCTTTCTTTGCAGAGCCAAATAGTTTCAGAATCCGAGAGCAGACGATAACGATTGATTCCTGGCCAGAAGCCTGTAATAACAAGAAGGTGGCCATCCTTGCTGATTTACATGTGGGCTCTCCGTATAAAGGGGTTGATAGCCTTCGGTGGTTAGTTGATGAAGTAAATGCGAGTTTGCCTGATTTGATTTTGTTACCAGGTGATTTTGTTATCCAGGGCGTTGCAGGTGGCTCTTTTGTTTCTCCCGAAGAGGTTGCCGAGATACTGGAGGAATTGAAAGCGCCCATGGGCGTTTTCGCAGTGTTGGGAAATCACGACTGGTGGCTTGATGCCAAGCGGGTAGAGAAGGCATTCGCTGATCGAGGGATTACGGTACTTGAAGACCGATCAGCAAAGCTGAATAGTGGCGCTTGTAAGTTACGCCTGGTGGGTCTCAGTGATTTTTGGGAGGGGCCACATGATATCGCACAAGCGATGGATGGCATTGATACCGCTGAGAGCATTTTGGCTTTCACGCACAATCCCGATATATTTCCAGAATTACCGAAGCAAATCTCACTGACTATTGCTGGGCACACTCACGGAGGACAGGTTTACCTGCCATTTATTGGGCGCCCGATAGTTCCCTCTCGTTACGGGCAACGTTATGCGATAGGTCATATCGAGGAAGGTGGAAAAAACCTGTATGTAAGCCCTGGAGTAGGGACCAGTATTTTACCTGTGCGATTCCTAGTTCCGCCGGAAGTAACGCTCTTGTCTATCTCTAGTAACTAAGCGTAAGCAAGTGGGGCGTGCAGGATGATGGATTTGGTAATTCTGTTTGATCGGAATAGAGCAGGTACCTTGCCATACAATAGCAATGCTGCTTTGGACTTTCAGGATTGGCCAGATGATAACCGTTAAACGCAAGGTATTGTTCGGTGATTGTGACCCTGCGGGTATTGTATATACCCCAAGATTTTCCGACTTTGCCCTGGAGGCAACTCACGAAGCGATGTCTGTCCTGTTTGACGGCCCAGCCATTAGAAGGATGAAGCAGCTGGGCTTTATAACTCCGGTAAGAGCATTCAACTTGGAATTCCTGACCCCTGTGACTTGGGATCAGGAGTTAAAAATTCAGGTTTCTATCTCAGATATTGGCAACCACTCTTTTAGCTTCCAGCTTGAGGCTTATCTGGAGAGTGGGGCACCGGCTTTTACGGCGAACATTACCTATGTCACTTTATCTGCCTCCGACAGGGTCAAAATCCCTCTGCCAGGTCACCTTAGGGATACTTTGGCTCAAGCGAACCAAGCAAATGCACCATAAAGTAAATGAACTATAAAGGTGGTAGGTGGCGATGAAATCTGCAACTACACACTCCACTCGAAGAGGCCCTTCTCCTCGTTAAGGAAATCGAGCAAGGCCGCGAGTTTCTTCGGTTTGTTCAATCCGGTTCGGTATACGGCATGAATGTTCATTGGTGGTACATGCCATTCTGGGAGCACTTTTACCAACTGCCCGCCAGCCAATTCCTCAACAATATTGTTAATTGGCAATTGGGCGATGCCGAGCCCATTCAACGTTGCATTTTTTAATGCCTGGATGTTAGCGCAAAAGAAATTTCCGCTTACGGATAAGTTGATGGTTGAGTTAGCAGATGTCAGTGTCCATTCCGATTCCCCCGGATTGAATTGAAATCGAAGGCAGTTGTGACCCGCCAGCTCTTCAGGAAGTTGGGGAGCCCCATGCACTGCCAGATATTCTGGATTGGCCACAAGAACCCTGGTGGAGTAGCCGAGCTTGCGGCTTATTAGGCGGTCGTCCTGAATTTCTCCTACTCGGAAAGCCAAGTCGATACCCTGGGCAAATAGATCCTCGAAGTCATAGGTAAGGTTGAGAGAAACCGTAATTTTGGGCCAGCGTTTCAAAAATGGGGGCAAGACCTTTTGTGAGAGAAACTCGCCAAGAGCGGGCGGGGCAGAAACTTTAAGGAGCCCTTGTACCTGTTGCTCCATAACCAGCACATCGTGCTGAAGGGCTTTAAAATCTTCCACCAATTGAAGTGCTCGCTCATAAGCAATAGCACCGACTTCAGTTAACTCAACCCGACGGGTTGAGCGGTCCAGTAACTTTGCTTTCAGATGGGACTCCAACCGGGATATTTCCTTGCTGACTGTGGATTTCGGTAGGCCCAACTGCTCAGCCACAAGTGTGAGATTCAGAGTTTTACTGACCTGGACAAATACCGATAGGGTTCTCAAGCTTACTGTTTCTAAATCGCGAACATTCATTTTCAAATTGGGTAATTGTTCATTTATGGGTGGATAATAGAATGGCTTCGTCTTCGAAACAACATGATTCACAGGAGATTCAACCATGTCGAATGAACGAATTGCACTAGTTACTGGCTCTAATCGCGGTATTGGTCTCGAAGTTGCCAAGCAGCTCTCTGACCAGGGGGTCAAGGTAATTCTGTCTGGCCGCAACCAGGAGAAGCTTCAAGAGGTGAAAGCGGCCTGGACAGGCAAGGTAGCCCCACTGGACACCATAGAATTGGATATCACCAAGGCAAACGACAGGGCGCGAGCAGCTCAAAAAATTGCTGAGCAGTATGGCCGACTGGATATTCTAGTAAACAATGCCGGTGTGATTGTGGAAGGAGAATGGGCGCAGAATAACAGTGAGACTGTTTCCCAAGCTGATCTGCAAACCACCTTCGATATCAACTTGTTTGCTCAAATTGGCCTCACGCAGGAACTACTGCCACTACTCAAGAAGAGTAAGGCTGGACGTATTGTAAACGTTAGTAGCATCTTGGGTTCCCTGGCAGTAAATGCCGATGTTGAATCCGGCTGGAGTGCGGTAAAACCGTTTGCTTACAACGCATCTAAAGCCGCATTAAATATGTTTACAGTTTCCCTGAGCCAGAGCCTTGCAGAGACCAATATCAAGGTCAATAGTGCGCACCCCGGTTGGGTTAAAACCGACCTGGGCACCAGCGCGGCGCCAATGGAAGTTACCGACGGAGCTTCAACGGTTGTAGACCTGGCCCTGATTGATGGCGATGGCCCCAACGGACAATTTGTCCACCTCGGTGAAGAGCAACCTTGGTAAGCACCTTTCGCAATATCAATAGCCTATTTGCTAGCTACCCCTTCACATAGTGAAGGGGTAGCTAGGTGTATGCTCCAGTTCAGTGGGGAAGGCTATCTGCGATCAATGATTTTTTTAACCTTGCCAGCTTTTTTACTGATTTCCCCAGGTTGTAAAATTTCTATATTGATTCTTGAGGCCGTTTCGAGCCCCAGGAAAATCATACGAAGGGTTACATCTGAACTGGTGAGGTTGCTATAAAATAGTCGCGCTAAATGCGCTTTCTCCTGCTGATTGACAGCTTCTCTTGCTTCAATTTCGAAGGTCAAATGATCATGCCCATCGACTTTTTCGATAATGCAGTGGTAAAAGGAGCTGAGACCAGCGATAGCAGTGATGGCGTTTTCCAGCGTAATCGGATAGATATTGCCGCCATTGATTGTGAACATATTATCGAGACGCCCCTTGATGGGCCCCAAATAGGTTCCGGGATGGCCACACTCGCAAGGGCCTCTGTGCATCTCCACCAGATCATGTGTGTTATAGCGAATCAGCGGAAGGGCTTCACGCTGCAGAGCGGTTATCACTAATTCCCCAGTGACACCATCTTTACATGGTTCTCCTGTATCGGGGTCAATAACTTCTGC
This sequence comes from Microbulbifer variabilis, assembly GCF_056232115.1. NCBI lineage: Bacteria > Pseudomonadati > Pseudomonadota > Gammaproteobacteria > Cellvibrionales > Microbulbiferaceae > Microbulbifer > Microbulbifer variabilis. The sequence continues at coordinate 3,930,822 of NZ_CP174325.1, forward strand.
ATGAAAGAAATCTTCCCACACATGTAAGTTATGATGCTGGCATTCACTCGCTATTAGCCCAAGCTCAGTATTCGCATACATATTAATCAGCTTGGAGTTGAACAACTGCTCATAGCGAGCCCGAAAGTCTTCAGAGAACAGTTCACCCACCATAAATATATTGCGTATGTTTAAGGATGCCGGTGATATATCTTTCTCCAGGCAGTGGCGTTCCAGCCGAGGTAATAAAGAGGGAAGGCAGACCATATAATCCAGCTGATCCCTTTGCAGGCTCTGAAGCTGATGGTCAATCCCCAGAAATGAATCTGCGGGAATGGTGAGGCCAAATATTTCAGCGGCAGCATGACAAATCATACCACTGGGCCAGGGGCCATAGGTCATTGCACACAAACATTTATCGAATGGTTCAACACCTGCAAATAAGTAGCTGCGCGCTTGAGAGATTACCGCGTTCTCAATATCTTTGCGGGTATAGGGCACTCGCTTGGGAGTGCCGGTGCTGCCTGAGGTGTGGCAATAGCGAACAATATCGTTAAAAGCCATACTCACTGTCGGTATAGGCTTTAAAAATACTTCAGAGCTTATAATCGGCAGTTGGTGTAAATCTGTACAGGTTTGTATTGCCTCTATATCAACATTGTTTTGCGCAAGTAATTCACGATAGTAGTTGGACTTTGCAACAGCCTCACTGAGCAGCTTCTTGATTTGATTATCTTTAAATGCCTGCTGTTCATTTCTAGACCGGCTATTAATGTGCAGAAAATCTGTCAGTAGTTCGTTATAGTTCATAAATACACTAACTATCTATTTATAGATATTTAACTGGTCGTTCTGCAGAGAAATGCACACGGTGTAATTCCCGCCGTTGATTGTAGTCATTTACCGCATAGTGTAAGACCTGGTGATTGTTCCAAAGCACCAGGGTGCCAGGGCGCCATTGCACTCGGCAGTTAAATTCCGGTTTTTCGACGTGCTGAAACAGGTAATTTAGCAGGCCCAAGCTTTCATCAGTTGTCATACCCTCAAACTGCGAGGTAGTAGTTCGGTTCAGGTAGAGAAAAGGCTTACCAGTTACAGGGTTTTTACAAACTGCTGGGTGTATTGCAGATTTCAACGGCATTAATTTTAGCGCCCGCTCTATACCGGACCCATCCTCACCCGAACTTTCCATTAATTTTGTTAATGGTTGCTTTTTGAGCATTAGTTCTGTGGTGTGTATCACATTGAGAGATTTAACTACTTGCTGCATTGCAGTTGAAAGGCTCTCATAAGCAAGTGTTGAGCTAGTAAAGAGGGTATCCCCCCCCCTGGGGGGAATATCTATACCATACAAAGCGATACCTTTTACCGGATTCGAATAATAGCCCTGGTCATGATGCCAGATTCCCCCAGTATTTTTCTTTTCACCGGCCTCTTTAATGATTCTAGCAACTTGTGGATACTCCTCTGAGTGACCCTGAAAAAAGAAATAATTTTTTTGAAGTTCCCCAAATAAACTGCAGAAGTTGACAAATGCTTGAGTATCCAGGTCCATATCCCTGATAACCAATAGCTCGTGCTCATGCCATAAGTTTTGCAGTGTGAGCCCTGTGCTTTGGTCCATATCGGCTAGTCCATTCGCTGGAATCTCAATGCCGAAATTGCCTGTTAAATAGTTAAAATTCATAAAATGCTCTCTACCTGGGCTGTTGTAAATTGTGACCAGTTCGCCAATTTTAATGCTTCGGGTAAACCACCTGTTGAGCGCATCATTGCGGCTCTAGCTGAGCAAAAAGTTGCTGCGCGGACAATTTCTCTTAACGTATCCAGCTGGTCGTTGACATTGTTAAGTGCGGCCATTCCACAGGGTACGAGGTCCTGATTGTTACCTTCACACGAGAAACTCATCTGACGCACGGGTGTTGACCTGGCTTTTATTTCCTGGAACAGAGCTGACGTCAGCTGGTGAATTCCTTTACAGTGGTTGAACGATTCAACACTCAAATTGTCCGGCAGTCCTCCATTTAAGCGATGGTCCATTAAAATCAATATTTGTCGATCAAGCATTTCGGCCAGGCGATGAATAATTTCCTGCATAAATTCAGCAGAAGCCGCCAGCCCAATCGCATAAAAGAGTCCGCCATGCCAGGGGCCAGACTCAAGAATTAGGGGATTGTCGGCAACGGCAAGCGCTTCGGAACGAATTTTGGCTTCGGAGTAATCCAATAAGTCAAGACAGTGCCCCAGTATCTGGGGAGCGCAGCGAACTGAATAACGAGCTTGTAATAGACTTTTCTCACCTTCGACAATATTCGGCGATTGTAAATAGTCATGTCGGAGTTGTGTTAGCAAGTTGCCTGCTCGAGCGTAGCTGGTATGTACCTCTCCATAGTGTAAACCTTCCGAGAAATGTTCATCTCCAGCACCTATGGCCAAGGACATCAGCGCTACAGATTTAAAACAGTCCCTTAATAACTTCCTTAATTGATAATCATGCTCAATAGCCCATGAAGCCATCATGGCATTGGTATTTACCAGGCCAATTACGTCGCGGGGGCCTTTTGGCCCATGCTCAAATAGTGGAGATATGGCATGGGCCATAGAAATTAAGTCACCACTGGCACCCAGGCTGCCTTTTCGGGGGACTCTGGGAAGAGTTTCACTGTTTGCCAGCTTAAGAAGTGCTTGGTAAGTGGAAGGGTGGATACCTGACAGGCCGTGAGCTGTTTTTCGAGCTTGTAGTTTTAACGCGCGCCTGACGACCGATTTGGGTAGCGGAGCACCGATACCAACTTGTAAATATTCCAAGAGGTTGACTTGGGTATTTTTCCATTGGTCTGGGTCTAGGCGATTTCGCTCATTCTCACCATAGCTGGTGTGTAGTCCATAGATAGGGTTGTTAGTATCGCCTATCTGATCTTGTAGTAATGCATAGGAGTGTTTAACTCTGGAAATGTCTTTATCACTCGCGATGATTGGGTTGTGTAGGTATCCCCATTCATACCAAGTCTGCAAAGGAAAAGTTAAAGCCATACTGAAATTAGTTTCAGAGGATACTGCATTACTATTCGCTGCTGAGGGATAGCTGAGAGATGATGTAGACACTCTGTCTCCGGAAATTTTTTTGAATAAATAGGAAGCAAAGAAATTAACATGAGTGTAAAAACATGAAAAATAGAAGTCGGCGCTGGTTACCATAGTCAATATCTATGGCAACCAAGAGTATGTCGATGTAGACTCGACAACTGTTTTTTAAGTTAAGTAGCTAAATAAGTTGCGCTCTATGTTCCCACACGCTGATGAACTTAATTATTTTATTGAGGTTGCAAAAACAAAAAATATATCCAGGGCAGCAGAAAGGTTGGGGATTCGGCAGCCTAGTTTGAGTGCTGCTATCAAAAGGCTGGAAAGACAGCTGGGTACTGAAGTAATAATACGGGAAAAAACCGGCGTTCAACTTTCACGTGCGGGTCTCAGGCTATTAAAAAGCGCTCAGCAGCTACTAGATGATTGGGATGAGGTTAAATACTCTGCGCTGCGAGAAAATAAAGAGGCCGTTGGCCACTTCACTATCGGTTGTCACAGCTCCATTTCACTACATATGCTGCCTGATGGTCTGCCTGCTTTTATCGCACAAAACCCAGGTATTGAATTAAGCTTTCAGCATGCACTTTCTCGTGAGATTGTAGAAGCAGTGATCAGTTGGAAAATTGATATCGGTATTGTCGTAAACCCTGTATCTCATCCTGATCTGGTGATCAAGCATCTTTGTCATGATGTGGTGAGTTTTTGGCATAATCCTGAGAAAATTCAATCTAGAGACGTACTGATATATGATCCAGCACTGATGCAGACGGATTGGCTACTGAAAACCATTGCTGAAAGAAATAAATATAAACAATATATAAGGTCTTCTAGTCACGAGCTGATCACAAAAATGACATTAGAAGGAACTGGCGTTGGTATTATTCCTGGTCGTGTTGCGCAGACACTCGGAAGAAACCAGCTTGAATGGGTGAGTGAAGACCAACCAGGTTTTAAAGATGAAATATGCCTGGTGTATCGACGTGAGATAACACATAGCCTGGGTGCTGAAAAGTTAATTGAAGAATTTAAACTTTCTAATTATAAAAAAAATTTCTATTAGGTGTAATTAAAATGAATACACTCAATTCGTAATTTTATTGGTAATATTTTGATGTGTAAGCGGCTGATGATCAATATCCATGAAGTTTGAGTGGTTTTAAATTGCATGTGATTTTGAATTGAAGTAAACATCGAGAATTCTAATTATTTAATTAAGAATGGCTCCGAAAAGGGATTGTAGCGAATGCCATGCGCTCGCCTTTGTGAGGTGGTAAATTCTTCAGCCCAGCCAATGATTAGTCTGACGCTATTCGCGGCATCCTCCAGAAGCTCTGACTGTTCCGGGTTCAGCCTTAGCCAGGCACTTTGATCTCTATTGGGTGTTACGTAGGCTGAGAGAACTTTGTCAAACTCCGCACCAGTAACAATATGTGAGGCAACCCTGACCCTCAGTGCTTCTGACATTGCTTTGCGGAAATGGACAGCTCTGGTTGGGTGCAGCCTTCCCATTTCTTCCAGTTTGGAAAGTTGAGCTAGGGAACTGACTTCATCTATATCATAGAACCACGCGAGGCCTTTCAATATGAACTGAGGAGCTCGATAAAACTCTCTTTTAACTCGCTTAATGTCAGAATAGGGGGCTGGCGGTTGGAAATTTTTATCATTAATCGCAACTTCCATAGCTTGCAGCCCCTGCTTTCTCTTCCTTGTTAGAAGCGAATTAGAGCCAAACTCAATAGCTTGCTTACCTAAAACAAATTTAACTTCATCCACTAGTTCTCTATGCAGCTTCGGGTTGCCAAAAGCGTGAGCACATTCTTGAAGTCCGCTAACAATATGTTTCCGGAGGTAACGTTTAGGATCACTTGGGTATTGGTAGTACTCTTCAAGAAGCCCCGTTAGAGCAGCTGCGGTATTGGTTAGGTCAAAAATAACTCGATCTTTTTTAATTAGGCCATCTTTGTTATTCCTTTCCATCCATTTCTTTGTCACCATTCCCAGTGGATTTAACCCTCCAGTACAGAAAACAAAACCTTTTCCCGGGCGCAGTGTTTTCATACGACTGTCATTGATATTATCTAGTCGCTTTTGAACGGCGAGATTAATCTTCCTCCATGTTTCCCTTTGATTTTGGGTAATCTTGGGTATTACGATAAAAGCATCTAAGTCTGATTGAGGGCAAGCCTCGCCTCTCGCACCGGAGCCAGTTATGCAGAAAGAAAAATCGGAAGGGCGGCTATGAATTGTAAATTGATCCTTATATAGCCTTTCGATAAAGCCAACTAATTTCTTTGTCCATGATGACATCATTTGCCATGCTGTTTTTTCGTTGTCAAGCATATCTTTGATGTCAGATCTTTGCCCGTCTAAAAAATCTGCAAGACAAAGTGTGCATGTATTTATTAAAGGGCCACTTAGGGATGGTCCTGGGCATAGCTGGCTACTGTATTTGCAAGACATAGATAACCCTAAGTAAAAGAAAAGACTTTATGAGTAAAATTTGTAAAGATTGGTTTTTTAAAGAACCATATTCTTACAAGAACATACTCCCATGGATGAGAACAAACTCTCAACTAGGCGAAATTTGAGAGAGGGATGTACTAAGCCTGATTGAGAACTTACTTTATCGTGGTGTTTTTTAGTTTTTCTCCTGGCCATTCTTAATAACCGTAGTGGGAACTCCCTTTACCCCTGAGTAGAAGATAATAAGGTTAGCAGGCCCATTGCCTTCATTGCGCCCATAGTGCCACTTGTCAGTTACCTCGGCATAAGCCTTAGCCTCACCCAGGGGGTTCAATCTAAAAGGGTAACCTCATTGAAGGCGGGGGTGGTAGTCTGAGTAATCAGTGGAGATTTCTATTAACTTCACTAGCGCTCCAGGTAGGCCGCAGTTGCCATACCTCCTGCAGTACAGACACCAATAACTGCTTTATGCTTATCCCTTCTTCCTAACTCCAATAGGGTGGAACCCAGATAACGGATTCCCGACATTCCATAGGGGTGGCCAAGGGCAATGGCTCCTCCGTTGACATTGGTTATTTCCCACGGAGTATCCAGTTCAGCCTGGTTATAGAGTGTAGTTACGGCAAAGGCTTCATGGAGCTCCCATAAGTCGATATCTGCCATAGCCAGGCTGTGATGCTTCATTAGCTTTTTGATAGCGGGTGCCACAGCAATACTCATTTCCTTTGGTGCAACTGCAGATAGTTGCATGCCGCGGAACAGACCAAGGATTGGTAGATTTCTCTGTGCGGCTAATTCTGCATCCATCATTACCACAGCCGCTGCGCCATCGGAGAGCTGGGAAGCGTTGCCTGCTGTAATTGTGCCGCCTGTGTTCACGGGCTCTAATGCCGTTAGGCCTTCCAGGGTGGTGTCAGGGCGAGGGCCTTCATCTTCACTCAAGGTAACGTGTTTATTACTTGTTTCACCGGTTTCCTTGCTTTTTACCGACATTACCGTCTTGAAAGGAACAATTTCTTCGGCAAATTTCCCTTCCTTGAGTGCCGTAGCCACTCGCTTTTGAGAGTCCACAACGTAGCGGTCCTGGGTCTCACGGCTAATTGAAAACTTATCGGCAACAAAGTCCGCTGTTTGAATCATGGTCCACCAGACAGCGGGAATTTTCTTCTGTAGGGGTTCGTAAACGAAATGATCAAGGTTTAAGTGAAACTGAACCAGACTAATGCTTTCTACGCCACCAGCAATACCAATTTGCATCTCTCCAGCAGCTATTCGGTTTGCTACAACCGAGGCGGCATTCAGCCCGGAACCACAATAGCGGTTGATCGTAATCCCCGGTGCCTGGGTCCCGCAGCCGGCAAATAGTGCGGCATTGCGTGCGATATTGTGCCCGGTGGCCCCCTCAGGTAAACCGCATCCCAGCACTACATCTTCAATCTCGTGAGGATCTAACTGTGCTCTATCAATGGCTTCCCTTATTACATGGGCCGCCATCGGAATACCGTGAGTTTGATTGAGTGCACCACGTCTTGCTTTGGCGATAGCAGTTCTGCAATAGGCGACGACGGCGACATCTTTCATAAGAAGCCTCGGGGTAGTGGGATGAGTTGTAATTAAAGTAGATTAGACAATGAAAAGAGGGCAGTTTTGTTATTTATGCTTGCGGGAATCCCACGAGTGATCATTCCGTCTATGTGTGATTACGCGACTATGGGTCGTCACATGGATTTTAGTTCTACCCTTTCTCAATCGATTTGGTGGAATTTTGTTCATCCTGTTTGATTGAGATCAGTATTGCGAGCTTTATCACGAGCACTGACAGGAGGTTACTCCACTAGTTGCGATATTGTGTGAATCTAGGGCCAACTTCCAGAGTTAACTTTTCCATCAATTAGTGGAAATCCAGCTTAATTGAATATGAGTGCTTTTCAATGAGGCGCATAGCGGAGAGAATCTGGGCCCAAATCTAACCAAGCCCGTCTAAATGTCTGGTATTAGCTGGTAGAGTTTAAGTTTCTTTTAAATTGACTGATATGCAGTTTAAGTAGAAGTATATTTAAAGCTTGATTGAGATATTAAATATTCAAAGGGAAATTCATGAATTAAATTTTCACTTTAATCTGTTTGCTGGTTGTTGGTTGTTGGTTGTTGGTTCAAATGCTGCCTCAGAGCCGACATGGTATCGTGGCGAAATCAATAGGATATGGACGTATGGCCAAGGAGATTTTATCGTCACCTTTGTCGGAAACACAGGGCTTAGTGATTGCAGGTATAATTACGCTTATTTTACTTCGGTGGACCTTCAGCCTGAAATGCTTAAAAGTTCTCTATCGGTGGCGCTGTCAGCATATCATACAGGTGAGACGGTCGGTATTGTCATTGATAAGGACCTAAATGATGATGCTTGTCATGCGGCAGGCATTGGCCTTAGAAAATATATAATAGATGTAGTAGTCAAGTCTGCATCACAGCATGTTGCAACCAAGCCTAACCGGATACAGAGGTAAGCAGATTTCTCAAATCCAATCTTATTATTGTATGTATCCAGCGTAAACTTAATAAATGACATGGGCTCTCACGTCTCTTGCAATACCTCTCCGTAATAAGTAGGGGGTTTCTCGTTAACCTCCTACTTTTTAGGATACAAAAAACTCAAACCGTGTATTTCCCCAACTGAAAGATAGTCACACTTGACAGGTTGCATCGATCTCTTTTGTTTTACTTCTAGTTGCCCTTTATTCGATTTCCTTTAAACTCTCGCATGATTTTCTATTCGACTTGATGTGAATAGAGCTACTTTTAATGTTGCTACTTGGTAGGTAAACGGATGCGCTTCGGGGTTGCTTTATATTTCTTCCTAATATTTCTTGTGAGTGTATCTGGCTATGCATCGGATGCAGCCGCCAATATCTCGGGCCCTACAACTAGCGCTACTGGTAGATACACATTAACTCACACAACCAAAGCCGAATACCTGAAAACTGGAATATTTTTTGCTGGCGGAGGGTCTAGTTACGGGTCTATTCCAGTTGGAAATGGCTCGACGGATATCTATACCAATGATAGTGGGATGTATACCTACAGCGCCCAAGCTGATGGGCCTTGTCTCTTGTATGACCCAACGACCCGTCGCTGTGAAGAGTATGGTGAACCACTTGTATATGGCAGCCATACTGTATATGTCACCATAACCCCAAATAAGCCTGCAAGTATCGGCTTTCAGTCTGATCTTTCCGGGCCAACGGGTTTCATTGATACTGATGGTAAATATACTTTGGTCTGGGGCACATCCAAACAAGACTCCCAAGACCCCTATGTAAGTGGTTATCAGTGGTGTCAAGAGAAAGATGGTGTGTGGCAGGCAGAAAGTTCTTGCCTTACTGTCGAGAATAATCAGCTCTCAATAGATTTTCCAATCACTACGGGTGCAATGCCATCTGGCAACTATAGATACAAAGTCCGAGCATTTGTAAGTGTTGGCCCTTATTATCAATATAGTGATTGGATAGTTTCCGATTCACTTGAGGTTAAACATTACCCTGACGAACCTTATTGGCAAGAGCCTGGCGGTAATACTCTTCCCAGTACTAACTTTGCTTTAGGCTGGGGTATGGAAGACCCAGACTCCATTGATCACTATGAATTACGGTGGAGTGGGGACGGTATCAATTATTGGGAGATTCCTCTCAATAATGGATTGAATAGCGGAAACCCGGCTAAATTAACCTCCACGGAAGTTGATCTTGCCAATCTTATAAATCCAACAGTGCCTGAGACCCCTGATACTTTAGTACCCATCCTTGTGGATGATATTACAGTTTTTGTTCCAAAAAGTAGGGATGTAGAATACTTGGATTCCTACTGGTTCCAGGTAAGGGGTTGCAATACTTTAGGTTGCGGAAATTGGTCAACAAAGCAGTTGTCTGCGCCTGCAGCACCAGAACCCAAATTCTCATCAGATCTTCCCGACGAATTTTTCAAGACTGATCAAACCATTACCTGGGAGGACGTTGGGGCTAAAAGCTATCGGCTCAGACGTATGAAGAAGGGATGTGTTGAGAGTGAGCCCGGAAATAGCTGTTGGGAAATTGTATATTACACAACTTCCGTTTTTGAGTATTTCGTCGGAGGAGGAACACCGGGCACCTATCTTTATGAGCTAGAGGCTTGTAATGAGTTTGGAAAGTGTAGTTCTGTATCTAGTACCTGGATTAAGGTCCATAACCTCGCAAATGTAGATGGAGATCCGGCGGTGACCACTGAAGTTGTGGATACTCCGGGAAGCTTGGCCTACAGTGCAGATGTCAGTGCAACGGGTAATGCGATAGTTAAGGTTCCCCTGCAAGCCGCCCCCGGTGTTAATGGATTACAGCCAAACCTGTCTCTACATTACACCAGTGCCCGCTTCCAGAAGCGGATGACTGAAGCTCTACCGGAGGATTTTCTCGGCTATGGCTGGCGCCTGGGTGGTTTAAGTAAAATTCGTCGTTGTACAGTGAATAGGCCAAAGTACACCAAGATTCTTCTTGATGATACGGACTCACTGTGCCTGGATGGGGAGCCTCTGGTACTTGTCAGCGGTAATCACTGGCAAGAGGGAGCACAGTATCGCACATTACGCGATGGCTTCCGCTTAATTGAATTGCAAAAGACTGATAATGGGAAAGTCTGGTTTACGGTCAAGAGTCCTAATGGCTCCACTAGCGAGTACGGAGCTACACAAGATAGTCGCCTCAGAGGTGAGGAAACGACACATTTTGGCTGGACTTTAAACAAGATTACTGATGCGTTCGGCAATACGATGGAGTACAAATACCATCGCGATATTATTGAAGGCATTAACTACCCATTAGAAATTACCTACGGTAACCAGGGCGATGCAAAAATAGAGTTCCAGTACGGAACCCGAACAGATGCACCACCAGTTCCATTACAGGAGATTCCTCAAAAACAGCTGGTGCTGTTACACCATATCCGTGTGCATCTGGATGGTGTGCTGCAGCGGGAATACAAGCTGATTTCAGAAGAAGAGCTTGCTGGAGAGCATTTCCGCCGCTTAAAGCAAGTGCAGTTATGCGCCTATAGTGAAGATGGTGATCGTCAGTGTTTAAAACCACTGGATTTCAAATGGGCCTTTGATGACTTGGCCCACTATGAAGATTTTGAAACTGGTATTGAACGCATCACTAACGGCCTTGACGCTCAAACTGAGTTTACCCTAAAAAGAATTTCCTCTAGTGCAGGGGAAAGAACAGTGGCTCCTTTTAACGAAGGTTCAGCCCTGTTTGGCCCTGACGGCTCTATTCCTGATGTAAGTCCAGTTACACCTAATGAGGATGAAAACTACCGTACCGTCGTTACCGAGGTAAAGCGCTCTAATGGTCATAACGGGGGTTGGCATACTACTGAGTATGCTTACCAAGGCTACGGTCTGAGTAGTGACAAAGGTTGGGGTTTTCTTGGTTATAGGGCTCAACGAATTTACGACACTGCGGCTGATATTGTTACTTACCGTCAGTACCGACAGGACTTCCCTTTCTTTGGAAAAATTGCACGCCAAATCCAGTATAAGACGGACTATCAGTTTGGTGAGATGCTGACCAATCAGCGCTTTAGTTACGATGCACTGGAGTTGAATTCTGGGGGTAATACTACTTACTTCCCTTATATCGCACAGAGAATCGATACCCTGCTGGAAGGTGATCAGCCACCGCTTGGATACGTGGTGAGTGACAGCGTTCCACAAGCCATGTCTTATGGTAATGCTGGCGACTTGTTGAGCGGAGCTGTAAATACGACTCGGGTGATCGAAACTACCCAAATCAATGATAGCCAGAGTATTTGGGGAGAGGCTCTGCCGATTTCGCAATACGGCAATGTCCGCCGCAGTGTAGAGAGCACTACCGTACTGGATAACCGTGTTAACGGAAGTTGGTTGATAGGTTTCCCCAGTGCCAAAGAGCAACGTTATTTTAGTGGGGATACCTCTGGTACTCCCGACCAGCAATCCAGCAGCAGTATGACACCCTATGGTAATACCAATAGGGTGAAAACGGCAGTCCAATACCCCGGCGATGCTAAATATCAGATGGAGGTGACTTATACCTACGATACTTACGGCAATGTGGCCAGTGAAAGCGCCAAAGGTAATGTAGATGCATCTACTAACAATGTGGGCACACAAACCCGCAGTACTTCAGTAGTTGGCGACTTCCTTGATGGTCGCTATGCCACCAAACTGACCAATGCACTGCAGCACACGATTGAATTGAAGTATGACCCACGTTTTGGCAGCGTAAGCAAGATAACAGACCACAATGACCAGTCTACAAGGATTCAGTACGACCCCTTTGGTCGTGAGTCTTCGCGCACCAATACTGATAGGCTGAATACAGACAAGGTTAAGTTCGACAGCAAATACGACTTTTGCCATGGCAACTGTCCCGTAGTGAGCGAAGTGCAAGCGTCTTACTACGTGGAGACAACTTCGGACATTACCCCTGTAACAAAATATTACTATGACCAACTGGGCCGCTTGATACAGCAGGATACCAAGGCCTTTTCCGGTGACTTCGTATCTCGCCGTGCAATTACGTATGACCCCCTAGGGCGTATGGATACTGAAACAGCCCCTTTCTTGGCTCCAGTTGAGGGAGGCTTTAGTGGAAGTAAGCCGATCACTCGTTACGAGTACGACCTGCGTAATCGCCTCGATTATATACACAAGGCCGGTGGCGGCAGCGTAGATATAAACTACAGCGTCGTTAATGGCAGCAGTGGCAAAGAGGTTAAAGTTGAAGTCACTGAATCAGTGGTTGGAAATAGCGGTACAAATACACAGGTGCAAGAGAGTTATTATGACCTCACCGGCGATCTGGCCCGTACTGTAGACGATGCCACCGGCACTGCCGTAACCACCGACTACACCTACTATGGCAGCGGTCTACCAAAAACTGTGCTGGTTAGCGGTGATACCCACGATATCGAGTCTAGCTTTGTATTTGACTATGCTGGCTTCCGAACCAGTCTCACCGATCCCAACATGGGCACAGTAACCAGTCAATATAATGCCTTTGGTGAGCTTGACCAGCAATCAGACAATAAGAATCAGAGCATTACCTATTTGTACGATAAGCTCGGTCGCTTGCTGGAACAGCGAGATGATGACGGCTTGGCTAAGTGGGAATACGATGCTACTAATTCGGTAGGTAGCTTGGCGAGCCGCAGTTATACCGAAAATGGCTCCCAGGTGTTTTTTGAGTCCTACACCTACAGGTATTCAGATGGCGAGCTGGATACTATCAATACTCAGCTGTTGGCTGGGGGAGTAAGCCGCAACTACCAGCATCAATACGGCTACGATAGTTATGGCCGTATGAATAAAATGGTTTACCCCGGCGGGGTTGAAGCCCATTACCATTATAATGATCGCGGCTATGTACAGAGCCTCAGTAGAGATGCTGCCGGCAACAACCCCCTGCAAACCTTTGACAGCATCAACGCCTGGGGACAGGTAGAGCGGGAGAGCTACGGCAACGGTCTGGTTACTAACCGCACTTACAATCCTAATACTGGGCGCTTGGAAACCATTAAAACCGGTGGCGGACAGGTTCAAAACAACGAGTACCGCTGGCGCACCAATGGCACCCTGGAAAGTCGCCTCAGTTACAGTGCCTCCCAGGCACTGCAGAAGCAGGAAGACTTTAGCTACGACGGCCTCAATCGCCTGCGCTACGCCACGATGCAAGTCGGTGGCGATCGCCAGCTCAGTACCCAGTACGATAAGCTGGGCAATATTCTGTCCAAGACCTCCAGTGTCAGCAACGACACCCAGGTAAGCGGCTACCAATACGGCGAGTTCGGCAATGCCGGTCCCAATGCGGTCAGTAGTGTCACCATTAATGACGTCTCCCACAGCCTGCACTACGATGCCAACGGCGCAATCGAACGCTACGACGCCGCCAGCGGCGACGACAAATGGATTAGCTGGAACGCACGGCAACTGCCCACGGAAATTGTACTGGGCAGCAGTCAAGGCGATAGTACACCGACTGCCAGGGACCGTTTCCAATATGGCCCTAATGGCCAACGCTTCTATCGCGAAAGCAGCTGGATGGAAGATGGCCAGCTCAAAACCGAGAAGGCCTTTATTGTGGGCAGCTATGAGGAGCAAATCCCCGCAGGTGCCAGCATTCTCGCCATTGAAAAAACCACACTGGCCGGCAGTGTTCAACATATCGCCATTACGGATCTCACCGGCACCAGTGGAGAATATCAATACCTGCACCGGGACCACCTGGGCTCCATTGAGAAAATCACCGATGAAGCCGGGCTGGAGATCTTAAATCTCGCCTTTAACCCGGACGGCAGCCGCCGCCAGGGGGACTGGGGTGGGGACCTGAATCAGCAGCAACTCCAGGAGCTGCTGGCAATACAGGGCCTCACCACCAGGCGCGGCTATACCGGCCACGAGCATCTGGATAGAACCGGCCTGATCCATATGAATGGGCGTATCTACGACCCCACACTGGGCCGCTTTCTCAGCCCTGACCCACTTGTGCAGGCACCGACCTATAGCCAGAGCTGGAACCGCTATAGTTATGTGTTTAATAACCCGTTGAGTTTTACTGATCCCAGTGGCTATGCGGCAAGCGAACAGGATGAGAGGCCACAGCAATGTGCGGATGATGGCTGCACCTCAGATGGCTGGCCAGTTTCTGTCACAGGTAATAATGGCGGCGGTGCCTTCAGTGGTGGAATTATCCAATGGGGTCCTGGCATAGTAACTGGCACCACGACTATTGCTGGAAAAGGTTATATCATTGTTGCGCAGAACCTGGTCTATGGTCCCGGCGGCTTTATGATGGATGATAGCCACATGGAGCAGCTGATGGATGACATAACGGCATCTATCGTAGCGGATATGCAAATGCCGACGTTTTCATTGGATGGGATACAGGTGCAGCAGAGTCCATCTGTAACACCTGCGGCTTTGGCTTTAAGCAAGTTAGGAGGTAGAGGTGCACAAAAGAGCCTATGGGGTGGGTTTCAGAAAGGTGTTTCTATTGTAGATCCTACGGTTGGTGCCGCGCAGTTATTTGGAGTGGCTGCAATTACCTCACTCGTGAATCGAAGTGGTGTAAATGGTATCGATGATATTAGAGCAAACAAATGGACTCCATTTCCTGTTGCAAACGCATTAGATACTTCTAAAAGTCTCCAAGCGCTAAAACATGCGGGTGCAGGACTTTTTTATGTCAGTACAGCTATTTCACTTTGGAATGGTGGTCAGGCCTTAAGTAACGGGAATGGCTTTGGTGTATTTAATGCAGGTGTTGACTTAGCGTTTGGTGTAGGAGGGTTTGCAGGGGGTACTGTGGGTGCAGTTGGTGCTGTTAGCTATGGTGGAACATCAGCAGCTATTAAATATATTCCTGGAGTGTATGATTATACTGTCAAACCTGGGACAGATTTCTTGTGCTGGTATACTGAGAGTTGTTAGATCAAAACATGCTTAATTCTTTTTATTTTAAATTTTTTGCTCTCTCCCAAAAGATCAATGGTGTGGGCAGGCATAATCACTACTATGCCTGCCTGTCCCTATCTTTCTTTGAAATTACTCTTTTTGTAAACGGAGTTTTGCTTGCACATATGTTTTTAGGGATAGGAGAGGTTTTTTCTGGTGTTACCAAATTTTCGGCAGTATTAATTTTCATTGCTGTTTTTTTAGTAAATTATATACTTTTTTCTATTCGAAGTCGCAGTAAGGGTTTTTTAGCTAAGAAAAAGGTTGTTCTCTGTAAGTCCTCTGGGCATGTAGGTGGAGTGCTGAGCTTATTGGTTCCTATAATTTGTATGTTTTCTCTAGCATATTTCTTGATTGAAAGATGAGCTGCTGCACAAAAGGCAGTGTTCGATGTAGCTATGTCACGAGCTAGTGAAGCTCTTAAAGATGGCCGCCTATTTCTTCTTGAGGCTAACTCTATCTGGCGAGCGAATAATAGGGCGGGCCTAGAAGTTACTGTTGATGCAACTCAATTGAAGGTGGAGATAACCTCCTTATGGAGGTCGGCAGGGACTGCAAGTGTGGTTGTTAAAGGGGCTGATTGGTTGGTCCATGGTTCCGTAACTTTATATAAAGACCCATCAAACGGAGCTATTTCAATCTTGCCCGGTATGTATGATTTTGAGCAACATCAAGGGTGAACAATTAGAAATATTTTAACTTATGGTGGTTTTTATGTTACTTCCAATGCTGGAACTATGGTTGGGCTTGATTATCTGATTAAGTATTCTGGCTCTCCTCAGCTAGTCACACCGCAATCTACTTCTAAGGCCGGCTCTACACCTTAATAGAGAAGTTTACTTGTTATGTATAAAGAAAAATTAACAATTTTAATTGCCCTCTCATTATTCCTTTTGGGGTGCGGAGGCGGTATTTCTGATGGTTACACATATATTGAAGGACAATATTATTATTTGAATGCTGGTGAGCCAGAAAAAATGATTGTAAGGAAGTCAAAAGATGGTTTGGATGAGATAGTTATTGATGCTAGGGTCGATGGATATATAGTTAAAGAGGGAAAAATCTTTATTGCTAGAAGACCAAGATCGGTTAGTGTTATCAATAATGTTGCAGAAACAAATCTATCTTCAGCTTGTGAATATTGGGTGATTGATCCTATTACTAGTCACGTTGAAAGAGTTTCCGTGTTAAGTAAGGAGGCTGTTGAGGTTGAGTGCTTATAAAAATGATTGAGGAGTCAGTCCTGATTACGAGCTAATGCACAAAAGGGGACTTACTGGGATGCGTTCAGTGATAAATGGAATGAGCGTGTAGGCCAAATCACTGGTGCAGCAGATAGAGCTGTTGATTATTGGGTTGAACGTGACAATCCAATAATGGGCACTATGGCGATGATGATGACGGATAAGTACATCGGTTATAAAGTGTCTGCATTGACATTACAGGCTGGAGGATTACATGCCATCAGAAATATGAGGCTAGCCTACCAAGCCGGACTTACTCGGGTAGCTGGGTTTGTTAGCAAACCTTATAGCAGAGAGGTTATAGCACGGGGAATAGTTCGTGGGCGAAACCAAATTAAATACCTGACAAGGCCCCCGGCATTCGGAATTTACTAGGAAGGTACCATAGGCCATTTTCTAAAGATCTGATCTCTCAAAAAGGTGTAGAAGGTGTTATCAGTAGGGGAACGGTTACGAATAACGGTTCTAATAGATGGCTAGTAGGTTGGTAGGCTTTTAAAATGGTTCAACTAGTAAATTTTTTAAATAGATCAGAGAGTTTTATCTTCGAGAAGAACTTATCCAAGTTGACGCCAAACTCAGTTGAATATTTTAAGTCAGATCAAAGCTCCTTTGGATATGGCGTTTTCTATTTAAGTTTGAAGCGGTGGAGATTTGCATGCTTATATTTAGAAAATGAGAGCTTATTTTTTAGTGCTGATGATTTCTCAATAGAATTAACCCCTGATATACAGTTTAGTTGGAGTAGACCGCTTCCAGGATTTCTTCACAAGTTTTGCGTTTCCTCAAATGATAAGGTTTTAACCAATCAAACTTATGTTAACCCAGTTCTGCAGCGGCCCTTTCTGCTTTTGGATAACAGTTTTGATGGATTAGATAGGGAGTTTTTAGACTTCTTTTATTGGCTTTCAATTGATCTAAATAGCAAGGAATGGAGAGAAGAAACCATACGGCGGTGGGAAAATGGTATTTGAACTCAATTGGGAAGTATCAAAGTGAGGTAAAACCCGCGTCGGGGCAAAAAAGTGATGATGGGCCAGTGGCGCCGGCAAAAATGGTTGCTAAGTCGTTGATTGCGCTAGGGAAAATGGAATGTTAAGGTACGACTGGCCTCGGGGTGATGTCAATGTGGGTATCAGTGGGGATATTCCTGGAGTGGGGAAAGCTTCTGCTGATGCGGCTATTGGAACTATTGCGTTTATAGGTGGCCCTCCAGGGTGGATTGGCGGTGCTAGTTATTTTATTTTTGATACAACAGTCGGTATTGAGTCTTTAAGTAAGCCTCTAACTGATGCAATGTGTTCAACCTCGGGTAAACGTTAGGTTTCCATGATTTTTTTAAAGAAAATATACATCGATTTATTTTTGGCGTGCTATATATCAATCGCTAAAAAGAGTCCACACGATGAGCATAATAAAGTAAATGCTATTTGCTTTATGTCATTTTTATTGAGCCTAAATGTTTCGTGTATACCAGCGCTCATGTCTATATTATTTGAAATAAACGTAGCTAGTATATATTCGAGTTGGACTGTTCCTGCAATAGTGATAGCTTTTACTGTAATGCTGTTTAACTTTGTGTGTATACGTTTTTTGAGAAATGATATCCAAGAGAGTTTAAGGGCGGCCTCTGTTGAGTTAGGTGATAAAAACAAGGTTTTTGTAAAGTATGTGGCTTTTTCGGTACTATTGCCTACTGCATTGGCGATTTATTTTTTTCTAGCTCAACAAGACTGGTAAATTCAGGATAACCATAGATGGCGTTAATGAGATTTTTTTGGATGCTAAAATTTCTTATGTTCCCCAAATAGGTGACACGATAACTAATTCGTGACCGCAGATGCGGTTAATGCTTTTCATTCTGAAAGTGGGGCTGCCAATGTTAGTATTTCCGTTACGGTAAAAAATAGCGAGGGGGGTGGTTATTTCTCATCAGAAGGGAGGGCCAACCTTTTGGTGAGCAAAGCTATGTTTTGTTTTATTCGGGATTTATTTAAAAATGGACTTTTCTTAACGAGTTTTTGGGGGGTGATAATTTATTCCGCTTACTTCTTTAAGCGCGATTTGGGAGGGCTTGGCTGGATACCGTTAATTGTCTTGATTCTCTATTGGCTATATGCGTTAGGTTTATTTATTAAGAGATGGAGAAGGGAAGATTAAAATGGTTTGGGAGATGGTAAATTCAGGACTCTCATAAATTAAATTCAGAAAACCCATAAATTGAGGGGGAAGGTGTTAGCTGAGGCGCAGATGCCATCTTGGCGGCTGTTTCTTCTTAGATTGATACTAAGACGTAATGAAAGGATCAAGAATTAGGTTTTGGATTCGAAAGTTAGGGTTTTCGGTAGAAACCAAGAGGAATGCAGGTAGCTAGGGTGGGGGGCAGAATCAGCAGGGCGTGGCAGAAAGGAAACGCCGGCAATCGCCGATGCCGTGTACCCAGCATTTATTAAGCCGGGTACAGGCTTGTTGTACTGCTTCCACTGATCCCACCAAGCCTTTAAAGCGGCTTTCAAAATTTCGGTTGAGATAGAGCCGGTGTTTGGGTGAAATACCCAGCCGTTCAAGGATAGGAGACGTGTTTTCGGCAATACACCCTCGCTTCCTGGGGTCAAAGTGTCAACCGCCCCAATCGACTAACTCCAAATAGTGATCCAGCTGAAAGGGCAACCCTTTTGGCATATTCAGTTATCCGCCTCCTGTCCCTTTTTAATGCGCCTATAAATCTCTTCACGATGAACAGGCAGGGATTTAGGGGCGTTTATTCCTATCTTTACTTGATTCCCCTTAACTTCCAAGACTGTGACCGAGACATTTGCTCCAATCCTTAAGTTTTCTCCAGTGCGGCGCTTTAAAATCAACATACTCATTTCCTATTGATACTTAAACAAGGGGTGGTCTTTCTTCGGTGGGAAAGATTGGGAGGTAACGTCTGAAGGAAATGAGAGGAGGTGCACGAGAACGGTAGGCGTAGAAGAAGAAAAGGCGGGCGCAACGCTCCCAGAGCTTGAGGACACACTCCAAGCTGCTGAATCTACTCGACTTTATTGAAGACGAGCGGGTTTCTAGCGTATTATCCATTGAGCCATTTTGATACTTGCTTATCAATTTGGTTAGCTGGCCCCAGGTGTTCTCAGCACCTTGGGTCAGCGCCTTTTACTTACTTTTATGTCACGCTACCATTCTCCTTTGAGGAATTGGGCTTTTAAAAAACTCTTGGATCTCTTGAGTGTTGACTTATACCGCTCAACTTAATTGCGACCCAAATACCGATAAATATCTACCAATTCTACGGAGCTTTGACATTAAAACAATCTTAATAAAATCCAATAAGATAATTTCCGCGCCTATATTTGTTGCGCTGCTGTTTAGAGTAAATTTTATTTCCCTCTAAAAATTGTGGGCTAAATTGACTCTTTTTTCTAGCTCCCAGGCTTGAGCTCAATAAAGAAAACATCAGTAATACAGCGGCTTGAAACTGTTTCCTTATGTCGATAGAAAGCGTTTGATTGGCTTTGGAGATACGGCCTTCTGAGTGATAACACGCTTAAAATTTATGAGCATACTCTTCAAGGAAGTATCTCAAATCTAATAATATTGATCGATTTTCCTGGTGTTTTATAAGAAAACTATTTGTTTTCTCCACGGATTAAAGTGCTTGTTTCCTTTCTGGGAGTGCCTGTCGTTACCGCATAACTAATGTTAGTGACTGTTTAAGAGGTTTAGTATCTGTAAGCGATTTTCAATTAAGGCCAAATAAATTGACATTACTGTCATTTTATTATTTTCATCTTCAATAATCCGTTTACCCGGACTTTATAGGCCGTCAAATCTTCTTTGTTGGTACGTTCTTCTATAGAATCCGCCCCCTTTCACATTTTGCAACTCATAACTAACAGGAAGTGGGGTTTATGACTGTCTCTCGTCGTACGTTTGTTCAAGGTATGGGGCTTGCACTGCTGACGCCGTTTACCGTTCGCTCTTTGGCTGCCAGCAGCAGTGAAACCTATGCGCGTTTTAATCTCGGTAGTAGCCCATTCAACTCTGAAATCGACAATGACGGCCTTGTCTTTGATCTATCCGTTGCCTCTGGAGATCCTAGCCAAACTGGTGTTGTACTTTGGACTCATATCAATCCGGCAGCGTACGTATCTGGCCAAACTCTCTATATTGATGTGGCATTAGATGAAGGCTTTACCCAGCCGATTCTAAGTGCTGAGGTCAGTGCCGATGACATCACCGCCGATCGTGATTACACGGTGAATATTGACCTGGAAGGTTACTTATCACCCAACCAGAGATACTACTACCGCTTTAAGTACGGCAACCTTTGCAGCCGTACTGGTCGTTGCCACACGTTGCCAACTGGCAGCCTGGAAAGTATCAAGATGGCAGTGGTGACCTGCCAGGATTACACCACCGGTTATTACAATGCCTACAGCCACTTGGCGGATGAGGATGTCCACTGCGTGTTGCACCTGGGTGACTTTATCTATGAGTATGCGGAGTATGAAGGCTTCGAAGATTCTATTGTTCACTCCTTAGCCTTGCCTTCCGGTGGATCAGTGGCGATGAACCTGGAAGATTACCGCCATATCTATAAGGAATACCGTAAAGACAAGAACCTGCAGCGCGCAATGGAAATGCACTCGTTCATCATCACCTGGGATGATCACGAAACTGCGGACAATGCCTACTGGGACTACGACCGCGATACCCTGGGCGTACCATCTCACCCATACCAAACCGGGAATAATAACCCGGATCAGTTGCGCCAACTTCGCCGCGATGCCCAGCAGGCCTGGATTGAATATGTCCCTGCGCGGGTAAAAGTGAATGAGGCAGCCAGCCACGCTTTTGATTACCTGCAGATTTACCGCTCTTTCCAGTTTGGTGATCTGGTCGATCTCTATATGACCGACAGCCGTACCTATCGCACCAAAGAGCCTTGCAAGGACGGCACCGCCTGGGAAAATTACTGGTGCACCGACTATGAAAATGAATCCCAAACCATGCTTGGGAAAACACAGCGCAATTGGCTTATTGATGGCATAGTGAATTCATCTGCACGCTGGAAAGTTTGGGGCAACCAGACCTTGCTGGCGCAACTTGCCGGTACTGCATTGGGTCGTCCCCTGGTGTTTGCCAATTACGATGCCTGGGATGGGTATCAGTGGGAGCGCGAGAAAATTCTCTCAAGCATCAAAGACAGCAGCATCGATAACTTTGTTGTGCTGACTGGCGATCTGCATTCCAGTATTACGTCTTATCTGAAAGTGAACTTCAATAATATTAATAACTGGAATTACGATAACCTGGTGGGTGTTGAGTTGATGACTCCCTCTATCTCCTCGCCAAACATGAACGATACGGTGGAGAAGGGCATTGATGTAGGTAGTGTGTTTACCTCCTTGCTAAACGGTGGAGTGCAGCTAAACAACCCCCATATCAAGGACTTCGTCAGTAACATCTATGGCTATGCGGTAATTGAGTTCAACCACAGTGAGCTGAATTGGACTGTTTATGACATTGATAAAAAGTCTGACAACCCGGCTGCCACAAAGAAAATTTACAAAGAGTTCAATTATGAACCTGTGGGAATGTGGTTGACTGAAAAGTAACTCTTTCTCTCTAAAGCTTCTTTCCAGTATCACCACTCTTAAGAAGAGTGGTGATTCATTGATATTTACTTCTCATTAGTCCCCCTGCAATTGCCTTTCTTTTGTCGCTTTTAACCTTCACTTGCTATCTCACTGATAAGCATATCTTGGTTGATTAATGGTCGGCCGTAACCTATACACTCGGGAAGCTTATCGCTGGCACTCAGGATGCCTGCCAATCCAAAGCCACCGCTTAAAAGGAAATGATCGTGCTGCAAAAGGCATACCCTTACTATCTAGCTAATGAAGCCGTATTCGCCAATGAGGATCTAGAGGTCACCGATAAGTATTCAGGTGAGGTGGCAACCCGCGTAGCTATGGCGGATGCGAGAACTATAGACAGTGCGATCGATTGGGCGCTTCTAGCTGAGAAGCCTATGGCAAAGCTAGCTCCCTATCGCCGCCAGGAGGTACTTAGTCACTGTGTTCAGCGCTTTCATGAGCGTTTCGAGGAACTGGCGGAGTCATTGTGCATTGAGGCTGGCAAGCCAATTCATGACTCCCGCGGAGAAGTTACGCGCTTGATCGATACTTTTCGTGTTGCCGCCGAAGAAACTGTACGTATCAATGGCGAGATTATCAACTTGGAGATTTCCAAGAACACCAGGGGCTACCGTGGTTTTGTCAAACGTGTACCGGTGGGCGCATGCTCCTTTATCTCTCCCTTTAACTTCCCACTCAATCTGGCGGCCCATAAGGTGGCACCGGCCATTGCCTCGGGTTGCCCCTTTGTATTGAAACCGGCGAGCCGAACACCGATAGGCGTACTGATAATCGCAGAAATCCTGGCCGAGACCGACCTGCCCAAAGGGGCTTTTTCTGTGCTGCCCTGCCACCGGGAAGGTGCAGACCTCTTTACCGTGGATGACCGCTTCAAGCTGCTCAGTTTTACAGGTTCGCCCGCTGTGGGCTGGGACCTAAAGGCCAGGGCAGGGCGTAAGAAGGTGGTATTGGAACTGGGTGGCAATGCCGCTTGTGTTATCGATGAAAATACAGACTTAGATGACGCTTTGCAGCGTCTGATCTTTGGTGCCTTCTATCAATCTGGGCAGAGTTGTATTGGCGTACAGCGTATCTATGGGCATAAAAGCCTGTATGAAGAGCTGAAACAGCGCTTAGTGGAGAAGACGCAAAAGCTTAAGAAGGGGGATCCGAAAGACGAAGGGACTTTTATTGGTCCGATGATCTCCGAGGGGGAGGCAAAGAGACTGCACGGATGGGTTGAAGAAGCAATTAATGACGGAGCCACACTTCTGTGTGGCGGTAGCCGTGATGGCGCCATGCTCGATCCAACTCTATTGGAAGGTGTGCCTCACGAATGCTCAATAGTCCAACAGGAAGCCTTTGGCCCTGTAGCAGTACTGGAGCCCTTTGATGATTTCGATGAGGTCCTTGAGCGAGTCAACGATAGTGCCTTTGGTTTGCAGGCGGGGATCTTCACCAAAGACTTATATCGAGCACAGAAGGCCTGGGATACCTTGGAAGTAGGGGGCGTTGTTATTGGTGATGTGCCCAGCTGGCGTGTGGACAACATGCCTTATGGCGGGGTAAAGGACTCAGGCCTCGGCCGTGAAGGTGTACGTTGGGCAATCGCCGATATGACAGAAGAGCGCTTGATGGTGGTGCGAACGCCTTAAGAGGGCTCAAACCTATTAACTTTGCGATTCTGAATTTTGAAGATTGTATATAACTGGGTTTCTCGTTTTAAAAACATTCCCTGAGTGCCTTTGTGCTTCGATAAATACGTTGCTTTTGAGTGCGTTTTTCTCTTCATGACTAAAAGACTCTTTGATCGATTTGATTATTTCTTTGGTCTGCACCCTATACAGAACAGTTTTATTGTATTTGAAGAAACATATAGGAAATTCACAGTAATTGCAGTAGCTGTAGTTCTCGAAACTGTATTTACTTAAACAAAATTGGAAATATCTCTATGCCAAAAAACCTAAAATCAAGAAGGCGCAGTGGAATATATTTTATAGCCTGGAGTGCAGCCCTGATCTTGGTAGTCGGTTATGTTTCTCCCTCATTTGCCAAAACCGAGGTAACACTCAATGATTTTTATCGTCCATTCGATCTTTCTGAAATCAATCAGAATAATATGCAAAGTTGGCCTTACTATAGATATACGTCCATGCATTGGGATGAGTATGGTATTTTCGGTACAGTACATATCATGGAGGCAGAAAAACCCGCCAAGCTGGAAGTCGTTAAAGAGCCCTTTAATATAAGTTTGGATATTCGTAAGGGATGGCCTTTCGTTGAGTCTCTAACTGCGACGCAAACCAAAGGTTTCCTGATTATGAAGGATAATCAAATTATTGGAGAGTTTTATGATAATGGGCTAGATCACAATCAAACTCAGCTTTTGCAGTCTTCTTCTAAAACTTACGCAGGGGTCATTATTTCAAAGCTGATTGATGAAGGTAAGATCGACCCTAATCAGTCGATTGAAAGCTATCTACCTGATTTTGCCGGTTCAAAAATTGGCAAAGCCAAAGTCCAAGAAGTACTTGATATGACCTCCGGCCTGCTGCCCGCTACGGATTATCATGTGCCCGGAGGTGAAGCCTTCTTATTTGAGATCGAACAAGGACTAAAGCCAGGCAAACCAACGGGACATCGTAATGCTATCAGGAACGCTAAGGTCCAGAATAAACCGGGTGAGGTATATACTTACAATGATAAAAATACCGATTTACTGGCCATACTAGCAGAGGAAGTTTCAGGGCACCCATTCAACAAGCTTCTTTCGGATCTCTTTAATGACTTTGGAGCAAATAGTTCTGGCTCCATTGCCTTAACGGTTGATGGAACTGCTAGTCCTTCCTATGGTATCAGTACCACCCTGCGCGACTATGCACTTTTTCATCAGTGGATCGCCCAGGGCAAGGCTCCAAAGAGTTTCTATGATTCTGTAAAGAATCTTGACAAAGACCTTCTTGGAAAATCAGAAAGTGGCAAGTCGCTTGCTAATGCACTGGGAACGCCTGTGGCATATGGTTCTCAAGCCTGGTATTTACCAGAATACAATGTCATCTACACTGCGGGTTCCTATGGGCAGTATGGGTTTAGTGATCTCAATAGTGGAATGTCTGTGGTCTTTATGCAGGACTGGGAAGACAATGCTGTACCCCCAAAATTAGTTGAAACAGTGGAACGTGCTAAATTCCTTATTAATCAGCTAGGAAAACAAAATGATTCTTAGCACAAGATTCATGTATGAACAATTCTTCACGCTTCAATTGATAATAATCTTGGAAAGACTGACAGGGCTCGTTGAGAGTATATCTAACTCTATTTTTTTAAGAATAGGTCAGGTTAAAATCAGTACTTCAACTGGACTGCTTAATATTAATTTAAATATAAAGTTATCAGTGTAAATCAAACTGAGATTGTAATTGTTACATTATGTGGTGTTTGTGTTGGTTTGGTTTTAGTGCTTCAGACTTGATCTGACAGTTATCATTTTTCATGTGATGGTCCGCCAGCTCAAGTCTGAATTAATCCAACATAGTGATACGAGATGCAGTCAGGCTATAAGATGAGTCATCCTATCAGTTGCCACACGCGCCTCTTCTCGCTTAGCTATTTATGCTAATCCTTATTCTCAAGTTGGTAGAGGAGCAGATTCATCGACAAGTTTTTCTTGACGTAGTTCTTGCCATAGTGTCTCTGGAATATTGGTTTCGAGAGCCTCAACATCCTCTTTGATCCTGCTAGGTTTACTCGCACCTGGTATAACTGCAGCTATAGCCGGATTAGCCAGAACAAACTGCAATCCAATAGCCTTAGTGCTGACTCCATACCTATCACCAATTGCTTTGATTTTAGAAACTTTCTGAACTATGTGCTTTGGTGCTGGCGCGTACTCAAAATTTGGTCCCCCAACCAAGGCTCCTGAACTATAAGGACCTCCGGCCACGATACTGAGGTCGCGTTCTATCACCTGGGGTATAACTCTCTGAAGAGCTCGAGAATGATCCAACAGGCTGTAGCGGCCAGCTAGTAAGAAGCCATCGGGGCGAGGTTCCTCAAGATCAAGAAGTATCTCAATCGGCTCCACTCGGTTTACTCCCAGGCCCCAGGCTTGAAGTACGCCTTCATCACGCAGTTTATCAAGAGCCCTGAAAGCACCTTTTCTCGCGCTTTCAAATATGCCAAGCCATTCGTCACCATAGAAATCCTGGGCTACATCGTGAACCCATGCAATCTCAATATGATCGGTTTTTAAGCGCTTGAGGCTATCTTCTATCGAGCGCATTGTTGCATCGTATGAATAGTCATTAACTATCTTATTGGGGCGGCCATACTTGAAAATATCACGCTTATCTCCAAGTTCTCTGCCGCCACTATCTTCAACTTCATCCAATATCAAGCGGCCAACTTTGGTGCTGATTACATAGTCTTCGCGTGGGAATCCAGATAGCGCCTCACCCATGCGAATCTCGGCGAGTCCGGCCCCATAGAAAGGGGCATTGTCAAAGTATCTGATGCCGCAATCCCAGGCTGACTCTACAGTTGCCAAGGCCTCAGATTCTGGAATCTGGCGAAACATATTGCCAAGAGGTGCAGTACCAAAACCGAGTTTACTGGGTAAAAGATTTCTCAATTTCACTTTGAACTCCCATCAATCAAATTCATAAATTTTGAAGGTTTTGACTAATTGGCCAGCCTGTTAAGAGTCCCAGACTAACCTGCTACTCCGCTTAACCATGCAATCTGTAAAGCGCTTCTGATTACTAGCACTTGTGCGACAGCAGTCAACGGCAGTGGCTTGAGGGGCTAGTCTGCTCTAGTTGCTTTTGATGAAAAAGCCGTCTATAAGCAATAGACTATTGATTTGGAGTCAACAATGAAGATCACCCTTCAAGAATTACAGGTATTTACCACTGTGGTAGATACGGCTTCGATCACTTCGGCTGCCGATAGGCTAGAGCAGACTGTATCTGGGGTAAGCCGTGCACTCGCCCGCTTGGAGAGTAAACTGGAAGCGACATTGCTTCAGCGCACTACACGGCGTTTGAAACTCACTGAAGAAGGGCAGGCTTTCCTTAAATATGCTCGGGATATTCTCATCTCAGTGGAGGAGGCTGAGGAGCAAATGGCGGCTCGTCAAAAGCAACCCTCAGGTCTTCTGCGTATAGACGCTGCCACACCATTTATGCTGCATGTAATAGCACCATTGATAAATAGCTTCCGTGCTAAATTTCCCCAGATAGAGCTGGAGCTAAACAGTAATGAGGGAATAACTGATTTGATAGAGAAGCGAACTGATGTGGCATTTCGTATTGGGAAACTTCAGGACTCAACATTACATGCCCGCTCAATAGGGACTAGCAAAGTCCGAATACTTGCTAGCCCTGGCTATTTACAACAGCATGGTACTCCAGAGAGTGCAGAAGAACTTGGCCAACACGTATTACTTGGTTTTACAAAGCCTGAATCCCTTAACAAATGGCCGCTTTATGAACGAAGCGGAGATAAACTGCAGATTAAGCCAACGATGGCTTCATCTAGTGGGGAAACTTTACGGCACTTAGCCCTCTCAGGTGCAGGGATCGTTTGCTTATCTGATTTTATGACTCAGAGGGATCGTCATGCTGGGCGATTGGTGCAGCTATTCTCAGATCAAACTGTAGAAGTCAAACAATCCATTAATGCAGTTTATTACCGTAACACCGCGCTTTCATTACGAATTACCAGTTTTATCAACCATATTGTTGAAGAACTGGGTAAGCAACCATTTGATAAGGTTTAACCGCAGACATCCTTACTTAACACTCAAATAATCCACGGATTCCCAAAATACATAGTCCACAGGGTATTATCTATAGTTGTTAACAGTAATTAGACTTCTGCTATTGGTGGTTGCTTGTTAGAGTGACATATTGCTACGTTACCGTTGGCGACTATTTTTTGTACGACAAAGATTGGTTTGAAGATTGAGCCATTGGCGTGGCTCATTAAAAGCCAAAATTCAGAATTCCATTATAGTCTGCTAGGTAATTTTGATGACTATGTATGGCGTGTTGAACCAGTCCTCTATTGTCTATTTGATAAATAGCTGCACCACATTGATTACAAAAACCATATTCTTTTACTGGTCCAGACTCAAAAGAGTAAGTATTGAGCCGCTTTGATGGATCTTCAATCATTGCTGGATTTGAAGCCTCAACAAAGCTTATTCCACGACCTGTCTTTGGAGAGATTGAGCTATTGAAAAGTTTGTAATGGATGGCCCCACAGTGACAAGTTAAGTTGTTCATCGATTTATCTCCGGAGTGGATTGGTATGGGTTTAGAGTTTACTATTTGGCAGGTCTCGATAAAGATTATCAGCAGAAAGTCATAATTAGCTTTAAGGAAACAGTCGGTGCGGCGGGAATATGATAAGTACCACTTGATTAGTGTCTTTTGTGCCGTAGTGGATCATGGCTCCCTAAGTAAAGCTGCTAGCCACTTGGGATTATCAGCGCCAACTGTGAGCAAGACATTGGTACAGTTAGAGAAAGTGTTGGGCCAGGTGTTGTTGAACCGAACTACCAGAGCACTTTCTCTTACAGAAGCAGGCAGGCTTGTATACCAGAGCGGCCAGAAGATACTCAGTGCATTTACTGACCTGGAAGATCAGGTCGCTGAGGTTGGTAGTCTTGATCGTGGTAAGTTACGCATTACTTTCCCTGAAACCATAGGGAAAACTGTGTTTAGCAAGATCTGCAATGATTTCCAAAAAGAGTACCCTGACTTTAGTCTCGAGTTAATTTTTACTCCCTTTCTCATGGATATGATTGAGGATGATATTGATATAGCCTTTCGCGTATCTGAATCATTACCAGATAGTCAGTTTTTTTCTCTACCACTACTCAATATATATCCTGTATTCGTGGCATCACCCGAATATTTAGCGAAAAATGGGTGCCCGTATTCAATAGGCGAACTCAGTCAACACAACATATTGTTGACGAGGCTAAATGGCCTTGAAGATGGATGGTTGATTGATGGGAAATATTACCAATTCAAGGGCAACTTAATTTCCAATGAAACTTACCATACCCGCTCTGCGGCATTGAATGGTAATGGTATAGCTATTTTACCCTCTTATTTCTGTAAGAAAGATATTGAAAGAGGCAGATTAATAGAGTTACTCCCTGAACTGGAAAGAAAAGATAAAACGGTAGGAGCCCTGTACAAAGTGAAACGTAAAGGTTCTAAGAAAATTGATATTTTTTTGAGTTTTGTGGAATCCAAACTGCAAGAGTCAGATGTAACCATGTGTTAAAAATAGTAAGCCTGGTAGTATATTAGACCGATGTTGCTTCTTGTTTAACTGTTATCAGGAGCTGGCTTTCTGAGTGGGTATGCGATTTACATCTGTTTCAGGGAAGAAATTTTGCCAGACAACCCAGTAAGCTTCAGATTTCATCGTTTCAACGCGTTCTAACTTCCCCACGTTACTCTCTCCGCCGAACTGTACATTAGAGATCTGGCTACCATTGTCATTATAATATGCACCAACGCTATCGAGGTCTGAATGGTAAACGATAACAATATCCCGGCCACCGATTTCTACGTTTAATAGTCCACCATGATCCTTAATGAAATCTTTTGTATAAGCTACATAGTCTTCGCCGATATTAACACCGTAAATTTTAGTTTTATTCGGCAACCTATTATCAAATTTCTTAATGGTAGGAAACGCAGGTTCCTCTTTTTTAGCTTGATCTGAGATTGCGTGAGTGAAGATCATATGCATCAGGCGATCGAAGATGGCTAAAAAGGGGTTGTCGGTAAAATTTGGTATTGGGTTCAGAAATATTTTCCCATTGGGAAACGCTTTCTCAAAAGCCCACAACGGCATCCGATAGCTGGGCCATTCGGGCATCCTCGGCCCTTTAGGGCCTGCATCTTCACGGGTGCCCCAAAACTGCTGAATTGGCTGCCCGGTTTTTTTATCCCACATCACCAAATTATTCTCGATCTGGGTCATAACACCTAAATCCAGGGCTTCCCCATCAATTTCGGGTGTGTAGGCAATTCCCATATTAGTCAGGCCACAATAGGTCATTACCACATTTTCACCAGCTAGCCCTTCCTTTGTACCGGCCACATGTGGCCGAAGAATGTGATCATCAGGGTGACCTCTAGCTTCGCCGTTAGCGTCAATTACTATCAGGCTGGTATCCGGGGATAGGTTCTCTTGGGCCTCAGCTATGGAAAAATAGCGCGCATTATGTTGTTGCGCGCGCATCATAATAGAGGGGTTGATATACCCAGAGTAGAAGGCGAAAGCAGACAGGGCACTGATGATCCAGAAAATGACATCAGAGCCAGCGCCAGAAAACCATAGCGTCAGTGCTGATACCAACCATAATATCCCTGCGGCAGTAGCAATCTTGTGCCTCCGATAGAAGGTCCACATTGTCGCTTTACGAGGAGTTTGCACAATCCACTGGCTAAGATCTGCGAGGTCGCGAAACAGACGTAGGCTTAGATAAAGGCAACCCAGTAATGATAACCAGTGGATACACTGAATAAGAAAGGCCATGGATAAAGTCCCTGACTAAACCATCAGAATACCTGGCAGAACACCTCGTCGAAAAACAGGATGACTCTGCCTGACAATCCCTGAATCACTAGGGTAGTAGAGGAGCAGGCATTAAGCGCGGGGCTTTGTGGGCACTGGTGTTCTCACAGTACCCTGCGATTATGATCGCTCCAGTTGATTGAATGCAATGCCTGGTAAAAAGACCTATCGTGGAGGTGAATTGCATCTTCCTTCGTGAGATTTCCATTGCCAAAATACCTGGGACATCTCCAGCAGCACCAGCGACCGTAGTTTTAGTGCCTGCTACCATCGGTGTAGCAATGCGTTCTTCTACTTATGTTGACTAGTAACGTGCCGCCGGCCTATAAAAGCATCATTCAATTATGTTAAATGAATTATCCTCGAATACGCCGTACCCGGAATTTACGCCCCTTCAGCTTTCCGTTTTCAATTTTCTTTAGTGCTTGTGCTGCCACATTGCGTTTAATCGCAATATAAGCCGTCTGATCCAGCACGTTTATCTTGCCAACATCTTTTCCATTTATCGGACGATCGCCGCCGGTCAGCGCACCCAGGATATCGCCGGGGCGAACTTTCTGTTTCTTGCCGCCATCGATCTGCAGGGTAGCCATCGGTGCCTGGAAAGGAGGTTCACTCAATATGCTGGCTGGTGGTGGTGTATCTGGGTCGGATAGTGGGTCCTGGGTTAGTTCCATACGAACCAGTTTGTGGCCTTCCTTCTCCGCAAAAAAGGAGTAAGCGCAACCGCGCTCACCGGCACGGCCGGTTCGTCCGATGCGGTGGGTGTGCACTTCCGGATCTTTGGCGATATGAAAGTTGATAACGGCATCCAGCTTGTCGATATCCAGGCCGCGTGCCGCCACATCGGTAGCTACTAGGATTGAGGCGCTGCCATTGGCGAAACGAATCAGCGTTTCGTTACGTTGGCGCTGTTCCATATCACCATGGAGGGCAAGGACATTAAAACCTGCCTGTTTCAGGTTATCGGCCACCTCATCGGTTTCACGTTTGGTATTACAGAAAACCAGAGTATTGATCGGCCGATCATTCAGTAGAATACGGCGGGTCATCTCCAGCCGATCGTCGAAACTCTCAGTTCGGTAAAAACGTTGCTCGATTACCTCATCACTGTGCGCAGAATCAACCTTAACCATCACTGGTTTTTGCATCACACGCGCGCTGAGCCGTTCGATTTCATCGGGATAGGTGGCGCTGAATAGTAACGACTGCCGTCCAGTAGGCACCTGCGCCAGAATAGTATCGATAACTTCCTGAAATCCCATATCGAGCATCCGGTCAGCCTCGTCAAAGACCAGCGTATCGACATTCTCAAGGGACAACGTTCCTTTGCGTAAGTGTTCTTCGATACGCCCGGGGGTGCCAACGATGATATGTGCACCATGTGCCAGGGAGCCGATTTGAGGGCCGAAGGGCATGCCGCCGCAGAGAGTGAGAATCTTAATGTTGTGAATTGCCCTCGCCAGTCGGCGCAGTTCATGGGCAACCTGGTCTGCCAGCTCACGTGTCGGACACAGAATCAGCGATTGAACCCGAAACCGGCCGACATTGAGCCGTTGCAACACCCCCAAACCGAAAGCCGCAGTTTTTCCGGAACCGGTTTTTGCCTGGGCGATAACATCTTTGCCATCCAGCATGATCGGGAGCGTCTTGGCCTGAACCTCGGTCATGGATTTGTAGTTGAGTGACGCCAGGTTTTTCAGCAGGGCGGGGTTTAGGGGGAGATCGGAAAAAGGTGTGGTCAAGGTAAATCCTGGAGTCGTTAAATGTCAAATAGGCGCATTACACAAGCAGCCAGTAAAGTGAATTTCACTTTCTCAGCATTTGTTGTCGCTGCAATTTTACAGTCTGGGCAATATAAATTTTGTAAGGAATTTTAACAGTTAACCCCGGGGAAACCTATGAATCACCTTGTTCCAGCCTAAGGAACTCCCGTCCAGATTACCTTCCTACGAGAGGAGTATTGGGGCACCGCATAAACCCGGCCCCCCAATTTACTAGCGTCGGCTTTGCTTAACTTCGCGAGCTTTCCATTGGTAGAACACTCCGGGCATTACTAACAGCACAAATAGCAGTGTGGTTATGGTGCCGCCCACCATGGGCGCTGCAATCCGTTTCATAACGTCTGCGCCGGTGCCATCGGAAATCATCACTGGTATCAATGAAATTAACAGTGTCAGGCTGGTCATTAGCATCGGGCGAATACGTCCGGCTGCTGCTTGGGCAACAGTCGCAGTATTGCCGCGCTCAGAGTTATTTCCGGCGGCAGATAAGTAGTGCAGCATTAATAACCCCATCTCAGCGGCGAGACCAGCCATGGCAATCATGCCGACCCATACAGCAACGCTCAGTTTGTAGTCGAGCAGGTACAGCAGCCAGAAGGCGCCGATCAGTGCCATTGGCATGGCAGTGAGCACAAACAGGGTGTCGGACAGCCGGCCGCGATGCAGGTATAAAAGGAAGCATACAGCCAACAAAGTCAGGGGTACCAACCATTGCAGGCGGGACTTGGCGCGCTCCAGGTATTGGTATTGGCCGGCCCAGGCGATACGTTGGCCTGGAACCAAGTTAACCTGGTCGGCGACAACCTGCTTTGCGCGATTGACATAATCTGCGACGCCGATATCGCTTTTCAGGTCGACAAAAACCAAGCCAACTAGTTGCCCATCCTCATTGCGAATCATGGGTGGGCCGGTTCGGAAATCCAAATCAGCCAGTTGGTTCAGGGGCACCTGGGAGCCATCAGAGGCGGGGACCAGGATTTGTTCCAGCTGTTCGGGAGTATCCCGATAGTCGCGGGCATAGCGCACCAGTACATCGTAACGTTCGCGGCCTTCAATGGTTTGGGTTGCGGCCAGGCCGCCCGCTGCTGCGGCAATCACATCCTCGATATCCTGCACATTTAGGCCGTGGCGGGACGCCCGTGCGCGATCAATATCAAAGTCCAGGAAGTATCCGCCGGTTAGGCGCTCGGCGAAAACACTACGGGTTTGTTCCGCCGTGCGCTGGTCGCTGCGCAAAGCCTCTTCGATGGC
Organism: Microbulbifer variabilis; assembly: GCF_056232115.1. NCBI lineage: Bacteria > Pseudomonadati > Pseudomonadota > Gammaproteobacteria > Cellvibrionales > Microbulbiferaceae > Microbulbifer > Microbulbifer variabilis. The sequence continues at coordinate 3,964,402 of NZ_CP174325.1, forward strand.
CAAAGCAGTCTGCTCAATTTCCTCCAGGTTATCTCCAAAGACTTTAATGCCCAGCTGGCTGCGAATGCCTGTGGCGAGCATTTCAGTACGGGTTTGGATTGGCATCCACCAAATATTGGGCATACCGGGGTAGCGCAGCTTTTCATCCATTTCCGCCAGCAGCTGGTCCCAGGTCATACCGGGGCGCCATTCATTCTTGGGTTTTAGGGTAATCACTGTCTCCACCATGGATAGTGGTGCAGAGTCAGTAGCACTATTGGAGCGGCCAATTTTGCCAAAGACACGCTCGACTTCCGGAAAGGTTTTCAGTTCTTCATCCATTTGCTGCAAAACTTTTCCCGCTTCGGTAACGGACATTCCGGGTAGCGCGGTAGGCATATACAGGATACTGCCTTCATTGAGCGGTGGCATAAATTCACCACTCAACTTGCTGATGGGGTAGGTCACGGAAACCAGAGCTAATACTGCGAGAGTGGCTACAACTTTGCGTTGCCGTACGCAGAAGTGAATCACTGGCTGCAGTGTATGAACTAAGGCGCGGGAAATTGGGTTTTCCCTGGTGTGAATTTTCCCGCGCATTAGCAGTACAGCGAGGGCTGGAATCAAGGTGATTGCCAATAGGGCGGCGAAAGCCATGCTGTAGGTTTTGGTATAGGCGAGGGGTTTGAATAATCGGCCCTCGGTAGCTTCCAGTGCGAATACCGGCAGGAAAGAAACCGTAATAATAATCAGGGAGAAGAAAATACTCGGTCCGACTTCCTGCATTGCCCGAACGATTAGCGTTCTTTTCTCGCCCGGAGACAACTCCTTATCGCCATCGGCTGCCAGCTTTTTGTGGATGTTATCCACCATTACCACTGCCGCATCCACCATGGCACCGATGGCTACGGCAATACCTCCCAGTGACATAATGTTGGCGGTAAGCCCTTGTAGGGACAGTGGAATAAAGGCCAGTAAAACAGCAATCGGTAGAGTGATTACAGCTACCAATGCGGAGCGGGCGTGGAGCAGGAAAATAGCGATCACGGCGGCGACCACTAGCATCTCTTCAATCAAGGTGTTTTTGAGATTGTCGATCGCGCTATTAATCAATTGTGAGCGATCGTAGGTTACTACCAGCTCAACGCCTTCCGGTAGGCCTGCACGGATTTGCTCGATACGCTCTTTAACTCTCTCAATAACCTTTAGGGCATTTTCACCGTAGCGCATCACTACGATGCCACCTACGGTCTGGCCCTCGCCGTCCAGTTCGGCAATGCCGCGCTGCATTGCGGGCCCCAGGGTAATATCCGCTACTTGATCCAAGGTTACCGGAATCTTTGCCGCATTGACCCCGATCACTACCTCTTTGAGATCATCGATGCTGCGGATATAGCCGCGCCCTCGCACCATGTGCTCGTGGCCTGCGATCTCCAATACCCGCCCTCCGGTATCGTTGTTACTGCGGCGAATAGCTTCGACCACTTTGCCAAGTGGGACCTTGAACATCTGCAAGCGATGGGGGTCGATTTGGACCTGGTACTCCTTTTCGTAGCCGCCAATCGAGGCGACCTCGGCAACGCCCTCGACAGAAGTGAGCCAATAGCGCAATTTGAAATCCTGCAGCGCGCGCAGCTCTTGCAGGTCGTTGTTACCGCTTCGATCAACCAGTGCGTACTGGAACACCCAGCCGACTCCAGTGGCATCGGGGCCTAGAGTAGGTTGAACATCTTCGGGGAGTTGGTCAGCTACCTGGTTGAGGTACTCCAGAACCCGTGAACGGGCCCAGTAAATATCCGTGCCATCTTCAAAGATGGCATAGACAAAACTGAGACCGAAAAAGCTCTGGCCCCGCACATATTTGACCTTGGGCAGCCCTAGCATTGCAGTGGAAAGCGGGTAGGTGATTTGATCCTCCACCAGATCCGGGCTGCGACCTGGCCAGTCTGTCATCACAATCACCTGGGCGTCAGACAGGTCCGGAATAGCATCCAGGGGAACACTGGTTAGCGCCCGATATCCGGCCAGGGCGGCGATAGCAACAAGCATCAGAGTGATCCCGGGCTTACCGGCACAGGCCCCAATAATTCGGGCAATCAGCCCTTTGGGTTCGGAATTTACCATTGTTGTACCCCTGATTTGAGGCGGCTTTCTGCCGCGATCAGGAATACTCCAGAGGTGACAATTTTATCCCCAGCCTGGAGGCCAGAACGAATCACAATTCGTTCGCTGTCACCGTAACCAGTGCGTACCTGTACGGGCTCCAGACGGCCCTGGCCCAGGTCCCGAAAGACGATACGCTTCTTACCGGAAATCAGCACTGAATCTCTGGGTACCACCAGGAGATTTCCCAGCTCGGCACTCAACATGATGTCCGCAAACAGCCCTGGCCGAAGTTCACCGTCGGTATTGGGCAGGGTCACACGTAACCGTGCACTGCGGTTGCTGTGATTCAGGAAAGGGTCAATTTGAGTGAGAGTGGCTGGGATTTCTTCATGGTAGACGTTGGTTAGACGCACCTTGGCCGGCATACCTTTTTCTATCAGCGGCAGCTGATCTTCGTAGGCGTGGGCTTCGATCCAAACCTGGCTGAGGTCGGCAATACGAAGGAGGTTGTCCCCCTTTTTGAATGCAGAACCCGCAACGATGTTCCTCTCAATAATGACACCACCGGCAGGTGCAAAGATCGGGATATAGTCCTGAGCTTTTTGCTGTTCAACCAGCCAGTCGATTTGCTCTTCTGATAGTCCCCACAGAAGCAGGCGCCTTCGCGCCGCTTTCTCCAAGGCATCGCCACGGCGGCGCGCTTTCAGATATTCATCCTGGACGGCAAGTAGCTCCGGGCTGTAAACAGAGAACAGTACTTCGCCACGCTCAACCTGCTTGCCTTCAAAATCCGCATCCAACTCACCAATCCAGCCGTCGAAGCGCAGGCTGATATCCCGCAAACGGGTTTCGTCATAGGTCACCTGGCCGTGCAGGTGGATGGGTAGGGCGAAAGGCTGTCGTTCGACGATACCGGTTTTGATGCCAATAGCTTGGCGCCGACCGCTATCTACCACGATGCTGCCACTTTCGAGTTCATCGTGGCTAACTGGCTGCAGGTCCATACCGCAGATGGGGCAGGTACCGGGCTCTGCAGCGCGGACAGAAGGATGCATGGCACATGTGTAGTAAGCAGTATCGGAGGCTTCCGGTGCTGACTTTAAGCGCAAGCCTTTGCGGTTGGTGCTCATGTCAAAGGCCAGGTCTACATGGCGATCGTGGCCAGTTGCCACATCAACCACCATGGGCCAAGAGCCTACCATGGCAAGCTCTATCTCCCCTGAGAATACCCCGGGGCTGGTTTCATAGACTTCGGCTTGAGCACGCATTGCCGGCATGGCACCCATGGCAGGCATCTCAGCCACTGCGCGGACTTCGGCGCCTGCAACTGGCCGGTTTTCCATATCTCTCACTTCAATACGAATCTGGTTCTTGCCAGCGCGAGGCTGCAGTGGGTCCACGGATACCGCAATCCGGAAAGGGCCAGCAGGAATAAACTCCACACTGTCGGATACAACCAATCCGGCTGTTTTCTTCCAATAGAAAGCGGTACCGACCGCCAGAAATACAGCGAAAGCAACTAAGCCCAGCATTTTTGAGCGGCTCATAACACACCTCCAGAAAAGGAAGTGATGAGTATTTGGGCGCCAAAGGCACCGACCATTTCTTTGCTACTGGGGGTAGCAATGGCTTGTTGGGAAATCAAAGGGTTCACTCCTGGAACAATCTTTCTGAAGCCCGTCAGCAACAATGAGGCTGCGGGATATTCCGCACATCAGAGAGAGGGAGTGATCAGATACGCAAGCGCAGAGTTTCAAGCCAGGTACGATTACCTGGAGAGGCATGAGAAGAAAGGGGTTCGAAGTCAGGTGATTCCGCTGGCGGAGCCAAAATCTGGGGCCACCGATAGGATGGCGGAGGTGCTAACTGGGGTAACTCAAGGTGCAGGAAGGCGGCTGTGAGAGCGACTTCATGGTCATCTAATGAGGTCTTGAGGGAGACCTGGGCATCATACTCGCAGCAATCTTCATCTGATTGAGAGCCTTTGGCCAAGTGGTCACAACAGCATTCTGCTGCCGGCTCCGGGCTATCCATCATTTCGCAAGCGAGCACGGTCTGCACCTGGAACATCAGCAGGAGCAGGGCCGCCATTGCAACTAGCTTGGCGCGGAATGTGGATGGGTAGCTCTTCATTACCTATAAATCATACAACAAGGACAGTCTGTTCGACAAAGGCGAGATAATCGAGCCCATTTTGTAACTCTAGGGCCTATGACACTAAGTAAAGGAAACGGTAGTGCGCATCCCGTTAGGGTAAATGGTTCTGCCGAGGGCTCAAGGAGCTGTAATGACTCTCGTCAATTTTGTAGAGGTCCCTCTTAGACTGCTTTCGATTGGGCTGTAAAAAGCCCAAGGAGCCGATATCGACTGGTTAAAGCCAATCTCAAAACGATATGAAGGAAAAAGGATTTGCAGTGGCGAAAAATTAGGTAGTCTTCAAACGCCAGTCAGGGCTTCTAGCTTCCCGCATTGAGACACTTGGGTTTTTCATTCTTGATTATACTTACCTATGATTGATAACTCGCTTATTGATCATGTGGCAAGGCCTTGATTTTGTGGTAGTAACAATGGCTGGAAGATGGATCTTAACTTGTCTTGTCGCATTTCTCTTTTCACTGCCCGCCCTATCTGAAGACTTTGTGACCGAACCACAAAACTACAGTCCAATCGCGAAAATGACTGATCTTTGGTTGAGGGGTGAAATATCCAGAAGGCAGATCAGGGAATTGGCCCTACGAGGGCGATATGTAAACAACTCCGAAGCCAACAATGCCTATGTATCCTTTTATCTTGATAATATGCAGATAGTGGCTCGCGGAACTTCTGTGTCTGGGCGCTCTGCGCAAATCAATATTCAAGTTAATGAATCCAAATTTGACCTGGATTATGATCTTGTATCAATGCACTTACTCATAAACGGACATGGTAGTGGCCTATCCAACGAACAAAAGTTCCTCTTGATCGTTATGAGTTACCGGCTGGCGGCGGAAGGGTGGAGCAAATCTTTGGGAGTAGATCAGATGGAAAAAAGCCTTATCTACCGCACACTGAATTATCTTTCCAAAATGCCGACAGACTACAAAATGTGGGGTATGGCTAAGGAGATCCAATATCCATTGCATTAAAGTACAATTCTTATGCTCCCAATAAAAATTTCAATGGGGCAATTGTTGATTCAATGACTTTAGAAAGTATTCTGGCCCTAAAGTTAATATGCGCTATTTGTATTGAGCCACTTGATAACTGCATTATGCTCGCTCTGTCCTATTGTAGTCATACTCAAATGATTCCTATTGTGAACTTGGATTAACTCGAGATTTTTTTTATTTAGGCCCTGATAGTTGCTGTAAGGAGAAATACGATCTGAATCTGAGGATATTAGAAGCACAGGGACCTTTGAGGACTTTATAAGAGGCAATATGTTTGTTTGATCCAGGTCAATATTCGATTTTTTCAGAGCTAAGGTAGCACTTTTACGAATGTCTTTCTCTGGGATAATTCTGCTAAGCAATGGGTGACTAACCCTCGCGTAATTATATAAGGCTTGATCAAATTGGAGCATGGGCGCTAATAAAATAGCCCCACTGATATCTACTCTCATATTAGAGATGTATGCAGCTGTTAATGCACCCATTGAACTCCCGACAATATACATATCTTCATCCTTGATCACTCCTTCTTCGATCAGTTTATCGATAAGGGAGTTAATATACTTACTATCATCAACCCCATATTTTTTGTTACCACTTGAGTCACCATGGCCGAGAAGATCTGGGACAACAACCTGGAATCCAAGAAAGCGAAAATATAGTGCTGAATTCAGCATGAACTCTTTGGAAGCACGAAACCCATGTAATAAAAATACAGTGCCAGAAAATGTCTTTTCTAAAGAATCCCTATTTAAATTAAGGTTTACAATACTTTCATTGCCATCTGCCTCAAACTTGACAGAGTATTGAAGTTTTTGTTTGTTTAAAGGTGGTCCATAATAATAGCTGATGCAAACATCTTTTTTTGCTGGGCAATACCTCTCCTTATTGAAACCTAAATCTTCAATTTTCTCTGTGGTGATTATTTCAGTAAAAGGAAAGCTCTCTGAGCTTTCTATAAGGCTGGCAATTCTCTGAGAGCAGGCAATAAGGGCCGGGCATAATATGATGGCGGCGAATAGTATATTTAAATTAATTCTAAATTTCATTGCTATATTATTTTATATTTTCCTATTGACGATTTGGGTGTTTAATTTTGGTCTGTAAGTTAAGCAGTTCTTTTGTGAAAAAGTGTGAGGTATACAGGAGTTTCTGATAAATGCTTGAATAGTTATATATTAATCGTGTTCAGGATGGTAGATCCTAAGATAAGTAAATGCATGCTGGACATAGTCCGCTTTTCCAAGATCAATCTTCTGCGCCCTTAAAATGGCATATGCTGTATTAAGATGAAAATAGAATTGGGGAAGGGCCCAATCTCTCGCATATTGCTCGCCTGTCATATCGAAAGTCATTCCATTTGGAAGCTCTAATTCGATCATTTGATCAGTACACATATCAAGCGCACCGGGTTCAAGACTGCGCAGAACTGTTAGTGCTTCGTTGATTCGTGTGCAAGCTGCTGAAATAGAACCTGGTTGAGCCCCTGCATTCTGACCTTCGCGTGCTAAGTGGTCTAAATGGTCGGGAAAAAGCTCTCTTCTCAAGCGAAATTGGGCCTCTTGAGCTTGCAGGCACGCAAAGCGTATTTGGGATGAAAGAGGGTACATATCCGGTGTGAGTCTGGCAGACAGCAACTCTTGAGCCTCTTTTTCAGGGAGCTGCTTACAGGCCTTATCCAGCCAGCTCGATAAAGCCTGTAACATTTGTATATATGTGGGTATAAGGAGGCTTGATAGTGACATGGTCATTTTCCTTTTACATTAAGGGTAGCTCCTTATCAATTAAACACAGTACTCCCCCCCCTACATTGAGCACTAAAACCAGAGAGGTCTATTTATTGCTATCACTTATATGAACGATGGGAGGCACTTTGTTAGTCCTTTTGACTCTCCTCAGCCTTTCAACTTGCTTTACGATAAAGGCTCCAGGGTATTGCTGTGCAACCGATGCCAAGTTGTGAATCCTTGTCAACACTCGATTACGAATCACTTCGGGATCGGCGCTGCCGGTAAATATCAATGTAAGCTCGCTTGCAGATTTACGTGTTTCCCCATTTTGGGTGAGAACCAGCTGGGCCTCCTCCACGTCATTCTCCCTTGTAGCGATATCAAGTATTTGCCCAATACTTAATAGTGCACTACATAGGCTCACATCATCGTCTGCACGCCCCTCAACCAGTAACGCTCTTGGGCGGCCACACCGACAAGTGGTTTGCTGTATTAAATCTCCTAAGCGATAGCGTATTAATGGCACCGTCCAGTCGTTACCTATCCGGGTGAGTAATGCACCCTGCTCGCTCGGCTCAATGAGCTGTCCTTCAAGCAAATGATACTTTTCCAAGTCACATTTTGGCGTGTTTATTGCAATACTATTGGTTTCCACGGAGCCGTAATCACACCAGAAGCCAGCGTTTGGAAACACGCTTTGTACAGTATCGTATTTGGCTTTCGTCCAGGGTTCAGCCATCCAAATGATCGTATGGATAGGGAGATTACCGCCTGAGTTTTTTAGCCCCTGGGCGAAGTCGGCGAGGCCTGTAGGTGCGCCAGCTAGTGTATTTACGCCAACATCTTGTAATACTTCTAACCAGGCTGTGAGTTCCGATGGGATAAATGGGCCCGTGGGTGCGCTTACTGACTGGCTTTTCTCGGCAAGGGTCTGGATAAAATAGTGGGCTCCCCACAAGCGGCCGGGATTGAAGAGGTTTAGTACTACGCTGTCTGGCCCAAGAGGTCTCCATTCCCTTAGGAGTCTCGCAGTAGCTTGGTGATAGGGAGTGTAAGTAAGTTTGGGTTTTCCGGTCGTACCTCCACTAGACATCAAGATTGCGCCGGCCGTAATTGCATTCGCTTTTGATACCTGGAGAATTTCTTCGGGGCCGCTGATGTGAAGGTCTTCAATTTTTGAGGCGGAATCCGGCACAGTCAAAGCGCCAAGCCGGGAAAGTTTTTGAGCCTGTGATAAGACTTCTTGCCAGTCTAAATGCCCAATGGACATTAGAATCTCTCCCATTGTTTAAGTTACGGCTTTATAGCTGAGACTACGGCAAAATACCCAAGTGCTTTATGACATTGAGGGTTCTCAAATCCTGCTTGATTAAGTAACTGGAATAGTTCCTCTAAAGAGAGGAGTTGCGCTCCATGATTCATGAAAAGATGAAAACTAAATAAAACTGGAGTAAGTTTGGTTATATTAAAGAGCATGTCATGAATAAGGACACTACCGCCTTTTGGCAAGGCCGCGTAAGCCTTACTCAATAGCTCTATGCTGGTGTCTGGTTTCCAATCGTGCAGCACATTGCTAAAACAGACCCCATCGCAACCAGTTGGCCAATCTTGCTTGAAGAAATCTCCCTCTACTATGCTTATCTGTTGCTTCTTAGCAAACTTATCTACATATTTTTTGGCTGTCATACAGACAGGAGCAAGATCAAAAAGAAGAGCATTGCGTTCCGGATATGCATCACAAAATGCCAATGCGATAGTGCCTGACCCAGCACCAGCATCGAGTAAGGTTTGAATATTGCTAAAGGCACCATTCTGAACCGCTGAAACAGCTGAGGCAAAACCTTGTGAGTGCATCAGGTGGGTGAAAGCCGCCGCTGAATCACCATCCATTTCATCATGTCGCCACATATCTGTTACAGAGCGACCCCTGCATTCAAGCTCGTATTCATGTTTCAGGCTGGTGAGAATCTTTTTATTAAGATGGTTTACATTATAAATATTGAACGGATCCAGGAGAACTTCTCCCCAGTAGTACTGGCTATTCCTATCCAGATACTGCTTGGCGAGTTCCGTATTTTTTAATTGATTGCGTGTAACATTGATATACCCTAAGTGTTGAAGCAGCAAGATAAACAGGTAGATTCCTTTACGGCTTAATTGCAGTTTGTTGCTCAGCTTCTCGCAGGTATCAAAGCCACCGTCAATAAGCCCAGTTATATCAAGCTGAGCTGAGACCATCAGGCAGGCAAAGGTGTAATTACCCATTAAGAGGTCCCACATTGGGGCATCTGATGTTGTAGGCGCTTTTATTTGCATCAGGCTATCCTTTTTGTCAGTAGGTGCCCAAATTCACAAGATAAATTAGCCTAAACAGCTGAAACTTTCAGTGAAGTTATCTCAATTAGATGTCTCCAGCTGAAGATAGGGATCATTTGATTAATTTTCCGTCAATGACAGTCAATAGGGCGACCGCTCCTTGATACTTATCCTTGTGTTCAAGTTTGAGTGAATCTGGGATGGCACTATGCCAGCCCTCTTTATTTGCTCAGACTACAGCTCCTTGACCATAAAGTACTTACATCCTTCTTTAGGGTATCCCTCTTGAACCCACTTAACTTCATAGCCCTGATTTTTATAGAATGGCATGGCCTGGAAGTTCAAAGTATCTAGTAAGCATTTTTTACAACCACGTTGTTTACCGGATATCTCAATTTTGCTCAATAGTTGGCTACCAATATTTTGCCCCCTTAGCTCTTCAGATACCCACAAAGTGTCTAGTAATAGCCAATCACCGAATGACCTTGCGGCTGCTCCGGCTATCACTTCACCAGAGGCATTTCTAATCTGAACAGCAAGGGGAAGCCTTTCTTTAACTTCCCAGTTTCTCCAGTTGAATTCATCAAGTTTTTTATCCAGAAAGTCGATTAATTCTTGTGCTGGGTTTTCAAGTACTTCTATATCCATTGTGATTGCCTTCCGGGCCAGAGTATAAGTTGAAAAAATTTTAGTTAATTTTTTCCGTATTTAATAAAGTTTGCTCTAAAAAATCAATCTTGATTTTGACTGCACCTGAAAGGAATACTGCCTGAAATAGCCAACCATTTAAAATAATTTTTACATGAACTGTGCTTAAGGTAATCAAGGATATGCGGAACAGGTCTCCTAATTGTAAAAGTGGTCAAGTTGATATAGATTCGATGTTGTTGTGAATTTACTTTATTGGCAAAAGATAACTCCAGCTTTTTGGAGATTGTTGATTTCTTTCTCTGTTATTCCAGCTTCAATTAAAATGTCTCGTGTATTCTCACCATAAAGAGGTGCTGTCTGGAATTCCACCGAGGGCGTACCCGGTATAGAAAAAGGCGCACAGAGGAACTCAATACTTTTGCGATCTGTACTACGGGAGTAGGGAACAGAGAGAATTTTATCGTTGTTGCGGACGTAGGGGTTGTCCAGGGCTTGTGCAATATCATAAACGGGTGCGCAGGGAACCTTACCTTCCATCTGGGCAGCCCAGTTAGCATTTGTTTTCTTCTGGAAATGATTGTCAAGCGATGCCGTTAGCTCCTCCCGGTGCTTCATTCTACTCTCGTTGGTTAGAAAACGTGCATCGTGCTTAAGAGAATCATCCCCCAGTTCTTGGCACAGAATCTCCCAGAACTTCTGTGTTAAACAAGCTACATAGAACCAGCCATCGGCGGTTTTTACCAATTGGCACGGTGCTTGTGATGCGTGTGCGGAGCGAGGCTGCTTTCCTGGAACTATCCCCTCATTGAGAAACCATAGGCCTTGATAGCACAAGCAGTTCAGTGCAACATCGAACAAGTTAGTATCAAAGTCGCCACCTTTTCCTGTAATTTCGGTACGCAGCAGTCCTGAGACTGTACACAGGGCGGCATACACGCTGCCTAATAAATCAACAACAGATACACCAACTTTGGTAGGTATTGATCCCGGCTCGCCGGTTACAGACATCCAGCCTGTTTCAGCCTGCATAAGGAAGTCATAGCCAGGCCAACTTTTCCTTTCATTGTCCCGGCCATACCCTGAAAGATGTGTACAAACGATTCTCGGGTTGACGACTTTTAACTTCCTATAAATAACTCCTAATTCTTCCGGCAGGGAACCGCGGAAGTTATCGATTACTGCATCTGATTTCTCAACAAGACTGAGAAAGACCTTTTTCCCCTCTGCCGACCTGATATCCAGGGCCAGGCTCTTCTTATTGTGCAAAGTAGACTCGCCAGATTCATTATCTTCCTGACTCTCATCAAGGAATAATGTGCCCATTCTTCTTAAGGGGTTCCCACTTTGTTTGGGATCCTCAATATTAATTACTTCGGCGCCCAGCATGGCTAACAGAGTGCCATGGAAGGAACCTGCTCCCCAGGTTTCGAAGGAGAGAATGCGCTTATTTTTTAGCGGCAACATGATGGAAATTTGAACTCTCAGGCAGTAAATGGCACACTTTTGCGGATTTTCGCAAAAGTAACTTGTATCGTTAGATTACTTATAGACCACAGTGTTTATAGATAGGCACGGACAACCCTCTAATTGCAACCTTGTGTCCAACCATCATTATCAATCTGTGGGTAAAACCCCAAGCAATAACAATAGGATACTCGATAGAATTTGTTTGAATAAAATAGTTTACCTGCTGGAATTGGGCAGCTTTTTCCAATCCTATGCCAGTATCTATATGCATCCTGGAGAAATGAATCTTTAAGTCTTTGCTCACTTCATCTCAGTAACTTTAAACTTTGTTAATTTATGTAAATAACTTTATTCTTTGGCTTTTATTTTAGTAGTTATTATTTAATTTTTAATATAGGAAGCTCGCACTGCTCGAAATAGCAATGCTAAATCATAGGTTAACTCTGTAAGTTTGAATGTTTATACCCAAAATGACCACGTATTTAGATGAAAATGACATTGAGTTCTTGGTAGTCATAGGTCAAATATGTACATAGGATGGCGTTAATATCAACCTTAAAGGGTCAGAAAATATAAGCAACTATTTGAAACAGGCTAATGATTGAATCTGTAGATGAATTGATATTATTTTAAGGAACGCCTGAAGTTCATTATATCGGGTTGATCATCTTGCTGAATAATTTATTATGCGGGTGACATCTAAAAAAAGCGATTCCTATCATGAACATCTCCCAGTATTCAAAAGGCTGTGGTGCACTCGTGGAAGGCGTACAGCTGGCCAATTTATCCGATGCCGAGCTTGGTGATCTACGCCGGGCCTTCGCCGACCATGGTGTGTTGTTTTTTCGTAACCAGTCCCTTTCCCCCGATGATCATCTAACCTTCGCCCACCGCTGGGGTGAAATTGTTATTAATAAGTTTTTCACACACACACAGGAATACCCTGGCATTGCTGAAGTACGTAAGGAAAAAGATCAGGAGACTAATATTGGCGGCGGTTGGCACACAGACCACTCTTATGATCAAAAACCCGCCTTAGGTTCCATCCTTGTAGCCAGGGAGCTACCCAAAACCGGCGGCGATACTCACTTCGCTAATCTGCAAAAAGCTTATGAAAGTTTGTCCGACGGTCTTAAGAAGACGCTGGAAACACTAAGAGCCGTGCATTCTAATGTGCATGTTTATGGTGAAGACGGTTACTACCAGTCGACAGACCTTGCTTCGCAACTTGGCGGCGTTGATGATGTGGGCGAGGCAATACATCCGGTAGTGATACAACACCCTGATACTGGGCGCAAGATTCTCTACGTCAATCCAGGGTTCACCCTTTGCTTTGAGGGGTGGACCCCGGAGGAGAGCAGGCCACTCCTTAACTACCTGTTCGCCCATGTGCTTACCAATGGATTTACCTGTCGGTTTAATTGGGAGCCTGGGTCGGTTGCATTCTGGGATAACCGCTCTACCTGGCATTCCGCGGAAAATGATTATCCAGGCCAGTTCCGCCTGATGCACCGTATCACACTTGCTGGTGGCGCATTACAGGGGGTGTGATATGAGGGTGGGTGTTAAATACACCCACCCTCAGCGAGGGCGCGTGTCGCCAGGCATTGGACGACATGCCCAGGTATAAGCCTACAGATAGGGCTTTAGTTAATGGAGCCCCAGTTCACGTCTATCTGAAAACGCTTCTGCTGTCTTTCTACAGATCTATGGTTCAAAACAGCATCTTAATTGGCATATTGTGCCAATCAAACACATCAGCAAAGTCTTTCTTTTAAGTCTGAGGCCTTAAAAGTTTCTATTCTTGAGAAATAGAATCAGACAACACATTTCTGAAGGCCAATTTCAAACTGCTCAAAGAGTATTGTCATGAAAAAGGTTTTAGTGACCGGCTTTGAACCATTCGGGCATACGCCAATAAATCCTGCAGAGTCGGTAATGCGTGTTTTGGATGGTACCCGTATTGGGAATTCAGATGTATTTGGAATCCTGGTTCCTAGTAGCTTCTTTGAGTGTATTGACGTAGTAACTAGCGCTATAGATGAGCTCCGTCCACAAATAGTGATAATGATGGGTGAATATGGTGGGCGATCGATGGTTACTGTAGAGCGAATTGCTCAAAATTTTAACGATTCTACTCGATATAACCTGAAGGACAATCGTGGCGTAGAGATGCAGGGCGCACCTACGGTTGCCAATGGACCGGTAGCCTATCGTAGTAATCTTCCTCTTAGAGCTATGGTAAGGGCAATGCGTGAAGCTGGAGTGCCTACAGATATTTCGGATAATGCCGCCACTTTTTGCTGTAATCACTTGATGTATGGCGTTTTGCACTTTATTGCCAGCAATCAGCTGGATATACGCGCAGGGTGGATTCACCTTCCGCAATTACCTCAAGTAGCAGCTTTGCCCGAAAACCTTGGTACACCCAGCATGTCCAGAGAGACCTCAGCACTTGGTGTCCATGCTGGAATAGAGGCCGCATTGCTACATACTGAGGATATTGATGTTCCTATTCCATCCAAATTTCAAGTCTAAGATTTACTGAAACTATTAAGAAGGGTTCTGACAATGGAGATTGAATGCCTTTGGGAGTGTAACGATGGATTGGGAGAAACACCCATCTGGCATGCAGAAGATACTTCTATCTACTGGGCGGATCATGTCGGCCCTTCGGTTGATTTAGCTGGGCCTCGGCGGCCATCGATTCGGCGGCTAAACATCTCTACTGGTGAAAGAAAGACCTGGGAAATGCCGGAGCAGGTAGGGTCCTTTGGTTTCCGTAAGGGAAGAGGGTTAGTTGGTGCTGCCAATACTGGGTTTTGCACCATTGACCTCGAAACAGGAGAGTTTGAGACAGTTGTTGATCCGGAACCGAATTTACCCCAAAACCGGTTAAATGATGGAAAAATTGACCGAAGAGGGCGTTTTTGGTGCGGTAGTATGGATACGCAATTGAAAGGTAAAGTCTCTCATTTATATTGTCTTGAGCCTGATTTTAGCGTGCGCAAGGTTGCTAAGGACTTTTCCTTTGTATGTTCCAATGGGATTGCCTTCGATCCGGAGGACACTCGTATGTACTTCGGCGATACCATTGGTGGTATGGTCTATGTATTTGACTTGGATATGGATGAGGGCCATATCAGTAATCGAAGGCCATTCTTTTCAGTTGAAGATCGCAAGCCCGCGATTGTAGATGGCGCAACAGTCGATGCTGAAGGGTACTATTGGTTTGCTTTGAATCTTGGCGGTAAGATTTTAAGGATTGACCCTAAGGGCCGCCTTGACCGTGAGATTGACCTACCGATCCGGAGTCCCACCTGTGTCACATTCGGTGGCGACAATTATGAAACGCTCTACGTTACTTCACAGCAATCATTTGTAACTCCTGAGGAGCTGGCCCGCCACCCGCAGCCAGGTAGTATTTTTGCTATTCATGGCCTTGGTGTTCAGGGGCTCCCGGAGCCAAAATTTGGAGCTTGAAAAGCCCACCAAATAATTTTCTAGATGCATAATCCCCCAAGATTAGGGCACCCAAACCCAGTAAGAATGGGTGTGGGTGCCCGCTTGGTGCTTGTTAGTTACCGTTTAGGTCGTAAACAACAAATTTCTCCCAGGAACCTAATGCTTTGCGATTCGCATTAGCCCGGCCATCTGATTCCGCAACGATATAGTTACCATGTTCCGGGTTGTATAAGGAAATTACGTCACCATTTTGTAAACAGCCCGAATTGTCTGAGTGATTGATCAACTTAAATGTTTCCCAGCTGTACCGAGCGGTTCTATCGACATCTAAAGCACCACTTTGTTGGGCACTGTAATAATAACCATCGGTGCTTTGCAGCCACACTTCATCCCCGTCAATCAGACAACCCTGTTGCAGGCTATTTCCTGTAAGGACAATAGTCTCATGGCTACCAATTACTGAGGCATTGGCGTTGGCTGTTTTTCCATTACCTCCATTACCTGCCGCGCCAAGATACTTCCCATGGGCTCCTTTAAGTGCCACTTTTAAGGATTTAACTGGGGGCTTTCCGACAGCCATATAACCTACAACTGCCTTTATAGTTTCCTCTTTATTACTGTTTGCCTCCTGTACCATCAGGCTCATTTCAAATGTGCCAGTTTTCTTATTTCTGACACGTGTGCTTAGTGTTTCATCCCTGTCACTACCTTGTACTTGGCTGATCAGTAAGTAATCCTGTAAGTCGACCCCGACAGTTTCAAAGTCCGGGGAGCCACTCAAATTATCTTCCAGTGCAACAGCGCCAATATGAAGCTTCAATCCATTGGCAATTGAGTAACTACCAGCCTCCATCACCACATAATGCACCACTTCCGATGTA
This sequence comes from Microbulbifer variabilis, assembly GCF_056232115.1. Classification (NCBI taxonomy): domain Bacteria; kingdom Pseudomonadati; phylum Pseudomonadota; class Gammaproteobacteria; order Cellvibrionales; family Microbulbiferaceae; genus Microbulbifer; species Microbulbifer variabilis. The sequence goes on from NZ_CP174325.1 coordinate 3,980,146, forward strand.
TGGATGCCGTCGTTCCAGGCAAACTCTGCAACACGCACATCGAAGCTGGTTGAAGTGATATTGCGAATCTCAGTTGTTATCGGGTCAGTGCCGGCAATACCAATGACTGAAGCAAACACCACAGGGTTTTCATAACTGAAGTCCAACTCTATAGTGGTCCATTCGTGATTTATTCCGTTAGCCTTATCAGCCTCACCACCAACAAAGCGCCGGTTAGTAAAACGCACTACATCGACCTTTTCACCTTCATGGATCAATTCCATATCTTGTGACTGGTCTTCTACGTTAATCAGATAGCATTCACCGTTATCGGCCTCTGCCATACGTAATATTGTTGGATCAAAACCGTTAAAGCTTACATTTTGATGTAAAAGCACATCGTTTGAACTCTCGCAATTACCATGACCCGTATTAGTTTCTGTGTCTGTTACATTATTGACCTGGAATCCACTCACCGAAGCCATTTCGATAGTAGATGTGTTATTAGCACTGGCCAGTTCCCACATTTCTCTATCAGTCAAATCATCTACGTTTGCTTCCCAGCCAAAACTTAAGGTCTTTCCATCGACCTCTAAAGTTGTCTCCCATACATGGCGGGTCTCTGCCCAGCTCCAGTACCATTTGCTTTTGATCTTGGCTTGCGAAACAGTGAAAATGAAATTACTAAAGCTTTCGTGAGTCTGGGTATTACCAACAACTGTTGCCCAGACTTGTTCATCAGCACTACAGCTGTAAATTTCTACAACCTCCTCATTACGAATAAAGGTTTTGGTATCCAGGCAGTGACGATAAACAGCCACATAACCATCACCCTCACGTGCAAACAGCCAGTTCTGGAAACTGGTTGTTTCATCGAATTGCTCCGTTGGCCAATGCAAATTTACTGGTGCAGTTAGAAAGTCATCTACAGGTAAAAAGTCCGTTGCTCTGTTAACACCATCCATAAAGCGCAGCTCCATCGCAGGTTTATACAAAACCAGGGCTACATTCTCATTTTGCTTTATATAGGGTAAGTGCGTGTTCATTTGCTCCTGGCCACCAGCCTTCCAGCCTCCGTATTCCGCACCTGACCGAGTGTAAACCGGTATAGTACCGGTTGTTGCTATCCAGGGCAGCTGCTGCCAACCTGCATTCCCCGCATGGAAATCCTGGTATGAGGATAATTGCACATTGCCATGGCGATACAGATCCATGGTTTTTTCTGAAATAATTGAGCTTGTGGTGAAAGGTGCACTGGTTTCAGTAAGAAGAACACCTGACATATCGACTACGTCATCTGCCAGGTTAGACTCCACAATCAAATCTTCCAAAAAGAAGTTCAGACCGGCAAGTGGATTCAGGTAATATTCCAGCATCTCATCAATGAGTTCTGGATGGGCATAGGCGCCGGCAGATTGAGAGAAAATCAACTTATCTTGGAGGTCCAACCCAGCCCATACGGTATCAACTTCAGAGATAGGATGGCCTGAAGAATAGCTTATGTTAATCTCACCATTCAGTTTTTCAAGGCGATTATAGGCAACACTGCTTACATCAAGTGTAGTCATGGCAAAAATATCCATATGGGTACTACCCGTAAAATCTTGTGGACCTTTGCCAGTAATCAAAGCGGTATATCGTGCGAACTTATTATTCAAGAAGTTAAGATCTTGGTGAACACCCTCATAGGTCCTTGAATCGACGGCTATAGCAGCACCAAGGTCGTTGGTGACCATAGCGATATCATTAAGAAAAATAAGGGCAACCTGTCCAGCCAGGGTTTTAATCTCTGTATCCTGGGCATAGTCGTATAAATTTAACAATGCTGTCAGGGAAAATGGGCTATAGACATTTGAAGTGGACTCATATATTCCAAACTGCTTTTTAACCTCCAGATAACGTACGAGACGCTCCCTTAGTTTTTCGGGTCCACCACCTATATCCCAACCTTCCATTTCAGATAGTAACCAGCTGGAAGATAGCCACATAAGTACGTGATTTTCAGAAGTGTAAACTCGCTTTCCTTCAGTATCTTCGTCCTGCCAATAAGGGAGTTTGATAATTTCACTCAGGATAATATCATCGTACTCATCACTCTCCGCCAATAGCCTAATATATTCTATCAGGCGCATATCAGGGTTTTTGTAAGCGTGCTTTCCTGGTGTAAAAAGATCGGTCAGCCCCCGAGCCAGAGCCTCTTTATCCAGTGGTAAATCAAAATAAGCCCTGAGTACATAATGATCGTTATTAGGTTCGGCTTTGGCTGAATCAAGAACGCGTTCGATATAAGCTACCTGCCGATCACGGAAGGCATTTAAATATGCAGGATGCGAGGAAGTATCATAGTCTGTAAGGCTCCACTGCCGCGCACCGTCCTCGGAATTCTGCCCCCCCGTGGTGAACCAGTCCGATATATCGAGATTCAGGCCGAAGTAATTTAATGCCGTGACTGTACCATCGGCAACGCCGTAGAAGAAATTAAGTGAACCTTCAACCACGGTCGTTAGTCCATCGTATATCCACTCACCGGTATCTACAAAGAAACCAATTGCTGCCGTTACACCATCCTCTACCGTTGTAACTATATCCTCAATAACCTCTTCAACTCTCACTTCAACAGTGTCCCAAGTATCAACAACCCAGGTTGTAAATTTGTCCCACAATCCTGCATGGGCGTATGCTGGTAAGATTAGAACAAACATAAGTGCGATACATACACCTATTTTTTTGAGCTTCATGATCAAGTCCTATATTATTTTTTTTGACCAAATAGAAGTAACTCTTTGGAGGAAGAACATATTTCGTTAAAAATTAATCATATAATTTAGGGGGTCCTATAAGTTTCATGTGATGCCGCATATTAAATTATTATTGGCTAAAAGAAATAATGGATGCTGGCTGTTCGAACTTCAAAATTCGTTCAGCAATGTAAGACCTTGTTGTTGATCGGGTCAAACAGAGATGGCGTATAGTGAGAAACTGATCTCACGAAGCTCTTAAAAGTTGTTTCTACAGTCTCATGAAATATAGCGTTAACTATTTCGTAATATTTGTGGGCTTCTGTGTTGAGAAAATGACTTCGAGGGGCTCGTGCAAATGGTTTATCTAATTTAACCTAATTAGTAGAGGCATGACTGTCGCAACTAAGATGTGGGGTGCCAAGGGGCTAGTACCTAAATTGGTCTTACTCAAGTACAGTAGATGTACTCAGTAGTATAAGCATGCGAAGTAACCACTGCCCATAAGTTTTTCTCATATTCCGATTTTGGTGCTTTAATGAAGGGGCGAAATTTATAGTGACTTATAATAAAACCTGGATGTACAGTAGAGTAGGGTGGTCATTTTATTGAAACTACTTTTCATACTGATGCCGGAATTACTCAAGGGAATGATATCTGCATGCTCTATCAAGAAGGTTATAAGGGGTTAAATTTAACTAACAGTTCTCAATTTTCCAATCATCAATAATTTGCACATCCTTAATTACAATTTCCGCAGTAGTACGATCGTTGCCTTGCTGATCTTTTCTCATTCGATGCTGCAGCTTTCCTTCTAGATCAATCAGCGAGCCTTTGCGCCCATAATTAAGCAGATATTCAGCCTTGTTTCCATACGCAATACAGCGATGTGTTTCTGTCTTTTCTTGTGCTTTTCCGGATTGGCGGTCAGACCAAGTTTCACTGGTAGTGACATTGAATGCTATTGCAGTTTTTTTAGGCGATACTCTCAAAGTCAATTGTTACCCTGCCCATTAAGAATATTCTATTTTTTGAGCGGCGATGTGCCATAATTTAAGTCCGTGCCAGAATTTTAATTAATAGCTTAAGGTGCAAATAGTAGGAGGTGTATAGCTATTCTGGTGTCGGGTTGTCACTTTTATTAGGCTTTTGTTGCCTGCTGGATTTGCGGTCTTCATTGGAGTTCTTTTCAGTGGGGAAGTTTTTATTTTTTGAGGGGATATTATTTTTCTCTAAGTTCTTTTTGGGTATATTTTTGTGGTATGACTTTATTATTATCATTTTTGCTCCTGGTAAGAGAGTATGTTGAGTTTTGTGAATAATATAGTGACTTGTTTATTTTCCGGCCTTGTCTGCTGTTGCTTCCTGTTTTTGTTCAAATCAATATTGTTTTCTCAAGGGGATAGCGCAAAAGATAATTATTTTATATTTACGATTGATGCTGATTGCTGGATCACAGCTTCTTGCATATCTGACGTTATTTTCTTTACGTTGGCAGATTAGAGAATTGAGCAAACTGAGTATTTGCTCTATGCAAAGAATGTATGTAACAGAAACGCAGAAGTTTACTGCAGCGATGAAACCGGCATTCGCAGTAATTGCTAACTAAGCGTCGCTATACGCCAAAAGCGAAAACGCGAATTATGAAGTTAAGTGCTAAGCGCACTCAATCTAATAATGTTCAACCTGTGGCGTTTCAAGGATATGCGTCAGGTTTAGGCTAAACTAATCTATTTATTGGGCGGCTTTCTGAACTCTGTATAATGATAATATTTTGGCCTACTATCGAAACGAATGTGTAACCATGCAACACCTCCGCCCGCTGTGCTTAACCAAACAGGATTATTTGAAGCTAGCTTTAGACCTAAGCCACCAACTGTACTCCAAAGTTCATGCTGCTGCCTACTGGGTGCTGTATTGGTAAAGGAGGCTAAGTGACAATAATTTACAGCGGTTTCTTGATTTGAAGGCACTACAATAGTGGCATCTTTGCCAAGATTTTGAAACCAAACAACGGACTTTGATGTATCACGAATATATGCCTCGAAAGGGCTTGAGTTGGGTGTTTGATCTAAAGATGGCGCATCTAAAACGACAAACTCAAATATTCCTTGCAGTGATTTCTTGGTAAATCCTGGTGTCTCCCATCTATACGCCTGATATGGAATCGCCTGAAGCGAAGAGATTAAAAAGTTCCTAAATTTCGCGTTATCCCGAAGGTACTTCAGCGCCTCATAAAATGTAACAGCCTCTCGATTATTATTAATAGTAAAGTGATACCCATTACTTACCTTAGATTTACTTAGATTCCACATATTACTTACCACTGACCTTGCTCACAAAAAGTAAACAAAAATTTACTTGCATTTTGCATTGTTCCAGCAATTATCTTTCTTAATCATGAAAAGCCGAATGACCTAACTTGACAGCAGGTGTTGATCTCTTAGCGACACTATACATTGCGATAACTAATATATTTACAATTACTTTTTCTTTTGCACGAATTTAGCTCTATATCTGTTTTTGTTTTTTATGGTAACTGTCGTATAAGTTTGAGACAAATTTTCTCAACAGCATGGCAGAAGTGTGAATTCTGCTTCAGGGCTATCTCACACATGTTAGTAATAGCTAAACGCCCTAGAGCGTCATCAACAGAATAGATAGAGTAAATTATAGACAATGAGGACGTTTCTAGTATCAAAGGTTTGTGATATGTGACTTCCATCAAAGCAAAAAGTTACAATCGCATTGACTTTTTTTTTCATGGCGGTACGATCGCCTCATTGCAATGGATTTGAATAAAAATGGATTGCAATTGAATAATAACGGTACTTACAAAATGGAGTACCACAAGGATTGTCTTACAAGGTTGTGTGTGATAGCAGTTTTGGGCTGCTATTAGTTGACTACTGCTTTGTATCTTAGGAGTTTTCGCCTTATGGCAAGAGGCTATTTGAGAAGTTACCCGTTCTCAGTTAGGTTAAGCCCGTCTGCACTCAGTAATTTAGCGATTGTACAGTTGAATTACGCATATACGGGTGTGATGGAAATCACAACTGGAATCATTGATTTATGTGGCGCAGCCGGGACTAACCCGCACTACAACACGAGAACACCTATAAAGCATGATATTTTTCCTCAATTCGTCGGCACTCATAATGTCGCTCCAATTGTACATGGAGGAAGAGGTAGCGGTAATACGAGCCATCAACAGTTAGCTCGTGTCATTATGGCTCAAAACAATCGCTTAGCATCGTCGGAAGATGATTTTTGTGGTTTCACTATTAGGTTCAACGGTAAGCCAAACGCGGATTTTTCAGGGACATCTCGATCCTTGAATATGGGCATCGGATTTTCCAATGGAGAGCTCGAACTCTGCTTGAGAAATGCCATTATGCAAAAAGTTGCTTCCGTAATCCGTTTATACGGGTGGACCAATTTGACTTACGCTCCACCTCGAGCTGACCCTAATGCGGCCAATGCTGCACGAGGCCGCGGGATTCATGCCGCTGGACTGCTTGCCAGTATTCAGCAACTCAACCGCACGCCAGCTATTTAACTTGCTCCATTTTGGAAAAAGAGTACGGTTAATATACTGATCACTTAATTAGTGATAATACAGATGTAGAAATTTTCTGACAAAACCCTGTTATTGGTAGAGGGTGGTTGGAGCGCCGAACAAGGAATGTTTGGCGATATACCGTCTGTAGATGGCAGGAGCTTGTATTAGTAGCTAATAGCTGAAAAGGCGTGAATTCGATACTATCATCTAAAGCTAAACTAATTACTACTGATTGGCTTGATACCTTCTGCCGAATAAATCACATTGCTTGACCTTGGACTGACAGAACACCTTCTGAAAACTACCAAATGTCAGATCAACTTTGGATTACGACAACTTAGACTGTCATTTAAAATGGAGGCTTGTCGGTAGAGTAGGGCGGCGGTATTACTACCGCACTTCCTTTACTCGTTTAGTTCGTCCACTCTCGTGCCGCTCACGCATATCTGAATCAATATACCGATCAGTGGTGGCCATACTGGCGTGGCCAGCGTCATCACGGACATGCTCACGGGGCCGGTATTTTACATCCTCTGAGATGCCGGTATGCCTTAACCAGTGCACTGTTGCCGCTTTTAAGTCCTCAGCGTCTTCTCCCAAACCTTCTTCAACCATCCTCTGGTAGGCAGCATCAAAACAGCTCTGTACGATGATCCGTACTTGTCGGGTGCTGGTAACAGGTCCCTTGCCGCGGGACTTTTGTAACAAGGGTGTTTGCTCGTTGATACTCGGCAAAGCAGGCAGTTGTAAGTGGATTCTATAGCGTTTCAGTGCATTCAACATTTGATCGCAAACAGTGATTGCTCGCCCTTTGTTACCTTTACCTGTGACATGGAACCACCAGTTTCCGTCGCGATCTTTCTTGAAATCGCCCATAACAGGTGCAGACCTTTCATCGGCAACCAATTCCGAGATTCGCAGGTACATGGCGAATAGGGCGTTCATAATAAACAATGTACGTTCATGGTCACCAGGTGACATTTCAGCCATGACTTCGGCCGTTTCCAGTACATAATCCCATTGCAGATTACTGATACGTCGTACGACTTGGTTTTGCTGTTGGCGCCGCACAAACTTACTTTTCTGTCGGATGAGAGCTACGGGGTTGGCTGGGACCAAGCCTTCCTGATAAAGGAAATCAAACAAGGATGATAATGCGGTAAAAATACACTTGATAGCAGCCTGGGACGGACGAAAGTCTTTGAGTGAAGGCGTTTTGCCAGCTCGAAACTCAACCTTGGAAACATTGACCACAAATGGTCGCCAGTCTGCATTCACAAAGCGCTGACCATTTCTGGTTTTAAACCTGGCTACATTCTTGGTACCGATCCAAGCAATCGGCGGTTCAATGCAAAACTGTACAAAATCCTCAATGTGTTCACGCTTCAGCGTCATAATCGAAATTTCCTCTACGCGCCACGCCCATTGCAGCAATCGTTCGATCTCTCGGCGGTAACTGTTAAATGTTGCTTGGCTGCCGTTATAGCTGTAGAGAAACTTCAGCGCGAATTCCAGATCAGTGTCAGCACCGGGAATCTGCTTGTTAATATACTGGCTCGATGAAAAGCTCGTGTAGCGAAATGGATTCTCAAGATTGCTGAGGTTGTCGATGATTGGCGCAGGCGGCTGGTTGGTGGCAGACATAGAAGCTTTAAATTGTTGTTGGAATGCGGCCAATTATACGTGGAAAACACTCAAATATAAATATTCCGATATTCACAAATATCGGAATTAACGCAACCCATTGATCCCCCTCACGTTTTCAATTTTTTCTTGGCAGCTAATTCCGATAACCAAGTCTGGCCCTGTTTTCCGAACGATTGATCGCGGTGTTCGTACCGAACCGTGATCAGATCAAGCTCTCCGATGATTTCCTGTAGTGCTCCCATGATGCTCTCCGTTTGTTTTAAGTCCCTGGTTGTTAGGTTAACCAGACGGCGCTGGGTTATCAACCAAGATTTCAGCTCCTGCACATCCGTCGCAAAGTCTCCATTGCCTGTCTATACCTATCCCTGCGCACGTACTACAAAGCCTCACGAGCAGCTATTGTCATCCGGCTAGCTCTTGTGGACTTGTAGCACTTCCAGATTTTGGGGTTTGCTCTGTACTCCTTCGCCTGGATGAGGTGAGAAACGGCTTTGCCGTTGTTCTCTGGGTCATGCTTTATCTCCTTCCAGCAAGGCCTGAACTTCCAGGGCAAAACGCCAGTCATGTTGCGGTGACGGAATACAAACTCAGTATTTGGCGTTCGAAGGCTTCCCATAGAGTGCTGGGGCGCTCCATGTGTTTGGTGTTGCCGTCGGAGTCGGTCCAGGTAACCGGCGGAACATTATCGCTAGGGTGGATGGTCACAGAGTCGGGATTAAAACCGCCCCGCCCTTCCCTGTAGATGGTCTGACATTCGTCCAGGACAAGCAGCGCATCGAAGGGGGCCCAGTGGAACCAGCGCGCGAGGTGTTGTTTTGCTTTGTCGTTGCCCTGGGTATCGATATAGATAAGCTCTTCATCCTGGGGAATGTCTACGTCCAGGGCTTCACAGATACGATCGATGTAATCGAAACCTTTGATGTTGGTGACAACGGTGCGCCCTTCCTGCAGAGCAGGAACCGCGATGCGTTGGACAATGCCAAAGGATCTAAACGAGCCGTTAGGGCCGTGATGAATGATGACTGTCATTTCCTAAAACCAAATTACTCACGCAACTCCGAAAAACTTTTGAGTAAGATGGCTTTGATGCTTTGATGCTTTGATGCTTTGTGATTGGGCTGGAATTGAGAAAGCCAGTTCACTCAGCTGGCGACGCACTCTGATCACAAGTGTAATTCACAAGCAAAAGCAGTCTGTCAAAATAGCTCAGAGAAATGCTGGTCACGTTAATCCATCAACAACATTAATCTATGAAGAGCCGCCAGAAGAAGTCCTTAAAGATGCTTTAAAGAATCTAAAGTAATTACCCGCGTGGAATTTAGTCACACCATTATGATTTCGCTTTTCTTAAGCCAAGACTGTACAGCATAGCTCTCACAGACCTTGGATTTTTGGTGTCAGCAACAACAGCCAAACTCTTCTGCGCTCTAATGCATATTACGTAAAACAATCTACGTGTTATTAATAGTATTGACACCCTAAAGATTGCTGTCTTTGTCTCGTTGGAAATTGGGCCATTCAAAGTTAATCCAAAAGCAAATTGGTTCGGAATTATTCAGCGGTTTTCTAAGGCAAAAATAGACTTTTACCCTATTATAAAACAACTGAAGATAATCTAAAAAAAATAGAATTCATCTCTGACCACATCAATCACATATTTATCATGAATATACTTTACCTGCTAAACCTAACACTTTGTGTTGTTTTACTATCCTCCTTCACAACCGACTCAGAGAAAGCTGATCGGGTCTTAACTGGAGGTATAATAGAGACAATGAACCCCAATCAGCCTAAAGCAACAGCAGTCGCCATACTTAATGGGAAAATTATTTATGTAGGGAATGATAAAGGCGCCAAAAAATACATTGGTGATAAGACGGATGTAATCGCCCTCAATGGAAAGTATGTCACTCCTGGCTTTATTGAGTCTCACAGTCACGTTGTTGCTTCTGCATGGACCACTATGGGAGTAGACTTAAGTGCCGCCCGCTCAGTAGATGACATTGGTCGGATATTGAAAGATTATGTCGAAGAAAACCCCAACGAAAAGGGTCCTCTCATTGGATTTGGGTGGATGCCAGCGAATATAGGTGCCAGGGGGCCAAGGGCTAAGGATCTCGATAAATGGAACCTTGGCCGGCCAACCATTGCTATTGGAAATGCTGTTCACGATGCTGGACTAAACACACTAGCACTTAGAGCAGCCGGGATTGATAACAATACCCCGGACATTCAGCCCGGTGTAATGTTTTGGGAGCGAGATAAAGAAAATAATATCACCGGCTTGGGAATTGAGGTCATTTTCTTCGATGCATTTATCAAAATTGGGGCCTGGCAACCCGAAAAAATGGTTCCTGAATCTATAGATAAACTACAAGGTTTCCTTGCTAAGCAGGGAGTCACCACAGCCATGGTCCCTGGATTGGTAACACCTGCGGCAGCTGTCAGTTCAGAACTATCAATGGAAGACATGCGTGAAATCATGGCTATTTTGAAACGGCGAGCAGATCGCGGTGAAGCCCAGATGCGTCTTAACGTGATGCCAATGTTTAAACTTCCAGATGCAGATCCTCAGGAATTTGTTGATTTTACTTTAGAAATGAAGTCACTCTATAACGATGATATGGTGCGTGTTGATAAGGTTAAAATTCATCCTGAGCTAGCTTGGAATCAACGCGGAGCCACTCAACTCGTTCCCTACTTACCGGAGAATAAAGATGATGCACCTACATGGGGTAAGTATGGTGTCACCCCTGATCGAATTTTTGAGGTTATAAACAGAGCTAATAAGAATGGGCTGGATGTCATTACACATGCCGACGGCGCCCGTCTTATCAAACGACTTACGGAAATTATCATAGAAGCAAAAAAACACTACCCAGATGCACGTAATCGCCTTGACCATATTTCTATGATGGATTTAGAAACACGAGAGAAAGTCGTAAAAAATAACATTCCCACTAATGCCACTCCAATGTTTGTTAATGAACTTGATGCGGGGCTAAAAGGCAAGGTGATCTATCAATATATGCCACGTGATTATATTGAAGAGGCCCTTAGCCCTTACCAAGAGCTGGCAAATAAGTATGACAATGTCTCTTTATCTGGCGATACACCAGCAGCCCCCATTGATCGTGCTTATCCTATCTATTTGATGCAACAGTCTATGACTAACAAAGAGCCATCTATTGAAGGTTCAACAGCATTCCCCCCATGGCGCCCTACTTTGACTATTGATCAAGCATTACATACCTATACGGTAGCACCAGCCTGGCAGATGCGCATGGAAGACAAAATAGGCTCGATAGAAGTAGGAAAGTATGCAGATATGGCAATTTTCGAAAAGAGTCTAAGGGATATTGAACCGGACAACTTGATAGAAGAAGCCAAAGTTGTTGGGACTCTTCTTAACGGAAAATTTACCCATCGTGAAAACCTATAACAACAGTCACCGCATCAAAGGCTATGTGTCTCGTGTATAGAATGATAACAGTTACTTTACATCCCTCTTAAGATATCACCCCATACATTAAATCCAAAAATTATTCAGTATCCTACTTATCTTTTGAGCAGTTATTTTAACTTAGGATAACTTACAAAAAGTAATACTCTTCTATATGTTGCCGAGAATAAATGTAATTGTTACGTAAGCGGTACACAAATTACATACTTTTATGAGTAGTGGGGTTTATGCCCCGCTTACGAAGGCCAACAGCGATTAGCAAGCAGTGGATCTGCTCGCCGACCAATTACTGGTTATGGAGAAAGTACACAATGATTAAGTTAGGACTGTTCCGGAGAACCATTTTTTTCGCTTGCTCGATATTATCGTCCACTGTTGCGATAAACCCTGCAGCCCATGCGCAAGTAGTTAAGGAGTCATTTATCGTTCGAGAAAATATCACACCACCAACCGGCTACCAGAAATGCGAATCATTTCTCTTTGGAGATACCGATAAGTATCCCCTCAACCCTACACTTCCTCGCCACCTCAGAAATTGCCCTGCAATTTTTAAAGGTAAATAGCAAGATTTCAATCTCGCCAAATCCAGTGCACTCAATGTATAGGTCAAGTTCTGAATAATATTTGAAAAATATTTTGTGAACAATTCTGGATATTCTAAAAATCAACAATTTTTTTGCTAAATCATGGTATCAGCTGAACGAGCTACCCTATATAGTGGCACCGCCTAACTTTGATTAAAAGTAGGTTAGTTTTCATTGTTTTTTGAGAAGTGGGAGAGATACCAAAGTGATTAAGATAATTTTTTTGAAAAGAGATCTAAAGCTTCCAATCATTGGCGGCTTGATAGCGGCAGCAAGCTTGCTATCAACAACGGCAATGGCCGAAGTTGATATAAATCAATTACGTCAACAATCAAAAATTATGTTCGGCACTCTCTCAGAAACTATGCCAGGCAGTGAGAATGACACCCCAGCTATGGTTGAGCTTGGAAAAACACTGTTCATGGACAAACGGCTTTCAGTCAATGATAGCCAATCCTGTAACAGCTGCCATCAAGTAGGGAACTACAACGGTTCGGGCGTTGACAATGAAACGACATCACCGGGAGCTTTACCTGGTACCAAGGGTGATCGAAACTCTCCAACGGTCTGGAACTCAGGATTCCAGATGGCTCAATTTTGGGATGGTCGCGCAGAGGACCTGAAGGAACAGGCCAAAGGTCCAATTTTAAACCCTGTAGAGATGGGGATGCCTTCAGAAGAGGCTGTTGAGACAAAGATTTCAAAAATTGCCGAATATCAAGAAAGTTTCAAACACGCCTTTGGTAAAGAAAATGCTATCTCTTACGACAATATTGCTCAGGCCATAGCTGCATTTGAGCGCACCCTGATTACGAATGATCGTTTTGATGATTTTATGAGTGGCGATGATCAGGCCATGACAAAAAGTGAGTTAAAGGGCTTACAAACCTTTATCAACACTGGTTGTTCAACATGCCACAATGGTGCAACCTTGGGTGGAAACATGTACCAGAAGATGGGGCTAGTCAACCAATATCCACACCAAGAAGATTTAGGTCGTTATAAAGTTACAGGCCTTGAAAAAGATAAAATGATGTTTAAAGTTCCAATGCTACGCGATGTAAGCAGAAGCGCTCCTTACTTCCACGACGGGCGTGTAGAAACCATTGAGCAAGCAATTTACGATATGGCTTGGTACCAATTGGGGCAGAAATTAAGCACACAACAAGTAGATGATATTGCAACTTTCCTAAACGCTTTAGAACATCAAGCTCATTAAGCTATTTCCCACCCTTCGGGGTGGGGCCCTTTCACTCTATTTAATTTTGGCTAGGCTCGCGGATTTCAAATCACTAGCTCATTGATAACTTATAATCATTCAGCCTTGCCTTTGTGTATCAGACACATTCAGAGATAGCAGCTAGCAGGCTAAACAGTTTCCTGATTGCTAACCAGTTGATAATGTATAGTGCTCTAACAATATCTATACCAAGTCGGAAAACTGAAATCCATAGGGATATGTACAGTTTTCAGCTACCGATTTGCGGCAGCTCCATTGAATTACTGTTCACTACCTGAGCATTCAGTCATCAGATGTCCTTATCCAGGATTACGGGCACGAACAATTACGATACTTACTCAAGAGGCATTTGATTTAGCTAGTGAAAAGATGACGTGAGATGGTTTTGAGGATGATATAAAAGTTCTCCTGGCCACGTCGACTCATTGGCTTCGTCATATTGGTGCAACTGGTGCCTCAATGGATGCAGAAAATAGAGATCTTAAAGACCTATCGGCAAACCTAGGACATGGGAAACTGTGTACTACTGATAAAGAATATGTTCACGCCGATGATAAAAAGCGTGCAGTTTCAGGGAGAACGAGGCGAGTTTGAAAATAAATTATGCATCAATAGATTGCAGTTAATAGAAAAATAGTATTTTGAACAATGATGTATTGGTCGTCGACGCGCGCTATCACTTGATCTTCCCCCAGACAACTGCAACAAGTCGAGCCCTAATGATGATCGCGGCCAACAGCGGATTGCTTGAGGCCGTTGTGATGGTACTCAGTAATGCAGCGCTTCCATTCTGGGTTGAGCTTCTCGCGGCCAGATAGGAAGTGGTTTTGTATCTCATTGATAAAGACATCATTGGCTGATGTCCCCAAAATACTTTGCTTCTGTAGGCCCGCCCTCTTCTCAATATCGAGCTCCTCATTATGATATACGCAGATTGAGAATCTGTTCTAGCATAATGCGGGGGATGCTGGTTAGTTCTGCAAACTTATTGTGATTGATACCTTCGATATTGGTAACTACCCGTCGTCCTTTTTAGGGTATGCTTGGAATTCTGGGCACAGTTCACTTAAATACGGGCTAGGATATCTTATTGCAGTAAAGGAAATTCTTCAATGATTTAAAATTAAGTGAACTGTCCCCCGGATTTTTCTTTATTGGTTAAGCAAGCTCGGATGTATTTTTCGATTACCCAAAATATTTCCTACAACTTTCCCAACTTCTTGCTCAGTGGGAAGTTGTGCTACGTCATACGCGAACCATGCCAGTGAGTCTGCATTATTCACCGCATTCATCACACCAATTTCTTGCATTTTTCTAGCCGCATTATCTTGTCCACGTAACATTTTTAATGCCTCTTGCTCAACGATTTTGAATACTTCATCACTAGACTTGTCCTTATGAATATTAAGATATAAAGGACCAAGTTTACCAATTTCTTCATCTAATTTATCTACAATGCTTCCATCATCCTTGAAGTACTCATGATCCACTGTATCCGCGAATTTATGTGTCCCCTCGTGTATCAGAGTGACGGTGCAGTATATATCACCTTTTGGCCAAATTTTTTTGAAATTCAAATGGACGGGGTGATAGTGAGGCTTCATATAGCCCCCTCCATTGAGTTTTCCCCCCAACATCGAGATTAAACTGTTGCCCCCTTGCCATTGCGCTTTCTTCATCTTATATGTTTTTGAAATATAATTGGGCACGCTTTCAAAAATGTCCACCCACACAAAACCCGCCATATTATCCGTGGGGTCCCCCCAACCTATTTTCTTCATGACAGAAGTCTGAAGTTTTGCCACGATGGGCATCTGTTCCCTGTCTGCAAGCTCCACCCCCTTTTTCAAACCCGCCTGAGTTCTATTTAACCGAGAAATTATCGCGTTTAAACAAGGGATGTATTTTTCTGATGAACTATCTGCGGGAAGGCCGAAGTAGTAAGAAAGTAAATTATGAAATGTACCTGGAACCTTATCAGGGGTAACAAGAGCTGTGGCGCATACTTTCATCGCCCGATTCAGAATTGCCTGTGCTTCATCCAGCCAATATCCACATGATTTTTTTACTTTCGTTTGAAAGAGGGCCGATGCATCATCCTCGACCAACACGGAAAAGCTAACCCCATGCTTAATGCTGCGACTAATTAGTTTTGCCATGACGATTCTCCTATGATCCCTTATTTTTAGGTAATAACTGCAATTGATTCACACAGCGAGTAGATCATCTCGCTGCCCTATAAATAATATATTCGGCTTTATTTCACCCCTGCTTGCTCTTGGTCGACGGTTTAATCGGTTCATAATAAATACACCTTGATAAGCAATGATGACGTGAAACTTAACCGCCAATCAAAACTGTCGGACATCCGATTACAATCTTGCCGCCATGGCCAGTTGTATCTCCCATGCGGGCAGCAGGCTTCTTTTGCAGCAGTACGGTAGTGCTGCCCATAGCCACAGTATCTGGTGGTCCTACACAGGTACAGGCACTGCCAACCGTAGCTGAGGGCATTCCGCCGATAATGACCGTTGGAGCACCTGGGCTGAGGATCGGCCCGCCGACGTGAGGTACAGTACCTGTCACCATCGGACAGACATGCATATCCGTAATACGCGAAGCAGGCTTGCCCATATTTAGTCCTCTATCCTGCCATTACCGCCACGTGCCAGATCCAACCCTTGATTCATGTATCTTGCGAATCTTTTGCCGGGATCCACTGGATCAGATAAAACTGCAGCGAGAGTGACACTACCAGCGACGGCGTGTGCATAAAGATGTTCTGGCGGCTCAACCACAGGCTCACCTTCCGCCGCCAGACTTCCATGGCACCAACTCGCTGCTGTAGCAGCCCAGCTCGCTGGGGTTTTGTGCTTGGTTTTATCGCCCAGGGTTTTGCACTTTAACCGAGTCTCTTCGCTGGGTTTTTTGGCCCAGCTTTCCGCAGCGACTAATGCATTTACATTGTCTTCATCAGTTTCTGGGCTTTGAATATCCCGAGCTGCGAGACAGGCCCACCAAACAGCTTCCCGTTTGGGGAGCCCATGTGCCAATAGTTTGATCGCATCGGGATAAAGACCCGCGTCAACCAGTTGGTTAATGCTGACCTCGGGTGCAGTATCGGGCACCAGGTGCTCTTCCGCTTCTTCACTCACCTCAAAATTTTTTAGCAGCTCCGCCGCGGTAAGTGCTTGTACTTTGATCAGGTCAGTCATTCTTAGTTAATCCCCATCAGTTGATCATAGTCACGCCGCCTTTCAGGGTAAGCATGCCGCCGCCTTTAACTTCAGCTGTAGCATCTCCCTTGCAGGAAAGCATTGTACCTTTGATGGTGATTCCCGCTGGGGTTAGCTTAATACTACTGCCCCCAACCTTTAATTCAATTGAAGCTTTTGAGGATATTTTGATAGCCCCCATAGCATCTGTGGTTTGCGAGCCTTTGCTAATCTTGAGTGTGTGATTGCCTGAACCAATCGTGACAGTCTGGTTTCCTTTATCCACATTCAATTTTTGGTCACCTTTGGCAATGGTGACCACTTCGCTACCATCAGTTACGGTGATGCTACGATCCTGTTTAACTTCCAGAGTTTGCTTGTTTTCTATTTTGCCAGTTTGGTCATTATGGATAACAAAGTTGTGATCCTTACCGGCTTCCATATAGATTTCTTCGTTGCCACCTTTGTCATCAAAGCGCAACTCGTTAAAGGTGCTGCCCTCATACTCGGTTTTCCAGCCACTTTGGGTGGCGGTGTAATTGGGGCCTGGATTATCGCCGTTATATACTGCACCGGTAATCAATGGTCTATCCGGGTCGCCATTAATGTAGGTAACAACCACTTCCTGGTTTACCCTGGGTACAAAGTTTGCCCCCCAGTTTTTTCCGGCAAAAGACTGCATCACTCTGACCCAGCAACTATTTTGTTGTGAGTTCCAGGGGAACTTCACTTTCAGTTGGGTGTAGGGGTCCTGAGAGCTGTCGGATGCGGTTGCTTTTACTTCCAAGACACGTGCCACTTGTGGTGAGTGTATTTTCTTTGCAGAAACATTCGGCTGTGGGCGTGGCATTACCGCAGATGGAATACAGCTGAAGGTATTGTGGAAGTGGGTTTCGTTACTGTTACCGTCTGCAGCTGAAACATGCACAGACGTAATAAGATACTTCCCCTTTTCTGACGACAACGTGTGATCAAAATTAAAACGTCCGCCGGCAGTAAAGGAGGGGCAGTCACTACGTCCATGGCTGACATCAAATAGCGCTTCCTGTGCTTCCATAGCACGTTCTGCCAGTGCTTTATGGTAACTATCAGTAAATTTGTGTTTGTGTTCACCATCAGCCTGGAAGTGGTTCAGGCCATATAAGCCGCGCATGTAGTTAGAAGCATCATTCAGCTTACTGGTGGTTTTAACTTGCTGCTTATTGTCTTTGGTAGCAGTAAATTCACTGTAATCTTTGAGCTCAAAACCGCCGCCATGGTAGTTGAAGTTTCTTCTCCAGCTACTCACTGTGTTTTTTGTGGGATGGCTACCGCCTCCGTCATACTCAATTTTTTCACTTTCACAGTCGTAAAAATCTTGAGGATCATCGCAGAGTACAAGCTCATGCTGCCCTTCAGAGTGCTTGAAGTAGTAGGAAATACCCTCTTCAGCCATTAAGCGATTGATAAATTCAAAGTCGCTTTCATCAAACTGTACACAGTATTCACGGGTGATGTATTCGGCATTTAGCTTTAAGGTCAGTTTGATAACCTTGCTGTATTCACCGAGCACTTCTTCAAGAATTTGCTTGGCGGACTTCTTTTCGAAAACTCTGTTGGAGCCTCCGAGGCTCGTGAACCACAGGCCAGGTTGAAGAATTGCGCTATAACTACGCACGCCTTCGGCGTTTACATCGTGAAGGGAGAACTGGGTAACATAGCCGTTAATATGGCGTGGTGTCTCAGAGTGGTGAATCGAAACAGTTACTGGTTTGCCGACAAGATCTTTTTGCTCAATAGCGTGATCATCAGAAAGAAGCTGTACTTCATAGCGGAATAGCTTGGAGACATGCTCCTCGCCTTGTAAGGTCGTTGCGATCAAAGCATCCGAGCCGACTGGGCTGTCGACCGTAATCATTCTTTTATCTTGATTGAGTGTAGCCATGGGCAGCCCCAACTATCCCTACGGTGCCAAATAAGAAATGAGATTTTAGAAATCTGCAGTTCTTTAGGTCAGTGCTCGTATAAGCACTCAGCTAAAGAACTGGAGGGCGGTAGCCCGCAGGTACTCTGCAGGCCACCGTTCAACCCGAAAAGAGTCGAACCAATTACAGCGGAGTCGCTGTGGTGAGGTCGTATCCAACCTTCATGTTCTTCGGGTTCTTGTTAGTCTTATCAGCGTGGTCGAGTTCGGCTTCGATTTTGGCGAAGCTCAGAGAGATGGACTCCTGAGGAGCGCCACCGGCAGAAGCACCAATGCTGTAAGAGGAGATGATTACGTCAGTCAGCTTGTAAACCGCGTACTTTTCTACAGAGTTGGCGCCGGTCTGTACAACATGAATCTCTACGGGCACACCTTCGTCACCAGTGACAGAAGACTTGAACAAGCCGCCGGAAGCTGCGTCGATGCGCTTGGTGAGAGTAACTTCGCTCAGGCTTGGGCGAGAGGCTTCACGGTTGGAGGTAGCACCGGCTTCCATGGTGATACCGCGGCCAACACCAAAGTTGAAGCTGTCAACTTCGATCCAGTCTTCGTAACCTTTGGCGGTGACGTTGCCTTTAGTGGCTTTGTTATTGAAGTTCAGGTAGATAGACATGGGGATTCTCTCTTGTTTGGCTTTTGATGTTGGTGGTTAACCCTTTACCACGGCGATGAGTCAGTAGCTCAGTTAACGTCGCAGTGGTAACTGGGGTGATTTAAACAGAGAGAAAAGCAAAGAAAAACTATAATTTTTCGTTATTTAATCGACTCTGGCACCAATTATCCGAAGCCCTTTTACTATTGTTGGGTATATGCCCGCTGAGCGTATTCGACTCTGACACCAATTAAATATACAGAGAATTACAGTTTAATTTTCCGTCTCGCAAAAATTTAGAAGGATTTTGAAAATCTTAAGAATTGCTAGCTCTCTTATATTAATTGAAATTATTTTAATAGGGGGCGGAGTTGAACGATAAGATACGTATTGTTTGGCCGAGTGGCTCTTCGCCTGGCCCAGAGTAAGCTGAAAGTGGGTTAACGGAAGATGGTGATGTCACTGTCGTTGTGCGTCAGGATGCTGCCGGTTCCAATGACCGTCTACCAATTCCTGGAATTGATCATCACTGGTAGAATTATTAATATGGAAGAAGCTTGCCGCATTGGATTAACCAACGAAGTGGTGCCAAGGGGAACCGCTTTTAATCGTGCAGTTGAGCTGACACAGTTTATCTCTCCCCTTCCCTAGCCAGTTATTCATTCAGATAAAGGGGCTGCCATTCGCGGCTATGGACAAGGTCTTAAAGACGGTCAGAGTATTGAAGCTGAATGCTTTAGTCGATTATTCAGCAATGCTGAGGTCAAAGCAAAGGTAAACCTAAGACTTTAGAAGAGCTGAGAGAACATGACGCCCTTGTATTTCGAGCACCTACTGGAAAAGTGAGGGCCTGGTCATTTCGAGAAAATGATGATTCAATTATTGAGTTTTCCCCTTCCCCGCTGGCAATATTTAGAGATGGACGAACTTTATTAGACGCAGTTGTTTCTGGTATGGGTATAGCCCAGGCATACGATAAAGCACTCGACTCTTCTATTCAGAGTGGAGAAATTGTTGAGTTATTTCCGGAGAAAGTGGCGCCTGTCCCACCTGTTAGCGCACTGATTCCTGACGGGAGAGCTATGCCTGCAAAAACAAGGGTTTTCATCGATTTTTTGAAAAATGAGCTTAATTAAGCTTCCGGATACTAAATGTAATAATCCAAATACCATCTGGTGCTGGCTCTGTTGTTTGATCCAAAGGTTCCAGGAAGTCTGTAATGCTCAGCACTACAACTTAATCCTTAACAGACAAGCCCCATTTTTATTGGATTCTAAGCTCCAACATTATTCTCTATTATATGTCATATTAACTAATATATTTTTGAGCCCAGGCTCCAATAACATTGCCGACATATTCAGCATCTGATTTCTTCATAAGCAAGTGATCGGCTTTATCTAAGGAAATAAAACTTTTTGGATGGTGCGCAGCGCTAAATATTTTTGCAGCATGATCAATAGAAACAGTGCTATCTAGTGGTGAATGCATAACTAATAAAGCTTTCCTTAATTCCTTAAGGTTAACCAAGATGTCTGCTTCATTTATATCGTCGATAAACTGCTTTTTAAGTGTAAACTCTCGGCCAGCAAGCACCACTCTTGCCTGTCCTGTTTTATTGATGTTATCGAGCTCATCTTTAAACATATGCTGGATATGTTTTACATCACTTGGAGCGGCTATAGTAACAACAGCTTTAGCTGTCTTTAACATACCTGCGGCTTTTAATACGGCAGCACCACCAAAACTATGCCCAATTAGCAATTTTGGTGCTTCAAAGCGGTGTTCAATTTCATTGTAAGCACTAAGCAAGTCTTCAACATTAGATGAAAAGTTAGTATTGGAAAAATCTCCATCACTGTTACCTAATCCAGTAAAATCAAATCTTAATACTGATATTCCTTTGCTAGTCAATGATTTGCTAATAGCGCTCGCAGCAATGATATCTTTTGAGCATGTGAAACAATGTGCAAAAATTGCATAGGCCTTTGGATTTCCGGTGGAATTCTCTAATTTACCCTTTAATTCTACGCCGTCACGATTTGGAAAATTAAACTCCATAATACTATCCAATATATATTGATTATAAGACACTCTAATCATAACAAAGAAAAACCCCTCTCTATTATAGAAAGGGGTAAATGAGTAGGTGGTAGCCTTCTATATACCAACTGATATGGGCTATGCCTGTATTTGCTTAAGTTCGATAGGATATTCCTGCTTCATATAATCGATATCCGCTGCTTTGAAGGTGCTCTCACTATCTTTACTTGAGCCAGTTAATATTTCCAAATCTCCGACAATCTCGCTAGCTAGAAACTGATTCTTCGCTCTCCATGGACCAATAGAAACCCTTTATAAAAACATCAATAGAAACTTTGTCATGAAATACTTTTAAGAATTGGGGTAGCTTTTAAAGTCTGCGGCTTTGAGGTTTCAAAAACATGCAGGAATGTTGTAGGGTTTGGGTTTCTCCGATAATTGTCAGTCTCATCGCCAAATAGCACCTTGCCCTCTTCATCTAAAGCTATCACTGAGGAAGTAAGCTCCTTATGCGCGCTTTTGCCACCTGAGGGGACACATTTCTTGCATCGCATATCTGCTATGGGATGGCCAATAAGTCAAACGATGAGATATTTGAAGCTATAGTAGTGAAAAAGAAATTATCAATGTTGCTTTGACAACGATGATCCGCATGTTAATCATGGGTTGACCCCCAATCTTATCCCTATTGAGGGAAAGACACCCCATTGTCCGCTCCAGCTACTTCAACTATTGCATGGACCTACAAAGCCGCATTTGACTTTGCCAAAGTAATTAATGGTCGTATCGCTTTCTATTCGAATCAAGTGGTAACCGAAAAGGTTGATGCCTTATCATAATATTATAAATATTGGTGATTACACCGGTATAAGATAGACGGCTATTAGAACTGTACCGATCAATCCATATGACAGCTGGAATACAAGTATTCTACGGATTTCCTTGAAGGCTTAATGCGCCCTAAAGAAAGTAGAAACTTTGCCATTTGTTATACTTCCCTACCTTTCTGCTGGCACTTGTAGCGAAGGATCACCCCGCCCGATTTAAGGGCGTCCGCCCGCATGAGCTCGAAATTCTTCTGGATGGCGTCAGCTTTGAAGAGAGGTGAGCCTGCTCCAAGTACGATTGGTGCAAGACATATCCGGTATTCGTCTACCAAGCCCCTTGCGAGCAGAGTAGCCACAAGGTCTGCGCTTCCGAAAACGAAGATATCTCTCTTCCCTGTCTCCTTCTTCAGCTTGCTAACGTGTTCGACGGCCTCGCCTTTTAAAAGGCGAGTGTTTGACCAATCGGCGGTCTCAAGTGTGCGCGTGATGACAGCTTTCTCAAGTGAGTTCATCATGTCCGCAACCGCCCCGGTTTCATTCCGCCAATGACTGGCCATCCCCTCATAGGTGCGACGTCCAAACAACAAGGTGCCGATTTCATCGCCCTGCTGAAGAGAGAAAGCTTCTAACTCGTCGCCCCACACGGTTCCGTGATGGTCCAGCGCCCAGGGCGTAGTGCCTTCAAAGTACCCGTCCAACGTCATCACATTCCAAACAACTAAACGCCTCATATCCTGTTTCTCCTAAACAAGCGCAAGCATAATCTTGAGCAACAATCGTAAAATGCAACCTTGAGATCGCGTGCAATCAACTGCAGCATAAAGTGCATAACCAATATTCAGCACGCCCGCGAGCAGACCGCCATTGAATACCGCTAACCCCATTTTTTTAAATGAGCAGATGAATCCTTCCCGTTGTAGCTGGATGATGTGTGGCAGGCACCCGTATTAGCCATATTCGTTGTGTCTCCGCCACCAATGATACGGCTGTGTCTGCTGAGTGCCGTCGGGAGCCTCTTCCCAGTTTTCCTGACGGCCGAGCGGTGTGATATCCAAAAGAGTCCACACCGTGCCAAGTGTTTCGACACCTCGGCCGTTAGTGAAATAGGTTCGATAGAGGTCCTCTCCATCGCGATAGAAAACGTTGATACCAAATCCGGTAGCCACATCGAAATCACCGTTGAAGTTGTCCTTGGTTTCATACCAGGGGATTGCCCAACCCATACGTTTCCGGAATGCCTCTATCTCAACGATCGGCGCTTTTGAAACAAAAACGAGAGAGGTGTCTCGGGCATGCAGATGGGCAAGATGAGGGATCTGATCGGCGACCATGCAGCAGCCTTCGCACGGGCTGGGATCAGCGGGTTTCAACATATGGTGGTAAACGATTAGTTGTGAATGGTCATCGAACAAGTCAGCCAGAGTCGCAGTGCCTCCTGGACCCGCAAAGGCATAATTTTGTTCGATCTTCACCCAACCTGAATACCGTCGCTTTTCTGCCAGCCGGTCGTGCGCTCGGGTCAGCTCCTTTTCTGCTTTGCGGAGTTCAGCGAGTTCATCCTTCCAGGCCTTTGGTGACAGGATCTGCCGGACTACTCCGGAGATCTCCTTAGTTTTCCTGCTCTGAATTAAAGTCATAATCAGCTCCAGATCTTGAGTTAAGTTGAGAAGAGTACTTCCCCATGAACTCATACCTCCTCGGCCGCCGCCTCGATCGTGGCGATATCGATCTTACTCATGGACATCATCGCCTTAAAAGCACGCTTCGCTTTGTCACGATCAGAGTTCGTAGTCAGATCCAGAAGTTGTCTCGGTGTAATTTGCCACGAGTGGCCCCAGTGATCCTTGCACCAACCGCAAGCGCTTTCCTGCCCACCATTACTGATGATCGCCTCCCAGTAGCGGTCGGTTTCTTCCTGATTCTCGGTGATAACCATGAAACTAACCGATTCATTTGGAGTGAAACTCGGGCCGCCGTTCACGCCAATAAACTTGCGCCCGAGTACGGTGAATTCGACAGTCAGTTCACTGCCTTCCTGACCGCTGGGATAGTCGGTCACCGCTCGATTAACTCGGTCTACATGACTATCTGGAAAAGTTGCAGCGTAGAATTCTGCCGCCTTCTTTGCTTCGCCATAGTCAAACCACAGGCAGTTTACGAGTTCGGTCATATGTATTCTCCTATGCTTTGGACAGTTTGATTGTTTGCACTAATAAAAATCTTTGGTATTTACAGTCATATCGCATCCTCCGTCGGATGCTCTGCAAACCACTCGACGATTTTGGGCATCTTCATCTCAAATGGTCCGCCAATGTAAACGTTGAGAACGCCGGTGCGTTGATTGCTACGGTTTCAAAGTCGTGCTGGACGCCGGGGGGGATCAAAATGACAGTGCCTTTTTTTGCATCGCGCCACTGCTGGCCTACCAGGAAAGACATGGTGCCTTCCAACACATAAAACAGTTCGATCTCAGCCTCATGTGAGTGCGCGCCGAAGCCTTTGGTGTTCGGCTCAATCCACCATTCCGACACTGAGCATTGATTTGCGGTCTCTTCACCGTCAGCTTTGAAAATTGCTGCAATGCGCCCCATATCGTAACTGCGTCCGCGTTCAGGTTCGATAAAGATCCCTGCTCCTGTTGTATTAGTCATGAATGACGGCCTCCGTTCCTCCCGAAGAGGATGTTCTGTTACCTCACTCAGCATGAAAAATATTGTCTAGGACCGCTTAGCCAAATCAGCGCTATACCAAAGACCGCTCTGCACGATAGTGAGTCGTGGTTTGTTCACCCATGCTTCACTTTTATCGTTCCATAGCGCCTTTGCCAGCAATTATTTTTTCGCGGAACTTCGCTATTCTCGAAATGCGTGTAGCGGATTTCTTGGCTGAACTAAGGTTAAAGGTATAGCTTCGCTGACGCCCCGGCGTTAATGCATGAAACGCTTCTGCAAGCTCAGGATCTCCATCCATGGCTTCTACCAGCTCATCAGGGAGTTCGATATCGCGTTCTGCTCTTTGGGGCTTAATACCTGCTCTAGCGTATCCTTTCGCTTCCTCGATATAAGCCCGTATGATTGGTGCAAGCTTTTCCACCTGATCATTGGCCTTCAGGAGGATCATGTGCGGATACTGCGTATTCGCGCCTCGCTTTTGAAGAACACCCTCATGATCCTTCATCAGTGCAGCATTCATAAAGCTAATGAGGAATCCCTCTCGAAATGCCCCCAGGATGACAATATTTCGACCGGCAAATATATAGCAAGGCTGCCCCCACTTAACGGACTCTTCCAGATCCATGCTCAGGCAAATCCGTTGCAATTCAGTAAGGCCAGGTTTCCATTTCTGGGTTGAGCAATCGGGCGTTGCGAAACGCTCACAACGTCCACAACCTTTTGAAAAATAATCTGCGATATCTGAAATCATGGCCATAATTGGTTGTCCCGCACGAGCAAAGTCGCACCCACTATCAAACTATCATTTTCCCGGAGTCCGATTTTGATGCCCCCTCCCCTACGGCTTCTGCCTTTGAACCCTCGTAATTCAGCATCCATGGCGTTCCATATTTATCCGTGAGTAAAGCAAAACGTTCAGCCCAAAATGTTTCGACGGGGGCCATATCTATGGCTTTTGCTTCCTTTGAGAATACGTTATAGATACGATCAAATTCCCTGAGCGATTTAGACGGAATAAAAATACGGAAACCTTGCGGTTTCTCGTACATTTCGTGGGAGTTATCAGAAGCCATCAGGGTGGCACTGCCCAGTGTCATGGCCATATTCATAACCATATCGTCGCCACCGGGCATTCTACTTTCGGGGTTGGGCGCATCTGCATTTAGGAGGGTGCCCCAGATCTTGCCACCGAGTGTCTCGGCATAATGCGTCATCGCCTCAAGGCAGTTTCCATTGAATGTCAGGTAAATGATGGGTTGCATAACTATCGAGCTCCTTTCGCTATTGTCTCAACGTCAGCTTCTGCGTTTTGATTCCATCTAAACTTGAAGTCTCATAAAGGGGGCGGACTTCAATTTCATATGCACCCTCCATGGGGTTTGGACACCGAGCTGCCCATACCATCGCTTCTTCAATATCACGTACTTCCCAAAGCCATAAACCTGATACGAGTTGCTCGAATTCCGGGAATGGACCATCAACTACTGATATTGCACTCCCATCAGATACAAGACGCTTCCCTTCTGCCGTGGGCTTGAGGCCTACCGCTATGCGTCGGATATCGGCGTCGAGAAGTTCTTCATTAAAGCGGTCCATCGCATTACAAACAGCCTGTGAGGGCAATTTGCCTGCCTCACTTGCCGCCGTAGCTTTGATCAGTACCATAACCAGCATTCAAAATTTCCTTTCATTTACGCCAACATGAATTTGGGCTGCCGGCGCTAATCTTATTGAAGGGAGAAATCTCCAGTGGTGATACTTCCATCCCGCATATAGGTCACACAAATAGTGCCACTGTCTGTCATCGTAGATTGTTGTACATGGAACCCAATAGGGATTACACCGGCACCAAAGAGGCGCTTTCCTTTGCCCAGAATCAAAGGAAAAATCAGCAATTTAAACTGATCAACCAGGTCTGCTTTGAGTAGAGTCTGGATAAAGTCAGCACTGCCCGGTACCAGTAAGTCAGGACCATTGCTGGCCTTGATTTCACGAAGTCGTGCTACCGGGTCATTACCCAGCCATTCGCTGCCTTCCCAGGTAAATTCGGGTTTCGTGCGTGAAGCGACATACCGTGTTGTGCCATCGATTTTTTTAGCCATCTGGATTTCGCCATCATCAACGCCTTCTGGTGGAGGATCAGCAGCTACTTTTGGCCAATAGGCAGCAAAAATATCGTAAGTCCGATGGCCAAGCAGCAGCTCGAATGGGGATGCGAACACATCCCCCATAAATTTACCTACACCTTCATCGAAATAGGACGCCACCCATCCACCATGCTCAAAGCCCCCTGAAGTGTCCTCCTCTGGACCACCGGGAGCCTGCATCACGCCATCCAGACTAACAAACGTGTTTACAATGATTTTTCGCACACAGTTCTTCCTTGGTGATTTTGTTGATCAAAATGGCGTCGCAAGTTGTGCTTAGGCTATTGCTTTCAATCACCATTGAGACTTGAAGAGATAGGTTATTGATCTTCTTTATTCGACTTCCACCCTTGTTGCTTCCAGGTAAGCGGCGAGATTAGAAAGAGCGCACTGCCATCCATTGCGTGTTCCGTCGATCATTCCCAAACCGACCAGAGAGGCGATCTGTATCGTCACCTGGAGTTCAGTCGCGCGCTTATTTTCGCTAATCGCCACGGTGATCAGAGAGGCACTCAATAAAGAGTCGTCTGTATATACACGCTCGGTAAAAAGCAGGCGATGCGGCCTACGGATGTCGTAGTAGTGTGTTTCGACCCGGAATTGCAGATCATTCTTTTGGCCGCACCGATGTACGTCAAGGCCTCCGGCGCGAAAGTCGTTTTGAAGAAACTCGATTGCCTCATCCTTAGAGGGTGCCCCCCATAATGAGCGGGTTTTTGGGTTTTCCCATGCTGAAAAAACCTGCTCTGCCGGTGCTTTGATTGTTTTGCTGATGGATATGGTGTCGTGCGATAACTGTTGGCTCATGTTAGCCCCTTTGCTTAATAGCGGTTCCCAGGCTACCGACTAATAGTTAGCTGATTGGATAACTATAAAAAGCAATAACAGTTAGGTCAATGGATAACTTACTAGTGGCGCAAAAGAGTAAGAGAATTGACCTCTATCTGCTCAAAGTGAAGCGCAACGACATAACAACTATGATCGGCAATGTCATAATGGGGTGCGATATGTGAACCGATCACGCCCTTTATTTCTTTAACAGAAGATCAAGTAGCCGGCTATTGGGATGGAGGGATGACCTACAGCCTTGTAATGTGGCACCCTGTATCTTTATCGTACTCAATCATCCTGTCCTTCAGCGCCAAGTGCTTCGACAAAGCTCGCCATTCGTGCCATTCGGCCTTCCCACTGGGCCGTCTGTTTATTAATCCAAGTTTCTGCAGCTGTCAGTTGCTTCGGCTTGATCTCGCAGGTTCGTACGCGGCCAATTTTCTTGGATCGGATCAAACCCGCATCCTCCAGCACACCAATGTGCTTCATGAATGAAGGTAGTGCCATTTCAAACGGTTTAGCGAGCTCGGTGATCGATGCCGGTCCGCTGGTCAGGTGCTGAATGACAGCGCGGCGCGTTGGATCTGCTAAGGCTTGGAAGACTGTATTCAGATTTTCGTGATTGTTACCCATTCGACTAAGTATATAGGTGTAAAATCGTTAGGCAATGGCCGCAGTTTGGTAATGCCCGTTAAAATCACCCTAATAAAAGTGCTTCATCCCATCCCTATACCAGCCGTTATTTGGATGCACCGTTGTGGAAATAGAATTACTGCAGGAAAAAGCTGACATACCGATAGCAACCCGGATCACCTTATCGATCAAGGCAATGAAAACTTTTCAGGTTCATCAGTGAAAAGCTTATGGCCAGTATGTTCAAGCCTGCCAGTCAGTCATCAAGAGGACCTATGCCTTGTTTGGCCAGTTCTGCTATGCCGGCTTTCATGGCTTCTAGCGCTTCCTTAGGATGGCCCTGCCATTCCTTCACCTCGCCGATAACGCGTAAAGGTTTATGAGACCGGAATGACTTTGTAGGGTTACCGGGAAACCTTTTATTGGTCACATTGGGGTCGTCTTCGATTGGACCCGTCGCCTCGACGATGTAAATCCGTTCTGGCCCGTCACCCAGCGCTAGTTCTGCTCCCCAAACCGCAGCATCAAGTGTTCGCGCGAGGTAAATATGGCCGAGCGCCTTTTTGCCGAAATTCGGATTACCTCCCGGCATAAGCATATCTCCCATTTCGAGGTCCGCGCGCGTTCCGTGATAGTAAGTCCATTCACGGACTTCCGATTTAACTCGTACCCGCCCTTTCGATCGATGTGACATATAAGGGTGGCGTGGTGCACTCTCAACTAAAAGCTCGGTCGCATCCTCTATATCACCTTCCGTCTCCACGATATACACTTTCGGTGGTCCATTGCCTTCGGCGAGTTCTGCGGCCCATATGGCTGCATCCAAATTGGGCGACATGTAGGTATGCAAGGTCTCAACATTGTCACCTGCTATGCCAAATGGGCCGCCGGGCGTGACAACATCTCCTGGGCTGAGATTTTTTCGGGAGCCGTGGTAAAACTCCTTCATGCCAGAATGAACCGTATGGCTCTCTGATTCGCTGCTTGGCTGTTTATCATTCATGCTTAAGGAACCTCCATGTATTTTGAACTGGTCATGATTGGCCTAAGATCATGAGCCACCAAATTTCGATTACGCCCTGGGCAACCGCTTAAGACATTTGGGAGACTGTAATAATCCTCTCTTCGAGATAAGAGGTTGGTCCTGTTTATGAACGCCTAACCTGACCGGTTTTCCGTCAATCTAGTCATATTTTGAAAATCGTCTTTACCGGCGCTTTCGAGAGCAGCAATATCGGCATTTTTATTTCCATCATGGTTTGTTGGCCACATCCCCTGCTTTCCTGTCGGGCAACGTGAGCTCTTAAATCAGTACTCCCGGGGCAAAATGATTGCCAGGGGCTGAAACACTGATGAGTGCGCTATCTGAGGTACAACTGAGTTGCCATATTGATTATAGTTAGCCTACAGGGTAACTATAGTGGATAACAAAATTAGGTCAACATGTCACTATTTACGGCCGAATATAGGAGGATAAGCCCCAAGTAGCCATGATATCTCTGGAGCGCAGTAAAGATATGTTTTAGTGTTAACAGAAAGCAGGCCCCCCCCTGATAAAAAGAACAAGGTATCATCGTGATCGATTTTTCCTATCAAGCGGATATTCGAACCAAACCTATCTCCTACACGGTCAGGGCAACACCGGAAGCGGTCTTTACTGCCTGGGTTACGCCGAGCATGGTTGAAAAATGGTGGGGCCCCGACGGTTTCACTACGCGCGTGCTCAATCTCACGGCAGAGGTTGGCGGGAATTTTGCTTTTGAGATGACAGCTCCAGACGGCAGCTCTTGCGTAATGTCTGGAGTATATCGTTGCGTCGACAGACCGAAGTTACTGAGCTTTGAGGTCCATGAACATTGCAATCTCAGCTTGCCACATGGCACAGAACCGCAAAAGAATTCGTCATTGGTCGAAGTTGTGTTCAGAAGCAGTGAACTTGGCACTGTCGTTTCGCTTACGCATACACTTCTTAACCCTGACTACGCAGAGTTGGCGGTGGTCAGCTGGGCCCAATCACTTCGAAGTATGGACGCCCAATTTTCCGGATCGGTAAATCTGATCTGAGATGGCAAGGTATATTGATGGCAGTCATGAGTCTGTACACAACTTACCACGCTCACTAATTCTTAGACTAAACGCAAGTCAGCGTACTGCAGTGGTCAGTTTACATAATTGTTCAGCCGTTCTTACTTTCCATCCCTACGGCTGGAATTAAGGTTGGCTGTCTCTCAGCACATTGAAAAGAACTAATAGCTTTGACTTCTTAGTGAGTAGCTAGCATCAGACTCAACTTAATTGCTTTCAAGTATTAGAAAGAGCATTAAAAGCCGGTATTGAAAGGCCAGCACTATAACCACCATCTACATTAATGGCTTGACCATTTATAAATCCACAGTCACTTGCTGCTAAGAAGTGTATAAGCGCTGCGATTTCTTCAGGTTTTGCTATGCGTTGCAAAGGAACCGCGGTTTTTTCCATTGCAAGCTGTTGCTTCCCTCCTCTTGCATGAGCCATTGGTGTATCAACTGAAGTAGGGCATATTGCATTAACTCTAATATTCCTGTCTCCCAATTCGAGCGCTGCCGTTTTGGTAATACCAATGATCGCCGACTTTGAAGCAACATATGGCCCCAAATAAGGTACTCCTGATATTCCGGCAGCTGACGCGATATTAATAATTGCCCCACCTTTTTTCATATATGGCGCGGAATACTTAATACTATAGAAAACCCCTAAAGTATTAACCTTAAAATTCTTCATAAAATAGCTATAACTACTATTGCATAGTGAACCGTAGCCCTCATTAATTCCTGCGCAATTAACTACGATATCAATCCTCCCATGTTTCTTTTCTGTCATTTTCATTAGCTCTTCAACTTGGGGCTCTATAGAAACATCTGTTTGTATATAATGCCCTCCCCCAACCTCCTGCAATACTTCTTCTCCTCTTCTGCGTGCTGCAATAACAATTGTTGCGCCTGCCAAATAAAAACGTTTTGCTGTGCTCAAACCTATCCCAGAGCTTCCTCCCGTAATAACAGCAACTTTATTCTCCAAGCTAAAAAAATTACTCATAATGTTTGGGTCCTACCAAAATAAAATTTCAGACACATTAATCGAGAGCAGCTCGAATATATATGTTCAGCATTATTGATCAAGCAGAAATTCTGAGGTGCCTCTTAATTAAATTCATTTGAAAAATAAGTGGTTGACCTATCATATGCCAATAAGCTTCACGTATTAAACTAAGTGCATTCAAGTCTGGCCCTGTGTGACTTAGCGAATCACCTCAATTGACATAACCCTATAAAGATGATGGCAATATAGGGCTGACTATAAAATTGGTTCACATTAAGAAGCATGTGGCTCTATGCTTTTTGGGAATTTATTGCAATTTTATATTGCGATTCATAATATCTGGTGAGGCTTAATGCCGGACTGAAAAATAAAACGACAACACGAACCACCTATAAATATTAAACATTATTAGAATAATGTGGAGAGGACCTATGAGAAGTTATTTAATATCCATTTTTTGTTTGCTGTTAACGTTACCTCTTTATTTGCCGGCAGATGACGGTAGAAAATATCGTTTGATGGAGGAAATCAATTCCGATCAGGTAGATTTCAAAGATTCTCAGAAAAATAGAAAATCAATAGTAAAAAGAGGAAGGTTTAATGGTGAGTTGCGAAAAATAGTAACTGGTGATGAGTTGGAGGTTCTCATAGATGGTAAGTTATCACGATTTAAAACCAAGAATGTTAATAGGAAAAAAAATAGAATCTCTTTTGCTGCATTTGGTCAGAGGAAAGGGGATTTTGTAACGATTGCCGAGAATAATGGTAATGTTGTAGGGTCTATACAAATGTCCGGAAAGCTATACAAAGTTAGGCCGGGTGAAGGTAATACTACAGATATCATAGAGGTGCCTACCGCTACCCTGATTGATCACGATATTAATTATTACGAAGATTTCCCCATGGATGTAGGCGAAAGACCTTCAAATATTGATTCTAGCTTGGGGTCTTTGGATTCAGCCGAAAAAATTACTGTTATTGTCGCATATACCAGTAATTTTGAGAGTGACGCTGGTGATGTTGTCGCTTATATGGATCTATTGGAAGAGGAAACAAATATTTCCTTCTTAAATAGTAATGTAAATACATCCGTTGAAATTGTACACTCATACAAAACAAGTTATGAAGGTAGTGGTGACTTTTATGTTGATAGAGATTTTTTCTCTAACTCAGAAAACCCAGAAACATCTGAGTTACTTCGCCTGAGAGAAACATATAAGGCGGACATCATGATGGTATTGACCGGGAATTCTGGTTATTTCTATTGTGGCGTAGCCAGAGAGATTGGTGCAACCGAATCTACAGCTTTAGCCTTAGCCAGAGAAGGATGTGCAGCTGGATACTTCAGCTTTGCACATGAGATTGGCCATCTATTCGGAGCAAGGCATATTATAACACGTGACCCCAGTATGGAGCCTTTTTCATATGGCCACGGATATTGCAACTCTACGCCATCTACATGGAGAACAGTAATGGCTTATGGTTGCCCATCAAATACTGGAGGTCCAAGGATCCAGCAGTGGTCTAATCCAGGTGTATTTATCAATGGTGAAACCACTGGTTCTATTAATGTGGAAGATAATGCCCGGGTTTTAAATGAACGAGCATTAGAAGTTGCTAACTTCAGGGTATCTGAGGCTTCTGAGTAATATCTAAAGCGTTCAAAGTTATTTTCGCGGGTAGTTTGGCAGCTCGGTTTGTATTTTCAATGAGAACTGAGCTGTCATATCCTACCCTCTCCTATCCCACCTGAGCTGGATGGAGATAAGCATCACTCAGAGAAAATTACTGCATATACATTGACCATATCAATCAATTCCAATCGAAAGCAGATTTTAGATAAGATAAAGCCCATTGACCAACGTCATTTCTGATATCACGATTCGAGCTCGGGTCCTTGATGAGAACCACCGGTATCCAAGGGACGGGATAGGCGTATTCGAATCTGTTTCTCAATCTCGATAATTGCAAACAGCGCAACACCTACACTAACGATAAGTATCCCATCCTGTAGAGATACGGCTTCGGTGGAGAAGATGCCTTGCAAAGGCGTGAAGTAGGTGATGGCGAACTGACCTATGGTAACTACGATCACCGCTAACCATATGACCCTGGTTCCGCATACCGCTTTCCATGTTAAGGAAGTACCGTACATATTGCGGATAAAGAAAAGGTGGAATATTTCCATTACCACCAGTGTATTCATTGCCATAGTACGAGCTAGGTCGAGGGAATACTGCCGCTCAATTGCATAGGTGTAGACCCCGAATACGCCGCAAAGAAACAGGATGCTCACCAGTGCGATATGCCATATCAGTACGCCTGTGAGCAGTGGCTGGCTGCGAGGACGAGGTGGGCGGCACATGGTATTTTCTTCGGTCGGCTCGAAAGCGAGGGCAATACCGAGAGTGACCGCAGTGATAAGGTTCACCCACAGAATCTGAATAGGTGTTATCGGCAGCACCATACCAAACATCAGCGCCACAATAATGGTTGAGGCCTCCCCAGCGTTGGTTGGAAGGGTCCAACTGATTACCTTTTTGATATTGTCATAAACCGTACGCCCCTCACGTATGGCGGCGTCAATTGAAGCGAAATTGTCATCGGCCAACACCATTTCCGCAGCTTCCTTGGCTGCCTCGCTCCCTTTTTTGCCCATCGCAATGCCGACTTCGGCACGCTTCAGTGCGGGCGCATCGTTAACACCATCACCGGTCATGGCAACGGTCATTCCGTGGGCCTGCAGGGCAGTTACCAGTCGCAATTTGTGTTCGGGACTGGTGCGGGCAAAGATGTCGACGTTCAACACTTCTGTTCCCAGTACCGTATCGTCGAGATTATCAATATCCACACCGGTCAGCGCATTTTCAGTGTTTTGCAGGCCTATCTGTTGCCCAATAGCTATGGCGGTCGCCTTGTGGTCACCAGTGATCATCTTCACTCGGATACCGGCCCCTTGGCATTCCGCTACTGCCAGAATCGCCTCCTGGCGGGGTGGGTCAATCAAGCCAACCAGGCCGAGAAAGATCAGCGCATTATCCAGGTCAGTTTGTTCCAATACGGTATGTTCAGGTTTTACGGGCTTGGTGGCCAAGGCCAGCACCCGATAGCCTTGTGCTGCAAGTTCGTTTACCCATTCCTGCCAATAAGCCTCATTCAGCGGAGCAGTGCCTCCCTCAGCGGTACGACTGCTTTCACACATCCCCAGAATCTGTTCTGGTGCCCCTTTAACAGCGATTAGCGCATGGTTTTCATGGTTATGGTCCAGGGTGGCCATGAACTTGTGTGCGGAATCAAAGGGAATGATATCTGTGCGAGTCCATTGATGGCGCGCCTCCCCGCCATCCATTCCTGCCTTGGCGGCAAACGCCAGAAGTGCACCCTCCATAGGGTCACCTTCAACAGTCCAGACACCTTCGAGCTTTCTAAGCTCTGCGTCGTTACATAGGGTTGCTACGCGGGCCAACTCGAGCAAAGGCGAAGGGGCTGATATGGAGGTCGGACTATTCTCGTTTGAGATATCCCCTAGTGGCTCATAACCAACGCCTTCTACGGTATACCGGTGCTGAAGCGTGATCACCGATACGATGTTCATCTCGTTGCGTGTAAGGGTTCCGGTTTTATCTGTGCAGATCACCGAAACCGAGCCCAACGTCTCAATGGCTGGAAGACGGCGGACAATGGCATTTCGTCTCGCCATGGCCTGCACGCCAACTGCCAGCGTAATGGTCAATACTGCCGGCAGGCCCGCCGGTATGGCTGCCACCGATAGACTCACGACGGCCATAAACAATTCGGAAAAATCGTGATGTAAAACAAATAGCCCGAAGGCGAAGATGAGCGCGGCAACTGCCAGGATAAAGAATGCGAGCCATTTGGCGAATATTCCCATCTGCTCCACTAATGGGGTTGTCAGGGTTTCGACCCTGGCAAGCATACTGCTGATACGCCCGACTTCAGTTTGGGCTCCGGTCGCTACTACCACGCCCATGCCCTGCCCGCTGGTAACATTGGTACCGCTGTAGGCCAAACAGGTACGATCACCTAGTGCAGTTTCGATGCCAACCGGATTGGTTCGTTTTTCTACGGCAAGAGACTCCCCTGTCAGTATTGCCTCCTGGATCTGCAAACCGTGAGTCTTCAACAGCCGAAGATCCGCTGGTACTTTATCACCAGCTTCAAGTAATACTATGTCGCCGGGAACCAGCTTCTCGCTATCAACGGTATATCTCTGGTTACCACGCAATACCCCAGCCCGCGGTGCCAGCATATGCCGGATAGCATCCATCGCCTTTTCAGCCTTGCCTTCCTGAATAAAGCCGATAATGGCATTGACGACAACCACGGCGAGAATTACCCCGGTATCCACCCAGTGTTGAAGCAGGCTGGTGATAAACGCAGCCCCCAGAAGGACGTAGATCAGTATATTGTCGAAGTGCGAGAAAAAACGTCGCAGCAGCCCCTTCCTCGGTGGTGCTGGCAAGCGATTGGCCCCATAGATTTTGAGCCTTGCGAGTGCTTCACTTTCGCTAATACCTGCTGAAGTCGTCTTCAGTTCGGAAAGGACTTCATTTTGTGGCAACGCATGCCAATTCTTCTCAGGTCTCATCTCGAATCCCTGGTGGATTCCATTTTATCTCCGGCTGAGAATAGCAATAACCTGAAGCCTTCTGGGCTGTGCAACATACAGGGTGCATGAGCTAGAGTTGTCTATCTGCAGATTTAAGGAATTCCATATTTCTCTGCCAGCCGATCAATTTCTGCCTTGGACCTGGAATTATCGGGGCATTTAGCCCGAAACCATGGATTTAAGTCGCTATTTGTGTTTCCAGGTGGCAAGTCTTTAACATTAAAACATCGGTCCCCAACCTCAACAAAAGTGCCTGTAGTCGTTTTATACATGGCTTCTGTGCGTTCAAGCCGCCGAACTCTATTGCGTTGCTGCGCTAACTTTCTCTCTAAAACCGGATCAAAAACTGCGGGTTGGCTTCTGGTTTCAGAGTCGCCAGATGCTTCTAATGTTGGCGTCGGCTTTTCCATACCTAGGTGATCAGGATTCTGCGGCTGATCGATTTGCTTACTGATTGTTGAAGAGGAATCTGCATTGGTTATTGATCCGCCATTGATATTAGGTGTCGAAGGCGCTTCCTCTATTACATTGTTGCCGATTGTTTCCGCGGTATAACCCTTAAGCTCCTGGGATTTTATATGGGAAGGAGGTAGTTCGGTGTCATCCGTTCTGGGTACTTCTATTTTCTTATTCACCGACAAGTTGATTTCAAGCGGAGATGCAATGCCTGGTGACGTATCTGGTGCAATTGACATCGGTATAATGAGCAGCCCTATATGCACAGCAACAGCAATAACCAATGATATAGCCAGTCGCCGGACATTTATTGTTGTCTTGCTATTGCTGCACAAAGAAGCCGTTATGTTTAAATCCATTTACTTCGTGGACCAAATACTCAGTAAATTTGATCAAAATCCTTGTTTCAAAAGGCAACTGATGATCGGTAAGCTTGGAGATAGGACTCTTTAAAGGCTCGAAAGTTCTAACTCTAATTATAAGATTACAATTTGCCTGCCGACAAAACTAATGTTCAACCTTACGTTCAACCACTATTTACTTATTGAGAACCAAAGACTGAGTGATAGAGGGAAGGCTTTCCAGATTAGACTGACGGAGAGTTTTTATTGAAAGCGAAGCTTGGTTATTACTCATATTCTCTTTTTATATATTAATTTTGCGAAATAGTTCTCACGAAAACCTAAAAACCTTCCAGGGTGAGTTAATCTTTTTGCAGACTCTTTTAGATATTATCTCAGTTGTAGGTATCGACTTGTTAAGGCAGTTGTACTTTCGGTCATACAGTATGACATTTCGAATGTTACCGATAGCAAATACCTATAAGCATTTAATAGTCATATGAGACAGCACAGTAAGAGCTGTTTAGAAATTACTAATAAAATAACAGGAATAATAATGAAAAATATCCGCATAATATGGTTGTTTCGACGCTTGCAATCGGTTTGCTTGGCATTAATGGTCAGTACTGTTTTTATGGGTTCGCCACTTGTAGCGGAAACTGATCCGTACACAATGTTGGTGCAGTTCAATCTCTATTACGATTATGAAACTGAACAACGCACCGATGATCATGCTAAATACGCCTTAGAGCTTCAGCGACGTCTTACATACTCAACACCCATTCGCTACACCCAGGTATTGGCGACACATAATAGTTATAACTCTGATGCTTATGGTGCAATCTGGGTCGGTGCAGAACAATCCCTTAGGGTAAAAGATCAGATTGATGTTGGGGCGGAAATTATAGAATTGGATTTACATCAATTCAGTGGTGAACAGGTTTTTTGTCATGGATCATTTTATTGTAACTTCTGGTTCGACCCTCAGCGTGTCCCCATTGCAACAGTACTGGGAGATTTGAGAGACTGGGCCTATAAGCAAGATCAACACGGCACTAATCGAACAGTAATAGTACATATAGAAAATGCAGTATCCTCTGGTGCTCAAACCACTTTTAAAAATCATCTTATCAGCCAAATTGGCCTGGATTATATTTACACACCGGAAGACTATAAAGAGGACTTTCCCAACGGCCTTGAAGTGGCTAATCACAAGCGAACCTCACTTCCTTCCCGTGAGTTATCAAGAGAAAAAATTCGGCAGCATGATGGTCTGAATGGCAAGAAAAGATTCGTATTTTTCTGGACAAAAAATGACAGCGATACCGATGATAATCATGAAACATTCGATGTAGTATTTGATGGCTGGGGCGGATTGAACCGGCACTGGAAAAGTGGCGACGATGATAGCCTGGACAATTGGGATGATGGCATCAACACGGTAGAGCACTACGATGTCAGTGCCACAGATAGCCGGTTTCAAAATAAAGGTCTATGGTCTTGGGGCGAGGGTGAGCCCAATGACCATGGCACAGGTGAGGACTGCGCCGCTATTAGAAGTGATGGGCGCTTCAATGACCGCCGGTGCGACCGAACCAGTGTATTTGCCTGCAAAAGACGTTTAAATGGTGCCTTGCATGCAGACGATCTAAAGGATGATGGTGCCGCAGACTATCCCCTTATGTGGTCACTGACAACAACAAAAGGCGCATGGCCAGATGGAGAGAGTGAGTGTCAGGCGCTGGGCTCCCAATGGCATTTTGACGTGCCGCGCAATATGGTGGAATCCCTAACATTAAAGGATAAGTTAGCGGTTGCTGGTGAAACGGTTGCCTGGATTGCTTACACCGACCAGGATAGCGAGGGTACGTCGGAAGGTGACTTCGTTATAACAACTGTCGACTACTAATAACTTTATGTTCTTCGCCTAACCACCACCATGTGGTTAGGCTCTCTAACCCCTCCCACCTTCTTTCAGCCTCTCCCTTTCTTTCACCCTCATATGCGAGAGAGTTAAGAGGCGAGATATTTGTCGTTATCCTTAAAATTCGCCAGCTAGACTTTATCCAATCAAAATTAAGGACTAGGCACGACTTCTAAGGAACTCATCTATGCGTATTCCCGCTATCTCTCCAGATGATCTTAACGAAGAGCAGATACCTCTCTACGACGACATGAGCGATGAAATGAGTGGCTACTTCTCTGGATTCGTCAAAAAACGTAGGGATGGTGCTCTGCTTGGCCCTTGGGCACCGGCTCTCTACTATCCGCAATTTGGCAAACCCTGGTGGGAAAATATCAAAGCCATTGCCGCTAAACCCAAGCTTCCAAAGTTGGCTCGGGAAGTTGCCATCCTAGCCACCGGCGCTCACTTTAAGGCGGGATATGAACTCTATTCTCACACTGCTATCGGTGAAAGCCTTCACTTGGATTCGGATAAAATTGCCACCATTACTGCAGGGCAGCGTCCCCACGACCTGACCCGGGATGAAGGGATCGCCTACAGCATTGCTACCTCGCTTGCCTCTGGAGGCAGGCTTCCTGAGGCCACCTGGATAATGGCAGTGGACGAATTTGGGGAAGATGGGGCTGCAGAGCTGATCTTCCTGATAGCTGGATATCACCAGTTATCAGCGATTCTAAATGGCTTTGATGTTGCTATTCCCAGTGAAGATACTTAGGTCTTAGCCTCTGGCTGCAACAAAAATTCCACTACTAATCAATAAAGCTCCTGAACCACACTTCAGAGCAGGCGCCTTGTTTGAATTTCCGAATGAGAGCTTTGCCTTGATGGAAAAGTAGGCATAACCTGCCATAACACTGCCCACTGACAATGTTGCTATCGTGAAGATAGCGAAGATATCGGTTGAAGTAACACTGGTCAGGTCGAGAAATGCTGGGAAAAAGCTCGCATAGAAAAGGATAGCCTTCGGGTTGCCCAAGGTTGTTAGCAGGCCTAACAAAAAGCTCGAAAAGATACCGCCACCACTTGATTCTGGTACTTTCTCTTCATTTTTGATGGCCTTCCCTTTACCAGAAGTGAGAATCAGGTTCACTCCGAGCCAGATAAGGAATGCCGCTCCCGCATATTTAATGATGACAAAGAGGCTACCCATGGCCTCGGCCAATGTGCTTAGCCCTAGTAGAGCCAATAGGATAAATAAATAATCGCCTGCAACAATTCCGGCTGCAGCGATCAGGCCCTGACGCAGGCCTAATGTAAGGCTGCGGGATATCACTGCCAACACGCCAGGCCCTGGAATAAGGGCTAGCACCAGCATTGAAGCGAATAAAGCAAAGGAAGCTGAGATAGTCATTGTGCGTTATCAGTTGGCAATTTTCCCTGCCAGCGATTCTAGCGTTTAACAAATCCTCGGCAACTGTTCTCCGGGTAATCGCTGTAACAAACGGTCACAACCCAGGCTGTTCCGCAGTATTACCTGGGCGTAGCCCTCGCCTTCAACACGACCTATGATTTCGCAAGACGTACCCACGTCAGTTTCCCGCAGGGTTGCGATAGCCAATTCGGAAGCGCTTTCGGGAATGATGGCTACAAAGCGCCCTTCATTGGCAACATAAAGTGGATCTAACCCCAGTATTTCACAGGCTCCCTGCACTGCCTCACTAATGGGGATGCTGCTTTCCTCCAATACAAAGCTCCTGTTGGAACTCTCCGCCAATTCAACCAGTGCAGTAGCCAATCCGCCACGAGTAAGATCCCTCAGGCAGTGGATTTCAACCCCGGCCCGCAGCAGTTTGGATACAGCGCCGTTGAGGGGAGCACAATCACTCGCCAGGCTGCTTTCGAATTCAAGGCCTTCGCGGCTGGCCATTATGGAGATTCCATGACGACCAATATCTCCCGAAAGCAGAATCAGATCCCCACTGCGGATACGACTGGGGTCTATAGATTGATTGCTCTCCAGGACGCCGACTCCACTGGTATTGATGTAGATACCGTCACCTTTGCCTCTTTCCACCACTTTGGTATCGCCGGTAACCAGCTTCACTCCGGTTTTACTGGCTGCTTCTGCCATTGATATCAGCACCCTTTCCAGTATTGCCAATGGCAGTCCCTCTTCCAAAATGAGCCCACAGCTGAGGAACTTCGCTTCAGCTCCTCCCATTGCCAGGTCATTTACGGTGCCATACACCGCTAGCTCACCGATGTTGCCGCCGGGGAAAAATAGTGGAGTGATTACAAAGGAATCGGTGGTAAAGACCAACCTATCGGCATCCCAGGGAAGAGTTGCGCTGTCATGGGCTTGCGATACCCAGGAATTATTAAATAATGGCTGGATATAGTTTTTAAGCAGACGCTGCGTCATCTCTCCGCCACTGCCGTGGCCAAGCTTGACGATCTCATCCGTTTTTGTGGGCAACGGACACTGGATGTTCACGGGGTTTTTCCTGTTGGCTGTAGCGATAATAGGCGGAGCAGGCGCCCTCTGAAGAGACCATTGGAGCACCCAGAGGCTGCTCCGGGCGGCACCCCTTTCCAAAGTGGGGGCAATCTTTGGGTTTTTTCTGGCCCAACATAATTTCGCCACTGATACATTGATGACACTCGGCAGTGCTAATGCGTATGAGATCAAATTTTGACTTGGCATCCAGTGCGGCGAACGCATCATTAAACACAAGGCCGCTCTGGGGAATCCAGCCAACACCACGCCATTGCTGCGCTGAAACCTTAAAAACTCTCCTTATCAGTTCCTGTGCTTGCCGGTTGCCAGCTTGCTCTACCGCGCGCAGATATTGGTTTTGTACGCCGTAAGCACCCTGCTCCAGTTGGCTGATGCACATCAGGATTCCCTCAAGGATATCAAGAGGTTCAAATCCGGTAACAACAATGGGGATATGGTGCTTCTGTACGAGTGGCAGGTATCGCTCATAACCGGTGATTGAGCAAACATGGCCCGCTGCGAGAAAAGCCTGCACACGCGATTCTGGTGAGGAGCAAATGGAATCAATTGCTGGTGTAACCAGAAATTGCGACACAAGCATGGAAAAATTATCCAGTGCTTTATGTAGGGCTTGGGAAGCCGCTATCGCATTGGCTGCTGCAGTGGTTTCAAACCCTACCGCGAAAAAGACCACTTCCCTGGATGGATTTTGCTCGGCAATCTGCACTGCTTGTAGTGGTGAGTAGACAATTCTGACATCGCCACCCCGGGCTTTGACTGCAAGCAGATCACTTTCTGAACCCGGCACGCGCAACATGTCTCCAAATGAGCAGAAGATAACTTCAGGTATGGATGCAATGGCAATTGCGCGATCGACCATTTCAAGAGGGGTCACACAAACCGGGCAGCCGGGACCATGAACCAGCTCCAGCTCTTTGGGGAGTAGTTGGTCCAAACGATGTCTGACGATCGCATGGGTCTGGCCACCGCAGACCTCCATTAGCGTCCAGGGCTTTGTGGTGACTTTGCGGATTTCTGTAGCTATTTTCCGAATGTTATCGCTTTGGCGATACTCATCAAGGAATTTCATGGCCTCTCCAGGGTGCCTGACTCGTCCAGAGCATCCAGGTAACGAAACACCCGCTCGGCTTCTGCTTCCTGAATCTGGCTGATAGCGATTCCCACATGGACAATCACGTAGTCACCGACTTGTGCATCGGGCACCAGCGATAAGTTGATTTCCCGTGCTATACCGCCGAATCGTACCTTGCCCATGCGTTCCAGCGGCGAGTTGCCGGTGATTGCTTCTACCAGGCCGGGGACTCCCAGGCACATAGTGCTTAACCTCCCAGTGGTTGGCCGGCAGCGGCCATACAGTGGGCGTAGTACACCTGGCCAAGGGCAATACCTCCGTCATTTGGAGGTACCTGGCTGTGTGAGTGCACCGTAAAGTTGTACCGCTGAAGCAGAGAGGTAACCGTTTCTGTCAGCCGCTTGTTTTGGAAAACCCCACCCGACAAAAAAATTTGCGGCTCAGCAACTTCTCCAGCTACAGACAGGATCATCTGGGCCAAGGTATTGTGAAATGCCACTGCGCGCTGCGGTAAGGATCTTCCTTCATCATAAATTAACGCACTGACACTGGGTGCCCAGTCTAGTTGCCAGCGGTTGCCCCGTTTTTGCAGGTCAAATGGATAGGCATCCCGGCTTTGGATACCGCGAGCCGAGTGCTCCAATGCCTGTGCAGCCTGCCCTTCATAACTGGTATGGCTTCTGAGACCAAGCAGAGCGGCAACAGCATCAAATAAACGGCCGGCACTGCTACATTGTGGGCTGTTAATTTCCCCTTTCAACATAGTGACCAGGTTTTGCCGCTCACCGCGGGAAAAACAACGTTTGATTAAATCGTGCTGCAGGGCCACGAAGCCGGATATTTCGTACAATAGCCCGGCTGCGGACCGTCGTGGTTCACGTACGGCTTTCTCACCACCAGGCAAAGGAAAAGTCCGCAGGCTGGCAATATTTTTGACGTCAGAATCGCCATTCCAGTAAAGGAACTCGCCTCCGCGAACCACACCGTCAATATCATAACCAGTGCCATCCCAACAAATACCAAGTGCGGGGCCACTGTGGTTATGCTCTGCCATACAGGAGAAAAAGTGCGCAATATGATGTTGCACACCGAGTTTTGGGGTTGGCTTACTAAGCGCCCAGCGATGAGAGTTAAAGCCGGGGTGCAAGTCGTGAACCAGGGTATGTGGCTCGCACTGCTGAAAGGCAGTCAGATCCTCGATGGTTTTGTCGAAGCGCTCAACACTGGTGGCGTTCTCCAAGTCACCAATGTGTTGGCTGGAATAGATCCAACCGGAATGAGATAGGGCCACTGTATTTTTTTGATCTGCTCCCAACCCCAGATAAATGGCTGGGTGCTCAGTACTTTCCTGCGTAATTTGTGGGCGCATGAGTGGAAGAGGCGCAAAACCACGGGCTCGGCGCAGCATGACAGGACGATTATCAATCACCCTGAGTACGGAATCATCAAGGTGGCGCAAAATCCCGCGATTATGCATAAGGAAACAATCGGCAATTTTGCCAAGCCGGGTCAGTGCTTCATTATTTTCAGTACAGATTGGCTCATCGGCCAGATTTCCACTGGTAGCAACCAGCGGTGCACCATATGTCTGGACCAAGAGCTGATGCAAAGGCGAAGCAGGAAGCATCACCCCCAATTCTGGGGAATCAGGAGCTACCAGGTTATGTATTCGCTGCCCGGCATCAGCTTTTGCCGCTAGTAGAACAATCGGCCTTTCGGGAGACGTAAGTAAGTCGGCTTCCACTTTGGAAACCTCGCAATCCCGGTGTACGGCTTCCAGTGAAGGATATAAAAGCGCAAAGGGTTTGTGTGGACGCTGTTTCCTTTTACGCAGCTTCTCCAGTGCTGCGCCATCAGCTGCATCTACAAGCAATTGGAAGCCACCAACACCTTTTAACGCAACGATCTGTCCGCTGGATATCTCCGTCACGGCTC
The DNA here is from genome assembly GCF_056232115.1 of Microbulbifer variabilis. Lineage (NCBI taxonomy): Bacteria > Pseudomonadati > Pseudomonadota > Gammaproteobacteria > Cellvibrionales > Microbulbiferaceae > Microbulbifer > Microbulbifer variabilis. Next base: position 4,024,215 of record NZ_CP174325.1, read on the forward strand.
GTTCCAGAGCGTGCTCATTTGGAGCCAGCACTTTGCCTGTGCCATCAGATAATTCCAGTTGCGGGCCACATTCCGGGCAGGCATTGGGCTCAGCATGAAAACGGCGATCGGAAGGGTCTGTATATTCTTTGTGGCAACTGTGACAAAGGGGAAATGCAGACATGGTGGTATTGGCCCGATCATAGGGGAGCTTATCGATAATACTGAAGCGTGGGCCGCACAGGGTGCAGTTGATAAACGGATAGTTATAACGCCGGTCGTTGGGGTTTGCCAATTCGGCCAGGCAGTGATTGCACGGCGCTAGATCCGGAAGGATAAGGGTGGACTTTTCTGCATGCTTTGCACTTGCACGTATCTCAAACCCGCTGTCCCCTTTTATAGGAACGAGTTTGGTGAGGACACTAAGGATTTGACTGTGAGGTGGTTTTTCCTCCGGGACCCTGCGCAAAAAATCCGCTATATTCAGGGGATCGCCTTCTACCTCTAGCCGTACGCCACCACTATGGTTGACCACCCAACCATTGAGTTTACATTCCCTGGCCAAGCGATAGATAAATGGACGGAACCCAACCCCCTGCACCAAACCTGTAATTTCTACTTGCTGGCGTTCATTGTCCATCCTTGGCCTCGAACTGAAGATTCTCCAGGATAATGTCCTGGGCCTCGGCATGATGGATATCAGTGAGTACTTCAATTTCCAGGCGCAAACCTTCCAGGGCAGTACCGAAAATTTCCTGCTCGAAGTGCTCGCGAAGGTGTGTTGGTGAAATATGTGCCAGTGCCCCAAGGCGCAACTTAGCCCCAACGACCTTGCCATCTTCATCGGCGGAAAGCTGTTGAATCTTTTCGATCAGGTTCTTAATCAGTGATTGTTCGTGCATTGCTGACCTCCATTGTCAGCCTGTACAAGTTCAGTGATTTGTTGCTCCGCCAGAACTGCCCCCCTCTTTACTTCAGCCGAGAGGCGATTACCGCAGGTAAAGTTCTCTGCGCATATAGCGAAAATCTCCAGCCGTCGGGGCAGTAACCGCACATTCTTTCCCAGCTCTATGGCCTCTTTCAGGTTGAAGCCATGACTGGAGGTATTGCACAAGCTGGGGGCCAGCAAGTCTGCCAATCCATTGGCACGGATTAAATCTCCCTGCTTCCGCCCACTCACTTGAACCGCATCTACCAGACAAACCCGGCGATCTTTCCACTGCCCCAGTAGACCAACCATATCCCCGCCGCTTTCATAGAAATCTGCAGCATGGCCTAGGGATGCTTTTAACTTTTGAAGTAAAAAGGGCCCTACTCCATCATCACTGCGAAAGCGATTGCCCAGGCTGATGAGTAACCAGCGTTCAGAGACTTCCTGGTTGGTCATGTTGCAAATGTAGCTGCAGGAAGTGGGTTGAGCAGGAAATACAGGGGTCATAGTTACGAATGGCGCGCTCACATAAACCTTGTAACTGGTCCTCGGGCAAGTGCATAAACTTTGGCAGCATCAGGCGCAGGTCTTGCTCGATTGTTTTCTGGTTTTGTGAAGTGGGAGCAACAATTTTTGCGTGGGTTATCTTGCCCTGTGCGTTGATGCCGTAGCGGTGGTACAAAAGTCCACGTGGAGCTTCGGTAGCGGCGCAGCCACTGGCCTTCCGTGGTTTGACGGTGAGGTAGGGATGGGCTGGAGGCTGGTAATTCTCGATAATCCGCAGTGCCTCATCGAAGGCATAAAGCACTTCCAGGCAACGCACCACAATGCTCTTGAATGGGTTGGTGCAGGGCGGCCTAAAATCCAGCTCTTCTGCCACTTGCTTGACCCTCGAAGAGAGGCGGGAATAGTTAAGGTTGAAGCGCGCCATTGGCCCGACCAGGTAGGCGCCGCGTTCGATCAGAATACTGTGAAGAGCGGTGCTGTGCGGTACCTGCTCTTCACTAAAATATTGCTCATAGTCACCTGCTGAAATATCCAGTCCTCTACTCGATTGAATGCGACCTTCATTCATCGGGTATTCGTCTGGATTGACTAAGGAAACAAACTCAAACTCCTGGTTGTTTTCCGGGAATGGCAATCTAGCTGACCATCGACACATTTGCTCGGCTAAATCACGAGCGGCCAATAGCTGCTCGCGCAAGCTCTCGAATTGCTCCGGAATAGGTGTTCGATAGAAGCCTCCAACCCGGACATTGATCGGGTGGACCTCCCGCCCTCCAAGCAGTCGCAGCAACGCATTGCCTGCTTTCTTTATCTCGAGAGCTTGGCGGACTATCTCCGGGTGATCCTTGGCCATAGCTACAGCACTGGGGTAACCGAGGAAGTCTGGCGCATGCAGCATACTGACATGCAACATGTGGCTCTCAATCCATTCCCCGCAGTAGAGCAACCGGCGCAGGGTCCTTAGCTCTGGCGTGGGCACCAAGTCCAGAGCATCTTCCATAGCATGTAGGGCACTCATCTGGTAGGCCACTGGGCAGATGCCACATATGCGGGCAGTAATGTCGGGAGCCTCAGTGTAATCACGTCCGCGCAAGAAGGCTTCAAAAAAACGCGGAGGCTCAAAGATCTTCAGCTGAACATCGTGCACTTGATCATCATCGTATCGAATAAAGAGCGCCCCCTCGCCTTCAACCCGCGCAAGATAATCAACTTTGATGGTTTTGCCTTTACCCGACACTCTTCATAAACTCCTTTAAGTAGTACGTTTTTTATTCACTTCCAGACTTTCACCTATTTTCTTAAAAGAACCTGCTAATGCATTGTAATTTCTAATATTTTCAATAATTGTTGCTTTGTCTGTACCCAGTTTTTCTGCCCACCAGTGGCAAAGAGATTCTCCATTAGGGTTTTCTTTTGGGCCATAGCAGGCATAGCAGCCACGGTTATAGCTTGGACATAGCGCGCCACAACCTGCATGGGTGATTGGCCCCATACAGGGGGTACCGTGAGCCACCCAGACACAGACATTGCCTTTCAACTTGCACTCAATACAAACGGAGTGTGCAGAAACCTGCGGTGCCCGTTGATTCAAAAATGCACTGATTACTTCCAACAATTGGAGCTTGTTGATTGGGCAACCCTGTAACTCAAAGTCCACCGGAACATGCGCAGAGATAGGTGTGGAATCTTTCAGGGTTGCTATGTAATCAGGCCGGGCATACACAACGGATGTAAATTCAGTGACATCGGCAAAATTGCGCAGAGATTGGATGCCCCCAGCGGTGGCACAGGCGCCAATAGAAACCAGGAACCTGGATTGCTTTCTGACCTTCTGAATCCTTTGCACATCATCAGGTGTGGTGATTGAGCCCTCCACCAGGGAAATGTCATAGGGTCCCTCCTCCACCTTGCTGGACGCTTCCAGGAAGTAGGCAATCTCCACTTCCTCAGCAAGCAATAGGAGTTCGTCTTCACAGTCAAGCAGACTCAGTTGGCAGCCGTCGCAGGAAGTAAACTTCCATACCGCCAGCTTGGGTTTCCCCTTTTCGGTTGCTATAAGCCGTGGATCTGGAACCATGCGCGGATATCCTGGTAGCAGAATACGGGGCCGTCCTTACAGATAAAGTTTGGCCCCCATTGGCAGTGTCCGCAGAGACCAATGGCGCATTTCATATTACGCTCCATAGAAAGGTAGATAGCAGATTCAGGAACCCCTTTGCGCAGCAGCACCTGAATGCAAAAGCGCATCATAATTTCCGGCCCGCACAGGAAAGCGACCGTATTGGCGCCGTCGATATCAGAAGCCTGTAGAGGATCAGTAATGACGCCAATATGCCCAGGCCAGGCGTTGTCGCCGTGATCAACAGACATCACCACATCCAGCTTTGTTATCCAGTGTGGAATTTCATCTCCATAAAGAAGCTCTGTTGGGCGACGTGCACCGTAGAAAAGCCGGGCCCGACTGGCCTTCAGTTTCCCTTGCCAAGCCCTGTAAACGACAGGTCGCAAAGGTGCCAGGCCCAGGCCACCTGCTATAAGCAGCAGCTCCTTGCCCTCAATGCCCTGTAGTGGCCAACCTCTTCCAAACGGGCCGCGAACTCCCAGTGAATCCCCTTTCTTTAATCGCTCCAGTGCTCGAGTCACAGTCCCTTGTGCCCGAATGGTATGAACCAACAGACCCTCCTCCACTTCCAGACCACTGAATGAAATAGCAGATTCACCAGTACCAAAGGCATAGAGCATATTGAACTGGCCTGGCCCGTAGACCATGGGTGGTGATGCCGGACTTTCTAGATGCAAGGTGAAGGTTCCCGGGTACTCTTCCTGCCTGTGAATCACCTTGTAGACTTCGGGGATCACGGAGTCGTCCCCGGCTTAGGTGGGGTGGAGCCATAGATATCGAGTAATTGAATACGAGCGGACTGCAATCGCTCGGTTGCAATCCGGGCAAAGCGCTTCATCAATTCGAAGCCGAGACGAGGTTCTGTTTCGCACTTTTCCCGCAAGCAGGCGCCACCGAGGCGTATGCTGCGAACTTCCTCCAGAGCACGTGCATCGAAGGCTGAAATGTAAGGTGGAAAGAGCCAGGACCAGCCGAAAATATCACCGCCGTGTAGGGTCAGCAGGCATAAGGCGCCGCGGTTAGGCACAAAGGTTTCTACCGCCACCCGCCCACTGCGGATCAGAAAGAAATGATTGGCCGGCGTATCCTCCTTAGCGAGATGTTCTCCCTCGTGGTAGACGCAGTTTTCCGCACATGAGGCAAGAAACTGCAGATCGCTTTCTGGCAAACCATGAAAGAAAGGGTGTTCATGCAGCAGGTTGGCAATAGTCTTCATGGCTGTTCCAGGTTGCGAATAGTCCTGACTTCCTCTGTCAGGTCGATACCCACCGGACACCAGGTGATACAGCGGCCGCATCCTACACACCCAGAGCTATCAAACTGGTCATGCCAGGTAGCAAGCTTATGTGTCATCCACTGCCGATAGCGTGAGCGCGTGTCTGCGCGCACCGAGCCCCCGGTGATATGGCTGAAGTCCGACGTAAAGCATGAGTCCCAGCGCTCCCAGCGCTCGGCATTTTCTCCGCTGAGGTCTGTAGTATCTTCAACGGTAGAACAGAAACAGGTAGGGCAGGCCATGGTGCAGTTGGCACAGGATAAACACCGTTCTGCCACTTTATCCCAACTGGGGCTCTCAAAATTGCGGTACAGTAACTCCTTTAGATCAGAGCTATCGAAGTGACGCGGTCCCTGTCGCATTTGAGTTTCAGCGCTTTCTATGCCCTTCTGTGCCTGCTGCTTCTCCTCTACCGTGGAGGGCTTGAGTGGTAACTGCGCCAGGATCTGCGCTCCTAACTCGGTACCGCTTTCAATCAAAAAGAAGTGGCGCTTACCCTCCAATACTTCTGTCATCGTTAGATCACTGGTAAGAGTCACGGCAGGACCTGTTTGCATAGCCGTGCAAAAGCATGTGGGAGCCGCAGTGGTACAGTTTACTGCTACGGTAAATAGCCCACTTCTTCTGTCTCGATAATTACTGTTGGGGTAGTCACTCTCTATCAGGACACGATCTTGGATAGCAATGGCGTGTAGCTCACAGCTACGCACGCCGAGGAATGCCAGCTTGGGGACGTCCTCCTTGATTTCGATAATTTGAACTTCTTGTTCCTGACGAGAGGATTTCCAAATGGGTCGATGAGGTAATTGCAGGTATTTTTTCCACGAGTGGGGCCCCACGACATAGCCAAAGTAGGCATTGTCCGTACGGCGCTTTACCCGGTAATGCCCCCCTTCTTGTTCATCAGTCCAACCTTGGGGTAGATCGGCCGACGAGAGAATCTTGCCATAAGTGATGGCCTTATCGACCAATGTAGGACCATACACCTCATATCCATGCTCGAGGATCGCTTGAATTAAGTCATCCAGGTCGGCAGCTTGTAACAGGTGTTCATAGCTATCCATATTTGCTGAATCAATTTGGCCCAGGTTAGCCATGCTGCCAACTCTCATCTTACTCACCACTGAAGCGAATAGCGCTTAGGATTGCAATTGAGAGTAGATTGATAAGGAACTCAGCTGAACAGCTAATTAGGCGGAGAATGCTTTCAAATCTTTGTCGTTAAAGTTGAAGTGGAGTCACCTCTACAGCATTTCATCCTTAGAGAGTTCCTACTGCTTGTCTGGCTTTCTAGGTAAAATAGAGGTGACACTGGAAGTATAGCGCTGGGTTGCGGAAGTTATCTTTAGGAAGAAGGTCTCAAAAAGCTGGGAATAAAGTTTAAACATATAGGGGTAATCAGCTTAGTAAGAAATTCCTATATTTCTATTGTTCATAGTTAACTAAATAATACTGCTATTGCGAAACTACGATGATATTTCCCGTTCCATCCTGAGTAGTGTAAACAGTATTACCATTAGTAGCCTGGTTGATATTTAATGCATTCGATGCGCCAGCCTGAATGGCCACTACAACATTCGATGCTCCAAGCTGGTTAATTGTTGCCGTATTTAGCGAACCGGTTTGGTTGGCTACGACAGAATGAGAACTCCCTACCTGGGTGATAGACAAGGAATTATTTGCACCTTCTTGGCTTAAATAAGCTTGAATATAAGAACCTGTTTGTAAGAGTGAGACAACATTTGTATCACCAGTTTGATTAATCTCAGCAATACCGTTGGAAAGTAGTTCCTGCTCGATTATCGCGGTGTTTGATTGTCCGGTTTGTGTCGTTGAGGCAACGCTGTTAGAAATAGACCTTTGTGACGTTGTTGCGTTATTGCTGTCTCCATCCTGGCTAATTGACAACGTATTCGCTAGACCCAAGGTTTGCAGAAACTCTGCTGAATTGGAGTTACCTTTTTGAGAGACCACCACTTTACCAGAGCTTTCTTTTATCTGGCTTCCTTCTGCACTATTGTTATCCCCATGCTGATTAATTACGATCGTATTGTTTGTTGTCGTTTTCTGAACAACTGAAACCAGGTTCGAGGATTCCTTTTGACTGATTAGTAAACTGTCATTATTTGAATTTACTTGCGAGCTATAAGATTGGTTTCCACTTCCCTCCTGTAAAAAAGTTATTGCGCTGGATACAGTATTATTTTGTAGCGTTTCTGCCAGATTATCTTCACCAACTTGATGAATTTTAACTGATGCTTCATTACTACTGTTTTGCTCAATGACTGGAATCAAATTACCCGTTCCGCTCTGTGTAGTTGAAATTGTATTATTTAAGCTGTTATTCACTTGATAAGTGGTAACGGAGTTACTGGTCCCGTTTTGGATTAATGTACTGATATTTCCATTTGTATTTGCGCCCGCTTGAATTGAGCTTGCAATATTCTCCCATCCGGTTTGATACAGATCTACCGAATTGTTAGCGGCAAAAACATTTCCATTGAACATCAGTGCGGCTATAGTCAGGAATTGAGCGTGAGATTTCATATTAACGACCTTTGTATAAAAGGGCTTCGTTTGTTCTGGCATGCTTAAAGCAAGCTCTTAAATCTGAAATGCAGCCGAATGGGTAATCGGGCGGGAAATACTTTGTAAATTTCCTTAAGATCGATCAGTAACTTCCATGCCGATTGACGCATAATGGCATTAATTCGTTAGGTATGGAGACAATAAATAAAGATTAGTGCCAGTGGCGCTTGTATGCTGTAGGAAGAAAATCCTATTTACATGAGAAGAAAGTTTGGAAATAAGAAATGACTGATAGGCCGCCCTGGATCCTGTATTGAGCTGGATTGTAGCGCCACTCTCCCTTAGTATTGGGTCAATCAAGGAGGTGGAGGTCCTATTTAATACTGGGCTTAATCAGGAAAAATCAGGGTTCTATTTGAATAGATACCTGGATTATCTTCCTTGTTCAAAATAGGGGTCAGGAGATATAACTTTGAAACAGAGCAGCGATGATATCGCTTATACATCGACGCCCCCATTGGCTAAAGGGTGGCTGCGCTGGTTGTGGGGTGCCCTAGCCTGTTTCTTTTTGATAGTGGGGATAATTGGGGTTATATTGCCGGGCTTGCCTGCAGCCGTTTTTATTGTTCTAAGTGCCTGGGCAGCTTCACGTAGCTCAGAGCGTTTGCATCAATGGATTGAGGATCACCATCTATTTGGGAACCTGATAAAAACCTGGCGGAGCGGCCATATCAGTCGTAGAACCAAGTGGCTGGCAACATTAACAATGCTATTGTCCATGGCCGTTGCCCTTCATCATTTCAGTAATCTCTACTTATTAATCTTTATCGTGGGTGGCATTGGTTGCGCAATGCTTTGGATATGGACGAGGCCTGAACCCAAAAAGTGAACAAGCATTATTCAGTGGCCTTTATAGTTTTTAGTTTCCTAACTTGTAAATGGGATATTTGTACCGAATAGATTGTGACACCTGACTCTCTATGACAAATAAAATCTTCAACTTATTACCATTAGGCGACTACCCCAAAGTAGGTATTTACCTCGTCAAAAACCACTTCAAACAGTATGAATTTGAATAAAAACAACAAAGTTAAAGATTAATGTCTCAATGTGGTTAAATTGGTGTTGTAAGCGGTTGACATTGACGTTGAGAGGAATATCCTCTGCGCCCTTCTGTTGATTGGGACGCCTGGTGTGCCCCGGCGCTCTTTATAATGGAAAAGCATCGAGAAGATCTGGCTACAAGAGCAATTTAATAAAATTTGCTCACTAGGCAATAACAACAAGGATGTTTTATGCAGGATGTGTATCAGGCAACGGAAAATTCTCTGAGTGATGAAACATATATCTATAAATCCAGTTTCACCTGGAAGATATTGTTTTTTTTGCTGCTACCTATTGAAATCTTGTCTCAATATGAAGCATTCGTACTGAATGAATACAATCAATCGGTTTGGTGGTTGATTGCCAGCTTCATTATCTATAGCACCTATTTTGTTGGCTTTTATGGTTTGGCCTTTGCAAGGCGAATCGCCACACCGAGATTTTGGGGGTTCTTTCTGCCACTCATAATGGTGACAGACATTTATGAAATAGGGACGGTAGTTGCCACTATGAATATGGCAGTGTTGAGAAACCAGTTAATCCTGTTGTGTATTTCCCCAATTGTACTTTTTTTGTGGTTTATTATTTTTAGGTATCGCAAAGTCCTACGATACATGAATTAAAAGCCAGCGCGTATAGTCACAAATGTCTTAGTGATTACATAGCTGGCTATTATTCAATAATAGAAACGTGGCACAAAGCTATTGCAAGTGCGTTCCCATATTGCCGGTGCCAAGCTGAGTAACGCTGATTGATTCATTTGTACCAGATTGCACGGCTGTTTCCATATTGGATGTGCCAATTTGTGTAACTATAAGACTGCTGCTAACAGTACCATTCTGGGAAAGGCTGACATCATTGAGTTCACCAATCTGATTTGCGATTAGCACACTAAAAAAGACAGAACCTGATATGCCTTGATCCACGTCTGCTGTATTTGAGGTTCCAGTTTGAGCCAAGGACGCAAAACTAGAAAGGGTTGTTAATGGCACATTTTCATTGCCCTGATCCAGGTCGGCAAAGTTAGAGGTCCCAGATTGAATAATCTGGCTTGTCGAGGAAGTTGTTGCCTCCTGGTCTACGCGTCCAGTGTTTGAATCTCCAGTTTGCACCACTACCGCCACACTGGAAACTACGGCACCCTGATCGCCCTCCTGTTCTATATTCCCAAAGTTTGATGTGCCATTCTGGTCAATGATTGCAATACTGGAAGTAACGACTTCATCCTGTTCCATGGAAGCACTGTTTGAGCTACCGACCTGGGATACTGATGCCAGGCTTGTGGTTACATCCCTGTCCTGGTCAAAATTTACAAAGTTTGAATCACCGATTTGATTCACAATAGAGATACTACTATCCACCCTTTGAAGCTGGTCTAGAAATATGTCGTTGGAATTGCCTTGCTGATTGATAAGGATAATGCCTCCGTTTATATCGTCATTTTGATTTACGACTGCACTATTCATTTCGCCACCTTGGATAATTGTGGCTGAGCTCAACGTGGCATCACCTTGCAAAAAATCCAGGGTATTGTTGTTTCCAGCCTGAGTGGCAATTACTGTACTGGTAGTTGTGCCATCTTGCTGAGTAGACGTTACTGTATTCAGTGAGCCAATCTGGGTTAGGAAGGCAGAACTTCCGTTAGTGTTGGTTGTTTGGGTTGCTGTGGAGGTGTTGTCATCCCCAATTTGGGTTTGAACAATCAGGCTATTGCTGACAGTAGGATCACTTTGATCGGGAGTTGCGGTATTTCCATTACCTATCTGGTTAATAATGGAAGTGTTGGCGACTGCAATATTGCCAACAGCGAATAGTACTGTGGCTGCGATCGGTCTTAACGTCTTCATAGTAACTCCTTTTGCAATATTTTGACGCTAATAAAGGGGATACCAATCCAAAGGGGTGGACTGACCGGTGAATTGGGGCTGGTGGTAACTCCAGATTCTGAATTCAATCAGGAATAGAGCTTTCAATGGATGGGTGGCTCCCGTAACTGCTAACTTCTTGAGGCATTAGATTTGCTCAAAGCCGCACGTACAGCAGAACCATTGCGAATTTGTTTATAAATCGTGCAGTAAGCCTGGACGATCTCACTTCTTCCGACCATGGGAAAGAAGGGCCGTTTTACTGAGAAAAAAGCCTGGAGTTTGGCAGTTAACCCCCTTGGACACAGCTTGACTCTAAACCCTCTCCAAATAGCTATGCGCATGTGGTGAACGGATGGTGATTGGTGGGTCAGCCGAGGGATTTGTCCATCCAATCAACTTGCTGTATAACCATACAGTTTTTTTGTTGCCCATATCCCCATGACTGTCGCCGTAGAGCTTCCTGCTGATTACTACTTGACCAACTTCTTAACCTTGATGAAGTTTGTCACAGCCCGTTATAAATCATTGCTGTCAGCAGGAGAGGATCAATTTTACGAGCGCTTTATGTCACTTGGCATCAATGGCCAAAAACTATATGTAAGACTTTTGTCTCGCAAAGGTGCCCCCTCATCAGCTGGGGCCTTGTTCCGTCTCAGTAAATTGCAATATGCAGAAATAGAAGATCTGGAGCATGCATGTCGGGAACTGGAGGTAAGTGGATTATTGCGACTAAACCCTCAGATATCTAACCAGGAGTTGCTACCTCTTTTCACCAAGCCTGAACTATTCAGAGCGAGTAACAAGCCTCTACCAAAAGCACTTAAGCGAGCTGACCTGATAGCTGCCCTCCTGGAACAGGGCGTGGATTCTGACCTACATAAATTATTGGCCGCTGATACTCTATTAGCTGTTCAGCACGCCAGTTGCTTTGAAACCTTCAAGCTTTGCTTCTTTGGCAATCTTAACCAGGACCTGACAGATTATGTTCTGCGGGATTTGGGGCTTTTCCGTTACGAAGATTATCCATTGGATCGACAAAATCTGCCTTTCCAGAACCGGGAACAGATAGATCAGCACTTGAACTATTACCATTGTCTGGATCTGGCCGAACAGACGTTGACAGGCGAGACATCTGATATCCTCACCCTGGCAGAGCAGCTGCCATCAGGAATAACGGGGGATGCCGCGCTTCACCGGCGCCTGGATCGCCTGCGTTTAAAACTGGCCCGTCAGCTAGAGCGTATGGGTGAACTAGCGGCAGCAGATCGGCTATACAAAATGTGCCAACGGCCACCGGCTAGAGAGAGGCGCGCACGTATTGCAATTAAGAATGGCGATACTGGCAAAGGGCTTGGACTTTGTCAGCAGATTCTTGAAGCACCTCTGGATGAAGCAGAAAAAATATTTGCCGAGAGTTTTGGCCACCGTACAGCCAAAGGCCTGGATTGCGCTAAAGAATGGCCAGCGCCGAAGCGCTATCGCCCTCCTGCGGAAACGATAGTCCTGCCCCAGAGTCCTGAGCGAGTTGAGATTCAGGTTGCCTTACATCTGGAACAGTTGTCAGAGGGCAATTGTTACTATGTTGAGAACTGCTTGCTAAACGGCATTCTTGGTCTCTATATCTGGGACATCTTGTTTGCATCGATACCAGGGGCTTTCTTTAATCCCTTCCAGTCTGCTCCCAGTGACTTCAGGACAGCTGACTTCTATCTTTCCCGCCGTACCCTACTTGATCAGAGGTTGGCTGAACTGGATAAAGATACCCTGCGAGAGAGGGTATGGTGTAGCTATCGCGATAAGTGGGGGATTTCCAATCCGCTGGTTGCCTGGGATGTTCTGCCCAAGGAATTAGTAACTACCGCAATGGAAAGAATACCAACCTCCCATTGGCGCTCCCTCTTCCAACGGATACTGAGTGATATTGCCCATCACCGCAACGGACTGCCGGATCTTATCCTGTTTCCTGCAGCTGGGGACTACGAACTGATAGAAGTGAAAGGGCCCGGAGATCGGCTGCAACAAAACCAGCAACGCTGGCTTACATTTTTTGCCAGCCAGCGGGTGCCCCATAGGGTAATTCACGTGGAGTGGCTATAGTCTTGAATGAAGCGGCCACAGAACTCCACTCAACGACAACCATTAGTGCTACTAAACAGGCCTCATTCCTGCGCCTTTCGGTTGGTGAGCTGGTCGCATTTTCCTGTCGAAGCGGCGACCTGATTAATGACGCAGGTTCCGGCCCCTCCGCCCAAGAGGGCATTCGCACACACCAGAAACTGCAAAAGAAGCGCCCCAAAGGCAGTGAAGCTGAATATCCATTGCAAGTTCAAGTACGATGTGAAGGCTATGATGTGGTTCTTACTGGCAGGGTGGATATCTTTCACCCGCAGGCAGATCTGCATACCCCTGTACAGATCGATGAGATCAAAACCACTTACTGCCCTCCTTCCAAATTACCAGAGGCTATTCGGCAGTTGCAGTGGGCTCAGCTAAAAGTCTACGGATTCTGTTACCTGTTCCAGCAAAGGCATGGGCAAGGAGGCACCGGTGAGGGCAGCGATCGTGTGGCACTGCAAATGCTCTGGTACAACCTTAAAGAGAAGAAGCCTTACCCGGAATTGCAGGAGTTCAACTGGGAAGCACTGGAGAGTTTCACCCTCGCTGCGCTTGCAGATTATATCCAATGGCACAAGAGCTGGCAGGAACATCGTCAACAGGTGGCTACCAGTGCCCAAGCCCTGGCATTCCCCTTTCCCAAGTATCGGCCAGGCCAACGTCAGCTAGCCGTAGCCACCTATCGTTGTTTGAGAGATGGTGGCGAGTTGGTCGCAGAGGCGCCCACGGGAATCGGTAAAACCATCAGTACCCTATTCCCTGCCATCAAGGCCCTGGGAGAAAAGCAGCTAGACCAGCTGGTTTACCTTACTGCAAAAAACTCAGGGCGGCAGGTGGTCAGGGAAACCGTAGAGAGCCTACATAAGCGTGGCCTAGAGTTATCCCTGCTGGAAATACAGGCCAGGGATAAAACCTGTGCCTGTAGTCTTGGTATGTGTAGCCGCGACCAGGAGGGTGTTTGCCCACGCACAATAGGTTTTTTTGACCGATTGCCGGCTGCGCGCAAGAAACTTCTAGGCTTACCTCTTCTCTCTCCGCAACTGCTGGCAAAAGTCGCAGAAGAAATGCAGCTGTGCCCTTTCGAGCTGTCCCTGCAAATGCTGCCTTGGGCAGACCTGATAGTATGCGATTTCAACTATGTATTTGATCCCCTAGTGCGACTGACGGCTCTACAGGAGCAGAGCCAGCGCCGTGCGCTACTTGTGGATGAAGCCCACAATCTCAGTGACCGCGCCTGTGATATGTACAGTGTGACCCTGAGCCGCAAGGAAACCCGCCGTGCCGCGGCAAGCTGTAAAGGAAGTCACCCCAAGCTGCAGCGCAGCATCCAGGCACTGGTGAGGGCGATTGACCGGTGGGTTAAACAGCTTAGAGATCCTGAAGCCACCAGCAAAAGCCACGCTCAATTAAACAAATCAGGCTCCGAAGTGTGGGTGACTTCTCTCACATCGCCAGAAAACCAGCCGGTGACCGTTTCCAGGGCAGCCCATAAAGTGCTCTTAACAGTCAGTGAGCTATGGGAGAGCTCTCAATCGCCGCCAGAGGAAATTAGCGAATGGCTAAAGTCCATTTACCGCTATGTATGTATTGAGCAAGACTTATCTGAACAACATCAAGCTCTCACTCGGGTATTTGACGCGGGCACGCCCTGGCAGGAGCAGCAGTTCAAGCTGCTTTGTTTGAATGCCGCTGGGTATATCCAGCAAACTATTCGCCAGTTTCATGGAGCTATCTTATTTTCTGCCACCTTGCGCCCGGCAAATTATATCTTTCAGCAACTGGGGGTGAACAGCTCGGCTCCATACATGAAGCTACCCTCTCCCTTTCTTCCATCACAGCAAGGCGTCTTCCTCTGTCCATATGTTGATACCCGCTATAAATCACGTAATCAGGCTACAGAAAACTTGGTAGAGATCATCGCTCGTACTTACCAGGGCCATCCAGGTAACTATCTGGTGTTTTTCCCCTCGTATCGATTCCTCCAACAAGTGGCAGTCGCATTTGAGCAAAGCTTTCCTGAAGTGGATTTATTGCAGCAGGAACCTGGGGCCAGTGAAAGCCAGCGCGCAGCATTCCTGGCAGCCTTCACTGAAGGTTCCCGTACTTTGGGCTTTGCAATTATGGGGGGAGTTTTTGGAGAAGGCGTAGACTATGTGGGTAATAAACTGATCGGTACCATCATTGTGGGTACCGGCCTGCCACAAGTTAATGAAGAGCAGGAGTTGATCCGCAAGGGTTTTGATAATGGAACCCCAAACACGGTGGGTGCTGGTTTTGATATTGCCTACCGCTATCCAGGGTTAACCAGGGTTTTGCAAACAGCAGGGCGAGTAATTCGCTCAGAATCGGATCGTGGAGTGATTGTCCTGGCTGATTATCGCTTCACTGACAGGTTTTATCAGTCACTTTATCCGGAACACTGGAGTCTCGAAATATGCAGAAACGGTACAGCACTTTCGAAAAGTCTGGAGGCTTTTTGGAATAGCTGGCTGAAATAGGCAGTTTCACGAAAAAACTGGGACAAGTAAAACCTTGCCCCAGCCGATCAGGACTAGTTCACACTTTTTGAGTGGTAAACAATCGCTTGCCAGACGTTCTGCTGCCCGCCGATGTAGTTCTCAAAGGTAGGGTTCTTGATATAGTTCCAGGCAACTTTACCGTTACCCAGATACATTGGCTCATCCAGCCCGCCCCACCCGTAATCGGTGAGTTTTACCGGCCCCTCGAGCACATTCAGGTCCGCATCAATCTCCATCACATAGTAGGCTTTAGGTACCAGCATACGCATGGCCTCGCCTTTCTTGTTATAACTACGATTGTATGGGAGGTTATCGGAAATACACTGGAATTGTGCATAGCCAAACAGGTAGCGACCATTCTTCAGGTCGACCAGTTGCGGGTCGCTAATCTGGCAATCTGAGTCTTCAGCCAGCCATTTGATGCCAACCCCCTCAATATTGCCTTCCCAATCAACCTTGGCGATACCCACGCGAGTTAAGGAAGATTTATCCAGGGCGCCGCCAGAATAGAGTCCTTGCCTTGGTATCAGTGAATAGTCACCCTCATCATATTCGATTTCCTCGAGATACGAGAAGAAGCAATTCTTATTGGCCTTATCAGCACATTGATCATCAAAGGGACCATCTCCACTGGTATCAATACCGAGTGTATCCTGTAAGAACCTATCCATATCCTCATCTTCGATGTACTTCGGTGAAACGATAACAGATAAATTAGTATTAGCATCAACTGGGACTACTGTGTGCCCTCCCCCGTTGGAAATCATTGCACTTGTTGTAGGAACCACGTGATTGTAGGTGCCTTCAAGGACAGAGGAGCCATCATCTTCCATTTTGATGGCAATTGCATTCAAGCCAGGAGAGGGATGATATTTATTCCCATCACTGGTACAGAGCGCACCAAACATTTCGTTGCCAGGGTTATAGAAAGCCCGGATATTCAGTACATGACCATGTCCACATAGCCAATACCACCCCCTACGCTCATCCCCCGTCATGGTCATTGACCAGTCATCCCGGTCGATCACTGTAAGTCCCGCAGAATAGTGAGAACCGCTAACCAGTACTCGAGCAGTCACGGAAAATGCATAACTGGTTCGTCCCTTACTGTCATCCTCAACATATAATAGTTCTTGGGTGCCAAGATGAGTGCCACCATGCATTTTATTAACGACGTAAGCATCAGGTACTTCGGACAAAGGCTTGTTATCCCACTCCATCAGCCAGATCTGATCGTTATACTTTTTCTCATTATCGGTACCTGCAACAGCGTCAAGATTGTCCTCAATCTTCATCCAGCCAATACCGTGCTCTTCAATTAGATCTTTCTTAACATCGTATCGCTCACTAGCCTTATATTCTGTGTTACACAAAACAGCAACCCTGGAGCAGTCTGCGCTAGCTGTTATACCGTGAGACTCATAACACTGTTTCAGAATCGTGGTATTGCCAGTTTGATCAAAACTTGAAGTTTCAGGGTTGTATTGGAGTTCATAGACGGAGCCATAGGTTGGATTTGAGGCACTTTGTCCTTCAGATAAGGTCGTGGATACAAACATCCTAGGCTTATCTGTATCAGTCGCGCAGGTCGCAGTGTAGCTACGAATAGGGATATCGATATTTTCTTCATCTTGCTCACTATCTGTTCGGCCAATATAGTGTGCAAGCTGGTAAACTTCCTGGGCGTTTACCATTGCATCAGGCAGGGTGATATCTGTAGCAGTTATTGTGGCAAACCCCAGATCGGAAGTAGAAACATCTCCGACCGTTACGGTTGAGGGATCATTATCTGGAAGCGGAGTGTTACTCCCAGTATCGCCGGACCCACTACCATCTCCCTGGTCTCCGCTACCCTGATCACCACCATTGTTGCTGCCACCATCCCCTACGGCTGGTGTCTCAGGTTCGGAGTCTGAAGAGCCCCCACCCCCTCCACCGCAAGCTGCCAACGCCGCGGTTAATGCCAGTACCAATAATTTCTTGCTAAATAACTTGTCCATAAACGCCTGAAGTTCGTGTTTTTTTGATTTTGAAGTTAGGTGGAGATTAAGAGATTAGTTCCAGTAAGTCGCGAAATGAAAATACGAAAAGAATTTTATTTTTTCGTGAATAATTTTCTGTGTCGCATTTAAAAAAATGAAGAAACTAAAGCCTGCCTATATCGGTGCTTTTCTGACGATATTTGTCACCTATATACAAATTGGGTGAAAAATACACTCCGCTAACAAAAAGACTCATGAAAGCAGCTGATCATACTCGCGTAGCTACTTTCCAAAGTTGACTTAAAGGGATTCCAATTTTGATTCTTACCGAGTAACCGGTAAGCTTAATGGTCAGACAATAAGCATTTAGTGATGGATCTAATAAGCACTTAGTAATGAAGGGATCACAATTGCCTCACTTACTGAAGTAAACTTTGCTCAGTAAGTGAAGCGCTATCACTCCTAGATGTATTTTTGTACTTTCCAAAAGAAAGTAACAAAGGGATTAAGATTAGGGTAATCGGTGTAGCAAATAGCTCCCCGAATACCAGGGATATAGCCGCTGGCTTTAAATATTGGGCTTGCTCGCTGGTTTCGGCTAATAAGGGTAGCAACCCACAGATAGTAGTCACCGTAGTTAAGAAAATTGCCCTTACGCGACTTTTCCCAGCTTGAAGTAGCGCTGTTTTTACTGGTACGCCCTGCGCGTAGAGCTGATTAAATCGGCTCATTAAAACCAGGGAATCGTTAATCACTACCCCAGTCATTGCCATCATTCCAAACAAGGATAATAAGCTTACTGGGAAGCCCAACAGGCCGTGTCCAATAATTGCCCCTGCAAAGCCCATTGGAATCACCGACATAATAATCAAAGGTTGCCAATAGGATTTTAGTGGTATCGCCAACAAAACGTAGATAAGTAAAAGCGTCAGCAACATGGACTTTTTAAATCCAGCCTGTACTTCTACTATTTCGGCGAATTCACCAACGGCTTTAATTTGGACACCCGGATAAAGGCGCTCCAGTTCTGGCACCAGCTCTTCTTTTAACCGCTCCCAGTTGTTTTCCGGTGAACTGACAGAGCGATTCTGACGCCAATAGATA
Organism: Microbulbifer variabilis; assembly: GCF_056232115.1. NCBI lineage: Bacteria > Pseudomonadati > Pseudomonadota > Gammaproteobacteria > Cellvibrionales > Microbulbiferaceae > Microbulbifer > Microbulbifer variabilis. The sequence continues at coordinate 4,042,251 of NZ_CP174325.1, forward strand.
CTGACCACTTCATCGCGATTACGTCGATAAATAACCTCGGGTTCACGCTCGTACTTAAGCTGGGCGATTTCGCCTAAGCTTACGTAGCTGTTGTTATCCAGGTTAATAGGAGTAGCTTTTAACTGCTCAAGTGTTTTGGTTTCTGTTTGAGGAAAGCGAGCCAACACTAGAGTTTCTTCACCTTTATCCAACAGGCGATGTATCTCAATCTGGCCGAATGCTCCCCCTATCAGCACTGCCAGATGACTTTGATCAATTCCCAGGCTGGCTCCCCGCTCATTGACCGTAATTTTCAGCTGTCTTTTGGCAAGTTGGCTATCATCGTATACATCGTTCACACCGGGTAACTCTGCGAGTAGAGCCTTGAGGCGGCCAGCCACTTGTTTCGCCTGATCTCGATTACTGGCAGAAACCGCAATGGCAGTATCCCCCGCCGGCTCTTCCGTAAGGCTAAACTTCACTGCATAGCTTCCCTCCAGGATACCTGTTTGCAGCCGCAGCTCCTCTAAAAAGCGGTTGCTCTCTACTCTGGCCAGGGCATCATGTGTTAATTCCGCTGTCAACTCTATGGTTTTGGTGCCTTCCTTTGACACGATATACTTGCTAACAGGTGACTCCGGCAACCCATACTCCTGTTGCAACCTATTTGCGGTGCGCTTGATGGCCTGTTCAAGTTGATCGGTATTACGTTCCGTTAAAGTACTTGCAGCTCCATGCTGCATAGTGACTTTAACCGTGGCATAGCGTCCTGGAATTTCAGGGAAGAATACTGAGGCGATATGCCCCTTGAACATAGCGCCATAGGCCAGCAGCAGAAAGGTGGCAAATAGACTAATACTTGTTTTCCGGTTTGCCAGGCTCAATGACAAAAGCGGAATATATATCTTATCCGAAAATCGATTTAATAAACGGTTACATTTCTCTCTGGCAATCTCAATCCATCGTTTTATTGCGCCACTAGTTTGAGTTTGTGTATTTGGATAGCTTAAATGCGCAGGTAATATAAATTTGCTCTCAATTAATGAAAATATCAGTGCAAATATCACTACAGCAGAGAATCCTGACAGCACCTTTGCCAACTCATTTTCAATCCATAGCATCGGTGAGAAGGCCGCGATTGTAGTCAATACGCCAAAAACTGTGGGCACGGCTACGGCTTCAACCCCCTTCCAGGCAGCTTCTTTGGTGTCAGTTGTATTTTGTCTCGCCTGGTGAATACTTTCACCGACCACAACGGCATCATCTACCAATATCCCCAGTACCAAAATCATACCGAATAAAGTGATATCGTTGATGCTGTAATCCAGGGAAGGAAAACCCATCAATGTAATCGCACCAGCCAGGGATATGGGAATACCTAAGGCAACCCAAAAGGCCAGCCGCGTATCTAAAAAAAGCACCAATAGCAATAAGACGATTAATAATCCCTGCAAGGCGTTGGAACTTAGCAAGTCTAATTGCTCGGAAATATAGGGAGACATATCCGCCATTACATCCAACTGCATGTTCCTGGGTAATGTCGATTCCAATGATTCTAATACTGATTTTGTGGCTTCATGGATATGAAACAGGTTGTCTTTTTGGCTGGTGGATACCATCAGTGCGACTGCAGGTTGCCCTTGATATCGAACAATACTGTCGGTTTGCTCATAATCTCGCTTAACAGTAGCGATATCACTGAGTCTCACTCGTGCCGTCGATGTAGTGATAATGGGGATATTCCTAAGTTCCGCCAAGTTGTCAGCCAGGGAACTGCCCTGCAGCACAATATTTCCATTGGCCGTTCTTAATTCACCACTGCGATATTCCACTGACCACTGGCGAATACGTTCCGTTAGGTTCTCAAGAGACAAACCGTAGCGTTGAAGTTTCCTGAGGTCTGGCTCTATAGCCAATAGTTGCTTTCTTTTCCCCAGATTTGTCACTTTGGAAATAGCAGGATGTTTCTTAAGCACTCGCTCTACTCGTGAGGATACCTGCTGAAGCGAATCATTATTGTCACCACCGTAGACCATGACAAACGCCGCAAGATTCGTATATTCACTGCGATAAATACGCGGCCGCTCCGCCAATGCGGGAAAGCCTTCGATACTTTCAACTTGATTGCGAATATCTTCAATCAAACGATCCAGCTTCACATTAGTATTTTTTTTCACTACCAATGAAGCGTAACCTTTGCTTGATTGGCTGGTTATGCGCTTTATTCCTGCAACACCACTAATAGCTTCCTCAATACGCTGTGTAATGCTCTCATCGACCTGGCGGGCAGTGCCGCCGGGGTAGACAACGGAGATTTCGACTTCCGTAGGTGGAATTTGTGGAAAGCTTTCCACCCGCAGATTTTGAAAGGTCAGCAAGCCTGCAACCAGAATGAAAGCCATGAGAAGGTTAGCGGCAACTGGGTTATCCAGGAACCAGCGTGAGAGTGTTTTCATTTCCAGGCCTTAGTGGATAGTCATTGCAACCGCTTGACCTTCTACAAAGTTGGTCAAAGGAAAGCGAATAAGCTGACGATTCTGGTGGGGTCGATTCTTGTAACGAAATAGAACCGAATCCGGCCGCATATCCAGTAGCTCTATCTCTTCCAAAAGTAGGGATTGTTCAGAAACGCTCCATACTTTCCCATCTTCTGTAAGAACCGATGCCGGTGCACTGACAACATAGCTCTGCGTGTTGCCTCCAAACACTACATCAACCTGCTGATCGGCGAGCAAGGGAGTCTGGCGCTGAAAGGGGTTAGCCACTTGCAAAATAAGGCTGCGCTGGCGGGTATCCGCATCCATGATTGGGCTTAGGTAACGGACCGAGGCCTGCCATTGTTGTCCGTCAGGCGCCTCTATAGTGATTTTGTAGGGGCCTTGCTGAAGGCCGTTTAAGCGCTGCCAAGCCTGCTCAGAAAGCTCAACCTTGATATCCAGGTACTCACTGGCTGCTACTCGATAGAGTACATCCCCCTCATTAATCCATTGGCCAGGATGGATTAAATCTGCAATAACCACCGAGTCAAAAGGCGCTTTAATTTGTGTATCAGCCAACCTCTGCTGTGAGGATGCGAGAGCGGCCCTGGCCGCTTCCCGATTTGCCTCTGCGGCTTTGACATGTGGCTCCAGTCGGCCAAATGATGACTTCGCTTTATCCCCTCGTTTTGCCACGTATTGACGCGTGAGTATCTCGGCCAAGTTGAGTTCAGCCTCTGACACTCTGGCTTGAGCAGCACTGAGCTCAGCCTGGTAAAAAGTATCCTGTAGCGACGCCAGTATTTCTCCTTTCCTAATGAGATTGCCCGGCATTGCGTGGTTAGCAATATGGGTGACACGCCCGCTGACTGACGCGATAACTTCAGTCGCCCAGCGGGGTTGTGTTATGCCTGTTGTTTTGACTTCAAGCTGAGCATCCGCCGGTACTGCCTCCACGACAGTGACAGTAAGGCCAAACTCTTTGGGCTTATCCACCATGGCTGCTGGCTGTTGCTCAGCCATAAGCCACAGCCCTACCAAGACCAGCAAGCTGGTGACAGCAATACCTGCAGCCCGCCGCTTTAACCAGATTCCCGCAATTTTCATCATGCCTAGGCAACTTACAAGTTATGGAACATACTTGCACCATAACTCGGAAGGCATTATGATACAAGTATGTTCCATAAAGTTCGGGTAATAACTCCATGACTGATCACCTAGATGCGCGTATTCAGAAGTCACAAACTGCGATCATGAAGGCAGGTATGGAACTCCTGAGCAAAAATAGGGAGGCATCCTTTAGCGATATTGCCCGGGCGGCCGGAGTTGGACGCACTACCCTTTACCGTCTTTATGACACGAGAGAAAAGCTGATTAAGGCGGTTGCGATTCACTGCCTGGAGGCATTTGATAAAGCGACCGAACACTTGGAAAGCGAGGCTGAATCGGCTCTGCAAGCCTTCCACCTGATGTTCAAGACGATTTTTCCGCTGTCGGCCGAAATGGAGTTTTTAATGAAGTTGGGAGACTTTAATGAAGATGACCCAGAGCTCACCGCTATCTATGAGAAACAAGAGAGTGAAATCGCGACATTGGTGGAATACGCAAAATCTGAAGGCAGCCTGTCCAAGAAACTTCCTACTTCCTGGGTGGTAAACCTGGTAGAGGGGCTGCTTTATACATCCTGGCTAACAAAAAATGCAGAATCCATAGATCACGATACGCTGGCCGATTTAGCGTTTCACACATTTTGCAATGGCGTTGCTCGTTAAGCATTGAGAGAGTTGTTAAATGACTCAGCCAGTTACCACTGTTTCAAAATCAACAGATGATGATTATACGAAAGGCAAGCACAAACATTCTTTACTTTCGATTTTTATCCGATTTAAGTGGCGAGTATCCTTGACCCTATCGCTGGTCGTTATTGAAACACTCCTCGAACTACTTTTTCCACTTGCCATCGGCTGGGCTATCAATAGCTTATTAGAACAGTCCTATGATGGCATTTATTTATTGGCAATCTTGGGCACTATCTCTGTCCTTATGGGAAGTGCTCGAAGATTTTACGATACACGAATCTATGCACATATTTACCAGGTAGTTACGTCGGAAATGGTGGCCCGTGAAAAAGCAAAAAGGCAGTCGGTGTCGACTATCACTGCACGCTCCAGTTTATTAACTGAAATTGTCGAATTCTTTGAAAATAGCCTGCCAGAAGTTATTACCGTTTCTATTGGTATGGTGGGTTTACTCATTATCATCAGCGCTATCAATCTCAACGTCTTTCTGGCTTGCCTGGCAATTCTCGCTTTGATTATCCTGATCTATTGCGTAATCGGAAATACCAATTACCAGCTGAATGAATCTTATAATAATGAGCTGGAATATCAGGTTGATGCGCTTAAACAACCAAATGTTGAGCATGCAAAAGCCCACTTCCGGCGCCTTATGCGGTGGAATATTGAATTGAGCGACCTGGAAACAGGCACTTACTTTATATTGTGGGCTGGCATAGTCGCTTTGTTTGTTTACGCTCCCATAGCGGCAATCGATGAGGGCCTGGTTAATTACGGATTAATAGTTGCCTTATTGATGTACGTTTTCGACTTTATCGGGAAGGTCTCTGCGTTACCACTCTATGTTCAGCAGGTTATTCGTTTGAAGGAGATTTCTAATCGGATTGGATCATAAGAAAAAGAGGCGGGAATACAGTGTCTCGCGACTGGGAGTATGAATTAGAGTCAATTTTTATTCTTGCCTTAAAAGCTGCTTCAATTAGTCGAATAGGAATCCCTGTACTCCAATCACTTAAACGAAAGGACCACTAGACAATTGTTATCTAGCAGCAAGTGTGAAACTCGCTACTACTTGTGCAACACACCCCAAAATACTGCACCCTACCCCTATTACCCTAATACTGACACCTTGATATTTAAATGTTTTTCAACTAGGCAGCTTGTCATCCGGGCACAACATAGTGTGCCAATTGAATCATAAAGCACCATATATAGTGATCCAGATCAAGCACTCCTCTCTTGCACTTCTTTAAGCTTCCCGCACAATCTGTGAAGGAAGGCCCATGACAAGTACCACTACCCCAGAAATTGACAGTGCGATATCTCCTACTCAAAACCTAAGCAGTTTTCTGGTGCGAAAGCGGGATGGGCGCGCTATGGCTTTTGATTCTCAACGTATTACTTCAGCACTTGTGCGAGCCGGGCGGGCTACTGGTGAATTTGGTGAGGATGAAGTTGATTGGCTAACCCAGGGCATCCTGAAAGTGATTAATCATCGCTTTGATGCAGCGACACCAGTCGATATTGAGGAAATCCAAAATATCGCCGAGCAAATATTAATCAATTGCGATTACATAGATACAGCACGGGCCTACATCGCCTATCGGGAGCGACATGCTCGCATACGTAATGATCGCCAAACACTGGTAGATGTTGGGGCTTCCATCGAAGAATATCTGGAGCAGGCGGACTGGCGTGTCGCTGCTAATGCCAACCAGGGCTACTCTCTCGGCGGCCTGATTTTAAATAGTGCCGGTAAAATGATTGCCAATTACTGGCTAAATCATGTCTATTCCCCGGAGATTGGTGCAGCCCATCGGGATGGCGATTTACACATCCATGACCTGGATATGTTGGCCGGCTATTGCGCAGGCTGGTCACTTCGCACCCTGCTGCACGAGGGGTTGAATGGGGTTCCCGGCAAAGTGGAGTCTGCACCGCCCGCCCACTTGACCAGTGCAGTTGGGCAGATCGTTAACTTTCTTGGCACATTGCAAAACGAATGGGCTGGAGCCCAGGCATTTAGCTCCTTCGATACTTATCTCGCACCCTTTGTACGCAAGGATCAGCTGGATTACGCCAGTGTGCGCCAGTGCATGCAAGAGCTGATTTTTAACCTGAACGTGCCATCCCGCTGGGGCACCCAGACTCCCTTTACCAACCTCACTTTCGATTGGGTTTGCCCTCAAGACTTGCAAGACCAGGTGCCGGTGATTGCCGGCAAAGAAATGCCATTCACTTATGGTGACCTGCAGGTGGAAATGGACCTGATTAACCGCGCCTATATTGAGGTGATGAGTAAAGGGGACGCGCGCGGCAGAGTCTTCACTTTCCCAATTCCAACTTACAATATCAGTGAGGACTTTCCCTGGGAGAGCGAAAATGCCGAGCGGCTATTTGCCATGACTGCCCGCTATGGACTGCCCTACTTCCAAAACTTTATTAACTCAGACCTCAGTCCAAACATGGTGCGCTCCATGTGCTGTCGCCTACAACTGGACCTTCGAGAGCTGCTTAAACGGGGCAATGGATTATTTGGCTCCGCGGAACAGACCGGCTCTCTCGGTGTAGTAACGATCAACTGTGCACGTCTGGGCTATTTGTATAAGGGGGACTGGGACCTCCTGCTCGCCCAGTTAGATAAACTACTGCTACTTGCACGGGATTCCCTGGAAGTGAAGCGCAAAGTGATTCAGCGGCATATGGACGCCGGCCTGTTTCCCTACACGCGTCGATATCTTGGTACTCTGCGTAACCACTTCTCTACCATTGGCGTTAACGGCATTAATGAAATGCTGCGAAACTTTAGTGAAGACCGTGAAAGTATCGTCACAGAGCCTGGTAAAAAGCTTGCCGAGCAGTTGCTCGATCATATTCGTTTGCGAATGACAGAGTTCCAGGAACAAACCGGCCACCTCTATAATCTCGAAGCCACACCGGCTGAGGGAACTACTTACCGTTTTGCCCGCGAAGACCAAAAGCGCTATGAGGACATTATTCAGGCTGGCAGCACGGAAGCACCTTACTATACAAACTCATCCCAGCTGCCAGTCGGCTTTACCGATGATCCTTTCGAAGCGTTGGCCCGGCAGGAATCCCTACAATCCCGTTATACGGGTGGCACTGTGCTGCACCTATACCTGGGCGAACAACTTCCAGATGCCGATAGCTGCCGCCGCTTATTACAGCGCGCCCTGAAAAATTATCGGCTGCCCTATATCACAGTAACTCCCAGCTTTTCTATATGCCCAGTACACGGCTACCTGAGTGGCGAACACGAATTCTGTCCCCGCTGCGATGAGGCCCTGCTCGCTCGTGAGCAATCTTGCTGCAGCGATTAAAACCAACCACCAAGGAGAGACATCATGAATAAACCAACCTCATCACTCAAAAATGAAGAGCGCACCCGCTGTGAAGTCTGGAGCCGGGTGATGGGCTATCACCGCCCTGTCTCCTTCTGGAATCCAGGCAAACAATCGGAACACAGGGAGCGCCGCTTTTTTGTTGCTGGTAGTGACAAATAACCATGGCTGAAAAGCTGCGCATTGGCGGTTTTACACCATTTACCGCTATCGACTTCCCTGGTGAATTGGCCGCGGTGGTCTTTTGCCAGGGGTGCCCCTGGCGTTGCCGCTACTGCCATAATGGTGATCTGTTGCCGGCCCGCGCGCCCAGTGCCTACGACTGGGACCAGATATTGGGGTTCCTCGCCAGCCGGCAAGGACTGCTGGATGCGGTGGTATTTTCTGGCGGAGAGCCAACTGCCCAGGGGGCACTGGAAGCAGCCACTGCCCAAGCCCGAAGCCTGGGATTTAAGATAGGTTTACATACTGCCGGGATCTACCCTCGGAAACTGAGTCGCTTGATCCCCAGCTTGGACTGGGTTGGGCTGGATATAAAAGCGTTGCCGGAAAATTACCCTGCCATTACCGGGGTAGATGGTAGCGGTACAGCACCCTGGCAATGTGTAGAGCTACTAGTCGAGGCGGGAACAGCAATGCAAGTACGCCTTACCAGGCATCCTCGCCTCACCAGCGATGAGGAGCTAGCTCAAATTCAGGAGAAGCTTCGCAAATGCGGTGTTCATCATTTAGAGGTGCAGCGCTGTAATACCGAGCAAGCGCTTGACCAAACTCTGAAGTTTATTTCATAGGGCTAACAAGTTTGGTGGGCGCTTGCTGAATTGGCCTGACCTGACAAGCATCACTTGCTGCCTTGTTGATGGAACAGAGGCTGTATTAATATCCAAACTTCCCCAATAGACCCCTGCCCTAATCCACTATGGTGTTGTCCCGACAGTTCTATCGCCAAGGCCCCAGCCGGCGGGATAATTCACTGGTCTCTTTTGCCGATGTCAGAAGGCGCTTTGGCTTCAGATCTATAGCAGTTGGGCGCTGGGTAACCGATAAAGAGCGAGATCGAGCTGCGGGCCTATTTTACGATGCCCTTGTTGATTTAATGGCCATCCTTAAGGGGCCAGAAGCACTTATATCCCTAAGAGGCAGCTTGTCTTTTCAATATGGAATCGGCGGTCGGCCAGGTATGTCGGCTTTTTATGACCCTTCTGCACGTAGCTTTTCACTAGCTAAAAACGCCGGACCCGGATCCATCGCCCACGAATGGTTCCACGCGCTGGATCACTATCTTGCCCAGAAGGCATTCAGTGATACTTCTCAAAGTATGTATGCCTCAGACGCCTGGCTCCGCGGTGCGACTCCCGAACCCCACCCGCTAAATGATCTTCTTTTCGCTTGCTTTAAAACCATTATGTTAGACGAGGAAGGCAGCAATCCCAGCGATCTGGTTACTGCATCCGTAAAGGCTGATAAGGCAAACAGTTCCATCTATTACAGTGAGCCAGTTGAACTTTGTGCCCGTGCCTTCGAGGCCTTTATCCAGGATTCCAGTATCAGCAACAACTTTCTGGTGGCGGGCTCAAAGGCCAGTAAAGAGGCCAAGCTTGGCCTCTACCCGATAGGACACCAGCGCCAGCAGATCAATCTTGCATTTGAGCAATACTTTGCTTTCTTAGGGCGAGCGCTGTGGGCTGAGTTGAATGAGAGTGAGTAAGTTGGCTTTTGAGTTTAGTAGCAAGCTCTTCGGCCAATGACTGACTTTGTAATAAAGCCTGGTTTACCGAATTTCGATGCCGTTCATCCGCAAACTCCTGGAATTCCGCATTGATTTCATGGACTTGATCGACCCCCAGGTAATGGCTCAGTGTCCTGATATGAGGACCCAAGTGATTCATGTTCTCGCGTATTCCCCCCTCTGCAAAGCCAAACTCTCCGGCAGAAGTAATTAGCACCAGAACCTTCCCCGACATAATGGGCTCAAGCGGATAGTCTCCACGGGCCAAGTCAAAGGTGAAGGTCTTGTTGATGCGTATCACCTGGTCGAACCAGGCTTTTAAAGCCGCCGGCATACCGTAGTTATACATTGGGGAGGACATTACTATGACATCCGCCTGGTCGAGTTCATTGATCAAAGTATCCGATAATGTAACCAACGATTTTTGCTCTTCACTACGCTGATCTTCTGGAGTGAATACAGAGGCAATCCAATCCTGGGTAATGAATCCTGGCGGGGTCTGGCCAACATCCCTATAGATGAGTTTATCTTTTGGTCTTAGTCCAAGCCAACGCTTCACAAAACTTGCGGCAACGGCCTTGGAGATAGAGGAGTGTTTTGGTATGTCCCTATACTCCTCCGGTACCTGAATAGTCCCGAAAATCTGGGCGCTGGCTTCAATATGAAGAAGGGTTTTCATTTACTAGACCTCGAAAAATTCATCATTTGGTCCAGCGATAGTGCAGTCTACAAGCATTCTTGACAAATGAGATATTTTTCCTTATAGATGAATTAATTTCATCTATAAGGAAGAGTAGTCCATGTATCCAAGCCTACCCTCCCTCAATTCCTTAAAGGTTTTTGATGCAGCTGCGAGGCTCGGTAGCTTCAAGAAAGCTGCAGAGGAACTCTTTATCACTCCTACAGCAGTATCCCATCAGATAAAAAGCCTGGAAGAAACGCTAGACAGCCAGCTGTTTGAGCGTAAAACCCGCGCAATACAATTAACAGAAGAAGGAAGGCTACTCGCAGAAACAACTTCACGAGTTTTTCAGCAACTTGCAGCAGCAATAGGTGAAATCGCTAACTCAAATAGTGTGATTGCTGTCAGTACAACTTCATCTTTTGCTGCACTGTGGCTGGTTCCCCACCTGGAGCGCTTTTATCAGAAGCATCCTGGTATCGAGATATCCATTTCGACCGGTGAACAGATAGATGATATTGAGCGCGACCGACACATTGATGTAGCTATTCGCTATGGTGAATTTGATCCAAAAGCCAAAAATAGCACAAGGCTTATTACTGAATCAGTGGGTATGTATGCTACGCGGAACTACTTATCAAACATAACCGACCTCGAGCAGGCACAGCTATTAGAAACCAAATGGATCAACCAATCTTTAACCCCATTCAGTTGGAAATCCTTACTTGGCGACTTCAATAAAAACCTTACCATTCGTCAATATGATCAGGAGTATCATGTCATACAAGCCGCACTAGCGAGCCAGGGGATTGCATTAGTCAGCTCCCTACTGATTCAGAATGCCTTACAGAACGAATGGTTGGTACCATATAAAAGCACAGCAGCTACAAAGCAAAAGGCTGAAGGGCTTTCATACTGCGCAGTAATCCCAGACCGCAATATAAATAACAAGCAGGTTAGTGTGTTTCTTGATTGGCTACTTGAAGAAATAGAATAAACTATGTATACGATATCGCCCTTACGAGCAAAGCTCGAAAGGGCGATAAACAAGCCATCACTAAAAAGCAATAAGACTTAAAAATTTAGAGGCAAATAATATTTTCTGCCTGAGGGCCCTTGGCACCCTGGGTAACTGTAAACTCTACAGCTTGCCCTTCCTGCAATGTTTTAAAGCCACTGCTGGCAATGTTGCTGAAGTGTGCAAAAACATCGGGGCCGGATTTTTGTGCAATGAAGCCAAAACCTTTGGCTTCATCGAACCACTTAACAGTACCAGTCGTTGTGTTAGACATAATAAATATCCTGAGAAAATAAATTGATCATAGTTGACCTGTTGGTCGAGCGGGCAAAAACTGAGAATTTAAAAGAGACAGAACGAAGGATTATGACTAAAACCACGAGTTGAACTAAAATAAAAACTGGGCGTTTATACCAGCTATCAGGATAGTAGCACCTAGAGCTAACTCGTGTCTATAAAAATAGAAATTAAGGATAGGAATGAAGCAGATAACTCAATAACTGTATTATAAATGGCCTATTTTAAAGATTTTCCGCTCTAGCTATAGTTCACTCAGTGTCCTAGAGAGCTCTCACTAGGGAGTGCTACCTAGCTCCATACGAAAACGCCTTCTTAATTGTTTGAGAAAGGTCATCGGGGCCAGCCTGTACAAGTAGGCTCCAATCAGGCTTATATCTTTTGGAAACCAACGCTCCCTGCCCTTTTCCAATGCCGTCATAATCTGATTGGCCATCCACTCAGGGCTACGCACCGCTCCCACGGTGCTCCTTTGGTGCCGCGCCTGCCCACCATCTCCAGCTAAAGCGTTCTGCTCAATCGTTGTAGCCAGGAAACTTGGGTAAACCATTAATACACTAACTCCATCGTTCCGCACTTCCTCACGGAATACCTCAAAATACTGGTGCAATGCACTCTTGGCTGCGCAATAGCCCGCCCGCCCCAATACCGGCATCCATCCAGCCATTGAACTGATATTTACCACACAGCCTGATGCCGCTTTTAGCTCCGTAAACAAGCCTTGAGTAAGCTCTACCGGGACATGGTAATTCACCGCCATCACCTTGCGAATAACCGCGCTGGACGTCTGTGTAGAGAGGCTTCGGTGTGTAATGCCAGCATTGTTTACCAACAGATCGACTCTTGAATGCTCATTCCGTAAGGATTGAGCCAGCTCCTCTAATGCCAAGCAGTTTGATAGGTCAACGGTATATATCCTGACTCGAACACCGATAGCCCTGAGTTGGGCCTCTCTTTGACGAAGTTTTTCAGCTGAAATATCGACCAGAACAAATTCAGCTCTATATTTTTTTGCAAGGCACAGGGTAATCGCCCAACCCAAGCCTTCGGCAGCCCCTGTAATCACAAAAGTCTTCTGTAAATTTTCCGACTGATTTGTGTCCATCTCAACTCTCCTCCACAGACAAGGGAGTTTTACTGGAGAGTGCTACTATGCCGAGTGCCCTTTCTGCAAACAGGTGAAAAACCTCTTTTGAAGTCTTCTCCGGAATAAACCCCAACTCTTCTTTTAAACGGCGATTATCCAGTACCGGCCTGTATTGTAAAAAGGCCACGTGGTCTGGGTGGGTATCCGTTAGGTGGAGGCTGTAACCCAGCCAGAGAACCGCTTTTATCAGCCATACTGGTGGTCTCATCAGTGGTTTGGACAGAATTTGACCTATTTCCTTGGGGCTGAGACTGCCATCACCGGTTAGATTGAATATGCCACTGTTCCCAGTACTCACACCAAGCGTGAGTGCGCGGATCACATCCTGGTCCCAGATAAAGACAAAGGGGGAATTATGCCCACCGGGGTCCAGAAGTACTTTTCGGCTAAAGAGTGCGCTGATCTTATTATTGGTGTTGGCACCTAAAACGGAAGACACGCGAAATACCAGTTGCTTGAGATACGGATACCGCTCACGGTATTCAGCCAGCAGCTTCTCAACTTTGCGCTTGTTATTGGAGTATCCAAATTCAGGGTTCCCCCTCAAAGGGTGATGTTCCTCGAGTTTGGGTGGATTATCCGGATAATAACCATAGGCGGCGCCACTGCTTGTTACAGTGATATGTTCAACTCCCGCGTAGAGACAGGCCTCCAATACATTTCTTGTGCCTTCCACATCTATACGGTATTCAGCAGCGTGGTCACGTCCCGCAGCCATCACTGATGCTAGATGAATCACATGGGTTATAGATTCGTTCTGAATTATCTTACCCAGGTCTTTATCACAGATATCATGAGCAAGAATTGGAAAACTCGCGATTCTAGTTCGGATATCAATCCCGGTCACAGGAAAAGTCTTACTCAACTGCTCCCCAAGCTGGAGACCTATATATCCCGCCGCCCCAGTAATCAAAATCCGCTTGTTCATTTTGAGGCTCCTATCAGGAAGTTGCTTCTGGCCTGCTTGTGCAGAAAACCTCATCTTGTGGTAGGAGATCTTTTTGTAAATCTGCCTTATGTGTTCTGAGTGCCCTTAAATAGGCGTCTTTGTGTACATAATACGCCATGCGCTCAAGTTCCAGATAACGTATACCGCCGTTTACACGTTTTGCCGATCTCTGCTGGATGATTTTCCTAAATCTACTAGCAGACGGTGCGCCAGAAATTAACTGACGAATAAAAAGTGCAACAAGTTCCGCTTGCTTATTGCGTCCTTCCCATCCCAATCCAGCCGCCTCTACCATACCCATCATAAAGAGGTTGTCGGACTCCGGATGGAATACATTCAGATAGAGGCTTGGTGCATGACCACCCCAGTTCAGCTCGCTGCTATCCAAGAACGGGTAATGCAATTTGTAACCGGTAGCTTGCACGATCAGGTCATACGCTCCGCAACTTCCATCTGCGAATCTCACCTTATTCTCATTGACTGATTTGATATCAGGCCTGGGATTGATATCTCCATGGCCAATATGATGCAGGAGCAAGGAGTTGACTACTGGGTGAGATTCAAAGAATTGATAATCAGGCTCTGGCAAGCCGTATTGAGATGGGCGACCCAATGAAAATTGGGTCAGCGCCTTTGTAAGGCGCCGCTTAACAAAGAGAGGTAACTGTAGTTTGCCGCCTAACTGATCGATAGGTTTGCCGGCAATGTACTTCGGCAGAAAGTAATAGCCACGGCGCAGGCTGATATCAACGCTTTTCGCTCTATGTGCTGCGTCTACAGCAATATCCGCCCCACTGTTACCACAGCCAATCAACAGGACTTTTTTCCCGGCAAAGATTTCAGAGGACTGATATTGCGCAGAATGTAGTAACTCTCCAGCAAATTGGCCCGGAAGTTCAGGCTGGTTGGGGTGGTGCAAAGTTCCGCTGGCAATGAGTAGTCCGCTAAACTCCCGAGTTCTTTCTTGCCATTTTCTACGAGTGGTAATCAGCCAGTTTGGCCCGCTACGTTCACATCTCAAGACTTCTGTGTCGAACTCGTAATGGCCATAAAGACCAAATTTTCTCGCATAGGATCGGAAGTAATCACGCATCTCCCTGTGACTTGGGTAGTCAGCGACGCCCTCCCCCATCGGAAACTCAGCAAATTCGGTCATCTTCTTGGAGGAAATAAGGTGCGCCGATTCATACATTGTGCTGGTGGGGTTATCGATATCCCATAAACCCCCGACATCACTGTGCAGCTCAAAGCCAATACAAGGAATTCCATGCTTGAGTAAATTTCGAACGGTACAAAGGCCCATAGGACCGGCACCAATCACTGCATAGGTTTTCACGGCAGCTCCCTTTCCCTGTTTATTCGTTATAGCGCCAAGATAAAAGGAATATACCGTGACAAATCAATTACAGATCGTCATTATCGGGCATGTACTGGTTAATTTGGGACATTTTTGATGGATTTGACCGACACCAGAAGTGTAAACCTTAACTATACCAGGGCCTTATTCGAGGCTCTGACCAGCTTGGGTCTCGCCATACCAGAGGGAGCGAGCAACTTACTGTCCCAAATAAACCAGGAAGAACGTATTCCAATTTACCTGCAGGACCTGTTGTGGGAGTCGGTAATCGAGAGTTATCACGACCCTTTATTGGGGGTAAGGCTTGGGCTTGCCATGCAAGCGAGCCAAATCGGCATAGTGGGTTACCTCCTGATGACCCAAAAAAATTTGGGAGAGGCGATAGAGCAATTGATTACCTACCACCCGTTGCTGGGCGAAGGTGGTCACTTTGAAATGCGTCGCGATGCATTTGCTGTAAACCTGTGTTACCACCCCAGCTTTTTAAGCTTTGCAAAAATCCGTGTAGAAACAGTGCTCACTGCTTGTATTGCTCAAACACGAATCTTGACTGGCGGAAAGTTTCAACCCCTCAAACTACTTCTCTCGTACCCTGCGCCTAGCCTTGCCCTACAGCAATGTTATCAGGAACTTTTACAACTACCACTTGAGTTCAATGCCAAGGTATCAGCGATTCAATTCACAGCTAAAGACTTAGCTCTACCGTTAATCGCGGCGGATGAAGAAGTCGTGGCCTGCTTAAAACCCAAAGCAGATGTTCTCTTACAGACGTTTGCCGCAAAGACCCTACACCGAAAGGTAACACTTTTACTTCAGCAGGCCCCAGGTTTAACACGTGAGAAAGTCGCCAAGCATCTTTGCCTAAGCCCTAGACATTTGGGTCGTAAGCTGCAGGAAGAACAGATCAGCTTTCGTGCTCTTCAGGATGAAGTGCGTAGTCACTATGCGAAACAATGGCTTAAAGAAGGGGAAAAAACAATTGTCGAAATTGCCTCGACCCTAGGATACTCCGATGAAAGTGCCTTCGGTAAAGCATTCCGGCGCTGGGAGAGCATTTCTCCTGGCTCTTATAGACAGAGTCTTAAACACAAGACAATTTGATTCTTCAATAGTAGAAGCCGATCTGTTCACTAATACTGGCCTTCTTGTAGCCAATTTCTTCCTCATACTCCCTCAAAAGTAAGGGCGCGCTCCATATTTGGGCGGCTATATCCCGATCATTCCGTTTAACCAGAGCAGGCGCTACAAACATCTCCATTGAAAGCGCTAAATCTAACCTCCCAAGAATAGTTAATAAACACAAGCGGCACTTTATCCGACAAAGACCCGGCCACTACACAGAGGCTATGATCAAAATTCGAACACTAGATTTTTTTTGTAAGGAGTTCGATATCAATGAAAGGCGGAATTTTTTCTAGGGCGCAATTTAGCAACTTAGGTGATTACAACTCAACTGATCCTTTTATTAAACGATTTCATGCCATCAATAAAGATATTCGGACCAGAACTTATGGCAATTTTCCACCCTTGAGGGGAAATTACGAAGATTGGAAGAGCTTTATTGAGGACGCTGTGGCCGAGGATGCCAAAGCAAGTTTTGAATTGATTGAAGCCAACCAGATACTTGCGGCCTGGGAAACTGCACTGGGTATTGGAAAAGTTTCATCATTTCCAATCAGTATCAGTGCGAGTATTACTGACATCTGTAACGCCCGGTGCAACTTTTGTGCATACCTGCCTGAACGGGTATCAAATCAGAAACTGTCATTTGATCAATTTCAAAAAGCCAACTGGCTTAAATTTTGTCGTGCTTTCAGGCCCAATGGCGGAGGACTTGGTGAACCTTTTGCCCACCCAAAAATTCTGGAGATACTGGAACAGCTTAGGGAAACTGCACCATATTTGTCTCTAGGGTCTGTCACTAATGGTTCAATTATGCGTCCAGAGGTGGCAGATATTGTCGCGCAGTATTTTTCATACCTCTATGTATCGGTAAATGCCGCGCGCAAGGAAACTTATGAATGGACCATGGCCCCATTAAAGTGGGAGCGGTTCGTAGACAATATGGATCGACTTAATGACTTAAAGCAACGACACGGCAGAGAGCGCCCATGGCTAAGGGCTGGATATGTTGTTCATAGCGGCAACCTTGATGAACTTCCGGAATTACCAGCTTTGCTACGCAGGTTTGGCTTCAAGGATTTGAACGTTAATCCAATGGTTCCGCCACCCCAGTATGGCCGCAACCAATTGCTGACTGAGGAAGCCAGTATTTTCAAGATTCCTCATAGGGCAGATTATGTTTTCCGGCAGCTTGAACAAGAGTGCGCTATCCACGGCATTGCACTTTCAAAAGCTCTTCCTAGTTTGAAGAAACTGCTTGGTGCGGCAGAAGGCGATAGAGTATGTCCACAGCAGAATAACCCCTCAATCGTAGCTACTGATAGAGAGTATCACATCACACCCAGCAGTCATAAAGTACCAGGCATGCTGAGCAATACCCCAAAGTCGCTAGTAATAACCAACAGGTTATCCAAGAAACCGATTGACAAGAAAGTTAATACTGCCAATGCCGCATTGAGAGCGAGTAAACCCAAAATCAGGCCAGTCATGGTCTCCATGCCTCAGGCGACAGGCTTAAACCTAGCAAAGGTAGTGGTAAGTAACAGTGACCTGGAGGCTATGGCGGAGACTGGTGATGGTGTGTCCTACAGCTACGAGTGGTCTGTTTTTGAGAACCAGAACCTAATTCCTATCTGCTGGGCCCCATGGAGAGCTCTCAAGATAGATATCTTTGAACGTACTCAAGTCTGCTGTAACTTTTTCCGGAAATTACCAAAATTTAAATGGACCAACGCCAAGGACTTCCATAGCGAAAAAAACATGTGGAATCACCCTTATATGCAGCATCTGCGAGAAACAATGGGTACACCTGAGGAGGTACCTTTTTGCACATTATGCAAGTCAACTGATAAAAGGCATTTAAAGAACGACAAAGAAAAACGTTCAATAATGCTGAAAAGCCAAAAAAAGTATTATGAGATTGTAGCCAAAGTATCTGGTGTAGAGCTATGTGGCAAACTTGACTCTGTAAAGTCTCCACTACCTGATTGGAGCATCAAAAGTTCATTGCCCGATCAAAGGCCAATTTCACCATACACAAAGGGGATTGATTATTACAGGTACTCAGTCTTTCAACATGGATTCCATAACATTGGTAAAGTGTTGATGCTTGCAAGAGTCCCTGCAGTCTGGGCCCCCTTTCTCGCAGAAGTCAATGAATCGGTACATATCCTAAGCCCGCGACGAGGCCAGTGTGTTATCGCTGAGGATGTGTTAAAAGCATTTCAATTTAGTAATTACAAATTCACTCGTCTCGAGCAGCAACTTCTCGTAGCTGCCCCAAGTAAGTTAGATTTGTATGATGCGGTCTGGCTGGATGGGCTTATTTTTGAAGCCTTCAGCCGTGACGAGGTACTCTTGTGGGTACGTAAGATGCTAAAAAATGGCGGGAGACTTAGAGTAATTGGCGCTCCAGGCATTGGCAAAGTTGCAGAATCAATTCTTTCTAATCCTGAAAGCTCATCAGGAAAATTAGAAACGTTACGAGCTGGCATCCAGTTTTCTGGTAAGGGCAGCTATTTCACTCAGGATGGTGTTCTAGGTGCACTCAAAAAGTATAATCTTGCTCTAGATCGCCTGATGCCGCCCTCTGGTAGCCGTATTGTGCTTGCAGATGGTGTAAAAGGCACCGAAAAACTGAGTGAAACAGAGTTGATCAAAAAACTGGAGCTATTTGTCAGCGGCGGTGAATTAAGCCCCCAAAAGTACTTGGCAGGTATGGACCGAACAGTATCTTTTGCAGCACTAGCGGTCTAACTGCAGAAAAACTGACCTGACAAAGGCCGCCTAAATAGCTGTAAAGAGGCGGCCTTTTTCAACCGCTAGAAATTAGCAATACTGACATGCATCTGGATTAATGATGCGAATTTTTTAATGGCATATTATAGGGTGACAAATTAGGTGAAATTACTTAATTTTTTTCTTTTCTTTTAAAGAAAATTTCAGATTTAGAATTTCTACTGCTAGTGTTATTCATAAACCTGAGAACCATAAAGATCACCAATTTGAACCATGGATACGTCAGAGTCGAAAATAGACGAAGTTAATTCGTCAGGTCTTACCTGCACATGAAAAACAAAGGGCCTTATAGGTAATTAAGGGAACAACGCATTAAACACCGGCGCCAACATTGTACATAGAATATGGATATTGAGAGGCAATTCATGAGACGAGGAAATATACGTTTACTGATGGTAGCTGCTGGGGCCTGCTCACTCTTAGTCAGTAGTCTCGGGGCTGCGAATGTGGATGAGAGTGACGGCGATACGAGTAACGAAGTCACTTATTTCCAGACTAAGCTGGTAAAAGCCGAAAAAGTTTGCAAATTTGAGAATGATCTACCAATCCCAGCCACTATTGATGTTCGTGACGCTATACCGCCTTTCAATAGAGTCAACCTTACCGTTGAAAAGACTCAGGCTGATTTGGGGCTAAAATATTGTGATGGCTCCAATCAGGTGTTCCCCAAGGCAACAGTCTACGGTTTCAGATTGGAGGGAGAAAGTGAGGTACATTCCCCTGGCCCAACATTTCTAGCGAAAGAAGGTTACCCTATTTCTGTTGCCTTCGATAATAAATTGCAAGGACCCCACTTATTCCCTGTTGACACTTCCATACATGTTCCATATGTAGTCCGGAAAGATCCTGATGCGCGCCCCATTGTAATTCATCTACATGGTGGGCATACAGAACCTCGCAGTGATGGTCATCCTGAAGCTTGGTACACAAAGAATTTTGCATTTACAGGGAAAACATTTGATCTTGATAACTTCCGCTACAATTATTCGAATACTCAGGATGCCACAACATTATGGTATCACGATCACACAGTTGGGCTCACCCGACTCAATAATTATGCGGGTACTGCTGGCTTCTATCTAATTACAGATGACCATGAACAGGAGTTGATTGCCGAAGGAAGGCTTCCAGATGATAAACATACTATCCCAATTATGGTGCAGGACAAACTGTTTAGCACTGACGGACAACTCTACTACCCAGGGGTACATGGTGAACCCTTATCACCGTTTCCCAATGTTGACATACGGCCGGAATGGCCCAACCCAACGATTCTCGATGAATTCTTTGGCAATATTATCTTGGTAAATGGGAAGGTATGGCCGAAGCACCAGGTAAGCCCTACGGTATACCGACTTCGCTTGCTTAACGCATCAGATACGCGAACCTATGTGTTTAAGTTTGAAACTGAATCCAATGATGCGGTGGAATTTTATGTAATTGGGTCTGATGGAGGGTTATTAGAGCATCCTACCAAGGTCGATCAACTGGTGATGTCTCCAGCTGAGCGGTATGATATTTTGGTGGATTTTTCGCCTTATAAAGGCAGTCGTGTTTTCTTGCGCAATGAGGGGGCTGATAGCATGTTTAAGGGGTATTTTAATCCCGAATTGCCAGCTCCAAACGGCCAGACCGAACTGCTGGTCTTTAAGAAAGATGAAAGCTGGTTCTTGCTTAGGAAAGACGATGAAATAGCTCCGCCTACAGAGGTTGCCAGGGATATCTTGCGCTTCGATGTAGGGAATGATCTTGATCAGAGAGACCGTTATTTTGAAGAAGACTGTAAGCCTAACTGCATAGGGAATTTAAATCTATCCGCTGATACTCAACTAGGCAATCCGCCAATCCTGCCTCAAGTAGTCGACCGGCGCCGGAGACTATCTCTATTTCGAGTTTCGGACAACGAGGGGGACACATTAGATCACGGCCGCAGCTTGCTTATGCTAGGTACTTTTGAATTTGGCAGCCTCTCTTTTCAGGATCCGCTAACAGAGATCGTCCAGGTAGGTGCAACAGAAATCTGGGAGTTCCACAATACTACTCGCGCAGCACATCCGATTCATGTACATCTCGTAGAGTTCGATATACTGAACCGGCAGCAAGCTCTTTACGAGCTGATTGATAGGCCGCAAGTGGACCCCTCCGATCCTTTCGGACAATTGATTACTGGCGCGATTATCAACCCATTAACATTCAAGCTTACGGGGGACGAGGTGCTGCCCCAACCCAATGAGTCCGGCCGTAAAGACACTGTCATCACTCTTCCTGGCTATGTTACTCGGATCAAAGCAAATTTTGACTGTACGGGAATCGATTGTACTGACGGAGAGTATGTGTGGCATTGTCATTTGCTGTCCCATGAGGACTACGACATGATGCGCCCTATGAAAATGTATGGCAGAACTTTAGAAGATAAAAAAAGACCTATTCCTTATCCGCTGAGCTCGAGAGAGCAGGATTCAAACTTCAGCTTTCTTGAAACTCTCTTAGGTAAAAATGACGAGCCGACCCGGCCTTTCTACACCAAGAGTTTCAAGCAAAGCTTGAAAACCAGCGATGCAGGCAGCCACCTCACCTGTGAACTCACCAAGAGAAAGATGTAAGAATAGATCAATGGATGGCGGTCACGTGGCGTTCCGACTGACTGATAAATGAGACTGACAAGCATGATTTCTTAAGTATATGTTATTAAGCAATATACAAACACTTTTTACATAGTGAGCGTCGCAATTGTGACGCTCTTTTTTAGAAATCCCGCTATTTGGAGCGACACTCAACCCCACAATCAAGCAAGTCTTCTGTAAGAACAAATAACATGCTTAACCCACATTGCATAAATTTTCTGAAAGTTGATCAGCTACTGAGAAGAATACTTTCAAGTCTTCCTTGCTAATACCTTTAGTTAATTGCTGTGAGAATTCAGCTTCTATTTCTTCTATGGTTTCGAAGAATTTGTAACCTTTCTTGGTAAGTTTTAGCAACTTACTGCGACCATCATTAGGGTTGGGTACTCTCTTTACCATATCCAGACTACAAAGTTCATCTACAAGTCGGGTGACCTGTCCTTTGTCGCGTTTCAGCGTAGCACTCAGTTCAGCCAGGGTGGACTCTTCCTTAGTCCAAATTTGCCGCATGGCCCTCAGTTGTTGGGGAGCAAGCTTCATGCTCAGGCGGCCAAGTTCCGGGGCTATCTGCAAGCTTAAGTCATAGCTCAAACGAAATGCAGCTTCATGAACCGTTCTGTTTTTTGCCATTGGCACAACTCCATATTCAATGGTGAGTACAGCAGGTGCGAAGCACCCGGCTCCATTATTCCTTAACTCCGTTCGTTGACAAGCAGCAATTGCTTCAGCATAGATGACATATATCAACTAGATTGATTTAGAGAAGATATTGCAGGGTAAAACACCAGCAAATTTGCAGGAAGTATTAGCGGCCGTATAATCAGAATCTGCCCCTCCTTCAAAGAGGTGGTTAGTTAGATAGCACTAATATGCCCCGGAAGAGTATGCCTAAAACCAGTAGTTCAACATAAGTGAAACCTGGCTCGCACTGTTCACTGCCACTATAGGGCTATTACTAATCTCATCACCATACCAAGCATGTTGAACTCTCCCCAATAGCATCAATCTGGGAGTAAAGCCATAGCCGACTTGCAAGCCTAATTTAGAGACAATGCCGGCATCCGCTTTATATGCAGCCCTATTTAAAGTGGCTTCATCGATATTCACGCCATAGTAATAATCCAAGGTCTTCTCACTCTGCCAACTGGCATTTAATTCAGGCTTGATAATCCAATTTCCATGCTTATAAGGCAGGCTGTAGCCAGCAGATAGACTGTATCCGTCGTGGATACCGCTAATATCCTGAGACAATCCCACCTTCCAAAGTCCCACTGAGCCGCGGTACTCCATAGACAAACGCGCAAGGATAGAGATATCCAACTCCTCCATATCAGCGAGTTCATCACTATCACCGCGGTCTTTATCGCCTACAAAGTCGCCCCCAACTCCGAATTTCACATTAATTCCATGATTGCGATACAAATTAGCTCCTAGCTCAAAGCCCTGGAAATAAAAACGTTTATAATGGGCGGAAAGCAAAGGAAATATGCGATTTTGGTTCTCGCCCCCTACGTAGATAGACTCTGAACTAAAGGCACCAATCCCCAGCGAATAGCCGGCTTCAGCCTGCCTTGGGGACTGTTCAACTTCTTCTTTGGCCCAAACGGACTGTGACAGAATCGCGCTACAAAGTACGAAGCAGGTCCGAAAGGCCGGCGAAGTTGAAAAATGTCTGCACTTATCTCGCGTAATTGTCATGAGTTGATACCTTAATTATTATTAGTTGCAAATCCTTGTGAGCATTGTATCCATCGCAAGTGAACATTTCGCAACCAGCGTCACTTCCAAGGCAAGTTCATCGTTAAGAATTGTTTACCTGAATACGAGTCCAATACCTATTTTTGCTGATTATTGATATGGGCAGGTCCAGATGCACTTAGCATATTAAATTATGTATAGGTTGATCTTTAGCGGCCTTCACAAAAGTTGGCAACCCAAACAGGCAAAATTTAAATTTTTTTCAGCAAATCTTAAGGCTGGCTGGCATATTTACTTAACCTTCGCACAATCAGAGAACTGCTACTTAAACTGAAGTCCACTGCTTCATAAATGCGCGATGGAGAGGAGGTATAGATGATATGCATTTGGCGGAGAACCAAAATAAAGATTTTGCCAGCGGGTTCTCAGAGGATATCAGGTATCTTGCGATTTCTGTTTTCTTAACAACAGAAGCGCCCACCTTACGACGCGTATAAGAATATTGATCAACATTTCCATAGACTATAGACATTGCGGCAGCAATAGCATCTGCCATACCCAGGTTCATCCCTTTCCCGCCTACTGGAGAATGGCAGTGGGCAGCATCGCCAGCCAATAGAACACGGTTTTTACGATAGGTTTCCGCCTGCCTGATAGAAATTTGAAAGGTTCCGGTGCGCCGGACACTGCCAATATTCAGCGGTAATCGCATATTTCCCAGAGCGTCCTCAGTTGATGAGGCAATACGGGCACGATACTTCTCAATTGGCAGGATTAATGTAAATTGGCAATCTCTACCATAGAGATCAAGAGTAATCTCCTCGGAATCAAAATCTCCAACAATATCTACATCCGCAATAGACCACTTTCCTGGTAGATCTATTCCAGGGTATCCGATCTGTAGCTGCTCCCGGACGGTAGACTGGATACCATCTGCCGCAATAACCCAGTCAAACTCACCGCTGGTATTATCTGAAAAATGCACTTCTGCTTTGTCTGCACTGGTAGAGATTTTCGTTACAGAAAGATCATATTCCACCTGTACACCTTTATCCATCAAGGCATCCCTTAAAATACCCTCCGTTCGATTCTGAGGCAGCCCCAGCGGAACCCGGTCTCTATATTCGTTTCCACTATTATCCAGATAAACCAGAGTCTTCTCATCGCGCAGGACATGCATCTTTCGCAATGGCATGGCTTCTGCCAGAAACGCATCTGCAACTCCCAGGGATTTCAAAGCATCAATCGTTACCGGCATTATGCCAACGGCACGAGACAACTCTGAGGGCTCACTTTTACGCTCTACAACACGACAAATGATTCCCTTGGAGGCCAAAGCTGTCGCAGCTGTTAACCCGGTGGGACCCGCACCTATAATTAATACGTCCATATTCACGATTTTCAACCGGAAAAGTCTAGAGAAAAGGTAAATGGAAAGGATCGACAGGTATCAAGTTCGACCCGCTCTAAGAGGTTCTAGTTGAAAGCTTAGACGAATGTCCATGGGGAGTTACAGCCATAATAAGATCCATGGTTATCTATAAAATCTTGACCAGTTGCTACGATCAACCGGCAATTTCCTGATTCAAAGTAAGGCTAACTGTGCGAAACAAGAGTTTCGCACAGTTAGCCTTACTTTTTATCTTCGGATTCATTAGAAGCTTCACTGTAGCCCAGTGCAACCCCCTGCTTATCCAAAGCTGCTCCCTGCCGATCCAATACGCCGATATCCAATACTGGTGAAGCATCGATATGTTGCGCATCCATCATTTGAGCAACTCGCTGCAGCGATGCGATGATCATGCTTTGCTCCCAATCCTTCAGGTCACCAAACTGGCGAGCAAACTGGTCTTGGAGTGGGATGGGGGCATCGCGCAAAGTTTCGGCAGCCTCTTCTGTAAGGTAGGCATGCACTTTGCGCTTATCTGCTTGAGAGCGCTGCCGGTATACAAACCCCCTCTTCTCCAAGCGATCCAATATATTAGTCACTGTGGCCTGACTGAGGCTGACTTCATTCGCAAGCTCGCCAATTGTCACCTCACCCTTATTTCGAATGGCTTGTAGCAGTAAAACTTGTGGAGCGGTCAGACCTGTGGTTTTAGCCAAGTGCTTAGAGTGTAAATCTGTTGCTCTTATCACGCGCCGCAAGGCCACTAACACTTGTTCAATACTGTTCAAAGCTACCTCTCAATCTCAGAGTTAGGGTAATCCGGCAGATTATATAGGTCCGCACCATATTCACTAAGAACTTCTGATATTGCAGCGAAATGGCATCTTCTCAACATGGAGAAAACTATAAGACCGCTCCTTTCGTGTTCATTTTTTATACAAAACTGATTTCACTTGGAACTTTTCATCGCTAATCGATGGGATAAATTGAAGTCAATTTCGCACAGCAATAGGCCAAAAATCCCAAGAAACTGCACTTTCTTAGGGTAAATATTGTGACCAGCTTCGCTAAAGCAGCCCTAGACTTTAAATTTAATTTGTGTACGATGTTTAGCACTCAAAACAATTTAATCTAGATTTTGAAGAAAAAACACCGATATAGAGTGATATATAAACAAGTTGAGTAATTTTCAAGCAAATAAATATTTAGAAGTGAAATTATAATTTACTGGTAGGGAAGGTTTTTTGTCTACTCCAGAAAGTATTTTGTTAAGAATGCCATCCCTTGAGGATGGAATGGATGTTCATCGGCTGATTGAGAGCTGCCCACCATTAGATACCAACTCCAGCTATTGCAACCTTCTTCAGTGTGATCACTTTGCCAATACCTCGGTGATCGCAGAGATAGATGGAGAAGTGATGGGCTTTATTTCGGGATATATCATTCCCGACCGAACAGACACTCTTTTTGTTTGGCAGATTGCGGTATCCCAAGTAGCGAGGGGGTTGGGGCTCGCCTCCCGTATGCTGAGAGATATTGTCGATCGCCCCCAATGCGAGTCGATTAAATTTATCGAGACAACAATCACGGAGCACAACCTACCCTCCTGGGCTCTTTTTCAGAGTGCAGCAGAGAATCTCTCTACCAATCTCCATTCCTCACCCTGGATGGACTCTATGGCTCACTTTGATGGGCAGCATGATTCCGAAATCCTCGTCCGCATCGGACCCATTACTCGAATAACTAAACTTCACAAAGAGAAGAGAATGAAAATTTTTGATGAGATTGAATCAGAAGTGCAAAGCTATGCCCGCTCCTTTCCGCGAGTTTTCAATCGCGCAAAAGGCGAGCTGATGTGGGATGAGGAGGGAAATCAGTACTTAGACTTTCTGGCTGGTGCTGGCACTCTCAATTATGGACACAACAACCCTCTGTTTAAACAGGTTCTACAGGATTACATTCAGGATGATGGCATCACCCACGGCCTCGATATGCACACCAAGGCCAAGGGTGAATTTCTACAGGCACTGAATGAAAAAATTCTTAAGCCGCGGAATATGGAATACGTGGTGCAGTTTACCGGCCCGACAGGGACGAATGCGGTAGAGGCGGCAATGAAAATTGCCCGCAATGTTACCGGGCAGCAGAATATCGTCACCTTTACCAACGGTTTCCATGGCGTAAGCCTTGGCTCGCTGGCCGCCACCGGCAACTCGCATCACAGGGATGCGGCTGGTGTCAGCCTCAATGGCACGCATCGCATGCCCTTTGACGACTATCTAGGCAAAAATATCGATACCACCGAATACCTCGACAAGGTCCTCTCAGATTCTAGCAGCGGTATTAATTCTCCCGCAGCAGTGATTGTTGAGACAGTTCAAGGGGAAGGCGGTATCAATGTGGCCAGCATCGAGTGGCTAAGAAACCTTCAATCCGTCTGCAAAAAACACGGCTTACTTTTTATTGTCGATGATATCCAGGCGGGCTGCGGCCGCACGGGCAATTTTTTCAGCTTTGAAGAGGCCGGTATCGAACCCGATATCATTACGCTATCCAAATCCCTCAGCGGCTATGGGTTGCCATTTGCGCTGGTGCTAATGAAACCAGAACTGGATCAGTGGAAGCCCGGTGAGCACAACGGCACTTTCCGTGGCAACAACCTGGCTTTTGTAACTGCGAAAGCCGCTATCGATCATTACTGGTCTGACGAAAACTTCTCACGGGAAATCAAACGTAAGGGCAAGTACATTTCCGAGCGCTTGAATGTGATTGTCAGCCGATATGGTGAGGGCAACTTCACCACCAAAGGCCGGGGTATGTTTCAGGGTATCGACTGCATCAGCGGCGAACTTGCAGGAAAGATCACCAAACTCGCATTTAAGCAGGGACTAATTATTGAAACCAGCGGAGCCGATGACCAGATCGTTAAGCTCCTTTGCCCACTGATTATCACCGATCAAAACCTTAAAAAAGGGATCGACATTATTGAATCCGCTATTCGGGAAGTCTGCGCCGGAGAGCAGGATATGCCTGAGGAAAGAGTCTTTTTTGAAGCCTGCTAGACTTTAAGGGCCTCAGAAAAGGTTCACGTAAAAAGATCCAACTGCGCAGGCTGCAAATTAAGAATATTGCTGACCAGCCAGACTCGAACACACACGAAACAGCGAAGTACCAATGATTGTCAGAAATTTACAGGAAGCTAAAAAATCCGGCCGCCGGGTTGTTTCACCGGATAACAACTGGGAGAGCACCCGACTCCTGCTTAAAGATGATGAAATGGGTTTTTCTTTCCATATCACCACTATTTATGCCGATGCTGATTTCCAAATGCACTATCAAAACCATTTGGAAGCGGTTTACTGCATTTCCGGCAGAGGTGAGGTAGAAACTCTTGAGGATGGCAAGAAGCACCCTATCGAACCTGGAACTATCTATATTCTAGATAAGCATGACCGGCACATTTTAAGAGCCTTTGAAGAAATGACTATGGCCTGTGTATTTAACCCGCCTTTGAATGGCAAGGAAGTACACAATGCTGAGGGAGCCTACGAACTTGAGGCTGATAAGATTGATGAATAATTAGTCAGTCATAGGGCAGTATCCATGAAGTACCTTCCAGATAGCTCAAGTGTTACCAGGGAAGATTGCTACCCCTCCCGAAAACCGGGCCTTCTGGGTGGTGCCATGGTGCGCAAAGATCCAATTGTGTATGGGGGCTGCCAGCCCCTCTCACCACTGACACCATCTCAACTCAAGCGCTATGCAGAGCGGGGCTTTGTTGTACTGGAGAATATATTTTCCCAGGCAGAGATTCACCTTTTTACGCAAGAGTTGACTGAGATTAAACAACGCAGTCACACTGAAAAATCGGAAGAAATTATCACCGAACCTGAAAGTAACGAAGTGCGCTCAGTCTTTCGTATCCACAAAAGCAGCCGAATTTTTAACCGGCTTTCCAGGGATCAGCGGCTATCAAGTATTGCGAAATGTATTTTGGGTGATGATGTTTATATCCATCAGTCTCGCGCGAACTACAAACCTGGTTTTCGCGGGAAAGATTTTTATTGGCACTCCGATTTTGAAACATGGCATGTCGAGGACGGCATGCCCCGTATGCGCGCACTCAGCATCTCCATTACCTTAACAGAGAACCATCATTTTAACGGTCCGTTAATGCTGATTCCCAAGTCCCACCGCCATTACATTGCTTGCGATGGTGAAACACCAAAAAGGAACTACCTCAGCTCACTTAAAAAGCAAGAACTTGGTATTCCCTCAGATAGCCAATTGAGGGCTCTGATATCCAGTGGTGGGATATCAGCTATTACAGGCAAGCCCGGCAGTGTCGTTGTGTTTGACTGCAATTTAATGCATGGGTCCAGCAACAATATCAGCCCCGACCCGAGATCTAATTTGTTTTTTGTTTTTAATGCCTTGAGCAACAAGGTGGAGGCTCCGTTTTGCGACTTACCTCCCAGGCCGGAATACATCTGTGCGAGGAAATCAATTTCTATTATCTGAAGCGAATCTCAATTCAAAGCACTCACCCAGTATTTAAGAGAAAGAAGGACCAGTAAGAGACGATGCATACGATAGAAAAGATTGGCGGCACCTCTATGACGGACTACGAAGCGGTCCGGGATAATATTATCAAAGGTGACTCCAAGGGGATCTACAATCGTGTTTTTGTAGTCTCTGCCTATGGCGGTATTACTGACCTGCTTCTAGAGCACAAGAAAAGTGGTCAACCAGGTATCTATGCCCTCTTCTCCAGCAGTATTGAGGACGATAGCTGGCTGGTTAAGTTTGATGAGCTTCGAGCAGCACTGCGGCAAATCAACGAGCGCCTTTTCGGGCATGGCGATCTTCTCGCGGAAGCCAACCTGTTTTTGGATGAAAGGCTGGAGAGCGCTAAAAAATGCCTGAGAGACCTGCAAAGCCTCTGTCAGCACGGCCACTTCTCCCTCGACGCCCACTTGGGCACGGTAAGGGAGATGTTAGCCAGCCTCGGTGAGGCCCACAGCGCATGGAACACTTCGAAACTGTTGCAGCGGGATGGTGTAAATGCCTGCTTTGTCGACCTGACTGGCTGGCGGACCAACAAGCACATTCCCCTGGATGAGCGTATCCGGGATGCCTTTGCCACTATCGACTTAAGTAAGCAGCTACCCATTGTTACCGGCTATGCCCATAGCGATAAGGGCCTGCTGATCTCATTTGATCGGGGCTACAGCGAGATGACTTTCAGTCGTCTCGCCGTCCTCACCGGGGCAAAGGAGGCGGTGATTCACAAAGAGTTCCACCTGAGCAGTGCAGACCCTCGCCTGGTGGGAGAGGGAAATGCAGTACCCATTGGCCGCACCAACTATGATGTGGCCGACCAACTGGCAAACCTGGGTATGGAAGCGATTCACCCAAAAGCTGCCAAGGGGTTGCGCCAGCAAAATATTCCTCTCAGGGTAAAAAACACCTTCGAACCCGAGCACGCAGGCACCCTGATTACTGGTGACTATATCAGTGACTCTCCACGGGTTGAGATCATTGCCGGCTGTAAAGGGGTTTATGCCCTGGAATTATTTGACCAGGATATGGCGGGTAGCATCCACGACTATGACCGCGAAGTGCTACTGGTGATCAAACGCTTCAAGGCCCATATTATTTCCAAAGACACTAATGCCAATACCCTTACCCACTTCCTCTCCACCAATCTGAAAACAATTAAGCGGATTCAGGCTGCATTGGAAGAGCATTTTCCAGAAGCCGAACTGAACCAGCGCAAAGTCGCCATAGTTTCAGCCATCGGTAGCGATATGCAAATCCCCGGCGTGCTGGCCAAAGCGGTGCAGTCGATGTCCAAAAGCAACATCCGCGTGCTCGCCATGCACCAGTCCCTGCGTCATGTGGATATGCAGTTCATCGTTAGTGAGCCAGACTATGATGCAGCCGTTCGGACTCTACACGAGGCACTGGTAGAGATTTACAATCACGGGACGGCGATATGCCTCGCATCCTGAGCCTTTGTGCCCTGCTCTTTTTATTAACTTCCGCCACCTCTATTTCCCAGGAAGCGGAAGAAAAGAAAAAAGACAGTGCGCAAAGCGAGGTCGACACCCTTGAGAGGCCCTTGTACACACCCTTCGTCGAGCGCTATGTGCTAGACGAAATTAAGCAGCTGCGAATCGATCAGGCTAATGCCAAGCAGGAATTGATTCAGCAAATTGTCGATCGTGAACACAACTCTGTCGATCGAGCCGTAGCCTACGCAACCGATACGGTTACCTACTTTTTCTACTTGATAGCCGCCGCCACTTCAATTTTGGTTTTAGTTGGTTGGCGGTCATTTCAGGATATTAAAGAGCGGGTGCACTCCCTGGCCGATGAGGAAATCTCAAAGCTGGTCCAGGAATACGAAAAGCGTTTGGAAGTTATAGAGAAGCAGCTTCAACAGAAAACACAGCATATTGAAGAAAACCGCGAGGAAATCGAGCTAACCCAGGAAGTGCAGTCCCTGTGGCTGCGCGCCCAACAGGAATCCTCAGTGGCAAATAAAATTGCCATTTACGACGAGATTCTGCGCCTTCGTCACGAGGATGTAGAAGCCCTTACCTATAAAGCTGATGCGGTGCTGGAGCTTAATGAACCCCAGTGGGCCGCCAATCTTTGTCACCAGGCCCTGGGTATTGATCCGGATAACAGCCATGCCTTCTACCAACTGGCATGCGCCCATACTGCCATGGGTCAATTTGATGAAGCGCTGCGTTATCTGGCTGAAGCCATCAAAAGGCGGGAAAGCTACCGCGACGAGATCCTGGTTGATAGCGCCTTACAGCCTTTAGCGGAAAGTGAAGTATTTGAGGAACTCGACCAGGTTATTGCCAATACTCCCTCGCCGCAAAGTGGTGGCAAGGGAAGCTAGAAATATTCGGATAACCTCTGAAGACCACCCCATAAAAAATACGGGATAAAAATAATAGGATTGCCGATGATCTATTCATTTCTTGGTTTTTTACTTTTGTTCACTCTGGTCGGCCTCTCCTCTGCGATGTTCAGCCGTCAAACCAAAGCCGACTATTACCTTGCCAGCAGTGGCGTCTCCCCTTGGCTGGTAGGCTTGTCTGCCGTGGCAACGAACAATAGCGGTTATATGTTTATCGGGGTTATCGGCTATACCTACACCACCGGGTTGGCCTCCATCTGGTTGATGGTGGGGTGGATTGCCGGAGATTTTCTGGCTTCCCTCTATGTACACAAACGATTAAGAACCGCTACCAGTTCAAGTGGTGAAGTCAGCTACGCAGGTGTTCTCAGTAACTGGCACGGACAGAAGTACTCAGCCCTGCAGCGCCTGATCGGCATCATTTCCCTGCTGTTTTTACTAACTTATGCCTCTGCCCAAATGGTTGCCGGCAGCAAAGCCCTGCACGTACTGCTGGATTGGCCCCTCTGGTCCGGTGCTGTAGTTGGAGCTGTGCTTGTTTGCCTGTACTGTTTAGCTGGCGGCATCCGCGCATCCATTTGGACTGATGCGGCCCAATCCATCGTTATGATGGGGGCTATGGCAGCACTTCTAGCCGTCGCCCTTGCCAATTTGGGCGGCATCACCAGTGCGGCGATACAAATGCAGGCTATTGAAGGTTTTACCCATTGGTTTCCCGAGGGGCTCGCCTTTGCGGGCTGGGGCGGGGTGATACTCTTTGTGATCAGTTGGGGGTTTGCCGGATTGTCTGTGATTGGACAGCCCCACGTTATGGTTCGATTTATGACCCTGAGGGATTCCAGCAAGATGAACCGGGCAAGGGCCTGGTACTATCTGTGGTTTATCCTTTTCTATTGTATGGCCACCGGGGTCGGCCTGCTATCCAGAGTGTTTATTGCTGACACAGGGAGCTTTGATGCAGAGCTTGCTCTTCCCACCATGGCTATGGATTTGTTGCCCCCTGTTTTTGTTGGGCTGATCCTTGCTGGTATCTTTGCCGCAACCATGTCCACCGCAGACTCCCTGCTTCTCAGCTGCTCCGCAGCCATTACCCACGATATTCTTCCGCACAAGATTGAAAAAACCTGGTTCCTCAAGCTTGTCACAGTTGCCATAACCGGCGGCGCATTGCTACTGGCGCTCGCCAATAGCCAAAGTGTGTTCAGCCTAGTTATTTTCGCATGGTCGGGACTTGCCAGCGCATTTGGCCCCCTACTCCTGGTATTGTGCTTTGGGGGCAAGCCATCCCAGGCAACCTCTATCGCAGCAGTAATTATCGGCTTTACAGCAG
This sequence comes from Microbulbifer variabilis, assembly GCF_056232115.1. Taxonomy (NCBI): domain Bacteria; kingdom Pseudomonadati; phylum Pseudomonadota; class Gammaproteobacteria; order Cellvibrionales; family Microbulbiferaceae; genus Microbulbifer; species Microbulbifer variabilis. Next base: position 4,074,944 of record NZ_CP174325.1, read on the forward strand.
CGATTACCTGGCGGCTACTGGGGTATCACGGCGTGATCTATGAGGGATTGCCGGGTATTGCAGCTGGGTTAGCAGTGCTATATCTGGCCAGCCTGAACCGCCAAACCTCCACTTTACGCGAGGCAAACAGTTAAATTCACTCAAAGTAATTCTGGGGAGGTAGAGCCTCCCCACCTGCCAGACCTTCACCAGCTAGAGCCTCCTCCCCCAAAAGCGACAAATTCTATCTCCTGCCGCCCAAAGCCCCTCCTTACGGGCACCTGACTTGATCCCGAGATCGTCAGATTGAGCAAAATTCATACAGTACTTTTTATAGAGTTCAAATGAGATTTTTGGCCCAACCCAGCCCACTTTTAACCTTTGAAAATGCGGATTAACTCTGTAGTCGCTGAAAAATAAATCCTCCTACGAATCCGCCAGCTTTGTTGCATTGAGTGCTAACAATTAGAGTTCAAATTAAAAATATGTTACATTTTGTGTCATATCGCTCGATAAACGACTATCGAGCCTGGGCTGGAATCTGACGATTAGGGACAAATGTCTTCGTCAGACCGGCCCTTTTTTATGATGACTGGACCTTCACGATCGGCCCATTGCGCCCTTCAAGTCCATCGCCAATGAACAACCGACTGACCCTCTGTTAAAGCAGTATGGAGAGACAGATGTCACTGGACAAACAACGGAATTTTGTAGACGGCCGCTATCTGTCGAATGAGAGCGGCGAGTGCTTTGATGTATATAACCCGGCTACCAACGAGGTCAGCTATCAGGTTGAGGTTGCCGACGAAAAGGTACTCGCAGAAACCATCGAGAGCGCCAAGCGTGGTTTTGCCCAGTGGTCAGCGATGATGCCGGTCGAACGCGGTCGCATCCTGCTGAAAGCAGTAGCACTGTTGCGCGAGCGCAACGACGAACTGGCAGCTATCGAAGTGGCTGATACCGGCAAGCCCTGGCAGGAAGCCAGTGTTGTCGATGTGGTGACTGGGGCCGACTCTATCGAATTCTTTGCCGGCCTGGCCGCAGGCATTGAGGGCAATCAACAGCAAGTCGGTGAGGACTTTTACTACACCCGCCGCGAGCCCCTGGGCATCTGCGCTGGAATCGGTGCCTGGAACTACCCCTTACAAATCGCCTGCTGGAAAGCCGCCCCGGCCCTGGCCTGCGGTAACGCCATGATCTTCAAACCTTCCGAAGAGACCCCCAAAGGCGCTTTGAAGCTGGCTGAAATCTTTATTGAAGCGGGCATGCCCCCGGGTGTTTTCAACGTAATCCAGGGCGATGGCGCCGTGGGTGCCTGGCTCACTAACCACCCGGATGTCGCCAAGGTTTCCTTTACCGGCGAAGTGGGTACCGGCAAGAAAGTAATGGCCGCAGCGGCTTCCAACCTGAAAGAAGTCACCATGGAGCTGGGAGGCAAGTCCCCGCTAGTGATTTTTGATGATGCCGACATGGAGCAAGCCGTTTCTGCTGCCATGCTGGGCAACTTCTACACCCAGGGCGAAATCTGCACCAACGGCACCCGGGTATTTGTACACCGCAGCATCCACGATCAGTTCCTCGCTCGCCTGAAAGAGCGTGTTGAGCAAAACATTATTGCCGGTGATCCGATGAATCCGGACACCAACTTCGGCGCGCTGATTTCTGCCAAGCACCAGCAACTGGTGATGGACTACATCAGCAAGGGTAAAGAGGAAGGTGCGACCCTGTTCTGCGGCGGCCACACCCTCTCCCCGGAGAATTCACCTAACGGTTACTTCGTTGCTCCCACCGTATTCACCGACTGTCATGACGATATGACCATCTGCCGCGAAGAGATCTTCGGCCCGGTAATGTCGGTACTGGTTTTTGATGATGAAGACGAAGTGATCCGCCGCGCTAACGATACCCGTTTGGGCCTCGCCGCCGGCGTATTTACCCGTGATATCACCCGCGCCCACCGTGTGATCCACCAGATGCAAGCGGGTATCTGCTGGATCAATGCCTACGGTGCTTCGCCGGCAGAAATGCCGGTGGGCGGATACAAATTGTCCGGAATCGGACGCGAAAATGGACTTGCGACCCTGAATCATTACACCCAGCTAAAAGCGGTGTATGTGGGCCTGGCACCACTGGAAAGTCCATTTTAAGCGGTACCCTGTATGAGTGAGTTTGACTATATCATTGTCGGCGCCGGGTCTGCCGGCTGCGTTCTGGCTAACCGCCTGTCTGCCCAGGAAGATAAAAAAGTCCTCCTGGTAGAAACCGGCGGTAGCGATCGCAGTATCTTTATCCAGATGCCCACCGCACTATCCATTCCGATGAATACCGACAAGTATGCCTGGCAGTTTATGACTGAGCCAGAGCCGTACCTGGACAACCGCAGCATGCATTGCCCCAGAGGCAAGGTGCTCGGGGGTTCATCCTCGATTAACGGGATGGTTTACGTGCGCGGGCACGCCAAAGACTTTGATGAGTGGGCACAGCACGGCGCCGAAGGCTGGGACTACGCGCACTGTCTGCCCTACTTCAAACGCTCTGAGACCTGGGCTTTCGGCGGTGACGATTACCGTGGCGACGAAGGTCCACTGGGGGTCAATAACGGCAATGAAATGGCCAACCCCCTTTATGGAGCCTTTATCGAAGCTGGCAAAGAAGCTGGCTACGACTACACCGCAGATTACAACGGTGAGCAGCAAGAGGGCTTTGGTCCCATGCATATGACGGTAAAAGATGGAAAGCGCTGGTCTACCGCCAACGCTTACCTGAAACCGGCCATGCAGCGCCCCAATTTGACGGTATTGACCCACGCCACTGTGCATAAGGTGATTCTGGAAGGTAAACGGGCAGTCGGAATCAAACTTGAACGCAAGGGAAAGATCCTGGAATTCAAGGCGCGGCAGGAAGTCATCCTCAGCGCAGGTCCCATCGGCTCCCCTCACCTTCTTCAGCTCTCCGGAATCGGAGACCCCGACACACTGGCAGAAGCCGGTATCGAACTCCAACACGAACTCCCCGGCGTCGGCCAAAACCTGCAGGACCACCTGGAGTTCTATTTCCAGTTCCGCTGTAACCAGCCGATTTCCCTGAATGGCAAGCTCGACCCCTGGAATAAATTCCTGATCGGCGCTCGTTGGATACTGAAGAAGGATGGCCTTGGAGCCACCAACCATTTCGAGTCCTGCGGTTTTATTCGCTCCAAGGAAAACGTGGAGTGGCCGGACCTGCAATATCACTTCCTGCCGGCAGCCATGCGCTATGACGGCCGCGAAGCTTTCGATGGCCACGGCTTCCAGGTACATATCGGGCACAACAAGCCCAAGAGTCGCGGCAGGGTCAAAGTGGTGAGCAGTGATCCCAGGCAATCCCCTTCCATCCTGTTTAATTATTTACAGGAGAAAGAGGATATCGAGGGTTTCCGCGCTTGTGTGCGACTGACTCGCGAGATTATCAATCAGCCGGCTTTCGACGAGTACCGAGGCGATGAAATCCAGCCCGGCACCGATATCCAGACTGATGAACAAATTGACGCTTTCGTACGGGAATCCGTCGAGAGTGCTTACCACCCATCCTGCTCCTGCAAGATGGGCACTGATCCAATGGCAGTGGTAGACCCGGAAACCCGTGTACACGGTTTGCAGGGTTTGAGAGTTGTAGATTCCTCCATCTTTCCAACCATTCCCAACGGCAACCTGAATGCGCCCACCATTATGGTGGCGGAGCGGGCTGCTGACCTGATTTTAGGGCGCCCCGTATTGGCGCCCTCCGAGGCACCGGTAGCGACCAAGGCTACCAGCACTCAGCGACCTGGCCGCCCTGCGCGCTCTGTGAGCTGAATTTACGTCGGCGCTCTGGCAGAGATTTGACTGCCCCCTTCAAACGCGACGGGGATATTCAAATCTCGCACAGCAATGCCCTTTGGGGGCGCCGGCATACCAATAACTAGCTGGAGACTCAGCATGACAGCTTGGCTTTCCGCGGGATTATTGTTTACCTTCACGGCAATAATTTTCTCGCTGATTAAATGGGGAAATGTGAAGATGGTCGGGGTAACCCCGGTCAAAACCTTCACTTTTATAGCGATCCTTTTCACCTCCGGCCTTGATGTAGGCCTGATCATGTTCCCCCTCACCGAGTTCGGTGGCTACGCAGACTTAGCCAATAGCCCAGAATATGGTTTCACCAACCCACTCGCGATTGAGTTTGGTTTTTGGGCCTTCCTGATCTGGGGCTTCTACTTCCTCACCTGTTTTTACTTCTGCATTATCGAGCCCAAAGTTAAATTCTTTGAGTTGGGCCCAGTAAAGCTGATCAACAATGTGGTGATTATCGGAACCTGTGCTTTTACCGCCTACTTGCTGCTCAGCAACCTGCCCTGGTACCTGCCGCAAGTTGGCGATGGTGAAACCATTGTTGGCACCTTCTACCTGATCGTCTTTGCAGTGATCGCCGCTGCGGTCTACTCATCCACTAGCCTGCGCTATGTACGCTTCCTCAGCCTGGCGACTACCTGGATGTTTATTGGCCTGATCGCGGTCATGTGGGTAGGCGCCTTTACCGGTGAGAATGGCAACTTTGGAGACTTTGCTTCCACCTTTGCACTGCTCGGCGGTTACTTCGGCAATATCCACCAGTTCGTGCTTCCGTTAAATGACTACCACGAGTTCTACCTGTTCTGGTGGTTTGCCTGGAGCATTATGATCGGCCAGTTTACCTCCCGCTTTGTGGGCGGCCTGCGCACTTACCAAGTACTGGCGGCGATGCTGATCTTCCCGTCTATCCCCATCGCGCTCTGGTTCACCGTGCTCTACTACTACTCCAGCCAAGGCCTGGATACCAGCGGCTTCTACAACCTGGCTATGGTGATTGTGGGTATTACCTTCGTGATCAACTCGCTGGATTCCCTGATTCGCCTGTACACCGATAATCTGGGCATGACCGTTGCGCGCCTGGGCAAGTGGAAGTACTTCGTGCTGAACCTGGCTGCAATGAGCCTGCTCACCCTGTTGTTCAAGCTGGACTTCCTGCAAATCCAGTGGATCGGCGCTCTGGTGATCGGCATCTTCTTCTGCTGTCTGGGTTACATCCTGGTGAAGCGCTTTAGAGCGGTAGCAGCTATCGACTCCTCGCCTAAAGAAAACAAAGTCGACTTTAACAAGATCGAACTGGCGAGCTAACTGTTGAAATCCCCCGCCTGGTTTGGCGGGGGCTACAAAATATAAATAAGTGGTAATTGAACAATGAAATCGACGTTGAAACTTTCTGCACTCACTTGTGCTTCCCTACTGGTACTTGCTCAGCAATCCCAAGCGGAGCTGTCTTCTACTGTAAATCTGACCACCGACTACACCTTTAACGGTGTTAGCCAGACCCAGAATGACCCAGCACTGCAGGCTAGCCTGGACTACGGCTTTGATAACGGTTGGTATATTGGTACCTGGGCTTCCAACGTGGACTTTGGCAAAGGTGATGACACTAACCTGGAGTGGGACTTCTACGCAGGTAAGTTCATGCAACTTACCGACAAAGTGAGCCTGGACACCGGAATCGCTTATTACACCTATCACGGTGATAATGATTTCTCTGAAGAGTACGCTTACCCGGAAGCTTATGCCAAGTTTGGCTACAGCTCTGCACTGGGCGATTCCGAAGTCAACGGTTGGTACAGCTGGGATTACTTTGGCCAGGGTGGTGGCCACTACATTATGATGCTGGCCCATACCTTTGAGCTTGCAGAGGGTCACAATATTCGCTTCAGTGCTGACCGCTCCACCAGCGTCAATAAAGATAACTGGACCTGGGAAGGTAAAAAAGCCTACAACCACTACCGTGTAGAGTACATGACCTCCCTGAACGGCTTCGACCTCAATGTTGCAGCAGAAAACACTACTCTCGATTCTGAGAATGCCGACGAACGTATTGTTTTCTCTGTTGCCCGCACCTTTAACTTTTAAGTTAAGAATGCAAGCCGGGGCCCAAAACGGCCCCGGGGTTCCTCGCCAGGCAACTCCTAAGGCAACTCCCCTTCACTTCCCTTGCCGAGCTTCTCAGCAGATTTCATCATCACTTGTTCTTGCGCAGGCGCCCCATTTGAGTTCCGGTGTTCTTCTTTTGGCAGGCCCTCTAAAACGATTTCCTTTTCAGCCAAGGCCGGATGTAAAGCCAAGTCGTGCCGGGCAACTTTGACGATTGAGATACAAAGTAAAAGTGCGATTAGCAGTAAAGGTACACCGGCAATAATACTTGCGGCCTGCAGTGCTTCGAGCCCACCGATAAACAGCAAGGCGATTGGCATTACTGCCAGAGCAAATGCCCAGAAAATTCGATTCCACCGAAGAGGCTCACCATCGACCTCCTTCTGCACAACGGCCGCAAGAATGTGAGAAATGGAGTCAAAAGTAATAACCGTGAAGACCAGTGCGATCAGTGTGTATAGCAACACAACCAACTGGCTTGCCGGGAGCGTATCCAAAATCGCAAAGATCGTGCTATTAGCGCCTTGCTGATTCAGCATTTGCACCAAATCCAACTGACCCGAGAAATGCAGGTAAACCCCGTAGTTGCCCAGCACCATAAAGAACAAGAAGCATCCGAGAGTGCCAAATAATATTGAACCAAGGATCATTTCCTTGATGGTCCTGCCTCGGGAAATACGCGCAATAAAAAGGCCAATACTCGGCGCAAAAACCAGCCACCAAGCCCAATAGAAAACGGTCCACTCCTGGGGAAAACGGGTGTTGGGAAACTGCTGGAAATGAGAGAAGGATTCAGTCCAAGTGGCCATCTGCAAAAAGTTATGCAGGGCCCTGCCCAGAGAGTCCAGCCCGCTGTTAAGCATAAATAGCGTTGGGCCAACGACAAATACAAAGAATAGCAGTGCAAGGGACAGAAAAATAGTGAAGTTCGAGAGTGCGCCAATTCCCCGTTTCAAACCTGCAAGGGCACTGTAGCCAAACAACAGTGCACATATCACAAGTACGCCAACCTGAACCCCCAGTCCGGTAGGCGTGCCAAATATCTTATAAAGCCCCAAAGTAATCAGCGGCGCAGCAATACCAAGTCGCGTAGCGGCACCTCCGAGCATCCCAAACACCAGGGAAATATCTATAGCCTTGCCAATGGGCCCATTTGCTCTCCCCTCTCCCAGCACAGGCGCAAGTGCTTGGCTAAATTTCAGGACTTTACGCTGGCGTACATAATAGAAGTAAGCAATAGGCACCGCAGGGATCAAATAAATGGACCAGGCTAATGGCCCCCAGTGAAAAATTCCGTAAGAAACGGCCCAACGGGCGGCTTCGACTGAGCTCGCTTGAACTTGGAACGGCGGCTGTTGGTAGTAGTAGATCCATTCAACCATCGACCAATATAAAATCGAAGCGCCAATGCCAGAAGAAAACAGCATGGCAGCCCAGGACACAGTTGAGAACTCTGGAGCTTCCTTTTGGCCTCCCAGTTTTATCCGGCCGATATCGCTAAATGCGACATATAGCACAAACAGCATCGCCCCTATGCCAAGTAGAAGATAAAAAACACCTAACTTTTCTGTTACCAGGTCTTTCACTGCCAAGAGCCACATAGAGCCAGCCTCGGGATATAGGATCAGAGGCAGTGTTGTCACTAGCAATATTGCCAGAGCGCCCAAAAAGGTGGGCCAGTCTATTAGATCTTCCGATCCCCTATTCAATAAATCTCTCCGTATTAATTGATATTGGTGGTCAAAAGAAAAATAACATACACCAGTATCACTATTATGACTTGAGCCTTTTATAAACCCCCTACGCAACACTACCGAACATTAATACGCCAATCTTTTAGGAAGACAATGTGATGCCAAAAAGTATACTGATATGACATTCATATGGCGAAATTCACTACTAACTTTCCTTACCAAACACAGATCGGCACATATTCAAACAGCTTTGAAAGTTAAAAATTTCAAAGTAAAAGAGAAGGATCGATATGTATAAATTGGCGATCACCATTCTATTTGGCTTAGCTCTGTGGGCGTGTACAAAAAGTCCTTTAAGCGATATTGATATCTATGACTTCAGGCCTGAATCCGAAATAGGTGTTTATGATGTCTCCCAAAAGGATTGTGAGCTAATGGGATATAGGCAAGTTATCAGAAGTGATTCTCCTATCGGCTGTGGACGTCTAAAGAGAGTAGTTTTTAATTTCTATCCACTCTTACCTAACCCGACAGAAAAAAGTAATGCAACCAGTAGTAATAAAGGTGCCACAAGTATCAATCAAACAAGTACTATTAAGACCCCTGAAAAAGGGGCAATTATTGTACTTGATGTCGTTGCCGCTGAAGTATTGGATCTTTTTACAGAGCTATACCAATTGCATTTTCCGATAGAATCAGCAATACCAATTGAGTATTTCACGAAGAAAGAGCGTCTTGCAGATGATATGAATAACACGCTCGCCTTTGATTCCCGGCCCATCACCGGCGGAAATAAGTGGTCTGAGCATGCTTATGGTGTTGCCATTGATATCAACCCCCTACAGAATCCCTATCTACATATAGATAAACACTCAAAAGCAGTGGTAATCCCGAAGGATGCAGCAGAGGGTTATTTAAACCGAGCAAAATACCGGGCAGGAAAGCCGATACGCAAAGGAATGTCTGAAGATATAACTACAGTTTTTGCCAAGCATGGCTTTGCTGTCTGGGGAGGAGATTGGAATGCTCCGATTGATTATATGCACTTCCAGGTTGGTACCCGCCAGTTTATTAACCGGCTCGTTTCTTTACCGGTAAAGGAAGCAAAGCTGCTATTCAACCAGTATGTGAGCCTGCTTAATCAGTGTTTCAAAGAGAACACGCTTATCAATAACCCCACTCACCTCAGAAAATACTGTGTAGATCGGGTGACGCCTGCATTTGGTTCTCAATAATGTAACTGTGGTAAATAGCGGCTAAATTGGCGCCATATTTTTAGTAGCATATCTAAGACGTCATCTTAGAGGTACGAATCGTAAAATATCACGCCTTTATAATACAAGCTAGAAGATCCAGGCAGCGTTGTATCAAATGGCAATTTTAGCTCCCATATAAGTACCCTATTTGGGATACCACTACACTCATTTAAATAGCCAAACTTCATTAAGAGTACAGAATGAAGATTTTCGATGAGGTTGAATCGGAAGTGCAAAGCTATGCACGATCCTTCCCAAAGGTGTTCTGTCGCGCAAAAGGTGAATTATTGTGGGACCTGGATGGAAACCAGTATTTAGATTTTCTGGCTGGAGCAGGTGCACTCAATTATGGGCACAATAACGCACTATTCAAAGGGGCTCTATTGGATTACATCCGGGCCGACGGTATTACACACGGTCTGGATCTACACACCAAGGCCAAGGGAGAGTTTCTCCAAACCTTTAGTGACAATATCCTTGCCCCCAGGGGCATGGAATACATCATCCAATTTACAGGACCTACAGGAACTAATGCAGTAGAAGCCGCCATGAAGGTTGCCCGCAAGGTCACTGGACGGCAAGCCATTATTGCCTTTACCAATGGTTTTCATGGTGTAAGTCTTGGTTCCCTCGCAGCAACGGGAAACTCCTATCACAGAGATGCGGCTGGTATTCTACTAAGTGGTACCCATCGAATGCCTTATGACGGCTACTTGGGGAACGGCATTGACACAACGGAGTACCTGGATAAGGCACTATCGGACTCCAGTAGTGGTATCGGCTCACCAGCTGCCGTTATTGTGGAAACAATTCAAGGTGAAGGCGGTATTAATAGTGCCAGTATCGGATGGTTAAGAAATCTACAGAGTGTTTGCAGAAAACATGAATTGCTTTTGATAGTTGACGATATCCAGGCTGGCTGTGGACGAACAGGCGATTTCTTCAGTTTCGAAGAGGCGGGAATTGAGCCCGATATTATCACTCTTTCCAAGTCGCTTGGAGGTTATGGATTACCGATCGCACTAGTCTTAATGAAACCCAAGCTGGATCAATGGAAGCCAGGGGAACACAATGGTACCTTCCGCGGTAACAGCCTGGCATTTGTAACCGCAAAAGCGGCAATTGACCACTACTGGTCAGACCCTAGCTTCTCTGAAGATATAAAGCGAAAAGGCAGCTATATCTCCTCACGTCTTAACAGCATTATTAATCAATACGGCGAGGGCCTACTGAAAAGTAAAGGCCGTGGTATGTTTCAAGGCATCGACTGCGTAACAGGCTATCTGGCCAAAAGGGTATCCGAGTATGCGTTTGAACATCAGCTGATTATTGAGACCAGTGGCGCCGATGACCAGGTTCTTAAACTGCTTTGCCCCCTAACTACCAGTGATCAAAACCTTCAAGGCGGTATCGATATTATTGAAAAAGCATTTCAGGAAGTCTTTGCCAGGGAAGAAAATATACTGCAGACAATGACCAACATTGACACCTGCCGAATATAATTTATCCAGCGGACCAAGAATAGAAAACACCTAGAGCCTATAACATACATGGATGTATATATTTATGTTGAATGAGAAACAGATAAATTTAAGTAATATTCTCACTGAAGAGAATGACTATTCCAACTCCCCTTTTCTTAAAGTAAAGGAGAGAGATCTTAGCCTGCCAATAATAACTGCAGAAGCTGAAAGGTTAGGATGCACTTTCAAGTTTCATGAAAAATCTATTTACGAGATCATCAATGGGGACCTGCGAGTCCCATTCTTGAGCAACTCCCCATCAAGCTCCTGTGTTCATAGCTACTGTGCAAGAATCAAGAACATTGCAAAGAAGATGTTAACTGAGAATGGAGTGCCGGTTCCGGAGGGGAATGTTTTCAAGGATATTAAGAGCGCTCTTGCCTATTTCAAGAACTTTAATGGCAAGGTTGCCATCAAACCAAACAATGCTTCCATGGCCAGAGGTGTTACCACCGGTATTTGCACCGAAGAAGAATTCATTAGCGGCTGGGAATTTGCAGCAAAGTACAGTAAGGAAATTATTGTTGAGAAAAGCATTGACGGATATGATTTAAGGGTCTGGGTAATTGGAGGCAAAGCCGTAACAGCATTTGTTAGAATTCCTGCAAATGTAGTTGGCGACGGAATAAGCAGTATCAGGCATTTGATAGAAAAGAAAAATGAACGCAGAAAGCTCAATCCTAATCTGATTCATGACCCGATCAATCGGTTTGACTTGATCGATAGGAAGGGCCTCACTTTAGATTATGTCCCCGAGCATAATGAGCGAGTATGGCTTACAAGCGTAGCAACAGTTGGGGGGGAAATAGTCAATTTTATTGACCACGTAGATAAGGCAACACTTGAAATTGCAGAGAGGGCAGCCGCTACTTTTCCTGGAATTATACAGGCAGGCGTTGACTTGATTGTGGATACAGAAAAGGAAAATGCCAGGGCCGTTGTCCTTGAGGTTAACTCCAATCCAGATATATCTTCCCCTACATTTCCGGGATACGGCGATCAGATTAACACCCCTAAAGCACTACTTGAATATGTTTTAAAACACCCATCTGCGGCCACTGGAAACAAAAAGGCTAGCTACAATCCAGCCCCTCAATACTCTTACACCATAAGTGATAATGCATCACTTAGAGAGCTTGGAAACTCAATAAAATTTATCAAACAGGCTGCCCTAAGGAAAGGAATCAAAACTGAGGATGTAGATGACAATGTGTTTATTGCCAAAAATAAAAAACAATCGCACCTATTTCTTGGCTGCATGCCAGAAAGCACATCTTTAGTATCGCGAATAATATGCAATGATAAAAGTTTTCTCTCAAGCTTCCTGAAGTACAAAAAAATACCTTACTTCAGTAAAAATGATGTAGGTGAAAAACTAAAGATATACAGGCTGGTACTAATAGATGGTGCGGTAGTGTCCGTACTTCAAAGCATTCATGAAGGATACAAGCTAAATACAGAGCTTGGAGTAAACCATAGATGGCAGGAAGTAACCAGGGAGATACATTGCAAATTCACGGAGATTGCGAGTCATGTTATATCAGAGTTGTTCCACCCCTACCTTTCCGGGGTAACTATTATTGCCGAAGATATATCTGCATCTCCTAAAGATCAGGAATGGGCAATTAGAGATGTCACATACAAGCCCTTTCTGGCTTGGCATCACCATCCAGATATTGGTATTGGTCGAGATGTAGCTGGCGCTTTACTGGACTCTTTATTTGAAAGTGAAGATCAAACTATAACCATTCAAAAATCTATACATATCCAACTAGGTAAAGAGGTATCTTTTAAAGATCTTGCTGAAAAAATACAAAAAAGTGCGGCAAGATTTGGCATTTCAGGGTGGGCGAAAAACATCCAAAATGAAACCTTGGAAATGCTTTTAGAGGGGGCGCCCAGAGCTCTTGATGACTTTCTTACCACCTGCCAAGACCTCATGGGAGCAAACTATGGAGATATAATTCGAATTGAAGAATATAGTAAAATTCAACATTCAAGCTTTGTGGTGGTTAGCTAATGGCAACTCCTTGATTTTTTAAGAGTGATCTAGAAGGCACCTCTAGAAAAAAGTGCCTTAGAGCGCTCACCAGAGCATTACCTGTTCTTATAACCTGGACGGATGGCTTCTAGGGTCACCTTCAATATGGGGCTTATCGTCATGTGATATCCCATGGGTGCCATGACTGGGTATCTCCCAGTCCCCTTCCTTAGTCCAGGGGTCTTCCTTCGGGAAGTCTTCGATATAAATTTCCTTTTCCTCATAATCAGGCTGGTAGCGCAAATCATAATCAGCAGCTTTAACGATCGATATGCAAAGCAGGAGGGCAACAATAAGCAATGGGACTCCACCAATAACGCTGGCTGTCTGCAGAGTGTCTAATCCACCGAGAAACATCAAAGTCACCGGCATCACAGACAAAGCAAAAGCCCAAAATAGGCGATTCCATCGCGCTGGTTCCTCATCTACTTCCTTCTGCACCACAGCAGCGAGAATATAAGAGATGGAGTCAAAGGTAGTTGCTGTAAAGATAAGCGCGAGTATGGTGTAAACCAGGATGACCAGCTTACTGGCGGGAAGTGTTTTAAGCGTAGCAAAGATAGCCTCTGTAGCCCCCTGCTCATTTAATATCTGTACAACATCCAATTCACCGGAAAATTGAAGATAAACTCCGTAGTTACCCAACACCATAAAGAACAGAAAGCAACCCAGGGTACCAAAGAAGATAGAACCGACTACCATCGTCTTGATAGTCCTGCCGCGAGAAATGCGAGCAATAAATAAACCAACACTGGGTGCAAAAACCAACCACCAGGCCCAGTAAAAGATGGTCCAGTCTTGCGGGAAGTGTGTATCCGGGAACTGCTCAAACCTGGCAAATGGCTCAGTCCAGGATGCCATATGGAAGATGTTGTCCAGCACACGGCCCAAGGCATCTAACCCGGTATTTAGCATAAACAGGGTTGGACCAACAAGAAAAACAAATACCAGCAGGGCGATCGAAAGCCACATGTTCACATTGGAAAGCGCCCGAATACCCTTCTTCAGACCTACAAATGCGCTATAGCCAAAGATCAGCGTACAGATCATTAGTACGGTTACCTGGGTACCCAGCCCAGTTGGCACACCTAGCAGTTCATGAGCGCCTTGGGTAATCAAAGGAGCGGCAATCCCTAAGGTAGTGGCACCACCTCCCAGCATGCCAAACACAAACAAGACGTCAATCAGCTTGCCAATACCCCCTTGCGCCCGCTGCTCCCCCAAAACCGGCATCAGTGCTTCACTGATCTTCAATACACTGTGATTGCGTACATAGTAGAAATAGGCAATAGGTAGTGCCGGTATCAAATAAATAGACCACGCCAAGGGCCCCCAATGAAATATACCGTAAGCGACCGCCCAGCGTGCAGCCTCAGGCGTTCCCCCTTCAACCTGAAAGGGCGGAGACTGGTAGTAGTAGATCCACTCGACCATGGACCAATAGAGGATTGAGGCCCCAATGCCCGCGCAAAAAAGCATGGAAGCCCAGGATAGTGTTGAAAATTCAGGGTTCTCTTCAGGGCTACCCAGTTTGATCTGACCTATATCGCTAAATACGATGTAGACCATAAACAGAATCGCCCCAACTCCCAGCATCAAATAAAAGACCCCTAATTTGTCAGTGACAAAATTCTTAGCCACCAGTACCCAGGCTGCGCCGACCTCAGGGTAAAGCACCAAGGGCACAGTCACCATTATCAGCAGCGCCAGCGCTCCAAAGAAAGTGGGCTTATCAATAATCTCTCTAAAGTTACTGGACAACACTTGCCTCCTGTTTGCCATAAAAAACTGCGGCAAAATAAAAGCAAGTGAGACTGTATATAAAGAACTGAAAATAAGGCGATGTTATTGAGCTAGAACTTATATAAAAGAAGGAATCAGAATGAATTGCTTTTTAGTTTTGCTTTTATGCTGGTGGATTTTATCAACATCTCACTGAAGTTCAATGCAGACTCCACTTTCTCCTCGTATATGCATTCTGGACCACGAGAGTCAACGCCTGTTTTCAGCCCGCTTCTCTCATAACCTCAACGACTTGAACGTTGCCACAAGGCTTTCACTTCTGAATTTTCAGGGAGTTCTCCAGCTGGGTGAACTGCCCTTGTATCATCGCCTTTTCCTGCAGCAGGATACGATTTTCATCCGCCAGCTGCTCTATGCGGTCCTTGGATAAAGTCAAATCTATTTCGAGCTTTTCCATGGACTGATATTGTAACTGTGCCTCTTTGGCGAGAGCTGAGTAGTCACTTTGCAGTTGGGCTAACTGGTTCTGTAAGCTGGTTATCTCCGTAGCTCTAGCCATGTCCAGCTTGCCCTGATCTTCAGCCTGCCTTCTAAGCACCTCGACTTCCGCTTGAGATGCTCCAATCTGTTCACATAGATCATGCTTTTCTCGATTAACTTCTGCCACCAGTGCCTGCCCGTGTTTATTCAGCAGCTCCTGCTCACTTAACTTGCGCTCGGTCAGTGCCAACTGCTCAGTAAGTATGGCGACTTGACCTTTCAACTGCTCATTTGCGGAGCGGAACTGATCCCTTTCATGCTGACGATCGCTGGCTGTTCGCTGCTGGAAATGCTCGAAGTGCTCACGGATATCACGGTTCTCGAGCCTCATTTCCTCAATGGACTCTTTCTGCTCCTGAATACGGCCCAAACCCTCTTCACGTTGAAATTCGCTCTTCTCAACTGCTTTCTGTGTATCATCTAGAGCCCGCTTTAGCTGGCGCTTTTCGGTTTCCGCAATCGCCAGCTTCCGCTCCAGCTCACAAACACTGGCCGCCTGCTTGGAGTTTTTCTCCTGAACCTCGCTGAGTTGGGCGGCTATTGATTCTTCCTGAGCCTTAAATTCCTGCTGAACCTCTTCAACTCTTTGGTCCGCCTGCCCCTGGATGCGCTGGTGTAACCCTTTGAGAGCCTCCACCAGGTCCCTAGGGAGGCCGCTAACATCTGTGTCATTGGCAATCTCGCTACGCCAACGCTTTAACAGTGGCGCGATAGTGCTTTTGCTGCCAGTTCCCAGGTGAGATCGCACCCGATCTACCGTTGGCTCTTCCCCCAGGGCCTTTACCGCTTTCGCAGCCTCAACAATATCGAAATAAGTAACCCCTGCACGTGCCATTAGCCTTTCCTTAGATTATTTCGTTACAAATTACGTAATACGTAATATTACATAATACTATACAATTAACCAATTCTTGAATTTACCTTTATAACCTTCGATAATGATTCTTATCGAAGGTTATATTCATAAGAAAGCCCGCATTTCCTGTACCACCAGTACAAACAATACTTCTTAAGGTGTCTTGAAAATCATGGGAATCCAGCCCTCCCCGCCCGGGATACCCCCGCTAAAAACCAGCTCTCTTAGTACAACTGGACAGGCTGACGCTCTGCTATCAGAGGAGGACATCCAGAAATACCTGCGCGCGGCCACCTCTGACAGCACGCGCAAGGCTTACCGCTCAGCCATCCGCCAGTTCGAACGCTGGGGTGGCAGGCTGCCTACCGATGGCCACTCACTAGTGAGCTATCTGATGAGCCGGGCAGACAAGTTGAACCCTCGCACATTGGATCTGCACCTTACCGCCATTGGCCAATGGCATCTGTATCAGGGAATTCCAAATCCAGTCACCGAACCCTTGGTACAAAAGACTATGCGCGGCATTCGCCGCACGCATGGCAAGCCCAAACAAAAAGCCAAGGCTTTGAGCCTCCAACACATTGCCACTATGGCTAATCAGTTGCGCTCGCAACCGGATTCAAATAAGAAGGCAAGGGATCTCGCTCTGATTCTAATTGGCTTCTTTGGGGCATTTCGGCGTAGCGAGCTGGTAGCGATCCAGGTGGAAGACCTGGTCTGGGAAGAGGAAGGCCTGATTGTGCGTCTACCTAAATCCAAAACAGATCAAAACGGTCAAGGAATTATGCGTGCCCTCCCCTTCGGTAAACCAGAATCCTGCCCAGCTCAAGCCCTCAAAACCTGGCTAAAAGTAAGTGGTATTGTTCGTGGGCCGGTATTCAGAGCGGTTAACCGCTGGGATACAGTTCAGGACCGGCAATTAAATCCCACTGCCATCAATGACCTACTGAAGAAGCTTGGGGCAGATTGTGGATTTGACTTCATCAATGAACTCAGCAGCCATAGCTTCCGCCGCGGACTGTCTACATCTGCAGCCCGGGAAAAGGTTGGTTTTGAGTTGATCAAAAAGCAAGGTGGCTGGAAAAGTGATGCCACAGTTTGGGAGTACATTGAGGAAGGGCAACGATTTACTGAGAATGCCTCAGCAATTCTTATGAAGAAGATGGCAGAATTACTTTAGCTGCAATGGGAGCCCGGAATCTGTCTCAGGCTCCCGAAAAAAAGCCCGCTAAATCTGTAAGCTTGAGCTGAATCGCCCTATGGGAGCACCAAGACCCACCCTGCCGATCCACTTTCCATCTATCTCAGGCTGTCTACACTGAGAAGCTCATAAAATTACCCACGCTCGCCAATAAAAACCTGGGACCAACTAAACTCTCCGGGCAGCAACGGGCAATATCTACTAACTAACCCTAATTACCACAGCACTCTTGTACCCAGGCGCCAAAATAGTTCTTTTTGAGCCGTAACTTGGCCCGGGTCAGGACTCACCAGCTTTTCCTGGAGACACCAACCATGGTTAAACCCACCTGCGTCGTTGTAGGCGTCGGACCCGGGAATGGGGCCGCCTTTGCCAAGAAGTTTAATCACGAAGGCTACCAGGTGGCGCTTCTTGCCCGAAATAAAAGTTACCTAGATAAATTGCAGACTGAGCTGGGCGAGGCAAAGAGTTACATCTGTGACGTTACCAAACCTGATCAAATTGCCGATGTATTCAGCCGCATCCAAGCTGAAATGGCCCCAATCGAAACATTGATCTACAACGCTGGCTCTGGCCACTCCTGCACCATTGAAAATCTCGATATCTATGAATATGAATCGGATTGGAAGATAAATTGCCGGGGCTGCGCTCTATTCGGCCAACTGGTGACTACTGAGATGATCCAGCATGGCAAAGGAAACATCATTATTGTGGGAGCAACCGCCTCCCTCCGCGGCAGAGCGAACTTTGCTTCTTTTGCATCAGCAAAGGCTGCGCAGCGCAGTCTTGCCCAATCGATGGCCAGACATCTTTGGCCCAAAGGGGTGCATGTAGCCTACCTGATCATTGATGGGCCGGTAAGTAAAAGTCGCACACTAGATGGAAGCACAAGAGATAATCAAGCATTTTTGCAGCCACCAGATATCGCCGACACGGCCTTTTTCCTGACAACCCAGGCCAAATCCGCCTGGACTTTCGAGGTGGATCTTAGGCCCCATGTGGAGAAATGGTAACAACTATCAGCTAAGTTAAAACTGCTCATTCTGATTTGCCGGGAACCAGATTTTGCAAGGAGGCCAATAATGACCCTTAACAAGAAACAAATTGAAGAGTGTGAATCCAGCCGTTGGGACTTTTCTGACCTGAAAGCTGTATTTCTTAACTGCACTCTGAAGCCTACGCCGGAACTATCCCATACGGATGGACTGGTTACTATCTCCCGAGAAATCATGCAAAGAAACGGTATCTCGGTACAGGTACTGAGACCAGTTGACCACGATATTGCCTTCGGCGTTTACCCAGATATGACTAAACACGGCTGGGAGAACGATGAATGGCCACAGATATTTCAACAAGTGATTGAGGCCAATATCCTGGTTATAACAACACCTATTTGGCTGGGGGAAAAATCATCCATATGCACCCAGGTTATAGAAAGGCTTTATGCCAATTCATCTGATCTGAATGACCAGGGACAATACGCCTATTATGGGCGAGTCGGGGGCTGCCTTATTACTGGCAATGAAGACGGAGCCAAACATTGTGCGATGAATATCCTCTACTCCTTGCAACATCTTGGCTATGTTATCCCACCCCAAGCAGATGCGGCCTGGGTTGGTGAAGCAGGCCCTGGCCCCTCATATCTGGACCCAGGTTCTGGCGGCCCGCAAAATGACTTCACCAACCGCAACACCACCTTTATGACATGGAATTTGATGCACCTTGCGAGAATAATAAAAGATGCCGGTGGTATCCCTGCCCATGGAAATCAGCGCTCGGCGTGGGATGCCGGCTGCAAGCCCGATTTTCCCAACCCCGATTATCGATAGGGACGCCCTCCCCCGTTGATCAATCTGTGTCCATCGATTGGCGGGGAAGTGTAAATAAATCGAAGCATGATGTATCAATGCCTTACCTTGGCTCTAAGTCAGAAAGTAATAGCCTTTTGCTGAGGATATATCTAACCATTTCGTATCGCTATTGATCGGCACTATTGAAAGTTGCCCTCAGAACTTGCCACATAGAAACCAGATAGCGGTACTGCCAGTCTTATGACCAAGAAACCCAATGTGTCTGCTTCATGTCATAGGTAGTTTCACGCGCGAAAGCCAGTGGTCAATTTGCGTATTATCCATTTCGCGTTGGAGCATTCATCCTCGAAACCTAATACCATCATACTAAATATCCAACGCTCATCGCCTTAGCCTCAACCTCAGCCAAATCACTCTTTCAGGAGCTCATCACTGCCCATAGAAAACTCAATCGGACACGACTCACTGACTGATAAAAAGGCACTCACAAGCAGGTGCTATTTGAAAAAACAATAGTGTAAAGCCCCAATAAAAATAACAGTTACTTTCTTTGAATTAAGGTTCATAACCATGATGGCCTATTAGCCTTTATAGCAACTTAAAAATAGAAACGAACTAAGCTATAAGAAACAAACGCAGAAAATCGATCAATATGAACATGCAAACAGGGATATAGAAGGCAAACTTATTTATGAGCCATTCTACAACACATCCAATATACAATGGCGCTTATGCCATAATTGATCAATTAGATGCAAACAAAGTAGATTGTATTTTTGCCTCGCCCATCGCCATTATGGCGCCAGTGTGGGAAGTATTCGCTGCTAGAGAAAATAAAATAAACATACGCTATTTTCGTTGTCGTCATGAACTATTGGCTGTCAGCCTTGCCTATGGATACTTTAAGGTTAAGGGAAAGCCGCAGGCTGTTTTTCTCCCTTCCAGTCTGGGAGTATTAAACGGCTCTATGGCACTAAGGTCCTCATTACAAGAACGAATCCCGATGCTCGTTATATCACCTGATTCATTAACCTACGGTGAGGATGCTACAACCGATCCAGGTCCGGAATGGCCCTCTTTACTTGTTGATTTTGCAGGCCCAGCAATAGAGGGAGAAAGAGTCGTCAAATGGTCAAAAAAAGCAATAACTTCATCTGATCTAGTACAAGAGCTTAATCGGGCCCAATTTATTGCAAATGCTGTCCCGCGAGGGCCCGTTTTACTTGAAGTATCTTTCGATATATTACTACATGAAGCACCCAAGTCTCTGCCTCCCGTTCTGGCTTCAAGTCCGGTAGTGGCTACAAAAAGCCAAATAGAAGAAATAACAAATCTGTTAGCAAGTGCATCATTACCTATTATTATCACAGAATATGGTGGACGAACAAAAGCTGAAAAAGAACAACTAATCCATATCGCTGAAACTCTTGCAGCTCCTGTTTTCGAGTTCATGATGCCTGCGTATCATAACTTCCCCAGGTCTCACCCGCTGTATGGGTTTGAAATTACAAGTGAAATCCTCAATAAAACTGACGTCATTCTGCTCATTGGCTGTAATGCCCCCTGGCATCCTCCCCACCGGGCATTAATGCCTGATTGCACTGTCATTCATCTTGAAGAAGATCCATTAAGGCCTCGTGCGCCCTATTGGGGTTACAAAACAACCCATACTATTGCAGGTGACCGCTTTCTCAATATGAAGCAAATATCAGCCTCACTGGAAGACAAAAAAATTGATAACAAAAAGCGTGCTAATGATTGGTCACGTTATTCAAACTCAATACGGGAAAAAAACCGTAAAGATGCACAAGAAGTGTTACAAGCAACGAAACAAGGTATTCCGGCTTCAGAATTATTCCGAGTTTTACATGATACTTTACCCGAAAACTGCGCATGCATCGATGAGATTGTTGCCCAGGTTCCTCAGATGCTGAATCATTTGTACAGTACTAAATTATTTCAACAATTTAGAGGCTGGTGTGGTGCATTAGGAACCGGATTGGGCACAGCATTAGGGGTAAAACTTGCGAGCCCCGACAGGCTCGTCGTTTGCATTATTGGTGATGGCGCCTGGCACTATAATCCTGTTCCGGCTGCGCTGGGATTCTCCCAGGAATATGGATTACCGCTTTTCATCGTCTTATGTAACAACAACCAGTACTTATCGCAAACTTGGAATATACAAAAGTACTTCCCAAATGGTGCAGCAGTTAAAAATAATCATTTTGTTGGCAATCTTATACAGCCTGAACCTGATTATTGTAAAACGGTCGAGTCTTACGGAGGGCAAGGCCTGCGAGTAAAAGAGATAAGCGAGTTAAAAAAAGCTATCAACAAAGGATTGCAAAGTATTCAGACCGGGAAAACATTTTTGCTCGATGTTAAAGTTGCGCCATAAACTAGAGAACCTGTATCAACTCAGACCTGGACATGTGTCTAATTCATCTAATAATGTTAACCAACGGATGAGATGTTTCGATAACTCTCCCCCGACTCTAGCTATCGATAGAGATATCCTATACTTGGTCTTTTTTGGGTGTCTATAGCCTAAAAATATGGGTATTTGGCCAATCCTATCCACACTTTTAGCAAGCTATTTACAAGATTCACAACCAAGGATAGATTGCCCGCCTTCGTGATTTTTACCAGTCCCCACCACTATGACTTTGTATGCCCGCCTTCATCGAGAAGTCGAGCGTTGATATGGTGGCTTACCCATCTCCGTGAGGTCCCTTTTCCGAATGAAACCAGAGTTCTTGGAACACATCCTGGATAGCAAACTATTTGTCACTGTATGCCTGGTTACAGCCATTATGCTGTTGCGCGGCTTGCTTACGCTAGCCATTGCCCGAAGTAGCTGGCAGAAAGCTGATAAACGTCGCCGCATCAATACTGTACATAATATCGGCAACTTATTGCTGGTAGTCGGTTTAATGGTGATTTGGGTAAGTGAACTTCGGGATTTTGCCCTGTCTATTGCCGCTTTCTCTGTGGCAATTGTTCTGGCACTTCGTGAGGCTGTACAGTGCTTGGTTGGCGGTCTATATCAAGCCAATATGCGCTCTTTCACCGTTGGGGACTGGATTAAAGTTGGCGACCAGTTTGGTGAGGTCACCGACAGTGATTGGTTAAGCACCACACTTTTGGAAATCGACCCTCACGGACTTGGCAATGGTTATACTGGAACCACCCTTTACATTCCCAACAATGCGTTCTTCACCCAACCGGTAAAGAACCTGAACTTCATGCGTCGCTATATCGAGCACACTTTCTCAATAACTCGCGAACGCAGTGAAATAAACCCTTTTGAGGCCAAGAAGTTTATTGCAGAACGCTTGAAGGAACACTGTGATTCATTCCGGGAAGTTGCCGAGCGCTACTGCAAGCTGATTGAGAGTCGTATGGGCGTGGAGCTATCTGGCCCTGACGCGAAAGTGAGTGTTACAACCAATGATCTTGGTCATGATGTGATCACCGCTACAATATTCTGCCCTCGTGAAGAGGCAACAAATATCGAACAGCTAGTGACCGAAGATTTTTATAATTTCTGGTTTGAGAAAACAAAAAATTTGAAGGCTGGAAACTAACAGCGGCATTCTATCTCAAGCACTGGTGGATAGCTTTTCCCAGTGCTTGGGTTGCTCCCACCTACACCCTAATGATCAGCAAAAATTTCTGTTAGCCATTCAATAAAAGTCCTAACTCTAGGCGACAGGAAACGATTCTGAGTAAAAACTACAGAAACCGGTTCACTTGGTGGGCGAATGTTAGGTAACACTTCTACTAGATTGCCCTCAGTTAGATCCTTTTCAACATGAAATCTGGGGAACTGGGCCAGGCCAATCCCTAATTTAACGGCATCCCGATAACTCTCCGTACCCGTTACCGTGATAGGCGCTATAGCTTCCATGGTTTCAACCTTGTCCCCGACGCAAAATGATAGCGGCGTTGACTTCCCCGTTGTTATCGAACGGAGGGCCACTGCGCGGTGATGGCTCAAGTCACGTAGGGATTTCGGGGTGCCGTAACGCTCAAGATAACCCGGTGAAGCACAGGTGAGTCTGTCCAGCATTGTCAGACGCCTCGCGATCAACTCACTATCGGCTAAATGACCATATCTGATCGCACAGTCCACTCCTTCCTGGACCAAATCAACCCAGCGATCCCCTTCGCTCATCACCAAAGTAATATCGGGGTAACGTTCAAAAAATTGCGGAAGCTTAGGCATAACGAAGTGGCGAGCAATTGTTCCCTGTACATCGACACGAACCTCCCCTTTCGGCAACGAGCCCTTAAATGCACCTTCCGCTTCCTCTACATCCGAAAGTATCGTTAGACATCGCTGGTAATACAGCTCCCCATCCAGCGTTGCTTTTACCTTGCGTGTGGATCTCTGTAACAACCTCACACCAAGCTGCTTTTCAAGCTTATTGATCACTTGTGTAGAGGTAGATCGCGGAACATCCAAGTCGCATGAGGCCGCGGTAAAGCTGCCACGCTCAACGATTCGAACATAGAGCCGCATTGCATCCAGCTTATCCATATTAAGCCCATTGTTTATCTATTTAGAACAATAGGTTCCATTTTAGCTAGATTATCTACTCAAACCACGAGCTTATTCTCTTCGGGAACATTACTCATAGAGTCACAGCTGTGACTCCAATCAGCTTGGAGGTCATTTTGGAAAAAGTTGCACTAGTCACCGGCGCTTCCAGAGGCATAGGTGCGGCTATTGCCACCCGACTGGCAAAGGACAACTTCACAATCTTGGTTAACTTCGTTGGCAACTTCAATGCCGCTGAAAAGCTGGTCAATCAGATTGAAGCGGCCGGAGGAAAGGCCGTCACCGTTCAGGCAGACGTCAGTGATTCCAACGCAGTTACTAGATTATTTGAATCTGTGGAAGCCACATTTGGTGGTATTGATGCTGTTATCAATAGTGCTGGCATCATGAAGTTAGCGACTTTAGCCGAAAGTAAAGAAGAAGACTTCGACACCATGGTTGCCGTCAACCTTAAAGGTACATTCAACACAATGCGGGAGGCCAGTAAACGCCTTAGACAAGGTGGGCGAATTATCAACTTGTCCTCAAGTGTTGTAGGCCTATATATGCCCACCTACAGTATCTACGCAGCAACCAAAGCCGCCATTGAGGCGATGACACAGGTAATGTCCAAAGAGATGCGAGGACGAAATATTACCGTTAATGCTGTTGCCCCGGGACCAACAGCAACCGAACTTTTCCTCGATGGCAAAACTGATGAGATGGTGAACAGCCTCGCCAACTTGTCTCCACTGGAGCGACTGGGAAGCCCGGAAGATATTGCAAACACGGTTGCCTTTTTGGCCGGGGAGCAAGGGGGATGGATCAATGGGCAGGTGATTCGGGTTAATGGCGGGATTATATAAATCCAACCTTAAGCCCGGTTCATTATTCGCAGCAGTTTAAGGAACTTAAGCTGCTGCTATTGATTATTTTTCTGACTTGGAAAGAAAGCCGATGTCCTCCCTAACCCAGGCGTTAAACCTAAAGCGCAGTAGAGATACCTTTATTGCTGCAACTATTGCCAGTGCCGCCGCCTTTACTTGCCTTGCAACAAATTTAGCTCCGTGGGCAATGTTTGTCGGCTGGGTTGTCTTTTTCACCAGGCCCACCTCTATTTCCAACACATTAACCGGTAGTATTTGTGTCACTTTGGGAATTTTACTCGGCGTAATTGCTTCTGTAATAAACAGTGCGTTACTGCCTGTAATGGGTAAAGCTGCCTTCGCTGCGACAGTATTTATTGTAGCTTTTATCGTGGTTTCCCTCAGGGGAAAGCCCATTATCGGCAATATTGCCGCTTGGTTTCTGGGGTTAATTACCTTTTTTGCTGCACATGCCGAGACCACTTATATAGGAATAGCCTCACTGATCGCCCCTGTTCTCCTGGGAATATCCTCAGGCCATTTATGTACCTATCTACAATCCCTACCAGGGAAAAATAAAGCGGATTAATCTGCTTCCAATTCTCTTAGGCGCTGGCGAATAATTTCAGCCAGCCTTCTTGCTCCTGGGCCTGTAGTCTCGCGATCGGCAAATATCAGGTACATAGACACCTGCCTTTCATTGCCACCGCGTAAGGGCAGTGGCTTTAAGGTGCCCTCTTCCAGTTCCTGTCTAATTTTCTCCTCCGGCAGCCAGGCAAAACCATAGCCACGGCAGGCCGCGCCAATGGAGGTGGCCATATTGCTGACAGTCCAGCGTTGGGCCACATCTACCGTATGGGTCCGACTGGTTCTCTGTGAGCCTGTATCCCGCACCACCAGGTGGCGATGATTGCGTAAGTCTCGCAAGGTCAGCTCTCGCCCCAATTGGTGTAAAGGATGATCCGGGTGGGCAACGGGAATGATTCGTACCGGGCTGTAGAGCAGCTCACCATTGAAGCCTTTGGGAATATGTGGGCTGATAGCGAAGTCGATCTTGCCCTGCTGCAGTGCTTCAGGCCCACCGCCGATAACGGTTTCATAAACTTCAATACGGGTCTGCGGGCTTTCCTGGCCAAACTGGTCAAGGCACTCCAATAACAACCAAGTGGGAAAAAAGACCTCTATGCCGATAGCAATTTCTGACTCCCAGCCAGCAGAAGCCTTACAGGCTGCAGCCTCTAAAGATGCGGCATCCTCCAGCAGCTGCCGTGCATGGCGGTACAGCATATCGCCCGCTTTTGTCAGCACTGCTTTGCGGCCACTGATAGTGAATGCGGCCACACCCAGCACAGACTCCAGTTTTTGCACCGCATAGCTTACGGAGGACTGGCTCTTATGCAGGCGTTCCGCCGCCTGGGCGTATCCTCCGCCCTCAACAACCGCTACCAAACACCGCCATTGCTCGAGCGTAATTTTCGGGTTTGAAGATGATCTGGCAAACTGATTAGTCATAAATCGGATATTTCGATAGATTTCAGTGAAATTTTCTAATTTTTAATCGATTTAACCAATGTTTCAATAGTGTTCAAGCTAATTGATTCACTAGGAACCAGTCATGACAAAGTTGCTCAATATCCAATCCAGCATGTTCCAAGCCGGAGGACAGACCTCCCAGCTGGCTGCAAAGTATATCGAGAGCTGGAAAACGAATAATCCGGATGGCGAAGTAATTCAGCGTGATCTGGTGGCAGAGCCGGTGCCCCACCTGTCTCTGGAGCGCTTTCAGGCCTTCACTACCCAGGCTGAGCAGCGCACCGCAGATCAGCAAGCTATTGTTGATTTTTCGGACAAACTTATTGAAGAGATTACTTCGGCAGATGTGCTGGTACTGGGTGTACCTATGTACAATTTCACAATCCCCTCCACCCTGCACACCTACTTCGACCATATCGCCCGAGCCGGCGTCACCTTCCGCTACACAGCGAATGGTCCTGAAGGATTGCTGAAGAACAAGAAAGCAATCGTCTTTGTCGCTCGAGGTGGCTATCACGGTGACGATCATGCGCAGAGTGCCTTTCTACGTCAGTTCCTCGGCTTTGTAGGTATCACCGATGTTGAACTTGTTTACACGGAGGGGCTTGCGACCGGTGAAGAGGCAAAAGAAAAGGCCGTCGCAGCTGCAAATGAACGTATTACTGAGCTTGCTTAAACCTGCAAGTGCTACCGCATTCATTGGAAATAAAAAAGCCAGGCCCTATTATCCGGCCTGGCTTTTTCAGATATAAATTTATACAGCTTCTACAGCCTCAGTCTCATTGCGTTCAGGAGCATCAGCCTGAGATGACTCTTTATTATTAGCCTTTCTCCCAAACAGTCTCTGCACCACCACAAAGAACAAAGGAATAAAGAAGATTCCCAGCAGCGTGCCCACAACCATTCCCCCCAGTACCCCGGTTCCAATTGCGCGTTGCGCGCCAGAACCTGCACCAGTGGCTATCGCCAGCGGAAGAACTCCCAAACCAAAAGCCAAAGAAGTCATCAGGATAGGGCGCAGGCGATCGCGTACTGCACGCATAGTAGCCTGCACCAGCTCCATACCATCCTCTAAGTTTTGCTTGGCAAACTCCACAATCAAAATGGCGTTCTTACTGGTTAAGCCCACAGTGGTCAACATGGCCACCTGGAAATAGATATCCCTTTCCATCCCCCGCAAGCTATTCGCCAGCACCGCGCCAAGAATACCTAAAGGCGCCATTAACAATACGGCTGTTGGTACTGTCCAGCTCTCGTAAAGTGCGGCAAGGCACAGGAAAACAATCAGTAATGAAAGGGTATAAAGCAGTGGTGTTTGTGCTCCGGCGGCACGCTCCTGATAAGAAAGGCCACTCCACTCAATACCAGCACCCGCCGGCAACTGAGCTACCAGTCTCTCCACTTCTGCCATGGCCTCACCAGAGCTGACTCCTGGAGCTGCCTGGCCGTTGATTTGCATGGATGGCACGCCGTTGTAGCGCTCCAGGCGAGGAGATCCGTACTCCCAGGAGAAGCTGGCAAAGGAAGATAGAGGCACCATATCGTCTTTGTCATTGCGCACAGACCAAAGCTGGAAGTCTTCCGGCACCATGCGATATGGCGCATCCGCCTGCATATAAACCCGCTTCACCCGGCCGCGGTCGATAAAATCATCGATGTACGAGCCACCCCAAGCGGTACTCAGCGCGCTGTTAATATCGGCAATAGACAAGCCGAGGGCCGCAGCCTTGGCGTTGTCAATTTTCACCCGGAACTGCGGCGTATCCTCCTGGCCATTGGGGCGTACGTTAGAGAGTAATTTGCTCTGTCCAGCCATTCCCAAGAATTGGTTGCGCGCAGCGGTAAGCGCTTCATGCCCCAGGTTGCCATTATCTTTTAAGTAAAAGTTGAAGCCACCGGATGAGCCCAACTCTGGTAGGGGCGGCGGTGCGAAGGCAAAAGCCATGGCATCTTTGATTTGCATCAGCGCACCCATTGCGCGCATGGCTACCGCTCCGGCACTTTGCGATTCCTCTTCCCGGTCGGACCAGTCTTCCATATTTACAAAGGCGATACCGGTATTCTGGCCGCTGCCAGCAAAACTAAAGCCCTGTACCGAAAATACCGACTTCACGATACCCTGCTCGTTGTCCAGAAACTGATCTTCCACTTTGCGGATAGATGCCATGGTGCGTTCCTGGGTCGCACCTACAGGTGCCTGCACCATAGAGAAGAGCACGCCCTGGTCTTCATCCGGCAGGAAGGAGCTGGGTAAGCGCAGAAACAGGAAGGCCATCACGGCCGAAAGGGCCACAAACAACAGCATAAAACGGCCGCTGCGTTTTAGAATGCCCTGCACTCCGCCCTGGTAACGCTGGCTGCCGCGCTCAAAGTTCCGATTAAACCAACCGAAGAAGCCTTTCTCACCGTGGCTTTCCCCTTTTGAAAGTGGTTTCAGCAAGGTGGCACATAGTGCGGGGGTCAGGATAATCGCCACTAATACGGACAAGGCCATGGCAGCAACAATGGTTGCTGAGAACTGCCGGTAAATTACGCCAGTGGCGCCATCCATAAATGCCATAGGCACAAACACTGCCGAGAGCACCACGCCGATACCTATCAGTGCCGCAGTAATCTGCTTCATGGATTTTTTAGTTGCTTCCTTTGGTGACAACCCCTCTTCACGCATCACCCTTTCTACGTTCTCCACAACCACAATGGCATCGTCCACCAGCAGGCCGATGGCCAACACCATGGCGAACATAGTGAGCATATTGACCGAAAATCCCAATGCCGCGAGAACCGCAAAGGTTCCCAGCAGTACTACTGGCACTGCAATCGTGGGAATTAAGGTTGCACGGAAGTTTTGCAGGAACAGATACATCACCAGGAAGACCAGCACAATGGCTTCAATCAAAGTACTGATCACACCTTTGATGGAGACCTCAACGAAGGGCGTGGTATCAAAAGGTACGACCGAGGTAAGTCCCCGCGGGAAGAAAGGCTCCAGCTCCTTGAGCTTTGCTTTAACGCCCTCTGCGGTATCTAACGCATTGGCACCAGTAGCCAGGTTAATGGCAATACCCGTTGCCGGTTGGCGGTTGTAGCGGGAGATAAACTCGTAGTTCTCTGCCCCCAATTCAACACGGGCGATATCGCCAAGCCGCAGCAGGGAGCCATCATCATTGGCACGGACCACAATTTCCCGGAATTGCTCCGGGGTTTGCAGGCGTCCCTGTGAGGTAATGGAGGCATTGAGTTGTTGCCCCGGCACTGCCGGCGCACCTCCAAGGCTGCCCACGGTAACCTGGGCATTCTGTGCCCGCACTGCTGCGGCGACATCATTCGGTGTCAGGTCGTAAGTGGTCAGCTTATTGGGGTCAAGCCAAATACGCAGTGCATACTTGGAGCCGAATACCTGCACGTTTCCAACGCCCGGTACCCGGCTAACCGGGTCCACAATGGCTGAATTAATATAATCGGCAATATCGTTGCGATTCATACTGCCGTCTTCAGATACAAAGCCCGCAACCATCAGGAAACCGCCGCGGGACTTACTGACGTTGACCCCCTGTAGCTGTACCTCTTGGGGCAACAATGGCATTGCCAACTGCACCTTGTTCTGGACCTGTACCTGCGCGGTATCTGGATCGGTACCATTCTCAAATGTCAGAGAAATGGAAGCACCACCGTTGGATTGACTGGTAGCAGACATATATAGAAGGCCATCCAGGCCTTTCATATTCCGTTCCAGGATCTGTGTAACGGAGTCTTCGACCACCTTGGCAGAAGCGCCTGGGTAGTTCGCCTCAATATTGATAGAGGGCGGTGCAATATTGGGATAACGCTCCACCGCCAACTTGCTGATGGACAAAGCACCAGCCAGCATTGTGATAATTGCCAGAACCCAGGCAAAGATGGGTCGGTTGATAAAAAAACTCGCCATAACCCCTACCCTCAGGAACCCTGCTCAGCTGTGGTTTTTTCATCGCCAATTGCTGCAGGTGGCTGTTTGTCCTCACGCTCACTCGGCTGCACCGGGGCGCCGGGGCGGATTTTCTGCAATCCAGCCACCACGACACGGTCGCCGGGCTCAAGCCCCTCTTCTACCAGCCATCGATTGCCAACTGTGCGGCTTACCCGTACTGAGCGCTGAGCAACGATATTCTCTTCATTGACCACCATGGCTGACGTATTGCCTTTCGGGTCCCGCGCAATACCTTGTTGAGGCACCAAAATAGCGTTATCGCGTACACCGCTGCCCACTATTGCACGCACATACATGCCCGGCAGCAACATATTATCCGGGTTGGGTACAACTACCCGTAGCAATACGCTACCAGTTGAGGGATCAACACTTGCTTCGGCAAACTCGAGTTTGCCCTGGTGTTCAAACTCACCGCCATCTTCCAGCAGGATCTTGACCGGCAGATGAGTGGCATCCGCCAGTGTGCCGGCCTGGAGAGCCCGGCGAAGGCTTACCAACTCTGCAGCCGACTGAGTAACATCCACATAAATGGGGTCCAGCTGTTGCACTGTGGCCAAAGTTGCGGCCTGATTGGCCGTCACTAGTGCCCCCTGGGTTACAGAGGATTTACCAATTCGGCCCGTAATCGGGGAAGTAATTTGGGCGTAGTCCAGCTGTATCTCAGCCCGGTGCAGCTCCGCTTTAGCCTCGGCTACATCTGCACGAGCTTCCTGCAAATCCGCCTCAGCCGCATCATTTTCCTGCTTGCTAACGGCTCCATTACTTATTAAGCCTCTAGTCCGTACCGCCTTCAATCGCGCGATATTCATGGCGGCGTTGGCACGCTGTAACTTCGCGCGGGCACTGTCCACATCCGCTCGGTAAATGGCATCATCCAGCTGATAGAGCGGCTGATTTGCATCGACACGGCCACCTTCACGGAACAATTGCTGTTTTATGATGCCATTAACTTGCGGGCGAACTTCCGCCACCTTGAAAGGGGAAGTGCGCCCCGGCAACTCCCTTGTGAGGGTCACTGGCTCAGATTCCAGCGTGACAACTGTAACCTGAGGCGCCATCATCGGCGGTGAAGCGGCCTTTTCATCGCAGGCCGCAAGAACAGAGGATGCGACCAGAAGACTGATTAGCGCTTTTTTATTGAACATGGTTACCTCAATAAGGGCTGACTACCGGTATTGCGGGTCAGTTGCGGGGAAACATGAAAAGAGACAGGAAAGTCTAGTTCTAGTTGCTTGACATTTTATGTGCACGCATGAAATTCAATCAACTGTTCATCAGCGCGTAATAATCGACTAAGATGCACTTTCACCCAGTGTTTTCAAGGGTTTGCACGAATATCTCATTTAGCTACCGTGCGGCGAAATGCGGTGAATATGCGGTCAGATGAGACAAACATGATTAGAAAAGAAGCTGCAGTCCCCATGACCAAACTCAGAAAAGAGCAAACAGCGGCAACTCGTGAGCGTATCCTGGACGCCGCGATGAATGTATTTCATGAATTCGGGGTATCACATGCCTCCCTTGCAGAGGTGGCTGAACTGGCCGGGGTAACCCGTGGCTCGATCTACGACCATTTCCGCAGTAAAGCTGGATTGCTTAATGCCTTGGCAGAGCGCATGGAACTTCCCGGTGAGAGACTATGTGAGACTGCCGGGAAAGAGCTGAAGGAAAACCCTTTGGGAACCTTGCGTACCCGCTGGGTTTGGTTGTTCCATGATATTGCCTGCAATGAACAATGGCAGCGGGTCCTCGAGATTATCTTCCTACCATGTGAAGCTGTCAGTGAAGTGTGTGAATCAACCCGGCGTATCAAGCAAGGCCGCACTGCTGGCTTAGAGCGCATGGCCAACTTAATGAAGATGGCAGTTACTGCAGGACAATTGCCTGCTGACTTAGATGTAGATCTGGCGCAACAGATGCTACATGGTGGTCTTTTTGGCGTATTGGAAGACTGGCTGCAGTCTCCACGAATTGAGGATTTGGGTGAACTGGGCGAGCGTTACATCGACACGCTACTAGATATGATTCGCTTTTCTTCTACTATGCGTTTGGACCGGCAGCAGCGAACCTTGCACTGATTTTGAATACTCGCGCACAAGATGTTCATTAAAACTCGAATTCGGTTTCTATGGCTGGCTGGCAGACGCCGCCGATATCCATGTGACGCAGATTAAGAGGTAGGAGGCTGGTAGCACACAGCCCAGCCCACCTTGGAAGGACTGGTCAGCAGGCCAAGCCCAACGACGAAACTATTCGATAAGAACGAGCGCGGCCCCAACGACAGAATCCGGTGGCTGTTCGAGGCCATTGAGCAGTTATTGGGCGAGGAACAGCAGATTATCCGGGAAATGATGGAAGGGATGATCTTTCGGCGCTGGACGCGTACCGGATAATAAAAGCCCCGCCAGATTACTCTGCTGGGGCTTTGTGGGTTTTCTGGAGTGATGATTTCCTGAATTCAATCAATCCGCTTGGCTGCTTCTAAACCCAATAACAATATAACTTCTGGTTCGGACTCGAACTGAGACAAACGCACCCCAGGGAAAGGCCCATTTACCCGCCGAATACGCGCCGAGAATGCAATGCGCTCGCCAATTTGAGTATCAGTCCAGGAAGACTTCTGAGCGCCATCAACATTTAAAAAAACATTATTAGCAATCAATTTTTTTGAGTCGCCCAAAGTTATTTTCGGATCATCCATTTCGACTGACACTCCGAGGGCATACTCATTCGTCAAGTCTATGCTTTTCACAACCCCAGACCAATCAACCTCTTTCCCGCCAAACACAGCGCTTAGGTCACGATCATCAGCCCCAGACAAATACTGCTCAACTAGGGCTCTCAAAAATTCTTGCCACGACAAATGACTCATATTAAAACTCTCACTCCCAGGGCCCGAATGTTCCAGCATTAATCGAATCCCTCAACATGTTCGCCCTCTGTTGCACTTCAAAAGCAGCTCTTGGGGCACTGCCCCGATAGATTACACTGCCGAGGCTTTTTCGGGATTTATATGCTCTGAGTTTCAAAGCTAAGGATTTTCAACCAGCCACGCCTTCCGAATTAGCGATTCTCATTCTAGGAATGAGGTAAAGCATCGGGTGAAAGTGATAACTATACCTACACTCGATTCCGCTCCCAAAATTCGAAAAAGTAAGAGTCATACTTTACTCTTACTCACCCTCATCAATCTCTAGAATGACTCCCTTTCCCACAACCCTATCCAACTCCTGTATTAAAAATACATCACCAACTTTCACATCTTCTTTTATATGTTCCCAGCTAGCAAAATTTATATTTGCATTGATCACCTCACCCGGGAAATGCTTTTTATCATCCCCATATGAATGCATACCGCTAACTAAAAAACTTATACCGTCAAATTTATGATGGGGGTTATATCCACTCCTAACACCATTTGTCTTTGGACTATCCACATCATTGCACAACTCGACCCGAGCCAAAACATGCCTTGTAAATTTTCCCACAACTTACTCCAAATGATTAACTACTGATATTACTGCGGAATTGAGGAAATCTAATTACTTTTGCCCGTTAACGGTAACAACGCCACCTTTAAAAATAAATGGGTCAATTTTTCCTTTTGAAAAATGAAATTGTTTTAAAGAATTTTTTTGGACAGTTACCCTCAAGATAGCCGCATATTCAGGATTTGTATTCGCATACTTAAGAACCTCATCAAAACTCATTCCGAATTGCTTCATTTCACTACCATTGGGACCAAACTCAAATTTTCCCCTCATGGTTATAAGGCTATGGTATTCATCGGGGCCTACTGCCCGATATAAATCAACCATTTTATCCCCTTTGGTTAGCGTCTTACCAAAGGGAACCATCCCTAATAAAATACCTCCCCCTTCAAGCCATCGATTGACAGGTTCTCCTGTTATCAAATCAGTGCCAGTAAAAACTTGCCCCAAGCTTTTTGCTGAGCCAACTCCCGGAAATAAGTCTGCAATTAACGATGCACCTGCATCAACGCCAGAGCCGTCAAACTCAAAATTTGAAGTCGGGTGGCACGAATCGCAAGCGACATTGGAAGACCCAGTAATGGGCATGAAATCATTACTATGCCCATTAAATCAACTACTTAGGTTAGTCTCGCAGTTTTTCCCCAGCAACCAACCTTATTTGATCAGAACCCTTACACATCTGAATGAACTCCTCCCGAGTATCCGGTGGAGGGCTATCGAATCCCACATAGCCATATTCGCCACCCACCAACTCCGATAGTTTGTTAAGCCAACTCTCACTCCCATCAGCCGGAACAGTTATGCCTGCAATCATACATCCATCTTCAGTAAAAAAACTCATCGCACTCTTCACAACACTATTGCCGGTGCCATCCCAGTAAACTGAGTACGATGCACTTTCGTCTTTTTCTAGTACTTGAAGGAGTTCATCACTGGTATCGTACACACATTCAGGCTCATCACTATACTCTGGATATGGATAATCCTCCGCGACCTCTTCTCTGCTAGGAAGCAACTCATCCAAGAACCTCAACACTAATTTTTTAGTTCTTTCCTTGCAAAGAACATAAATTTCTATCAGCTCCACTTATATCCCCTATCTAGCCTTACCGGCACTGATAAATTGACCACTCATAGTTTCGTAGTAATAGTAGTTAGTACCTTGTAGATTTGATTCGTAGTAGTTCACGCGAGTTGATTTTCCATTAAATGGTTTCATTCGAGTTCCTAAGTGAGTACCTGTTTCTCGAATATGCCCTACAACGGAGTTGAACTGCTTCCTCAACGCTTCCGCATTTCCCTGCTTCCATTTTGGCAGTCCAAGTTCAGCAGCATGACGAGAGTAGGAATGTTGAAAGGCTCTTCGTTGCGCCTTTGTCATTTCCGCCCAAGGTACAGTGTGTCCTATACGGAGGTGCCCTAGAGCTTTCGGTCCTGCCTTTGTAGCACTACTTACTTGCCTCATAGCCCCCATTGGGTTTCTGGCAAATAACCCAACCAATATCGAAGCCGGCAAAGCTAAATCATGGCCAAGCTGTGCCTCTGGAGAAACCGGCGCTTCAAATGGAGACTCATAATCAGCTCCCACTAAATTTGCAGGTGACAACTCCCCCGGGTAAAGCTCAACAAAAGGGTTAGGTGAATCGTACCAAGCCGAGGAAGCAAAAAGGTCAAACATACCTTTGAGGAAGCCACTACCTATTCCATCGGAGTTTCCACCACTCTGCCCAGATGAACTAATCTGCCCCCAACCTCCACTTTCTGAAGAAGCAAACCCAGATGCACTAGGCGACTGACCCAATGAAATTACTGAATTAATATAAGTCTGGCCAGTGAAAGTTCTTCCACCCGGTCCGGTTGGGCAGGACCCGCCTTCAGCACAGGGTGGTAGACAACCTCTACTTTCTAGATTACACCTACTTCCGAAATTTACGGACATATACCCTGTCGGGTCTACAAGAGAAAGAGGGTTATTTAAAACGTAAGAATAACGGTTATAACTTTGCGAATTTTTTGGGCTTTGAATAAATGGATCAGGACTCAAAAATCTGCCAAGACTTGGATCATATACACGCCCATTCATATGAATGAGCTGAACACCATCCAAATGCTCATGATCCGTATAGCCTCGAGCCGTAACAAAGGGCACATAGTCTTCACCCTCTTCTGCGCCATTCCATAATGTATCACGCCTCTTTCCCCAGGGGCCATTTGACATCCACTGCACATCATCATTACTGTCAGCGTTAGCTCCAGATTTTGCCACTATAGAGCCAATGTGATCACGATGTTGGTAAAGGTAATAACCAGATGAAGCATCACCTTCTTGTATATATAACGCATAATCCCCTACATAATGAATTTTTTGCAGGATTCCGTTAAAGGTGGTTTCTTCATAAACACCGAGGCTCGCATAGATAGTTGAGCGGCCGCTACTATCAGTACGCTTAACACGACTCTGATCTGGGCCATACGTGATTTCGGACCAACGGGTTACACCATTAACAGTATTTTCTATGCGGGTAGGCTTGTTAAATGCAGCATAATCTACAGCACGGTGATTGTTACTGTCCTTAGTTGAGCTGGTCAAACTACCATTCTGATTATAATAGTTGGTATATCCACGAGCGCTGGTTACCGCATTAGGACCCGCCCCGTTTTGACCGTATTGATAAATATCAGAATTATCATACAGTGTTTTTACATTACCCAAAACATCATAGCTAAAGTCGTTGGGTGCGCCAATACAATTGGTAAAACATGATTTTGACAGGCGATTCACAGAGTCATAATAAAAGCTCTGGGTTAAGCCGTTCTTATTATCTCTGCGCTGGTCCAGATTACCTAAACTATCAAAATCATACTCATGACTCTGAATAAGGAAACTCCCCTTTTTTGCTACAACACTATCAATATATCCATTCGTTGGCTTGTATATTTGCTTGGTTACAACTCCGTTCCCTAAGGTGAACTCTGTTAGGTTTCCGCGAGCATCTTGCGAGTTCGCACTCCATAACACTTGACCATCATGAGCATTTTTTACTTTAACCATATGTCCATGGCTATTGTAATGATTTGCGATCGTATATCCTGTTGGATAGGTGGTAGCAAATGCCCTATTAAATGAATCATAGTGTTGACGAGTTATATAGCTTTTACCGTCAATAACCTGTTCAACTGACTCTGGTTGTGAAAAAGACGAATAACTATAATTTTCTGTATAGGCCGAGCCGTCTGAATTATAGCCACTGAGCGTTCCCAGTAGCCCAATACCATAAAGTTTATCGTCATAGGTCCAGCTGTGAGTAAGACCTGATGAGCCGTGAACCGCTGTAGCATTGTCAGTTCGCGCAATAGTACGCTCCAATTTATCGTAACTAAACCGAGTAACATAGCCTTCTGCATCAGTTTGAGCTGCTATTAAACCTAGCGGGTTATAATCATATAAGACTGTACCTGTGTTCGGATCACTCAGTAATGTTTTTCGCCCCAGTATATCGTACTCAATATTAATCAGAGTGTTATTATCATTATCAACCTTGGTTGACTGTAAATCTCCAAATGGCCAATAAGTATAGTCAACTTGAGTTCCGGCATTGTCCAAAGTTTTCATTGTCCAACCAGCGCCATTCACAAACAACCTGGTTGTTTGTACTTCCGACGGACTATGCTCTGATAGAACAGTTTTGGCAACTACTGTTTCAAGACCTTTATAGGTTGTTTTAACAGTGGATGAGTCCGCTTTTGTCTTTAGTTCTTCTCGGCCAAGCAAATCATACTTAGTGCTAACTTTATACTGTGGATCGTTATTATAAAAGGGAGCAATCTCAGAAGTAATGAGTCCTTGCCCATTATAGGCCTGATAACTGTAAATAAGAGCGCCCAGCATATCCTTTGTTCTGTTCCCTAGCTCTCGCTCGAAACTGTCAAAGTATGTCCTAACAGAAGGCGACCCTGTCGTTTTGCTTTGAATATAAAACTCAACATTTGGGTTATAGCTAAAACAGCTATTGCCACAATTTCGATAATCAAAATCTGTACGAGTATTATCAGGATGATCTATATGGTCCACCCGCCCAACACTATCATATGATATTTTTGTAATAAGATTATTTAGATCCTGAATTTCAAATGGCAAACCAAAATCTGCACTAAATTTAGTGATTGCACTTTGGCCTTTAGGGTTGGTATGGGTTACTTTGCGTATACCATTGGCATCAAAGTTTTCAATATAACTCTCCGCACGAACGGTAAAATCCAGACCATCATAAGCGAAGCTATTAAAGCTTTCAGCGATACTGCTTATGGAGCCATAGTTGTTATAACCATACGTTGTAATTAGTTTTAATGAAGCAGAGCCCTCAGGTTCAATTGTTTTTGTTTTTATTGTTCCGTTGTTATTATAGGAGTAAGCTGTAGTTCGTT
Source organism: Microbulbifer variabilis (assembly GCF_056232115.1). Taxonomy (NCBI): domain Bacteria; kingdom Pseudomonadati; phylum Pseudomonadota; class Gammaproteobacteria; order Cellvibrionales; family Microbulbiferaceae; genus Microbulbifer; species Microbulbifer variabilis. The sequence continues at coordinate 4,112,388 of NZ_CP174325.1, forward strand.
TTTTGCTGCTAACTGAAGTGCTACTGGCACCCACTGATGCAGTATCCTCTACTCTCTCAGGCAAACCCAGTATCCAGCTATCATCTGACTTTGTACTGAATATTTGGCTTTTTTGTTTATGATGTGCAGTCACACTAGCCTGGCTAGCATAGGTATCACAGATTACCTTGTGGGAATTGAGCAACACACCATCGGTATGATAATCCACATCACTAGTTGTAGTGAGTACAATATCAATATTTTCTACAGGACTACAAGAAAAGCTTGCAGAATTATGGTTTCGAATAATTGTATCGGAAATTTTACTACCATTATATAGGCTATTTCTTACCGTACTTTGCTCGTATACATAAGGAAAATAATGCGGACTACTAAAACCAGCATCCACATCATCACTATAAGTACGAATTTTCCACCGATACTTAGTGTCACTTAGTACATCTAACGTACAAGTGGAAGTATCAGCGGAATTAGAGCAGTTCTTGAAACAGTCTACATAGGAGCCATCTACCGCACAGACTTGCTGTCTTTTAAGTTGACCGGCCAAAAGATAATTATCTTGAGCCACCTGATGGAATTCTGACACTGTACGTATTTTTTTAGCCTGCCCCTCGTGGCTCACAGTTTCTATAACTCTGGCAAAACCTAAAGAACCATAGCCCGTGCGGTGCCTAACAGGAGACTCATATTTATATTCCGCAACTGTGGTACCACCAATACCATTACTTTCCTCTAGTATGGTTACAACATACGGTAAACTAGACACGGGGACTGTATTTTTGGGGCCTGCACCATCAGGCGCTATATCCTCATTATCGTGAGAATCGTAAACTTGCCTTATACCCAGCAAATTACAGGAGACATTCCCTTTGATCGCCAGATCACACGCTGTATCTAGAGGTCGATATTGAACCTCCAATTGTTCGCGGCCATCAAAATTAACACTTTCAATACGAGGCTTTCTAATATTATTGCTAGTAGTAGTTAGCCCCTGTGTATCATTAGCAGTAGAGCTACCATCATGATCAGCAAAAAAATCGACCATACCGTCACGGTCAAGATCCAGCCATGCGCTAGTTCGCCAATCGGGAACGGCATTAATATGTTCGTAGTTTTTAGGTGAACTATGAAGTAATTGACAACTGGAGAAAGATTCTCCCTTATTAAAGCGCACAGCTAAGTATGCAGATTTTTTATCTTCTCGCTCAGTGAGATATTCACAATTAGCATTAACTATATACAACTTATCAGTTAACCCGTCACCATTATAGTCAACGAGAAATCTTCCAAGAGTGCTCTTACGTTGCTCTTTGGGTACTTGAGTTGTCGCGCTCTCAATTCCGGGGTCTGTCGGAGCAGCAACCCAATCATCCCCTGTAGAATACAGGATCCGATTGTAACTAAACACCATATCTGCCAAGCCATCCCCATTCATATCCTGCAGTTGCAGGTTATCTACTATATCGGGAAAAGGCTGAGCGGGTCCAAAGCGGGTAAACTCACCATCATAAGAATAGTCTTCTGGTGATTTTAAAATAAATCCATTACCGGTATTAATCGAGACATTTCCCAGTACATCAGCCATATCGGGTAAGCCATCACCATTAATATCCCCTATCCGTGTTGAGGGGTGAGATGACTCTCCATGCCACCATTGCGCAAACTCCGAAAATCCACTACCCGTATTCAAGGCTACCGAGCGATCTTTTAATGGACCCTTTAAATAATTTCGATAACGCCCGTCAGTCGATAAAGTGTAACGACCAATACCGTATCGAAAAACATCAACCAAGCCATCACCATTCATATCCTTAAATACTAGGCGATAAGGCTCAGGGGCTGTGACACTTTGTATTAATGTTTCTGGCCAAAGATGCGATTGCGAACCTGGACTTCCTGTATGCAAGGTGATTTGCTCAGAAGTAAGGGAATAAGCTCCACTATAAACGTAACCACTACCAGTATTGAGAAAAGCTTTAGTGCCAGCAAGCCCCATCCAAGAGTTTGCTATGAGATCAAGTTTACCATCTCCGTTTATATCCAACGGGATGAAACCAAAATATCTTAGATCTCTTGTTGTCGGGATAAGTGACTCCGAGAAACTTCTATTATATTGATAATAAGTAATAGTTCCCGGTGAGCTTACATCACCTACTTTCACCATAGTGCCCGTTGCATCTTTAACGTAAAGAGTGTCATTTCGGACAACAGGGTAATCTACTTTATAATCGCCATTAAAGTCAGCTAACCATTCTGGAAATACTACTTCATCAAGAACCCAGCGATATTCACTACCCAAAGGTTTATTGGCATATGTGCTACTCGATGAGGAACTCCAATCAAAAGATAACGGCTGCCCGCAATCTGTGGTCGACCCTCCATAGCATAATGTGACATTTTGCAGCTTACTGGTACTGGTTGGATCAGCATTGATATTTCCATCAACAGCTTGGTAGTTGAGACTATAACGGCGAACTATATGACTGGCGCTACTCTTTACTGTTATATTTTTTAGGCGCTTATCTACTCTATGCTTTCTACCTGCTATATAGCTTTCGCGAACATCTACTCTGGGTTCATAGGTGAAAATCAGCGCATTATTAGTCCCTTGTGCAACATTGTGCTTGGTATAATCAATCTGACTGATTCGATGGACACCTGCAGAGGTATCTTTTTCATAGGTATACACCATGTAATTGCCGAAGACGTCCTCACGCTTAGCAATCCGCCAGTGAAGTGTTTTATTATAACCGTCTTCAAATTCAGCATTGGCCGAGCCCTTCGCACCATAATGAATTTTTCCCCCATCCCTTGACTCAACTCGCCAATAGTCTGGTACCGCAGCCTCCCCCCCATAAGCTCTCAGGCGCTGAAATGACTCTGATTCGGTACGATATTCACGATAACTTATTCCCCCGTGAGAACCTGAACCAGTCTGAACAAGACGGTGTCCATCCAGACAGAATTTATAAGCATCTCCCTTATTAATGCCGCTTATCGTACCATCTCTCACTTTACTAGCGCGACATCGTGATATCTTTGACTGGCCACCAATATCCCATCCCCAACCCACTACGCCATTTCGACGATTACTGTTGTAATTCAAATTGACTTGGGGCTGCAGGCCATTAATACCAGGTGGAACCTCAATAGGGATCGTATAGTTAAACGATCCATCTTTACCCACCAAATGCTGACCGGTGAGTTTACCTCTGTATAAAGATTCGGTCATCAGGTCATTCGCCGGGTCTGTCTGCGTGATCGATAGATTACCTATCTTATCAATGAAGACATTGGTAGCGATTATATCCGGCGTTATTGCATCGCCTCCTGCAATTACAGCGTTATGTAGCATACTGCCAACCTTGGCAATATAAAGATCTGTATTACCATCGCCACTGTAGTCCAGATATTGCAAACTTGTCGGCGGTACTTTTTTCAGTAAACTGATATCAATATTTTCACTGACAACCGGAGAGCCATAACTACCGCCTTGAGAAGCATATAAATAACTAGGGTTTATCGGGGGCAGTACGAGAGGTACAACAACCTCTCCATGGATCATTACATAAAGGTCTCTAGCTTTGAGATAAATATCATCTACCCCATCACCATTGACATCACCATAGTAAACATCGTAGTACGAATCATCGATATTCTCCGCAATTAAACTTCCTGCTGAGAATAGTAAAACAAGCAATAAAAGCCTGGATACTAAAGGAATACCCTTCATATAACATCCTAATTATAATCTTATATAATAATTTTTATGTCTATACGCACAAATGAAGCTTAATATTCAGCACATAAACTAAGCTTTCCCTAAGCTGTATGCTCGCACCATCTAACTCTTAGCCGAAGTAATAACGTGGGTACGCATTCTACACGGCAACGTCAAAATTATCGTTTTGCACCACCAAACACCTCCCATCATTTTCGCTGTTATGGCTTCACTTTGGAAGCCCTCCATGTCAATAAGTTAACAACTTCAACTGAAAATTCAGCTTAACTAGCACTACCCTTCCAACTACAAATTTATCCAAGCTCTTTCCCGCTAAAGAGTAGCCATCAAGATGCAGACCATGCGTTTACTTGAAACTACGCGAAAGATGCAATTAGGCATACGATGTCAGTGTTGCTTTCACTCACAATATAAAGAATGGAACTTTCTTCACACCTTACTCATAGCCCATAAAAAGCTAGCAGATGTCAAATGCAACTAGGCACTAAAACCAATTAAAGGGGCATAGAGGGGCGAGGCATCATAAGCCTAAAGCTTTAATAACGATCGCTTAATAAAAGTATGAATTAAGGGGTACAAAAGTACATAAATACTATACGTTAGGCAGGATACTATTTGCCTTGTTTAGTAACAGGTTTAAGAACTCGGCTTGACTAGTTCCAATATCACCCAAAAGCCTACCAAGAAAAATCCTCTAAGTTTTAGTATCACATTGATGAGCGACCAGCTTTCTGAGAGCCATTATTACTAGCTTTAATAGCCAGTGATTTACAGCACCCAGCTATAGTTTGGGTTTTTCTGCCGCAAGCAATGACCGGCAAATCAGAACGAAGTTAATATAGGCAGCTTATTTCAAAGAGTCACCCTAACTTACTTTCTGAATCAATCATTCGCGCACCATCCACATCACGCACCGCATAATTAAAACCCGGGTGAATACAGTGAGCACCATAATTACCGGCTTTATCTAAAGCCAGGAAACCCACCTGGAACTTCTTATAGTCCCCAAGCTTGCGTGCAATACGCTCCACCGCCTCACGACAGGCTTCTTCCGGTGTATAGCCATGACGCATCAGCTCCACCACTTGATGGCAACCGACAGTTTTGATCATTAGCTCACCCATGCCGGTGGCGGTAGCCGCACCAACTTCATTGTCGACATAGAGCCCGGCACCAATAATTGGTGAGTCCCCTACCCTCCCATGCATCTTGAAAGCAGCGCCGCTGGTAGTACAAGCACCTGAAAGATTGCCGTCCTGATCCAAGGCTAAGATGCCGATAGTATCGTGGTTTTCAATGTTGATTACCGGCTGGTAACGGGACTCGCGCTTCCACTCACGCCAGGCGGCTTCGGCTTTCGGGGTTAGCAGGTTCTCAATTTCAAATCCCTGTTCAACGGCAAAACGTTGCGCACCCTCTCCAACCAACATCACATGTGGAGTTTCCTCCATTACCTTTCGCGCAACCGAGATGGGATGCTTGATACCCTGTAAAAAAGCCACTGAACCACAATCTTGTTTGTCATCCATAATGCAGGCATCAAGAGTCACTACACCATCGCGATCGGGAAAACCACCATAGCCAACGCTGGTTACCTCAGGATCACCTTCCGGCACTCGCGCACCGGCCTCGACGGCATCCAAAGCCCTGCCACCCCCAGTGAGAACCTGCCAAGCTGCCTCATTGGCAGGGCCCCCATGGTTCCAGGTTGATATGACTACCGGCTTTTTTCCCTTCTTCGTATAACGCCTTGCCATAGCTGCCACTGAAGATGTTGCCAGAGCACCAGCAGTGCCCAGGAAGGAATATTTCAGGAATTTTCTTTTGCTGATCACGATAATTTATCTCAAATGGAAAGCGCACAGATACAGTAATGTATCTGTGCGCCGTAGTTATGGCGAGATCAGAAGCTGTAAGTCAGCCCCATGTAGGCGCGGCGGCCTGAGTAGGAGGAACCCAAGACCCTGTTTTCCTCGCCCCAATACCTATCCACCTTCTCTTCGGTGAGATTAATAATGGAGGCAGTGAGAGTAAGATTTTCCATCAAACTATAAGAAGCATTTACATCAAGTTGATCATACTCATCAGTAAATGTATTCACGCCGTTGCTATAGCCATCCGCATAGGCGCTGCGATAGTTGTAGGAAGCTCTCACACTGAAAAGGTCATTCTCGTAGTACACCGATAGGTTGTATTGATCTTTAGAAGTGCCCGCAATTTCTGTTTTGATTGTTTCACCGCTTTCGAGGTCGAGGTTGGCCAGTTCGGTATCCGTATAGGTGTAGTTGGCTAAAACCCCAAAACCGTTATCAAAGGCATATTGCACAAACAGCTCGGCACCCTGGGCGGTGGCATCGGTGCCATTAACAGGCATCGACATGTTGACATTCCAAGTGTCACCATCGATTTCCCTGGTAACCAGGGAGCTGCCGTTAATTACGAATGATGCAATATCCTTCCTGAACAAGGTCACTCCCATTGCGGAAGCATCGTCAAAGTACCACTCCAGGCCTAAATCAAACTGATCTGCCTTATAGGGTTCTAATTCGGAGTTCCCCGCAAATCCATCTCTCACAGTCGCTCCTGGCAATGGAGCGTGTATGGATTCAGAGCCACCGAGGTCATCATAATTCACTCGGGCAACAACCCTTGCGAGGGCTGCACGCATTACCAAATCATCGTTAATATCCCAAGCAATATTGGCGCTTGGCAGAAAATCGGTGTTACTGCTGTCGCGAATATTGGGCTCATCTTGCAAAACCCCGTCAATATTGTCATAAGTGCGGGCATATTGTTTGGTTTTTACCGCGCGAACACCAAAATTACCGCGCAAAGTGGCAGAGGTAAAATTCTGCTGTACATAGGCTGCAGTAACTTCCTCACCGATACGATAATCCTGGTCCCGCTCTACGATAACTGTAGGATCACCATAAGTCTCATAGAGAAACTCTTTTAGCTTCTCAAACTCCAGGTAGGCAAAGTTGGGCACTTTTACGCCACCAATAATATTGTCGAGTGGGCCACTGGAAAGGATATCAATCGTATCCGGAACGCCATTAGGGTCAGTGTGGAAAGAATCATCCGGCCACCAGGGATAACAGGCCCCCTCAACTCCGCCCCAATTAATAGTAGGGCACGGTAGGTTATCGTCGTCCCAGGATTGTTTGGTGATCCTACGATTAATTTCGTGATCGCGGTATTTAAGTCCTACATCAAGGGAAGTCAGCCAGCCGTAATCCATATCAATAGAAACATCTAGCTGGTAATAGTTTTCATCATCCTCACTGCTGGTCCAATGAGAAGAGAACCAGTCGTATAAGGGGTAAGTATTGGGATCTCCCAGATCCGCACTGGTATCAATCTCTGCTGTACCACTGCTTAGATCCCAGCTCCAGTCAGTCACAGTGCCATAGCGAGAGTTTACTGAGGCAAACAATTTCTCGGAAGGGCCGCCTTCCGCACTTGTGCTGCCCACAACCATTCGCACGCTATAGCCATCCCCTTGGTAAATAGCATTAAAGTCCAAGGTATCTGATACATACTCTGCTCGCGTGTAGTCACCGGCTACCTGAGGAGACTGCAATTCTGCCTGCCCTCTATCCAGCATACCAATACCGAGTAAGGTATCGCCATCTTCATCAAATTTAAGGCTGCCGGGAGCAATTGCATTACCGTAGTTCCACTCAGGAAAAACAATACGATAATTCTCCGAATTACCACCCTGTTCAAAGCGAAAATAATTGACACCAAGCTCAAGTTGCTCAACCGGACGCCACTGGGCACTGAGCTGAATTCCCTCTCGGGTACGCTCCTCCTCAAAGACACTACCTACTACTGCTCTGGGTGCATAGAAATCTCGGTACTCATTACCGTCGATATCTACCATAGCCCCCCTGGCCTCTACGCCATCGTGCGGCTTTTCATCACCTTGCCATCCCCAGTTTTCTGTAGTGGTGCTAATCACCCGGTTCTGACGATCCTGCTTGGAATAACCCACTAATACACCAAAGGTTTCCTGATCATTTTTCCATGAGTAAAAACCTGTGTATTGTGGTTCATACTTTTCAGTGACATCCGCATAGGTTGTCTCAACTGATAGCATGCCCTCCCCCGCATCTAGATCCAGAGGTTTGCGGGTGTGCAAAATGACAGTCCCGCCGATTCCGCCTTCATCCAGCTTTGCCTCAGGGCTCTTATAAACATCTGTACGAGCAATCATTGTTGCTGGCAACAAAGAATAATCTAGTGAGCGTGACGGCTCATCTCCCGGAGTGGCAATATAGTTACCGTTAAGTTGAGTAAAAGTAAGTTCAGGGGCCGTACCACGAATACTTACCCGGGCACCCTCACCGCCACTACGGACAATAGAAACTCCCGGCACTCGCTGCAAGGCATCGGCTACGTTTTTATCGGGGAACTTGCCAATATCCTCAGCGGTAATTGAATCCACCACAGCATTAGAAAAACGCTTCACATCAAGGTTTTTCTCCATACTCTGGCGAATACCCATCACCTCTACTTCTTCGAGAACCAAGCTTTCCTCTTTTGCTTGCTCCGTATTCTGTGCTTGCGCCATACCAACAACACTAAATAACACCAGTGCGCTGGCAGATGTGCGTAATAGTTCCGCCCTACGATTTGTATAAAGGGTTTTCTCTTTCATTGCTGAGCATCTCTTTTATTATAATTCTCGAGCTTTCCGTACACCCTCTTGACTCGGCATATCCACATACCAAGCTCTCGGAATAACCCGGGTTTTAGGTCTGCCTGTCCCTGGCTTATTTTTTTGAGCCCCCTTCCCTGGGGGTTAAGGCCATGTACAGCTATCAGCTATCCAGGCCAAGTCGCTTTAGTACTTCAGGCGGTGCTCCAGGGAAGCTGGCCATAGGTCTGTTACCCACATAGCCGATATCCGCCATACCTTCCTCGGTGGTATAGAAAGCGGTAGATGCGAGAACCCTCACTTTGGCAAAGAAACGCGCACCGGCCTGGTATTCTGGCTTCGCGGTGCGAGTCCATTTGATGTCCTCACAGATGGCCGTTTTTTGAGATTCACTCAACTCGACAAATGAGCCTTGAAATCTGCGCCTAGACTCTCCCTCGAGCCAGACAACCCCACCGCGAATCGTGACAAGATCTGCTTTATTATTGGAATAAGGCGCACTCACGTATTCATTGATGTAATGCTGAGCACCAACAGAAGAGGCGCTCGGGGAAATTGCATCCGTGGGAATAATGACATCACAGAGCGCAGCCAGTACCGCTAATTCATTCTCATCTAGCTGCATTTCCCAAGGCACAACTGGATTAAGAAGGTCTGGATCCGTGGGCGTCCCCCTGGCTAGCGTTTGTTTCGGAGCATCCAGGTTTTTAACTGCAGGTTTTGCCGCAGGTTTGTCCTCCCTCACTACAACCTTTTCAGCTACTTTCTCAGAGCAGCCAATTACCGGAACTGCAGCGGCGGTGGTAGCAATCAAACGCAGGGCATTACGGCGACCAAGGTTGGTTTTTTCCTCGCTCATCAGATATTCCTCTTCTTGAATTGGTCCACGATGTAGTCACAGGTACGCCAAGCCAGGGCCATAATGGTCAGGGTTGGGTTTTTATCGGCATTAGAAACAAAGGGGGCGCCGTCAGTTAGGAAGAGGTTGGGAACCTCCCAGGACTGGCAGTAAGGGTTGAGCACAGAATCTTTTGGGTTGGAGCCCATGCGCGCGGTGCCGACCTCATGGATGATGGCACCACCGTTGATAATTGCCTTGGCACCATCGGTCTGTACGGTTGTGGTCACATTGCCGCCCATACCTTCGATAATTTCGGCAAAGGTTTTGTGCATGTGGGCAGCCTGATTAAGTTCCTGGTCACTCCATTTCCAGTGGAATTTCAGAACCGGGATACCCCACTGGTCGACCTGGTCCTTATCAATTTCACAGTAGCTGTCATCATTGGGGATCATTTCCCCACGACCGTCGAACCAGACAAAGGAACCGTAATAGCGTCGGCAGGCCTCTTTTAAATCCTTACCGTAGGCACCTTCGGTGAAATCACCCATACCGCCGAAGGCACCAGCTCCAGGCATACTGCGGCCACCACCGAATTCAATGTGATAACCCCGAGCAAAATCCAAGTCTCCGCGCAACTGTTCTTTGTACAGCCACCAGGGCATATACATATGCATTGCCGACGCGCCATCTTCGTTATGAGCGGGCATGTTTTCCAGGGCTGGAATCTGGCCACCTACTCCCGCGCCCACAGTATCCATCAGGTATTTGCCTACAACACCACTGCCGTTGGCGAGACCGTCTGGGAATAAAGTGCTTTTTGAATTGAGAAGAATGCGTGATGTCTCGGCGGCACTGGCCGCGACGACAACTGCGCGGGCACTGGCAAACTTTTCCTGACGGGTGTTTTTATCAATGTAAACAACCCCGTTGGCTTTGCCTTTCTTATCAACGGTAACTTCGCGCACCATTGCGTCAGTTATGATGTCAAGGTTGCCTGTGGCCAACGCAGGAGGCAGCAGTACTGTGGTGGACTGGAAGTTCGCCTTAATGGAACAACCGCGACCACAGGGTGTGGCCCAAAAACAGGCAGCACGGGATTTCATCGATTCACGGGTTACATCCTGGGCAAGCTTGTTATCGGGGAACAGTTTCTGCGGAATATTTTCATGGTCGAGGCGCTCACTGAGAATGGCCAAGTGTGAAGGGATCACGGGGATACCCAACTTGTCACAAGCTTTTTTCGCTAGCAGTTCATAAGCGCGAGGGTTGGGGGGCGGCAATAATACGCCATCGGAAGAATCCGGGGTATTTTCCAATCCCTCATTGGTGCCGTAGACACCAATGAGCATCTCGGTTTTATCGTAGTACGGAGCCAGATCTTGATAGCTGATAGGCCAGTCAAAACCGAGTCCATCCCTTGAGTACGGCTTAAAGTCGTATTCCCCCATGCGCAGCGAAATACGCCCCCAGTGGTTCGTGCGGCCACCTAGCATACGCGCTCGCCACCAGTCGAAACGCCGGCCTCTCTCCCGGGATCCCTGGGTATAGGGCTCGCCTGGCACCTGCCAGCCACCATCCACTGTCGCATCGTAAAAACCGAATGGTTTTTCCGGCGTGCTACCACCGCGCAGGGGGGCGTCTTTGGGCAGATTAAACATAGGGGTTTCCTTGACCGGGTCATAGGACCGCCCCGCTTCCAGCAAAAGTACCTTTAAACCTGCTGTGGCCAGCACATAGGCAGCCATACCGCCCCCTGCACCAGAGCCGACTATTAAGGCGTCGTACTCTTTATTCTCAATATCTTCACTCGCCATAACATCTCTCCTGCATGACCATTTATTTTTCTTCTGACCGGCTAAATTCCATCAATTGGGAATATTTTTCTGTAACCGGTTACATTATTAGAATATTTTTCTGTTTGGGTGAACAACTATCAAGTCTGAATTTTTAATTTATCGGTGTTAAAGACTGATTTCTTGAAGAAAGCAGACATTAAAATACATATTTTCAGGTTAGGTAAAATTAAAAATATGTAACCGGTTACATTTGTAAGTAAATTTTATCAATTATTTTCATTTAATTACGTGGACACCTCCATCTTCCTACCAAGATGTTCTAGCAACTGTTTTGTTGCCATAATTCCGTGGTCCTCATCTCCCGGCCCTTCAAATTCAATCCCAACATAACCCCGATAACCCGCGTCGCGAATGATCCGTAACATTCGAGCAAAGTCCGTGTTGATTTCACTTCCCGCTGAATCGAACTCAAAGCTTTTGGCACTGATACCCTGGGCAAAGGGCATAAGTTGCTGAACTCCCAAATAGCGATCGTAATCTCCGAAGTTTCCAAAGTCCGGCAAACTGCCACAGTTGGGCATATCTACACGGTGAAGGACCTGTGACAGCCACTCCCCGTTAGATGAGTAGCCACCATGGTTCTCAACAATCACATTAATATTAAAATCCTGGGCAAATTCCGAAAGCGCGCGCAGCCCCTCAACAGATGCTTTAGCCACTTCTTCGCGACTCCCCTGTCCTGCGGCATTTACTCGTACAGAATGACAATCTAGATGTTTAGCCGCTTCGATCCATTTGTAATGGTTCTCTATCGCCTGCTTTCTCTTGCCTTTATCAGGATCACCCAGGTCGCCCTCTCCATCAACCATAATTAACAGACTGCGAACATTATGGTCTTCTGCCCTAGCCTTCATTGCGGTGAGAAACTTCAAGTCCTTTGCCTGATCTTTAAAGAACTGATTTACATACTCAACCGCTCCAATTCCAAAGACTTTGCGCGTTTTAACCGGAAAGTCCAGAACCTTGAGAGTACCACTTCGCAGTTGCCGATGCAGGGACCACTGAGCTAAGGAAATCTTAAAAAAGCTTTCACTTCCCGCGCTGTGGCTACGACCAACAAACCCCATAAAAGGGGCAGCCAGTCCCAAAGCTGCCAGGCTTGTGCTATTTGCCAAAAACCGCCTTCTATTGATAGTCATTACCGCTCTCCTATTTGGGAAAACTCTGCAATGGGTTTCGAGGGGTTATCGGTTGAAGCGCTACCCTCTCGGTTTCCTTGCAAAGAACGGCGAAAGCCACTGATTGCTCCCCCCAGATCTTCGCCCAAACGGCGAATCTTGCCGCTGCCAAACAATAAAACTGCAAGCACCAGTACTATCAGGATTTGCCACAGACTGATTCCTGAAATACCCATTAGCTTATAGCTCCCGGATTTTTATATTGCGATACCAGACCTTATCGCCATGGTCCTGCAAAGCGATATAGCCACTTTCAGACCGCGCAAAATCTGGATAATTTGAGAACTTGCTGCCCGCCAAACGCTTGCCCCAATCTTCTGACCAAAGCTCGTAGCTAACAATCTTGTTGCCATTTAACCAATGTTCTACCTTGCCGTTCTCTACACGAATACGAGTTTGATTAAACTCTCCCGCAGGCTTAACGCTCTCTTCACTGGGCGCATACATATCAAATACTGAGCCGGCGCTGTGGCTTGGCTTTTCCAGATTGGGAAACGCGGCATTGTCCAACACCTGGTATTCCATGCCACTCATCCAAACTGGTGCATCTCCATCAGCGACGCGATAAATAATGCCGCTGTTACCGCCCTCAGAAATTTTCCACTCCAGCTGCAATTCAAAATCTGCAAACTGCTCAGCGGTTACCAGGTCCCCAGCCCCTCCCGCGGTCAATACCAGATTGCCATTAACAACCTGCCAGGCACCCCCAATCTGCGAGCCATTTGTTCCAGTCCAACCCTGTAATGTCTCACCATCAAACAGGTAACGCCACTCTCCATCCGCTTGTTGGACGCTCGACTCGGGCACCCGCTCGCAACCTGCAGCACCCAGCATCACTGCTGCTGCAATCGCTACGGATATTTTGGATCTGGTTTTAGTAAAGTTTTTCATCATTATTATCTCCACACCTATTGGCTGTTATCTAATCAATGCCATGCTTTTCAAGGCAACGGTCCTTGGGAGCCTGCAGTTCTCAGTTGTCCCGACAAGAGGCTGTGCTTTCCCGCTCCACTAGCTCAAATGGCAAAATAGTCCGGCTGGATTTCAATGGCTTACCATCGATAATCAATCGCAGCGTTTCCATTGCGTAGCGGCCTAACTCCTCCGCGGGCTGGTTAATCGTGGTCAAAGGCGGATCTGTAAATTGGGAGAATTCAATATTATCGAACCCGGTAACAGACACATCTTCCGGCACCCTGAGGCCCATCCTCTTCACCTGATGCACTGCACCAATAGCCATCTCATCGTTCATACAAAAAATGGCAGTTGGCCGACGGGGAGTAGATAGCAAAGTCTCTGCGCCTTCCTGTCCAGATGTCATAGTGAATTCCCCATGAACAACCATTTCAGGATCTAGTCCTAACCCACGTTTTTTTAGTGCATCATAAAACCCAGACAGTCTGTCTCGGACTATGGGGCTTTGCGAGGGCCCGGTAATAACCCCGATGCGGCGGTGCCCCATCTCCATCAAGTGCCGCGCAACCTCCTGTGCCGCGCCATGGTTATCCAACTCCACCACCGGATACCGATCATCTTCTACTATGCGCTCACAGGCATTCACCAACGGAACAGATGCAGCCAGGTTTGCATCCTTCTCTGCAAACGGATAACGACTACCAAGCTGGATAACACCGTCCGCTTGGTTGGTTAACGCCATACCTGCATAAAATTGTTCATTGGTGGAATCCCCTTTTGTATCCCCCAGCAGCACCGAATAGCCTTGATCCTGCGCCGCTTTCTCAATTCCGCGAATGACCCGGGAAAAGAATGGATTGGCTATATTGGGAACTAATACCATCACTGCGAATGACTTTCCCGAACTGAAGTTCCGCGCAAGGAGGTTCGGCCGGTATCCGGCCTCCTCCACGGCTTTAAGCACCCGCTCTCTGGTTCGCGGAGAAACCATCTGCGGATCTTTTAACGCCCGGGATACGGTCGCGACCGATACACCGGAGCGACGTGCAACTTCGCGAATATTTGACATAGTTTCCTGCTAATTTCTTATTAGTAGGGGGTTATTTTCGCACAGACGGATATCATCTACTGGTTACCCGTAACTGCTGCTTCCGTTTTATTGGCTGTTTGCCTTCGATCCCACAGCCAAATAAAGGCAAAAATAGGGAGCAGGATAAGTGGGACTACTGCCAAAGACTGGAATGACTCTACAGAAGCGGTTGCCAATACCGCATCCAACTCATCCCCACTCAGCTTTTCAAAGGCCTCCAAGCCCCCCGCTGCCTCAATCTTGGCATTGTCAAAAATAGCCCCAAGCTTTGGCAGAACAAATTGGATAGACATACCACCGGCAAAACCCAGCAACCCCAGAAACAATGCCCCTCCGCGCACAAAACGCTCGGAGACTGTGGCCAGCATAGTGGGCCACATATAACAAACACCAATGCCCCAGACAGTCGCTGCCAAAAATGCAGTTACTGGCGTCCTAGCCATACCCAGGCAATAGAGCCCAATTGCGGCAAGGAGACTGCTTAACCATAGAAGTCCGATAGGAGACAGTTTCTTTGCCAGCCGTCCGGCAAAGTGGCGCATCACAAACATCAACATACTGACATAAACAAGGATAAGGATACCCTTCATGCCAACTACGCGTGATAGGGTCAGGTCTACCCACTGCCCAGGGGCCAGCTCGGTTGCGGCGGTCAGCCACATACACACCCAAAGCAGGATAAACATCGGTTGCTTGAATACCTCTTTAAACATTTCGCCATAACTGATACCGGAAGAAACCCGTTCAGTAACTGGGAAATCTGTTTTAGCCACAAGCCAGGCCATAACAACAGCCGGCAGTGCCAACACGACAAGGTTCAACTGCCAGGGAAGCTTGAGGGCAGAGATTGACAACCCCAGTAATCCTCCAACCACAATGCCCGCAGGCCACCAGGCATGTAGTACGTTTAAACGTTGCGTTTTATTTTCTGGATCGACTGCAGCAACCATAGGATTACTGGCTGCCTCCACGGCACCCCAGCCCAAGCCTGTCAGTAACAGGCCAGCTAGAACCAGACTCTCTACCCCCTCCCCTGGAGTCACCATAGATGCCGCAATAATAAGCAAACTGCCCAACACATAACCTATAGATGAGAGCATCAACATTCGCTTGATGCCGACCAAGTCCACAAGTGCGCTTCCAAATAGAAGTGTGAAAGCAAATCCAGCAAAGGTAATACCAATTGCTTCACCGAGCATAGTGGTGGAGTTAGCTAGGTCTATATGGTTATAGATATCTTCCTGCAAGTTAGTGGCTATCACCGTCCGCACAGCCATGCCCAAGCCAATCATAAAAATGGAGAGATTACCCACCAAGAATATTCTCTTGTTCTGGGGCGTTATCATCGTACTCATTTATCCAGTCTCCGCATGATTTATTGTTATTGGTTATTCACTTGGTTTGGAAAAATTTAATCCAATCCTAAAATCCGACGATTTCGCGCGCGATCTGTTTCTGCACCAGCAAAATCATCAAAGGCCTTCCCTGCCACAGTAATCAGGTGATCCTGAATAAATGGTGCACCCTCACTGGCCCCCTGCTGTTGATCCTTAATACAACACTCCCATTCAAGTACTGCCCAGCGATCGTAACCGTATTGGGTCAAGCGGCTGAAAATCCCGCGGAAGTCCACCTGACCATCGCCCAGGGAACGAAAACGGCCAGGTCTTTCAATCCAGGGAGCATACCCACCATAAACTCCAGCCCTACCACTCGGATTGAATTCAGCATCTTTCACGTGAAACGCCTTGATTCGTTCGTGATAGATGTCGATAAAAGCCAGGTAGTCCATCTGCTGCAAAAGCAGGTGACTGGGGTCATAGAGAATATTCGCTCTTGGATGGTCCTCCACTTCGTAGAGAAAACGTTCAAAAGTCAGCCCATCGTGCAGATCTTCACCGGGGTGGAGTTCATAACAAACATCAACCCCAGCACTGTCAAACGCATCCAATATGGGGCGCCACAGCCGACCCAATTCGCGAAAACCTTCTTCAACCAGCATTGCCGGGCGCTGGGGCCAGGGATAAAAAGTATGCCAAAGTAGTGCGCCAGAAAATGTAGCATGGGACTTTAGCTTTAGGTTCGCACTGGCCCGAGCAGCCAACATCAGTTGATTGCTTGCCCACTCGGCACGGGCTGGCAAGTTGCCTCGCACTTCCTCAGGGGAAAAAATATCCAGCATCTCTTTATACGCTGGATGCGCTGCAACCAGCTGGCCCTGCAAATGCGTGGACAGTTCTGAGATTTCCACCCCCGCCTTCTCACAGACCCCCAGAATATCGTCACAGTAAGCCTGGCTATCGCTGGCCAGCTCGAGATCAAAGATGCGCTTGTCCCAAGTGGGAACCTGAATGCCTTTGTAACCCAGATCCGATGCCCAGCGGGCCATAGACTCCAGCGAAGCTGGTTGATCGCTCGGAGGGAGGAACTGGGCGAGAAATATTCCGGGCCCCTGAATTCTGGGTGCCTTCATTTATTCTTATCCTTTTTACTGCTGTACTTATTTACCTCTGCAACCAATCAATCCTTCCTGGGTGATCCGTTTGCTCCTTTTGAAAAAACACAGTGCTGCCTTTTCAAAAGTGGACTGGCACTGGGCCGACATCGACACCTCCCTGTGCCGTACTAACTGCCGGACTTCCACCCTGCCAGAGGTTCCTAACTTGTTTGAAAATGAATCGGTACGATTCAGCTGTCTATTCCCAATACGGTGCCAGAGACACCCAAGAAGAGTTCGCGCGACTGCTTTCCAATGCACCGCGTACAAATGCCATAGCTCGGACACCCGCATCAATATTCCCAACGACAGAACTATTTTTAATGGGCAGTTCTTGCCGGCGGCATCGAACCTGGGCTGCAAAGTCGCGGTAAATATTCGCAAAGGCCTCTATATAACCTTCGGGATGCCCCTGCGGGGTACGGCAAAGAGCTCGGACATCGTCATCCAGATATTCACAGTCAGCACCAGCCTTCAAAAAGGCCACTGGCTGACCCCTACGCTTTAACTGCAATTGGTTAGGAGATTCCTGCTCCCAGAACAGTGAGCCATGTTCGCAATAAACACTGATATTCAGGTTATTCCCTTCCCCACCACAGACTTGGCTGGCTGTAAGGGTGCCGCGCGCACCCTGATCTAATTTAAATAGCGCCGCGCCATCATCATCCAGCGCCCTTTTGTCGACTACCGATTGCAAGTCCGCACAGACCTCAGAGATACGCTGACCGGTAAAAAATTCGACCAGGTGGTGAGCGTGGGTACCAATATCGGCAAAACAGCCACTTTCTCCCGAGCGTGTGGGATCTGTTCGCCAACTGGCTTGTTTACTTCCGCTGGAGTCACCAGCCAATGCCAACCAGCCTTGTGGATAGGCAACAGTTACCCGGCGGACTTGCCCAAGCTCTCCCCTGGCTAAGATTGCCCTGGCCTGCGTCACAAGTGGATAAGCTGCATAGGTATGAGTCAAACCGTAGAGATGGCCACTCCGCACGACCTCGTTTTTGAGCGCAAGAGTTTCCTCAAGAGTGCAAGCGGCTGGCTTATCGGAAAGAACATGAAACCCCGCCCGCAGTGCAGCAATAGAGACTGGTAGATGTAAATCATTGGGTGTTACCACGGAAACAAACTCTATGCGCTCATCAACAGCACGCTGGGATTCCTCCAGAAACATCTGCTCATAACTCTGGTAAACGCGCTCGGGGTTAAGGCCCAACTTCTCTCCGCTGCTACGGCCACGCTCGGGATTACTGCTAAAACATCCCGCCACCAGCTCTATTTCACCGTCAAGGGAAGCAGCCATACGGTGGATTGCGCCAATAAAGGCACCCTCTCCACCACCAACCATGCCCATTCTTATTTTTTTTCCCATACCACTTCCCATATAGCTGCCTCTGGCAACCTGGTTCTTATTGTTTTGGGTTTCTACCCGGCCAAATACCTTGCCTCCATACTCAGGTCTTGTACTTCTTCCAAGAACCCTTTCAGAAAATGTAACCGGTTACATTTGTTTTTAAGATACAGAAAAAACTTACAGTTGCAAGCGACAGTTTCATTGCATGTTGTTTATTTTCCCCAGAGATCAGGGTACCAATATCCACGAGTGCAGAGGAGTTACACTGGTTTACTCATTCGAGGTGTTAATAATCAGTCGTGGTAACCCACTTTTCGGGCGAAGTCTTCCCAGGATTGCCAATTAAGCTCCTGGCTCTGCCACCTATTCTCTATCGGGTGGCCGATCCCCGGGCCTGGGGGTAATCCACTGTCGGCGCCCGGCTGGGGGTGGCAGCTTTTGAGCTTGGTACGCACCCACTTCCCAGCATCTTCAGCGACGTTAGCGGCCAATCCCCAATGGTTTGGCCACACTGCAAGGAAGTTTTGCAGACCAAAATCGTCCAGTTGATACGGAGTGGGATACTCCAACTGCACCAACAGATCACCATCTGGCCCTGGTGCATCAGTTTTCCAGCCTGCATATACCGACCACTGGCAGCCCTGCGCCCAGGCCTCAAAGGCCACCATCGCACTGGAAAGGCGCTTAAAAGATGCACAAAGTAGATCATTCTCTATTTCTGGTGGGATGCACATATCGACAACACCCGCTTTGAACTTGGGAACTTCTGGGTTAAGTGTAAGAATCCAAAGCCCCTCCCCACCTTCCAGTGGGTGGTACATCACTATCAAGTCGATCAAGAAAGCTGAAACCGGGGGAATATTGGGACCGCGAGCCAAAAGCATATGCAGAGGCCGTACTAGCTGCGCATTTTGTACCTGCTCTTCCGCCACACCCAACTGCCGAATCACCTCTGCGTTGCCCGCACCGCAGGCAGAAATCACAAGCTCTGGCCTTACTTCGCAAGAGCGGCCACCGATATCCAGGGCTACCTGTTCAATAGCTGAGCCCGCGAGCTGAAATGATGCCAGCCGTCCACTATAAATATGTTTTCTCATGGGCTCGCTGACACTGAGGTAGGCTGCGGCTCCATCGAAAACAAGATCATCAGGAAATCTGAACCTGCGATTTGGTGGTAAACCGTCCGGATCAAAGATCTCCGGCAGTTCCACCTCCTCTGAGGGAATAGCCGCTCCAGCCCAGTTACCTTCAACTGTCTTTAGAAAGTCTGGAGTCAGCGCTGCATGGAAATCTGTTATTCGACTATTCACACCGCTATTAGCAAGTTCTTTGTGCCAATGCTGCGCGGCTGTCCTATAAATCTCAGCAGCTTGGGGGTTCGCGGCGTTCCAACCAGAGGAGAAGTAACCGTGGAAATGCAGAGATTCGGCATCACCCAACTCGTCATCGACCAGTATCACCGAATACTCTGGTATCAGCTGTCTCATCAGGGTTACTCCCTGAATCCCTCCACCAAGAATCAAAACATCAACAGGGATAGTCTGTGACATAGGTGAATCCATTTAAGTTGAAAGGAGTGACCTCAATAAGCCTTTTAAACTCTCTGTTGCTGGGTAAATAGTAGCCTGCCCTCTCCCTATCAATACTGAGTTCCCATCCTTCTTTCGGTCTATTACGAAGAATATGTGAACTTAATGTGAAAAGTTCACCCCACTAGCAAATTAGTTAATCCGTTCCAGTTAACTCTCCGTAAAGAGGGGGTCGCTACGGCACTACAGCAGTAGTGATTGAACAAGCAATCAACAAGGAAGCGTAACTATGAATGGCTTTGCAAAAGGTTTGGGAATCGTTCTATTGGCTTTTGCTGCTCAGTTCTCTTGGGCGGAGGGAGATTCAGAGCTTGAGACAGTACCCTACGTGGATGTTCATCAGTATGTCGGTAAGTGGTATGAAATTGCCAGGCTTCCACAGATATTCCAACCCGCATGCACCGCTGTAACCGCGGACTATGGGCTGAATGATGACGGCAGCATCAGCGTGTTCAACTTCTGTCGAATCCTGCACCCGAAATACGGGTTCCCTATTAGCGTGCAAGGCACTGGTGTTCCTATTGATGAAACCAATAGCAAACTTGCCATCTCATTCTTTAACGGCCAGTCCACTGGCGACTACTGGATATTGGAGCTGGACCCAAATTATCAGTGGTCACTGGTAGGTGATCCCGATCGCAGCAGCCTTTATCTCCTGAGTCGATCTCCCCAGCTGGATGAATCAATTATTGATGAGCTGCTTGGTCTTGCTGTCACTAAGCATGGCTACAATATCGATCACATCATAATGACTAAACAGCCAACACATTAGGCTCTCTTTCATTAGCGCGTGGGCTTCTCCTGCTCACGCGCCCCGTTAATTTAATAAATTACATTAACTTTATTTAATTTATAATATTCATATAGTTACGATGTATATTGAAAGTAATTTATAGAAAATAAAGGCTTAATTTTCCCTGGCTACCAGACTGACAGGTGGCACCCTACCCCCAGGAAATAGTCCTCCCCCCTGCAAAGCAGACAAACTTCCCGACTAAAAAATGATCAACCAAGACCCACCCAGCGGGTAACTGGCCGTATGGCTCATCAGCTGCCAATCGACTGGAGTTCTGTGGGTGCACTAAAACCGGGGCTCGAGAGGGGTGACAGCAATCGCTGTCAGTTCAACACTATGGTTTACGCTCCAGTGCCCAGTTCCACTGGACACCCGCGCACCAGAAGATGTATCAGAGCGGGACTATTAGCTGATCAACCCTGCGGCTCTTTTCTGACACCTCCTGGGAGTTACTCCAGTTGACGTTCAGGGTGTACAACCGGGCGGTCAGATAGATCAGATTGACTATTTAGTGGTCGAAGTCAGTAGTGATTATGGTGATGACCATACATATCTGTCGTTCATAATTGAGAAAAAATGCCCTACGCGACAAGAAAAAGGGAAATCTATTTTGCTAAATCTGCCCAAAGCGGGAAGGATCTATCTCTGAATAGAGGTATTTCATGCCCTTCGGAGCTTTCAGCCTTTATACTTGTCCTAAGCTATAGGTCGCCAAGCCATAAAGGCTGGCCTCCTATGAAGTAGGACGTATAAAGAGACTCCCTATGCTTACCAATCGGATCGCCGCACTATTTTCCGGCTTCTTGGTCATTGGCCTGCTTTCCACAACCGCTCTGGCAGAGGCCGAGCGCCTGGCCCCAGAAAAGGACCAGGGCAGCACCGCCAGAGAGATAGTCAGCAAACTCGAAATGCTGCACTACAACAAAATAAAGGTCGGAGACGAAATGTCAGAAGACCTCTGGAATGAATACATTGATGCTTTGGACCCCACCAAAAGCTACTTCCTCAACTCAGACATCAATGAGTTTCGTGAGTGGCAAACCAGGATGGACGACCAGTTGCGCGCTGGTGACGTAAAAGCGGGCTTTGAAATTTACAATCGCTTCCGCCTGCGCATGGGCGATCGCCTCGACAATATTTTGTCCCAACTGGAGAAAGGCCTCCCAGACTTTGACTTCACTCGCGATGAGTCACTGGAACTTGATCGAGAGAAAAGTGAATGGCCGAAATCAATCAGCGCTGCCGATGACCTGTGGCGTAAACGCCTGAAAAGCAGCGTTCTGAACCTGCGTCTCACAGGAAAAACCGACGAGGAGATACGCGATCTTCTGGAGCGCCGCTATAAAGGCCAGAAGAAGCGTCTCGAGCAGCAGAATAGCGATGATGTATTTGAGCTCTATATGAACTCACTCACACGCCTCTATGATCCTCACAGTAATTACCTGTCCCCGCGCTCATTGGAAAACTTCAATATGAGCATGTCCCTCTCGTTGGAGGGCATCGGTGCTGTACTTCAGGCAGACGAGGAGTACACCAAGGTGGCCCGCTTGGTTGCAGGTGGCCCGGCTGATCGCACTGGCAAAATAAAGCCCAACGACAAGATCGTGGGTGTTGGCCAGGACAAAGAAGGTGAGATGGTCGATGTCGTAGGCTGGCGCCTGGATGATGTGGTTGACCTGATCCGCGGTAAGGCCGGCACTTTTGTTCGTCTCGAAACGATCCCGACGGGCGGTGACGGCACTCACAAGACCATCCTGATCAAACGCAGCAAAGTGAAGCTGGAAGATCAGGCGGCTAAGAAAGCTGTGTTTGAATTCTCCGACGGTAGCCAAAACTACAAGATTGGCGTGATCAACCTGCCGACCTTCTATATAGACTTTGATGCCTATCGCCGCCGTGACCCCAACTACAAAAGCACCACTCGTGATGTGGCCAGGCTGTTGAGTGAACTGAAAGAGGAGAATGTCGATGGCATTATCCTCGACCTGCGCAACAACGGCGGTGGCTCGCTGCAAGAAGCCACCATGCTCACCGACCTGTTTATTGACCAGGGACCGGTGGTGCAGATCCGTCATGCCAATGAGCAAATTTCGCGGCATAACCGCTCACGCTCCCGTGCTATGTACCGCGGCCCGCTGATGGTATTGATCAACCGCCTGTCAGCTTCTGCCTCTGAGATTTTTGCCGGGGCTATCCAGGACTACAACCGCGGCCTGGTTGTCGGCAACCAGTCGTTCGGAAAAGGTACGGTTCAAACCATGGCACCCCTGAAAGAGGGACAGCTCAAGATTACCCAGTCCAAGTTTTACCGCGTGTCCGGTGACAGCACCCAGCACGCCGGGGTAAAACCGGATATCCCCATGCCACAGCTGATTGACGCTGAAAGCGTTGGGGAGAGCGCTTACGATACCGCTCTACCCTGGGATCGCATCCATGCCGTGCCTCATGCAAAGTACTTCAACCTGAAGACTCTGATTCCCAATTTGATGACCAAGCACAACAAGCGTACGGCATCTGATCCGGACTTTATCTTCCTGCGCGACCAGTTCGAATTTGAGAGCGAGCGCGCTGATAAGAAGTACCTTTCTCTCAATGAGGTAATGCGCGAACAGGAACGTGAGAACGTAAACCAGCGCCTGCTCTCTATGGAAAACCGCCGCCGCAATGCGAAGGGTCTTGAACCCTACGAGAATTTCGAAGCTTACGAAGAAAGTGAGTCAGAAGATGTCGCAGCTATCGGTGGTCCGGTTGAGATCAAGCTCGAAAAAGATCCAATCTTGAATGAAGCCGGCTATATAATGGCGGACTTTATCGGGCTAGCCACTAAGGCCAGCAAGGCCCCGCCTCAAGTAGCGAACTTCTAATTTGTAGCAGGTGCGCCTTGCGTGCCTGCTCCGCTAGTAACTCCAGGTCGGGCAAGCCCGGCCTTTTTTATTTTTGGGGGAATAAATGAAAGTCGTTTCCTTTAACGTCAACAGCATTCGTACACGCCTGCATCAGATGGAGGCACTGGTAGACAGCCATAAGCCGGACATAATCGGCTTGCAGGAAACCAAAGTTACCGATGAAGATTTTCCGGTAGATGCGATCCGGGACCTTGGCTATGAGCTGATCTACTTTGGCCAGAAAACCCACTACGGCGTCGCCCTACTCTCACGCCTTCCCTTTGTCGATCGAGAGTACGGCTTCCCCACTGATGATGAAAATGCCCAACGCCGTATGGTTATGGGTAAATTTGATATCGGTGGCAAGGAGCCGCTGACAGTGATTAATGGCTATTTTCCCCAGGGTGAAAACCGCGAGCATCCGGTAAAATTCCCGGCCAAGCAAAAGTACTACGCAGACCTTGATACCTTTTTGCAGACCACCTGCAAACCCAATGCTCCAGTACTGGTAATTGGAGATATGAATATTTCCCCCAGTGATCTCGACATCGGTATTGGCGAGCCCAATCGCAAGCGTTGGCTTCGCGACGGCAAGTGCAGCTTTCTGCCAGAGGAGCGCGAGTGGCTGCAGAAAATCGAGGCATGGGGATTGGTGGACACTTTTCGTGCACTTAATCCAGAAACTAACGATGTGTTTAGCTGGTTTGATTACCGCAGCCGCGGGTTTGATCGCGATCCCAAGCGTGGTCTGCGTATCGACCTGATCATGGCTAGCAACCCTCTCATGGAAAAGTGCATCGCTACTGGAGTAGATTACGATATACGCGCTATGGAGCGCCCTTCTGACCACGCCCCGGTTTGGGCCGAATTTAAGCTCTAACCACCTTCTAATGAAAACCGGGATCTGTTCCCGGTTCTTTTCCTCTTTGAATATATGATTTTCCATATATAATAGAAAGAGATAAAGCTGGCAGGTGCAACGCTGTGAAGAAGCGGGTTTTGTTTATCTGTGCTGGGAACTCAGCCCGATCGATTATTGCTGAGGCGCTACTGCGTTATCACTCCGGGGGCTTCTTCGAAGTTGCCAGTGCAGGTACCAGCCCAGAACCCGTGGATATTCGGGCAATCAGCGCCTTGAAACGCTTTGGGATACCCATACAAGGATTGTATTCCAAGTCTCTGGATGAAGTATCCAACCAGAGTTTTGACTTGGTGATCACCCTGTGTGACAAAAGCCAAAGAGAGTATGTACCTTCGCCCACCCATAGCAAAATAATCGCTTGGGACTTTGAAGACCCGGCCACGCGCCATTGCTTCAAGCCATTTTACACAACGGTGAGAGAGCTAAGCACTCGCATTAAATTGTTTGCCTTGGTGCAAACCAAAACTGCCAAAGCGGCCTGACAGAAGCCCGGGGGAAACTTTGAATCCAGTTCAGTTTTATAAGTGCCTTGCTGACGATACCCGCCTTCGCACCCTTCTATTAATCGCTTATGAAGGTGAGCTTTGCGTGTGTGAGTTGACCGCTGCCCTAGGCCTTAGTCAACCGAAAATTTCCCGGCACCTGGCCCTTTTACGCAGCGCGGATCTTTTACAAGACCGGCGTCAGGGACAGTGGGTTTTCTACCGTATCAATCCAGCTCTAAGCGACTGGACAAAAAATATCCTTCAAGACACTTTACAAGCAAACCAGCAGTTCATCGCCAAGGATCTACGGAATCTGTTCCAGATGGGGGAAAGGCCCGAACGTGCGAGTCTGTGTTGTTGATGGCCCTAACAGTACCCTATTAACTGTAAAAATTTGTCTGTATATATATGAATTTCCATATATATGGATTCAAGGAGAAATATAGATGACGATAAAAGTCGGAATCAATGGTTTTGGCCGTATTGGTCGATTGGTACTGCGCGCAGCATGGGACTGGCCGGACATAGAGTTTATTCAGATTAATGACCCCTCAGGCGACGCCCATACCCTGGCCCACCTCCTGAATTTCGACTCTGTCCATGGCCGCTGGCACAACACAGCGAAATCCACTGATCACACTATTGAAATAGATGGCCTCAAAGTAGCGTGCAGTGCGAATACCGAAATCTCCAAGACCGATTGGAGCCGCTGCGATCTTGTCATTGAAGCCTCTGGTAAAATGAAAACCTCTGCAATTTTGCAAGCGTACCTTGATCAAGGCGTAAAAAGGGTGCTTGTCTCCGCTCCTGTTAAAGAGGCCGGTGTGCCCAATATTGTCCTGGGGGTGAATCAGCATATTTACGATCCCGACAAACACCCTATTGCTACTGCTGCCTCCTGTACCACTAACTGTCTAGCGCCAGTTGTGAAAGTCATTCACGAAAACCTGGGTATTAAACATGGCTCCATCACGACCATTCACGATATTACCAATACCCAAACAATACTTGATGCCCCCCACGCAGATCTGCGCCGGGCCAGGGCTTGTGGAGCCAGCCTGATCCCGACAACTACAGGATCAGCCACAGCTATAACTGCGATTTTCCCTGAGTTGACTGGCCGGTTAAATGGCCACGCCGTACGTGTACCCCTGGCAAACGCCTCGTTGACCGACTGTGTTTTCGAAGTCGAACGCCCCACCACTGCCGAGGAAGTTAACCTGTTACTGCAAACCGCCTCGAAAAGAGAGCTGAAAGATATTCTCGGCTATGAGGAGCGCCCTCTGGTATCGGTGGATTACAAAACCGACCCACGCTCCAGCATTGTCGACGCTCTCTCGACCATGGTGATCAATGGTACCCAGGTTAAAATTTATACCTGGTATGACAACGAGTGGGGGTACGCGAATCGTACCGCGGAACTAGCCCGGATGATCGGAAACATGGATCGCTGATTAAATCTGGGGAACCTAGAAGCCAGCAATATTACAATATTGGTAAAGTTCAGTTCGATGCAGTTACTTTCCTCTTTGCCCCCGCCAGTTCGCCAGTATTTGCTGGTAACTGGCAACTATTGGTCATTTACCTTGACCGATGGCGCCCTGCGAATGCTGGTGTTAATGCATTTCCACAAATTAGGCTATGCCCCGCTGGAAATCGCATTGCTCTTTCTTTTCTATGAATTGTTCGGGGTGATCACCAATCTTGTTGGAGGTTGGCTGGGTGCCCGCCTCGGCCTCAACCGCACCATGAACACAGGGTTGATGCTGCAGGTAATAGCTTTACTAATGCTGCTAGTACCCTCAAATCTGCTCTCTGTCCCCTGGGTGATGGGTGCCCAGGCCCTGTCAGGCATCGCCAAGGACCTCAACAAGATGAGTGCGAAAAGTGCTATCAAGTTGTTGCTCCCGGCACATGCCCAAGGTCCGCTCTACCGTTGGGTAGCCCTGCTTACCGGCTCCAAGAACGCCCTTAAGGGATTGGGATTTTTTCTGGGTGGGGTCCTGCTCGCTCTGGCGGGATTTCGCGGTGCTATCCTGATCATGGCCATATGCCTGGCAGGGGTTTGGATTCTCAGCAAGAAATTTCTACGCAGGGATTTAGGAAAGGCTAAAGCCAAGAAGCGCTTTCGCGACGTATTTTCCAAGAGCCGAGCAGTAAACGCCTTAGCTGCCGCTCGGCTATTCCTTTTTGCTTCCCGTGATACCTGGTTTGTCATTGCCCTGCCAGTTTTCCTGGCGAGCCAATTTGGCTGGGGGCATTGGCAGATAGGCACTTTCCTAGCGGTCTGGATAATCGGCTATGGAGCTGTACAAGCATTAGCCCCAAAAATCACAGCCAGTATTTCCCCGAAAGCCCCAGATGGCAGGACCGCCTTATACTGGTCAGCTGCACTGGCAATGGTCCCAGCAACAATAGCCTTGGCATTGCACTCCGGTATTCATCCCCTGCTTACAATCCTGTCGGGACTGATGGTTTTTGCCTTCGTATTCGCAATCAATTCCTCACTACACAGCTATCTGATTG
The DNA here is from genome assembly GCF_056232115.1 of Microbulbifer variabilis. Lineage (NCBI taxonomy): Bacteria > Pseudomonadati > Pseudomonadota > Gammaproteobacteria > Cellvibrionales > Microbulbiferaceae > Microbulbifer > Microbulbifer variabilis. The sequence goes on from NZ_CP174325.1 coordinate 4,139,724, forward strand.
TCTCCTATGCGCGAGAAGATGGAGTTTCAATGGATGTAGGCTTCTACTATATGGCAAACGCCATGGGGCGCCTACTTGGAACCCTATTGTCCGGGTGGATTTTTCAGATAGCAGGAATTGAAGCCTGCCTGATAATTTCTTCTATATTCTTAATGGCAACTGCGCTGATATCCCTGGCTCTGCCAAAACAGGGAGATGAAGATAGCCCTGCCGCCACTGTTGTCAGCTAAGTGCAAATTGATTCCTCAAAGCCGACTAATTCAGCAACGGGATAGATCCTTCCCGCTGAATCACAGCCAGTGATCATCACCAAGGCACCAAACAAAGTAACTTTTGATGTTATCTGGATCCAACTCCACATACATCCCCCTGCAAAACACAAGCTCCAGACTTGCTCTGGGCAAAATCAATCCATAAATCCGCAACTCTCCCAACGGATACCTAATCCATGGAAACTTTATTCATTAAAAGCCATTAAGCCTAAAAGGAAAGGACTTTATCGGGGCCAATGCTGACCAAGGAACAGTTGCCCCAACAGGCAATAAACCTGCAAGAGGGACACCTGGCGGATAAAGCTTCCACGTGTAGGGTAGGAAATCGGCCCGTATCTTTCCATGCCAAGTTAGCACCAATTTCTGCCATTGGCGGACATAAGCCTAAACTTCCCAAATCATCTACTCAGTGGGACTACTCCCTTCCCCGGCTATCTCTATCAATCGTCATACGTAATAGAGTTCGATCTTTCTTGATAAAGTGATGATACAAAGCGGCCAATACATGCCCGAGGATTAGCAGCCAAACCAGCCACTCACCCAAGACCTCCTTATGGATAAAGTCCACGGGCTCCTCAAATTGTTCAAAAGTCATACCAAGACCATTCTGTACCCATGAACCAAAGAGCCAAGTATCAGCAAACTTGGGGATTTCAAACAAGAAGAAGTAATCCGTGTTGACCCCCGTACCCAGATAGCCGGTCAATGGCGTGATGATCATTATCAGATATAAAGCAAAATGGCCAATATGTGCTGCTACATGTTCCAAGCGAGAGCCGGGCTCCAGTAATGGTGCTGGATTCATCAACCTCCATAAAATACGGAGAACAACCAGTGAACCTATGGTTACCCCAATAGACAGGTGAAACTGCAAAGCGACCAAATTCTCAGGGGTTTCCTCTTGAGTGAACCATTGTCGATAGTAAACGCTGATATAGGAGCCAAGGAATAAAAGGGCAATGGACCAGTGAAGCCACTTGGCTATTGAGCCGTAGCTATGATCGCTGTTTCTAAGGGGCATCAATCACTACCTATCACAGAGTAATTCTCACAAGATAGTAGTTCGTACTACCCAATAGCAACTGGAGAATTTAGGATAAGATATTCAAATTTTTGAATAGATAGGAGCATCCAGTTCCTTCCCCACTCCCTGTTACCGTTCGCCAGCTATATAAGCCACTCATCCTACTTTTATCACAGGAAAAAAATCAGCCCCTAGAATGCCACTCATTCAGTGAAACAGCACAGGCAAAACACTTATGCAAATTCTGCAATCTGGAATAAATAGCGTTAAATTGGGATTAAAATCTCTTATCCTCGCTACAAGCCTATCTTCCACTTACGTCATGGCTGGAGGTATCGATGGTATCTGGAAAGCAACTTTTCAGGTTGCTAACGAAGAAACGCTACCAGTAGTAATTCATATTGACCAAGAAAATGGCGAATGGACAGGCGTATTGGATAGCCCCTCCCAAGGTAAATATGGAATGGAGATGTCTACGTTAGAGATAAGATCGAATAGTATTGCATTCGAAGTGGAAGACTTACATATCAAGTATGAAGGTGCATACAATAATGACGTTGACCTGATCTTTGGTACCCTCACTCAAAGAAAATCATTGCCTCTAAACTTTAGAAGGGCAGCTGACGGTACTAGTGATACACCTAAAAACCGTCCCCAGACACCAAAACTTCCTTTTCCATACGCTGTCGAGGAGGTTAGTTTTAAAAATAAAACTGCCAATATCACCCTGTCTGGAACACTGACAAAGCCTACATCCACTGTTAAAGCAACTGCGGTTCTTATTAGCGGTTCCGGCCCCCAGGATCGGGATGAAACCCTATTCGGGCATAAACCATTTGCAGTAATCGCCGATTACTTGACACGCCAGGGTTACGCAGTCTTAAGGTATGATGACCGTGGAATTGGTGAGTCTACCGGGGATTTTTTTACGGCAACTAGCGCAGACTTCGCCAGCGATACCAGCGCTGCAGTTGACTACCTCAACAGCCGCAGCGATCTTCCCAAGGGCAAAGTCGGTTTAATTGGACATAGCGAGGGAGGCATGATAGCTCCCATTGTTGCCAGCAACCGTGAAGATATCGCATTTGCTATCTTGCTTGCCGGTCCAGGTGTTAAAATACCACAACTTCTCGTGGATCAGTGGTATAGGGATAGGAAATTTAATGGTTTAGATAAACAAAAGCTCAAAAAACTCCGCGAGTTAGACAAAGAAATTTTCAACCTGATTAGCCAGCTAGAGGAGAAAGAGACTATCAGCGGAGAGATTCACCAACTCCTCCTCAAGAGCGCCAGACTCGAGGGAAACCAGGATGACGAACTGGAGGCAGAAGTTGAGCAATTAAAGAGGCAATACTCTACACCTTGGTTTCGGTATTTTCTCAAGTTCAACCCTGAGCCCTATTTAGAGCAAACAAAGGCCCCATTACTGGCTCTCAATGGCTCTCTGGATTTTCAAGTAAATGCGAAGATGAACTTGGACAATATGCATAGAGTTTTAAGCAGGACAGGTCACCCCGACTTTCAAACTTTCGAGCTCGAACAGATGAACCACCTGTTTCAAATAGCAAATAAAGGCTCCTCTTCTGAATATGCCGAAATAGAGGAAAGCTTCTCTCCAAAAGCCCTGAAGATAATGTCTTTATGGTTAAACGAGCGCTTTGGCTTAAATCCTTAGTAGTAAAATGCGGCTCCTGCTTAAGGAGCCGCATTGCCAATATGTAAAATTTTATGCAATTTCTCAAGTCCCCTACTCCAACAGCAAAATTTTTGACCTACCACTTTGGTGGCTGGTTAATATTCGCTTTGGTGAATACTTTTTCACTTGGATTACTTACCCAGCACAATTTTGAAAAAAATGCCATACAAGTAGCAACTGTAGTAATAAGCCTTGGCTTATCCACTTTATTCATCCGAGAAATCATATATCGTTTCGATCTTATCAATACAAGCTGGCGTAAGCAGTGGATATATTTCCTCACCACTTCAATCCCTCTTGGGTTCATATGCGCCTTTATTGCCATTAGCTTTGTATATGCATATTACATCCATGCCGGATACGCAGTTCCGCCATCTTTCTGGGGAACTGTTCTTGACAACTGGCTTTTCCTTGTCCTTCTTATGATCGCTTGGACTTTTATTTACATTACAACTGTTAATAAGGATCGATTACACAAAGCTGAGCAGGAAGCTATACAGCTCAAACTGCAGCTCAATGAAGTCAAAATGAGTGCCCTAATGGGACAGCTCAACCCCCACTTTCTTTTTAATGGCTTAAATAATATCCGCGCATTAATCCTAGAAGACGCTGCGAAATCCAGAGAGATGCTAACAAACCTATCTGGCTTGTTACGTTATACGTTAGTGGCTCATAAACAGAAAACGGTATCCTTAAGAGATGAGCTGGAAATTGTATCCCAATACGCTGAGCTCTTAAAAATACAATATGAAGATCGTCTACGCTTCAACCTGGAAGTTGATCCGGCTTTAATGGAAGAGTCAATACCACCACTTTTAATACAGTTACTTGCTGAGAATGCAGTGCGCCATGGAATTGATAAATCCAGGATGGGAGGTGAACTATTGATTAAAATTTTCAAAGAGAAAGACCATATATCGATCACAGTAACGAATCCTGGAACTTTAGAAAACCTTAACTCTGAAGTAACAACAACCGGTGAAAGGAAAGTCCAAAATACCGGACTTGGATTGATCAATATTAAAAAACGTCTATCTCTACAATATGGAAATAGAGCCTCCTTTAATCTACAACAACAAGGTTTACTAGTTGTTGCCCAATGTAGCATACCCTCTTCTGCTTTTTAATTGACGGTATAAGAAGTGAAAGCCATTATCATTGAAGACTCACGACTCGCACGTAACGAATTGAGAGAATTACTTAAGCCCTATAAAGATATTAATTTGGTTGCAGAGGCCCAAGATTGTGAGCAGGCCGTTACACTTATTTCCAAGGAACAGCCAGATTTGATTTTTCTGGATATCAACTTACCGGATGGAAGCGGTTTTGATATCCTGGATAAACTAGACTCTATCCCTAATATCATTTTTACAACGGCCTACGACGAATATGCAATTCAGGCTTTCGAAGTAAACGCTCTGGATTACCTGCTGAAACCAATTCATCCGGAGAAGTTAGAACGCGCTATCAATAAGGCCGTAAGTGATACCTTACCAGCTGCCAGCTCCAGCCAGGAAACCTATTTAAACACTAACAATAAAATCTTTATTAAAGACGGCGAGCGCTGCTGGCTTATTGAGCTTGGACGTATAAGATACTTTGAAAACTGTGGCAATCATGCACAGGTCTTCTTTGATAATGATAAGGCTTTTATCTATAAGTCACTGGTTAAAGTTGAACAGCGCCTAAACCCGGAAACCTTTTTCCGCGTAAATCGACAACAAATTATCAATCTTAACTTCATTAAGGATATTCAACCCTGGATAAGTAACGGGCTACTTGTAACCATGACAGATGGGAAAGAAGTAGAAGTCGCCAGGCGTCCCGCTACCCGCTTAAGGGATATGTTAAGTTTTTAGTCAACTTTTAACATATCCCACTTTAGAAGCAGGTGTTTCAGGTTATGGCAATATCAAAGTTAAATTTTTACTTTACTGTGATGTTGCCGTATTCGAACTCTTAATTTGTAAAATAGCCCTATGCTCTTTCAATACTCTGTGGATAGTTAAACCGATTACCTGGATCAAGTACACTTTTTAAACGCTGTAATCGGTCATAGGAATCCCCATAGTAGGCATTTTCATAATTCTTGATATTAATATCAGGATAATTCACATAGTGCTTAGTTATACCACTTTTGTGGAGCAACTCTTGAAGGTGAGCCATACTCTCCAGTCTTTGCACTTCATCAGCAGGTTTTTCCCAGTAACACTGAGCTTCTCCCAAATAATTGGCGTCCCTATGGACATAGGCCCCCTCATTTTCTTGGTGCAAACGACTTATCTCACCCCCCAATGTATTAATTTGAAAAACCGCTCCGGGGGTTTTACCCACGAGGGTAAAAATTTCCTCTATAGACCTACTGATATCATTAAAGCCACTATAATAACCAGCACTAAAATTCTTAAAATACATAGCATTGGAACGGCCATAGTAATACTGAATACCCACCTCCAGAGGATCCGGCTTTAACTGGGCATTTTCATCCATTCTTTGGTCAAATTTTGACAAGATCCTTGTCATTACTCGATCATGATCTGTCGATGTTAGCATTACTGTCAATGTATTGCGGTTCAAGACAAAGGCAGAAAAGGCGTGGTCTGGTAATAACTCACACTGGTCAAACCAAAATCTTGCCAAATCAGCTGCGGCTCTCGGCGAGAGCTTATAAGACCTAAATCGGTGCTGATAAAGTGTTGTTGGTGCGGAAACCGTATCAAAACGCATTTCCGTTATCACGCCAAAATTACCATTACCACCTCCACGACAAGCCCAAAGCAGTTCTGGAACCTCATCTGAATCTACGGCGATACCCTTGGCATCTATCAGGCGCACGCCTTTCAAGTGGTCACATGTCAGCCCAAACTCCCGCGCAAACAGCCCATAACCCCCACCTAGCGTGATACCTGAAAGCCCTACTGTCGCACAAGAGCCCGATGGCAGCAGGCGTCCCTTTGGTAGGCAATAGCTATATAATTGAACAAGCCTAACTCCAGGACCCGCTATCAACCTATTATCCGCTCTCAGCTCCAGCCCACTCATAAGGGAAACATCAATAACCAAACCATCATTATTTAAAGAAAAACCCTCGAAACTATGGCCTCCACTTTTGATATTGATGTCCAGGCTGTGTGTATTTGCGTAATGCACCGCTTGCTGAACACCCTTCTCGTTTTTGCATAACGCAATAATTCTTGGAAGGAAATCGATTCGCTTGTTAAATAGGCGTCGATAGAGATCAAATACAGCACTATCTCGCTGGAGGAACTCTACATCATCTTTAGAGTAATCCCCATATACAGTTCCAATTGGCAGGTACCCTGCAGGAATGCCCATTCCCAAGGTTTTGACAAAGTCTCTGCGGCCTACTGTTTGCTTCATTCTATTTCCAACGACGTTCATGGGCTCTGCTACTTATGCCGTATAATACAGAGATCAACTTCAACAGGAAACTTTAGCTGTTAACATACGAAGCACCTAACCTCTTGAGCAATAGGCCGCTATACATAGAGACAATATCAACCAAAACGGTATCTCTTCCAAAGCTCTGCTCGCTCAAATAAGGCAATCAACTATATACAATACTTTTAAGAACCTACTGGTTATTTAGGAGTGCCCTTCTAATACCTAAAAAGAAGAGAATAACTGCTACGCTTTGCACCATATGATAAATCCCATTATGGTCAAAATCCCAGATTAACGTAATATATAGTGAATCTTTTGTTTGAATATATATGGCAATTAATGAAAGCAAGCCACCCAGTGCCATATACCAACTTCCATTTAACTTATTCAGCCAGGCTAACCTGCCATATCCAAATATAATAATAAATGTAATAGAGAATTGATAAATCACGTAAGCAAGAAACCCTTCAGGCCACAATAAAGTAACAACATAGAAGGCAATCCCGATGAGCGGAATATAAGGTAAAACTTTTTGCGTCGCCTTCTCGCCTAATAGATCAAAGCAAATTGCAGTGGTAAATGCTATTAGAAATAAACCAAGAAAGAAAAATAAGACTCTCCAGAGCCTCTGACTTAGCTGCACCGACAACTCTAAACCATGAATTGTTGCGGCCAATACAGTGACAACAATTGTCAGAAAGAAAAAAAATTTCCAGGCCAGATACTTCCTACCGCCCTTTGGGCTATATCGAACCAAATAAATCAGTGCCACTAATGCGATCAGGGCCAATATAATGTCCGTTGCGGCCGACGTCAGCTCTGTTTGCAGACTACTCAGTTTCATTGCTTTTTCAGGGCCCACTGATACCCATAGTTAATGATATATTGAACGGAAGATTAGTGATCCTAAGACTCTATATCACAATTCAAGATTATAGGTTGATACTGGTATGACTTTGGCCATACTGGCATCAATTACGACAGCTATCCAGTAGCTTCTCTCGGTTTAATAGTGTCACACTCATATCCCTGATCCATGACCCATAGTTATTCTATATAATCTAACCAACCGTATATTTACCAGAATTAGGAACTACAACTCCTCCGTTAATAGAATCTCATCCAACAAGAAAACTTCCTTTACTCAAATATACAAGTTATAAGTAATACCAAATCGCGACAAAGAGGTTTAGCAGCATCATTAGAAAGTCAACAATAAAAATAAAGCGCATTACCCCTTTAACCTGCCAGGCTCCTCCACCACTACGATTTTGAAGAGCAACAGGCACGTTATAAATAAACTGTGAGCCATGCGTGACTGCAAAAGCAAGTAACAGTACTGCCCTCTGAATATCACCTGAAAAAGTAGAGAGATTAATTAACAACAAAATATTGAGGAAGGCCAGGGAAAAGTTGAAACCACCGAGAAACTTTCCAGATTCAGCTAAGATACCAAAGACGGGGGTATCCCTATGCTCCCTGGGCACTACCAGCTTGGCAAAGATCTTTCCTCGTAATGAAAAAACATTAAACCCCATAAGAAACCAGATGGTATTTAATACTAAAACTATTACAAATATCATGTAAATTCTCCGATAATTATTTTTATAAAGATCTGCTAAAAATTAGCTATCTACACATAGCTAAATATATTCTAATCAATTATTAAGGTTTAGCTGTTACTCAATACAGGCCAGCGATCCACTATCTCTCCCCTGTCATATACTGCAATATCACCGAACTGAAGAAATACTGATTCACTTTGAGTTGGGCGCAGGAAAACCCAGTCATCTTCCACTAAGGTCACCCTGTCAGAGGCATTTAGCATTTCCTGATTTGTAGAGCGGCCATAAATAGGGTTTATTGATAATCCAGCAGGAGACTCAGGTAGTGCTTTCCAGTACCCCCCCGAAATAAAAAAGGTCTGGGCACGATTTGGGTTCAACCAACGCATTACACCGGTAAGGTTTTCTATTCCCGGTATCTGGGTATGAGGTAACCTTTTGAGCACTGGGCTCGCAATAAACGCTGCAGGGATATGATCCGATAGTGTGGGAATATCAAAATCCGTTGGCTTGACCAGACAAGAGCCAGCCGCAAGCTCGGTGCAGGGAGCAGTATTTCTCCGGGACTTGTACAGCTGGTAAGTCGGACTCCCCGCGCCATTTAACGTGAGTTCCGATGGAAATACAGCACCTAGCTGCCGTTTTGCTTGCTCCAATCTCTGCGAGTAGATATTGAGCCCCCGATCTATTGCCTTATCAGGGCCACCCAGTAAACCCGGCATCTTGGCAGCATGGGCGTCATAGCCCATAAACCCCGCAAGCTCCAATCCCTGCTCTCTCTGGATAATATTGAGCATTTCAGTAAGGGCTTGATCACTAGAAACCCCTCCCCTGTGCAAGCCAACGTCCAGTTCAATATTGATACGCAGTGATTGCCCAAGGCTATTGGCCAGCTCAGCATACTGCTGTAATCGGCGGGGGCTATCAATCAACCACTGCAACTGTTTACTAGGATCAAAACTGTTGCCTGTCGGTTTCGCATAAAAATCCTTGGCAGCAGCTATCGGTAAGGGTTTACCCAGCAGGATATCCGCCGATGGCTGGGCCTGAGCAAGCTGCCGTAAGAATGGCAAGTGAAATACCATGATCCGCTGTGTACCGGTTCGCCTGGCTACTGTTTCCAGTAAGCCAAGTGCGGGCAATGACTTTGCAACAATACGGAAATCATAATTCCCCTGAAGGTGGCTCGACAATGTATCGGCATTGTTCTTTAATCGATCGAGGTCAACCACCATGGTCGGACTCGACATGCCAGCTTTGTGCAGGGCTCTGGAAATTGATTCGAAATACTCACTATGCCCACCCTGCCCCAAGGCTTTTGGCCGCAACATGGGTACCGCTGCGGCAGCTCCCAGAACCACTCCCCCAAGCAACAATTTTCGGCGCTTGCTATCCAAAATATTTTCCTTTTGGCCTTTAGGGCAATCGCTACAAGATCATTTAATAAAAATAATTTATCAGCATTTTGCCCGAATAGAAGAGTTGTCAAAAAACATCAAGCAATTAGTGATTTTAAGTAGGAATTCAGGAACTTTCCGCTGGGGTCCAATTCTTGGCGAACTTTCATAAAGTCCTGCCAGCGTGGATAAAGCTTAGCGAAGTCCCCCCCCTCCAAAGTGTTTAACTTTCCCCAGTGCGGCCTGCCCCCATACTTACGCATAATTGGCTCCAGCACTTTGAACAGTGGCTGGTGATCCTCTTCAAAGTAACGGTGAACGGCTATCGAAATAGAATCCTGCTGATAGAAAGGACTCAGCCAGATATCATCCTGCTTAACGAAGCGGACCTCGATAGGAAAGAAAACATTAAGGTTGTTTTCTTCAATAGTGCTTTGAATCTCAGCAAATGCCGCTAAGCCTGCCTCCCTGGGCAGGTGGTATTCCATCTCATTAAAGCGGACATTGCGTTCGCTAGCATAGTTACGCCAGGAGGACTCCACTACTACTTCCTTTTCAATGTCTTCCATGGCGGACTGCAAGGCAAATCGGCGCAACTTGGGGGACCAGCCCAGCCAGTCTCTTACACTCTTAAGAGTCATCACTGCTTCATTGGTATCCTCACGCTCAGTGGAAAAGATATCCTCTTCTGTGAGCTGATGAGAATCAGCCATGCACATCCCGGAGAAAGGGATGTAATAGAACTCAAAGTTTCGATTAGAGTTCGCCAGCGATTCAGCTTGATCCAAAATCTCTTGCATAGGCGCCACCCAGGACTCACGGCGTAAGCGATAGCTGGGCTGATTTTGCATACGCACCTTGGTCACCAAGCCAAGGCACCCCAGGGAAACCTTGGCCGCAGAAAACACCTCCGGGTTATTCTCTGCATCGCACCAGAGGATATCACCATCGGCCATTACCATTTCCAGACCAGTAACATTACTGGACATGCAACCCAAATTCGCACCGGTGCCATGGGTGGCGGTTGCCAGGCATCCGCCAAGGGTTTGCTCATCGATATCTGGCTGGTTAATCAAGGCCTGCCCTACTTCCTCCAGAGGCTGGCCAATATCTGCTATCCGTGTGCCCGCATAGACCGTGGCTTGGGAGTTTTCGGCATTGTGGTCAGATAGTCCGCTAATACGACCGAGAGAAACTATCGTATCTTCTGTTGGCACCAGCGCAGTGAAAGAGTGACCAGCACCCACTGCACGCACAGTACCACTAGCCTCCGCCACTATTTCCTGTAATTCAGTAATATTTTTTGGTGCCAGGCGCCTATCGGGTATGCACTCCTGGGACCCCGACCAGTTTCGCCAGCGAATCTTACGGGGTTTAGCAGCATCAGCTGCCTGGACTAAAGTACGCGCTATTGATGATATTGGGGATGCTGCAAAAGCTGCAGATCCGGCAGCCAGGGTAGTGACGAAACGGCGACGTGATTGATGCATACTTCCCTACTCCGCCGTAGCCATAAAAGCGATCAACTGCTCAAACTGCTCTGGTGAGCATTCAAAGCAAAGGCCTAGCGGGGGCATCCCCTGAAAACCATTGATAGCATTATCTACCAATATATCCATTCCCTTATCCATACGTGGCTTCCAGTTATCCAAGTCGCCGGTTAAAGGCGCGGCACTAGCGCCGGTACCATGACAGCTACGACAGGTCCGAATATATATTTCTGCAAGATCAGAATCAGCTGGTGTCAGGGAAAGTGCGCGCTCACCCAGAGCTGCACGATTGGCAACTGTGCTGTCTGGTGATTTAGAGCATCCACTTGTAAGGAGGGCCAAAATTAGAAAGATGCCGACTAACCCAAGACTTCGGCGCAGACTTACCAATTCCATGTATGTACACCGACGACTACATTATTGTTAATTATCACTCAGAGATATAAATCTGAGAGGGTTTGTGTACTTAATTTTGTCACCATTGTTAAACAGACTGACCTCTAAAACAACTAGCGGAACTGGCCGGTCTGATAAGGGGGCGTTAGCCCAATTTTGTTGCGTACCAATTAAAGAAACTTTTACCGCTAGATATCATTACTCTCGCAACTTATCAAACCCCAATCGATACCTCACGGGTTTGTGCCCTTTCAAGAGGTCAGAAGTACTGGATACTTAAGTTGCCATAACCTCACGGTTTTTAGTGAAGCTCCTGAAAGCCAAGCAAAATAATTATTATTGAAAGAAATTTCTATGCAAAATTATAACCATACCAAAATTAAAATACCGGGAAAGCAACCATTCATTTATAGCCTACATAAATAAGCTTTTAACTATTTTGAATCCACTGATAGGAACCTGCCTCTAGAACCACCTACCTATACAAAAAGATAGAAACCACCTAGCAACTACCTCAAAATTGACCTTTTGGTCAAGCCAGGCTTTGAACGCAAACAGCAATATGTGGCAAGACTACACTCTACTGACTACACATCCATCGTTATCCCAAACACCTTGTTTGTTACAACAAACGAAAACGGTAAGAAAGCCCTTAAGATTTTAGTTGACATATATCAACATTATGTCTTTAATGGGGCTCTACAGTACAGAAGACAGCCATGAAAATCTTGGGGTCCATCGATATAGAACGTATTAACAAAGAGAATTCAAAAAGTCTTCGCCAAGGTTTTTAGCCATGGCAAAAAATTACTGAGCATTATTTATGTTCTCTTATTGTGAGCGGCGAAAGCCAAATCAGCCAGCCAAGTATCCGTCATTTTTTAGATACGCTATTTGTACAGTAAGAACACGTGGCCCGCACCAACACTGCACAAGAAACATGAAGGAACTCAATATTTATACTTAAGGAAAATAACAGACATAGCAGACCAAGTCATTTTTCGTTTACATACTATAAAGGAAGCACCGTGATACGCTTTGCACAAATAATTTCTACAATTTTTGTTTTTATCTTCACCTCTGCAGCTATAGCCTGTATATTTTTTCCCGGCTCAATTAGCGAAGCCAGTGGGTTTAATGCCGTCTCAGACTATGGCCTGACTAATGTGCGCACACTCGGTGCTCCTCTACTTATGTTAGCTGTGGTTACGGCAATAGGAACTTTCCGCCGGGATTGGATAATTCTTGTACCAGCCTCACTTTATTTCCTCTTTAATGGGCTAACTCGTGTTCTCTCTCTTTTCCAGGAGCAATACGATCCTATTATGATACGAGGGCTGATACTGACCTTTGTATTATTTTCTCTCTCTCTGGTTGTTATTTATATTTTCCGAAAATCAAAAACTAACTTAAAGCAAACCAACCAATTAGTCTCAGCATAAAGGGACGGGAACACAGAGTCCTTCAGGGGTTTTCAATGGGAGGATTTGGGGCAACGAAAATTGGTTTCAAATTTCCTGAGTATTTCTCTAAGATAGTCTCCTGGGATGGCGCCATCCACAGCCGGAGTACCCTTAAGAGCACCCGCCCCAGCATCGTCGAGCAAATGTTTGTCTCTGAAACTGACTTCAACAGCCACTCCCCTGGTTCCAGGTAAGCCAGTGGTCTAAAAAACGCGAAGAAATGCCTATGGATTTAGTATTCTTTACAGGTACCATGGATGCACCTGCAAATTACACCACTAGCTTTCTGCGAGAATTGCAAAGCCTGGATATCCCTTTTCAGCACATTGATACCAGTTGTCCCCACAGCCCTTTTAGCTTTTTTAGTGAAGACCGCATAAAAATAGCGTATGGCAGCAAGTAATCATGAGATACGAATATACCATCTCAATAAAAAGCTATGTGCACAAACTAAAATCGATGCAGTTATTCCGGCGGTAGATAAACATTCACAGTTTGAGCAATCGATTTTGATTGCTCCTCCCCAAACAAGCAGGTGACTAGTTGAAAAGCAAACTCTATCGCAGTACCTGGAGATTGACTAGTGATTAGATTTTGATCAACCACCACTCGTTGGTCGCTAGTCTCCCTCACATATTGACTGAGTTCACGACGGAAAGTCCTATAACAAGTTGCTTTGAAATCAGTTATTAGGCCATGTCTACCAAGTACGATTACAGGAGCGGTACAGATTGCTCCTAACCAGCGCCCAGACTCAATTTGCTTTTGGATTAGCCTCATTAGAGGCTCCGAGTCATGCATATGCTCCGCCCCCTCCTTGCCTCCCGGTAGCGCAATTAAATCCCAAGTAGTATCCAGGCATTCCTCTAGGCTGCTGGGTGCCTCAATGACAAGGTCACGCAGGGTGGTTACACGCCTACTCGGCATAATTGATGCCAAAGTCAGTTTCGCGTCAGTTCGGCTCAAAATGTCGTAGATGGCAATAGCCTCGATATCTTCGTTACCATCAGCGATTGGAATCAGTATTTTTGACACAGTTACAGCTCCCATAAATACAGGGCTTAAGTATTTATAGACCTAACGTTTACAATCCACACACTTGAACCAACTCTTGACCATAAGGCTACTCCCGGTTCTCCAGATGTACGCAGTGGCCTACTCTACCGATGGGAAATTGTGCCCTGGTGACACTACTGGCTTAATGCCGCTCTGGATTCCTGTTAAGCATGCATAGTTCAGGCATAATCAAGATTTTTGATCTTTGACAGGAATGCTGATGGCTGAAAGTATCACACGCCCCCAGGGCCCATACCTCTCCGAACTGGTTCAGGGCTATTGGAGATTGGCTGACTGGGAAATGAAACCCCAGCAACGCCTTAGCTTCCTTGAACAACACGTAGACTTGGGAATTACTACCATAGATCACGCCAACATCTATGGTGACTATGAATGTGAGCAACTCTTTGGCGAAACATTAAAACTGCAGCCGGGTATGCGAGGGCAGATTCAAATAGTGACCAAGTGCAATATCAAGTTGTGCTCAGCCAAATTCCCCCTTCGAAAGGTTAACCACTACGATACCAGCTCTACACACATAATAGAGTCCGTTGATAACTCCCTTTCCCTACTGGGGACAGACTACCTTGATGTTCTTCTGCTCCACCGACCGGATGTCTTGATGAAAGCTGAAGAAGTTGCAGAAACTTTTACCAAGCTCCGAAAAGCTGGCAAGGTCCTGCATTTCGGAGTATCCAACTTTTCACCGAGCCAGTTTGCCTTGCTGCAGTCACGGCTGGAAGTGCCATTAGTAACCAACCAGGTTGAAATAAATCCGCTTAACTTTTCCGTGGCCCATGATGGCACCCTGGATCAATTGCAAATGCATCGGATACGCCCTATGGCTTGGTCCTGTCTCGCAGGGGGACGATTACTCAGTGGAGGCGATATACAGGCTCAAAGAGTGCTTAGTGAACTTGAATTACTCAAGGAAGAAATTGGTGCCAAAAGTCTCGACCAGGTGATTTACGCCTGGGTTAGACAACTGCCAGCCAATCCATTGGTTATTATCGGCTCAGGAAAAATAGCTCGCTTGAAAGCTGCTGTGGATTCACTAAAACTCGAATTATCCCGGGAACAGTGGTATCGGATATGGGTTGCATCCAAGGGACATAATGTCCCCTAGTTAAAAAGGGGCGCCTAACTATCCCCTTCTCCTGCAGCACGAGACTTACGCCACTCTGAGTGTGCGGCAAGTATTGCGATGAGAATGAAAATGTTGATCGCGATCATCACCCATGGCCGGACTGCCAACGGAAACCAACTTGCGACAAATGGTATTAGGGGTATCGAAAAACCTATGGTGGCAAGCAGGGCAAAGCAATAAAAGACAAGGAAACCCCACCCCTTGTATGCCAGTAGGCCCACAGCGCTAAAGATAGCGAGTGCCAGCAGCAGTAACCCCAAACTGGCCACGCCCGGTGATGTTCCGAACATACTGATGCTTATGAAAAAAGACTTCCAGTGCACGATCGAAGTTAAAATAACAAGTACCCCGACTATTCGGGCCAGGTTTCTCGCCTGAGTTTTCATAATCACTTTAACTCCACCTTGTTGTGCTTGGCCAGCTCCCCAGCTGACAATTGCAGGGGAGCTGTATTACTAGATTATTAGCATAATCAAACAGGAACAATCAGTTCACGATCAAAACTAAGGCAATGGGAAGTGCTGATAGCCAAGCTTTACAACATTTCAAGCATTAATTGTCTGCGATGTTAATACCTCTCTCACCAAGGGCTTTATTCAACACTGCGGCCAAACGCACTCCACCTTGTTGCAGGCGCATTTCCACAGATTCCTGGCAACGCAGGAAGTACTTTTCTCCTAATTCGTATTCACTCGTATAAGCGAGTTTGTGGGCTAACTGGTGGGATTCCCGAGCCCACTGGGCCTCTGTTGTGGATTGCCACAAGTGGCGCTGGGCTGCGCTTATCTTTTCTGTTTGCTCTTTTGCATAACTGTGCCAATCGGAAACTATCCTGGATACTAAATGTATGTCCCATAGGGCATGTAAATTGGTGTCAATACCTAAAAACCGGACTTGGACATCATTGCCACCTTTATCTGAATACAGGCCTGTATGGAGTGGCTGATGCAGATCGCCGACAAAATGAGCGATAAACATTAAGGCTTCTGCACGCTCCTCTGGTTTTCGGTTTCGATCACCCAAAATCTGCGAGAACTGCTTGATTGCCTTGAGGATGCAGCCCGCAGGCGGGCAATCCCTGGCCTCAACATAACTGGTCCACTCTTTGGACAAATTAATGTAGTGCATTGGAGCGGCCCAGTCGTATTGTTCATTAGAGCGGATACGATCCGCCCAAGTTGCTGACTCAGCCAAGTCCGGCTCATTTGCTCTTTGCAAAAGCAGCTGAACTTCACCAGCCACCTGTGGCTCCAGGTAGTGCCAGGCAATCTCACCCACTACCCGATGCCCATCATCCCCCCAGGCAACAGCCTTATTATTCAGCCCGAGAGTACTGAGCAGGAGTAGCGCTACTCGAAAGACATTAACCAGCCCGTTCATTGATTTTTCCATTGCAGTATTTTGTCGCCAACTTTAATGAGAGTTTGTGACAACTTGGCATCTATAGCCAACCTCTTCCGTAATCATTACAGAACTGCAACAAATCGTTAACCAGTCCTTAAATATCACCCGCTAAAAAGCTCACTGGCCGGGACCTGGGGAAAGTGTCTCGGGAGCCGATTACAACCAGTACTCTCAAAGCCACTTTGTTGGCTCTTTTTTAAGACCAGGACTTAGTTATGAAACCTTCCATTTTCCGGCGCATGTGCCTATCCGCTGCAATTATCTCCGCGATTGGCACTTCACATGTTTCCCATGCACAGGAAACAGCCGCAGCTATTCGCGGCTCTATTACTGGCAGCGGTGGCGAAGTAATAAGCGATGCGAAAGTAACGGTGATTCATACTCCGTCTAACAGCCGTCGCGTAGCGCAAGTGGGGGAATCCGGTCAGTTTAATTTGAGTGGTCTGCGTGTTGGCGGCCCTTACACGGTGACCGTTGAATCCGGTCAAGGCAAACGGGTACTCGAGGACATTTACTTATCGGTAGGCGATACCCTGCCGCTAATGCTAACCCTGGGTTCATCCAACCTTGAGGAGGTGAGCGTGCTTGGCCAAGCTTTGAGCAGTTCACGGCTTGCAGTAGGTCCCTCTTCCCACTTCAACAGCGACGACCTGAAAAGTGCGCCTACTGACGGTCGTGACATCAAGGACCTGCTGCGCCTAGACCCTCGTGTTTATATAGATGAGGCCAACGCAGATTCAGTCCAATGCGCCGGTGCCAACCCACGCTTCAACAGCCTGACTGTTGACGGCGTGCGTATGAATGACAATTTCGGCTTGAACAGTAATGGCTACCCAACCGAGCGCATGCCCTTCTCCTATGACGCTATCGACCAGGTGGCCGTAGAGCTCGCACCGTTTGATGTACAGTACGGAGGCTTCAGCGCTTGTAACATTAATGCTGTGACCAAGTCTGGCACTAATGAATGGCACGGTTCCTTTTTCTATGACTACACCGATGATGGCTTTCGTGGGGACTCCCTGGAAGGTGAGGACATTAACGTAGCCGAGTTTGATGAAAAGCGTTACAACGCTACTCTAGGTGGCGCCATTATTGAGGACAAACTGTTCTTCTTTGCTGCTTATGAGAAGCTTGAAGGCGTAGCTACTTTTGACCGGGGGCCCGCTGGAAGCAGTGCCGCAACTGAAGTCCAGGGCGTATCCCAAGCCCAACTGGATGAAATTGTGCGTATATCCAACGAAGTCTACGGCTACAACCCAGGTGGTCTGCCCAGCAGCCTTCCAGAGGAGGACGAGAAGCTGCTGGTTAAGTTCGACTGGAACATCTCTGAAAACCATCGCGCAGCATTTACTTACAACTACAACGATGGCTTTTCTATCGCTGAGGCCGATGGAGATCCAGATGAGCTGGAGCTGTCCAATCACTACTATGAGCGCGGCGCAGAGCTGAACGCCTATGTAGTACAGCTCTTCTCAGACTGGAGCGATATCTTCTCTACTGAAATGAAGATTGGTTATTCCGAACTGGATAACCGCCAAAATTCCCTGGGAGGTACCGATTTTGGTGAAGTACAGATCAGCACCTCCTATGACCATGACAACGATGGCAGTGATACAGATGCAACCGTTTATCTGGGTGCTGATGATTCCCGCCACGCAAATAAACTGAGCTATGACAACTTGACCTTTAAGCTCGCCGGCAAGCTCCTTTTAGGTGAACACAACCTTACAGCTGGCTACGAGCACGAAAACTTCGATATTTACAACCTGTTCATCCAGGAGGCCGCTGGTGAATATCGCTTCAGTAGCATTGAAAATTTTGAGCAGGGCGTTGCCGACTTGATCATCTACGAGAATGCCACGGGTACCAATAATATCTTGGATGCCGCAGCTGAATTTGCTTACAGCATCGACACTCTCTATGTGCAGGATGAATACACTTTTGCTGACGCTGACCTCACAGTTGTAGCCGGCCTGCGCTACGATCGCTACAGTAGTGACGACAGACCTGTCGCTAATACAGATTTCGCAGCAGCCTATGGCTTTTCCAACCAACACACCATGGACGGCCTCGACCTTCTGCAACCCCGACTGGGCTTGAGCTGGAATGTTGATGATAACCTGGAGCTACATGGTGGAATTGGCCTTTACTCTGGCGGCAATCCGAATGTATGGATTTCCAATAATTACTCCAACAATGGCGTTATACAAATTGAAGCGAGTGATAGCAGCGGCACGCCATTATTTGATATGGACTGGGCTGGCAACGGCGCCCCAATTTTTGATGTACCACAGTCCCTATATGATCAGGTAGCCAGTGGAGATGGCACTTTAGGTGGTGTGAATATGATGGATCCGGATTTTGAAGTTCCATCAGTTTGGAAATATGCAATTGGCGGTAGCTATGAGTTTGAATCTGGCTATTTGCTCTCTGCCGATTACCTCTATAGTGATTATAAGGATGCAGCCATTATTCGGGACCTGTCACTGGAGCAGGTGAGTAGTACCGTCGATGGCCGTCCGGTTTACGCTAACACCAATGGTCGCAGGGGCGACTATATGCTCACCAATGTTGACGGCGATTCTGGCTACTCCAGCGTCTTCTCTTTAGGACTCAGTAAATCTTTCGATTTCGGCCTGAGTGTAGCAGTGGGTTACGCCTTTACCGATGCTGAAGACGTAAACCCCATGACCAGCTCTGTAGCCTACTCAAACTACACCACCATCGCCACGGTAGATGCCCAGGACCCGGGTACGGCTACTTCAAACTATGTAGTTCCGCACCGATTCACCTTGAAGCTGGATTACGCCCAGGAGTTTTTCTCTGGGTATGAGACTCGCTTTACCCTCTTCGGTAGCGCTAACGAAGGTGTGCCCTACTCTTATACTTTCTCTGACCGTATCTTCGGTGACGGCGGAAGGGGCCGTGGGCTGCTCTACGTTCCAACAGGCGTGGACGATGCGAATGTTGTCTTTGGGGATGACTTCGATACAGAGGCATTCTTCGCCTGGGTCGACTCTGAAGACCTGGACAGCGGTACTATGGAGCGCAACTCCCTCAGCAGCGATTGGTGGACTAAGTTCGATCTGCGTATTGACCAGGAGTTGCCGGGCTGGCGCGCTGACGACCGACTCAATGCTTTCTTTGTTATCGAGAACCTGGGCAACTTACTGAACGATGATTGGGGAGTAATGTACGAGGGTGCCTTCCCCCGCTTCCAAGCTGCCGTTGATGCCAGCATAGATGATCAGGGGCGTTTTGTTTTCAATGAATTCAATGATCCTGCTGGCCAAACCCGAGTCGCCGACGCCTCGCTATGGAGTGCACGCATGGGAATTCGCTACGAATTCTAATCATAAAAAAGCCGCGGCAGTTACCGCGGCTTTTTTACTTCCAGCCTGCTTAACAAACCGCAGCTGGATTTTTTTAGACTTACGCACTCCCAAGCCAACGGGCTAAGGTTTCTCTCAGTAAATCTTTACTTAAAGGCTTTGTCAGGTAGTCGTCCATTCCGGCGGCTAAGCAGCGCCCTTCAAACTGCTCTTCAGTAGTACTGGTCAGGGCAACAATTGGCAATCGATCGTCGGGCCGGTGTTCAGTTTCCCAGCGGCGTAACATCTCTATAATTTCCGCGCTGTGGTCAGTATTTTGCTGGCAATCTACCAACACCAGGTCATAGTGGCCTTCGGAGAGGCGAATAAGGGCCTCATCCCCATTGCCTGCAACATCCACCTGATAGCCTAAGGCCTGCAGCATTTCCTCTGTCACCCACTGGTGTGGACGGGACTCCTCTACCAATAACAGTGAATATTGACGTGGCTGATCAGCCCCCCCAGTTACTACTCTGCGTGTAGTTTTTTTAATTCCACCAAATATGCGCTCGACAATTACGTCATGTAACTCTTTGCGAGTCACTGGACGGCCGAGATACTGAGCAGCAGGTACTGCGTGCTGTAGCTGGGCAAAGGAGGACTTCTGGCCAAACCCACCCAGGCAGATCACCGGACACTCCTTGCCTTCAGTGTGTGCCTTGTACATATACGGCGTTAACGAGTTAAAGAGCGTGTCATCTCCCATCGCTGGCACCAGGATTACCAGCTGATTGCGCTCCAAAGCCAGCTTAAGCAGCTTCTGTACCTCGCACTCGCAACCTTCACACCAACGCAGGGATTTCACATCCATACCAAACGAGCGTAATACCTGCACCAGCCCGGAAATAAACAGGCCCTTCTGGTGAATCAGCAATACTTCGCTATCCTGCAGACGGCGATCCGGGGTCAGGTAAGTGCGCTGGTTCGGCTCCATATCGAATTTGATTACCACTTGATAGCGATTGCCATCGGGAGTCGAGTGCAATTGCAGGTAGCCTCCCATCGCTTCTGCCAGCCCTTTGGCAATCGATAAACCCAGGCCGGTCGTAACCTGAGTGGTGTCCATTCGTGAGAAAGCACCGAACAATTCGCTTTCATCAGGGAGAATCTCACCACGCCCGTCATCCATCAGGGTAATATTCAACTGGCCTTCCACTGTCGTGATTGGCGTAAAGCTAACTTCCCCCCATAACTCACCGCGCTGGGCAATACCTGTTGCTGAATCTACCAAATTACGAATTAGCTGGGCCGTCTTGCGGTTATCCCCGGTAACCATTACTGGCAGATTGTCATCAATCTGGAAATTGAACTCCAAATCCTGGCCGTGGGCGGAGCGGGCGGCAAACTTAAAAGATTTCTCGATGGTTTTGACCAGATTAAAAGGTCCCTGGCGCAGGCGGATATCCTTTCGCGCCACTCGAGTGAATAACCCAACATTATCCACCAGCTTGAGCTGCTGACTATTGGCGGTTTTGGCAAGCTCAACCCACTCCCGCTGGCGGTCGCTGAGAGGCTCCGCTTCCAATAATGCCATTGCGCCAAGAGCATCTGATAGCTGGCTGCGAAACTCCTGACCGATATTAACGATAAACTCGTTAGTCAATTCCACCGCAGCTTCTGAGTGCTTGCGCGCGGCAGCCAGACTGCTGGCACGCTGCTGTAGCTCCTGCATGGCCGACAGTCGCTCCCAGTAATTTTCTGATTCGCGCCGCCCCTGGTGTGCAGTAAGCCAAATAAAAGCAAGGGTCAGGGTGCCGTAAATTGTGCCGAGGACCATTCCCGAGAACAGAGCCATCAGAGCCGCTGGCAGTAGAGAAGTGGCAGTAAACCAGGTGAGAAAACGATGATATGGAGAAAATACCGTAGTCACACTTGAGCAGAATATAACCGAGTAGATCCACAGAAAGTGCGTTTCAGGCGCAAAGCCCATCAGGTAGACAAAGTAAAACAGTGTCAAACCCCACCAAATGGAGCCAAGAATAGAGACGAAGAAATAATGGTTTCGCCAGCGGTTCGGTCCCGCGCTGTAAAGGGAGTCGAAGCGGAATACGTAGTAGCCCCTGATCAGGGTGAGTATCACCAAGCCCCCACCCAGGATCAGTAAAAGGCGCGGTGCTTCCAGGCGCATATCCCCGATTGTGGCGGCAATCAGGAAGGCACAGAGGGAGAGCAGCATACCGCGCCGGCTGTATTTAGCGATACGCATATCAGTGGCGCGACAAATACGTCGGTCTTTCTGAACCTTCAGTTCAGGGCGATCAAATAGTGGCATTGCGACCTTCCCTGGGAGATTGGGTATATAGTGACATAAAAGTCCCTACCCTATCCCAAGCACTTCAACCAGTACTGTTTTTATAATAAATCCAAGCAATCCGAGACCCAGTGCCAAAAACAGGATAAAGGTTCCGAACCTCCCCGCCTTGGAATCCTTAGCGAGGTTCCAGACGATAAACACCATAAACATGATAAGTGCGCCGATTCCCAACCACAGGGAATACTCTTCAAACTGCTCAAAAGTCATGCGGATCTTCACTTAAAAAATTGGCGCGCATTGTACAGTGCTTAGTGACTACTGATAAGGCTTGCCAGAATACGGTCAGCCAGCGCTCCCCCCGGACATGACTAACTATTCACGCCCCTTGATAGTAGTCACCATCCTCCTGGGCGTGAGTGCCACAGCGCAAACGGCGCACCTCCTTCTCACGATAACGACTATCGTGCCAGCAACGAGGCAGCGGCTCACCAGACAGAAAGCACAGGTCAGTTTTGTCGAAAACCTCTGGATCCTGGATCTCCTCACCCCAGAGATAGCGGCCAACCACAGTTAACTCATAGGGATTTGAAAGCGTGACAACGTCAGCCACCTCAACCAAATGCTTGGTAGTTACATCTTTAAAAAGCATAGTGGCACCTATTTCCTCTTTCACACTTCAGTATAGGGCCTTTAGCGGCTATTCCGGCTAAATCTATATGCTTGTGGGCCGAAAATCTGGGATGAGGAGCAGAGCGCCCTACCCAAAAGGTATTCATTACAGAGGTATGCTGGGAAAGTCTTCCCGCTAAAAACCGACAGTGATCACTGGCGGCTTAAGCGGGAGCAGATAGGATTACCCTTCTATTGTCAGGCGAGCGGAGACCATACCTTGCTCAGCGAGCGCATCCAGATTGATAGTACGCACCGATAGCTTCTCTTTCATCAGCTGGTTGAGCCATGGCTGCAGATCCTGGTAACGCACCTCCTCAATCCAGAGGCGGATACGATTCTCCCCCTCCGGCTCAAAGCGCTTAATGGTAATCCGGTTGTTCTTTGCCGCAGTGGTCACCCTTTGCAAAAGAGTGCCCGACGCATTGCCAGCGGAACTATTAGGCTTGATCCGGGCAAGTACCGGACGCTGGGACTCCATCCATTGCACTAGCTCCTGGGCTTCTTCAGCGCGACTGCGAGACTCCTCAAAAAAGCCCTTGGCAGGACTGTAGAGGCCATAGACTATAAACAGGCCCCCAGCAAAAACAGCGAGAAGAGCGAGAGCGCGCTGGTCACTGGAAGACAGTGCCTGCCACTTCTGTTTCCACTGTTCAATTTGTTCTTTCATGCTTCAATAACTACCAATCTTATTCTGCACATCAATATGTCACTATCAGCGCACGCGCACCCGTCCGGATACACCTTTCTTCAGTTCATTGGCCCCGAGTAAGTCAGCTTTTAAGCCGTTACCAGACAACTTACTAACAAATGTATCAAGATCCGCCAGGTTAGAGGCCTGTAACTGCAACACCATTTCACCCCGCTGGCCATCAAAACGCAGGGATTGCAACTTGAGTTCCTTACCCCGTTGCTCTGTCCACACCTTACTCAGCTGTTGCATCTGTGTGGTAAAGGCGCCGCCTTGACTGCCCGCACTCTTAAGAAAACCATCCAACTGACGGCGCATTTGCGCAGAGGGTCGGGTATTGGGAAACAATTCAGTAAACATGGTGCGCGCCTGCTCTTCGGCCTTCCCAGCCTGCCACTGAAAATAAGCCCCTGCCCCCACAAAGAACAGCAGTTGGGCGGCAAAACAAAAAGTGGCAACTTTTGCTGGTTTCAGCCACCAGGCTCCTTCAACTTCTCCCCCTGAAAGCTGGTAGTCGCCGCTCAATAAACTACTGAGCTTGCCAGCTTTAAAGCGCTCCAGAAAAACCTCTTCCGGGGCTCGCTGGTTGCGCTGTAGACGATCACCAAATAGCGTCTCCAGTTCGCCTACAATCAGGTTATCACTCTCTTGCGCTCCCAAGAGCAGCAGGCTTTTCTCCTCAGCTTCATCCTCTACTTGCTCAGATTCTTCTAAGGTTTCGCTTTCCCCCAGTAAGGAACTGAGCATCGGCTGCAGGTATTCACGGCGAATTGAAAGCCCCTGCCCACTGTCTTGCCAGATATGCGCCTGTTCTCCATCTAGCCATAGAGCAAGATCGCCCTCGAGCAGACCAAGTAGCTGATATTCAGCAACCGCAGCCACCAGCGGCCACTGCAAGCGCTCAACCTGGCTGTGCAGCGCTTCCATTTTATCTTTGGCTATGGCATAGACACTGCAGAGATCACCATTCTGTGGCGTACAGACAAAATGCAAATCTTCAACGTCCTCCGCCAGATGCTCTTCCACCATATAGCCAATGGCATTGGCCTGCCGTCGTGCAGCTTTGGGAATAGTTTCCACACCGCTCCACACCCAGTTGCCAGGTAATAACAACAAGGCCTTGGCCCCATCGGCAAAGCTCAAGGGAGCAGTTTCCTGAGAGAACTCTGAAGTTTCAAATTCAGGGGTAAAAGCCGCAATAAATTCATCATCTAATGCAGCAGGCTGCCAGGCACCCCCCTGCCACTGATGGAGTGTGAGCTTTCTATCCGCATTTTCAGTGAGTCTCAGCATTACCAGCGATGGCTTTGGTGGATCCGCAGGCATGCCTATTTCATTCAGGCTTTTCTTTTTAAACATACGATCTTATTGACTACCTACTCTCGTTCTTCTGCCGTGCCGTCATAGTCGAGTAGCTCCTGCATCATTGCACCGGAAAATGTCCGGCGTTGGCGCTGCACTACTTTCACCGTTACTTCTCCGCCTTCCTCAAGCCGGAGCACAGTCTCCCAGTACTGGCGGTGGTCTTCGCCATCTCCCAATTGGACAGCGATACGCGCCAGAAAGTGCTGGCTATGGAATACAAACGAATCTGTCTTGGTGATATTGATTGAGGATAAGTCCCCAGAGTTACTAAAGACCTCTCCCGATTCACGAAGCTGTTCCAGTTTCGAAATACTTGCTGAAGGGTCAATCGCCTCTACCAGTTCTTGGGAGGCAAAATTGATATTGATCTTGGATCCGGTTTCCGGCAATGCACAGAGAAAAGGAGCAAGTTTTTGCCAATCCTCGGCTTCTATTCCCTGTACTGAAGACAATTCAGAAACATCACTGATCGAGGTATCCGGAGTACGGTGTGAGATATCCCTACCGAGATAGCCGTCATCCTCGGTTGCGGACGAGCGCGGTGTATCGTCGTCATCCACCCAATCGGCAATAATCACCGCCAACTCCGGTTTACCAGTGACATTACTCACCAATCTACGAAAAATATCAAACTGGTCATTAGCCGACCTATCAACAAGATTATTGACATTAAAACATGAATTTAAGTCTTTGATATTAATACGAATTTTTCCGTTATCGGGATTGAATTGCAACGCTGGAGAAGCCCAGACCTCCAGAGCGTGGTCCGCTGCTTCCTCGGCTTCCTTATCCTCTTCAAAGTCTTTCAGCAGTGCCACTCGGCTCCAGGCTTCGGCCCCCTCAACAAACTCGGCCAGCTGGGTATTGGCAAGCAATGCGCCACTGCGATTAATGGATATTTGATCTCGAACGATCGCATGAGAGACCAAGGCAATAGCAATCACCATCACCAACAAGACAGTAATAAGTGCAACACCTCGCTGGCCACCAAGGATCTTCACAGTCGCCTCTCTTCGCACATGATTAATCGCCCCCACCAGGTTGAGAACCAGGGGGCTCTACGGTGGAGAAAGGAAAAACCCGGCGAATCTCACCGTACTGCCTGGTGAGTAAGACAAACTCAATGGCCTTAGGTAAGCGGGGGTCTGCGCCATTAGGTGGGTTATTGTCATTGGAAGCCGGGGGCCATTGCGAAACCCACGCTTCGCTCTCTGGGTCGAAATAGCGCAGGGTAAGGCTCTCAACCCCCATCATCAGGGGCTCAACAATAGGCTCGGAATCCGGCCCCCGATCCAGCACCTGCCAGCGGCTTCGCAGCAGTAGCGCGCCTGGATCTTCCTCCTCTGTAGTGCTGAAAGAATCGCGCTCGTCGGATTCCGGGTAGCCAATGCTGTACCCAAGGCGCTGCAGTTCCCCTCTGGGCTCAGCAGTCAGATTGGCCGCGCCCAGTCGGGTAAACTCGAATTCATCTTCATCCCCGCGCAGTGCTGGCTCATAGCCACTGTAGGCATTCTTGATCGGCCTTGCCGTCAGCTGGCGAAGATCATCTTCCAGGCGGTATAAAGCCATAGAAAAGCGGCGTAATTCCTCCGCACGCTGCTCAACTACATGGTCTGTACTTCTAAAAATATCCAGCAGGGAGAAGGAGCCGACGCTGATAATAGCTACCAATACCAGCACAACCATTACTTCGACCAGGGTGAAACCAGACTGCGCTTTTAGTTGGCGGATCATCATTGCAGCTACTCCTGTGCCGCCCAGGCATCCAGTGTCAGAGTCGGGTTCTCAGCATCGGGATAGCCCACTTCGATGGTGATATGGCGAAGGCGCTCTTCACTGGTTGCTTCAACTCTTGCGGTCACTTCCCATTCCCGCTCAGCAAAGGTCACCTCCTCCTTTTGCTCACCGACGGGTGGCCAGGGTGTTTGCAATCGCACTTGGGAAAGTATTTGTTGTGCCACCCAGTTGGCAGCGAGCCGCTCTTCCATAATGCGTTGCTGGCGCACACTGCGCTGCATGGCCTGCAACACACTGGCTGCGATTACCCCAAATATCACTAATGCAACCAGGACCTCCACCAAGGTAAATCCCCGCTGGGCAGAAAATCGTTGCGCACTAAAATTCATCAGCCTGCCATTCCAGCTGTAAACCGTAGAGGCTGTTGTAAGTAATTGTCGCGCCACGAGCGAAGTCACCCTCATCAACCAGGTACATCACCAGTTCCACAGGCAGGACCTCACCACTGGACAAGGCGACAAAATGTGGCTTCGCGCTTTCCTCATCCGAACTCTCCTCCTCGGCAAACTCGGTAGACTCTGTCGATGGAAGTTCTGCCCCGGCAATCACCTCAAGGCGTACATTGGGAGGGAGCTCGTGAAGCGCGAAGCGCTGGCTGCGCTTACCGGCAGCAGCATCCGGCGCCTGCCAGGTCATGGTGGCGGGATTAAAGCGCACCACAGTGTAGGATTCCGGTTCCAAAACCACGCCATAGTGGCTCTTATCGATCAAGGCGCGATCTGAGATCAACTGTAGCAAAGCGGAGAGACGCCTAACCTCACCTTCCCATACGCGCACGCCGGAGCTACCCAAAGACATAACCGCCATCCCGGCAAGAGAGGCGATGATCACAATCACCACCAGGATCTCCACCAGGGTAAAGCCCCGGTTACGCGTGAATTTCAGTTGATCTTTCCGGCTGTACATCAGTTGTCGCTTGAACCGGATTTACAGGTCAGCGGCAAAAATATCAGCGTACTCACCTTCACCACCCGGTTTGCCATCGGCACCCAGGGAGAACAGGTCGAAGGGACCAGAGCTGCCGGGGCTGATGTACTGGTATTCATTACCCCAAGGATCTTTCGGCGATTTCTTCAGGTAAGGCTCAGTCCAGTTCTTGGCCTCCGGGAAACCTGACGGACGGGAAACCAGTGCCTGCAAGCCCTGATCAGAGCTGGGATAAACGAAGTTATCCATACGGTACATATCAAGCGCTGTCTCGATTGCTCGCAGATCAACGCGAGCTGCTTTCATACGCGCCTCACCAGTCTTGCCGAGTACACTGGGCACGACCATGGCGCCAAGGACACCGAGGATTACGATCACTACCATGACCTCAATCAGAGTGAAGCCGCGATTTTTGCTTAGGTTTTGCATTTTTTTCTCCAAGTTCAGCCGTAAGCTGGGAACCCCAAGGGCCACAATATCCTTCGTGACCCCACTCTAAAATATTGACTCACTTCAAGGAAGGCATCCCCCTTCACCCGAGTCAGCAGGTATCAGAGAAACCCTGACAGAATCAGGATTAACAGGAGACACTGCCCCTAAGGCTTCTCTTTGAGCCTTACATGGCCAGTTCGTTCATGCCCATAATCGGCATCATAATAGCCATCACGATAAATAGTACGATAGCGGCCATTACCAGCAACATCAGGGGCTCGAACAAACTCACAAAAGCGGTAACCGCACCCTGTAAATCCTGCTCCTGGGACTCTGCCGCCCTTTGCAGCATCTCATCGAGGGTACCGGAGGATTCACCACTGGCAATCATGTAAACCATCATTGGTGGGAAATACCCGATATCTTCCAGCGCTCTGTGCAGGCTACCACCCTCGCGCACAGATTTCTGCGCGCCTTCCAATCTATCTTTCAGAAAATCATTGCTCATTACTCCGCCGGCAATGCCCATGGCCTGTACCAGCGGTACGCTACTCCCCGTTAAGATGGCCAGGGTTCCCACGTAGCGAGCGCTCTGGGCACCACGTACCATCCACCCTATTACCGGTAAATCCAGTAAGCGATGGTGGAAACGGTAACGTATTGCCGGGCGCTTGAGCAGAAAGACTATGCCTATGATGATGGCGCCTAATACCGGGGGCACCAACCAGCCCCAGGCAGAGATGAAGTCACTCAGGGTAACCAGGATTCTGGTAGGTACTGGCAATTCCTGGCCGGTACCAGTAAATACCTCGATCACATCGGGTACCACATACACCATCAGGCCGGTCACCACCAAGACACAAATAAACACCAGCACCGCTGGGTAGATCAGTGCCAGCTGAACTTTTTGCCGAAACTGCTGCTGGCCTTCCGTGTAGTCACCGAGGCGCTCCAGAACTGCATCGAGATGGCCAGAGTGTTCACCAGCCTCTACCGTGGCGCGGTAGAGCTTTGGAAAAGCGCGTGGGAAGCTCGCCAGGGCGAGAGCAAAACTATGCCCCTCAAGGATCTTGCCTCGAACCGCCAGAACAACCCTGCGAATTTTTTGGTTACGAGTTTGATTGGCGATTGCCCCGAGCGTCTCCTCAAGGGGAATACCGGCACGCAGCAAAGTGGCAATCTGACGTGTTAGCAGCGCCAAATTTTTAATGCTGAGGCCTGGGCTACCAGACATAAGTCCACCGGCACTCTTTTCAGATTGCTCAGTAGCAGGAGCCACATCCAGGGGTACCATCCCCTTGGCACGCAATTGTTGGCGCGCGGAACGGGCACTATCCGCCTCAAGGGTTCCCTTGCTCTTCCGACCGGATGCCGCAAGGGCTGTATACTCAAAAGCTGCCACTTTCAGGACTCCTGGGTAACTCGCATCACTTCCTCAAGGGAAGTCCTACCCGCCAGAATCTTGGCGATACCATCATCACGGATGCTCGGCCCCAATTTACGCGCTTCGGCCACCAGTTTGCTTTCCGACGCACGATCGTGAATAAGCTGGCGCATCACCTCATTCAACGGTACCAGCTCATAGATGCCAATACGGCCGACATAACCGCTATGGTTACACTCCTCACAACCGTTGGGGCGATAAATAATGGTTTCCGCATTTGGGTCCACACCGAGCACTTGCCGCTCGTTTTCATCGGCCACATGGGGCTGCTTACACTCTGGGCAAAGTACCCGCACCAAGCGCTGCGCGAGCACACCAATCACGCTCGATGACAGCAAAAAGGGCTCGATTCCCATATCCACAAGTCGGGTCACTGCGCCAAGCGCGGTATTGGTATGCAGCGTGGATAATACCAAGTGGCCAGTCAAACTTGCCTGAATGGCGATTTGCATTGTTTCGAGGTCACGGATCTCACCCACCATCACCACATCGGGATCCTGGCGCAGAATTGCCCGCAAACCGCGAGCAAAAGTCATATCCGCCTTGGTATTCACCTGGGTTTGGCCCACACCTTCCAGGTTGTATTCCACTGGGTCTTCAACCGTAAGGATATTTTTCTCACGGCTGTTAATACTGCCAAGGCCAGCATATAAGGTTGTGGTTTTACCTGAGCCTGTAGGTCCGGTTACCAAAATAATGCCGTGGGGATGGGAAAGCAGTTCCGTCATTACACTGAGATCGCGCTGCGCCATTCCCAGCTTGCTCAGGTCCATCTTACCAGCCTGCTTATCCAGAAGACGCATAACCACACGCTCCCCCGCAGAAGAAGGCATGGTGGATACACGTACATCCACTTCGCGTCCAGCCATCAAAAGAGAAATACGGCCATCCTGGGGAACACGCTTTTCCGCGATATCCAGCTTGGCCATAACCTTAATCCGGGAGACCAGTAAAGGCGCTAGTGCACGGCGAGGCTGCAGTACCTCCCGCAGAACGCCATCAACCCTAAAGCGCACAACCAGCCGCTTCTCAAATGTCTCAATATGGATATCCGAGGCGCCCTGTTTAAGCGACTCGGCGAAAATTGCGTTGATCAGCTTAACGATAGGTGCATCGTCTTCCTGCTCCAACAGATCTTCAGTTTCCGGCAACGAATCTGCAACCGCGGCAAGATCCAAATCCTCACCAAGCCCCTCCACTTCCGAGAGGTTTCCTCCTTCACGGTTTTCATACAGTCGCTGTAGAGCAACCTGGAAAGCCTCTTCCTCGACGGCCTCCAGGCTCACCACAGCACCATTGATTCGCTGTACCTCGGCAACAGCCGAGGGATTCAACGGGGCCACATACTGGCATATAGGCTGGCCTTCCTGCTCCACTAACAGAACCCTGTGACGCTTGGCGAAAGCGTATGGAAGGCGGCGAATTATTGGAGTTCCTGTTCCTAGTTCAGCCGTCATTTAGATTCTTCGACCTCCAGCACCTCAACATCAACCTCACCTGGCACCCCCTCCAGGGCTTCCTCCAGGTTATCAACGGCATTGATAGAACCATCTACCGGGGCCGGGCTTTCGTTATAGGTTCCTGTTGGCGGCATTAAGTCAGGCAATGCATCTCCACGGTGCCAATCCCACAGCAGGCTTGTACGATCTTTGATATAGATCTGCTTCTGCTGCAGATCCATGTAACGTTTGCGGGTCTCCTCGTAACCTGCCACTTGCGTACTCAGGATCTTCGGCTTCAGGAACACCATCAAATTAGTTTTGAAGACTTCCTTTTTATTATTGCGGAACAGGCGGCCTATCCCTGGGATATCCCCTAACAGGGGTACCTTTTGCACAGAGTCTTTAACGGTATCTTCAATTAATCCACCCAGTACAAGTATTGCACCATCGTCGATGAGTACCTTGGTGCGTATTTCCCGCTTGCTAGTAATAATATCCGAAGCCCCGACAGCAGCATCAGCCGCGGCCGAAGCAAGGTTTTCAACTTTTTGCTCAATTTCCAGGGTTACAGAGTTGTTATTATTTACCCTTGGAGTCACTTTGAGTGTGGTACCAATATCCTCACGCTGAATGGTGGTAAAGGGATCATCATTACTACCCGACAACAGCTGTTCACCGGTGATAAAAGGCACATTTTGACCAACGAGGATCTCAGCCTCCTCATTATCCAAAGCCATAATTGTTGGAGTGGAGAGGATATTCGTGTTGCCTGCAGTGGCAAGAGCATTCACTGCGACACGAAGGTCGGTGCCACTCAGGTAACCTAAATGTAATGCATTCGCCCCAGTTAGACTTTCAAGAGGTAGTGAGAAAGGGTTGATATTTCCATCGGCATCTTTAGCCGGAAGGTTATTCCAGCCGGCAACAACATTATCATCCGCCCCAGCAATCCAGCTGATACCCAGCTCGTTATTGGTATTTTCATTAACCTCAACAATAATCGCTTCGATCAACACCTGAGCACGACGCACATCCAGACGAGCGATAACACCTTTCATGGTTTCCAGCAGTGCTGGAGGGGCAGTAAGAACCAAAGCATTGAGTGATTCATTGACTTGGATACTGACTTCAACATTCGCCGCCTGCTGATCTTTCTCAGTGTTCTGAATACTGCCACTCATACCTTCCAGGATTGGCTTGAGGTCTGCAGCATTAGAGTACTGGATATAAACCACCGCAGTATTGCCATCTCCATCCAGCGGCTGGTCAAGGCGAGCAATAACAGACCTGATCTGCTGGCGAGTTACCGGGTCACCGGTCAACAAAATACTATTGGAGCGTTCATCCACGGCAATACGCAACGGCTGTACTTCCTTACCAGCCCCTTTACCACCACCCGACTGCAAAAGATCGGTGAGAATCTGCTTGACCTCTTTTGCGGAGGCAAACATCAAGGGCACGACTTCAATATCAATTGCACCAGCACGGTCCAATTGATTAACCAACCTTACGATCTGGTCAATATTAGCTGCGCGATCCGCAATAATCAGGGTATTGGTATCAGCGTAAGCCGCTAGATGGCCAGTCTGAGGAATCAGGGGGCGCAGCATGGCAATCAATTGCGATGCGGAAATATTTTCCACCCGCACAGTACGGACTACCAGAGACTCAGCCGGCGCACGGGTGTTGGCATCAGCTACAGGAATCGCTTGCTGTTTTGCTAATGCATCAGGCACTACTTTCCAGGTTCCGCCCTGCTCTACAAGACTAAAACCATTTACCTGAAGCACCGACATAAAAACATCGAAGGCTTCTTCATGGGTCATGGGATCACCGGCAACAACGGTGACTTTTCCCTTGACATTGGGGTGAACAATAATATTTTTTCCGGTGAAATCCGCAGCCCAGTTAATCAGGTCACGAACATCCGCATTATCGAGAGAAAGGGTTACCCTCTCCGGGCCTTGAGCCAGCGTTGCAGTAGACACAAAAAAACCAAATCCGACCGCAATCAGCCGTCGATAAAACATCTTCATCATTATTTATCTGGCTCTAGTAAATGTTCAAAAAACTCAAAACAATCTAGGTTGACAGTTTTTATTGGGGCTGACGTTGCGCTCGCCGTTCGCGAGCAAGTTCACGCAGCTTTTCCATCCGCTCCCGAATACTCTGCTGATTTTCTCCACGCTGCGCAGTATTACTGCTTCGGCTACTCTTGCGAGCAAGGCTGGAGTAATTCTTAAGCGGAACATTCGGTCGACCATCCACTTCTGGATAGGTCAGTTTTTCCATCCTGCCATTACGACGAAGAACTACATGATCTACCTCAACAGAATAAAGTTCTGCGCCACCCGGCAGAGAATCCCCTACATACAAACGCTTCGCAGGTTTTCCTTTTTCGGCCACAAGTGCGCTAGCTTTTTTCTTGTCACTACTGTCTAAAACGCCAGATAAGACAATATTCAATTGGGTGATAGGGAGATTGGAAAGATCGACTTCAGGGACGTCTACTTTTTCCTTGGCATCGGCGAGGC
The DNA here is from genome assembly GCF_056232115.1 of Microbulbifer variabilis. NCBI lineage: Bacteria > Pseudomonadati > Pseudomonadota > Gammaproteobacteria > Cellvibrionales > Microbulbiferaceae > Microbulbifer > Microbulbifer variabilis. Next base: position 4,172,965 of record NZ_CP174325.1, read on the forward strand.
CAAAGAAAGGGGTATTTGGTATCGAAGCGGCCTGGGGCGCACTCACTCTGGAGTTCTTGCGCTCAGCCAGCAGAGATTCTTCAGTTTCTGCAGGAATAAACAGGGAACCATAGGCGAACAGGTTGCCAGAGACCCAAAGCAGACCCACTGCGGATGCCGCCATGGTGCCGCGGGAAATCGCCTTTCGCGACTCACCCTGGCCAAAACCGGTGCCAACTGAGCCAAAGGCTCGCTTTAATGGGGACATGAACATACCCACATACAAGTTCAACTTTTTTGAGGTTATTGGTTTTTGACGCCTATTTTGTTGCCTAAGTCTTTGAAAGGCAACGCTCCTGCCCAGTTAAACGCTGCAAACCTTAAATTCGTCCCCGAAATTGCACACTAGTTCCGCCTCAAATAAAAAAGGCGGCTACCCGCCGCCTTTTCCAGTACTGGTCAGTATAGTAATCAAGGATTACAGCTTTGCTTCAAGCTCGGGAACAGCTTCAAACAAATCAGCGACCAGACCGTAATCGGCAACGGAGAAGATCGGGGCTTCTTCGTCTTTGTTGATCGCAACAATAACCTTGGAATCCTTCATACCTGCCAGGTGCTGGATAGCGCCGGAGATACCGACAGCAATGTACAAATCGGGAGCGACGATCTTACCGGTTTGACCAACCTGCATATCGTTGGGAACAAAACCGGCATCTACCGCAGCGCGAGAGGCACCAACGGCTGCACCAAGCTTGTCAGCCAGCTTGTACAACATCTCAAAGTTGTCACCATTCTGCATTCCGCGCCCACCAGAAATGACCACGCTAGCGGCAGTTAGTTCCGGACGATCGGATTTGGCGAGCTCTTCGCCGACAAAAGTTGAGACACCGGCATCATCAGTAATATCAACTGACTCAACGGCCGCACTACCACCTTCTACTGCAACAGCATCAAAAGCAGTGGTGCGAACAGAGATCACTTTGATAGCATCTGAACTCTGAACGGTTGCAATAACATTCCCTGCGTAGATCGGACGCTTGAATGTGTCAGCACTCTCTACAGCGATAATGTCGGAGATTGGCTGAACATCCAGAAGTGCGGCAGCACGCGGCAGCATGTTCTTGCCAGTGGTGGTGGCGGGAGCCAGGATGTGGCTGTAATCCTTACCTAGATCAGCTACTAATTTGGCAACATTTTCAGCCAGTTGGTGCTCATAGGCGGAATTATCAGCCAGCAGTACTTTACTTACACCTTCTACCTTTGCTGCAGCTTCTGCTACGGCAGCACAACCAGCGCCGGCAACCAGCACTGCGATATCACCACCAATGGCTTTGGCTGCGGCTACGGTGTTCAGCGTAGCGCCCTTCAGCTCGGCGTTGTCATGTTCAGCAATAACCAGGATGCTCATCAGATTACCTTCGCCTCGTTTTTCAGTTTCTCTACCAGTTCCGCAACGTCGGCTACTTTAACGCCTGCCTGACGCTCAGCCGGCGGCTCAACATTCAGGGTTTTGGTGCGAGGAGTAATATCTACACCCAGCTCATCTGGAGTAGTAGTATCGAGGGGCTTCTTCTTGGCCTTCATGATATTCGGCAGAGAAGCGTAGCGCGGCTCATTCAAGCGCAAGTCGGTGGTAACGATCGCAGGCAACTTCAGTTCAACCGTCTGCAGCCCGCCATCAATCTCACGGGTAACCTTAACGGCATCACCCTGCACAGTCACTTCAGAAGCGAAGGTGCCCTGCCCCATTCCAGTCAATGCGCCCAGCATTTGTCCGGTCTGGTTATTGTCACCATCGATGGATTGCTTACCCAGGATGACCATTTGAGGCTCTTCCTTATCAACAATCGCCTTCAGGCACTTGGCCACGGCCAGAGGCTGCAGCTCCGCATCGGTTTCTACCAATATGCCGCGGTCAGCACCCAGGGCCAGCGCAGTACGAATTTGCTCTTGGCATTGCTTGGAGCCCATGGAAACGGCGACTATCTCGCTGACAACGCCTTTTTCCTTCAAGCGTACCGCCTCTTCAACTGCGATTTCGCAAAAGGGGTTGATAGACATTTTGACGTTGGCTGTATCAACGTCAGTGCCGTCCGCCTTAGGGCGAACCTTGACGTTGTAGTCAACAACGCGTTTCACAGCTACAAGAACTTTCATGGAAATCCCGTCTTAAATAAGCTTTTTAACAGCCGCGACTGACGATTCACATCGCGAACGGATACGGTGTTCTGGTCAAACAAGTGTTTGAACGGCGTGTATGGTGGCGGTTCTATACGGCAAAATCAATAGTCAAATAGAAGTCATCACTGCCATTCACAAAATCTATTTCCAACCATTGGGGTAGTCTATCCCCTATTCCTAACCTGTTGAAATACAGCGCATTTGCCATAGCAAATGAATAGTCATGCAATTGGTAGGGTTGATTAAACGCCTATATAATCAGCCACCAATATAAATGATAAGGCCGGAATGGCCGCAAAAAGTTGAATGCAACTGCTGAGGAGAGTGCCGTGGAACGCGAATCAATGGAATACGATGTAGTGATCGTGGGTGCCGGCCCCGCCGGATTGGCAGCGGCCTGCCGTATTCGCCAGCTCAATGAAGACATCTCAGTATGTGTCGTGGAGAAGGGTTCCGAGGTCGGTGCCCACATTCTTTCGGGCGCAGTTTTTGAACCTACTGCCCTGAATGAACTTTTCCCTGATTGGAAAGAGCGCGACGCCCCACTGAACACCGAAGTCAAGGGCGATGACATCTACGTCCTGCGCAGCGATGAAAACTCCATTAAAGTGCCCAATATGTTTGTGCCCAGCACCATGCACAACGAAGGCAACTACATCATCAGCCTTGGAAATCTATGCCGCTGGCTGGCGGAGCAAGCAGAAAATCTGGGAGTGGAAATCTTCCCTGGGTTCGCCGCATCTGAAGTGCTTTATAGTGAAGACGGATCCGTAAAAGGCATTGCTACAGGTGATATGGGAATCGGCCTGAATGGGGAGCAGAAAGACTCCTACATGCCCGGCATGGAACTGCACGCAAAGTACACACTTTTTGCCGAAGGCTGCCGTGGCCACCTGGGCAAACAGTTGATTGAGCGCTTCAAACTGGATGCCGATACCGACCCACAACACTACGGCATAGGCATAAAGGAAATCTGGAAAGTACCTGCTGAAAAACACCAACAGGGCTTGGTAGTTCACACCGCAGGCTGGCCTCTGGATCAAAGCAACACCCACGGTGGCGGCTTCCTTTACCACCTCGAGGACAACCAGGTAGTGGTCGGCCTGATTACTGATCTGGCCTACAGTAACCCACATGTCAGCCCCTTTGATGAGTTCCAGCGCTACAAGCACCACCCGGTGATTAAGCAATACCTGGAAGGTGGCGAGCGCGTGGCCTATGGCGCCCGAGCTATTGTTAAAGGCGGCCTACAGTCTCAGCCAAAAATGACTTTTCCTGGCGGGCTTCTAATAGGAGATAACGCCGGCACCCTGAACTTTGCCAAGATCAAGGGAAATCACACTGCGATGAAGTCTGGCATGATTGCTGCAGAATCCGTAGTGGAAGCTATTGCCGCAGACCGCAACAGCGAGGAGCTGACCGATTATACCTCCAGGTATCGTGACAGCTGGGCCTGGAAAGAGCTACATATGCAGCGCAACTTCGGCCCTGCCCAACACAAGTGGGGCAACATCCTTGGCTCCGCTTATGCCTTTGTGGATATCAACCTGTTCAAAGGCAAGTTGCCCTGGACCTTGCGCGATACTAAGGCAGATCACGCACAGCTCAAACCCGCAGCAGACTGTGCAAAAATTGACTACCCCAAACCCGACGGTGTACTTAGTTTTGATAAGCTGTCCTCTGTATTTATTTCCAACACAAATCACGAGGAAGATCAGCCCTGCCATCTGATCCTGAAGGATGCGGAGATTCCGCTGAACCACAACCTGCCAATCTATGACGAACCGGCACAGCGCTACTGCCCCGCCGGCGTATACGAAGTTGTTGAGGATGCCAACGGCAAGCGATTCCAGATAAATGCACAGAACTGTGTTCACTGTAAGACCTGTGACATTAAAGACCCAACCCAGAATATTGTTTGGGTTACTCCGGAAGGTGGCGGCGGTCCCAACTACCCAAATATGTAAACCCATCGACTTAAATGGCGCCTTCCGGCGCCATTTTTATATCTACTTTTTCACTTGAACTCTCTGCAACGTGAAAAAGTAGAGAAAATTCCTGCGGGCGAAAAAGAGGCAGCAGAAATTATTGAGAGAGAAGATCAGAATTTATATTGAGCGTTTATGGCAAAGGTCTGGCCCGGCTTTTCTTCAAAGACAATAACGCCATCTCGCTCAATCTCAATTGATTCATCCAGAAGGTTTTGCATCTTGGCTTTTATAGTCACCTCCTCAGTAGGGTACCAGGAGTAAGTTAGGTCAAGCGAATGGAAAGGTTGCTCGTAAGAATCTGGATCCAAGTTACGGCCAGCCAGATGCAGGCGCTCTCCAAAAACGTTGTAACCCAGCGTCGCAGAGTGATTGCCATCAGGGCTGTCGAAACCCATCAACATATTCACAACGTATTCGGATGCTCCTGTCATTTCACGCACCGGATTCGTCGGAGCATCAGCCTCATCTCCAGCAACCAACTCGGTTTCCTGCAAGGTTACATTGCCCTGCACAAAGAAGCTCTCCATATTATCGCCAAGGAAACCAAGTTGCTTCATGCCTTCGATTTCAATACCGGTAATCTTTCCAGACTCGGCATTAATAATCTCGCGAGCCACATTGGTATCACTGGAGGCAGCCTCGAAAAACTCAATTGGGTCAACCACATCCTTATAAAAAGCAGAAACTGTCAAACTGTCCCCGCTGTCAAAGAACCACTCAGCACGTAAATCATAATTGTTGATTTCTGAAGGCCTGACATCGGGGTTCCCTTTCACCTGCTCATCGGTAATAGGGTCAATATAGAACGCATCGGTAATTTCACGAAGATCAGGGCGCACGGCTGTTTTTGAAACCCCCAAACGAAGCTGGAACGTCTCCGCCCAAAATGACCCCATATAAGTCAGGGAGAAAGATGGGTAAATGTCATCTTCAGCATAAACAGCCTCCAGCAACTCATCCGGGTCAGCTGTTACTTGCGGGTCATCTATCGTGTAGCCATATGGGTTCCACTCAAGTGCCACCTGGCTGTAATCCTCCCAGCGCGCCCCTGCCGAAATTCGCCAAGCTTCATTGAACGTCCAATCGAATTTACCAAACACTGCATCTGTTGCCGTTGCAGCTAAATAGCTTTGCTTGTTGCTCCCCGCCAAGTCAAAAACAAAGTCATTATCGCCGCTGATAATATTATCATCACTAAATACTTCATCTAGGGGGCTGCCCAACACATCCTCATCGTTCACACTGAAAATATCCAAGCGTAGCTCAGTTTGCCTGTATGAGCGTCCCTTCTCTATCCTGGCAAAACCACCGCTTAACTCCAGGCTGGAAGTGGAAAATTCCAAAGGTAAGGTGGCCGACCAACCATAATTTTTAACGTCATCCTCAAGCTCTGTGAAGCGGAACCCCGCGCTTCGCGAGCCTGTACTGACCTTCGAACTCAACACTTCGCCTGTCGCAGGATCAGTAACCGTATCGGAAATAACATCCACCTGATTAGGAATATCCGTGGTCGCTGTCGCGTCCGAATAGAACCAGTCGAAAACCACCTCTTCCGGAACCCAGTTGAAAAAATCAAAAGGAAGGATAGCTTTGGTCTCAGGCCCCAAGGAGTGGCTACCCTTGACCTGATTCAGGGCCAACTCCCTCTCTTCATATTTCAACAAATACTCACGATAGCCAGAACCATCTGATACCTGACGATTTTCATTAAAGTAATCGGTGATAGAAGTTTCATCATCAGTGTTACGTAGAAAGAGGCTTGTATTTTCGATTACATGCTCATCCGCAAAGCGCAAACCTAAATTTAAGTTTCCGCTGATATCCACTGAGTATGTAGACTTGCTACGGTTGTTTAATTGCTCATTGGGAGCCCCGAAATTGCGCAGAGTTCTCTCAGACTCTCTCCACTCGCTTTTATATGAGGCACCAGCCAGAAGCCCCAACTCCCATTTATCACCGAGATAAAAACGATTACCTACACTCGCTTTCACATCACCATCAGGATCGCTGGACTCCTCTTCGATGGCAATATCACGATTAAGGTTTAGGGCCAGCTCACGATTTAGCCCCCGGGCTGCAGCATCAGCTTCCTGCTCACTGGAATACTGCTTTCCCTCCTCAATCAGAATTTTTCTAATATCAGAAATTCCCAAACCACCCCTGAAGCGCTTTAACGCAACAGAGATTTCGCCCGGTAGCGCCCTGGTTCCGTCATCGGTTCCGAAGTGATCATTACCCCCTCCCCGATAGCTCAGAACTTCACCGCTGGTTTCTGAGTTGGCTCCTGTCCCCAATTCAATTGAATACGTAAGATCATCTGGAATTCCCTTTGTCCGAATATCCACATTTCCACCGCCAAAACTCGCGGCCTGGTCAGCAGAGTAACTTTTCTGTACAGCCAGCGAATCCACGATAGAGGTGGGAAATAGATCGAGGGGAATCACATTTCTCGTCAAGTCCGGTGAGGGTACCGTAGCGCCATTCAGCGTGGTACTGGAGTAACGCTCTCCCAATCCCCGCACATAAACAAATTTATCGCTCACTAGCGATAGTCCCGACACCCTGCGTAACGCCGCAGCCACCGTTGAGTCCCCTACCCGACCAATCATCTCAGCACCGAGGATGTCGGTGACCACCTCCTCTTCCAGGCGCTCACTAACCAGAGATTCCGCCGAGCCCCTTAAACGCCCCTGGACCATTACTTCTTCAAGACTTTGTATCGAACCAGTCTCTTTTTCCACAAGATCTGCATCCTGGGCAATTACACCAGGAGCAATAGCAGTGGCCGCGGCAATAGCCATTACCAGCGGCACCCTCTGAAAATTTTCATATTTAGCCATCACATAGGCCTCTTATCATTCCCATTATTGGGTGTCTAAACCAAGCAGGGCGCCGACTCCATCAGCGAAGGCGGCGCCCTGCAAGATCAGGAGAGCTTCCCCTAACCACATCTTTGGCTAATTATTCAAACCAGAGAGGCTGTGCACGGCTGCCTTGATGTAAGCCATAAGTCCAGCCTTGAGTCCAATCAGTACCGTTGATATCAAGTGCACCCAAATAAGCACGCTCAAACGCGGTGACAGCGGGTTCCGCGTCGTTGATTCGCTGCTGGTCGGCGCCCACGGTATAGATTGCTGGAGTGCCGTCTAGCAGAATAAAGTTAGTATCAATGCCGATAGTTGGGCTCAACGCTCCTGAAATTGGAGCAAACTGATTGCCGCTATCTACAGCCCACGCCTCCAGATCAAAGGTATCTTCATCTGTCTTGGTGCGATCCTCACAAGCAAAGATGTTGGAGGTCAGGGCTACTTCCGTACCAGAGGTTGCTTCATTGCGCGTTTGAACACTCTCCATACGCAGACAGTAATTGCTACCATCATCTGACGTTTCATCAGCTTTAAAAGAAGCAACAATTATGGAATTCGTAATCATTGGATAGATACCCTCACGCAGACGCCAACCTGCACCCGGATCATGAGTACCTTCTTTTTGAGCAGAAACGATACAAGTCAGACCATCAATCATTGGGCGGCTGTTCAGACCCTGATCAATCAGAGCGGTATAATCAATCGTATCTTTGTAAGAACCGATTCCATCTGCCTCAATACAGTGGTTCCCATCATTTTCACTCTGTACAACCAAGGCATTGGTAATCCTTCCACGATAACCTTCATCAATATCGATTGAATCATCTCGCACATAGAGAGCAACATAATTGCTAACGTCTACTGCACCACCAAAGAACTCAATTCCATCATCAAAAGTGGAATAAGTTTGCAGGTTATTTATCACTGTGCCGCTGCCAACTGCATCAAAAGAGATGCCATTTAATTCATCACCACTAGCAACCAGGGCACCCGTGTGCTTTACAACAACATAGGAAAGCTCGCCAGAGTTATCTCCATTGTTGTCTCCACCGTAGTATGAGGTGTTATCGTCAGTGGAACCTTCAGCGGCAACATGACACTCGCCATCCAAGGTGAGATCTCCACCGGCAATTGAGCCTGAGTATTTGCACTTATTGGTTACACCAAAACCGTTGATAACCATTCCACCCCACTGGGATACGGCGTCTGCAGTTACAGTGCCGCGCACATCGGTTTCAGAGGTAAATGTAATTGGTGCGGATTCAGTACCACGGGCAAAAACCTGTGAACCACGATTTACAACCATAAAGGCTGAGTTATCCTTAAAGGCAACGGTTGCCCCGGCTTGTATTTCCAATTTGACGCCATCACCGCCCTGGGTAATATCGGCAGCCTGTAAGTCGGCATCACTGGAGTAGTTTTCACCAACAAAGAGACTACCGTCAAAAATGTGCGCGCCATCATCTGAAAGCGCAGGAAGATACAAGTCCTCGGTTAAAGGATTAGACGCGGAAACAAAGTCGGCTCCATATCGACAGTTACCGCTTTCAAAAGAGCCTTGTACCCCCGTACTTTCGATCATTGCGCAGGGATTTTCAGAAGATCCGCCACCAGAATTATCGACAGAGTTGTCTACTGAATTATCAACAGTCTTAGGCTCAACACTCACTCCACCACCGTCACAACCCGCCAGTAAAGCTGTAATGGCGGCAGCCAGAATGATCTGATTTTGTATGCGTTTCATATCTCCCCCACAGGAATGTAATCCTTGAAAAACAGTCAATCAGTACGAAAAGCTATTGGATAGCCCTACTAAGCCAAACAACACACTGTTGACTGCCTAAATTTCTGTTTAATTTATTCGCTTAAGCGGTTAGGACGCGGGGGAGTGTAGAAATGCCGTGTTGCGAACTTGTTAACTTTTTATATATTTTCAGTAATTTTTGCAATAAAACACCCAGCTTTACACTTTTTGGAATGTTTTATTGCTTTCAAATTTCATTCAGCTTTCAAGTAAATGAATAAAATATGGATATTTAATAAATCCGTATCAATTAAGTAATACGTACAACATTCAGTACATATAGAAAACCAGCAAGGAGAGAAAACAGGAAAAGCAAAAGCCTCCGGCTTAATATAAGACTAAGTAATAAGGCAAAGAAAAGAAGCTTAGAGCCAGCAGAACGCTGGCCCTAAAATGGCAGTTTTTCAAAAATCAATTATAAGAACCGAGCAGAAAATCCTTGCCGGCACTACGCACAAAAAGTTTCCCGGTATCACTGGGGCCATTATTAGCTTCTTGAGCCCAATCGACCAGCTGGTAGAACACATCACGGGAAACCCTGGCTTGAAGGCCACCACGAACCTCCAGGTAAGGAATTAGTTGCTGGGGGGCGCCAAACTCCTTTAGGTGCCAATTGCGGTCTTCGTCTAGTGCGATCACATCACCCACATTGGTTGTGAAAAGTAAGGTCTGAGCATCACTATTCGGATTACGTGCCACCTGTGTCGCCACAAAAGGTACATCTTCCACCAGTATGCGCAGCTTCTCCACTGGAGTCACCAGGAAATATTCATCCCCTTCCCGCTTGAGGATGCTCGCAAACAGCTTAACCAGTGTGTGCCGCTTTATTTCTGTCCCTTCATGAATCCAGCGACCATCATGCTTGATGACCATATCCATGTCGCCACAGAGGTCGGGGTTCCACTTTTCAACCGGAGGATATCCGTGGAACTCCCTCTGTAGTTTTTGCAGCTGCTCGAAAAGTGGCTCAGCCAAAGGACGGCCCCGCAGCTTGACCAGTGGTATGACTGCTTGCCGGTGGCTTGCGGGAGGAAATATCTCCGATATGGACCCCCACGTCCATGATGAACTCCATCAGGCCCTCTCGGTCCTCAATCACGTCAGCAAACGACTTGGAGTGATAAAGCTCTACTGCACCCTGAACCAGGGCCCAATAGGTTGAATAGTAATAGTAGGCAGGCACCTTCTTCAGCATGCCCTGCTCCATCCTTCGTTCAAACACCCGGTTCAGGGCAGAAGCATTGGAGTTGCGAATGGCATGTAGCTCAGAAATCATCTCCGGAGCTAAATTGAGGGTGATTATTTTCTCTTCCAACCGCTGGAAGAGCCTGTCCTTGCCCGGATCAGCCATACGGGACTCAAAATAGGCTCTGGCTGGAGCTGTGATATCGCCTTTTTCTTCAGCATTCTCAACAGCTACCTTCAGGCGTTCAGCGAGGGACCTCTCGTAGTCCATCAGCAAACGCATGTAAATCTCTGTCTTTGAAATGAAGTGCTTGTAGATGGTGCCCTTACCAATATCTACCCGCTCGGCGATCTGCTCGACCGTGACCTTTTCTTCACCGTGCTCCAGCAGAAGCTCCAGAGCCGCATCCAGGATGCGCTGCTCTCTCGCGCGAAACCTCTGAACCTTCTCTTTTGCCTTATCCATACTTCCGACCTTCTCTGCCCGTAATAATGGGGACTGAAATTGACTATTCATTCATGAATGATAGGCAATTCAACTCGGTTGGAAAAGTGAATCGAGAAATTAGACACTCAAATATTAAAAATTTTAGCCTGTTTTGCTCAATTTTTGTGCTATTAGTGCAAGATACAGAGTGTGGAGGGGAACGTCACCCGAAAAAGTTGGCGCCAGTTATCGAAGACATAGAATTCTCAGAGTAGGAGCTTACGGGAATAAAAAACATTGGAGCTATCAAAAATTTTGGCAGGTAGTCCATTACCCACCCGCAAGCAGGTGCTTTCCCAAAACAGCGCTTTAAGCACCTGCCCCCTAAACCGACTTCATCTTAAGCTCCAGTAAGGGAGCTACGACATCGTTGTCCTGAGTACGAATCCAAAGCATCTCTTCCTCACTATAAAGCTCCGCCACAATAGCGTTTGCCAACTCACAGTCATGGGATATGAGGTGCTGAGCCAGCCATTCGGCGGCAAATGTGCGCTTCTTGCCAAGAGTCCCTTGGGCGCGCTTATATAGATTCTTTATCGCTTTGCGGCTGTACTCTAAAGTGGAAACTCCCGGGGTGGCTTCTACCATCTTGCGGTGCAGCTTTTTCGTCTTTTGCTCAATAATATAGGGCAGTACCTGCCCCGAAATATAATCGTGTGCAACAGAGCCCTTACATGTACATTCAAAAGATTTTCTTTCTTGAAAGATCTTTTTAAGACCATTGAGGTGGTTGTGAGTTTTGTATGCTGACCTGGCGGCCAAGCCAGCGTAACCGACAGAGAGCGCCGTCCCGGCAACGATTAAGCCTACGCCCGTAGCCGAAGTGGCTACAGCAGCCCCGGTTGCAAGGCCTGTAAGTGTTGCACCCGTAGCGGTTTGTGCACCCCAGGTGCCATAGTAAGCTGCGGACCCTACCACTCCAGCCACCGCCTTTGCAGTACGATGTCTGCTAACTACCTTGCCAAAGTTTTGCGGTGGACGAATATCAATATCGTGATGTGGCATCTGGCAACATTCCTTTCCCGTTATTGCATTTTTATCGGTAATTAATCGGCCGGGGTTACGCCTCAAGACATCTCTCCCAGGCACTATATGGCGCGTTATATCACATCAATAAGCACACAATCGACAAATTGAAAAAATCAAGAGCATATTTTTTCAAATTTAATGGGTTATATGATTTGGCCATACACAACTGCGATTCGGTATTGGAGTGACCAGTCGATCGAATTCGTTCAAAATGTGAATGGAGATAGTACATTTGGCTGCTATCATCGCCGCTTCGGGCAAGATTGAAATGCCTGCCCGGATTATTCCGACTATCACTATTAGGTAACAGGTAGAGTCGTCCATGTTGGAAAAGCTGAGCAAACTACTCGACGTAGAAGAGCTGGATCGCAATCTCTTTCGCAGTCGTCACCACGTCGAAAATTATCGAAAAGTACTATTTGGAGGCCAGGTGCTTGGGCAAGCACTGATGGCCGCTACACGCACTGTTGAAGATCGTTTGCCACACTCCCTGCACTCCTATTTTTTGCGCCCCGGCTCCAGCGAACTACCGGTGATCTATGAGGTGGACCCTATCCGCGATGGAGGTAGCTTCACCACTCGCCGCGTTGTCGCAAAGCAACGAGGTCGGGCAATTTTCAACATGTCTGCTTCGTTCCAGATCAAGGAGCCCGGATTCGATCACCAGGCTGATATGCCATGCGAAGGGATTCCTGCCCCAGAGAACCTAAAGAATACGCAGCAACTGGCGCTTGAGGCAGGCTTAGTCAGCCCACAATATGATCAGCGCCGCTATATGATTGACTTCCGCCCGGTAGATCCTAAAAGCTACTTTGGTGCCGAGCTAAGTGAAGCGAAGTGCATGTTCTGGCTCCGCGCCGAGGGTGAGATGTCTGATGACCCTATGGAGCACCGCGCTGCGCTCTGTTACGCATCGGACATGGGATTGCTTGGAACCTCCTTACAGCCACACCATATTTCTTTGTTCGACCCCCACTTAATGCCGGCCAGCGTCGATCATGCGATGTGGTTCCACCGGGACTTCCGCCTGGACCAGTGGCTCCTCTATGTAACCGACAGCCCTTCCGCTACTGGCGCACGCGGATTTGCCCGTGGCCAGATTTTTACCCGCGACGGCGTACTGGTAGCCTCCACTGCGCAAGAGGGCCTAATTCGACAAATTAAAAGTTAAATCAATGGTTTACAGTAAAAAAAAGGTTGCTATAATGCCGCCCACTTCGCTGATGAAGCGAGACCAATAAGTCGGTGAGTAGCGCAGCCTGGTAGCGCACTTCGTTCGGGACGAAGGGGTCGGAGGTTCGAATCCTCTCTCACCGACCAGATCTCAAAACCCGCACTAAGCGGGTTTTTTTGCGTCTGGATGACATCTATTTTCATCGCATAGTGGATTGATAGCTCTTTTCATCCAGATAACTCTTCTACCCACAACTTCCTGCTATTTTTCAACCACTCTCCCTTCAATCCACTGAAGTAGTCCAAATAGCTGACCTGGTGGTTTTGACATATATTCAAGCTAAAGCATCACCCTGCCACCAGGGAAAGAGAAAGGCCCATGAAATACGAAGAAATTCATGAGGAACATGACGACCCCCTGATCAATCAGCTGCACCGGGCGATCAAGGCAGCGGTTAGATTTCTAGCCATTCTTATGGTCATGGTTATTTTTTGGACCATTGCCGATGTGATTTATGTGCTTTATGAGAAACTCAAGTCTCCCCCATTCCTCCTGCTCGACATGGAGGACATCCTCGCAACATTCGGAGCCTTTCTGGCTGTCCTGATCGCAATCGAGATTTTTACCAATATACGCTTGTATCTGGGCACCAATGTCGTACCCGTCCAGTTAGTTCTGGCTACTGCCCTTATGGCTGTGGCCCGTAAAGTAATTGTTCTCGACCTTGGACTGGTAAGCTCTGAACAGATCATAGGTATCGCCATGGTCACTATCGCACTGGGCGTTTCCTATTGGTTAGTACAGGAAAAAATCAAACGTTCAGCGTAAAACCCACTACCGGTTCCTTTACACACATGGTTTACGACCTCGTAAATCAGGGCTCATAACCCTTCTCCCCCGTTATTGATTAACAAAGAATGGGGATATTTCTGGTGTTGTCAGATTTGCACATTGATAACGACTTTATAAGTGTATACTTTTTGTTAGTGTTTAATGCTAATTGATAACTTCAGTCACCGGGAGCTGGTAGACACAGGTGCCTTACTCTCGCCAATTTGCTTGAAGGTGACACTTGGGCACCTGTAGGCTTGGAAGCTGTCCAAATCTCAACCTGTTGGATTTCCTGCCAAAAAATGATGCTTACAAGACTGCTTACTCTCTCCATACTCCTCCTTTCTATCACCCCGGCCACCTGGGCTTATGACTTGCTTTACACAGCGAAAATAGACCCGGAAACCAAACTCGCGCGGGTGGAATTGGCACTTAGCGGGAAGAGTATCCCCAGTAAACTCACGATCAATTTAAGTTCGGGTCGCTACAAGGATCTTAAAAGTACAGACCCTCTTGAGATTAAAGGTGACAAGGCAGTCTGGCGCCCTAAAGGCCGTCAGGCAAAGCTCAGCTACAGCTTTGTGATAGACAACCAGAGGAGCAATGGCGGGTATGACTCCAGAATTACCGAAGACTGGGCAATCCTCCGCAGTGACAAGTTAATAGCCCCCATCTCTGCGACCAGCCGTGGACGTTCAAATGCACGCCTAAAGCTAGACATGCCCAAAGGCTGGTCATCTGCCCTGCCCTATCCAAAGATTGAAAATAATCTATACCGGCTATCTGATCCAAAACGTCGCTTTGTAAGGCCCAAAGGGTGGATGATCGTGGGCAAAATTGGCAGCCGCCAGGATATCATCGCGGGAACCGAAACCCGGATTTCCGGCCCCAAAGACCAAAATATACACCGCCAGGATATCCTCGCCTTCCTTAACTGGAACCTGCCGGAGTTAAAGAAAATTTTTCCGCTTTTTCCCGATCACTTATTGATCGTTACAGCAGATGATCCAATGTGGCGTGGCGGCTTATCAGGTACCCGATCATTATTTATGCATGCTGATCGACCACTAATCAGTGGAAACCGTACCAGCAGCATGATCCATGAGCTGGTACACGTCGGTACAGGCATCCATGGGGACGATCGGAGCGATTGGATTGTTGAAGGCTTGGCTGAATTTTACTCGCTTGAAATCCTACGTCGCACCGGCGGAATTAGTGAGGACCGCTACCAGGAGGCTATGGATAAACTAGCACGCTGGGGCAAAAAGGCCCCCTCTCTTTTGGTTAGACGCTCTTCGGGCCCAGTCACTGCCCGTGCTGCCGTAGTTATGCTGGAGCTGGATAATGAAATTCGAAAGGCTAGCGGCGGAAAAGCCAGTATTGATAATGTAGCGCGGGAGCTGGCAAGCACCCGGGGAGAAGTGACCCTGGAACGATTCCGTGAGCTATCCGAACAAGCTGCGGGCCAACCTATAAAAACCCTGGCGGTGGAAAACCTTACCGACGAGGGTCGGTAAAACGCCAAAACGCAAATAAAAAAAAGCCCTGACGACGGGGGGGGAGAGCGTCAGGGCCAAGACCATTAGGAGTGAAACTTGGAGGATTTCATCCTTGCTACACAGAGAGCAAGCCATTTCAGTCTGCTCTACCGGCGCTACTAAACACGTTTTGGGGGAGACGTGCTAGCCAGATAAAGACAGTATCGAACACACATGAAAGATTGCCAGCAGCGCTGAAAATAAATTTAGAACAAATGGAAATAGGTTCATTGGGAGCAGTGCTAAAAGTTATTACGCCTTCTGCCTAACCGTTCCACAGGAACTTTCCCGACTTTTTCACCTTTCTTTTTCATAATGTTGAAATCAACGCTTGACTAATCTCCGGGAGTCCATAGAATAGCGACCTCTTACGCAGCCAAGTGCACGTAAGTATAAGAAAACGCTAGGATTTTTCAGATTTATCAGATAGAATTCGCAGCGTTCCATTTCGCACTAAGTGTGAAATAAAAGGCTAGGTGGCAGAGTGGTCATGCAGCGGACTGCAACTCCGTGTACGCCGGTTCGATTCCGACCCTAGCCTCCATTTTCCTTTTCATCGCAAAGTCCTGTGAATTGCGCTGGAAGTGAGGATGAAGGACAGAGCAAAAAGCTAAGGTCCCCCTCGCAAAGGAACTGCCCGGGTGGTGGAATTGGTAGACACAGGAGACTTAAAATCTCCCGGCTTCACGGCCGTGCCGGTTCAAGTCCGGCCCCGGGCACCACACAGCACTTCAAAGTTAGATAGTTATTGTCCCCTCTAGTAGGAACGCTTCTCTATATTTTTTTCCTCAGAATTTGAAGCCCCAGCCCCACTTCAACTCAGTTTTAACTTGATCAAAAAGTTGGCAGCTTACATAAGAAACTCATCACTCAATGAAGAGTCAAGCAACCCTTCGGTAGATCCGGCCATACCAGTCATAAATTCCCTCAAGTGATTTACTAAATATGACCCAACAATACGCATTGGGGTTAAGTTACTGGCGAACCCCTACTCCACGCACTTACTAATTACGATTAAATATACTCCTCAGATCCAAACCCCTCCCTTGAAGTTTATGCCTCTTCCAGGTTGCCCTTAAAATTTACAACGACTTCAAAAAACGCGCTTCACGAGGAAGAAAGCGATTCTCATAGTCCAGAGAAAAAACAACACGACTTGCCCTGCCGACTATTTCCTTTCGGGGAATAAGACCTATGACCCTGGAATCAGCGCTGTTATCTCTGTTATCCCCAAGGGCTAAGTAATGACCTGAGGGGATAGTGCCAGCGCTAAAACTCGACATTGGGGAAGAGTGTTTGTCAACTCTGACGAAGTGCTCAACACCTAGCAGATTTTCTATTTTATCCAGGCTATCACCATCAGCTTTAACAAGCTCATAATCAAGCCGCCGCCCATTAATTGTTAAAATATTATTTTTCATCCTAACATTATCCCCTGGAACACCAACAACACGTTTTACTAGCCTCTTTCCGGAAACTTTAGAATCAAAAACTACTATATCCCCCCTATCTGGGTTGGAAAGTTGATAAAGGGAAAAATGTGTAAACGGTACACGAACATCGTAAGCCATTTTATTGACAAGGATTCGATCACCTTCAACAATTGTCGGCCTCATAGAACCTGTTGGCACATCGCTCCAATCAGCTACAGCACTTCTGAAAATTAACATTAAAGCCAAAAATAATAAGATTGATTTATTCGATCCCCAAGCTCTAACCATAAAATTCTTCATCGCAATTCCTTTTTGCCTGACTCACATAAAATCTAGCATCCAGAGACTAGAGATGATAAATATCGAATGCAAGACACCCCATCGCAATAGGCATATCTACTCAGCGCAAATCAAGATAATATCTATCTAAATGGATCATATTTATGAATGTATGTAATTCTTATAAACGAAGACGGAATTTACCACCCTGCTCCTCATCCCCGGTGGACCATTCTGGATAAGTTCTGCATCTGGCTTTGCACGAGCTTTTCAACCCTATCATCGACCAATCGCCCATACTGATCGAAAGCCCTGGAGGCATCACTTACCATAATTTCTGGCTCATTGAGAACCCACGCTTTCAAAAACACCATCACCTGCCGCAAATGATACTGACACCGACAAGTACCCATACGGCCAGGGCTAGCCCCCATGATTGCAACCGGCTTATTATAAAACCCTTGTGGTTCATACCGAGACAACCAATCAATCGTATTCTTTAACACCCCAGGCATTGAATAATTATATTCTGGCGTGACAATCAGCACGGCATCAGAAGCAAAGAGAAGCTGATTTAATTGATCAACACTTTTTGGAAAACCAACATTCTTTACATCTTCATTGTACAAAGGAATATCATCAATTTTCCTAAGGTAAAATTCTAATTCCTTCGGCGCTAACTGAATGGCTTGATGCATCAGCTTTTTATTAAAAGATTCTGTTCTGAGACTACCACACAAAGCCAACACATTGATGGGAGCCATATAAATTCCTCTAACAGCCTTCTTGTGCCAACCTTAACCAGAAGATCGATACCTTTTAATATACTATAGGTACCTTGCACTACTGTTATTAACGCTTAAGATTTGACACCCGCCCAGATACCAACCTGCTTCTTGAATATCGCGAATGGCTAGTCACGTCACCACTGTCTACCCTTAGCCTGATTGGCATATTTTTCTTCATTTTGGTTTCTCTCCTTTTCTGAACGTGAAAGACACGAGGTTTACTATGAGGAAGTCAGCAAGAGAAACGCTGCGTACTAAAGAGCTCGCACAACTCAATACCCCAACAGACTTGAGTGAGAGCGCGCGTGAAGACATTACCAGCGCAGTGAATACATTGCTGGCAGATACCTTCGGGCTGTTTATGAAAACCAAGAATTTCCACTGGCATGTGAGCGGCCCACACTTTCGCGACTACCACTTGCTGTTCGATGATCAGTCAGAAGAAGTATTGGACATGACCGACGCGCTGGCTGAACGTGTGCGCAAGCTGGGAGGCACCACATTGCGTTCCATAAGTCATATCGCCAAATTGCAACGCTCAACTGATAACAACTCCGACTTTGTAGACCCACAAGACATGCTAGCGGAATTATGCGAAGACAATCAGGAGCTTGTTGCTTTTATGCGTGAAGTGCATGAGTTGTGTGATGACCACCATGATGTTGCAACAGCGAGTTTACTGGAAGAATTTATTGATCAGTCGGAAAAACGGGCTTGGTTCCTGTTTGAAGCAAGCCGGAGATCAGGTCTAACACGGCATTAGATTTCTCATGTCCCTAGACTTTAGAGCGGATTACATCCTATGGCACTTTAGGAAATATATCGTATTACAGGCCCGCTAGGATTAACATGACAACTTCAGTTCATAATCGGCGGGTCTCCAACCTATCAAGCTCATCATTATCCAGAAAAAGAAGAATTAGATTAAGATCATCACTTCTGTAAAATGCTTTACTTTTATACACCGCGCTTTGCATTTAGCATTTAGGAAAGTCACATTTCTAAATGCGCTCTCAAGACATTATGCTACTATCCCCCACCACCCCAAACCGCATGCCTTCCAATAATTGCTGACACATAGGATTCTAATATTGTTTGCAATCGAGAATACGAACGGCGGCTACCAGTTTCACTAGGCTATATGGCCTTTAAATATGATTGACAGCGTAACATTGCTAAAATCATATGGTTCAATTAAATGCCGCTAGTATTGCGGCAACTATAATTTTTATTGCTCCGTGAAGCTTATGACCCTCTGCGGAGAGACTGAAAAGCAGTAATGAAATATGACCATTGATTCTATCTGGAAGAAATACAGCGCAGCCCTCAAAGCTTTCCTCCATTCCAGGATCTCATCACCCGATATGGTGGATGATATTCTTCAGGAGATTCTGATCAGAACCCACAAGAATATCCATACGATCAGAGACCAAAAGAGTATCAAGTCCTGGTTATTTCAGGTCGCCAATCACGCGGTGATTGACTTCTATCGTAAGAAAGGAAGAGTAAAAGAGGTGACCCTAGACGATTCTTTTACGATAGAGGAAGACACCAATACACAACAAAGTTTATCGGCATGTATAGAACCCTTCATTAAAGGGCTGCCACCTCAATCGGCAGAACTGCTGATAGTAATCGAGCTAAATGGCCAGTCGCAAAAGGCTTATTCTGAGGAACATGGGATCCCCTACTCTACTGTCAAGTCCCGGGTACAAAAAAGTAGAAGGGAACTGCGCAGTCTATTTGAGGATTGCTGCCACCTGACACTCGATAGTCACGGAGCCGTGATTGACTACGTTCCTAAGTCCAATAAATACAGAAATTGTTGAAATCTTATCGTCCTTTTTAAGAGTGGCCCGTCTTATAGATATATACACTAGAGATGAGGATCAAAATGCTTGAGGTCATTAGCTTTAAAATTTGCCCCTTTGTACAACGGGTGACCGCTCTTCTTGAGGCCAGAAAGATTCCCTACAAAATCCAATACATCCGGCTTAAGGACAAACCACAGTGGTTCCTGGATGTGTCTCCGAACGGGCAAGTGCCAGTACTCATAACGGAAAGTGGCATAGCTCTATTTGAGTCCGACGCAATCGTTGAATACCTAAATGACATCTACCCCCGCCTGGAACCAGACATCAGCCCTGAACAGCGCGCCCTTGATAGGGCCTGGAGTTACCAGGCCGCAAAGCATTACCTGGTGCAATGTTCAGCTCAACGTAGCGCCGATAAGCAGACCTTGGAGGAACGTAGCAACAAACTTGACAAAGCCCTTGAGAAAGTCGAAAAAACTATTGGAAATGGGCCTTTCTTTAAAGACGCAAGGCTAAGTGACGTCGATATCGCATGGCTACCAATACTACATCGTGCCGCCATTATTGAGCTCCATTCGGGATATGATTTCCTGGCGGACTTTCCGAAAATGAAGGCTTGGCAGGCCAAGATGCTGCAGACGGGGCTCGCAGAAAAATCGGTGCCTGAAGATTTTGAGCAGCAATTTGTAGATTTCTATCTATCAGAAAATACTTACTTAGGTACTGGTAAAATTAGTATCAACAATCAAGATAACTCCTGCGCGAATCGCAGTTGTTGTTAAAGAACTTTGTTGTGCCCCCTTCTTGGGGGCACAGACAATCGCTAATCAGCCTGACCCCTAATATCAAAGTAATGGATGTATTCTAATCTGCCCCTCCCTTACGTCTACTCGGCTCATGGGCCTCATAGCGAGGCAAGATATCCAGACTGTCCCAGTTTGCCCTTGAAGTTACAAAGTTGTGAGAAATTGGGCGCTCCTGAATATCTGAATCAAGAATGCCAAGGCGAAGGCGGAACCTTGAAGGGTCTTCAGAATTTGAGCTGTAGATCGGCGATGCACATACCTTACAAAAGTGCCGACTCTTTCCCGGGCGAAGCTCGAATGAGCCGATCAGATGCCTCCCTTGATCAATTGTTAATCCGCCTGCGTCTACGAAGCCATTGGTAGCAAAGGCAGTTCCGCTAGACTTACGACAAAGGGAACAATGGCAGTGAATAATATCCTTCACTCCACCACGGATAGAAATCTTAACGCCTCCACAAAGGCAGCTCCCTTTGTACATAACATCTCCATTAGTTATTAATAGAATTGGCCATACGTGCCGAAAGGACAACCCGAAGCCATTGCACACATCTTCCACGTGTAATAAACACACAACTTCGCCATTACACCCCACCCTATAGCCACTTCAGGAAGCAAATTAAAACGCTTTAGGGCAGATACTTCAGGAAAAACTCTTGTATATTTTCTCCCATAACCTTGCGGATTTCTCTCTCTGTAAATCCTTGATTCAACATTTCCCCAGTCAACAGATCCAGGTCGCCAACATCAAACGAAACCTCAACACTACCGTCATAATCTGATCCTAAAGCAACCTGATCCACTCCCAACAACTCTACGGCATAGCGAATTGTTTTAACAATATTATGGGGGCTGTTATCGCAAACTGCCCCTTTCCAAAAACCGATACCTACTAAGCCTCCACGCTCAGCTATCTCCTTCATAAGGTCATCGCTAATATTTCGCGGCGAGTTACAGCTGCCTTTCAATCCTGTATGAGAAACAATCAAAGGCCGTTCTGTCAGTGCCAACACATCTCTAACAACGGTTTCAGAAGAATGGGCTACATCAATAATAATCGAACGACGATCCATCTCCTGAACAGCCAGGCTTCCAAACTCCGTTAAACCGCCTTCACTTTGCCCATGAAGCGATCCACCCAATTCATTATCAAAAAAATGCTGTAATCCCATCACCCGAAAACCAGCATCGTATAAGCGATCTATGTTAGATAATTTACCCTCCAGTGGATGGGCTCCTTCAATACCGAGAATTGCCGCGAGAGTGCTGGCTCCTCGCTCCCGGGCCTGAAGGACTTGGCGCAGATCTTCAGCGGTGTGTACAATGCGAAACTGCTCCGGGAAAGATTCCTGTAGAGCAGTGGCCCTTTCGGAGTGGAAGAGCGCACGCTCTACAAGGCTATTCCAGGTTCTCGGTGGCCAACCTTGAGCGACCGCTAATAGCGTTATGTTGTCTCCGGCATCAGCAGAATTTTCACGATAGTTTTGCCCTCTGGGAGACTTGGTGACTGAAGTAAAAACCTGTATTCCGAGATTGCCGCGCCGGGCTCTGGGTAAATCAAGATGACCATAACTGGCGTCATTTGATAAATCTCTCGCCCAGAGGAAGCTATCCGCGTGCAGGTCACCAACAATAAGTGATCTATGCAATGTTCTAGCCTGCTCGGAGGTCTCAGAATAACCAGCAGAACCTATTTTGTTTAAATTTCGTTCGACCTCTGGAAGTAAAAACCACCTCCAACTCGAGAACAATATCAGTGCCAGTGCTGTCAAACTTGCAAGCCACGTCTTCATAATGAGTCTCGGTAGTCAATAATGTTGCGTAAAGTTGCCGTTATAACCTAAGAAGTTGTGGTATGTCAGGAACTTTAGGGGTCAATTAGTAATCACTGGGCAAATGAACCGGAAAGCTCGAACTAATTACGCTAAGGTTCAGCAGCCCAGTGTAATAACTAGCAGATAGGAAGACTAAGGAATAACAGTGGCAAAATACTATCGACTCACTCTGTTAATACTGATTACGGCACTATTCACTGGTTGTGCAGCACTTTCGCCTAACTTTCAAAAACCCGAGGTAGAAGTGATCGCAGTAGAACCACTGCCCGCAAGAACTGGCAACAACCTGAAGTTTCGAATACACCTCAGGGTCTTTAACCCAAACAATAGTGAGCTGGCACTATCAGGACTTTATTACACCTTACGCTTAGGAGGACATAAAGTGCTGACAGGCACCTCCAACAACCTCATGCCCATTGCTCCCTACGGTCAGGATGATATTGCTGTGGATGCTACTGCCAGCCTGGTTGGGTCTATCTTTGCTGCTGTCGACCTTATTAATCAAAATCAAGATTCCATACCTTATGAGCTGGAAGCAAAAATAGGCTTGAGTAAATCGCTGCTCCCTTCAATCAGGGTGAATAGAAGTGGTGTGATTAGCTTGAATCAGTATCAATAAGTCTTCTCCAGGGTTCATTACTCAGCATTACTACTTCAGTGCCGTGTCTTAATTAAAGCTTGTAGCGCAGCTATTCAGGAGGGCAAGTAGATATCGTCCTCCTGACAATGAAAAACTCATAATTGCTTAGTGACAATCAAAGACATTACAAAGTTACCCATCGGGGCACCATTGTGGCTCAGAAAGCCTTCATCAGGACGAACCTGGGAAGTATAAATTTTCGTGTTGTACCTGATATTGAAGCCAAATTCATAGGTATTACGCCCCCAAAAAGCCCCGATATTTGCGAGGATCACTTCTTTCTCTGGGACTACACCATAACTGAAAACTTTTACTCCCCTCTTAATCTCGGAGTTTCCCTCCATTAATACATTTCTCTGAACTGCTTTATGTTCCATCCCCAGCTTAAAATACCAGTATTGATTCCCTACTCGCGGTAAAGATATCGCACTGAAAGCTGGTAAAGAACTACCCAATAATAAGGTGATTCCGGCAGCATAATCTCGGACTATGTTGCCGGTTTTCCAGCGTAAGTAAGGGACCAAGCGATAGTTCATGCCTCCAAGATTCACTTTAGGTAATCGGTAATCCAGCTTAAGCTCCGGCATTAGCCCCCATTCATTAAAAATCTGGGAGTCCCACCCATGTGGAGGTGGCGAGGAGACAATCCAGTGTAGAAAAGTCTGTGTGAGACGAGCACCAGACCTAGGACCAATAGTCCCCGCATCAAGAGTGAAATCAACAATCCAGCGATTAGAGAACTGATATTTGTAGCTTGCGCCTAAATAGCTCCAACCAGCATATGGATGTTCATCATTGATTGGTGCAGATCTACCGAGATGGTCCGGGGTATAGATCTCCTGGCCAAGCCTTAAAGTGTAGGCTTTGCCTAGAGGACTCCAACGGATAAAGAGACCACCGGTATAGTCCCTATCAGTTTGGAAAAATGCATCATTAACCAATTCCAGCTGGAGTTTCCCCCTGGGAGAGTCATTCGCATTGGCCAATGAGTGATAACAGGCAGTAACCAAACTAACAATAAAAATCGGGAGTTTTTTTATATTCCTCAGCACCCTTAACCCGCCCCTTCATCCGTTGAAACCGGTACATCAAGTTAGTAGCCCTGTGATTAATTGCCCCAGTCACCAACTTTATCAGCCCCAGGAATTTCAAACTCAAGGTACTCCTGAATGCTAAATGGCATTTCTTCCATAACCGCTCTAACCCGCTGCCCAATGGCTTTGGTTTCGGGGCGCGCATTGGCCAGTCCGGTGTAGGGGATACCCTTCCCACTGGGCACATCCGGGTACTTCTTTTTAAAGAGCCGGTGCCGGGCTACCATGTGATTGAACTGCCCCTGGGTATAAATTAAGGGCACTAATTGCGGATACTCTTCACGAGGGTCCATATATAGGTCGTAGTAAGCCTCCGGCATTCCTGAAGATGCGACCTCACCAGCACCAATCCAGTGACGCTTATATCTCCCTTTTACCGTAGCCCCCAGATTGTGACCGGCATAGATAAAAACATAATCCCGACGGCTGTAGGTGTCACCATTTAGCAGCAGCGCTGTCTGGTCCAGACCATCCACTACCCTATCGGTGGGA
The DNA here is from genome assembly GCF_056232115.1 of Microbulbifer variabilis. Taxonomy (NCBI): domain Bacteria; kingdom Pseudomonadati; phylum Pseudomonadota; class Gammaproteobacteria; order Cellvibrionales; family Microbulbiferaceae; genus Microbulbifer; species Microbulbifer variabilis. The sequence goes on from NZ_CP174325.1 coordinate 4,197,209, forward strand.
ATATGCTCAGTCGCACCGCCAAGCCTTGCAAATGTGGTGTATAGGTCCGTGATATGAATGATGTCCCCAACTGCCTGACCGGGCTGAATCATGCCCGGCCACCAAGCAAAAGCCGGTACTCTCACACCTCCCTCAGTAAAATCCCCTTTCCCCCCCCGATATAACATTGGGAGCATGCCCCAACCTGCCGGCGGGCTATGCACCATGGGGCCATTGTCTGCCATGGCGACAAAAAGGGTATTCTCCGCAATACCCAGCTCTTGCAGCTCTGCCATCAATTGGCCAGTGAAGTCATCGACTTCGGGGAATGAGTCTGCCACCATCAGACCAGAAACTGAGGGTTTGGGCATAAAGGCAGCCATAAAATTCAGAAAATTGGGCCAGTAAGCCACAAAAAACGGCTTTTTGGCTTCGGCATTCTTACGGATGAATGCCATGGTGCGACGCTCCGCCTCCGGGTCAAACTTGCTAAAACACTCGTTGGAAGTACCGCACCACTCCCTACCCTGCTGCCCTTTCTCACCCTCAATGTTCATTACCCAACCGGAGGGAATCAGGCCTGGATTGTCTAGGCGATAAGGATCGGGAGGGTATATCTCAGGAAACATACCAAGTACTGCATTTACAGCATTGGCCTGGGGATTGAAGAGAGAGGTTATCTGGTTCATGGGAGTAAATAACGCCTCATCAAATCCCTGGTTATGCAGATAGCTCTCCTCGATATCTCCCAAGTGGCCCTTCCCAAAGAATCCCGTGGCATAGCCGGCCTTTGACAGTACCTCCGCAATGGTTACCTCTTCAGCGCGAAGACCGGAAAATTCGTGGGGCATTCCCACAGTCCCCATGCCATACCGCACCGGATGACGACCGGTAAGCACAGCTGCTCGGGTAGGCGTACAGGAGGGTTCGGTATACATACGTGTAAAGTTGATACCCTCTGCCGCCATCTTGTTTAAATTGGGTGTTGTGTAACCAAAGTTCTTTTGAAGTACAGGAAAGCCAACAGCACCAAAGGCGGTATCATCCCAAAGTAGGAAAATGATATTGGGTGGCTGCCCATGCTTTTCCCGCAGGGCCTGCAAGCGTTTGGCTATTTCAGAATCTTCTTTTTGCCAGCGCCCACCATTTTGCATCTTCAGCACGTAATATTCGGCATCATGCACCACCTGCGCCTGCGGTAACATTGAGCACAGCAGCGCCAGTAGCCCTGCCAGAGATTGCCTCACTAACACACCCACCCTCCTATATTTATTTTGGCTGGGACAGCAATACTTTGATGAATTGAGTTACAAACCCAATTCATCACTCTAGAAGAACGACCCAATGGCAGCGCTATATGTGACGACAAATAGAGAGTTTTTGTAAATGGTTGGACGTTACAAGCTCAGTAATTACGTCAGGAAGGGTAGACTTTGAGATGTGGAGAGCCCCCGCCTCAAGCAGGGGGACACCTATAAATAATAAGACCGGTAATATGAAGGGATTTAGGTCATGGAGACTTATGATTGTCCGCCATTAACACCGGCCAAGCTGCGCGCAGGTACATCACCATGGTCCATAGAGTGAGCGCTGCGGCAACATACAGCAACAGGTAGCCCAGTGTTTCCATCACTGGAAAGTCTCGGACATCAAAAGCAAGAAGGACTATGATCGCTGCCATTTGTGCGGTCGTTTTTATCTTACCTACATAAGAAACTGCAACGCTGCTACGCTGGCCCAACTCTGCCATCCATTCCCGCAACCCAGAAACAGCGATCTCACGACAAATTATTACTGCGGCCGCCACCGTAAACCAGGCGCTCTTATGCAGCCCAACAAGTAACACTAGAGCAGTGGCCACCATCAACTTATCTGCAACCGGATCAAGGAAGGCGCCAAAGGCTGTACTTTGGTTTAGTTTTCTCGCCAGGTAACCATCCAACCAATCTGTGGCTGCAGCGGCAGCAAAAATCACGGCAGAGGCGATATAGCTCCACTTATAAGGTAAATAGAAAACCAAAACCAGGACCGGAATCAGTGCAACGCGAAGCAGTGTCAGTTGATTGGCGAGTGTCATACTTTTCTCTGTTCTTGTGGAGGGCGTACGTTAACAAGCCATCGCACAAAATGAAACGCTCAGTAGGAAAGCCGGATAATTTTTTCGACAACTTCAGCTGTTTATCATTCGTGATGTAAGGCCGAATATATATCTTGTGCGAGTTTGCGACTTATTCCTTCCACGCTGGCAATTTCTGTCACCGTAGCCTTCTTAATTTCCTGCAAACCACCAAAGTGGCGCAGCAATGCTCGCCGACGCGCAGGCCCTACCCCACCAATGCCTTCGAGTGGGGACTCTCGCCTCTTTTTATCCCGACGAGCTCTATGCCCCGTAATAGCAAATCTATGGGCCTCATCTCGAACTTGTTGAATCAGGTGCAATGCAGCTGAATCAGCGGAGAGCACGAGTTCTTTATTGCTAGAAACAACATGCAGAGTTTCAAATCCAGCCTTGCGAGTGGTGCCCTTAGCCACACCTATAATTTGTACGCCAACAACCCCAAGCTGATTGAGGGATTCAACAGCCTGGCTCACCTGGCCTTTACCCCCATCGATTAACAGGATATTTGGAAACTTACCCTCCCCATCAGACAGTCTTGTATAACGTCGCTTAAGGGCCTGTCCCATTGCGGCATAGTCATCCCCGGCCTGTATTCCCTTGATGTTAAACAGACGATAATCCGTTTTAACAGGGCCGCCGGTATCGAACACAACACAAGATGCGACCGTTGCTTCACCGGATGAATGGCTGATATCAAAACACTCCAGTCTTTCTGGCAGCTGCTCTAACCCAAGTACCTCCTGAAGAGACTCAAAACGACCAATTAACTTTTGCTGGGCAGCTGTACGGCTGCTTAAATTCTGTTGTGCCGCCTGCTGTGCCATTTCTACCCAGGTAGCTCTTCTGCCTCGCAAACGATATACGATCGCAACGTCCCTTCCTGCCTGTACACCGAGAGCCTGCTGTAAAGGCTGCATATCTTCAAGGGCTTCCGAGACCAATATCTCGCGAGGAATTTCACGAGGATTGCCAATATAGAATTGGGGTACAAAAGCAGAAAGCAGCTCCACGGGGCTCAAGCCGAGACGTTCACTGGGGAAGTAACTGCGACTGCCCAAGATACGCCCCTGTCGAATAAACAGAACGTGTACACAGCAACTTCCCCCTTCACTTGCCACCCCGAGCACATCGACATCGCCACTATCACCCTCTACCACCTGATCGGCCTGGAGGCGGCGCAAAGCAGAGATCTGATCCCGCAGGCGCGCAGCTTTTTCAAACTCCAAGGCTCTGGAGGCATCATCCATTTGGTCGGCAAGTTCGCGGATTATATTGTCGCTCTTGCCGGTGAGAAACATTTCCGCATGCCTCACATCCTGTCGATACTCATCCTCACCGATAAAATTCACACAGGGCGCAGTACAGCGCTCAATTTGGTATTGAAGACAGGGCCGGGAGCGATTGCGGAAGACGCTGTCTTCACAAGAACGGATACGAAATGTCTTCTGTAGGAAATTCAGGCTATCGCGAACCGATGAGGCATTAGGGAAAGGGCCGAAGTAGCGTCCCTTCTTACGCTTGGCTCCACGATGCAAAGCAATACGTGGGAAAGTATCGCTGCTCGAGAGAAAAATGTAAGGATAGCCCTTATCGTCTTTCAACATCACATTGTAAGGTGGATGCTGGGACTTGATCAGGCTTTGCTCAAGTACTAAGGCCTCTGTCTCGCTACGGGTGACAGTGACTTCAATATTGCCAATACGCTGCACCAACGCCATGGTCTTTGCGGTAAGGCCTGAGCTTCGAAAATAACTAGAAAGCCGGTTGCGAAGGTTTTTCGCTTTACCCACATAAAGGATCCGGTTATCCGCATCAAACATCTGGTAAACGCCAGGCTTGCGGGTAACCGAGGATAAAAAACGCTTGCTATCAAACATCTGGCAATCGGTACAGTGGGTTCATCAGGTTCCCACAGAAATTAAAGAGCCGCTTCTGGGTCAAGTATCTGGTACTTAACGGCAAGCAAAGTTAGCTCCACATCGCTGTTAATATTCAGCTTCTCAAATATCCGGTAGCGATAGCTATTTACGGTTTTCGGGCTTACGGAAAGCGACTGGGCAATCTCTGCGACTTTAGCGCCGTTAACAATCATATCAGCGGTCTGTAATTCACGTTTGGATAGTTTCTCGAAAGGAGACAGGTTTTCCGCCTGGCCAGAGACATTCCGCAAAGCCATTTTGGTGGCCATGGAGTTACTGATAAAGACACCACCACTGACAACAGTACGAATAGCGCGAACCATCTCCTCCAGGTCTGCCCCCTTAGTGACATAACCCATGGCGCCGGCCTGCATTAATCGACCAGGGAATAGGTCATCATCTAGGGCACTAACCGCGATCACCTTGGCCCCTGGACAGCGGCCGAGCAACTTTCGCGTTGCTTCAAGACCACCCATTCCAGGCATTTTAACGTCCATCAGGATGACATCGACCTCAGACTGGCGCACAAACTCCAAGGCTTCTTCGCCACAGTTTGCCTCGCCAACAACCTCTATATCCGCGACGTCACTCAGCATGCGCGAAATCCCCATTCGCACAAGATCGTGATCATCCACCACTAAGACTTTGATCAAATTATCCCCAACTACGGATAAGTGCAGCGGCTGCGCAGCGTATTAGTCCCCATCGCGCGCTCCCTCAAACTGCGTTCTTCTTTTTACTCACGAGGAAACTACCCCGTGTAGATCCACCCCAAGAATCCTGTCGCAACATACCAGACAAAAACGCTACTGCAAAGCAATACTGCCGTTTCAAATGCTGCCGAAAAGACATTTGGCCACAGGATCTTGCTGCCTTTATAACCATTTATTATACCGTAAAAACGTACCAAGTTATTTTTCTGCGATCAACATTCTCCTTTCCGCACTATTTGCGCCCTTTGATACGGATATGTGAAGAAAATGTTTATGGTACAAATCGAAATATATGAATCATGCTGCATTACTTTTGGTTATATAGTTACAGTTTGGAAAGGGCAGCATAAAGCCCTGTTGGGGATGATAGTTTTCTGGCAGTCAAACTCAACTGGCCCGGGAACTTTTGATCAGGGTAACTACGACCAACAAAAGATTGACTCTGCGCACGATTAACTGTGCTTAAGGAGCAGCCCCCAAATGAAGAGCCTATGAAAGAAAAAAGAGTCCGTGAGCTGCAAGCAAAAGCACCGAAGAGATGTTAGGGGTAGTAACGGGGTTCCGGCTCCAGGGATACACCAAATTTAGCATGGACATCTTCAGCAATATCTTCAGCCAATCGCGTCACTTCAGCACCGGGTCCTCTACCTGGATTTACCAGTACCAGAGCCTGCAACTCATGAACCCCGACAGCGTCACGCCTGACACCGCGCCAACCAGCCCGATCTATTAACCAGCCTGCAGCTAACTTCCAACAATCCCCAGCAGCAAATGCAACGAGATCCGGGTGCTCTGCCTTGAGATTCAGATAGCTATGGGTATCGACAATAGGGTTCTTAAAAAAGCTGCCGGCATTTGGGATTTTATCCGGCAACGGCAGCTTACTGTTGCGAATATAAATTACCGCCTGAGCAACCTGTGAGGGTGTAAGCCTATCAACATTCCAATTTTGTCCAGCTACATACTGGCTTAGCGCGGGGTAATCAATATGCGCTTGCCATTTCTTGGGAAGGCACAAGTTCACCTGGGTAATAATATATTTGTCCCGGAGTTTCCCCTTAAAAACACTGTCACGATAAGCGAAACTACAATCTTTTGCTGCAAAGTTTCGCAATTCACCGCTTGCGATCTCCATTGCCTGGAGACTCACGAAGCGATCACACAACTCAACTCCGTAGGCACCAATATTCTGGATTGGTGCAGCACCTATCTTGCCAGGAATAAGGGCAAGATTCTCAAGCCCTCCCAACTCCCCTTGCACCGTAGCCATTACTATTCGGTGCCAATTTTCACCAGCCGCCGCTTCTAGAATATGGCCCGAATTGTCAGGCCTAATAGAAAAACCACGAAGGTCGACCTGAATGACCAGGCCCGGATAATCACCTGTTAAAACTATATTACTACCACCACCAAGGGGCAATATTGGCAGGGAGCGCTCGCGGGCAAATGCTAATGCCTCACGCAACTGCTCCAACGTTTCCACCCTGGCAAAGAATGCACTGTGCGCAGAAATTGCCAGAGTATTATGCGGTTGCAGATCAATATCATTCTCTATCATTGAGGTTCAGCTTTAGCCGAGCAGTGAGCGCATGCGCTGAAGATCCTGTTCAGTATCTACACCGCCAGGTACCTCTGCACAAGCATTAGCCACATGAATATTCTCATCGTGGTACAAAAAGCGCAGCTGCTCCAGAGCTTCAAATTTCTCCAGAGGGGCCATTGGCCAAGTCACAAAACTTTGTAGCTGCGCCACTCGATAAGCATAGATTCCAATATGCCTACGTGGTTCCAGGCCTGCAGGTAGGTCGCTGCTATCCTGAGCAAAAGCATCCCTGGGCCAGGGAATGGGAGCACGTGAAAAATAGCGGGCCAAACCGGATTCTGCAGTTACAACCTTAACGATATTCGGGTTATGGAAATCCTCCAGGGTAAGAATTGGCTCTGCCAGAGTAGCAACGCCCGCATCGGTATTTTGCGCGAGATTGGAAGCTACCTGATCGATAACCTGAGGCGGAATCAAGGGTTCATCCCCTTGTACATTTACCAGGATACGATCGTCGGACAACCCCAGGTTTGCTGCCACTTCTTGTAAGCGATCAGTTCCTGACGCATGCTCCGTGGATGTCATACACACTTCACCACCAAAAGAACGTACAGTCTCCGCCACGCGCATATCATCAGTAGCGACAAAAATCCGCTCTGCACTACTCTCACTGGCACGCTCGTAAACATGCTGAACCATAGGCTTGCCGGCAATATCAGCCAGGGGTTTACCAGGTAACCGGCTTGAACCGAAGCGAGCGGGAATAATTACGTCAAAAGAGAAACTATTTTTCATGTTGGCAAAACTGTTGCAGGTGCTGATGCACCTTCTGATAGAAAAGGTCTGGTAATTTCGCTCGCACCTCAAGTGCCCACCAATGGCTCTCCCAGAAATCCCGGCATTTCACCGCGTCTTTCATAGTCATTAGCACTGGGGTTTCGCCATCAAAATGCAGCTCCTGTGGACTGAACTGATGATGGTCCGCAAAGGGCTGCTCCATCACCTTGTAGCCAAGTTTCTGCAGTTCGCGGAAAAACCGCTGGGGATTACCTATTGCTGCAACTCCATGACAGGGGCCGATCTCTGGTCCGGAAGTCAGTCGCAGGGTGGAGGTCTGGTCTAGATTGAACTGGTGCCAACAAGATGGCTCCAGTGTCATTTGGAATTCGAGCAAATCACCACACTGCTGCTTTACCTTGGGCTCTGGCTCGCCATTACTAACCACAATATCCACACTTTGCAGGCGGGTGGCGGGTTCCCGTAGCGGGCCCCGCGGCAACATATGGCCGTTGCCTAGGCCACGATGGCCATCCACTACGCAAATTTCCAGGCTCCGCCAGAGACTGTAATGCTGTAAACCATCATCCGAGAGAATCACATCGCACTGGTGGTAGTCGATCAGGGCCTGGGCGGCTTCAGTGCGTTGTGGGGAAACCATCACTGGAACTCCAGTGATCAGGTGCAGCATCAAAGGCTCATCGCCAGACTCCAATGGATGTGATTGCGCTGTAACCTGATAGGGGTAACGCTCAGCTCGCCCGCCATAACCGCGACTGATAATACCGGGGTTGTGGCCCCGCTCTTTAAGCCAGCGCGCGAGCTCTGCCACAAGTGGTGTCTTGCCAGCACCACCAACGGTAATATTCCCAACCACAATAACCGGTACTGAAAGAGGTTCCGGTGGCGTACGTGAGTTTAATACCCGACGCCGCCTACTCACTCCACCGTAGAGCATTTCCAGTGGCGTCAACAGGGAGAGGGAACGCCCCTTCCCTTTCTCCGGATACCAGCGCTTGTTAAACCAGTCTTCCAGTGACATCCAAGTGCCCTATCCCATTGTCTGCTGTTGCAACAAAGTGGCGTAACGCCCCCCGCGAGCGAGTAACTCTACGTGGTTACCACTCTCTACGATGTGTCCTTTCTCCATTACCAAAATACGATCGGCATTCTCGATGGTAGTTAAGCGGTGGGCAATAACAAACGTAGTGCGATTTTTCATCACTTCTGCCAAGGCAGCCTGGATATGCCGCTCTGATTCATTATCCAATGCAGAGGTTGCTTCATCCAAAATCAAAATTGGCGCATCCTTAAGCAGGGCCCGAGCAATTGACAACCGCTGGCGTTGGCCACCAGAAAGCATCTGCGCATTATCACCCAGAACAGTTTCCAGTCCCTGAGACAGCTCTTCAATAAAGTCTGCTGCGTGCGCCTGCTCAATTGCACGCAATACATTTTCCTTTGGCGCATGTTCAAGCTCACCGTAAGCAATATTTCGATAAACTGTGTCGTTAAACAGCACAATATTTTGCGACACCATACTGATATGCCTGCGGAGATCTTGCAAAGGTACCGATGAAATATCGGTACCATCCACCAGAATACGGCCACCTGTTGGCTCGTAGAAACGTGCCAGCAGGCTCACCAAAGTACTTTTACCGGAACCGGAGGCGCCGACCAATGCAATAGTCTCACCCGGCTCTACTGAAAAGCTGATATCAGATAGCACCTGGGGCGCGGATTCATCGTAGCTAAAGTCAAGTGCCTCAAAGGAAACCGAGCCACGAACTGGCTTGGGCAAATCCACATTTCCGCCTTGCGACTCCTTCGGCGCATCCATCACTTCGAAAATACTCTCCGCCGCAGCAATACCCTTCTGGATATCAGCAAAGACTTCCGACAGACTGCGCACCGGTTTTGCCAGGGAAGCCGCCGCGCCAATGTAGGCTGCGAAAACACCGGCAGTCATCGCCTCCACCATGCCCGGGGCCAACGCCAGCCATACGATAGTGGCAGTTGAGAGCCCTACCAGGATTTGGATCACAGATACACTGGCGTTGTTGGCTACCACCAGTTTCATAAACTGCCTGCGATTGTTATCGCTGGCAGACTGGAATCGCGAATTTTCGTATTTCTGACCACCATACATGCGTACCACTTGATAGCCATTAATTGCCTCTTGGGTAACATGTGTTACGTCACCCATGGAGTTTTGTATCCTGTGGCTCAACTTGCGGAAACGCTTGCCCACCGTACGCACAATCAGGGCAATAAACGGCGCAAACAAGAAAAAAGTCAGTGTCAGCTTCCAGTTCACTAGCAACAGGTATGCCAGCAAACCAATAGTGGTAAAAGACTCACGAAATAAAACCTTTACGGCCTTAGTGATAGAGTTAGTTACTTGCTCGACGTTATAGGAAACTTTGGAGATGAGGTAGGCGCCCGTGTAGCGATCAAAATAAGCACTGGGCAGCTGGCCAATCTTCTCAAACAGCTGGGCTCGCAGCTCGTGAATCACCGCACGACCCACATAAGCCAAGCCGTAGCTGCCGACAAAGTTTCCAATTGCTCTCAACACAATGATCAAAAGCATCGCAAGAGGTACCAACCAACGAGCAGTCTCCTGGGGCATAACCCCCCCGGGATAATGGGATGCTACAAACTTGGATAGGAACCCCCTGCTCTCCTGAATACCTGCACCAACAGCGTCGAGCAATAGCTCAGTAACAGCAATCAGGCTCACGCCCATGATGGAGAACAGGAAAAATCCCAGTACCGCAACAGCAAAAATGGCCAGATGCGGTCGGGCGTAGGCGAGCAGGCGTCGATAAGTGTGCGCCCCGCGCTGTGGTGTGCTCGGGGGCAAGGTTACTTTCTTCATACAGACCAATGACTGGACCCACCCCCTAAGGGGCGGGATCGCACACAAAACCTACAACCAATCGCAGTACCGAGGCAGGCTTTGCGCGCTAGTTCTCTTCCGGTTGCCGTGTAGTAATGCTTAGGTTGACAAAGCCCAGCTGTCCAGCGGCATCCATTGCACGAACCACGGCCTGGTGGTGGGCTGTGGCGTCGGCGGTTATAACAAGCGGGCGATTGTACTCGCCTGCGGATACTTCCGACAGCGCAGATTTCAAAGTGGTCAGTTTTTTATTGATCAGTGCCTGACCATCCACCGAATAGGAGCCATCTGCACTGATCAGAATTTCTACAGCTTGCGGTTGATCCGCTGCCTGAGGGCCCGCGGCCTCAGGCAGGTTCAACTTGAGATGGCTCTCTTTGGTGAAAGTAGTAGACACCATAAAAAATATGAGGAGCAGAAAGACCACATCGATCAATGGCGTTAGGTTTACCCCATCCTGCTCTTTGGTTTGGCGGCGAAACTGCATGGATTGCTACCTCGCTCAGGCCGCATCTTCGATTTTGCGGTCACTGTGTAAAGCATCCACGAGTTTTACCGCTTCCTGCTCCATAGTCACTACGATGGTATCTACCCGGCGCTGAAAGTACCTGTGTGCCATCAGTGCAGGAATCGCGACAGTCAAACCGGCGGCAGTGGTAATCAGAGCCTGGCTGATACCTCCGGCCAGTACACCCGCGTTTCCGGTGCCTTCAAGCATAATTGCCGTAAACACCTGGATCATACCGATAACAGTACCCAATAAACCAATCAAAGGGGCAACAGCAGCAATCGTGCCCAATGCACCCAGGAAACGCTCCAGGTCGTGGACCACTTGGCTCGCAGTTTCCTCAATACTGTCTTTCATAACCTCCCGCCCATGACGGGAGTTGGAAAGCCCTGCAGCAAAAATGCGCCCTAAAGGACTGGAGTCACGTAACTCTTTTAACTTGTCGGCGTTTACCTGGTTGCTTTTCAGCCACCCCCAAACATCTCCTAGCAAAGTACGCGGTGCAATACGCTGGGGATTCAAAGTCCAAAGGCGCTCAATACAAATTGCAATTACGGCAACAGAACAAAGCAGGATCGGCAACATCAGCCAGCCGCCAGATTTTATTATTTCAAACACTTTTTTGGCCCCAAACAGCGAGAGGGATTTTCGTAATTTTCTTCTGCACTTGAGATGCAGGATGGGCACTTTATCACAGCTACTCCCGGCGGCTAAGTCTTCCAGGTAATCCTTCGCTATCAGTGTGACTCGCATACCAAAATCGCGGAGCCGACCGCGCGATAAAAATTTCAGGTTCTAGAGCGTTTTCCCCCCAGAAAAATTCAACCGCGCCACTGTCGGCAGTATTGAAAATTCGCGCACCAACTTCATGATACCGCGCAACCACATCTGAGTGTGGATGACCAAAGTGATGACGAAATCCCGCACTGAAAACAACATGTCTGGGCTTTGCCCAGTTCAACAAAGCCATGGATGATGAAGTCTTTGAACCATGGTGAGGTGCCACCAGTACATCCACTGGAACAAACTGCGGATAAGTCATTACCAGGCGGCGCTCTACTGCAGCACTGATATCACCGGTTAGCAATATCCGTACCTCACCCCATTCAACCAGGGCAACACAGCTGTGGTCATTCTCCTCACCAGTAACTGTTACTTGCTCGGGCCAAAGCCAGCGGATATTAATATCACCAAATTTTTCTTCTTTGCCCGCAACGCAAGTTTTGGAGAATACATCCAAGCCAGCCGCTAATTTTTGCCCTAACTTTCCTGGTGCGTACAGGTTGCTAACAGATTTACCAGACAACACCCCCTCAACGCCCCCGGCGTGATCCTGATCACCATGGCTGACAATCAGCGCATCCAGTTGATCAATTCCTCTACCACTGAGAAACGGTGCAACAATTGTATTTCCCGCACTCCATCCGGAATTCGAAACCGGCCCGGCATCAACTACCAGCTTACCCCGTGAAGAATAAAGAACTAAAGCCAGGCCCTGCCCTACATCCAACACAGCAAATGTGAGCCCCTCACGCTCAGTTGCAGGTAGAGGCAATACCGGTTGAATCAGAGGTAACAGGAATAGCCACCCCAGGTTTCTTCCCGGCATTCCCCTCGGCATCAGTAACATCAGCAGGCACCCCGCGACAACTGATAACATCAACACACCCTGGGGAGGGCTCAGAGCCTGCCAGGTGGGCAAGTATCTGTCAGCTCTCTCCAATAGCTGCAAGAGAAGGTCCAGCTGCCATCCGGCAAAACTGAGAAACAAATGCCCCAACGCCGTGTTTATTAACAAAGCCCCCAACATCAAAGCTGGCAGGATTAGCAAGCCCAACCACGGAATAGCGAGTAAGTTAAGCAGTAATCCGCCGCTGCTGTAACCGGAAAAGTAGACAACTGAAGGTAGTATCAAGCCCAGCGCGACCAGCCATTGGCTACGTAGCAGCTGAAGAAAAGCATTGAGAGTATCTGCAACCCTGGGTAACGACCGCCAACCCCCTTCCCTACCTTGGTCCTGGTGTCCCTTCCCAATCACCTGTCGCCCACCGAAGCCGAGGAGCAACGCCGCTACTGCAGCGAATGACAGCCAGAATCCAGCTTCGTAAAAGGCAAGAGGCTGAATCACCAGTACAAGCGTCAAAGCCAGAGCGAAAGCAAATCCCGCACCTATCCTACGGCGCCACTGCCAGGCGAGTAGCAACACCCATGTCATTACCATCGCCCTCTGGGCTGATAGCGGTGCGCCAGCCAGCAGGGTGTAAACCAAGACCCCGGAAGACGCCAAGATGACCGGAAGTAACCTCAGGCTAGCGCCAATAAACACACCAGCACTTCGACTAATCATATTACCGATCAGCAGTAGAAAGCCCGCAACCATCCCAACGTGAAGTCCAGAAATGGCCAACAAGTGCGCTGTCCCCGTCCGCTGCAATATTTCACGTTCCTCTCCACTGAGCCCACTGCGATCCCCTAGTAGCAGCGCAGCCGCCAGTGCAGGCCTTTCAATCGGCAGTTCTCGAAGAGCTTCACGAAACACATCGCGTATTTTCGCCAGTCCCCAGCCCTGCCCCAACCATTCTGGATTTAGATCTTTCGGGCGAACATAGCCAGTTGCATACACACCACGACGCAATAACCAGCCCTCGTAGTCAAACCCATAGGGGTTTACACTACCCCGCGGTCGCTTTAGACGGACGGGCAACCTCCAATGACTGTTACCTCGCAATTGAACAAGAGCGCTCGGAGTTACTCGGTACCAGGTGAGATAGAGAAGACTCCCAGAGACAATATCTTCATTCGTAGAGACCACTTTAGCCTGAAAGCGTATATTGACACCCGGATCTCGCTGCCAGCTCCCTCCGTCTACTGAGCGGATTTCTGGCAAAGAAGTGACTTCTATATCCAAGAAATGATCTGACCCATGAGCCCAAAGAGGCAATCGTTGATCCAGGACTGCCTGGTTGGAAAATAGTGCCCAGGACGACCCAGCAAAGGACACTAAAAGAATGCCCCATAGACTGATACGCTGCGAAGACGGTGCCACAACAAGGCTTACTACCAGGTAGCCACCCAATAGCTCTGTGGGCCGGGGCAATACGGGAAGTAGCCCAACCAATACAATTGACAGGGAAAACACCCATAGCCACACAATCGGCCCGCCAAGTATCGGTACCCTAGATCCACCAGCTCTTCTTTCTCCTTTGGCGACAGGGGAACCTGTCAGCCTGCGGCCCATTGCTATCAATAAGAAATACTCCCTGTAAGGAATCCACACAAAGGCTTCATCTACAAAAGATATACAGCTGCACCACTCAAGGCTTAAAACGACGTGATTTACAATTTTCAGGCTGCCTTAACTGTTATTAATGGCACCGCCTGGTCATATTTTTTTAAGAAAAGTGCCATCTTTAACATGTTTGTAATATTCAAGTCGCAAAATCCGCACCAAATAGAGGGACAGCCAACAAACAGAACGGAAGGCCACCCCTCAACCCAAAACCATAAACTGTGCGAGACGACTATGAATAAGACCGCTCTCTCTCTGGCCATCGTTGCCATGATTCCTACAATGGCCAACGCCCAAGATGAAGGCGATGTACTCGACTTTTACGGCAAAGCCAATGTCACCTTCCAGGCTGCTGATGAGGGTGATGGCTCTGAAACTGACGTTCAGAGCAACGCTTCCCGCCTGGGCGTTAAGGGTGAAATCGCCCTGACCGACGGCATCAAGGGTATCTACCGTATGGAATACGAAGTAGATATGGACGGAGACGCCGATGACACCTTCTCCCAACGCAACATCTACGCTGGCCTGGAAGGCGGCTTTGGTCAGGTTATCGCGGGTAAATTTGACACCCCGCTGAAAGTTGCGCAGAAGAAAGTTGACCTGTTCAACGACCTGGAAGGCGATATCAAAAGCCTGATTACCAGCAGCGACAACCGCGAAGAAGATGCCCTGCAGTACACTACTCCTTCTTTCGCTGGCTTCAAAGCTTCTGCTGCTTATATCAGCAATAAAGGCGAAGTCATTAACGAAGAAACTGGCGAAGAGCGCAACAACGGTATCTCTGCTTCTGTTGCCTACGATAACAATGGCGTTTTCATGGCCTATGCATTCGACCAGGATGTTGAAGGCCAGGACATCGACGTTCAACGCTTTGTAGCCCAGTACAACATCGGCCCTGTACAGGTAGGTGCGTTGTTCGAAGACCAGGAAGACGCTGCTGGCAACAGCACCGACGGCTGGATGGGCTCTGTAGCCTACAAAATCGAACAGTGGACTATGAAGGCTCAGTACGGCCAGTCTGATATTAAAAAGGAAGGTGGTGAGACCTACAGCCTGGGCCTTGACTACAAGTTCAACAGCTCTGCCAAAGTATTCGGTTTCTACACCGACGAAACTGCTGATGGCGACTACGACCGCAGCTATGCCGGTATCGGTGCTGAGTACAAGTTCTAATTATTGCTTTATAGGGCAGTCATCCAAATTGGGTTTGGGTTGAGCAGTTTGGCTGTCATATATCTTTAGAACTTAAGAAAAGGCGGCCTCTGGCCGCCTTTTCTGTATCCACTTTAAGCGAAAATTGAATTGGTCAAATTACCAATAAATCCATAAATCTATTTACCGGCGTCTCCTCAAATTTCTTTTGTGCTTTGAAGAGATCAATGATTTTTTCCGCCCGATGAGGAGGAAAACGCGAGAGCAGGTTTGACCTGAACTTTTCCTCTAGCAACGGCATACCCTCCTTACGTCGGCGTCTGTGCCCCAATGGATATTCCACTTCAATCTTTTCTGTCTCGCTACCATTCCTGAAAAATACCTGGACCGCGCTGGCAATAGATCGCTTGTTCGGGTCGAGATACTCATCGCTATAACGCTTATCCTCAACAACTTCAATTTTTTTACGTAACTCATCTATTTCCGGATGATCCTGGTGAAAATCATTCTCATAACACCCGGCGGACAAATCTCCAAACAGCAGGCCGACTGCAACAATATATTGAAGACAATGATCTCTATCCGCGGCATTAGCCAAGTGACCTGTTTTGGAAATAATCCGAATTGCCGACTCATGGGTAGTGACTACAACCTTATCAATATCTGCAAAACGTCCTTCAATCTTTGAATGCAGAATAATCGCCGCCTCACAAGCTGTTTGACTGTGGAACTCGGCTGGGTAAGAAATTTTGAACAAAATATTTTCAATAACATAGGAGCCGTACTCCCGGGAAAAGTGAAATTGGCGATTTACCGGCGCCTTTATTTTCTGATCGGCATTGGTTTTACTGAAAGAAACATCATAGAACCCCCACTGCTTTGCTGTCAGCGCGCTAGGCACCCCCATTTCCCCACCCAAAGCCATTTCAGCCAGACGCACTCCCCGGGATGTGGCATCTCCTGCAGCCCAGGACTTACGGGAACCAGTATTAGGCGCATGTCGATAGGTACGTAAAGCACTGCCATCCACCCATGCCAGAGAGACTGCAGCCATCACCTCTTCCCGGCTCCCCGCTTTTAACCAGGCCGTCACTGCCGCCGAAGCTACCCGCACAAGTAAAACATGATCGAGTCCCACACGATTAAAGCTGTTAGCCAGTGCCAATACACCCTGGATCTCATAGGCTTTAACCATTGCCTCCAGGACTGTTCGCATCTTTAGCGGGGGCTCCCCAACGGATATCTTCTTCCGGGAAAGATAATCACTGACCGCCAATATGGCCCCCAGGTTATCAGATGGATGCCCCCACTCTGCCGCAAGCCATGTATCATTGTAATCCAGCCAGCGAATGGTAGCGCCTATATCCCAGGCGCTCTTTACCGGGTCCATACGGAATTGGGTACCCGGCACACGGGCCCCATTAGGCACCACAGTGCCCTCTGCCAGAGGACCCAATAATTTAGTGCATTCAGGAAAACCTAATGCCAGACACGCACAACCCAGAGAATCCATCAAGCAATAGCGGGATGTTCGCCAAGCCTCATTAGAATCAACCTGGAATTTGAGAACATAATCAGCAATATCCTGTATCACCTGATCATAATCTGGGCGGTCAGCCCGGCTTGAATCAGAACACATAGCTAAGAGCCTGATGCAAAAAACAAAAGGAAATTACACAAGTTTAGCTGTTTTCGACAACGCCACTAATCAGTTTGAAGTGAGATTCTCGACCCGAAGCTTGATAATCGAGAAAAATATCTTGATGATACTGGCTCCTGGAATTTACGACCGCCACATTAAGTCGGCCTGCCAGACCATTACTATTTAAGACACCAGCTTGTGAGGGATTTAGGGTGCACCCGACGCGATATTGTTTGAAATTAGACATTAGGCTAAGGGTTCAATTCCCCCCCCAAAAAAACTAACTCGCTCGAAACAAAGAGACCTAACTTTAAGAGCCCCCAGCAGGATTATGTTAAATTGCAAGAAATAGCCGCTAAAACAAAAAGAATATACTGCGCTAAAGAAACAGTATTATTCCGCCAGGGACAAGAATCCAGAAAAATCTATTTTATTCATACAGGCTATGTTCTTATCCATAAAGTGGATTTTCAAGGCAATTCTGGGCTTGTAGACTTATATGGACCAGGCTCCTGGTTTGGCCCCGGCCTAGGCGGGAATTCACAAGATATCGAAGCAATTGCCAAAATAGGCTGTGAGCTAGAGGTAACCTTTCCAGAAAATCTCAATACACTGATGCTTTCTCTGTCACAAACCCCAGAAGACCTTATAGAGCATTTAGCCAACAGGGAATCCCTGTTGCAGCAGCGTATATTTCAGCATATCACCGCACCACTGCCTGTAAGATTAGCAAGCTTGTTATCTCAACTCTTTTATTTTCGGGGGCAACCCTGCGCCCACGGGCATGAACTGGACGTTAGGCTTTCCCAGTCTGAGTTAGCGGCTATGGCCGGCGGCAGTAGACAAACTGTCAGCCAGCTACTTAACCGTTGGAAACAGGAAGGCGTAATCGATTACACACGCCAACATATATGTTTACTTAACAAAAACGCCCTCAAAGACTTAGCGCAAGGCTAAATCCAATTTTTTTGTCAGCTAGCTGACAGTTCATCACCCCTCGCCTCCCTATACTTTCAAAATATTGAGGGCCAGAGTTAATCCTCATCTCTATTGAATCAACATAGGAAGAGACGTCATGCGGACCATCTGTTTAGCGACACTGGGAATTCTCTTTAGCTTGCAGGCCATAGCCAAGGAAAACCTAAAGTCCACATTCAGTGATTTCGTCGATCCACGGGGAAATATCACCTTGCCTAAGGATTACCGCCAAAACTGGACCTTTCTCGGCTCTTATCAGGTAAAGTCCTCGAATGGCGAGGGATGGGATACCCACAATGTTTACACCCAACCTGCGGCAGTTAAAGCCTTTCGTAACACCGGAAAATTCCCGGATGGCGCAGTACTGGTAAAAGACGTCAACAGCACCAAATCAGAACCACTTACTACTGGTTTGGCATACTACTCCTCTGATCTCCAGTTCACATTTATGATGGTAAAGGACACTGAAGGGCGATTTCCCAAAAACGAGGCCTGGGCCGAAGGCTGGGGATGGGCTTTATTTAAGCCAGGAATAGCCAAAAGTGAAACTGAAACCTGGAAAGGCACCGGGCTTAACAACTGTTTTGGATGTCATTTGCCTGCCAAGAATAATGACTGGGTATACACACAGGGTTATCAGCAGGTCCTGCAGAACTAAAAAGTAAACAGCAAAAATCAGAGGTTAGAGGTCTATTATTCGGCTAGAGTAACAGCATAGATTCCCTCCATAACAGCTTATCACCCCCACCCCAGCGCTAATTGATTTATATCAATTAGCGCGATCTTGAATACCGTTAACATGCGGCCGCGTCCGACTATTCCACTATGAGTTTTTCCGTGTTTAAACCTGAGTTACTGTCCCCCGCAGGGACTTTAAAAAATATGCGATATGCGTTCGCCTATGGTGCCGATGCCGTTTATGCCGGCCAGCCCCGCTACAGCTTGCGTGTGCGCAATAATGAATTTAAAAATATTGAAACCCTGCGCCTAGGCATAGAAGAAGCACACCAGCAGGGAAAACAGTTCTATATCGCCTCTAATATCGCCGCTCACAACGACAAAGTTCGCAGTTACCTGCGGGACCTGGAAGAAATTGTCGAAATGGGGCCTGACGCCCTGATTATGTCCGACCCAGGTCTGATAATGATGGTAAGGGAGCGCTGGCCTGATCTGCCAGTCCACCTATCCGTGCAGGCCAATGCGGTAAACTACCAAACCGTAAAGTTCTGGCATCGCCAGGGGTTATCTCGGGTGATACTTTCCCGGGAACTGTCCCTGGATGAGATTGAAGAAATTCGCCAGAAAGTGCCCGAGATGGAGTTGGAAGTCTTTGTCCACGGTGCGCTCTGTATCGCCTATTCCGGGCGCTGCTTGCTATCCGGTTATATGACCCATAGAGATGCCAACCAGGGCGCCTGCACCAACTCCTGCCGCTGGCAATACCAAGCTCATGAAGCCAAAGAGAATGAAGTTGGCGAGTTGATTCATGTGCAAACCCAGGAACCTATCCAGCAACCCGCCCAGCAACCCACCTCCGCCAGTGAAAGTACTTCCCAGGCCTTTTTACTACAGGAAGAAGGTCGCCCTGGAGAATATATGCCGGCCTACGAAGATGAGCACGGTACCTACATCATGAACTCCAAAGATCTGCGGGCCGTACAGCACGTCAAGCGCCTCTCGGAAATGGGCGTTCACTCTTTAAAAATCGAAGGTCGCACCAAATCCCACTACTATGTGGCTCGCACTGCTCAGATCTATCGTCGCGCGATAGACGATGCTGCAGCAGGAAAAGACTTTGACATGAAGATGATGGACGAATTGGAAACCCTCTCGAACCGGGGCTACACGGAAGGTTTCTACCGTCGCCATCCACCAGCAGAATACCAGCAATATGAAAAGGGGTTGATATCAACTCCGGGCCAACAGTTCGTAGGCGAGCTTATTGACGGAAGTCCTGAGTATTTGACGATTGATGTTAAAAATCGCTTTGAGCGCGGTGATCAATTGGAGTTAATGACTCCCAGCGGTAGCTTGTTCTTCCCCTTGGAGCAAATGGAGAATACGGAAGGCAAAGCGATCGATGTAGCTCCGGGATCCGGGCATATCGTGCAAATACCCCGACCAGAGGGGGTTGATGACGATCAACTTCAACAGGCGCTATTGGTCAAAGCTCTGGGATAACCCTCGGCCTGTAATTTGCACTATGGCTTATCAAGCTCTTCGTTTTGCAAATATATTTTGTTAAAGGTGTAGTGGTTTAGACAATCTACCGGATTCACTAAGCCACGACACCTTTATTCCCACTACATCTCCACAATTTTACTTGTGAACCTATCCTCAAAATGCATTGGGTAATCGTTAAACCTCTCAAGTGACTGCCCACCTCATAATATTCAAACCGTCCTGTATTTCCCCACCATTCACCGCAAGCAACTGGTTCTTGTACCAATTTTCCTGCATTTTCAGCCTCACCTAAAACCCTTTTAAAGCCCTGAGTTTTGATCACAAAAATATGCTCGACAGTACTAATTACAAGATAAAAATCCGCCCTACCTCGGAGTTCCAACAGGAATACACCCTTTTTAAATAGTTATGATTTTCCACCTCTAACTCGCCTCTGCATCAAGGTTTCACAGTAGAAAAGCGTGCAACGATTGCTTAACCAAGGAAATGCCGCAATATGGATATTCTTAAACCTAAGAAACGCCCCCTGATTAAGCACCCTTTAATGCTAGGTGGTGCTGCTCTTGCTTTTGTGGCATTTACCAGCACCCTGTTGTTACTTCCTGACAGCGCCTACAAGGTTGAGCGGGAACAGCTGATGTTGGGTACCGTCCAACGGGGAGACCTGCAGGTTGTGGTAGATGGCTACGGTAGGCTGCGTTCAGACAAGCAGACTTTAATTACCGCCCTAACCGCAGCGAATGTTGAAAAAATCATGTTGCGTCCCGGTGCAGAAGTACAAAGTGATAGCATCATTATGCAGCTGAGTAATCCAGAGTTAATGCGCGACCTGGATGCAGCCGAAACCTCCCTGGAACAAGAGGAAGCTAATCTGCGTCGGCTTGTTCTGAACAACCAGCGCGATGTTCTCGCGGAGGAAGCCATACTCGCGGAACTGAACTCCAATTACCAAGTGATCAAGTTGCGTCGCGAAGCTGAGGACGAGCTGGTAAAAAGTGGAGTGGTTTCCCAGCTCACCTACCAAACCACCGTCTTACGCCAGGAACAGATGAAAAAACGTGTGGACCTGCAAAAACAGCGTATCAACCATCTGCGCAAAGTCGCCGTCGAATCAGAGTTAATCCAGCGCGAGCAAATCAACCAAGCCCAGACCCAATTGCAAAGTATCCAGCAACGTACAGACCGACTGACAGTACGCGCCGGCCTGGACGGCATACTGCAACGACTACCGGTAGAGCTGGGGCAAGGTGTCGATCCCGGCCAGGAGCTGGCATTGATCGGCAGCGAGACAGATCTACTCGCCCTGGTTCAAGTACCACAATCCAAAGCAGAGCAACTGGAAGTTGGCCAGCCCGCTGAAATTGATACCCGCAGGGAAAAAGTCGAGGGTGTGGTAACCCGTATTACTCCTGAGGTTCGGGACGGCAATATTGAAGTGGAAATTGCTTTTAGCGCGGGCGCCCCGGAGTCTGCCAGGCCACAACTCAACGTCGATGCCCGGATCTTCACCGCCACGATGGAAGATACACTGTTCGTCGAGAGACCTATCAATGTGCAAAGGCACAGTGAGACCAACCTTTTCCTGATTAACGAAAACGGGGAGGAAGCGGCACTCCAGCCCATCAGCTTCGGCGAGGAGTCGGGCCGATACATCCAGATCACCCAAGGCGTCAATGAAGCGGACCGCATCATCCTCTCGGATATGGCCAATTTTAATGAAGCTGAGCATATCCAGATTATTGACTAAAGCCTGAAACCCAAAGCGAGAACAGGGAGTTCGCTATGTCCAAGCCAATCCTTCATATGGCCGGGATCACTAAGGTGTTCAGCACCGAAGAAATGGAAACTCACGCCCTGCGGGGCGTTGACCTGAGTATTTACTCGGGGGAATTTGTTTCTATCTGCGGCCCCTCGGGTTGCGGTAAATCCACACTTCTCTCGATTCTCGGCCTGCTGGACCTCCCCACCAGCGGCAGCTATGAGATTGAAGGCACTGAAGTCGCTCAATTGACGCTAAGTGAGGCGGCAACAATTCGTAACGAGAAAGTAGGCTTTATCTTCCAGTCCTTTAACCTGATTGACGAACTCTCTGTCTACGACAATATCGCCCTGCCCCTGCGATACCGACGCAATCCGATTTCCAAGTCTGAAGCCGACAAAAAAGTGAAACACTGCCTGGAGAAGGTGGGGATGAGTCACCGGGCCTCTCACAAACCTAACCAGTTGTCCGGTGGCCAACAGCAGCGAATCGCCATAGCCCGGGCGCTAGTTGGCAATCCGTCCCTGCTGCTGGTAGACGAGCCCACCGGCAACCTGGATTCCCACAATGGCGATGCGGTAATGAAAATGCTGCGGCAGCTCAACAATGAAGGTACCACCCTGTGCATGGTGACCCATGACCCTCGCTATGCAGATATGGCCAGCCGTCAATTGCATCTGCTGGATGGAAAAATCTCAACGCCGCAGCCCATACTAGAGCCCCATGAGATGGCCCTATGATCACCACAAAGGACCTGTCCATTGCCCTCCAGTCCCTCAATCGGGCGCGGAGCTACGCCACCACTATTATTCTGACCCTGGGTATCACTCTCGGCGCCCTGGTAACACTATTTAATCTCAACTACCAACTGTTAGCCGCACCCCTACCCTACCCGGACGAAGATCGGCTGTATGTCGTGAATGGTAATCTCTACCAGAACAAGCAGCTGCGGCTGGAAAACAACAGCCAATACCCTGCCCTGGTTGAAATCTATAAGAACGATAGTTTCTTCGAGTCCAGCGCCCTGGTGTACTTCTGGGAAGATGTGGTTCGCAATTTATCCGGATCACCACGGATTAATGTTTCCTATGTCTCTCCGGAATATCTCCAGCTGGCTGGAGCACCCCTGGCCCTGGGCAGACAATTCAATGCCGATGAAGGGCTCGACAGCCGAGTTCCCGTGGCGGTTATCAGCTATCAAACCTGGGAGCAGATGTTCCGGCGCAACCCAAATGTCTTGGAGCAAAGCCTGCAATTTGGGGAGGTGGACTTTCGCATTGTCGGCGTCACCGCCAAAGACTTCATTGAACCCCAAATCTATAAGCAGGGCCGGCAAACGGCGGTCTGGCTGCCCTGGGACTTTAACGATACACAAGTAGAGCGCAGAAATAATTGGAGAGGCTTCCTGCCTTTCCGCATGCTCACAGGAAAGCTGAAGCCGGGCATTGACCCCGCCAGTGCGGGGCATGAATTGAGCACATTAATGGATGCCCAGTATCAAGCGGCCCTAGCCGGGAGATCCTCTTCGGTAGAAAGGTCCGTTGAATACCGACTCACCCCCTTCGCCAATAAAATCCTTGGTGACAGCGCCACGCGAACCCTAATGATTATGGGCGGCACACTGGTACTTCTGTTAATTGCTTGCGCCAATGTTACCAACCTGATTCTTTCTCGCGCAGCCAAACAACAACGCAATATGGCGATACAGGTCGCGTTGGGCGCACACAAAAAACATATCTTTTTGGCCCTGCTATGTGAAATCGGCCTACTTATGTTAGGGGCTGCATTACTTTCTCTACTTTTAGCCCTGGGATCGACGGAAGTATTAAAGGTGATGGCTACGGAACAGATTCCTCGCATTCAAGAGCTCACCTTAAACTGGCAGACACTGGTTTTTGCACTGTTGTGTGCCTCACTTCTCGCCCTGTTCTTCTCAGCCATAGTCAGTCGACAGGTTAATTACCGCGCACTGAATCAAATGTTGCAGAGCAGCGGCAAAGGCTCCGGTGTACAAATTTCACCACTGATCCGCAAAGTCCTTATCAGCAGCCAAGTGGCGATGACCAGTTTGCTTATCGTCGCCAGCTTGCAGATTTTCCTGCAAGCTAACCGACTGATTAACCAGCCCTTTGGCTTCCCCTTGGACAACGTTCAAGTGATGACTCTGAATATCGGCAATCTTAGGAGCGCCCCCACTGCCGAACGGGAGAGTTACCTGAAGGCCATCAGGCAGAGATTGCTGGAGCACCCTAAAGTACAAAATGCCAGCCTGAGCCTAAACACTCCTATCTCTATCAGCCGGCCACTTTGGACCACATCCCTGAGTCATGATGCCAGCCGACAAAACCCGGTGATGGCCAAGACCACAGTTGTCGACGAAAACTACCTTTCCATTTTGCGTATGCCACTGGTAGCTGGCCGCCATATCAATGCGGCTGAGTTTTCCGATAACAATCACATGATGCTCGTCAACGAAACCCTGGCCAAGCAACTGGAGCCGGATGGAGAAGTATTAGGCAATCGCTACTACTGGCGAGGTGACTTGCCCTACCAAGTGGTCGGTGTAGTACGCAACGCAAGCCTGCCCGGCAAAAAGGAACCCGCCCGCTTATTTGTGCGCGGTATCAACGTGAGCTATCCCCTACTCGTACTTAGACATAAGCCTCACCAACCGCTCAGCACCACAGAGATTAATCGGGAGTTTGCCGAAGTAAACAGGCAGTACAAAGTTTCTGAGCTATTCACCCTGGAGCAGGCGCGAGACCTACTCCTAAGCAATGACCGGGTCTCAGTTTGGGTAACCACCGCCCTGACATTACTGGCACTTAGCCTCGCTGCCATCGGTATCTTTGGAGTGCTCAGTTACAGTGTACAACTGCGGCGTACTGAGCTTGGCGTGCGCATGGCAATCGGCGCCCGCCCAGCGACGATTTTCTATCACACCCTGATCGATAGCCTGATTCCCGTCGTTATCGGTATCGCTGTAGCGACTTTGGTCCTAGTCCCTCTGGCGCTTTGGCTTGAGCAAAGCGAGTTCAGTATTGAAACCAGCCTATGGGGCTGGCTGCTACCACCATTGCTTATTATCGGCCTAACCGCCTCGGTGACCCTGCTTTCAGTATGGAAGATAATCAACAAGCCCGCAATTTACGCCCTGCGTGGCACAGGGTAGTTACTCTTTACGCCAATATCCGACACTGCTTGAGATTGTACTCGCTTCATGCAATCTTTGCTGCGAATACAACGATAAGAAATGGAAGAACCAATGCAGCCTCAACAGTGGTTATCAAGTGGCCAATACTTCAGCTACCAAAATCACCGGTTATTCTATATCGACAGCGATCCAAATAACCTTCAGAAGCCAATACTATTGATGGTTCACGGCTTCCCAACAAGTAGCTATGACTGGCATAAAGTTTGGCCACAACTTACGGAAAATTTCCGGTGTATTGCCATGGATATGCTGGGCTTTGGGTATTCTGACAAACCAAAACAACACCGGTATAGCATCCATGAGCAAGCCGACTTACAAGAAGAGCTTCTACATCGCCTAGAAATCACTTCATTACATCTATTGGCACACGACTACGGCGATACCGTTGCCCAGGAACTGCTCGCTAGAGACAATAGCCGGGAAAAGAAGCTTTTCCGTTCTACGTGCTTACTGAATGGTGGTCTCTTTCCTGAAACGCACAAAGCACGACCCATCCAGAAGTTACTGATTTCCCCCATCGGCCCCCTGATCAACTTGCTAGTGAACTATCGTCAATTCTGCCGCAGCTTCAAGGTGCTGTTTGGACCTGCCACCAAGCCCACAGAGACCGAATTGCGTGAACTCTGGCAAATTATCCAGTACAACGGCGGCAAATACCGTTTCCACAAACTGATAAATTACATGCAAGAACGACTCGAATACCGCCAGCGATGGCTGGATGCCCTAAACCAGTACCCTGGCCCACTCCAGCTCATAAATGGCTCATATGACCCGGTTTCAGGCGCACATATGGTAGCCCGGTTCCGCGAACTGATAGAGCGGCCAGCTGGCATCGTAGAACTGGCAAAGGTGGGACACTATCCGCAGTGGGAAGCACCAGAACTTCTCGCATCAACCTACCTAGGGTTTATTGAGAACCATTCAAAAAAAGTGGCTCCAATCAGCCTATAACCAAAGGCTAGATTGCCAAAATTCTATCCAAACAATAAAAGGTTGCCGTCAATGAAAGAGTTGCCCCCAGGTATAACCCCCTATAAGAAAACCCCTGAATTCACTGAAAAAGACATCCCTCCAGGACTACTGAAAGATCACAATACCAAGGAGGGAGTATGGGGGAAAATTGTAATCCTCTCCGGATCACTAGAATATACGATTCAAGAGCCTGAAGTGGAGATTGTTGAGTTGAGTCCTAAAAAATTTGGCGTAGTAGAACCAACTATAAGGCACCACATAAAACCGCTAGGGAACGTAAAATTTTATGTTGAGTTCTATCGATAAAAATCATCCAATCCAGCCATCTTGATAGATAGATCTGGTACAGCCCTGCTTCCTCAAGTCAAAGAAGGCAGATAGACACAGGATACATTTCAGCCACCTATATAAAAGGACAAGATCAACTTCAATGATAAGTAACGTGGATAGTTAGACAGATATTCTCAACCAGAATATAAAATAAACCTCAAAAAATCCAAGGGAGTATTTATGTATCGGATTACATTGCTCACTTTATCTTTCCTGATCGTCAATGCTGTAACTGCAAATTCACCAGATGATAAGAAAAGCATAGAGAGGGCTGTACTCGACTATATTGAATCACAACACCAGGTTAAGCCCAAATTAATGGGTAGGGGTTTAGATAAAAAATTAGCCAAAAGAACCTATTGGAAAACTAAGGATGGTTCAGAGTTCATAATGGAGACAGATTATGAAACCATGCTTTGGATAGCCGAAAACTACAATAAGGATGGAGATAAGTTTCCACCTTCCCCTAGAATTGATATAGATATCCTTGATATTGATAATCGAGCTGCATCAGTAAAATTATCTGTAGATGAGTGGATTGACTACATGCACTTATATAAAAATGATAGAGACGAATGGAAGATAATCAACGTTCTCTGGCAATACCATGACAACAATAGACATGTAAGCAAGAAATAAACTGGGGCAATACGGGCCTAAAGCAAATGGACACTTCTGTATATCATGTGATTTCCAAATGCACTCAAGCCCAAGACAGAAAATCACAACTTCCTGCCTCTCAGAAAACTATCAGTTTAAAATCACTACTTGCTGGTTTGGACCCTGGAGCATTTTAACTACAGCTGGTAAATTAAGATATCCGAGGTCACATAATGCTTAAGCAGAATACCAAGATGACAAAGAGATTCATATCATCAGCATTTCTACTTATTGCTCTCGTTGGGTGCGCACACCAGGAAGACACCCTGAATAATGAATTGTGGCCAGGGGATCTAAACATGTATCAACTTAGCTACTCAAATGATCCTCAGCCAGGTAATACCCAATCTCTATACACGCAACCTGAAAATAATGAAAATAAGAACAAGCAAAAGCTTATTTCTGACTCTATAAACTGGCATATAAGAGCTGGATACCTAACATTTATCCTACGATAGCGATATAAAGAAGTAGTATGGGGCTATCAGCCCCATACTTCACCATTAACAGCACAAAAGTAATTGCATGAAAAAGACCCTGATTAAAATTCTAATTTATACTTGCTGTATTACAGTTCATGATTCGCTTGCAGATCACGGAACAGGTATAGATAAGGCATCTGAGAGCCGACACCTACAGGAAAATGAGCATCTAACCCGTTTATTTAACCAGGATCAGATTGCACGCAAGCTTTCACACGACGAAATCGACTGGAATGTACTTAATCATAAAGACAAGAATCGACGTGAAAAAGTACTAAAGATGCTAGCAGAGGGCCGAATTAAGACTTCAAAAGACTTCTACCATGCAGCACTTATTTTCCAGCATGGCAATAATGCGGAAGATATTAGGCTCGCTCACGCACTTACCACCATAGCAGCCACCCTTGCTGAGGACAAAAGCAAGGCAAATTGGTTAAAAGCAGCTACATGGGATCGATTAATGATGAACCTAAACCAACCACAATGGTATGGCACCCAGTTTGTGAAAGACCCATCGGGAAACTGGAGCCTGTATGATATAGATCCTGATATAATCTCTGATCAGCAACGAATAGACTGGTCAGTTCGAGTAATAGAAGAATCGAAGGCTTTAGAGAAATCACTGAACAACACCAAGGAAGGCAAGCATTAATTAAGCTGACCATTTTTCTTATTACGACAAGGGAAGAACTAAGAATAAGCATGATAAGACTAGTTACTACTTTAGACTCCGCAGAGATTGCTGAAATCTACAATTACTATATAGAAAGTACTTTTATTACTTTTGAGACCGAGCCTGTTTCAACTGAAATTATCACCAACAGGATCGAAGAATGCTCCAGAAACAAACTCCCCTGGCTTGTCGCAGAATATGAAGGTCGCATAGTTGGCTATTGTTATGCCAGTAAATGGAAGGGGCGCTGTGCATATCAGCACTCAGTAGAAGCTACCGTATATTTAGATACAAATTCAATATCCAAAGGCTGGGGTTCGAAGCTTTACGCAGAATTATTAAAGCAGTTGATACAGCTTGATGTTCATGCAGTTATCTGCGGTATAGCACTACCCAATGCAAGTAGCATCGCACTTCATGAGAAATTTGGCATGAAGAAAGTCGCTCATTTTAAGGAAGTGGGATACAAGTTTGGGCAGTGGGTGGATGTTGGTTATTGGCAATGCTTACTTTCCTCAGGAAAATAATTAAGATATATAACCATTCGATTACGATAACCACGTATTAGATATATACTTTTACACTAGATTTCGCCATAAGAAGGAAGTCAAATGATTTTTTCAACTACGGAAACAGTACCAGGGAAGGAGATCTCAGAGGTGCTGGATATCGTCACAGGTAATGTTGTTCAGTCAAAACATATCGGTCGTGACTTAATGGCAGGGATCAAGAGTATTGTCGGTGGAGAGATCCGCGGCTATACCGAAATGCTGACCGAAGCGAGAAAAAAAGCTTTTCAAAGACTGAGCGATAGCGCAACACAGAAAGGTGCTGACGCCGTAGTGGGTATTCGCTTTACTACAAGTGCTATTATGGACGGCTCCTCAGAGATCCTGGTTTTTGGTACAGCAGTTAAGTTAAAAAGATAGGCTGTTGGCATCAAAAAATTTGAACAATTTCCCTGTATAGACTTAACCCAAGCTAGAAGCTGCTACTTATTTACACGACTAAAGCTCTACCGCAAACTGCCCCAACTTTCTCCGCACCGCCGGCAAAGAGTTAGCGGCAGCTATAAGGGCCCTGAATTCAAATCTTGCCTTAAGGGATTGCCCAGTGACTATTTTGCGGCCATGCTCGGTAATGTCAATAACCTTCTTGTCCTCCCTGTGACGCAATTCTGAGTACCCAGTGAGCCGCCCTGCTACAACCCGCGCTGCTAGCTCAGCAGCATCGGCAATCCCCAAGTTCATACCGCGGCCGCCTACAGGAGAATGACAGTGGGCGGCATCTCCAGCAAGATGTATTCTGCCTTTCGAGTAGGTCTCAGCCTGGCGAACAGAAATATTAAAGGTTCCCTGACGACGAACCCTCTTGATATCCAATGCCATTGGGAAAGCCCCTATGGCATCGTCACAGCTTGCCACCAAACGATGGCGCCCCTCCCCTAAAGGCACTGCAACAGCTACCACTCCGGACTCCATTTTTACCAATGTGAACTTTCTTTTTGGGGGCCAACCATCGGTATCGACATCGGCAATCGACCATTCTTCCTCCAGGTCAAACCCAGGATAATTAATACCTGCAGCCTCACGAACAGTGCTGTGGATACCATCCGCTCCAATCACAAGATCGAAACGCGCCTCCTCACCCGCATTAAACTGGGCTACCACTCCGCCTTCAGATTCAGTAAGAAATGTAAGCTCTTTCTGATATTCGACCTCAACACCCATACCTGATAGTACCTGGGCCATAAGGGATTCGGTCCTGTCTTGAGGCAATCCGAGAATAGTGGGGAAATAGGTGCGATCGGAGTGAAGGGGGAATTCAAGCGCTAGTCGCGTATCCAGATAGATACAGGCAGCTTGAACAGCAATACCTTCAGCTATCAATTTCTCTGAAACGCCTGACTTCGAAAGCAATTCAAGACTGCGGGAAGTAATACCCACAGCCCTACTTAGAGTGGATGCGCTGTCCCGACGGTCAATAATCCTTGGTGACAAACCAAGGCGGGTAAGCTCAATGGCAGCGGTAAGACCAGTAGGTCCCGCCCCAACAACCAATACTTTCACAAGCCACCTCGAATAACTTCACTATCAGGCCACTGCTATCTGCGTAAAGTATAAACATGAACTCTCGGTTTCACCCCTATACATAAAGCTCAGGTGGTTATCGATACAAAGGGCACACTTCATCAATGAAAGGAGTAATTATGCCCCCTTACAACTAAAAAGAGTGCTGAAATCAGGAAGCTTTAGCTACTAAATCCTGGACATTATCATAACCACCCCGTGATATGTAGCGACTAATACGAACCGAGCACTGCAGGAATAAATTATTTATTCATTTTAATATTTGATTAATTATATCTTAAATTAATAAAAAAATTATAAAGATATAGACCGCCAACCCACAGGATAAACCCTCCCCTTAGATGCAGCTAGATGCAGCAAATCCACCTAAAAAGAAAGAATCAGCAAGCCCCTTAAACCATCACTTTCCACAGAAATATCACATAAATATGTAGCCTAAGACGCAAAAGAATATTAAACTCAACTTCATAAAACTGCAAAAAAGCAACAATCTGAAAAAACAGAAAACCACCATGATTGACCGAAGACTATTTATTAAGATTAGCAGCCTTTTACTTGCAGCCCCGCTATTCGCAAAAAAATCATTAGCCATGCAGGACTTAACCTTCAGCTCGCTGCACATGCCAGATGAAAGCGATCAACACAAGAGAACATGGATGGCTTTTGTTGCCAATGATTATATTTGGTCACATAAGCAAATTCCTGAGGTAAAAAGGAATCTGGCATTAATTGCAAATACAATTGCCAAATATGAGCCCGTATCTCTCCTGGTGAGCAGAAAAAATTTACATGAAGCAGAAGAGTTACTGGATATAGATAATTCAAATTTTAAAATCGAGCTTCATACTTTTGAAGTCGATGATCTATGGCTTCGTGACACGGCCCCTATCTTTGTAAGATCCACCTATGGGGAGAAAATTGCACTGAATTTCAATTTCAATGGTTGGGGCAACAAACAGGAACACTCGTTAGACAAACAAGTCGCCAGGTATATTGCCAATACATCTGGAGCAATCCATGAGAGAGCCAACATTGTACTAGAGGGTGGGTGCTTTGAAGTTGATGGAAATGGCACAGCGATTATGACTGAGAGCTGCATCCTCAATAAAAACCGTAATCCAGGATGGTCAAAAATAGATATTGAAAAGGAACTCAAGGCACTGCTCGGATTACGTAAAATTATTTGGCTCAAAGGCATTAAGGGAATGGATATCACAGACGGCCATACCGATTTTTACGCACGTTTTATCAAACCTGGGGAAGTTATAGTCAGCAGGGATAATTATCAATCCTCCTATGACTATGAGGTTACTCGCGAAAATATCAACACATTAAGCAATAGTGTCGACGCAAATGGAAATCCGCTAAACCTACACGTCCTGGATACACCAGAAATTATTAATGAGAGATTTGGTACTAAAGACTTTGCCGCAGGCTATATTGGTTACTATGTTTGTAACGGCGCAATAATTGCTCAAAAATTTGGCGATAGAAATGCAGATGAGAAAGCCAGAGCTGTTTTGCAAAGCGCCTTCCCCAATCATATAATTGAGCAAATAGCAATTGATGGAATTGCTTCAGGTGGAGGCAGCGTCCACTGTTCTACACAGCAAGAGATTATTGTTTGATTCTGCTTTTCTTTAAAAATTTTCTGCATCACTTGCAAAACTTTCCATAAGTACCCAGAAAATTATTGGGTTATTTCTGGGAACCCTGGGTGCAGCCTGGATAGGCTTCAAGAGAAATATGGCTGCATTAACACTGGACCTAAACCGGGGGCGAGCTGGATCTTCTTATCAGGTGCAATTTCACTTAGCCTGTATAACCCACTGGTTAAGCTGGTTCACTCTGATGAACCTACAGAGGTCATGGCCTATTGGGTAATTTTATTCGGTGCACTCTGGTTATTGTTTTTTACCCTCCCCCTCTTAGGCACCATAAACTGGCAAAATACATCTTTTCAACTCAATGGCAGCTTACTTTATTTAGCGCTATTCACCACACTAATGAGTTTCTTTCTGCTGCAGTTCGACACGGTAAAAATTGGTCCCACCAAGGTAGCCGCTTATGGATTCTTGAACCCGATTTTTGTACTGGCACTAACCCTGCTTCTGGAAATGTCAGAATTCAGTAGTTCCTTTTTCCAAGCATTATTCTGGTCTTCTTGGCTATGTTATTTATTCAGGCAGAAAAGACAGCATAAAAGGCACCCCAAATATTGAACTACAGATCACTGCTGTACCCTCTTAACCCTCCCCTTACCCACACTGCAGGAGGAGTGATAGATCTAATTCACAGGCTTCTCAATCTCATAAATTGCATCAGATATATCTTCCAGTTTTGAAGACACAATAGCCAGTGCATCATGCAGCCCTTGATTGTAGAAGCCAGCCCCCATCTCCCTTGCAAGAAAATCGATCAAGAACTCCACCTCAAAGCCACCAGCTTCGAGATCAAACTCCTCAGAAAGGTATTTCCTTATCTTCTCCACCAATACAGATTTACGTTCTTTTTCAAGTACAATTTCTGGCATAAGAATAACCCTGTCATTACTTCATTTTTACCCGGAAAAGCTATTAAACATATACTGGGATATATTAGTAAACAAAGACTACGATGACTTCCATAGGTATACAAGACAGAATGAAAAAAATCCGAGCAGCCCAAGGCTGCTCGGATTTGAGTGACCCTTATTGGGAACTTTACTTAAAAATTGTAGTTGAAACGTACTCCGTAGCTCACAGGTGTGGAGAATGGACCGGATACCAGGCCATCACTTCCATCTGCGTAGTACGGAACAATTTCATCGGTAATATTGTTACCATAAGCTTCAACATTCCACTGATCATCTGGGCTTGCATACTTGATGGACGCATTGATCATCCAGAAAGAATCTCGGCCATCATCATAAGCCGAAGTATCACCAGCCGGGAAATCATGCTTATCAACATTCCAATAAGTCAGGTAAGACTCATCCTCCCAGTGAATGCCGATAAACGGAATAATTGCACCGCCGTGGGCCAGCTCAAAAGTGTGATCGTAATTGATAGTGAAGCTGAACTCCGGTGATACCGGCAACTCATTATCCTTCAAATTTCTGAAGAGTCCTTCATTAGTATTGTCATGAGCTAAACCATAATCCGAAAGTTCAAACAACGCTTGGTTGTTGAAATTCCAGCGGTTCCAAAAATCAGAGGTGATTTCTGTTTGTATCCAGGTAGCAAAACCACTGATTCGGCCATTCGGATAGGGAGCCCAGTCAAACTCTAACTCTAACCCCATAATTTCTGCGCTAGCAGCATTCTTGGTAAGGTAAATAACAACGGGCTCGGTCGTAATTTCACCGGCATTCTCACCTTCTCGCTCTACCGCATAGTACGAGTACGCGGTATCAGGTGCAGCTAGCTGCATATCCTTATAGTCGGAGAAAAAGAAGGTACTGGCCAGATTTAGGCGTCCATCCAAGAAGGTACCTTTTGCTCCTAGCTCCCAAGTAATGACCTTCTCCTCATCATAGCTAGTGTCAATTACCTGTTGAACAACCCGATTTCCTTCATCATCGTAGATGTACTCAGCCGTACCCGGGTCTTGCTCATATTGGATGACAACGTCACCCAAACCTCCGGATTTAAATCCACTTGCAACATATGCATACAGCATGACGTCATCTGTCAGGTCATAATCAAGACCAATTCGGAAGTCTGATGAATCCCAGCTCTTGCTGACATCATTGTAAGTATCGATTGTATAAATTGAACTATCGGCGAAGTGACTAATAGAAAAGCTATTAAAGGTGTCCTGTAAATAGGCAGGGAAGCAACCATACACTTCATCTGATCCAGTGGACCAGTCACGAGTACAGCTCAGGTTATTACCACCTTCATCACTCTTCTTATCTTCAGTATAGCGACCACCAAGAGTCAGGTGCAGGGTATCAGTAAGGTCATAGGTAGCCTGAGCAAATACCGCGCTGGCCTCTACAGTTCTGTCTGGCTGTCTCCAAAATACGGCATTATCTAATGAGGCCAGGAAGTAGCCATTCAGATCAGTGGTCTCATGGAAATAAAACAAACCTGTAATCCACTGTAGGGGACCATCACCTGTAGATTGCAGCTGCAACTCATGGGAGTAGGAGGTATTTTCTGAGTCTGTAATGCTCATACTCATATCCCAGGTATTGCGACCAGCATCAATATCAATCAGATTACTTCGTTCCTGAACTGCATATCCGGTGTTATACACAAAGGCCATTGTATCGCTGAGATCCCAGCGGAAGTTAGAACGGAATGAAGTCATGGTGAGATCAAGTTCACCTGGTACATTCACCGCTACGGTGTACTCATCAGCACCGGAGCCGTAGTAGGTTTCACAAGTTGTTCCATCTTCGCGCTGCTCAGCCTTTTCACAGTCGATAGTGTTGATGCCGCCTGCACTACTATCCTGATAGTGTTCCGCTACGGCATACCAAGAAATATCGTCAGTCGGTTCCCATAAC
Organism: Microbulbifer variabilis; assembly: GCF_056232115.1. Lineage (NCBI taxonomy): Bacteria > Pseudomonadati > Pseudomonadota > Gammaproteobacteria > Cellvibrionales > Microbulbiferaceae > Microbulbifer > Microbulbifer variabilis. The sequence goes on from NZ_CP174325.1 coordinate 4,231,589, forward strand.
GCACCTATACGCACCGCTTGCTGATCAACATTCCCATAAAAATCTTCAGCATCCGCCCTGACCAGCTGATAGTCTGTGGCTCCTTCAGCGTTATTCGCCTGAATAAAAGTTGTGATTGCGTTATCAGCTAATACACCCGCACCTACAGAGTCAGCATCAATATAGCGATTATCCCACTGGTTAACGTCATAAAACCCGGTAAGGTAGGAATCCCGTGTCTCATCCATAAAGGACGCACGAAGAGCAAAGGTGTCTGAAACTGGAATATTGATAACACCTTTTACCAGCTCTTGATTCCAGCGACCGAACTCAACTCCAACTGAACCTTCGAACTCATTAATTACCGGTCTTTTTGAAATAACATTAATGGCACCAACGGTAGAGTTACGCCCATAAAGGGTGCCCTGCGGCCCACGCATGGCTTCAACCCTTTCGGAGTCAAACATCATTGCCATAGCAGACTGGGGGCGTGATGAGTAAATACCATCGAAGTGCAAACCAACAGCTGGGTCACCAAACTCAGTGGTGTTAGTAGAGCGCACGCCCCGCATAGAAATTACAGGGGAGGACTGGGAGGCATCATAGCCAATATCCACATTGGGGATAGTGTTGCCCAAATCCTTTACGTTCTTTACCCCTTGTCGATCCAGCTCTTCTTGAGTAAATGCACTGATCGCTACCGGGGTTTCCATCAGGTTGGTTTCGCGCTTGGTTGCGGTAACCGTTACTTCTTCTAGTACCCAATCATCATCCTGTTGGCTTTCTTCCTGAGCCCAAGCCGACACTACCGCAACATTTGCCATTGCAATCGCAAGGGTAAGTGGTTTTTTAATTCTCATTGATGTCTCTCCAATCTGCTGTAAAAGGAAAGCCAAATTTGATTGTTATACGTGGCTAACCCTAAAGGCCGTCGGCTATACGGCGACCAGATTAAAATCTCAGAAAGGAGAGCTCTGTGAAACCAAGATACGACGGGAGGGATCGCGATTAGGACAAATCGGACCAATCTGCGTTAAGCCAGGATATCAGCCAACTACTTAAATATTTGGAGGAATGGAAGCAGACTCTAGAAATATTTTTTTATTTTACATAAATTAAGGAGACAAATTCCCACAGAAAGCCGTGAAATTTTTTACATCAGCCAGAGAAAAAAATGTCTTGGCTTCAGAGCAAGCTTATTCAATTGGAAAAAGCACTTATTAAATAACTAGAAGCAAAGGAGATAAGAAGTGAAAAATAGCGGGAACCTTACAGGGCCCCCGCCAAAGTAACGCCAATTAACCCTAGAAACTATCGCCAGGCACCCTTACCCACCCCTCCATCAGGATCCGGGCACTGCGACTCATAATGGCTTTGGTGGCAACCCACTGGCCATCAACAACTTTCGCATGGGCTCCAACCCGCAATGTGCCTGAAGGATGGCCAAAGCAGACGGAACTGCGCTCACCACCACCAGCGGCAAGATTCACCAAAGTACCAGGAATAGCCGCAGCTGTGCCGATAGCTACCGCTGCCGTGCCCATCATGGCATGGTGCAGTTTGCCCATCGAGAGCGCACGCACAAGCAAATCAATATCTTGCGCCGCTACCTTTTTTCCACTGGAGGCGATGTAGCCCTGCGGCTTGGCGACAAAGGCAATCTTCGGCGTGTGCTGCCGGGCCGCGGCTTCCTCCACCGAAGAAATCAGGCCCATCTTCACTGCACCGTAGGCGCGGATGGTCTCGAACATGGCGAGCGCCTTGCCATCGCCATTAATGGCATCCTGCAACTCAGTGCCGCTATAGCCAATGTCTTCCGCATTGACGAAGATCGTGGGGATACCGGCATTGATCATGGTCGCCTTCAGCATACCAATCCCGGGCACGTCCAGATCATCGACGGGGTTACCGGTGGGAAGCATGGCACCCTCGCCGTCCGAGGGATCCATAAACTCAATTTCTACTTCGGCTGCCGGGAAAGTTACGCCATCCAGCTCGAAATCCCCGGTTTCCTGCACTTCACCATTGGTAATAGGCACATGGGCGATAATGGTTTGGCCAATATTGGCCTGCCAAATGCGCACTGTACAAATACCATTCTCTGGAATCCGCGCAGCATCCACAAAGCCGCTATTAATCGCAAAGGCTCCAACAGCCGCAGTGAGATTACCGCAGTTGCCGCTCCAATCGACCATGGGCTTATCGATGGAAACCTGGCCAAACAGGTAGTTCACATCGTGATTGGGCTTATCACAGGCAGACAGGATCACCGTTTTGCTGGTGCTCGAAGTGGCGCCACCCATACCATCGGTTTGCTTACCGTAGGGGTCCGGACTGCCGATTACCCGCAACAGTAAATTATCACGGGCCTCTCCTGGAACCTGCGCAACTTCGGGTAGATCCTGTAAACGGAAGAAAACACCCTTGCTGGTTCCCCCGCGCATATAAGTCGCGGGGATTTTTACTTGAGGAATAAACTTCATAACTCAGGCCGTCGCTTCTGCTTCGAGGAAATCTTTAGCAAAGCGCTGCAAAACACCCCCAGCCTCATAAATGGAAACCTCTTCTGCGGTATCCAGGCGGCATGTAACTGGAGCCTCAACTGTCTCACCGTTGGCGCGGTGGATCAGCAAGGTCAGCGTGGCATGGGGAGTGCGCCCACCAACCACATCGAAAGTTTCAGTACCGTCGATACCCAGGGTTTCACGGGTAGTGCCCGGCTTAAACTCCAGCGGCAACACGCCCATGCCAATCAGGTTGGTGCGGTGAATACGCTCGAAGCCTTCGGCAACAATCGCCTCCACGCCGGCCAGGCGCACACCTTTCGCAGCCCAGTCACGGGAAGAGCCCTGCCCGTAATCAGCGCCTGCAATGATAATCAGCGGCTGCTTGCGATCCATATAAGTCTCGATCGCCTCCCACATACGGGTAACCTGCCCTTCCGGCTCGACACGAGCCAGAGAGCCCTGGCGAATCTCGCCCTTATCATTGCGTACCATTTCGTTGAGCAGCTTCGGGTTGGCGAAAGTTGCACGCTGGGCAGTGAGGTGGTCACCACGGTGGGTTGCGTAGGAGTTAAAGTCCTCTTCCGGCAATCCCATCTTCGCCAGGTATTCACCGGCAGCACTGCTGGCCAGAATGGCATTGGAGGGAGACAAGTGGTCGGTAGTGATATTGTCACCCAGCAACGCCAGCGGGCGCATGCCCTTCAAGCTGCGCTCGCCTGCCAGGGCACCTTCCCAATAAGGTGGACGGCGAATATAGGTGCTCGTTGGACGCCAGTCATAGAGTGCGTGACCCTGCTCTTCTGCGGCATCCCGCTCTTCAAACATGGGAATATACACATCGCGGAACTGCTGCGGTTTCACGCTCTGACGTACGATCGCATCGATCTCTTCGTCGCTGGGCCAGATGTCTTTCAGGGTAATCGGGTTGCCATCGGCATCGTATCCCAGCGCATCTTTTTCGATGTCGAAACGGATGGTACCGGCAATAGCGTAGGCAACGACCAGCGGAGGTGAAGCCAGGAAAGCCTGCTTGGCATAGGGGTGAATACGACCGTCGAAGTTGCGGTTGCCAGACAGGACTGCAGTAGCATACAGATCGCGGTCGATCACTTCCTGCTGGATTTTCGGATCCAGGGCGCCGCTCATGCCATTACAGGTGGTACAGGCGAAAGCCACTACGCCGAAGCCCATCTGCTCCAGATCCGGTAGCAGGTCGGCCTCTTCCAGATACATTTTTACCGTTTTGGAGCCCGGTGCCAGGGAGGATTTCACCCAGGGTTTGCGGGTCAGACCGAGCTTGTTGGCATTGCGGGCAATCAGGCCTGCGGCAATCATATTGCGCGGGTTACTGGTATTGGTGCAGCTGGTAATCGCGGCAATAATCACAGCACCATCGGGCATCTCACCGGCTTTCTCTTCCCAGGCTTTAGCGATACCGCGATTGGCCAGTTCCGAGGCCGGCAGCAGCGCGTGGGGGTTGGAAGGGCCAGCAAGGTTGCGACCCACTGTGTCCAGATCGAACTCCAGCACGCGCTCGTATTCGGCATCCTTCAAGGTGTCGGACCAGAGGCCCGTTTCCTTGGCAAACTTCTCTACCAGGGCTACCTGCTCATCATCGCGGCCGGTGAGCTTGAGGTAGTCGATGGTCTGCTCATCGATAGAGAACATGGCCGCAGTAGCGCCATACTCCGGAGTCATATTGGAAATAGTGGCGCGATCGCCCAGGGTCAGGTTGGAAGCCCCTTCGCCGTAGAACTCCAGGTAGGCACCAACCACGCGCTCGCGGCGCAGGAATTCAGTGAGAGCCAATACCAAATCGGTACCGGTAATACCTGGCTGCAACTTTCCGGTGAGTTCCACCCCAACAATATTCGGCAGACGCATATAAGAGGCGCGGCCGAGCATCACACTCTCAGCTTCCAGACCGCCAACGCCCACAGAAATCACACCCAGGGCATCTACCATCGGTGTGTGGCTATCAGTGCCGACACAGGTATCCGGGAAAGCTACGCCCTCGCGCACCTGCACCACCGGAGACATTTTCTCCAGATTGATCTGGTGCATGATGCCGTTACCGGGGGGAATCACATCGACGTTTTCAAATGCGGTTTTGGTCCAGTTGATAAAGTGGAAGCGATCTTCGTTGCGGCGTTCTTCTACCGCACGGTTTTTTTCAAAAGCATCCTTCTCAAATCCGGGGTGCTCTACCGCGAGGGAGTGATCCACAATCAACTGGGTGGGAACAACTGGATTTACCTTGGCGGGATCACCGCCTTTATCGGCAATGGCATCGCGCAGACCGGCGAGGTCTACCAGTGCGGTTTGACCAAGAATATCGTGGCATACAACCCGGGCTGGAAACCATGGGAAGTCCAATTCGCGCTTGCGTTCGATAATCTGTTTCAGGGAGTCGGACAGTTTTTCCGGCTCGCAGCGACGCACCAGGTTTTCCGCCAGAATACGTGAGGTATACGGCAGTTTGGCATAGGCTCCGGGCTGGATCGCGTCAACGGCGGCGCGGGTATCGAAATAATCGAGGTCGGTACCGGGCAGTGATTTGCGGTAATCAGTATTCATAGCTAGGTAAATCAGTCGAATCTTTTTTTAAAATCGTGTCTCTTCTGAGAATGGCTTCAGGCCACCAATCACTGGTAACCTGAAACCTGCACACTGGGTGTGCTTCACTTCAATAATGAAATGAAAATTAACCACGCTCGGCGATTGGAGTGACTGTACGAGGCTCAACACCTACGTACTCTGCACTCGGGCGAATAATGCGATTGTCAGCGCGCTGTTCAAATACATGTGCAGCCCAGCCAGTAACGCGGGACATTACAAAAATCGGTGTGAACAACTTTGTGGGAATCCCCATAAAGTGATACGCGGAAGCGTGGAAGAAGTCTGCATTGCAGAATAATTTTTTCTCGCGCCACATCACTTCTTCACAACGGACTGATACTGGGTAAAGCACAGTATCACCCACATCTTCAGCCAGCTTTTCAGACCAGGCCTTGATGATCACATTGCGCGGATCGGACTCGCGATAAATAGCGTGCCCAAAGCCCATAATTTTTTCTTTACGCTCCAGCATTCCCAGCAGTTCTTTTTCTGCCTCATCCGGGCTGGAGAAACGCTCGATCATTTCCATCGCCGCTTCATTAGCACCACCGTGCAAGGGCCCGCGCAGGGTACCGATCGCTCCAGTAATACAGCTAAACAGGTCAGACAGAGTGGATGCACAAACACGTGCGGTAAAAGTAGATGCGTTGAACTCGTGCTCTGCATACAGGATCAGGGAAACGTTCATAACCTGCTCATGCAGCGCGTTAGGTTTTTCGCCACGCAGCATATGCAGGAAGTGACCGCCGATGCTGTCATCATCGGTTTCAGTTTCAATACGCACATTGTCGTGGGTGAAACGGTACCAATAGCAAATAATGGATGGGAAAGCGGCCAACAGGCGGTTGGCTTTCTCCAGTTGCTGCGCGAAAGACTCTTCAACTTCCAGGTTACCCAGCATGGAGCAACCGGTACGCATGACATCCATCGGGTGGGCATCAGCGGGGATGCGCTCAAGAACTTCTTTCAGCGCTTGCGGCAGGCCGCGCATGCTTTTCAACACCGCCTTGTACTCAGCAAGCTGACCGCTAGTAGGTAACTCTCCGTAGAAAATCAGGTAGGCCACTTCTTCAAACTGACAGTGCTCAGCCAGATCTTTGATATCGTAACCACGGTAAGTTAGGCCGGAACCGGATTTGCCCACTGTAGACAGTGCAGTTTTACCCGCAACCTGGCCGCGCAGACCGGCACCACCCAATGCTTTCTCTACCATCTTCTTATCTCCCCTTTTTAAATACGCAGTTTCTTTATTCGTTGAGTAAATACCACGCTGGTATCTACTCGAAACGAAAATCCGTTACTTCTTGAACAGCTCGTCGAGTTTCTGCTCAAACACGTGATAATTGAGGTAGTCGTACAGCTCCTCACGGGTTTGCATGGTATCCACAACCGCTTTTTGGTCGCCATTTTGCAGAATGCTGGTGTACACATTTTCCGCAGCACGATTCATAGCGCGGAACGCCGACAACGGATACAGTACGATATCTGCACCGGCGTCACCCAACTCTTTGGTGTTATACAGTTCGGTTTTACCAAACTCGGTAATATTTGCCAAAATCGGCACGTTCAATGCCTCTTTAAACGCTCTGTAGTGCTCTAATTCAGTGACTGCTTCAGCAAAGATACCGTCGGCACCGGCCTCAATGCATGCCTGGGCACGCTCAATGGCCGCATCCAGCCCTTCCTGAGCAAAGGCATCGGTGCGGGCCATAATAAAGAAGTTATCATCGGTACGGGCATCTACTGCAGCCTTGATACGATCCACCATTTCCTGCTTGGAAACGATTTCCTTATTTGGGCGATGGCCGCAACGCTTTTGTGCAACCTGATCTTCAATATGCACTGCACCTGCGCCTGCACGAATCATCTCTTTAATGGTGCGAGCGATATTGAAAGCACCGCCCCAACCAGTATCTATATCTACCAACAGCGGCAGGTCACTGGCAGCGGTAATACGGCGAACATCCTCGAGTACATTGTCGAGGCTCGTCATACCCAGGTCGGGCAGACCATAGGAGGCGTTGGCAACACCTGCACCGGAAAGGTAAATTGCCTTGTGGCCAATACGTTCGGCCATGATCGCGGAATACGCATTAATGGTACCGACTACCTGTAACGGTGAATTTTCTGCAAGTGCGGTGCGAAAACGCGCGCCGGCGGAAGGCTTTTTGCTCATACTCTACCTCAGTTTATTTTCAATATTCTGCCTGGAAGCGCGGATATGCCGGCGCATTAATAACTCTGCCAGCTCCCCATCCCCCGCTTCTATGGCTTCGATGATATGGCTGTGTTCGCGAAACGCACGCTGGGCCCTGGGACTAGCCATACCCAACTGGTAGCGATACATACGAACACGGTAGTAAAGACGATTGCATAGCGTGTCGATCAGTAAATCATTTTTGGACGCCTGCACTATGCGAAAATGAAAGTCGAAATCCCCTTCCGGTTGGAAATAGGCCTTGCCAGCCTGCAGCTCCTCCTGTTGCTCGTGGCCCGCAAGCATTCCGCGCAAAGCCACCAAGTCCTCGTCACTGCGCTGTTCAGCTGCCAGCCTACAGGCCATGCCCTCAAGGGCTTCACGCACCTCATAGAGCTCCAATAGGCCCCGCTCACTCAGCTCGACCACACGGGCGCCCACATTCACTCTGCGCTCCAACAAACCCAGGGACTCCAGGCGCATTAGAGCCTCGCGCAGGCTCCCCCGGCTTGCATTGAGACGCCGGGCAAGCTCAGGCTCACTAATTTTGCTGCCCGCAGCGATGCGCCCCTCTACAATCTCACCGCGCAGTGTCAAAAAAAGACGCTCAGCCAGACTCTGATGGGCTTCACGTATCGGGACGTTCATACCAATAGTAGCCATTTGCCCTTAACATTGTCGACAATCTTAAAATCCCGCAGACCTTAAAACACTACGACCTGAGCGTCAACTAATGTACTTAAGACAGATTGTTGACAATTTGAAGTGAAGAATGACTTTTGCGGCAGCAGTAGTCTTGCAACACCGAAGTGGGCATAATAGCGCCCGCGCCAGATACGCCATGCTCCACTACCGGGGGCGCTCTATGCTTATCTGGGGTGGGAAAAAATCCCTAGCAAGAATTTCCAAACCCCGGTACAGCGCTCATTTAAAAAGGCTGCCAGCACCCAGGTTTCAGACAGAGTTATGCCGAAGAGTATTATCAGGCGATGGCTGCCAAGCCCCGAAGAAATCCGAGCCAAGAACGGGCTCAAGTTTCTGGGGACTCTTCTCCACGATCCCAACCTATTTCATCTGAATAGGCACTCGGTTTCAGTTGCATTCGCAGTTGGCGTATTTACCAGCTTCTTGCCCTTGCCCGGACAGATGATTATTGCCGCACTGTTAGCCCTATGGCTGCGCTGCAATTTGCCGCTATCGATAATTCTGGTGTGGATTAGCAATCCTCTCACCATGCCGGCTATCTTCTACAGCACCTATAAACTGGGTGCCTGGATTCTGGGCACCCCACCAGTGGACTTTGATATCGAGCTATCCTGGGAGTGGCTCACGGAAGAAGTAGGAAAGATTTGGATGCCGCTATTTTTCGGCTCACTATTGGCGGGTATTTTCTTTGCTACCCTGGCCTATTTTTCTATGCGCGCCCTTTGGCGCTGGCACGTGGTAAAACGCTGGAAACTGCGCCTGGAACGGCGCTCCGCTGTCAGCTAGCACCCCTACGGCAAAACTGCCTGACACTCCATAAAGCCCCTGCGCCCACACCAACAGCTACTAGCGCGGGTAGAGAGTAGTCGGTAGCGATACCCAGCCCCAGTGCAGCAAGAGCCCCAAACAGGAAAGCTATGGTTGCCGCCTTTGCACGATCTCCGCTGGCAGAAAGTGCAACGACCCAAATAACCGCAAGGGCAGAAAGGGCGGCTCCCATACTCACCAACCAGAGAGGGTGCATCTCCCACACCTCCGCATAACAGACGGAACCTTCACGCAAGCCAGGTGGACAGAAGGTTTTCACCCGCCACTCATCAAACCACAAAGTACCGAACAATACTGCTACCCACGCTGTGGCCGCCAAAGGAACAGGTAATAATTTACGCATCACTCCGGCAACGCTTCTCACACTTGGGCCCTCTACTCATTGCGTAACGCCGCGGCTGGCTGCACACGGCTAGCCTGCAACGCAGGGTAGAGAGTAGCCAGGAGACTGAGCAGGAACCCTGCACCTACGACTAACGCTACATCTGCCCAGGATAATTCCGAGGGCAGGTAGTCCACCGGATAGACATCAGACTTGAGGAACTGGATACCAAAGAGTGACTCAAGGCCCGCCACCAGGTCTGTCACTGTGAGCGAACCCAAGACCCCAAGGGCACCGCCAACTAGAGCCCCGACCAGGCCGACTAATGCGCCCTGGCTAACAAAAGTGAGCAGGATCTGGCGGGTGCTGGCACCCATGGTACGCAGAATGGCGATATCCGTGTGCTTATCTATCACCACCATTACCAGTGTGGAAACCACATTGAAGGCAGCGATGGCAATTATCAGCAAGACCAGCAGCCCCACCAGATTGCGGGACATCTGGATCGCCTGGTAAAGATTGCCATGGGTTCGACTCCAGTCCGTGCCATAGAAACCCTCCCTGGGCAGCTCCTGCAGCAGTCGGCGCATAATCCAATTGGCCTCCAGCATCTCTGTAACGCGCAACTGCACCCCTGCTCCGCCCTTACTGCCTGCCAGTGCCTTGGCCTGGTCCCAAGAGACCAGAGCCAGCGTTTGGTCAAGGGCGGTTCCAGAGTGAAACACCTCCGCAACCCTAAAACCAGCCACCCTGGCAGCACGGCGACCACCAGAGGCCGCATCGTTGTTTGGCACAATCAGGGAGAGGTAATCGCCCTTTTCCACCCCTAGCTTCTCGGCGATACCACGCCCGAGCACTACGCCGGGCTCAACAGTATTAAGCATTGCCGGAAATGCCTCGGGGCTCAGAAACTCGCTGATATTCGAAACTTCAACAATGGTTTCCGGGTTAACCCCCTGGACCAGCAGTGGTGTTACCTCGGCGCCACGCCGAGCTAGTGCGTTTACCTGCCAAACCTCAGCCGCAGACAATACCTGAGCATCGGCAGCCAGCTTTTTTCGCATCGCTGCCCAATCTACCTCGGAGCTGGCGTTGTAAATGGTTGCATGGGGCATAATGCCGAGAATTCTGTCGCGCAGCTCACGATCGAAACCGTTCATCACCGACATCACCACAATCATCAGAGCGACGCCGAGGACTAGGCCGATCATCGACAAGCCGGAAATAAAGGAAACCAGTCCGGCGGAGTCATCACTTCGCCGCTGGGCGCCGGCATAACGCAGGCCAATAAATGCGGGAAGCGGCTTAAACATGGTCACCCTGATGCCAGTCGCTGAGAAGTTCGCCATCTATCAAGTGCAAACAGCGATCCAGTGCTGCAGCAAGGTCCGGGTCATGGGTAACGATTACAAAACTGATACCCATATCCTGGTTGAGTTGATCCATCAGCCTGTGAATTTCCTGGGCTGTTGCCCTATCCAGGTTGCCAGTAGGCTCGTCCATTAACACGCAGGCTGGACGGGTAACCAGCGCACGCGCGATAGCCACACGCTGGCGCTCACCACCGGAAAGCTGCGAGGGCTTATGGCCAATTCGCTCGCCTAGACCCACTGCCTCCAACATGGCTTTTGCCTCGGCACGGGCATCCGCCACACTGTGCTTTCCAATCAGCAATGGCATAGCCACATTTTCCAGGGCGGTGAATTCATTAAGAAGATGGTGAAACTGGTAGACGAAGCCAAGACTGGTATTGCGCAGCCAGCCGCGTTCATTGGCATTCAAGTCCGCCAGATTTTGGCCCGCCACCCGCACTTCGCCAGAGCTTGGCGTATCCAGGCCGCCCAACAGATTGAGCAGAGTGGATTTACCAGACCCGGAAGCACCAACAATTGCCAGCTTTTCGCCACGCTTCACTTCCAGCTCAACACCTCGCAAGACCGCGAGATCCCTACCCCCCTGTCGGTAGCTCTTGCACAGCTTATGACAGGCCAGCACGGCATCATGGGTATCCAGTGCCGGACGAGCTTGCTCGGTATCTATTTCCACTCGGCTATTCATCAATCTATTCGTCGTCTCTCAATTCGTATAAATCATGTCAACAATCATTACTAATCAATTGATTTTTGACATTTATTCGTAGCGCAAAGCTTCTGCAGGCTCGATCTGAGCCGCGCGCCAAGCTGGAAAAAGGGTCGCCAGAAGACTCATGCAAATAGCCACGGAAAGCACAACAACGGCGTCACCAACTCGGAATTCTGATGGCAGATAACTGACAAAAAATACCCGCGGGTCAAATATTTTGGCCCCCAGCAGGTTCTCAACCCAAGTAACCATCTCGGTCAGGTTGAGTGCTATCAATATCCCCAATACCGCGCCACTAAAAGCACCTATCAGGCCGATTGCACTGCCCTGCACCACGAACACCGCCATAATCTGCCGGGATGTAAGTCCCAGGGTCCTAAGCACTGCGATATCAGAGCGCTTATCTGCCACCATCAAGACTAGGGCCGATACGATATTAAAAGCAGCGACGGCAACGATAATCATCAGCATCAATGTGACTACCGTCTTCTCCATCTTCACCGCCTGGAACAGGTTGCCCTGGGAATGGCTCCAGTCTTCACCGCTAAAACCCTCTCCCAACTCGCTGGCATACAGGGGAACCCTACCTAAAGCGTTATCCATATCATCGAAGCGCAGCTGCAGCCCCTGGACCTTGCCCGGTATGCGCATTAGACGGGCCGCATCTTCAATATTCATCAGGGCAATATTTTGATCCACCTGGGCACCAACGGAAAATACGCCAGCTACTGTAAAACGTTTAGTACGGGGAAAAATACCGGCAGGGGTTACCGAAACTTGAGGCAGAGTGAGTATCACAGACTCACCGGGCATCACATTCAACTGCTGAGCCAGGATACGGCCAAGCACAATGCGATAGCTACGCGGCTTCAACTCATCCAGGCTGCCCAAAATCATGTTCTCGCCCACTTGGGAGACATTGCGCAAGGCAGCCGGTTCCACTCCCTGAAACTGCACTCCATGACTGTCACCATAGGCGCTCAACAGAGCAAAACCCTTAACGAAGGGGCTGACCGCCTCAACGTGGGGCTGCTGCTCAATCTGCTCTGCCACCCCTTGCCAGTTCTGTAGTCCCCCTTCACGCTCAATAAAACCGTGGGGAACCACACTGAGAATCCGTGTTTTAAGCTCACGATCGAAGCCATTCATTACAGAAGTCACAACGATCAGCGCAAGAACGCCCAGCGCCATGCCCACCAAAGAGAAGCCATTGATAAAGGAAATGAACTGCTGCCGACGCCGGGCAGCCACATACCTCAGGCCGATAAATAGGGGTACAGGTTTTAACATAGAGCAGATTTAAACGGAAAAGGACTAAGAAATCCAAGCATTTACACAACATCAGCGCTTTGACTGAGTTTTTAGCGTCATCCGCAGGCGTTTGAGTTCCGCTTCACTCCAATCGGGAGGCTCCGTCAGGGCTATCCAAGCGAGGGTGTATCCAGCCGGTGAATAGCGATGCCCAAAATCCCGCGGTGTTACCCCCACATTAAAGTCCGCGATCAACTGCAGCATGGTAACTACAGGAAACCACCGAAGATCCGGGGACACATCCGGTCCTCTGGGGCGCTCCAGCCAATCAGGCCTTCGGAACATCCAGCGTAAATCAAAGAAGACTATTGGATCACTGGCGTGCTGAAGGAATGCAATGCGGAACCTACCCCAGGGTTCTTGCCCCAAGTAGCCACCGTATTGATTGCCAAAGCGCACTACCTCACCACCCTTAAACTGAGGTAACCAGGCGGGCGTGCCTGGATCACGATTATCGGTAATCATTCGCCAGACGCCCATTCCAAATGGAGGCCCTGCCCAAAGCGCACCGTCGATGGGATTGTCGATAATATCGTAGAACTCAAATGAATCCTCGGAAAGCTGTGCACCCAAACTAAGTCCAAATAGATAAAGCCTTGGGCGCGTACTGGCAGGCAAAGTCTCCCAGTAATCATAAATCACCTTAAACAGCCAGCGAGCCGACATTCGGATATATTTGTCATCCGTCAGCAATGCGATCGGACCCGGCAAGTATGAGTACTGAGCCGCTATCGTGGCCACATCACCCCGATATAGGAATTCGAGGGAATTCACCGCACCCGGATCAACCCAACCATCCCCTACCGGAGTTGCAATCAGCAAAATTTCCCTTTCAAACGCTTTGAGTCGCTTCAATTCCTCGAGCGCCAAGAGAGCGCGCTGCTTAGGAGTTTCAGCAGAGTGCAGACCCACATAAACCCTAATAGGATCTATTCCCTCTCCGGCAATCTCCTTGATTTCCTCAGCGGTAGGTCCCAGCGTCAGAAATCGGCGCCCCTGGTGTCCCATGCTGTCCCAAGACAAAAACGAATTTGCCCCACCTGTCTGGTTGGGATCTTCCGGCGGAGGCAGATCGTCGGCAATAACCTCATCTAACTGTTCATAAACAACTGAAATTGTATGCAGACCCGACTGCAGAAGTACTCCGTTTAAAATGCCCCAGTAAAGCAACAGTGCCACCAGCAGCCCAGCAAGAATTGCCACCCGCTCAGGAATCCTTTTTCCCAGCCGTGCCGATACTGCAAGAACTATCTTGTGGAAGCCTTTACCTAGCTGCCTGAAGAACACAAATATAGCGAATGCCACAACCCCAATCGTAATAAGGCCGGTACTAGATACCGCAGGCATACCCATCAATGAGCGCACAGAGTTCTGCCAGTAGGTACCCTGCCAGAGAAACCCTGAAATCAGGAAAAAACCAAAAATAATTACCCAGCGCTTCAGTATTTGCCGCTGCCGATTATTTAGTGGAATATCTGGAATATCTAAGTACTTCCAAAGTCGGCGAAAAAGTACACCAAAGGAATAGCCGACGGTAAAAGAGACTCCAGAAAGGATGCCTTGGACAATAGCACTGCGCGGAATCAGTGAAGGGGTCAGGCTCAGAGCAAAAAAAATCGCGCCCAGCAGCAGGCCAGAAACTGAAAAAGCGACTACTGTTGTTCGCATCCATGCCTGCCTGCTAGACCAAGCTTAACGTCAGCCTAGCATAGAGCCCCGCAACTTAAGGCGGGTAGATCTTTAAGCCACAAACTGCTTTTAACAAGAAAAACCCACGGACTCATGGCGTCTGGGAAATCTCACCGCACCGGATAGGATCTCAGTTTTACGCGCAGACGCTTTAATTCCTCTTCACTCCAATCCGGGGGTTCGGTCAACGCCATCCAGGCCAATATATACCCGGCAGGGGAATATCGATGTCCGAACTCCAGGGGGGCTATACCCACATTCAGGTCCGCCAACAGTTGTAACATTGTTACTATAGGGAACCATTGCAGATCCGGCGATACATCAGGCCCCCTGGGGCGCTCCAGCCAATCGGGTTTACGAAACATCCAGCGCAAGTCGAAAAAGACTATGGGATCGCTGGCATGTTGCAAAAACGCAATACGGAACCGGCCCCACGGCTCCTGCCCCAAATAACCACCATACTGATTGCCAAAACGTACTACCTCCCCCCCTTTAAACTGGGGTAACCATGCCGGTGTTCCAGGATCGCGATTATCGGTGATTATGCGCCAAATGCCTGTACCGAAGGGAGGGCCTGCCCAGAGAGCGCCATCCAGGGGATCATCGATAATGTCATAGAAGTCAAATGAATCTTCAGATAACTGCGCACCCAGGCTAAGACCGAATAAGTAGAGCCGAGGGCGGGTCTCTACGGGAAGGTTCTCCCAATACTCATATATCACTTTGAACAGCGCCCTGGCGGACGTCAATCCATACTGATCATCAGTAAGCAGAGCCACCGGACTGGGCAGATAGGAATACTGGGCTGCAACCGTCGCCACATCCCCCCGATATAAAAACTCCAGTGAGTTGACCGCACCTGGATCGATCCAGCCAGCCCCCGTGGGCGTAGCAATCAGGAGTATCTCCCTGTCGAAGGCCTGAAGGCGTTTCAGTTCTTCCAGGGCCAGGTATGCTCGCTGCATCGGGGTTTCGGCTGCATTCAGCCCCACAAACACACGTATTGGTTCAATGCCTCGCCCTGCTACTTCCTTGATATCCTCTTTAGTTGGGCCGAGTGAAAGGAAGCGCCGCCCCTGGTGCCCAACACTGTCCCAAGACAAAAGGGAATGTGCTCCACCAGTCTTATTTGGGTCTTTTGGTGGTGGTAAACCCTCGGCAACTGCGGTATCGACTCTCTCAGATATCAGCGCAATCGTATGTAGCCCCGCGTTAAGAAGTACGCCATTTAAAACACTCCAATATAGTATTAGGGCCACAAATAACCCCGTGAGCAAGGCCACCCGCTCAGGGATATATTTTTCCAAACGGACCGTGACTACCCGAATAATCCTACGGAACCCTTTACCCAACAACCAAAAGATTAGAAAGACCAGGAGGGCAACCACTCCTACGGTCACAGGCCCAACTCCAGATACTGGCGCCATCCCCATCAATGCACGAATTGAGTTCTGCCAATGAGTTCCCTGCCAAAGAAAACCGATGATCAGACAGATGCAAAAAACTAAAGCTCCACGTTTCAATATACGCCGCTGCCACTGATTAACCGGGATATCAGGAATCTCCAGGTAATTCCATAACCAGTGCACAAACAGACCGAAGATATAACCAAAGGTGAAAGCCGTACCAGCCAGAATGCCCTGCATAAATGCACTGCGGGGAATCAGGGAGGGCGTAAGGGACAGCGCAAAAAATATAGCGCCAATCAGCAAGCCGAAAACCGAAAATATTCTTGTAAGTCGCATCCGAGCCTGCTCGCAGGACCAAGCGTACTAGTCAGCCTAGCACACCCTATCCATCCCTTTTCTTTGGTCAAAATGCTTTTTGACAATGAAAAACGTGAAGAAAGCCAAGTGTTTTGGCATTATTTCTGTTCTAATGAGGTGGCGTAATCGAACACCAAAATTGGAGAACAATAAATGTTCAGCAGAAATCGCAACGGGGTCGCCCATATTGCTGGTACCGTCGCACTGCTTTTTGCATTCGGCGCCCAGGCAAAGCCCATCGAGATGCCAGTGGGCACTCAGGGTGGCGAATCCTCCTTCGAGGAAGTTCGCGGAATGAAGAAAAATGACGTAACCACAAGACTGGGTGAGCCCCTGAGCATCAAGGGCCCTATCGGTGAGCCAGCTATCACACGCTGGGAATACACCGATTTTTACGTTTTTTTTGAGCAGGATACCGTTTTACATACGGTAGTTAAGCCCCGAGGCTAAGCTAAAGCTCCCATAAGCTACACCGGGCAGGATTCCCTGCCTGGCTCCCAACGAACCTCAAGCAGGCTCCCTCAAAATTAACCCAACTCAAAAACACAGTTAACTACAGACCTGAAAACCGGGAGAGGCCAGCGACTACTAGCTTCAATATCAGTCAGCTGGTTGGTTTACTTAAGAACATCGACACTGCCCAACACTGGCATCTCAACTGAAAAAACTGGCAGCCAATATCAACGGCTTTGCTCGCATTACCCTCTCCACTAGATTTCTGGCCCATGCGATTTCTCCAGGGACATCGGTTAGCAAAAAATATAAATCTCCCAGAAAGCCCCCGCAGACCACTCATGGTCAAACAACCTACTTACCACTCCTTTCCTCTTTATTTCTGCAAACATTAAATAACCAGAGAGCCCAGGAATGAAACCTATTGCAATTTTACTCCTGCTTTTAACTAGCTTTGCCAGAGCCGAGGTCACTCTGGTTCGAGTTATTAAGTCGGAAAACAAGATGTTACTTATGGATGGACTGGGGGTAGTAAATACCTACCGGGTCGCCTTTGGTGCATCCCCTAAGGGGCACAAGTCAGAGGAGGGAGATGAGAAAACGCCTGAAGGGCGTTACATACTGAATCATAAAAAAGAGGACTCTTCCTACTACCGCACTATGCATATCTCCTACCCCAACGCTCAAGACAAGGCCCAGGCTCTGCAACGAGGCGTTTCTCCAAGAGGCTTTATCATGGTGCATGGCCAGCGTAATAGTCTGGGCTGGCTTGCGGCACTCGCCCAACGGATTAATTGGACGGATGGCTGTATCGCTCTCAGCAACGATGAAAAGGATGAGTTTATGGCCCTGGTACCAACCGGAACACCCATAGAGATTTCCTGGTAACCCCCTGCCCTCTGGGCACCCAAATGGTCAAGGGACTGGATTTCCCCTCGGCAACAGGTCAATATGCCCGCCGTAACTTCAGCTTGGTGGATTGTACAACTTTTAGGCAAGTTGGCGATATTCCACCTTTTAGGACCAGCGAGAAACCGATAGAAAATGACAGTAAAAGTCGAATCCGTAGATAGCCTATTGAAGTCCAGCGGCCGCGAAGGAGAACAAGTTCGCGTGCAGGGCTGGATCAGAACCCGCCGCGACTCCAAGGCCGGCCTATCCTTCCTGGCCGTGCATGATGGCAGCTGCTTTGACCCGATCCAGGTAGTCGCTGAGAATCACCTGCACAATTATCAGTCAGAAGTGCAGCGCCTGACTACCGGCTGTGCAGTGGATATCCTCGGTACCATCAAACCTTCTGAGGGTAAGGGACAATCCATCGAGCTGCTGGCCACAGAAGTTCGAGTTGTAGGCTGGGTTGAAGACCCGGATACCTACCCTATGTCGCCAAAGCGCCACACCATGGAGCACCTGCGGGAGCACGCCCACCTGCGCCCACGCACCAACGTTAGCGGTGCCGTAGCCCGCGTACGTAACTGTATCGCCCAGGCTATTCATCGTTTCTATCACGAGAACGGCTTCCTCTACGTGCATACTCCAATCCTCACCGCTTCTGACTGTGAAGGCGCCGGGGAAATGTTCCGGGTCAGTACCCTGGATATGGAAAACCTACCGCGCACTGATAAGGGCGCTGTGGATTACAGCAAGGATTTCTTCGGCGAGGAGAGCTTCCTCACCGTATCCGGCCAGTTAAACGTGGAAAGCTACTGTCTGGCCATGTCCAAGGTATACACCTTTGGCCCTACTTTCCGCGCAGAAAACTCCAACACCACTCGCCACCTGGCGGAGTTCTGGATGGTTGAGCCAGAAGTCGCCTTTGCGGATCTGGCAGATGTAGCCGATCTCTCCGAGCAAATGCTGAAGTACGTTTTCAAAGCGGTACTGGAAGAGCGTGCCGATGACATGGCCTTTTTCGCCCAGCGTATCGACAAAGAGGCTATCAGCCGCCTGGAGAACATCGTTGATAATGACTTTGCCCGCATCAACTACTCCGAAGCAATCGAAATCCTGGAGAAGTGCAAGGAGAAGTTTGAATTCCCTGTATCCTGGGGTATCGACCTGGCTTCCGAACACGAACGCTACCTGGCCGAGAAACACTTCAAGAAGCCGGTTATCGTGATGAACTACCCGAAGGATATCAAAGCCTTCTACATGCGCATGAATGACGACGGTAAGACCGTTGCCGCCATGGACGTACTGGCACCGGGAATCGGCGAGATTATCGGCGGTGCCCAACGGGAAGAGCGCCTGGAGAAACTCGATGAACGCATGGATGAAATGGAAGTTCCCAAGGAGCACCTGGACTGGTACCGCGATCTGCGCCGCTACGGCACTGTGCCCCACGCCGGCTTTGGCCTGGGCTTTGACCGCATCGTATCCTATGTTACCGGGATGGGTAATATCCGCGATGTGATCCCCTTCCCGCGCACGCCAAAGAACATCTCGTTCTGATGCAATAAAGCCCCGCACGCGGGGCTTTTTCTTTTCCTGCTTTTATTTAAACGGGATACCTCAGGCAATTTGCCCCGTAGCCGTTGCGATAATGTCATCGCTGGCCTTCTCGCTGATCATATAGACCGGCACTACGATAAAGAATCCGGGGATCCGAGGGAACACAGAAGCATCCACAACCCTCAGATTATTGGTACCGTGAACTCGGAACTTGCTATCAACCACCGCCATGGGATCACTGGCAGGCCCCATTTTGTTTGAGCAGGAGGCGTGATGCCCCCAGGATTGGTTTTTAACGAAGTCACCAATCTGTTGATCTGATTGGATGTCAGCCCCAGGTAATAATTCTCTTGATACCTTCTTGCCAACAACGGGACCAGACATTATATCTCTGGAGATCTTCACCCCCTCGATAACAGCCGCAAGATCATCACCCGAAGCATCATTACCCTCACCGAAATAGTGGAAATTGATATCCGGTGTATCTCGTGGATCAGCAGAGCGCAACGTCACCCGCCCAGCCGTATTGTTTGTATGCCCTTTCAACACAATCCAGGAGAAACGGTCCTTGTAATTCCTTAGCGCCTCTGAGTAACCGGGGAAATAACCATGGAAATCTGAAGGTACTCCAAAGATAAACAGATCTGGATCTTCCAAATCAGGTTTTGAACGTTTCACCAGGGATAGCACTGGGCCATTGCCACTATAGGGGCCCTTATTCAACCAGCCATAGCGATATCGGTTCAAGCAGGGATCACCCTCCTCCCCCCAAGTGCAGTCTTTCAGCAGAGCCAGGTCTTCTGTCATCTCACTGACCACACCCACCTCATAACGATCCTGAAGGTTCTCACCTACCCCGGGTAAATCAACAACCGGCTCAATCCCGTAATCTCGCAGCTCACTCGCAGGACCAACACCGGAGAGCTTCAGTAACTGAGGGCTGTTGAAGGCCCCTCCCGACAGTATTACCTCGCGAGTGGCACGCACTTGCCGCAAAGTACCAGCGGAGCCACTTTCATTGTAATAAGGGTCTGCTTTATACAAGCTTGCCCCATCAAGAAACTCTACACCCACCGCAGTTTTGCCTTCAAACAGCACCCGTGTAGCCAGGGCATTAGTGCGTATGTGCAATAAGTTGGGATAAATCGCCTGTGTATCCAGCAAATGCTCACGTACACCGCTGCGCCGACTCTTACTATCAGCCGCCATGGGTGCAATAAACGGCCCCTCTAAACCGCTGGCCACATCCCAATGATTGATATCAAGGTTCAAGCTGCCCGTAACTATCTGGTCGATAGCTCCTTCCAAGCCATATTTGGCCAAGGCCGCCTTAAAAATTTTCAGTATTGCGGGGTCTTCCAGTAACAAAGCCGGATTACCCCGATTGGTAGGTAACCAACCATCAAACCCATGCCGTGAAGGGTTAGAGAAAACCGGACGGGACACATACTCGCAGCGCTCTATACGCTGGAAATATCGCCGCATATTCCAGCTTTCCCAAGAGCTGTCCCCGGTACTCTCTGCAATACGATCAAAGTCATTATTGTGGGGATAGACGGTGATCAGCGCATGGTGGGTAGTACATCCACCTATAGTGGCTGCTCTGGGATACAGAATACCTTTGCCAGGTATATATTTACTATCCAGTTTTTGCTGGCTTAGATCTGCATAGTGCTTAACGAAAAAATCCCAGCTGAGCTTACGGTCCTCTGATGCGAAGGGATGCCAGGCAGGGATATTATGTGTGTTATCACTAGGATCATTGGCACCCGCTTCCAGCACCAGAACCCTGAAGCCGGCTCTCGCTAAGTTTGCAGCCAGTGGGCCACCCCCCGCACCGGACCCCACTATCACATAGTCATATTCATCATAGAACTGATTTGACGTATCAGACAGTGCCGAGCTAACACCTGTAGCTACAGCTCCTGTTGCCAAACCGACTTGTAAAGCTCGCTTGGCGAAAGTTCTCCGACTAACGCTTTCTATTTCATTTTTTTTATCCGGTGTTTTTTTACTATCCATACTGATTGTTCACCCTAATAGTTTGAGGATCGCATTGCGCGCTATGAGAGGATGTAAACAGCACAACCTTAAACAGCCACTGGAATTTACAACTAAAACGCCTCAAACTTAATGCTCCCGGCTTCTTTAGCAACAAGAAACTTCTCGCTTTTCAACAGACATCTCAAAAAAACAGCAGAAAAAATAATTCACTCTCCCCATTTTTCAATTACATAAACCAGCCAATCACAATGAACCGCCGGCCCGCCAGCTCCAACCATCCTGAAAACGATCGGTTATAAAACCACAACAGGAAAAAATGAAGGAGTGATTTGTGCACTCAATAAGCCTACCTAGGTTCTTATTAAGTACTTACTCCAGCCACGCCCTCACCACGAGCACTCACTGCTTATTAAAAAATATTTATATAGATAATTTTTGATTAACCCTCAACAAAAAGTGCCAGCCAGTTACAAAAAGCGACGAATTGATACAAGGTGTGAAATTTACACCCGCCCTTCCTCAAATTATCTAAAATATTACTGTTAAACAGTTGTACTTGTTGCACCAAAGAACTTGGCACAGTTATGATTCACCAAAAGAAGTTAAATAAAAACAAAAAAATATCTTCCATTTTGAAGCCAGGTAGAAACCGGGAATTGACCCTTAAACATTAGATTACCAACAACATAAAAGCCTATTGACCGAGCTATTTTTCAGGGAGATCAAAATGCCCCTCAGCGAAATTTATATAGCCTCAGATTCCCTACCTAAATATGGTCTCCACAAAAGCGAGAAAACTTCTGAGCTCTTGACAGCCATCCTTGACACAACCTTGCTGAACGACAGGAAAATCATTATTGCAAATGGCAAAGGAGTGAGGATTTTTAACCAAGAAAGGATCAATCAGTTAATCCAAGATGGCTGGATTTGCCGATTTCCCGCCGGGACAACTCTTCCAGAAGGCCTAAAAATTGTCGAGCAATCTCCGGGAGAGTTTTATATTTCTCCAGAAAGAAATATGGCCGAGAGGCAGTTTATCGCACTATTAAAAGAAATGTCTCTCAGAGCAATAACGATATTTAAGAGAGCTGATAGAGCCGTACAAATATGAATTTGCACACGCTAAGAGCACCCACATCTAGCCAAAGCAGAGCATAGATATTGATTACAGCAAAAAATAAAACCCTCACAAGGGTGCTCCGATAGAATAGCTCCCTATTTCAATTCTGGGGAATTACTCTTAGCTCCGAGCAATGATCATTAGGCAGACCTTATAGAGATCAATATGTAAGCGACCAATATAACTCAAAGCTAACTTCAATAAATCGCTAAAGAGAAAATCTATTAAAAAACCACCTTAAATTTCACCCCCCATATGCAAGAAAGGAGAGCAAGCAATGCCTAACCTTGTACGGAGCCGCACCGTTGCGACCAGCTGTAATGACCTGCTGGCTGATCTGAGCGTCGCGCTTGATGTAACCCCAGCCAATATGCGCTGTGTCGGTGTAATGATACAAGCGGGAAAAACACTAACTTCACTTAGCAATATAAAAAAGACCATGGGTGGCGGACACGTTTCTCCATTTGTAGTGAATGCGAATGGACTTCAAAGCTGGGACGAAGTCTGTGACAGCAGTTGGCAAACTTGGGCGCAAAATTCAGCTTCCGGTGAAACTCATGGCACAGTGAATGATGTGATGTTCTACCCAAGCTCAGCAAATGACATAACTGTCTATGTCCACC
Source organism: Microbulbifer variabilis (assembly GCF_056232115.1). Classification (NCBI taxonomy): domain Bacteria; kingdom Pseudomonadati; phylum Pseudomonadota; class Gammaproteobacteria; order Cellvibrionales; family Microbulbiferaceae; genus Microbulbifer; species Microbulbifer variabilis. The sequence goes on from NZ_CP174325.1 coordinate 4,254,245, forward strand.
CGGCAAGTGACACCGAAGTAGCCACCGTAGTAACCAGAGCCCAACAACTCTTGAATGCCACCAATCTCGTGTACAATCATAACCCTACCCTAACATCCAGCTTCCCAACCAAAGGGGACTGTGTAACAAAGAGCGCATGGGTAATGGGATCCTTCTCCTATTCTAAGCCCATGCAAGGAGCTGTGACGCCCTGGGGTCAAGCGGTTATCTATGAAGCCTACACATCGCCAGTCAACTTTATGAGCAAATGGGTAAAGATTAAAAACAAGGGCTGCAAACTTGGTGTGATGAACTAGTCTTCTCCCGTAAGAAAAATTTCACATCAGGCAACCTAGCTTTCGTAACCCGGCAATGAAATAGATGAACTCTTATTCTCTACTTGCCGGGTTCATAGCACCTCACCTCATAACCAAGTTATTCAATGCTATAGTTAAATCGATTGACAGCACGGACTTAAAAATCCAACTGAGAGACATAAAATGATCTATCTATTTATGCATGCCGAGGTAGAAGATTTTAGTAGATGGCAGGAAATACTTACAGATTTTAAACCGATACTGAATCAAATGGGGGCCACCAATACCTCGATATATCAGGAGATAGGTAACCTCAATAATATTACTGTGATTCATGAGTTCCCCTCAAAAGAAAAAGCCGAAGCTTTCGTCAATAGCAGTGAACTCCACAAGGCAAGAAAAAAGGCCGGGGTCATTGGTGCGCCTAGAGTTTGGTTTACTGAAAAACTGTAGTTACATTACCTTCAAGCACGATAAACCACCACTCAAGGAACAATCAACTAGATCAAGAAACAGACAAGTAACTCAACGCATATCAGAGCAAATCATAACTTCATTGACTCACTTCAGGTTATACTTTTTAACTGCTAAGGCAGGTTCCATTGGTCCTGATAAATCCACCTGAGGCCTTTTGCCAAACCAATGGGAAAGGTCGAGTAATGATCAGCTCCACTTACTATCTCATCGTTGATAGATATGCCTGTATACTTTCGCGATCGTAAAATCTCGACAAACCTCTTATGACCATCCACCATGTCATTACTCATTCGGCCATCTTCTTTGGTTTCCAGAGCTCCGGTAGCCAAGTAAACATTGGCATTTAACGATTTATACTTCTTTGAATACTCTTCCTCAATATCAAAAATCATTTCATTCTTATACCAAAGTGACGGACTCGTCAGGACATAGCTGGAAAACAATTCCGGCTTGCTCAACAGCACCCAGACGCCAAATGATCCGCCTAAAGATTGACCAGCCAAAATTCTCTTCGCAGGATTTGCACGATAATTTACCTCAACAAACGGTATCACTTCTTCTTCGATAAATCTCAGGTACTCCGGAGCACCTCCAGTCCTATAGCGCTTCCAGCTCTCATCAAGTACAGGAGTAAGGTCACGCACTCGACTAAACTGCCCATTCTCTCCATGGGCAAAAGAGATACCAACCAAAATAGCCTTATTCATACTTTTTAGGTGTGTAACACCTGCAGCAACTTTAAAGGCATAAGGCCCATCATTAAGATATAGAACCGGATACTTTAATTTCTCCGCAGCCTTATCATTATATCCTGCGGGGGTTTTGATATATAAATCATATTTTCGCCCCAGAATCTTTGAATAAACTGTAAAAATTTCAGAGCCTTTTATATTAAATTCCCCAGAAGTCTCAACAACATGTTCTTCTGCCACGGCAAAATCAAAAGATAATAATATTGCGAACAAAAAAGTGAACCTACGCAACCCCCTCCCCCTCTATATATCCTAAATAGTCAAAAACTATATTCCTGAAAGATTGTATTCTGCCCACAATATTGAATCCCTATTAGCACTGAAATTTCATAGATAAGAAATCTATAAGGACATTGGGGATGAAATCACATTAAACTCATGGAGCTGGATATTACAAAGAGCTACAACCCGTTATCACTTTACAGCTCTGTGGACATCCAAATCTTTATCTACCGCTTTAACATATTCAAAAAAACGATCCAAAGCCCTCCCCGATATATTATTAGAAGCTGGGAGATCTAATCTGAGAGGATCAACTGGCCTACCATTTTTATGTATTTCGTAATGTAAATGCCGCCCTTGAACCCTACCTGTAGCGCCCAGATAGCCTATAACCTGCCCCTGCTCTACTCTCACACCTGCCTTTATACCCTTGGCATAACCTCTTAGGTGTGCATAAATGGTTTGGACTCCCGATTGATGACCAATTCGAATATAGTTACCAAAACTACCGAAATATGAAGCCCTCTCAATAATACCATCACCTGCAGCCAGTATAGGAGTGCCTAGAGGCGCTCCAAAATCTAGTCCTTTATGCATCCTGGTAAAACCCAGTACCGGATGCTTACGTCTACCAAAATATGAGGATAACTGAGCATTCTCTAGAGGGGTTTTCATTAGGAAACTTCTTGAACTTTTCCCATCAGGGTGGAAATAATCAACCACTCCTGAATCGCCATCCTGATAGCGATAAAGAGATATCACGTCATTCGACAATGACACTTCTGCAAAATGTATCGATTGAAAAACTTCGTCACCCTTTAACTCATCCCGACGAGTACTATAAAAAACAGAGAAGCTATCTCCAGATCTAATCTCGCGCTGAAAGTCTACTTCATAGCTCAATATTTCATTCAATTTAACCAGTACCGCATTATTTAGACCAAAGTTTAGTCCTGTATTATATAAACTACCGCTGATCTCTCCCTCGACATAGTAATTTTGTAAGGTCGTTGGATTTTGTTGTTTTACAGAAATCAATTCTTGGCCATCTTTCTTTATTTCCAAACTCTCAGCAAATGCTAAATTTACACTAAGGCTTTGAAACCGTGACTCTTCATCGAAGGCCAATAGAAACTTCTTCCCAACCGCTACTGCATTGATATCGAGGTACTCTGATAAGAGCTTTACAATCATTAAAGATTCTTCTTTCTCTATTGAGTTTTCAGCCAGTAACGAAAGCACTCCTTGATTTTTTGAAAGAGATACCTCTTTTACTCTGACAACCATGCTCTCTAAGGCAGAAGAACCCTCTTGATTTACACCTACTATTGGCCCGTTTCCTAGCCTCAAAGGCATTTGACTGGGCTTTGAAGAGAAAAAAATTGCCAAGATATCATTATTGATCTTAAAAAAACCTTCATGATGAGATAAACCCTTTGCGTCCATCACCGTTAACGGGGATATCACCACCAACAAAATAGAGATACACTTAAGAATCGTTTTACTACAGGAGCTAAAAAACCCACCGGATGTGACATTACTCATTAGAACCCCGGCCATAAATCAACCAAACCACAACTTCAGTAAGTATTCAGGATTTACTCTCTCACCTTGTTTTATCAGCTCAAAGTGAAGATGAGGGCCTGTTACTTTTCCAGTATTACCAACTGTTCCAATCTTCTGCCCCATTTTTATACTTTGTCCTACCTTTACTTCCCTAGTATCTAAATGTGAGTAAAGTGTTTGGATGTTTTGCCCATGATCAATGATAATAATCTTTCCATAATTTTTGTGCCTATAGTGATCAGTTGAAACGATAACAACTCCTCCAGCAGGAGCTACTATCTCTGTACCGAGCGGCGCGGCAAAATCAGTGCCTCGATGTGAATTATTTCTAACTTTATTTAAATCGCCAAATAGGCTACTGATACGAGCATTTTGAATTGGCACTATCCAATTCTCTACTTCAGGATTAACTATCGACAGGCTTGGTTTTGCCATAGCCCCCACAACTGTAAAAAACACTGTAAAGAATATAAGTGATACCCTTAAAACTCCCATTTTAAACTTGTTAGATGAAGCACTCTCTTGAGCAGCATCTCTAATATTTAACATTCTCTTTTTAATCAAGGATAACTGGCTGGTCTTATCAAACATTGAGAAAGCCACAACACCATTGCGATTATCTGGCCCCGAACACTCCTGTAGTGTGCGAAGCATTGCTTGAGCGTATACTTTGCCTAAACCCATACCAGCGGTCCTCAAAACCTCTCGATCGCAACTTAGCTCAATAGCCCACGACAATTGTTCTTTAAACCACTTCAAAAATGGAATAAACCATAAAAAACAGCCCAATATATGAGCAGCCATAATCAACATCGGGTCATGTCTTCTTATATGTGTTAGCTCATGCTCCATTACTAGCTGCTTTTGTCCTACATCCATCGATAATAAGTAACTAGGCAAAACGAGATTCAACTTGAAAAGACCGAAAACAAATGGAGAGCACTTAGCCTCTGTAACAATCACTCGTACATTGTTCTTAGACAAGTATTCATATTGCGCGCTAGTTAATAGGCTACCAATGACTTTTTTCTTAATCACTGTTTTAGCCGTTATCTCTAAGCCTCTAAGCAGCCGATAATGCCTTCGAAACATCAATGATAGGCTCAGTAATGTTCCACTAATATAAAAAATCAACCAGCCGCTGGCCAAAATATCGATATCACTTAACTTTCGCGCTCCATCCTCCAATAAAGGGCTTGCCCCCAGACGATGGCCAAGATTTACATCGAGTGGAGCGACTTCATAACTGACTTCCGGCACCAACCCTGTTGGTGAGATATCCAACAATTGCGAAAGGAAGAATGGCAAGCTAATCACGCATAAAGTACATATCCAGAAGCTACGCCAGTAGTAAACAATCTTAATCTTGGTGCTAACCAGAGAGGATATTCCCCTTACAACGATATATATGAGGCATGCCCAAAGAAAAGAAAATATAGATACAACCAGAAGATTGAAGGCAAAGGGTGACAAAGAGGATATTAATTCCAACATATTACTTCACGCCTCTTGCCTTCAATCTGCATCTGGCCAGCTATTCAACATTTCTTGCAGTTCTTCCAGTTCCTTTTCATCCACTAGCTTACTGTTAGCAAACATGGCTATAGGAAGAGGGCCATCCAGCTCAAGAACCCGCGTTGCAAAGTCAGTAGCATAGTGAGCTAGTGTTTCAACCTTATCGAGAGCCGCCTTATAGACCTGAATACCATGCACCTCAGACTGAATCACAAGTGATTTATCACGCATTCTGTCCAGCGTTTTTCGGGTGGATGAATAGGACCATTGGAGTTCAGATTTCACCTTTTCATGTATTTCTCTTGCACTAAGGGGACTTTGCTTCCAGAGCGCTTTCAGCAGAGCCAACTCAGTGGGGGAAGGTTTAATTTCTTTCATTTATTTTATTCTCGCGACACTTGGTGTATTTCCGCTACACAGAAGGCAAGTATGCGACAAGTGTCGCACTGCGTCAAATCTCAAGTTATGACAAATGCCTGCCTTTGATTGATTTTTAATCAAAGGCAGGCAGTAGAGAGGACTCTTAATAAAAGTTACTACGCATAAAATATTTAGAGGCGCTGACCCAGCGACTAAAAGGAGTAGTGCAAAAGAGAAGTAACAGGCTAAAAAGAGCAGCTATGCATAAGCATTCATAAAGGCGATACGAAACAATCTGATTAACTCCGCTTCACGGTTTTTAGAGCTAACCCCAATGGAGAGGAATCGGGATACCTACCGCCCCTGGGGTAACCATGGTTTAAACCTGCCGTTAGAATTTTATTTTTGCATATCGGAATTCATCTGTGTACTTCCCATATTTAAAGATAGCCTTTTTAAAAACGCCTTCTAATTCCTAACCAGATTTTTCCAAAACTCTTATCGACGCTCTATTTTCAGGTGCTACTGAAGCAAACAGCCCAACGATGGGTCCCTTTGAAAAGATATAATTAATAAATTTATCAAGGGCTGTAGATCCAACTCCCTTTCCCCAGAAATCACGAGCAATCCAGCACCCCATTTATGCAGAGTGAACATGCTCATCAGCTTGACTATTAGCAATAATTACCCCGCAAAAAATTCCTTCAAACTCAATAACTTTTACAACCCCAATTTCTTTACTTCCGGTACGTACCCACCATTCAGTATCTTTAAGTATATAGGGTTGAGGTATTTTGGATGATAGATATTTAACCGTTTTTGACATTCAAGTATTGGACTAGCATTGCTTCGTCCGCTTCGCTCAAACCTCTAAGCTTAATCATCTATCACGCGCCAGCGTGTTTAATTGCTCCAGACTGTTCCCGCCGAGCCCTACGTTTATCAAGAGTCATCATCAGAGCGCACCTGATCCAATTGCCCAAGTGCAAATTTGCCCCTCTCAGATACGGAATCTGACTTATCACTAGCAAAATGCTCAGCTAATCTCCGTCCCTATTGTCCTAACTTATCAAAGCCCCTGATAGGAATTCAGCTGAAACACGCCTTACAAAGGAAGAGGGATCTAATGCAGTTTTTTTAACAAGGAAAGCACTGCTATAGCTCTATTTAACTTCCTCTCTGCAACAACAGCTTGCACTCCACCTTCACAGTAACGAATATCCGTCTATACCCACTACTTTGGAAGTAAAAGGCCTATAGCTTGTTTAGTGAGTGCTTGAGTTTGCATCTTACTTGAATCCACAAACCCAAATTATACCCCAAAAACATATTTACCTTGCTCCACCTCAACATTTGGTGGCCTGCCATGAACCAGAAAGTACTTATAGCCACCTTGCAAATTTCTCCAAAATTCATACCACCTATGATCCCGATACTTATCTAAATTTTCATCTGTCAATTTGAACGGAAAAGCATGCACCCTGAAGAACGGCTGCCCCCCTTTGAGAGCTTCTGTTGCCAATGTATATATTTCATTAATATTAGTATCTGTCATGGCATAACAACCAATAGAAACGCAATCACCATGAACCATTAAAGCGCTGCCTGTCCTACCCTGCATACGGTCATATTTATTCGGGTAGCCTAAGTTAAATGACAGGTGGAATTGACTCCAAGGATTTAAGCGACCTGCGTTAACAAAGTAAAACCCTTCAGGGCTTTGTAGATCCCCCTCCTGTTCTTTTGGCCCCAAATCTCCGGAGTAGGCACATATCTCATACTCTTTGAATAGCTTGAACCTTCCATCATTAGACTCCATCCAAAGCTCCAAAGTGCTTGACCCTTTGAAAATCCTGATGAAAATCGGGGCGCCATACTCCAAATTTTGTGCAGTCAGCTCACTCATGAGCCTACTCTTTACACTCTTAGTAGCAGCTTCAGATCGCTCACTCGAGGGAAGCGTGGAAGCCCCTACTTCTCCAACTAAGAAGCTTAAAACCAAAAATAAAGTTAAGTTATTCATTTTCCTAAACAAGTAAAAACAAGAATCTGTGGCTTTGAAAAAATCGCATCAAGAATTTTCAGTTATCCAATTGTTACTATTTTGATAGGCATTACCAGTTCAAAGAACTAATCACTGTACATATTTTCTAGTGAAGGCCAATTTCGGGCAATCACTTTATTCAATTTCACTGGCACGGCATTTACTGATAGATAAATAGTCAATCTGTTAACATTCTGAATGCCTACCGTTCATTTCAACTTTATCTGACAATTCAAAGGGCGCCTCAATTTATTCTTTGAGTTCATGACACTTATTGCACGCAAAGCCCTATAAAAAAGCCAAATGATCTCTCACGCGGCTATCTGCAGATATAAAGCACCTGGAAACCACTAACTATACTTAAGCATATAGTCACTATGCCACTACAACTGTTCCCTTATGAGACGAATCTGCTTTTTCTTCCTCTTCTTGTGGCTCAGTAAACCCAAAGTCTTCCAGTATCCCATACAGTGCTGGAAGCACCAGCAATATTAAAATGGTTGAGCTGCTGATACCAAATACAATACTGGTTACCAGAGGCACTAACACCTGGGCCTGTAAGCTCGTTTCAAACAGCAGGGGTAAGAGGCCAGCAATAGTTGTAAGCGAGGTTAGGAAGATTGCCCGGAAGCGGTCGCGACTGGCCTGGCTTGCAGCACTGTGCACGGCCATACCCTCACGTACTCGCCGTTTTACAAATTCCACCAACAAGATGGAATCATTCACCACTATGCCAGCAAGGGAAACAAATCCCATCATGCTGGGCATAGACATATTCTGCCCCATTAGCAGGTGCCCCCAGATTACGCCGATCAGCGCCAACGGAATCGCAACCAATACGATAAAGGGCTCCACATAGCTGCGGAATTGCAAAGACAAAATCAGGTATATGCCAATAGCACCTATCAGGAGTGCGCGCCCTATGGATTTACCGGTTACTTCACTGTTCTTCAACTCCCCCTGCATATCCACACGCAGACCGGGGAACTCTTCCGTGAGCTCTTCCAGAAATTTTTGCTTGGTATCCCCAAGTACCTGCCCTGCGTTAGCCTTCTCGGTGAAAACATCAGCGTACACGCTCACAACACGTTCACCATCTACGCGCTGAATGCGCGCATAATCCCGATTCATTTCAATATCTGCAACGGCTATCAAAGGGACCCGCTGCTTGGTAACCGGGTGAATAATTACCAGTTCATCGAAGCGACTAAGAGCTCCACGGGAATCCGCATCCATACGCACTTGAATCTCATAGGTTTCCCCAAGGTATTGAACTTCATCGATCTCCATACCCTGGTAAGCGGCACGTAGCTGGTTCGCAACATTGCTGGCATCTAACCCGGAAGCGTATGCACCTTCACGCATTTTTACAGTTAATTGCGGCTTCCCTGGGCGCAAGTCATCCACTACATTCACCACTCCGTCGTATCCGCGCAGCCAGTTTTGCAGACGGATAGAGGCTGCTTTCAGTTGATCCAGTTCCAGCCCGGCAAGGCGCAAGTGGATGGCACGACCTGCGGGACCGAGAGCGGGCTCTTTGTAAAGTATGGCGATAGCTCCCGGTGTTTCACCAGCAGCCTCTCGCCAGGCGTGGCGCAATTCATCCATACTGGTATTGCGCCCCTCTGCTGCAAGTAGGTCCACATTAATAGTGGCCACATGAGGCCCAGTTTCAAAAGCATCTCCATTTACGCCGAAGGTTACGCTGGTATGATTTACAAGGGGTGCGCTTTCATTTCCAGAAAGTTCATTGGCAACCCGGTCTAAAGCATCTAACTGCCGATCAACCAGGCTTTCCATATCTACCAGAGAAGTCCCCTGGGGCATCAGAATACGGGCCTGTAAAAGATCCCCCTCAAGAGTTGGAAACCCCTGAAACTTTACAACCCCCGCAGGCAGCAAGCTCACCGTTAAAAAGAACAGGCCCAGCACACCCCCAACAAAGGCGTAGCGATATTTAACAGCCCAGTCTGCCGCGCGGCCCATGCTCTCACGCCAGCCTTCAAAGCGCTGAGCGAAAGCCTGTTTCCAGGCTGGCGTACGGCTTTCTTGATCGAGTGCATGGCGCAGGTGCGCCGGTAAAATTAAGAAGGCTTCCACCAAGCTCACAAGCAGAACAGAAATCAGGACAATCGGCAGTACCTTAAGCACCTGCCCCATATCTCCCTTAATAAAAATCAGCCCACCAAATACCATCACAGTAGTAGCGAAGGAGGACAACACCCCGCGAGCTACACGCTTGGTACCATTGACAACTGCTTCGAGCGGAGAAAGACCATCGCGGTGTTCACTAGCGATGCTTTCCGAGAGCACGATGGCATCATCCATCAAAATACCGATGGCAATCAGTAAACCTACCAGGCTGATCATATTAATGGACACACCCATGGCAGTAATCAGCGCAAAAGAGCCGAGGAAAGATACCGGTAACCCCATCACCACCCAAAATACATAGCGGCCACTAAAGAAAAGATACAAGGCGAGAGCCACCAGGATCAGGCCCTGCCAGGCATTAGAGATGATCATTTGCAGGCGATCTGCGACGATGGAAGCACTATCTTGGGTGAGGGTCATCTTCATACCCTCTGGCAACTTTTCATTTTCGCGATCAACAAAAGTGCTTACGGCTTCCAGTACGCGCAGGCTGTCATCTACGCTGTTCTTTTCAACATTGAGCAATGCTGCGCGGTGGCCATCGAAAGTAATCTTGTCTTCCGCCAATTCAAAATCATCATAAATTTTCGCAATATCACCGAGACGCACTTCAGCTCTATCATCACCTTTAATAACAACCAGGTTTTCCAGCTCTTCCACAGTGCGGCGTTCTTCAGTAAAGCGCACCTGATATTCACGATCCGATGTAGATACTTTGCCGGCTGGCATATCGACCGCTTGCTGATCGATAATATTGGCCAGTTCCATCACACTGAGCCCGTACTGGCGCAGGTTGTAATCAGAGATTTCGATCTGTAGTTGGTGGTCCGAGAAACCCGAGATTCGGACGATCGGTATAGCGGGGTCACGCAGTAATTCACGGCGGTAGTGCTCTGCCATCTGGTTCAGTTGCGGCAATGGCAAGTCAGCACTAATAGCAATACTGACAACCCCTTGAGTACGCCCCAGCTCTTCAATTACCGGGCGCTCGCTCTCTGCTGGCAGGGAGTCGATGCCGTCTACCGCAGATTCAACATCCGCAAGAAACTGGTTCATATCACCAGTTTCTTGCATTTTTAGGGTCATCAGGCCTAGGTTGTCTTTCGCTTCACACAAACGCTCATCAACAAAGCTAATCCCATCGGTGGCCTCTTCCAATGGAAGACAAATACTATCTTCCACCTCAGCAGCTGCAGCACCGGCATAAGGAACAGAAACCTGCACCTCAAACTTATCGATTTCCGGCATGGTTTCGCGTTTCATACTGGGCAGGACAAACAGGCCACTCAACATCAGCGCTACCATCAGCAAGTTGGCCGCAGTAGGGTGGCCGGCAAAAAAACGAATCACTGCTGCGTACCTCTTGGACTCAGCGCCACTGGCTGCTGACCGCCGGCTACAGAAACCGCCATGCCATTAATCGCCGGAATTACATCGGTGACAATTACCTGCTCACCGGGGTTCAAACCGGCACGAATCACTGAGGTATCTCCCTGATGATAATCCACCTGCACAGGACGAACGCGCAATTGGCCATTTTCAACCAGGTACACCCTACCCTCGTGCAATGCCCGACGAGGAATAGCCAGTGCCGACGCAGCAGGAGCAAGCAACTCTACGCGGGCATACATACCGCGAAATAGCGGTGGTTTTTCACCCGCAAGGGCTTCGCCATAGGGATCGTCAACTGCAACAACAACGGAAAGGGTACGACTGGTACTGTCAAGAGTTCCGCCCAATCGAACAACCCTGCCCTGCCACTCGTTTTCCCCTGGGCCACCGACCAGGGTGATGCGGGCCTCTAAGCCCAGCAGCATTTTGGGCAGATCATCCGGCGTTGGAGCACTGCCTTCTCCCGGCCTGAGGTTTCGCAACAGTGGGGCCACATGAACCATAGGAAGCTCTGCGGCAATCTCCACCTGCGCAAGGCCACTGGCGTCAAACAAGCGCGCGTTACCGGCTACATACTGATTTTCCTCCACATGGACGTCTCCAATACGTGCATCGAAAGGCAGGGTCACTTGGGTTCGTCCCAGGTTGTACTTACTATCACGCACCTGGGCCTCAGAGCGTGCTATCTGGGCTTCGATTACTTTGCGGCGCGTGGGAAAGAGTGACAGCTGACTGGTCTGGTTCTGCACTTCCTGGCGTAGGCGCAGCATGTTTTGCTCTTCAAGATCTACTGTGGAGCGGGAGACAGTGCCCTTGGCTACCAGCCTCCGCTTGCGCGCCAGTTCTTTTTCACCCAGCTTTAGCGCACGCTCGGCAATATCCAGAGAGCGCTGACTATTGGCTTCTTCTACATCTAACTCCTGTAAATTAGCCCGGTTAGCCGCCAGATCACTCTCAGCCTGGGCCAGGGCCAACTGATAACTGGTGTCATCAATCTTCAGAACCAAAGTACCCGCAGGAATAATATTTCCGCGCTCCAATTCTGGGGCTATGTAAACTACCCGACCGCTAATTTCAGCATTCGCCTCCAGAAATGTACTGGGCTTTACCTCGCCGTAAGCGACAGCCTTAGCTCGCAACTGCTGTTCCTGCACCTCCACCACCTTAACCGGCGTTATCAGTGCTTCTATCCCATCGTGTTTCGGTGGGCGCTTGCTCATCACCACCGCTGCAGCCAAAAACATACCAATGGTAATCAGCGCAGGTAGTGCCAGGCGACGGCTCATCTGTTTTTCCAGTTGGGCTTTAATTCTCACCGCCTGTCTCCTGCTGTTCAGCTATAGAAGTATTTGCTACTCCGTGGAGCAACATCTGTACTGTGTGATCAACCCACTTCTCGCTGTTATCCCCATCTACCATAAAGGCGAACACTTTCTTCAGGGGGTCTCCCGCTATAAACGGGAATGCAATCAGGCTGATAAAAGAAATGGGCATCAAGTTGATATCGAGATCTTGACGCAGACAACCGGCTGTCTTGAGCACACCCAGTAATTCACGAAGCTTGGGCCCCAGCTGGGATGCCAGCCTATCTGCAAACAAGTCACGCATACGGCCCGGTTTAGACGCCACTTCGTCAACAATAAGCCTGGGAATCCAGGGCTCACGAGTGTAAAGGCGAATCATTCTGGCCATCGCCTCCTTCAGCATATCTAAGGAAGGTTCTTTTCCATCCAGCCCCACATTAAGGAATGCAGGGCCGTACTGCAGGAATTGGCTTCGCATTACCTCAATAATCAACCCTTCCTTGCCGCCAAAGTGGTAGCTGATCATTGCGGAATTCACCCCTGCCCCTTTGGCAATCTCGCGGATAGAAATATCGCGAAAGGCCTTCTCACGCAGGAGCACATAGGCAGACTGTATCAAGGCCTCGCGCACCTGCATTTCACGTTCCGGATCCCTGGGCCGTCCGCGGCCACGGCTGGATATGGATTCACTCACCTTAAATAACCAATTAATTAATCACTTGATTAATTAAATAACAGACCTCAAATAAGAACAAGCTAAAAAATCGACCTAATAGTCATATTTTTGGGCTGCACAAGGCAATTAACCCTTTGGGTGGCACACTAGGCTTGCTTCCCTTTTTTGGTCAGTCGCCCTTTTGCAGGCTTGAGAGCGTTGGCCACGATATCTCGCGGCACTATGAAGATCTAAGCGATTTTGTAAGAAAAGAAAAAAGGCCCACAAGGGGCCTTTTTAGAGGGGAGAGGCTTAATAAAGGCAACAAGGTCCTATCCCCTGCTGAGCACAAGCCATATATCAGAGAGATTTAAATCTCGCCGTGAAATGTCGTAAAACCGGCGGCTCATACTCAAAGGTCAAACCCTTCAATTCATGGGCTCGATTTTGCAACTCAATAATGGCATCAGCGATATAATCCATATGATCATTGGTATACACACGGCGCGGAATGGTTAAGCGCATTAATTCCAAATCCGCCTTCTTCTGCTCACCTGTTTCCGGATCACGCCCCAACAGTAAAGAACCAATCTCCACCGCGCGAATACCCGCCTCCAAGTACAGTGCATTAGTTAAAACCTGAGCAGGAAATTGCTCCGGCGGAATATGTGGCAGAATTTTGGCAGCATCAACAAACACTGCATGGCCACCTGTCGGGTACTGGATAGGCACTCCACCCTCTCGCAAACGCTCACCGAGATACGCCACCTGGCTAATACGGTAGTGTAGGAAGCTCTCATCAGCTGCCTCATAAAGACCTCGGGCCAAAGCCTCCATATCCCGCCCGGCCATACCACCATAGGTAACAAAGCCTTCCATAGGTACACAGCGTGTGCGTACGGCCTGGAACAGCTCTTCATGATCGCGAATACAGCACAGACCTCCGATATTAACCATTGGATCTTTTTTAGCAGACATAGTCAGCATATCGCCGTACTGATACATCTCGCGAATAATTTCCAGGATCGACTTATTCTGGTAGCCCTCTTCCCGCTGCTTGATAAAGTAGGCATTCTCACAATAACGAGCGGAGTCAATCACCACAGGGATATCGTATTTTGTGGCTATCTCATAGACTGCGCGCATATTCGCCATGGAAACCGGCTGCCCACCAGAACTGTTACAAGTTACCGTAGTGATAATTGCACAAATATTGTTCGGCCCATGCTCTTCAATCGTTTCAACCAACTTTTCCAGGTTGAAATTTCCTTTCCAGTCATAGGCAGTAGTGGTATCAAAGGCCCGCTCATCCACCACATTGATCGCTTTACCACCATTCAGCTCAATGTGACCAGCAGTTGTGTCAAAGTGATAGTTGGAAATAAAAACCGGCGTAGTGCCGCCACGCACTTGGCGCATACGCTCAATCAACGCAGGGAACAGGATTTGCTCAGCACCACGCCCCTGATGTGCGGGAACGGTTAATTTATAACCAAAAAAATGTTCAACCGCTTTACACAGATTGTAATAGTTGCGGCTACCTGCATAAGATTCGTCACCCAACATCAAGCCAGCCCACTGGTTATCGCTCATGGCGCCTGTACCAGAGTCAGTCAGCAGATCGATGTACACATCATCACTACGTAATAAGAAAGGGTTCAAACCAGCTTCCGCCAAAGCCTCTTCCCGGTCGGCCAAGGTTGTCATTTTGATCGGCTCAACCATCTTGATACGGAATGGTTCAGGAATACGCTTCATCGTTATTTTCCTTATAAGTCCTGACAGCGGGAACTAAATCTTGATCCTTAGTCACACCGCACACTGTTTTAACGCGGGTATAGTACAGAGGACGGGGGAAATAGGCGAATGAGGAGCTCGCCATCACGGAAAACTATTCTTATAGCCGGCTATCAGGCATAAATTATGTTCATTTTATATACCCGATACCGCCAGCTCTTTTCTGAATTAGCTGAAAGCAAATCCAATTTCCACGAGAACAGCTGCTAGCTTTAAAGCGCTTCCCCTTCTGCCCAACGGTTTGAGTTAGCCCCCAATTCCAGTAGACCCAAAACCCCAGTATAATTCAGCTTGGCAATAAGCTACATTAAAAGAGTCATACTTTCTGCTTCCAAGCTATATAAATCTATACTTTGTCTAACAAACAAACCTCTTTTTTCCGTAAAGTTATCAGAAAAAAATATGGCTTACGAGCGCTGTATTTTTTATCAAAAAAAATATTTAACGTTCATAATCCAAGTTCATATTGAGTAAAATCCTTATCATTAATATCATTTAGGCTATTACAATCAAAGAAAATAATCTCAAAATAAAAACCGGATTATCCAAAACTTTAAAATGGAGCGCCCGACTAGAGCATACCCATTGATCGATATGGGATATCATCCTGCCAGTTATATTGCTGCTAAAAAATGATAAATTCTAAGGAGAGTTTTAGATGTCCCCGAAAACTATTGGAATTTGTGAAGAACTCTAAGGATAGAATAAGACTGAAGCGCAATAGCATTAAATATAATCGGAAAAAATCTTCTGTAAAAGCCACCAAGATAACTAAAATAGGAAATTATCGACTAGTTGAGAAAACAGCCTTCATCTCGCTCCTATCAACTACCTATTTACCCTCGATCTATATTCTTGCATTCACCTCAATCTTAATTCCCACCGGATCAAAAAACACCAGCTGCCGCATATCTCGCCCCGGGATATCCATTTGCTTACTGTCGACTCCCAAAGAGTCCAACCTGGCCTTAATAGGTTGAAGATCATCCGTATGGAAAGCTACATGATCAAGATGCGGCTTAGCCGGTTGTTCACTAGCAACCTCTCCCTCAATCAAATGGAGAATAGGTTTCCCATTCCCATATAACCAAAACCCCTTACGATTGAAGTTCGGGCGCTCACCCTCGATCAGACCGAGAACCTCGGTATAGAAATCCCGCACGCGGATCAATTGCTCCATAGGTGCGGTAATGTTGAAGTGATCCAATTGCATAACGCTTCCCTGTATTAACCAGCTGACTGAAAAGCGGCGCAAAAATGCACCGCTTTGCTATGCGAGCCCCAATTCCGAAGGGTGTACTACCGGCCAATTAGGAGGCTCTACACAATCCCTTTTTGGCGCAGAGCACCAATCTGGTCTTCGTCTTTACCTAAGAAGTCCCTCAGAACTCCTTCAGTATGCTCACCCAATACGGGGGGGGCTTGCCGATAGTCGAGGGCAGTCTCAGAAAAGATAACCGGGTTACGCACGGTTTTTACCTTACCGGCTTCCGGATGATCCTGCTCAATCACCATGCCACGGGCTTGAACCTGAGGGTCGGTAAAGACCTCTTCCAATGTATTAATCGGTCCACAAGGTACATGATCATCGCTGAGTTTTTCGAGCCACCAGGCAGAGCTTTGCTGGCGAGTCGCCTCCTCTATTTGCGGTATCAGTTCCTCACGGGCAATCACTCGCGCAGAGTTGGTGGCATAGGCAGGATTATCTGCTAGCTGCTCAATGCCAGCGATCGTACAGAAGCGTTTGAACTGATCGTCGTTGCCTACCGCCAACATAAAATAGCCGTCTTTTGAGGGTACTGCTTGGTAAGGCACGATATTGGGGTGGCCAGTGCCCTGCCGCTCCGGGCTTTTACCAGAGGTGAGATAGTTTTGCGCTTGGTTGGCAAGCCAGGCCACCTGGGTATCCAATAAGGCCAAATCGATATGCTGTCCCACTCCGGTCTGTTGGCGATGCACCACCGCCGCTAGCACGGAGGACACGGCATACATACCAGTCATCAGGTCGGCAACCGCCACCCCCACTTTTTGCGGACCGGCACCAGGCTGGCCTTCCGGCACTCCGGTAATGCTCATCAGGCCACCCATACCCTGGATCATGGCATCATAACCAGCACGATTCTTGTAGGGGCCAGTCTGGCCGAAGCCGGTGATGGAGCAATAAATGACACCAGGGTTAATTTCCTTGATGGATTCATAATCCAGACCGTACTTTTTAAGTCCGCCAACTTTGTAGTTTTCCAGCAGGATATCGCAACGTGCTGCCATTTGCTTAATCAGCTCCTGGCCCTCTTCCGTGGTGATATCCACTGTGACGGATTTTTTGCCACGATTGGCGCTCAGGTAGTAAGCCGCATCGGCAGTATCATTACCCTGCCCATCTTTCAGGTAGGGAGGGCCCCAGTGACGGGTATCATCCCCTCGTTCAGGGCGCTCCACCTTGATCACTTCTGCGCCAAAATCGGCGAAAACCTGCCCCGCCCAGGGCCCAGCAAGAATCCGACTGAGATCAAGTACCTTTAAATGCGCGAGCGGACCTGCCATAACTTCCTCGTTTCGCTAATACAGGGAATAAACCGGAAAAATTTCTGCGGCAGCCTAACAGATATTTAACGCCCACGCCCAACTTGGAAGCTGGCAAAATTCGCCGTACACTGAGGTGCGCAATAAAAATAAGGAGGCGCAGCATGGCCGCTATAGAAGCCCAAAAATTTGAATCTTTTCGCGACTTTTATCCTTTCTACTTACAAGAACATAGCAATCTCACTTGCAGAAGGCTTCACTTCCTGGGCACCACCCTGGTTTTTGCAACCGTGATTGCAGCAATCATTTCCGCTAACCCTATTTGGTTCGCGGCTACCCCCATTGCAGGTTATGGATTTGCCTGGATCGGACATTTCTTTTTTGAGCACAACCGTCCAGCCACTTTTAAGTATCCCTTTTACAGCTTTTTGGGAGACTTTGTGATGTTTAAGGACATGCTCCTGGGCCGTATTGAGCGCTGACCTACGCTTATTTTTTGTCCGCCGACAAGCCATATTTACGCAGCTTGTTGGCTACAGCGGTGTGGGAGATTCCCAGTTCTTTGGCAAGCCTTCGTGTTGAAGGACGCCCGGCAATCAGCTCTCTGAGCAATGCTCGCTCCATGTGCTCCATCATTTGCTTATAGCTGAGTCCTCGCCCCCAGTCTTTCCAAGGCAACTGGGCTTGCACGGTCAAATCCGGCAAATGCTGCAAGGCGATGCTGTCCATACCGTGCCTCCGGCAATTCCCAGCAGCAGCCACAAAGTAATCACGTAATCCGTTGAAGTTATCCGGCCAGTCGTGGCGGCAAATCAAGTTCTCGACTTCTTGATCCAAAGCCAAGTCCGCCTCGTCCGGGCACTCCTGTCGCAGCAGTGTCTTGGCAAAACGTGAGATGGCGGGGCGCATATTACGTAGCGGCGGCAAAGTTATAGAAAGCGAAGAAAATAATTGAGCCAGGGCAGGATGCAGGGTTTTAGGGATACAACAGGTGGCCACCAACCGAATGGAAGGAGGCAGAGAGCGCAGACGACGCAAGAGTAAAACTTGTGCCTCACTGCTCAAACGATGAAGATCCTCAAGGATCAGAGTTCCACTAGAACGTAAGTGCAACGGGACTTCCATCCGGCCTTCTTGGGGGACAACCCGGTAGCAATCTGCTCGGGCAGCAGCTGGGGAGAGGTAATGTACCGCACCCGCAAAAGTGCTCTTGCCAGTACCCCGCTCGCCGGTGATCAATAACGGGGAGGCCAGCTCAGCAATATCTTGCAACTGCAGGCAACTGTCTCTGCGCAGGTCGAAATCCCATAAGGCCACAGGCCTGGGCAGCTCAGCATTAAACACACTCCTATCCCAGGATTGCATGCGCAATACCGCCCCCGCGAGGGAATCTACATCACTGGGACTATCCAACGCTAAAGGCGACCAGTCCACTCGAAAATTTTGCCCACGCACCACTACTGGCAGACCAAAGCGGGGAACGGCAAAATCCCTCAACAGCTCTGCCACCTGCATTAATGGAAGAAAGCGCTGTAACTGCAAACCCGGCACCTTATCCAGGCTTACGCCGAAAGCTCGTGCCGCTGCCAGATTTGCAGCCACCACCCTGCCCTCACGGTCCACACTCAAAACCGGGTCGGTCACATGTTGAAGCAGTGTATCAAGCTCAAAATAACGCCTTTCTAATGGCAGCAGTGAGATGCGGCGAACTCTCTGCAGCCCTGGAACCCTGTAGAGGGACTTCTCTATGGTCTGGTACTGAGTGCCAAGCATCCCCGGCGCGAGCAGATATACCTTGTCGCCACTATCACCACCGAGCTCCCCAGAAGTAACGTTTATACGATATTCGCCGAATATTTGCATAATTTCATGCAAAATGCCGACTCGATTAGCACAAGTTATTTCAATCCTCACCGGTCCACCTGTAAAGATAACTTTACAAGAAGTGTAAATTGACTGCCACAAGCGGCGCAATACAGCCCTCTCCACTCTCCCCTCCAGGCATCTGCCTGACTAAAAATAGAGGAGAGACATAACAACAAGGTTCAGCGGCAGGGCCAGGCCTACCCGGTACTTACTGGGGACTGGTGGACCGCAGGAGACGAGCGCATGAAAAAAGAAGCAGCCAAGAAGGGCACCAAGTACGTAGCACGCGAACCCAATGAGCAGGGTTTTATCGAATATACGGATCTGGAACACCAGACCTGGCAGCGCCTGATAGAGCGCCAGTTGGAAGTGCTGCCCGGTCGCGCCTGCGATGAATATATGCACGGCCTGGATCTCCTGGACCTTCCCCGCGATCGCATCCCCCAACTGGAGGAAGTTTCCAGCGTTTTACGCCGTGAAACTGGCTGGGAAGTGGCTCGGGTTCCCGCTCTGATCGGTTTTGAAACATTCTTTGGTCTGCTCGCCGACCGCAAATTCCCGGTAGCTACCTTTATTCGCACTCCGGAGGAGTTTGACTACCTGCAGGAGCCGGATATCTTCCATGAGATTTTCGGCCACTGCGCCATGCTCACCAATCCCGCATTCGCCAATTTCACTGAGAAATACGGGCAACTTGGGCTACAAGCCACTCCCAAAGAGCGCGCGTACTTAGCCCGTCTCTATTGGTTCACCGTAGAATTTGGACTACTCAATACCAAAGATGGCCTGCGGATTTACGGTGGCGGCATCCTGTCCTCCCCAAAAGAAACACTGTACGCGTTGAGTAATCAACCAGAGCGTTACGACTTCTCTGCGATTGATGCTCTGCGCACACCTTACCGGATCGACATCGTACAGCCGATTTATTACGTACTGGATGGCTTGCAACAGTTACAGGACCTCACAGAAATTGACCTGATGTCCAAGGTACGCGAAGCCATAGAGCTTGGCCTGTTCGAACCGCGCTTCCCGCCAAAAGACGCCGCCTAAGCACTACTTTACCGGGCTGTAAACTGCAGCCCGGTAAAGCCCTCCCCGCCCCGTTATTTCCTGCATATGGAAAATTTACTCAAACCACTCTCATAAACATTGCACTTGGGGAAAATTCCACTACCGGCACAATCGGCCTGAGCCTATCGTTACAGCAGGTTGTGTAGTGGGAGGCCAACTACCTTTCAGCTCTGCCTACACCCGGAACGCCAAACTAACATTCGGGGCGGCATGCCAGCGGACGGCTTTAAAAATGCGTGCAAGGACACAGAACCCCGTAGTTTTGGGAGCGCTGTAGCACTATGTCCTCACTTGACGCGATTGATAGACAACTTCTTGCTATCCTCCAATCCGACGTCAGCCTTTCAATTGAGGAGCTGGCGGAGCGTGTTGGTCTAACCAAAACCCCCTGCTGGCGCCGGGTGCAAAAGCTGGAGAAAAGCGGCATTATCCGCCGCAAAGTTGCATTGTTGAATGCGGAGATCCTGGGCCTACCTGTCTCGGTATTCGCCCAGGTAAAAACTGACCAGCACACACCGGAGTGGGCGGATGCTTTTGCCGAGCATGTGGCCCAACTGCCAGAGGTGGTAGACTGCTACCGAATGGCCGGTGATTACGATTACCTGCTCAGGGTAGTCGTCAGTGATATCGCCGCTTACGACCGCTTCTATAAGGAGCTGATCAGGCGTGTAGGTATCAGTGATATTATTTCGAACTTTGCCCTGGAGCAGATTAAGAGCACTACTGAACTGCCGATCCCTGCAGAAAACAAGGATTAATACACGGGAGATAATCGGCGAACACTACCGGCTGTCCACACAACTATGGATAATGATGGAATCTCGCTCACTCGCAAGGATGACATGTGGCGGACAGCTCTCTCTTCCAGTCTTTCTTTCTAATTTTTAGTGGCGCGGCGATATTCGCCACCCTGGCTCTCTTCGGCCGCCAGCCGCTATTGGTCGCCTATATCGCCCTGGGTGTATTGCTCGGGCCCTCCGGGCTTGCAGTGATTGATAACCTGCGTCTGCTTTCTGATATGTCCAGCGTGGGCATTATATTTTTGCTGTTCCTGCTTGGATTAGACATGCAGCCGCAGGCCCTGATCTCAGTACTGCGCAAAGCTACCTTCGTTGGAATTGTGAGTTGCGCAATCTTTCTCGGACTGGGCTTTTGTATAGGTGAGCTATTTGGTTTTACCACCACAGAGAGCTGGGTAATCGGCATGGCCCTGATGTTTTCCAGCACCATTATCGGTATCAAGCTACTGCCCACAACAGTACTGCACCATAAACACTTGGGTGAGTTGATGGTGGGGCTGCTACTTTTCCAGGATTTTGTCGCCATCGTCTGCTTAATGATCCTGCTCAGCGACAGCACCGGGGATATGCATCTGGGACAAATTGCACTCTCTTTTGGCTCACTGCCTCTGATGGTGCTATTCGCCTGGGTAGTTGTGAAATATCTTTTACTACCGCTGTTCAGCCGTTTCGATCGATTCCACGAGTATATTTTCCTGATGGCCCTGGGCTGGTGCATGGGGATGGCTGAGCTGGGGGAGTCACTAGGGTTATCGCGAGAAATTGGTGCCTTTATTGCCGGTATTACTCTTGCTGCCAGCCGGATTTCCCAATATATCGCCCTAAACCTGAAACCATTACGGGACTTCTTTCTAATCCTATTCTTCTTCAGCCTTGGGGCTCAATTCAAACTGGCCATGCTGCCGGAAATCCTGGTGCCGGCAATAGTCACTGCTACGGTAGTTTTATTGGCAAAACCGGTGATTTTCCGCTATTTGCTGGGCAACCAGAGCGAGCTTAAAGTTCTGGCCTGGGATATTGGCTTCCGCCTGGGGCAAATCAGCGAGTTTTCCCTACTCATCGCCTTACTTGCCTATAGCCAGAACCTAATCGGCAGCGCTGCCTCTCACTTAATTCAAGCTACGGCAATTATTACCTTCCTGGTTTCCTCTTATATCGTGGTGATGAATTTTCCCAATCCCATCGCAATCAAAGACGAGCTGCGCAGGGATTAACCTTGCGCAGCTGGCTTGTATTTAATTTCCGGCTCGAGCGGTGCCAGTAAATGACTCAAGGGCGTTTTTCAGGGCGCTAAATAGACGGGGTATGTCTTTCCCAAACATCAGGTACAAGCAGGGCACCAATAAAAGTGAAATGGCCGTAGCTGCAAGGATTCCATAGCCCAGGGAAATGGCCATTGGAATCATAAATTTCGCCTGTACCGAGGTTTCAAAAATCATCGGCATTAAGCCACAGAAAGTGGTTACCGTGGTTAAAACAATCGGTCGGAAACGGCGCGCTGCCGCACGCTTGATTGCAGTCTCAACATCAACGCCTTCCTCACGCAAGCGATTACTGTACTCGATCATTACCAGGGTATCGTTAATCACAACACCAGCAAGAGCGACCATCCCCAACAAGCTCACCATGCTCATGCCATACCCCATGACCAAGTGCCCCAGGATTGCACCAATAACCCCAAAGGGAATCGCCACCATCACAATTAATGGCTGCATATAGCTTTTCAAGGGAATTGCCAGCAACAGATAAAGCACAGCCATAGCCAGCAGGAATGTCAGGCCAAGGGAAGCGAGCCCTTCGCGCTCATCCGCCTGACGCCCTTCGTACGAAATAGTAAGACCGGGAAATTCTGCTTGCAGCTGCGGAATAACACTGCGATCCAACTCATTGATGACCAGTGCCGCCTGATCGCTGGGCTCTACATTGGCAGAGGCAGTCAGCACCCGGCGCCCAGCACGACGGTTAATAGTTGCATAAGCGCGCCCCTTATCGATAACCACGAGATCCGTAAGAGGCATCCATAGGCCGCTGCCCGCGCGAATCATAATGTTATTGACGTCATCCATACTGACACGCTCGCTCTCCGGCAAACGCACCATGACCTTGACCTGATCTCGGCCGCGCTGTTGCCGCAGCGCCTCATCACCATAGAGAGCCGCACGTATCTGCCGGCCAATCTCCTCAGCCGACAAGCCCAGACTCTTGGCGGTTTCAGTAAGCGTCAGGTCAAGCTGGGTTTTTCCCAGGGTAACGCCCGCATCGATATCGCTGACATTGGGAAATTTTGCCAGCTCGGCCCCCAATCGCGCCGCCGCCTGATCCAGGACTGCTGTATCGATATGGCGCAGCTCAACCGTGAGAGAAGAACCTGCGCCGGGCCCTCCCCGATCGGAGGCCGTAGTCGCACTTAAAGCTCCGGCAATTACACCAACTTCTTTCCGCCAGGCACGGACAAACTCACCGGTGGAAAATTCTCGCTGATCCGATGGCACGAAGAAAAAGTCCACCTGGACTGAGTCATCTCCCATCAAACCGCGATTCCCGAGAAATACAGCGTCGCGATCGTATTGCTCCAGAACCTTGTTGCCACCGGCAATAATCTGGGATCTGGCTTTCTCCAGCTGGTGTTGCGCTGTTCCCGTGGGGAAAGTCACCGCAAAGCGACCGGAATCCCGCTCTACCCTGGGCATCAACGTAAAGCCCATACGACCACTGGCGGCATAGCCACCAACTACCAGCAACGTGGAAATGGCAATAGCGATAGTGGTGTATCGGTGTCGCACACAGGCTTCAAGCAACGGGCGGAATCGCTCCTGTACAAATCGATCCAGGCCACGAGCCAATCTTTCCTGGCGGGCTGCAAAACGTTGCGCCCGCGGACTTTTATAGCCTCGGCGCGAATGGGCCAGGTGCGCGGGAAGAATAAACAGTGCTTCAACCCAGGAGATAATAAATACCGAGCCCACAACGAAGGGAATAACGCCAAAGATTTTGCCCATAAATCCGGGCAGCGCCATCAACGGGATAAAAGCGACAATATTGGTGAGGATGGCGAATGTCAGGGGAACGGCCACCTGCCTGGCACCAGCAATTGCCGCCTGTAAATTGCTATAACCCTTCTGGCGCCACTCGTGAATATTTTCGCCGGCAATAATTGCATCATCCACCACAATACCCAGGGCGATGATAAAGGCGAACATACTCACCATACTGATAGAAATATCCAACCCGGGCAGGAAAAGCAACGCGCCGAGGAAACTAATTGGAATACCCAGTGTTACCCAGAAAGCCAGGCGCAATTCCAGGAAAGCCCCAAGTACAACAAAAACCAGCAACAAACCGATAAAGCCGTTTTTTAGTAACAGCGACAAGCGCTCCTTAAAAATCTCGGAATCATCATCGCGGATAGTGAGGCTCACTCCCTGCGGCAACGACGCCCGAACCTCATCAATAACTTCCCTTGCAGCATCGCTCACACTCAGTGGAGTCTGGTCTCCCACCCGATAAATTTTGATACCAACGGCCGGCTCACCGTTAAACACCATATTGCGGGCCTCATCCTCGAGGGCATCGCTGACAGTAGCGATATCACGCAAATAAACCGCGCCACCGCCACCACCCTGGGTAACAACAATATCGCCAAATTCCCGCGCCCAATCACGCCGTTCGGTAACCCGCACCAGAATTTCACCGGCATCGGTTTTAACACTACCGGTGGGAATATCCACTGCAGCGTTTTGAACAATTGTGGCCACCTGGGCCAGGGTCAGGTCATAGCGGCGCAGGTCGTCACGGTGTATTTCCACCGCCACTTCCAAATCGCGGACGCCCTGGGCCTCCAGCTGGGTTATGCCACTGTGGGCCTCCAATTTGTCATATACCTGCATGGCAAGTGCGCGCAGGCTCCGCTCATCCAGGTTGCCATGGAGGACCAGATCCAATACATCGCGCTTGCGTTCGGCCAGGTTCACCTGGGGCCGCTCAATATCGGCGGGAAATGTCGTTACCGAATCGATCGCCTGTTGGATATTTTGATAGACAAGATTGGCGTCGGCATCACCTTCCAGCTCCAGGTTGAGTACGGCAGAGCCTTCCCGGGCACTGCCACGCATCTCCTTAATACCCACCAAGCCCTGCACCGCCTGCTCGGCCGCTACCAGCACCCCGCGTTCAACTTCCTCCGGACTGGCGCCAGGATAAGAAATGGAAACGCTGACCAAGTCCAAACTGAATTCAGGAAAAACCTCTTTCTTGACGATCACGGAAAATATCAGCCCGCCGACAAGAAACACCAGCATCAGCAAGTTTGCGGTGACATGATTTCGCGCCATCCAGGCGATGGCGCCCGTTTTGGTATCGATACCTCCGTCTTCCACTCTCAGCTCATTCATTCGCGCCTCCGCCACGAGGGCCTTTTCTGGTGGAATTTTCGGCTGAGGCCGCTGCATCTGCCGGTGGCAGACGGGACAGGTTAATCTCTCCAGCGATCCGCACGGGCATTCCCTCGGTCACTGTAATCAGGCGCGTAGTCACCAGAGTTTCACCCCCACTGAGACCTTTCTCCAGTACTGCGTAATCCCCGCTGGTATAAGCCACTTCAACCGGCAAAACCGCAGTGCGGTTATCCCGCACTACCCATACGTTATCGCCATCCTGTAGTGCGCTTAATGGAATCCGCACACGCTCCTGCGCACTTTGGGAAACAATCTCGACCCGCGCGAGATCATTCAGTAACAACTGGGGCTGCGATGGATCCTGAACAGATAGCGGGTCGTCTAATTCCACCAACACACTGGCAAGCCTGCCCTGCTCTTCCAACACTGGAATCACGCGAACGAATTCACCACGACGATAAATACCTGCGGGCCATTGGCTGCCATAAATACGCACTTCAATATCACTGCTATTCAGGCGATACAGCTGAGAGGCTGGCACTTCCACAGCAATCTGGAAGCGATCGGCACTGGCCAGGCTATAAAGCGTATCCCCGGGAGATACCCGATCACCCACATCCACACTGCGACTCACTACAAGTGCATCGAAAGGCGCTCGGACCTGAGTGAGACGGAGGTTGCGCTGGGCAAGTGCGACATCGGCCTCTGCAGCCTCCACGCCAGCCTCGGCAGCGGCCTGCTGGGGTTCACGTAGCACCAGTGCGCGGTCGGCATCTGAGAGAGTTGTGCCAAGCAGCTCATATTCCTCCAAAGCCACCTGCTGCTGGCCACGCTCCTGCTGGAGTTCCGCTCGGCTTTTGGCAAGGGTACTTTGAGCAGTTTTTAGCGCCAGCTGATAGGGTTCCTGCTCTATACGAAGCAGCACCTTACCTTTTGGCAGAACCGCACCTGGCCCCAGATCGTAATCAAGCCATTCAACCTGTCCATCCACCTGCGGTTCCAGCTCCGCCTGTTCGCGCGCCGCCACTGTTCCCAGGGCACTCAGGGTAAAAGAAAAATGCCCCTGCTCTGCCAGGGCAACATCCACCGCCGGTGCTGACACCTTGCGCTCACCACGTCCCACGGTGGGTTTCTCACGGATCAACCAGCTGGAAAGCAAAAATGCCAAAACCAGCAAAACTACAGGCATCAGCAAGCGCCAATTGAATTTATTCAGCATTAAGAATTTCCCTCCAGGTACAGCTCCAGATCCACTGGCTCAGGTACGGGGAGGTCCTCCTGAGGAAGCCCCCCGGAAAGTGCGCGGTAAAGTGTCACTCGGTTTTCAATCAACTGGCGTTCAGCGGAAAGCACCTCACGCGCCAGATTTTGGTAATCGGTCGTCGCAGTTAGAACATTGAGGAAGTCCACAGTGCCATTGATATAGGCGCGACTGCGCCGCTGGGCAATCAATTCCGACAGGCGCTCACGCTCCCGCAGGTGCCCAAGCTCCTGTTCAATGGCGCGCTCGCGAATTAAGGCCTGTTCAACTTCTGATAGCGCTTCATTCACCGTACTGCGATACAGCGCCCAGCTCTCCTGCAAGACCGCACCCTGCTGATCTCGCTTGGAAGCCAGTGCCCCACCATCAAAAATGACACCCTCAATAGACGCGGCAATCGCAATCAGCCAGTTCTCGGTAATATCGCTTATCAGACTGGTGCCATTACTGGCGACAGCGGACAAACTGAGCACAGGAAGCCGATCCGCCCAGGACTGGTCCGCCAAGTGGTAATCCTGAAGCAGGTTGCGCTGGGCCTCACGCACATCCGGGCGGCGCAACAATAACTGGGAGGGAATACCGGTATCCGGCAGTCCTGGCAATACAGGCAAGCTTGCCACCTCTTGGATATAGCCTTCCAATTGGGGCTCATTGGTCCCAAGCAGAGCAGCTAACTGTACCTTGAGCGTTTCGATATCGGATTCGGTCTGTTCCAGTTCCTGCTCAGACCCCTGAACAAGCTGGCGTTGCTGCAACACATCGGCAGCATCTGTGACACCGCGACCAAATCGCAACTCCAATACCTTCAGACTCTTGCGATTGGTCTCAAGTTGCTGCTCCAGCAAATCGCGCTGCCCCCACTGCTCGCGCAGCTGTAACCAGGTAGCAGACACTTCAGAAGCCAAACTGAGAGCCGCAGTCTGAAGGTTTTGTTCCTGTGCCAGGAAGCCCGCCTCAGCAGCACTGGCACCGGAGCGTACGCGCCCCCACAAATCCACTTCATAACTGGCAGCGATACGGGTGCTCCAGCTGTTGCCCTCGTTAGACGGGTCAGTAAATTCCCCGGATGAATAGCGCTGCTCGGTATTTTCCACCTGGGCGGTCACACTGGGCCAGAATCCCGAGCGCGCTCCCCGGGCCGCGGCGGCAGCTTGCTCAAGGCGCCAGTAACTGGCCTGCAGGCTCGGATTGTCCTGCAGGGCCAAGTGAACCAGTTGATCTAATTGGGGGTCATTAAAACTACGCCACCAGCGCGATTCCGGAGCCACACTGCCGGAAGCACCAAAAGTTTGCGGCAGCCCTAAAATTTCCTGCGATTGAGGGGGTTCGACAGGTTGCGAAGAACAGCTGGCAAGCAAGGGAATACAAATTGCCAAAACGCGGTAAAAGCACAAGGAATATCACCGAAAAAGAGTTTTAAGCCATTAAAAGTAGAGATTTATTGCGTGCATTATCTCCCCGAAAAAATGCCCGGCAAGGCGTTTTACTCTTGTTTACAAACCGCGGGGAAAATCCTGTGAAATTTTGCCGTCCGTAAGAGTGCCCCAACGCAACTACTTAGGTATGATGCGCCACACTAAACTGAATGGTCACCGGGATTTGCCGCGGGATTCTTCGATAGTCCCCATGACAATCGGTGTTGGCCAGGCATCCATTAAGCCTGACCAGCTGGACATCCGGTGCAGATTAATAACGGAAGTAGAAGAGACAAGCCATGAGTAAACATCAGCCCCTCGCCCATTGGGACGACATTTTGCTGCTGGACCAGCAGCTGACCGACGAAGAGCGTATGGTGCGCGACGCCGCGCGCGAGTACTGCCAGGACAAGCTGATGCCCAGAGTCCTCGAGGCAAACCGCCACGAAATCTTTGACCGGGAAATCATGAGCGAAATGGGTCAACTTGGTCTGCTCGGTTCCACGATCGAGGGCTACGGCTGTGCCGGTCTCAACTACGTTTCCTACGGCCTGGTAGCGCGCGAAGTAGAGCGCGTGGACTCCGGTTACCGCTCCGCCATGAGCGTACAGTCCAGCCTGGTTATGCACCCCATCTACGCCTATGGCAGCGAAGAGCAAAAGCAAAAGTACCTGCCCAAGCTGGCCACCGGTGAATGGGTTGGCTGCTTTGGCCTGACCGAGCCGGATGCAGGCTCCGATCCCGGCGGCATGAAAACCCGCGCCAAGAAGGTTGACGGCGGCTACCGCCTGAGCGGTTCCAAGATGTGGATCACCAACAGCCCGATTGCCGATGTATTCGTAGTCTGGGCAAAAGACGATGAAGACATCATCCGCGGCTTCGTACTGGAAAAAGGTATGGAAGGCCTGTCGGCTCCTAAAATCGAAGGCAAGTTCTCCCTGCGGGCCTCCATCACTGGTGAAATCGTGATGGATAATGTTTTTGTACCGGAAGAAAACAAATTCCCGGAAATCGGCGGCCTGCGCGGCCCCTTCGGCTGTCTGAACCGCGCCCGTTACGGTATTTCCTGGGGCGCCATGGGTGCCGGTGAGTTCTGCTGGCACGCCGCTCGCCAGTACGGCCTGGATCGTAAACAGTTCAACCGTCCGCTGGCTCAAACCCAACTGTTCCAGAAGAAACTGGCAGACATGCAAACTGAGATCACCCTGGGCTTGCAGGCCTCCCTGCGCGTTGGCCGCATCATGGACGAGAATAAGCAATTCGACCCCACCATGATCTCCCTGGTGAAGCGCAACAACTGTGGCAAGGCCCTGGAAATCGCCCGTATCTCCCGCGATATGCACGGCGGCAATGGTATCTCCGACGAGTTCCACGTAATTCGCCACGTGATGAACCTGGAAGCGGTAAACACCTACGAGGGCACCCACGACGTACACGCCCTGATCCTCGGTCGCGCCCAGACCGGGCTACAGGCTTTCGTTTAAGGCCCGCATACAGGCGCCCCCCGGCACTTGCCGGCGGGTGCGCCAATACCCGTTTCTCTGCTCTTTCCCGCTTTTTAGCTCGGTATCTCAATATTCGATTTCAATACGGTTCTCTCTGCGTACCAGTTGATTCTGTCACACACTGTCGACCCCTCTCTCCCCATGCCAAATAAGGAGTGCTATTCTCCCCTGCTTTGCGAGTCTGTGGATTTAAAGACACTATGGATCAACTGCTGCATTGGTTCGACCTGATCGGCATAGCGGTATTTGCCTTCAGCGGAGTGCTTGCCGCGGGACACAAACAAATGGACCTGTTCGGCGCCGTAGTACTCGCCTGCGTCACCTCGACGGGTGGAGGCACCATCCGCGACATCATTCTCAACATCCCGGTTTTCTGGCTACAGGAACCTTACTACCTGTGGATTGCCGTAATCACCGGTGTGGTCAGCTTTTACCTGATACGCTATTTACAGGTACCCATGCGCCTACTGATGTTTGCCGATGCTATTGGCCTTGCAGTATTTGTGGTGATCGGTACCCAGAAGGGCCTCGAAATGGGTTATTCCGCCACTATCGCCATAGTAATGGGAATGATGACAGGCACCTTTGGTGGTGTTATCCGCGACGTGCTGTCCGGGGATATTCCCTTGCTGTTGCGCAGGGAAATATATGCTACTGCAGCCCTCACTGGCGCAGCCGTTTTGGTTGCTTTAGATGCCAATGGCAAACTACCAGGCGATTTGGTGGTGGCCATTGCAGTGCTTGTCACCCTGTCTATCAGGCTGGCTGCCATACGCTGGAATCTTTCCGCCCCCATAGCCCGGTTTGGTAATCATTGACTTTGGCCAACTCCGAAACCCAAACATCAGTATTCGACACTGCTCACAGGAATAGACCCAGTGCGTAACTTTCGCCCGCTCTCCGCCCTACTTTGCTTTCTCTGCCTGGTGCTGAGCGCCTGTGAGCGATCAGACCCGGACGCGAAACCAGGTAAAGACAAGGAGTCCAAGAGCCATACTCGCTTGATCTCCAAGCCCTGCTGGTTTGAAACCGACGACAGCTGGCCCTTTACCCAATGCTTTATGATGGAAGTCCCAGAGGATTATGCCCATCCAACACGGCGGAAAATCCGTTTTCCGGTTATCCGTTTCCGCGCCAAAGAGCCCGATGCCAGCAAACCGCCCCTCCTTCACTTAGGAGCCGGCGGCCCCGGCGCAAGCATGGGCCTGGAACCAGAGAATGCCAGCGACTGGCTATGGCTAAACTACGCCGCCATGACGGTCGAAGACGGCCGGGATCTTATTGTGATCGACCCCCGGGGCACCGGCATGGCGCGGCCACGCCTCACTTGCAGTGAATTTATTGATGATGCCCAGACCGCTTTCCAGCGCAAGCTTTCACCGGAGGAGGAGGCGCGTGTTTTCGCTTTCAGTATGGAGCGTTGCTACAGTCGCCTGAGTAAAGGCGCCGATATGGCCCAATATAACAGTACAGTGGTAGCGC
Source organism: Microbulbifer variabilis (assembly GCF_056232115.1). NCBI lineage: Bacteria > Pseudomonadati > Pseudomonadota > Gammaproteobacteria > Cellvibrionales > Microbulbiferaceae > Microbulbifer > Microbulbifer variabilis. The sequence goes on from NZ_CP174325.1 coordinate 4,285,096, forward strand.
GGGATGTGGATGAGCTGCGCAAGCTACTGAAGCTCAATGAACTCGACCTATACGGTGTTTCTTATTCAACCCGGTACGCACTCACCTATGCCCGGGATTACCCTGAGTCTGTACGCGCACTGGTACTTAACAGCGCGGTATTTCCCAACATCGCCTACACCCAGCAGCTAGCCCAGGATTCGCTAGCAGCTTATGAGCGCGGCCTCAAACATTGTACTGAGGATAAAAAATGCAATAGCCGCTACCCGGATCTCCGTCGCAGACTGGAAAACCTGGTGCAAACCCTCGATGAGGAGCCCCGCACCATCCATATCAAACACCGCTATTCAAAACAGACCTACCCGTTCGTTCTGAACGGACAGCGTTTGCTGCGAGTGCTTTTCCAGGCACTGTACAACGAGAATTTCTACAGTGAACTGCCAAAAATGATCGAAGGACTGGAGAGCAGTGGCGATGAAGGACTTAAACCTGCACAAAAAGCCATCGGTCACTTTATGGAAATTGTGCTTGACCCCTATTTTGGCGATGCTGCCGGAGTCAGCCATTTCTGCTATGAAGAAGCGCCTTTCGTGGATTTTGACCAAGCCCGCGCCAGTGCCGAAAATACCGGAATCCTTGGTGGCGCCGTACGCTCAGACCTGAGCCTGCTACAGCTGCAGTGCCGTATTTGGGCGATTCCCTCAGCACCACTACTGGAATCTGAGGCCATTGAAACTCCCGCACCGGTAATGGTGCTGCACGGAGGTCTCGACCCGGTATTGGCTGCGGAGGATGTAGATGCTGCACGCAAAGCCCTACCCAATCATCAGTGGCTACTTTTCCCCAAATTGGCACACGATATTATTTCCGCCAGCAGCTGCGCCGAGAAAGCTGCCGGCCGCTTCCTGGACAATCCACTAAAAGATCAAACTCAGGCCACCATGACTTGCCGTGAGCAGGAACTCGCCGAGCAGGAGGCAAATAAAGAAGAGGACCAGCAGGCAGAATCCAGTGAGGCTGAAAACCAGACTTCCGAACCCCCGGTGGCATCGCCAACACAACCACCAGCAGCCTCGGAAAGTGGCCAGCTGAATTAACAACAGCATGGCTTTCCACCTACTCAACCAGCCAGGCCTGTACATACTCAGAACAGCTGGCAAAAACCAAGAATACAGGCTGAGCTAATTTGCCAACCTGGAGTCAGGCAAACCAAGGGAATTGAGCAGATGCAAACGGATGACAATACTGCACTGATTGAAGTAGCTGACCTGGTAACACTTCAAAAAAGTTCTGACCCCGTAATCCTTGACTGCCGTTATGAGCTGGCTGACCCGGAGAGTGGTGCTCGAGATTACGCTGCGGGACATATTCCTGGGGCCCACTACGCCAGTCTACACCGGGATCTCTCAGCCCCAACGCAACGTTTTGGCGGGCGGCATCCCATGCCCACCAGCGGCCAGTTCCAGGAATATGCCCGCAGCCTTGGTATCAATGACGATACACCTGTCATCGTCTATGATGACAACCGGCTGGGTTTCGCCGCGCGAGCCTGGTTCCTGTTTTATTTTTTTGGTCACAAGCCTGTCAGCATCCTAAATGGGGGGCTGAAGGCTTGGCTTGATGCTGGAGAGGCGCTTAGTACCATTGAACCCATTGCCCCGAAATCTGGAACCTTTACTGCAAGACCCAAAGAAAATCTGTTGGTGCACTATGAGGCGGTCAAGGAAGGTTTAAACGGCGCGTCATGGCAGCTTGTTGATGCGCGGGATAGCCAGCGTTTCAACGGGATTCAGGAGCCCATTGATCCTATAGCCGGTCATATCCCTTCAGCTATCAATCAACCCTGGCAGAATGTCACGGACAAAAATACCGGAAAAGTAAAGTCAACTAAGGAACTGCAAGCTCAGTTTGGCAGTCTGGGAGAAGGTAAACCGCTGCTTAACTATTGTGGTTCCGGTGTCACTGCCTGCGTGAATGTCTTTGGGCAATACCTGGCCGGTCGAAAAGATTCTCTGCTCTATCCCGGCAGCTGGAGCGACTGGTGTGCGCACCAACAATGAGTGAGTCGCTCGTGTTTACCTATCCGGTCCAGGTGCGAAGGAAGGCGGTAAATGGGGACCCTAGTCCCGGAGTGTTGCCGGAAAATACATTGCTGTGAGGGCAGCTATACCTACCCTCACACCTATTCAATGGCAACAATCACTCAAAGCGTCACCACACCCTGTTGATGTAGGCATCAACAGACCAATCACTACGAAATTGTATCCAACCACGCATATAGGCATGCCGGTAATACGCATCGAAAAAGTTAAGGAAGTCTCCTTTTGTCGCAAAACGGTACTCTCCATAGTTTGGATCGAAAAAGAGCGCACCTATATCAGAGTTCACCCTGTCATCTGCAACCCAGGCTGCAACAGCGTGCCCTGCTCTGCGGCCAGAGAAAGTAATATATCCATACGCATCTCGTAAACTGCGCAGCGCATTTACCAGGCTCGTATTAATTGGCGGAATTGGCTGAACTGGAGGTACTGGCTGGCCCGGTTGAATAACAACCATATTGTTCAATGCAACAGCAATTGCACTTGAACTCCAGCGATCTTCTTTATGCAAACCCTGATTTATTAGCCAGTTTTCGATATTTAATCCCTGTCTACCACCTCCATAAGTCCAGGTACGAAAATCCCGCCCCACCTTTATTAGCTCGCCAATATTTAGGGACCGATATGTGCGAAAACTAAAAGCACCAGCATTATGGACCCGGGGAGTTAAGCCTAATTTATCCGGCAAACTTTTATCGTCCAGTGCGTTGGTCTTTATCCAGTGCGCAGCTAGAGATGCGCAAATTCCAAACTTACCAAATCTGAAATAATGAATATAAGCCCGTGGTGAGGACTGGGAGAAGCCCCAGGTTTTTACACCATTGTTACGCCTGGCTATACGATCAACCCCCATAACAGTATTCCTCCTGAATGGATAGTTTATTAATCATGACAAACACGAGTGATACACCTACCTTCCAGTGGAGATGAGGCTCTCTTGTAGCTCATGTCATGAGCCAGACTTTACGAGAGCGCATAGCCTTCCGCTTTAGATCCTGAGCATATTTTTTTAGGTTTTGGTCTTAATTGATTTTTTAAGGAAAGTACTGGCAGTATTTGAGCGCCGGAACGTTTATTGGGAGGGTTTTTATAAAGGCAGGGAAATGAGGGGGGACGTAAATCACATAAAAAAATAGGCGGCACTTTTCATGCCACCTATTACTGATTCAATATGGGGTCTAATCGTGCATGGGATTGCGCAGGATCGGACAAATCGCTTCCTTATTTTTCGCCATATACTGCTGGTGATACTCCTCAGCGTAATAAAACGGCTGCGCCATGCTGATCTCAGTAGTCACCTCGCCACGCTGTTTTTCATCCAGCGCCGCCTGCACGGCATCCCTGCTGGCCTCTGCTTCTTTCTTCTGCTCTTCACTGGTGCAGAATATGCATGAGCGATACTGGGAACCAATGTCATTACCCTGGCGCATACCCTGGGTTGGATCATGCATGTCCCAAAACAGCTTTAGAAGCTCCGCATAGCTGACAACCTTGGGATCGTAAACCACCTTAACCACTTCAGCGTGCCCGGTGCGCCCGCTGCATACCTCGTCGTAATTCGGGTTTTCTGTCGCCCCGTCGGAGTAACCGACGGCGGTGGCAAAAACACCATCAGTTTCCCAGAATATACGTTCGGCGCCCCAGAAACAGCCCATACCAAACATGGCAACTTCCATATCTTCCGGGAACGGCTCTTTGATTGAGTTACCATTAACGAAGTGGACGCCAGTGATTTCCATCGGCTGCGGCCGACCAGGCAAAATCTGATCCGCATCCGGTATCTGGAATTTGTCGTATTGCATACTGTTATCTCAAGTGCTGAAATTTTCTTCAAACAGGATAGCCATAAGCTGCTAATCCGCCCAGAGCCATACTTAGGCCAGTTTAACTCAGTGATCAAACAGGTCAGAGAGATATTTGATCACTGGGTTAAAAATTGGCAGATCAACAATAAAAGGAGTCGCCATTGGCACGCTTAATCTTACTACTGCTTATCTTGATTGGAGTCTGGTATGCATGGCAGAAAATCAAGGCCAGCTCACCTGAAAACAAGCGCAAGCAGATTTTTCTGGCCACAGTTTTAGCGGCTGCGGTAGTCGTCGTTTTACTCGCACTGAGTGGCCGCCTGCACTGGGTTGGCGCCGCTGTGCTTCTGATCCTGCCGGTGCTCGGCCGCCTGCTTAACCAACTCACCCGTTTATTGCCCTGGATGGCACCGTTCTTTGAGCGATATTCCCGCAACCGACAGCAACAAAATCAACAACAGGGCGAGGAAAACTGGCAGGGGCAAAAAGCAGCTCAAAAGGATCAGGGCCCACCTCTCACCGAGCATGAAGCCCGGCGAATCCTGGGAGTGAGCGCCAATGCGGGAAAAGATGAAATTATTGGCGCACACCGTAAGCTGATTCAGAAATTACACCCGGATCGTGGCGGCAATGACTACTTGGCATCCCGGGTAAACGCCGCCAAAGAGTTATTGTTGCGTATTTTGTAATCAGGGCCCCCTGCAGAGGAGGTGCATATAGCGAGCCAGCTGCCGATATGGGTCGAGCTGAGAGTACTCCAGCTCCTTTTGCACAATCGCCGCCGCTGGCAATTTTTCTCGAATTGAGGGCGTCATGAAATCGTGGAAACAGCGAATGCCACTGTGACACTTAACATCAAAGCCAACTTCTCCCAACCACCCCTCCACCCACTCTGGTAACAAGGGATTTTGCGGGGTGAGACTGCCCGGATGCCCTCCCCAGTAGTCCTCACCAATATTGCGTTCAAGCTGGCGAAAGCTACCGCGCTGCAGCAGGCGAAACTCCAGCGCACGGCGATTGTAAAATGTCAGTGACAGGTATCCGCCGGGCTTCAGCAATCGGCGCAAGTGCTGCAGCGCCTGCTGCGGTTCTTCCAGCCACTCCAGCACTGCATGGCAGATCACCAGATCCGCCTCGCGCAGCTCTGCCTGTTCAGGCAATGCCTGTAACGGCTTATGCAGGAGTGTCACCTGCTTTTGCAGTTGTCGCTCTTCGACCTCAGCTGCGGCATGCTCTAGCATCTGTGCAGAAATATCGGCCAGGAAAACCCTGTGTCCGGCCTTCGCCAGATCCATAGCGAAATGCCCCTGGCCACCACCGGCATCCACCACTTTTAAAGAGTCTGACCTTCCATTGAGCAGCGGCGCCAGATCCCTGTTCAGCACCGCCAGGCGAATATCCCCCTTGAGCCCCCCATAGATACGGTTGCGAAAACGGTGTGCCAGGTCATCAAAGTTGCGATCGCTAAAACGACTAGCGCTCATCGGCTTCCTCATTACACAAAGCTATCTCACAGCGGCGACGATTCTCATCAATTTTGTCGCGTAGGGCGGCATCCAAATCCACCCCCAATACCGCAGCCAGCTTGATGAGATACATCTGGATGTCCGCAAGCTCCGCGGCGATCCCCATCGAATCTTCAGTTTGCATCAGAGCCTGTATTTCGCTGTTATCTTTCCACTGAAAATATCGCCCAAGCTCTGCAACCTCTACCGACAGTGCCATTGCCAGGTTTTTAGGAGAATGTAACGGTTGCCAACCGCGCGCTTCGGCCACTGCGTCGAAGGCCGCCAGGATTTCACGATGGGTCATCAAATTTCTTCCTCTGCTGACGTTCCAGACCGCCCTCACGCGCTGCCAAAATGGAGTTCAGTGCCTTGGATAAGAACTCACGCCGATACAGTACGCAGACCACAAAGAGGTAACTCGCAATAAAGAGCAGCGGATGGATAAACCAGCTCAACACTGACATAGAAAAGTAATAGGAGCGCAGGCCGTAATTGTAACTGTGGCCCGCGTGGTCGATCACCTTGGCAATGCTGATCGCAAATCTGCGGCGCTCTTCCTCAGAGAGATCACCGGTTTCCGGCGGCGGCGCAGCGCCAATCAGGACGTTGGCAAAGGAGTACTGGCGCAAAGACCAGGTGAAATTAAAAAAGGCATAGATAAAAATCAGGATCAGCAGCATCACCTTGAGCTCAAACTGCTCGACGGAGGTTGGCTCAGCAAAAGGCAGGCTCGTAATCACTTCGATAGCGGCCTTATTTGCGGTTAGGGCTGTTACCAAACCCGCCAGGATCAGGATACTGGTAGAAGCGAAGAAGCCAATCACCCGCTCCAGGTTACTCATGATCGCCGTGTCGGCCATACGCATATCCCTGTCAAGCATGCGCAGCATCCACTCCACCCGGTACCATTGCAGCGAGGACGTCAGGCACCAGGTTTCCTTGGCTTTTTTTCGCGCAAATATGGTGTAGCCGACCCAAGTAATAAAAAAGCCAGTGACGCTGGCGATATCCAACCAGGACAACCTCTATCTCCCTGTTCGTCTACATTTATGCCGGGGCTTTGGAAGGCGAAGTCTTCGCCTTGCTGGCATCCTTGTCAACACTGTCTTTCCGGTGTGTGCAAGCGGTAGAATAGCGCCCTTTCGCCAGCGACAGAGGCTGGCTAGAAAATTTCCTATAACTCCAGGGAGCTGTCTTTTGAGCAACTCACATCCTGCATTCAAACTGGTTACCAGCGCAGAAATCGATTCTCTCGGCGTGCGAGTCGAGGAATACCGCCACAATACTACCGGTGCACAGCACTTACATATCGCCGCAGACAACCCGGAAAATGTTTTCCTGGTCGCCTTGCGCACTGTGCCGGAAGACTCCACCGGTGTGGCACATATCCTTGAGCACACCGCATTGTGCGGCAGTGACAAGTACCCGGTGCGGGACCCGTTCTTTATGATGATCCGGCGTTCGCTCAACACGTTTATGAACGCCTTTACCAGTTCCGACTGGACCGCCTACCCCTTTGCCAGCCAGAACCGCAAGGATTTTGACAATCTACTGGATGTCTACCTGGATGCTGTATTTTTTGCGCGCCTGGACCCACTGGATTTTGCCCAGGAGGGACATCGCCTGGAGTTTGCCGAGGCAGATAACCCCAAAAGTGAACTTGTTTACAAGGGCGTAGTGTTTAATGAAATGAAAGGCGCCATGAGCTCTGTCAGTTCACAGCTGTGGCATACGCTGAGTAAATACCTGTTCCCTACTTCCACTTACCACTATAACTCCGGTGGTGAACCTACTGATATTCCCAAGCTCAGTTACGAGCAGCTGGTGGCCTTTTACCGCAGCCATTATCACCCGAGCAATGCCATCTTTATGACCTTTGGCGATATTCCCGCCGCAGAGCACCAGGCAGCGTTCGAAGAAAAGGCCCTGCACAAGTTCGACCAGCTGGAAAAAACGATTGCCGTTGGGCGCGAGGACCGTTACCAGGCGCCGCTCAAAGTTGAGGAGCACTATCCGCTGAACGGAGAGGCACTGCAGGGTAAAACCCATATTGTCCTGAGCTGGCTGCTGGGTGACGTCACCGACTTGGAAGAAGCCCTTACTGCTCATCTACTTGCAGGTGTGCTACTAGACAATAGCGCCTCCCCACTGATGAAGTTGCTGGAAACTACCGACCTGGGTACTTCCCCATCCCCGCTTGTAGGCCTGGACGATTCCCAACGCGAGCTGGTCTTTGTCTGCGGTATTGAAGGCAGCGAGCGCGACAGCGCCGACGAACTGGAAAAGCAAGTACTGGCAGTGCTGCAGGAAGTTGCGGAAAAAGGGATTCCCTACGAACAGGTTGCCGCCAGCCTGCACCAACTGGAGCTGCAACAGCGCGAGATTGGTGGCGACGGCTACCCCTACGGCCTGCAGCTAATCCTCACGGCCCTCACTGGCGCCACCCACCGCGGCGACCCCATCGGCCTGTTAAACATTGATGCCACTTTGGAAAAACTGCGCGAGCAGATTAAAGATCCCAGGTTTATCGCCGACAAAACCCGCGAACTGCTGCTGGATAACCAACACCGTGTGCGCCTGGTAATGAGCCCTGATGACCAACTGGCTGAACGCCGGGAGCAGGCGGAAAAAGACCGGCTGGCGCAGATCAAATCCCGCCTCAATGAAAAAGACAGGGAGCAAATTGTCGAAACCGCCAAGGCCCTGGCCGACCGGCAAAATCGTGAAGACGACGCTTCTATTCTGCCAAAAGTCGGCATCGAGGATATTCCGGCAGAACTGCCAGATGTAGAGGGAGAAAAAACCTCTCTCGGCAACCAGACATTAACCCGCTACAGCGCCGGCACCAATGGCCTGGTCTACCAACAGATGGTCAGCGCACTGCCGGAGTTCACTGAAGAAGAAAAACAGTTACTGCCTTACTACTGCCAAGTACTGAGTGAAGTTGGCCTGGGAGACAAGGACTATCTGGAAGTACAACAGTGGCAGACACGCGTAGCCGGAGCCTTACATGGTTTCACCAGCAGCCGCACTGCCATTGATAACCTCGATCATCTTTCCGGCCACTTTATCCTGTCCGGCAAGGCGTTATCGCGCAACCAGGAGGAACTGACTGAACTGATGCAGGCCACCATGGAGCAGGTCCGCTTCGACGAGCATGCCCGCATCAAGGAATTATTACTACAGACCCTGGCCCGCCGCGAGCAGGGCGTAGTTGGTAATGGTCATGCCCTGGCAATGGCCGCAGCGAGTGCCGGCTTTAACCGCGCCGCCTGGGAAAGTCATGCCACAGGCGGCCTGCTGGGCCTGCGCGACTTAAAAGCACTGGTCGCCAACCTGGACAAAGAGGAAGGCCTGCAGAAACTTACCGCGCAGTTCCAGGCTATTCACCAAAAGATCCTGGCTGCACCACGCCAATTCCTGCTGGTAGGTGAAGAAGATAAAATTGACAGCTTCAGCCAAGCGCTGTTGCCGCTCACTTCCAACCCCAGTACTACCGCGGCAAATCCGGAAGCACCTTTCAAACAAAAGCGGGTTGAAGAACTTTGGATTGCCAACAGCCAGGTGAATTTCTGTGCCAAGGCCTACCCAACTGTGCCCATGTCACACCCGGACGCGGCACCACTGTCTGTTCTGAGTGGCTTCCTCCGCAATGGCTTCCTGCACCGCACCATCCGCGAACAGGGCGGCGCCTACGGCGGCGGCGCGGCACACGACAGCAATATTGGAGTGTTTCGCTTTTATTCCTATCGCGATCCACGTATGGGAGAAACTCTGCAAGACTTCGATGCCTCCCTACAGTGGCTGGCTGAAGAAAAACACAAGGAAGAACAGGTTGAAGAAGCCGTTCTCGGTGTCGTCGGCGGACTGGACAAGCCAGGCTCCCCCGCCGGCGAAGCCAAGAAGAACTTCCACTCGGGTCTTTACGGTCGAACCCACGCAGTACGCCAGCAATTCCGCAAACAGGTAACAGAAGTGACCCTGCAGGATCTTCAGCGAGTGGGCGCCACTTATCTGGACCAGAGCAAGGCGAGTACCGCTGTAGTGACAGGTCCCCAGGGCCAGGCTGCCGCAGCAAACCTCAACTTGCAGGAAGAAAAACTCTGACAGAGCCCTGTGCTCTATCCCCGGTAAAGTTATTGCCGGGGATAGATCCCGCAGCCGACGCGCATCCGGCAGGCCCCAGGCCTGCCTGTTAATCGCAGTAACCCTTCAGCGAAATTCAGATGAGTAAACACGACAATATTTACGCGAGTCCTCTGGGCCAGGTAGCCGGTTTTGAGTTCGATCGCCAGGTAGTGCAAGTATTTCCCGATATGATTAAGCGCTCGGTTCCGGGCTATACCACCATCGTCGCCATGATCGGCACCTTGGCTGAGCGCTATGCCCAGGCAGGCAGCCGCTGTTACGATCTCGGCAGCTCTTTATGCGCCGCAACCTTAGCCATGCGTCACCGCATCCCCGCAGCAGATTGTGAAATTATTGCCGTAGATAACTCCAAAGCCATGACAGATCAGGCGCGCACCGTGCTCGAAGCCGATAGCGGCGAAATACCTGTACAGCTTATCTGCGACAACCTGCAAAACGTCACTATTGAAAATGCATCTGTAGTCGTACTCAATTTCACCTTGCAGTTTATTCCGGTGGAAGAGCGCGAGGAGATTCTAAGAAAAATTCACGATGGTCTACGCCCCGGCGGCATCCTGATTATTTCAGAAAAAGTGGACTTCGCCGATAAAGCCCATAATGAATTAATGATTGAACTGCATCATTCCTTCAAGGCTGCCAACGGTTACAGTGCATTGGAAATTGCCCAAAAGCGCTCAGCCCTGGAAAATGTGCTGATCCCGGAAACCCTGGATACCCATCGCAAGCGGCTAAAGAACGTCGGCTTTACCAGTGTTGATGTCTGGTTCCAGTGTTTTAATTTCGCCTCACTCATTGCCATTAAAGGCAGCCCCGAAAAGTAAGTACCCGTGATCGACTACTCCCAACTCTACCAAGGCCTGCAACATATCCCTGATCTGCGCTCCTGGCTCGCGCAGCTACCCGATCAGGTGGCCGAAAACCTGAGCCCCCATCGCTGGGGTGACCTGCCCGACTGGCGCGCAGCCATGGAAGCCTTACCGGATATCAAACCCTCAGATATAGAGCTTGCGCAAAGCGTCCGCATTGGCAGCGCCAGTGATGCAAGCTCTGAACAACTGCAGTTGCTGGAACAGGAACTGAGAAAACTACACCCCTGGCGCAAGGGCCCATGGGAAATTTTTGGCCTGCCTATTGATACCGAATGGCGCTCAGATTGGAAATGGGATCGCGTATTACCCCATCTGACCCCTATGGAAAATAGATTGGTACTGGATGTGGGATGCGGCAATGGCTACCACTGCTGGCGCTCTTATGGTGCTGGCGCCCGGCGCGTGATCGGCATAGATCCATCGGCAAAATTTGTTGCCCAGTTTTATGCCCTGAAAAAATACCTCGGCAAAGAAAAACCGGTAGACCTGTTGCCCCTGGGTATTGAAGCCCTGCCATCCAATCTACGAGCCTTCGATACCACTTTCTCTATGGGCGTGCTCTATCACCGCCGCTCACCCATGGACCATCTGCGCGAGCTCCGGGAAACCTTGCGCCCCGGAGGCCAGTTAGTTTTGGAAACTCTGGTGATCGATGGTGGCCTGGGGGATAGCCTGGTGCCGGAGGGCCGCTATGCAAAAATGCGCAATGTTTGGTTTTTCCCCAGTTGCGCCACCCTGGAAAGCTGGTTGCGCAAATGCGGATTCCACAATCCAAGGACAGTGGACCTAAATGTCACCAGCCAGGAGGAACAGCGCCGCACTGACTGGATGCATTTTGAATCGCTGGAGGATTTTCTGGACCCACAATCACCAGATAAAACCATCGAAGGTCACCCCGCGCCCAAACGTGCCGTTCTGGTCGCGGAAGCGCCGTAGCTTCTCTTACGCTACGAATCAGGAAGATCATAAATTCCGCAAAATCCGTAACAAATAGAATTTTGTACGGAATGCTGGCTGCCACCTTGATTGTTGCGTCTTGTAAGGCAAAGTGCGCCCCCAATTGGTGCAACTATATCCTTAAGGGAGGGCTGTGAAAGTAGACAGCCCAGCGCAGAGAAAATTTATGAGCATTAGTGTTTTTGAACTCTTCAAAATTGGTGTCGGCCCTTCCAGTTCCCACACTGTGGGCCCTATGGTCGCCGCCCGCCAGTTTGTGCAGGATCTGCGCTCTCGCTCCCAGCTAGCCAGCACTGATCGTGTACAGGTGCACCTGTATGGCTCCCTGGCGCTAACCGGTGTGGGCCATGGTACTGATATGGCCGTACTGATGGGCCTTCTGGGGCAGGCTCCAGATACGATTGATGTGGATAGTATCGAAGACAAGATGGCTGCGATACAAAGTGATCGTACCCTTGTGCTAAACAATGACCACAATATCGAATTCGTTCGCGAACGTGACCTGGTCTTCCATATGGAAGAGTTCCTGCCGCAACACTCAAACGGGATGACCTGCCAGGCATATTCCGGATCTGAACTACTGTTCGAGCGCAGCTATTTTTCCATTGGCGGTGGCTTTGTACTGTCCGAGGAAGATTTTGCTCACAAAGAAGAGATAGCCACCCTGCTTCCCTATGATTTCAGCAATGCTGAGCAATTAATGAAAACCTGCGAGCAGCACGGCTGGACCATTGCCGAACTGGCAATGGAAAACGAGAAAGCCTTTCGCAGTGAGCAGGAAGTAAAAGATCGCCTGTGGAATATCTGGAAAGTCATGGACGCTTCTATCAAGCGAGGCTGCCACCAGGACGGAATCCTACCCGGAGGCCTGAATGTACGCCGTCGTGCAGCCGAACTCTATCGTGAATTGAATAAGCAGAGCCCGGAAGAACGCAACCACGGCCTCGCTATCCTCGATTGGGTCAGCCTGTTCGCCCTGGCCGTAAACGAAGAGAATGCTGCACGCGGACGTATCGTGACTGCCCCCACTAACGGAGCTGCCGGTGTTATTCCCGCGGTAATTGCCTATTACGTAGAGTTCGTACACAACCCGGATATTCACGGAGAGCTGAAAGACCAGGTAGTAAAATTCCTGCTCACCGCTGGCGCCATTGGCATGCTATTTAAAAAGAATGCTTCTATTTCCGCTGCTGAAGTCGGCTGCCAGGGAGAGATCGGCGTAGCCTGCTCCATGGCATCTGCAGGGCTGGCAGCAGTAGAAGGCGGTACTAATCAGCAAATTGAAAACGCCGCCGAGATCGGTATGGAGCACAACCTAGGGCTCACCTGCGACCCTATTGGCGGACTGGTACAAGTACCCTGTATTGAGCGCAATACCATGGGTGCAGTAAAAGCCATCAATGGTGCACGCCTGGCTCTGCGCGGTGATGGTGCCCATATAGTTCCACTCGACAGTGTGATCGAGACCATGCGCCAGACGGGTATCGATATGCAAAGTAAATACAAGGAAACCTCTCTCGGAGGGCTCGCTGTAAACGCGGTTAACTGCTGAGTTTTTAAGGCCGGGGCAAGTAACTGCCTCGGCCACAACACAACTCCCCCACATCAGCTCTTAGCCCATTGCTCCCACCTAGAAATAAAGGGTTTTGATAACTCTCTCACGGTGCATTTGCTACTTGTTAAATATCAGTGAACGATGTGCAGCGACACCAGCCATAGTACCGGACGCGATCGCAAATGTTCCGCTCTGCATTGGGTTGGACAGGTCCCCCGCAACAAACACCCCATTAACAGAACTTTCTTTAAAAGCATCAACTTTCACAATACTGCCAACTAGAGAGTCTTCCAGTGCTAAATCCAGCATTCTTATAAGCGGCGAAGCCAGCATAGCCTTTGGAGAAACATAAAGACCCTCTAGAGGTATTTCCCTCCCATCAGCTAACAAGACAGCTTGCAACTGCCCTTTTGCTCCCAGCAAATTGGTAATCGGTGTCTCCTCGAGTACTACACCTCGATCAATCAAGTGCCCCAGTACTTCTCCCTCTGGGTTGAATTGCCCCTGAGTAAAAAGGGTTGTCGCCCCCCAATCTGGAATCATTGCCGCCTGATGAAAAGACAATTCACTGGTCGCAAACACACCCAAGGGGCGATCACTTAGCTCATAACCATGGCAATAGGGGCAGTGAATAACGCTTTTACCCCAGAACTCTTTTACACCTGGAAGATCTGGCAACTGGTCTGTGATACCACTGGCAAGAATCAGTTTCTTTGCGCGGTAAACGGCATCACTCTCTGCCGCTACCTCAAACCCGCCTCGCAATTTCTCAACACCTACAGCCGCATCCTCAACCAGCTGAAAACCGGGATAGAGTGCAAGCTGGGATAGTGCGGTAGCCCGAATCTCGGCGGGGCTTTTTCCATCCAAGCCAAATACACCGTGAGACGCACGAGCAAAGCGATTGCGTGGTTGGTTTGTATCCAACACCACTACTTTACGCCGCCCACGAACAAGCTGCATCGCGGCAGACAAACCTGCAAAACTACCGCCAACAATCAAAACATCGATATCCATGGCCACCTCCCAATCATCATGTAACTTTAATTGTTACACAATATTTTTAAAAATGACAACACACGTAACACCAAATGTTTCATGATATACTACGAGCTCAATGACTAAGGTGAACTATGCGAAAGGACAGTCGGCTTTCCCGGGTGCTACATGTACTCATCCATCTTGAAATGACTGATCAGCCAGTCACATCAGATAAAATGGCTGAAATGCTTTCCACCAATCCAGTAGTGGTTAGGCGTACCATGGCTCTGTTACGCGATCGGGGATATGTACGGTCGAGCAAGGGGCATAACGGAGGTTGGTCACTGGCCAAGCCCCTAGATGAAATCACACTATTGGATATCCATACGGCTCTGGGTGAAGCATCGGTTTTCACTATTGGGCTAACTGACGAGCATACCAACTGCCCCATTGAGCATGCGGTAAACGCCTCCTTAAAAGACGTTATGAATGAAGCTGAGAAACTGATGCTGAAGCGTTTCGGAGAAATCACTTTGGATTTACTAGGAGCGGAATTTAAGACCTGAACTTTTCCATACTGCGCGCTATTTCTTCTTGGCCCAAGATTGAATTCGCCATAATGATCGAACGCCCAATTCCTGAGCCGCCGAAACAGATCTGGATGCGCAGGGTTAGTGCATCCAGATCCTCAATTACATTATTTACGATACAAATTTAACTGCCGACTTCTTCACCCCGTAGGCCACCTTCCCGCTCTTTTCCTAACAGCAAAAGGTCCGATTTTACGGATGCTATTTTTGAGTACCTGCTTATTCAGAAGCTGCGAGCGATTTCCTGCTCCCAAACAGAAGCCACTACAGTGCAGAGACTAATTCACAGATTTAGACTCACGCTGGATACCCCGCCACCTCCTTTTGAACGCAACCGATAGAGAGCCACTCAATGAGCGACCTGCGTCCGAAGCATAGAACCCTGCTCCCAATACTACGGCAGCACCAAGTAGCGTGAGTCCATCAGGTAGATCACCAAAGATAATAAAACCAATCACGATGGCCCAAAACAACAAGGCATAGCTGAAGGGCTGTAAAACTGTTGCGGGCGCATAGGAAAGGGCCTTGATGAGCAAATAGTGACCCATTGCACCCAGTAGTCCATTCAACATCAATAATTGCCAACCTGTTGAGGTCGGTTCTACCCAGTAAAAGGGTGCTAATCCGCCGAAGACAATCAGACCAATGAAAGCCGTATAGAAGGCCGTTGTACTGGAGCTATCGAACTGCGCGACACGGCGTGAAAGAATTTGATATGCAGCCCACAGAATTGCCCCAGCTATCGGTATCAAAGTTTGCCAACTCATTACTCCCAATCCAGGCCGAATGATAATCAGAGCACCTATAAAGCCTATAGCAACACCCACCCAACTCCTCGTATCTATCTCTTCACCCAGGTACCATCCCGCCATCAATATTGCAAACAGCGGTGCCGTTGCAGCGATTGCATGGACATCAGCTAACGGCATCATACTGAATGCAAAGATAAATACTGTCACCTCGATCAAAAGCACAAGAGATCGAAGTATTTGGGTACCGAGAATCTTACTTCGAACTTGTTTGAGCTTGCCTGTTAATCCAGCCGTGACGATCACGATGAAAAAAAACATCGCAAAGCGGACTGCCATAATTTGAACAATGGGATAGGTTTGGACGAGTAGCTTACCGGTTGCATCCATACCGGCTAAACAAAGCATCGCCATAATGCTCAAAAGTATTCCGCGACCACTTTTTACATTCAATTTTTTAGTTCCTGAAGATAGAGCCCGGCCAACCCTGGGTCCTGGTAAAACCATTATGATCAGGTAAGGAACACCTTATGCAATCCGGCTTCCCAACCTGCATTCAGGGGGTGAAAGAAGAATAAATACAATAGAGATTTAACCAACTTCGCTGAGAATAACGCTTAACGTTATTAAGAAGCCTCTTCCACTGGCCACTTGACGAATGCAAGCACCCACACCAAGACTATATTGACAACAGGAACTATAAGTAACAAGCCCCACCATCTGGAAAAGCCAGCCTTCTTAGCTACAGAGCCAAAGATTAGCAACGGGCCGAGAAGGATTACAAAAATGATGATGAGTTGCCAAAGACTAATTCCGCCAACGCCCATCATTGTACCTCCTCAGTTTTGGTGCTGACACTCCACCTAGATGCAGCCAAAACAGCACCAGCTACCAGAAACCCTAAAACTGGTATGAACAACGTAAGACTATAAATTGGATTCAGTCCAGCACGCTTAAATATTCGCCACACTGGGTATAAGAGAAACAAGGCCACAACTAACGCTTCCACCACAAAGCTACCCATGAACTCTCCTTTTGATGAAGCCCAATCCCAAGATCAGTAGAGCACTAAACTAATGGCATTATGAGTCAACAGTACTCTCTGGTTAGGCGGGCAAGTCTATGCGCGGTATCGCCCAACGCACAACCCCCGCAACCCAAATAAATCCAATAAGACCTCCAAGATAAACATTCATAGTTCCACCTGGGGTTATAAAGCCACTGTATCCGAATACAGTGATAGTTTCGATTGCCTGCTCAAGAAAGAAAATAACACTGAGCGACTTAAGCCAGCGTGGGACCTCAACAGATGTGCCAGGCCCTATAGCTAAAAACGCTACCGCCATCGCTGTTGTTGACCCATTCACCAGAGGCCCCCAATAAGAAGATATGCCGAAGATTGTGCGAGCAACTGCTGGCTCCAGCCCTTCTGGATGAAGTGCTAACCCCGCCCATAGCCAAGCTTGAACCTGCGCTGTGATGGCAAATCCAAGCACGCCTGCAAGAAAAATATACCGACTCGGTTTCGGTAACAATGTAGAAATCTGCCCACCAAAGATGGCGAGGCCAAGTGAGAAAAAAGCCGCTGTCCAAGCATAAAACCGGGCGCTCAGTTCGTTAATTGAAAACCAATGAACAATCTGCTCGCCACTTGAATCGATAGTTGGATACGAACTGCCTAGTGCGACAAAACCGGCCACATAAAATGCAGCAGTCATCAGAATATTTATTAATAAAATTCGTGATGGTTTTATGCTCATACGAGGCAAACCTTTATGTAGCTTTCAGCACCACTTAATGTAGACCTAGGTGGTTGGTATTTCACATCTCTATCTGAACTTGCCAGGGTATCCCGATATTAGAAATACTAAGCAAACAGCTGTAGCTAAGCACAAGAAACTCTCCCTCGGGGAAGGACAACTACAGCTTAAAATATCAAGATTCTCCGGGAAGATGAATCTCTTTCAAGCTTAAGCCACAAGGTTCGCAGGTAGCGACATAGCTAAACTTAAAGTTAACAAACTTTCCAAAGAATACGTATACTTTATGCCCAATACGGTAATACCAGTACCCAACTACTAATAGGCTTGGCAGCCCAATAAAGACTATTTGAGTCATACCTTCAAAAGCAAATACTTCCTCTAAGAAAGATTCAGGATATAGGGTTATAATACATAAGTATGTCATGAAGCCTATAGGGGCCATTAAAGCGACAGACAAAAAAATAAAACCGATTGGATCTTCACCTGCAACCCAAAGCTTGATCTTAGACTTTCCTCTTTTTCCACATCTATCACAAATATACATTCTCAGTAGTTACCTATAATATAGCCTAATAGAAGATGCACCCTAAACTGGGGTTGTCACCTTCCAAATTTTTACGCACCCAAAGATTACATCTTTCACCATTTTAAAGTGTCCATGATATTTTCTAGAAATGCTTATCTTTGGCCATTCTGCCGTCGAGCAAGCCAAAGTCTACGAAAACAAGAAAAATGTGCGACTCCTCATCTCACTTTAATACTTCAATGCCTCAATGCTTGGATGAAATGTAGCCATGAAGAAGAGCCCCTAAGCGGAGACACTAGTCGAATTACTAGGAGACTTAACTCTAATGATTATATTGTAACTGCTGAGTAGTCAGGTACTTGATCATGAAGTAAATATTAAGCGTTTTCTCCTAAGTTAAGCTCAGCAGTCAAGGCAAGCTAAATTAATAAAGTCCGAAGACTGCTAGCTAAGACATACTACAACCCTTTATCAGCATGTCGCATGGGCCTGCAAATCCTCATTATATTTTTCAATTCGTCTGGATGCAGCAGCTATCCCATTTTCGTACCTATTGATATCCCCCTTCTGCTCACCCCACTCTTTCAAATTAGCTATACGCTGCTCCTCGCGATCAATCAGCGCTGTAATTGCTGCTACCTTTGCTGTTTTCAACTGTTCTTCGATACTTTTATTTATAATTTCTATTTGTTTAGACTGTTGATCAAGAGCAGTTAAAGTATACTTTTCAAACTGATCATTTTGCTTCTGTTGCAACACCATAGAATAAATTGCTAAGGCCAGAGCAAAGCTAGAAAACAGAGATGAGATAGCACCAAAACTTTCTCCAAAGTTACTCGCCTGATCCAGGCTCTCAAAACCATAAAATGCAGTGATGCCTGAAATAACCCACAATACGATCGAAATAAATATTAAAATCCATAGCTTCATAATCTTTCCCTAGATTAATTTTACGACCATTACACGGTCGCTGATGGCAATAAAGCAGCTTCAAGCGAGCCTAGCGTATAGCACACAACAATCGAAGTGTAGATATTGAATGCAGTAATCTTCCAGCACTACTCATTTTTTTGCACATATTCACATTTTTACTTAACGTTTCCAATAACGAGCACATCATGCAAAGCGTGGGCAGTCCGGCAGGAGCTGCATGGCAACTGAGGGCAAAGTTAACTGACTTATTATATGCAATATACTTATCGTCCTTTAGTCCACTTTTTTTCGCAGAAACCACCAAAATCGCAGTAAAATCAAGTAAGAAGCTGTTGCCCAATAGGACTTAAACTGGCAAAAGAGAATGTTTCTGATCTTGGTTATATTGAGCAGATTAACTCCGTATAACTTTGAATAATTATTAACTTATACCGTCAAATCAATTCAACTGGTACGCAAAGATTAATTACACATAGAGACGCACTATTATTGAGCGAGTTGAAAGAGGAATAACTGGCGAAACTATCAGCCAAATATTCATTGCAGAAGCTAGAAATTAAAGAATTAAACTCTCCAAACAACGGGCAGATTACTACCCGTTGACTAACAAATAAAGAGCTATCCCAGCCAATCATCTGGCTACCCAACTTCAAAAAGTACGGCCAAGGATACGTTTAGCGGCATCTATCGCAAAGTCTTTATAATCTGCCTCTATTTGTGCCATTTCTAACTCATATTGAAATTGCTCTTTACGCGGCAATGCCTTCCAGTCTTTTAGAATTGGGATATGACTGGTTTTCTCTGCGATAGTATAAAAAGCAACAAACTCTTCTCGCACTTTATCTTCCACCTGAAGCGCATCCAATAGAACGCGAATACGAATCGAAGCTTCGGTAAGCCCTACTCCATCATCCAACAGGGTGCGGGCAATAATCTGGATGCTGTCGTTTACTCTTTCGCGCTGATCTTCGGCAGCTTGCTCCAGCTCCGCCAGTTGTTCGGCCTGTTTCTTTTGCGCTACTGATAGTTTGCGCAGATAGTAGCCAGCCACAATAGCAAGAGCAAAAATGATTACTGCTGCAAGAATAAGCAACCAGATTGGGAAAACGGTCATTAAAAGTACACCTTAAGCAATGCCAGCCCGATACTGGCAGTAACAACAGAGAGCAATGTGCTGAGCCCCACAATATTCGCCGTAAGCTGGCTGTTCCCGCCCATAGCATGCGCCATTACAAAGGCCGAGATCGCACAGGGAGCACCCGTCATCAGGATCAAATATCCCAAGTATTCAGGGCTCATGCCCAATGCCAAACCAATCAGCAGGCAGACAGTTGGAGCAACAACCAGTTTAAGTAATGAGGCCGCAAGCGCCGTAGGGGAACTGCGCATCAGTGTTCGCATTTTCATGCTGGCACCAATACAGATAAGCCCCAGTGGCAAGCCCACAGATGCAAGATACTGAATGGTATCGTGCAGTACTTCCGGCAGCCTTACAGCCAATAAACGGCACACAATGGCTGCAATGACACCGAGGATTAGAGGGTTCTTGACCAGCTCCCACAGCATCACCCGCCAGCCAAATTTTCTGTCCTTATTGTAAAGCACGAAAAGAGCGACGGCGATAACATTAAACTGAATCGTGAGTGCCGCTACCAACCCTGCGGAATTGGAAACACCCTCGCTTCCGTAGGCTTTTTCGATCCAGGCAAGGCCGACAATCGCCACATTTCCACGAAAAGCCCCCTGGATAAAAGCGCTGCGATCCATTGGCGATACCGGCCGCGCCAGCAACCATGCCAAAGGGAGCATCACAAAAGTGCCGAGAACCCCTGCTACAAGCAGGTCTATTTCTTGCGCGGGGTTGGCATCCGAGGAATAGATATTAATAAAAAGCAGTGCTGGTAATGCCACGTGGAAAACAAGCCTGGAGGCATCATCAATAAAGCTGTCTCGTACTATCCCTTTATATTTGAGCAGGTATCCGCCAATAATCATCAGGAAAATCGGCCCTGTGACTGATAGCGCGAATACAAGATTTTCCATAAAAAATTATTCTTCCGTGGCGGCTTCCTCAGCCTGTGGCAATCCCTTTACCTCAGGCTGATCCGCTCGCTCCCTTAAATCCGCAGAGATCTGCTTACGGGTTTTAGCACCCAGCTTACGCAAGCTGTCGATACGCTTCACCGCATTGCCACGGCCTGTCGCCAATCGCTTGTAAGTCTGCTGGTAAGCGTCATCCGCTTGGCGCAGGCGATCACCAAGAACATCCAGTGACTCCAGCACCATAGCAAACTGATCGTGCAGCTTGCCGGCTTCGTCGGCGATTTTTTCCGCGTTCTTGTTTTGTTTCTCGTAGCGCCAGATATTCTCGACGGTGCGCAGGGTCGCCATCAGGCTGGTGGGGCTCACCAGGACAATTTGCTTCTCATACGCGAAACGGAACAGCTCCGGGTCCGCCTGCATCGCCAACATATACGCAGCCTCAATAGGCACGAAAATAAAGACGAAATCCAGGGTGCGCACACCCTCTAGCTGCTCGTAGGCTTTCTTGTTAAGGCCGGTAATATGGGCGCGCAGGGAATTCACATGCTGTTTCAGGGCTTGGGTGCGCTCCTCATCGGTTTCCGCCGAGCTGTAGCGCTCGTAGTCCACCAGGGAGACCTTGGAATCGATAATCAGGTCTTTGTTTTCCGGCAGGCGCACAATCACATCCGGCTGGCGCCTGCGGCCATCGCTCGTCAGGGTTACCTGGGTTTCGTACTCTCGACCCTTCTGCAAGCCGGACTCCTCCAGCAAGCGCTCCAGCACTACTTCACCCCAGTTACCCTGAATCTTGCGGTCACCTTTTAGGGCCGAAGTCAGGTTCAAGGCCTCATCACTGATGCGCTGGGTTTGCTCGCGCAACGCTTTAATCTGCCCCAGCAGGCTGTTGCGCTCAGCATTTTCGCGATCGTAGACATGCTCCACCCGCTTACGGAAATCCCCCAGCTGACGCTCCAACGGATCGAGACTTTTGCGCAGGCTGTCTTCACTGCGGCGCACGAAGCTCTGCTGCTTCTCTTCAAAAATCCGGTTGGCCAGATTCTCAAACTGCTCACCCATGGCAATACGCATTTGCTCCATCAGCTTGCGCTGCTCCGCCAGGGCCGCCTCCCCTTTTTCTACCAACACTTGGCTTCTCGTGAGCTGTTGCAGCTTGTCCGCCAGCTCGGTACGCAGGGATTCCACCTCAACCCCAAGCTGGGATTCCCGCTCGCGGCTGCTATCGATACGCGCCTGAGCCACCTGCAAAGCGGCTTCGCTTTGCAATAAAGCGCGGCGGCTACTGGCTCGCGCCAACCAAAACACCAAGCCCAACAGAAACAAGATGGCAACAGCCGCCATCACCGCATGATCGGCATTCAATTGCAGCGGGAACGCTGGCATAGAGTGGTACTCCCAGACCCGGAAAGAGATGGATAAATCAGGATTTTGCCAGGGGCCTATCCCCAATGGCTTGCCTAGATAGAGGCGAAACCACCATTCTACCAGTTTGACTATGGAAAGTGCGTCCGCCAGAGGATGCTATTGCTCCCTGATACCTGCAATGGGAATTTTCGTGGAGTTTTGAGGTATTCTTGGGGGATTGGTTTCGATGTTGGTACTCCAGAACGCATGCACAAACACAGCGCCCACCCAGATAGCCCAGCCCCCAGCGCCCTGATTTTTGATTCCGGCGTGGGCGCCATCAGCATTGCGCGGGAGATCCGCCGCCTGATGCCGGGCCTGACCTTACACCTGGGTGTGGACAACGGCTTTTACCCTTACGGCAACAAAAGCGAAGAGGAGCTGCGCCCGCGGATCGTCCAGCAGGCTCAGGCCATGATGGAACACTGCGGGGCCGATATTTTAGTGGTGGGCTGCAACACCGCCAGCACCCTGGCCTTGCCCCAACTGCGCGAATCCCTACAGAAACCCGTAGTGGGCGTTGTGCCCGCTGTGAAACCCGCCGCTGCCGCCAGCCGTTCCCGCACTATTGCCCTGATTGCCACCGAAGGTACCGTCAATCGCCGCTACACCCGCGAGCTGATCGAGCAATTTGCCAACGGCAACCGGGTAATTAATGTGCCCGCACCGGAGTTGGTGCATCTGGCGGAAAGCAAACTGCGCGGCGAAGCCATCACCGCTGAGGATTTGGAGCCGGTCTTGCACCGCGTATTCCACACCGCCGGCGGTGACCAAGTGGATATTGCCGTATTGGCCTGCACCCACTTTCCCCTGCTGCGGGAAGAACTGGACCAGTTCGCCCCCCGCTCAATCCAATGGCTGGATTCCGGCGAAGCCATCGCCCGGCGCGTACGCTGGTGGCTGGAAGAACTCGGGCTGATACTGCCGGATACCCCAAACACTGGCCGCCTGATCACCAGCACGGTTGACCTAACCGGCAATATAGAGAGGGCCTTTAGCGAGTTCGCCCCAGTTGCCGAACCCCTCGCACCCAACCCCTAACAACAAGCCATTACATGATGAGAACCACGCAACAGAGTTGACAGCTCCGTCACAAACCGCGACCGTTCCCCGAATAACAAGCCCTAACCGGTACCCGAATTCATGCTGAAGCCGGCATTTCCCGCTCTCGAAATATTTGCGCAGCTGCCCCCCGGCGGACTGCTGCTCACCCCCAACAACCGTCTGCGCAACCGCTGCCAACAGGTGTTTGCCGCGCAGCAGTCGCCCGGTGCCTGCTGGGTGCCGCCGCCGGTGGAGTCCCTGCGCAGCTGGCTGGACAAGCTCTGGTTCCAACTGCAACAGCGCAACTGGCAGCCCGCCTTGCAGCAGGTATTGAATCGCGAGCAACGGCAATTACTCTGGCAGCGCGCCCTGGACGAATCCCTGGACCGGCAACTGCTCAACAGCCAGCAGTTGTGCCGGGATGCCGATAGCGCCCTGGCGCAGCTACTCCAATGGCAGCTGATTTCCGACCTCTCGCAAATAGATGAAGCGCTAACTCCCCTATTGGAACAGTTCGCACTCTCTATGCGCAGCGACGAACTGCCGCTGTGCGCCATGATCAAAGCCTTTGCCACTGAGCTTCAGGCCCACAGCGCCATCACCCCAGACCAGCGCGATCAATTGATCCTGCGCGCATTCCAGGAAGGCACTCTGGAACCCGTCGCGCAAATAGATACCGCCGGCTTTGCCCAGATTTCGCCCCTCGCCAATGCCCTGATTCACGCAGGTGCCGCAGCCGTTAATGAAAGGCCGGGACTTACCCAGCAGAGCGAGCTGTCCGTAGCCGCCTGCGCCGATTTGGATGAAGAACTCTACCAAGCAGCTCTTTGGGCCGGACAAAAGCTCGCCGAAAACCCCGGCCACAGCGTTGGCATAGTGGTGAATAATCTGGGCCAGTGCCGCGCCCAGGTGGAAGCGGTATTTTCCCGCGTACTCGAACCCCAATACCTGGACCCGCAGCAACCGCGCTACACACTGCCGTTTAACTTCTCCGCCGGTACGCCCCTGGCACAGACACCGGTCGGCAGCGCCGCCCTACAATTGCTATCGCTACTGCAAGACGAATGGGATTACCCCCAATTGCAAAATATCTTGTTCAGCCCCTTCTGGGGTGACGACAGTGAAACCTGGCTGCGCAGCGCCCTGTTCCGCCGTTTACAAAAACTGGAACTTCGCCGCATCGACGGCGCCACCCTGCGCTACTGGGCCGAACGCACCGCAGAAGTGCTCCACTTGGAATCGCCGCAACTGCCCCGCCAGCTGGAACAAATGGCCGAACGCGCCCGGCGCTGGCAGCGAGCGCCCGCTGAAATTTGGGCCGCGCGCTTTTCCGAAACACTTAGCGCATTAAATTGGCCCGGCAACCGCAACCCAGACAGCCAGGAATACCAGCAGCTGATGCAGTGGGAATCCATCCTGGAAGAGTTCGCCGCACTCAGTGCCTGCGGTGGCAACCTTACTCTCACCCAGGCCCTGCAATTGCTGCGTCAGATTGCCAGCCGCACCCCCTTCCAAGCGGAAACCCGCGATGGCCCCTTACAAATTCTCGGAGTACTGGAAGCCGGCGGCCTTGCCTTCGATCACCTGCGCCTGGTCGGCTTCGGCCAACAGCAATGGCCGCCGGCCCCAGCGCCCAATCCGCTGTTGCCGATTCAATGGCAAAAACACTGGAAGATGCCCCGCGCCAGCGCCGAGCGGGAATTGGAACTGGCCCGCGAACTCACCGCCGACCTGCAGAATGCCAGCGGCGATATCGTCGTGAGTTACACCTGTGAAGAAGACGGTGTGCAGCAGGGGCTGAGCAGCTTGTTTGAAAGCCCGCAACAAGCCCAGCACTTTGCCGAAGGCGCCCTGCACAATCACTACAGCCAACTGGCGCAAGCCTGCCAGCTGGAAAAAATCGAAGACAAAAAGCTACCGCCACTCACCCCCGCCGAATGCGAACGGGTGCGCGGCGGTGCCTCGGTGCTCAAGGCCCAGGCCCTGTCCCCATTAAATGCGCAGTTGCGCTTCCGCCTCGGCGCCAGCAGTTTTACCCAACCGGATATCGGCCTCGGCCCCGCCGAGCGCGGTAATGTGGTGCACCAGGTGCTGGCAGAATTCTGGCAACAGTGCGGCACCCTCGCACAACTGCAAGCCATGGACGACGAGCAAAGCCAAGCGCAAGTCGAGCGCGCGGTGGAACGGTCCCTCGGCAGTGTGCGCAAAAAATACAATCACCTGCCAATTGGATTTTGGGCCATGGAAAAGCAGCGCCTGGAGCGCCTGCTGCAACAATGGCTGTCCGTGGAACTGGACAGGCCCAACTTCTCCGTAGAGAAAGTCGAATGGGAACAAGCCGTGGAAATCGGCGGGCTGCACTTTAACCTGCGCCTGGATCGATTGGATCAACTCGCCAGCGGCGAGCAACTGGTAATCGATTACAAAACCGGTATTCCCAGTATTCGCGACTGGCTTACCCAGCGTATCCGCGAACCCCAGCTGCCGCTCTACGCCCTATTCCAACCGGACGCCCACGCCATCGCCTTCGGCCAGGTGCGCAACGGCGACTGCAAATGGAATGGCTGCGGAGACCTGGAGCACGCCATTACCGGCATTAAAGCCGTCGGCGATACGGAAAAGGAATCCCCCTACGGCACCTGGAGCAATCTGGTGGAGCACTGGCGCTACAGCCTGGAATCCCTCGCCACCGAATATCGCAGTGGTGTAGCCACCCTCGCCTTTGATCGCCCCACCGATAACAACAGTGAACTCTGGCCCCTAAACCGCTGGCCGGAAAGGGAGCAAATAACCGAATGAACGAAGTCGTGACCACTCCCGCCCTGCGCCGCCCCATCGATGCCGACGCCCGCAGCCAAGCCCTGGATATCAGCCGCAGTTTTGCCGTGTCCGCCCCGGCGGGCTCCGGTAAAACCGGCTTGCTCACCCAGCGCGTATTAAAGTTGCTCGCCGCCTGCCAGCAGCCAGAAGAAGTGTTGGCCATTACTTTCACCCGCAAAGCCGCCGGTGAAATGCGCGAGCGCCTGATCGACGCCCTGCACAGTGCCCGCGACCAAGCCCGGCCAGACAACCCCCACGATGCCATCACCTGGGATTTGGCCCGCGCCCTACTGGAGCGGGATCGCGAACTGGAATGGGAACTGCTGCAAACACCCCAGCGCCTGCGCATTCAAACCATCGACGGCCTCTGCCGCAGCCTCGCCAGCCAACTGCCGATCGAAAGCGGCCTGGGCGCACCGGGTGAACCCCTGGAGCGCACTCAAATCGCCTTCGAACTGGCCGTAGTGAACCTGCTCAAACACCTCGATGGCGAAACCCCAGACGCAGACCTACAGCAACTACTGCTCCACCTGGACAACGACCTGGACCAGCTCAATAAGCTACTGCGTATATTGCTGGACAAGCGCGAGCAATGGCTCGGCCCACTCTTGAGCGTTAACTTCGACGGCGCCCAGGATTATTTCCATTTTGTTATCGACGAACTGGTAGCAGAAAAGCTGCAAGACCTCACCACAGCCCTCGGCAGTTATGCCGGGGAACTGCTGGAGCTGGCCAGTTATGCCGGCGGCAATTTACAAAAGGAAAACCCCAGCCACGGCCTGTGCCTCTTCGCCGAACTGGACGATTTCCCCAGCACAGATAGCAGCGGCCTGCCCGCCTGGCTCGCCCTCGGCAGCCTGCTCCTCACCACCACCGGTGATCTGCGCAAAGGCGGCGGCATCAATAAAAAACTCGGTTTTGGCCTGCCAGATAAAAAAGATCCCGAGCGCCCCATCGCCGAAGAATACAAACAGCGCATGAAAGACCTGCTGGCAGAACTGGCCGGCAACGAACCACTGCTCTCCGCCCTGCGGGAAGTGGGCAAACTCCCCAGCGGGCTGCAACAGAGCCAATGGCAACTGCTGCAAGGGCTCGCCCAGGTACTGCCCAAATTGGTCGCCGAACTAAAGCTGGTATTCCAGCAACTGGGCGCCACCGACTATACCGAAGTGGCCCAAGCCGCACTGATCGCCCTGGGCGATAGCGACAACCCCACAGACCTGGCCCTAAAACTGGACCTGCAAACCCAGCATATTCTGGTGGACGAGTTCCAAGACACCTCCCACACCCAGCTACAACTGCTGGAAAAACTCACTGCCGGCTGGCAGCAGGGAGACGGCCGCACCTTATTTATTGTCGGCGACGGCATGCAATCCTGTTACGGCTTCCGCAATGCCAACGTGGGTATTTTCCTGGATGCGCGCGAACGCGGTATCGGTGAAGTGCCCCTGGAAGCCCTCGACCTCCAGGTAAATTTCCGCTCCGAAAGCGCAGTGGTGAACTGGGTCAACGAGACTTTCCAAAGGGCCTTCCCGCAAGCAGACAATATCGGTCGCGGCGCCGTGCGCTATCTGCAATCCGTAGCGTTTAAAGGCAGCAAATGGGCCGAGCCCTCGGTGAATTTCTACGGCTGCATTGATGACGAAGACCGCAACCGCGAAGCCGCCCAAGCGGTTGAGCTGGTGCAGCAATTACAAGCGCAAGATCCGGAAAGCCGCATCGCCATTCTGGTGCGCAAGAAAAAACATCTGCAAAAAGTTCTGCCGGCCCTAAGCGCCGCCAATATCGCCTTCCAGGCCCCAGAGCTGGCGCCGCTCGCCAGTAAAATGGTGGTGTTGGATTTACTCAGCCTCACCCGCGCCCTGCTCGATCCCAGCGACCGCATCAGCTGGCTGGCCGTACTCCGCGCCCCCTGGTGCGGACTGCAACTGCCAGACCTTTACACCCTGGCCAACTGGGGCAATGGAGATATCACCGTAACCGACACCAGCGCGCGCCCATTATTAATGGCCTTGCAGGAAGTGGAAGATATCGCCCTGCTCAGCGATGAAGGGCGCACACGCCTGGCCCAAGTGGCTCCCAAACTGCTGCTCGCCTGGCAACAGCGCGGCCGCAAACCCCTGCGCACCTGGATTGAAGGCCTCTGGCTGGAACTGGGCGGCCCCGCCACCGTAGCGCAAAAATCTGACTTAAATAATGTGCAGGATTTTCTGCAATTATTAGAAGCCTTCGATACCGGCGGAGCCATTACCGACTGGCAACAGTTCACCTTGGCCCTGGAACAGCTCTACGCCCGCCCCGCCCAGGATGCCAAAGTGCAGGTGATGACCATTCACAAATCCAAAGGGCTGGAGTTCGAACACGTACTGATCCCAGGCCTGGATCAGGGCGGCAAACCCGGCAGCGACCAACTGCTGCGCTGGAGCGAATGGCTCAGCCGCGAAGGCGAAAGCCGCTTCCTGCTCGCCCCCAAAAATGCGCGCGGCGGCCGCGACCCGGTTTTTGAATACCTGAAGCACGACAACAGCGAACGCGAACGCCTGGAAGGCACCCGCCTGTTGTATGTAGGTTGCACCCGCGCCATCCGCTCGCTGCATCTTTTGGCCTGCATCAACCGGGATGAAAAAAAGGGCCACCTAAAAGCCCCTGGCAGTGCCGCCCTACTCGCCGGTATCTGGCCCAGTGTTTTGCACCATCAGGAAAGCGACTGGTGCCACTGGCTGGAAGCGGAAGAACCCCTGCTAAACCAAGACGAAGCCAGCAGAGATTACGACTACCTACTGCGCCTACCCAACCAATGGCAACCCCAAGCCATGCCCCGGCAGGAATGGCTGGCCCAATACCGCATGCCAGACTACCAACCCAAAACCGAGGAAGAAGACAATATTCCCGAACTGGGCCAGGTTGCCCTGCGCTGGTTGAAACACGCCGGCACCGTAGCCCACGAAACCCTCGCCACCATTGCCGAGACCAATATCAACGACTGGACACCAAGTAAACTGGAAGCCCAACGCCCCCTATGGCAACTGCGCCTGAAACAGTTGGGGCTATCCGCCACCAGCCTGGACCGCGCCGCCGAGAAAGTGGAGATCGCTGTACTCAACAGCCTCAACTGCCCCACCGGCCGCTGGCTATTGGATGGATCATTAAGGGAATCTGCCTGCGAACTGGAATTGCACAGCGGCGGCCGACAGTTACGCCGCTCCATTGTGGACCGCACCTTTATCGATAACGAAGGCACCCGCTGGATTGTCGACTACAAAACCGCAGAGCCCAGCGGTGAGGAAAACCAGGAAGAGTTTATTGCGGCTCAGCTGGAGCAGTATCGGAATCAGTTGGAGAATTACCGCAAGCTCTTTTATGCGCGGGGGGAGCGGAATATTCGGTGTGCTTTGTATTTTCCGTTGATGCAGAGGTTGGCAGAGTTGGCTTAGAGTAGGACAAGAATAATACTTAAGTTGAAATCTGCTCTTTTTAATATCCAGTAGTAACTGAGGATCTGAGAGTCCTCTAATGAACCTAGAACGCCCCTAAATTTAACTTGCCCCTAAAGAGGGGCATAATCCTCGAAGAAAAGTTAATTATAAAAACTGTAAAATAGAAAACTAGATCTGTATTGTTACTATGACTAAACAATGCCACGTACCACTGTTTATTATAAATCTTTAGTGCGCAAATCATAAATTTCTTTAAAGTACTTTTTTGAAATTTTTGTATAAAAATCTGGCACAACGTAGTGACAATAACTTAAATGTCCCAGCAGCGATGCTTCTTCTTCCGGATCTAGAAGCCCCTTCCTATATAAACTCAAAAGCAGCCTAATATGATCTTTTTGCTTCTTGTGAATCGTTATATGCCCACTAGTACATCTCTTCAGGCCTGTCACAGAAGCAGTCCCCCCGGTGCTACTGCCAAATCTCGTTTTGCTGTGATTGACCCTGACATCTGGAGACTTTGTTTCCTTGATAAGCGCAATAATCTCCTTATAAATCTCTTTGCATGCTCCTTTTTTATTCGTCGACAATACAAGATCATCAGCATATCTCGTATAAATTACCTTTCCATATCTTTCATCAGCTATCAAAGCTGTGACCTTAGAATCAAATTCGCGCATAACAATATTACTTATGACTGGCGAACTAGGATAGCCAATGGCTAACCGGTCATCTTTGTAAAAACACACACTTCGTATTAACTTCTCAGCCTCTGCATTCAATACCCATTCAGGCCTGACTGCGTCATGCCATTCTTTTAGAATCGGAGAAAAATCACTAAAAGAAATACTTGGGAAAAAATTTTCTAGATCCATCTTTAAGAAGAATCTATTTGAGCGATGCTTATTCGCATTGTGAAGTATTGATATACCTTCCCTATATGCCATTGAAGCATCGTGCACAGACATTCTATTGAAGACACTGTACATTAACCAATATTGAATGGTCTTTAGTTTTTTAGACGGATGATAAATCTCTCTATCCCCACCAGATTTCTTTCTAACACGAAATTTCTTCACGTGAGCGTGAGCCACACTAAGCGCCTCATTGATCAAACCTTCAGGTATTGACAGATCATCAGCTATCGCTTCTTTAATACGCATATAATCTTTCTCGATACCCTTTCAGAGCATAATTCCTAAAGGTCGATATGTACTTTGATATATCAAACCGAAAATCATAATATGTTTTATTTAACTTACTTCTGTAGAGCCCCTGCTTATTTCTTTCTATCGATTCAAATGAAGATAAAATAGCTAACAAATGCGTAACCTTATTGTAACTATTATCTCTACCAAAAATTAGCTTCAAAAGCTCGATCAACTCTTTGTGCAATATTGGCCCCGACAAGTATATGAGATCATGGATAAACATCGCTGACTTTTTATCAAATTTTTTTGATGGGTTTAAACTATCAAGATCAACAGCCTTCCCTGTAGATTTAATGGGATCTTTAAATAATTCATATATTTGATGAAAAGTATCACCAATAGCATCTCTATTCGTAACACCATCCCTACTCATTTTGTAGTAGACAATCCTCTCACTCCCCGACTTCTCTTCTATCGCCTTTATAGGACCCAGATTTATAAATGACTCTTCTTTTTTAAACTCCAGGCTATTGATTACGACAAGCTTACTTCTCAATTTATCATGCGAAAATGCTCCGAGCTCTGCAAACGCACTTGGACTCTCAAGAATTATCAATATATAATCAGAAAAATCTGATATTAAATTTTCCACATCTAATATATTTCCTTTATGCCCTTCATCCTTTAAGGTGGAAAACATTTTTTCCGCAAGAAAAAAGTGAGTATGAGGCAAGTGAGCCTCAGAAAAGTCCATCAAAGCTCTTCGCCGCTCTGATATCTCTTTGAGATTTTTGTTCGCACCGCAGAGGAAGACAAATTTTGATATATTTGATGGAAGATAGACGTGGGAGTGGCTTATTGCTTTTTGTAAAGCATAAACCCTATCATGGAGCAATTTTTTTGTTTTTATTTCATTTAACATTAAAGTTATTGCCTACTTAGAGCATGCGTTACTTCCAATATAGGAAGACGCTGACTAGCGTCTTCCTATATTGGAAGTAACGCCAGAAAGCTAAAAATTCAAGGCAGAATGTGACTCACATCCCGATGGGGTCTCCCCCATAACTGCTAGGCAACGCTCAGATTCTAACTCCATACCATTTATATTTCAATAAGAGATTTTTATATCCCAGGCGTGTAATGTAGGTTTAGCCTAAGGTACGTAGTAATCGAAAAAATTCATATCTCGTAGCGTGCAAAGCCATACCATCGGCACCTGAAAACACCACAAGCATTGCAAGACTCAGAGCAAACTTAGCTACTAGACTGCCAGACAACGTTAAGCACAGTAACATCAAGTTCAAATTTTTTAGCAATTAACTGTCCACCTCAAGAAGAATTGCAATTTTAATTATTTCTAGCGATCAACTATTTCTGAGCAGTAAGTTAAGTTTTCTTCCGCTTTTATAGGAGGAACCGGTACACAAGTCTATTTTCGATATATCTAAGTCCTCGACCATTGCTCTCTTATTCTTATGAGGACCAGGTTGCTTACACGCCACGCCCACCTCACTCATGAGTCTTCGGACTTTAAAGCATCCGATTGGTATCCCCTGCCACAAAGTAAAGCTACGATTGTGCGATTTTCAGCCGAGCTGCGACTGCACTCGAAGAGCTCAATGACTATGGAGCGGAGTTGCATTCTGGGTACATCAGCGGAGTGCTTCTTCCTATATTCGTAGTAGCATGATCGAGGTACTTCAAAAGCTTTACAGTCCAGTTCCACGGACTCCTGATCACTTAATCGATCTATCAACGCATACGATTCATCTCGTCGAACATCAAGAGTAAAAACTAACAATCCTGGATATCAGCCAACCCTATCGAAAAAAGCGAGAAATTGTACCAAGCACGGAACCCAAATGAGCAGCCGGAAAGCCTGGCTTTCACTGCCGAGTTTTAATTAAATATAGGCGCGCAAGTTTCCTTATTGAAATATATTAAGTTTCATTTGGTGTCACCGTTGAGTAAAATCGACTGATATCTATCAGTATGACGGGTTACGATTAAACAAATTTCTACGGTCGCTATCCTTTAATTAAGACCCCTAAATTTCTATAGCGCACACACTTTCAATAGGAGAAGCATAAAGTGAGGTAAGAATAGAGAAAAGGCGCTGACCCAAGGTGCTGCAACACCAGGGGCCAGCTAACCAAATTGATAATCAGACTATCAAGATGGCTGTATGCATACTACGCTAGAAACCCGCTCGTCTTCAATAAAGTGGAGCACAATCAGCAGCTTGGAGCGACTACCCAAGCTCTGGGAGCCTAGCGCCCGCCTTTTCCTATTCTGCGCCCACCGCCCCCGCGCGCCCCCCACTCTTCCACCAAGTATCACTTACCAAGCTTCCCCACCAAGGAATGCTCACCCACAGCTTGAGTATCGTTAGGAAGAAAACATGTTGATCCTAAAGCGCCGAACAGGCGAGAACCTAAGAATTGGAACGAATGTCTCGATCACAGTGTTGGAAGTGAAGGGAAATCAAGTAAAGATAGGCATCCGCGCCCCCAAATCCCTCCCCGTCCATCGTGAAGAGATCTATGTGCGTATCGAGAGAGAACGAAAAATAAGCAACGGAAGGCGTTGAGGAAAGGTTTTCCAAGGAAGGAGGCTCCACCTCAATAAAGTCGCTATTAATAGCTAGTTATCTTCGAGGTATAGGGCAGTGAACTTACATAGCCCTCTTTACAACTACAAAAATTCACCTCTCCACAGAAAGGTAAAAGTCAACACAAATTCGATCGAACAAGCAGTATAACTAGTTCGCAGAAGACTGTGGTCGTTTTTTAACCTATTCTTCTTCATCACTACGATCTATCAGGTTTTCCGGTGAGCCCAAAGTGCTATCTTTTTCAAGCTCTTCCTTAATATCTTCAGGAAGTGGCTTGAACAACTCTTTTGCCCTCTCTTCGGCTTTCTTTTTTGCCTGTTCGTATCTTTCTTTATCGTTCATAAGTCTCTTACCAGATAATGTGGATTGCCTTTCTTTGAACCAACCAATTTAAACCCACCATGAGACATATAGTACTTTATGATCTTGTCATTCATAGGCTCCATGATGCGAATTTTCTTTGCACCAATTAGATCCCCATAAATTTCATACGCCAATAGAGAAATACTGAACATTTCACCGGCGTATGGACAATTTTTAGGGGCTCTCTCTATAAAATCTAAACGCATTTCGGTGCCCTTGAATGTAGGGCGACCAAGGGACATTGAACATAGAGTATTTCCTAACCAAACTGACATATCGAATGACTTCGGGTAGAAAATCTTATAGCTCCGGGAAAATTCCCAATCCCATGAAACCTTTCGTTCAGCAGTATCCTTCCAAGCCTGGAAAGCATTTAAGGTTTTGTGGTCTATACCTTCAACATTTAGAACGCCCTTCAGGTTTCCGGGCAGGCTTTCTTTTGCTATATCTCTTGCTTGCGCTCGAAATACATCATACCGTTCTAACGTTTCCTTATGTGACGGCTGCATGTTTCCTCCTTAAATATGCTTACTGAGATTAATGATAATCATTCAGCTTTAGGTAACCAACTCTAGCTGGTCACCAGCACTTTCGTGTTTAAGATCTGAGTTATTAGCAATACCAAATGGAATATGCACCATAGGTATATCACCAGTATCTGACTTAAGGTGACTTCTTTGGTCATCAAAAAACATGTGAGGTTTAAGCCTGGTTAATATCCTCTCTTTTACCATCCCACCTAAAAAGAACATTTCATTAGCACTTACCCCCCAATCTTCAAGAGTTGTAATGACCCTTTCATGAGCAGGTGCATTTCGGGCAGTTACAATCGCAGTCCTAAGTATACGCTTATAGTTTCGGTCTCTTTCAACCTCTTTATCCTCTAATTCTTGTAGAGAGGATAACTTTTTAAATAGATCTGCCAGCGGCCCCGGTTGATGAGGAATTGCAGACTTTTTTACTTCATATTCATGAAACTCTGGTAAGTCCCCATCTTTGAATATGGCTTCCGCCTCATCATCAGCAATCACACCATCAAAATCGAATGCAATTCTTAACTCATCATCACCATCATCGTTCACAATCTTGCTAGGCAATACAACACCAGCAGGGAATCCTGCATCTATTGCATTTTGGACATCAACTTCATTTGCTGAAAGAAAGAGTGATGCATTAAACGCTGGAACATACTCATAAGGAGACTTCCCTTCGACAAAAGCTGCCCTAGAAATATCAAGCTCATAGTGTTTAATAGAGCGGAATACTCTTTTGCCTGTAGTAGCAGAATTCCTCGATAATAAAACCACTTCAACCGGGACCTCATCCTTAAATCGCTGATTTACCTGAAGGAACCGTCGGATAAATGGAAAAGCAACACCTTTTTTAAGAACATTATTCAGATTCGCTTCTTGAAATTCTTTGTAGGCTTTTGGGCCTTGATTTTCGAAAACGGCATTTGATTCTGACAGGTCAAACAATGCACTCGATGATACTGCTATCACAAGCTTACTTTCGATTGGATATGGCATCAACTATCCTTCAGGTTGATTAGGCGTCCTGCGCAGCCACCGCAGAAGCGGTACCATGCAACCATGGACATCCACTAATAAAAGTATAAACCGGCAAGACTCATAATTGAACAAGGAAACAGCACAGAAGATAAAGATGTATTAAGAAATATAAAACCAAACAAATTATTTATAATAATTTAATTAACATGTATTTATCTTTCTTGGTTTCTATATTCTGCGTGTACTCAACAATTCTGGACACCCACCAAATAGAGTGGCGAGCACGGCAACAGAAGCCAGATTAGAAAATTGACATTGGTCATACAAGAGTGATTTAAATTCAACAGGTTATAGTGAAATACCTACTCAGGAAGAATAGCCCCCCTTTCCTATTCTGCACTACTGCAGCCATTCCCCATCCGAAAAGCATTGCTTATCAAACTCGCCCAACAAGGGATACCCACCCACAGCTTGTATACCACTAAGAAGCAAATAAGTTGACCATAAAGCACCGAACCGGCAAAAGCCTTTAAGCTGGAACTAATCTCCTATTTACTGCACTGGGATTGAAAAGCAGTCAAGGAAAGTTAGACATGCACGTGTCCAATTCCCTTCCTAGCGATTGCGAAGCGACCTATGCACTCACAAAAAGCGGACAATGACAAGAGCTGGGGGCAAATTCGCTAAGGAAGGAGGTCCGAACCCAAGCTTTCACTTCCATGAATCATGAATATGGAAGCTGGCGAGGTAAGCCATCTTCGAAGGCGTACTAACACGCCCCCCGGAGCCGGCTTTCCATATATGAGATGGACACCTATCAACCTCAGCATAGGTGTAATCCTGCTGGATAACAATCACGTAAGCTGGTAGTAAAAGGTTCTAGCCTCTTGCGACTTCAAAGTCAGAATGACCAACGTATAACACGAATACTCCCACCCAAGCCACGTGACATCTACCTTTAGGTAGTGAATCACACAACGTAAGGTTACTAGCTAATAAATTAAGTTGGACAACACTTACTTGCTAAGTAATTTTACCCTCAAGCTTTTCTCGTTTTTCATGTAACTTGGCTTTAGTGCTTTTCAGGTCATTACTCTGGATAATGGCTCTTGCAAAGTGAAAACATACACCTGCGCCAATACCAAGTCCACCAAGACAGAGACCGTAAATTATGCTTCGAAATATCTCAGGTGGATTGAGAAAGTGAACCATTAATAGAAGTATGATTACAATAAAAAGTAAAAAGAAACAAATAAAAATTAGCGTAAGTGAACTTCTCAGCAGTTTAGTATTCCCTCTGCTCAACTTCTCGATAAACTCTTGATGAGAGTCTATCTCTTCAATTTTCTTTCGGATCTGATCTTCCCTAAAACGAATATATTTGATACCCGCTATTCCAGCGAAAAACGAAACTATAAAAGATATGACAATTACTTCTAGGCTCACAGTTTATCCTTATATATCGCTTTTACATAATGCTATAATCACGCACCTGTTAAGTAAACTACTTTATTACGAAACCTTGTCAACCTCAGGAAGCCTCGCCCTCCCATTTCCTATTCTGAGCCCATCACCCAACGCCACACCCCACTCTCCCTCCAATAATCACTTATCATGCTTCCCAACCAAATAGTATCATCTACAGCTTTAATATCAGCAGGAAACAACATATTGCCCCTAAAGCACCGAGTTGAAAAAACACTAGGAATTGGAGCCAATGTTTCAGTCATGATGCTGATAGCGAAAGGCAATCAAGTAAAGATAGGTATCCACGTCCCCAAGTACCTCTCTGCTCACCGAGAAGAGATCTATGTACGCATCAAAAGAGAACGAGAAGTAGGCAGCGGGAGGCGTTGAGAATAAAATATTCAAAGGAGGAGGTGTAGTGGTCCAGTAAACCCCTTGGCTTCATAGGGTAATCTACGTAAACTACTTTAAGCAGCCAAATAGAGCAATTCGCTTACAGCGATTCGACTTCCTTTACACTTGCTATCTTCATATGTATATCAATTAATGGAGATACAAACTCTAAACATTCTTCTGTAAAAAATTCACGTGATCTATTTATGCGGTAAGGATCGAAAATCTTGTGCATAGCCTGCTCAAGCTCACTATAGTTAGTAGTTTCAATTTCTTGAATAACTCGAAACCGATATGGAACACTAGTGTTGTATAACTGATTAATACGATTCTCTACAGTGCCTGTCGTTATGCCAATTTTCACAATCTCTTTTCTATTCTCGGTATAAAGGTTTGTTCCAAGTATATAAAGAGTTCCGATTCCCCGTTCTAAATTTTCTAAAACCTCTGTAGAAATAGTATCTTCCGTTCCATCAGTCTCAGCCGAATCTATAGCATTAGCACCAACCAAGAACACTTTCATAGGTTTCTGTGATCGATCTGAGTACATATCACTAGCATTTTTTTGAACTACATATATTTGCGCTAAAACTGCATGATCCAAATCTTTAAAATGTCCCTTTTCGACATTTTTCCTATGAGATTCCGTACCATACAATATTGGATAATTTTCTTTTATCAGATCTCGGATTTCCTGAGGAGTTAGGCCATCGGGATGTGCTGAGAGAAGATTTCTAACACCGTCACGGAATCTCATATGCGAACCTTAACAGTTATTAATGACCAGCATCTATATATCACCTTTTTCTGAATTTGCAAAGCTTCATTCTTAGTAATCCTGGATATCTAATAAAAGCTTATAGTTCTGGACACCCGCTTTCTAGAATGGTGAACAGGACAGCAGAAGCCAGATGATAAAATTAGCATTGAACCTATGGAAATCATTTAAACTCAACAAGTTCTAGTGAAATACCAACTCAGGAAGACTACCCCAACCTTTCCCTATCCTGCACCACTACGATCATTCCCCACCCGCAAAGTATTACTTAGCAAACTCCCCCATCAAGGAATACCCAAAATGAGCGCGAAGCAAGCACGTTGACCATAAAGCACTTAACCGGAGAAAGCCTGAGAATCGGGACAAATGTTTAAATCACAGCACTGAAAGTGAAAGGTAGCCAAGTGAAGATAGGCATCCATGCCCCCAAATCCCTCCCCATCCGTCGAGGAGGGATCTATGTCCGCATCGAGAGAGAACAAAAAGTAAGCAATGGAAGGCGCTGAGGGAAAGTTCTCCACGGAAGGGGGATAACACCAAGCCTCTGTTATTTAGCTATTTATTTTCTATACTTTCTTATAAATTAACACTCGTAGATGATCGAAGCCCCCGAGAGAGCCGTCTACTTATTAGGCGAGCAGACTCTAAAGCGGTCATCAATGCGCTTGCAACCATGATCAGAAATAACTTTTACAGCTACTGGATGCACTTCACAACTTACTGAAATGATTCAGGAATTTTTGGAACTTCCCGAACCTTACCATCGCGAAGAATAAAAGAAACAGACTTGCTCGCCATGGTAATTGGATTTACTTCAACCCACACCCAAATTTGGTCCTCACCTCGTGCAGTAACCGAGTAAGGGGAACCCATCATCTCAGTCAACTGAGCCTCCGTCATACCAACCTCAATCTGCCTCGCTTTCTGGAATTCAAATTTAGTTCCAGCACATCCGGTCAGAACGATCATTAGCGCAAATGAAATTATTATTTTTTTCATGCTTGCTTGGCATCCTATTCTAAAGGTAATTGTAAATATTACACTGTGGGATTAAGGTCATCCACCAAATAAAATAGAATTCTTAAGCTGACAGTAGTTTATCAGCCGGCTTTACGAAATGTTTAATTTCCATGCTATCAAGGCTGACCCTGAGATCTCACTGGCTTAGTAATACTTATTTCACCTAGCAAGGCTCCCAAACATATAATGCTCACCCACAACTTGAGTATCAGTCGGAAACAAACAAGTTGCACCTAAAGTACCGAACTTGAAAAAACTAAAAGTCGGAACGAACGCCACAACCACAGTAGTGAAAGGCAATCGAGTAAAGATAGCTATCCATTCCCCCAAGCCTTCGTTCCACCGCGAATGGGTTTATACACGTACTAAAATAGGTGATGGGAAGCGCTGCGCGCAGACTCTTATGAGGAGGAGACTTATCTACACTTCCACCCTTTATCTGGTATGATATAAAATATTGACGTCGTACAATCACCTATAAAGCAAAGGGAAATTGGATGCTTAATGACTTTGCGTGTCCCTCTTATTCTGTCTAGGTAGTAAAATAAATCTTGTATCTCTTCTGATATTTTCAAAGCCTATTCCTGCACTAAATATTTTCCAGCGCTCCAAGCCTCTCCACCCTGCAAAAATCTAACTTTAAGTTTAAATCTAGTTAGAATATTTGAGTCAAAACTTGGAATAAGATTCCATTTTCTACGATTTTGATTTGCGTTCTTCTTTTTCAATCTCATCATTAATTTCGACTTTACAATAAGAAGATAGAGAAAAACACGTATCACTAATAGCATTAAGCATTTCTTTAGCCCTATCTTGCCCCTTCACTCTACGAGCCTCCGGTATTGGCAGTAACTGATCATCTAACTAATGTATCCAAACCCGATTTATTTTCCTTCAGACTGACCCTATACTCGCTTGGCTTGTCATATGCAATGCTCTAATAAGCTCCGCACTACGGTCACTGATTTTATATTGTAATTGTTTCACATCACCCGCAATTTCATCACCTGCTTTCAGCACGTTACCGAGATTAGATTCATACGCTTCTCTATCTTTTTCTATTTCTGTTCTCAAAACTCCCTCTTGATAGCCCCAAAAAATATTTGACTGTCCATATATGCTACTAATAAATTCGCTCATTTCTGAATAGTAAATATCTACTATCGCTTTTGCTTCATGGAGTCTAGAGCAATTTTCAAGATACCTCTCCCTAAACTCCCGCAACTCCATATTAGAATCAGATTGAATAAAACTCATAGTCTGTGAGTTCTCCAATGCTATTTTGGAAAGTATCACGTGAAGGATTTCAAGTTTACGTCTTTCTAAAGAGACTTCAGATTTTAGACGCTCATCAAAGAGCCGATCTTCTTGTAGCTTAAGCTCTTTTTTTGCATTTAAACGGGCAATTTCTAACTGCTTTTTACCTGTTACCCTAGCAGTAATATATGCAGCTAGAGCACCTACAATAGCTCCTAAAAATATATACATTTCCTTTGGCATATTATCCCTATTAAACT
This sequence comes from Microbulbifer variabilis, assembly GCF_056232115.1. Classification (NCBI taxonomy): domain Bacteria; kingdom Pseudomonadati; phylum Pseudomonadota; class Gammaproteobacteria; order Cellvibrionales; family Microbulbiferaceae; genus Microbulbifer; species Microbulbifer variabilis. The sequence goes on from NZ_CP174325.1 coordinate 4,325,118, forward strand.
GATTACAATTCTGGACACCCAATTTGAAAGTATAAACCGCCAGAGCTATCTAGCTGAAGAGCGGACTCAAATCGACTAACAATTCTGGACACCCACCAAACAGAGTGCGAGCAGGGAATCCAAATAAGAACATTGGCATTTGGCCTATAAAAGTGATTTAAATTCAATAGGTTATAATGAAATATCAACTCAGGAAAACTACCCCCTTCCCTGTTCTGCACCATTACAGCTGTTCCCCGCCCGCAAACACCTCTTATAAAACTCCCCAATAAGGGATACCCTCCTGCGGCTTGGATTTCAGCCTGAAGCAAGTAGGCTAATCATAAAGTAATGAACCGACGAAGGCCTTAAAATCGGTACGAATACCTCATTCACGGTATTGAGAGTGAAAGGAAATCAAGTAGAGATAGACATCCACTCCCCAATCCCTTGTCCTTTCACCACGATGAGATCTATGCGGACATCGAAAATGAACAAAAATTAAACACTAGCGGGGAGTTGATAGCAAATTTCTCATAGAGGAGGCCCTAACCAGGCCTCCTCTATGAGAATAGAACGTTATTTGAGAGCAAAGATACGGTAATTATATAACACCAAGGTCATATTCAAACGTTACAGCACAGTGGCACACATATATAGCTTCAATTAGCTTTTTACTTCGCTCAACGCTAATTTAGCCTCCTGTAAATCTATCCGAGCCTTGTGCCCGTGCTTTTGCAGTAGGTGGAGAAGGTTTGAACCATTCAAAAGAGTTAGTGGCTTCCCTTTAACAAATTCATAAGCATCGGGGCCAAAGTCTGCCGTTGTGACCAATATTCCCTTAGTTGCTCCCTCATTTACAGTCGTACCATACAAGTCTCTTACAGCGGATACACCAACGGAGTTGGTATATCTTTTTGCCTGAATAACGATTTTGCCTCCACGAATTGGGTCTGGGTCAAAAGCAACTGCATCGACCCCGCCATCTCTACTAGCCTGGGTGATTTTTACTTCTCCACCTCCAGACGCAAACTCTTTTTCGAATATCTCCCTGATAAGATTCTCAAAATCTTGCCAATCCATCGCAGCGAGATTATCACCATCTTCTAGACTATCAGCGACCTCGTAAGACGAGGTGAAACGCTTATCATTAGTATCAATAGTAACGATTGGGGCGATAGGAGATAGGCCGTGAAGTTTTGAACTACCCACTCCCTTTAGCTGCTTAAAACACGCCTTTGAATCAACGCGCTCAAGATTAATAGCCAAGAATTCATCTTTACTAGCCTGTAGAGAAAGTATGCAGGCATTAACCTCCTGCCCCGTCGCCTTATCAATAGAGTTAACCCATCCATTGAAGACAATTGAATCAATCGATTTTATTTGATCAGCTTCATAAAGCTCATGAATAGTTCGAAGAGCCACTTGATATAAAAGAGAATCGTAGAGTTTATTCAGAGCTGATTGAGAAATATACGATTCAGTGAATTCATCTCTCGAAGATACATACTTTACAGACTTAAGTGTTGGTAATAGCCCTATATCAGGGAGGCTATAATCTACTATCAACATTCTAGAGGGGTCTATATAGTCAAGGGACCATTCTCTTGGAAAATACTCAGGGTACTCTGAGTTAGATAAAACCATCTCACAGTAATCGATTAACGCATCAGAATTCGATGAAAAATAGAGTCCCTTTTGCTTTTTTATCTCTTGATTGCGGCTTTGTTGTTCTATTTCGTACGCTACTTTCTTCTCTTCCCATGTCTTTAGGTCTGAAGAGTACTTATCTGAACACTTTGTATTGATGAAGTTGACTTTTTCGACCTCAGCCTCCCAGTTACTGTAATCGCTTCCATAAACCTCGTCATTCCTTTTAAGATACTTATCTTTCAATAGTGGAATAATTTTTTCTAACAGGGTCATTTTCGGATTATATTTAGCCATATCCCTGGTTGGTCGAACAGGGAGACTTCTGATGCTAGGCTTCTTTGGCTTTCTTTCAGGATATGGCGCCTTGTCCAGAAGAGAATCCCAATCAATTGAATCGTCGATAGTAAGGGTATGAAGCAATGTCTTTTCTAGACGCTCTAAAGACTCAACCGCTTCATCAGTTTTTTCCTGGGCAAGTGCAATCTTTTGTTCTTTTGAACGAATCGCATCTTCCTTTTCTTTTCGCTTTTGCTCAGCTTTTTTCTTCTTACGCCACATCTCATCCCATGTCGCCTTCTGTGCAGCAGCTTTTTGCTCTACGACATATCTGTCTGTTCCCCGTATATGGCGGTATTTACCAAGGCCATTATGAACAACCTCAATCTCATAAAATTCTCTATTCGACATAAAAAATATTCCCTGGTGTAGAACAAACCCAAAATCTAATAGTTAATTCAGAATCAGCACCTATATATCACGCTTTTCTCTATAACTCCAAAGTTCGCTAGCCTAGTTACACAAGGGTACAGTGCCGGATCTCTATAATTCTGTATATTCTTCACTCTCTACCTTATGAGAGAGCACCTATGAGTCAAAAAGTTATTGGTTCTCTCCAAAAATGGAGGAAACTACCCTTTAATTCTGATACACGAAGTTAGACATAACTGACAAGGCCATCTTAACTTACATCTTTTGAGCGATCAGGATAGGAATCTACTCCCTGTTCCTCGCTTATCTTCACACGCCTACTCCACCCCAAAGAGACACCTATCAAGCATACCGCCAAGGAATTCTTACCTACAGTTTGAGCATCAGCAGGAAATAAATATGTCGATCCATAAGCGTCGAACCGAGGAAAACCTAAAAATTGGGGCGGATCTCAGTCACCGTGCTGGAATTGAAAAACAATCAAGTAAAGATAGGCTTCCATACCCTACAACCCTGCCCATTGATCGTGAAAAGATTAATGAGTGTGTAAAATATGAACAGGAGATAGGTAATAAAAGGCATTTAGAACAGATACCTTAGTCAGAGCCTTTAAAGACTGGTTAGCTTTGATCCCTAATAGGGTATCGTAGAAGTGTTTTTTCGATATCAGAAATAATTCTATTAAATTCACTATCCCCTAGTTCAAACACCACACTCCAATCCGATGCTGACAGGCCAAATTGCTTAAGGTCAAAACTAGGTTTAAGCTCATGGCTGAGACAAATTGATACTCTGACTGAACTATCTGTACATGCAAGAAACTTAAATTCCAAACAAGGTTCCGTAAAGGTGAGTTGAGCATATCTAGGTAATTTTCTTTCAGAAAGACATCTAAACCACTTTAAGATGCAATGTAATTCCGTAGCTTCGAGGGCGGGATCTATAACTTCATAGGTATCGTCATCCTGTTTGACAAGTATCCTAACAAAGCACCAATCATCTGTCGGACTATCCGGAAATTGATAGCCTTCGATAGATAGTTCTAGATCTACTCTATTTTCTACATTACTTAACTTAAACATATTTCTTTCGGATGCGTGAGGCAAACACTGTGATTAGCTAAAATGACTAACAAACTATTCTACTTTGCTATGAATTGCTTCCCTACCAGCCCCTTTTGGATACAAAAGCTGGTGAGAAGCATATCTTTTACTTAGTTTTTACATTCGTTTTTGTCAAAAGTAATTCTTTGTGAGCTTGTGACCCAATGGCCTGGGTTTTGCCGCGTGTCGAAACCGCAACCAGTTGTAGACCACTACATACCGCCTTTACTGCCCTTATGAACTTCTCCCGTTGGAGTATGTTTTACAGCCATGTGGATACCCTCCTCTAGGGTTGTGGTTAAGCTTGATGAGAATAAAGCCATATTCAAGAGCGGCTTATTTTGTGGAAGTTTACTAAATAATGGGAACTCCCGTGCGCCTCATTGACCCATTACTGTATTTAACACTAACACCCTCAAGGCGGTGGGTAGCTTTACTGAACCTGTGGAGCGAGCAGCTAAAGTCACAATGGACATCGATAGATGAATTATTATCTCTTAGATATTTGGCAATACTATTTGCCTTACCTTCAGGGAGATCTTCTCTTACATGAAGGCTAGCAACCGCCCCAGACTTATAAACTTCTCTCTTCACATGCTGAATTTTAATTTCAACGCCTGCACAAATAAAAATAAATTCAGCTGCCTCTAGTTCAATCTCATAAGGTGTCATATTGACAATTTGAAACCAAATATCACAGGTTGGATGCTCACATAGATTCACCGAAACAGAATCATGCCTAGCACGCACATCAAACAACACTAAGTCAGATAATCTTTTAGGTGTGAATATTTTTCTCAGCACGTACTTTGGTAGCCACTTAAGCCAGCGCCATATTTCCGTAATAGACAAGGTATCCAACTAACTCTCCGAAGCTATGTAATGGTGAGTTTACTTTACATAGGTGTGCCCTGGACACCCATCAAATAAAAGTATAAACCGCCTAGATCTATCGCTGAAGTGGAAATTAATTGAAATGTTAGGAATCATATAATCAAATTTATGTGAATAAAACAAAGGTTGAAGCAACTCACCAATCTACCGAGATCTAATATCAACCTACTCCTCCCTATCCTGCCCGTACCGCCATCGCGTTCCAATCCACCCTTCCTCAGCAGAAAAAACCATGTTGCCCATAAATCACAGAAATAACGAAAACCCAACATTTGGGACGAATGCCTCAACCACAGTTCTGGAATGTGAAAGGCATCCACGCCCCAAATCCCTTCCCGTCCACCGAGAAGAGAGATATGTATGAATCTAGAGGGAACAAAAAGTAGACAAGGAAGGGATTAGGAACAGATTCATCAAGGAAAGAGGTTTTATCACAACACTTGACTTTTATGAGATCAATTCAATAGGCAATATCAAGAGTTTTTAACTGCTTGGTCACCCGTAATATCACTCGAACCAACTGTCTCTTTCTTCAGCAACTCCGCAACTTTGTTGGCGATAGCCTCTTCCTGAGCCAACCAAATATTCGGAGCAGAATAACCAGCAAAAATTGATAGAGCCACGATTTTAGTTAAGGTTGCTACCGTTTCTTGTATAGCACCTACAAAATACAAGCCAAGTACTAAACCGAGTATGCCTCCAAGAATCATCCGTAGGCCAAGCCAAATCCCTCTGGCATTTCTCACATGCTCATTAGCAACAGTGAAATCATCTTCTTTGGTTGGGGGTTTGTGAGCTATCGTTTCTACGATTGCAAAAGCAAAGCTCCCGATGACCGCACCAATGGGGCAAAAAATAAGCAGTGCAATATCGTAGTTACTTAATCCTAATCCAAATAAACCCATAATTCTCCCCTGAAACACTTCAAATTAAATATTCCTAACTACGTGATTGACGAAATCCCTAATCACAAAATCTACTGCAGATATTGATAAATCCATTGTAGAAATAGGTTATCTTATGAAACACCAAAAGATCAACGTGGGTAGACGTTTGACTGTTTATAGCATGCGAAATCCTGGCCACCCACCAACATAGAGTGGCTAACAGGGTAACAGTAGCAAGATGGGGAAATGGCCTGGAACCATATAAAAATGTCATAAATTCAACAAGTTATCGTGAAAAACCAACTCAGAAACATTAGCCCCTATCCTATTTTGCACCACTTCGGTCACACTCTCCCCCCCGTAAAGCATCACTTACAAAACTCCCCTAACAAGAGATACCCACCCACGACTTGAGAATTAGTGGGAAGCGGGCAGGTTGACCTTAAAGCACCGAACTGACGAAAACCTAAGACTCGGTACGAATGTCTATATTGAGTGTAATAAACCTGCAACTAGTTACCTGTCAAAACTGCAAATGTTATGCTTTTACAATCAATAACATCGAAATGGAATTCAAAGATGGGTAAAAAGAAGATACCTTTCAAACATCAGCTAAAAACTGTACAAGACATTACTGACCGCATATCTAGAATCTATTTAGAAGCACAGGAGAGAAAGAAGAGAGCATTCTTTAGGACTGTCATAGATCCGAATGAAGCTACTATATATCAGGATGTTGTGGTCAACTCCAACCGGACACTTCTTTAAGCACATTCCTCAAATTCGATAGGGGCTAGGTCTCCCAGTGTTGTATGTATTCTGCGTGAGTTGTAATAAGTAATATAGGCTCTCACATCTGCTACCGCATCCTCCCTTGTCGGATAGAGGTTTCCCGTTAACCACTCCCGCTTCAGGCTGCTGAAGAAACGTTCAGTCGGTGCGTTGTCCCAACAATTTCCCTTACGGCTCATTGAACACACCATCCCCTGCTGACTCAATAACGTTTGGTAGGTATGGCTGGCATACTGACTGCCACGATCAGAGTGATGCAGGAGACCTTTTGGGGGCGTACGCAAATTGACAGCCATCATCAACGCACGAGTTACCAGGGTCGTTTCCATCTTGCGGTCTAGATGCCAACCAACAATCCGGCGCGGATAGAGATCAATCACTACTGCCAAGTACAGCCAGCCCTGCGAAGTCCAAATATATGTAATATCAGTCGTCCAAACTTGATTTTAAGCACTCGGTGAGAACTCCCTATTCAGAAGATTCTCTGCGACCGGCAGGTGATGTTTACTATCTGTTGTCAGTGTAAATCGCTTCTTGCGCTTTACTGCCAAGCCTAGCTTTTTCATGAGCTTGCGGACTCGATAGCGCCCGACTTCAAAGCCTTCTTTACGTAACAGCTTCATTAACCGACGACTTCCGAGACTCTGTCTAGATTCTGCAAATAGGGACTTCAAGCGATGGCATAGTTGCCATGTTTGAGCATCTATTGAGCTATTACCACGGCAACACCAATCGTAATAACTAGTCTTACTTACCTGCATTACCCGGCAGAGCACCCTAATAGGAAAGCTGCCTTGCTGTTTTTCAATAAAGCTGTACTTTATTTCATTTCTTTCGCAAAGAAGGCGCTGGCCTTTTTTAGGATTTCTTTCTCCATCCGCAACTGCTTATTTTCACGTCGTAATTGCTCTAATTCTGCGCGCTCGCCTACATCCAACCTCACACCGTCTTCTTCCTGCATCAGTTCCTTTATCCAGCGTCGCAGGTTATTGGCTGTTGTTCCTACAGCCTCTGCTGCTTTAGAAATTGAATACCCTTGCTCAGAGACTAGCGCTACGGCGTCTTTCTTAAATTCCGGCTTGAAATACCGACGTGTACCTTTTGTTGTCATACTTCACCTCGCTTGGTAGTTTTAACATCTTAGCGAAGTGTCCGGAAGGATTAGACCACTACAGGAAGGTTCACATGGTAGAGGCGGGATAAGTAAAGGGGTTGGGCACTGTGACTACAAATTCTCAAATTCTGATCCTATGTGGATTGAACCCAGTGACGAGCACGGTTTGTCTTTCTCATCGACGGTCAAGCATGCTGTCTCCACAATGGAATTTCTAGGCGGATTTCAAAAGAAGGGAACTAAAGTTAACTGTGCCTATTGGATTATAGAAGACAGTCAGCATATCCCTTCTGGAATGAAATTTGTACAAGATCCTGACAACCCCGCTCATTATTTACTGGCAGTAACAGAACGCATGCGAGTTGATGAACTCGTTTTCAAACTAAGATCTATATCTGATAGAATGGCCATCATGACAGACCTACAACTGGAGGCTTATAAAAGTGCTTAAATTTAAAGAGTCTGAGTCTGATACTAAAAGCCTCGCTTTACATTACGCTAAAGAAATGAATGATGAACTTCTTGAAGATTTTATCAATTCAAAAGTTAAAATTAATTCGACCGAAATGGCAACATCTTTAACAGAATCATTTTGGAAAATGACAGACTTAGCAATCAAAGATAATGAAGAGCAAAAAGTCATAGAGGGAATTACTGATATAGTGTTCTGGATGCATAAACTCTTTAACAAATTTTCTGGCTACATGCTTATTAATGGTTTTGAAGAAGTTTGGGAAAGTACATCAAGTAAGATACGTGCTAATTAAAACCTGGTATTGCCTTACTCCAATTTAAGGGAGTATGGGCTTTCCCACACCCCCTTGGTCTGTCAGCATTTTGGAAATAACTACTCTTTTACTTGGCGACTCCCATGTACTCTACTTTATTTAGAAGCTAGGGCTTCCTACAAATAGTATTTTTCTTAAAAAGGCCAGATACCTTATTCTGGCCTAAATGTATCTTCGGTGTATCATATATGCATTTTCAATGTATCTAAAAGATCATCTTTAAAATCAATTTTCTCTAATGATTCAGCTGTAAAAATCAAAGCTAATGCTTGATCCACAAAAACATAAATTGCCCCATTAACTTCCTCCACCTGCTCAACCACTGCCCAACTATAGAAACTATGGCCATGTTGACAAGTTTCTTTAATACCCTCTGGAGTAATCTCATACTCTTTAGATCCCAATATTATTCCATCTTTGTTTGGTGTAAAGCACTCGCCTATTTTTACAGCCAACAACCTACTAAGAGCAACATAAAAAAGAAACGCAAGTGATATAACCATAACTAATATGAACGGACTCAGCTCAATTTTCCCACTCTTAAACTGAACACAAGACATAAAAACTAAACCGATAGCCAGCCAAACAACTAGGTTCTTAAGAATCGATATCCATGTATGAGATTTCAAACGACTACATACCACATAATCACAATAGTTATTATAGTCAGCTTTAGAGGTTACTACTTTAAATTTCAAACGAATCTCCACAATCTACATCATATATAAAGGTCAATCTACCTTAAGCCCAAGCGTAAATTCTTTTGGACACACAGCGAAAGCTAATAACATCACTATACTTCTACTCCCTGAGGCGCTTTTCTGCCTTAATAAATCTTCTGAACGTATATACCATTACGGCAATATAAAGGGCAATTACTATCGCCATAGCAGAAATATCATAGACATTTATCACCCAGCTTTCTGGGTGTTGATCTCCTTGCACCAATAGCGTAGTAGTTAGAAATGACACTAACAGCAGCAGTATAAATACAGCGGTTATCAATAGAAGTTTGCATGCCAGGAGTATAAATCTCTTCATGAAACAAAAACCTAGGTTAGGCAGTTGAAGGCAGATGCAACCTGTACCTATATTTGTCTAAATAATTAGCTCAATACGACCTCCCTACATAAGGGAGGCCTTAACTACTTTAACCTTTTAACTTTATGTCCCGACCTTCAGACTGAGGTTAAAGTGGGGCCCCTATTCTCCCACTCGTCAATCATTCTATCGGTCAGCGCCCTCAAACGCCCCATGTATAGAATATCTTCTTGAAGCTCTTCAGCTTCTTCATCATCACATTCATTAATATCAACATCACATAATTTTTCTTCATAGCAAGCAAGAGCTTCTCGTATATAGTTCAAATCTTTGTAGTTATAAGACATCACCTAACTCTCATATATTTTTTTAAGGCGGCAAGCTTTTCAAAATACTCGGAAACAGGCATATCGATTTCCGCTTCAATCGAGTAGTGGGTATTGCCTTCTGCATCGGGAAACATATCTTTTGCAATAAACAATCCTGATTCCAATCTCGCATCTTTGGTAATTATCCACCGAGCATCCTTTCCCTCTCTAAATGGAACTTTGCAACTGATACCATCGAAAAGTGATACCCCACCCGATTTAGCCAAAATATACGGCTCTGAAGAGCCTGGCATCCGGTAGGTTACGATATCGTTTCGCTTGGGCCTTTCTTCACCCGTTCTGTTGTTTTTCACCATCATTGGCCGATGGTCCTCACGATACCTGACCTTATCGATCTGCGGATTATCAAGCTTTCCTTTCCTAAGCACCACATCCACATCAAATCTCTTCATACACACTTGATTGGCAAGTTTGTGGATTTTGCGTGCCCTAGGCATCATCCCGTGTAAAGCCCAAAACGTTTAGATTTGTTTAATCACTCCATAAGTTTCAATCCGATGTTGGTAAGCGATATTACTTCAATACTTAACGACGAGCCATAGCCAGCCGCAAACCCGATCCCCTTTGCCATTAGAGCCATAGCGAATCCAATTAGTTAACTCAGTAGCTTGAAGCGACTCCCCAACTTCCCAGTACCTAATTCCCGTCTTTTACTGATCCACGTCCACAACCCCAAACCGACAAAAATCTACAAGCTGGGACATACGTCTTAGCAATAGTGCTAGAAGTGATAGGAAATTAAGTAAAGATAGGCATCCACGCCCCCAGGTGAGAGATCTATGTCTATATCTAAAGCGAACGAAAATTAGGCTATAGGGGTTGTCCAGGTCAGGCTTCCCAAGGAAGAAGGCCCTACCCCTCTCTGTAGAAGTTAAACTTTATTTGGCAACGAGATACATATCTCCACGCCCTGCTCCAGCCTTTTCTTGAGTAAACTGTACAAAATGTACATAAAGTAAGTTGTTCCAAAAAGGCCCGAAGAGCCGTAGCATATTACTTGTGCTTGTTAGGCACCGGGCTCACCAGAAAGAAGGAAGTATGCTGTGTAGGCTAATCCAGCTACTAACAACCAAAATGAAATACTGACAATCACCACCAGAAACCCAATTGGCTCTCTCCCTTTCTTTGTGAAAGGTTTACAAATTAGATTGCCAGGGAAATGGAACATGACCTCGACAATGATTGTAAATATAGTCTCAACAATAAATCGACCGAGAAATCTAAATACACCGCCTATTACTTCTTCCACTAATTCTCTCTCCGAACCCAGGATTTTTGACGCCTAAAGCACTTACTGCAAAATCAAATCGAAGCAACGGTTTTTACACCGTATGCCTTTTCGTTTTAAATGTGAGCTCAATCCGAACCTCCTGAGTCAGAAAATTCGTTGCTACAATTGGATTCTACTAGGGATGAATCACTTCTATTCATAGAAATCACAACAGAATCAATTTCTTTCCTGGCCTCGATTGAGCTAAGACTTACGCCAAATTCTGTACAATATTTATCAAACTGCTTTTTATCTGACCACATGTATATTGCGTACATTTGATACTTAGTCAGTTTGGGATAGTGGTTTTGAACACTATTAGCTACCTCAGAGGCTAAATACTTTCTCTTATTCCCCCAATCATTTGATAATTTACGCCTTAAATCCCTTTTGAAGATCCGTATGGCCTTGCGTTTACTTGACAATTTTAAAAACCACACGATCAGGTACCTTTACCGATTAATTCAAAATCTACATCTGTATATCATGCTTCTCTCTAATTCTAAAGCTCATATATCCTACAACACAAAAAAATACAGAGAGTCAAGAAACCACCTTTAACTGATAAGTATGTCAAATAAAGATATAGAGCAACCTTTTATATTCTTGTAATTTCTTTGCTCTGTATATTTTTAGAAATACTTTATGAGTCAATGAGTTATTGCTTATCTTCAAGAAATAAGAAAAGCTGTTTTTCAATTCTGATATACAGAACAATGCAAAACCATCTTACTTGCCTATTTTGGGAGAATTAGATAAAAAGTCATTCCTCCCCTGCACCCTCCGCCCCCCAAAAAAAGTCACTTAGTACCCTGTTAAGGAACACCCTCTCGGATTGAGTATCAGTAGAAAGCAATGAGGTTACCCACAAGTAACGAACCGGCAAAAACCTAAAAATTGTTACGAATTCCTCACTCACAGTGTTGAAGTAACTGGAAAATAAGTAAAGATATGCCTCCCACCAATAACCCCTTGTCATCTATCGAGGAGACACCTACGTGCGCATCAAACATGAACAAAAAGTAGGACTAGAGAGCCCTGCTGTAGTATCTATTTGATAGATGGTACATAACTGTAGGATTTTTTAGAACTTGGGCAAAGTATGGGCTATCCCATTCATTGCTTTAAAGGTTGAATCATGCAGAAAACTATTACGATTATTGGTGCCACAGGCCATTTAGGTCGTCAGGTAGCACGAAAACTGGACGCTAAAGGTGTCCAGGTAACTGCGCTCGTAAGGGACGCGGTTAGCGCTCGCACTATCCTCCCAGAGAGTATCCAGCTTGTCGAAGCAGATGTCTCGGATAAAGAGAGCCTGGTGTCTGCACTAGTTGGTACCAAAACACTTTATATCACCCTGAATACCACGTCACTCGACCCGACTTTACCCTTTCATAGTGAGCGTGAAGGTGTGATTAATATCGTGGAGGCTGCAAAGGTCAATGGTGTGCAACACATCATGCAAATTGCTGGTATTGATTATCTCCACCCAGAGTTTGCGGACAAGGGACTTGAGTACAAAACCAATGTAATCCGTAAGCCAGGGATAGAGGCCATTAAAAGTTCGGGCATTGATTTCACATTCTTCTTCTGTTCATTCTTCCTGGATTCTTTCCCCACATTCATCGAGAACGGCCAATTTTCTATCATCGGCGATCATGTCCACCCTATCTACTACACCAATACAACAGATCTGGCAGAGATGATCGGTAATGCTATCGGGAATGAGATGGCCTACAGCCAGAGTTTTTCAGTTCAGGGTACTGAGGGGATGTCTTTACCAGAGGCGGCCAGAACGTTTGTAGAGGCATATTCTCCGGGAACAGAAATTGCCGTTCACCCTATCGCGGCCATTGCAGAAATGGGACTGCCCGAGGAGCAGGCAGTATTTATGGAACATATGCTGACTTACGTAGAACAGCTAAAGGAGCAACCGATAAGTCAAAAAACCTGGCAGGTGCTAGGTAAGCCGAAAACGACCATCACAGATTTTGCCCGAGACCTGTCGAGCACTTCATAACGCCTGATCCTTATTCAGTATTGCGTCCTCTGTGCTCAACCGCTTCATCAAGTCAGTGGCTGCAGGACCCAGTGGACGCTTACTGGACCAGATAATATCTACACCGTGTGACAACTCTTTCTCCTGCTCAAATACTAGCGGGAGCTGCATCAGTTTTTTCGCCGCTATCCCTTTCGCAACCACGTGTAGTGGCAATACTGCCCAGCCCAAATTGGCGTTGACAAGGTCAAGTGCATCATCGACACGTGACACACTCCACACGTCGGGAGACACCAGCCAGCGAGTTTGGCTGGATATCTCAAACTCCTGCAATAAGATTTGTCGGTATTGTTTCAGGTCTTCCCAGGTTACTTCAGTAAGTTGTGCTATCGGGTGCTCAGCACAGGCGACGCCAGTGAGCTTCAGATGGCCCAGGGCTCTGAAATCGTACCCAGTGGGCACATCTTCTTGCTGCGTAATAATCCCGAGTTGGGCCACATCCCGTTCGACCCAGGTCTGTACATCCTGAACACTTCCCGCTCTGAGCGTAATTTGAACATGTGGATATTTGGTCTGAAACCCTTGAAAGAGTCCACCCAGGTTTTTAATACGAACATGCTGGGCAATAGCCAACGTCAACCGGGCCTCAACATCCAGAGACAAACCCTGTGCGATCGCCATCAAACGCTCGCGTTGCTCGATAAGACTCCGTGCGCGTTCCAGAAGTGACTGACCCGCGTCCGTCAATCGCGGGTATCGTTGACTTCGATCAAATAGATTGACTCCCAAGTCAACCTCCAGATTCGATACCAGTGAGCTGATTACCGACTGCGCCTTTCCACATTTACGTGCAGCCGCTGAGAACGAGCCAGCCTGCTCGGTTGCTACAAATGCTTCCAGTTGCTCAATAGAAACTGCCACGCGCCCAACCTATCTGTTTAAGGTATAGTATCTAACTTATCCCACCTAAAATAACTATATATCATTCAGGCATATTTTCTCAACCAGAGTGAGTATGGCTGATGACTAAATCATTGAAGAATCGTTTATTCCATGCGGTTTCCTACGAGTTTTTTCTGCTGCTGACAGGTGGCTTACTGGTGGTGCCAGTGTTTGATCTGGAGGTACACCAATCGCTAGTACTTGCGGCTGGACTATCAATGTTTGCGCTGGTCTGGAATATGGTTTTCAATCACGCTTTTGACTGGTACTTATTGAATATACGTAAAAACCCGGAGAAGACGTTTATCGTTAGAGCCATGCATGCGTTATTGTTTGAAGGGGGTATGTTGGTACTGACGTTGCCAGTAATCGCCTGGGGCTTTAATCTGACTATCCTAGAAGCATTTATGCTTGAGATAGTCATGGTGATTTATATCGTGATATATACCTATGTATTCAACTATTGGTTCGATAAGCTGCATAGCTCGTTTCAAGTTACTGAACACAAACGTTAAAGGTCTTCTCCACTTTCTATTTTAGATGAAATGCAGGACCAGTTAAGATACACATCGCCGGAATCACCCGATGGGGGCAGAGATACATACTTTTACTATGTGCTTAGCTCAATACCGATACATCTTAAATTTGTTAGCAGTTCTTTATATTGATCGGACTTGGAAGATAAGTATTGTAACTTACGATGCCTTTTAACTTCCCAATTACCAATGACAGAGTCAATTTTTGTACCGGATGCCGATGGTTCATCATCGAAACCAAACTCAAATCCACAGCTACATATCTGAAAAGAGCCACTACCATCCTCTAAGTAAGCAGGAGATCCCAACTCAGGACTACCACATACAGGACAATGCCAATATCCATTGGCATGCTTGAACATGGTAGCTTTTTCACCATTTCTAAATGTGACATCTTTTATGATCTTACCCATCAACGACGAACACTCTCTTAAGCGATAAACTACGCATTGAAGCATATATCTCAATAAAAGTACTAAAGGAGGCCTGCCCCCTACTTTCTCTATAGAGGTTTACTTAATTACCACTTATGCTAAGCCAATTTTTAGCAACCTTTCCGGCATCGGTGGAGTCCGAAGAGAGACGTAAACCACGTCTTGGAATGAGTGCCGATAAATCAAATCTTCGATTAAAGCGATATTGAAATTCTGCCAAATAGCGCTTGCATATTTCGGCCTAATAGCATGGTAAGTGCTACGCAGCGCACTCTTTCAATTATCAAGTACCATATTTACCCAATAGAACTCAGGCTCTTCAACAGAAGCTCGGCCACCACCACAAACATTTTTTTCATGCACACAACCTGCCTCCTTAATGGCATTGAAGCATGGAAGGCCATCTGAGATGACTGTGCTACCACTACAAAGAGAGTTTTACCCTTGGCTCCGCGCCCCATCCAGCACGCCCACCACCGAGATAGGCATCATCCAGTTCAATAAAACCGAACAGTTTGTATCGCTAGTCCCGCTCCATCATCACTTGCATGAGTTTCTGCTTCATACGCCATGCTGCGTTGTAAGAGATACCCAGATATCGAGATAGCTCCAAACAGGAAACACCCTTCTTATCTTGAGTAATCAGGAAGATACCGAGAAACCAGGTGGTGAGGGAAAGCTTCGTGGAGTCAAAAATCGTACGGGAGGTAATCGATGTCTGACGTCGACACTGGTTACACTGCTTAAGCTTGCGACAAGCGAGGTCGCAATGCTTGTCATATCCGCAGTAAGGACAACTAAAGCCATTGGACCAACGCCATCACGACAGCGCATCGAAGCACTGTTCCTCGCTGCCGTACATGTTGAGGAATTGGTCAAACCAATCCCCTTCTGAAACTATACCGTGTTGCGAGCCATGGTGTATTCCCTTGCAGATCAACGAGATAACTGTATTTATATAGAGCTAGGCTTAACTTAGCAAGAGTGGTAATTAGGAAATCCTTTATTTTAAACGCTGTACCATCTTCTTTAACTAGCTTAAGCAAAAAGGTTAGCCTTTTATCATTTAACTTGGTCTCTAGACATGAAATAAATCAGTCAAACTCACCATTAAAGCCACCATCCTTAAAAACCTTTGCCCCAAACTCCTTATGTTTCGCATTCCCTGTTGATGATACAAAGTTAATTTCCCCCATAGACGCCCTTCATTAAACTCAATTTCTTCATCAAGGGTTGCAAAGTGCTTTTGTGAATTTTTTTCATAGACAGTTAAATTATTCTTGTTGCAAATATAGTTATAAACCACTTCTATACTGAAAAATACAGGAGAGTCATATGCAACCTAATCTAAACCAGGATTATGCTTTTCTTTTCTTTAAAAATACTTCGGACAGTTTTAAGAGGTGAAATGGGTAGAAACCATAGACAGGTATGGAAAAATAAGGTCCTCAGATCAAATTGACGCAGTACCTGCCTATGGAAAACGGAGTTAAAGCTATTTTCGTTCGAATGTCCAATGTCAAAAAACCACGGAGAAATTTCATACTCACGCTATTTACTGTACTGATGGTTTTTCAGGGGAAGGCGACATTTCTGAACATGGAGCGATACAGTTTAGCCAGTGAAAAGCGCTATCGTCGATGGTCTCGTCGGAATTTTGACTTCGTTAAGTTCAATGCAGAATTATTTATGCAGACATTCCCAAACAACGATGAATGTGTGGCGGCTATAGATGCTAGTTTTATCAATAAACCAGGAAAACAACAGAGGAAGTTGGCTGGTATTACAATGGTGGTACCGGAGCCTCACAACGTGGCCTTGAAATCTCTATAATCAGCATCACTGACCTGAAGTCGAATACTGCCTATGCCATGGATGCCCAGCAGACAATAGACGAAGAAGGCCGATCCCGAATTGAGCTATATGCTAACCATGCCGTCAAACTTGCACCAACACTCCTTGATCTCGGCATTAAGTATCCTGCTGCAGATACCTACTATAGCAAGGTGAAATTTGTTGCGAACATCATTCCAACGGGGTTACACATCGTTGGCAAGTTGCGATCTGATGCAAACCTGCTATGGCTATATGAAGGCGTTTAAAGCGGCATTGGACGCCCCAAAAAATACGATGGAAAAGTTGACTTTATAGCTGGCCTGAACCGTTTTGATCATGTTGGCGCTCTGAATGATACGACTGAAGTTTATACAAAGGCTGCCTATGCAAGTTTTTTGAAAAGAGTTATTCGCGTTGTGATGCCGAGGTCTACTAACGGCGACAAAGATGGGTATGCACTGCTGTATTCGGCAGACACAGAGCTAGATGCAATGAAACGGATCGCCTATTACAGGTCAAGGTTTCAAATAGAGTTTTTGTTCAGGGATGCCAAACAGTACACAGGTCTAACCCACTGCCAGTCAACTCGAAAAGAAGCTATCGATCTACAAGTAAATGCAACACTGACAGCCCTAAATTTACTGAGAGCTGAGGACAGAAAAGCGAAGAAAACGGATAAAGCAACGGTTATTTCAATTGCCAGCTGGAAGCGCCGCAAGTTCTATCAGTACCTTATGAATAGACTTTTTGGCGAGTTAGATCTGGACCAAAGTTGTGGAAAAGTTGCCAACATTTACGAACGGTATAGTGACTACAGCACTATAGCTGCGTAAAACTGCCCGAAGTAATGTTGGGATATAACACCCAACAATTAATCTATAAATTAATATATGATTTTTTAATATATCAGCGAAGGGTACTAATCCTCAGTAAAGAATGCTGGTAGTATCGGCTAAGGCTGTGAAAATATCTGTAGGTTGGCGTTATATATAACCACCAAGGTATCAAATGTTTTTAAGGGGTAAAAATCATATCGAGACAGCTTTTATGCGGCCGTAAATATCGCCTATGAGGTGATGAACGTTAATTTGGTGTTTGTGCACCGCTATGGCGAAAGTTGTGTTCTGTTAATTTCGGATAATAGAATATGAGTGAAAAGCATGGAGCAAAAAGTTTTGCCGGCGTCTTATCAGAAGAGTTAACGGAAATTTGCCAAGGATTATACTTAATTTCAGCGCCACCAGAGAACCGCCCTTATATTGGCGAGCAGTCACTGTGGGTATACTTTTTACTTTCACCACCCTCTTTAATTCTTGCCCAGCATAGCTCCCAACATTCGCCAAAACATGCGAAAGTTACACTCGAACACACTTGGAATGAAATGTCAGGTTGGTATATTTTTATAGGCGTAGAAGTGAGTCAACAAGAAGCGCCTGACTTTATCGAGAAAGCTAAAACCTGTTTTCCCGACCTTACCGGTACTATACAACCTGAACATGCACTTGTATGGCTGCAAAATCAATCATTACCAAAGGATATACCAGCTATCAGCATACTAAACACAGAGTTTAATTTTCAAGTACGATGCTCTGAAAACTTATATTGGTCGCAACTTAAATTAGAGTTTATACCAGGAAGTAAGGCTGAGCTCATTGGGGTGGAAGAAGGTTCTCCTGTTCTGAGGTTTTCGTTACCGGGAACTATATCACCATTCCAGCTATTTCATTACGATTCAGATAAAGAGCTCTATGTTGCGTGGCCGGATCTATCCCCCATAGGTTCGGCAATACAGCTGTACTTTTCTGGACTGGCTGCCGGTAGCTTGAATTTTCCATTTGGATTGAGTGATTGCCACCTGCGTAAACTAGTAGCCGCAACTGGCTGTCATTTTAAATATATCCCTGAAATCTCCTCGAATGGCAGGAAATCCGTGTCGGATGAGATCCAATTTCCTATGTTCGATTTTACAGATGTAAAAGGAACAGTCGGTTTTGATTTTTGGTTAAACCCCGTTCTTCCTACGAATTTCTTCGCTACACGCTTACAGTTGGATGTCACAAATCGTTCTGATAATCAGGAATGGGCAACCGAAGCCAAAGCCATTGCTTCCAGCTATTTTTTCACTACCGAAGGTGCTCCGGTAAAATTATCACCCTATGATCCGGGTACAGTTTTACCCGTCAACGGCGAAATCGGTGCTGGATTTGGCTTTTCAAAAATGCAGGATCAAGATATAAGTGGCTTGCCCGCTCACTTTCCCAGCAACTTATATCTTTCGCCCGTAGGGATTTTTACACTTGAAAATATAGAAGCTGATGGCAAGAACTCGATAATAGAGCTTATGCCCGGGCTTTATTCACAGGAATTCCTGCGAATTTCTGAGGGTACTAAAATACAGTTTATCAACGATCAGCCTGCCTATGCGCGATCATTCTCGGTTAGCGGATCTCCATCTGACTCACCACCCAGTAATTTGGATTTACTTCAGAACGACTACACCACATCCTGGATGCAGGTACTGACTGAAGAGGGGCACTACTTTGGCGAACCTAGCTCTGGAAGCTTTTTTATTGAACAGGATGGTGGCCCCTTTTCAAATAGCGTCGATGCTCGCCTGGCAACTTTATCTAACAGTACCGCATTCCCCTGTGTGCCATTGGGCGGTATTTTCTCCGCTCCTTCCCCTTTAAACAGCGAACAAATCAGTCGCTTTGAGGCGACCATTCTCAGCAGTGCCCGCCATGGTCAATTGACTTTACATTCTGAGGGACCAGTATTTCTCCCTGGGGGCAGTCTGCTGGGCCCTTCAAGTATGCTTAGCTCTACTACGCCCCAAGGGCTGCTAATTGAGCTCAATGACGATGGTAGTTGGAACAAAGTGGTGCTGGCCAAGCAGCCAGCTATGCTGAATGCCGACCCTCCGATTCCGGAGACCCAGCTGCAGTTTTTATCCTATGGTTCCCCTCCAAAATTCCCTGCAGACCTGTCGCTGATACTGACACAAAATCAGCTTTTTTTTATCGTAACTGAACCCTCTGAATGCTGGAGCTTTGACTCGACGATTTTTCTCAGTGGTTTTCAATTTGAGCTGGGTTTTGATAGTGAAAATCCGGACGCACAGCTCATTATGATTTTTAAGTTTAATACTACAGCCAGTGTCGCAGAGCTGGTTGCTAATCCGGGGCTATGGACCGGTGCAGAGCATTATAATAGTGATCCAGAGGCGACCTCAGCACTGATCGATGACTATATTACCTTTGCTCAGCAACGAGTGCCCGGCGATCCTTTCGAACACTTTAATAACCTGGTGAATGATCCAGCCTGGACAGGAGTGTTATTTCTCAACACAGGTATTAATGGCAATGGCATGCCGGCAGATTTACAAATGCTCCTGGGAGGCGTTAACGGGCCCCTGCGTGCGCACCATTTGGGTATTCAGGGTAATATGATGGATGTTGAGGCCAAGTCTGGGAAATTAGAGATCGATCAATCGTCCTTATTTGGAGTTATATTTTATAACGGCAATGGCCAGCCTTCGAACCCTGATTTGTGTGATACACCAGTGGATTACGAAACAGAAACACTGGTGGTGGTGTTTAGTAATTCCAGTATTACACAGTTTAATACCAGCGTTGGGCTCACCCTCAACCAATTGATGGGTAGAGATGTTCAATTGATCCATCCCCCAGTCGATTCCAAACTGAACACCATAAGTATCAAAGGGCAGTATCAGGCCGGTAGTGATGGTGTCGGCCGGATGACATTTATTAGTGAACAGAAGTTTAAATACAAATTTATAGTAAATGATCCCAATATTGATCCAGTAGTGCCCAACGTAAGAGTGTTGGAGAAAGTAGAATTTAATCAGGCAAGTCTGGTACCGGTGAGCAGCCAGCCGGTACAAGAAAAAGGTACAACCGAGGTCCGTGCGCGCTTCAGTTTAAGTGGTGCCTTGTGGTTTTGTCCCAACCCGTTCCCAGACAGTGATCAGCTGGATTTGTTTTCCTATGGGTGCAAGGATGGGCCCGATGTAGGTTTGGCAATCTCAAATCTTTCTGTTGATGTAGATTTTACTCTTAATGAAGTGGGTATAACGGTGCCTGATAGTAAACGAGTCACTCTGGACTTGACGGCTATGACTGCAGATCCGAGTACTGATGCCATTCGCCCTAATAGTCTGCTGTTCAGCATTCCGCTAAAATTCAGCCGTTTTATTGTTGGCGAAGAAGAGGCAATTAATGCCACCAATACCGGATCTACCGCTGTGAATATCTTGCAGCTGGAATCCAACCCAATCAATGCGGATTCACTTGTACAGCCAGCATTGCTGGATTCTCCCGACCAAGCCGCTAGTCCGCCTAGCACTTACGTTACCAGCGCGCCGAGATATGCTTTGGAGTACGACATGTTACTCGGCTCGCTCGGTGCTCTTGGTGCGGATGCCAAGCTGGAAGCTAAGGTGCTTCTGGCCTGGGGGCCTTCATCCACCATACCGGATAACGACGCCGCCGCACTTTTTATCCAATTGCCGCAATTATCCGCCGGTGCTGGTGGTTTTGAACTCGAAGGTGTACTGAAGACAGCATTTGGTGATGCCAACCTGCTTAAAGTCGACCTGGAAAACGGTAGTCAAACCGTGTATGGCATATTGTTCAATAATGTTCAATTGAGCGCTTTTGGCTACAGTTTCCCCCCGGGGGTAATGGTCGACTTCACGGTTTTTGCGGGAACAACAACACCGGAAACACCGGAGCATGTCATTCCCACCTATGCTAATAACTTGGCATGGTTTTTATCAGTTAAACCGGAGAATGATTAATCATGAGTTCTTCTAGCAAAATCGTCGACGATCTAATGCTAAGGCTCAATCAAATCTACGGCTTGTCATTGCCACTACTGCCGTTGACAGGTTGGCCAGCTGCTGTTGTTACCCTGTGGAATAAAGTCGTCGACTGGCTGCCCGCAGAAGGCCCACCCCCGCAGACTGTGGTAGTGGAAGGTACCTGGAAACCTTTTGGAAGTGGAAACTTTGTATTTGAAGATCTGAGGATCAATATTTACAGAGATTAGCCTGCTTACGTAGAGGCAAATTACGATTAACTTAGCCAACTAACCAGTTAATGGGTTAATGCGGCACAAGGGTGTACCGCCCTTGGGATAGACCGATGCGAATCCGTGAAATAGGTGATGATTTATTGATTTTATTGTCCGTTTTGTAAATTGAAAATTTCCACAACAAGCAATAACATAAAAGGTAAATGCCATGAATACTCCAGCTCTTAGGAATGATGACCCGCCTACAGGCCTTACTGTCAGTGCCACGTTCGATTACAAGGGTCAGAAAATTCCCATCAACAGCCAGGACATTAAAAATATTAGTGAAACCTCAGGGATCAAATTTAGCCTTTCCCAACCGGTGGTGCTTGGTAATATCGCTGAATTCATGGCATGGCTAAAAGACACTCTAGGCATACCGATTGACGAGGGAGATATTGGCAGTGCGATCAACAATCTCCCTGGCGATAACGAAAATGACCCTAAGATACTGAAAAATATAAAAAATGCTTTAAATGATTTTCTCCGCGCGAACATTACGATCACGGTATTATCCGTGGACACAGCCAACGGGAACTATAGCTTCGGTGTCACTGTAACTCCGGAAGCTCCAATCACCATCCTCGGTGACATAGCATTGGACTCTATCGGGGTAGAAATAGCTTCCAATAAGGATCCCGAACCCGATTAGCTTGATCCTATCACTCGTATCAACTCGTAAACTTCATAACTAGAATAATTCTAATAAGGCTATGACCAACCTCCTTTTGAAGGCGACAGGTAGCGCATTTGATGTTCCCCTAGAATTAGATATGCAGTTGTTGGGGGGACCTCTTTCTTTAACTCTCGCAACAACTCAGTCACTATCTATCAATGATGTCTGGAATCTTTTTAGCTGCCAACTGGAGTCGGCGACGGGGATTTCGCTTCCGGACATCCCTGCCGGGCCTTGGCAGGCAATCATGGATCGGGACATCAAACCCTCGCTTAGTGTGACACCCAGCACAGCGCATGGCAATACTGCCGCCTATCTTCAGTTGGCACTCGATCAGCCACTGGAAATTGGCGGTACCGGCCGTTATGGTCCCGTTGAGATTACTTTTGAGCCCAATATACAAGTATTCGCTATATTAATTGGCTATGACGGTGATGGTGACGGCTTGACAGTAAAGGCAAAAATCAAAACGCCCACAACGCCATCAACTTCGGGCAAAACTATTAGTCCGGATGCTGGCGCTACTGAACAACTGGTTAATTTTCCCTTCCCGATACCTTCCCAGAATTCAATTTCGGCTTTCAAGCTGCACTATTTAGGCATCGGTCAGCGGGTAGGTCCCAGGCTTCAAGTTGCCGAATCTGCTAACCCCATGGAGGAAATATTCCACCAACTGGAAAATCAGTTGGTGGGTGATGATCCGGCTACCATCATCACAGAGCTGGCTAAAGAGTTTTATCAGCCCGATCGAGACTGGTTTATTGCTGTAGATCTTTCGCTGCGTGAATTCCGCTTGAGAGTTCTTTTCAATGATCCAGTTATGTATGGCCTCGAAATTTCGGTGCCTATGTCCACACCACCTTCGTTTTTCAGTGGCCTGCTGTTTGAAATTCTCTACCAGAAGCTAGGACCAAATCTCGGCGTTTACTATGGCTCCCTGACGTTGCCCTATGCGATGCGTCGAATTCCGCTTAATGGGTTTATTCTTATACTACCTAGCTTTTCCATTTGGGTTTACACCAATGGTGATTTTCGGATAAATGTAGGCTGGCCCGTGAGCCCGGAGCGGTCTATTGGTATCTCTGTCAGCGTTCTTACCGGTTGGGCTGGATTCTATTTTGCGAAGTTGCGCAGCGGAAATAACCCAGGTGCAACTCCGAGTGTCAATTACAATCCTATTCTTGAATTTGGTATCGGCATTCAGGTAAGTGCGGGATTGAGTATCAAGGCCGGGCCATTGAGTGCGTCCTTAGCTGCTACAGTGGCGGTCTCAATGCAGGGCTTGCTGGCTTGGCGAGCCAATGAAAATGGTTCGGGGAATTCCTTAGCCAAACCGCCAGATCACTATTGGTTTGCCGGCGCCGCCAGTATTGCAGTGCTGTTAAAAGGCTCCGTGAACCTGGGAATTATTAAGGCCACTGTGACAGTGAGCTTCACTGCCACTGCAGGTATTGCCTTTGAAACGGGCTATCAAACAGTCATTCCTGTCTCGGCTTCTGTGAGGGTGAGTGTCTCGGTTAAAGTGGTATTTATACGTATCCACTTGTCATTCCATACTACAGTGACCCACACTTTTTATGTGGGAAGTGGTACTCCGGCATCTATTGACGGTCCTTCGGCACCTGGTCTCAGTTTCCCCGAATTTAGTGTAACGGACATACTAGCAGAACGGGCCAAAAACGCCTCCCTACGTATACGTAGAGAAATGAAACAGCCTGTCCAGCTTTTACATAATTTCAGTGTTCCAACTCGTTTTATACGTGAAGGTTTTGAAAAAGAACAGTTTACTGATGCACCCATAAAATCGAGTCTAGCGGAGCTGGAAGTGGTTTTCCTGCTTCAACCTACTGTGGTTTATAGCGAGAATACAGCATCAATCAAACTTATTGGTTCGCTGGTGATGGAGAGCCCGGCGCCCGGTGAAGTGCCATTAAAGTCGCCTGGGACGGCTACCGGCTATGAACAACTCATTATTAAACTGGTACACTGGTTATTGACATTTGTCCCTCCAACACCTGTTGAAATACCGCTTTCACAAACCTTACAAAGGCTTTCTGATAATCTCGGTACCGGAACAGAAGAGCCCGGTCCACTATTCGGCGGCACTGATGGTTTTGTGGAAAAACTCAAAGCTTATTTTGAAGAGAATCTGGTTTTTAGTATCAGCAGCTTTCAACAGGTTTCTGAAGAAACTCTGCAAACAGCAGCCATATTACCCATGTTCGATGAATTACGTCTGCAGAGCGGTGACAATGGTGTAGATTTCAGTGAATTTAATCGCACCCCGGCCAATTACCTAGAGGCCATCGACATGTATTTTGACAATCTGGGCCTTATCGGTTCAGAAGTGCCGGGGGTCGGCTCAGAAATTCTCGAAACAGCAGAGACCTCGCCGTTAACAGGTCCCAGCATGGCGAGCTTTTTGTTTACAGATTACTTTGTTTTGATCGCGCGTTATGTGGTTTCATTGTTGATTCCGGCAGCTCAACAGTATGAGCAAGATATCGATCAAAGGCTGCAAAAAGATATTGCCATTGCCTCTGCAGCTTTGTCGGAAGACCCTTTCCGGTATGTCGATTTAGTCAGCGCCCATGCCGCTGCCAGTGATCCAGGGCAGGAACTCAGTACTTTGCTGGATGAACTTGACTATGCCAATGTTGCGGGGTTCGGTTCACGTTATCTGATGTCAGGCTTGCAATTACCTGAGCCAGATAAGGTGCCGCCTCAATTGAGCCCCGAAATCATCGCTGATTTTCCCGTGGCTTCCCTATTCGAATTGTCTGGCCAGCAATTTTCGGCCAGTGAAGGGAGCGCTACAGAGGAAGCCTGTTTGAGCTTCTCACCGGGCCAGTCGGCCGCTTGGATTAGCTTTAATGGTGTTAGTCCCGATAGGGTGCAAACGGAGATTGAATTACCTACTGAACTACCTTCGGCCCCAAACCCTAACTGGCAGGCGGTTAGATCATCAACTCAACCCACCAGTCCCGCAGAAAACACCATTGATTTCCGTGCACTGCCACCGCTGACAGCTACGCCCTTGGGGTTCAACTTAAAAAACAGCCTTGCTTGGGACGCGCCGGATGAAGCGCGTACCCTGTATACCCTACCTCAGCCGCTGATGAATCTAGTTGCGCAGAAGCAGGGCGTGCAGCTCGCACTGGAAAGGGTCGACAGCGGAGCAGCTATTCTCGGAGCGGATGTAGAAGCGATTCCAAGTTTGGCTATTCCGCTGTCACTGCGTCAAGTTCAAAGCTCTACAGAGAGCGCTATGGGCCGCTCATCGGGGTTACTCGCGGAAGCTGACTCCTCAGCGAATATCTACCAACTAAACGGCACTGATGAAGCCACCCGGGATTTGATTGAACAGGCGTTGAAAAGTGATTTGTCCAATGCAAGCATCAGTTTGCTCTACCAGTGCCCCGGCAGTGACAAACTGCGTTCGGACGATTTGGACCCCAGTGTACTACTGGCCAAATTGAACCTCTCGACTTTAAATCAAGTAGAACAAGTCAGTGCCTTGCACGCCCACACGTTTAACGTTTTATCAGGAGCAGATAATTCCGACTTCGCTCCCTTAAGTGATGTGAAAAATTTCCTGCGTCTAATATGGGAGCTGAGCGTTGTTCGGGCCCAAGGCTTTTATCTCTATTATAAAACTAGCTCGGGTGGGGGCTTGCCCGATGATCTGTTTGCGGATACCGCCAACGCTACTGACTCTCCGACTGACCCCAACCAAGGCACTGTTCTAGGCACTTCTGGTGGAACCGCTGATTTTACTATTTTGGTTCAGTGTCAGAATGCTGGGAACAATAGGGTGGCTTTTGCCCCCTATGAAAACTCCTTGTGGGTGGAATGTGACAGTCCGGCTCCCACCCTGACTGCCGAAGTATTCGATATGAATGGTGTGCCCCTCACCAATTATCAGCCCACCTATGAAGCCGGCAATATAGGCTTTGCCATCAATTGGACACCTGTTAGTGATGATGATTTGATCCAGATTCCGGCGAACGGTAATCTGCCGCAGATTCGGGTCAATGAACTTTACCACCTGCTTCAGTATCAGCTAATAGGCAACGGCACTTATCGTGCTTCGGTCTGGAGTTTACCAGTGGGCCCCACCCAGAGCGAGGATGAGGTTTCCCCACAGGCAGATGGTTGTTTGCAACTGCGCCAGGTCATTCCGGTGTTTGCCTTCCTTCAGGAAACATGGCCAGAGGTGGATTCCCCAATAATGGCCAATCGCTACGATATTATCGGCCAGCAAACAGATTTGGCATTCCGGATTTGTGATTTATACGGCAACCCGCTGAACACACAATACAGAGATACGATTACGCCGCTCTATAATGATCCCCTTATCAGCCCCGGAGAGTGGCCGGGGGTGGAGACTGGATTCTTTTTTATTGATCATAACGACAATACGGCTCTGCTGAAACTGTCTATGGAGTTTAATCCAGGCATAGTCAGCGCTACACACTCACCAGAATTTTCCTCACTTGCTGCTGATGAGAAGCAGCAGTGGCAAGCTATTCAAACGCGCTATCGTTTGATCATTGACCAACTTACCGACTGCAATACCTCTCTAACGGTTACCACCAGCCTGACCGGAACCGTGAGTATTGGTAACCCTCAAAGGGAACTGCTTAACTTTGCAGAGCAGGTACTGGAATATATCAACCAGCAAGTCAATGATGCTGTTTTCAGTGCGGTGCCCTCATTGACTGAGCCTACGATTAGCACACAATTTAACTTTCCTGTCGCCTTTAGAGATGTCTTGGAGCAACCAGATGATATTGTTGAGATCACGGCATGTCTGACGATGAAGCGCGACAGCTCACTGGTTTATCCGCCGGCAATAACATGCTTGCCCGCAGCCGCTGAACTGCAATTTCAGATCCCGGCAAAACTTAACTTACCCCCTTTCCCTGTTGCTCAGGAAATGGCTACAGACTGGATCTCGGAGGACAGTAATCGAATCACTAACTTTGCCCGTTATTTCGAAGCAGCGTTTGCTGATTTTGATCAGGCTGGAGGCGTATTGAAACTGGCGCAGAAATCAGTCCAACAAGTGGCCGATGACAGTAATCAAGTTCCTGATTTATGGGCCGTTCGCTTCAGTGAAATTAAAGGCTTTGATATAAGCTTTTGCAGCGATCCGGTTTATTTTGCGCTTCGGCCACTGAATACGACACCATGCAGCGGTATGGTCAATGATATCCAGTACAATGATATCGATATGGATGCATGGGCCCAAAGCTTTTTGATGGCTGTGGAAGCATTTCTAACGGCAGAATTTGGTATCGCAGTGGCGCTGCTGGATCAGCGTTATAACACTGATTACTACGATCAGTTAATGGCGAGCAAACAAACTCTTGCGACATCAATACCTAGCGGACTGGTGTCGATTTTAGAGAAGGATGAAGGACAGGGTGATATCGGAGAAGCTCAGGAGCGGTTGCGGCAAGCGCTATTAGTAAACCTTACCAGTGCCTACACCATTTCCACTGTTGTTCAGGTGCCCGCTGATATTAATGCATCAGAAATTATAGATGGCACTCACCCACAAAAGGCACCACAACTGTTTGGCAGCATTGTCCAACCTAATGATGATGCACTGAATAAAAGCGACGCTGATATCGACAAGTTATACCAGTTCTCAGCGGTTTATCTGAGCCTTGATACAGGCCAGCAGTGGGCAACTTCTTTGCTTAGTGTTACCACACCGGAGGATCACTCCAGTATTCAGCTACCACTGCAATACAATGTCAGCTACTTGCAACATAACTTTGAAGAAGGTAGCAAATTTCTCGGCTACGTACCCAGTTCCTGGGTAAAATTTGCACTGCCCGAAGAGGCGCCCCTGCTGATGCCTATCACTGCCCAGGCGTCACTCAATACGGATGCTATCATCCCGATCCCCCTGCCTTTTGAGCCAGCCTTGCCAACACTGTTGTCCCACAGTGGCACTGGAGCCAAACAGTTAACGGAGTTATCCGGCTCTTCAGAGCTTCGCGATGAAATTCTCGATGCGATGGAGTGGACCTATACGGTGCAAATAAGCACCGATATTGCCAGTCAAGATGACCTGTATTTTGATATTATCCGCAACCAACCGATCGCGCCGGGGCAACGGCGAATCACTGAGGCCAGAAAAAATCTAGGAGTTACTGATGCCTTATTTACAGCTCTTGCAGAATTTCACCAAGAGTATCCGGCCTTGTCGGCCCAATTAAATAATATTTTGTCTGAAGCCTATAGTAGTGGTACCGCTTCCCAGGGTAACACTAGTGGGGAAGCATCCGAGCTTGTTTCAAGTTTTGTCACACTGGTAAATAATGTTGCAGAGTCTTGGCCCACCAATTGGGATATTGCCGAAGATTTGTTAGTTGAAGATAATGAGATCGACCATTTCCATCTCACTCTGAGCGGAGACCCTGGTGTCAACACCGCACTGAATACGCTGACACTGCAAGGGCAAACTGATCGGGATAACGAGAATCCTGCTATCTGGCCTTCTCTCTCCTTTAAGGATCTTATGAATGAAGATAACCTTTGGGAGCCGGATTCTAGCCAGGCTACGGAAAAAGACGGATGGTGGGAGCTTCAGCACAGTATTCCAGCTGCCCCCCTGTTTAGTCCTCTAACTTTAACTTGGACACCCCTAGATATACTGGCTTATCAGTCTGCCAATTTCACTTCATGGATTGTTCGCAACGCCGAGTTAGTACCCAATGAGAAAACCAATCCACTGTTTATTTACACAACGGACGAAACCTCCTTTGTAAATGCAACTATTCCGTTAGTTGAACGGGAATCACTTAATCCCGTCGCTGTTGGACCGATGAGTGAGGCTACTTTACAGCAAGTGATGGAAGATATTATCGAGCCTATTTCTTCGGTCAACTTCGCTGCTATTAATCC
The DNA here is from genome assembly GCF_056232115.1 of Microbulbifer variabilis. Lineage (NCBI taxonomy): Bacteria > Pseudomonadati > Pseudomonadota > Gammaproteobacteria > Cellvibrionales > Microbulbiferaceae > Microbulbifer > Microbulbifer variabilis. Next base: position 4,354,174 of record NZ_CP174325.1, read on the forward strand.
CAGGATTAATTTGCGAATTAGTTACGCCTACTCGCTGGTAAGTGATAACAGCGGTAGTAGCCATTTGATGGCGGAAGCTTCCGTTTTGTTAGCCAACGCGCTTGAGTTAGACACGTTGTCTCCATCGACGACAGCGCGGAGTGTTGCGTCACAAGTCTGGCAGTGGTTCCAGAATAGCCAGCTCCCTTCCGATAATGCACGGCTCAATATTGGATTTACCTTATTTGGCACAGTTAATGGGCAGCAACTACCACTGGTGCAAATTAATAAGATTACAGTGTTATTTGGAAGTACTTACTAAAAAGGGGGAAGGAATACACTGTGCTCGGGACCGTATGTTGATAATAAAATCATCTGCAATAACCCGAGTGGGTTAGAACAATAGAACCTGGATGTCCCCCCGGCGTAAAGAGACTGGATTCGAGTCTATCTCAAAGCGGATATCTGTTGTTGATTGGGATAAAATTCTTCTAACTTCAGGAAGTATCCTTTCCCCTCGTTCTGTGTAAACCACCCATGCTACATTGGTTGGAAATTGTTGTTTTGCCTCCTCTAGATCAGTCTCAGTTGCAGAAGTTTTAAATCCGGCTTCAAGTAAATCTTTAGTAATAGTCTTTGCATTTTCCTGCTGTGCGGCCTTGTTGAATATGAGGATAGAGTAATGCGAATTTCTTTCAAATTTTTCCCGAGTTGCCCTTCTTTCTTTTTCTTGCGCTGGGCTAATAGTTGCACGTGGAATATGTTCGGCCATTCTGTCAATATCTTTTCTATTGGTGGTCAATCTTAAACGCAGCTCTTCCAGTTGGTTATTGAGTTCCGCTTTCTCTGCACCAAAATCCTCCTTAAGTTGAAATTTTGCTCCAGAATCTCCTATCCATATTTCCACGGATCCCCAGATAGATAAAGCAAGTAGCATCGAGCCAAACATTACAAGTACGACACCTCCCAACCCGAAATTTTGATGCTTAATGTGGTTGTATACCGCAGCGAGGAGGCAGATTCCTCCCAAGATGATCCCCACTATCATTGTGGCATTTTCAATGATCATGTATGTCACCTCGCTTTCTCATTTAATATTAATGCTAGGGTCGACTAAGTACAGCTGAAGGTGTTCCAGGACTCACTTAATGGAATCTTAATCGGTGAAGTGGGTCGTATAGTCAGAAAATAGTATGCGGTAGATATGGTTGCTCCAACAAATGTAATTTATTCAGGTTGAATTCGTCGAATGTCTCATCATCCTGCTGTGCATGGATGACATAAAGTGATTTCTATAAATGCCTTCAAGCTACTAGAGTACCTTTCCAGTCAATATTCCAAATCTCCAGTAGTGAATGGTCGTGGCGGTTTTTTACCTAAAACTTTGCGTAGCAGACTATTCATCGTTGCCGGATCTTCATCGAACCCGCCATGTGTTTTACTCTTGGTGGCATTGGAAGGACTGTAATGGATTTTTACCTCGTTCATTGGAATCTGATCGTTGTAGATCTGCATGCCCATGAGTGCTTCTCCACGCTTTTCCTCAAAAGCATTGGAGACCAGATATAAGAGAGATTTACCATAGACTCGAGCGACATTGTCATCTTCTTCCTCTTCTGCGGACAGATTGTAAATGGTGGTTGATTCTAATTTTTGATTCTTAATCAGTGGTTTGTAAATATGCTGGTAGAGGTCATAATTGGCGGCCGGTGCCAGCAGGGAGCAGCTGGATACTTTGTTGAACATATTACCTCTAAATAAACGTTTTAACAGGTGTGCTTGAAGTATTGCTCCGGCACTGTGACCAGCCACATGTACCTGCTTATTGCCTATTTCATTCAGCGTGTTCAATATGTGTTTTAGTGTGCGTGAGCCATGGCTATCTTGACTTTCAAAAGGTTTCGCCGCATTTTGTTTCATTTCATCCCATATAGCTCGCCCCGGAAAACGAGTCATATTTTCAATTCGACGATCGAACCAGTCTCGTATGCCTCCTGCAATGCGCTCGGCACGGGCAGATTTATCAGTCAGAATACTCTTCATAATCTCAAGAAGGCCAGTGTCCCACATAAAATGAAAGGGGTAGATGCGGTTCTCAATAAAAACATTTTTCATCGCTGCGATACGACGCGCCGAGTCCTTCGCAGTATTTAAGCCACCATGTGCATAAAAAAGTAAATGATCGAAATTTGTTTTCTCTCGGTGTAGGTTATCTGCTATAGCCGCGATATGAGATTCATTGCTCCAGTATTTACCGCCGTCACGGAAATTACCATCATTAAGATGTACAAAGTGTCTCCATATCTCATTGCGGCTTGGTGTAGCGGATGCTGCGAGATTGGCAGTGGACCGGGTACCAGCTCGGCGTAATTGGTCAAATATCTGCGGCGTGGGCAGGGCAATTTGTACCACCCAGGCATCCAGTACTGAGTTTAACCAGTCTTCGTAAGGCCAGAGGGCTTTCCCATTGTCCCCCCAATCCCTGCCCCAGGAATTCTGAACCCAAAATCCCTCGGTGTTATATCCAACTATGGCGAAAGCATGCCCGCCTATCTGTTGTTTATTGGCTGGTATAACGTATTCGCCGTTAGGGTTTCTGCGAAGTTTAAACCAACCATCATGGATCATTGCTGATACGTATATGATGTAGGTCTCCTGAAGTGCATAGTGCATCTCAGTAATATCCGGGCGTATTCGATAGTAGGCGCCGATAGTTCGAGACTTTGCATCTTCCAGTTGTTCAAAATTTGGGGTGTCGCCATCTTCTTTCTTGTAAAGGGAATCGAGACAAACACCGGTATTCAACCACCCCTTAATCGCTCCCCGACAACTTGACCCCTCATAGGTTTCCCCAGGCCACTCGTCGTATCTGCGCGCCATGTTGTAAATCATCCAGGGGCTGACTAAGACATTTTGATTCTGTTGTTGATACAAACGATTAATTACAGCAGCCAAACCAAATCCGGTACAGGCTCCATCCTGCCCCTGATTGAGAATAGTGAGGTCTTGGGGAGGCGGCATCTGGCAGGGTATGGGAGACAGGCGGGGCTCATAATAGCGATCCCGTAGATCCAGGGCGTCACTAATGACATTAAATTGCTCGCTCAGCTTCTTCATGGCAATTTCTCGGTCTATTAAGCGGACATTCCTTCACTGAGGATGATTCGGGAGTAGCACGATTCCAGCTATTGGTAAGAATAGTAGTTAGATTCTATATCTACTTTATTATCATGATTAATACAGGATAAACTACCGACTTGGATACTGATATTTTACTGATCTCTGCTATTCCGACGCATAAGATGAGAATAGGAGATTAAAGGCTGGCTAGCGCTATTCAAAGAACGCTTTTGTGAGGTCGCCAATGCCAAACTGACACCAAAAATTATCAAGCTTGCAGCAGTGTGTTTTTAACTGAATTTATGAAATAGTTCCTTTTTGAGAAGCTCTACCATAAGTTTTGGTAGAATATCGAGATTGGGCCATCAATAGACAATTGTGGTGCTGAAAACACTACGAAGTTGATTCACAACTACGATAAGTGAGCTTGGAACATTTGCGCAGGTGATTCTTAAAAGTTTCTCCTTAAAAGGGTTTATAAACCGCTCCGATGAGTTTCCGTCCAAGCAAAGGGGTATTCTGTCGTCAATTTTCGGCTTAAAAATCGCGATAATACTATTGGCGACACGGTTAATTTATCGGAGCCATGGGTGTGGAAATAGATGCCTGATTAGCTGCCAGCCACTGTAAGCAAAGCAATCCATAGACCACAGTTACTTTGAGGAAAGGTAAAGTTACTACTGGGTCAGAAGGAAAGAATACACAGCGCTCGAGGCGCGCTGTGAATACATCCCTGTATGCTCGTAATCGGCATCCATGCTTCATACGGTCCGAGCGCAGTGTATTCTTTCCTTCCCCTTTTTTATTTCTTACAAAAACTTTTTAGGGAGGCTTTTTATGGATCGTGCAATATTCTACGACGGTATTCGTGAAGATCTATTCGAGGGACGCCTGAATCTTGAACAGGTTGAAGGAATGGAGGCGATCCTTAATCTCTGGGAAACCCCGCCCGTTCAGCCGACTGGGGATTTGAAGGCTCACTGGGAGGTTCGCCATATCGGTTGGCTAGCTTATATGCTTGCAACGGTTTTTCATGAAACGGCATTCACTATGCAACCGGGCACAGAGTTTGGCAGTAATGAACGCTTTACTCAATTATATGAAGGCCGCAAAGATCTGGGCAATACCAAGGAAGGTGATGGTGTAAAGTTTAAAGGGCGCGGCTATTTACCGTTAACCGGGCGCCGTAATTACGAGCAAATGACCTTAGTCGTTCGTGAATTTTACCCGAATTGCCCTGATTTTACCACGGACCCCGAAGCGGTAAGAGATGTACGGTATGCGACGGTAATACTGTTTTACAGCATGATTTTGGGATTCTTTAACGATAAAACACTGAAACAATATATTGGCAACCCAGATAAAGGACAGATAGTCGATTACTTCCATGCACGTAAAGTCACTGGCAGCATGCATAAGGCACGTAGTATTGAAATCTATGCTAAGGAGTTCGAACAAGCGTTACTACAAGCCGAGACCAGTCAGGCGTCACCACTACCTATAGAACCACAACCGGCTCCATCGGTACCCGAAAAGCCCCCAGGAACTGCTCTTCAAATGGAAAGGTCAACCTTCTACGAAGATATACGCAAAGGCATCTTCAAAGGTAGCTTGACCCAGGAACAGGTTAATGGAATGGAGGTTATTCTGAATTTCTGGGAAAACCCGCCGACTCAGCCGAGCGGAAATTTCAAAATTCAGTGGGAAATTCGTAGCATTGGTTGGCTGGCTTATATGCTCGCAACGACTTTTCACGAAACGGCATACACTATGCAACCAATTACGGAATATGGCTCTAAATCTTATTTTACCAGGTACGACTTCCGAAAAGACCTGGGGAATACTGAGCCGGGCGATGGGTATAAATTCCGGGGTCGCGGCTTTGTGCAGCTAACCGGGCGTCGCAACTACGAGAAGCTGACACCGGTAGTACGTGAACATTACCCTCAGTGCCCAGACTTTACCCAAGACCCCGATGCTGTGAAAGTTCCAAAATATGCAACGATCATCCTTTTTTACGGCATGTTCCTAGGAATCTTCACCGGGAAAGCACTAAGGCATTCCATCGGCGATCCAGAGAAGGGACAGATAGTCGATTACCGCCATGCGCGGCAAATTATCAACGCTATGGATAAAGCGGACAATATAGCACGCTACGCTGAGGAGTTTGAGCAGGCACTGGTCAATGCCGGAGCTACAGCCTAATGCAAAAAGCGGCATGTGCGCTCATTGTATCGGCTCTTATTGGCTGCGGCCAATCACTAGATAATCATCGAGAAGCACCGACACAATTCACGAACTCTTCGAAAAATACTGTTTCAGCTGAATCCTTAGTTAATTGCGACCAAATAAAGAGGCCTCTTAATCCATCGGAAAAGCCATCCCGTGGGGAAAAGGAACTGGACAAGCATTTCCGCCTCGCTTTCTATTACGAATCTGCTGGCAACTTTGATAGCGCTATAGAACATTACCGGGCAGCTGAACATTTAGCCATCTGTGATTGTGACCGCGCTCATGCCCTAGCCGGTATAACGGCAGCCACAGAAGCGAAAGAAATATTTCAGCAAGAAGGTATAAATGCCAAGCCAACGCAGTATTTTTGGGGGCGCCTGCAGGACTTGACCCAAGATCTTCCTTGTGTAGACGTCCAGTAAAATGCTTTTGTTGACCATCTATCAATACTTCGGACAGTTTTAAGTGGAAAACAGGTAGGAACCACGGACAGATACTAAGAAAATTAGGTTCTCAAATCAAAACAATATCTGCCCATGGAAGATGTAGTAAAAGAAGCTGTTCTTGAATTATGATATATAGTACAAGGCATAACCGCCAAACTACCCACTCATAGATTGAGTTTCAGTAGGAAACAAACAGGTTACCTTAACGAGAACCTTAGAATCGGAACAAATCTCTCAATCACAATGCTAGAAGTAAAAAGCAATCAAGTAAAGATAGGCATCCACGCCCTCAAATCCCTTCCCGCCTCTCGTAAAGAGGTTTATGAGCGTATTGGAATGAAAGACAAGTAGGCAATGGAAGATGGTGAGGACAGATTCTTCAAGGAAAGGGGTACAGCAAGCATCAGCCTCCATTAATCAATGACGATAACAGCTTCCAAGGAGAAAAATATGCTCAGGACAGGTGTAATTGTGCCTATAGCTATATTTCTTCTAGATAGTTAGGTCAATTGGTTTCCCTAAACAAGGGAGGCTATATCTACCTTGACATAACGGTTACCTTGAACTCTATCCATCCTTCTATACAATTACTTAGTGCTTCAATAGGGTGATTTGGCTATCCAATACCAAGGAACGCTGTTTATGTACCTTGTAATATGTATTCATGGCAAAGCTCCCCTAAGCGCCAACCAATCTGTAAAAAATTCGTTTTCCATATCTATATCTTTAAGCAGGGAGATGGGGCCTAGTAGGTTTTTAAAACTCCTTAATCTCGCGATATCTTCGCATGATTGCAACTCTCGCCAGTTCTCGGATATACCTGCTGGGTCAGTGCTACAAAGTTTTGACTTAACAGCTAAAAATATATAGTCAGGGTCTAGTAGTCCGCCTCCTACGCCATAAATTTTTATAAGACGCACTCTTAGATTTAACTCCTGCACTAAAAATGAATTCATATCTGAGGAATTCTCACCTTGTAAGTGAGAAAGTATTTCGACGGCAGCTTCAGCATAACTAAGGTCTGCCGTTTCTGAGTCCCCTATTCGTGCATAAAGCATTTCATATAGATAGAGCCATTCATTGGTGCTCATATTGTGAGCGCAAACCCCTTCTAGTATGGATCGAACTAAGCTTAATGATTCATCTGGACTAACATTCTTTATTTGCTCTCCTAGTTCTCTGTTCATAGCTGGATTACTTATAATGCTAAGTAAAAAAGTGAAGTACGCAGCAGTTTGTCCCACATGCGCGCTTTGTTAGCTCATTCGCAGGCACCGGCTATATCTCCGATTTTTAGTGCCGCATTAATCCAAGGGGTGGCGTAACTACTATTTGCTCCACCCTCAAGGGTGATTGAGCCACTTATTCTATCGGAGTAATACTCCAATCGGTAGCTGGGGCCATCCATCACGATGATCTCTAACTCAGCAGCCTGTTTAATACCAGCAAGAATCTCTGATGTTTTAAATATTGCACGTTGTAGATCTCTGATGCCGGTTTCTATTTGAGGGCAATCTGAAATTTTGACAATGTGCTTATCGTGACCATCTTCAGGGACATGAGCTATATAGACCGTACCATCATTAATATGGTAACCGTACTCAGAGCCCGGCGCATACCAAGGGCCTGTTAAAAAAGTGATGCCACCGAAGTAATCGAGGTTATCCCCGTATGCAGACTGCAATATATCCTCTTTCTTCTCTTGTGACGCGCAAGAAGACAGGAACGTTATCAGCAGTAATGTAAATACTCGAATATTCATAGAGAGCTAATAGTTAATTCAAAAGCAGCATCTATATATCACGCTTCTCTGTAACTCCAAAGCGTGTCAGCCCGGCGATACTAAAAGATGTAGAGGATCAAGAGTTTACCTTTAATTGATATACATATCCAAAGAAAGTTTTCGATAGCACCCTGAACGAGGATACGCTGGTCTTAACGTTAAGAATCAGACATCCAGATTTTGTTTCTGAAAAGTTTGTGTGGGAAGCTCTCGAACGAGTCGAGACGAAAAAACAACAAGCTTACCGGGGAAATTCGGTTCGAGTCATTTTGTGATAGCCCTAACGTACAGTTGCTTCATATTGAAAGTTTTGATGGTAAGAAAAATGATTTAGACGGGTGGAATTATTTTGCGAAGAAAACGACTTAGTCAGTGCCTCAAAGTTACACAGAGAAATCGATTTGTCTGACTTCAGAAAGAAGCTAGCAAGTTAATAACAACCTTGAGGTTTAAGATGTCGGGTAGCTAGTGCAATCCCCAAGCGCATGCATTACTGCATATCCACTTCAACCTGCGCTTCTGTTACCGCAGGCCAGACCAGTCCCGCCCTTGTTGCTACGAGCAGCAATACAAAAGACACCTCCAGTGCGAGGAAAACACCAATAGGGTGATTGGGTACGCCGCGTATCATCAGGTAGAACAAGTAGCACATAGCAAGCAGATTACCCGCGAGCGTAACGTTGAGGGCGTAGCCACGTACTTGCCAGAGTGGTTTGCAGAGCAGGAAGTTCAACACCGCGGTGCCGGCGAGCATCACGCCGGGCAACATCAACAGCAAGCGACGGGATAAACCCATTCCGTCGCTGGTTACCAGTGGCCAAACGGCAGTAAAGTGACCTTGAGCTCCGAGGGTGAGGAACAGCCCCAAAATTACTGCGCCGATGGCAGCGAGCCGATACAGTGCATTCCACTGCAAAACACGTGTTGATCTAGAAGCCGACATTGCGCTCCCCTACTGTGGCCAGGCCACATTCGTAAGCGAACACTACCGCCTGTGCACGATCGCGCAACCCCAGTTTGGAGAGCAGGCTTGAAACGTGGGTTTTCACGGTGGCGGGCCCAATAAACAGGGCCTCCGCAATCTCGGCATTGCTCTTGCCGGCGGCGATAGCCTCAAGTACTTCGCGCTCCCGAGTAGTGAGGCGCTCCAGGCGTTCTGCCAGATTGCGCCCTGCCCCCAATTTCTGTGCGAACTGGCTGATCAGGCGTTGGGTGATGCCCGGTGCAAGCATGGCACCGCCCTCTGCTACGGTGCGTACTGCCTGCACCAGCGCCTCTGGGGGAATATCCTTGAGCACAAAGCCACTGGCCCCTGCCCTCAGCGCACGAAACACGTATTCATCGGGATCGAACGTGGTCAAAATAATGACGCGGCAAGTTGCATCACTAGCTTCCAGGATGCGTGCTGTGGCTTCCAGCCCGTCCATCTCCGGCATGCGGATATCCATCAGGATAATATCCGGCTGATGCGCTCGTGCAGCTTCAACTGCCTCAATGCCGGTACCGGCCTCGGCGACCACCTCAATGTCGGGCTCGTTGTCCAGGATCAGGGCAAAACCACGCCGCACCAAAGCCTGGTCGTCCACCACCATCACTCGCAACATTATGTTTTCACCATTCCTGTCGGTAGTTGTGCATATACCTCAAAACCACCATCGACCACGCCTGCATGCAGATGGCCACCGAGCAGTTCCGCGCGCTCGCGCATGCCTGCAATGCCGTGCCCACCGCCGGGTTGCCCGTCAATAGTTGTTTCCACCATGGGCCTGTCGCCAGTGGTGTTGCCATCATCGCCTACATGAATCACTAGAGTGTCATGGTCTAAGCGCAGGCTCACTTGAACCCGCGCTGCAGCTCCAACGTGCTTGATGACATTAGTGAGGGATTCCTGAACGATACGATAAGCGGTGAGCGCGACGCTTGTCGGTACATTCTCCAGCGTGCCGTGGGTTTCGTAGTCGACCTCGGTTAACACCTGCCGGACCTTTTCAATCAGAACTGGTAAATCATTGAGACCCGGTTGCGGCGTGAGGGCAGTGTCGCCGCTGGTCGGGCGCAGTACGCCCAGTAAATGGCGCATTTCTGTCATGGCCTGACGGCCAGCAGCCTCCACAGAAACCATGGCTTCACTGGCGGCTTGCGGGTTATTGCGGCTGATAGCCCTGGCGGCACCAGCCTGCACGGTCATAAGGCTCACCTGGTGCGCCACCACATCATGCATCTCGCGGGCGATTCGGGTGCGCTCAGCCGCAACCGCGCGCTCGGATTCGGCATTGCGTTCGCGCTCCAAATACTTGGCTCTCTCTTCCAGCAAGCGCAGATATTCACCGCGAAAGCGCAGCCGGCGACCGATATACCACAGCGCCCATACCAGCATCACCGTTACGGTGCCTGCCGCGGTTGGTTTAACCGGAAGACTCTGATCAATCGCCACAAAAACCAGCGTTGCGATGACTCCGATAAAACTGGCCCGGGTGTTGGCCTCGTAGCGGCCAAGGCTATACAGCGAAACCGCCATGGCAACGATGCCATCCGCCGGTAAACCCAATTCCAGCAATATTGTTGCGCCGAGAATAATGGCCTGTACCTGCCAGGGGTGTGTGCGACGCCACAACAGAGCGAAGGACCCGATGAACGCACACTGGAAAGCAATAACATCCCCCAGATTTTGCATGGCCAGCACTTCCCGCGCCTCTTCGCGCGACCACATCAGTAGCGTCAGCAAAAACATGAGCAGGGCGATGAGCAGATCAGTCAGGTGCGGCCAGCGTTCGAATGGCCCGCGGAAGGGCTGCCACACCGGAAGCTTGGGTAATTCCGAGCTGGTGTTGAGCGGGTTCGACGCAGGCGTATTTAGGGACGACGATTTCATTTCCGCATGCTAAACCAGGCGCAACCAGCTGTCATGGGACTTTCGGGGGAGGCGGGAGCAGGCGCATCTCCACCTTTTGGGGGAGGTCAGATTCCTGCCTGTGGCCGATGTGCAGATGTCTGAAAAATCCGAACATGTTCGGCAGGCACATTCAGCCCAAGCATGCACCATAATCGCCTGGAGAAACCCATGAACGACGCTGTACTCAGCCAAACACTATCGCGACCATTCGATACCCGGCGGGCGGTTAACCTGTCAGTAAAAACCTGGTTCTGCATCGCGGCCATCGGCCATGCGATCTTCTTTGCCTATATCCTGGCCGTATTCTACCCACCCATCGCCGAGTCAGGGGTGCATGGTTTAAAAGGGCTACATCTACCGGCAGGCTTTCGCGAGGGAGATACATTGGGTAATCTCGCTTCGGTGAGCCACGTGCTATTGGCCGCAATTGTGATCGGCGGTGGGCCCCTGCAGCTGACCCCTTCGGTGCGACGGCATGCCCCCAACTTCCATCGCTGGTTGGGACGCAGCTATCTGCTGACTGCAGTCATCGCCAGTATTGCGGGGCTCTACATGACCTGGACGCGGCACACCATTGGTAATCTGGTATCACAGATCAGCATCACCATGGACGGCATACTAATTTTGGCGTTTGCCTTTCTGGCGGTGCGTACCGCGATAGCCAGGCGCTTTGCTGAGCACCGTCGCTGGGCCTTACGCCTATTTATGGCTGCCAGTGCGGTGTGGTTCTTTCGTGTAGCCTTGATGGGCTGGGCAATGCTCACCGGCGGCTGGGGGGTCGACTGGGAATCTTTTACCGGGCCATTCCTGTATGCACTGGGCTTCGGCCAATACCTGCTCCCGCTGGCCATGCTGGAATGGTATTTTCACTGTCAAAAGCGTGGAACCGCACAGGGAACCCAGATTGCTTTTGTCAGTACCCTGATACCTCTGACTGTGTTTATGGCCATTGGTATTTTTGCCGCTACGATGGGAATGTGGTTGCCACGGATCTAAGCTTACATAGCCAAATTATCGTGAATGATGCTCTTCCGTTAGTTTGGCTGTAGAAGTCCAGGGTTTGTGAATCTAGCTGTTGCAGAGATACTCAAGTTACTGACTGCACTGCGAGAGCTAAACAAAACACTATGAGCCAGCTAACTAAATGGAAGTAGAGACTTACTACTAAAAACTCGCGGGGATCTCCTTATCATCCACAGTATAAGAAAGCAGCTTCAACCACCTTGTACGACAGCAAAAAAAACTGTAAGGATTGGTAGCTTAAAAGCTTGAAAAAGTAGCAGCGTCAATTTTTATACTAATTCAGATAAAGCTTTATGATGAATATTAATCAGACTGTGCTATGAGACATAGTTAACTAGCAGCTTTCAAATTATCCCAATAATCTGCGCTGTTATCTGTCCAAAAGAAGCGATCTGGATTCGATTGGCTTCGCGCATATGTATAATTTTTAACCACTCTTTTATTAAATAAGAGTTTTACTGACTTTAATTCATTATGAATCCTATAATCAGCCGAATCTGGACCTGAGCATAATTTGTTATAAAATATTGACTCAAATACTTCTAAGTCTCCATCAATAATTTTAATTTCGGAGCTATCTGACTCACCAATGATTGAGGTTTGATCAACCTCCACAACACCATTCTCATCCCACAACCTTATATAGTTACTCGCTTTAAAAGTGGAGGAGATATCACACAGCAACGTATTCTCAGAGGTTAGTAAACTATCATTACACCTTTCACCAAGTAATTTCTTAATAAAACCATGTAACTTGTATATATTTCCGTTAATTAATATTTGGTTTGCAGTATATACGGCAGGCCTGTAGCTATCTTGGACATTAAGGTGAGCAAAGCAATCATGAAAACCACCTTCGTCTGACGTCAATAGCCAAACATCATTATGGCTGAGTATCTTATCCAAATTAGGAGGGTCAAAAGGTCGCCGTGAACAAAATACAAAATCAGTAAAGTTTCTGCCGGTGCCAACGGAGTATAAAGCTTTCCCGTAGCTAAAATGGTTAATTTCAAATAAAAGCATCTCAATTAAAGATTTGCTTATCTTATTGTTTTTTGGGGAAACACGTATCCGATTTGTAATAACATTTGTCAATTTAAAGCCTCCTTGACAAGCTGATAGAAAAAGACTTAAAAAAAACGGCAAGGCTTAACAAGGCTAAGTAGCCAATCAACGTGGCCGATTCTTAACCTTGTACCCAGAATGCCTCGTGGTACGCAACCTCTCCCTGCGGAAAATTGCCACCAAATGACAGTGCCTGGAAGTACTCTGCTGGAACCCCTGGCAAAACCAATCCATCGATCACCTTGAAGCCAAAGCGCCCATAATAATTAGGATCCCCAAGTACTACACAACCCTCTGCCCCCTTTTCTTTAAGGTCTGCAAGAGCTTTCTCCATAAGTTTCGAGCCAACTCCCCTTCCTTGATACTCTGGCAATACCGAGATCGGCCCAAGTCCAAACCAGTTGGTCGAGTTATCAGAAATGTTTACTGCTGAAATGGCAACGTGACCTACAATTTCTCCACCTGACTCAGCCACCAGAGATAAAGATAATGCACCTGCCTTGCGAAGACCCTCCACAATAAGCTGCTCAGTGTGATCACTATGTGGAGCATCCCGAAATGCTAGGGCCGTAACTCGGTGGATTGTCTCAGCATCTCCACCACTTTCATTACGAATTTTAATATTCAATTTATGATCTCTTAAAGAGGTTAACAGTTAATTCAAAAATAGCTGTTCTATATTATGTATCTTTATATTTACAAAATTTATCATACCTACTATAAAAAGAACACAACCCTGGCCCTACCTTACCTTCCGGCTTTAAGCCACTTTCCAAACGAACTCATCAAGGAATGCCCACCGCAGTTTGAGCACCGGTAGAAAAAAAGAGACTGGTCAAAAATACCGAAACGGTAAAGAATAACAGTTGGGGATAATATTTCGGTTACAGAAGAGGAAGCAAAAGGGGCAAACCTTTGAAGAAGAAAGAGTATGCTTTTTTGCGCTTGTTTTTGTCCGAGTTTCTTATAAATTCTTGAATTAGACCAGGCGGCATTTTTCATTTGTACATTTCTCCCCATTAAAACCTCTCTCCTTGATATAGCCACTCACTGTTTCCTGTTCCTTACCAATTTTTTATTCACCACGATTGCAAAAGGACTACAGGATATTCTGATCCATCTCCACGCTTGACCATGAGTGAGTTCCGGCAAAAATTAGAAATAGCACCAAAGCTTCCATTGGATAAGGAGGTCTGTGGGCTTCCTAACCACAAACACGTCATATGGCACGGAAAAGGTCAACCATCGATTTGATTTGCCCTGACATTTAAATAGGCTAAGATGGTGGAAGCATTGCGAATTGTATTGCATTTGTCGTGTTTTTTAATATCTCTCTAGCTTTCGTATCCGAAGGTGAGTGCGCAGCCAAGATAAATCGCTTGCATTTAGGATATGCGCAATCATGCCGATTCGATGTATAACGAGTAAGGCAATTTGCGTCTGCGCCAGCTAATTTAGCTGCGCTTAATACCTAAATAAAAATAATTTATTGACGACGCAATATTAATGACTGAGATGATTACTTGTTAGCAAACGGCCCCAATAAAAAAGACGTTAAAACATACGCACCTCTGAGTAAGAATGAAAAAGGTGAGAATGAAAAAGGTGAGAATGAAAATACTCCAACATTTGGTACAGGCTGCAGGGAAGACTTTAAAATTAAAACTAACAGTTAGAATATAGCTATATAAGAGGGCGCTTATGTTTACACAAGATTCTCCACTGACAAAGAAAATACTTGTTGGTGCTCATAGCTGGGAATGGATACCTATCTTGGTGGCACGTGTGTCATTGGGATTATTCTTCTCAGTATCTGGGTATAACAAGCTGTTTGTACCCGAGAGGCATGCAGATCTAATAAATTTAATGAAAGAAATAGGAGTGCCCTTTCATGAATTTATGGCTATATTTTTAGCTTCTGTAGAATTTTTTGGTGGATTACTATTAATAGTAGGGCTTTTTTCAACAATTGTTGCGATTGTATTAATTATCGTAATGATTGTCGCTATCACCACCGTTGAAATTGAGCAGGTCATTCCCAAAGACATAGGGCCATTGGATTGGCTGAGCTGGTTTATTTACTTACCCCAAGTTTTATATATTATTTTATTTGTATGGTTAATAACTACAGGTCCCGGTCGATTTAGCTTAGATTATCTAATCGCTGATAAGTTAGGCATTAATAACCACAATTAAGGAAATTGGGCTGCTGTCATAGTTAGTACAGTTATTTATTCAATCTTAATCAGAATCTGGCAACCCTATTGAAAACATGTACCCCTGGACACCTACAAAACAGAAGTACAAATCGTCTAGTCTAATGGCCGAATAGAATACTTAGAAAAAATGAGAATCAGCTACATCCTTTAATATGAAATTCGAGCACCCTGAATAAATTGAAAAGCCCCAAGCTTTAAGAGCCTATTGCCCGCCTTCCCCATTAAAGCCCATCACTTACTCTGCCGCCAGGCACCAGGCATCGCTCACAATGCTTCCCCACCGGGAAACACCTCGAATTGATCTTCAATAAAGATAAACAGGTTGAACTTGATTAGACTGCAAGATGCATCAAGTCTGGATTGTCGAACTAACTTGCTAAGTAATACACAGCTATAGCTATTAGCTGTCTTTTTTATTTATTGTTACCAGCCACAGTGCCTGAAAAATTATTGTAGTATTTAAACTCAAGTAAATTGCCCGCCGGATCTTTAACCACAAATTTACCAGCCGCATTTTCAGAATCCTCACCTCTCACTAGTGGTTCCAGTACAAATGGGATCGAATTGTCTTTGAGTAAAGCTAATATTTCACTCCACTGTTTTTTCTCTAGTAATGGGCCAAAGTGATCTATAGGCTTGGCTACCATTCCATCCTTTTCTTGATGTATAGTAATTTGATGCCCATAGAATATTATATCAATCCATTCTCCTGTATCTCGGCCTACAGCACAGCCAAGTAGGTTTACGTAGAACTCCCTTGCCTTTTCTAGGTTTGGAACAACGAACGATAGATGAAACGGCTTGATATCTAGCTCTCCTTCCTCAAAAGTATAATCGCGGCAACCATGGACTACCCACTAGTAAAAGTATAAACCACCAAGACTATTGGCTGAAGAGGAGAGTTAAACAAAACACCAAGAGCCAGCTAGCCAAATTGGTACGACATAAAAGAGTAAAGTATATTCAACACCCCAGAACAACTCCTCAATCATCAGAAGCCTAGCTCCCACCTTTCCCTACTCTGAATCCACTGCCCTTGCGCTGACCAAACTGCGACTACAAGCATCACTTACCAAGATATCCCCACTTACGTAATACGGCTTCCGCTGCCTGGTTCAGCCTTAATATTGAAAACTTCGGCACAAACGCTGCCTGAGGAAAGTAGCAACCAAATATATAATAGAATTTTTTCATCGCCCACTCCAAACTAAAAATTAGCTCCTATTGTGTTGAAATTGGGCCGGATGAATATGTTCGATATTACCAGATTGTAGTTAAGATTCGTAATTAGAGTGCAGGAATAGCGCCATGAAATGCCAAGCCTTGAGAAACTTAAAGGACTGTGTCACTAATAGCCAGGCATGAATACATTTAAGTGGCGAAAGTAGACTATGAGTGAGCGGAGCCAAAAGTTAATACACTCCGGAAACACACGCAAGATCAATAACAAGTAAAATTATTGTGCTTGCCACTTAAATCAAACCCAACTTTAGCTGCTCAGTGGGATCGTGAAAAATATTGAAAGCAATTTTTTAGCTAGATATGCTTTACCATTAACCCAAAAACAGAATCTTCAATTGATATTAACCCATAATCTTAAAATGAAGTAAAACCTGAAAAAATATATCAACCCTACAAAGACCTAAGGGCAATGCTACATTTACTTATCTCGCCATTCTTCCCTAGCTTAATATTAAAAAACAAATTCAGCCCAAACAATGGATCGGACACCCATTAAGAACTCATTATTTTTGGCGCACATTACATATGTGATTAAAGAAGCAATAGACCTTTAACAAGGTACTCTGTAGTACACATTGTCATGATCGATTTCGAAGCCTAAGGAGTGATATAACCGCCTCGCACGGCTATTTCCTATCTCTGTTTTAAGCTCAATACGAATGGCTTTTGTTTCCTTTGCAAAATTTATCGCAGTCTGAATGAGTTGCTTAGACACTCCTCTTCCTCTAAAGCGGCTTGATACTCCTAAATCATTAAGAATCCACAAGCGCGAGAGTGCAAGGGAAGAATAGCTTGGATAGAGATTTACAAAACCCATTATCCCTGCAGCCTTCAAATCTACGGCGATAAAAAGAGCGGAGGCTTTGCTAGATAACAATTTACCTAGAAATTTCTCTGTTCTCACCAAATCCGATGTGTAGCCACAAAACACTCTATATTCGTCAAAAATGGAAGCCAAATCTGATACGTAGCTTTCATCGCACTGAATAATTTTCAAAGCTTATTCCCTGTTAGAAACTCATATACCCAAAGTAAAGTATTTCTCAAGCATCCTGACGAACAACCAAGCCACCAAAACCTATGAGCAAACTCCCACTTAAGCGTAAAATCCAGCGTTGAAACTTGCCTCTGACTGAGGACTGCTTCCATTTAGACAGCACCAAAGCCATTCCTAAAAACCATAGAAATATAATAGAGGCATGAACAGAAACCAGCAGGAATGCCTGATAATAACTTGTTGTTTCCACCTGGATAAACTGGGGGAAAGCTGCAAGATAAAACATTGATACTTTGGGATTGAGGATCTGGGTTAAAAAGCCTTCAACAAAATTTATATGGGAGGCTTGTTGAGCTGCTCCTAGCTTTGGTCTATTTGTAAGACTGTGCTTCGCCTCCTTCGAGAAAGTAGAGACAATTGTCTTTACACCCAAATAAACTAGGTATGCTGCACCGAGGTATTTTATTACAGTATAAAGCTCAGCTGACTGCACAATAATCGCCGACAAGCCGAGAATGGAAATAGCTCCGTGAGCGAAGGTGGCTGAGACCAGTCCAAGAATATTATCCAGGCCCGGCCTTAACCCCTGGCCTGTTACAGTCTTGAGTATGAGGACGCTATTTGGCCCCGGAGATATAACCAATAAAAGCGATATAACGGCAAAAGCGAGTATCTCACTCATGGTACAAGGCGTCCTTTAAAAGAATAAGTGGCTAGACAGCTTGGTTGACCAAACCTATCTCTGGCTCAGCCGCCATTCAATATAAAAAGGTTGCTGTGCCAGTAGCAATCAACTCTTCCTTATCATTACTTAGCTCCATACGTGCAACTACCAGCTTGTTGCCAGTACGTAGGATAGAACCTTCACAGAGGAAGTGCTCTCCCCTGCCTGGTTTTAGGTAGTCCACACGCATATCCACGGTACCGAGCTTAGATAAGCGATCAGCTTTTTCCTTCCAATGTACGTCACCCATACGCTGGTAAGCGGCTACCATAGCAGTAAGACCACCGACGGTATCCAGGGCGGTGGCGATTACGCCACCGTGAAGAATTTTTTTCCAGACATTGCCAATCAGTTCCGGGCGCAGATCAAACCCCGCTGAAAGTGTGAGTGCCTCCAGGTCCAGGGAGCGCATTTCAAGTCCGATTTGTTGGTTAAAAGGAATCTTTTCAAAGAACCCTTTCACCAGTTCCTGAAACTCATGTGGTGAGGGCTCTGTCATAGTCGTGCAACCCGATTAAGCCCATCCAATGCAGCACTGCGGTACGCTTCTGCCATGGTGGGGTAGTTAAAGGTGGTGTTTACGAAATAATCAATCGTATTATGCGGTGAAGGCTGCTTCATTATGGCCTGGCCAATATGCACAATTTCTGCAGCCTCAGCACCAAAGCAGTGAATACCCAGAATTTCATGGGTTTCAATATGGAACAGGATTTTGAGCATACCCACCCGCTCACCGGAGATCTGCGCACGTGCTGTGTGCTTGAAGAGAGCACGGCCGACTTCATAGGGTACTTTAGCAGCAGTCAGCTCAGATTCCGTTTTACCGACCGAGGAAATTTCTGGAAGCGTGTAAATACCTGTAGGTGCATCTTCGATTACACGGTGACCACGCCCTGCAATGGCAGCCGCCACAGCCCGCCCCTGGTCATATGAAGCACTAGCGAGGCTCGGCCAGCCAATCACATCCCCTACCGCGTAAATATTTTCCACTTCTGTACAGTAATGGTCATCAACACTTAGCTGGCCGCGGTGATTGGCTTCTAGGCCAACATTTTCCAGGCCTAAGGAGTTGGTATTACCAGTACGGCCGTTACACCAAAGCAATGCGTCAGCGTGGATACGCTTACCGGATTGCATCTCCATAATTACGCCCTGCTCGTTGGGCAGTACTTGTGCATACTCTTCCTGATGGCGAACGGTTACGCCCATATCTCGCAAGTGGTAGCTCAATGCATCTGAGATTTCATCATCCAGAAATTCCAGCAAACTGCTGCGGGTATTAATCAGGTCCACCTTTACACCCAAGCCGGCGAAAATTGAGGCGTATTCACAGCCAATCACTCCCGCACCATAAATCATGATGGAATGCGGGGTATGCTGCATATCCAAAATCATATCGCTATCGTAGACGCGCTCGTGACCAAAATTCACATCTGCCGGGCGATACGGACGGGAGCCAGTAGCAATAATAAATTTCTTTGCGGTAACAATTTCTGTGGCACCATCCGGCAGCTGCACTTCCACACTGTTAGCATCGCGGAATTTGGCTTCACCAACAATCAACTCAACACGATTACGCGCATAAAAAGAAGTGTGCATTTCCACTTGGTAGGAAATGACCTTGTTGACCGTTTGCATCACCTGCGGGAAAGTAAGGCGACGAGGCTCACCCAGTGCGCGAAACACGCTTTGAGTGTTGTAACGCATCAGCTGTTTGACCGAATGGCGCAAGGCCTTGGAAGGAATAGTGCCCTTATGAGTACAGTTGCCACCTACTACTTGGCGCTTTTCAATAACTGCTGCGCGCATGCCCTTCTTAGCGGCACTCATCGCGGCGGCCTCACCTGCAGGGCCCGAACCAATTACAACCAGATCAAACTTTTGCTCTGCCATCAAATGCTCTAAATTCTGTTTTCCAAACGGAGTGAGATACGCGAGAGCGCTGCTCACTCATTATTTAATTACGATTATCAGCAACAATATGCCAATGACATAAAACAACAAGCCCGTTGATCCCGGGCTTGGGAGGGAAGATGCTTACTTGCGCTTGGTTGCGTCATAAGCGAGATCTTCAGTAGCCATGCCTTTTTGGCGCTGGCGCTCTTGCTCTTTTTCGCACTCGTCATCGTTGCCACCACAAATGGTGCAGTCCTGCTTCATGCCGATATTATTCAGCCCGCCACAGGAACCCTTCAGGGGTTTGTTTTGAACCATGGCACCAAGGGCCATCCCTGCAACGACCAGTAGCATGGCAACAAATGCAAATATAAATATTGTCACTACTCAGACCTCTCAAGGTAAGGGGCAAAAGCGGTGCTATACCGCTCTTCAAACCCCTTGTCAGTTTTCACCAGCATAAAGACAGCCAGCTTTTCACGCTCTGCCAAAGCCATTCCCGCTTCGGCCCCAAGTACATTCAGTGCAGTGGCCAAACCATCTGCCTCAGCACAGGTATCCGCTATAACAGTCACCGACGCCAATCGGTGCTTTAGCGGGCGACCAGTACGCGGATCTATGCTATGCGCATAACGTACCCCGTCGCGCTCGTAATAATTGCGATAATCACCACTGGTGGCCACTGCTTTACCACTCACAGCAATTGATTCCTGAACCATTTGACCCATTGAGTCAGGCGCCTCAATACCAATTCGCCAAGCCTTACCTTTTGGATTCATACCAAGGGTACGCAGTTCACCACCGATTTCGACCAGATAGTTAAGAATTCCCTGCCGCTCCAACAACATCGCAACCCGATCCACGCCGTGCCCTTTGGCGATGGCCGATAGGTCAATCTCTACTGGACGATTGCGGGTGATGGTATCCGGTTCACGAGTCACCTCGAGTGCATCAGAGCCCACTACCTGCTGCAAACGGGCAATATCCGCATCGGTGGGAATCCGCTCTGGTTCTGGTTGAGGGCCGAAACCCCACAAGTTAACCAGGGGTCCCACAGTCACCTCAAAGGCGCCTTCGCTGCGACGATAGATATCCAGAGACATCTGCACAATATCGGCGAGCGGTTCGCTAACCGGAATGGCCTCACCCACAGGACTGCGATTAAAACGCATCAACTCGGAATCATTGATGTAAGTGGACATCTCCTGGTTGACCTGTTGCAGCTCACTATCGATTAGCGTCTGCAACTGGCTGTGCTCAACACCTCGGGGAACATCGACAACCGTGATGTGATAAGTGGTGCCCATGGTGCGGCCACTGAGTTGCCAGTTCTCAGGTGTCGGTGTACAAGCAGAAAAAATTACAGCCACACAAAGCAAAAACAGGGCCGGAAGAACGGGCCCTGTTTTTGCTTTTTTCGGGGCTTTGATTGCGTTTAGCAAACTAAGCTCCCCGTTTAACCACCGAAGTCATCGAGGAGGATATTTTCATCCTCCACGCCCAAGTCTTTGAGCATATTGATTACTGCGGCGTTCATCATGGGCGGCCCACACATGTAGTACTCACAATCTTCCGGAGCCGGGTGGTCTTTCAGGTAGTTTTCATACACTACGTTGTGAATGAATCCTGTGTAACCAGTCCAGTTGTCCTCAGGTTGTGGGTCGGACAGAGCCACGTGCCACTGGAAATTGTCAAACTCAGAAGCCAGGCCGTTGTAGTCATCTTCATAGAACATTTCGCGCAGGGAGCGAGCGCCATACCAGAAGCTGATCTTGCGCTTGGAGTGCAAGCGCTTGAGCTGGTCGAAGATGTGTGAACGCATCGGTGCCATACCGGCACCACCACCAATAAAGACCATCTCGTTATCGGTTTCCTTGGCGAAGAATTCACCGAAGGGTCCGTATACCTTGATCTTGTCACCCGGCTTGAGGCTGAACACGTAGGAAGACATCTGGCCAGGGGGCACACCTTCCGTGCGCGGCGGCGGAGTCGCGATACGGATGTTGAATTTAACAACACCCTTCTCTTCCGGGTAGTTGGCCATAGAGTAGGCACGTACCACAGGCTCAGTAACCTTGGACTCCAGCTTGAAGAAGCCGAAATGCTCCCAGTCACCGCGGTATTGGTCTTCTACCTCGAAGTCAGCAAATTTTACGTGGTGGGGCGGAGCCTCCAACTGCACGTAACCACCCGCACGGAAGTCAACGTTTTCACCTTCAGGCAGACGCAGGGTCAGCTCTTTAATAAAGGTGGCTACGTTTGGATTGGATTCCACAGTGCACTCCCACTGTTTCACACCAAATACCTCTTCCGGTACTTCGATTTCCATATCCTGCTTAACAGCAACTTGACAGGAAAGACGCTTACCTTCCTTTGCATCTCGCGGAGTAAAGTGTGCCGCTTCGGTGGGCAGCATATCACCACCACCCGCAGTCACTTTACATACACATTGCGCACAGCTGCCGCCGCCACCACAGGCGGAGGCCAGGAACAGGTTGTTAGCAGCCAGGGTTTGCAGCAGCTTGCCGCCGGCCGGTACGGTGAGAGTCTTCTCACCATTAACCAGGATATTGACGTTGCCGGTGTTTACCAGGCGCGAGCGGGCCGCAAGGATCACCGCTACCAGCGCCAGTACGATAACGGTAAACATCGCTACGCCGAGGATAATTTCAATACTCATTCTATTGTTTTCCCCGCTTAGATATCGATGCCGCCGAAGGACATGAAGCCCAGGGACATCAGACCAACGGTTACGAAGGTGATACCCAGGCCTTTCAGGCCATCCGGTACGTCACTGTACTTCAGCTTTTCACGAATACCGGCCAGTGCGGTAATCGCCAGTGCCCAGCCGAGGCCAGCACCGAAGCCATAGGCAACACTCTCACCAAACGCATATTCCCGTTCAACCATGAACAGAGAGGCACCCATGATGGCGCAGTTCACGGTAATCAGCGGCAGGAATACACCCAAAGCGTTGTAGAGCGCCGGTACGTATTTATCCAGGAACATCTCCAGGATCTGAACCAGTGCTGCAATTACGCCGATGTAAGACAGCAGGCCGAGGAAGCTCAGGTCCACGTCGGGGTAGCCGGCCCAGGCCAGCGCACCGTCTTTCAGCAGGTAGGTGTAGATCAGGTTGTTCACCGGTACTGTCAAAGTCAGTACCACAATAACCGCAACACCCAGGCCAATAGCGGCCTCAATCTTCTTCGATACCGCCAGGAAGGTACACATACCGAGGAAGAAGGCCAACGCCATGTTTTCAACGAAAACGGCGCGGATAATCAAAGAAATATAATGTTCCACGGATTAGGCCTCCTGCGCTTGGGAATTAGGCGCAATCTTGAACTCATCCTGCTCAACCTGGGCAGGCTTCCAGGCGCGAATTGCCCAAATGAACAAGCCGATCAGGAAGAATGCACTCGGCGGCAATAACAGTAGGCCGTTAGGGATGTACCAACCACCATTGCTCACGGTAGTCAGGATATCCACACCAAACAGTTTACCGGCACCGAAGAGTTCACGGATTACCGCGAGACCGATCAGGATTACGCTATAACCCAGACCGTTTCCAAGACCATCAAAAAAGCTGGGCAGTGGCGGGTTCTTCATAGCGAAGGCTTCCGCACGGCCCATTACGATACAGTTGGTAATGATCAGGCCAACGAATACGGACAGCTGCTTGGAGATGTCGTAAGCCAGGGCCTTGATCAGCTGGTCAACCAGGATTACCAGGGAGGCAATCACGGTCATCTGTACAATGATACGGATGCTGTTCGGGATCTGGCTGCGGATCAGAGATACCGCAACGTTGGAACAGGCCACAACCGAGGTCAGAGCGATACACATTACCAGGGTAACCTGCAGTGAGCTGGTAACAGCTAGTGCAGAACAGATACCCAGGATCTGCAGCGCGATCGGGTTGTTGTTAAAAATCGGCTCTAGCAGAGTCTCTTTGATTTTCATGCTTATGCCTCCCCTGCTTTCAGGTTTTTCAGGAAGGGACCATAACCCTGGTTACCCAACCAGAAGTTCACCAGGTTATCAACACCCTTACTGGTCAGAGTCGCACCAGACAAACCATCTACTTCGTGAATCGCATCTGGGCTGTCAGGGTTTACCTGTCCCTTGATCACGTTGATGTCAACGTTGCCATCGGTATCGAAGACCTTTTTGCCAATCCACTGGGCTTTCCAGTTGGGATTGTCCACTTCGCCACCGAGTCCGGGAGTTTCCTTATGCTCGTAGAAGCCGAGGCCTGCTACGGTGTCGAGATTGCTCTCGAGTGCGAGAAAGCCATACAGGGTGCCCCATAGGCCGTAACCACGGATAGGCAGAATGATCTTATCCAGCTTGCCGTCTTTCTCTACCAGGTATACCTCTTTAGTATTTTCCCGACGGATAATTTTGGCCGTGTCCTCATCAGCGGGCAGCTTCTCGCTGGCAGAGGCAATTTTGGAAGCGGCACGACCGCTACCACCAGCCGGAGCCTGATCGGTGAACTTGCCGGTATTCAGGTCAACATATTTGATCTGAATATCCGCGAAGGCCTTCTCAACCTCAGCTTTGCTAGCGTGGGAATCCTTTAGCAGGCCCCCTGCCATCAGTACATTGCGCTTCATGTCCAGCTCGGCATTCGCCTGCTGGGCAGGCTTCAGCATTACCGCCGCAGTGGAAACCACCACGGAGCACACCAGGCACATTACCAGCGCGACAATCAGAGTACCGGTTACGGAATCTTTATTAGCCACGTGCCAACCTCCGTTTGATATTGGACTGCACCACAAAGTGGTCAAACAGCGGAGCGAACAGGTTGGCGAACAGGATCGCCAGCATCATGCCTTCCGGGAAGGCCGGGTTCACCACACGAATCAGGACAACCATCACCCCAATCAGGATGCCGTACCACCAGCGGCCGATATTGGTCATCGCTGCAGATACAGGGTCAGTGGTCATAAAGATCAGACCGAAGGCGAAACCACCCACTACCAGGTGCCAGTACCAGGGTACCTGGAACATTGGGTTGGTTTCGGAACCGATCATGTTGAACATAAACGCAGTGGCCATCATGCCCAGCAGAGTGCCGGCTACGATGCGCCAGCTGGCGATCTTCATGCCCATCAGGATTACGCCGGCAATCAGGATGGCCAGGGTAGAAGTTTCACCAATGGAACCATGGATCTGACCGAAGAAAGCGTCGAACCAGGTTACCTGGCCAACAGCAGCATTGACGATACCGTTCTGGATACCTTCGCTGGCCATAACAGACAGCGCAGTAGCACCGGTATAGCCGTCAACCGCAGTCCATACTGCATCGCCAGACATTGCTGCCGGATAGGCAAAGAATACGAAGGCACGGCCGGTAAGAGCCGGGTTGAGGAAGTTCTTGCCGGTACCACCGAATACTTCCTTACCGATAACCACACCGAAGCTGATGCCCATAGCCACCATCCACAGAGGCAGATCCGGCGGACAGGTCAAGGCGAACAGGATGGAGGTTACGAAGAAGCCTTCGTTCACTTCGTGACCGCGCACAGCGGCGAACAACACTTCCCAGATACCACCCACAATAAAGGTGACCGCATAAATCGGCAGGAAGTACATGGCTCCGTAGACAAAGTTGTCCCACAGGCTAGCTGGGTTGTAGGAGGTCAAAGCACCAATAATGGCGTGGCGCCAGCCGGACAGATCCGGATTGGTCATACCTTCGAGAATGGTGTTGGCCTGGAAGCCGATATTCCACATACCATAGAAGGCAGGGATCATCGCACAAGCCCAAACCGTGATCATAATACGCTTCAGGTCGATACCATCGCGCACATGAGCAGTAGTTTTGGTCTTGTCTGCCGGCTGAAACAGACCGGTGTCAATCGCTTCAAACAGGGCGTAGAACTTTTCGAACTTACCGCCTTTATGAAATTTTGGTTCGATTGAATCGAGGAATTTACGCAGCATACTTACCCCTCCTTCTCAATACGGGTCAGGTTGTCCCGCAAAATGGGGCCGTATTCGTACTTGCCCGGACACACAAAGGTGCACAGCGCCAGATCTTCCTCATCCAACTCCAGAGCACCCAGTTTCTGGGCCATAGCGGTATCACCCACGATCAGGGAGCGCAGTAGCTGGGTCGGCAGTACGTCCAGCGGCATTACCTTCTCATAAGTGCCAACCGGTACCATGGCACGCTCGGAACCGTTGGTACTGGTAGTGAAATTGAACAGCCTGTTCTTGAACAGGCGCGAGAGGTAAATCGGGAATACGGAGAAACGCTTGTTACCGGCACGCAGGTAGTGCAGGAATGGGCGCTCATCGCCCTCTTCCAGAACAGAAATCTGGTTGTGGTAACGGCCCAGGTAACCCAAAGGACCTTCAGCAGTACGACCGCCAAATACCGAGCCGGAAATAATGCGGTCGTTATCACCTTTCAACTCACCGGAAGTCAAAGTTTCCAGGCTGGCGCCGAGACGAGTGCGCAGAAGACGCGGCTGCTTGACTTGAGGGCCGGCCAGGGAAACCACGCGATCGGTGAACAGTTTACCGGTGGCAAATAGTTTGCCTACGGCGATCACATCCTGGTAATTAATGGTGAATACACTGCGAGAACCGGAAACCGGGTTCAAGTAGTGGATATGGGTACCTGACAGACCTGCCGGATGGGGGCCGGCAAAAGCTTCGCGGCGAATATTCGCAGCGCTCGGTACGGGGATATCTGCATCAGGAGCGGTACAGACGTAAGTGGTTTCCGCCAACTTGGAAAGAATCTCAACGCCCTGAGAGAAGGCTTTGGGGTTCTCGGCAATGACCACTTCTGGGTTGGCAGCCAGAGGATTGGTGTCCATCGCATTGATAAACACCGCTTCCGGTTTAGCGTCCAGGGCGGGAACGCGGCTGAATGGGCGGGTGCGCAGTGCGGTCCACATACCGGATTCAACCAGGTTCTCAACGACCTGTTCGCGCGTCAGACCAGACAGTTTATCTGCGCTATAGCTTTGGAACTGTTCTGCTGCATCGCCGTCAATGCCAATCACAACGGATTGCAGAACACGGCGGGCACCGCGATTAATAGCAACAATACGACCAGCGGCCGGCGCTGTGTAGCGCACACCTTCGGTTTTTTTGTCACTGAACAGTAGCTGACCAAGATTGACGCGATCCCCTACAGCCACCGCCATTGTCGGTTTCATCCCGTGATAATCGGGACCGAGAACAGCAACGGTCTTGATCGCAGGCCCTTTGTGGATGACCTGCTCGGGCGCGCCGGATATGGGTAAGTCCAATCCCCGACGGATCTTTCTCATACGCCTATGCCTAAGTTTCTAGTTTATAAAATTGCAATACGGCCCACCGTTCCGGGTTCAAACTGACAAACAGTCGATCCCAGACTGGCGAGCCATACTGTGGAATTCCATGTAGCGAGGGCTTATGCCGTTTCACCCGTAGACCGGGCGGAAGGAAGCTAACTAAAAGGTTGTGCGCGCTAACTTCTCGGCGCACGGCCGCCCCGCAAAATCGCGCGCATTATAAAGATGGGACAGAGGCTTTACCAGCCTGGGAAGTCTCTAACTAACACTAAGTTGAGAAATTTTTACTGGAAAAACAGGGATTTGGAGAGATCCGGGCGGACGGCTACGAGAGCCGCCTCACCCCACTGGCCGGCCCCTGAGACCGACCTGGAGACTTTCAGCTGACGCCTCAGTCTTTCTTGGGGAACAACTCGTAACGAACGCCGGCCATATCTTCCAGGCAGCGAACCACCTGACAGCTATAACCGAACTCATTATCGTACCAGCAGTAAAGCACCGCATTCTTACCGTCAACGATTGTTGCATTGGAATCGAATACGCAGGCACGGCGGGAGCCAACAAAATCGCTGGACACTACTTCCGGAGAGTTGGTGTAGTCGATCTGCTGACGCAGCGGAGAGTGCAGAGCCACTTCACGCATGTACTCATTCAGCTCTTCCTTGGTGGCCTCTTTACCCAAATTCAGGTTGAGGATCGCCATGGAAACGTTCGGGGTCGGAACACGAATCGCATTACCAGTGAGCTTGCCCTTTAGCTCTGGCAGCGCCTTGGCGACAGCTTTGGCAGCGCCGGTCTCAGTCAGAACCATATTCAACGCAGCTGCGCGACCGCGACGCTCACCCTTGTGGTAGTTGTCGATCAGGTTCTGGTCGTTGGTATATGCATGCACGGTTTCCACGTGGCCATGCTCAACACCGTAGCCGTCCATCATAGCCTTCAGTACCGGCACGATAGCGTTAGTGGTACAGGATGCTGCGGAAAGGATCTTGTCTTCTGGCTTGATGTCACCGTTGTTGATACCGTAAACGATATTCTTGATATCGCCTTTACCCGGAGCGGTCAGGATCACTTTGGAAGCACCTGGGCTTTCCAGGTGCTGACTCAGGCCATCTTCGTCACGCCATACACCGGTGCTATCCACGATGATTGCATCGTTAATACCGTGCTCGGTGTAATCCACCTCCTGCGGAGAGTTGGCATAGATGACCTTGATCTCATTACCGTTGCAGATCAAGGAGCTAGTCTCCTCATCCACGCGGATAGTGCCCTGGAAGGCGCCGTGTACGGAATCGCGACGCAGCAGGGAGGCGCGCTTCACCAGATCATTCGGGGCCTTGCCCTTACGCAGCACGATTGCGCGCAGGCGCAGGACGTCGCCGCTGCCAGCTTTGTCAACCAGCAAACGAGCAACCAAGCGACCGATACGGCCAAAGCCGTAGATCACTACATCCTTGGGCTCAGGCAAAGGCTTGCCAGCACCACTGGCATCCGCCAGTTCCTCACGTACGAAATCGTCTACAGACAGATTGCGATCGTCGCGCATAAATTTATTGGTCAGGGTTCCCAGGTCAATGTGTACAGGACCCAGGTCCAATTTGCAGATAGCTTCCAACACAGGGAAGGTTTCAAACTCGGAGAGTTCATTCTCCTCAACCTGACGCACGAAACGGTGCGCTTTCATAATGCTCAGAACTGAGCGATTTACCAGGTTGCGGCCGTACATATAAATACCGACGTTTTGCTCGCGGTTGAGCTTTCCGATCATCGGGATCATGGATTCGGCCAGCGCTTCACGCTGCTTCCAGTCCTTGAAAAAGTCCGCGGGCTTCGGTCGCTTCTGAGTCACTGTCAGACACCTCTGCAAAATATTAATAGGCAGGAAATCACGGCCTGATACCTCACCAGGGCCATGTGGCTGCGCATTATCAGTATTCACCTATGCCTACGCAACTGGGCAAAAAAAAGTCAAAAAAATGTAGTAAAACTACCTTTTCGCTAGCCCGCTGCCGGATGTAGTGCAATATCAAAAAAAGCGTAGCCGTTCGCAACCCAAAGCACAGGCACGGTTAACATAGACTGCAGCCAGACCCTTTCACGGCTACAATAGCCGCCCCTGGCACTACAGCAGATGAAAGCGCGGATATATAAGGAAAGATGACCGATATACAGCCCCTGACTCCACCAAAGTTTCTCAACAGCAATGACCGGCAATTCTGGGGGCAGCTGCATGGCGCAGCGGCCGCGCTCGCCGTATTAAACGCAGCTCGCAACAGCAAATCCCCGACACTGCTGATCACTGGAGATAGCCTTGAGGCGCACCGATTAGAGGTGCAATTGAAATTTTTTAACAAACCTCAGCGAGATGACGGCCCGGAACAGCCACTTGAGATCTTTCATTTCCCTGACTGGGAGATACTTCCCTACGATACTTTCTCACCTCACCAGGACATCATTTCCGACCGCCTTGCCACCCTTTATCGAATGCCCAAAATGGGCAGCGGCATTGTGATAGTGCCGGTAAGTACCCTGATGCACCGCCTACCCCCGTGCGACTATGTTGCCGGCAACGCCCTGATCCTGAGCGAGGGGCAACAATTTGATATCGACATCCAGCGGCGCTTATTGGAGCAGGCGGGCTATCACTGCGTGGACACCGTTTATGAGCATGGTGAATTTGCCGTGCGCGGCTCCTTAATGGATATATTTCCCATGGGCAGCCCGCTGCCCTATCGCATCGATTTGTTTGACGATGAAATCGAATCCTTGCGTACTTTTGACCCAGAAACCCAGCGCACTGTGGACAAGGTGGAAACGATTCATCTGCTCCCCGCGCGGGAATTTCCCATGCACAAAGCCGGACTTTCCGGCTTCCTCCAGAACTGGCATGAGCAATTCCAGGCCGACCCCAGCCTGGTACCTATCTACCAGGATATCAGCGCGGGCATAGCCCCAGCGGGTATTGAATACTACCTGCCGTTATTCTTCGATAATAAATGCGCGAACCTCTTCGACTACCTTCCCGAGAACAGCCAGGCATTCATTCAGGGGGATATCCAAGCAGCAATAGAGAGCTTCTGGCGTGAGGTCAGCAATCGCTATGAGAGCCGCTGCGGCGACCTGACTCGCCCTATACTACAACCCCGTCAGATCCTGCTCGATGTGGATGAATTCAACGGCGCCCTCAAGTCCATGCCGAGAGCCATTTTCTCCACCGATACTCTGCCGGATAGTCAGGGCAACTACAATTTTGCCACCCTGGTACCGCCGACCCTACCCGTAGATGGTAAAGCTGAACAACCCATGGCAGCTCTGGAAAGCTACCTGATGGAATGCTCTGGGCGGGTGCTTTTCTGCGCGGAAAGTGGCGGGCGCCGTGAGGCATTGCTGGAACTCCTTAAAGGCATTCGCCTGGCTCCCCCAGCCTTTGCCAGCTGGGAGGCGTTCCTGCACAGCGATGAAGCCATCGGCATCACCGTCGCCCCCCTTGACCAAGGGCTGCTACTTACTGACCCCTCCATTAATTTAATCGCTGAGCCGCAGCTATTCGGCGAACGGGTACTACAGCAGCGTCGCCGCAAGAAAGCTAAGGACGACGCAGACAATGCAGTTAAAAACCTGGCGGAACTGCGTATAGGCGCCCCGGTAGTACATATTGATCATGGCGTGGGTCGCTATCGCGGCTTGCAACACCTGGAGATCGACGGCCAACCCGCTGAATTCCTAACCTTGGAGTATGCCAATGAGGCCAAGCTCTATGTGCCCGTAGCCAGCCTGCATCTGATCAGCCGCTACTCTGGCGCTGATGAAGCCCTGGCTCCATTGCACAAAATGGGCAGTGAACAGTGGCAGAAAGCCAAGCGCAAAGCCGCTGAAAAAGTGCGCGATGCCGCCGCCGAACTCCTGGATATTTACGCTCGCCGGGAGGCACGTGTCGGCCATGCCTTTGCCGATCCCAAGCTGGCTTACCGAGAGTTCTCTGCGGCCTTCCCCTTCGAGGAAACGCCAGACCAGCAGCAGGCCATTGAATCCGTGATTGGCGATATGCTGTCGAAGAAACCCATGGACCGATTGGTCTGTGGCGACGTGGGCTTTGGCAAAACCGAAGTCGCCATGCGTGCGGCATTTGTCGCCGCTCATGCAGGCAAGCAAGTGGCCATGCTGGTGCCAACGACCCTACTCGCTCAGCAGCATTTTCAATCTTTCCAGGACCGATTTGCAGACTGGCCTATCAATATTGAAGTGATCTCACGCTTCCGATCAGGCAAGGAAGTGGACAGCGTGAAAGAAAAAGTAGCCAGTGGCAAAGTGGACATCCTGGTCGGCACCCATAAGCTGCTACAGAGTGACCTGGACTTTAAAAATCTGGGACTGCTGATTATTGATGAAGAACACCGCTTTGGCGTACGCCAGAAAGAACGCCTCAAGAGTTTGCGTGCAGAAGTCGATATTCTCAACCTGACTGCCACACCAATTCCTCGCACTTTAAATATGGCAATGGCCGGTATTCGCGACCTCTCGGTGATTGCCACTCCTCCGGCGCGCCGCCTATCGGTAAAGACCTTTGTACGTGAGCGCGATGACGCCCTGGTAAAGGAGGCCATACTCCGGGAAATTCTGCGTGGTGGCCAGGTATATTTCCTGCACAACGAAGTCAAGAGCATCGAGCGTATTGCCCGGGAACTGCAAGAGCTGATTCCTGAAGCGCGTATCGGTATTGGCCACGGGCAAATGCGCGAGCGCGAGCTGGAACAGGTCATGAGTGACTTCTACCACAAACGCTTTAACGTGCTGGTGTGTACCACCATAATTGAGACCGGTATCGACGTCCCCACCGCCAATACCATCCTGATTGAGCGCGCAGATAAGTTCGGGCTGGCTCAGCTTCATCAGCTGCGCGGCCGAGTAGGACGCTCCCACCACCAGGCCTACGCTTACCTGTTGACACCCAGCAAGCGCTCCATGACCAGCGATGCTGTAAAGCGACTGGAAGCAATCAGTGAAGCCCAGGATCTGGGGGCAGGCTTTACTCTGGCCACTCACGATCTGGAAATTCGCGGTGCCGGTGAGCTACTTGGCGAAGAACAGAGCGGGCAGATCCAAAGTGTAGGCTTCAACCTGTATATGGAGATGCTCGACCGAGCAGTAAAGGCAATTCGCGAGGGGCGCACACCCAATATCGATGAACCTCTGGAGTCTCCTGCGGTTGATGTCAATCTGCGAGTGCCGGCACTCATCCCTGAAGACTACCTACCCGATGTGCACGGCCGCCTGATGATGTACAAGCGCATTGCCAACGCTGTCGATCGCCAACAACTCAAGGAGCTGCAAGTAGAGATGATAGATCGTTTTGGCCTGCTGCCGGAGTCGGTAAAGCACCTGTTCCGCACCACTGAAATCAAACTGAAGGCGGATAAAATGGGCATTCGCAAGCTGGAAGCCTCTGCCGCCCGCGGCAGAATAGAGTTTGCTGACACAACCCAGGTAGACCCTCTCACCCTGGTAAAGCTGGTTCAAACCCAACCTGGCCGCTATCAATTGGCAGGCGCCAACCAACTAAACTTCAGCCTTGATGAGGAAGGTCCAGATCGCAAGCTGCAGGAAATCAATGAAGTTTTGGAGCGGCTAGCGCAATGATAATATCTCGCAGCCAGTGAGGTGATCGATCGACACCAGCAATTCCTGCTGCCAAAATTACCGACACCAAAAACTGGCTTCGGCCGCTCCTCCAGGCACCGACCATAGAAAGATGAAAAGTGGTAACTCCATGACCGTGAAAAGGATAACTCGCCTCTGCTCCACCCTAGCCCTGGCGCTCGCTGCTGCAGGCACGCAAGCCGCCAACTATGCAGGGAACACTTTCGAAATCGAGATGATCATTTTCGAGCGCCCCCAAGGCATGGCGCAGACTAGTGAAAACTGGCCAGCAAATCCACGCCTGGAGTACCCTTCCAACTGGGTGGACTTCGAGACCCGCCAGGAAAACCCACAACCGACCCCCTCTCCAGAAGCGGTATCTCTAACAGAGCTGGCCGGGGAAGAAGTCAGCACCGATGAGCCGTTGGGATTTGAGCCGCTGGAAACCAATGGCGATAAGGTAGAGTCAGGAAGTCACTCCAGTTTACTCCTCTCGCCCACAGCAACCCTACTGGGCAACAAGGCTACTGCCCTTGCAAGAGGTGGTGACCGGATTCTGTTTCACAAGGCATGGCGCCAAATATTGAAGCAAAAGCGAAACTCCCCCGCCATTCTGATCGACGGCGGCGACACCTTCCAAGGCCACAGCCAACTGGGAGGCTCGATCACCCTGAGCGTCTCCCGCTATCTCCACATCAGCACAGACCTCTGGCTAAATGATTTTTCCACCCCAGCTTCCGTTGATGGCGTATTGTTGCCACAACGACCAAGGGTCGCCGTCGAAGCTCCACTGGAAATAAAAAGCAGGGCACAGTCTGAAGAAAACTATAAGAGCGTTGCGCTACAGGATGTCCCAAATTCCTTGTCAGACTATGAACCTGTAACGCTAAGCGAACCCCAGCTGGAAACTGAGCATATGGTTTATGCCGCTCACACTGCCCGCTTGCAACATGAACGCCGCTTACGTAGCGGACAATTACACTATATCGACCACCCCGCCTTCGGTATTCTGATTGAAGTCCGCACCGTAGCTAAACCGACAGAAGAAGATATAAAAGCAAGCAATACCATAGAGAATAATATTTCGAATACTGGAAACTGACTAATAAAACCTTAAGCTAGCCAACTTATCCCCCACAACAATGGGGGGTATTACTTTAATCCTTTACCTCGCCAATCTACACTCCCCCCAAGATACAACCAAATTTAAAGTCAGTTAATAAATTTCGAATTAAGTACATTGCATGCAAAAAGACTAAAGAATAATTTTTTATAAACTAAATGCAGAAATCAGCTCTTATAACAAACCACTTTTTTCAACATACGCTTAATTATCAATTTTCTTTCCTTACACTCTTTTGATTGGACAATACATTTTCACTAACCGCAGAATTTTGGGGCACAATTGGGAAAGAAGCCTATAACATTAAACAGGTTTCAAATTGATTAATTCTAAAAATTAATGAGAGGTTAATTCAACTGGGTTAAGCGAGAGAATAAAACGAGAATCAAAATATACTGGCGGCGGGCATTTAGACCGCAGCAATATCAACAGTCACAAAATAGCCAACCTCTTAACCTACGGAAAAAAGGAACCAATCCAATGAAGGAAACGGAATAGAAAAGCGGACCTTTCAGCCCACTTTTCCAGAGGCGCTGGCAGAGCTGGCAGCAGGTATCTGCACAACCCTACACGACAACAGTTCTTTCAACGAGCGATCCGTAAATCACTCACAGGGAACAACATCTTCCGCCAGCAGTCCTTTGTCACCTTGTTGCATTTCGAACTCTACCGCCTGCCCCTCGTTAAGGGTTTTATAACCCTCGCCGCGAATGCTGCGATAATGAACAAAAATGTCTTCAGTTCCTTCTCCACAGGTGATGAAGCCATAACCCCGTGCGTTATTAAACCACTTCACAGTACCTGTAACGCGATCACTCATTGAGAAAACCTCATTATTGTTATTGCGCCTACCTCAATTACCTCAATACTACTTTCGGCAAGAGGGGCAAACGCCACCCCATTGTTAACAGACTGCTTCATGCAGAATGCTATCTTGCTTAATCCTTTAGGTAGATACCCAAAGGACGTACCCTGATTCTTAGATAAAACAGCGCCAGTGTCTAGGTTTCTATGTGAAATAAATACTACGTTTTTACCAGTATGGGTAATTAACCGTCAAAATATCACTTAGAGACCATATATAAACTAATCATTTGTACCTTATTGCACTCCCTATACTCAACTGTCTAACGCGGCCTCACGGGCTAATGAAGGAATATCGGCAATATGAATAGTCGAAGTCGGAAACGCACAGGAGGCACCGTGTTTTTCGACAATTTTTAGGATAGTTAACAGAACGTCCTGTTTGATTTCGTGATATCTCACCCAATCTGTTGTTCTGGTAAAGGTATATATAAAGAAATCCAACGACGATGCAGCAAAACTATTGAAATTGACTATAAGGGTTCGATTAGAGTCAATTTCAGGATGCTGCTGTAACATTTCTTTAACATCCGCCACTATTGAAGCCATTGAATGGGCATCTTCATAACGGATGCCGATGGTCTCAAAGATCCTGCGATTGAGCATTCGCGAGGGGTTCTCCACAGAAATCTGAGTGAAGATGCTATTGGGAACATACACAGGGCGCATATCAAAGGTGCGGATGCGTGTCAGGCGCCAGCCAATATCCTCAACGGTACCCTCAATTTCCTTATCCGGAGAGCGTATCCAGTCGCCCACGGCAAATGGACGATCCAAGTAAATCATCAGCCCGCCAAAGAAGTTGGCCAACAGGTCCTTGGCTGCAAAACCCACTGCCAACCCACCAATGCCGCCAAACGCTAACACGCCACTGACGCTATAGCCAAGAAACTGCATGATGACTATGCCGGCAGTGATAGCGATGGAGGCCCGCACCAACTTTCCGATTGCCCGCACTGTAGTGGCATCCATCGGCTTGCCAATATAGCGAGGGTTACACAGGTTGTGCTCAGCACTATGGGAAAATCGCCAGGCAAACCAGGATAGAACCAGGATAAGCCCTATCTCCCGTATTGGTTCAGCCAGAGAGAAAATCTCAGCCCCGGTAGCCTGTCCTGCCCGCTGCGCGGCAACAGTCAATCCCACAAGCCAAACAAGCACTGGTCCAGGTGGTGACATGGCCCCAACAAGAGCATCATCCCACGGATTAACCGTCTTCTCGGCTCTTGCCGCTAATCGCTGTACAAAGCGCCCAAAGGCCCAGGCTCCCAAAGCTGAAGCCAGCACAATAAGGAAAACCCATACTATCCAAACCCGGTTCTCACCGAGCCAAGACATTAGAATGCTATCTACGGATTCCACGAATACCCCCTCCGCTCATCTAAAACTGAGCTCGACAATCTTTCTGATACTCCCAGATAATTTGGGCGGGCATCAAAATTTCGAGCCCTTAATGCATTATCGACGCCAACCAGCCACGGGTTCTATGCCAACGCGCACTCTTTTCAAGTTCCGACCAGGATGTTATCAAGGGCCTGCCACGCATAGCTTTCAAGCGCTCGCTGGATTCTACCTGGGGTATGTAGTCCTGCAGGGCGGCCAGCGCCTCCAAGGCGCCGTCTCGGTTGTTACAAATAACCCCCATATCACATCCCGCCTCCAGCGCTGCACGAACTCTCCCTCCATAACCGCCTGCAGCACCAGCCCCCTCCATCGACAGGTCGTCACTAAAGATAACACCGCCAAAACCCAATCGCCCTCGCAAGATGTCTTGTAGCCAGTAACGGGAAAATCCGACCGGCTGACTGTCAATATTCACGAAACGAATATGTGCTGGCATTATTGCATCCAATTGAGAGGAGGCGATGCAGTCCACAAAAGGTAAGGCATCGGACTCCATTACCTGCTCCAGTGAACGCTTGTCTTCAGGAAGCTCTACATGGCTATCTTCTAGTACATGGCCATGACCAGGGAAATGCTTACCCGTTGTCGCCATGCCTGCTTCGTGCATTCCTCGCATAAATGGACGTGCGAATAGCTCCAAACGCTTGGGATCTGCACAAAAGCTGCGGTCGCCGATCACTCGGCTGTGTTGATCATCAGCATCCAATACCGGGGCGAAGCTGAAGTCCACCCCTACCGCCAGCAATTCAGTGGCCAATAGCCAACCCACGTCCTGCAACTGCTCCTCGCTGGCCTTCGCTGCCAATACTTGCATAGATGGCAAACGGGTAAACTCGCAACGAAAGCGTTGAACCCTGCCCCCCTCCTGATCAACAGCTACTAAAATCTCAGGGCGTACAGCTCTAATATCCGCTATCAAGCCTTGCAGCTGCGCGCGATCCCGGTAATTACGTGCGAAGAAAATCAACCCGCCAACAAGGGGATGACGCAGAAGCTCGCAGTCCGCATCGGTAAGCTCTAATCCCTCAATATCAACCATGACCGGTCCCAAGGGTGCAGACATATTCTATTCCTCTGTTATCAGCCAATAAGAGCCACTTAAAACTAGATAGCCTCCACCTTCAACATTGCAGAGGCCGCCGGAACCAACCGCTCAAGGGTCTCCGGCAGGCTGCTCTGTGCACCAAAATCCTCTCTCAGGATAGCTTCTATGGCATCGTAACTCGACAGGGTGAAGATCGTAGCCCCCAGCATAAAGTACAGGCGCCAATAAAAGGTTACAGGGTCCACACCCGGTAAGGCCTCAGCCAACAAGCCTGCAAAACGGCGATAACTATCCCCGTATCGAGACACTATAAAGCGACGTAAGTGCCCCTGGAACTGCGTATAGGCCAGCCCCAATAGGCGCATAAAACGCTGTGGATCGAGCCCTCTGTCACTCAAACCACCGAGGCCCACTCGATAGAGGCTCTCTAATAATCCCTCCACGTGCAGCTCTTGGCCGGTGGCGATACGACGATCTAACTCGGCCTCAAGGTCTTCGGTAAAGGGGGTCAAGAATCGCTCAAAAACCGCCTGGATCAACTCTTTCTTTGAACCAAAGTGATAGTTAACCGCAGCCAGGTTAACCCCTGCAGTACTCGTAATTGTGCGCAGGGAAGTCTCAGTAAAACCACGTTCTGCAAACAGGGCCTCGGCTGCATCCAGAATGCGGCTGACAGTATCCGTCTGGCTCATATCTCTCAAACCATCATTTAAAACAGTTGTTTAACTCTGGCCAGAGTAGCACATTCCATTGCTCAGCCAACGGCACTCATCTCCTTCATCAGCTGGAAGCGGTTACAGTGCTTCACCCTAAGTCACATTACACAGGTATATAGAGGACGGCTCGGAAAAATATCGGAGGGCTTCTCGATTCATCCTATAGAGCAAAAAAGCCAGATCTGAGATTTTGATTTGCTGGAAGCACAAATACGGAGGTGCCTTCGCCTGTGACACCAGGCCCCAAATATATTCACTTTTCCTTGCCTTGAACCAACTGGGCTTCGGCAAGCCTCTTTAAGGCCACCCTGTCAATTTTTCCTGTTGGATTAATTGGCATATCCGCCAGAATTTCGACTACCTCCGGAGCCTTGTATCCAATACGTTTTTTTGCAAAACGAATAACTTCACTGACACTTGGCATAGGTACATTTTTTTTCAAGGTGATAAAAGCCCAAACGCTCTCCCCGTGCGTGTCATCACGAATACCGATTACGCCTGCTAGATTTACAGACGGATGCTCCATGAGAGCTTCCTCTACTTCCTGAGGCGATATATTTGAGCCATCGTGGACAATAATTTGCTTCTTTCGACCGCGAAACCAAAAACAACCATCAGAGTCGACACGCATAACATCGCCCGTATCAAACCAACCATCAGATAACACCTCCCTATTTGCCTGGGGGTTTTTCCAGTAGCCAGTCATAACTGGCGACCCACGGAGCCAGAGATTGCCATCAACATTAGGTGCCACTTCCTGGCCTTTCTCATCGCGCAGGCTAGCAACGTAGCCTGGAGCAACAGTACCTACAGATCCAGCTTTATCTGGTGAGAGCGATTGATTGAAAAGGCAGTCGGGAGCTTCTGTCAGTCCATATCCTTCCTGGATCATATGGCCGGTTTTGTTGGTAAATTCTTTAGCAATATTTACTGGAAATTTGTCTCCGCCTGTGAAGCACACTCGAAGAGATTCAAAATCTTCACGCCTGGCTCCCGGATTGCGTTCCATTGCAATAAATACTGCCGGAACCATAACCAAAATAGTTGGCCGGCTACTCCGCAATATCGACAGAATTTCCTCACCATCAAAACTTTGTGGAATAACTGTCTTCGCACCCACGGATAGAGCTGCCAGGGCCGTTGAAAGCGACCCGACATGTGCGATTGAACCTCCAGGCAGAACGATATCGTCTCGAGTTAACTTCAGGGCAGCAACGAAACCAGCTACGATAGAACCAAAGGATAGCAAGCTGTGCACAACGGCTTTTGGCTTGCCAGTACTTCCAGATGTAAAAAATAAAAATGCAGGATCACTGATACTGGATACAGGAATTTCAGCAGGCTGCCCACCGGCATTGATTAGACCTTCATAACTTCTTGTATCTTCGAACACACCACCAAAGTAAAGAAACCCTTTTTTTAATTTACCAATAAATTTACTATCCTGGATATCCTCACTCCGCTCTGCACCTATAATTAGCGCAACTGCGCCACTCTTTTCAAGAGCGTAGTCAATCTCCAGAGTTGTGTACCTGTAGTTTAGCGGGACAACCACCAGCCCCACTTTCAAGCATGCGAGATAAAAAACGAGCATTTCACCCCGGTTAGGCATCAGGGTTGCGACCCGATCACTTTTGTGTAATCCCATTGTGATCAACCCCTTGGCCAGAGCATCAATATCCTTCTGCAACCCCCTCCAAGTCCATTCTCGACTTCCTGAAACTAATGCCTTTGTATCCGGCCTGCTATTCAGGGGCAGAGATAGCAGATCCCCCAAGTTCACAGGCCTCGACAATCGGGGGCCGAAAATTGGCACAATTCAATCTCCAAAAAAATAACCTTAAATAATCTAAGAAGCTGGAAGGAACTGAATAAAGAATAGACTCTATGGAAGTTCCAACGCTTTAAGAACTAACTTTGAGCAATGAAAGAATTTGAATTATT
The DNA here is from genome assembly GCF_056232115.1 of Microbulbifer variabilis. Lineage (NCBI taxonomy): Bacteria > Pseudomonadati > Pseudomonadota > Gammaproteobacteria > Cellvibrionales > Microbulbiferaceae > Microbulbifer > Microbulbifer variabilis. Next base: position 4,393,827 of record NZ_CP174325.1, read on the forward strand.
GCAACTTCAACGAAAAGGCTACCGGGACCTTGCCTAAAGCAGCTACCATTTTTAGCAATAAAAACGCAAAGAGGGTTTATCTCTTATCAAGAAAATTTGAATTGAGCTGACTAGACTACAAAACCCATTAAATCACTGGCCAACTCATTGTGGAGCTTTCAGTATCAGATGTTGGCATTTATAGAGTCGCGTTTGATCAGTCCCTGGTCCGCATATATTTCATAATCAGGTCCGCTGTCTCTTCGACGGTATCCACGATATGAAATAAATCCAGGTCACTGGCATCAATACAATTTCGTTCAAGTACTGTATCTACCAACCAATTGTAGAGTCCTGCCCAATAGCGCTTACCCACAAGCACGATGGGGAAGCGACGGACCTTTTGTGTCTGCACCAATGTCAGCGCTTCAAACAGTTCATCCAGCGTTCCGTAGCCACCAGGCAAGCCCACAAAGCCTACTGCGTGCTTAACAAACATAAATTTACGAACAAAGAAATAACGAAAATTTAAACTGATATCCTGGTATGGATTCGCCGCCTGCTCGAAAGGCAGCTCTATGTTTAACCCAATGGAGGTGCCTGGCTGATCGAAGGCTCCTCTATTACAGGCTTCCATAAGGCCGGGCCCTCCACCTGTAATCACGGGCACCCCCTCCGCAGCCAACAGCTCTCCCAGCTTTACCCCCTGTTGATATTCAGGGCTATCCTCGGTAAACCTCGCCCCTCCAAAAACTGTTACTGCTCCACTGAGCGCTACCAGGCGCTCTATTCCATCAACCAACTCGGACTGAATTCGCAGAACCCGCCATGCCTCTGGCATTTTCACATCTAACATTATTTTTTTCCCTCGTTGTCAGATCTTTCAACGATTACTCTCATTACTTGTTTTCATAAACAATGTAGCAGCTTATGAAGAGGCGGGTGTTAGGATTGCGTGAAGCTTAATTCTGTATATAATCCCAGCAACTGTATATAAATACAGAAAAGCTAGGTAAATCTATGACCAATCTCACCGCACGCCAGGCTCAGGTATTAGAGCTCATCAAAGCCTATCTCGATGATACTGGCTACCCTCCCACTCGAGCGGAAATCGCTCAGGAACTGGGGTTCCGCTCACCAAATGCAGCAGAAGAGCACCTGAAAGCACTGGCGCGAAAAGGGGCCATTGAGATGGTTGCCGGCGCCTCACGTGGAATTCGTATCCCCGATCACCAGTCGGGGCTTCCCATTATCGGGCGTGTAGCCGCAGGCAACCCAATTCTTGCTACAGAGCATATTGAGGATTACTGCGACCTTCCTGCCAGCTTCTTTCACCCCCCTGCAGACTTCCTATTGCGGGTTCATGGAATGAGTATGCGCGATGCGGGGATTCTGGATGGGGATTTGCTTGCAGTACAGAAAACTGAGCAAGTCAGGAATGGACAGATTGTCGTAGCGAGAATTGACGAGGAAGTAACTGTTAAGCGTTTCCGCCGTAAAGGTAATCAAGCGACTGTTCAACTGCTGCCAGAGAATGAAGACTTTGAAACTATCCAGGTGGATATGCGGGATAAGAACTTTGTGATCGAAGGCTTGGCAGTAGGCGTCATTCGTCAAACACCATAACCTGTATTTATCTCAAAGCTAAAACAACAACAGCGGCCAATGGCCGCTGTTGAATCATATCTCTGTTAACCATTCAATCAATGGATAGTATGGCTAACCGGCATCGACTCATCTTCTTCTTCAAAGTAACCAGGCTCCAGATCATCCAAATTCTGTACAGTTTCTATACCTGCTTCCAGCATTGCACGCGCAACAGCCACTTTGTGTTTTCTCAGGAATTGTAGACTCTCAGCTGAGAAATGAATACTCACCAGAGGGTCCTCCTTGTGACCAGCACGACGCAATGCCACATCGCCATTGGCCAGCTCAATAATTTCGAAAGTTTCGGAGGACATTCGCTTTTCCTTCACTGCACATCAGTTTGCGCACAGTGTACCACAGGCAAATTAGAAGTATCAGGGGCCTAAAAGCTGAGAAACATGGTACGAAAGTACCTGCGACTAACACTCTTCCAGATTGGCCCGCTGCCTACGAATCAACTCAACCATAGATTTATGCCATTGCGTGAGCCCTTGAACGGTAATTGTTACCGGTTCCCGACCAACATTATGTATCGGTATCAAATTGGGCGCTTCGCGCTTAACCTCAGTATTTGACGGCAATGACAATAGCAAAGTCCAGGCTTGCAGCAGCTGATTTAGCCAACTATCGGGCTGCTCATTCAATTGCTGTAACTCTTTCACCTCATTACTGGCCCTGCCCTGAGTCTCAAGGCTGTCAGCTATCATCTGAAGGGACTCCGGCTCAAAACCCAGCTGCAGCTGATGCGAAAGCTCAACAAGAAAAGCTCTGTATGCTTTCCAGAGCTGCAACACAACCGCCTCCTCAAGTGCGGCACTTTGCAGCGGTGACACATCACTGGTCAGCTGCAGTAACAGCTGGGCTTTGCGCAGAGCCGAGGCAACCTGCCCTGTAAAAGGATTACTCATTTACTTTTTTGCAGCTATTTTTTTACGCACTGGCTTGCGCTTCGCTGTGGTAGCCTTACTGCCGGCCTCAACCTGCCAATTACCATCGCGGTAGAAGGCTCGCCACCCCGTTGCCTTGCCCTCCTCCTCAGACTGTACATACTGCTCTTGGGTCTTGCGGCTAAAACGAATTACTGTATCCCGTCCCTGATCATCCTCAACAGGAGCAGAGAACAGAAAAGTGTATTTAGGATCAATCTCACTCTTATGCGGGAGCAACTCCCTCACCAGTGGTGCGCGAGTTTCACGATTTTTAGGGAACTGGCTGGCAGCAAGGAACAAACCCGAAGCCCCATCACGCAGGATATAGTGATCCTCCACTTTTAAGCAGGCCAACTCTGGCATAGATACCGGATCCATTTTCGGGGGAGCCGGTTGGCCATTTTTCAAAAGCTTACGGGTATTCTTACAAGCTTCATTGGTACAACCGAAGTATTTTCCAAAGCGACCGGACTTTAGCTGCATATCACTGCCGCATTTATCACACTCGATAATTGGGCCATCATAACCCTTGATTTTGAAAGTTCCCTGCTCCACTTCATAGCCACTGCAATCCGGATTGTTACCACAGATATGCAGCTTGCGGTGTTCATCGACAAGGTAACTATCCATCGCTGTACCACATATGGCACAACGGCGCTTCTCACGCAGCAGCCGGGATTCTGCTTCTTCATCTTTATCTGCATCCACCGCTTCATCACCAGAAACCAGATTCATGGTATTGGTGCAACGCTCCTTGGGTGGTAAAGCATAACCGGAGCACCCCAGGAAAACTCCTGTGGAGCCGGTTCGAATCTGCATATGGCGGCCGCACTTTGAGCACTCAATGTCCGTATCTGTCGGGGTATTGCGGCGCATGCCCTCGTCAGTTGACTGTGCCTTCTCAAGGCGCGAGGAAAAGTCCTGATAAAACTCATCAAGTAACTGTTTCCAACCCTTATCTCCATCGGCCACCGCATCCAAGGATTCCTCAAGATTCGCGGTAAACCCATAATCCATCAGGTTCTTGAAGCTCTCACTAAGGCGATCGGTAACGATATCGCCCATTTTTTCTGCATAAAAGCGACGGTTCTCCAACCGTACATATCCGCGATCCTGGATGGTGGAGATAATCGAAGCATACGTAGAGGGGCGGCCAATACCACGTTTTTCCAGCTCTTTTACCAGGGCTGCTTCGCTGAAACGGGCTGGGGGCTTGGTGAAGTGCTGTTTCGGGTCCAGCTTTTCCAAAGCCAACTTATCCCCGACCTTCACATCCGGCAACACAAGGTCTTCGTCTTTTTTGCCAGCGGGAGGAGCCACTTTAAGGAAGCCATCAAAGCGAATAACACGGCCTCGTGCGCGAAGCTCAAACTCCCCTGCTGTCACCACTATCGAGGTGGAGGTAAATTGAGCGGGTGTCATCTGGCAAGCAACAAACTGTTGCCAAATCAGGTTATAGAGTCGCTCCGCATCCCGTTCAGCTCCGGAAAGCATATTTGGCGCAATACGAACATCAGATGGACGAATTGCCTCGTGAGCTTCCTGGGCACCTTCCTTGCTGCTGTAGCTGTTCGGTGTGTCAGGAAGATACTTACCACCGTAATTTTCACCAATATATTCACGCGCCGATTCAACCGCCTCCTTACTGAGGTTGGTTGAATCAGTACGCATATAGGTGATGTGGCCGGCTTCATACAAGCGCTGGGCCAAGGTCATGGTCTTTTTGACACTAAAGCCCAGGCGATTACTCGCAGCCTGCTGCAGTGTCGAAGTAATAAAGGGAGCGCCAGGCTTGGAACTGGTTGGCTTATCATCACGACCACTGACTACAAACTCACTGGATTGCAGCTTCTGCGCAGCACTACTGGCATCAGTCTCGTTAGTGGGACGGAATACCTCGCCAGCCTGTTTTTTTACTTCAAGGCGCAGTTTGTTTGCTTTATGTGTCGCCGTATCTGCAAATAGGGTCCAATACTCTTCAGGAATAAATGCACGAATTTCACGTTCACGCTCAACTACCAAGCGCACAGCAACAGACTGTACGCGTCCAGCGGAGAGCCCCCGCGCTACCTTTTCCCAAAGCAGGGGCGACACCATATACCCAACTATACGATCGAGAAAGCGGCGAGCTTGCTGGGCATTAACCCGGTTGATATTTAAACGCCCAGGGTCTTTAAAAGCCTCCTGGATTGCCGACTTGGTAATCTCATTAAAAACTACACGTCGGTAGCGATCATCATTGCCGCCTATCGCCTCGCGCAAATGCCAGGCAATAGCCTCCCCTTCGCGATCCAAATCCGTCGCGAGGTAGATGTGGTCGGCACTCTCAGCAAGCTTCTGCAGCTCACTTACGACTTTTTCTTTGCCCGGTAGAATCTCATAGTGCGCCTGCCAACCGTGATCGGGATCGATGCCCATACGCTTGATAAGCTGCTCGCGGTTTTTCTTGCGCTTGTAAGCTTCCTTTGCCTCAGGGGAGAGCTTGCGAGTTTCAGCTGCACGCCGCGCACGCTCCTTCGCGTCTACGGGTTGCTTGTTACCCCCACCGGTTGGCAAATCGCGAATATGACCGACACTGGACTTCACAACGAAGTCCTTACCGAGGTATTTGTTGATCGTTTTCGCTTTGGCCGGTGATTCGACGATGACCAGTGATTTACCCATAAGCCTTTGATTTCAAATGAAAATTTTACTGCTATCCGAAGCCTTTCAGGTCCCTTCATCGGACCTGTGCTGCGCGAATATATAAGCCTCACTTCCTGCGGGGTCAAGCAAAGCTGACAATTTTCCGTACCAAGTCAGGATTAATTGCCCCTCAAAACCACTTGTGAGAGTGCCTTCCGACGCCAAATTTCGGCAGCCGTACCCCCCTTGAAGACCTAGTCTTCCGGGAGTTTTATCTGGCTCACTTTACGTATTGCTTCTTCTATATGGGGGGTGTATTCCGCCAAAGAGGTAGAGAGCTTTTCAAAGGCTTTATCACCTCCATTTTCACTCCACTGCACCCCCAATCCGATATCTGTAGCAATAACTGCATAGCTTCCGGAGGGTATCGCGTCGAGTAATTTGTGCAGATATTTCCATGCCGCCTTGGGTGCAGCACGACCATTACTCCAATCCCAACTCCCGGCAAAGTTCAGCTCATGCTCCACCCGCTGGCGCTGGAGGGTCCAACCAATTTGCAACCTCTTGCGGTCATTCCACCGGTAGTAATAAACCGCAGCAGTGCCTTTATCAAGCGCGGGGGGAAGTGCCTGGATCTGCACTGTAATCCCCTTCTGCGCCGCTCGACCGCGCAGATCAGCCAAGCGGGAGTCACGTTGATTGGGTTTTAGCCACATCACCGGCCCCAATACCAGCGCGATGGCAAAGCCAATAATAATCACCGGCAACCACTGGGACATAACGGCTCCTTAGAGGTAGAAATAAATGACTATTGTGCGGTGCCTTGTGTGATCTATGTCAATCAGTTTTTTTTACGGTAGACTGAAAATGTCTGTCGAAAAGTGCACCCAAAGAGCACGTATAAGGGACAGGAGTAAAAATTATGGCGAAATACCAACAAATTTTGGTTGGACTGGACCTCTCGGAGGAATCCTCCCAAGTACTGGATAAGGCCGCCGCACTGGCCGGAGCATTTGGAGCTGAGCTCAGTTTGGTTCATGCCATTGAGCCGCTGACTTTTGCCTATGGCGGGGATATCCCCATGGACCTGTCTGAAGTTCAGGACCAACTTCAAAGCCAAGCCAAGGAACAGCTACAAAAAGCCGCACAACCGCTCAACATTCCCTCCGAAAGACAGCATGTGATCCTGGGACAACCCTCGACTGAAATTCACCGCCTAGCCAAAGACCTGGAAGCTGACTTGATTATTATCGGCAGCCACGGCCGCCATGGGCTAGCACTCTTACTTGGCTCAACCGCTAACGGGGTTTTGCATGGTGCCAAGTGCGATGTGCTGGCTGTAAGAGTGCATATAGATGACGAGTAATTAAATAATGGGCTGTATCAAAAACAGCCCATTCCCTCGCTTATTCTTCACCACCTTCAAGTTCAGACCAACGCTCAAAAGCAGCTTCCAGCTCCGATTGCTTCTCTGCGAGCAAGTTGAGGCGCGCCTGAACCAGGGTTTGCTCCTGTTGATAAAATTGAGGTTCGGCCACCTCCATCTCAATAGCGCTAATTTCATCTTCAAGCTGGTCAATCAGAGCGGGCAGGCTATCCAACTCCCGTTGTAATTTATAACTCAGCTTCTTTTTCTTTGCTGGCGCCTTTTCCCTTACTGCAGACTTCGAGTCGGTCTCTACTGGCTTTGTCTCTTGTTTATCTACTTTTGCATCCGCCGCAAAATTGCCTCCCTGACGAATAAAATCTCCATAGCCACCCACATATTCACAAATTCGCCCATCACCTTCAAAAGCCAGGCAGGAATTCACCACATTATCCAGGAAAGCACGATCATGGCTCACCAGTAACACGGTACCACTGAACTCCAGCAACAACTTCTCCAGCAGCTCCAGGGTTTCTACATCCAAATCATTGGTAGGCTCATCAAGTACCAAGATATTGGCAGGCTGGCTAAACAATTTTGCAAGAAGGGCTCGATTACGCTCTCCTCCACTTAAAGCGCCAACCTTTGTTCTGGCCTTAACCCCACTAAAGAGAAAATCCGACAAGTAGGACATAACGTGACGACTTTTGCCGCCAACAGTTACGGAGTCCCGTCCCTCAGCAATGTTATCCAATACCGTAAGTTCAGGGTTGAGCTGATCACGGCGCTGATCAAAGTAAGCCACCTGTTGCTTGGTACCCAGGCGTACATGACCGGATTGCGGTTTCAAATCCCCTAGCAACACGCGAATCAAGGTACTCTTGCCGACACCATTGGGGCCGATCAAGCCGACTTTATCACCCCTCAACAGGGTGAAGGAGAGATCCTGAATCAGGGAGGGCTCACCTGGGTAAGCAAAGGAAACATCGGTTAACTCCGCCACCAGCTTGCCGGACATCTCCCCACTATCCAGGGACATCCGGGCAATACCCTGCTGGCTCCGGCGCGCCTCTCGTTGACGCCTCAGTGCTTGCAGAGCACGGACACGCCCCTCATTACGGGTTCGACGCGCCTTGATACCCTGGCGAATCCAAGCTTCCTCTTGAGCAAGCTTCTTGTCGAACAGGGCATCGTTTCTCGCTTCCTCTTCCAGGAGCTTCTCCTTTTCTTCCTGGTATCGCTCAAACTGACAGCGAAATACACGAAGGTGACCACGGTCCAGATCCCATACTGCACTGGAAAGCCTCTGCGCCAGCGCCCGATCATGGCTGACGAAAAGCAGGGCGCCTCGATAGTTGGCCAGGAATCCTTCAAGCCACTCCACCGCAGCAATATCCAGATGGTTAGTGGGTTCATCCAAAATCAGTAAATCGGGTTCAGTCACCAGTGCTCGGGCCAGGGCTGCACGACGCTGCCACCCCCCCGAGAGGTCTGCTACCCGCTCATCTGCTGAAAGGCCCAAACGATCCAGGACACTGTCAATACGTGGTAATAGGTCCCATCCGTGGCCAGCTTCTATGCGCCCTTGCAATTCAGCAGTGGGGGTATCACGATAATCAGCCAACACTGTACCTATTTCACCCAACCCCTTAGCAACATAGCTGTAAACGGAGTCAGTACAGCCCACCGGCAACTCCTGCTCCAATGTCGCCATTACCATACCACTGGCCCGGACGATTTCTCCGCCATCAGGGTCCACCTGCCCCGCTATCAATCGTAACAGGCTAGACTTTCCCTCCCCATTTCGGCCCACTAAACAAATGCGATCACCTCGCTCAATTTTTGCACTGACGTTGTCGGCAAGTACTTGGGTCCCATAGCGGAGACTAACCCCATCCAAAAGAAGCAACATAATTAGGCACTACAATTAACAAACCCGGAAAATGGATCCGCAAGATGAAATACGCGAAACTGTTATTACGGGTCCTGTGGAAAATCCGCTATTTTACGCTTTTTTACCGAGCCGTCTCGCAAACTTGCAAGGGCGCAAATTTTAACAGGGTAACTTTGATGACAGCCGACACAAAGCAATTGACCCTACTCATCTCACTTTTACTTGTTTGGAGCTTCCTTGCTATTCCAGTATCTGCTTTGACCGAAGTCCGTGAACAGGGGCGGGAGAAGGGATCAACTGAGCTACCGGTGGTCATTGCCAACCAGCGTGAGAAGCTGCGTAGCGCCCGGCTTGCGATCAAGCACAACAACCAGCATCAGCTACGAGAGTTGAAAAACCAACTAAAAAACTATCCGCTGGCTCCGTATCTTGAATATTGGGCCATCAGCAGAAAGTTACGCCAACTGCCCTTAAAAGAAATTGACCAATTTCTGACCGAAAATGAAAGCAGCGCTATAGGTGACTGGATGCGGGTCAGGCTACTTAAAGAGCTTGGCAAACAACGCAAATTTGACACTTTCTTAAACTACTACGAACCTGAGAAAAATAATCGCGCCAGTCTGCGCTGTTATTACGCCGATGCTCTAAGCCGTAACGGCAGCAAGGAAGAGGCCTACCGTCTTGTAGGAGAACTTTGGCTGGTTGGGCACTCCCAAGCTAAGGAGTGTGACCCAGTCTTTACCCGCTGGATACGAGATGGGGGCCTCACTCAGGATATGGCCTGGAAACGCCACCTACTCGCGATTAAAGAGGGGAACTTGCCGCTTGCAGCCTATATCTCCAGGAAGATGGAGGATTCCTATAGCCGCAAAGCAGCGCTATTACGCGAAGTGCACAAGTCCCCCAAACACTTGCTCAACTATTCCAAATTTCTAGGCAACCCAAAGCAAAATAAAGATATTATCCTGCACGGTTTACTCAGGTTGGCCCGCAAAGATGCAGCAAGCGCTGAACAAGCTTGGCAGCGCTACAGTGCCAGCCTTCTGTTCAGTGATGCGGAACAGAATGACATGCTCCGTCACTTGGCGCGTCAATATGCACGTCAAGAGGATATGCCCGGCCTGTTACGCCTGACAAAAAGACACACGATCAACGATAATCGCTCTATCGAGTGGCTAGCGCGGCAGTCGCTACGGGAGCTGGACTGGGAACAAGTCGCATTCTGGATCGACAGACTACCTCAAGAAACTCAACAGCATGACCGCTGGCTCTACTGGAAAGCCCGCTCATTGGATGAGCTCTATGGCAAAGAGCGATCAGAGGCTTCCTCAGTCCTATACCGCAAAGCCGCGCGGGAACGCAGCTATTATGGTTTTCTCGCCGCCGATGCTCTGGGACAGAATTACAGCTTCGTTCACCGTCCCGCCCCAATCACACCAGTGCAAGTAAAAGAGATGGCTAATCGCCCCGGCCTACAGCGTGCCCGCGAGTTACAAGCTATTGGTGAACTCTTTCACGCGCGCAGGGAGTGGAGTTATGCCACTAGAGCCATGAGTCATGAAGAGCTACTTGCAGCCGGCAAGGTCGCCAGTGCCTGGGGCTGGTATCACAAATCCATACAGTCAGTACTCGCGGCCGACTACTTAGATGACCTGGAATTGCGCTTCCCCCTGGCCTTTGCGGATATAGTGCGCGATGTCAGTGCCCAGATTGGTCAACAAAGCACGCCACTTGAGCCTTACATGATCTATGCAGTTGCACGCCAGGAGAGCCATTTTAGCCACGATGCAAAATCCAATTCCGGCGCCCTGGGACTAATGCAGTTACTCCCCTCCACCGCCCGTGCCACAGCACGGCGTGCCGGAGTGCGTTACCGTCGCAGTTGGGATTTACTGAGCCCCAGTACCAATATTGCTTTGGGTAGTTTTTACCTGAGCACCTTGCTCAACCGATTTGATAATAATCGATTTCTCGCTGCCGCTGCCTATAATGCGGGACCAACCCGGGTAGCGAAATGGCTGAAAGAAACCCGCAAACGCCTGCCTCACGATGTCTGGATTGAAACTATCCCCTACAGTGAAACGCGCAACTACGTACAAAATGTACTGGCTTATACGGTAATTTACGCTTATCGCAGCGGTACCAAATTGCAACTACTCAGGGAGAACGAGTCCCGGACCAAACTCTGATTAAATTAAGCGTTGCGCTAGCCACTCATCCAGTTGAGACTGGCTGAATGGCCAAGCGCGTACATCATCAGGGTTGCCAAGGCCAACGACTGGAATTGACAAACGAAATCGCTCAAAGAGTTCATCATCATCGGCGATATCAACCTCCTTCAGTCGCAACCCATACTGTTTAAGCAAAGGCCAAATTTCCAACTTGGCCTTTTCGCACAAGGTGCAACCAAGGGTGGTATAAAGCATCAACTCAGCAGATGCACTCATCAGATAACCCCCTGGGTTTTCGCCCAATAATAAGCAGCCGCACTCGCTACCGATAATAAAATCAGGCCCAAAAATCGAATACCTGGCCTGCGATCGGTCTCATTACTTATGGGAATATCTTGCAGTTCACCGCCCGGAGTAACAAAAGAGGGCTGGGTAACATCTACAGCCTCCGAACCGCCAGAGGGCATTGCAACAGGCTTCATGATCTCCATTTCCGGGAGGGCCGGACGCACTGCAGTCCGATCAATATCATCTGTGGGCCCTACTACAGAAAAACTGAGGGTATCAAAGCGCAGATCATCGCCTCTGCGCACACGACACTCTGTGATTCTTCGGTTGTTAACATAAGTCCCATTCGCCGAACCAAGGTCGACAACAAACAGTAACCCCTCCCGCACTTCCAAACGAGCGTGGCGACGTGATAAATGGGATAGTGAAAAGGCGATATCGCACTCATCCGAGCGGCCAATAACCGAGCTGTCTTTCACCGGGAAAACCTTACCGGCAATAGCTCGGTGATTCGCCCGCAATGCCCAGGCCACATTTTTAGCCCCAGCAGATTTAAGCTTAGTCACTTTGGGGTCAATAATTTTAAGTATACGGGTACCAACTGTGATTTGATCATCAAGTTTTAACCGGCAAGCAGCCTCTATAGGTTTGCCGTTGACCAGAACCCGGGAGCCTCCAGAAGTGTTGCCGAGAGTTAATTGCTCTCCCTTTACCACGATTTTCAAGTGCAGCTTCGCTACGGAGTCGTCAGCAATAGAAAAGTCACAGCCTTGATCACGTCCTACAGTTACTCCAGGTGAAACCAGCCAAACACTCTGGCTCGGGTCTTTTACATCACAAAGTTTGAGCATTGTTATCGCTCCTCAGCCCGAAATAGACATTAAAAAATAGGCGCTATCCCAGTAAAATTGCTTTAAAACGAGGCACTGTAAGCAACTGTAATAAGCCCTTTTTAGAGTTGCTAATGATTTTAACATGGGCGATATCATTAGCGTGTGATTGGGTTTGCAGCTTACTGCGGCACAAAAGTCTAGTATTCAGCCAATACAGGGATGACCATTGTCGCTGTCACAGGTGTGGTTATTTAAAGTACACTTGCAGCATCATATGAAAGAGATAGTCGGCCTTAGAGCTGGCCATCACCATCGATCGAATTGAGAATACATTACAGGTAGTTGCACGCCAGTGAGTGAAGCCAAAGTACGCGAAGTATCGCGGCAAAGCGAAGTAGTTCAGCGCACACCAGGCACTATACGTAGTGCAGGCTCCACCCATCCTGGCTACCGGCGTGAACAGAATGAAGATGCCTACTGGGCAGATGAGCAGAAAGGCATTTGGGTTGTTGCTGATGGCCTCGGCGGCCATCATGCTGGAGAGCTTGCCAGTAAAACTGTCGTAGAGGAAATTGCCCAGTCCGCATCTACCGACCGCCACTACGAACGAGCGTTGCAGAAAGCCCACGCCCTACTCCTAGGCGACGAACATAGTACCGCCAATATGGGATCGACTGCTGTTGTTCTCGCCGAGGAAGGAGATTACTTTCATATTTACTGGGTAGGCGATAGTCGCGCCTATTTATGGACGCCAAATGAGCAAAATGGTGAGTTCAGCCAGTTAACCAGTGACCACTCCTATGTCCAGATGCTCATGGACTCAGGCGCAATAAATTCTGAAGAAGCAGCTAATCATCCTAACCGCCATGTAATCACACGATGTATCGGTGGCAGTACTAACCCCAAATTAGAAGTAGATCGAGTTTCCTATCGCTGGGCCGCGGGTCAAAAACTACTCCTCTGCAGCGATGGCCTGAGCTCGGAAGTGGCAAATGAGAAGATTACACGAATCATCGCAGAGAATACCGATAATCAACGGATAGTAGATCTTCTTATCAGCGCCGCCCTTGACGCTGGTGGCAAAGACAACATAACCGTACAAATTATAGACGCCCCTCCCCAAGCCCCCACTTTCATAACGAACCCCAACATTCTCCCAGAGGATTTCGACCAAGCCCGTGAAGTGGAGGCAAACAAGAAAAAAATCTGGCAAATTCTGTCAGTCTTACTTATTGCTGCGGGAACCATTGTTACCCTGGCAATTGGGCTTCCCCACCTGATGTGACTGAGCAGCAGCACATAATGGAAGCCATTAATGGCGGCAACTCGCCGCTGCAAATACCTGGCTATCGAATCGTCAGAAAAATAAATCAGGGCGGTATGTCCACAGTGTATTTGGCGATCCAACGTAGCGTAGGACGCCAGGTGGCCCTGAAGGTTATGTCACCGGTTTTGAATGCCGACCCCATTTTTAGCGAGCGCTTTCAGCGAGAAGCCAACATTGTCGGGCAACTGTCTCACCCCAATATTGTTGGCATTCACGATATCGGCCGCTATCGCAGTCTCAACTATATCGCCATGGATTATATGCCAGGCGGTTCAGTATCCGAACGACTTGCAAAAGGTCCACTGGATCCGCTGGAGGCCCTAAATGTCGTGCGACAGATCGCTATGGCATTAGACCACTCCCATAGCAAAGGCTACGTGCATCGGGATCTCAAGCCAGAGAATATCCTGTTTCGGGAGGACGGCTCTGCAGTACTGAGCGATTTCGGAGTAGCACGGGCTGTGGCTCACACCACTCGTATGACCAATAGCGGCATGGTGGTGGGAACACCCTATTATATGAGCCCAGAGCAGGCCCGCGGTGCTGCTATCGACGGCCGTGCAGACTTGTACAGTCTCGGTATAGTTTTTTACGAAATGTTAACCGGTGCAGTACCTTACCAAGCTGAAGAAGCCGTGGCCATTGCTATCAAGCACCTCACCGACCCTATTCCCAAATTGCCGGCGCGCCACGCGCTGTACCAACCGTTAATTGAACAATTCCTCGCTAAAGACCCCAGTAGACGATTTCAACGCGGGTTGGATGTGGCAGATGCCTCAGACCAATTGGTTGCTACGCTTGCTGGCAAACCAGGCCACCAAATTAGCCAATTGAATAATGCTTCCCTCGGCGTATCCAGCCTGGCTCGCGCCCTGCTACTCACTTTATTCAGCAGCCTCGGTGATCGTTTAACCAGCCTATTGCAAACCAAATCAGATCCAGAGAGTACAAACCCAGGGCGCACAGAGCAGGATACTCTGGTACGCCTACGTCAGCTACTCAGTGAACCTAACAGGCATAGACGCCCCTGGCTTATGAGCGGAGTCCTCACTGCTTCCCTGATTATCTTTTTGGGTATTTTCAGTCTGATCAGCGCTAATACCCATTGGCGAACTGGGTTGCCATTTTTAGATGAGGCCGGCGATTTCTCAGCCAATCTCCTCGGAATCAATACTCTCGGAGACCAAAACACTAGCTTCGCCGAAAACGACACTGCCGAATCGGCAAGGGGGATCATCCTGCCTACCGATTCACCCTCCCCGTCAGCAAGCTTTAGCCAGGAGCCGCACGGAACAAATCAAGTTTCGAAAACCTCCACGTCAGAGGCTTCCAGTGCATTAATTTTACCTGAGGGACCAGAAAACACTTTTACTGAAGAAGTACCACGCGAAAAACAAAACCCAAAATCTTTCGCTCTTAATGTCAATACAATTCCCACGGATACGCGTATTCGTATCATGAACATTGCTCCGCGCTATGAGCCGGGAATTCAGCTGGAACCAGGAAGATATGACCTGGAAATAAGTAAAAAAGGATTTACCAGGGTTCGCCGCTGGATCGAAATTGAGGATCGGGATATTGCACTATCGATAAAACTCAATAAAGCCTACTTTGCTGGCAAAAAAATTCGCTCCAATTTATCTTCAGGGGGCCAGGGCCCCAAAATGGTGGTTGTAGGCGCAGGCAGCTTTACTATGGGCAGCAATCGATATAGTTTCAGTAGCCCTGCTCACCAAGTGAAAATTGAAAAAGCATTTGCCATATCCACTCATGAAATTACCTTCGACGAGTATGATCGCTTTGCGCTTGCCACCGGTAACGCCCAACCAAATGATACTGGCTGGGGTCGCAAAGGCAGGCCGGTTATCAATGTGAGTTGGCAAGATGCCCAGAGATATGTCGAATGGCTATCCAGGGAGACAGGACTTAAATACCGGTTAGCCTCCGAAGCTGAATGGGAGTATGCAGCAAGAGGTAACAGCACTCAGCCACTCTGGTGGGGGAGCAGTGATGCACGCGGTAAGGCTAATTGTCGACGTGGTTGCAATAGCGAATTCAATAACCTGTTTAGTGCGAAAACAGGGCCAACAGGCCACTACCAGGCCAATCCATTTGGATTATTTGACACGGCAGGCAATGTTGCAGAATGGGTTCAGGACTGTTACCAACCTGGCTACGATATAAATCAGAACAGCGCCCGCCCACTGGAAATGGCCAATTGCAAGCTACGCAGTGTTCGCGGGGGATCAATGCGTGATCCGGCAAACAAAATTGGAGCAGATTACCGCAAGGGGCTTAATGACCACAGCCGCAACAAAGATGTTGGCATTCGAGTGGTAATGGAACTCAACTGAATAAATACCCTAAGAAATAAAAAAGCCCGAGTGATTTTCTCTCTCGGGCTTTAAGTAAAATTAGACCTTCACTGGCCACCTGCTACTGGTGTGCAGACCGAATCTCCCACACATTATGAATCTTCGGATTTCTTTGGAAATCCTTATCCAGCAACTGCAGGCACTTAACAGAAAAGTCCCTGATTACATCCTCATCCATCCTAAAACTGCGCAGGTTATTAGAAAAAACCAAGGTTCCCCCCGGTGCCAGTAAAGCCATACATTGGCGTACCAGCTTCCCGTGGTCGCGCTGGACATCCAATACTCCACGCATCTTGGCAGAATTAGAGAAACTCGGGGGGTCAAGGAAGATAAGGTCGTAGTGTCCTTTACGATTTTGCTGTGCTGACATCAGCCACTGCAAGCAGTCCGCCTCTACCAGTTGGTGTTTGTAGGGGTCCATATTATTCGCACGGAAATTACGCGCAGCCCAGGCTTGATATGTTCTAGACATATCCACACTAGTACTCTGCACACAGCCCCCCCTGGCTGCCTGTACAGTCGCACTGGCGGTGTAGCAGAACAAATTTAAAAACTTCTTACCAGAGGCTAGTTCACGCAGATACTTGCGCACAGGACGATGATCGAGGAACAGCCCAGTATCGAGATAGCTCCACAAGTCGACTTCAAACTCTGCACCATACTCTCGCACCCACAGAGTAGTTCCCGCTTTTGCCTGCTTCTGGTACTGGCCACCTCCCTTTTGTCCACTCTTGTGACTATGGCGACGTCTCTCTTTGATACTGATATTTGCACGGGGCAACTCCAGAACACACTGAACAGCTCGAAGCAAATCACGCAGTCGATTACGGGCTTTTCCTTCATCAATACTGGCCGGAGGGCGATACTCCTGAAGGTGCGCATACAGAGTTCCATCTATGGTTTTGTACAAATCCACCGCCGCTGAATACTCAGGTAAATCTGCATCGTAAAGGCGGTAGCAATCAACACCATTTCTGTTTGCCCATTTGCCGGTAGTTCGCAGATTTTTACGCAGGCGGTTGGCCACCATTTCAGCTTCGACGGACAGCTTACGCGCCCTGTCAGTCGCTTGGCCCGATTCACTCTGCTGGTGTACTTGGAATAGCAATAATTGGCTGGGGATACTGCCGTTATATAGCTGGTAATGTTTATGAGAACGCAACCCGGTGGAGTAGCCCAATTCGGGATTACCAGTGAAAACACCAACCTGCCAACCGGCAAATTCCGACTTTAGTTGGCGGCCCAGCTCCGCATAAGTTTCGCGCAGGGCCTCTTGCTCACCCAGGCGCTCGCCATAGGGCGGGTTGGTCAGCACCAAACCGGGTTTAACCTCTCGATGGCTTGGCACCTTAAAGGATCCTACAGGGCGACAGCTAACCCTAACCTGGCGCTCAAGGCCCGCCCGGTCGATGTTAGCTTCGGCAGCAAATAGCACCTTCGCATCCGCATCATAGCCACGAATCTCCGGCAGTTTCTTTTCCATGCCTGCGGCGCGGCGCTGTAGTGCTTCCTCCCGCAGGTTATTCCAGATATCACTTTGATGATTGAGCCAACGCTCAAAACCAAAGCTCTCTCGAAAGAGCCCTGGAGCGATATCTGCCGCAATCATGGCTGCCTCAATCAGAATGGTGCCAGAACCACACATTGGATCCAGCAGCGCTCCCCCATCAGCTGCGATCTGAGGCCATCGAGAACGCAAAAGCAACGCCGCAGCCAGGTTTTCCTTCAAGGGTGCCGCGCCAATATGGGTTCTATAACCTCTTTTGTGCAAGCTATCACCACTGAGATCGACAGCAATATCTAACCTGTCGCGGTTGAGACGTAAAGCCACCGTGAGATCTGGATGATGTTTATCAATTGTTGGTCTGGCACCAGTCTGGTTACGCAGGCGATCGACAATGGCATCCTTGGTCTTTTGTGCGCCAAACTGGCTATTGCGAATCTCACGGTTTGTCCCCGAAAACTGCAGCCAAAGCTTGCCAGACGGCCGGATATGTTGTTCCCAGGGCTGTGCAGCAACGGCCCGATACAAGTCATCTGCACTGCTGATACGAACTTGCTCCAGTTGCAACAAAATACGATTCGCCAGGCGACTCCAGAGGCAACAACGATAGGCTACCTCAAGAGAGCCAGAGAAATGCACTGCCGCAGGCTGCTCCCGCCTGATATCAGCACCTAGAGTGCGCAATTCCTCGACAAGTAAGCTCTCCAAGCCTTTGGGACAAGTCGCAGTAAACTGAAATTCTTCCATATGAGGGTCTGTCAAAACTATTACTCAATTAACCCCTGCAAAATGGGGGATTTCGCACCTGTAGGTGCCAATTTGAAAAAGAGGTTGCGCAGCCATCAGAAAATTGGGGTCACCTTCCTCTCAGCTATTTAAAATCGCCACCTTTCTGGCGCGATTATCCCATTTTGGCTCGGCTCCGCCTACGCCAGGCTCCTCCTGGAACACAGTGTCCATTTAGTCATATGATTTTTTATGCCCAAATTAATACCACTCACAGGTTACTGAGTCAGATTTTCCGATCGCCCCACCTTCACAGTATTCTTGGAATGTGGAGGAGTGACAGGAATCGTACGTGGCTGCCCGAAGGAAAGATTCACTAGACTCAAAATATTGATGCAATAAAACTGTAACGAGCATCCATCACGCCGCGTAGCAATCCGAACATCTACAAGCAGAGGTGCCGTATTGATGAGACGCCAAAAACGCAATCACGCCGACAGGGCCTTCTACAAGGGTTATTTGGCCGCCCTAAACAATAAGTCCATTGACAGCTGCCCTTTTGTCGAAAGCGATCCCCATCAGGAATGGGTAAACGGCTGGCGTGAAGGGCGGGAAGACTACTGGAACGGCTTTGATAGGATTACAAAGGCGCAAAAATTGGAGATCTATGGCGCTATTTCCACCGATATTCAGTATCCCGATGGGTGGAGTACTATTTAGAACACATAACCTGAGCGTTTATCTACAAAACCAAGCCCAAAATAGATAGTGCGCCTCTATGCAGGCGCGCTAAACATTTGCTCACCACCCAGCTCAATCAGAATTTCTCAGGCTGGGCGCTTCGACCTCTAATCATCTTCCGAGCGACGGCGGCGCTCCAACGCAATAGCCTCCACTGCCTCACGAATCAGCCTAGGCCCACGGTAAATAAATCCGGTATATACCTGTACAGCTGTAGCCCCAGCGCGAATTTTCTCAGCAGCACTATCCCCATCGAAAATGCCACCAACACCAATAATTGGTATCTGCTTTTCCAAGGCCTCGGATAGCTGGGCAATCACCTGGGTGGAACGCTGCTGCAGTGGCTTGCCACTAAGTCCCCCCTCCTCCGTACCATGCGGCAGATTGGAAACCAATGATTTATCGATAGTCGTATTGGTCGCGATTACACCGTCAATGCTGTATTCACACAGCGCTTCGGCAATCTGCGCAATGGCATCACCATCCATATCCGGAGCAATCTTCACAGCCACCGGCACATAGCGGTCACTCTTTTGAGCTAACTGCATCTGCTTGTCTTTGATACTTCCCAGTAACCGGTTGAGGCTGTCGCCAAACTGCAGGTCGCGCAGTCCCTTGGTATTGGGAGAGGATACATTGGCAGTAATGTAATCGGCATAGCGATAGACTTTCTCCATGCACAGACAGTAGTCATCTGCGGCCTTCTCCACCGGTGTATCGAAGTTCTTGCCCACATTGATACCCAGTACACCTTTGTAGCGGCGATGTTTTACACGCTCGATCAGGTAATCAACGCCAAGGTTATTGAACCCCATGCGATTAATAATGGCGTCAGCCTCTTCTACTCGGAACAATCGCGGTAGAGGGTTGCCGGGCTGTGGCCGCGGAGTCACAGTACCCACCTCTACAAAACCAAAGCCCAAAGCCCCCAATCCGTTGAAAGCCTGCGCATTCTTGTCCAGACCTGCGGCCAGTCCCACAGGGTTGGGCAGGGTCAACCCCATCAGCTCTACCGGATCGTGCGCTATCGGCTTCTTAAACAGGGACATTAAGCCGAGGCGCTCGGCGGCACCGATCGCATCCAATGAGAGGTGGTGGGCCCGCTCAGGGTCGAGCGCAAACAAAGCTTTACGCAGAGTCGAATACATACCTTTCCTTAAATAGGAGCCAGCCCCACCCACCAGATGGCAACAAGTGGAGCCATGTGTTTTAGCATACAAACGAGAGGCCACCCAAGGGTGGCCTCTCAGCAAGCCTGGCTAGCTTACTCTGCCAGATCTTCGCGATCAGCAGTGGCATGGGCGAGGTACATTAACTCGCGCAGGGCCACGGTGAACATCGCAAAGTCACTGACAGCGGAAGCCTTCAACTCGGCAATCATATTGTGCCAACGCTGAATAGCTGGCGCCATGATAGCGCTCCAGCGCGACATTGCACTATCTACATCCAATTTCTCATCGCCGGCCAAGCGCATAATGTTCACTGCCAGCGTCGAGAGTTGGCTATCCAGATCATCCATACTGGTTTCCCTGGCCTGTGCCTGCCAGAAACTATCCACCGGCAAATCCACGATCAGATTACCAAACCAGTGCAAATTCAACTCATCAGAGAGCCTGAAATAGACAGTGGCCACCTCTTCTACCGGTCTCTCGCTGGCGCGGGCCGATTCGGAAATACCGAGGGCTGAGTACAGATAAGTGGGTGATGCCGACAATAGCGCCAAAGATTCTGGTACCCCTGCTTCCAGCAGCTTCTGGTAACGCTGCTCCCATTCGGTGAGAGGGTCGCCGCTCAAGACTTTCGGCAAAGCCTTGATTACCCGCTGCACCGACTCCTGGAACAACTCGCAGTTTTGTGCCGGCTCCAGCTCACTGCGACGATTGCGCAGGAACCAGCGCGTAGCGCGTCGAACCCGACCGATCATTGAATTCAGCAGTTCAGTTTGCAGCTCAGCGGGCACTTTGTAATCCAGTTCCGCCAGCTGCTCCTGAAACTCCGGCATTTTGTAGACATCGCGGGCACTGACATAAGCTGCTGCAACATCATTTACATCTGCGCCGGTAGCCGTACTGATGCGGTTATAAAAGGTAATACCCATACTGTTGACCAGTTCGTTGGCCACCTGGGTGGATACTATCTGGCGCAAGAGTGGATGCTCGTAAACCTGCTCTTTATAGCGCTTAACCAGCTCTGCCGGGAAGGCGGACTCTACAGCTTCGCGCACGCGGGGGTTGTCGGTAATCTCTGCGCCTTGCAATTCCTCTTTGAGCTTCACCTTCACGTAGGAGATCAATACCGACAGTTCTGGCCTTGTTAGGGTCTGCCCTTTGTGCACGCGTTCAGAAATCTGTTCATTGTCAGGGATAAACTCCAATGCGCGATTCAGACGGCCATCATCCTCAAGCGTGTTAATCGTGCGGCGATATTCATCCAAGCGCATGGAAACCTGGTACTCAGCCACGCTCAAGGCTCGAGTCTGATCATAGTTATTGTGCAGCACAAGATCGCTCACAGAGTCAGTCATGCCATGCAGCAACTGGTTTCGCTGTTTGTCGGTCAGGTCTCCACTAGCCACAACCTTATCGAGCAGAATCTTGATATTCACTTCGTGGTCCGAGCAGTCCACGCCGGCAGCATTGTCAATAAAGTCGGTATTACAGCGACCACCATTAAGCGCAAATTCAATTCGCCCGCGTTGGGTCATACCCAAATTACCGCCCTCACCAAAGACCTTGGCACGCAGCTCAAGACCATTCACGCGCAAGTGGTCATTGGACTTGTCCCCAACTTCTGCATCTGATTCGGTAGCTGCTTTAACATAAGTGCCAATACCACCGTTCCAGATTAAATCTACCGGTGCTCGCAGCAGCGCACTAATCAACTCATTGGGTGTAAGTTGATCTTCTTTAATATCGAAGGCTTCCTTCATCTCCGGAGAAATCTTGATTGCCTTTACACGGCGCTCAAAGATACCGCCACCTTTTGAGATCAGGTCACGGTTATAATCGCGCCAACTTGAGCGCGGCAAATCAAATAAGCGCTTGCGCTCTTCAAAACTCGAGGCGGCATCCGGGCTTGGGTCAATAAAAATATGCATGTGGTTGAAAGCGGCTTTCAGGCGAATATGTTCAGACAGCAACATGCCATTACCGAACACATCCCCTCCCATATCACCGATTCCCACTACGGAAAAGTCCTCTCGCTGGACATCCACTCCCATTTCACGGAAGTGTCTCTGTACCGACACCCAGGCACCCCGGGCGGTGATTCCCATTTTCTTATGGTCATACCCCTGGCTACCACCTGAGGCAAAGGCATCGCCCAACCAAAAGCCATAATCCTCAGCGATGCTATTGGCAATATCAGAGAAAGTTGCAGTTCCCTTATCAGCAGCCACGACCAGGTAAGGATCATCCTCGTCTCGGCGCACCACCAGCTTAGGCGGCACTATCTCACCATCTTTCAGGTTATCGGTAATATCCAATAATCCACGGATAAATGTTTTGTAGCAGGCAATACCCTCTTCCATCAGAGCTTCGCGACTGCCGTCCGCCGGCGGACGACGCATCACAAAGCCTCCCTTCGCTCCGCTGGGCACAATCACTGCATTTTTTACTGCCTGGGCTTTAACCAGCCCTAGCACTTCTGTACGGAAATCTTCCAAGCGATCCGACCAGCGCAGGCCACCGCGTGCCACCTTACTGCCACGTAGATGCACCCCCTCTACCCTCGGCGAGTAGACAAAAATTTCAAATTCAGGACGTGGCTCCGGGATACCGGGAATATCCCGCGGGCTGAATTTAATTGAGATGTAATCTTTAGGCTCACCCTCTGCGTCAGTCTGGAAGAAGTTGGTACGCAAAGTCGCAAGTATCAGCTCCAGATAGCGGCGCAACACCAGGTCTTCATTCAGGTTTTCGACACTATCGAGATTGTCGTGAATCTTGCTAATCAAACGCTCAACCCGTGTCTGCTCCTGCTTGCCTGTGCTGAGTCGCGGATCAAACAGGGCACGGAAAAGAGCTACCAGGTTACGGGTGATTTCCACGTGGCTGGCAAGAGTCGCGGCAATATAACTCTGACTGGCACTGGATTTGGTCTGCTTGAGGTAGCGAGCGTAAGCTCTCAGCATGGATACTTCGCGCCAGTTCAAACGCGCGGCAAGTACCAGGCGATTAAAGGCATCACTCTCGGCGGTATGATTCCAAATAGCGGCAAAGGCGTCCTGGAATAAACCCCGGGATGCCTGTGCATCAATCTTGGTGGGCAAACCGAACTCCAGGTGGAATTCGTGCATCCATACATCGGTCCCACCACAGGGACGAATGGTATAGGGGAATTCACCAATTACCCTTAAGCCGAGGTTCTCCAACACAGGGATTACATCGGAAAGAGTGAGGCCGCTACCCCAGTTAAACACTTTAAAACGCAGGCTGCCCTGGGCCGCACCAACCGGCTGGTAAAAACTCATTGCCACCCGATTATTTTCACTGAGCCCTTGGATCGCAGCTACATCCTGTACGGCAATTCGCGGCTCAAAATCCTCGCGGTAGCCAGCGGGGAAGGCACGGCCAAAGATGCGGAAAAGACGATTGCCCTCTTCCTCACCGCTGCTGTCAATAAGTGATCTCTGAAATACATCTTCCCAGGAGCGGGTTATATCCACAATCTGCGCCTCCAACAGCGCCACATCTATATCTACAGGCTCATCGGGTGAAACACGGAAAACAAAGTGCACCCGGGCGAGAATCGACTCGGAGAAAAAGGTAGTGAAGTCTGAATCCTTGGCCTTGATCGCCTTGGCAATATGGGAGCAAATCAGTTCACGTACACTACTGCTGAACTGCTCCCGCGGTACATACACTGTTGCAGTGACAAATTTGCCGAATGGATCGCGACGCATAAACAAGCGGATATGCGCGCGTTCATTTAAGCTCAGCACCCCCATGACTACATCGAATAACTCCTGGGTACTGCCCTGGAACAATTCATCGCGGGGAAAAGTATCCAGAATCCTACGCAGTGCCTTACCGTCGTGACCATGACCGGAAAGACCACTGGACTCAATCATAGAAGCCATCTTGCGGCGTATAATCGGTATTTTCGCCGGGCTTTCAGTGTAAACCGGAGAGGTATAGAGCCCCATAAAGGCAGACTCTCCAATCACCTCACCTTCAGCGTTATAGCGTTTGACCATCACATAGTCAGAATAAGCACTGCGATGCACTCGGGATTTAACTGAGGACTTGGCAAAAGTTAAGTAGTTGGGGCCTTGATAAAAGCGCTGCTTACCTTCGCTAAACGCTGTCTCAGGCATGGGGGCTGCAGCTTCTTCCAACTTTTTGAAAATCCCCAGGCGGCGATCTTCCACCTCGCTGAGAATTTTCTTATCACCTACCTGGCTAAACTCATATTCCCGATACCCAAGAAACGTGAAGTTGCCATCTCGCATCCATTGCATGAAGGCACAAGCCTCCAGCAAATTAGTTTCATCTTCGGATAGCCCCGCACGCAACTGGCCCTCCATCGCACTACAGGTCTCGAGCATTGGCGCGTAATCATCGACCACCAGCTCTACATCGCCAAGTATATCCTTTAATGCCGACGACAAACTGGAGGCAAACTCTGTTGAGGTATCATGATTTACCTCAATATAAATCAGCGCCTCATTGAGCAACTTAGAGCCCTTGGCGGGTTTGTGCTCTTTTCCTGAAACGTGCTCATAAGAGAGATCGAGAGATTCATCGCGGGGCGGAAGCAAGTGCTTCAATTTACCGCCGGCATTGCGCTCAAGATGCAAGACTGTGCTCTTGATCGAGTGAATAACCGTATTTCTTTGGTTGACCTCCATACGTACCGAGTCAACCAGAAATGGCATATCTCGTACAAGGATGCCAATCACCGTATGTGAACACTCCCAGCCATCATCCTCCAGACGCGGATTGAAGATACGCACCTTAGGTAAATCATCTGAGCGCTGCTGAATAAAGTTCCACCAGGAATAGATGCAACCGTAAACATCCACCAAGCGCCGGCCTTCCAGGTCCTCCAGTGGATACTGGTGCAGGAACTGCTGCGCAAAAGCCACAACAGGCTCCGCTTCACTCGCCAGCTTGTCACGAATCAGCTCACAAATTTGTGCCACCAATTCCTCACGGCTATCGGTAATCACCGTCGCCATATTCACGGGGAACCTCCCAATCTCATTTTTGTCACATCGAATCCAAAGACTGCAGATCCGAAAAGATAGTCATCTCATCCCCTGTGTGCTGCAGGAGAGAGTCCTAAAAATTAAACTTTCACTTAGCCTTCGGGAAGGCACCAGAGCCTCCTCGAATTATGTCGCTTAACAAGTGTGTGCGTGCTCAGTGGTTGCCTCTTCATCTGATGCCGCTAAAATCGACGTGCCCCACCTTCTTGGCGGCGACTATATATAAAAGATGGTAGATAGCCACCCAAATCGACAGGGTAGGCGCAATCGCAAAAGAAGAGACGCTATGGAAGCAAACCGGAATTTCAGAGATCGCATTATCGCATTGGGCAACTGGCTGGAAGAGCAGATTATCGGTCAGGAGACACTGGTTAATCGCATATTGATTGCCTTGCTTGCGGATGGCCACCTGCTGGTTGAGGGCGCCCCAGGCCTCGCCAAAACCAAGGCGATTAAAACATTGGGTGAAGCTATTGAGGGAGACTTCCATCGCGTTCAATTTACGCCAGATCTGCTACCGGCAGATATTACCGGCACCGACATCTACAGGCCGGAAACCGGAGAGTTCCATTTTCAACCCGGACCGGTATTTCACAACCTGATCCTGGCCGATGAGATAAATCGCGCGCCGGCCAAAGTACAGTCGGCGCTGCTGGAGGCCATGGCCGAGCGACAGATCAGTGTAGGCCGCAAAACCTATCCGCTACCGCAATTATTTTTGGTGATGGCCACCCAAAACCCTATTGAGCAGGAGGGGACTTATCCTCTACCTGAAGCCCAATTGGACAGATTCCTGATGCAGGTGAATCTTGCCTACCCCAACGCAGAGGCGGAAGCAAAAATCCTGCGGCTGGCCAGATCCGAGGCTACTCTTGGCGAAAATCGCCCCTCAGATATTATTAACCAGGAGACAATTTTCCAGGCCCGCAACCAGATTCTGGAAATGCAGATGGTTGAAGCTGTGGAGACCTATACTGTCCAACTTGTCATTGCTACGCGCGAACCGGCGAAGTATGACAGCGAGCTGGCTTCATGGCTAGATTTTGGTGCCAGTCCGCGAGCAACAATTGCTCTCGACCGCTGTGCACGCGCACGAGCATGGCTCGCAGGCCGAGATTATGTTACACCCGATGATGTTATGGACGTGGCACCAGATATTCTTCGTCACCGCTTGCTGCTTAGCTTTGAGGCCGAGGCCGCTGGTATCACGACCGACCATGTCATCCAACGCCTTCTGCAGCAGGTACCGGCAATCTAATGCACGCGGCAACCTCCCCAACGGAATTCGACTTACGCGGGGCTTACCCAGAGGTGGGCTCACTTGTACAAATGCGATATGTTGCACGCCAGCTGCAATTATTCAAGCCGCGCCTTGTACGTAGCGACCAAGCAGGCAACCTGCTGACTCGCTACCGCGGACGCGGGATGAATTTTGAAGAGGTGCGAGACTATCAGGCTGGCGATGATGTCCGCTCTATCGACTGGCGTGTAACAGCCCGCACAGGAAAAACCCACACCAAGCTTTATCAGGAGGAGAGAGAAAGGCCCGTTATAATCCTTTTGGATCTGCGTTCGCCAATGTTTTTTGGCAGCCATCGAGCCTTCAAGTCTGTCGCTGCAAGTGGAATTGCCGCAGCACTAGGCTGGGCTGGGCTCCAGCACAGCGACCGCATTGGCGCCCTACTTTTTTCCGACCGCGAAATAGATACAGTCAGACCGCGACGCAGTCACCACGCAGTGCTGTCAATGATACATAGTACCGTGGCCAGAGCTGCAGAATTGTGCAGTCCTGTAGCGGAAAGCGGCAGCCAAACCATGAAAAACCTTCTGGAAGAGACTCGGCGTATCGCCCGCCCCGGTAGCGCTTTATTTCTGATTAGTGACTGCCATGATCTGGATGCCCACTGCTCTCAATCCCTATACCTACTATCGCGACATGCGGATTTACAAGTGATTCGGATTACCGATCCACTAGAGCTACATTTACCGACTCAATCACTCACGATATCCGATGGTCGCCAACGCACATTTCTGAATGCAGGCAACAAGCCCCTGCGCGATCATTTCGCAGAAAAGCAGGCGCAAATACGGACCGACGTCGAACAGCTTTGCCGCCGACACCGATTGCCATTGCTGGATTTTGATAACACCAAGCCCCTAGTGCCTGAGTTGATATCATTCTACGGCTCACGCCAACAAAATGGTTGGCATAAGAATAAAAGGCAGTAGCTGTGACGGATAAGGATGCAAATGTGTTTTTGGTGCTAGAACTCTATTTCGCAGGTGAGATGGCAAAGCCTTCGATGGGGGAAGCATGTTGAGAAAACAGCAACAAATGCAAAGTCCTTCACCGGAAGCCCAGGAGCTATTGGCGCAACTTTACGATATTCAGGAACCGACCCCCATCAGCTGGTGGCCACCGGCTCCCGGTTGGTGGATTCTCGCCACAATACTCTTGTTAAGCGTTTTGGGAATCACCCTGTTAGTCAGATACCAACGTAAAAAAGCGGCGCGCAATCGCTACCGTATTGAGGCTATTAAACTGCTGGAAGCTGTAGATAATACTCAGGCAACAGCTACCGCAGAAATTAATGAGATCCTCAAGCGTGTTGCCGTAACTACCTTTGGTAGATCTCATTGTGGAAACCTCACCGGTGATCAATGGCTGAGCTTCCTGGAGAAATCTGCAGCCCATAAGTGCCCTCCAGATGCACGCCAAGCTCTACTGGAGCAACTCTACCGTGGAGTTTCTGACCCTCGAAATAACCAGGCACTACGCGAATATGCAATCACCTGGGTGAAAATACACGGTCTGCAGTCCCACCAGCCCTCTGCATTAGTACACAAGGAGGCTGCCGGTGTTTGAATTCGCTTGGCCGTGGGTTTTCATTCTCATACCTTTGCCATTACTTGCCCGCTGGCTACTCCCCAGAGCCAAGCCTATCAGCAGCGCTTTAAAGGTTCCTTTTTACGCTGACCTATCCCAGCGCAGTGGCGGCGAGCAGCGCAACTACTTCGGCTTACTATTACTCATTGTGATTTGGCTGCTACTAATAAGTGCCGCCGCTCGACCCCGGTGGTACGGCGAGCCAATCACCCAGACCAGTAGCGCCCGTGATCTTTTAGTCGCAGTAGACATCTCCGGCAGCATGGAAACCCCGGATATGATGCTGGGCGGCCGGCCAGCGATGCGCATAAACGCCGTCAAACAGGTAGTTGGAGATTTTGTAGAACGCCGCCAGGGAGACCGGTTGGGACTAGTGTTGTTTGGTACTCGCGCTTACCTCCAGGCACCTCTCACTTACGACCGGGAAACCGTGGGCACATTATTGCGCGAAGCCCAGATTGGTTTTGCAGGCCAGGGCACTGCTATCGGGGATGCAATAGGTTTATCTGTAAAAAGGCTTACACAGCGCCCCGCGGATCAAAGAGTCCTCATACTCCTAACCGATGGTGCCAATACCGCAGGAGAGGTATCGCCACTAAAAGCGGCAGAGCTGGCACAACAGGCCGGGATTACTGTCTATACCATTGGCGTTGGAGCGGAGGAGATGGTGCAGCCCGGGTTGCTCGGCAGTCGTTTTGGCAGTCGCCGTATTAACCCCTCCCGAGACTTGGATAGCAAAACCCTTCAAGCTATTGCAGATGAAACCGGAGGGCGCTATTTCCGAGCGCACAACCCTCAGGAGCTTGCCAAAATCTACGCTGAGCTGGACGAATTGGAGCCAGTTGAACAGGAAGCGGAAAGTTATCGACCGCTAAAATCGCTGTTTATTTGGCCTCTAGGAATAGCTCTACTGCTTGCAGGAACCTGGGCCATCCTCCCTTTAGCAACCAATATGAGAGAGCTGCAAAGCAGCACCAAACAGAGACTTAATACCGGAGGCAAGGCCCTGTGAGTATTCCAGACCTTCTCCAGACCTTTCATTTCCTACGCCCCTACTGGCTGTGGTTACTAATTCCTGCCGCTCTGATTTGTTGGGGATTGGGAAGGACCATTCTCAACAGCGCACAGTTACAAAAGATTATCGATGCCGATTTGCTACCGCATCTCTTAATGCGTGGCGGCACCAGGCGTCCGTGGCTGTTTGCCCTGATATTTGCCATATTGGCGGCAATGATCATCTCCTTGGCCGGGCCAACCTGGCGAAAATTACCAACGCCGGTATACAGCAGTCAGGATGCCCTAGTCATACTCCTGGACCTGTCTCCATCCATGATGGCGACAGATCTCTCCCCTAACCGCCTAACCAGGGCACGCTTGAAAATCCTGGATATCCTACGCGAGCGCCAGGATGGGCTGACAGCCCTGGTCGCCTATGCCGGCGAGGCCCATGTAGTAACACCGCTCACCGAAGATACTGCTACGATTGCCAACCTGGTGCCTGCCCTATCCCCAGCAATCATGCCTGTGCCTGGCAGTAATATAGAAATGGCAGTCACCACAGGCATTCAGTTATTAAAAGATGGCGCTACCGGGCGCGGTCAGCTCCTGGCTGTCACTGACGGCATTGACCCTATCGCAGCGGATGCTGTGGCAAAGTCTCTTTCGGAGGCCAACGTTGAGCTAAATATTCTCGCGGTCGGTAGCGGCGAAGGCAGCCCCATTCCCCGGGGAAATAGCGGCGGCTTTGTCACCGATAGTAAAGGGGCGATCGTCATTTCCAATTTCGACCCCCGTGAACTCCGCCAGCTCGCTCAAGATAGCGGGGGCCGCTATGCAAAAATCACCGTGAACGACTCTGATATCGAGCACCTTCTTCCCCACTCTGAGAGCCCCCAAAAAGCTGAACTGACCGAAAGGGAATTCGACCAGTGGCGGGATGAGGGCCCTCTGCTCATTCTGCTCATACTGCCATTTGCCGCGCTTTTATTTCGTAAGGGGGCCCTAGCCTGTGCTCTACCCTTTGCATTGCTAGTAGGCTTTCCCAGCGACAGCTATGCGCTGGAATGGAAGGATTTGTGGCAGCGGAAGGACCAGCAGGGCCAGAAACTGCTTAATGAGGGGGAGCCCGGCCAAGCGGCAGAAACTTTCCGCAACCCACAATGGCGCGGCGCCGCCAATTACCGGGCCGGAGACTACGCAGCCGCCCAAAAAGACTTCTCCTTAAATAGCGATCCTCAAGCGCTCTACAACCTCGGCAATAGTCTCGTCCAGCAGGGCAATTACCAGCAGGCAATCGAAGCTTACGATAAGGCCCTGGAACAGGCTCCTCAATTTGCCGACGCAGAGCATAATCGGGAGATCGCGAAAAAGCTGCAGGAGCTGCACGAACGCCAGCAACAACAAGCTCAGCAGCAATCCGGGGAACAACAAAAACAGGAACAACAAGAGCAAGAACAACAGTCCGGAAATCAACAACAGCAAAGTCAACAGGACCAGCAGCAGGAAGACCAGCAACAACCGTCAACTAGTGAATCCCAAGCCTCGCAGCAGGAATCCGAGGGACAGGAGCAAGAACAATCGGCACAGCAACAACAGACTGCAAGCGAGCAGCAGGAAAACCAGGAACAGGAACAACAAAAAGCTCAGCAGGATGAAAAGGAACAAGAAGAGGGGCGGGAACAAGAGCAACCCGCTAATGCGAAGGAAAACACCCTGGACCCAGAAACCCAGCAAGCGCTGGATCAGTGGCTGCGGCAAATCCCTGACGATCCCGCTGGTTTGATGCGTGAGAAATTCAAGTATGAAAGCCTGCAAAGACGCCGGGCCTATCGCAGTGGGGAGTGGGAGCCCCCAGAAAATGGCGCTACGCAGAGGTGGTAAAAGTTCACCACTTATGGATTTCTGAGTGCCCTAATTTCGGAAAAGTTAATGGTACACGTAAACGAAAAGCAAATGATAAACAGCGTATTCAGCCAACTTGGCCTCTATCACCTGTTCTTTTTTTTGCTGTTACTTGGTGGCAGCAACCTTAGTTTCGCCAGTGACCTAACAGCCACTGTCGATAGGAATAAAATAGGCATCGATGAAACTGTCAACTTACGTGTGCGCTACTCCGGCGATGAAAACGGCGGGCAACCTGACCTTGAGCAACTTGAGCAGGATTTCGATATCCTCTCCAGACAGCAATCCAATCAATACCGGGTAATAAATGGCCGCGCAGAAAGCTTTGTAGAGTGGACGCTTACACTCGCGCCCAAGCGTGAAGGAAAACTGTTCATACCATCTTTCCACTACAAAGGCCAAGTATCAGATGCGATTCCAGTCACGGTTAGTGAAGCAGGCAATACTCCTGATGGCACCAACCGCAAGGCATTTTTGGAAATTGAGCTGGATAAAGATAAAGCCTATGTACAAGAACAGATACTGGTCAAAGTACGCCTGTACACCACTATTGGCTTACACGATATAGCCACAGAGCCACTCCAGGTTGCCGGTGCTCACGTAGAAAAAGTTGATGAACAGCGCTATGAGCGCAAGCTGGATGGTATTAGCCATGCGGTATACGAGCTTACTTATGCGGTCTTCCCAGATAGCTCCGGTCAACTCTCCATCCCTGCTCTGACTTATGTAGCCATTGCTGGGCGCAGAGATCCCTTCTCTCTGTTTAATCGAAATAGCCAACGCCTACGCCTGCGCTCACAAGCGAAAACAATAGAAGTGCTTCCGAAGCCGGATAGTTATAGTGGAATTGACTGGCTACCAGCTGCGAGCCTGGGGATCGTGCAGAGTTGGAGTCAGGACCCAGATACATTTACTGTCGGCGAGCCTATCACTCGCATCCTCACTATTCGCGCTGAAGGTCTGAGAGCCGCCCAACTCCCACCATTGCCCAAGCTTGACGTAGAAGGGCTTAAGACTTATCCAGACCAACCCCAACAAGAGGACCAGGTTGGCCCAAATGGAGTAACCGGCAGCCGTATAGAAACCACTGCAATCGTTGCCACCCAGCCTGGTGACTACCAACTCCCCGCTATTACTGTTACCTGGTGGGACACCAAGAGTAAAAAACAGCGGGCCACTCAGTTACCAGCTTTTCGTTTTAATGTCAGTGGTACAGCAGCAACCTCACCGCAAAATCAAGAACCTGGTCAATTACCCTCCCCGGCCTCTAACACTACAAGCCTAGAAATCCAGGACTACTTTTGGCGCAACTTGGCTATAGCGGCAA
Source organism: Microbulbifer variabilis (assembly GCF_056232115.1). Classification (NCBI taxonomy): domain Bacteria; kingdom Pseudomonadati; phylum Pseudomonadota; class Gammaproteobacteria; order Cellvibrionales; family Microbulbiferaceae; genus Microbulbifer; species Microbulbifer variabilis. The sequence goes on from NZ_CP174325.1 coordinate 4,425,558, forward strand.
TCGCATCACACTTACTGTGGGTTATCTATTTTTACCGAACTCGCTGGAACAGCCACAGGCCAAACAGCCACCAAACTCCGAGGAATACGGCGGCACAGCGAGAATCAGCTCTAAGGAGGGCTGTGGATAGTGGAACACCGTTATACATCCAAAAAGCTCTTTTAGATTGGATTCATGTACGCTGGCCCCAGCTAAGAGGCAGCAACCTCACAGAAAGTACCCAACAATTAGCTTTTGAAGAGCTTGAAGAGCTTCATGGACTCTTAAGCGCAGCTATATATCAAGAACAGCCACGGCCGTTGAATCAACAGAAAGTCAAAGTTTTAGTGGAACGGTTGCTGGAAAAGCAATTGCCTTTTTCGGAAAGCACAGAAGAAGAATCTTTACCGAAATTATTTACCTAAGTAATACCTCCGCCCACAAAAAAGACTGCAAACATGCACCCCTCCAAAAAGAGGGGTGAGCTCTACTATTATCACTTAATATTTTTTTGATAAAGGAAGTTTATCTACTCATAACATCAAGCAACAAAGAATCAAACCACTATAAAATCTCACCACTGGTGCGGACGCCCCCTAAACACACTCTTGACCTTAACGTTTAGAGTGACCTATCTAAGCACCAACAAAAAGAACTATTGTTAAAAGTGCACCTCTTTTCCTGTGGCATTTTCAATGATTTTTTGGGGTACAGAGATAAATCCCAATCAGGGAAATCTAATTAACTGAAAAAATACAGGACAGACCATACGAATCATAGCATCCATATTAAAAAGCTTACCACTGAGAAGTTGCCCAGGCCGCAACAAACAGAACCTCAGGATAACTTTCCATTGGTGCAAATCTTAAAAATCTATAGCCCATCACTCTACCTAGCTGAAAACCTTCTAACCCTATAACTATAAATAAATTAGAGTTCTAGACCCGCAGCTTAAATACACACTAACTAGTTTTTTGCCAATTTAATTTAGAGCGGCAAATCTCATAAAAATTATGATCTAAAGGATGAATCAATGTTAATCGATGTGGCTTTTTATGAATTCTAATTACATCTCCAGGCCGCGTAATAACCTGATCATGTCCATCACAAGTGACATATGGCTTAGCAATATTATGTTCACCAATTATGAGTTTAAACTCACTGCTACCTTCCACAACTATAGGACGACTGCTTAGCGTATGAGGATTAAGAGGCACCAGGACAATTGCATCTAGCTTAGGGTGCATAATAGGCCCCCCACCAGAAAGCGCATAGGCTGTTGAGCCTGTTGGAGTGGAAACGATTAAACCATCCGATCTCTGTGTATATACGAACTGACCATCAATATACAAATCAAATTCAATCATCCGAATAAACTCACCCGGATGGAGCACCACATCATTGAGAGCAGCCCCCTTGCCAACTTGCTTTCCGGCTCTCGTGACAGACATATCTAATAAAAATCGACTCTCAGCCATATACTTACCAGACAACACCTCCCCAACCTTTTCTTCAACCTGGCCTGGCATAATATCTGTTAAGAAACCTAAACGTCCCCGATTAACCCCCAATAGCGGAACACTATACTTAGCAAGCGCCCTAGCTGCCCCAAGAAGACTTCCGTCACCACCAACAACAATAACTAAATCACACAATTCGCCAAGCCGCTCCTTGGAAGACACTCTAACATTGTGCCCTGATAGCGCCTCTGCCGTATTAGTTTCCAGAACTATTGAATAACCTTCTTTTTGAAGGAATGACATTAAGCGCTCGAGTGATATAACTGCACTCTCACTTTCTGTACGACCAATTAGACCTATATTTTGAAACTCAGTCACCATTCCCCCTATACATATTTAGTACCCCTCAACAGCCAGCTGAATACCCGCTCAGTCGATACTAACTGGCTAGGTGAAACCCCGAGAGCCCAAACCCCCATTATGCCGGAGACTAACTTTTCAGTCGAACTTGCAGAAGTCAGGAGAAAGTACAAAGTCATCATAGACTACGACGCACACTTTCCCGACAACCTTGTAGATTTAAGAGGTTCATTACGTCACCTCACCTAATATTTGAGCAACTCCTATTCATAACCGCGCCTTCCCTGAAGGCCCCCGGAATGAACTATAAGAACACGCTCCCCATGAGAGATATTTCCACTATTATTAATCTTTTGAAGGGCATTAAATAACTTCACAATATAAACAGACTCAATCGGGATCCCAGAGTGATCTTCGAGTATACGTTGTAACTCTCTTAATTCCGCTGAGAGCTTCCCATAGCCTCCTCCATGATATCCCCCCAACAAACACCCCATTCTTTCATTAGACAAGAGGTGAGGCACTTGCACTCCAGCCTGGATACTCTTGTTAATCTCTGAAGATTGGCCAAGCACAGTAAGCCAATGTTGTGCGCTTTTCCGAACACTCTCCCCTGCTTTTAAAACCTCAACCCCAACAACAGACGATCTCTGAATACTTGAACTAAGCCCAGCAAAGGTAGCTCCAGTCCCACAGGCTACCCAAACTTGATCAAAATCTACTGGCGCCGTGCACTCTATTACACGTCCCAATAATTGAGCACCTCGCACGCCAGCCAGATTAGAGCCCCCCTCAGGTACAAAGTAGACGCCTTGATTTTCAAGCCCCAACTCCTCTATAAAGCCCGATTCATAGCGTCGTCGATACTGCGCTCTTGTTACAAAAATTAATTTCATTCCAAGGCGTTCAGCATCCCGTAAAGTAGCACTAAGCACCGGCGGCCTTTCACCGCGAATAATACCTATAGTATTAATGCCAAAGCGAGCTCCAGAGGCTGCAACTGAGTGTATATGGTTTGACCAAGCCCCGCCGCATGTAACAATTGTCTCAGCCCTTTGATTTCTGGCCTCAATCAAATTATGGATAAGTTTGTAAGCCTTATTTCCTGATATTAGTGGATCGATCAAATCGTCACGCCTGACCCAAACATCCAAACCAGGAAACAAGCCGCCTCTAACCTGCTGGTATGGAATTCGAAAAGCTGCATCAGTAAATACCTGAAGATCTAGTCGGTCTAAAAAATGGGGCATCATGGACAAACCTTATAAAAAACTATTATGCCTATTTGGGGGGCACCTATCAGATACATTAATCTTATTATCCGCTCTGCCAAGAGCATTTCCCCTTTACCAACTTAAACCAAAACATCAATATTCTAATTAGGCACACATTAATGTTTTTAAAACCACGAGGCGACAATTAATCCAAAAGAAATTGAGGTGTACTAAAGAACAAGCTTCCACATCATAACCAAGCCAGCCTATAGCCTGCATTTCAACTGAAAAAGGCTTCGGTACGAATGGGCCAATATCACCATATCCAAAAAGCGGCTTCAATTTAGATGCAGTAGTTCATACAATAATTTTTCGAGCAGATGCCGTGCCAAACAATTGTCGGAATACATAAAAATAACTACAAAATGCAAAAGCTTCAGCCAGGTTCATGTGGTGCAGTAACGACAGCTAGCCTCGCAATGCGACTTCCGCATAAACCTACTTCCGGGGGAGACTGACCTGCAGCCCCTATCTTGCACCAGGTCCAATTCTGTAGTCACCTCAAATCAACAAGGAATATGAACCCACCTTAAATTACTGAACTGCCAGTAAAATGACTATATATCCATAACCATACACCTCAAAGCCCCCTGAAGGAACAATCTACCTAAAAGGGGATGGGGGTGAAGATTGTCGGCAGGTATGATACTTCCGGCTAGCAGGCGGTATTTAACTAGAACTCAGGCCTTTATAGGCAGAGCAAGCAACTCAGAAGCTTGCCACATAACCGATATGACTTGTGAGTATATTAACAGCTGAAGGTCGAAAATTATTCAATATCGGCGACCACAGAAATGTTTCCCCAGCCTAAACAGCCACAAAAAAGGCCCGCACTTTCGTGCGGGCCTTTTTTTAATCTGGCGGACCGGACGGGACTCGAACCCGCGACCTCCGGCGTGACAGGCCGGCATTCTAACCAACTGAACTACCGGTCCTCGGTAGCAAACTTCTTAGAAAGAAGTTGGTGGGTGGTACAGGGGTCGAACCTGTGACCTACGGCTTGTAAGGCCGTCGCTCTCCCAACTGAGCTAACCACCCGATGCTCTTTTCTTTAAGGGCCTTGCCCCCTTGAGCGAGGCGCATATTACCGGATTGGAATTTATTGTCAACAATTTTCGCGCCAAAAGTAAGAGTTACTAATCTTGGGCCTCTTCAGAGGGAGCAGAAACCGGTGCAGCCATCACATCCACCTCATCCACACTCACCTCCTGCATAATTTTGCCCTGCCGATAGTCGGGATCAATCAAGTGACCAGCTATCTTCACAGGGATTTCCATTGGAATTAACTGCTCCTTAGGACGCGCCAAATCCTGCTCATTGAAGTTACACACCCCAGTAGGAAAAATGCGCAGTAAATCATCAATTCGTCCAGTAATTTCTTCCGTGTGAGGACCATATACGCCTTTTGCCAAGGCTCTCTCTACAGGCTGTAATGCACACTTGAAAATATCATCAGTAATCGGTGCACCGGCCACCTGCCTGGAAGTGCTATGAATCGGGTACTCGCGCATACATTTCCCGGAAGCCAAGCCGTTCCATTCACCATTCCAAACTTCAGGGCCAGCCGCTAGTACATTGCCCTCCCGGTCAAAGCAGCGGTCGTTGGCACCTTCAGGCCGATTGCCTACCACACCCTTCGAAGGATTATTAATAATGTTCTGCATCCAGCGATCAACTATATCGAGCGCTTCATCCACTGGGTTGTGGTCCTTGTGACTCACCCAGATCAAGTGGTTGTCTGCATGACCCCGAGCACGGCGAATACGCTCACGTGCAGAAAAAGAAGCTGAGCTATGGTGCATATCGGGCTCTTTATCCAGATAGTGGCGCATATCCACTATCGGAATCTCAACATCTCCTAGAAAAACATGGCCCGACCGGTAGATCCCATTAATCGCCTCCATACTTGCGCGGCTCCGTTTTGCCGGCTTTGCAATTGTACCCAAGTTTAAATTTTGCTCGCTCCAAACAGATAGCTTCACTGGCAATAAGCCTCCGTTTAGAAACCACAACTTTTCATCACTCTGGTTTTCCTGTGCCTTCCACCCTCCAATAGATGCATTCACCTTTAAAAAGGTATCGATGCTTATATCCCCATTTACCAGTGCCTTTAAACCATACTGAACACCTTCATTATCCCAAGTACTATTGGCATAACCATTCTCTCCAGCGCCATAGAATTGACGCAGGTTCTCCCAATGAGTCCAGTGGACATTATCTACAACAGAGGTAGAAAAACTCTTAAAAAAATGTACAAAGTTAGGGTTGTTAACCAAGGGCACTAGCCCTCGCCACCCTTCCACACACTCCGTTGCCCCTCGAGCTCGGTTCCTATAGCGGCTATCAAATAAAGAAGCTGCAACGTTGATCATGTGGAAGCGACTATTCACTTCAGGGTTAGCCGCGAGCCCCTGAAGAATTGAACGCTCCTCTACACTCTTCCAGCGAGGATTATCGGCATCCTGCACATCAAAGAAGTATTCCAGCGGCTCACAATCGAATGCGTAGATAGTCTGAGTGACCATATCCGGATACGAGTAGAGAGGGATTACAGCATCCAATAAACCAGGGGCATTTTGGGCAAACAAGTACTGCTGGATAGCCCCCCCCGATCCACCTATACCCACTGTATACATTGGCTCGCCATAAAGGGCTTCGAACTGCTTCTTTAATCGACGCGCTGTATCCTCCGCCAGCCACATATTGTAGTGGTTGCGGGTTTGGTTTGCTGTCGAGTAAACAATTGCATATCCACGCGCCAACTGATCCACTCGCCGCCTGGTTACATCGCCTTTATTGAGGTTACCTTGGCGCCCCCCAATACCGACACCTCCCCTAAATTGATAAATCAACCGCCGGTTCCAATTGCTGCCATTAGGTGCCTCTGCAGTTTCCCCATCCCCCCGCAAAGCAGCAATCGCATAGAAATGCCGATTTATAGTGCCTGTCTCTACGCGTATAATGAAATCCACTTGGCGCCCATTTACAGTCACTTTATCAATATCATTTCGCGCCTCAAACAGATAGCGAAACTTTCCATCAGTTGTACTGCGATAGAAATAGGTAACCTCAGTTGCATGACTACAGTCGCGACTATATCCAATAACTTCCTTTGTTTTTTCGCCTGCCTCATTCAGCGCAAAAACAGGTACCCCCTCTTTCACCTGGTTATCGACCAACGGCTGTTTATTCGTAATGGCATTTCTACCGCAAAAGAATGGATACTTGGATGGACCGGTAAACAGGGTCTCCACAGGGCCAACTTCACCTATCGAGATCGGAAATGGAAAGTATTCTGGCGGGCGAGACATCATCCTCGGATGAGGGCCAGTATATGCAGGTGTAGGTTCATAATTTAGTGCGCCACTAGGCACCCCCAGTACAGGAGCATCTACTTTTCCATGTACTTTTGGCAGCTTCTCATACGCAACCCACGCAACTGCTCCCAACACAGCCAGCAAGAACAAGAAAAAAACTGAGAGAAACCATGCTCCCCTTGTCGACATAAACGCCTCCACAGCCGTCAACTTCTGTATCTGGTACAGGTTGATTATATGAAGGGATAAGCAAGGCAGCCGCTAGTTGGCGCCGGTCAGGACATCTAGGGCCAAAGTATCAGTAGCCGGAAGCAGATATCTTATCTATGGAAAGTCAAATCAAGTACTTATTGAAAGTTAAAAAGGAGGCGCTATGGCCCCCTCTCAAGACGAACTTAAGGAAATAAATTAGCCTTTAGTGATGACGCCTTTCTCCTGCAATGTAGAGATAATTATCTCCACTTCTTGTTCAAGAGTCATTTCAGCAGTGTTTAGGTGTAGCTCAGGGGAGAGCGGGGCCTCATAGGGATCATCAATGCCTGTGAAACCTTTGATCTCTCCGGCTCTAGCCTTTTTGTATAACCCTTTCGGGTCCCGCGACTCAGCCTCTTCAAGAGGGCAATCCACAAAAACTTCTAGGTAAGGAAGATCGCCAGATTCGTGTATTTTTCTGACCATGTCACGATCATCACGGTATGGACTAATAAAGCTACTCAATACCACAACCCCGGTATCTGCAAAAAGCTTGGAGATCTCACCTACCCGACGGATGTTCTCCTGTCGATCTTCAGCAGAGAAGCCAAGGTTGGAGTTGATACCCAGGCGAATATTGTCCCCATCCAAGCGATAACTTAGCACGCCCCTAGCGGCCAGAGCCCTTTCTACAGCAACTGCCACAGTGCTCTTGCCAGAACCAGACAAACCAGTGAACCAAAGGGTCGCGCCTTTATGACCAAGGATTTCCGCCCTTTTCTCCCTAGTCACTTCACCCTCATGCCAATGAACATTGGTCGCTTTGCGTTCAACTGTAGTAGTCACCGATCACTCCAAGATTTCACATACCATTCCTATGCACCCCACCATTAGCACTAAGTACCAACTAGCGGGGAAGTTTGGGCGCCAATTATCAAGGATTCAAGGGGATGACGTAAAGGGATTGCTTATAGCTATTTTGGGGGCGGAGGTTCATCCAGTGAATAATAAATGGCGAACTAAATTGCCCCAAAAGCCAAAAAAAAAGGAAAAAACGACTATTTAGAAAGGGAGAAATTCCCCAATTCCATTGGATAGCCCCAAAATTACTCTCCCAGGCTCAGCCACCAACTCAGCTAGACTTCACCCACCTAATATAAGGTCGCAGTATCCACAAGCTATGGGGAGAGGTCCAAGATGGGGCGAATCATCATATTATGCGGTGATTTTACTGAAGATTATGAACTGGCAGTTCCATTCCATTGCCTGAAGATGCTAGGACATGAAGTGAAAACCACTAGCCCTGGCAAAGTTGACGGCCAATACATCACTACATGCATCCACGACTTCAACGATCGCTATCAAGCGGTTACAGAGTGGGAGGGGCACCGATTTATCGTTGATAGAGCATTAAATGGGGTAGATGCGAATGACTACGATGCTATCATACTTCCCGGAGGCCGCGCCTGCGAAACCTTGAGAAACGATCCACTCGTCAAATCACTAGTAATAGCTTTTGCAGAATCCCAGAAAGTCGTAGCGACAATCTGTCGAGGACTCCAGATTCTACTCGCCACGGGCCTAATGAAAGACCTACCAGTAACTGGTCACCCTGTATGCCAGGCTGAGGCAAGCTTAGCAGGGGCACACTGGAAAAAGTTGAGTTTTGATGAGACGCTTGTTAACAAGAATTTCGTGATGGGCACAGAATGGCCAGGGTTATACGCATGGCTTCGTGATATTCGGACAGCTCTAAAGAGTGAGTCTCCCAGCTAACAACTAGGTAAACCCATTTTAAGTATCTTTGTTAATGCTAGAGAAAGCCTCTTATCTTATCTCTTGCTGACTGGCCATCGCTGCCCGATGAAAAGATCGAGCTACTCTCGAGCTTTTGTAGAAATCAACTTATCCAACACGGACCCTGTAACAGCGTGTGTGGCTCGACCCATTGATTCCAGCTGAAATGTAATTACTATTCCGAGCCTGATCGAAGGCACTCTAAGCCACAACATGTTGAGCCAGCCCCCAGCAGGGCACCTCAAATTACGGTAGCTTCGAGTTAGAAACCTGTAGCCTCATATAGTCAAGTTTCGGCTACAGGTGAGGAAAAATTGCCTTTTTGGTCACACAAAAAAATTAATTAATCTATTACCAATGAAGGAATAAAATGAAGTACTTCCTAGATGCGCTAAGTAAATATGCAGACTTCTCTGGACGCGCCCGTCGCACTGAATTTTGGATGTTTACCCTGGTTTATTTTGTACTTTCCATCGGTATAAGCATACTAGATGCTGCGCTTGGTGCCGGGTTCCTTGCAATCTTATTTGCCCTTGCAATGCTAGTCCCAACTATCAGCATCACTGCACGCCGCCTACATGACACTGGTAGAAGTGGTTGGTGGCAGCTTTTGAGTCTGATACCTCTTATTGGCGGAATAGTTCTAATTATTTTTCTAGTACTTGATAGTACAGAGGAGAATAAATGGGGCATCAGCCCAAAATTTGCATAATTGATATGTAGGCAAGTTAAATTATTGATGTGGCCTAGACTCAAATAGGCCGCATCATTCCCCTCGCCCACTCCAGGCCTAGCTTTTGCAAAAATTATTAAATTCCTCAAAATTATATAATTTTGTATATCCTCGATATAGAGCTATGCAAGCCAGAGTCCCTCTTGAGCATTTTGAAATGCCTTGAACTAATAAATTAACCTGTTGGGCAGGGTGGACTACAACTCAACAGCGACTCTTTATAATACCCATCTATTTTCCAACCCCACCCCTGCCGTCTCCCACTGAGCATTTAACAGGAACCCAAACCACCCCTAATCAATGTAACCACTTATTGCAAGAATAACACTGCCAAACCGAAGTTAAGACAACTCTGATCTCTTTAGCCCTGCATTATGTATGGGCTCTTTAAGGCCCTCATGAAGAAACTCGTAACTAGCCTTAGGCCGCTTATCCACGTCGCTGTAAATTAGAGCAATCCTGTTTTTACATGCAATATGTCTTTCAAGCGAACAAGTGCAATAAAGCCTCGTTAATCTGGTTAAAGATATCGGGGTCATGCTAACCTCTGACTCCTATAGGTAATTGAAAAACCCTACATTTCATGGGGTTTGGCTTTGAGAAAGGGGGTATTAGCCGATGGCAAAGAGCGTTTTGGATAGGTTCAAGATTCGCAAGGGAAAGGTTTTTGAGGCACCGCTGGAAGAAGCATTTGGCCGCCTGGTTACTCCATTTGAAGAGTTTATCCATCGCCAAAGCAGCAGTGGAATTTTGCTAATGCTATCAGCACTGGCAGCGCTTATTATCGCTAACTCCCCCCTTCAAGATGCCTATAAGCACCTACTGCATATGCCTATCAGCTTAGGTACAGGTGATTGGGAGCTTTCTCTGTCTTTGCACCACTGGATCAATGACGGCCTGATGGCCATCTTCTTTTTTCTAGTGGGGCTGGAGCTTAAACGTGAATTTCTTGTAGGAGAGCTCTCCGACCTGCGTCAAGCTGTATTACCTGTAATGGCAGCTATCGGCGGCATGCTAGTACCTGCTTTAGTTTATACCTCTTTTAATATTGGCGGAGAGGCAGGGCGTGGATGGGGTATCCCCATGGCTACTGATATCGCTTTCGCAGTAGGATGCATTGCGTTACTAGGGAACAGGGTTCCCCGTGCAGTGGTCACTTTCCTGGTTGCCCTAGCTATTGTTGATGACCTCGGCGCAATCCTCGTGATCGCCATCTGGTATACCGAGCAGGTGAACGTTATAGCTCTAATCGCATCTGGAAGCCTAATTGTAATAATGGGGCTTCTTAACGCTGCCGGCGTACGTCGATCATCAGCCTACGTATTCCTTGGGATACTATTATGGTATGGACTTTACTTAGCAGGCGTTCATGCCACGCTTGCGGGCGTCATTACCGCTATGGCATTACCTGCCAAGCCAAAATATGATCCTGTTGCTTTTAGCACATTTGTAAAGGATATTATCCGCAGCTTTGACCGCTGCTTCCGCCCAGGTGATAAGATTATTGCCAACGATGCACTACGCGCGCGCGTTATGGCCCTGGGTAATGGCGTGAGCCTCGCCCAATCCCCCCTGCAGCGTATGGAAACCCGTTTACATATCCCTGTTGGCTTTCTTGTAATCCCAATATTCGCCCTCGCCAATGCTGGCATCCCATTCGATAGCTTTAGTAGCTCAGCGGCAGTTTTTAACCCAGTTACTCTTGGAGTTATAGGAGGCTTGGTCTTTGGCAAGCTCGTGGGTATTGTGGGCGCAACCTGGATTGGCTGGAAGTTAGGATGGGGGAGATTACCCAAGGCAGCTAATTTTCAACATATAATCGGTGTGGCATTGCTCGCAGGTATCGGCTTTACCATGTCAATCTTTATCGCCGAGCTTGCGTTTAGCTCTCAGTATGAGCTACTAATTCAGGCCAAAGCTGGCATTCTACTAGCCTCTGTAATAGCTGGAACCGCTGGCTTCCTGGTATTACGCAATGCTCCTGCAACCACTACCATTGATGATGAAGAGGCTCAAGGCGACGACTTCGATTATCCAACTCAATCTTTATCCCAGTAAACATTAGCTTTAGCGCAACCTAGAAAACTGAATCAAGCACTTCTTTGGCCGAGTAAATTCTTGTTACTCGGCCTTTCAATTCTACGTTCTGTAATAATTAACCATGACAACAAGCGCACGCTGAAGTTAATGATCGAGATCACCACCTAGCAAGGTTTAACCATAAAACCAGCATCGCTACTTGCATAGTAGCATTCAGATTTTGCAAACTTGCCCAAAACCTTTCTACGTAAGGCCAAGCTAAACCAATAGATTAAACCCCGACAAAGCTATACGCACAGTATTTCTCTAGTTCCAGGAAGTTAAATTCTGACTAAAGTTACATCACAATGCGCATGATTCACTATACCATTTGCCGTAGATCCAATAATAGAACTCAACCCCTTCTTGGAATGAGTACCCAGCACGATTAAATCTACCTTCCTCTTCACAGATTCCTTACATATGACTTCGTAAGGTTTTCCTACCTTAAGAGCCCTGTTCTTTTTGGAAATACCAAAATCGGATACGATATCTTCAAATTTCGGCAGAGCACTCTCCTTTAACTCCTTCTGATAATCCCTCGGCAAGAAGCCATAAGGCAACACATTTAGAACAAACAATTTACTTTCAAATTTCTTCGAAAGCTCTACCGCTTTTGAAAGAACAAGCCTGCCTTCATGTGATGCCTCTATAGCACATAGAATGCTCTTATACATCTTTTAATCTCCTATGGTATATTAATGCTCTTTATGGAAAAAACACCTAAACAAAACCACAAAATCAAAATTACCAGTACATTAACCAGTCAAAATTTGACCGCCCCTCCCTCTATAACCCCCTTGGAAATCATGTAGAATTTATCATCATTAGATCAAAATCACGAGTTAATTAGCCAAAAACAATAAAACGACTTCAGCAATAAAATCATCGCTGCTTGGACATTCACCTCGAAACTAAAACCCCTATGAAACTTTTACTATCCTGAACCAAGAATATCATGTAGGCTTAAAACAGTATAAGCTTGTTAAAATTAGAGCAATAACAAAAAGTTACTCCCTGCTAAAAAACTGAGTTTTTAGCAATATAGAGAAGGGTAAGTTGGATGAAGCAATTACAATTAGAGCTTACAGTATTACTATTGAACACAAAAGCCAAGCAGAGAAGTATTTATCGTCAAGATAACTTGTGCCTAGCCTAGGAGTTTTCCACTCTTAACTAGGCCCTCTATTCACAAATATGAAATCAGATAAGCCATGACCACTGACTTCATAAAGCCTGATATAGATAAGACCCGATTAAGATGCCGCACATCATCAAGGTTATATCGAGAGGCATAGTATATAGACTTGCGACCTTAAAGAAAGTAAATTTAAACCTAAAGGCAGCTTATAGCTTTAGGCATCTCGGCGTAATTAATGAGCCGCAAACCGCGAGAAAATATACCTCCTAGAACGGGAGCCAACAGCACCAAAATACTAATAAAACCACCTACCATTGCGTATCTATATTGCAAAGTGTACTCTCACCCATACAGGCTTCTATGAAGATGGCCCGCTGATTTTACAACAACCATTGGAATCTGCTTCATGGGTCAAAGTCAAAGCTGCCAGTGATGTTAGAGATAGACCTCAGAAGGGAAGTGGCATAAAACCCATATCTATACAAAGAAATACAATCAACAGCTGATATGTTTATCATGCCTAAATCGAAAATATCCAGGGAAAGTAAATATTTTAGATTAATCTTCGCTCTTCCTGCCTTCCGGTTTCGAAAACATCGAAACACTCATTTCTATAAAATTCAAGCTTTTTGCCGCCACCTGCTCTTACCTAAATCAAAACACTAAGATTTGCGAGCAATTTTTAACCAAGATCCCTCACAGCTTTTATCCCCTCACCTGCCATCTCAGTATCAACCCCAAACCCAAACATCTCGACAGGCTCTCTGTGTCGTCAATCTAACAGTCGTTCGCTAAAAAATTAATCTCAATAATTATGAATTTGATTTAGAATTCGCAAAACTGCCGTCGTTTCAAACACCCATGCCAGCTCTTTTGCAAAAGCGAGGGAGTTGGTGAGATGGAAATTATATAATCTTAAAGCTGGTCGAGCTCACTTACCCCCCCCAGATCCTGCCACATTCAGATCAAAATCATTGACATTTTAAACATTCTTAATTTCGTTTTACCATTAAAAATTAAACGTTACATCATCTTTCTGTAAGCATAATTCGCTCACCCCAAAAAAATTCAGAGCCCCTAAATTTGGAAAAAACTCAGGGTCCACCCCCGATATCATCAATTATCCAAACCAGATGAATAATACAAAAATATATTTAGATAGCTTCCACAAGAGTAAGCATGGCCAGTTAGCATGCCAATTTGGAAGATAGACTTAGAAATATACAAAAAATCAGATTAAGTGCATACCGCCACAGATGGCTCAAGATCAAAAAAGGAACCACCCAATTCACCTTATTGATCAATTATCTTGGCTTAAGATGAATATAGTAAAGTCGAAGTAAAATCTACGTTTGATTACAGCTATGTGCAGTTGTTCCACCCTCTGCATATCTGTTTCTCATATAATTGTCTGATTATTCGCACCTATTCACAACTCTGCATCGGAGTCTCAGGTAACCAAGCTAGAATCTAGCAGACCGGCACAGGCTTTTAATTAATGGAAATATTTCGAACTAATAGCTACTTTCACTTGTCCCAGTCACAAATAGCTTTTAAGTTTACATATAAATCTCAACTATAAAGATTGAAAGTTGGTAGAAAGTATGCTATCCATTTGTTGGCAGCTATAGAATTTTATCAACAGGAAGTATCATTCGATGAAAAATAGTAATATATTTTTACTGATTATAATTACTGCGATGGCTTCTAATTTTGCTACTGCTAATAAGCCCTCCCCATCGGAGGCTTTGGCTGCTCGACCTTTACATTCAAACAGCCTCTATAACAGTAAGCTGCCTAACAATGCCCTACCACTATCCTCTATAATTACCATCTTAGAGCAGCATAATTATACACCAATAGACATAGAGTTATTGGATGACCAGTGGGTCATTAAAGCCTATAAAAACTACCAAAGATTTGAGCTGAAGGTAAACCTTTTTTCTGGAGTTATTCTCTACGAGAGAATTAGCAGCCATTAGGTTACACTCAAAAAAAGATGGGAAGTTATAAATATTCACCCTCCTAAGTAAATTCAGAGCACGCCTCCTCAAAAAAACAATATTTAGCTTATGATAACTGGGAATTTACAGCTGATTTTCAAGCACTTTTTTGCACAAAGCACTCTATCATCAATGTGTTACACTCTGCATTTGGTGAGACTTCTATTTTTTAGCAAATAAATAAACTGTATATATAAACACCGCTTAGCTCAAAATTCAATCATTCATACCCCATCTTCCAATAGCTGGAAGCTCAAGGTTGATTAATAAGATACTCTTAGGGGCATCCCGGAATAGACAAACAACTCTGTGTATTTATCAACCAAAAATAAAATGACGCTCATATAGGGCTGATTGATACCTTTAAGCCCCCCCTTTAATCAGTCGTCTGCATATTAAGTCACAAAGATTACTATGGCGAAGCCGGTAAGGGTCTCCCACTAACCATGAATATCATTTCTTTAAAATCAAAAGAAACCTACGTAAAACCCCTTTCGCTAGATGGCTTTCACAAGCTTGTTCACGTTATACTTCTGCCGTCCATATTCAGGGGTTTATGTGTGTCTAATTATAAATCGAGGGTAAATAGAGGTATGATGAAACTAGTTGGTAGCTCAATCGGAGCTTTGTCTTTTCTATTAGGCTCAAGCAATATACTAGCGTATGGAGATGGCGATGACCCTCTCTGCAAATATGGCTGCCTTATGTCGACTAGTGCAGAAGTTACTGAAATACGAACATACACTCACCAGGCTGAACTAGTCGTCGCCGTTGACACGGGGTTTGAAGAGTGTCCAGAAGGTGGGTTCGTTGCTAAAGACTCCATTAACCGTATGGAATTAACATCGTTACTTTTGAGTGCCTTTCATTCTAAAACTCCAGTAAAGCTTCAGGTCTATAAAAGTAATGAATGGTATGCTTCGGAAGGAAAAACACATTGTATGATTAGAGCTGTTAGGCTGTACCAGAAATAGTATTAGATGGCAGCTGTAGCTGCCCGCGATCCTAGGGTCGCTATATTTACAAGTAGATATATCTATCTTTCAGTTATCTATGTCAGCATAAAAAATCATCATCGAGAGATAATTTAAAGTATTTATAACGTTAAAAAAAGAAATTTTTTATTATTTCAATAATGACAACCCTTTCAGCTCTCTTTACACAATCATATGCATATTTAGAATGTGGCTACATCGATGTAAAAGGTATCACAGTGCAAGCAACTCGCGATAATGGTAGTGCTTTTGTAAATATATTACGTACACACGTAAATTATCAGGGAGATTGTAGCGGGGTTATGTATACCTACCTTAAAAATTCAAAAGCTTCTTACCCAAGGGTTTTATCTACAATATTATCTGCACAAGCTTCAGGAAAAAAGTAAGTGTAAATGTTAAAGAATCAAGGGATATATCTTCAAATGCACATGAAATTGAATGGATTAACAATTGGGAATGATGAAATTACCATTGGGCTAATTGGTATCATAAGCTGCGCATAGCAGACAGTTAAAATCAAGCAGCCCCAGATTAGGTCAGGGCTACTTTTCTGCTTAACAGCGCGGCACACGTGTAATCTCAAATTGTATACATTTAGGAATCTGAACATGTTAAAAAAATTATTTTTTAGTTTTATGATTAGCGGGATATCCATGAGTTCTTTATCAGCTTCTCAGGATGTTGAAATAACAGGTATAGGCATAAGTGAATCTACGAAAACTGTCTATATAGGCGTTTATCCAAGCATTTCTGATACCCCATGCAGTGGAAGCTCACAAGTAAGAATTTCTCTTGCCAGCAGCTTCACTGCTAAAGAAGTGTATTCAGCTGCATTAACTGCTTTTGCCAGCTCAAAAACAGTCAATATAGGATACGATGATTCAAGCTCAGCAGAGTGCCTGTTCAACAACCCAATAATACAGACGCTCTACATTAAAAAATAGCCCCGCAAAATATTTGAAAATACATTATCAAAACTAACAAATGGAGAAACACTGATGAGAAAGATTATTTTATTTAGCCTTTTCCTATCAATGGAAACCTTAGCAAATGGCTGGAGCGGAATTCGGGATATTGAAATGATACAGCAAAGGGAATGCTCATCGGAGAATAAAGGCTTCGAGATTACGTTCAAAACTGATCACAAAAATCCTGACAGCTGCTCCAACCCTCGAATTGTTAATTTATCTTGCACACAACCAGGTTATGAAACAATGGTTTCCATGGCGTTAACAGCAGTGGCCACAGGAAAAGGAATTGATACCTGGGTTGCCGGTTGCGACTCAGAGGGACATGCAAGAGTAGCTTCAATGACATTACGGCCATAGATTAACTAGGACAATTTTTGGTTATTGACTTCATTAGCTACCTCTCACGGTCAACCAAAATAAACAGGAGCAAATATGAAAATATCTATAATATTACCTTCAATTATTATAATGTTCACATCAGCACTGGCACATTCAGGGGCTTCGACAGAAGGGGGAATTGAACGCCTCTATTCCCAAGAAGAAGGTAATGTTGTACTCTGTTTAGAAGAAGGGTTTAACGATGCCGCGAAAAGTAAGCGCCTTACTTTCAATGGTTTTACAGGTACATCCACTTCCGCTGACCCCATCTTAAAACCTACTTTACTGTCAGCTAGTATAGCAAAGAGAAAAGTTACTTTTAGAAGGCAGCCAAGACTTCTGGATAAAAAATTAAAGCCACCTACATAACCGAATAGCAAAACAAACCTCGACAGCAGAGACTCTTTGAGCCAGAGCGACTTGTATTGAGATCCAGTCGTCTCTGCCTAGAGTTAAATACTTATGAATATGGCCTACACATAGCACTAATGCCACCATCTTCGGCAAACTCTCAACTTAAGAGTAAAGATAGGTCACACGAGAGGCTTCCGAATTTTTAGTGTTTTCTTGGGACTATCAGTTCCTAGGAAGCTAAGTGTGCTAAACATTTTACTTACGATAAAAAACTGACTATCAACAACTGTAATTAATCAGACCCAGTGCCATTTAACCGTCACGAAATAACAACAAGCTACAGTATTCAAGCGCCGAGCTATATTCTGCAGTGTGCTTTTCCACCCCCTTTGGATCCCCACAATGAATTCCAACGATATAAACCGAAAGGAACTCTAATCCATCTAAATGGTTATTATGAAGCCAAATAAACTAACAGTATTTGTAGCTTTGCTATTTACCTTTTTTTGAATCCGCAGGGGATATCACTTATGGGACTATAGGTGCGTCAAAGGTTTACAGCTTTGATGGTCAAAAAAATTACGGAAATATTTTTTCTAAAACCGCAGCCAAATCTGAGCCATCGTGCAACAAAGTTGCAGTTATTACGAACAGTCTCCATTCTGACGAAATAGACAGACTTATAATTATTACTTTAATTGATTACATGTCAAGAAAAAGAAGGACAGCCTCTCAAACATAAGAAAGCTCACAGTGATCTTGCCCCGATAAAACGGACACACTACTTTTCATGCTGCTATTCGCTCATATTCTATTGGTGATTGATAGCCTAGAGCTGAATGCAGCCGCTTACGGTTGTAAAAATCATTAATATATCGAGCCAGAGCATACTTTAAATGGCTCATTGTCTGGAAGCTAGTTTCTCTAATCAGTTCAGCTTTTAAGCTATGGAAGAACGACTCCATATGAGCATTATCCGCACATTTACCCGCTCTACTCAAGCTATGCTGGATTCCATATCTTCTCAACTCTTTTTGATACTCGGACCTTCTGTACTCTACACTTCTGTCCGTGTGTAATATTAATTCCGGTTGTGATCCTCTTTTCCTTACAGCATTCATCAGGGTTTTTCGGGTTAATTCTGTTGTTCTCTTCGTGTCCAAACTCCAACCGATTACTCGGCGAGAATACAAATCCATCACCACTGACAAGTACTGCCATTGACCCTTAACCTTAAGGTAAGTTATGTCAGCAACCCAACCTTGATTCTTGCTTTTAGGTACAGCTCCTTCCGGTCTAAGATTCTCCCCAGAGGCTCGGAAACGCTTTATGCCTGGTGCCCTACGTGCCACTCTCGTAACTCTGGCTACGACTCCTAATTCCTGCATCAGACGGGCTACGCGCTTACGGCTAACTTCATAGCCCTTGGTCAGCATCTTGCTGATGTTCCTCCGCAAGAAACCGTTGCCACTTTTTTAGTAAATCAAGCTCCTGCTTTAATTTACGATTCTCCGCCTCTAAACGCTTTACCCTAGAGAGTTCCTTTTCTGTTCTAGAGACTACATCGGTTAGCTTTCTTCGTTTATCTGCCACAATCTTCCCTTCCTGAAACTCTTTTCGCCATCGTGACAGCATGAAAGGTTGAATGTCGAGAGTTTCAGCCACCTCCTAAACTTGAATGCCCTCTATCAAGCTAAGCATTACCGCTTTCACTTTGAATTCGTTTGAATACTGCAAAGTCTTTCTAGGTTTGTTGTATTTTGGCATAAGACACCTCGTCTGTTTGACTTTGGTGTCCGTTAAAATGAGGCAAGATCAAAGTCGGATTTAGTAACTTGTTAGGCATGTGTACTGGAGAAGGACGCCTTTGACACCTCAAGTAATTCCTTCCAAAGCCCTCTCTCTAGCTCCAGCTTTTCTATTTCTTTTACGATAATGAAAAATAATATCTCTCTATCACATGCTCTGCTTCAACCACGCCTGCTTCGTCAGAGAACAACTCTTCCAGCTGTTCAAATAATTCTTCTCCGAGATACGATTCGATCCCTTTATAGACAGATAAAACAAATACACCGCTTCTCTCCGTTTCAACCACATTGAAATGTAAGTTGTGCTTGGTAGGAGGAAAACCATCCTCTTCACGCAGTACTTTATCAGCAACTTCCGGAGTGATGTCTGCCATAACATCTTTTCTTTCCAAAAGATACTACTGATTAAGGTCTAACATCAATAGAACATGTTGCGTATGTTTTGCAGCTTTATTGTTCTTTCACCTTAAAATTCGCCAAGCTTACGAAATCACAATTTATGCTCTTGTTGATTTACTTATTGCGAGAAAGCTATTGCTTTGTCCACAAAGCAGTTATTTACAGCTTTGGACTCATTAACTCTATCAATAAGCCAACACTCTTCGTAGATTGAACAATAGCAGAGCTCTATATCTATAAGTTTATCGACCTCTAAAAATTTATCCAAATCTGATCCTGTATATGATAAGGGCTTAATTATATTTTGAGGTGAAAGTATTCTAGTACTGATATGGGATTGAGTGATATCAGGCAAATTTGGAATATCTTTCCATAACTTGATGGGCTTAGACTTGTATTCAATTACCCCATACTTAATTAAAGCGGGACCATTTCCACTATTTGTTACACTAACTCAAAACGTGTACCGTTAAAATTACGATAAATTTCCAACCTTGGCCACACAGAAGCTCGAGCATAAGCACGATCTACATAAGCGGAATACATGCTAACTATAGCTGTAACGAAACTAATCAACAAGGCTGAGAAAGCAACTAACATCTCAGGTTTTTTGTACCACTTCACGTTATCCATGCATTAATATTCCTTAACTTTAGCTCTATCTGCTACATAGCCAATTAAACGCCGCAAGCAGGCGCATGAAAACCAGAGCGAAGTGAAGGTTTTCATGCGCCTCTGACTGGCTTTGTTAGCATTTTTCTATAAGGCTGTAGGATATATATCCAGACCGTTTTCCACTTTTGTATTTTTCCTGCCTTCCGAGGCTTTTAATACAGTTCACATTAATTTTCAGCTCCTCGGCAATATATTGAGCAAGCGTAAAATAATTCTTCGGATTTTGGCAATCCAACTTTCTAGGGTTACAGAAAAATTCAGTAGGGATTATATTTTTACTGTTTTCACTACAGATTCTGAAAGAGGGTTGCTCCTCACACAGCGACCCTGCATGAGCGTTAAATATATTTTCACTAGGTAGAGACATCACAAGATTTCCCTCTCCCAAACATAGGCTCGACACTAGAAAGCCTGTAACTAATAAGATGCTCCTCATTTTCTACTCCGAAATGCTAACGCCCCGCAGCATGGGCAGGGGGTGCAAAGCACCGGGGGTCCAGCACATGCAATGTACGATCGTGCCTGTGTTTGTTATGTGATGGTTTTGCCATAGTAGTTACCAGTTAAGATAATAATGATTTCTCTGATATCCGCTTTAATACAAAATTGATTGTTGCTCATCCAATGTATGCTAATAACGCCATGAATCAAATCATCATCTAAGTTTTCGATTTCTTCAGAATATTTTACTATATCGGGAAAAGTAACAACTCTGACATCGATCATGCCTTCTGGATTGTTTACTGCCATTAATACAGCTTCTCTCCGAATCGAGTCATAGTAAATCCTGCTCAAAGATGGATATGTTCCATTCATTAACTCAGATGTGATATCCATCCCATCTCTCAAGGTCATATAACGCCCTGCGCAGGAACTGACAAATAAGCGCAGCATTTTGGCTGCTCCAGCGACCGATTGCATTCAGCTTTCCGAGCACAAAACTCTCAAAGATTTACAATGCCCAGCGCACAGGCGAACAAAGCGCAACATAGTGACTTTTACGGGCGATTGTGTCACTGCTTGTTATGTGCTTGCTTCATGCTGCCCCCTTAGCCGCTTAAAAGTGTATAAAGCATAGATAACCGGCGGCCCGATAGAGATAACTACAAAAAGGTAGTTTTCCCACCAGGGCGGTGGTGGGCCACATTCATCTGTAACACACTGCCCGATGCCTACGTACAAAGTGGACAAGATTAAGACCACAAGAAACCATGCCAAGCAAAAAGCGATTACTTTCAATAGTCTGGTAAGCACAGCTTTCATAATCTCTCCGCTTACTTTTACACATAACAGTTTATAAATGAGCCATCGGCTCAAGTCGCCCAGTTCGACCTTCCGCTCTTGGGCGCATTTTACCCATAATTAAATCAATAAGTTAGGGGGATCTCTCTGTGGATGTCAGCCATGGCTCCATAGTTTGGGCCTTCGTACTGGCGATACGGCCATTCCACCACTGAATACGACGGCCGGAAGGGAAAGCTGGGACACAAGGGCGCCCCAGCCTACCAGCGGTTTAAAGCTTAGTCAGCAATTTTTGTGAAATGCAGGCTGTCTTTCACTCGAACCCCGGTATTTGGGTCAGTTACATACCAAGTCAGCTCATAATCTCCAGCCTCAAACCAAGCAGGTATGTTTAAATAATTTCGAGTGTAGTCCTTTGCCTCAGAATAGTTCAGCACGACATCCCGTGATTTATGAATGGGATAATTATCCCCGCCAGGAAATTTGAGCACACTCCATTGCTCAAGTGTCACCAACGATTGTGAAGAGTCTAAATTACGAATACTTGCATCATAATTGACTCTTCCTCCATAGGAAGGAACTGAAAATCCGGCAGGTTCATCAAGCACAATCGCCAACTGAGTGGCAGAGACATCACCCTCTATAACCAGCTCAAAATCCCAGAACTCCACATAACCACCGGACACATTGAACGTAAATTTACCTTCTCCATCATGGAAATTTTTTGTCAAAATGCTAGTTTCACCCTCACAGAAACTAATGTTTACCATCTGCTTGACAGGATTGGGGTTTTCCGGAGTTGGAGCATCGATAAAATAAAGGAGTGGCTGCGCATACGCTTGAGAGATAGGCATATTGAAAGGTCCTGCTGGTTCACTTTCTACCCTGTAAAATGCTGCGCTTGCATCTCCATCTTTAACTTCCGTGTTGATACAAATTTTTTCAATGCTATCGAATTGATAACCAACATCTAAATTAACCTCGTATTCAATTCCATCTTCCATTTTAAACGGAAACGGCTTACCTAGGTCTATTTTTGTACTAATCGTTTCTGCCTGAACTAATGTCGATGCGCAGATTAAAGTGAAGCCAGCGATGGAATTTTTCAATACAGTTCTTTGTAGAGAACTGTTCTTATTTAGTTTTTTCAAAATTACAATCCATTACATACATTATGAGGTACGACAATATTTCGGACAGTTTTTTAGGACCAAATGCTGATAAATCAAGATCCGTTCCTTGACAACCTATATTTTCCGTATGTCTTGGTAGGTCCAATCTGCGAAAAATACCGTTATAGGTTTACTGGACTAATACTGCCGGAAGCATTGTATTTCACTCTTTCATACCCATCCAAAATTTTTTCCTCCTTAACCGTACCAGATAAAACAAAAACTAAAGACAACATTACTAATTAATCGATTATTCCATTAAATATTATCTAACGCGGATAACAATTGTGTAACCACCTCGGCTAATTCGCTAACCGTATCCCCAGTAAAACGATACTTTTAATCACCCTCTCCGATAGCCATAGCTGCAATAGAACTATGCACAGCCAGACTTCGACAATGCAGTCAAATACCCGGCCTGCTACATGATCGGCAACATATACCGGCTGGCCTGCATCGGCCTTCAGAGTTTTGGTAGCTACATAAATGCTGAACATCAGATCACCGGCACCATCGGTCTGTACATTGTTTTGATCATCAATAGCGGCAATGGTGCATTTAAGCACTGCATTCGCTCGAGCATCGCTATTGACGAGCTAGATGGACAGAGTTACCGTTTCGCGCACAATAGTGCCGGCACTGTGGCCGTCGCCGATGGTGTAGGCGAATTACCAAGCCTGAAGATTTTGTGCGGTTATTGGGGAAAAGCTGGACATTATCTATTCCTTTGCTTAATCAGATTTATGCACGCCGTGAAGTGAGCTAGCTGCCCTGAACAGCCAACCCAGGTTTTTCCAGACCCGGAACCTGCGAAGTAAGTACTGTATTTATGCGGCTGGTTTAAAAAATGACCTTGCGGAACATTAAGAGCCGCTCTCACTTCCCTCAAGCGTTCTTGCATCCTTGACCTCGAATACGAATTTTGTCGGTGACATGTCGGCACCGTCACCGGCTTGGTCAGGGTTTTGTTGCCACTTTTCTCTTTGCCGGTTATGAAGCCAGGCTAAGCAAGCAGTTGTATCTGGTGGATAATGCTCAGTATATTCCTGAACAGTGGGGTTGCCGTTGTGCTGCATTATCTTTACAGCCTCATGGCTATAGCCACAGGCCCTTCGAAAGAGACTTTCCGTCACGTTAGTATCTGCCAAATTTTTCCCCTTTTTATGGACTTAGAAAATTCGGAATGCTTATTCTTCCAATTGTTGATTGTTTGCTCTGTTACCTCGAAAAATTCGCCTAACTCTTTGTCAGTCAGATCCAGCTTGCAGAGCTTCTCAGCCTGCTCAGCGAATTTCTCCCTATAACTGGTTCGCCTTGCTACTAATCCCCCTCTCTCAATCAAACACTCCAACTTGCTATCAATGCGCTGGAGTCGGGTTCTGATTTCATCTTTGAATTCAGCTATATATTTTTGCTCCAGGGCGAGCATGGCTGGTTCATGTTCTATTGCCTGAGGATTTGCAGTTATACCTTTCTCAACATCAGAGCCCCATATGAATAAACCAGCCACCAATAAGATAATTCTGGTTATTTGGGTAATCGATATGTTTTTACTAAGGTGTCAATGTTCTGCTGCTTGGGTCATAGGCTTTACCAGGTAGAATTAATTTTTAACAAAATCTGATCGATATAAGGCTTGTTTTGGGATCAAAGGGGGCCTCAATTGCAGACCTTTAGATATTGAAATTTCCGGCAGCTCTCGTTCTAAAACAAATGGCCAAACTCTAAAAATTTATGTCCAATTCATAAAATCAACTAAGCAATATCCAAGTACATTCCTCATGTTAGAGCTAGGTTTGGGAAATAAGAGAGAAAGCCTACTCTTGCCACTCAGTTTTGCTTTACATAGGAGAATTACTATGCCATTCAGCGAGCCATGGAGAAGATACTGTTCCGGAGACTTTTTTTATGGGTTTTCGGGAAGTAGAGCGAGACTAATTCAGCAGCTAACGCAAAGAACTATGCAGGATTTTGCCAGTAACAACACGGTCGCATGGCTTGACCAATTACTAACCGGTACTGCTGTACACGATTGTCATTACTTAAATGAAGACTTTAATAATTTCTGTCGTAGTAAAGAGAAATATAAATGTGTTGTATCAGATGATTCCAGTATAGAGCCACCCCAAACAGGGGAGGAATCTGTAGACAACAAAAGGTTCAGAAGAAAGAGCAAAGCTGGAATCGAATTCTTAGTAAAACACCATCACTTCATACATTTTGCAATTGACTATGATATGGATTGGAATGCCGTAATTACCAAACCCGGACAAGGAGAAGGTATGGTAGAAGCAAAATTTCCATTTGAAAGAAAAACAATGTATCAGTATGACTTCGGTGAAGGTTTAAAAAACCGTGTTATTACATATGCAGAAATAAGATTTATCTTTAGAAACAGGAATGACGCAGATTTCATGAAACGAATACAGTTTTGGTATCGAGATACCGCTAACCCTGATAGCGCGTTCAGTCCTGAAGCCCCTCCTTGGGAAAGATACCCTGATATCTGGCAAAACTATAAACCAAAAAGTGAAGCTTGATTAACTGACAACCCTTAAAAATCACTATTTATAGTTTGTCCTTCTGAGTACCATGCGTTTTGTTATATGAACGCATGGCACCAATCCCGAGCATGGCCGTAATCATTGAGAACAGCGCACCAGTTTCTAGCACTGGCGGTCGAGTCACCCCAGTACGTATTGAGCCCTTAGCGCTGTAGATAGCCCTGCCCCAACAGAGCAATGGGTATAAAATAAACTGATAAGCGAGAGCCAAGCTCCAACCCAGCCAATCCAGGGATGCCAGCCAGCGACAAATACGCTTTTGTGCTGGACTCCAGCTTTGTTGACCTCCAGCTGCCCGAGAAGCAATTGAACCTGAGCATTTAGCTCTGCCAAGCTGCCCTTCAGCTTGAGTTCCTCCAGCTTCCACACTTCCTCAGTACGTTTAACCGGGTCAGGCCATATACGCTCAATAGCCATTTTGCCGGTTTCAAGAATTGCCGTTAATGGGGCTAAAGCCATCAGTAGCTCCAGACAGTTAGTCCGGGTAGCTCGTCAGTTATTGCCTCATGGTCATCCAGATGAAGAAATCGCCTTTTAAACTGTCCCTTTTGCTTTACTCCTATACCGTTGAAGCCTTCCTCTTGGGAGGTTTGAATCAACCGGTAAGCTCGACCCAAGGCCACTTGAACATCAACAGCCTGCCCAGTGATATGGGTCATGGTGGCGTTTAACCGAGCGTTATGTGCTGGGCAGCGATAACCGGAATTGATAATCATTGGCTTACCAAAACGCTTCCTGACTCTAATCAGGCGCTTTAGCGTTTCATCTTTAAAATGATTTTTCCACAACAACGACAAGCTGATTCCGACTCTGTGATGTAGCCGTTTTGGAACATGGGGCCTTAGGAGTTTTCAGACACAAAAAAGCCCGCATTGAGCGGGCCTTGAGATTATAGGGATGTTTAACTAGCCAAAGATTATTGCGGCCCTCCAAGCGCTGAGTAGGCGTTCGCTACAATCTTGCCATATTTTTCTCCGAGAGCCATACCAGTAAAAGTTTCCGCCACAAATTCAAGAGCATTCGTGGTCGCATATTGGCTTACATCAAAAGATGCATTTATCCATCCACAAGAGTTATAAGCTTGAGCTGTCGACTCTCTCTTCAAGTCCCAAAAAATTTCAGGATGAAAATGTTCATGCAATGCATGTCCCATTTCATGTATCACAACCGTTTTTATCATCGCAGATTCTTTAGGGTTTTTGAAAAGCTGTCGAGAAGTAACATCATACATATAGTCCGCAATACCACGAGCGCGCCCTACTCCAGCGGTAACTCCACCTTTAACTGAAACAATTGGAGATTTTTTGCTTGGCTTAGCTGCTGACATATGATTCTTGATTCTTGATCCTAGAAAAATAGTGATATTTTCACCGTTCATGAAGGCAATATTTTTTACCATTTTATGATCACTAAGATATATTATGATCTTCTTATTAAGACCTTTATGAAAATCAAATGAAGAAAGTATCTTAAAGGCATCACTGATAGCTGATATATACTGCCCCCTTGACCCTGAAATGCTTCCTGTTTTTATAGTTACAGAAAAACCATGAAGGTTTTTAATTTCTGAAAGAACAGACACTCCCCCCTCATACACAAAGTGTCTCTGCTTTACAATTTCAGTAAGCTCATATTCTCGCCCACTTCTAACATCAGACAATCCTGCCATATTCACCACTTTCTATTTTTATTATCTAAATATACATCTCGGCAACACACATATTCAGTGTTTATACCGTGACCCACCATTCATTAACTATACATTTAAATTGGCAACACCCAGATTGCCATTTGGTGACACGTCGACCGTGAAAAGTGCTTACTTAGTTCCCAGCTCAGAAAGCACTGATGCCGGGGTGGGCCTGAAGGAGGCTCTACTGAAGTGCCCTCTAGGCGCAAAGCCCCTAGAGTCAATCTTAATAGAGTGAATGACTAAGATATTCCAGTTTAAATTTAGTCCACTTTCGCTACTATTTAGCTATAGAGAACAAGTTCAGACATAGAAACTAAGACATCATTTTTTTCAGATGGATTTGATGCCTTACTCCCCCCCTCAACTATCAGCTCCTGGCCCTCTATCCAAGATTTTGCATGCCAGCTGCCCATCAAGTATCACTACCACAACGTTTCTTTCTACTCGTGCCAAAGATCCGTCAGCAGCACGAAAATGGCTATCGTCCATCTAACATCAGTCACCTACAGGAGTGCGTATAATTTATTCAGCGATATTTGTGGCCGATACAAGAAGCTGCTTAAAAATACTCTTCAATATTTACTGCCACTTACTACTGCATCGTAGAGCCCATATTTAAACTGCCAATTTGAACGACAATAGCTGTTTGCCCTACTCCTGTCTGTGTAGTTGAATAACTATTATTACTGCCTATTTGAGATGTTATCGCTGTACTCAAGGTAGCTCCCATTTGAGAAATTTCTGCAAAATTCACAAAACCAGTCTGATTGATAACAGCCGTACTGGCAGTGGTGTTCTGCTGTAGTACTTCTGCACCATTCATTACGCCTATCTGATTGGCCACGGCGCTACTTAAGGAGGTTAGCGACTGACCAATAATGACATCATTTCCTAAACCTATTTGACTACTCAAGGCACTAGCCCCAAATCCCCCCCCTTGAAAAATCGAACTAAAATTATCTGACCCTATTTGATTGCTAAAAGTACTGCCTGCACTAGCTTCAAGTTGTTGAGAGACGGAAATATTCACGGAGCCAAATTGATTTATTACATGACTACTTCCAACACTCAAAGTTTGTACAGTTTGAGCGGCATTCATAAGACCGACCTGATTAGTAAAGGATCTTGAATCTAGAGACTCAAATTGGCCATTAGTAGAAAAGTTTGTAGATCCTAGTTGGTTTATGAAAATAGAACCCAAAGTAGTATCAGTTTGAAGAGAAAACCCAATATTTCCTTGGCCCTGCTGGCTAATCGAACTAAGGCTTAAAAAGGTGTTATCTTGTTGAAGAGATTCTGAAATATTTAATTCCCCAACTTGTGTATGATTTACTGTACTATTGTTGGTACCTGTGGTTTGAGATATTTCCGAATCATTAGAAACACCAATCTGTGTTTGGGTAATGAGATTGTTATGAGTAGTTGGATCTGCTTGATCTGCGTTGGCAGTATTATTGGACCCAACTTGAATTAATATCGCTGTATTGTTTCCCGCAAAGGCATCTAGGCTAATTACAACAGATACGGCAGTAGCTAGAGAGATTAACTTCTTCATTAGTAATCCTTATACAACAGTTGCACACATATATACATCTTGTCGCCATCGTTGAGCACGGCAGTCATTTTCGTACAATTTTATACTACGTATCGAAATGATTGATTTAGTAGCCAGCGAACTAAATACTGTATTCATCAAACAGTAAAATCATATATTGCTATGGACACTATCAGCGCATAGAAAGAGTCTGGAAAGAGCAAAACCAACCCATACTTCAATTTATAAGGTTGGATAAATCTACCTCTGAGTTAACCAAGTAATTCTGACACCTAAATTCGTACTCAAACAAAACCATTGGGATAAGTCTTGCAGAGAACTAGGCTAGGAACCATAGGATAAAAATCTTAATTTACTAGGAAATATGTTCATAAAAATAGTGATTAAATAAGTATATTGATGGAGGCCTCATAAAAGCATAATTACAGCTGGAGGCGATATACTGCCACCAGCTTCCCTCAAGATAAAGGCGCTCTCACCATAAACTTCTGCACGTAGATGGCCTGAACGGGCTTATAGGGTGGCATCCACTTATCTGGACCCTTATCGCCCTTGCTCTGGTTTCGGCCATCGTCGACTAGCCACAGATTCTCAGGGTCTTCAGCAATATGCTCAACATCTAAGTCAGAAGCCAGGCTAAAGAACTGGCCTATGTAAGGGTTCAGGCATAGGCCAGTATCGACCCTGCAGCGCTTGTCATTGGTGAAGATAACCGGAGCGACGGAAAACCGAACTAGCAGCTCATGACGGGTGCTTTGCCAGAGTAAGACCAACGTGACAGCCACTCATGGCGGTCATAGTCTTTACTGATGTTAGCCTCTATATCAAAACTGCCAGACAAAACAATAGATAAGATGATAGGTGAAATCAGATGCATGACAACTCCTCATTGTTTTGAGGAGTCGTACATGAGGAAGCTAGAAGGAGGCCCCAGACATACTAGGGCAAAAAGCGAAGACAAGCCGGAACGGAAGAATCCGCAGTATTATTACCCCAATCGTTAATCAAATTATCGCAAAAGCTGTCAGCGAAAGGGTCTTCTAAATCAATGGGATTACCCAGAGCAACATTTTTCCTTATAGTGTTATTGGAGCTTTCAGGAAGTTGATCACTCACTAATATTCCAACAGTGCCATTATTGTTTGACGTATTCCCTCTGACAACATTATTGGAGCCTTCAATTTCAATACCTGCTGCCATATTGTGACTTGAAGTATTTTGAAAAACAAAAGCTCCACTAGTATCGACCTCAATACCATGTAAATCATTCTCCAGCGAGGTATTGTAGGTGATAGTCCCGTTTAAGCCTTCAAAATCAATACCGGCCGAGGCACTACCTACAACCTCATTTAAGGTGACCGTTACGGAGTTACCTTCGACTAATATTCCGTCACCTCCAGAGTCAATCACCGTATTTTGAATGATAGAATTGTTATCGCCATTTGAATCAATTCCATCATCCCCATCCACCTTATTTCCAAGGATCGTATTTCCCTGAATAAGGTTAAAATTACTATCAACTTGTATAGCATCGTCAACCAAATAATCGAGAATTTCAACATAAAGGATAGAGTGAAATCCTACCCCCCCTACCAGAATACCCCCTGGGCAGTTAGAAATAGTTCCACCAGTTACTGAGTGAGAACTACCCTTAATAAATATTCCAAATTTTTCATCAGTGACACTGCCAGTGCATGTAATCCCACCATCACCAATCATCCTTAAATTTCCGCCTGGACCAGCAATAGTGAGAGCATAAGGATTCGCATCAGACAGCTCACATTGAAGGTTTTCCGTAAGGATGGCAGGTGTTTTGATCACATCATAACAGCTTACAGCCAAGGACTGAGAGGATATTCCTATTGATAGGGTGCCAAGTGCGATGGGCCATAAGCTAAAGGCAGGCACTTTTAAAATCATTTTTTAATTCCTTTTGACTAAGTCAATGTTAATATCGATTACAGATTAGAAGTTAAATACCATTTCCGCTAACTCAACACCCAAATAGTCCTCGCCATGAAGATGGCGGCCGGCTTGGTTATCAAATGTTCATCGTGATAGCCACTCATGGCGGTCGTAGTCGCTACTACTGTTAGCCTCAACCTCAAGGCAACCAGATAAAATGGCGAAAAGGATGATAGGCAGAATCAGTCGCATAACACCCCCTCTATTGTTTTGAGAGGGGGTCAAGGAGGTGGAAGAAGGGGCGCTATTGGGTAATCGTGCCCATGTTGCCATTGCCAATCTGTATGACTATAGCGATTTGACCAACACCGGTTTGAGTTGTTGTATGCACATTATTGCTACCTAACTGAGTGGTGGAAGCAAGGCTAAGAGCAGCACCCATTTGGGTAATATCTGCCATATTCATTGAGCCAGCCTGATTAATATTGGCAAAGCTCAAGACGGTTCCACCTTGTTGAAGGATCTCCGCTTCATTCATTTCTCCTATCTGATTCATCAAGCCACTACTTGCTGTGACATCACCTTGGCCAACGCCAGCCGAGTTCATAGAGCCCGTTTGATTAACCAAAACACTACTTCCTGTAACCACACCTTGGCCAACGCCAACAGTGTTCATAGAGCCTGTTTGATTAACCAAAACACTAGTTCCTGTAACCACACCTTGGCCAACGCCAGCCGTGTTCATGGAGCCTGTTTGATTAACCAAAACACTAGTTCCTGTAACCACACCTTGGCCAACGCCAGCCGTGTTCATAGAGCCTGTTTGATTAACCAAAACACTACTTCCTGTGACATCACCTTGACCAACGCCAGCCCCGTTCATAGAGCCTGTTTGATTGATCAAAACACTACTTCCTGTGACATCACCTTGGCCAGCGTTAGCCACGTTCATAGAGCCTGTTTGACTGATAAAAATACTACTATGTGAAGTATCATTCTGTTGTCCAGAGGACGAAGAATTCAATTCCCCGACTTGTAAATGCGTCGTCACGCTGTTATTAGTACCAGTAGTTTGAGAGGCATCTGAATCATTAGAATCTCCAATTTGAGTCTGCACAATTAAGTTGTTGTGGACAGTCCCGTCTGATTGATCAGCAGTGGCCATATTGCCGCTGCCAACCTGAAATAGTACGGCGGTATTATTATCCGCAAAAGTATTTACGCTAAATGCTACTAACATAGCTGCGGCGATGGGGGTTAATGTCTTCATAAGTAAATCCTCTACTTTCTATCGACAAGCCCTGACTGCTCTCCGTAACAGCTTCTCACGCGAAACATCCTATGTTTATACGCAAAAGGCAACAGAGATATGACATTTAAAGCTGTGCTGTTAAAACGGCTTCTAACTGCAGGCTTAAGCTTTACCGAAAACTAATAAATCGCCATGAGATGAAATAGCCAAACTACTAGGAATAAAGTTTGAGAAACAACATTTGTTGCTTTTTAAGATAAGAGGTGCTTCTCGCTGAATCAATAAACTTGTAGGACTTGACGCCCTCCCCTCCTTCTTGCATTCAAGCGGGGGTCCAATCACCCACTCGGAATCGCCATCACCGCAATAGAGCTATGCACAGCCAGATGGTAGACAACCTCAACATTTATCGGCTGGCCTGCACCGGTTTGTAGAGTCTTGGTGGTGACATAAACGCTAGACATTAGATCACCAGCGTCATTGGTTTGTGCGTTGTTCTGTTTGTCTATTACAACAATGAAGCATTTAATAAGTGCAGCAGCCTGAGCTTCGTTATCGGTGGGCTCTGGGGTCTAGCTTATAGCCAAGTACACAGTAGTACCAACACTCTGATAAGCGTCGGTAGTACTGGCGAACTACCAGGGTGAGAGGGCTGACACAACTCATGAAAAGCTGATTATTAACAGGTGCTGTTCATATAACCGCTTTCACTTTTCCAGTCATCAATAATTTGCACATCCCTAATTACAATTTCCGCAGTGATATGATCCTTACCGTGTTGATCTGTTCTCATTCGATGCTGAAGTTTTCCTTCTAGGTCAATTAAAGAGCCCTTGCACCCATATTTAATCAGATATTCAGCTCTATTTCCGTAAGCAATGCAGCGATGGGTTTCGGTCTTCTCTTGCGTACTTCCTGATTGACGATCCGTCCAGATTTCAGTGGTAGCAACATTGAATGCTATTGCAGTATTTCTTGAAACTATACTCTCAAAGTCAACTGTCACTCTACCCATTAAAAATACTTTATTCCTTGAGCGGCGATGCGCCATAGTAGAAGCCCCTATGACTTAATTTATAAAATTAGCTCAACATACTCCTCTAGGAATATACAGCCAATCTCACATTTAATTATTTTTTTGTCTTATTGGATTTTTGGCACTTGCTAGATCTGTCGACCTCATTGACCTTTGTATCAAAAGGATACCCTCTACCTCCTGAAGTTTTTTTAGGTGGTGCCAAGGTATTTTTATGCACCTTCCTTTGTACGGGCTTTATTATAATCACTTTATATCCTTATTAAGAGCATGAAGAAATCATCAGACAGCTATTCACTTGCAATTAAGCAACCAAACCCCCTGAAATTTTACAAGCTTCATCATTAAGCCTTAGTTTATATTTTTACATTATCAAATCACCCTTCTTTCATATAAAAATAAAAGGCTTCCTACGTTTTTACGAAACTTATTAATACTGGATCACTAGATTTTTAATTTCCGTCATGCTTTTCTTCGAATTACAGGACCAGCCGAAAAATTGGAGAGTATGTTTTTCAAAACAATGCAGGGATGTGGAAGGGAAGTGTCAGCTAGCTCTTCATATCGATTACATCTATTGCCCGTCTAAAGCTTTGGCGTAAACAAAATTCATCGTAAATGTAACACTAATGTAATATATAAGTACTGGACATCTAAACCCTCATCCATATCATCAACAGATGTCACTTTTGTCAAAAAAGTACAGTTGAGTAAACTTTATTCTCAGTTTTTTAGTACTTATTTCTTATAGATAGACAATAGAACTACCATCTAAGCTGACTTCAGTCACCTTGTTTTTACCTAGAATCCGTTTGAGCAGTAAGGAATCCCCAAGGATAAAATGCTGTCGAGGTGACCTTATTCACCCACTCGGAATCACCATATCCGCAATAGAAATATGAACGGCTAGGCGATTCAATAGCAAAAGTCTCTCTAACCCTCGGGCAAGTCCCACTTAACAGACTTGGTCGCACCAATAACCTCTATGCCTTTTTCACCCATATAGTTTTTAAGGTCTATGCTAAGAGGGAATTTTTTCACCTTCTTTGAAGGAACACCACCTGAAAGAACTCCTATTACTTCTATTTCATAATAATCAGGTTTTACTACGTATATACGCGGTTCTAGGGACGGTATTATATCAGGGTCGTTTTTCCCCCATACAGTTAGTACGTAATCCCCTGAATGACCTTTGATAACTTTAAATTTAGTGAAATCAAGTAATTTGTGTTCCTCAGATTTATTCCCTGACTGAGTGATAGACTGACTAGCTTTACCAGATTTTTCAGGCCAAATATCCTCACCACCTCTTGTCAGCACCATAAGTACCTCCCAAATATGAATGATTCTGGCTCAATCTTAGGGGGCAAGTCTTAACTATGTGCTAATGCCCCCAAATATATGCCTCGCTTTTAGCCTAGACCAATCAAGCAAAAACCTGCCACAGAAGATAAATTTACACCAATATCGCAACGGTATGACTAAATTAACACCTTCATCCACATTCAGGCGCTCGCTATGGTGCTACTTCATCTACTTTTTCGGAATTGCACCTTGGGCATTTTATTGTCTTTCATTTCTTCCTGCTTGATGCATAACGTCCGCTACAGTCGGGCCAAATGCGAAGCGGTATTTGTGTTATTGTTTGAGCGCGGCGAGTAACGCAAAAAGTGCGTAGTGTTTGGCCTCGGCTGCAAGCATTTGTTAGGTACCGTTCTGCACGATGCATCCACAGCCTTCGACTTCAACACCATATAATTCACCAATGCAAGTCATAAAGCCTGATACGCAAAGCAGGATGTTTTGAGTTACAGGCATATCTATTAGTACTTGCACCAAGTATTGCTGTTCTTCATCAATAACATTCGCTGTCCCATACTGAAAATCACCCAGAAAACCCGCTACAGTGTCTGCTTTTTCTTTGCTGTCGCACTTGAAGGTGAAATCTACTTCTCTGAACTTGCTAAAGTCATCACCATCGGAATCTAAGCGGCGAAGAACATCAGTATCCGCTTCTGTAGCTTCCATTAATTTAGAAATTACTGACATATTTCGTAGGTTACCTAACGTTAAGTTTTGGTGCGCGCGTTAGCGCGTCCCAGCCGAAGGCGACAACGCCGCCCTTTTATGCGCTTCACTCTTGATTGAAAACATTTTTATCGTACCAAGCCTCAGAGTGAACTTCTGTTTCTGCTGTTAATAAAAATTTCTTTACTGCTTCAATTGACAGCTGAATAAGTTGGCCCCCGGATGAAATCTCAACGTATTTCTCTTCGGTTTCCTTATCGGCATAAACTTTGAACAAAGGATAATCGACCCTCTTATCAATAGAGGCATTACCAGTTTCAATATAAAGCTCCATGGTCATGCCAAAATCTGAAGCAACTTGGGTCTTTACTTCATCATCTTTAATTCGCTTCATATTTTTGGTGCTTTTGACACATAACGCTAACAGCAAGCGTACCTTTTTTCTGGCATCGCCTTACCTGTTTTTGTTATGTGATTTACTCATGTGTAACAGAAAAAATTGAGCTTGTTTCCATCCGGGTCACGAAAGTAGGCCGCATAGAAGTTTTTTCCCCTTGGCCCTGGATCTCCTTCATTAGTAGCACCCAGCTCTAGTGCTTTTGCATGCAAGATGTCAATTGCTTCTGGGTTTTCAGCCGATAATGCAACCATTATTCCATTACCAACTGTAGCTTCATTTTTGTCAAATGGCTTTGTAACGGTGAACAACGTGCTCCCTTCTCCAAACCCCCAAGCAGTCAGTTCATCTGTCTGGAATGCCCTGGCTGCTCCTATACCACTAAGCAGATCATCGTAAAAATCTGTAGCACGTTCTAAATTGTTTGTTCCAATTGTTAAATAACCAATCATATTTATCCTTTGATGAAATTTGTGATAGACACATAGCACTTTTAGCACCTGCGCCGTAGGCGTGATCTTGCCCCGATAAAACGGACACACTACTTTTCATGCTGCTATTCGCTCATATTCTATTGGTGATTGATAGCCTAGAGATAAATGCAGCCGCTTACGGTTGTAAAAATCATTAATATATCGAGCCAGAGCATACTTTAAATGGCTCATTGTCTGGAAGCTAGTTTCTCTAATCAGTTCAGTTTTTAAGCTATGGAAGAACGACTCCATATGAGCATTATCCGTACATTTACCCACTCTACTCAAGCTATGCTGGATTCCATATCTTCTCAACTCTTTTTGATACTCGGACCCTCTGTATTCTACACTTCTGTCCGTGTGTAATATTAATTCCGGTTGTGATCCTCTTTTCCTTATAGCATTAATCAGGGTTTTTCGGGTTAATTCTGTTGTTCTCTTCGTATCTAAACTCCAACCGATTACTCGGCGAGAATACAAATCCATCACCACTGACAAGTACTGCCATTGACCCTTAACCTTAAGGTAAGTTATGTCAGCAACCCAAACTTGATTCTTGCTTTTAGGCACAGCTCCTTCCGGTCTAAGATTCTCCCCAGAGGCTAGGAAACGCTTTATGCCTGGTACCCTACGTGTCACTCTCGTAACTCTGGCTACGACTCCTAATTCCTGCATTAGACGGGCTACGCGCTTACGGCTAACTTCATAGCCCTTGGTCTGCAGGGCTTTCCAAAATCTTGGACTACCATAGCGCCCTGCAGAGTCATCCGAAATCTTTTGAATCTGAATCTTTAGATCATCATC
Source organism: Microbulbifer variabilis (assembly GCF_056232115.1). NCBI lineage: Bacteria > Pseudomonadati > Pseudomonadota > Gammaproteobacteria > Cellvibrionales > Microbulbiferaceae > Microbulbifer > Microbulbifer variabilis. Next base: position 4,461,597 of record NZ_CP174325.1, read on the forward strand.
TTGGTGTTTTCGGTGCGATCGCAACCTCTTCAGCCAATCATAATAGCCACTGCGCGATACTCCTAGCCACTGACAAGTTCTTTTGATACCTAGTTCTGATCCGAACCTCTGGATAAATTGATATCTTGCTGATGTTCCTCCGCAAGAAACCGTTGCCACATTTTTAGCAAATCAAGCTCCTGCTTTAATTTACGATTCTCCGCCTCTAAACGCTTTACCCTAAAAAATTCCTTTTCTGTTCTAGAGACTACATCAGTAAGCTTTCTTCGTTTATCTGCCACAATCTTCCCTTCCTGAAACGCATTTCGTCATCGTGACAGCATGAAAGGGTGAATGGGTGAATGGGTGAATGGGTGAATGGGTGAATGGGTGAATGGGTGAATGGGTGAATGGGTGAATGGGTGAATGGGTGAATGGGTGAATGGGTGAATGGGTGAATGGGTGAATGGGTGAATGGGTGAATGGGTGAATGGGTGAATGGGTGAATGGGTGAATGGGTGAATGGGTGAATGGGTGAATGGGTGAATGGGTGAATGGGTGAATGGGTGAATGTCGAGAGTTTCAGCCACTTCCTTAACTTGAATGCCCTCTATCAAGCTAAGCATTACCGCTTTCACTTTGAATTCGTTTGAATACTGCCAAGTCTTTCTAGGTTTTTTGTATTTTAGCATAAGACACCTCGTCTGTTTGACTTTTGTGTCCGTTAAAATGGGGTAAGATCAGGGTGTCTACTAAACGTGGGTAAGTCTTACCCCTAACGCCGCAAGCAAAGGCGCACGAAGTGCGTCCAGCCCGCAGGGCGATTTTGCCTTGCCTTGTTAGAAGTTGTTACTTGCATTGAATTGGTTTTAGAACCTCTTCGCCATATAGTACTTCATATTTTCCAGGTTTATCTGTATCAACCACCTCTATGAGCGGTTCTGCCATATACAGACAAAATTGATGCTTGTTATCTATGAATACGGGCAATTTTTCTGGATTTTCAAATTTAGCGAAACCGCCACTCACCAATGGTTTTAGCTGAGCAGCATCAAACCCAACTGACAATTTGCTTTTAGTATTATTCTTTATTGCTAGATCAATAATCGACGGGAAACATTACCCGCCCCTGATGCTCATCTAGGGCTTCGTTGGCAGACTGATACAAGTCAGGAAGCTTATACTCCACGATGAGCATTGGGTAGAGAATATATGCTTCGGTTTTTAGATTTGGAAATACCGACTCTCGCTCTAAGGCCTTAACTAAAGAGTTGATTGCATTTTTGATTTGACCTTTAGCGATATATACAGTCGCCATATCACAGTAAGCCCGAGCATGATCGAAGTCATCTTTTAGCTGGAAGTATTGTTCTAGTAGTGAAAGTGCAACATCAGGCTCTGTGCTGGCAATGGTACAAGCCTGGACCTGCAAATACTGTTCTTTTCGGCGAGCACGCTTAAGCTTCTCGGAGAACATGCTTTCAATTTCTTCTCTCCACTCTTCGTTCCTATACCAATCTTCATTACTCACTCGGTACTTCCTTTACTCATAACGCCCCGCTAAAGGGCCGAAGTGAAGACGAACGTTTTTGGGTAGCCTAGCGTTAACCCAAAAACGAGCGCCGAAACGGAGGTTCAAGCCGCAACGCGGCTGAACTTTAAGTGGCTTGTTATGCATATATATGAATGAATTCCCTTACACACAAATAAAAGCTTACTAAAAACACAATAAGAACCACTAGGCTAAACCTGGCAACGTTAATTTCTACTGCTGAATTACCAATTTTGGTAGGTAAGAATATAGCTTTAGCGAAAGCAGAAAAAAATACGGATATCGAACCTGAGCTATGCGTGGTTCTTGTATTCGATTTATTTAAAGATATTTTCAGTAAATAACCAAGTCCACCGAGCCAGATAACTGAGGCTATAGAACTAACAACAAAATAGAAAATCAACATTCTTCCCCAAAAGATGCATAATGCCCGGCTAAAAGGCGCGCCGATAGGCGCGTCCAGCAGAACGAAGTGGAGCGGTTTTTGAATCGCTTGTTATGAATTTCTACTACCATTGGCCTCTTCTGCCTGATCGGCAGGGCATTTTATTTCTGTAAGTACGAATGATGGAACCATGTTGCCAACAATCGGAATTACTACTGCACCTAGAGCCGCTTTATTAGGGCTGCCCTTCAAACACGTTGTCTCGTTCGGTTTTAGCTCTATTTCTATCGAAGAAGACGGGCTAGCATCAGCCTTAGCTTGAATGGTATGAACACCTGAATTCATCTTGACTGAACCATGCTGCCCACTCCTCAGCCTGAGGAAATATTTGTCTGATTCGCCAATATACATGCTTATTGCTCCATTCTGAAATGCAGATTCCCGAAATACTTTTAACTCTGATATTTCGGAACCTTCAGTGACCAATTTCAAGTCAGTGGAAAGGCTAGTACAACCCGTTGCGAGAACAGAAATCCCTACCAAAAGTTTCTTCATAAAACACATCTATATTTTCCTCTGTATTCATAACGCCTCAGTATGCGGCGAGCGTAGCGAGTCCGGCGGAAGGCTGCAAGCCTGGAGCGCACATCACTGACTTGTTAGGCATTTTCTGCAATCATTTGGCAAAACACATCTGGATCCCAGGTCTTTTTATCGGAAACTTGGCCGTCACCCAGTTCTACTAACCGTAACACACCATCAGACCTTTGAATTACATCGACTGAGTAAAATGGTGCCGCATGAATTTTTGATATCTCTGAGACCAAATCAGGCACATTTCCATCAGCTGAATATGCCCTTCCATTTAGAACGAAATATCTTTGCTCGGTTTCTGGGAGATACTCCTCAACTCTTCTTAGTGATATACCTCCCTCGATCTCTCCTCTGTGCTCTTTAATAAGACTTACAATCTCTAGCACTTCAGATGGTGAATTAGCTATCGAACCACGCTCGTTATAGTTCGACTTTACAAAGTCCTTAACGAAGAAACGCCCCCAACCTAAATCATCGGCTAATTTCTCTAAATCCTTTTCTGAATCAGAAAAAATGGTTTCTGGTGTTAATTTTTTACAACTCTCATACCAGCAGGGTAAATGGTGTGAGCGAATAAAGCTTTGAGGTGGGGTGAGCATTTTCCCACCTTTACGCTCCACCATTGATGTGAGTTTTTCATAGACGGACGGTTTCATCATCCATCCACGATATAAAATAAGCTCTCCCTTATTTAATTGCGGTTTTGGGCGAAACTCATCAAATTCAACTGAGTCGTAATCAAATAGGGAGCAATCGACTCCCCTAGACTTGAGTGAAAGATACTCATCCCTAAAGGGGCCGTCAGCTTGCTTTTCGTCTAATGGATCAGCCGGAAATATTATTCTCATACTCATTTACTGCCTAACGCTTTTAGCAGAGGCGCAGTTTACTGCGTCCCTTGTCTAAACTTGTTAGGGGCGGTCAGCCAGAACGCTAATGCACCCACGAGGCCGCACACCCCAAGAAATAGAACTCCCTGCGTAAACTGAAGCCAGCCAGCTACTGTGGGCACACCATCTACCATTGTTTGCACACCGTTTACAGAAGCACTTGTTTTTAGCTCTGGATACTTCAGAGGCCAAGTGAAAATTGCCATTGGGATTGCAGCCAAAGAAAAACCAACAACCAAAGTCGACCACCAGCGAACCAACCGAAACTTACGCAAAACAAAATAGGCAGGTAGCCCGAGTAACAACACAAATGCACCAGACACAAAGAAGCAAATCATAGCAAAATTTCCTGTGCGAACCCAGATATATGGATCACCTGCCTCAAATATCTGAAATTGCCCGTACAGATACCATATGACCATCAGTAAGGCAGGAGATGCCGCTGCTGATATGAACGCGAGCAATAGTCTCATAAGTTCCCTAACATCGCACTGCAACGCCTTGTTATGTGATTGCTCAATGTAGTTTCCGAATTACTTCTAGGCACTTAGAGTATTCTTTGCGCTCGAAATGATTGAGCCATAGATCAAATACTCCATTCCCACATTTTTGATCAATGTAGGCTCGAACAGAGCCAACTACTGCCGTTCCAAACCCCTCTTTGTACAGAACCTTACCAACACCCTCACATTCGGTTATAAGTTCACGTAAGGACTCCACTGCCTTTTCACAGGAAAATAGGCCTAACTTTGTATCGGGATCAAAGTCCCCCTTTTTTTCCATCATTTTGGCTACTTTAATCGTATACAAGTCCGAAAGTGCCTTAGGAAATTCAGATTCTATTCCGTAATGGCATAAGAAATCATCACACCAGTGCTCAAAAAATCCATTCCTAATATTTATTGGTATATTTGCCATAACTTGGATTCACATAACGCCGTGATAAGCGGCTTATTTTTTGTTGGTTTGAATGTGTGCTATTAAAGCACACATTTGAAGCGACGAAAAATAGGTCCGTCTTGATCGCCTTGTTATGTGTGCGTTAAATAGGTAATAGATCGTTCAATTGCTCCCGCAATTTATTAGTAATAGCAAGGGCTTCGTTGCGTTTAGCTTCTTCAGACTCCTCACTTTTTATTAGCTTGTTTAGCTTTTCTAAGTATGGATTTAAGTCTATAGGTGGGTTCAGCCCTAATCTTGATTGTGTGGTCTGTAATTCTGACGTCAAGTCAAAGACCGTACACTTTCTATCGAACAGCTTGTCTAAAGAATCAAATAAATTCTCTAATAGCTCTATTTCTATCTCAGTCATATATTCCGAGGTGAGTTCACATAACGCCTCAATAACCGGCCGCGTTGTGGCAAAGCCACGCTTTTAGCGGTCCGGCGCCGAAGGCGCGCAGCTGATTGATTTGTTAAGTGCATTTCCTGCATTGCCTGCAGCGCCTGCGATTTAAATAGATGCCACAACACAACCCCACTCCCATGAGGACCGCTGAACCATATGCGGCGACAATATACGGTGTGGCTTGTTCTTTAATTATTGCCGGGCCAATATGTGGATCATCAAAAGTAGCGAATGAAGCGTAAGTAAAAAAAGCTACCACTAGCGCACCAAAAGCACTTGCCCAGATAAAACGACGAATTACAAGCAATAATACTATTGCACCGACGGCTCCCTGAATCCACATTACTGGAATAGAGGTCATCTTGTCTGATACCTCAGCCAGAGCTGGCAGCGGGAATAAGGACAATAGTGGCACGATGTATTTCATAGTGTGAACACTTAACGCCTCAATAATGGGCCGGAGCACGCAGTGCGAAGGTCCAGCCCCGAAGGGGCGACATTGATTGACTTGTTATGTGTTGGATACATTAACTACTTTACGACCTCACACTCTTTACTGTCATGCATGAACTTACCGCCACTATCTAAGCACTTATCTATTTTTAACTGAAGCATGATGGCCGGCACGACCACAGCAAGTACGAGCAGAAGAAGAACAATTGAAACGGGTATAAACCAACTTTTCATACGACCTATTAAAAATCCATATTTCTGTTGAATATCCAAGCTTGTGCTAACGGTGACACTGGTCTTGCCCACAAAAAGTAGACACTCTAACTATGCGTATTTTCGCTCATACTCTGCTGGACTTACATAGCCCAATGCAGAGTGCTTACGAACCCTATTGTAGAAAATCTCAATGTACTCAAACACCTCAAATTTTGCTTGCTCTTCGCCTTCGAATGTTCCGGCATAGACCAGCTCGACTTTTAGCCTGCTAAAGAATGATTCCATTGCCGCATTATCCCAACAGTTAGCCTGGCGACTCATACTCGGCTTGCACTTGCTTTCGGACAAGAGATCCTGGTATTTCTGCGATCGATATTGCACACCCCTGTCAGAGTGAACTATTAGTCCAGGCTTTATTTGTCGTCGCTCTAGAGCCATTTTCAATGCTCGACGTGTCAATTCATCGGTCATCTGGGAGTCGAATGCCCAACCTACAATACGTCGAGAATACAGATCCATAACTACCGCGAGGTACAACCACCGCTCCAGAACCCAGATATATGTAATGTCACTTGTCCAGCGGCAATTTGGTCGATTCACATCAAAGCAACGCTTAAGTAAGTTGGCGGAGACATTAATGCTCCCCTCTACGGGCTGACTATATCGAAAGCCTTTGCCGTTTCTCGCTTTAATATGCTCCTGATGCATAAGCTTAGCGACGTAGTTCCGTGAACACGGCTCACCTAACTCTCGAAGCTCGTAAGCGATTCTAGGCGCTCCATAACGACCTTTAAACGCAGTAAACGTCTCTCGGATTTTATCGATTGTTCGTATCTTTCTAATCGTGCGAGGAGGTGGCAACCGCCCTCGCCATCGATAATAACCCGATCTTGAGACTTCTAAACACCGACACATCAAGCTAACCGGGAATGACCCTACATGCTCTTGTATCAGTGCGTACTTTACTCTTGGTGGTTCGCAAAGTACGCAGCTGCCTTTTTTAGAAATTCAACCTCCTGACGTGCTTCATGCAGTTCCTTCTTGAGCTTGCGAACTTCAGCGCTTTCCTGTTTGGAATAGTTGACGCCGTCTAAACTATTGAACTGCTTATCAGGCAGTCGATTAAATTGACGACGCCAGTTGTAGATCTGCTGTGCGCTGACGCCTAGCCCTCGTGCCACGGAGGCCGTTGTTGCCCCAGGCTTTTCCGCTCTCTTAACTGCTTCTCTACGGAACTCCTCCGTATACGCCTGAGTTCTTTTCTTACCCATGATACACCTCCGTGTTAGGCCTAAACCTAACTATACAGGGTGTCTACCAAACGTGGGCAAGTCTTACACATAACGCCCACAGTTGCGGCTGGATTGGAGCGTAACGGACAACCAGTCCGACAACCTGCGCTTGTTACGCAAACACTCTGTACAATAAAACTGGTGCCGCTACAACTGAGCAGAACAAAATACCTGAAACAAATAACCAAAAGAGCACCGGCTCTTTGTTCTTATCGAGTTTATCTGTATAAGAAAGCAGCTCAATCTTCCCTCTTTCAATACCATTTAAGCAGTATGAGATCATGAATATCGCTCCAACGAAGAATAAGTAGTTAGCTGCTCGTTCTGTACTGTTCGGAATTTCGGTGATCCCGCCGATAATGAAACCAACCGGGAACAATGCTAGACAAATGTACTTCACCTTCCTGTGTATATTTTGAAAATTCATATAGTTGCATAACGCCCCGCACAGGGGCCGACAAATAAGCGCAGCGTTTTGGCGGTCCCAGCGACCGATGGGAGCAGTTGCTGCGGCTTGTTATGTGAACGCGCAATATACATTTACCGCTCACTCTCAATCTTTTTCACTTGCTTTTTGTAGCTGCGCCTTTCCCGCTCAGAGTTTTTATATGAGTACTTTTTCCCAAGCTCTTGAGTGTCGGGATCATTCTCGTTCAGCATACGATGCATCTCACGAGCCGACTTTCCGCCATAAACTCCTTTTACGGTTTTATGGATACTTCTACTCATATTCGATGGTTCCTAGTACACATAACGCTTTTAGCAGCGGCCGAGCGCAGCGAGGTCCAGCCCCAGCGTCTTTTTGCTGGGGCGATGCTGGCTAAACTTGTTAGAAGTGTGCACGTCTCTGCTCCTTGTTCGGATTGTGAGAGACGCAATAACTAATGGCAGATGCCGTAAACTGCTTGCCCAAGTCTGATGTAAGCTTTGCAGAAATACTGCACTGCATCAAATGCTGCCCCCAAAAGCTGTAGGATCGTTTCGGATCAGTGGAGAATGTGAACTCAATAGACACACTTTGAAGCCAGCTAGTTTTGCCACCCATGCGTTTTACCATTTCAGATAAGTATGCCAAATAGGCTTGAGCGAATGGGAGCAAATTAGAATTATTACATTCGACTACATCTTGTGACGCTCGAAGGGACAATTTGTCTGCTTCCATTTGCCGAGCGATGGTTAAGAGCTGGCCTAGTGACCAATAACCTTCATAGTCATTGTTGCGGCTTGCTAAACGCTTAGCAAAACCTTTCGCGATGCTTTTGAATTCCTTTCGTCGCACTTTTTACTCTCTTACTTCTAACGCCCGCAACAGGGGCGACCAATGCTATGCACATTTTGTGCGAAACTGGGAGCGTAGCGACCCGCACAAAATGTGCATAGCGTTGGGCGTCCCGCGGAGGCCCGAAGGGCCGGGGCATCCTGCATGCATTTGTTATGAATTTAGCACGCCACTTCACGAATCTCTTCAATTGCAGGTAACCCAGAAAAAATGCCGACTAGCCCAGACACATAGGTAGTCTTACCAATACACCCTTCCATCTCGGAGTGAACGCTGCCATTTCTAATTGCTGTGTCTGAGAATAACAGTAAACTCAATACGTTAGCTGGAGGCTGTGTCTGTAAATTAATATGATCTTTTGATGGGATTAATACTAAAACATTGCCTCTAGGCGGTTTGTACATATAACCGACAACTTGAACATGCTTGCCATAGTAATTTTCAAACATACCGACAACCATAGGCACATCTCCTCGCATAAACCCGCCGGACGGCTTATTACTACAAGCGGTCAGCCCCAAGAGAACTAGTAGCAGTATTGATTTAGTATTTCTCATGAATTCATAATGCCACCGGCAGGGGCAGCTTACCTTGTGCGCGTTTTGCGCGAAAATGGGAGCGAAGCGACCTGCGCAAAAGGTGCACAAGGCAAGCTGTCCCGTGGAGGGCCGCAGGCCCGAAGCAAATTGCCCGGCCTTGTTATGCTAGCGAACCTCGAAAATATAAAGTTTCTTGGGCTTACCTTCTATAGGGACCCAAACCTCTTTGACTCCTTTAAAGTCCAAGACTAAATCTGCTTCTTCCAATATGCTTTGGCCTTGAATGAGCCCATCCCAGTAAACTCCACCACAGGTCCAGTAAAATGGTGCTTCTTTTTCAGGGATATTTACTACTAATTCGCCACTTTTCGGCCTGGTGATACTTAATTCGTGTTCTTTGAATGCAGCCGCGGAAATGAAATTCTTTCCTTCAATACTCATAATTTCAGGAAGTTCTATTTCCCTCACCTCTTGGGACGCACAACCGCCAATGGTAATCAAAATTATTGCGAGAAATATACGATTCATTTCATTCCTACTTGAGCATAACGCCCGCCATCAGCCGCCGCTTTGGAGCGTAGCGAAAAAGCGTTCGGTTGCATGGCGTTGTTATGCGTCACTCTTGATCACCTCGAATCTCACTAAGACGTGCTCGGATTCGCCTCATTAACTCTCCGTGCAGGTCGGTTTTCCGGCGGCTGGGGGCGATATCTTGCTTAGTAAGCACATCGTCAGGCGCTATCCCATGACGCTCAGTTATTTCCGCGAGTAAGCCAACCAGAGCCTCTATTTGAGCTTCAGGGTATTTTGGACCAACAGCTGGGTGGTCTATTGGAAGTTTTAGCCAATTCTTTCCATCCGAGGTCGCAAGGTGAACTAAACCGATGCCGATTGAAATGCTATTAAGATTCTCTTTACCTTTCCAGCTGCTCCTTCCTGCGTGCCAAGCTATATTCTCTTCTTCCACCAACTTCTCAATGGTCCCATCTGTGCCAATAACATAATGATAAGAGGCATTTACGTTAGGTCTTGATAGCGAGGACATTACACTCTCTAAGGTTGCATTTTCAGTGTCTGCTATAACGACATACTCAATGCTGCGAGGAGATGATGGAACGGTGAAGTTCCTCGAGGGAGAAGAGGTGCCAATCTTTACGCTGGGGAGTGACTCAGTATTCAGTTCTTCTTGCGCTTCTTCACTTAGCTTAATTTCGGCGTATCTATTAATATTGTCGATTGCCCATTTGCGCAGATTTACGGTCTCGGGCCTGGGTGGCTCAGTAAGAATCCCCACAGAAATTTCGACGTACTTCGTTTCAAGTTCTTTGCTTTTTACCGACCCTTCAATACCCTTACCAACAATTAGCAACACAATTGGGATGGCGACGCTTGCGATGATCGTCGTGAAGAGCTTCAAAACTTCTACAATCGAAGTGGATCGCTTCTCACCATCAGGAGGCTTCTTCAGAGTTACCACATATTCACGGATCACTCGCTATATCTCCTTGACGCATAACGCCCGGCTTTGGGGCGGCCATGGAGCGGCGAAATGGCCGTCCCAGCGCCATAGGCGCGACAACAGCCGCTTGTTATAAGCTTTTGCCACGGAGCTTCTCCCTTAAGGCCCTGATGCCAACTGGCTTTAGTGAGCAATACTTTGCAAAAACAAACTCAGCAAGAAATGGAGCAGCTAACAATAGGGATCCAAAAACTACTAAGCTTTGAAGTGCCAACCCCATGTAGATTGCAAGGATGGGTATACAGGCCCCGTAAAATGCTATCACCCACTTAGATAAGGATGTGTATTCATACTGGAAGAAGCACTTTTCGCAATGCATTCTACTTGAGAAAGACAGCATTTTTACCTTTACCGCTTTCTCTTTACATTTTGGGCACTTTCTCATCATGACTTATAACGCCCGCAGCTGCGGACGACTTGTAGCGACGAAGGAGCGGAAAGGCGTTCCGACAGCCTGCGTTTGTTAAGCGATTTTACTCGGGTGACCATTCGTACTCCATTGCATTACCAAGTGGAATAAACGATGCGAATCCAGAGATTTCATAGACACCCTCTGTTTCAGCGGATTTAGCAAACACATAAAAAGCACTGTTAGGTATTTGAAATACACGAGAACAACTTGAACTTAGCTTGTTGTTTATTACCACCACTCCTGAAACATTACCTTTGTAGGACTTTATAACCGTGAATGTGGCCACTTGTTTTCGCCCATCTTGGATCATCTCTTCTGAATCGAGACGCCCAAAGAACATCACATCATATTCTTGGAGCATTCTATCAGAGTCCATGGCGGTTCTTTTGAACGGACTCATGATGCATGCGTGGCTGGCAGTAGAGAATGCCAATATTAATATGGTCAGTATGATGTGCTTCATTTTTCGCTTAACGCCCGCAGTAACCGGCAGGCCGCGCGAAGCGCGGGCTGTCCGAGTTGACTGCCTTGTTATGCGCGTACACCGAACTGCTCCCGAATTTTGCAGACATATAACGCTAAAGCGATGGCAACAAACATTAATAATACATCGACATACAAAAGCAGTATCGGAGTGGTCACACCAACTAGTAGATAAACGATGAGACCTCCTAGCATATTACTTAAAACACCGATGATCAGAGCATGTAGGACTGGTCTTTCTAATTTAACTTTGAATAGGAAATAATAAATACAAAAACTTGCCAGAAAACCAGACACATAGACGAATAGGTGATAGACAGGTGATTCAATAATCTTCTCGTCATGGCTGATCCATAATCCGAACGGAATACCGACCAAAGTTCCTATGATGAACGAAAGAATTGTGTATATAGCGATTATCTTAAAATTCACAAGTCTATCCTAAAGCGCATAACAGTTTATTAATGAGCCAGTGGCTCACTATCCATTTGGCCACTATTTCTGGGAGGGAGCCTCCGAGCTCCGCAGAAAAGCCTTTATTTACAGCAGGTTATAAACTATTGCCTAAATAACAACCAGAGATAGTGAGCCATTGGCTCAAGTCGTCTGGTTCAACTTCCCGCTCTTGAACACATTTTACCCATAATTAAATCAATAAGTTAGGGGAGACTTTCTGTAGATGTAAGCCATGGCTCTATAATTCGGGCTTTCGCACCGGCGATACGCCCACTCCACTACTGAAAACCACAGCCAGTATCACCCACTCGGTATCGCCATCGCCGCAATAGAGCTATGCACAGCCAGGCGGTTGGCCACTTCGACAATGCAGTCAGATACCAGGCCCGCTACATGGTCAGCGACGTTTACCGGCTGGCCTGCATCAGTCTGCAGAGTCTTGGTGGTGACATAAACACTGGACATCAGATCGCCGGCGCCATCAGTCTGTACATTGTTCTGGTCATCAATGACGGCAATGGAGCATTTAAGCACTGCGGCAGCCTGAGCTTCGTTATTGGTGGGCTCGATGGCCTGAGTTACCGTTGCGCGCACAATAGTGCCCGCACTGTGGCCGTCGTCGATGGTGTAGGCGAACTGCCAGGCCTCCAGGCCTGGCACTGTTATCGGGGAAAAGCTGGGCATTCTCTATTCCTTAATCAATCAGATTTATGTTGTCCGTTGTGGGTGATAATTCGGTGCTGCGGATCAACGCCGGCGGCGTAGCTCTTACCACCTACAGATATTTTGTACACGGTACGCAGGCCGGCACATTCGACCCTCTCGACACGCTCCCAGGTGAGCGGTTCTTCTTCATGCAGTACACCCAGCTCAACGCCCTGGCAGTGCTGCGCCTCGTATACTTGGCCTGCACGGTCGGTGACGGGGGTTTCACGGCTGCAAATTACGTGGGCACCACTTGTTGTGGTGAGCAATACACAGGGTATTTCTGGCTCTGCATCTACCCCGCCAATAATGGAACTTAAGTGGACATCGTTGTCGCCGGTATCCCAGCAATCGATCAGGTCTCCGCTTTCGCAGTTGTCCGCAAGTAAACCTTCGCGCAGCCAAGTGCCTGCAGCAATGCACCAGGGTCTCTAGGGACCGTAGTGCCGCCGCCATTACTCGGGGTTGTAATAGTGCCTATACCTCGGCGCCAGGTGCTGGCAGCCAGCTGGTAAATGTTGGTAGTTGCGTAATAGGTAACCGCACCGCCCTGAGTGCCTGGATCATCACAGTACACATAATATTTAGTGCTGAAGGACAAACCAGTGATGCTGCCACTGTTGTAATTAACAATGCCGAAACCAAACTGCACCGAGTGCGCGGCAATCGTGATTTTTGCGGTACTGCCATCATCTGAGCCGGACAGTGCGGAACTGGTTGGCAGACTAGCGATACCAGATTGAATCATCGGCAGGTTTCGCTGGTCCTGCACTTCCACCACATCGATTTTTATATAATCGATTAAGGCATCCCCCGTTTTACCCGGATAATTACAATAAAAAATCGGAGTGATAAAACGGACGTTCGCATGCATTTTGGCCGGGTTGCCAATATGGTTTCCTCCTCTTATGGAGCTGTAACTACCATTACCACTAGAGTTTCCTTTGACATAGGCCACCAGCGTCTGCCAATTCTGCCCCACTATATTTAGGCCAGCGGCAAGGACGTAGTGCTGGCTACTATAAGTTTCAGCGCCGCTAGCATTACAAACTTTGCCAGTACCATCGTAACCAGCCAAGCCCGCATACATGGTGCGATCCGCATCACCTGCGGCATACACATAAACCCGAGTCTCTATCCGGTAAAGCTTACTGGGATCAAAGGGTATTTTCTCTGCGTGGTACATCGAAACATGATTAGTCAGGCGAGCCGCACCACCACCAACTTTTAGGTAACCGCTGGTATAGAAATTCTGGTATCCGCCGGAAAAGTTGGTCCAATACTGGAAATAATTGCTATCAGAAAAATCCTCTAAAAAGGTATTACTCATGGAGCGGATCTGCGCGCGCTCCTGTGCGGTAGCGCCAACTGTGGCGCCGTCCTCAGGTTTATTGGTCCCGTAAATTTCTTCCCAGTCTGCGCGAGCTCCGGCAATTTGATCGATCTTAATCAAGACCTTTTGCCGTGTGCTGTATACCGCCTGCCATTTGGCTTTCCAGGTGGTGCGATCAATGCTGGTGACTGTTGAGGTATTGCCCAGACCGGCGCCGCTGAGATAACTGGAAAGTGCTGTTATTGCGCCGCTGTAATTGGTTTTCTCAGTGGTGATCCCGTAGCTATTGGCCTGCCCTTCGATATCGCCCTGCTCTGCCAGGATCTGGTTGTATTCACGCACCGCGGTTAATTTCTCGGTGGGGTGCAGTTTGCCATCTGCGGCAATATTGCTGAGGTCCAGCAGTGCGGCGGTGGCATCCGTCTGCGCTTCTGCAGCTGCATTGGCAGCGGCCTCGGCTTTGTCATCCGCTGCAGACACTCCCAACAATGCTTCGGGGTCACCACTACCGCCGAGGGTAACCACAATGCCTCCATAACTTCCGCCATCTGCAGCGTTAGACCAGATAGAGATTTCATTGGCGCCGGTCTGCAGAGTGACTGGGAAGGAATACCACTGACTAGCATCATTCGGCCCACTCATGATTCCGACCTGCACACCATTCAAACCAACACGCGGACCACCCTCGGCATCGTATGCCAACACATGGATAAAGCCTTGGCCAGCAGTGGCATTAAAAGAATACTTGGTGCCGCCGGCATAGTTGGTGTTCGTGGGCCAAAGTAACCCGGTGGGGCGGCCATCCCACTGAAACTGCAGCGAGGCCCCGACCATGCCCGCCTCTCGCGCTTGTTGGGCGATAGCGTTAAGAAGAACCTGGCGTACGCTGTACACCGCTTCCCAGTTGGCATTCCAAATTGTGCGGCTGATAGAAGTGTTGGCTGTAGTGTCGTTCCAGGCTGGAGACAATCCGCCCAAATAACTGGCAAGTGCTGCCAGGTTACCGGAGTAGTTTCCTTTTTCTATTACGAGTCCGGCACCATCAGCCTGTGCTTCAATACCCGCTTGTTCTGCCTGAAGCTGGGCATATTCACGGATGACAATGAGCTTTTCGTTTTGATGCAGAACACCATCGGCGGCGATGTTATCCAGGTCTGTCAGTGCGGCATCAGCATCCGCCTGAGCGGCTTCGGCCTTGTCGATTGCCTCCTGTACTTCTGGATCCAGCGCCGGGTCTTCGTAATCGGTATAGGGTATGCGTGACTTGGGCACAAACATCAGGCGCGCGGCATTGGTGCCCAAACAGGTGTTCCCGTGCCCGGCATTACCGGGGCTATCCGGGCTTTCCCCATAACATGCAACAATCTTGTTATTACTGAGCACCGGCATAGGGTTCTGAGTACCGTCTATCAACAGCACAATACTGCCAGGCGCACCACCGCCGCCACTGCCTCCAGGCACCTGAATTACATTGCCATCGCCAGTAGTACCAGGGCTGCCATCTTCACCGGAGTTTTCTATTTTGCCGCCGACGCCAATGGCGATACCCCGCGCGATTACAACAATACCAGCACCACCCTTTCCACCTAAGCCACCGCGCCCGCTGGGTTCATAACTGCCATCAAAGGCATAGAAAGACGAATGGCCACCGCGAGCTCCACCAGAACCGGCTAGATCATCGGGAATCCCTTGTAGATCTCCGCCGTTATTCTCGATATTAAGGGGCGGCATTACTTCATTGCGGCCTTTGACAGTTTTCCCCCAAGCCCCTCGGGCTGTTCCTCGGTTGACAATCTCTTGAGCATTTTTTAACTGGCCAGCACCGCCATAGCAGGAGCCCAGAAAACCAGCTGAGGAATTGCTGGGTACACCGCGCAGACTGCCGTCTATCTGCAGAACTCCACGCACACGCAGTTCAATATTGCCACTCACAGAAAGGGTACGGCCTGCAGGTATCGTAAGATCACCGGGGTAATAATAAATTGCGCGGCTATCGCCATTGCCAGCCAAAGTACCGTCAGCAGTTAAAAAGCCGCTGGCATCGATACTCAAGCCACTGGCCGTCATTGCCGCACCTTCAGCGCTGTACCAGGCATCCGGTAATTCCGCGCTGGTGCTATCGGCCTGGTCTGCAATCATGCCGGCGGGCTGGTAACTGCCGAATAGATCTACGGATACCGCCCCGCTTACCTGATCGATACTGATACGCTGTACTTCCATAGCGCGATCCAGGCTGTACTCATTGAGGCCCAGCGCTGGCAGTAGGCGAATATAGTCCACGTCATAGCTATAGTCTGCGCTGTGGTCGTGACCAATATCAAAGCGCAACAGTTCGATTTGTTTGCCGGTCCAGTCGCTAACCTGGGACAGATTAAGCACCAGCTCTTGCCACTCTCCTTTGGCCCCGTTTAGGCGCTCAATCAGGTCCAACATCTCCGCAGTACCAGCAGAAAAATAGCTGCTGCTTTCGGTATGTTTAAAAAACAGCTTGCTGCCGGTGCCCGCAACTATGGGTTCGTCGCTGGTACGGCGCACACGCAATTTAATAAAAGGCAGATCCGCCCCTAAAAACGTCGGCGCAAAGCTGCGACTGATCCAGGGATTTTCCCCTTTTACTGTTACCGAAAAGACGCCATTGCTCACGCTGGAACTGGTGATGCCATCGCGGGGGATCCAGCCTTCGCTGTCACTACCAAAATTAAAATCATAGGGCCTGTCTCCGCGAATAGAGTGATCGCGCAATTGCGGCAGGCTCACCCGTACAATATCGCCCACTTCCAGGTCGTTGTTACTGGGCAGTAATCCCAAACGAAGAGTTAATGGGGGCCCGGCGAATCGATCGCGCAGGGCATCGAAGGTATTTTTTATTGTGGTATAGGTATGGCGAGAGTTATGCAGCCCCCTGAATTTGAGAGTGTGCTGTTTTGCTTCACCATGGATAGCCACCGAGTCCGCATCGACTAAATTATTCGAGCGCAAAAACTTGCCATCAAAGCCGGGCTGTTCAAACCAGCTCCATTGCACGGAGAAGATATTGCGCACCCCGGCCAGGTTGTATTTCAATTCACCCAGGCTTTTCACATCATCGGGGCCTATGGTGGCTACTGTGCCGGATTCAGCCAGTACCCCAGCCATGCGACGAAAGCCCAGCTGGCCAGCTGCATTAACCGGCATAAAAGCACCGAGCAATAAATTGATCTCGGTCTCGATAAACTTCTTGCCATCGGTTTTCTCCAGGCCATCAAAGCGCAGGATCTTGCCTTTGCTGTTGTCACTGGGCTTGTACCAGTCGGCGCCGATGTTTTGGAATTCATCCAGCACCACGAAATCGGGATCTATACCCAGATGCCAGTTGCTGGGCAGTACGTTATTGGTGCCGAGAACCTTTCCGGTCAACAGTGCATAGGCCAGCTGCGGGCCTGGGCCTTCTAAGTAGATAAATTCCTCAACTTCTACGCCGCTTTCGTCGTCGCTGTCTTCGGGTAACTCATGGTCGCGAGCAAAGGTGCCGAACAAACCCCTGGCGCAGTTGGTAAAGCTGCTACCGGTTTTGCCACTTGCGCGCACAATTTCAAAGCCATCCTGATATTTAATTTTCAGGTAATACACGTTCTGGCCAGAGGCATCGCCATAGGCAATCGTGTGCGGATTCGCTTCAAAGCTGCTGGTATCGAATACCTGCAGGGTGGTATCCGCTTTGGCAAAATTAGCAGCCAAGCGCGTGGTATTGGGTACAAAAATGTCTCGGCGCATCTCGCGCTGGATATCCCGGCAGCGTACCCGGTAGACGCCCTCTGCATAGGAAATGGATTCCTCGGCAATCTGGGTTTGCTCTAAACGAAAATCCGCCCAGTCGAGACCGGCAAAGCCCTGATATAAGCGCACCATGCGGCCTTTGATACCGTTGCCCTGCTCTAGCTCGTCGCGTAGCACATAGGACAGCTGCCCACCGATATCTACCACCTCAAAGGAAATAGCCCCAATTTCCGCACGGCCCTGTTCGGGGATTACTTTTTGACTGGTGGCGCTGCACTTTTTTAGGGTGCCCAGAATCGCGTTTAACGGCAGGCCTGGAATGTCATTGTGGCTGGTAATATAGAGTGGCAGGTCGTAGCCGATTTCGATGACCAAACGCAGCTCACGCTGAGCTCCCCGGTTGTACAGGTCAAAAGTTTCTGAATTATTGCGCATGATTAAGCTATGACTGCAGTAATAATAAAAGATAAAAAACACTTGGAGGGCTGTGTAAAAGAGCTAGTTCAGCGCTTAACAGCAGGGAACACAGCAACAATCAAGGTGGAAGATACCACCTGGGCAATTTTAAATACTCGGTAGAAAGGCTTATATCGATAATAACAAGGATTCCAATGCGGAAAGGAAGTCCTTGGGGAAATCACAAGGTGAGCTACCGAAAAGCTAAAGGATAGATGCGCTGAGGATAAGCGGAATATAACCTGCACTTCAGAGTTGAATGCAGGCTTTTATCTAACAGAGACTACTATTATTTACTTAATAGAGGAGAATCTTCCGCACCAACCGGAACGATTCTTAGATTATTTCAGTATAATTGAGTTTACATCTTCACCATCATGCCAGCGGTCGCATTTCCCGGATCCTATAACTTGGACCATTTTTCCTGAGGCATAGGCGGTCAAAACCATTGAGAATTGCGATTTTCCAGCAGTAGAATTTTCATCTTTAATCATCCAATAACTCCCTGAAGCGCAATCAGGTTTATCTACAGCAGTTCCCGACATTCTAAAATAATGCAACCCATCACTTGCCCTATTAAGGATACTTGTGATTTGACCTTCTTGTGTACCAGCTTGAGCACTAAGTGAAATTAACATTAAGCAAAATGAAAAAAATTTTTTCATCACTCTCTCCATATATGGAATATTGATTAGGATAGTAAAAGAGATTGGAGCATAAAGATTAATATTCCGCAAAAGCATCACTTCGCAAGTCCACTCTCCCAGTTATTGATCATGCCGGCAATGTAATTGATAGTCATAAACAACTCAACCACATTTCGCCCAATAATTGCCATATGATGACACCCTCGATCTCTTTAATCGTCAGGAATTTCATGCCTTCATCAGCACCCTGTTGCTGACCTATACACTGCATAGGCAGCCCCCTAAAAACATTGTTCGGAGATCTACTACCTTGCCTAAGGTCGCCTGATGCAGGCTCATTCTAGAACAGCTCACGCTGAGCCCCCCGGTTGTACCGGTCAAAAGTTTCTGAATTATTGCGCATGATTAAGCTATGACTTGGACGATAGTGAAAGAGAAAATAAAGCGGCCATCTTTCTGGCGCTGCTCTTTGAAGGATTTATATTTGAGTTGCACTTGTTGCGGAAAATCAGCAGTGGCCGCACTGCCATAGGCATCGAAGGTAAAAAACTCACCGAAGGCACAGCTTCTTTTAAACTCCCTCCAACGGGCTAACTCTGTGTAGGTAAGTTTTAGCGGTACCGTCTGGCAAAGGTATTCTTCCTCAAGGCGATACACCGTGTATTCCGTTTTGCCACTCAGCGCTTTGTGCTCTTTACCTTCGGGGCGGTCACTGCAATCGTAGCGTTTTAGCTTATCTTCAATCTGATAATTACTGCCATCACCGACAATAGAACGTGTTGGAGTGTATTGAATTAGCATGGCCCTACCCCATCAGTTCCTGACCCTGACGGCTATTCTTATCGAATAGCACCAGATCCCCTTCACTCATTTGTGTTTTAAGATCCTCTATAAATCGATCAGCGCTTTCCCCGACAGGTCCATGAAATTCAAAAATATACTGGCTTGCCGGCTGTTGAGTTTCCCCTTCCACAAAACCATCATTACCAGAACTGGCAAAACTCTCTGATGGTGTGGTGGCTACCGCGCCCCCGGTACTCATGCTAGGCGCGCTGGCATCACCAGATACTCCGCCGGGTGCTTTCAGCGATGACAACATGCCAGCAATTTGCGCCCCTTGGGTGATAGCCCCAGCGATCATTGGAATGTTTTGCGGATAACCGATCTCTGATGCCTTGGCAATATTCTTTACCAGCGAAACCCCAGTAGAGAAAACAGCCACAGCCATATCTGCCTTTGCCGCTTTTTGGTTGTAAGCAGCGGCTGCAGACAGTATCTGTCCGGCACCGGCAGTAAACATTTTCAGCTTGCTTTTGTTAGAAGCCTGTTCGAGCTTTTCGCGCTGCTTTCGGTGTTTGTTTTCTAAAAGGGTTAGCCTGCGTTCATATTCATCATGAGCGAATATTTTGCTGGCATAACCCTGATCCAGCAGGGCCATTTCCTCATCTTGCTGGACCTGTAATTGTTCCATCTCGGTAAGCCAGGAAAGCTGCAATGTCTCCAGGCGAGCGGTCAAGCGCTGGCGCTCTGCTTCGGTGAGACCATCGGCGCCGGCTTGGTTACCATCGCCCTCACCACTCTCAGAGCGCGCCTGCTCTTCAGCCAGGGCCATTTGATAGCGCTCTTTCTCACGCTCAGAGTATTCAGCCCGCAGAGCCTCGATAGAATCGAAGCCGCGCCTTGTCAGCTCCTCCTCAGCAATCTGAAGGGCGGCTATTTGCTGCAGTCTCTGCTCATGATCGAGTTTTATTTTTCCCTGCTGATCTGCCAGAAATTGATCCAGCTGTATTAACTGAGCTCCACCGGCCTCCTCTGCCATGGCACGTTGTTGCGCAATACGGTCGCGCTCAGATTGCTCCCTCGCCGCTGCAGCAGCTTCTTCAGCTATGCGCTCTTCCTCTTGTCGCTTCTTCTGCGCGGCTATGTGTGCATTCTGTAACTCATCAAGCTGTTTGCGTATTTGCTCCGATTTGTGGCGGTGAATTTCAACCTGAACCTGGACGCCTTCAGCTTCTGCCTTGGCCAACAGGTGTTGATGCGAAACATACCGGCTGGGAAGCTCAGCAAATTGTGTACGCTGCTTTTCTTCATCAGTTGGTGCGATACCTCGGCGCAGGGTATCCACTACCCCAGTGAGTTTCTGAATCCCTGCCGTAGCGATAATGGTTGAGCCAGTGGTTTTACTGAGCCCCTCCAAAAACTCCTGCCAGGACTGCGCCAAGGAATCAGTAGCACCGGTGAGACCGCCCGCTTCGGCAGAACCGGCACCGCCCACCTGCTGCTCCAGTTTAAGCAGAATCATGCGCTGGGCTTCCGCTACACGGCCCGACTGCTCCAGGGTTTTAATCTGCTCCTTTTCTTGCTCGGTAAAACTCACCCCCGCGCGCTTAAGAGCAGTCAAGCCAGTCGATGGCTCCTCTAATGCCTTACCCAGCTGCAGCGCTGCACTCTTGGCATCGCCACCCATAACGGCTGATAAATCCTGGCTCAGTCGAATAGCATCATCAAAGACTGGCCCTTGCACACCCTTAAAGGTGAGCAATACGCCTTGGGCTTCCCTGATACCAGTAACGCTCGCCAAGGTAGCGCGGGCCACTGAGCGCACCTGGTCATCCAGCTGTTGTGCAGTGCGACCACTGGCACTGCCAGTAGCTTTTAGCAGACCTTCTATCTTGAGCTGCTGCCGCTCCATCTCCTCTCCGGCGCGAATGCTCTGATAAAACACCGCAGTAACACCGGCCACCCCTGCACCAAACAATGCCCAGCTAGCCGCGCCATTAGTCAACAGACCATTCAGGGCACCGACTCGACCAGATACACCACCCAAAGGGCCATCAATCGCGGCGACGCCCTGAGCAGCACCACGCATTGAGCGGCCAAACATAGTGCCCGCGGAACTGGTAGATTTCATTTCGCGGGTGAGCTGTTTATTGCGTGCGGTTGCTTGGGCCATCTCCCGCTTATATTGAGTGGAGCGCAGCTCCAGATTCGCCACCATGGTGGCCATGGAAGTTAGTTTTTCCATTGCTCAGCTCATGGAGTTCCAGATTGCGATTTGTTGCTGCACGGTTTTTGGCTTGTGCGGCAGAGGAAGGAAGTTAGAGACTTTGCCCCCCAGTGTGCCGGCGGCAATGTGGGCGAGTTGCCACTGCTGGACTTCGGTATTTAGGGGACGCTCAGAGTGATATTCATACCAGTGGTCGAACTCGGTAGAACTCATGGAGCGCAACATATTGAAATAGTCGGGACGATTAAAATCCCGCGCGAGCTGCCGGGCGAAATAGAAACCCGGCACTAGCCTTTTTTTTCGTTGTCCTCGCTTTCTGGTTCGCCGCTCTCTCCCTCAGTGGATGCTTCTACATAGAGACCGGATAACTTGGCCGCAGGTACATAAAGCACATCAATCAACTTAGGAGTTACACTGCGAATTAAGCCCTGATGGATCTGCTCCAGTGATTCCTGACAGTCTGGTTTCATCCAGATGGCATAGGCAACCAGCAACAACTTCTTGCTCACCTCCCCCAACCGGAAAGCCCAAAGCTGGCCAAAATTTTCCAGTTCAGTTTCTGGTAACTCTTCACCCTGCGGCAGCGGAATATCTTCGGTGGTCTTTTGCAGATATTCACAGCGGTGGTAGGCGCTCAGCTCAAATAACTCTACTTCCTGCTGGCCAAATACAACGGTTTCGGATTCTAAAATAGGCGTGAGAACTGAATTCATTGTTAGCTGCCTGCGGTTACAGTGGGTTTACCGGAAATCTTAAATTTCACGGTGCGAGTGATCTTGTCATCCTTAGGCACTGCCTTACCCCAGCCGGTAATATGGCCGGTAAACTCTACTGTCGTGCCTTCAGGATATTCAATCTGGTAATACTTATTAGTATCGGAGTCGTAATCTGCCCGCAGTGCCTGCTGGCCGCTGTCGCTCTCATTCCAAATCAAGGTAATGGAAACCTCACCGGCATCACGTAAGCCTGACGGATCGTAATCCATATAGCCGCTGGTACCATCAATCGGCGTCATCTCAACAGAACCGCGCGACTCCTCGCCCGGGTCGATATCTAACATACCCGCTACTGGCGTATAAGAGCTGCCATCATCGCTGCGGGAAAATTTTGTTTTATAACCTTGTGCCATCGTTGTGCCCTCTGTGGGTTGCTCAATTAAAGGTCTATGGATTCAGTGGAATACTGGGCCGTATAGGTCAATCGAACCTCGCCCAGTGGGTGATCCTGATCCAGCGCAAACTGGGTTTGGCTGAGTAGGAATAAGTCACAGCTGCCACCCAGAGAGGCATCCTGCAGGGCACTCTCAATATCTGCAGCCGCTTGATCCAGTGCGGCATATATATCGCCATCGCTCTTTACTACCGCAGCAATAGTCAGATCCAGCTGCCGACTGGTACCGCCATGCATTTCGGGGTCAGTATTTTCGGTTGCAAAACCCACCACAATCGCTGGCAGTTTTTTGGAATCGATTTCTTCTGTGGTGCCAGGGGGTGGGAATGAATAGCCGCTTATGTTCTCTATTTCTTTCTGTACTGCATCGCGTATGGCTATGCGTCGAGTCATAGTCTAATCCTGATAAATTATGGGCATAAAAAAACCCGCGATTGCGGGTTAGGGTGTTTACAGTGCAGCAATGCTTACCGAACTAATCATCATTTCTTGGGTGATTACCTAAATCTCGATGAGCCATGCAAATCAAAAAAAAGGAAGCAGTTTTATTCATAGTCACTTATTAAATGCCGACGAGCCACCGTGCCCCGACCTCAAAAGCCCCGAAAGCTACTATCCAATATGAAGATATAAACGAGACCATTACTACCGCCAATGCCACCTTAATTTGGCTATATTTCCAGTGCTCTCGGACGCCGAAGAAGATTAATATACCTAAGGTAACAAGCATCATTGGCTCGTAGAAATACCTAATCGGAGCGTTGAATGGATAAAGAAATAACCCATAGATTAACCGACCCAGGCCTGGCGGAAATATTGCCACCAAACTTAGCAGCATACAAAGCATGTGCTTTTTTGGGGATTTTCGATACACAAAGCCGGAAACCAAGAAAAATACGAATAGGGGTATTAGGAATAGATCAACCCAATACACATATTGAAAAATAATCCCTTTCTGAACAGCTAATTCTATAGTACCTAAATATAGCCTTGACGAAGTGACAATAAAAATGACTGCTACACCAAGGGAGGACCATCCCAAATACTTGTGAATCAGGAAACTTCCTCTATTTATCAAATATGACTGAGTACAGAGCAGCAAAACCCAAAGAAATGCAACCAACCCATGAATATGGTGCAAAGACGATAACGTCTCGTAAACCATAAAATAACTTGGAGCAAACCCAAGAACAATCACAGCAGATAGGCTACAAACCCAAGCAAAGAGAACTCTAGAATTCAAGTATTAACCCTCATGATACTTAACGCCTTGCTAAGGGGCAACCGAAACGCAGTGTAGATTGCCCCACGGAGGCCGCGCTCTTTGCGACCGTGTACTTCAGCAACTTGTTAAGCCCCTACTCCCAGAGTTCCAAGTACTTGCTATGAAGCTCTTTCCGCTCTTGATCTGACATGTTTGAAATTGTCAAACCTTTAGCGCACCTATTTTCGATCACATACTCCTGCCAGCTTGGAGGGAAACCTGAAAGCCTAACCTCTGGCCCAATTTGCTTAAAGTGAACCAGCTTGAGAGTAAAGTAACTAAACTCTTGTTCTCCACGCATAACTTGGAATGATTGCCAAAAATGCATATGCCCAAAGAGGACAGATATCATTAAAACGAGCGAGAAAAAAGGAACAAATCGCTGGGCTTTTGCAACTATACCAAGTACCAACTCCAAAAGTGACCAGATTGCAAGCAACAGGAAAACTACCGTATACATCCAAAAAGGATTCAATGGATCCGGGCGGTAATCCCATACCTCCTCAAAACTCCAGCATTCGAATGGAGTTACCGTGATAAAAATATGAAATCGGAAAAAAATCAGAACTGCCGTAACCGACAGTACTAGCACCGTTAATCTCCAATAATTTGATTCCACGTATCTCATTTCTACTATGGCTTAACGCCGCGCTCACTGGCGGACAATACTATGCACTTTGGACGCATAGCAACCAAAGTAAAGGTGCATAGCGTTGGCCGTCCGGTGCAGCGCTTGGTTATGAGTTTAGGGCATCAGTTCTACAAATCGAACATCGGCACCGAACCACTCACTAATGCTGGAGCAACTGGATGATGGAGCATTGTCTAGAGTGATTTTTAGATTCTTCCCCGTTGCACGAGCAGTAGTTGCTAAAGTGGCAATTAATTTACAGCTTTCAGCACCAGTTCGGTAGTATTGTGCTACCGGATCGCACACTTTCATCATTCCAGTATCTCCAATTTTAAGATAAAGCGCATCCGGTTCATGATATGCAATACGCTCCACAGCCCCTACACAGGTAGCAACTTCAGAAACAGCATTAATTGAAAAAAAAATAAAAAACAAAACTACTGGATATTTCATAAGATTCCTATTTTATTCATAACAATTAATTCAAAAGAAGCTTCTTTATACCACCCTGCTATATAATTCTTGGCCCCACCTTTTTGAAAAACGAAATAAAGCCTATTAAATCAATAGGTTAGCTTAAATTGGCACAAGTTTACAAAAATAGATATAAAGCAGCGTCTTTATATCTCTGTATTTTCGCTGCTTTATATCACTTTGGGAACCCTAAATATCAATGAGTTACTCATTTTCACTCAGAAATAGAAGAAGCTGCTGCTGATCTTTGTCACCAAATGCACAAGTGTGCATTTTTAAACCGTCCACCTGCACCCTTCGCACGATGCCATCATCTTCCAGAAGCTTACGCACCTTGTGTTCCACACTGTTAAAGCTGATTAAGGCATCCGAGCTGTGAGGCCCAACCTCACTAATCAACAGGCTGAACTCATCACGTGGCGTTCGCACCCGGTCATCAGCAAAGTCATCAATACTCTTATCGGGTATCACGCGGCACTCTATAGGCTTACCTCCGCCACCATCGTTATAGATAGCTGGCTTACCCCATTTACGAAACGCACGCTCTGCGGCTCTCTGCTCCAGATCCATAAATCACCTATGACTTCACTGTGCCAGGTGCTCCGGTGAACTTCACCGCTAGGCTAGTAGTGCCATTTCCGGCTGGCTCTGCGACAGCGGGTAATCGAGTAGAGTTCACCGTAAATAGAATTTGTCGCACTTATCAAGCTCCCCCTCGAGATTAAGAATACGTTCCTGCTTTATCGTAAGCTCATAGGCAAAAGCACTAGTATTTATGTAAGCTGATATAGAAATGAGAAAGAATATGAAGAGTACCCGCACTTTAAATATCCTTGATGCCTAACACCGTGAAATGCGGCGGTCTAAGCGTGGCATGCGCCGTCCGGTAGCGCGCTGTAGAGATGGAACGAGCATCATCAACTTGTTAATTTTTGTGCAGAGACAAAAATTGTTTCAGAATCATACCTACCAATTCTGGTGACTCCTGATGAGAAGCGTGCTCCGTAAATGGAATATTGGCAAAACTAGCATCAGGTATTTTTGCCTTCAGCGCCACAGCCTCATCTAATGAGAAAAGGAAATCATTGTCACCTCGAATAATTAAGGTCGGACACTTTATTCTTTCGACCAGGCCCCATGGATAACCGGCCTCTGTAGTATCAAGCCACACTTTTTTTACTGATTCTACAAGACTCTTGAAATCCGGGTTGGGATTGGAAGCATTATAGGACTCCACATCTACAGGAAAGCTTTCACTCCAAAACTCAGCAGTCAGGCCACCCAGGGCCTCGATAGATGGGTCATTAGCCTCCAATCGCCATTGCGAACCAAGTGTGACTAAGCAAACAACATTTTCTGATTGTTGCGCCGCCAACCGGTAGCCCACAATTCCGCCATCACTAAAACCAAATATTGAATACCGTTTAACACCTAAATGAGAAAGCACTTCTTGGATGTCTCTTTCATATTGAGCATAACTCAACGAGGGCCCTGCTAATGGTGACCTTCCATGACCACGAAGATCGATACTAATCAAATGGAAGTCTGGAGCAATATATTCATGCAAAGGAGCTAGGTCTTTCCCCGAACCTAAACCTCCATGCAGCATTAGTAGCGGCTCACCATTTGGATTACCAGATAGTTCGTAAAAAATTGGTGAGCCACAGGTTTCTATGTAACCACTTTTATCAATCATCAAAACTTTCCAACTAAATATCTATCTTTGACTTACTAAGCCTTCTTAGCAACTGATGGCCTATGAACTGCAAAATACTTTTGCCTGCCTCTCGACCGATTATTAAATAAAAATTTCTCAATAATCTGAGAGGCTTCAATTTCCCTTTCAATTATTCCACCAATACACTCCACTCTTCATTCTTGGGTTTATAACATTCCCACGCGAACATAAAATCAAATCTGTCACCGTGCCTAAGCAATCTTGGAGGAATTCCTTTAAGGTGCCTATAAATTTCTACTGCTACCGTTTTGGCCCATTCTTGTTCTTTCACTTTCTCTCCTGTGACTTAACAGTGAGTTCAAGAGAAACTCCTTTATATCACCCTGTTTTATATCACTTTAGGGCCCCTATAAATATCAATAGATCACTGATTTTCACCGATAAGAAGAAGCGCCTTTTGATCTTTGTTATTAAAAGCACGACTGTATATTTTTTACTCGACGCCAGTCTCCCTTAATATCCCCAAAACCAAAGATCCATGGGTTTCAACTATCCACCTGTACCCGGCATATAACTCCATCATCCGACAACCGCTTGCGCACCGTATAGGCCACGCCATTAAGCGTTATCACCGCCTCTGAGTTGTAAGCCCCTACCTCACTCACCAGCAGACTCAACTCGATACGTGGCACCCGCACGCGATCCTCATCTTCGAACTCGTCGATCTCCTGATCTTTTATCACACGGCAATCAATAGGCTCTACGCCGCTACCATCATCAAAGGTAGCGGCTTTTCCCCATTTACGAAACGCGCGCTCCGCGGCTCTTTGGTCCAGATCCATGGATCACCTAGGCCTTCACAGTGCCCGGAACACCGGTAAACTTGACCGCTAAGCTAGTAATGCTATTACCGGCTGCCTCTGCGGCAAAAGCGGTGGGGCCAGTGATATCGCCGGTTGCGGCTGTTGCGGCGCTGTTATTAAAGGCTGCTACGGATACATCCCAGGTGAGGGTTTCCCCCTGACTGATCTCTGCGGCGGATACCTTGGGCACGGTGAATACGCCTTCAATAGCGATCACACCAGATGCGCCCACGGCGATATCATCCATCGCCACACCCAGTACTGCGCCTACTGCTAGCACCTGGCCAGAGGTAATAGCGGCGCTGGTGTTGTTGGTGTAATCCAGCATGCGCCCGTCTTGTACAAAATTAGTAGCCATTCTCTTTCTCTCGATTGGGTTAGAACTGTTGCAATAAAAAAGGCCGCGCTATGCGGCCCTTTTCGGATTTTTTAAGATTGAGCTGAGGATCAGGTTTTGGGGGTTTTCACCATGCCTTTAGCGTCCCAGGCTTTGGCGGCGGCATCGAGGCGCACTTTGAATTCCACCCCGTCGATATTCCAGCTGTTTTGCTGTTCCAGCACTGGGGCTTGCTGGCCATCCAGGTAAAGCACTTCGATAGTGTCGTGCGCTACCGGGTCGGCATTGAGGTACCAACCGTTATGACCGCTAAGGCGACCATCAGAGAGGACGCTAGCAATATTGCGCACGCTGTTGGGTA
The DNA here is from genome assembly GCF_056232115.1 of Microbulbifer variabilis. Taxonomy (NCBI): domain Bacteria; kingdom Pseudomonadati; phylum Pseudomonadota; class Gammaproteobacteria; order Cellvibrionales; family Microbulbiferaceae; genus Microbulbifer; species Microbulbifer variabilis. The sequence goes on from NZ_CP174325.1 coordinate 4,489,676, forward strand.
CAGTGTTGGATTTCTCGGATGCACCCACTTCAAATTCCGATTCCAGCGCTACCTTTGCGGCACCCTCGTCGGCAATATCACACAGTAGGAATTTAGGGCGGATATTCAGGAAGGCGGTGCCATCCTTTTGCTTGCCCATCAATACTCGTGCGGCGTCGATGCTGGCGGTGTTGATACTTGACTTAGTGGCGAGGTTGCCGTGGTCGGCGTGGAACAGGGCTTTCCCATCAGCCATTTGTGGGTTGTTGAGCAGGATGCTAAACACCAAGTCTCCGACAGTGCGCACGGCGGCGAGACCCATCTTTTGTGGTATACGGGTGAAGGCTCCCAGGTCGTCATTAATAATCGCCTGGCGGGTAATCGAGAACATTTCGCCGTAAGTAGCCAGTGCGGCGGTTTCGGCGCGTTCCCCAAGACTCACGTATTTAAATTCAGCACCCGGTGCCACTTGGCGCAGTGAGGGGAAGGTGCCGAGGTCGGTGCGGGTAGCGATCTTGAAGTCACTAAGGTTGCCGGTGGCGGTAAACTGCGGAAATACTTCTGCTGCTTCCGAATAACCTTTCAGCATGGATTTATTCGCAATATTGCCGAGGACCGTGGCGAAGTCCCCGGAGCTGTGGGTAAAGGCGGCGGCGACGATACCCATCTTATCCAAGCCCGCCAAATTCTGGCCGTGGGCCTGCATCAGAATGCGGGCAATCTCCATCATGGTGTAGCCGGTAAGCTCGTTGCCTTCGGTGCGCTTTTCACCGAGGGCGCGCATGGCAATGGCATTCTCGGCATCAGCCTTCATGCGCTTGATGCCTTCGCCTTCCTGCACCACCAGGCTGTAGCTTTGCACGGGGGTTGGGGTTTGACTGCCGAGCGCGGTGAGCAGCTGGTCTTTGGCTTTCTCAGCGTTGCAGTCCATATCATCCAGACAGGTTTGCATCACTGTGCTGTGAGCGTCGAAGCCTTTGAATACGGCTTTGATATCGTCTTTGCGTTGCTTTTCATCAGCTGCAAATTGCGCTCTGGCATCGGCGGCAATCTGGGCTTTCATTTCCGGGGTGACCTCGGTCGCAGCGGTTGCAGCTGGCTTTGTAGAGGTGGATATGGTCATGGCTTGCTCTTCCTGGGTTTGGATTTGAGTTTGGGTTTGAGTGCCTGCAACCGCAGACGGGAATCTAAATTCAGTGGACCCCTGCATAACCAATGTACTAATGGCTTGAGGGGTATTTTTGAATTGGTGTAAGTGGTCGCCGTTAAAGCTGGCAGCCATCTCGATCTCGGCGGTGGTATCGGTGGCGAAGCCTGCCTCTACTGCTTCAGCGCCGGTATACCAAGTCTCGTCATCCATCACTTGGCTGATTTCCTCATCCGACATTCCGGTGCGCGAGGAGTACAGACTTTTCATGGTAGTTTTGACTTTGGCCAACAGGCTCTTGGTTTTTTCCAGGGCACGCTCGTCCCCGCGAACACCGGCACTGGGGTTATGCACCATGTAATAGGCGTTCTCGGCGATATGGACCGTATCCCCGGCAAGAGCGATCACACTGCCCATACTCAAGGCGACACCTTCAATCCAGGTTTCCACTTCGGCTTTGTGGTCTTTGAGCAGGTTGTAAATAGCGGTACCGTCGAACACATCACCACCGGGGCAGTTAATATGCAGATTGATCTTGCTGACATCGCCTAGCGCTTTAAGATCGCGGGCAAAGTCTTTTGCAGTTACACTCCAATAACCGATGTAATCGTACAGATAGATATCGGCTTCAGTGTTATTTGCGGCAGCGGTAATGCTGTACCAAGATTTTTTGGGCATAGCAGTTTCCTACTCGGATTCAGTATTTTCTGCGGGGACCGCAGTACGTTTGGTTGGGGTGGTGATCTTGTTTTCTCGCAGCTTTCTTTGCCAGGCAGCGGTCTGCTTAATCACATCGTCAGGCTTCTTGCCGCGCCGACGAATGGTCTGCTGTGGGCTGGCCAGAACATTTTCCAGTAGGGTTTCATCGGCGCTGGCTTCATGGGCTGGATTAATCCAGGGCATCACCGGGGTAATAAAATCGACATGCATCAGGGTTGCCGGATCCACATCAGCGGGCACTTGAAAAACGTCTGCCAGTAAAGCCATTTGCACCCAGCGCCGGGTAACCGGTTCTACAATCTCTTCACAGAATTCCAGGCTGAGGGTTTCGTAGTTTGCCCACTGCTCTACCAGTTCCTGACGCTGCGAACTATAAGTACCGTTGTAGTTTTTGCTAATGCTGCTAAAACTGGCCATGGTGCCGGCAGCAGCCATGCGGTGCATGGTTTCTAAAAATGGCGTTAGTAGACAGCTGGGGCGATTACTTTGAATGGTGCCGACAGATTCCCCAGGCCGCAGATCGTCATAGATAGCACCAGCGCGAATAGCCAAGGTGCGATTGCCTTCATCATCACTGTCCTCGGGTTTGTAATCTTCAGGACCACCTTTTTGAATGAACCCAACCATGGCCGAGGCAATCTTTGCGGCAACGCGCTCGTTTTCTTCATAGTCTTTAATATCGTTGAGGCGATTCATGACCGCGGCAAAAATGGAAACCCCACGGGTTTGATGCAGCCTGCGCACAAATTTCAGGTGTTCGATATTTTCGGCACTATGGAACCTGCGCTTCATACGCCAGTTCAATGCGGCACCGGGGTGCTCGTCGTACAACCAAAAGCCCGCGGGCTCGCCCCAGGCAGACTTTTGTATGCCCTGAACAATACGCTTACTGGGGTCGCTGTGACCGACCGGTAAGAAATCCGGCTCCAGGCACTCGATGGTGTAAGGCACATTGGTGCGGTGCTTTAAGCCAGGTACTATGCCCTGCAGATGCCTAAGTAGGGTTTCCCCGTCCCTCAGCCAGGTATTACATAAAAGCCGTTGAGATTTGCCCCAGCTGAACTGACGGGTACATTCCGGGCGCCGCGCCCATTCTTTATGGGCATCATTCATTTGGCTGGCTAGACCGTCATGGATATCGCCATCCCAGGTTTTGGGCTGGAATTCCACATCGATACCGCGTGGGCCGACGATGTTGTTTACCAGGGTGGTGAGAATGCCACAGGCAAAATCATGGTTTTGTTCAAGGTGCCTGGCTTGACCTCTTAGGGCTTCCAGATCCCCCTCAACCACCAGATCCCCGCTGCGGTTATCACCAGGGTTTTTTCTTGTGCGGCTGGGGCGTGTGGCCTCGTAGGCAGCAACGACTTCTAAAGCCCGGCGAGCTTGCACACGACGCAAGGCAGCCTCGGGCGCAAAAAACCCGATAACAGAATCCAGTTTGTTCATTAGTAGAAATTCGCGTAGGCAGGCCCGCAGCGTTTACCTGCAGCCTTGAGTTTTTCTTGATATGCGCGGCGCTCCCACTCCTGACGGCCTGCGCGGATTTCCTGCAGGTTCTCTGCAGTAAATTGCCGACCATTGATCACCGTGGTTTTACCGGCGAGCACGTCTATCTCGGCCTCAATATAGAGGTCGATCATCTCTTGCGGGGTTTTAGACATTTAACTATCCAGTAAAGAGCCAACGGGCTGCGCTGGCCGGGGTGGTTTTCTAGCAGATTGCTTGGATGCTGGGGGTTGGTCAGGTTCGCTAAACAAGGTGCGCTGGCCTAGACGTGCCTCAAGAATTGACCATTTTTTCTCAGTCTTTTTTTGCACTTCCATGGCATAGGCCGCGTGTAGGGCATAGACCTCGGTATCTAGCCCTTCATTACTCTTTCCTGGTCTTTTCTGCCAAACTTCCCTTCCTGAATATTTTTTGCTTGGGGCTTTTACTTCAGCGGTGACCTGCTCCCAGTAATCCTGACGCACATGCTTGCAGCTATGCATATAGGCGCTGGTGCCTAACAATCGCCTGGCAATAAGATCCTTGGCCTTGTGGGTGCCCACCATGTACAACTTCACTTGATGGCGATCTGCTTTAGTAGTGCGCGTTGGGTTACTAACCTCTGCTTTCCTTGGATGTGAAAATATTTCTTTGCTGCCAAAGTCTCTACTATCGCCCTTAATTGCCATCACTAGGACGCGGCGATATTTTTTTTCTCTAGTTCTTACCCATTCATACACCGCGCCGCTGGTAGTACCATCAGAGGAATCGATACTGACTGCAGATGCGTAAATCTCACCAAAGCGCTCATGCTTGAAGCCCTGGAAAACTAACTTGTCCAAGGCATCCCAGCAGCTATCGCGCTTATCTACCGTGTCGCCATCGATTTCGCCCCAGTACATTTGCCAGCTTTCTTCATTGCGACCAAATGCGCGGATGGTGATGGCAAGCCGGTCATGCTGAACATCAATACCGACAGTAACCAGCAACCCACCAGCCGGACAAAATAGCTCTGGATAGTCTTCCGCAGTTTCATGTAGTTTTTCATGATCCAGCAACCGGTTGGCCGCATATTTATAGGGCCTGCCTAACTTGTTGTTTTGGAATACGATGCGCGCAGATTCATCGCCGCTTTTGGCTTCGTGTTCGGCTTCCAAGAAATCCCTGACGACCTCCGCCAAGCCAGTACCAGGGATACACACATAAAGCTCTGATAGCTCCATAAAGGTTTCTATCGGTTCGATTTCATCTTCTGCAAAGTCCTCGCCGCATTGGGTTTTGACCCAGCCGGCAAAGTCATCGCCGTTTTCCCGCGCGGTTTTACAGGTCTGCAGAATATTGGCCTGGCGGCGGTAGTCATCCCAGGCACTACCACATTTAGGACAGGTATAAACGGCGGTTTCTGGCTGATTCAGGTCGAATACCGGGTGCGGTGTGCCGCCCTCATTCTCCAACCAACTAACGTTTTCCCAGTCCAGCACATGGGACTCACCGCAGTCGTGACAGGTAACCGGTAGCACTCGCATGGTGCCGAGCTTGGTGTAGTGCTCCACTTGGGAAAGATCAGCAACCGCCGGCGTGCCGCCAATAATCAATTTCTTATTGCGCATCCGTTTTAGACGTTCACGCAGATGGCGAATGGAGTCGCCCTGATCACCCACGTCTTTGTTGGTATCGTCCGGCTCCTCCACATAGCCACGCTTGGCAGTGGTGGATTTAACATTAGAGACGGAATTAGAACCGACAGTCCGCACTTCCCCGCCAGGGAATACTTTTCTGGTAGATCTGTTGCCCAGCTTGCGACTGGTGGAGACATCAATCACACGCGCTACATTTGGCGAGCCCTCAACAATCTTCACGAACTTTTCGTCCATGAAGTTCTGGCCTTTTGAATCCTTTGGAAAGAGCATCAATACCCGCGCGGGATCGGTCACCGCCACCTTACAGATATCTGCCGCTAGCAATACCGTCCAGCCAATCTGTGCCGCTTTTTGCATTACGACCATCCAAGAAGCCTGGCTATCAAGCGCGTGCATTACACCCCAGAAATAGGGCACAAAATCTACCCGGTAGTACCCCGCATTATCGCTATCTTCGGATGGCAACTTGATATTTTCTGGCAGCCACTCAATCAGAGGAATCTTAGGCTGCGGTATCCAGGTCTGGCGTACCTCCTTCACCAGCCTCTGTAAATTCAATCTCGTAACCGCCAATAGTTCTGAGGGCAGCGTCAATGTTTGGCTGTAGGGGTTCTCTGTTGACGGTAATGGCATACTGACTTTCGATAGCAATAATGATGCTCTCTACCGCTCCTATAAATTCATTCTTTCCAACGGTGGACCACTCCACCATCGCCTTGCGTACAGACTCAATATCCAGAATTAATTGATCCTGCTTGTACAGCTCGCGCATTTTTAATTGGGCATTCGCCTCAGATTCAACCGCCTGCGCCATATCGCGACGGTTTCGGGCCTCATTCGCCTGGCGGCCTGCGGCCTCGGTTCGCAGTCGCTCGCAGTATTCATGAAGCCAAACCTTGTAACTGGCACCTACGGTAAAAACCTCTGCCTTGTAGTGTTTGGCAATAGCAGGTTGAGTAGCACCAACCAGGCGAGCAAAACCAGACTGAGTGGCCTGATCATCAAGTGATAGGTTGTCAGCCAAGGTATAACCCCCTAGGAAATTTCAGATAGCTGTTAAAAAAACACGGTTCGAATTACCCGTGTGCTGGCCCCGTCAGGAGGACCCGTTCAAGGTCTTTTTGCAGTCGCAATCGCATGATCCATGGCCTTATTAAGTTCAATCGGCAGGTGGCGCCGCGCTATGCCCTCGGCAATACGGAGAAAGGGAAAGCGCTTTTTATAGTCTGGCTTCCCCTTGAGGAATATCAGAATGGGCTTAACCGTTGGCCGGCGCTTACCCCCTGCCCTATTCCAAACGCCTAAGACACCATTAACTTTGCCAACGAAATACTTACCCTTCTTATCCTGCCCACTACCAGATCCTGCCCGAAGCTCAGCCAGAATTTTTTTATAGGTTGCTGCTGAGATATTCCCGTGCTTGTTTAATCTCGCTGCTTTACCATGCACCACGTACATGCCAGAAGGTAGGACACCCATGTGCTGAAGGGCACGCTCAAATCTCTTATCGTTGCGCTTCACATCGATAACCGACGGTGCCAAGTACTTACTCGGTGCCGTACCGTTGGTTGCTTGATCACGGATAAAGATCTTCGCGATACCTGAGCACTTAGTGGCTTTCTTCACCAGTACAGAGTTCAGCGTTAACTTTGCCGGATTTTTAAATACACGCCCCATCGCTGAGCGCTCTTCTCCACGTATACGAAAGGCCACGTTATTTAGGGCAACCGAGCTGGCATAAGGTAGTTGCTTTTTCAGTTCAGCAGCTGCACGCTCAAACTTTGAAGTATCCAGCTTTACACTAACGTCCATCTGAAAAGTATTCCTACGTTATTTAATTCTCAAAATTAATATTTCAAAAACTAGCAAACCACATAGAGATCGCATTACCCAAAATAAAAAAACCCGCACTAGGCGGGCCAAATTAATACTAACTTAATTAAACCTCATGGTTTAACATCTATTTACAGAGCGGACACATCCCCATAAGCGCCATCCAACAGCTGCTGTAAAGGTAAAGTATCTGATATAAATTCCTCACCATCCAGGTTTACTGCCCGAACACTAACAAAGTATTCATCAATCCCAGAACCAGCATCTTTTGATATCATAAGATCAACAGGCTTCATAAAACTATCATGAAGCCAATTTGAAGGGATAACCAACTGTGCCTCTCCCTTTCCAAACCACAATGAATCAATAATAATTCCGGTGTGCCGTTCGGTAGGTATACCAGAAATATGATCCCTTAGGGATAGCTTTAGTGTACTATCATTAACTTTTAGTTTTTCTACATCAACAATCTTACTTGGTGTCACATCAACGAGGCGCCCCGAAATCTCAAATAGCTCTCCACCTAATTCATTTGATCTACCCGCACCTAGGAAGCTATCACTTTCTGATACAAAAGCTCTAATTTCAATATCATCAAAATGCGGATATAAAGCATCTATATTAGGTATATCAAAATTAAGCTGTCGATACATCCAAGCATTATTTACAGACCCTCGAAAGTTCCCAGCAACTCCCCCCCAATGAGGATCATGCAGCTTGAAGTTTTTTATTACCAATTTGGGTGCATTCGCAAAGTCAACCTCGAGAGAAACAGACCCAGAATCAGCCTCTGGATGCGCAATATTTACCGTCAAAACTAAAGAGTTAATATTATCAAGGTTAAATGGTAGATAATATAAATGACCTTGGGATACACGCGCATCCTGCACCTCATACTTAAATGTTTTTGCTTGCACATTTACAACTAATAGGGTTGCAAAAATTACCGCAACCTTCATGGCTTTTTTAAAAATCATAAAATAAGTTTAATATCAGAAATAAAAACATACACAAAAAAAATAAAACCACAAAAGAGTAGCTTTATTTGATTTGAACCAAAATAGCGCAAAAAATCTTACATTAGATCATGAATTAAGTACACATTGTTTTTTGGGGGGGGGGATTACTTGGTACAGAAACCCAAAATACGGGAAATCTTTAACGAAAAATACGTATTCGAGAAATAGGAATACTGCACCTCAGAAGAAAAACACAAAACCTCAGATAACATCATGATTCTCCACACTCTCTTTCCTGCAGCTTTAAACGCTTGTGGTTGTAATACCAATTAACCATTAAACCTGCTGCAGCTATCAGCACACCAACAAAGCCAAGCCAGTTGTTAGCAAGCCAACCCGCAAAAGTTCCCGCACCAATAGCAGTCATATAGCCAGCCTTATCCGCTATTTCTCTCAAAGCATCCTGAAGTGTCATGACTGCTTCCAAGCCCTCACCGCTTTTTCAGCGCTGCGCCCCACGACATAACCACCGAGGCCGATTTTTACGATTTCCAGCAGGGCTAGAGTCTGCTCCTCGCTTAGATTTGGAGCTGTCCACCCCAGCCATTGAGCCACGATCAGCCCCACGAACGTGAGCATTGTTACTGGCCGCCAGTTTCTTTGTAGCCATGACTCTCCCCCAGCTTCTGCAGTGATTACCTGGGTAGCCGCTCTCAGCTCCTCCAGGTCCATTGAGATTAACTTTGAATCCACCTGTGCCTTTAGGCGATTGGCTTCTGTCTTATCCGGGAATGCCTTGCCTATGACCCTGCCGAGTAAGCTGGATATAGCTGAAATCATTAGTAGCTCCATACCGTAGGGCGCACACGCTCGCCAGGAATTGAATCAAGGTCATCCAAATGGATAAACCGCTTTTTGATCGGCCCCTTCTGCTTCACCCCTATACCGCTGAAACCCTCTTCTAAGGCAACTTTCATAAGCTCATGTGCTCTGTCTACAGCCACAGAAACATCAACAGCCTGCCCAGTGGTATGGGTTATGGTCGCATTTAATCTGGCGTTATGAGTTGGGCAACGGTAGCCGGAATTAATAATCATCGGTCTGCCATATCGCCCCCTAACCCGAATTAACCGTCTAAGCGTTTCATCTTTAAAATGATTTTTGCCACAACATCGGCAGGCCAATTCCGACTCTGTGAAATAGTCATTTTTAAACATGAGGCCTCACTCAGTTTATTCAGGCACAAAAAAACCGGCTCAGAGGCCGGTTTTAGGGGAATTCCTTATTCGCTGCATGAGAACTTGACAGCTTGCCAGAGATTACTTATTTCATGGCTAGCTGTCAACACATGCAATTTCTGATAAAAACCCCACTTCCAAATATCCACAAATATTTTTTACTAAAACTTACGTGCCACATCTGTAATAGTTTGTACTGAGAGCCAATTGAGCATAAGGGTAGCGTTCTATAATATGCCGATTGGTGCCGTTTTAGCTTGGTGCCAAATTGAACTTCCTATTTATACAAACAATAATTAATAGGCATAAAATCATGAGAATTAATAAGTATTTCCAATGCTTGGCAGTCTTAACCCTTATTTTAGGTTTTGCTCAATTCAGCCACGCAATACCTCAAGGTCCTGGCGATTGCTATATTCAATTACAATGTCCAAATGACTCTACGATTGTCAGCTGTTCAGGAGAAACTTCCTCATGCCATGTAGGTTCCGACTATGTAAGCTGTAATGGCCAACGCCATGAATGCCCAGTTATTATTGTTGATCCGGAACCCTGTGTTGCCCCTCCTGTCATGGATATTGTAGAAAGTATTCCAACTTATTACCCACCTATGCATCCTTATGGTCGATACTATTTAAGTGGAAATTCAGTAGATGATTATAGTTATGCTTGGTCAGTCAATTATGGCGAAATTTTGAGTGGTAGTACTAGCGGATCTGCAGTTATAAAATCGCACTCCTTGGGCTGGTTCACTATTACTATTACTGCAACCTCAAAGGTTCCAGGCTGCACTAAAACCACGCAGTTTTCAGAAAATTTTTATGTTGATGAAGATTTTCGAGCGATTAAGTAGGTGACCTATCTGCCTCCTTTTAGTAGAGGAGGCAGAATTCAATTTCTATTTCGCCCTCTCCCACATACTGAATGCTATCTCAATACTCGACTCAATAATCTGACAAAGAGTTTTAATACTGGCCACCGACTTCTTAACCACTCTAGAAACATCCCGCAGCTCCCATCTACGAAAATAACGAAGCCAAAATACCTCTAACTCAGCCTCTACCTTACTCTGGCTCTTCCGCCCCTTGACTGCCCGAAGATACATACCTACAACCTGATCAGTTTCTTCTGCTCGTGCCTCATTCACCGGTATAAGGCTCTCCCTATGACCCGATACCATCTCCCTCGCAAAAGCGGACTTACGCGGCCAGGATATGGAATCCCCTGCTCTCTCCGGGTAGGCTCGGGACCACTCCCACAACAGTTCACGTATACTTAATTCAGACATCGTCCCTCCCCCTTCAAATCTCTAAAGCCAAAACCAGCTAAGCACTCCATCAAGCAGCCTGCGGCATACTCTCGAAATAATCCTGAAGCCGCCTTTCGGCTGCATGCAAATTGTCTCGGTGATACGTGCCCAGGTAATTTATGTGGCCCTGGTTTATCCAGAATTGGGTAACCACCGTATTCGCAAACACAACCTCCACGAGGTGAGCGGACTTGGTGCTGAATACGGCTAGGGGGCTGCTGGGGTTGGTTGTGGAAATCCTTTCGATGGCTTCTGGGATGGTGACTGTGCACATGGTGAGCGCTCCTTGGTGATTGGGTTTTACCAGTTGGTATCCGTTGCGATTTAGACTGCGTTGAGGTTTCGTGTTAGCCGCTGCCCTGACGCCCGGGGTTGCGGTGCGAAGTACTTCTCGCGTTTTAGCCAATTGCGCCAAGTGGCGAGCCAATCGAGTTTTACGCCGCGCTGACCGGGTTGGGATATCCAGTAATCGCGGAAGCTTTCGGCAATGTCGTGGATTCGGGGGATCAGGTCTGGGCGGAGGCGTTGGGCTTCGGTGCGGAATTTGTCCGCGAGAACCCAGTTTCCAGGCAAGCGTGTGCCGCGTTTAGGGTTGGCGCGTTTTGGAACTGTGCCTCTCTCTACTGGTTTCTTATTGGTTCTTACTGGTTCTATAGAGAAGGGCGTGTTGTCATTTTCACCGGTTGGGTGCACAGATTTCACCGGTTTACGTGTAAAAAGAGGTCATAATTGGTCCTGCGCCCGTTGGATTTTTCGGCGCTCAGGTAGCCCAGTTCTTCCAGCTCTTCGATGGCATTAATCACCGAACACTTGGTGCATTGCGCAACGTCGGCCAGGTAGGCATTGCCCGGATCACACTGCCCGGTATCACTGTTATGGCAATCAGCCAACGCGATTAAAACCAGCTTTGCTGTTGGTGTTCTGGTCCTTCGTTTAATGGCCCATGCCGCAGCTTCAAAGCTCACCACCCACCTCCTGTATAAATTTCCATATGGCGCACCGGATTACCGCCCTACTCAACAAGCAGCAGAATTACCAAGTCACAGCAGAGGAATTTGAAAATGATCAATGTTTTGTTGTCGTCGACCAGCTCGCATACTGGATACCTGCAGGCACACCAGATCTGCTATTCACGCCCTGAGGCTCAAAAATATTTAGGTAGTGCCATATCGTGAACACCGTTCTGGCCAACCTTCTTTCAGTCGGTTAACCGCACAGAGAACACCCTAAAAGTTCCACTAAGCGTCCTTTAGAAGCACCTGCTTTCACCATATTTTCAGTTGAATTCAGCCATATTAATACCCCAGATATTAATAACTGACAATACCCCAGGTATTTGTTTTTCAATACTGGCGCTATTAACCTCAGCCGATGAACAAATCTAAACGCAAACTCACAGACAGCGAAATGAAGCTGTCGGAAGGTCTCCGGCGTATTTGGCTTGCAAAAAAAGGAGAGCTAGGACTTAACCAAGAGAAAGCCGGTGCCGCCATGGGAATGACTCAAGGGGCTGTAGGGCACTATTTGAACGGGCGTATTGCTCTTAACACTGAAACAATCATTAAGTTTGCCCGTCTACTTCATGTCGAACCTAGTGACATTGACCCCAATCAGGTTGTTAAATTGGGAAGGCGCTCAAATCCAAGCGCACTAACTGAGAACGCAATGCAGGGAGTTAGCAATGCATCTAGAAGCCATTTTTCCATCCCGCCACACCGTAGCACCTTGCCATTAATTTCATCTGTGCAAGCCGGAGGGTGGGCAGAAGTTGTAGACAATTTTCAGCCTGGTGACGCAGAAGAATGGCGGGAAACTACGGCAAAGGTCGGCCCAAATGCATTTGCTCTGCGTATTGAGGGTGACTCAATGACCTCGCCGACAGGCGTCAGCATTCCCCATGGGTCGATCGTGATTGTTGATCCTGACGTGGAATACACTAATGGTTCTATCGTTGTTGCCAAACTGATCGATGTACAAGAAGCAACTATCAAAAAACTCGTAATTGATGGCCCCAACAGATACCTAAAACCACTTAATCCAAACTATGCACCCATCCCGATTAATGGGAACTGCCGGATTGTAGGTGTAGCAAAAAAGGTTGAAATCGACCTGTAAAACATAAAAGGTGGTCCTTAGGCCACCTTTGCCACCCACCAACCTCAAGTTTCCGCCTACCTCACGCACCTTACCCCAAGGTAAATCCCTGGCGCGCTTTAATACCTGAATATTAAAAAAAATACCTTAGGTATTTACATGTAAAATACCCCTGATACTATTCAGATCGATAACCAAGGGAAATCGCTAGGACAGGGCGCCCAAATGGAAACAGGCAACCACTTGAGAACACTGGCTCCACGCCAAGCCGAAGCGCTTACACATCGCGCACGTGGCCTTTCCAATAAGGAGACGGCAGAAGCAATGCAGTGCTCTGTAGCCAATGTCACCAACTTGCTGGCGGAATGCTTTTACAAGCTGCATGCCCGCAACAGTACTGAAGCGGTGGCCAAGGCAGTAAAGCACGGATTAATTCATTTCGCCCTGATCGCTTCAGTTCTCAGCGGTATTGGTACGGATGCACAGGAGCAATTACGCACCCGCATCCAACGCCGCCCCACTATTCGAACACTCCGCATTCGCAATAATCGCGAGGGCATCGTATGACCGCCAAAGTCTATGTACTCCCAACAGCTCAAACTCAACGCGGTATCAAACACCCCAGTGGTTATAGCGGGCCAATCGTTGCTGCAAATCATAAAGGCAGCAACGCGATATCCGCGCAACCAAAACCTGCTTTGGTTCGACCTGCGCAGGGCGATGACTGGCCTCCGTTTGGAGGTGATGCAGCATGAGTAATTTCAGCCCAAAACAGAGCGTGGAAACCCTACTCACCGTGGCCAACGGCTACTCCGACGCTAGTGCAATTGCCGCTCAGGTATTGCTTTCCGCCTGGAATAGCAATGATTTCGCGGTCCCTATCGCCGAACTCGCGTTACTCGATGGTGACAACTAGCACGCACTTAACGTAATCACGCTTCGCTACCAGGGCAAAGAACCCCACAGCATCATTGCTCATGGAGAGCAAAAATTTCGCACCCTTAGCGTCGAGTGGTCTCACCTTGAAACGCAGAGGAAAGGTGCAGCGTGAAACAGATTCAGCAGCTCCCAAGAGTACGTTGCGTGCGCTGCAGAAAACCCGCAGAGCCAGTATTTAACGGGAAGCTGTTATTGCGCGGCTGGAGCTGCCAATCATGCAAATACTGGGAGCCGGCAATAGGTAGAGAAAGAAAGTTCAAGAAGCTGGTAGGAACAAACCATGAATGAATTCTCCCAGCTGCTGCACATCACTCAAGACCTAATGGCCACGATAGAAGCCCAGCAGTTACAAATAAACAGCATGCGCGAACAAATCGCGGCACTCTCCGAAGCCATCCAAGGCCTGCCATCAGAACAAAAATTGAAGGACCAGGAGGCAGCGTGAAAAAGGAAAAACTCTTCACCATTACCCAGGCCGCCCGCACGCTAGAAATGGGCAGGAATAGCCTACTCAAATTGCTACGCAACAATGGCCTGTTACATAGCCGAGAACCCATGCGCAATTCGCCGACAAAGTTCGCTGCGACACAGGGCCTACTAGTAGCGGAAAATGCAGAGTTTGAGCGTGGTCCGGTTAAGGTGCCGTACATCATCACCAAGGTTACATCGAGAGGCATGGTCTGGATTCGTGATCTTATTAAAGACAAAGGCGCATCCAAGGCCAGCTAGTAGTTTTACGCGCCCCGGCGCAATCAGTCAGTAGTACCTCTCTGGGGCTGCCTGTAAGGAGCCCATTTTTAAAGTTAAGGAGAATCCAATGAATAGATACGCACTATTTTGCGGCACCTACAACCTGATGATGGGTGGAGTAAAAGATTTTCAGGAGTCCGCCGAAACCCTTGAAGAAGCAAAGGAAAAGGCCGCCCAAATAGCCAAAGAGGAACTCTTTAAATATTGGGTTCAAATCTTCGACAAGGAAACCGACCAATTCACCACTTACAGCATTATCGACGGCCAACTAAAGGAAAGAGATGACGAGTAGTCAACCTCCCCTAACCTACTTCATAGCCCGCCTAGTGCGGGCTTTTTAGGTAGAAGACAACAACGCGAGGGATGTGCGATGGGTAACTTGCTGACCAAGCATGAAATAGCCCGCCTTACCGGTGCTGCCGCCGAAAATACCGAAGAGCAAAAACGCATTCTTGATGCCAACCGGATTCCCTACGTGCTGAAAAAAGACAGATCCTCCGCGCTAACCTGGGAAATGGTCAACCAAGCCATTCTGACCCGAGGGGCCGCAAAATCAAACTCGCCAGGTGTTAACCTACCCCCAGGCTTTAATCTTGGAGCAGCAAGCTGATGGGCAGGAGGCGCAACCCCGAAAATGCATGGATGCCACCACATGTTGAGCGGTACAAGAATGGCTTTCGAGTAAACCGAAGGGGCTATCCAACCAAGCATTTAGCTAAACAGGATGCCAGCAAAGCAGAAGTTTGGACGGCATATGAACGCTACCTTGCGGGCCTAGTCGAGAAAGAATTCACTCTTAAAGACCTTGTTGAGCTGTACTTTGCATCACCTCAGTACACTAAGCACATCAAGCCACAAACTCAAAAAGACTACTACCGCTACAGCCAACGTATATTGACAGTGTTTGGAGAGATGACACCTGATTCAATCACTTCACCACTGGTACAGATGTTTTTGGATGCCCGCGGGGCAGAACACCCTACCGCATCAAACCGAGAAAAAACCTTTCTAGGAATTGTGATGAAGTGGGGTAAGGCCAGAGGGTTTGTAAAAATCGAAGACCCTACAGTGGTAGTTAAAGCACTCAAGGAAAAAGCTGGCGGTCGCTATTTGGAAGACTGGGAGTATGAAGCCTTTTGGCAATGGCTTGGTGAACGCGGCCACATCATGCACCAGTGCGCCATGGAGATCAGATATCTGTGTGCAGCCCGACAGCAGGATGTATTGGCCCTTACGAGAGCAGACATGAAAGAAGATGTTCTATTTATTATTCAAAGCAAGACCGGAAAAGCACAGATAAAACTCTGGAGCCCAGCACTAAGGGAAGCTGTGGATCGCGCACTCGCAAGCAATGTTGATGCACAAATTCAAACAGCTCATATTATTCGCAGCCGCATCGGGCGACCCTTCACCCGCATGGGCTTTAATGCCACCTGGCTAAGAGAGCAGCGAGCTGCGCTTGAAGCGGGAGTTATTAAGGAGCGGTTTCGGTTTCACGATTTGAAAATTAAAGCCGCCAGTGATTTTTACGGTGATGTGCAGAAATTTACCGGACATAAAACCCGCTCGATGGCAGAGCGATACAATCGAACAGCAGATAAAGTTGCCAGCCTAGACCGGAAGCGCCAAAAGAAAGGCAAGTAATTGGTTACGAAGAGAAAAATTATTAAAACACCAATTACTTTCCTTTCACGCTACCTTTACTACACTACCGGATCTGATTGCGGCACTAGTAGCCAGGTGCGACATCCACCCCATTTCTCACACGCTCTAAAGCCAGCCGTGTCGTCCAAGTCATAGTTCCGGTGGTATTTTCTGTTAACCAAAGTGACGGATAACTACCCCAACTCTGAATTACAAACGAATCTACATTAACGCCAACTCCAATAAGGGAATGGATGTAATTCAAAACTTCAACCCGATATGGGTGATTTCCTTCCTTCGCACCCCTCGCAGAATTGATTATCATATTGAATTGATAACCATAATCCTTAACTACGTGATAAAACTCAATCAGTCGATTTTTATAATCCACATCCTTAACTAGCTCAACCTGATTTGAGTAGCCCTCATTTAAAAATGCATCATAGTTGTAATCTGCAGCTACAGCGTCAAAGTCAACCTCACTACCTCTAACCACACCCAAGACTTCTCGAAGGGCCTCATCATAATTTCCGTACCCAAGACTTTGAGGGGGAAGACCTTTACTATTCCTGGCAGGCTGACCTTTCCAACCCCAGTTCGAAAAATTGGTTAGAAGTACAAACTTAATCTTTGGAACCACAGAACGCCAAAGACGCATAGTATCAACAAGCTCATTTCCAATTGACTGGTAAGTATGGGGGGATATCGGAGTATCAGACGGATATAACACTCTCCTAATGGGGCCATCAAAAATCAAAGTATCGATCTCCCCTCCTAAATCAACAAACCGCTTTAGAGACCTTGTATAATTACTAGAAAATGATTCTTCACCAGTTAAAGATTCCCCTTCACTTTCATGCAAAGCGTAGCTTGAAGATAATCCATTAATTTCAATCGCGATTTTAATACCGTTTGATTTCATAGCTTGAGAAAATTCGACCAGCTCCTCATCACTCGCCTCAATGATTGCGGAACGATAAACCACAACGCCATCAAGTTGACCAGCCAGGCTAGACCAACGAGAAATATTTTTAATCTCCAATCTCGATTCACGGCCATTAGATAAAGAACTACCCGAGCCGGCCGGTACTGACATCCAAAAATCAGCATCTAAATCTCTATTCATCCCACTCGCATAAAGCTTTGTCAAATCAAAAGCATCAAAATATCGGACATAGTCACCAGATATAGTCTTAGCGACGATTCTATATCGCCAAGAGCGCTCTGAATTTATTTCGTCCATGTCAAGATAAGAAGATATCTCAGGGGTAAAAGAGGATACAAATTCCCATTTAGCCTGAGACCAACCTCTTCTATATAACAAAAATTCAATAACATCAGCACCTTCATATTTCCATGAAATATTTGAAATCGTCTTAGATTGAGTGAGCTCACCCCGCGCCGAAATAAAATCAGCCTCGACACATGCCGAAGCTATAAACAAGAAAAAGAAAAAAAGTCTATTCAACATACCCAACACCTAATACGAATTTTTATAATTTTCTGCGCACTTAATCTTTTTTTATTTCAAGGATCAGCATGCCATGCAAATTATTATCTGTTTTCGACCGCTAAAAGGAGGATTTCAATAAACCCCTATGATGTGCGCCGTTCGGCAAGAGCCCTGCAACTCCAACTTCGATTTCTTTAACCCTAAGCGATACTCCTCAAGGTCATGAATCCCACAATCGGGTCTTAGCTGACTTAGCCGTTTAAATTCACCATTTAATTTCGATGATTCATCTAGCTCACTCAGAATCGATTTGAACGGCTCTAATTGATCGGCAATACAAGTCTCTCCCCCTTGCTCCAACTTAATACCTCAATATAGATTGAGGCCAAAATTACCACACCAAATTACCACACGGGGAGCAGAAACGAAAAAACCCCGCACTAGGCGAGGTTTTAAGTCCTTGATAAACAAGGAAGAATCTGGGGTGGCCGACGGGGATCGAACCCGCGACCTCAGGAGCCACAGTCAAACCAAAAACCATATAACTATCATATAGTTATATAACTTCGTGTGTAAATAGCAAGGTCGTTTAGACCCACTATAAACCCCGTGATTACTCAGCTACTCAATTTTTTGCACATGTAGAAACTGTATGGCTGCACAGTAACTAGACTGTAATCACCGACAGTTGATCCCACTGAGTTGTATAGGTCGGAGAGCGATGCTCCTGCCCCATATTCCATTTCTTCTGGATACCTTCAGCCCCCAGGAATAGAGCCCCCCGTCCAAACTTGCGGTTGATGCTATCGATCTCCCCGGCCCTTGCCGATTGGCCTGGCGTGAATAGATCACCCTGTCCTAGCGCAAGGAATAATCTCAACAAGCTCCACTCCTGCTTTCATAAAGCGGCACCCTGACCGGTACAGAATTGCAATAAACTTTCTTACCAGCCCCACAATTACCCGCGTATCGTCGGTAGGGTATAGTGTCCGCACAATTATGCTGCAGCTGTAGTAGCTGGGCTTATGGTACAAGGTATGCAGAAGCACATGAATCGACTTTACGAGCGATTTCTGAGCCCGTAGCTTCTCCGCCGCCCTGTTTGCGTACAAGGTGGCAGCCTGCAGTATCGGCTGTAAGTCGGTGAGCTTTTCACAAAAGGAGCGGGTGCAATAGATCTGCTTCTTGGCTGGGGCTCTTCCTCCAAGCCAAGGCAGGGAATCCCGTTCAACTCCTCAATCGTTCGCTCAATGTTCACATTGATATGGCGGCGCAATACTTTTGGGTTGGCCTGCGCCAGGTCATAGGTTGTCTGTATGCCAAAATCGGCCAAGCGCTTGGACAGTCGCCGGCCTATGCCCCAGACATCATTGACGGCGGTACGGCGCTGCATCCATTGCCACTTTTCTTGTGTATCCAAAGCGCAAACCCCATCGCACTTGGAGATTTTCTTTACTGCTCGGCTGGCTAACAAAGCACCACTTCGTGCAGATTCCATTTTCTCCCTTTATTGCCAGGCTTTATGCTCAACTTCCACTGGAGTTTCGACGACATATCCATAGGGCTATAGAGAGCAGCTATGGAAGACTCGGCGATAACGCTTTTAGCAGGCGCGCGGCGCTTGCCTAAATTTGTTAAGTGCTCATAGCTCAAAAATACGCTTGAGAAAATTTTCACTGTCCTTGCATTGCTGCCATAGTAATTCACGAAGCTCATACCCTCTTTGCGCCTCAACTGGAGGAGCGCCAGTAAAATACAACTCATCACTGAAGCTACACATTCCTCCATATGCACGCAATGAATGAGAAATACTTGCTTGTGGCTTATTGTTTTCTAGTAGCTCCAAGGATTTAGAAAAATAGGTGAACCAATTCTCTTCATTATATTCTCTGAGAATCAATACTAACTCTTCAAGAACTAGCTTATATGCACTGTACTTATCGCTCATAGGCACTTAACGCCGCCGGCAGGGGCAGCTTACCTTGTGCACATTTTTCGCAAAAATGGGAGCACAGCGACCTGCGCAAAATGTGCACAAGGTAAGCTG
This sequence comes from Microbulbifer variabilis, assembly GCF_056232115.1. NCBI lineage: Bacteria > Pseudomonadati > Pseudomonadota > Gammaproteobacteria > Cellvibrionales > Microbulbiferaceae > Microbulbifer > Microbulbifer variabilis. Next base: position 4,508,916 of record NZ_CP174325.1, read on the forward strand.
TCCCGCGGAGGGCGCGATTTTCGCGACCGGAGTGTACTTCAGCAACTTGTTATGACTCTGTGAGATGAGACATAAAATCTCTGATGTAGTATTCATGGGCACATAGAGATACTGCTCCGTTTTCGTATGGCTCGGGAAGATAGCGTAAGTGCAGCATGGACCTTGGAGCCACTTCATAGTTCAAGCATAAATATAATTCCGATTCATTGATTGAGTCAGATGAACCAAGAATGTTTACATTTACTTCAAGAGAGGTGCTATCCGCAACTCCAGATCCCAGCAGGTAGGTTGCATACTTCAACTTTCCACCCCTGTACTTTGTAGGAACAACTACTTTCACAGGATGGCACTGAGGCGAATTGTACAATGCCCCTTCGGACAACTTTATGTGATGCGGAATTTCATCACTACCACATGCCTTCCCATGGAGCGGCAGCATCGCTAGAGCAATAATTAAATATTTCATACTACTAAGAGTCATAACGCTTCAATAACCCGCAGCTGGAACGCAGCGAAGCGGAGTATAAGCTGTCGGGCGCTGAAGGCGCGTAGTTCATTGACTTGTTATGCATTTTCAGCGCGCCAGTATTTAAAAGCAAGCCAGCATGGATAAATAGAAAATAGTACTGTCACATAGCCAGATAGCCCCGCGAAAGAGAGAAAGACTGCTATTGAAACAAAAACAAATAGTCTTTGATACCTACTGGGAGATTCCCTTAACTTTAGGGAGCAGCAAATTAAACTAAAAAGAACAATTCCGAATACAAGGTGCACTGCCAATTTTGGAGACTCTTCAAACAAAATTGCGAGTGCGCTGCCATCTGTTTGATAAAGCATCACAATTGTCAATCCAGCCAAGAAGCAAAGCAGAATAAGACATTGAGTAAATAATTTATTTTTCATTTTTTATACATAACGCCCGTAGCAGGGGTGGCCTTGGAGCAACGAAGCTTCGGAGAGGACGTCCAGCGCACGCAGTGCGCGAGCCTGCCTACGATTGTTATGTATTTTCTACTTTCTCCGACATTTTCCCACGCTGCATAAATACAGTGAGTGCTCGCCTGGAACTCTGAGAAAGCGCGGCCCATTGTTCAGATCTTATGCCAGAGTTTAAATCTACATGCTCCCAAGCAGCATCTATCTTTCTAATTTCTTCTACTTCTTCAGGACTAAAAACAGGTGGGCCAAAATTTGAGATGCTATGAGAGCCCACCCAGTCTGCCCAAAATTCTAAATTACTTATTGCCATATCGTATACTTTTTCATCAGAGAAAAGCTCTAAAACTTCGATAATCCTATTTCGAATTCTTTGTAGAATTACCTTTTCTGATGGAGAATCATTCATACTCGTTTTTTGCATAACGCCCACAGCACGGGCGGCCGGAGGGCCGTAGCAACGTTCCTGTGATTGTTAGAGCGGTGCTTGCCCGTGAAACCCGACATAGAACCCCTTTAGATTCTTAGGCATTACTTCCCAGTACGGTCGAGCATTATCGCTATTTACTTGCCAAAACAGATTCTCTACGAATGCGACGTCAATTGCTTTCATTATTCCACTTTCACCGTGCTCGTACACTGAACTAATAGTTTTAAGGAGTGCTTGATAATTATCAGCTGTCACTTTCTTTTTCATTTCACTGTTCAGGGCATTCGCTAGTGATTCAAACCAAGAATATGAAGAGAATTCCGTTTGGACCAACCTGTTCCAATAGTCATCATATAACTTGTCAGCATGTGCTGATATTTCAGGATAGGCTTCCCTAATTCGCCTACAAAAGGTATCTAAATCCATCTCGTTTCTCAGTCTAAAGCTCTAACGCCGTGCGCAGCGGCGGCTTACTTTGTGCATTTTTTGCGCGAAAATAGGAGCGTAGCGACTGGGCAAAAAATACACAAAGTAAGACGTCGGTCTGCCGCACCTTGTTAAGGCGACAAGGACCCTGGCCCCGGCTTCAGTATCCCTTATACTTTGCCATAAGAAACTAGGCATCTGGCGCTTCATCATAAGTAGTAATTATCGTTGCTTCAGAAGCAATACTACACTTTGGGGAGTCGTGTTTTTCAGTTTTTATAATTTTAGTAATACGGAGATTTATGTCTCTCGGCGGTGAGGATAGTCCAAAAGTATAGATCCCAATATTCGTGACTTCTGCTATTAGCTCGACATATAGAAGCTTCCTAAAACCTGACTTCTCTTTTTGGTACATAGAGTAAATATCGAGATCGCTACTGTCATCTAAGCCGTATACATCACTTCCACAGTGATAAAACCCGACCCACTCTTCATCGTAAACTAAATAGCCTTTGAAACTACTCTGATCTGTTGCCTTTGCAATTATAGACCAACTAAGTATCAGCATACATAGGAAGACTTTATTCATTATTTGCCTTAATGCTCACAACAGGAGCGGACAATGCAATGCATTTTTTGTACAAAACTGGGAGCATAGCGACCGTACAAAATGTGCATAGTGTTGACCATCCCTTTGCTTGTGTTTGTTATGAGCATACCTGCTCACCGGTAATCATATGTGACGTATACCCCGTACTGCTAATTGAGATACTTCCACGACGAACGCAATCTGGGTAACCATAATTGAACCTTGCAGTGAAAATGACATCAGTAACGGTAAAACCCTCATCAATATGACTAGTTGACAGTGAAAAGCTAGAGGGATTGATACCTTTGAAGCTCTCTAAAACGTTGGATGGTACCTGAATTTTCTCACTATTAAGGACGAATACCATCTCTTGAATATTGTCTTCACCCTCCGAAAATTCAGACTTTAGATGAATGTCAAGCTTTAGTATACCAAGATTCATCGGAAGTGATTTTTCATAACTCATTTTACCCCACCACCAATAATCATCTTGCGTAGCAAATACTGATGTCGAGATAAAAAGAAAAATTAAAGTAAGTGCTTTCATTGGTAATTTCAGCTCATAACGCCCGTGTCATTTGCCGCAGCGAAGTGGAGGTCAAATGCACGTGCTTGTTACGTTTTTATTCAGAACTAGCATAGATTTTTTCTAGTTCGATCACTCTCATTTCACTTAATCGGCGTTTACAGAATGCCATATGTAATCGGTAACTACTGAAGTTTTCAAGTCCGTCCATTTCATTTATAAGTGCGCAGTGTGAATCCCTATATGAGCGCCACACAGCTGAGGTTGATTTAAAGCGTTCTATTAATTCGTTTCCATCGGCAGCTTTACTTAGTTTCTCAATAATCTCTGCGTCTAGAGCATCGATTCTTCTTTCAGCTATAATATTATGAGCCCAACCACATTGTGCCGCCCCCCATTTACCACCAGCATCGTCGCATGGATCGTAAATATTCAACTTAATGCACTTTATTAGAATCTCCTGATCTTTAGTTGCCCTACATGACTGCCGATCAATCGAAAACGATTCTAAGTCACTCCCGCTCCATAAAAGTTTTCTGAGCTCTGCTGTGCGTTGCTTGTATGCCGAGATGCAACTCTTTTCATCTTTACATGCATCATCCCGCTTTTTAATCCAGCGAATCTGCTCTTTCTTAATCTCCAACGACTTTTGCCCTGAAAATGTCGACATGACAGACTTATAGACAGCTGATAGATTTTCATCATAAGATCCAAGTCGCCTATTAGAACAGATCAATAATTCAGAACTGGTAGAAGCCTTCTCACAATCAAAGCTTGTGGCAAAAATATCAGGTGAGCTAACAATCAAAAAAGCAATTAATGTAAAGAAACTAATTTTCATTAAATATCCTTATCGCACGTAACGCCAAGCTCAGCGGCGTGTGTTGCACGTCCGGTGGAGGGCTGAAAGCCCGTAACGAACTACAGCGCCATGTTAAATGTTTTCGTGAACCTTATTTTTAGCTAGACTACTTTTGTAAATAGCAAACATTTCTTCTGGACTTTTACCGTAAACTGACTTGAATGCATCGTTGAATGTCTCCCCATTTTCCAGTGCACGAATAAGCTCAATCCCGCCATTTGGATGCAAAAACTCATAGAATAGGGAAGCCTGCCGGTAGTTCATATGTTGCTGGTACCAAGGTTTAGGCCAATCATCATTTGCCACAACATAGTTTAAAGGCCAAGGGTCGCTGAAAAGAGAGCTTTCGTCCACCACGACTATGTGCTTGCCGTTATGAATGTACTCTAAGGCTTTTTTTCGGCTAACCTTATTAGCTCCACCGCCATTCGATGCAAACGTAGCCAAACCTTCCTGATACCACTGAGGTATAAAACTGGCTCTGAAGGTCGATATTTGTTGACGAAGGTGCAAATGTGATAACTCATGTGCCAGCCATCGTGAATAATCTTCATGAGTAACTACATAAGACTTTAAAAATAAGCCATTCGAACTCACCGCAGCTAAAATACCACTATCAATTCCTGTATATTTAGCAAAGCACTCCCTTGTATCGCAAAGATGAACGACTGGCGGATTGATGAATGGTTTTCCATGTACTATTTCGATATCTTTGACTTTTTCATCTAGCACATTCCGAATCAGTAAAGCTTGGTCTTTCATCCCTTCCTTGTACAGAATCCGATCATCTTCGGTCAAAGTTAAAAAGTCTTCTTTTGCTGGAGATTGTCTCTCCACAGGGAAAAAGTCTGAGCAGCCAACTAAAGCTGAAAAAGCGATAGCAAGGGCACCATAAATAGACCGTGACGACCGACTTCTAGAAAAAAGCATCCTTACCTAAACTCCATCATTTTTTTGTTTTGCGACCAAGGCAAATGGAATGGCGATTGGCCCTAGAAGTCCCCCCATAAAAGCCCAGAATACTCCATTTAAATGACGTTTTCGCGCGATCGAAGCACAAATAACCATGCTGGTAAGGACCAAAATAAATATAAGACTCATCATGTCATATTTCCTCTATAAGTAACGGTTCCCCGCTCGGACATTTAACGCCTGGCGCACAGGCAAAGCTCTCAGTGCTTTGTCCAGCCACACGAAGTGTGGAGATTGTGCCGCCACTTGTTAAGTGTTGATGTACTGCCTGTACTCTTCATGGACATCATTGTCTATTTCCACACCACTGTTACCGCCATACAGATGGTCATTTTTATCTTTACGGGGCCCGGATATCCAATAGTGGTCACCAGACTCGACCTCGAAGTAATTTGCTTTAAAGCCACTACCTTTAAGGCTTTGAAATTTCATTCCTCGATAGTAAAGCGTTTTTCCTGACTTTGATAAGTAAACACGACCAATACGAGCCTCACCTTCTAGGCCGCCCGACTTATCTTCGATATACATTATTTTAGAGCGAGACAGCTTGAATTCTGAGGGAAGTTTCTCTCCCTCAAATTCTCGCTCTTCTTGCTTTCCTTGATGTCTACTCATGGATTTTACACTTAACGCCTCGGTAATGGGCAACTGGAACAGAGCGAAGCGGCGTGTAAGCTGTCCCAGTGAGCGGAGCGAACGAAATTAACCGCCTTGTTAGGTTTTTGGTAGTTCATTTATGGCTACTTCCAGCTCTTCGTCGTATAGCTCTGTGCCATCTACATAACCACGTCTAAGACGGTCTTCTGCCTCCGGAAGCACAATGGCTAGTGCAAATTTTTGGCGGATGAATGTTGCAAGAACATGATTCGAAACTTGAGAAACTGGCTTCGACCAATTATCTCTACATCGCTGGATTAACCCAGAGTTTAACTCTGGCTCTACCCACGACCCTTCTATATCAGCAACACTTTTAACATTCATCATCTAAACCTAACGCCTTACTCAGCCGCCACCGGAATGGAGCCGCTTTGTGCTAGCGTAGCGTACAGTACAAGGCGAGCGGAGTGTAGGTTGTCGGATGCAGTAACTTGTTAACCGTGTTGCTTGATAATGGCTATACAAGTCTCAAGTATACGCGGACGAAATTTAAATTCTATTTTGGCTAAAACTGGGTCTAGCTCAAGAAGAAGGTCCGGGTTCCACTCAAGACGCTCTACACCCACTGGAATATCTAGTGGCAAAGCTGAATGAAACTCCTTAAATATTGGATATCTTTCTTCCCATTCCGGTCCTAGCCAGTAAAGTTTGTTCGACACTGATTTAGAACCGATAGTAATTCCTACCTGCCCAGACACTACTGACTTCGCGGCAGATACCAACTTTTTCGTTCGTGCTATTTCTTGATCAATGGTAAGGCTCATATACGGTTAACGCTTTGCTAAGGGGCGTTTTTAGTTGTTTTGATTTGTGCTATTTAAGCACAAATTGAAGCAACTAAAAATACATCCCACTTGCGCAACTTGTTATGCGTTCGGACATTTAACACCGCTACAAAACTCTTGCACACCGGATGCAAGACTGCTTACGCCACATTGTTCTTGAAGCCGATTTTCCATTTCAATAATAAATGGATAAATTGTGTCTATTGCTTCCTGCGGTGGGTAGCAGTTTAAACAACCGTATCCATGCCTGAATTCCACCTCACCGTTGTACGATTCGACGAAATAAAAGTCATTTTCAATGCCTTTGTAAGTGTACCAGTAGCGATGAATTACATTCGTCTTCTCAATGCCATGGAGAGTCAATGGTCTTCCTCCGCTCTCTGTGACGTACTCTATTTCTGTGAGGCCTTCAATGGACTTGGCTGAAGTGATGACGCACTCATTGGCAGGCACAGGTTCGAAGTAGGCGACCCTGGTGACACCTCGTATAGTCTCACATCCTATGGCAAAGACAGCCAAAATTAAGATCACTACAAGCTTCATTGCAATAGCTCGCATAACGCCGCGCACAGGAGCAGACAAATAAGCGCAGCGTTTTGGCTGTCCCAGCGACCAACGGGAGCGATTGCTGCGGCTTGTTAACTGCGATCATCCTCAGATGCAACCGCATTGAATATTTTGGCTAGCTCAGAACAGACGGACATAGGTACTCCCGTAGTTAGCAATGCTCCTTCTTGGAAACAGATATTGCCAACGTTCTCACCACCCTCGCAGTAGAATGCCACCCCTACACCAGAAAATATTACTTCTTCATGAGTAAATGGATTGACTCCCTTTCTATCTGGGGCTTGCTCAAGAAGTTCATGTTTAGAAATAACCTCGCTCCACAGATCAAGATCGATTCCTTCAGTACCTTTGACAATCTTGCCGAAGTCCATCAACTCTCCTTAGCAGTTAACGCCTCAATAACCGGCGCGCGCTTTTTGCGCGTCCGGCGCCGAAGGCGCGAAGTTGATTGACTAGTTAGCTGCCTCTGCCTGCATGCGAAATTTAGCAAAATAGGCAACCATTGGGTGAGAGTCTTTTTGCATTTCCTTAACTTTGGCTTTTCCTAGCTTTCTATGGAGAACGCCAATGACCCTTAGCAAAGGATGCTCTGACTTGATGCAATCTTGCGCTGAGATGTTTAATGACTCAAAGCACATAATTTTAAAATCATAACTGCTGAATTCACCCGCTTCATATAGATTACCTTCAGTTCTTTCGGAGTCGTTTACAGCTTTATGAGTTAGGCAATCAGTAGGCGTGAGTTCATGAAAATATGCTCCTTGCTCCCACCAAGAATTACAATCAGTAAGACTTACTTCTTGCTTTCCATCAATTACAACCCAACTTCTAGCCGTCTCATCTTGTCGCCTGTATGCGGTTGTAAAAACCTCGATTCTACCTTTGATTGAGTCAGCGAAATTTTCTTCTATTCGTTTCTTCAATTTTGACCATTGCATGAGATTTACTCTTTGCAGCTAACGCCCGGTACACGAGGCGCTTTGGAGCAGCGCAGCTGCGGAAAAGCGCTCGCCGTGCTGCCGTTTGTTAGGAGCCAACGCGGATCCCGACAAATCTACCGAGCTTTTCTCCACCAAACATGTGTACCGTCTGGCGAGTACCAGATATACCAAGCTCCGTGATTTCCCCTCGTAATTCATTGCCTGCATCACATATGTTTGCGTTTAAATCGATTACCAAGTAGCTACCCGTCAATGTATACGCCGGCTCAGGGATGAAGCCAGAATTAGCTATTGCTTGAACCTCAGAGTTTGCCTCTATGACACGTAGCCGTCTCCAGTCGCCGGAGGTACAAGTTTTCGCAGCCAATGAAGTAAATTCAACTTGCATCGTCTCAACTATCTTGGACGATTCATCCAGCAGTACAAGCGACCAAGGTGTGTCAAGCTTCCAAGTGCTTGGAGCTGGATTAGCGATTATACGGTTATACTCGCGAATATAAGCTTGATATTCCCTCTCTTCATGCGATAGGCATCCTGAAATAACAAACAAAAAAAGCAATCCTATGAAGCTTCGGTACATAATGCTCCTAACGCCCATAGCAGGGGCGGCCGAAGCCTAGCGTAGGCCGTCCCGCGCAGGCCTGAAGGGCCGGAGCAACCTGCCTGTGATTGTTATGCGGTTTCACACAAACCCCCAATACACGCCCCATGCTAACCCAAGGGCTGCAACAAGCTGGAACCAAGCGCTATACCTTTTATACAGAGCTACTCCACCAACTAGAAGCCCGAAGCTTGTTGGACCTAGTACATAGCCACCCCAAATAGCCCATCCCTCACAATCCGGTGTGCCCTCTGGGCAAGTATATATACCCGCTAAAGACCACAAGGCGCCACCCAATAATATTGATCCAGAGACAACAAGAACTAACGCAACAAAATTTCTAATATTCATTTCCGCTTTGATCTGATAGCCACATAACGCCGTGATAAGCGGCTTATTTTTTGTTGGTTTGAATGTGTGCTATTAAAGCACACATTTGAAGCGACGAAAAATAGGTCCGTCTTGATCGCCTTGTTATGTGTGCGTTAAATAGGTAGTAGATCGTTCAATTGCTCCCGCAACTTATTAGTAATAGCAAGGGCTTCGTTGCGTTTAGCTTCTTCAGACTCCTCACTTTTTATTAGCTTGTTTAGCTTTTCTAAGTATGGATTTAAGTCTATAGGTGGGTTCAGCCCTAATCTTGATTGTGTGGCCTGTAATTCTGACGTCAAGTCAAAGACCGTACACTTTCTATCGAACAGCTTGTCTAAAGAATCAAATAAATTCTCTAATAGCTCTATTTCTATCTCAGTCATATATTCCGAGGTGAGTTCACATGATGGCTACAACAGGGGCGGCTGGAGCGCAGCGTAGGCCGTCCCGCGAAGGGCCAAAGGCCCGTAGCAACCTGATTGTAATTGTTATGTACGTTGCTCAATATCAACTTCACATTCTGCGCCCTTACCGAGCTTACCCGCAAAAACGTACACTATGCCTTTCTTGAAAGTTTGGATGAACTCGTGCTCCGCTTTTTGATGAAGTCCTCCCCTTCGTAGATAGCAAGAAACCACTACCTTATGTTCTCCAGGATCAATGGAAATATTTTTTGTACTATTGAAGAAATCCGATACCTTCTCACCATCAATTGCTTCAATCCGTGTATTGGCTTGGGTTTCTAGTGGAATAAATGACTTTCCCCACGCATCATTTTGGGCAACCAAGACCGCTTTATTTAAATTCGGTTGATACATCTCTGGAGTCGTAGCACATGCCGCTAGAAATACTGTTAACAATATTACTCTTCTCATTACTAGGGCCTCACCACCTTATCGATTACACATAACAGTTTATTAAAGAGCCAGTGGCTCACTATCCATTTGGCCACTATTTCTGGGAGGGAGCCTCCAAGCTCCGCAAAAAAGCCTTTATTTACAGCAGGTTGTAAACCATTGTCTAAATAACAACCAGAAATAGTGAGCCATCGGCTCAAGTCGCCTGGCTCGACCTCCCACTCTTGAACACATTTTACCCATAATTAAATCAATAAGTTAGGGGGGGGAATTTCTGTAGATGTCAGCCATGGCTCTATAATTCGGGCTTTCGCACCGGCGATACGTCCACTCCACTACTGAAAACCACAGCCAGTATCACCCACTCGGTATCGCCATCGCCGCAATAGAGCTATGCACAGCTAGGCAATTCTCTACTTATACAACCTAAATAGGGCAACTGGGACACAAGAGCATCCCAGCCTGTAAAAATCTATACTTTAGTCAGCACTTTTTGTGAAAGACAGGCTGTCTTTCACCCGAACCCCGGTATTTGGGTCAGTCACATACCAAGTCAGCTCGTAATCTCCAGCCTCAAACCAAGCAGGTATGTTTAGATAATTTCGAGTGTAATCCTTCGCTTCAGAATAATTTAATACCACATCCCTTGATTTATGGATGGGATAGTTATCACCGTTGGGAAATTTAAGTACACTCCATTGTTCGAGTGTCACCAAAGATTGTGTAGAGTCTAAATTACGAATACTTGCGTCATAATTGACTCTTCCCCCATAGGTAGGAACTGAGAACTCGGCAGGTTCGTCAATCTCAATCGCCAACCGAATGTCGGAAACATCACCCTCAACAACCAGCTCAATGTCCCAGAAGTCTATATAACCACCGGACACATTGTATGTAAATCCACCTTCTCCATCGAGAAAGCTCTTTGCCAAGATACTATCTTCTCCCTGACAAATATTGATGCTTTTTTGCAACTGTGGAACAGGGTTAGGATTTTCAGATGTTGGAAGTTCGAAGGTCTTATACAACCCCAACAATTGCGGAGTAATAACCAAAAATGGATCTGCAGATTCATCTTTCGCTAAATAAGATAGTGCGGTAGCAGTTCCATTATCAACCTCGGCATTGATACAAATTTTACTAATGGTATCAAATTGATAGCCAACATCTACATTTATCTTATATTCAACCTCATTTTCCATCCTAAAGGGGAACGGCTCACCCAGGTCTATTTTTTTACTGATCGTATCAGCCTGAGCTAATGTCGATGTGCAGATTAGAGTGAAGCCAGCGATAGAATTTTTCAACACAGCCCTTTGCAGAGAACTGTTTTTATTTAGTTTTTTCAAAATTACAATCCATTACATATAGTATGAGATACGACAATATTTCAGACAGTTTTTTAGGACCAAATGCTGATAAAGCGAGACCTGTTCCTTGACAACCTATATTTTCCATATGTCTTGATAGCTCCAATCCACGAAAATACCTTTATAGATTTACTGGGCTAAAACTGTCGGAAGCATTGTATTTCACCCTGTCATACCTATCCAAAATTTTTTCCTCTTTAACCGTACCAGATAAAAAACTAAAGACAACACTGCTAATTAATCTGGTTATCCCAATAAAAATTTTTTAACGCGAGTTAAAATTGCGTAACCACCTCGGCCAAATTGCTACCCGTATCCCTAGTAAAACAATACTTTTAATCATCCGCTCGGAATCGCCATCGCCGCAATAGAGCTATGCACAGCCAGACGGTTGGCCACTTCGACAATACAACTCGCTACTAAATCAGCAGCGTGATCAGCAACGTTTACCGGCTGACCTGCATCGGTCTGCAGTGTCTTGGTGGTGACATAAACACTGGACATTAGATCGCCGGCACCATCTGTTTGTACTGTGTTTTGGTTGTCGATTACGGCAATAGAGCATTTAAGTACTGCAGCAGCCTGAGCTTCGTTGTTGGTAGGCTCCGTGGTCTGGGTTACCGTTGCGCGTACAATAGTTCCGGCACTGTGGCCGTCGTCGATGGTGTAGGCGAACTGCCAGGCCTCCAGGCCTGGCACTGTTATCGGGGAAAAGCTGGGCATTATCTACTCCTTTGCTTAATCAGATTTATGTACGCCGTTATGGGTGATGATGCGGTGCTGGGGATCGATACCGGCAGCATAGCTCTTGCCACCAACAGAGACCTTGTACACGGTACGCAGGCCGGCGCATTCGACCCGCTCGACACGCTCCCAGGTGAGCGGCTCTTCTTCATGCAGTACACCCAGCTCAACGTCCTGACAGTGCTGCGCCTCGTATACTTGGCCTGCACTGTCGGTGACAGGGGTTTCACGGCTGCAAATTACTTGGGCACCGCTTGTTGTGGTGAGCAATACACAGGGTATTTCTGACTCTGTATCTACTGCGCCAGTAATGAGGCTTAGATGGGTTTCCTCGTCGCCGGTATCCCAGCAGTCGATCAGGTCTCCGCTTTCGCAGTTGTCCGCTAGCAAACCTTCGCGCAGCCAACTGCCTGCGGCAACGCACCAGGGATCTCTAGGGACTGTGGTTCCACCTCCATTGCTCGGGGTTGTAATGGTGCCTATACCTCGGCGCCAGGTGCTGGCAGCCAGCTGGTAAATGTTCGTGGTCGCGTAATAGGTAACAGCGCCGCCCTGAGTGCCTGGATCATCACAGTACACATAATATTTAGTGCTGAAGGACAAACCAGTGATACTGCCACTGTTGTAATTAACAATGCCGAAACCAAACTGCACCGAATGCGCGGCAATTGTGATTTTTGCGGTACTGCCATCATCTAAAGAATTATTTAAAAGCCAGCACACCCTGATTCCAAGGCTCGTCGTCTTCGCTCAACAACAAAGCTGGTGATGCTCCGGAGGGGGCCGGCGCACCACCCAGCAAAGCGACCTGCGTAAAACGTGCATAAGGTAAGCCGTCCCGCGGAGGCCTGAAGGGCCGGAGCATCACTGCCCGTGATTGTTATGTGCGCCCAACGCTCGAAAGAGGACCAAGAGCTGAAGGACTGCAATTCCCACAAACACGAAACTCCAGAAATAGTAACTTGACTGAATCAACTCAGCTCCAATTGATATTTTCTTCTCAGCTTCTGCAAGCGATTTAAATTTCTCTGCAATCTGCACGTTTGTGTATTTCCCCGACTGAATTTCGGATGCCCAAGTAACGTACGAGTTCTGAATCTCACCATTAGCTGAAAATGTATTTCAATTTTCAAAGCTTTTGATACATAGAAAAAGAACTAAGATTAGCGGTAGAAGTACCACTGCTACAATTATCGATTTTTCTCTCTTCATGGCTCTATCACATAACGCCGCCAGCAGGGGCAGCTTACCTTGTGCGCGGTTTGCGCGAAAATAGGAGCGAAGCGACCCGCGCAAAACGTGCACAAGGTAAGATGTCCCGCGGAGGGCCGAAGGCCCGGAGTAAATTGCCCGGCCTTGTTATGTTTCAACCTCGCGCTCGCCTATACATTTTTGAATAGCGACCTCTTCAATGTATTTTTCAACCCTCTCTTGATCTATAAGCTCTCTAGGTGAATGGTTATCAATCAAATCATCTGCTAGACATGAGCATACTCGTCCCTTTTCGTCGGTATTTTCAGGCTTTACACAAGCCTCAACAAAAGACTCCTTGTAAGATGCATTGAACGTATCTGAGCTCTTGTCCAAGAATTTGTCGATAGCACCGTCGCATCCTGACAAGAATACTATGCAAACAAATAGTGGTTTATATTTCATAGCTTAATTATTACCAATTTAGAACATAACGCCCCAAGCAGAGGCTTATTTTGCGATTTGGAGCGAAGCGACAGCAAAATAAGTCCTGCTGGCTTGGCTTGTTATATTTAACTTTCAGGGTAGCCAATTTCCGCTAACTCCTCTGCAATATCTTGGATGGTAATATCAGGGTTTAAATATTCAAGGGTTTTGGCAGTAATGGGTGCATGTGCGTAGATATCGCGGATAGGTGCCAAAGGAATATCTTCTTCATAGTACTTTTCAGCGAAGTCTTGGTAAGTTCTAGGCTTTCTATCAAGTATTTCCAATAAGTATTCGGAACCATCAGGATCTTCGGATTTGGGTAGATCGAAATCCCCTCGACTCCAGCTCGGATCACTATTCAAGCGCCAAAAAGCAAATGAGACATTTTCAGTTGAAAAAGCGGGCTCTTTTAGCGCAGCGCTTAACTGACTTGGAACTCCCTTATATATATTCGGCCATGGTGATTGATCTTCTGTAGACCATGAAGACATTTCACTTTCATGATCGAACCCTTTAATGAAGCATCCAGCCTTGTTGAACCAAACAAAAAATTCGTCACCCATCCCATTTCTCATGGAACCCATTTGCTCGTGTTCATCCCATTTGGAGTTAAACGAGTAATATCTAGATTCCCATTCAGGAGACATAATTAGATCTAGCGTCGCTAGCGATTTTAGTAACCTTCTTAAATCATCTATATCACTTAATCTACTTAAATCTTTACTCGATATCATGATGGTTCACTTTAAATATAACGCCGCCGGCAGGGGCAGCTTACTCTGCGTACGATTTGTGCAAAAATGAGAGTGAGGCGACCTGCGCAAAACGTGCACAGGATAAGCTGTCCCACGGAGGGCCGAAGGCCCGGAGTAAATTGCCCGGCATTGTTATGCATGGCCGCTACACCACCAGCTTCCGTCCCGCCAAAATTATGGCAACAAAAAGCCCAAGGTAGTACGCACTCCACAAATTGAACTGCCTATCGCGTAACTTCTGGATAATACCAAACAATAGGAAAATGGAAGGTATAAGAGTGAAGTTCATTACAAGGCCAAATATTGCAGGTAAAACTGCTTGCTCATTTTGAACAATGGCAATTGGTGTAAGTGAAACTAGTACACCGACTATAGCCAACGCAATTGCGATTTCCTTAGGAAATTTCTTCTTCACTTGTATCTCTGATGTATTCACTTGAATTCTCTAAGATGCACAACGCTTCAAGCTGGGGCGCGCGGTAGCGCGTCCCGGCGCGAAGCGCCCTTGCAGCCTTGACTTGTTAACTGCCTGACCATTGCTTAATGGCACGGCCTATTTGCTCCTTGTCCTCTAGTGGTAAATTGGCAAGACTCCATTTGAGAAAGCCAATCACGGTCTGTTTTTGCTCGTGACTGCAACGAAACTTGAAAGCTAAATGTGGCAATTCAGGGCTCTTGCAGCGCCCGAACTCCGCGAGCGCATTGATGGTGTACATACATATGAGGTTACCATCTATGTCTCTATTCTGGACACACCAGGCCATGTAAGAGGGCATGTATTGGAGCGGCTCTAAGTCTGATATATCACTCATCGGGTCGGGGTGGGAGCAGATATAGTCTTCCGAGATGGCGCTGTTCTCAGATAACTGAAATGCTTCTGCGATTTCCGAGTACATGGGCAGTTAACGCCCCGCACAGGGGCAGACAAATAAGCGCAGCACTTTGGCTGTCCCAGCGACCAGCGGGAGCGATTGCTGCGGCTTGTTACACACGCCTTAGCTCTCTTAGTGAAAATCCCAAACCAAATATTGCTAGCGTATAAATAGCTAAAAGTGAAAGCCCTAACTTTAGATTGGTTTCTTCCACAGATTCTGTCCATTCACCTTCATATGACCTGCGAATTGTAACAATTTTACTGGCGCTAGAAACACTTATAAATTGTTTCTGATCATAGGTATTACTGTAATCACATTCTCCATTGATACAGGAGTAGCTGCCAGAACCAAATCCGATCTGAAACAGTTTAGAGTTTGGAAGGTAATTTCTTGCTCTCTCTACGTGCTCTAAACTTGGATTCAAGTACCCACTCACAACAGAGTATATCGGCAAAAAAACAAGCACTAGGCATGGCATTAATACAAAAAATACTACAACTAACTTTCGATTAAGCACTAATTCTCCTTACCGTGTAACGCTTTGCTCACCGGCACATACTGCTGGGAACGTTTTTGTGTAAAAATGGAGCGCAGCGACAGACACAAAAACGAACGTAGCAGTATGTGTCCGCGTACAGCAACTTGTTATTTTACTTTAACGTCAGAAACAAAGTTATGGTAGGTAGACCATTCAGGATCATTTTCTATTTCAATTTGTATCGGATATACGTCGTGTCCCACTAAAAGTTCGTTAAGTTTTTCCATCCATTCATCGGAGTCTCTAACGTACCAAATCCATTCTTTGCGTCCATTGCCAGTAACAACCATCATTAAATGTGACACACCATTTACGTCTAAGGGTGCTATTGCATCTTCAAAGACGATTTGTTTTTTGTTCGTATTTCGATCAGGCATGCCATTATTTTCTTTCTTTTCAAATGGCCAATATATGTTTATCAAAGTAGGGAAATCTGTTTCCTTTTCCCCCTTAGGGACACTTTGCATATTCCTGTAAATAACAGGCTTCCCTTCTTGCTCACCGGTTGCAGTGAAATATATATTTTCAGCAACTGCACTAGACATAAATATCAACCATATTAAAAATGTGCTAAAGATTTTCAACTTCTGCGACCCTCTCTAGGGAATATAACACCGCCAGCAGCGGCCGAGCGTAGCGAGGTCCAGCCCCGGAGGGGCGATGCTGCTTGGCCTTGTTACATTTATTTACTTGAAAAATAGGTTTTAAGCTTTGCCTCTTTAAACACATTCAGAAGTTCTTCGGATTTCTCAATTGGCACAAGGATTAATGGCAAGGAATCAGAATCTTCATCAATAGCAAGAAGCTTAAAACCTGCTTCGTTAGCACATTTAAACAAAGAGGGCCATTCACCATCCTGTAAGAAAGTTGCAATACCATAGTTACTTGATCTATAGAAATCCATGATTTCATTGTATGAGTCTGCTGTCTGTAGCTTTTCCTTAGAAAGGGTGTTTAATTGTAACAATGCATCATCTGGTTCATGAGCGCCATCTACGTATATAAGAAATTTATTTTTCATTAAAATTTCTACCACAATGACGGAATCAGACATGTCATCTACTGATTCGATGTCTCTTTCTCTGAGTTCGAACTCATATTCCTCAAGGAAAGATTCAGGTGAATTTAAATACAGATTTATATCGTTACTTGCCTTCTCACTAGACTTAGAAACTAATGATACCAACCTACTTAATGGGTGTGTTGGTTTGTCAGTCTTCTTCATGCTGGCATAGACAGCAAAAGATGCTAAGCATAAGCAAATGATTAGGAGTAGTTTCAAGGTTGTACCTCTTTGTAAATGTAACGTTCGTTTTTGCGGCGGCTGGAGCGTAGCGTAAGCCGTCCGGCCGCGATAGCGGCGTACAACATGCGCTTGTTATGATCTTGATGCCTCTAATGCTGCTGTGAGCCATTCTTGAAGCCCACGATACTCTATTTTACGACTGTCATCGTCGTGCCAGTAAGCAATTACCATTCCGGCATTTTCGCCTTCTGATTCATAGACCAAGTAGTCTCCACCACCATTGTAAGCAATTGGAATCCAGGATTTTGACATTGGCCCCTGTATATCTGTCATAGAACCATTTAAAAATTCCCATGCATCAATAACTTCGTCAATCGGTAGAAATGTCCGATTATCATTTTGATTCAGTGAGCCATATCCAGTTTGGCCATTGTGCCATTTGTAAAGAAGTTCCAAATCAGGTGGCAAATCTTTACCTTTGAAGCATTTCTCTTGAAGCTCTTTTAGATCTTCTTCGGATGCTCCCGGCTGAAGAGAATCAAAAACATCCTTGAAATTTTCTTTAAAGGAAGAATCTAGTTGCTCGAAAATTTTCTTAATCATTGTTCATTTCTTTTAAAATCATAACGCCGCACTAAGTTGTGCTAAAAGCGGATCTTTTGGCATCAACTTGAGTGCCTTGTTATACATTTTTTTTGATTACTTGTCTAAACGTCAAAGAAACTCTGCGCGACCTTTGAACTCTCTGCCCGTTTATTAAGTCACTTTTTCTATTTGGAATACTGTGCGTCCATTTATACCGAGCATCTTTTTGGAGTATTACTACCGATCTTGGATTTAACAAAATGGTTTGCTTCTCGACCTGTTTATTGCCAAATACCATTTCTGCTTGTGATCCAATACTTAGAGAAACAATTGTTTCCTTGAAACATGGCACACAATCAATATGTGCTGATATTCCTTGACCTGGCTCGTATTCATTGACGATAAGCTGGTCAAAGGTTTCTGAAATAAACTCTTTGGCATGTAAGCGAGATAGAATTTTGGCAGACCACTCAGGGAGTGCCCCGAGATAAAGAGAGCTATCAACGAACCTAGCCTTATAGTCGTATCGATATCCAT
The DNA here is from genome assembly GCF_056232115.1 of Microbulbifer variabilis. Lineage (NCBI taxonomy): Bacteria > Pseudomonadati > Pseudomonadota > Gammaproteobacteria > Cellvibrionales > Microbulbiferaceae > Microbulbifer > Microbulbifer variabilis. Next base: position 4,526,767 of record NZ_CP174325.1, read on the forward strand.
AGTGCTGCACTCGTCGCTTTAAACTCGTAAGCCATACTTCATTATCCAAAGAATCTAGTAGAAATTGCTCTTCTTCTTTGGAGATAAACTCTTCTATGTGTGTTAAACCGTGAATCATATTATTTTCGTAAAATGTATAACGCTTAGCACACAGGCAGACAAACCGTAGGCTTGACTGTCCAGCCACGAAGTGGCGATTGTGCTGCGATTTGTTATGTTTTTGACCACTTTACTGCTTGACCCGAACAAAGCTTTGCAGCCCAGCAGTTATTAACGAATGGGGCCGCAGAACAACTTGTGTTTATGATCGCATCAGCATCTAACGATGCAGCTTTTGCCTTTAGAGTTTCAATTGCTTTTTCTGCGTCACCCCAAACTCGACCTCCATAAGGAGCACCTGAACAGTCAGCAGCGCTAATATCATCTATGGTGGTATATTCTTTATCAGGAACTTGGCCTTCCTTAAGAATCTCTATTTGATCCACTCTTGCTGCTTGATCTGGAGTCAGCTTGGGTGCCCCCATTACACAACCTGTAAGAGCAAAAACAATAGAGACAATAATCAATAACTTCATTAGTACTCCTTAAACATAACGCTTTGCTAAGGGGCAGACAAACCAAAGGTTTGGCTGTCTCGCGGAAGCCGCGCCTTTTGCGGCTGGAGTGCACTTCAGCAACTTGTTAAGTGTTGCTTTCAAGCCAATAAACCCCGTCATGTTGCCCAACTAAAATTTTATTGATTGATGGAATAAATATTTCAATATCACCACCAGGTTGATGCTCCTCTTCAATAGCCTCAGCGATAAACTCTTTAAGCTCTCTTCTATCCATTGAGGCTGATTTTCTAATTTCACCTTTATTATGTGGACGCACTCTATCAAAGCTAACAACATCACTACTCAAGGAGTCTATTAGTTCGAAAATATCATCTTTATTCAAGTATTCCATATGATTTGACACTTAACGCCGCAATCAGCGAGACTGCGCAGCAGTCCGCTGCATTGCCTTGTTATGAGTACCTCGCTTCATAAGCCTGTAAAAACTCATTGAGCGCTCTCGCTGGATATTGTTCGTTTCGATCTATTTTGTAAGTCTTCATTTTCATGAGTTCACGAAGCTTAATAGCCTCTCCGTAGATGCAGGCCATAAGCTGTTGCTGCTTCACGGTAAACTCGATTTCAGATATTACCCTATCTGATTCCTTCCATTCGCTCATCGATGCTGTTTCGGTGATGCTAATATCAAGGATGTGATGCTGTTCTTCGTCACGAGTTATTTCCCAGCGATAGGCACCTGGCTCATCGAGCCACATTATATATGTAGATTTAATACCCTTAAGTAGTTCTGTAAAAGCAGAGAACATTTCTTCGAGAGGATTGTTAAAGATGTGCGTCATTCCAATCTCTATATGTTCTTCTTTGGTCCAGATACGGAAATCGCTCCATCCATACTCACCTAAACTAAATGTAAGTTCAATTTCTTGTATCATTACTTTCCAGTGGAAAACTCATAACGCCCACAGCAAGGGCGGCTTACTTTATACACGTTTTACGCGAAACTGGGAGCGAAGCGACCGCGCAAAACGTGTATAAAGTAAGACGTCCCGCGTAGGCCCGAAGGGCCGGAGCTTCACTGCCTGTGATTGTTAAGTGCATTGAATCACCCCACTTTCCGTAAGCCACTTGAACTTCCTCAGATTGAACGAGGCGGCATAAGTGTGGGTGGACTTTGGCACTTCGGTGAGCTCTTTAAGATTTTCTAACTCTGTTTTTTCCCATGTGACATCACCCGAACGAAGGTAAATCCTTAGTGAGGCCACTTGCTTTAGACATTTATTGTATTTTTCAAATCCTATACCCGGAACTCTTCTACCGCCATCGCCAAAGCCATAAGCTTCAGCCAGAAAATCAAACTGCCCTAACTCCATCTCTTTTTGAGCATCCATTTCAGCAGAAGCAGATACTTCCATTAGAATCTGATCAAGATTTCTGCCGCCTTGCTGAATGTTGACAACACTGAATGCCAAAACTAGAAATACCGTCACGGCACCAAGTATTACTATTGATTTGCTCATATCTCTATAGGCACTTAACGCCCGCCGCACAGGTGAGCAACTTGTTGCGAGTCCACAGCGCGAAGCACGCATTTGTGCCGGCGCTTGTTATAAATAATTTCAATCATTCAGACCGGTACCCATATTATCTTCTAGCGCCTCTCCGACTTGGTGGAGTCCAACCACAGTAGTATTCTCGGCCGCCCAATGGAGATTGCCAATTATTTCCCGAATCGCCGTTCGGTCCATATTCAGACTTAACTGTGCATCGATAGACTGCAACTCCCTAGATAGCTGCATGCAAGTCGCTGCAACAACATCTAACCTCCTTTTCAGTTCTTCAGGTTCCATTTTTCTATTACTTATAACGCCTAAAGCACAGGCGCAGTTTTGCTGCGTCCAGTGCCTTTACTTGTTATGAGCCAGTCGCTGGTTGATTGCACGGTGTAACGCACACTCTTTAAAACCTTTTCGCCTTTACAGAGATAGTCGATAAAGACACCCATTGTGTGCTTGCTATCTGTAAAGTAACCAATTGCTTCTGGCTCTGATTTTGATGCAGGTAGCTCTGTTATATGAAGCAGCAACTCCTCACTATTTTTACCAAGTAGAAAGGTGCCACTTCTAGATGCTGGACAACCAGAAGGACTTTCTTTTGGGCCTTTAAGCTCAAACATTATTGCTGGGTCTTCTGGCTTCACGCTTATATGAAAACCTAGTTTCGCGGCTAGCTCTGGTGTCAGAGAAACCTCTTTAGGCCCTCCACTTGCAGCAGCCAAGGATGACATTAAAGCTAGAATTATAAGAATGTGCTTCATAGTTTAAAGCTCATAACGCCCCGCACAGGGGCAGACAAATAAGCACAGCGTTTTAGTTGTCCCAGCGACCAACGGGAGCGATTGCTGCGGCTTGTTATGTGTTTGGGTAGAATACAAGGCAGCTACCATCGTGAAGAGCACTTTCGTAAAAACCCCTAAACCCTCTATGAAGATCAGAATTTAAAGCCTCGACTTTTAGGCTGTTACCTTTTAGATCGCTGACACCCACAAAGCCGAAGTTAGCAATTTCGAGTGTGGCGGCCTCGAAATTAACTGCGTCTTCGGTTTGCCGAAGAAAAAGAAGACAGTCGTGACTATCTCCTTTCTCGGGAGGACTCCAGTTGTATTTCGATTCTCCCGAGTAAGTACCGTTAAAACCGTAGAGATATACTTTCTTCATCGTTTACACATAACAGTTTATTAAAGAGCCTGTGGCTCACTATCCATTTGGCCACTATTACCAGGATGGGACCTCCAAGCTCCGAAAAAAAGCCTTTATTTACAGCGGGTTATAAATTTTTGTTTAAATAGTAACCATAGATAGTGAGCCATTGGCTCATGTCGCCTTGTTCAACCTCCCGCCCTTGAACACATTTTACCTCCAATTAAATCAGTAAGTTAGAGGGGATCTTTCTGCGGATGTAAGCCATGGCTCTATAATTCGGGCCTTCGCACCAGCGATATGCCCTCTCCGCTACTGAAAACACTAGCTAGTAATACCCACTAGGTACGGCCATCGCCGTAATCGAACTTTGCACAGGTAGAAGGTTTACCACTTCAACTATATAGCTTGCCACTAAATCGGCCGCGTGATTGGCGACGCTCACCGACTGGCCTGCATCAGTCCGTACGTTGTTTTGATCATCGATTAAGGCAATCGAGTATTTTAAGTACTGCAGCTGCTTGGGCATTGCTAATGGTGAGCTCGGTGGCCTGCGTTATCGCTGTATGCACAATAGTGTCGGTGCTGTGGCCGTTGTCGATTACCTCATCCGTGGCAGAGCCGGGCAATGCGTCTCCTGCGATGGTTTCAATAGCACTTGGAGTCATGAATAAAAAACCACCGCCACAGCTGACATCCTTTGAACCGATTTCGATTTCACGATTTAAAGATAAAACGCATCTCAGATTTCGAAGGCGATAAGCAGAAATTCAGCGGATATAAAACTCACTACATGATATGGCGCTACAACCACACCGTAGATAAAGTTATTTCACTCAACAAGGCGATAATTAAGAGTAAAAGGGACACGCCAACGGGTAGCAGATAAAAAATCTTACTGGGAGCGGATAATTTCCAATGACACTTTTGGTGAATTCTTGAAGCCCTATCGAGCCTTCTTGCATAGTCCGAGAAATCTATCTCATCATTCTCCAGCTCTTTGCAGTAGTCAAATTCAAGATCATATTTGCCTGAAGAAGGTATCAAAACATAATGCATAACGTTCCAATCCCCCATTTCATTTTCCAGGTAGAACGCCTTTAAATCTTTTACAAGCCCGGCGAGTTTCAAAGGCGTGCCGGGAGAAAATGTGAAGCCTTTCCCCTTTCTAAACCTTCCGGTCCATGCAGAAATCAAAAAAGTATCTACAAATCTCCCAAACAGAACATGAACCTCCCCGAAAACATCAGGAGCCTCATTAAATAGTAACTGCCCTATTTCAGCATATATTTCTTTGTCTTTCATTCAGAAACCCATCGCAGAAAATTTGAACAGCGGCCTAGGCTTCCACATCAAACATTGGCGGCATTTTTCTCTCTACAGAAAACTCATCGTAACTAAGAATATTGACGCCTGAAAGAACCACTTCTGAGTACCAAAAGCACTGGATAAATATCCAATCCGGGAAGCGGGAAAAATCGATTGTGGTAAAAATTACCCCCTCGAATTACCCCTCAAAGGCCCAAAACGAAAAAACCCCGCACTAGGCGAGGTTTTAAGTCCTTGATAAACAAGGAAAAATCTGGGGTGGCCGACGGGGATCGAACCCGCGACCTCAGGAGCCACAATCACATCAAAAAACTTAATAAAATTATACAGTTATCGAATTTCTTGTGTAAATCGCTATCTATATTAACAGTAAGTTTTTCCCCTATAATTGATAGACCAGTCAGATTTTCGCACATGAAGAAACTGTATATTTGACCAGGCACCCACTGCGGCCGCCAGATCAATCCACAAAAGCGAGGGCAATTGATGAAAGTGCCCCATATCCGCGAACTGCTGAGTATGCTAGAAAGCTTTGCCTCTATCTAAATCGCAACTTTGAAAGTCGATTTAAAAGCTTGGTGGGATCCGCAGAAGCTGTGCGGAAAGCCTGCTCTCAGCTCGATAAACGCTGGGTACACGGCATAAGCGACTGCCGGCTCTACCTTCCTGCAACACCCTGCTAATTCAGCACCCTCGCTACCATCATTCCTCCCAGTTTGTACCTAAAGCCACAGTTTTCAAATCCTAGGCTGAATTCTTAATGCTTTTATTCCGCCTCAGTATCGAGTCAAGAAAAATAGCCGACAGTGAGAACACCTGTATTACCGCTAGCACTTCTTTATAATCTTTAGGTGTCCTAGATTTTCTTTTACGTTTCCCGGACCCTTTCTTACAATTACGGAAGAACAGCCCAAATTCCGAACAGCAAAAAACCAACCTGAATAAAAATAATAACCCAGTACGCTACAGGATCACCTTTCCTGCTTGGGCTAAACGCATCGCCGTAGTAAGACTCCACCTTTCCAAGCGAAAATTGCCTATAAATAGCGCATGCAAAAAGCACTAGGAAAAATGCAAAAAAAACTCTCAATGCATCCATAAGATCACTTCAATTCGAATTCATTTTTTCATTAATTAAAGCGGTAGCTGTTCCGCCTGCGGAATCTTGTAAAATTTGCTGAGCGCCAGGACTTGGAACATCGATTGCAGGGGCCGCTCCCGTTTGAAAGGTTTTCCCCGATAAACTGTTAACCGAGAAACCCTCTTTAGCAGGGAGCGTTACCGTAGTTGTCGCTTTCGCAAATGGCTGTACAACTTGCCCCCCTACCATACCGGCTGCATTTGCAACCCCAGCTAGTAAAGCTTTGCCACTATCAATCTCGCCCCCCGCCATATACTGGTTGGCAGCATCGCCAGCCGCACCAGCGGCTGTGGCAGTCCCAACGCTTGCACTAAAGTTTCCAACCCGTCCTCCAAAACTCAGAGCATTGGTAGCAATATAACCCGGCACTGCTGCGGTCAATCCGCCAACTACTGCGCCGGTTGCAACATTACCGGCTAACTCTCCCCAGGAAAAGTTATCAGAAGTAGCCGCATAGGCTATCCCACCAATTAAACCTCCGACCGCAGCACGAGTCGGAGCTGCAAAGCGGCGGAGGTCCAGCAAATACGCAGTATTTGCGATCGTGCCCGCACTTATTATGTGTGATTACGATTAGCCTTAACTTTATACATGACAACATGAGTTAAGCTACGTACGAATACTACGATAGCAAAGACCAAGATTGAAATACCTAACGCAGCACTATCACCTACTATACCTGAATCATAAGCCGGATTACTTTCGCGCTCCGCTTGCAAGAAAAACATAAGCCACAATAAAAACCATACGGCAGCTGAATAAATCAGTAGTTTTTTACCCCAAGGCAATACTAACGGGGAAAATACTATCACCGATAGAATGCCCAATACGAAAAGTGCCATAAAATCCTCTTACACATAACGTCGTGCCAACCGGCGAATTGTAGTTGCTTTTGATTTTTACCATTTAAGTACAAATTAAAAGCAACGGAAATGGAGCAACCATAGTCACTTGTTAGATGACGCTTTCTGGAGAAGAACTTCATTGACTTTACACTCAGTTGCTGGCTGTATTTTGTTACAAGTTATTTGATATTTTTGCATAGGACCACTATCAACAAGTGCGTATGACTCCCCTTTTGCTAAAAGAAACCATGTATCATCCTTTTTTGCACAAACAGACCATGGAAAGAAACTATGAGCCATAATCACAGAAGTGAAATTAAATTGCTGAAGCGGCGCTAGGTAAAATTCTCCTTGAGCATTTGTAGTTGTTTCGGCACTTTTACCCTCACAGTGATCCGAATCATTCCCTGATATGACATGAATTGGCAGATTATTTGCTGGTACTCCATTCTCCTTTACCTCTCCTGTCATTTCAGGGGTCAGATTACTGTAATGGGGCATTGTTACACATCCAGTCATGATTAATGCTAGAACTATGATTACATTCCGCACTTTAGTCACCTAACGCCCCGCGTAGGGGCAGACAAATAAGCACAGCGTTTTGGCTGTCCCAGCGACCAACGGGAGCGATTGCTGCGGCTTGTTAACTGCGATCATCCTCAGATGCAACCGCATTGAATATTTTGGCTAGCTCAGAACAGACGGACATAGGTACTCCCGTAGTTAGCAATGCTCCTTCTTGAAAACAGATATTGCCAACTTTCTCACCACCCTCGCAGTAGAATGCCACCCCTACACCAGAAAATATTACTTCTTCATGAGTAAATGGATTGACTCCCTTTCTATCCGGGGCTTGCTCAAGAAGTTCATGTTTAGAAATAACCTCGCTCCACAGATCAAGATCGATTCCTTCAGTATCTTTGACGATCTTGCCGAAGTCCATCAACTCTCCTTAGCAGTTAACGCTGCCCACAAAGGCGGGCGCTTTTCAGCGCGTCCTTTTGCTGGGCCTGGTTATGTGCTTGGCTTTCCATTGGAGCTACCTATTTTCAGTTTATAGTGTTGACGCTAAAGATCTTTGCATCGGTCTGGCGTTATCTATTTTGATTCCGGGTTTGATACTTTCTTCTTTTTTCCAAATATTCCTGCCCAGAATAGGCCCTCGAAAGTTACCCCGAGAATGACAAAGAATATGCCTCCTACGGGAACACCGAAGACATAGCAAGCTATTGCTGCAAAGAAGCAAGCGACAATGAGTACTACCCTAAATATCACGTTCATTGAATATTTCCCTCTCTAATTTTTTAGGAGCACATAACGCTCGCAATAACCGGCCGGAGCTGCACAGCAGCGGAGGTCTGAGTTAATTGCCTTGTTCTGTGCTACTTGCACATGGGTACTTAGTGTAAAAAGCTTTTCGGACTAAATCAGCAACACCTGCGACACCACTTTCACGATACCTAGTAACAGTTTCAGGATTATTGTTGATGTATTCGACAACCACACTAACCATCTCTTTATTTGAAATATCTTGCTCAGGAAGACAGGTCAGAGGATTGTCAGAGTTACCATCAAAAAAATCTACTCCTTCCACGATGCCTGAGATAAAGCCGAAACAAAATCCTACACCAATCAAATCTGCCTCATTTGGAACCCTAGACTTCAATAAATAAATCGAGCTGTAAGCCTTACATCCGTTGACTAAAGTATCGAAGTTACCAGCAGCAATTGAGCTATGAGACGTTAAAACAAGTACCAAAGCTAAAAATACATTCTTAAATCTCATATCAGAACTCTCAATCGCACAGAACGCCGTGCGCAGCGGCGGCTTACTTTGTGCATTTTTTGCGCGAAAATAGGAGCGTAGCGACTGGGCAAAAAATACACAAAGTAAGACGCCGGTCTGCCGCACCTTGTTAAGTGTTGATGTACTGCCTGTACTCTTCATGGACATCATTGTCTATTTCCACACCACTGTTACCGCCATACAGACGGTCATTTTTATCTTTACGGGGCCCGGATATCCAATAGTGGTCACCAGACTCGACCTCGAAGTAATTTGCTTTAAAGCCACTACCTTTAAGGCTTTGAAATTTCATTCCTCGATAGTAAAGCGTTTTTCCTGACTTTGATAAGTAAACACGACCAATACGAGCCTCACCTTCTAGGCCGCCCGACTTATCTTCGATATACATTATTTTAGAGCGAGACAGCTTGAATTCTGAGGGAAGTTTCTCTCCCTCAAATTCTCGCTCTTCTTGCTTTCCTTGATGTCTACTCATGGATTTTACACTTAACGCCCACAGCAGGGGCGGCCGAAGCGTAGCGTAGACCGTCCCGCGGAGGCCCCGTCAGGGGCCGGCGCAAACTGCCTGTGATTGTTAGAAGTTGGGTACACTACCACCCCTCCAAATATGTACCCAGCTCTTGGCCGCGTTCTTTATCTCCTTTTGAAAGAAAAGAATCTTTGAACGCCGAATCTCGCATTCTACGGCGATGAAATAGTATGCATGCACCAAAGAACAATAACCAAGCTAATACTTGAAATCCGAGCAGGAAGACTGATTTTTCAAATAGTGACATTTCACTCACAGCAAAGAGCGAGAGCACACCAATCACCACAACCGGCCACGCGATGCTTAAAAACGCAGCTTTTGCCGCTAATAGAATCACTTTTTTCGAATACATTTTTAGCTCTACGTGTTTAAGACTTCTAACGCCGCCAGCAGGGGCAGCTTACCTTGTGCGAATTTTGCGCAAAAATGGGAGCGTAGCGACCTGCGTAAAAGGTAAGCTGTCCCGCGGAGGGCCGCTGGCCCGGAGCTTCATTGCCTGGCTTTGTTAGGAGCCTGCTCAATCTTGGCAAAATGCCTCGCTAACAACACCGTTTTCGATGGTGCTGATACAACCAAAGGAATCATGCTCACTCGACTGACACAACCCCAGAATCGCAGTTCCGATTTCATGGGTGTTGGGTGTGAAACATAGCCCTTGGCATTGAGAATTATCCGTGCAGCTTTTACCACCATCGATGTAATAAGCGACACAAGAAGGTATACCAAAAATTCCTATACCTTCAACTTTTCCACCAGAGGATACGCAAGCTTCGCTATCTATTTTCGCCCTGGCCTCGCTCCTCATTTTTTCTATAGAGCGCTCCATGCGCCAATCATTCCAAGCACTACATGCACTCAATTGAAAAATGATAATTAAATAAAGTGCTATTCGGATGATCAAGCTCCTAACGCCTCGGTAATGGGCAACTGGAACAGAGCGAAGCGGCGTGTAAGCTGTCCCAGTGAGCGGAGCGAACGAAATTAACCGCCTCGTTAGGTTTTTGGTAGTTCATTTATGGCTACTTCCAGCTCTTCGTCGTATAGCTCTGTGCCATCTACATAACCACGTCTAAGACGGTTTTCTGCCTCCGGAAGCACAATAGCTAGTGCAAATTTTTGGCGGATGAATGTTGCAAGAACATGATTCGAAACTTGAGAAACTGGCTTCGACCAATTATCTCTACATCGCTGGATTAACCCAGAGTTTAACTCTGGCTCTACCCACGGCCCTTCTATATCAGCAACACTTTTAACATTCATCATCTAAACCTAACGCCATGCTCTGGGGCAAACCGGAGCGCAGCGTAGGTTTGTCCCTAGCAGCATTTTGTTATGCATTACTTCACCATACGAAAATCTGGATGTTTTAACCATTGTTCAAACAGCTCAGGGCTAATTATTGACTCATGCTCATATTCAACAACCCCAGGATGTTCCAATATTTCTGGATCAGATGTGTATCTGCTAAGTACATGACAGAATGCAATACTACCATTTACAATCTCGGCAAGACCAAGCGTCACCTCTCCGAGAGATTGATGGTCTCTATCTCCATTACACATCGCATATAGACCAATTATATCTTTAGGAAGCCAACCCAATAAATTGCTTACCCCGGCATATTCCTCGATCTCTTCGGGATAATCTGGGCCAAACTCATACCCAAACGAACTGCCATAAACCCAAAAATCGTTTCCTCGAATTTCACTAGAAACAGATTGAATGAAAGCCAAGATCTCTCTCTTGGCGTCATCGCCCAACTTTTCTTTTAATAGTATTCCTACAGTTGGTCCGGCCATAGTCCTTTTTTCATAACGCCCGCCGCACAGGCGATCAACTTGTTGCGAGTCCAGCGCATACAGTGCGCGATTATGCCGGCGCTCGTTAAGCTCGGCGCTAGCCAAGAACACCGGAACTGTATGCCCAATAGTAGATTGGCCCGCATACAATCCAGCCAACGAGAACAAACTTGAAAAAGCTATCCTTTTCTTGGACTCCAATACTTGCAAGCCCAGAGAGTTCCTGCTTAGGGAAAGGTCGAAATACCCTATAGACTTTCACTAGAACCCAGCCCACTAAAATTGGAATGACGGTAAGTAATATTATCGTAGTAATAGCTAATAATGCTTCAGGTGATGACTTTCTCATGCTTTTCTATTTCTTTGCTTAACGACTACAGCAGGGGCGGCTGGAGCGTAGAGTAGGCCGTCCCGCGAAGGGCCAAAGGCCCATAGCAACCTGCTTGTATTTGTTATACGTAGTTACGACCACACTACCCACCCGATTATGAAACCCAAAACTAGGCACGTAAAACCTACTTTTACTACCGTGTTCCTCTCTGCGTTACTTTCCATGATAGAGCCTTGTATATAGAGCTCTAGAGCTGCTTTAGATGCAGAAAGCTTTGGCCTTGAACTAAAACATGCTAATAGAGCCGCTTGAACATTTGGAACCCAGCATGACGGATGATCATCTAAACGTTCGTAATCGAGAGCCTGCTGAACTTCCCTCGCCTCACCAGTGTCGTGCAGCTCGGGACTCTCAGCTATCTCTTTAGCTTTTCGATAATACTCGCTTACTTCCATAACTCGATATGCGTATAACAGTTTATTAATGGGCCAGTGGCTCACTATCCATTTGGCCACTTTTTCTGGGAGGGAGCTTCCAAGCTCCACAGAAAAGCCTTTATTTACAGCAGGTTATAAACTATTGTCTAAATAACAACCAGAGATAGTGAGCCATTGGCTCAAGTCGTCTGGTTCAACTTCCCGCTCTTGAACACATTTTACCCATAATTAAATCAATAAGTTAGGGGGGACTTTTTGTAGATGTCAGCCATGGCTCTATAATTCGAGCTTTCGCACCGGCGGCACGCCCTCTCCACTACTGAAAACCACAGCCAGTATCACCCACTCGGTATCGCCATAGCCGCAATAGAACTATGCACAGCTAAGCGGTTGGCCACCTCAACAATACAATTCGCTACTAAATCAGCAGCGTGATCAGCAACGTTTACCGGCTGGCCTGCATCGGTCTGCAGAGTTTTGGTGGTGACATAAACACTGGACATTAGATCGCCGGCACCATCAGTTTGTACTGTGTTTTGGTTGTCGATTACGGCAATCGTACATTTAAGTACTGCAGCAGCCTGAGCATCGCTATTAGTGGGCTCTGTGGTCTGGGTTACCGTTGCGCGTACAATAGTTCCGGCACTGTGGCCGTCATCGATGGTATAGGCGAACTGCCAGGCTTCCAGGTTCGGTACGGTTATTGGGGAAAAGCTGGGCATTGAGGGTTCCTTTGCTTAATCAGATTTATGTACGCCGTTGTGGGTGATGATGCGGTGTAATGGATTTTCGCCGGCAGCGTAGCTCTTACCACCTGCAGATATTTTGTACACGGTGTGCAAGCCGGCACATTCGACCCGCTCGACAGCTTCCCAGGTGAGCGGCTGTTCTTTATGCAGTACACCCAGCTCAACCCCCTGGCAGTGCTGCGCCTCATAGACACGGCTTACACGGTCGGTTACTGGGGTTTCACGGCTGCAAATTACCTGGGCACCGCTTGTTGTGGTGAGCAATACGCAGGGTATTTCTGGCTCTGCACCTACCCCGCCAATAATGGGGCTTAGATGGGTTTCCTCGTCGCCGGTATCCCAGCAGTCGATCAGGTCTCCGCTTTCGCAGTTTTCCGCAAGTAAACCTTCGCGCAGCCAAGTGCCTGCAGCAACGCACCAGGGATCTCTAGGGAACGTAGTACCGCCGCCATTGCTCGGAGTTGTAATGGTGCCAACACCTCGGCGCCAGGTATTAGCAGCCAGTTGGGAAATGTTCGTGGTTGCGTAATAGGTAACCGCACCGCCCTGAGTGCCGGGATCATCGCAATAGACGTAGTACCTAGTGTTGAAAGACAGCCCAGTAATGCTGCCACTGTTGTAATTAACAATGCCGAAACCAAACTGCACCGAGTGCGCGGCAATTGTGATTTTTGCGGTACTGCCATCATCTGAGCCGGACAGCGCGGAACTGGTAGGCAGGCTGGCAATACCAGATTGAATCATCGGCAGATTGCGCTGGTCCTGCACTTCCACCACATCGATTTTTATATAATCGATTAAGGCATCCCCCGTTTTACCCGGATAATTACAATAAAAAATCGGAGTGATAAAACGGACGTTCGCATGCATTTTGGCCGGGTTGCCAATATGGTTTGCCCCTCTAGCGCCATTGTACTCAGCGTTACCACTAGCATTGCCTTTGACATAGGCCACCAGCGTCTGCCAACTCTGCCCCACTATGTTTAAGCTGGAAGCAAGAATGTAATGCTGACCACTAAAAGTTTCAGCACCGCTAGCATTGCAGAGCTTGCCAGTACCATCATAACCAGCCAAACCCGCAAACATGGCGCGATCCGCATCACCTGCGGTATTCACATAAACCCGCGTCTCTATCCGGTACAGCTTACTGGGATCAAAGGGTATTTTTTCTGCGTGGTACATCGATACATGATTAGTCAGGCGAGCCGCGCCACCACCAACTTTTAGGTAACCGCTGGTATAGAAATTCTGGTATCCGCCGGAAAAGTTGGTCCAGTACTGGGAATAATTACTATCAGAAAAATCCTCCAAAAAGGTATTCCGCATGGAACGGATCTGCGCGCGCTCCTGTACGGTAGCGCCGACTGTGGCGCCGTCCTCAGGTTTATTGGTCCCATAAATTTCTTCCCAGTCTGCGCGGGATCCAGCAATCTGATCAATCTTAATCAGCACTTTTTGTCGTGTGCTGTAGACCGCCTGCCATTTGGCTTTCCAGGTGCTGCGATCGATGCTGGTGACTGTTGAGGTATTGCCCAGACCTGCGCCGTTGAGATAACTGGTGAGTGCTGTTATCGCACCGCTGTAGTTGGTTTTCTCAGTGGTGATCCCGTAGCTATTGGCCTGCCCTTCGATATCGCCCTGCTCTGCCAGGATCTGGTTGTATTCACGTACCGCGGTTAATTTCTCGGTGGGGTGCAGTTTGCCATCTGCGGCTATGTTGCTGAGGTCCAGCAGAGCAGCCGCGGCATCGGCCTGTGCATCTTGAGCGGCATTTGCAGCGGCTTGTGCCTTGGCATCCGCTGCAGAAACACCAAGCAATGCTTCAGGGTCACCACTACCGCCGAGGGTAACCACGACACCGCCGTAACTACCGCCATCTGCGGCGTTGGACCAGATAGAGATTTCATTGGCACCGGCCTGCAGGGTGACCGGGAAGGAATACCATTGGGTCCCCTCATTCGGCCCACTCATAATTCCAACTTGCGCACCATTCAAACCAACGCGCGGACCACCCTCGGCATCGTATGCCAATACATGGATAAAGCCTCGGCCAGCAGTGGCATTAAACGAATACTTAGTACCCCCGGCATAGTTGGTATTGGTGGGCCAGAGCAGCCCGGCGGGGCGGCCATCCCACTGAAACTGCAGCGTGGCCCCGACCATCCCCGCCTCGCGCGCTTGTTGGGCGATAGCGTTAAGTAAAACCTGGCGTGCGCTATACACCGCTTCCCAGTTGGCATTCCAAATAGTGCGGCTTATCGAAGTGCTGGCTGCAGTATCGTTCCAGGTTGGAGACAGCCCACCCAGGTAACTAGTGAGGGCTGCCAGGTTGCCGGAGTAGTTTCCTTTTTCTATTACGAGTCCGGCACCATCAGCCTGCGCTTCGATACCCACCTGTTCTGCCAACAGTTGTGCGTACTCGCGAATCACAATGAGCTTTTCGTTCTGATGTAAAACACCATCTGCGGCGATGTTATCCAGGTCTGTCAGTGCGGCATCAGCATCCGCCTGAGCGGCTTCGGCCTTGTCGATTGCCTCCTGTACTTCTGGATCCAGCGCCGGGTCTTCGTAATCGGTATAGGGTATGCGTGACTTGGGCACAAACATCAGGCGCGCGGCATTGGTGCCCAAACAGGTGTTCCCGTGCCCGGCATTACCGGGGCTATCCGGGCTTTCCCCATAACATGCGATTATTTTGCTGTTACTGAGTATTGGCATGGGGTTCTGTGTACCGTCTATCAACAGCACTATGCCGCCAGGCGCACCACCGCCGCCACTCCCTCCAGGCACCTGAATTACATTGCTATCGCCAGTAGTACCGGGGCTGCCATCTTCGCCAGAGTTTTCTATTTTGCCGCTGACACCAATGGCGATACCCCGCGCGATTACAACAATACCAGCACCACCCTTGCCACCTAAGCCACCGCGCCCGCTGGGTTCATAACTGCCATCAAAGGCATAGAAAGACGAGTGACCACCGCGAGCGCCACCAGAACCGGCTAGATCATCGGGAATCCCTTGTAGATCTCCGCCGTTATTCTCGATATTGAGGGGCGGCATGACTTCATTGCGGCCTTTGACAGTTTTCCCCCAAGCCCCTCGGGCTGTTCCTCGGTTGACAATCTCTTGAGCATTTTTTAACTGGCCAGCACCGCCATAGCAGGAGCCCAGAAAACCAGCTGAGGAATTGCTGGGTACACCGCGCAGACTGCCGTCTATCTGCAGAACTCCACGCACACGCAGTTCAATATTGCCACTCACAGAAAGGGTACGGCCTGCAGGTATCGTAAGATCACCGGGGTAATAATAAATTGCGCGGCTATCGCCATTGCCAGCCAAAGTACCGTCAGCAGTTAAAAAGCCGCTGGCATCGATACTCAAGCCACTGGCCGTCATGGCCGCACCTTCAGCGCTGTACCAGGCATCCGGTAATTCTGCGCTAGTACTATCGGCCTGATCGGCAATCATGCCCGCGGGCTGGTAGCTGCCGAATAGATCTACGGATACTGCACCGCTCACCTGATCGATACTGATGCGCTGTACTTCCATAGCGCGGTCTAGGCTGTACTCATCGAGGCCCAGCGCTGGCAGCAGGCGAATATAGTCCACGTCATAGCTATAATCTGCGCTGTGGTCGTGACCAATATCGAAACGAATTAAAGAAACTTGGTTGCCGGCCCAGTCGCTATTATTCGAGAGGCTCAGAACTAATTCCTGCCACTCTCCTTTGGCCCCATTTAGGCGATCGATCAGGTCCAGCATTTCCGCAGTGCCAGCCGAAAAATAACTGCTGCTTTCGGTATGTTTAAAAAACAACTTGCTACCGCTGCCCGCTGCTATGGGTTCTTCGCTGGTACGGCGCACACGCAATTTAATAAAAGGCAGATCCGCCCCTAAAAAAGTGGGCGCAAAACTGCGAGTGATCCAGGGGTTTTCACCTTTTACTGTTACCGAAAAGACGCCATTGCTCACGCTGGAACTGGTGATGCCATCGCGGGGGATCCAGCCTTCGCTGTCACTACCAAAATTAAAATCATAGGGCCTGTCTCCGCGGATAGAGTGATCGCGCAATTGCGGCAGACTCACCCGTACAATATCCCCCACTTCCAGGTCGTTATTGCTGGGCAGTAATCCCAGGCGCAGACTGAGGGGTGGGCCGGCGAAACGATCGCGCAGGGCATCGAAAGTGTTTTTAATCGTGGTATAGGTGTGACGGGAATTGTGCAGACCGCGAAACTTTAAACTGTGCTGTTTTGCTTCGCCATGCACGGCAACAGAATCCGCATCGATCAAATTATTAGAGCGCAAGAATTTGCCGTCGAATCCGGGCTGCTCAAACCAACTCCACTGCACTGAGAAGATATTGCGCACCCCGGCCAGGTTGTATTTGAGTTCACCCAGGCTCTTTACGTCATCGGGGCCAATGGTGGCCACAGTGCCGGATTCAGCCAGTACCCCAGCCATGCGACGAAAGCCCAGCTGGCCAGCTGCATTAACCGGCATAAAAGCACCGAGCAATAAATTGATCTCGGTCTCGATAAACTTCTTGCCATCGGTTTTCTCCAGGCCATCAAAGCGCAGGATCTTGCCTTTGCTGTTGTCACTGGGCTTGTACCAGTCGGCGCCGATGTTTTGGAATTCATCCAGCACCACAAAGGCAGGATCTATGCCCAAGTGCCAATTACTCGGCAATACGTTATTGGTGCCCAATACAATGCCGGTCAACAGTGCATAGGCCAGCTGCGGGCCTGGGCCTTCTAAGTAGATAAATTCCTCAACTTCTACGCCGCTTTCGTCGTCGCTGTCTTCGGGTAACTCATGGTCGCGAGCAAAGGTGCCGAACAAACCCCTGGCGCAGTTGGTAAAGCTGCTACCGGTTTTGCCACTTGCGCGCACAATTTCAAAGCCATCCTGATATTTAATTTTCAGGTAATACACGTTCTGGCCAGAGGCATCGCCATAGGCGATAGTGTGCGGATTCGCTTCAAAGCTGCTGGTATCGAATACCTGCAGGGTGGTATCCGCTTTGGCAAAATTGGCGGCCAGGCGCGTGCTGTTGGGCACAAAAATATCGCGGCGCATCTCTCGCTGGATATCCCGGCAGCGCACCCGGTAAACGCCCTCAGCGTAGGAAATAGACTCCTCGGCAATCTGGGTTTGCTCCAGGCGAAAATCCGCCCAGTCGAGCCCGGCAAAACCCTGATACAGCCGCACCGTACGGCCTTTGATGCCGTTGCCCTGCTCCAGCTCATCGCGCAGCACATAGGACAGCTGGCCACCGATATCTACCACCTCAAACGAGATAGCGCCGATCTGCGCTAGGCCCTGCTCAGGAATGAGTTTCTGGCTGGTTGCACTGCACTTTTTTAAGGTGCCCAGAATCGCATTTAAAGGCAGGCCGGGAATATCGTTGTGGCTGGTAATGTAAAGCGGCAGGTCGTAGCCGATTTCTATTACCAAACGCAGCTCACGCTGAGCCCCCCGGTTGTACAGGTCAAAAGTTTCTGAGTTGTTGCGCATGATTAAGCTATGACTTGGACGGTAGTGAAAGAGAAAATAAAGCGGCCATCTTTCTGGCGCTGCTCTTTGAAGGATTTATATTTGAGTTGCACTTGTTGCGGAAAATCGGCAGCAGCAGCCGTGCCATAGGCATCGAAGGTGAAAAACTCACCGAAAGCACAGCTTCTTTTAAACTCTCGCCAACGGGCCAAATCTGTATAGGTCAGTATTAGCGGTACCGTCTGACAAAGGTACTCTTCCTCAAGGCGGTAAACTGTGTATTCCGTTTTGCCACTGAGCGCTTTGTGCTCTTTACCTTCGGGGCGGTCACTGCAGTCATAGCGTTTTAGCTTGGCTTCAATCTGAAAATCACTGCCGTCACCGACAATAGAACGTGTTGGAGTGTATTGAATTAACATGGCCCTACCCCCTTAGTTCCTGACCCTGGCGGCTATTCTTATCAAATAGCACCAAATCCCCTTCCTCAATTTGAGTTTTAATATCCTCGATAAACTGATCAGCGCGATCACCAACCGGACCATGGAATTCAAAAATATACTGGCTTGCCGGCTGTTTGGTTTCACCTTCTACAAAACCATCATTACCAGAACTGGCAAAACTCTCTGATGGTGTGGCTGCTACTGCACCCCCGGTACTCATACTGGGTGCGCTGGCATCACCGGAAACCCCGCCGGGTGCTTTCAGCGATGACAACATGCCGGCAATCTGCACCCCTTGAGTGATAGCCCCGGCGATCATTGGAATATTTTGCGGATAACCGATCTCTGATGCCTTGGCAATATTCTTTACCAGCGAAACCCCTGTAGAGAAAACAGCCACAGCCATCTCTGCCTTTGCCGCTTTTTGATTGTAAGCAGCCGCGGCAGACAAGATCTGCCCGGCACCGGCAGTAAACATTTTCAGCTTGCTTTTGTTAGAAGCCTGTTCGAGCTTTTCGCGCTGCTTTCGATGTTTGTTTTCTAAAAGGGTTAGCCTGCGTTCATATTCATCATGGGCAAATAGCTTGCTGGCATAACCCTGATCCAGCAGGGCCATTTCTTCATCTTGCTGTACCTGTAGTTGTTCCATCTCGGTAAGCCAGGAAAGCTGTAATGTTTCCAGGCGGGCCACCATGCGCTGACGTTCTGCATCTGTAAGGCCATCGGCACCGGCTTGGTTACCATCGCCCTCACCACTCTCCGAGCGCGCCTGCTCTTCGGCCAGAGCCATTTGATAGCGTGCTTTCTCGCGCTCGGCATACTCAGCCCGCAACGCCTCGGTGGATTCGAAACCTCGCTTTCTAAGTTCCTGTTCAGAGATTTGTAACGCGGCTATCTGCTGTAGTCGCTGCTCATGGTCGAGTTGAATCTTGCCACTCTGGTCGGCGAGAAATTGATCCAGCTGACTCAACTGCAGAGAGCCCGCATCTTGCTGGCGCTTCAACTCTTCCGCCGCGCGGTCCCGCTCTGCCTGCTCCCTGGCCGCCGCTGCCGCTTCTGCCGCTTTTTTCTGCTCCTCCCGCCGCGCCATTGCCGCTGTTAGATCGGCATCTTTCATTTCCTGCAGCTGTGCTCGGTATTTTTCTACCCAGTAACTTTGCTGCTCAATCTGTACCGTTACACCTTGAGCGGTCGCTTTCTCCAGTAGCTTCTGATGCGCGACATACTTATCTTGCAGCTCGAAATATTTATCTGCGCTCTTTTCGGCTTCCGTTGGCATCAACACAGTGCGCCACCAGCTCACCGCATCGGCGACAAAACCCACACTCTTGGAGGCCTCCTCGGTCCTGCCCATTGCCTCCAGAAACTCTTGCCAGTTCTGGCTTAGAGTATCGACCTGGCCAGCAAGCCCACCCGCCTCACCGGAGCCAGCCCCGCCTACCTGTTGTGCCAGCTTGGCCAGGATGAAGCGCTGCGCTTCGGCGACTTGGCCACTCTCCTGCATGGTCCTGATCTGTTCTTTTTCTGTCTCGGTAAACGAGACACCAGAACGTTTCAGTGCTGTCAGGCCGCTTGCTGGATCTTCCAGCGCCTTACCAAGTTGTAACGCTGCACTTTTGGCATCGCCACCCATTACCGCCGCCAGATCTTGCGACAGCACTATGGCCTGATCGAACACGTCGGTTTGCACTGACTTGAAGGTGAGCAGTACGCCCTGTGCATCGCGCATTCCTGAAACACTGGCCAGGGTATTGCGAGCCACCGAGCGCGCCTGCTCATCCAACTCTTGCGCAGTACGACCGCTGGCATTACCTGTGGCTCTCAACAGTGCCTCAATCTTGAGCTGGCCCCGTTCCATTTCTTCTGCGGCGCGAATGCTTTTGTACATCACCGCAGTGGCACCCGCGATAGCAACACCTAGCCCAGCCCATGCCAAACCGCCTCCAGTCACAAGGCCGTTAACCGCACTGAGACGCCCGGCCACACCACCCAGGGGACCGTCAATCGCAGCAACACCTTGGGCGGCACCGCGCATTGAGCGACCGAACATATCACCAGCGGCGCTGGTGGACTTTATCTCGCGGGTGAGCTGTTTATTGCGTGCGGCAGCCTGGGCCATCTCCCGCTTATATTGAGTGGAGCGCAGCTCCAGGTTTGCCACCATGGTGGCCATGGAAGTTTGTTTTGCCATTGCTCAGCTCATGGAGTTCCAGATTGCGATTTGTTGCTGCACGGTTTTTGGCTTGTGCGGCTGAGGTAGGAAGTTAGAGACTTTGCCACCCAGTGTGCCGGCGGCAATGTGGGCTAGCTGCCACTGCTGGACTTCGGTATTTAGGGGGCGCTCAGAGTGATATTCATACCAGTGATCCAACTCGGTAGAACTCATGGAGCGCAACATATTGAAATAATCGGGACGATTAAAATCCCGCGCGAGCTGCCGGGCAAAGTGAAAACCCGGCACTAGCCTTTTTTTTCGTTGTCCTCGCTTTCTGGTTCGCCGCTCTCTCTTTCAGTGGATGCTTCTACATAGAGACCAGATAACTTGGCCGCAGGCACATAAAGCACATCAATCAACTTAGGAGTCACACTGCGTATTAAGCTCTGATGAATCTGCTCCAGTGATTCCTGACAATCCGGCTTCATCCAGATGGCATAGGCAACCAGTAGCAATTTCTTGCTCACCTCTCCCAGCCGGAAAGCCCAAAGCTGACCGAAGTTTTCCAGTTCAGTTTCGGGTACCTCTTCATTCTGCGGCAGCGGAATATCCTCAGTGGTCTTTTGCAGGTATTCACAGCGGTGGTAGGCACTCAGTTCAAACAGCTCTACTTTCTGCTGGCCAAATAAAACAGTTTCGGATTCTAAAATAGGCGCAGGAATAGAATTCATGATTGACCACCTGCCGTTACCGAAGGCTTTCCGGAAATTTTCAACTTCACGGTACGGGTGATCTTGTCATCCTTGGGCACCGCCTTACCCCAGCCGGTAATATGGGCGATTAATTCCACCGTAGTACCTTCGGGATACTCGATTTTGTAATGTTTATTGGTATCGGAATCGTAATCAGCACGCAGGGCCTGCTGGCCACTGTCGCTCTCATTCCAAATCAAGGTAATGGAGACCTCACCGGCATCACGTAAGCCTGACGGATCGTAATCCATATAGCCGCTGGTGCCATCAATCGGCGTCATCTCAACAGAACCGCGCGACTCCTCACCGGGATCGATATCTAGCATACCCGCCACTGGCGTATAGGAGCTGCCATCATCGCTGCGGGAAAATTTTGTTTTGTAACCTTGTGCCATCGTTGTGCCCTCTGCGGGTTGCTCAATTAAAGTTCTGTGGGTTCAGTGGAATACTGGGCGCTGTAAGTCAGGCGCACCTCGCCCAGCGGGTGATCCTGATCCAAGGCAAACTGGGTTTGGCTGAGTAGGAATAAGTCACAGCTGCCACCCAGAGAGGCATTCTGCAATGTGCTCTCAATATCCGCAGCTGCCTGATCCAGTGCGGCATATATATCGCCATCGCTCTTTACTACCGCAGTAATAGTCAGATCCAGCTGCCGATTGGTGCCGCCATACATTTCGTGGTCAGTATTTTCGGTTGCAAATCCCAGCACAATGGCTGGTAGCTTTTTTGAATCTATTTCTTCTGTGGTGCCAGGAGGTGGAAATGTGTAGCCAGACAGAGTTTTCAGTTTGTTTAAAACGACATCGCGGATGATGATGCGCTGGGTCATTGGGGATCGCTCCAGGAATTTTAGGCATAAAAAAACCCGCGTGAGCGGGTTTGTAAAGCTACAAAATAAAGAGGTTCTACACTAGCTACTAGTTTAGCAAGGCCATCAGGATCTCAAAGTGTCCACAAGTAAAAATTCAACTTTCTAAAAACCAAGGTTTTATTTATGCACTTATATACACTCAAATTTTTCTGCTTTTCTTAGTAAAAACTCAGCGCTCATAAATTGCGTGGAAATATGCATATTATTCTGCGAAACTTTTTTATACCCATTTTTTGATGAAGCCAAATTCCAGTCCGAGATCCATATCCCAAAAATTGACGTCTTGACATAAGGGCAAACCTTCATTTTCTCTGTCCAAAATATATCTCCCTCATCATCAAGACAGTAGTAAGCGTAAACTATATCACTATACTTGGAGTCAGCTTTTAACTTTTTCCTACACTTTAATCCTCTCAGAAACCCTTTATTCCCGCGCCTATTCTCTTCATATTGAAGGCTAACAGTGTATTTAGACAATCTCGACTCGGATGCATGATATGTATAAAAGGAGCCTAACCCCAATATCCCCACATATGAAACAAAGGGTACTACTAATAAATACACAACATGAGCAATATCATAAAGAGTATTTTGATCACCTTTCTTTCGGCTCCGCCTCGAAAAGTCTTTGCCAACTTCCTCATTAATGAAAATTATTCCTGCGACCACTACAAGCACAACAGAAACCGACATCGCGACGCTTATAGCAAGCTCAGATGGTATATACCTTCTATCAAGAGCAGTAGCAAAAACAATGGCCAGTAAAGCAACTATTATAATGTTAAACCATAAAGAAAGTCTTTTCATATCCACACTAAAATCTAAAATCGATTAAATTTACCGTCGACAACAAAACGCGCTAATTTCTATTTACCTACAATTTTAATACCCAACAAACAATTGATCGAAATGTAACGACGCGCAATGTAGGCCATCCTGTCCGAAACTTTCAAGCCACTGCTATTTGTTAGTATTTTTGTGATTTCTACATGTCCAAGGTACACCAACAGTTAAAACTAAAGAGACTTATTTATATCACCTTGGAACGCCTTTCAAAAGGCGGCGGCCACTGAACACCCAAAGGAGAATGAAAAGTGGGCGAGCGCTATTTCCTTGCGGTATTGTATTCACACTCATGGCCGCCGTAAATCTTAAACTACTTTAAGGAAGGAACCCCCTGGCAACTTATCGCGGAGCTGTTCCGCGTACCGGGCAACCTCTTCCAATACCGCTTTACGCCATTTGAGCTGCTGCACTGGGGCGCCGCCGGAGTGATTCTTGCCGGTATCGCAGTAACGGCCAAACTCTTCACCTTTGGGGGTTAGCTCCCAGCGTTTCTTGCGCGGTTTGTATTCCACATGCTTCTGCAGCCCCATCCGCTGTAGGATGGCGTTGAACTCTCGGGCACTCATTTCGTACGCTTTACCCAATTCCGAGGGGGTATAGAGAGGTTCGTTGTTCTCGGCCTCCAGGTGGGTTACCCCCATTAGCTTCATTGGGCTGATGCCGGTGGTTTCTTCCACTACCCGATTGGCCAGTAAGATTGCCTGATTACCCTTCATGCCCATTCGCTTGGCTAAACCGTGGGCTGCTCCAAATGAGCGATTGGCCACTATCAGCAGCTTGTCACCTGATAACTCTTCTTTAGGTTCACCGTATTGACCCGTCTTGCGAATGCTGGGCAGAACCTCATGAGTTACCCAGCGTTTGAACGCTTTGGCTTCAGACTTCTGGCTTGTCAGGATTACCGAGTACAAACCGGATTCGTTAATAACTGTTGTACCGCGTCCCCCTGTAGGAGATCCCAAACCGACAATCTGTCGGTTTGACTTTTCGTCATCATCAAGCTTTCTAGTCATTGCTTGAGCATCAGAGTAACCGAGTACACCGGCCACATCCTTAGCCACAAACCACGGCTCACCATTCTGCTCAACAACACGTACTTGGCGGCTTTTGAAATCAAATGGAATCACGTTACTCATAATCACTCTCCTGTGGTTAATGTTCAGTACTCTGCCTTGCAGCCATACATTCGGCGGCGTAGGCCAATCCAACCAGGACCGCGCCCTCTTCGCCACAGAGGGCATTGAGTGCGACGGTTTTTACTGGGGAGTCGGGCCATTCCAGAATGTACTGGCGGGCCAAGTTTAAATACTGTAATTCGCGCAACTGCTGGACATGAGCCGGCTGTAGCGCTGGCTGGGAGTGATTAACTGTGGAGATTGCGTGGGCACTGGCCATGGCGGCCTCCTATGACTATGTTTTAGAGGTGCCGCTTTGCTGAGGCGGCGGGACTCACTAAGGCTCATAGTCAAGCCTGGGCGCTATTTCCCCAAAGGGGTGTTGTATTCACGCCTATCTCATCCCGCCATTACAAGCATTTCACGCACGGATTTCGGGCGCAAAAAAACCGCTGCTAACGGGTGCGGGGGCCGGACTATGAGTTTTAGGCCTCCAACACTACACGCCAACTGCGGTTTAAACAATACCTTGTCGCCAATCTCCAGTTAATCACTCCAAATATATGGTTTTCTATACAGCCCGCTTCCGCAGGCAATAAAAAACCCCACCAGCGGTGACTGGTAGGGTTTTTTATTGCTACTCAGGGGTTAGTAGCGGTTAACGCTCAGCTAAAGGGCGCAAATGGAGCGTATCGGAATCGGCATCCATCTTGAGCGCCGTGTTATGCGCTTTCATTAATTTCCTGCATTGACGCTTTGTGTCTTGTATTACGTTCTTCTTGTAATTTCTCAATCTTATCGGCCGCTTCCTTCATGAATTGCACTGGGTTCCATTCCTCTGGTGCCAGAGCGACTTGATGAGGTAACTTCCCAATGGAACGTAATTTTGAAGCCAAGTCATGAGCCTTTAATCCCAGCGTGGCGTACTGCATTTTACGCTCTTCAAATCCTTCTTCGTAGTCTGGCGGCGAGGCAGCATACTCAAATGCCCCGAATATTTTATGATTTGCGGCTTCTATTTGATTTGGGAGACTAAGTACCTCATACATTAAGTTCGCTGGGAGAGCCTTCCACTCTACTTCGAAAGAAAGAGGATCGAAGTTTGGTGTTTTTGTCTGTATTGACCGATACCCGTTTTGATCCGGCTGGCCATAACAGAGGCCATCATCCGCTACGACACCAGCACATCCGTTCACGAAGGTGTCGAGAACACAAGAGATGCGAATGGTAAGATATTCAAGATCTTTTTTGCTCTTGCTATTCTGGAACCACCATTCCTTGAAGGCATTTAGTAGAACACCTAAAACCACACCGATTAATACATACGCTGTTTTATCCATACAGACACACTTCTTGTAACGTATAACGCCGTGCTTAGGGGCCGTAGTGAAGCGCAGCGGAACGGAGGTCCCAGCGCAGCGACTACAGTACCTCGTTAGAATTATGGATTTAGTTCAGGGAGCCCAGCCGCTTTATTAGCAGCCCTGATAAACGCAATTAAATGATCTTTCTCGATCCAGGTTTTTTCACTTAGGTGCAAAACCCAACTCAGGACCTGGGTATGTGACTGCAATTCGCTGAGAGGTATTGTGTACTCATAACTAAAATTCAAAACTAGATGATCATCATCGATTTTTATTTTTTCATAGATCTCAGCTTCTTTAGATGAGTCTTCCATCATGGCGTCAAAGAGAGCTTTGCCGCCAAGGATTTTATTTTTCTCTGTCATACTCAAACCTCTAATTCTTGGAAAATTCTAACATTTATATAGTGGTCATCATGACCACTATTTCTGATACAAATTTACGCCAACACGCCATCATTTTCTACTAATTCAATAGATTACTGCGATCATAAACCCTGTTCTGACCCACCCACACAGGCTACCCATCCACCTGCACCCGTCAAACAATCCCATCATCCGCCAGCTGCTTACGCACCTTATAAGGCCACACCACCCAGCGTAACCACCGCCCCTGAGTTGTAAGAACCCACCTCACTCACCAGCAGGCTCAGCACCACTACCATCGGTATAGGTAGCGGGCTTTGCCCCATTTGGGCGGCAGCCATTGAACACCCAAAGGAGAGTGAATATTGGGCGAGCGCTATTTCCTTGCAGTATTGTATTCACGCTCATGGCCGCCGTAAAAAGGAAAACTCAGTCCTCTATACGGGGAGTATACAGCAGGCCGTCCCAGCCGCGTAGCGGCGACAACAGCAACTTGTTATGAGCCATTTGAGCACCAAACTTTAAAAAGAGTAACCAGAGCACCGAGAACTGCTACCCAAATAGGTATCAAAACTGTCCACCTCTGCGACCTCTTTAATTGCCGATCATGTAGTTCTATTGCTGTACTGAGCAAAGACTGTGCTTGCTCTGGAGATAAGGGTGGACGTGTGTTTTTATCAGGGTCTGAAATGTGCCTCAAAACCAAGGAGACTGGAAATTTCTTAGATTTCACGACACGAAAGAATTCTTGATGCTCCTGTGCCAAGGTAAGCCATGTTTCTGCTGATTTGGGCTTATCTGAGAGTTCATCTTTTAGTCCGGATTCACTGCGGTGCGATTTCTGGTCCAAAGCAAGAACTTGTAAAAGGGCCAGAACATCTTCGAGTCGACCATCTTTCAGATATTTAGAGTCTTTGCTAAAACACATTCTCTATCCTTGGCTCATAACGCCCGGCTTGGGGGCTGTTTATGGAGCGCAGCGGAATAAACAGCCCCAGCTGCGCGCCTTTTACGCGGCGATTACAGCCGCTTGTTAGGTGATTAGACATACCCAGCCACGTATTTAACTAATGCAGTCAAAGCTAAAACATTAGGAAGCACAAACTCCCATAAAATTTGCCTCACGCTCCATTTATAAACGATTGCACCAGACTCATTTTTTATAAGCTGCTCCATATCACCAGGCCGGTGCCGGTACTTTTCGGCCTCCCAAGCTGGATCAAAATCTAATAAGGCTTTTCTCGTAGCCCTACTTTCATCTGTGCCACTTTCCAATAGCACCGAAACCCAAAATGCTACCAGCCTATATAGAAGTAGAATCAGAAGAAAAATACCTATATGAATTGTTTGAGGTGGATCAACCGAGATACCTAAGCCAGCGACAGAAGCCTTACCTAAAGTAACTTGCATGGTAGGGTCAACTAAAAACATCAAAACAGACAGCAGCAAAACTGAGCTTCGGTGCTTCAGTGACACATCACCAAGCTTTCCAATGTGTAGATGTAACTTATATTTCAAATCCCTCGGCAGCATAGATTCACCTAACATTTATATAGTGGTCATCGTGACCACTATTTCCGTGACTACTTTTTCTGATACAAATTTACGCCAACACGCCATCATTTTCTACTAACTCAATAGATTAGGTAATCATAAATCCTGTACTAACTTACCCACTCAGGCTACCCATCCACCTGCACCCGCCAAACCACCCCATCATCCGCCAACCGCTTGCGCACCGTATAGGCCACTCCACCCAACGTAATCACCGCATCAGAGTTGTAAGCCCCCACTTCACTCACCAGCAGACTCAGCTCAATACGCGTTACCCGCAGGCGCTCCTCCTCAGCGAACTCGTCAATCTCCTGATCCTTTATCACCCGGCAGTCAATAGGCTCAGCACCGCTACCATCGGTATAGATAGCGGGCTTGCTCCATTTGCGGAACGCGCGTTCTGCGGCTCTCTGGTCCAGGTCCATAGATCACCTAGGCCTTCACCGTGCCTGGTACGCCGGTAAATTTCACCGCGAGGCTGGTGGCACCATTACCGGCTGCCTCTGCAGCGAAGGCGGTTGGACCGGTGATATCGCCGGTTGCGGCTGTAGCAGCGGCATCATCAAAGGCCCCTGCGGAAACATCCCAGGTGAGGGAGTTGCCCTGAGCAATCACTGCACCGGATACCTTGGGCACAGTGAATACGCCTTCAATAGCGATCACACCAGATGCGCCCACGACGATATCATCCATCGCTACACCCAGCACTGCGCCTACTGCTAACACTTGGCCAGAGGTAATAGCGGCGCTGGTGTTGTTGGTGTAATTCAGTAGGCGCCCATCTTGTACAAAATTAGTAGCCATTTCATTTTCTCCGCTTGGGTCAGATCTGTTGCAATAAAAAAGGCCGCGTTATGCGGCCCTTTTCGGATTATTTAAGATTCTGCTTGGTTTGAACTGGGTATTAGGTCTTGGGTGTTTTCACCATGCCTTTAGCATCCCAGGCTTTGGCAGCTGCATCGAGGCGGACTTTGAATTCCACCCCGTCGATATTCCAGCCGTTTTGCTGCTCCAGCACTGGGGCTTGCTGGCCGTCTAGGTAAAGCACTTCGATAGTGTCGTGCGCTACCGGATCGGCATTGAGGTACCAACCATTGTGTCCGCTGAGACGAGCATCGGAGATCACGCTGGCAATATTGCGCACACTGTTGGGTACAGTGTTGGATTTCTCAGAAACACCTACTTCAAATTCAGATTCCAGCGCAACTTTTGCGGCACCCTCGTCGGCGATATCACACAGCAGGAATTTGGGGCGGATATTCAGGAAGGCGGTGCCATCCTTTTGCTTGCCCATCAGTACCCGTGCGGCGTCGATGCTGGCAGTATTGATACCAGACTTGGTGGCGAGGTTGCCATGGTCGGCATGGAACAGGGCTTTGCCATCGGCCATTTCTGGGTTGTTGAGCAGGATACTAAACACCAGGTCTCCAACGGTACGCACGGCGGCGAGGCCCATTTTTTGTGGGATGCGGGTGAAGGCTCCGAGGTCGTCATTAATAATCGCCTGGCGGTTAATAGAGAACATTTCCCCATAGGTGGCCAGGGCAGCGGTTTCGGCGCGCTCTCCAATACTCACGTATTTAAATTCTGCCCCCGGTGCCACTTGGCGCAGTGAGGGGAAGGTGCCTAGATCCGTGCGGGTGGCGATCTTAAAATCGCTCAAGTTACCGGTGGCGGTAAACTGCGGAAATACTTCTGCTGCTTCCGAATAACCTTTCAGCATGGATTTATTCGCAATATTGCCGAGGACCGTGGCGAAGTCCCCGGAGCTGTGGGTAAAGGCGGCGGCGACGATACCCATCTTATCCAAGCCAGCCAAATTCTGGCTGTGGGCCTGCATCAGAATGCGGGCAATCTCCATCATGGTATAGCCGGTGAGGCTGTTACCTTCAGTGCGCTTTTCACCGAGGGCGCGCATGGCGATGGCATTTTCGGCATCGGCTTTCATGCGTTTAATCCCTTCGCCTTCCTGCACCACCAGGCTGTAGCTTTGCACGGGGGTTGGGGTTTGGCTGCCGAGGGCTGTGAGCAGTTGGTCTTTGGCTTTTTCAGCGTCACAGTCCATATCATCCAGACAGGATTGCATTACGGTGCTGTGTGCATCGAAGCCCTTAAAAACCGCTTTAATAGCGTCTTTGCGTTGCTTTTCATCGGCTGCAAATTGCGCTTTGGCATCGGCGGCAATCTGCGCTTTCATTTCTGGTGTAACCCCGTTGTCGGTGGTTGCACCCGGCTGTCCGGGGTTGGATTTAGGCATGGTCTGCGCTTCCTTGGTTTGGGTTGGGTTGCCTGCAACTGCAGACGGGAATCGAACGGGATCTGTCCCTTGCGCAACTATTGCGCTGATGGCTTGCGGGGTATGTTTGAATTGGTTTAAGTGATCAGCACTGAAGCTTGCAGCCATTT
Source organism: Microbulbifer variabilis (assembly GCF_056232115.1). Lineage (NCBI taxonomy): Bacteria > Pseudomonadati > Pseudomonadota > Gammaproteobacteria > Cellvibrionales > Microbulbiferaceae > Microbulbifer > Microbulbifer variabilis. Next base: position 4,556,354 of record NZ_CP174325.1, read on the forward strand.
CCACTGCTGCTGTGGTATCGGTAGCAAAGCCGGCTTCCACGGCTTCGGCGCCGGTATACCAAGTCTCGTCATCCATCACTTGACTAATTTCCTCATCGGACATTCCGGTGCGGGAGGAATACAGGCTTTTCATGGTGGTTTTGACTTTGGCCAGCAGGCTCTTGGTTTTTTCCAGAGCGCGCTCATCACCGCGAACACCGGCACTGGGGTTGTGCACCATGTAATAGGCATTCTCGGCGATATGAACAGTATCCCCAGCAAGGGCAATCACACTGCCCATACTGGCTGCGATGCCTTCAATCCACGTTTCCACCTCGGCTTTGTGATCTTTCAGCAGGTTGTAAATAGCGGTGCCGTCGAACACATCACCACCGGGGCAGTTAATGTGTAGATTGATCTTGCTGATATCCCCAAGCGCTTTAAGATCTCGAGCAAAGTCCTTTGCAGTTACGCCCCAGTAACCGATGGTGTCGTACAGATAGATATCGGCTTCAGTGCTATTTGCGGCAGCGGTAATGCTGTACCAGGATTTATTGGGCATTGCGGTCTCCTACTCGGGTTCAGTATTTTCTGCGGGGACCGCAGTGCGTTTAGTTGGGGTGGTGATTTTGTTTTTTCGCAGCTTTTGCTGCCAGGCAGCGGTCTGCTTAATCACATCGTCCGGCTTCTTGCCACGGCGGCGGATGGTCTGCTGCGGGCTGGCTAGCACATTTTCCAGCAGCTTCTCATCAGCGCTGGCTTCATGGGCTGGATTAATCCAGGGCATGACCGGGGTAATAAAATCAACATGCATCAGGGTTGCCGGATCCACATCAGCGGGCACTTGAAAAGCTTCAGCCAGTAAACCCATTTGCACCCAGCGACGAGTAACCGGTTCTACGATTTCCTCACAGAATTCCAGGCTGAGGGTTTCGTAGTTTGCCCACTGCTCTACCAGTTCCTGACGCTGCGAACTATAAGTACCGTTGTAGTTTTTGCTGATACTGCTAAAACTGGCCATGGTGCCGGCAGCAGCCATGCGGTGCATGGTTTCTAAAAATGGCGTTAACAGACCACTTGGGCGATTACTTTGGATGGTGCCGACAGATTCCCCAGGACGTAGATCGTCGTAGATAGCACCAGCACGAATATCCAGGGTGCGATTGCCTTCATCATCAACTTCGTTCTGCGAGTAATCGTCGGGACCGCCTTTTTGAATAAAACCCACCATGGCCGAGGCAATCTTGGCGGCAACGCGCTCGTTTTCTTCATAGTCTTTAATATCGTTGAGGCGATTCATGACCGCGGCAAAAATGGAAACCCCACGGGTTTGATGCAGCCTGCGCACAAATTTCAGGTGTTCGATATTTTCGGCAGTGTGAAGCCTGCGTTTCATACGCCAGTTCAATGCGGCACCGGGATGTTCGTCGTATAACCAAAAGCCTGATGGCTCGCCCCAGGCCGTTTTTTGAACCCCTTGAACAATGCGCTTGCTGGGATCGTTGTAATCCACCGGCAGGAAATCCGGTTCCAGGCATTCGATGGTGTAAGGCACCTGGGTGCGATGCTTTAAGCCGGGCACCGAGCCCTGCAGGTGCCTAAGTAGGGTTTCCCCGTCCCTCAGCCAGGTATTACATAAAAGCCGTTGAGATTTGCCCCAGCTGAACTGACGGGTACATTCCGGGCGCCGCGCCCATTCTTTATGGGCATCATTCATTTGGCTGGCTAGAGCGTCATGGATATCGCCATCCCAAGTTTTGGGTTGGAATTCCACATCAATACCGCGCGGGCCGACGATGTTGTTGGTCAGAGTGGTGAGAATGCCAAAGGCAAAATCATGGTTTTGTTCAAGGTGCCTGGCTTGACCTCTTAGGGCTTCCAGACCCCCCTCTACCACTAGATCCCCGCTGCGATTATCACTGGGGTTTTTTCTTGTACGACTGGGCCGCGTGGCCTCGTAGGCTGCAACCACTTCTAATGCCCGGCGCGCCTGCACACGGCGCAAGGCAGCCTCGGGTGCAAAAAACCCGATAACAGAATCCAGTTTGTTCATTAGTAGAAATTCGCGTAGGCAGGCCCGCAGCGTTTACCTGCAGCCTTGAGTTTTTCTTGATATGCGCGGCGCTCCCACTCCTGACGGCCTGCGCGGATTTCCTGCAGGTTCTCTGCAGTAAATTGCCGACCATTGATCACCGTGGTTTTACCGGCGAGCACGTCTATCTCGGCCTCAATATAGAGGTCGATCATCTCTTGCGGGGTTTTAGACATTTAACTATCCAGTAAAGAGCCAACGGGCTGCGCTGGCCGGGGTGGTTTTCTAGCAGATTGCTTGGATGCTGGGGGTTGGTCAGGTTCGCTAAACAAGGTGCGCTGGCCTAGACGTGCCTCAAGAATTGACCATTTTTTCTCAGTCTTTTTTTGCACTTCCATGGCATAGGCCGCGTGTAGGGCATAGACCTCGGTATCTAGCCCTTCATTACTCTTTCCTGGTCTTTTCTGCCAAACTTCCCTTCCTGAATATTTTTTGCTTGGGGCTTTTACTTCAGCGGTGACCTGCTCCCAGTAATCCTGACGCACATGCTTGCAGCTATGCATATAGGCGCTGGTGCCTAACAATCGCCTGGCAATAAGATCCTTGGCCTTGTGGGTGCCCACCATGTACAACTTCACTTGATGGCGATCTGCTTTAGTAGTGCGCGTTGGGTTACTAACCTCTGCTTTCCTTGGATGTGAAAATATTTCTTTGCTGCCAAAGTCTCTACTATCGCCCTTAATTGCCATCACTAGGACGCGGCGATATTTTTTTTCTCTAGTTCTTACCCATTCATACACCGCGCCGCTGGTAGTACCATCAGAGGAATCGATACTGACTGCAGATGCGTAAATCTCACCAAAGCGCTCATGCTTGAAGCCCTGGAAAACTAACTTGTCCAAGGCATCCCAGCAGCTATCGCGCTTATCTACCGTGTCGCCATCGATTTCGCCCCAGTACATTTGCCAGCTTTCTTCATTGCGACCAAATGCGCGGATGGTGATGGCAAGCCGGTCATGCTGAACATCAATACCGACAGTAACCAGCAACCCACCAGCCGGACAAAATAGCTCTGGATAGTCTTCCGCAGTTTCATGTAGTTTTTCATGATCCAGCAACCGGTTGGCCGCATATTTATAGGGCCTGCCTAACTTGTTGTTTTGGAATACGATGCGCGCAGATTCATCGCCGCTTTTGGCTTCGTGTTCGGCTTCCAAGAAATCCCTGACGACCTCCGCCAAGCCAGTACCAGGGATACACACATAAAGCTCTGATAGCTCCATAAAGGTTTCTATCGGTTCGATTTCATCTTCTGCAAAGTCCTCGCCGCATTGGGTTTTGACCCAGCCGGCAAAGTCATCGCCGTTTTCCCGCGCGGTTTTACAGGTCTGCAGAATATTGGCCTGGCGGCGGTAGTCATCCCAGGCACTACCACATTTAGGACAGGTATAAACGGCGGTTTCTGGCTGATTCAGGTCGAATACCGGGTGCGGTGTGCCGCCCTCATTCTCCAACCAACTAACGTTTTCCCAGTCCAGCACATGGGACTCACCGCAGTCGTGACAGGTAACCGGTAGCACTCGCATGGTGCCGAGCTTGGTGTAGTGCTCCACTTGGGAAAGATCAGCAACCGCCGGCGTGCCGCCAATAATCAATTTCTTATTGCGCATCCGTTTTAGACGTTCACGCAGATGGCGAATGGAGTCGCCCTGATCACCCACGTCTTTGTTGGTATCGTCCGGCTCCTCCACATAGCCACGCTTGGCAGTGGTGGATTTAACATTAGAGACGGAATTAGAACCGACAGTCCGCACTTCCCCGCCAGGGAATACTTTTCTGGTAGATCTGTTGCCCAGCTTGCGACTGGTGGAGACATCAATCACACGCGCTACATTTGGCGAGCCCTCAACAATCTTCACGAACTTTTCGTCCATGAAGTTCTGGCCTTTTGAATCCTTTGGAAAGAGCATCAATACCCGCGCGGGATCGGTCACCGCCACCTTACAGATATCTGCCGCTAGCAATACCGTCCAGCCAATCTGTGCCGCTTTTTGCATTACGACCATCCAAGAAGCCTGGCTATCAAGCGCGTGCATTACACCCCAGAAATAGGGCACAAAATCTACCCGGTAGTACCCCGCATTATCGCTATCTTCGGATGGCAACTTGATATTTTCTGGCAGCCACTCAATCAGAGGAATCTTAGGCTGCGGTATCCAGGTCTGGCGTACCTCCTTCACCAGCCTCTGTAAATTCAATCTCGTAACCGCCAATAGTTCTGAGGGCAGCGTCAATGTTTGGCTGTAGGGGTTCTCTGTCGACGGTAATGGCATACTGACTTTCGATAGCAATAATGATGCTCTCTACCGCTCCTATAAATTCATTCTTTCCAACGGTGGACCACTCCACCATCGCCTTGCGTACAGACTCAATATCCAGAATTAATTGATCCTGCTTGTACAGCTCGCGCATTTTTAATTGGGCATTCGCCTCAGATTCAACCGCCTGCGCCATATCGCGACGGTTTCGGGCCTCATTCGCCTGGCGGCCTGCGGCCTCGGTTCGCAGTCGCTCGCAGTATTCATGAAGCCAAACCTTGTAACTGGCACCTACGGTAAAAACCTCTGCCTTGTAGTGTTTGGCAATAGCAGGTTGAGTAGCACCAACCAGGCGAGCAAAACCAGACTGAGTGGCCTGATCATCAAGTGATAGGTTGTCAGCCAAGGTATAACCCCCTAGGAAATTTCAGATAGCTGTTAAAAAAACACGGTTCGAATTACCCGTGTGCTGGCCCCGTCAGGAGGACCCGTTCAAGGTCTTTTTGCAGTCGCAATCGCATGATCCATGGCCTTATTAAGTTCAATCGGCAGGTGGCGCCGCGCTATGCCCTCGGCAATACGGAGAAAGGGAAAGCGCTTTTTATAGTCTGGCTTCCCCTTGAGGAATATCAGAATGGGCTTAACCGTTGGCCGGCGCTTACCCCCTGCCCTATTCCAAACGCCTAAGACACCATTAACTTTGCCAACGAAATACTTACCCTTCTTATCCTGCGTACTACCAGATCCGGCCCGAAGCTCAGCCAGAATTTTTTTATAGGTTGCTGCTGAGATATTCCCGTGCTTGTTTAATCTCGCCGCCTCGCCATGCACCACATACATACCAGCAGGCAGGACACCCATATATCGAAGTGCACGCTCAAAGCGCTTGTCGTTTCGGTTCACATCCATGACCGACGGGGCAAGATATTTACTCGGTGCAGTTCCGTTGGAAACCTGATCACGGATAAAGACTTTGGCAATGCCAGAACGCTTCGTGGCTTTCTTTACCAATACAGAGTTCAGCGTTAATTTTGCTGGGTTTGTAAATACACGCCCCATCGCTGAGCGCTCTTCTCCCCGTATACGAAAGGCTACATTATTTAGGGCAACCGAGCTGGCATAAGGCAACTGCTTTTTTAATTCAGCCGAGGCTTGATCAAACTTTGAAGTATCCAGCTTTACACTAACGTCCATCGTCCCCGCCTTGCTGCTCCTGCAGCTTCAAGCGCTTATGGTTGTAATACCAATTCACCATCAGACCAACCGCGGCGATAAGCACACCCGCAAGGCCAAGCCAGTTGTTAGCAAGCCAACCCGCAAAAGTTCCCGCACCAATAGCAGTCATATAGCCAGCCTTATCCGCTAATTCTCTTAGGGTATCCTGAAGTGTCATGACTGCTTCCAGGCAATGGTTGCCTTCTCAACGCTGCGCCCCACGACATAACCACCGAGGCCGATTTTTACGATTTCCAGAAGGGCGAGAGTCTGGTCCTCGCTGAGGTTTGGTGCCGTCCACCCCAGCCAATGAAAGACAATCAGCCCCACGAACGTAAGCATTGTTACTGGCCGCCAGTTTCTTTGTAGCCATGATTCTCCCCCTGCTTCAGCAGTGATTATCTGGGTTGCCGCTTTCAGCTCCTCCAGGTCCATTGAGATTAACTTTGAATCCACCTGTGCCTTTAAGCGATTAGCTTCTGTCTTATCCGGGAATGCCTTGTCTATGACCTTGCCGATTAATTCGGAAATAGCAGAAATCATTAGTAGCTCCAAAGTGAGATATTTAGTGCGCAAAACACAAGGCTATATAGGAGTATAAAACTCTATGGCAAGTACCCGAACCTCGCTACTGATTAGATTGGACACTGGGGTCCCAGCTAATTGCGCCAGTACAGCTCACAACTTGATGAAAATCAATAAAGAAGATTCAGTAATGATCTCAGTGGCCCTAGCTTCTTGGGCGAGCGGTAAAAGAGAAATAACTGTATACACTGATGCTGACGGGTCATGCACCATCTATCAACTCGATCCACAGTACTGAAGGGCCAAAGCACAACTAGCGCATAGTAGCTAAATAGTGAAGCCGATATAGGCGTATTGGTCCAAACAGCGATAACCGGAATTAATCACAATCGGCCTATTGAACTGCTCCCTGACTTTTATCAAGCTGAGCAGCGTGTCATTCGAAAGTGGATCTTCCTGCAACAACGGCTGGACAACTCCTCCTTTAATTAGTCGCTTTAAAACAAGGGGGTACCAGATACAAAAAAGCCCGCACAAAGCGGGCTCGAAAATGATTAAGGATACAAAAGTTCGTAATCAGAGCGATTTAAACTTTTATTACTCTCCCCAAAACTAGGCTTTTACTATTTACCCAAACCTTCACTGGCAAAAGTCAGACCGAATATAGGGCAGAATCGTTTACTCCTCAGAAATCTATAATTAGGCGATTAATAAAACAGTTTGGCTGGGAACCGTCAAAATTAATCCTGACTTGCTTATTGGCCATAGCAGCAGAAAGCGCAGCGCTATAAATCTTTTCAGACCCTTCTTGTGTGACACCACTCTCACCGACGCTTACATAGTGATATTTTGGCGAAAATTGGCCGGGGCAGTCAGAGCTTTCATTCTCAAACTGCAAAACAAAATTACCATCTGCTAAAGGATAAACTGCCTTTATTTTAGATGTATGCCAGTAAAATTCTGCATTGCAGATGGCGGGCAGCAAAAAACCACACAATAATAGAAGAATTTTTTTCACCTTATATCCTCTTTAGAAATTTATTTACAGCTTAAAAATAAAATTTTTCGCTCTTTAAATTTGATCTGGTAGAACTTACCCTCAAGCCAGCCATCACAAAAAACACCATGGACTCAACCGCTAATCCCACCATCTGTAGTTAGCGTAGATGCTTAGTTGGAAGCTATCTTACATAAAAGCTACTATTCAAATTTCCGTATTGGTTAGAATGCAGCAATACATCAATTTGATTTCCCCAATTGATTGCTCTCTCTAAAATAACCTAGGAAACTACGCAATATCAGATCTGCCTATCCCTTCAAATGAGCAAAAATCCTGCCCTAGCTCTTATCTTACTGGGGCAGTGTCGCAGCGCAGTATACTTCGGCCTTGGCGCAAATCAACATCACTCACCCATATCGCGGACTAGCCCCCTGAGCTCCAGGCTTAGAAATACAGCATGTTATGGTTTCTGTACAATCGTGACACACGAGCTCCAGGATCCTAAGGACTTGCTAGCCACTAGGATTTTGATCAATCGTCCATAGCTAATGAGCTACTGTAAGGCCTACGAGGTAGATTTGAAATGGTTGCAAACATTAGTAGCTCCATACCGTAGGGCGCACACGCTCGCCAGGAATTGAATCAAGGTCATCCAAATGGATAAACCGCTTTTTGATCGGCCCCTTCTGCTTCACCCCTATACCGCTGAAACCCTCTTCTAAGGCAACTTTCATAAGCTCATGTGCTCTGTCTACAGCCACAGAAATATCAACAGCCTGCCCGGTGGTATGGGTCATGGTGGCATTTAATCGAGCATTATGAGCTGGGCAGCGGTAACCGGAGTTAACAATCATCGATTTGCCATAGCGCTCTCTAACTTGGATCAGGCGCCTAAGCGTTTCATCTTTGAAATGATTTTTGCCACAACATCGGCAGGCCAATTCCGACTCTGTGAAATAGTCGTTTTTAAACATGAGGCCTCAGTTTATTCAGGCACAAAAAAACCGGCTCAGAGGCCGGTTTTAGGGGAATTCCTTATTCGCTGCATGAGAACTTGACAGCTTGCCAGAGATTACTTATTTCATGGCTAGCTGTCAACACGTGCAATTTCTGATAAAAACCCCACTTCCAAATATCCACAAATATTTTTTACTAAAACTTACGTGCCACATCTGTAATAGTTTGTACTGAGAGCCAATTGAGCATAAGGGTAGCGTTCTATAATATGCCGATTGGTGCCGTTTTAGCTTGGTGCCAAATTGAACTTCCTATTTATACAAACAATAATTAATAGGCATAAAATCATGAGAATTAATAAGTATTTCCAATGCTTGGCAGTCTTAACCCTTATTTTAGGTTTTGCTCAATTCAGCCACGCAATACCTCAAGGTCCTGGCGATTGCTATATTCAATTACAATGTCCAAATGACTCTACGATTGTCAGTTGTTCAGGAGAAACTTCCTCATGCCATGTAGGTTCCGACTATGTAAGCTGTAATGGCCAACGCCATGAATGCCCAGTTATTATTGTTGATCCGGAACCCTGTGTTGCCCCTCCTGTCATGGATATTGTAGAAAGTATTCCAACTTATTACCCACCTATGCATCCTTATGGTCGATACTATTTAAGTGGAAATTCAGTAGACAATTATAGTTATGCTTGGTCAGTCAATTATGGCGAAATTTTGAGTGGTAGTACTAGCGGATCTGCAGTTATAAAATCGCACTCCTTGGGCTGGTTCACTATTACTATTACTGCAACCTCAAAGGTTCCAGGCTGCACTAAAACCACGCAGTTTTCAGAAAATTTTTATGTTGATGAAGATTTTCGAGCGATTAAGTAGGTGACCTATCTGCCTCCTTTTAGTAGAGGAGGCAGAATTCAATTTCTATTTCGCCCTCTCCCACATACTGAATGCTATCTCAATACTCGACTCAATAATCTGACAAAGAGTTTTAATACTGGCCACCGACTTCTTAACCACTCTAGAAACATCCCGCAGCTCCCATCTTCGAAAATAGCGGAGCCAAAATACCTCTAACTCAGCCTCTACTTTACTCTGGCTCTTCCGCCCCTTGACTGCCCGAAGATACATACCTACAACCTGATCAGTTTCTTCTGCTCGTGCCTCATTCACCGGTATAAGGCTCTCCCTATGACCCGATACCATCTCCCTCGCAAAAGCGGACTTACGCGGCCAGGATATGGAATCCCCTGCTCTCTCCGGGTAGGCTCGGGACCACTCCCACAACAGTTCACGTATGCCTAATTCAGACATCGCCCCTCCCCCTTCAAATCTCTAAAACCAAAAACCAGCCAAGCACCCCATCACGCCGCCTGCGGCATGCTCTCGTAGTAATCCTGAAATCGCCTTTCGGCTGCGTGCAGATTGTCTCGGTGATACGTGCCCAGGTAATTTATATGGCCCTGGTTTATCCAGAATTGGGTAACCACCGTATTCGCGAACACAACCTCCACGAGGTGAGCGTACTTGGTGCGGAATACGGCCAGCGGACTGCTGGGGTTGGTGGTGGAAATCCTTTCGATGGCTTCTGGGATGGTGACTGTGCACATGGTGAGCTCTCCTTGGTGATTGGGTTTTACCAGTTGGTATCCGTTGCGATTTCTACTGCGCTGAGGTTTCGCGTTAGCCGCTGCCCTGACCCCCGAGGCTGGGGTGCAAAGTACTTCTCGCGTTTAAGCCAGTTGCGCCAGGTGGCGAGCCAATCGAGTTTTACGCCCCGCTGGCCGGGCTGGGATATCCAGTAATCGCGGAAGCTTTCGGCAATGTCGTGGATTCGGGAGATCAGGTCTGGGCGGAGGCGCTGGGCTTCGGTGCGGAATTTGTCCGTGAGAACCCAGTTTCCAGGCAAGCGAGTGCCGCGTTTGGGGTTGGCGCGATTTGGAACTGTGCCTCTCTCTACTGGTTTCTTATTGGTTCTTACTGGTTCTATAGAGAAGGACGTGTTGTCATTTTCACCGGTTGGGTGCACAGATTTCACCGGTTCGTGTTTTATTTTCACCGGTGAAGATTTTTCACCGGTGAAATCATTGCACCGGTTTACGTGTAAAAAGAGGTCATAATTGGTTCTGCGCCCGTTGGATTTTTCGGCACTCAAGTAGCCCAATTCTTCCAACTCTTCGATGGCATTAATCACCGAACGCTTTGTACATTGCGCAACGTCGGCCAGGTAGGCATTACCCGGATCACACTGCCCCGTGTCACTGTTATGGCAATCGGCCAACGCAATCAAAACCAGCTTTGCTGTTGGTGTTCTAGTCCTGCGTTTAATGGCCCATGCCGCAGCTTCAAAGCTCACCACCCACCTCCTGTATAAATTTCCATATAGCGCACCGGATTACCGCCCTACTCCACAAGCAGCAGAATTACCAAGTCACAACAGAGGAATTTGAAAATGATCGTTCTTCAGGCATCTCATCTAAGTTACCCAAAGGTGGAATTCTGATGCCTGGCTAGAACTTCTCTAAGACCGCCTTCCACGGGTAAATACAGGCAAGTTGCACGCTTTCCCAGGCAAGAGGCGGCTAAAGCCTCAGTATCCATGCGAACAAACGATAGCAAACGCTATTATCGATAGCAATAGCAAAGTGCAATTTACTTTTTGCTAATGTTTGAGACGATTACTGGATGGATATAAGAGAAGTCAGGCGTGAGAATCTCCGCCAAATAGTTGAAGGGTATGCCTCTAAGGCTGAATTTGGCCGCGTGTTTGGTGTAGACCCTACATACATCTCGCAGCTCTTAAATGGGCATCGAAATCTTGGAGAGAAAGCTGCCAGGAAGCTTGAGAATACTCTCGGGCTTGATCAGGGCACCCTAGATAACACCGACTCCTCACCGGCAACACCATCTAAATCCCACGCTAACGTACTTCCTGGCCCAAAGATTCATGGCCGCGTACCTCTAATCAGCTGGGTTCAGGCAGGTGAATTCTGTGAAGCAGTGGACCTATTCGAGCCTGGAGATGCAGAGGACTGGCTACCCTGCCCCTGCAATCACTCAGATAGCAGCTTTGCCCTTAGAATACAGGGTGATTCAATGACAAGTCCCTATCCGGGACAACGGTCATATCCTCCAGGAACAATTATTTTTGTTGACCCAAATGTCACCCCAACAAATGGCTGCAGAGTGATTGCTAAATTGGATGGCGAAGTGACATTTAAATCTTATCAGGAAGATATGGGGCGGAGATACTTACGCCCAATCAACCCAAGTTATGAATCTAAGGATATCACTGATCTTGCAGTTACTATTTGCGGGGTAATAATTGGATCATTCCTTCCTGAGTAATTACTGCCGGCCGCAGTTCCTTAGCTGAAAACATAACCTCAGAGGCCTAATTTAAATTCCCATTTTAGGCCTCCTCGGCGTGCACAGAAAAGGCACACCGAAGATTGATCCCCCCAAATCACCTCACTACAGATATTCAAAGCTTACCTTCCACTACTAAATTACTGTCACCAAAATCTACTTGTTCTTCAATTTTATTAGCATTTGCTATTGCAATTAGGCGATAGCTATTGCTATCGTGTTTGTATCGGCACAGGGAGAACGCCAATGCATATCGTCAGCACCTTAAAACCTCTGGCCCCACGCCAGGCAGAAGCATTAGCGCATCGCGCCCGCGGCCTCTCCAACAAAGAGACCGCCGAAGCTATGCAGTGCTCAGTGGCAAATGTCACCAACCTGCTGGCGGAATGCTTTTACAAGCTGCATGCCCGTAACAGCACTGAGGCGGTGGCCAAAGCGGTAAAGCACGGATTAATTCAGTTCGCCCTGATCGCTTCAGTTCTCAGCAGTATTGGTACGGATGCACAGGAGCAATTACGCACCCGCATCCAACGCCGCCCCACTATTAGAACACTCCGCATCCGCAATAATCGAGAGGGCATCGTATGACCGTCAAAGTCTATGTACTCCCAACAGCTCAAACTCAACGCGATATCAAACACCCCAGCGGTTATAGCGGGCCAATCGTTGCTGCAAATCATAAAGGCAGCAACACGATATCCGCGCAACCAAAACCTGCTTTGGTTCGACCTGTGCAGGGCGATGATTGCCCTTCGTTTGGAGGTGATGCGGCATGAACACTTTCAGCCCAAAACAGAGCGTGGAAACTCTTCTCACAGTGGCCAATGGCTATTCCGGCGCTAGTGCCATTGCCGCCCAGGTATTGCTTTCCGCCTGGAATAGCAGTGATTTCGCGGTCCCTATCGCCGAACTCGCGTTACTCGATGGTGACAACTATCAGCACGCACTTAACGTAATCACGCTTCGCTACCAGGGCAAAGAACCCCACAGCGTCATTGCTCATGGAGAGCAAAAATTTCGCGCCCTTAGCGTCGAGTGGTCTCACCTTGAAACGCAGAGGAAAGGTGCAGTGTGAAACAGATTCAGCAGCTCCCAAGAGTACGTTGCGTGCGCTGCAGAAAACCCGCAGAGCCAGTATTTAACGGGAAGCTGTTATTGCGCGGCTGGAGCTGCCAATCATGCAAATACTGGGAGCCGGCAATAGGTAGAGAAAGAAAGTTCAAGAAGCTGATAGGAACAAACCATGAATGAATTCTCCCAGCTGCTGCACATCACTCAAGACCTAATGGCCACGGTAGAAGCCCAACAATTACAAATAAACGGCATGCGTGAACAAATCGCGGCACTCTCCGAAGCCATCCAAGGCCAGCCACCAGAACAAAAATTGAAGGACCAGGAGGCAGCGTGAAAAAGGAAAAACTCTTCACCATTACCCAGGCCGCCCGCACGCTAGAAATGGGCAGGAATAGCCTACTCAAATTGCTACGCAACAATGGCCTGTTACATAGCCGAGAACCCATGCGCAATTCGCCGACAAAGTTCGCTGCGACACAGGGCCTACTAGTAGCGGAAAATGCAGAGTTTGAGCGTGGTCCGGTTAAGGTGCCGTACATCATCACCAAGGTTACATCGAGAGGCATGGTCTGGATTCGCGATCTTATTGAAGATAAAAGCGCATCCAAGGCCAGCTAGTAGTTTTACGCGCCCCGGCGCAATCAGTCAGTAGTACCTCTCTGGGGCTGCCTGTAAGGAGCCCATTTTTAAAGTTAAGGAGAATCCAATGAATAGATATGCACTATTTTGCGGCACGTACAACCTGATGATGGGTGGAGTAAAAGATTTTCAGGAGTCTGCCGAAACCCTTGAAGAAGCAAAGGAAAAGGCCGCCCAAATAGCCAAAGAGGAACTCTTTAAATATTGGGTTCAAATCTTCGACAAGGAAACCGACCAATTCACCACTTACAGCATTATCGACGGCCAACTAAAGGAAAGAGATGACGAGTAGTCACCCTCCCCTAAACCACTTCATAGCCCGCCTAGTGCGGGCTTTTTGGGTAGAAGACAACAACGCGAGGGATGTGCGATGGGTAACTTGCTGACCAAGCATGAAATAGCCCGCCTAACCGGTGCTGCCGCCGAAAATACCGAAGAGCAAAAGCGTATTCTTGATGCCAACCGGATTCCCTACGTGCTGAAAAAAGACAGATCCCCCGCGCTAACCTGGGAAATGGTCAACCAAGCCACCCTGGCCCGCGGAGCCACAAAATCAGGCTCGCCAGGTGTTAACCTACCCCCAGGCTTTAATCTTGGAGCAGCAAGCTGATGGGCAGGAGGCGCAACCCCGAAAATGCATGGATGCCACCGCATGTTGAGCGGTACAAGAATGGCTTCCGAGTAAACCGAAGGGGCTATCCAACCAAGCATTTAGCTAAACAGGATGCCAGCAAAGCAGAAGTTTGGACCGCATACGAGCGCTACCTTGCTGGCTTGGTCGAGAAGGAATTCACCCTTAAAGACCTTGTTGAGCTGTACTTCGCATCACCTCAGTACACCAAGCATATCAAACCACAAACTCAAAAAGACTACTACCGCTACAGCCAACGTATATTGACAGTGTTTGGAGAGATGACACCTGATTCAATCACTTCACCACTGGTACAGATGTTTTTGGATGCCCGCGGGGCAGAACACCCTACCGCAGCAAACCGAGAAAAAACCTTTCTAGGCATTGTGATGAAGTGGGGTAAGGCCAGAGGGTTTGTAAAAATCGAAGATCCTACAGTGGTAGTTAAAGCACTCAAGGAAAAAGCTGGCGGTCGCTATTTGGAAGACTGGGAGTATGAAGCCTTTTGGCAATGGCTTGGTGAACGCGGCCACATCATGCACCAGTGCGCCATGGAAATTAGCTATCTGTGTGCCGCCAGGCAACAGGATGTACTCGCCCTCACCCGTTCAGATATCCAAGAAGACGGCCTACTGATTGTGCAAGCCAAAACAGGCAAAGCCCAACTAAAGCTATGGAGCTCAGCCCTCAGAGAGGCAGTTGATCGCGCAGCAGCCACCAACACCGAAGCACAAATTCAAACCACCCACATTATTCGCAGCCGTACCGGGCGCCCCTTCACCCGCATGGGCTTTAATGCTACCTGGTTAAGAGAGCAGCGGGCTGCGCTGGAAGCGGGGGTTATTAAGGATCGTTTTCGCTTTCATGATTTAAAGATTAAAGCTGCCAGTGATTTTGAAGGGGATGTTCAAAAATTCACCGGGCATAAGACGCGGTCTATGGCTGAGCGGTATAACCGTACTGCTGACCGAGTAGCTATCTTAGAAAAAAATAGAAATACGGATAAAAAATCTTAAAACGGGCAAAACTTTCTCAACTTGATTTATGAAGGAAGTCAATTTACATTTCGCACTCATTCTGAGACATTGAGTCAAATCACACACCAACCCCTAACCCACACCGGGATACGAATGACAATTGCAGACCCAAAGGTTTGGACAGCGATAATTGCCCTAACCGCCCTAATTCTCTCACAGTTACCACCCATTAGTGTAATGATAAAAAAACCCAAGCTTGAGCTGGAGATCCATCAGCGCATATTCCTGACACACTACATAGGAAACCCCACCTTACAAATCCATCTAATTATTCATAATATCGGAGGCAAACCTATAAAAGTAAAAAAAATAGATGCAAAAATTAAAAGAGATGAAGAAGAAATATTAAACCTTCCAGCACAAACATACGTAGCGGACCCGAAGGACGGAAAGTTAATTAATTTAACCCGCT
Organism: Microbulbifer variabilis; assembly: GCF_056232115.1. NCBI lineage: Bacteria > Pseudomonadati > Pseudomonadota > Gammaproteobacteria > Cellvibrionales > Microbulbiferaceae > Microbulbifer > Microbulbifer variabilis. Next base: position 4,571,550 of record NZ_CP174325.1, read on the forward strand.
TCATCATCAAGCCAGATGAAGAGTGGAACCACAACACTGCATTTATAAACAACCTTAGCAGAACAGCGGAAAAAGAGTTTTGGGAAAATGAGCTATCTTTAAAGAATGAAATTGATAAAATAAGGGCGCAAAAGGAAGAAGAATTTGGCGGTAAAATGAATGAAATAATTGAAGCTCCAGATGAATTTGTTGCCCCATTTCTTGACCTCTTCAACAACCTCTTCGTATGGACGCCTGGGGAATATACCTTAGATCTAGCCATTAGAACAAACACACCAAAAGCCGATATAGTAAAGTCTTTTCGATTTACTATTTTTGAAACACACACAGAATCACTTAAAAAATATGCTGATGACTACAAGAGTGGAGCTGGTATCTATTGGATCAATTCTCAGCATAGAGGGATTTGGTTAGAGACACTAGAAATAGCTTAAAGCAAACATCCAGCCCTGAGCTACCCCAAAGGATAAACACATACTTTTGGGCAATGTTGATGTACAGATTAATACTCGAATGGACTTTAATGTTACCCAACTTATAGGGCGGCCAGTCGCCCTGAATACGGGAGTTATGAAGGAACGTTTTCGGTTTCACGATTTGAAAATTAAAGCCGCCAGTGATTTTGACGGCGATGTGCAGAAATTTACCGGACATAAAACCCGCTCGATGGCAGAGCGATACAATCGAACAGCAGATAAAGTTGTCAGCCTAGACCGGAAGCGCCCAAAAAAAGGCAAATAATTTAGTTTGCCTTTTGCTCAACCTCCTCTTTGGTTTCTACAACACCAATACGAGCACTACTTTCAAGCTCAAGTCTCAGTACAGCTCTCAAGTCTTCGATTGATTCAGGCGATAAAGTGACCTGCCCACCTTTTGCTTTAGCTATCTCGACTGAAATTGCGTGAGTTAGGTTATATATTGATTTATCAGAGACTACTCTAAGGTCTTCAATTGATTCAGGCGATAAAGTTACAATCTCGCCTTTTGTTTTTGTAAGCACAACTGCAATCGAGCGAGTTAGGCTATTGATAGAATCATCGGAAAGAGTGATCGGCTGTAAATCTACAGGGGAGTTTAGATTTACTGAAACAGCATTATTTTGGGAGTAAATTTGGTAACAAAGAGCAAGGGCCGCGATTAAAGCAGAGCCCGCAGCAACCCAAACCCCCCATCTAGTATGCACTGCACCTGTACGAGCAATTTCAGCACTAGCCTCTGCTGCTGTAGCACTTTTTTTTGCAGCTTTTGTACTTTCAGCGGCAACCCTCACGCCCTCTTTGGCCGCCTCAACACCAGTTTCAGCAGTATCAACGCCCCGTTTAGCTACATATAGATTCTTCCGGTCAAGTTGAGTGCGACGCAGCCACTCCAACGTCTCAAGCGTGAACTCCAACAGCGGCCGCAGATCACTAAAAGCCTGCTTTTTCTCCTTAGCCATCTCTCTCATTTGCGAGAGGAGGTCACTGCTATGCCCAGCAGCCGATTCCTCGACTTTTATTATTAGCTCATCAATAAGATCAGGGTTACTATCAAACTTCAGCTTCAAAGCGATGAGTTTGGCACAGATAACATCCAAATCAGAGCCAGCTTTTACCTCTGAACTAACTAACCCGATCTCCTTAAGGAGCTCATCCCGAGTCTCAATAGATCGAAGCGCCTCAACGGAAGTCACTGACTGGATTTCACTCACACCAAATTCCTTGTGGTATCAATCACTAAAACCCAAACCTCAACATAGATTAGGGCCAAAATTACCACACCAAATTACCACACTGAGGCCCAAAACGAAAAAACCCCGCACTAGGCGAGGTTTCAAGTCCTTGATAAACAAGGAAGAATCTGGGGTGGCCGACGGGGATCGAACCCGCGACCTCAGGAGCCACAATCCTGTGCTCTACCAACTGAGCTACGGCCACCATAGTAGTGATATACTTCAGCACCTTGTGGCAGTACTGAGTTCCGGATATCTCTTGCAGCCAATCTGGCTTCAGACTGAGTCCTTTTTGCCAAACCAGCACCATCTAGTGAAGATGGCACGCCCGGCAGGACTCGAACCTGCGACCATCCGCTTAGAAGGCGGATGCTCTATCCAGCTGAGCTACGGGCGCAAGGTGAACCCGGAAAATTGGTCGGGGCAGAGGGATTCGAACCCCCGACATCCTGCTCCCAAAGCAGGCGCGCTACCAGACTGCGCTATGCCCCGTTTTTCCAATCATTCGCACTTCTTTGATCTTGCTTACCGCCCTTGGGGTGGTTGTTTAGATCGCTGCATTTGCGAAGTGCGCGCATAGTACTGATACCCCAGGCCTGTGTCAACGCTTCTAAGCTATTATTTTTTAAGAAGTTTATCCTTTTGCCTCTCAAGGGCCTGAAGTGGCGAAATTATTTCCAACCTGTGCGAAAATGGCGCACTTCGCGAATCCGACCGGATAAAAAGTAAGCAGCTCGAAAGCCGCCTGCTTCCGCCCTTCTATATAAAGTAGGTGCTGGAGCAGACTCCGGTCTATTTAGCACTCGATTTTTTATTGTTAGAGATAGCATCTATGTCTGCATTGGTTCTGGACGGCAAGGCCCTGGCACAGAAAACTGAAGAGGAACTTTCGGCTCGGGTAGCCGCACTGAAGGAGAAGAGTGGTGGCCAAACGCCAATCCTGGCTACCATCCTGGTGGGTGATGACCCCGCTTCCGCCACTTACGTAAAGATGAAAGGCAATGCCTGCCGCCGTATCGGCATGGATTCCATGCAGGTGGAACTGCCCTCCTCCACCACTACTGAGCAGCTGCTCGCCAAGATCGAAGAACTGAACACCAACCCCAACGTCCACGGCATTCTGTTGCAGCACCCGGTACCGGCACAGATCGACGAGCGCGCCTGCTTCGACGCTATCAGCCTGGATAAGGATGTTGATGGCGTAACTTGTCTGGGCTTTGGTCGTATGGCCATGGGCGAAGAAGCCTATGGCTGTGCAACTCCAAAAGGCATTATGCGCTTGCTGGAAGCCTACAATATTGAACTGGAAGGCAAGCATGCCGTGGTTGTAGGTCGCAGCCCCATCTTAGGCAAGCCAATGGCGGCCATGCTGCTAAACGCCAACGCTACCGTCACCATCTGTCATTCGCGCACCAAAGATCTGGCCGATCATATCCGTCGCGCAGATATCGTAGTGGGCGCCGTAGGCAAGCCGGAATTTATCAAGGCTGAGTGGATTAAGGACGGCGCAGTGGTTGTCGATGCCGGCTACCATCCAGGCGGTGTGGGCGATATAGAGCTTGGCCCGTTGATTGATCGTGCTGCCGCCTACACCCCGGTGCCCGGCGGTGTTGGCCCTATGACCATCAATACCCTTATCTACCAATCTGTCGATTCCGGTGAACGTAAGATTGGCTAGTTTTATACGATTGGATAAGGCGGTCAGCCAGGTGACTGACCTCTCCCGCTCCGACGTCAAGCGCGCCGCCAAAGCGGAGCGCATCAGTGTGAATGGCGAGATAGTCACCGACCCAGCCGCCAAGGTACAGGCCGGCGATGCACTGTACCTGGATGGCGAGCCCCTGCACGAGCCGGGGCCACGCTACATTATGTTGAACAAACCTCTGGGCTATGTGAGCGCAACCAAAGATGGCGAACACCCTACGGTACTGGACCTGATTGACGAGCCCAATAAATCCAAACTGCATATTGCCGGGCGCCTGGATATCGATACCACCGGGCTGGTCCTGCTCACCGACGATGGCCAGTGGTCCCATAAAGTGACCTCACCAAACCATCATTGTGATAAAACCTACTACGCCATGCTGGCAGAGAGGATTGAGGAGGATGCGGTGGCAAAGTTTGCCAAGGGCATCTGGCTCAACAACGAAAAGAAGAGAACCAAACCGGCCAAGCTTGAGATTCTCTATGCTAACGAGGTCCGCCTCACCATTGGTGAGGGCCGCTATCATCAGGTAAAACGTATGTTCGCCGCTTTGGGTAACCGGGTACTAGAGCTACACCGGGAGAGAATCGGCGACATCTCCCTCGATGAAGAACTCCAAGAAGGCGAATATCGCCTCCTAACCCCTGAAGAAATCGCCTCGGTACAATAAACAATATGTCTGCCCTTCTCCTACAGGAACTCCTCCAGGCACCCAGAGAAACCCTGTGGATCGCCGATGAAAACAGTAAATCCCTGCTGCAGCCGGGATTTCACTTTGATGGTGACCTGCTCAGTAATCGCTGGGATATTGCTGAGCAGGCAGAGGGCAAAGTGGCCCGCAGCTTCTTTAACGACTTCCACTTTGGGGAACTGGACCGCAACTATCGCCGCATCGTTTATTCGGTCTCCAAAGAAAAGGCGGTAGTTCATCACATCATCAACCAGGCTCCACACTTTCTCGGTGAAGGCGGCGAGCTGGTATTGCTTGGGGGAAAACAGAGCGGCATCAAAAGCTATGCGGCTAAAGTAGCTGAGCGCCTTGGCACTGCTAAACAACTGCAAAAACACGGCAATGACTATTCCAGTACTAACCGAGTGGATCACCCAAGTGCAGAGGAGCTAGTTGGCGAACTGGATTACCCACAACTACGCAGTCTGCCGGAGCTCAACGGCCTGTACAGCAAACCTGGCCTGTTCGGCTGGAACAAGATCGACAAAGGTAGCGCGCTGCTGGCCCAACAATTCACCACCGAACTGCCGAAACCTGGCGCCCGCGTCGTGGACCTGGGGTGCGGCTACGGCTATCTCAGTGCCCAGCTGGCCCCCTTAGGCGAATTCCACTTTACCGGCACCGATAACAATGCCGCTGCTCTACTGGCCTGCGAAAAGAATTTCCGCGAGCTGGGTATAAAGGGCGTGGTATTGCCTTCAGATGCCGGTTCTGAGTTGGAAGGCGGAATCGCAGATTTGGTGCTCTGTAATCCGCCCTTTCACCAAGGGTTCCAGGTTGAAGGCGACCTCACTGACCGTTTCCTACAGCACAGCGCGCGGATACTTAAAATTACCGGCTCAGCACTTTTTGTGGTGAATGAGTTTATTCCTTTGGCAAAGAAGGGACCGCACTACTTCTCTGATGTGCGGCTAATCACCAAAGAGAAAGGGTTCTGCGTGTACCGCCTCCGCCCTTAGAGCGCAGGCGATACGGATAACAGGAAAAGCAGTCGCCAGGGCAGGATTGCGATCCTAATAATCGCGTAAATTGAAGAGGTTCATCGAAAGCGTGTGTTCCTCGAGCTCCTCAAGCTGGCGCAAACGTTCGAAAGCTTCCCGTGCCGAGGGCGTTTCTGCACCCTGCGCCAAGTCACGATATTGATCCGCCAGGTAAATCTCGATATCCATAGCCAATTTGGCAATGTCGTCGAGGTTTTCAATATCGATACTTCGCAGTCGCTGCAGGAATTCTTTCTCGCGCCCTTCGGGAGCAAATTGCACCCAAGTATGCAGAGCACCTGGGGGAAGATCTGCATGGAAGTTCTCCAGCGAGTGCTTCATGGAGTCTTCCCGTCGTCGAAGCTGATCCAAAAGTAGCTCGACCCGTTTATTGGTGGCGAGCTGCTCATACTCTTCATATTGCAGCGCCAGCTTGGCATGAAAGTCCCTTCCTTCCTGGATCACTTCCTCAACAGTTTTGTACCGCATCGACCGGTCCCAAAAAAACTACGTCGCTGACTTAAGTATAGGCAGCCGGTGTCAAAGGGCGCCAATCAATATCAGTATTGAGGTGACAGCGTTTTAGGTGACTGGTAAGTATTCCCATATTTGTCACCCTAGTGCCGGAATTGAGTCCTAAGGCGGGCAAAAATTAGTTGTCAACGCAGCCGGCTCATCTTGAAATTGAGGCGTCGGTTGGGGTTGGTTGGATTAATCTTATCTGGTGCGCGGCACTGCAGATCCGCCAAAGGCAAAGCTTTGCGACTGACTGCCAAAATATGATTCTCATACTGAGGCATATACGCCATCCAGGCACCTTTTAATCTCTGGCGCATAGACTGCTGGCGCCAAGCACTGCCCTGCAATTCGTGTTTGTCACCAAAGTTACTCACCAGCACGCCATCCCGGTGTAACAGGCACATCAGGCTGGAGCACCATTGTCTATTTGCGGGCACCGCGCGCTGCGCCACTCCCTGAGTGTGGCCAAATAAGTCATCGATAACCAGATCAAATGGTTCATTGGAAGGATCATTTAGGTGATCCGCCACATACTCAGTGGCGTCGGCACACACCAGATCGACATTACTCACACGGAAGAAACGCCGGGCAATCTCTAAATGCACAGGGTCCAGATCAACCCCAATAATACGCTTTGCCGAGGTATAAGCCTGCAGTAAGCGAATCAGGGCGCCACCTCCTACACCAAGCAGCAGCACCGAGTTCAAGCGCTTTTCATCAATGAAAAATGCCGGCAGCAGAAGCAGCTCCCAAAGGGAGCCCTTGAGAGGGTCTCGGGGGTTCCACTGGGAGTGAAAAACCCCATTACTGTAAAGGCGCACACTGGCACCATGGTTACGCACCTGATAACAGGTACCCCCTACCTGCTTCTGCCACAGTAATGCCATCAGCTTGGCAAATCGGAGGATTTCAGCAGCACCTGTGCAAAGGACTGCAAACCTGTCAGGTCTTCTCGCGTAAAGCGGGCAACGGTGGGGCTATCAATATCCAACACACCGAGACAATGGCCATTATTATCGTAAAGCGGAATGACCACTTCAGAGGCAGAAACCGCATCGCAAGCGATATGCCCGGGAAACTGGTGCACATCTTCAACCAATTGGGATTCGCCAGTGGAAACTGCAGTGCCGCAGACACCGGCACCTACCGGGATGCGAGTACATGCCGGTTTGCCCTGGAAGGGCCCCAAGCGCAGCTCTTCGCCATGCAGAAAGTAGAAGCCCGCCCAGTTGATATCTTCCAGCTCCATAAAAAGCAATGCACTGGCATTGGCAGTATTGGCCAGCCAGTCTCTTTCAGCTGACAGCAGGCCTTCCAGCTGTCCACTCAGAGATGCATAAAATTTATCTAACGACATTGGCCGTATCGCCTCTCACAAACCGTGGCTACATATTGAGTCTGCTACAAACAGCAAACCTGCGAAATACCTAGCGCTATGCGCGCCAAGACGCAGGTATTTTGCGGGCTTTCAATCTGGAATCAATAGCTGAGAACAAATTACTGGTAAGGGTCCAGTACCTCCTGCCCCCCGGATTCCTCCTGATATTGGTCTGCATCTATGGTCGGGCGGGACCACTCGCTGCCCTGCTCTGCATTACCATTATTAGATTGGATGGCGGGTGGTGCTGTAGTGACATCGGAGGTAATCAAGCCGCTGGACTTTCTTTCATATCGTTTTTCCACCACAGGCTTAGGCGGCGTGGAAGGTGTGCTCTCTCGGCGGATACGACTGGCCATAGTTCTCAGATTCGGGCGGCGACGCTCGGCAAGCTTCACTGCCTCCAGCTCGCTGTTAAGTCGATTGACCTCCGCTTGCAAGTCGCCCATCTGCGCCTGTAGCTCAGTAATCTGGGTCAGGACGCCTTTTACTTTACGACTTTCCTTCTCGTACAAAACAGCGGCGCCGCCAAAGGCCAAAACGAAAATGACCAAAATGGAAAACTGACGCATAAAATCTCCAGAAACATCCCTTCTTATTTTAGAAGGGCATTTTTACAGCAAATTTTCTGTATCTTCCGAGATATTGCGCATAAAAAACAAGTTCAAAAGCCTGCCAAAGCCTTGATAGTCACCATTCCATAAAAACGAGCAATTAAAATTTATCGGATAGCGACATATTCACACCAATGTCCCGGCCAGCTCCCCAATCTCAACCGCCTCCTGATCCACATAGCGATTGCTGTCTGAAATTGCTGGCAACAGCGTGCTATCTGCGTATTGGCAACCAATCGCTTGCACCAGCTTTTGCCCCACCTTTTCTGCCTGCTCCGGAGCATGGGCTTTTCCCGTGCGCAGAAAATACAGTAACAGATCGTAGCCCGGGCGCCAGCACTGCAAGTCGGGAAAGCTCTTTCTCAGCGCTGCGGCAATCCGCAATCCCTCATAGTCCAGATCCCCCCAGAAAAATGTTGGAACCGTTCGGGACTCCCCATCGTGCCACCAGTTAAGGAATTGCTGCCGGATATTTTCACCAACCACATTGATAGTGCTGAAGCGCACCCTCTCCCCATTGCGAATCCGTTCTGCGCCGCCCTGGTAGCCCTCGCTATAAACCAGCGCTGCACGACTGGGTTGCAGCTCCGCCAGGCTAATAAAAGTGTCCTGGTTTTCGATAAAAATGACCTGCTCAAATTGCCTGGGCAGGTAGGCGTGGAGTAAAAGCTGGCGCTCCTGGATTTTACGGCTCAGGTCAGGATAGAGATTGCGCACCAGAGATTGACGGCTGGGTAATTCCAGGTATTTGGAATCCCCTCTAAAGCAGCGCGCGGCCAATTGTCGCCAGGAAATTTTATCGGCAAAGATCAGCTCTTTGCCGACAGACACCCAGCAAGCAATAATTTCTTCGACGGACTCAAACCCCGGTTGGAGTTCCAACCCTTCGAGGGGAAAAGCAGAGGGATTCTCAAAGCGATCGACATAGGGTTCCAGCAGGCTGGTCCAGGCGGACTGGCGAACGGTGGGGGATGGGCGATTGAGCCACAGGCGCAGCTGTTCCTCGCTGGCATCCCGAAAAATTAATTGGGCCCCCTGCCACTCGGCAACACCCGGCCGCCTTTTCGGATTCGGTTTCACCGTAAAACACTGGTATTCCCGCGCAAAGTGCTGTAATTCATTCCACAGCTCCTGCTCGTCTTGGTCGGGGTCCCTGAGGGGCTCCAACACTTCCAGCCAACGCTTACTGCCAGCGCGCAAATCCAGCCTGAAACTAATGCGGGCTTCCTTGCCGCGTTCCAGCTGGCTGTCCCGCCGATCCAGAATAAAATTCAGGATGCCGATTAACAGCGGGTTTTCCTCTACCCAATAGGGCAATGCCTTTTCCATTGCTTGCCTCCCTGCCAATGGAGGGGTTTCCCCCGAAAATACCTATCCCTCTACTTCTACCAGGTCCATAAAATCCAGCGACGCCTGTTGGCGAATCGTGCGGCGGTGGTTGGCCCAGAGTTCGGCGATACGCTCCTGGTTGCACACCTTGCGATCGACATACACCCGGGTATTCAGCTGGCCGATGGGCTTGGCACTGGGGCACTTGCTGAATACAAACTGATTCGAGATCAGGTCCATAAAAGGCCCCGATTTACTGCTGGGCATAATAAACAGCAGCTGTAACCCCAGGGTTTCGGTCAGGTAACGGATCACTTCCTTGGAGCGGGACTCATCCATTTTGGAGAAGGCCTCATCCACCAGCACCATCTGCAAATGGCTGCCACTCTCACCAAAGCGGAAGGCCGAAGTGACCGCTGCGGAGCGGATAATATAAGCCGGCGTTTCCAGCTGGCCGCCGGAACCGGTGCCGTACTGACTGAGCGCAATCGGCTCCTTGCCCTCCGGTTCCTTATAAATCTCATAGCTGCGGTAGTTGCGATAGTCGCTGATTCGATCCAGCTCGCGCCGCGCTACCTGCTCGTCCTCACTCAGTAGCATACTCAGCAGGCGATCCCGCACCTTGCGGTGCTTGGGCGCCAAGTCTGTGTCGAACAGGCTCTGCTCTTCGCCCAAGTTCGGCAGTTCGATTACCGCCTTAAAGAAACTCCAATATTCCTTGAATTCCGCTACCCACTGGTAGTCGAAACGGAAGCGCTCGCGATCCGCACCAAAGCGGTGGTGCTCCAGCTCTTTGTTCAGATCATCCAACACGCGCTTACCATCGTTAATGGACTGGTAAATAGCGTGGCACAAGTGGGTTACAAAAGTGGTGTTAAAGGATTTTTTCAATCCCAGCAGTTGATCGTGGCGCTCCACCAGCAGGTTGTTCTTCAGGCGGTTGCGCAGGGTCTCTACCTGATCGCCGAGACCGCTGATCAACTTGAACAGGCCATCTTTATGGCTGCCACTCAAGTCGGGCTCAAATACCAGGGTATCGACGCTGGCACAGGTAGCGTTGTACTCCATCACCGCGCGATCGAGCTGGCGACTGTATTTCTCCAGCTGCCCCTGCCAACTTTCGATATCCGCTGAAAAGTCGAAGTTGTCGGCGGCGCGCTCCACCTGCTCATCGGCAGTAACCAGCACTTGCTCGGCATCGAAAGTGGGATCGATGGCGGTAATACGCCTTACCATTTCCTCGCTGTCACTGGCGGCATCGTCCAGGGACTCCAGCTCGCCAGACAGCGCGTATAAGAGTTTTTCGTTGCTTCTTAGCTTGGTCTCCAGAGAGCCATGCTTGCGCTGGAGGTCCGACAGCTGCTTCTGCTGGTCTTTAAGCTGGGCCTTGAGTTCATCGACCTGCTGCTCGAACTGCTCGAAGTCCTTCAGGTCCAGGTTTTCCAGAGCCCGCTCGGCGCTGCGCCATTCCCGCTGGGCCGCCAGGGCGGAATCCACAATGGACAACAGCTTGATATTCGCCAGTCCGCGCACCGCGTTGGTAACGCGGCGGTAGAGCTGGTGGCGCTCGTTGACGTGGGCGGCCTCTTCCAGCAACTGCTCCATAGCGCGCTGCTGCGCCGCCAGTGCGCGGGCGCGGGCGCCCTGGCCGAAGACCAACTCGGCATCGTCCATATCGCAGCGCCACATGCTGTAGTTGCCACTGGCCATACCGTCGGCAGTCAGGCCCCGGCGGGTGCCGCGCAGCTCGTGTTCATCCTCCACCTGAACCACTGCACCGTAAGAGGCGCGCAGATAGTGCTCGGCAGTTTTATGGGTGAACTCCATCAGCTCGATAATAGAGCCCGACGGCGTATCCAGGCGCTCCGCATCGCGGCGGGCTTTATCTCCCTGGATCACGCGGGCGCGGTTGTTGCGCCCGGGCAGGCTGCGCACGATACGAATCGCGCGGGCTTCATGTTCCGGCTCCACAATAATCGAGAAGCGCGCGCCGCCCAGATAGCCTTCAATCGCCATCTGCCAGCGCTCATCCAGCACTTCCACATAATCACACAGGACGCGGGGCTCCGCCTCAGGGCACTGCTCGCGAATTGCGGCCAGGGCCACTTCCACCGATTGGGGGTAGCGCACGCGATTGGCCTGGAGATGCTGAATGCGACTCTCCTGGGTGCGCAGCTGCTTTTGCAGTTGCTGCACTTTTTGCTCCCAGCGGGAGGCCTGCTGGGCAATCTGCTCTTTGGGGGAAACCTCATCACTGGCGCCAGCTTTACCACTGCTATCCAGCAGGTCGTAGAGGCGGTTCTGTAGAGCTTCGCTGCTGGCAGCGCGCTCGCGCAGTGGCTCCAATGCAGCCAGGTCGATCCAGTCCTTGCCCAATAACTTATGCAGATCCGGCAGGTCTTCCTCGCGGGCTACCTGCTTGATCGCCTGCACCAGTGCTTTATCGGAGAAAGCGGCAATTTCCAGCTCGGCAGAGGTGGAGTTGAGCAGGTTTAATAATTCTTCGGCGGCCTCACGGTTCTCGCGCCAGCGGGCCTCTTCGGCAGACATGGGAGTGTGCTGCTGGGACAGAAGGCTCAGGGCATTGTTAATACGCTGTTCCAGTTCGTCCTTATTGCGCAGCGCATCGATACCCAGGCGCTGGGCTTGTAGCTCTACCAGCTGACCGTTGAGCTGCTCGACACGCTCGGAAGCGACGCGCACTTCCCGCTCATTGTTGTCCAGATCGCTGCGCAGTTTTTTCTGGTCGTTCTTGCCACTCAGATAACTCTTTTGCACCCGCTGCTGGCGGTGGCGCGCGCACAAATATTCCTGCACCCGCAACTGCAACCACTGCTCCCGATAGAGCTCTACCGACTGGGCGATGGCCTCCAGGGAACTGACCCGCTCCACAATCTGGCGGGCTTCCTGCTCCATGCTGTGAATGGTTTTCATCAGCTCGGAGACGGAGCGGATGGCATCACCCAGATCGCGTTTTTCCAACACCTCTTGCGCGACAAAATCGTTGATGCTTTTTACTGGCTTGTAGGCCATAAAATTGGCAAAGGTGCGCGCGGCGTGCATAGCCTCTCGATCGGAGACCGCATCGCGGCGTCCGCGCAGGGCACCGTAAAGGCGGCGCAGGTAGGCCTTTTTCTTGTCGTACTGCTCTACTTTTTCGAACTGCTTGCTCAGGACCTGGTTGAATTTATCCAGCGGCAGCAGGTGTTTGCCATCGGTGTAATCCCGGACAAAATCCCCCATCACCAACTGCTCGCCGGGGAATACGAAAAAGCGCAAATCACTTTGGCGGGCCTGGGCGGGTTTGCTGCTGTTATCCAGGTGTGCGCGAATACCCATCACTGCAGTAAAAGGCTCAGCATCGTCTTCACCGCTGGTGGGGTGAAAAATACCGGCAATGTAACAGTCGGTGGGCTCGACACGGGCGTAACTGCCGTCGTCACAACCCAGCACATAAGAAGCTAGTGTCCGCACCTGCTTGCCACCACGCCCGCGCTGGGTGGTTTCATCCTGCCCCGGGTTAAAGGTAAACAGGGTGTCGTGGGCGGCAGTCATCAATGTTTGGATAGCATCGGCCGCCGTGGTTTTACCGGAACCGTTGCCACCGGAAAACAGGTTGATCGGGCCGAAATCATATTCCAACTGCGGGATATTGCCCCAGTTAATCAGGATCAGTTTTTTTAGGAACATAGTCTTTTCAAAAAAACGGTCTTTTCAAAAGCAGGGTCTTTTTACAGGCGGGAAGCCGACACCCCTCTCCGAGGCTACCGGGCGCGATTTACACAAACCCGGGCGGTCGAATGTTTTCGATTTTTTATAGCCGCTACTGCGGCCTCTATTTTCATCTAGGAAGCGGCTTCACTCTCAAACAGGCTGCTATCTTCGACTTCTGGAGTGATGCGTTCGAGCGCTTGCTCTTGTTCCGCCTCTTCAACCTCATCAATTTCATCAGCTTGAGTGGCCTCGCTCTCCACTGCGTGCGGGGCTTCGCTGTCGATCAGCTGGTGCAATACCGACTCGCTGACAAAGTGGGCGATGGTCGGGCGCACGCGCAGCCAGACTTCCGCACTGGTCTCCACTTCTTCACTGCTGAACTGCACCAAACGCAGCTGGCGCAATTTCTTCAGCAGGTTTTTACGCTCGGCGTGCTTATCTGGCAGGGACATTTTCAGCAGGTTGCGCATGCCCAGTTCCAGGGCTTCCATCGATAGCGCGGCGCAACCACTCTCATCCACCTGCCCTTCCCGCAGCGCTTTATCGTATTCCACTCGTAAGGCGAGAATCGCGGCCACTTCCTGCTGACTGAGGCGGGCGCGGAAGCCGCCGTGGTGCGGCTCTTCCTGATCCGGCAAACCCGGCACTTCGGCGCCGGGCGGATACACGCGGATAAACTGGAAACGGCTGTCGTGCTGCAAACGCAACCCCAGCGGGGCCAACCACTCTCGCACCAGCTGCTCGCAGCGCTGGAAGCGATCGTAAAGCGTGGTCTCAATTACGCTTTCATCCCGGCAGATAACGCCGTAATCCAACAGGCGCACCAGCAGCTCGGAAAATTCGCTGCGGTTCAGGCGACACTGCGCCAGGGCCTCTTCCAAAGCCTGTTCAATCACTGTTTTTCAGCTCCAGGATATATTCGTCAAATTCGGTGAAATAGTCATTGCTGGCGATTTCACCGGTAAATTTCACCTGCAGGTCGGCGGCGCCGCTCTGGTTCACCGCCGCTGCTTCGATCACATGGCTCATAGCGAGCAGATCACGCGCATCGCGCAATGGCAGGTTGCGGCTGTTGATCTGGCGGCCGGTGCCGAGGGCATCACTCAGATAATCGCGCAGGTTACTGTTGTTGAAATTAAACGCCTGGTCGAGCAATTGTTGCAGCTCGATCTCGCGGCGGTTCTCTTCACCGATGGGAGTTTCATCTTCGACCCGGGTATTTACCGGTTGGCGGCGATTGCGCTGCCACAGCTGGGTTTGTTTGGGGTCAAACAGGCGCAGCTGGAAGCCGCCTAACTGTTCGCCCAGCTGCTCGAGAATTTGTGTTTTTTGCTGGCTTTCACCGAGTCGCTGGCACAGGTCGGCAAATTCACCTTCGGCCTGGCTGTGCAGGTAGCTGAGCTGGCGAATAATAATATCCGCGCGCTTGGTAAAACCCTGTAACGCGCGGCGCAACGCGGGCAACTTCACCTCGCAGGCGCGGCGCATACGGTCCTCGATGGTATCGAGCATCAGCCACAACAGGGATTGGCCGGGCTGCATTAACTCCGGCAGCAGCTGGCGCAGGCGCTTCTCCCACTCCGCTTTCTGCACATCCTCCTTGCAGCGAATGCAGTCAATCACCCGATTGATGGAATCGCGATGTTTTTCCACGCTATCCGCAGACAAACGGATAGCCAGGTCCGGCTGGAAGCGGCTCTCCATAAAGGAGAAAAACTCATCGGTGGCCTGCTGCACCAGCAATTGGGCCTCTACTTCCCGCACCATTTCCCGCTTGCGCTCTTCCAGCTCGGCGATCATATCGGTGAAATCCGCCACGATACGCTCGGAGTATTCCCAGGCATCGATCAAGTCGTGGATTTCACCTCGGCTGGCAAAAGCTTCCAGGGCATTTAAGGTGTTGCGGGTATTGCGGTGGCGGGTGCGCACGCGAGTGCCGTTCACTTCAACCAGCGGCTGAGTAAAAAGGCGGCCCCGGCGGCTAAACGGATAGGTGGCGGTGAGCGTGGCGCTGTCCACCTGCTTCTCCAACCAACCGAACTCCACCAGGCTGTTCAGTACCCAGACGGCCTGATCGCGCAGGTTGCGGAAGCGGCCCTCGGGGTCCTGTACGCCATCTTCACTATCGAGTTGGGGCGCGCGGGTCAGGGCCTCGGCAAAAATTTCCAGGATCTGCTCGCGCAGCAAAGACTCACCGTAGTCAGCCTTGGCGGTGTACAGACGCTCATACAAAAGACGCAAGCACTCAACCACCTGCTCGCGGTACTTACCGGTCAGCGGGCGGAAGAAGTGCTGGTAGGAATCGACGAAGAACAACGACTATAGGCCCGCTTATTCCTCTTCCGGCTTTTGGTTGAAGACACAGTACTTGGTGTAGTCGCCCGCATCATTCATGGTCCACTGTCCCTTAGGCACACTGTCCATTTTTTTACACCAAGCATCGGAGCCACGCTTGGGTTCACAAGCTGTCAGGGTTACCACTGCAACAATAGAGATGATCAAGACAAATACTTTTTTCATAGTTTGCTTCTACAAATGAAATTCGGATGTTACCCCAACCCCAATTACCTATTTGAAATGAGGGCGGGAAAGAGCTTGAGTGTTCCTATTGATTAAGAGGCACCTTACTCTCGGCGCCACTTGGTACCTTCTCGACTATCCTCTAGTACTACACCCTTAGATTTTAACTCCTCCCGAATCTCATCGGCACGGGCAAAGTCTCGATTTTTCTTGCTCTGTACACGCTCTTCAATCAGCGCTTCAATTTCCTCAGCAGAAACAGACTCCTCTCCACCACGGGCCTGCTTGAACCAGGCTTCCGGGTCCTGCTGCAAAATACCGAGCATTTCACCGGCAGCCAGCAGTAAACTTTTTAAGCGCGCTTTGTCAGCATCTTCAGCCTTGTTCAGGTCACGAGCGATCTGATGCAGTTCACTGATGGCGATGGGCGTATTCAGATCATCTTCCAGCGCTTTGATAAAGGCGCTGCCACCCAAATCTGCAGCTCCAGCCTCAACGGCTTCGGTTTCACGCAGGGCACCGTAGAGGGTGTCCAAGGTTCGCCAAGCTTGATCGAGTAAGTCAGCACTGAAGTTCAGTTCAGAGCGATAATGAGCGGACAGCAACGCAAAACGCAGAACTTCACCGGGGTACAACTCAAGCAAATCTTTAACCATACGGAAGTTGCCCAAAGACTTGGACATTTTCTCGCCGTCGATATTGACGTAGCCGTTGTGCATCCAGTAGCGCACAAAGTCGACACCATTGGCGCAGCAGCTTTGGGCGCGCTCGTTTTCATGGTGAGGGAAAGTCAGGTCGCGACCACCGCCATGGATATCGATGGTATCACCCAGATGCTTCTTGATCATGGCCGAGCACTCCAGGTGCCAACCCGGACGACCACGCCCCCAGGGGCTGTCCCAACCGGGCTCTTCATCTGAGGAAGGCTTCCACAGTACGAAGTCACCGGCGTATTTTTTGTAAGGTGCCACTTCCACACGCGCACCGGCGAGCATATCGTCAAGGGAGCGCTTGGAAAGCTGGCCGTATTCCTGCATGGACTCCACTGCGAACAGCACATGCCCCTCTGCAGCGTAGGCATGGCCTTTCTCCAGCAGGCTTTCGATCATCGCGATCATTTCCGGCAAGTGCTGGGTGGCGTAGGGGACAATATCCGGCTCCAGGTTATTGAGCGCGGCCATATCCTCGTAGTAAGCCTGGGCATAGCGCGCCGACAGCACGCCGATTTCCTCGCCATTATCCCGCGCGGTTTTCATGATTTTGTCGTCAATATCGGTGATATTGCGCGCGTAAATCACATCGCTGAAGTTTCTTTTCAGCACCCGGTACAGGGTGTCGAACACCACCACAGGGCGGGCATTGCCAATATGCACACGGTTGTACACGGTGGGGCCACACACATACATGCGCACCTGATCTTCCACCAATGGTACGAAGGGTTCTTTCTTCCCGGAAAACGTGTTGTAGACCTGTAGAGACATCTTTTCTCTCGAATTCTTTTTGCTGCCTGGGGCGGGCCGCTCACTGACCCACCCAACGAAACTGCCGTTTAGACAGTTACTGGTTTTGCTACTACTTGCTTTGTTCTTTCGCCCAGCTGTCGCGCAGGCCAATGGTGCGGTTAAATACCGGTGCTTCCGCACTGCCATATTTGCTGTCGCGACAGAAATAGCCGTTGCGCTCGAACTGGTAGCCCTGCTCCGGCTCCGCCTTGGCCAGGCCGATCTCTGCCTTACAGCCTTTTAGGATTTGCAGGTTGTCCGGGTTTACGCAGTCGAGGAAATTCTTACCGCCGGCATCCGGCGATGCATCATTGAACAGGCGATCGTAGAGACGCACTTCGCAATCGACATTGTTATCGGCAGATACCCAGTGAATAACGCCCTTTGGCTTAACACCGTCGGCCGGGTCTTTACCCAAGGTATCGAGATCAACTGAGCAGATCACCTCAACAATTTCACCGGCATCATTCTTCACGACTTCTTCGGCAAAGATCACATAGGCGTTACGCAAACGTACCTTTTTGCCCAACACCAGGCGCTTGTACTTCTTGTTGGCCTCTTCGCGGAAGTCGTCTTTCTCGATATAGAGGGTGCGCCCAAACGGAAGCTCACGAGCCGGCAGGTCATCGCGTACCGGGTGGCCGGGTGCTGACAGCATCTCTTCCTGGCCTTCCGGGTAATTTTTCAGGGTGACCTTCAAAGGCTCCATCACACACATGGCGCGCGGTGCATTTTTATCCAGATCGTCGCGAATGCTGTATTCCAACATGCTCACATCTACGACGGAATCAGAGCGGGTTACGCCGATCATCTCGCAGAAATTACGGATTGAAGCTGGCGTAAAGCCGCGACGGCGCATACCGGAAAGTGTCGGCATACGGGGATCATCCCAGCCGTCTACATGCCCTTCGTCTACCAGCTGCTTGAGTTTGCGCTTGGATACCACCGTGTAGTTGAGGTGCAGGCGTGCAAATTCATACTGGCGCGGGCGTGAAGGCACCGGCAGATTCTCGATCAACCAGTCGTATAGCGGCTTGTGATCTTCAAACTCCAGGGTACAGATAGAGTGACTGATGCCCTCAATCGCATCACATTGGCCGTGGGCAAAATCGTAGCTGGGATAAATGCACCACTTGTCACCGGTCTGGTGGTGGGCCATTTTCTTTATACGATAAATGATCGGGTCGCGCAGATTAATATTGGGCGCTGCCATATCGATCTTGGCGCGCAGGCTGCACTGGCCCTCTTCCATTTCACCATTGCGCATCTTTTCAAACAGCGCCAAATTATCTTCCACAGAGCGATCGCGGTAGGGACTATTTTTACCCGGCTCCTTGAGCGTGCCACGGTAGTGGCGAGCCTCTTCAGCAGACAAGTCACAGACATAGGCCTTGCCTTCTTTAATCAGGTGCAGGGCCCATTCATATAATTGGTCAAAATTATCCGAAGAGTATTTAGCTTTACCGTTCCATTCGAAGCCCAGCCAGGAAACATCGCGCTTGATTGCGTCGACAAACTCTTCCTCTTCCTTGGCAGGGTTAGTGTCGTCAAAGCGTAGATTACAGGTACCGCCAAACTCCTGTGCCAGACCAAAATTCAAACAAATAGATTTGGCGTGGCCAATGTGCAGATAGCCGTTCGGCTCAGGTGGAAAGCGGGTTGCCACTTGAGTCACCCGACCCTCGGCCAGGTCTTCGCGGATAAGGTTCTGTAAAAAGTGAGCGGGCTTGCTCTCGGATGTCATAGGTTTCTCGTTACAGCTGTGCGAATGTAAACGGCCGATTATAGCCTAGTTGGGCCACAGAATATCGAATTTGAAAAGGCTGCTACCAATCAATTGGTTGGCGGCGTTCACTTTTTAGGCAATCGGCACCGATCTGCTATCGCAGCATTTTACAGCTACGGACTACAAGGTATCATGCCGCCCCAAATCAACCCTTATAGGACACTTTATGATCACCCTGCACACTACCCACGGAGATATCTCTATCGAACTGGATTTCGACAAGGCCCCAAAGACTGCTGCCAACTTCCTGCAGTACTGTCGTGATGACTTTTATACTGGGACCATTTTCCACCGGGTGATCGACAACTTCATGATCCAGGGCGGCGGTATGACCCCCGAAATGGAGCAGAAGGAAACCCGCGAGTCCATCGAGAACGAAGCCGACAACGGCCTGAAAAATGATACTGGCACCCTGGCCATGGCACGCACTATGGATCCACATTCCGCCAGCTCACAGTTCTTTATTAATGTTAAAGACAATGATTTCCTGAATTTCCGCAGCAAAGATGCACAGGGCTGGGGCTACTGCGTTTTCGGCAAGGTGACCGATGGTATGGACGTTGTAAACAAGATCAAGAGCGTGAAAACCGGCAGCAAAGGCTTCCATCAGGATGTACCCATGGAAACCATTGAGATCACTGGTGTCAGCATTTCTGACGACTACGCCGGCAAGTAATTTCTCGGGTCCATTCAGACTCTAAGGCGGGGACATTGTCTACTTATTTAATTTCTGATTTGCACCTCGACGAGGGACGCCCAGATATTACCAGGGCTTTCTTTGATTTCCTGCGCGGTCCAGCCGCCGGTGCCGAAGCACTGTATATTCTCGGCGACTTCTTCGAGGCCTGGATTGGCGATGACGACGATGCCCCGCTGATTGATGAGGTTGTCCGGGAACTCAGCCACTACACTGATACCGGTGTAGAATTGTACTTGATGCACGGCAACCGCGATTTCCTGCTAGGTACTGATTTCGCCCAGCGTGTTGGTGCAGTGCTTTTACAAGACCCTACCGCTCTCTCCCTTGCCGGCCACCAGGCTCTACTGATGCATGGCGATAGCCTGTGCACTTTAGACGAGGAATATATGGCGTTTCGCCGCCAGGCCCGCGACAGTAACTGGCAGCAGGCGCTGCTGGCCAAGCCTCTTGAAGAGCGTCGTGCTATTGCCGCACAGATCCGCGCCGCCTCCAAGGCGATGAACAGCCGCAAAGCGGAAGACATCATGGACGTAACTCCTGAGGAGGTGGAAAGGGTAATGCGCGAGCACAATGTGGACACCCTGATCCACGGCCATACTCACAGGCCCGGGCGCCACAGCCTTGACGTTGACGGAACTCCGGCAGAGCGCATCGTACTTGGGGACTGGGACCGCAATGGCTGGTGCTTGAAAGCGGGCAAGGACTCGCTGGAGTTGATCCACTGGCCTATAGGCTGATCAGCACTGCTTGAGGCTATGCTCTTCCCGCACGGCCTCAACCAGCTCCCGCAGGCTCTCCCACAAACGCTTCTCTCCCCCGAAGCGAAATCCCTTGCATCTTAAATAGGCACAATCCAACACTGCCGGCTCCATCCCCTGTGCTGCTGATGGCAGTGGCCCACGCGCGCCCGAAATCGACTGGATAATTTCCGCCACTTCGCGATTGCTTATTATTCGGTCGCTGCAGTTTATCGCATGGCCGCGAGCATCTTTCGCCTCCAGTAATAATTCCACTGCCCTGGCTACGTCTGTGCCGTGCACCTCGGTGGCATTCCTTCCCTGGGAATAGCGCTTCTCTCTGATAATTGCACAAGCAATGTCATACCACTTACTGCGCACTAACGGATTTACCACACCGTAAACACCAGTCAGGCGCAAGGACACCGCGTGCCAATCTCTTTGCCCGGCCCAAGCAGATACCATAGCTTCTACAGCAGACTTATATGCCCCATAGAAAGTTTCCGGCTGGGTTGCACCATCCTCGCATAGGTCGCCACGTAACTGTCCTGTGGCATAGACTGCACGACTGGAAAGAAATATGAATTTTTTTACCCCGGCATCGTAGGCCATCTGCATCAATACCAGAGTACGATTCAAATTCGACTCCAGGAAGCCGGTAAGGTTGCCCCCCTCCCCACCACGATATCGCCCCGGCAAATGCTCGAAAGCCCCATGGACCACCGCATCGAGCCCTTCGACAAACCCGGAAAGTACCTGATCGCTCGACATAGTACCGCAGGTCCATTCAAGCCTGCTGTCACCGCCGAAAATCTCAGATTTCCATAAGGAGCGTGACAATCCTCTCACCTGGCACTCTCTCCGCAGGAAATGCCTGACAATAAATTGCCCCACATATCCACTGGCGCCGGTGATACCAATTCTCACGAGATTCCTCCATTAGGCTGAAGCTGTTGCGCACGACTCAATTGATCCAATTGACCGCTGATATCCCGTCCCTCATAAACCGCCCACCACAAATCAATCAGTGGTTTGAGCTGCTTAGCTTTAGGGTGTGCTTGTTGCCAAGGCTTCTCGTACTGGTAGTGAATCACATGGATACTGCTCCACTGCCATAGTTGTGGCAGATTCAGGTACAAATACTGCAGGGCATTGTAGATGTAAGGCAGTCCATGCCATCTGGAAAAGAAAGTCTCAAGAAAGGTTTGATCTGTGCGCCGCCAAAAAACACCGGGGCGATCCAGCTCTGCCAACATTCTCTGATAGGTTGCCTCACTCGGTACGGCAGTGAATGAACCTGAGTTCATTCGGTGGAAGCCATCCAACCCCTCATAGAGGTTGGGGGCCGCGCAAAACTCCGGGAATGTCATCAGGTGGTCGATATTACGCAACAACAAAATATCTGCATCGAGAAAAAAAACTTTTTCGTATTCAGTCAACCCCCACAGTGCCAGCTTGCAGAAATTATTCAAGGGATTATGAAACTCGGGCTTTTTCCCTTTATTAAAAGGAGCGCGCCTATGTAAGGCCTCACGTCCATGCTGAAGGGTAAATTCATCAGAAAGTGAAGGAGGGCGCACCTCCCTTACAATACAGCCCGCCTGCTCAAGAGGACGACTGTCACAACTGCCAGCAACCACCATGCATACCAGGGGATGAACACTGCCAACCCGATCCAGGGAGCGCTTCAAGGCAGTGGCGCCGATTACATAATCTGGACTGTTTACAAGGGTAACAAAGGCACATCGTGACATAACAACAACTGTCAAAACTTGAGGCAGTACGACTATTACGAGTACAGCTTGGGCACAAGCCAATTAAAGTGGGGGCATCCTATCCCCATCTCCACAGATCACACGGGCATGCCAACGATCCACGAAGCTTTCCATTTGCTCTTGGGTGAAGCAATTAACATTGTAGATAAAACTGGAGCGCAACCGTCCGCCATAGGCAGCCATAGACAGGTATATGCCATAAGGTGTCAGGCGTGTCGGTAGAGGTATTGTGTGTATTTTTAAGTCATCGCTGAGATCTACCCAGTCTGAATTCTCACCGGTATAAACACCGGTAAAACCCTCCTGATGCTCTTCTGCCTGCAGAAAGGTAATCAGATAGGCACGGGAAGCATTCAGGCTATGACCCAAAGAACCATGGGGACCAATAGAGTCGGCGGCATATACTGTACGAACCGCACGCTTTATTTCCAGGGAAAGCCGACTCAGTTTTTCATTCCAGGATTCATCTCTACGCACTCTCAAGCATGCATAGCGACACATTGGACCGAATACCTCTCTGTGTTCTCTTTTGAGGCGCAGGGATAAGTTCGTACTCATCCAGAAATCAAAATGCAGGAATTCACAGAGTGTCTGCTGGTAAGCGGCACATAAATAAGTAAAAAGGCTGACATTTGCCGAATTCGCCTGCTCCTTAATTCGGACTAAGTCCTCCCCTTCAATCATGTCACACACATCATCACAACTAAGCGAGACAATCTCTTGATGAGATGCCCGCTCAACAGCTTCTTGTTCCTCGCTAAGCATATTTAGCCAGTAGTAGCGCGCCTTCTGCCCCCGTTCGGAATCCAGATAGGCCTCCTCAAAATTGATGTAGTCGGCAAAATCCGTATCTTCCACTCTGGGATTAAACCCTTTTCCAGTAGCAAGGCTTAAGTAATTTTTCAGAGACTCTGCCCAAAGAAGCGACAAGCTAATTCCATCCGTAATGATATGGTGGCTTTTGGTCAGGAAAATATACTCGTCTTCACCTGTACGGAACAGACTAAGCCCCAGTAACTGGTCTGCATTGAGATCCATCGGAGAGCTGCTGAATTGACGTAAAAAACTGGTTATATGTGTTTCGCTCATATGGCGAATGTCTAAATAATCCAGTTCTATGTTTTTAAAGCTGCGAGTGGGGGATGAATCATATCGACAGCGAAAGATAGGGTAGGAATTAGCAACTCCTGGAATTGCCTTCTCGAACAGCTCAATATCGACGTCCCCTTTCACATACATCGCACGTGTAATCAGGTCCGCTAATGATTTGCGATGGTTCAAATCGTAGATGCGCTGCTCAGTTATCGAAAGCGGCACACTGAATGAGGAACTCCAGCCAGCCACGGTACTCTCCTGGCCTGTTCTTGTTTCGGAGCAACCAGCTGGCCCTTGGGCCGCAATCCGGACGCCCAGTACATTGATGACCGCTCACAAACATCTACACCAGAGCGATACAAAGCGATGGATCTGTCGTATAAGGCACCGTTGTCAATTGTCACTATGCGAGATTTTCCAATTGACTGCATACTGATACTTCCAGCGAAAGTATGAGTTAAGGATATACAAATCCCGCAAACTTACCGCTTGTATACCCCCGCCAGAAAATCGCACTGGCGGAAAAACAACCCCCCAGACGCATCAAGATCTACTTGATTTACAATGCTGGCCCATTGCATGATTCTTGTAGACCTCAAGGTAGGAGTTCGATCCAAGTGATCAACAACCTAAACAAACGTGTATTGATACTTGGCGGCTACGGCAATTTTGGCGAGCGTATTGCGCAAATGCTGAAATCCGAACCCAATATCCAACTGATTATTGCCGGGCGCAACAAGGGATTGGCAGACCGCTGTGCAGAGCAACTTGGCGGTCTTGCCGAGGGATTGCGCCTTGAGCGGGATTCCATCAACCTGGCTGCACAACTGAGGGCATTGCACTTGGATCTGCTGATCCACTGCGCCGGACCATTCCAAAAGGAAGTTGATTATCGGGTTGGCAAAGCCTGCATCGAATCCCACACACCTTATATCGACATCTCCGATGGGCGCCGTTTTGTATGTGACTTTCATCGGCTCTCGCCCGCTGCAGAAGCCGCAGGCATTGCCATGGTTTCCGGTGCCAGCAGCCTACCCGGGCTGAGTTCTGCGGCACTGATGGAAATCGGTCAGGAATTGCCGGTGATCCACTCTCTAGAGATTGCCATTGCACCGGCACATCGAATTGACCGGGGTCTGGCTACGGTA
This sequence comes from Microbulbifer variabilis, assembly GCF_056232115.1. Taxonomy (NCBI): domain Bacteria; kingdom Pseudomonadati; phylum Pseudomonadota; class Gammaproteobacteria; order Cellvibrionales; family Microbulbiferaceae; genus Microbulbifer; species Microbulbifer variabilis. Next base: position 4,595,493 of record NZ_CP174325.1, read on the forward strand.
TACGCGGGTTTTGAATCCCTGGGGCACAGTTTTCCGCAGCTTCAGGAAGGTCACTGGCGTGAATCCTTTGCCGGGAAGAACCTGCGCCCGATAACCCTGGCGCACCCGGTGGGAAAGCGTTGGCTGTGTGATTTCGATGTGCCCGACTTGGAGCTTTGCCCCAAGCATCTTCCCAGGCTGCGCAGTGCACGTTTTGCAACAGGGCTCCAGCCGCTTACTTTGCAGGTGGGCCTTTCCGCCTGCGCCAGGTTGGCTCGTATTCATCTGCCGGCCACCAGCGCACGCCTGGCTCAATTGGGTCACAAGCTGGCACCCCGTTGGCCCGGCGGCACGCCCCATGGTGGAATGATTGTTCGTGTAAAAGGTGAAAACCAACATGGAGAAACTGCTACGCGACAATGGCAGGTTCTCGGTCTAAATGGTGACGGCCCCTGGATTCCGGCTGCACCGGCAGCAGCATTGGCACGGAAATTCCTCGCAGGCAATGGGCCCTCGCCCGGCGCCCAGGCCTGCTGGCAACTTCTCACCCTTGATGAAATCCTGGTGGAACTGAATGATTATTCCATAGTCACTGCAATGGAAACACATTCCCGGGAACGAATGCCTGCAATTGCCCATTAAAAATATCCCCTCTGGAACTGAGGAACTGCCACTAGACATCGTACTAGGTACATTGACTCCAGAGGCAGCCCTTATAAATTTCTTGAGTACATTAACTACCCATGCAGCAAAAGATAGCGCCATCGCTCAAATAAACTCTCAATTTTCTCGCGGTTAAAGCAATTTACATTGTAAACGAAGTTGGCGCGCAGCATTTCCCCGTAACAGGCAAGAGAAAGATAAATTCCATAGGGCGTAATTCGTGCAGGCAAATTAATAGTACGAATTTTTATGTTTTCATTTAGGCGGACCCACTTAGAAACATCACCAGTATAGATTTCCTGAAAATCTTCTTGATCCCTTGCTACGTTGAAAAAATTGATTAAGTAACAAAAATGAGCCGAGAGGTTATTGCCCACACTACCATGAGGACCAATAGAGTCGGCAACATAAGCCGTCCGTATTGCATGATGGATTTCTCTGGATAGCCGAGCTAACTTCACCTCCCAGGTTTCCTCCCTCCGAACCAGTAGGTTGCCCAACCGAAACATTGGCCCGAGCACTCTCCTATGCTCACGCTTTATCCGCAGGGACAGACTTGTATTAAGCCAGAAATGGTTATCTAGCTTTTCAATCAGGACCTGTTGAAAACTAGAGCACAAATATGCGAAAAGACTAACTCCTGCAGCATCTGCCCGAGCACGAATTTGGGTAAGAAGATGAGCCTTTATATCGCTGCTCAGCACGTCGCAACAAAGAGAAACCATTTTTCCGCTGGACGCCTTCTCTATTGCATCGTATTCATTTGCTAGCTTGTCCCGCCAGCTATGTAGAGCTCTTTCACCGCGCCTGGAGAGAACGTATCTATTTTCAAATCTGATATAGTCAGCAAAATTGACGGAGTCGGGTGATGGCTGGTAGCTTTTCCCCTCCTCGAGCTGCCGATACTCAGTCAGTATTTCTGACCAAAGTAATGACAAACTAATACCATCAGCAATAATATGGTGGCATTTTGCCAAAAAAATATATTCGTTCTCTCCTGTACGCAGCAGACTAAGGTTTAATAATTGGTCGGTATCCAATGTCATTGGGGCATTACTGTATTGCCGCAAGAAGCTCTCTCTTTGAGAAATATTCAATTCGCGGATATCAATAGAATCCACTTCAAAATTTTCAAAAAAACGCGTCACAGGCTCTTTGGTATACCTACAAAGAAAAACTGGGTGCCGATTCACGGTTCGCCGAATAGCGTCCTTAAACAACCCGGTATTGATGGGCCCCTCTATGCACATAGCTCGTGCAATTATATCTGCCAAAGCCCTACGGCGATGAAGGTTGTAAATGCTCCTCTCGGTAATCGACAGAGGCACATTTTGATAACTTTCCCAATCCGGCATCTTTTGCTCCATTAAAGGACTCCACGGCACCTCATTTTTGTCTATTTAATCAGAAATATACTGCCAAAATTGGCCACAGCCAGGCTTAGATGTACCCCCTGAAAAAGTACAAGTTGTCCGATCGCTATTCACTAAAAAATTACCGCCAGTGGAAGCTAGCTTTTTATGGATCACGCAGGACACCTATTGTGATAAATCCGCCAAATTGTTTTCACTCTTAAGCCCATCATTAACTTTATACTGGCAACCGCTCTCTTAACTGCCTGTTTAACGTTTGATAGCTCGGGATAGCGGCAAAATACCCCAAGATGATCTAGGTTCAGTATCAGAACTCCCTGTAAAGATACCGAGCCGCACTCCCTATGATCATCATTAGTACTTGGCGTGCTTATGCCAGTAGAAACGGAATTAAGCGCGCAATTATTCCGCTGACGGGCCTGGTGCTCACACCTATTTTTCTGGTGCTCACCTTTTCCAGAAGCGCTTGGTGGTTAATCCCGCTGGCAGCGAGCCTGTTCCTGGTATTTCTGGGTCTTTACGACATATTCCAACGCCAGTGGACCCTTACCCGCAATTTTCCAGTGGCCGCCCGTATTCGCTGGATGTTCATGAACCTCCGTCCCTACTTTCGCGCCTACATAGTGGAGGGCGATGAGGAAGGCAGGCCGTTTAGCTATGAGGCCAGGCGATTAGTAAACGCCCGCGCCGAGGGAACATCTGATATGCACCCCTTCGGCACAGAGCAAGATGTCTATTCCGGCGAGCAGATGTGGCTGACGCACTCTATTACACCAGCAAAAAAAGCGGATATGAGTGTCCGAGTAAAAGTGGGTACTGAGCAGTGCTCTAAGCCCTATTCCGCATCCCTACTCAACATTTCTGCCATGAGCTTCGGAGCCTTATCCGCCGCAGCGATTGAAGCTCTGAACAAAGGCGCTGCAATCGGTGGCTTCTATCACGACACAGGTGAAGGCGGCATAAGTCCTTACCACAGAAAACATGGCGGTGACCTGGTATGGGAGCTGGGTTCCGGCTATTTTGGCGCGCGCAAGGATGATGGCAGTTTCGACCCCGACCTGTTTCGCGAGGCTTGCAATGACCAGGTCAAGATGACCGAAATCAAATTAAGCCAGGGCGCCAAACCCGGCCATGGCGGAGTCCTACCCGGTGCAAAAGTCACCCAGGAAATCGCTACCACCCGCAAGGTAAAGCCAGGGGTCGACTGTGTTTCACCACGCGCACACTCAATGTTTTCCACCCCCATTGAAATGCTGGAATTTGCAGAGCAGATGCGCACCCTCTCTGGTGGCAAGCCAGTGGGCATCAAACTTTGTGTCGGACATATCTATGAAGTCATGGCCATTATGAAAGCCATGCATGAAACAGGAATATTGCTGGACTTTATCGTGGTGGATGGCTCCGAAGGCGGGACCGGAGCAGCCCCACTGGAACTCTCCAACCGAGTGGGCATGCCCCTAATTGAAGGGCTGATCGTAATGCGCAATGCTCTGGTGGGCGCCGGGCTACGCGACAAAATACGTTTGGCTGCCAGCGGCAAAGTCTATTCCGCCTCAGGGTTGGCTGAGTGCCTGGCAGTTGGCGCCGACTGGTGCAATGCAGCACGTCCTTTCATGTTTTCCATCGGTTGTATCCAGTCTCTACGCTGTAACACAGATACCTGCCCGACCGGTGTCACCACCCAGGATCCCAAGCGACAACGCGGACTGGTGGTAGATGTGCAGAGCAAGCGCGCAGCAGCATTCCAAGCAAAAACCCTGGAAGCTCTCGGGGATATTGTTGCTGCCGCCGGGCTGACAGATCCTCGAGACCTGCAACCCTATCACCTATATCACAATATCAATGCGGTCGAGACCCTGCCCATTCATCACATCTGGCACTTTATCGAGGAAAACTCCCTGATTGATGCACCTGAGGAAACCCCTTACGGGCGCTGGTGGCTAGCCGCCCAAGCGAATTCTTTCCAACCTGCATTTAAGTTGGAGCACGGTCTGGACAGAGGCATCCGGCGTATTTCGGAATAAGCAACTCTATTACCACACCCTTTTTTGTGGAGATTAAAATGAAAACCGTTTCGGAGGTTGTCGTCGACACCCTGGTAAAAGCCGGGGCCAAGCGCTGCTATGGAATCGTCGGCGATACCATCAATCATTTCACTTCAGCCGTACGCACCTCAGATCTCGAATGGATACATGTACGCCACGAGGAGGTCGGTGCCTTCGCCGCCGGAGGTGAGTCTTACCTGAGTGGTGAACTAAGCATTTGTGCAGGCACCGCAGGCCCCGGCAGCCTGCACTTTATTAACGGTATTTTTGAAAGCCACAGAAATGGCGCGCCTGTACTGCTGGTCGCCTCCTGTATCGACCGTGCCGAACAGGGGCTTGGCTTCCCACAAGATGTGGACCAGAGAAAAATCTACGAGCAGTGTTCAGTTTTTTGTGAGGTACTGGCAGACCCAAACCAGGCCCGTCGTATTTTCAGCCAGGCAGCACAGGCCGCCCTCAATCACCGTGGCGTGGCAGTTGTGGTAGTCAGTGGCGATATGTTTAAAACCAAAGTGAAAGATTCGGTCCCCTGGTCTGTCCACCGTCCCCAATGGCTGACACGCCCCACCGATCAAGAGCTGAATGCCCTGGCAGAGAAAATTAACCAAGCTGGTAATATTGTTATTTATGGTGGCATTGGATGCCGCAACGCCCATGATGCAGTGGTAAATCTCGGTCAACACCTGGCCGCTCCGATAGTACACACCACAAAATCCAAGGAATTCCTGGAATACGATAACCCTTGTAATGTGGGTATGAATGGCATCCTTGGTAATCCCGCAGGCTATCGCGCAATTCAAACCTGTGATTTATTACTTTGCCTCGGGAACGATTTTGCCTACACCCAGTTTTACCCAGAGAAAGCCACCATTATCCAAGTGGATATCGAGCCAGCTCATCTCGGCCGACGCACTCCGGTTGATATGGGGCTGGTTGGCGACGTAAATACAACCATTGAAGCTCTGTTGCCAAAATTAAAAGCGCGTAAGCAAAGTAAATTCCTTTATGACCTACGTGCGCGCTACCAAAAAGACCTTGAGCAAATGCAAGAGCGCGGTCATGAACCTGACCCCAAACTGATCCACCCCCAGTTTGTAGCGCAGACACTCGATAAGCTGGCTGACGAGGACACCGTATTTACCGCAGATGGTGGCTCTCCCATGGTATGGCTGCTGCGCCAGCTGCGCGCCAACGGAAAGCGGTCATTCCTAACCAGCCTATCCCACGGCACCATGGCCAATGCATACCCACAGGGACTGGGCATGGCTAAAGCCTATCCCGGGCGCCAGGTAATCGCCATGTGTGGTGACGGCGGTATGACCATGTTGATGGGAGACCTGCTAACCCTGGTCCAGGAAAAGATACCGCTCAAGCTTCTGGTATTTAATAACCACTCGCTGGGCTTTGTAGAAATGGAGCAGCGAATCGAAGGGATACTGGACAGTTTCACCGGTCTGAAAAATCCCGACTTCGGTCGTATGGCAGAAGTGATCGGCCTTACAGGAGAAAAAGTCGAAGAGGCGGGAGAACTTGAGGGCGCTATGAAGCGCTGGCTGGCAGTAGAGGGCCCTGCGCTGCTCGACGTAACCGTAAACCGGCTGGAATTGGTGATGCCGCCAGAAGTCACTGCCCAGCAGGTATCCTCAACTGCCCTGTTTGGGCTTAAGGCCATTCTCAATGGACGCGCCGATGAAGTGGTCGACTTGTTAAAAGATAACTTCCTGAAGTAGGCCGGCGTTATCACACAACTCTATCTGTGGGAGAAAATTATATTTTTCACCCTCCGCCGTTTTGGGTAGGCGCCTAAGGGACAGGAAGTGATGCACAAACTTGGAGAAAAGGTCCCCAACTCTCTGCTGGCACTTCTCGCCAGTGGAGAAATCGCCAGCAACAGCGCTCCTGGGCGCGCAGCGGCACGTCTTGAGGAGGAGCTGGCTCTTCGTCGCATTGACTTAATCACCACTGTCTCCAGTGACGATGCCAGCGCCATGCTGCGAGCCAATCCCGCAATCCAGTGTCTGCTATTGAACTGGGAACTTCCTGGTGACGGCGACTACCCCGCCCTGCACGTGTTGGAGCAGTTGCGTGCGCGCAATCTGCAATTGCCTGTCTTTTTACTCGCCGACCGCGAGACAGTTGGCAATATGCCGCGCCGCGCACTGGAACTGGCCAACGATTTCATCTGGATGCTGGAGGACACTCCCACCTTTATCAGCGGGCGTATCCAAGGGGCCATAGAGCGCTATCGCCAGGCGGTATTGCCGCCCATGTTTTCTGCCCTCACTCATTTTGCCCGCGTGCATGAATATTCCTGGCATACACCGGGGCATACCGGCGGCACCGCTTTTTTAAAATCCCCCGCCGGCCGCGCTTTTTACGATTTCTTCGGCGAAAATATGCTGCGCTCCGACCTGTCTATCTCGGTAACCGAGTTAGGATCACTGCTTGATCACACAGGGCCTATCGCTGCAGGGGAACACTACGCAGCGCAGGTTTTTGGTGCAGACCGCACCTACTATGTCACCAACGGTTCCTCCACTTCCAACCGGGTGATAGTGATGGCTTCCGTTACCCGCGGGCAATTGGCGCTGTGCGATCGCAATTGCCACAAATCGGTAGAACATGCGATCACCATGTCTGGCGCCGTACCGGCCTACCTGGTGCCACTGCGCAATCATTACGGCCTGATTGGTCCAATACCGCCTGAGCAACTGACCAAGGGAGCGGTAGACCAGGCCATCCAAGAGAACCCACTCTCCAAAATGGCGGATGGCCAGCGGGCAGTGCATGCGGTGATTACCAATTCCACTTATGACGGCCTCTGCTATAACGTGCGTAGGGTGGAAGAACTGCTGGGGGAATCGGTAGACCGCCTGCATTTTGATGAGGCCTGGTACGCATATGCGCGATTCAATCCTATATACCGGAATCGATTCGCCATGTACGACAGCGACGACCCAGAGCCCAACCTGAAACCCACCAAATTCGCCACCCAGTCCACGCACAAATTACTTGCCGCGCTTTCCCAGGCTTCCATGATACATATTCGCGATGGGCGCAGTCCCATCGAGCACGGACGCTTTAACGAGGCATTTATGCTGCACGCCTCTACATCTCCGCTCTATTCCATCATGGCCTCCAACGACGTCAGTGCCGCCATGATGGATGGTCCTGGCGGCACCGCCTTAACTGGTGAATCCATTGCCGAAGCCGTGGCCTTTCGCCAGGTACTGGCGCGTCTAAAAAGGGAGTATGAGGACAAAGGCGAGTGGTTTTTTGATGGCTGGCAACCGGATCGGGTAACCGATCCCAGTAGCGGACACAATTATGCATTTCACGCAGCTCCCGCTGAATTGCTGTGTAAGGAAGCAGCTTGCTGGCTGCTAGATCCTGGTGAGTCCTGGCACGGGTTCGGCAACCTGGAAAAAAACTATTGCATGCTAGACCCCATTAAAGTCTCTATCACCACCCCCGGCATGCAGCGCAATGGAGAGCTGGATAAATGGGGCATACCAGCCAGTATCATTAGTAAATATCTTGATAATCTTGGAATAATCGTCGAGAAAACTACAGACTTCACCATTCTGTTTTTGTTTTCCATTGGCATCACCAAAGGCAAGTGGGGCACTTTAGTTAACGCCCTACTCGCATTCAAGCGGGATTACGACGCCAATCACCCCATCAGCCAATGCTTGCCAAATCTACTAGAAAAGCATCCAACCTATGGCGATATTGGCCTGCGCGACCTGGCCGACAAAATGTTCGCCGGCATGAAAAAGCTGCGTAGCACCGCAACAATGTCAGCAGGTTTTTCCGCCCTACCCGGTGCAGACTGCAGCCCCGTTCAGGCTTACGAGGCTTTAGTACGTGGGGATGTGGAGATGCTGCCACTGAACCAGCTGGCTGGGCGCACTGCGGCAACCGGTGTAACTCCCTACCCTCCCGGCATTCCGCTACTGATGCCGGGTGAGAACTTTGGCACAGCAGATAGCCCCGCTCTGAAATATTTGCAGGTACTGGAGTCCTTCGATCGCGAATTTCCCGGTTTTAGCCATGACAATCACGGCGTGGAAGTTCGCAATGGGCGCTATCATATCTATGCCCTGAGGCCGGAGGTGCAGCCATAGCCCAGCTCCCCAGCGAAGTAAGTAAGATCAGCCTGCTACCAGCCACACTCATGGTGGCAGGCAATATGATGGGCTCCGGGGTTTTTATGCTACCTGCCAATTTGGCAGTAGTGGGCAGCATATCCCTGATAGGCTGGCTGGTAACTGTTGTCGGCGCTGTAGCCCTGGCATTGGTTTTTGCACGCCTCGCCGCGTTAGATCCAGCCGCTGGCGGCCCGTATGCATATGCACGCAAAGCCTTCGGTGACTATATCGGTTACCAGACCAACCTGGTTTACTGGTTGGCCAACGTAATTGGCAATGTCGCCCTGATTACTGCTGGGTTAGGTTACATCACGCACTTCTTTCCCCCACTCAAAGATCCTCTTACGTTCGCCCTGGCCCAAGTAGCACTAATCTGGCTACTTACCTATGCCAATATCCTGGGGCCACGCACTGTAGGACGCATCCAATCCCTGACCACTAGCCTGGTACTAATCCCTATCCTGGGCACGGCCATATTTGGCTGGTTCTGGTTCGATAGCCAGACTTTTAGCTCAAGCTGGAACGTATCCGGCAAAAGTGATATCAGCGCAGTAATGACTACCCTCACCTTTACCCTATGGGCCTTTATCGGTGTTGAAACAGCTTCTGTATCTGCTGCTGTTGTTAAAAATCCTACTCGAAATGTACCTATCGCAACCGTAGGTGGCGTTCTGATTGCATCAGTGGCTTATGTGCTGAGTTCATCGGTCATTATGGGAATGGTCCCCAATAAAGAACTGCTGGCTTCCTCAGCCCCATTTGCCGACGCTGCCCGTCTGGCACTCGGTAACACCGCCGCGAATATAGTTGCGATATGTGCAGCCATCGGCTGTATCGGTTCTCTAGGCGGTTGGATTCTACTTGTGGGGCAGTCAGCTAAAGCCGCATCCGACGATGGGTTGTTTGCCAGTATTTTTGCCAGAACCAACAATAAGGGGGTGCCCTCCGCGGGCCTTACTCTTGTCGCAATACTGATGTCACTACTGGTACTCGCTACTATCTCCCCCAGCGCCAGCCAGCAGTTTGGCAAGATCGCTTCGGTAGCGGTAATAATGACGCTATTGCCCTATATCTATTCTGCAGTGGCACTCAAGATACTCGCATACGGCAAAATGCCACATCATGAATACAGTATTTTCACCGTTATCTTGCTTATAGCTGCAGTTTATTGCCTGATCGCACTGGTTGGATCAAACGCACAACAAACACGCTGGTCTTTAATTTTTGTCATCACCACCGTCATTTTTTATGCACTGATATTAAATCGTCGCCGCAGCGTGGAAGAAAAGCATTTGCTGCCTGGCGGTCCCGAACCCGCCTGGGTACATTACTTCACTTTGACTGTCACCATCGGTGCACTATGTATTTTCTTCTGGATATCGGTCGGGCAATATAAAAATTTGGATCTGCGCCTGCGGGCACCACAATCCATCGAGCGACTGATTCATTCAGACCATAAAACAAGCGAAAGTACTTAAGTCAGTAAAAAACCCGTTGAATTATGTCTGCTGTCTTATCAGCTAACCCAGGTGAAATAGACTCCCTGTTACCGGCAATGTTAAGAACTTTCGGCCTCACAGAATTTATAAAATCGCGGATTTCAACAATACAATTTCGCCATGGATTCACCAAAATACAGGGCTTACCCAATTTCTGGCAGTAATATAGAGTAAGGGCAGTTCCATCACTACTAGGCATTGTCGCAAGGATCAGAGTTGCATCAGAGTTTTTAACATTCTCCTCGGTGCGCTCCTCATAGTTTGCCGAATGACTTTCTACCAACCCATAAGATTTCAACATCTCTGGCCTGGCACCTTCCTCAGTCAAATAACCCAGTGGTGCGCAGCCTCCAGTAGGAATCCCTACACGTTTGGCGCCTATCAACCCACCAACATCTGCTCCGGTTTGCCCCCCACTGATAATTTTTTTTGGCCAAAACATAAATTTATCCTCCTCTCATATTCAGGAGCCAACAAATAACCACCGACATTTATAGCCATCTAATCGGTTACAAGTAAGGCGCAGCTTCGTATGAAATCCACATCCCCCAAAAGGAGTAAGAGATCACTCTCTTAGGGCTAATTCATACGCTAATTATTACTCTACCGTTACCCGCTGCCATCGCTACTCGACATAGCTACTCATTGGAGAGACCGTCATTGAGTTTTCAAATTCAATGGCTTCTAGTAAACTCACATTCTTCGTATTTACAGAAACTATATATGTAGGAGTAGATGGACCAGGCGTGTAACGATATAGAATAGTACCTTTCGGGAGAGATCCGACAGCTTCAGGTGCTTCTTGCAGCTTCAGTGACTCTGTGAGCATCATGGGATCATTTAGAAGCTCATGCCCACTCCATAACACACCTAAAACAAAACCAATCGCAACAAACACTACTACAAACAGTAGACGAAATATCACTCTGCCTCCCTATAAGCATAACCCTGCCACCAGGGTGCGACTTGATTTTCATACAACTTGCAGGAAACTAAATACGCGACGAATGCTAAAAGCATAGGAAAAAATAGTTCAATCACATGATTGTGCTTGGCATCAGGCGGGCGACGGTGACACCCAATCTAGCCCGATCATGTACGTCGCTCAAAATATACCCAGAGATAGAAAAAAACCTACCATTTTACCAATGGGAAAATTAAGCAGGCAAAAAACAGATTTCTACCTGGCTATATTTGTATACACGCAGTTTTTAAGGATAGATCGGGCCCCACTCAGGGTTATTAACAATCACAACCTTTATTGGCGGTTTCCGCATAGGTGAAATATAGCAGTATTAGATCGTCCTACAGGCGATAAAAAAGCCTGTGATATTGCTTATGTAAGAGACTTAATTTCATCGCCTAGAATCCATAATAGAAAAGGTGAACCTCTAAATAACCCCGCCAAGCAGATCTGAAAAACCACAAAGATATTGTGAAACTATTCAGAAGTTACTAATTTCAGATCTACCTCCCCATTGAAATCTTTATCGGCACCCCCTATGTTACGCGAGCATTACGCTAGGCAAACTCATGAACTACTATCTGATACTAAAAACTCTGCATATCCTCTGTGCGATTATCATCCTGGGTACTGGTACCGGCATTGCCTGGTATACCTTTCGCGGCTGGCTATCCGGAGACTCACAGGTCCTCCGCTGGGTAAGCCGGGAAACTGTAGCCGCCGACTGGATTTTTACCGGTAGTGCTGTACTGGGATTATTGGGCAGCGCTATTGGTATGCTGACAATCCATCCAGTCTGGATGCAGCAAGCTTGGTTGCAAGTTGCTGCGGGGCTCACTGCAGTTATGTTCCTGCTGTGGTTACCAGTGGTGTACTTGCAGTATCAGTTACGCGCTCATACAGACAGTGGGTCATGCAAGAGGAAAACCGGTAAAATTATGCGCATCTGGTGTTTGCTTGGGGCTACCGCATTTCCAATAACGGTAGCTATTGTCTACCTAATGGTGGCCAAGCCCGCGTTGTAATCTACTGCGCCCAAATCATAATCAAGTGACACCCAATCACCAGCCAGGTCACCCTGCTGCGGGTGCGAAAATACTGTTCGCGCCCGGGTAGATTTGGATTCAGCCGCGCCTCCATCCAGGCAACAAAAGCAAAGCCGATAGCCAGAACAGGAAGCCCCCAAGAAGTTTGGTATAGCAACATCCCTACCCACCCAAATAGGGCTACCAGGTTGCTGAGTAACACCAGGGCAATTCGGTGAGGATGGCCAGGGCGATTCAGTGCTCCTCCCCACCAAATACCGCAGAGGAAGCTGAGAATAACCACGCTATATGCGGAAAAAAACAGGCGCCCATCAATACCCAGCAGTGAAATTTCCAGCAACTGCAGCAATATGCCTATGACAAAGGGAGCAAGCCCCAAATATGCCAGGGCATCAAACAGGCGGGTATCCACTACAGGTTGTTGATAGCCATGACTATCCATGTTGTCTAAGCTTCCTGTTCAGTCCGGCAAGAAATCTCCAATTAGAACAACTAGTTTAGTGGCACGAGATCAAGCTTATGGAAGAAGAACACAAAGTCGACGTCAAACAGGCACTGCGGGTCTTCGATCGGGCCACCAAAGAAGGGCAAAAGGAGGCCGATGGCTGGCATTTCCAAGGGCTGACGATGAGCACCGACTTTGACGGTTATACGGTTTTTATCAATTCACCCAAGGTAAAACTAACCGTCTTTTTCCATAACAAATATTCGGTAGACTATGAAAACAGCAGAGATCTTGGGGAGTTTCTTAAATTAATCGCCAGCCTCGATAATAACTGAGAGTCAGTGCTCCGGCACTCCGCTGTGAAAGCGGAATTCACCATCGCTACTTTGGACCAAATCCCTCTCCACTTCCAACAGGGCCTGCACCCGGTGCTCGATATCTTCACCCGCGGCCTTCTTGGCAAGGTGCAGATAGTCACGGAAATGGCGGGCCTCAGACTTCAACAGAGACAGATAAAACTTCTGTAGCTCTTCATCCAGGAAAGGGGCAATCTTGGCAAAGCGCTCGCAGGAGCGCGCCTCAATAATCGCACCACAAATCAAAGTATCGACCAAACGATTCGGCTCAGTAGTGCGCACTTCCGCGCGCAGACTCGCCGCATAGCGGGAAGCGCTTACATGGGGATAGGCAATGCCACGCTTTTCCATGATGGCCAGCACCTGCTCGAAATGGCGCAACTCTTCGCGAGCCAAGCGCGACATTTTGTTCAGCAACTCAAAGTCATTCAGGTAGCGGAACATCAAGTTGAGCGCAGTGCCCGCCGCTTTCTTTTCACAGTTCGCATGGTCAACCAACATCATTTCAGGCTCGGCCAGCGCCGCTTCAATCCAGGCATCCGGGGTTGAGCACAGCAGGAATTCATGGATAGGGGAAAGGTCGGGGACTTGGGCACTCATAAGATAGATATTTCAACTGGAGTAAATCACTTGGCGCGGGATTATAGCGGCCTGCTCAAAGAAACGCAGGCTTATCCGCTAAGTCACCTTTGACTCCCCCTACTATTGACCACAACCGACACCGACAGAAGGTACAAATTGGTACCCAGCTCAGGATATTTAGATTGATAACGGTTTATTAAGTGAATTAATATAGATTTTCAAAAACCCTCCAAAACAATGTCAATGAAAGATCACCGCGAATTGGCCCGCACAATCGCCCCTTTACTGGAGCAGCTCCACAGTAGCGCAGGGCAACTGCGCGAATCTCTGGAGCAGCTGCAAAGTGCGGGCAAGCCCTGGCAGCATTACTTATTGCAACCTCAGTTCGCACAGGAGACAGCCCTGGCTCTAGGGCAAAGTTTCGAACGGCCATTTTCACTGGCTGGTGCTCTCTATACCCAGCTGGACTATGCAGAGCCAGTGGGTTCTGGCAGCGATGCCCGCGCAACCCTGCAGCTTCCCGGACTTCTCGCAGTACCCCAAAAGACATTGAGGCTGGCACAGCAGCTTAATACCCATAAAGAGAGCTTTAGTGCGGCTATTGCCGATTTCCGGGCGGTACTTGGGGAGCGACCAGTGGCAGAGAGAGATCGCACGGTGCGGGAGGTACTGGCAGATGCCGGTTTCCCCCGCGCCCACCTGCGCCAGTGCTATCGGCTGGTACTGCTTTGCGCCAGGCGGCCCGATGCCATCACCCTTTCCTGGATAAAGGCACGCAAATCGATTCGCAAGGTGAGTGTAAAGTGGTGTGAAAAGAAACTGGACCAGCTGGACCCGCTAGGGTCTGATCCCGGTATTCAATACCAGCGGCAGCTACTCGCTGGCCTGCACAAGAGCCAACAGGATGATTTGCGCCAGGTACAAGTGCAGAGCCGCCCCAACCTTCAGGTGGCAGAGATTTTTTATAGCCATGAACCTGGAGAAGAAGATGAATACCATCAGGTTGGTTATTCATCCATGCCGATCCTGGTGGAGGGAAATGAGGCCGGACAGCTGCCAGAGTTTACCCGGGTAGATCACCAGCCCAGCCTGAGTCGGCGCCGCCAAAGGCGCGATCTGGCGCTCTCTACCGAGGCATTCCTTCCCGCACTGCGGGTATTCTTGCGGGAGCAAAGGTAAAATCCTGGGAGGCCGCTTTTTCATTTTTAGAAACTATAACAACCCAATAGAAAACCCAGCTCTCAGTTTCGCTACAAGTTCTACTTGAACAGGCCGTGTATTTTCGAGAAGTACTGCCACCCCACCACGCAATATCAGCCCTTGATGACGCCGGGAGCAACAAAACGCTGGTAGTAGGCAACTGATAAAGCGTAAAAATCCTCATCAATACGCTGGCGCACCTCTACCAGGGGCACGCCACGTGCCTGGGGCGTTGGGCTCAGGCCGTATTCTCGTAAATCATTAATTTGGCTGGCGCCCGCACGCAACAATTCGAACACCCAGCAATAAGGGCTCTGGCTGTCATCAAATCGGATTTGTTGATGATACAGCTGCGCCACAAAGCGCTTTTCATCAACAATCTCTAACTGGCTGCGCACCGCATTCACCAAATAGCCCTCACGCCGCTCAGCAATAATACGGCGCTGCTCCTCGGTATAGGCATTCCAGTCGATCACTTCGTGGGCAAATCGCTTACAGCCTCGGCAAACATCGTCGCCTATTCCCGTTGAGCAAACCCCAATGCAGGGTGTGCGGACTTTTTTGTACATCGATTAACCAGTTGCAGCCATCCTGGCCCCCATGGCCTGGATCAATATTGCGCGTAGACTATTTTGTTTCGACCGGCAAGAAAAGTGTTAAGACGATTACTACCACACCTACTAAAATTCACTCCATTAATAGTCGTAATTCACTTAAATTATTGATTTTTCGATAAACTTAACAGCAGTAAGGCTTTCCTGTAGTATTCGCCACCCGCCTTCAGCGGCCTCGAAAAAAAAATCCCAGCAGCCTGTGATGCATAGACTGGGAATTACACCCGCTGATGGTGCCACCCCACACACCGAGAGGGACTTATCCGTGCTTGAAGCCTATCGTAAACACGTCGCAGAACGCGCCGAACAGGGCATTCCACCGAAGCCGCTCGACGCCGAGCAAGTAGCTGGCCTGGTTGAGTTGCTGAAAAATCCGCCAAAAGGCGAAGAACAAGAATTAGTTGAGCTGCTCACTCACCGCGTACCGCCAGGTGTTGACGAAGCAGCTTATGTTAAAGCCGGTTTCCTGTCCGCCATCATTAAGGGTGAAGCGGAAACCCCACTGATCGACCGCAAGCAGGCTGTAGAGCTGCTGGGCCAGATGCTGGGCGGCTATAACATCCACACCTTGGTTGAAATGCTGGACGACAAAGAGCTGGCTGAGCTGGCTGCAGAGCAGCTGAAAGGCACCCTGCTGATGTTCGACGCCTTCCACGATGTGGAAGAAAAAGCCAAAGCCGGCAACGAACACGCCAAAGCAGTACTGCAGTCCTGGGCCGATGCCGAGTGGTTCACCAAACGCAACAAAGTACCTGAGAGCATCAAAGTTGCTGTATTCAAGGTAACCGGCGAAACCAACACCGACGATCTGTCCCCGGCACCCGATGCCTGGTCCCGTCCAGACATCCCCCTACACGCGCTGGCCATGTACAAAATGAAGCGCGATGGCCTGGAGCCGGAAGAAGCTGGCGTTACCGGCCCGCTGAAGCAAATTGAAGAAGTTAAAGCCAAGGGCCTGCCCGTTGCTTTCGTTGGCGACGTAGTGGGTACCGGCTCTTCCCGTAAGTCCGCCACCAACTCCGTACTCTGGTACTTCGGTGAAGAAATGCCGGGCGTACCCAACAAGAAGGGTGGCGGTATTTGTATCGGCGGTAAAGTTGCCCCGATCTTCTACAACACCATGGAAGATGCCGGCGCGCTGGTATTCGAAGCTCCCGTTGACGAACTGGGCATGGGCGACGTTATCGAGATCCGCCCTTACGACGGCAAGATCCTGGCGGAAGACGGCAAAGTACTGTCTGAATTCCAGCTGAAGTCCGATGTACTGCTGGACGAAGTTCAGGCTGGTGGCCGTATCAACCTGATTATCGGTCGCGGCCTGACCGGCAAAGCCCGTGAAGCCCTGGGCCTGGCGCCTTCCGAGCTGTTCCGCAAGCCTGAACAGCCCGCCGACACCGGCAAGGGTTACACTCTGGCACAGAAGATGGTTGGTAAAGCCTGTGGCGTTGAAGGTATCCGTCCGGGCACCTACTGCGAGCCGAAAATGACCACTGTGGGCTCCCAGGACACCACTGGCCCCATGACCCGTGACGAACTCAAAGACCTGGCCTGCCTCGGCTTCTCCGCCGACCTGGTGATGCAGTCCTTCTGTCACACTGCGGCCTACCCCAAGCCCGTCGATATCGACACCCAGCACACCCTGCCGGACTTCATCATGAACCGCGGTGGTGTTTCCCTGCGCCCGGCTGACGGCATCATCCACAGCTGGCTGAACCGCATGCTGCTGCCGGACACCGTAGGTACCGGCGGTGACTCCCACACCCGATTCCCCATGGGTATCTCCTTCCCGGCAGGTTCCGGTCTGGTAGCTTTCGCTGCCGCAACCGGTGTTATGCCACTGGATATGCCCGAGTCCGTACTGGTGCGCTTCAAGGGCGAAATGCAACCTGGCATTACCCTGCGTGACCTGGTACACGCCATTCCTCTGTACGCCATCAAGCAGGGCCTGCTGACCGTAGAGAAGAAAGGTAAGAAGAATATCTTCTCCGGCCGCATCCTCGAGATCGAAGGCCTGGAAAACCTGACGGTAGAGCAGGCTTTCGAACTGTCTGATGCCTCCGCCGAGCGCTCCGCAGCTGGCTGCACCATCAAGCTGTCTGAAGAGACCATGTCTGAGTACCTGCGCTCCAATATCACTCTGTTGCGCTGGATGATCGCTGAAGGTTACGGCTCCAAGCGCACCCTGGAGCGCCGTGCGCGCGCCATGGAAGAGTGGCTCGCCAACCCGAAACTGATGGAAGCGGACGTCGACGCCGAGTACCTGGAAGTCATCGAAATCGATCTGGCCGAAATCAAAGAGCCGATCGTTTGCGCCCCGAACGACCCAGACGACGCTCGCCTGCTGTCTGACGTTGCCGGTGACAAGGTAGATGAAGTCTTTATCGGCTCCTGTATGACCAACATCGGCCACTTCCGCGCTGCCGGTAAGCTGCTGCAGGAACACAAAGGTGGCATTTCCACCCGTATGTGGATCGCTCCGCCCACCAAAATGGACGAGCATCAGCTGATGGAAGAGGGTTACTACAACATCTATGGTGCATCCGGTGCCCGCACCGAAATGCCCGGGTGTTCCCTGTGTATGGGTAACCAGGCACGTGTGGCCCCTGGCAGCACAGTGCTGTCCACCTCCACCCGCAACTTCCCCAACCGCCTGGGCGACGGTGCTAACGTATACCTGACCTCCGCCGAGCTGGCTTCTGTGGGCGCCATTCTGGGTAAACTGCCGACTCCGGCTGAGTATCAGGAATACGCGAAGAATCTGGATTCCATGTCCGGCGAAATCTACCGCTACCTGAACTTCGACCA
This sequence comes from Microbulbifer variabilis, assembly GCF_056232115.1. Taxonomy (NCBI): domain Bacteria; kingdom Pseudomonadati; phylum Pseudomonadota; class Gammaproteobacteria; order Cellvibrionales; family Microbulbiferaceae; genus Microbulbifer; species Microbulbifer variabilis. Next base: position 4,613,215 of record NZ_CP174325.1, read on the forward strand.
GATTGAAGACTTCCAGAAGTCTGCCGAAGAAGGCAAGCGCATTGCCGCTACTGAGATCCAGGACGTTGCTGTTTAAGCAGTAGCTCTGCCTTATGGAAAAGCCCTGTCATTTTTGGCGGGGCTTTTTTGTTTGTGCCTACAGTACTAACAATCAGTAGCCAACAATGAGAGGGTGCTATTCAGGCAGCCACTGCTTATTCCCACTACGCCCTGCCACAGGCTATCTCTCCGCTTCCAATAACTGGCAGATCACCTCGGCTACAGAGGTCCACCTCAATATTCAGCAATACTCAAAAACAAGTAACAGCTATATATTGAATGAAACATCTAACTTTCAGTGAGAAAATCAAGAAAAGGGCGTGCCTGTGAGATGGTGAATTCTCCTTTCGCCATTATCTTAAACGACTATTCCCTGAAAATTTTTATAAATTGATTCTTATAGAAAACCAATGGGATAAGAAAACCGATAAAAGTAACAATTCCATCTACAAAAAAGGCCCTATAAATACCGGTTTCAAGGTCATGAGCAACGGCAAGAATAGTGGCATTGATACCAAGAGCAATTGCACCACCAAGAAACCTAAACATGTAAATTACAGCACCCGCAAGACTGGATTCTGCTGGATCGACAACGGTGACAGCGGCAGTTACTACCGCAGGGCTATAGATTCCCAAACTTGTACCTATCAAAAGCAACCCGGGCACAAACTGAAAGTAACTTATCTCCCCTTTGAGCGTTGACAGCCAGAAAAGGCCGATACTCATGCCTAAAGCTCCCACACATATCAACAGCCTTGCCCCCAACTTTTCATGCATGATTCCAGAAATAAAAGCAAAAACTCCCGAAGTTACCATCATTGGCAATAGCGCAACCCCCGCCTGAAGAGCACTGTAATGATGCACACTAATAAAAAGTAACGGAATATAAACAAGCGTTGCAAAGAAGGCTGCCGCCATTAGCAACACGCTAAATCCGGCCGATAAAAAGCTGGCGTTTTCAATTAAACTCAACGGCACAAGAGCATTAGTTTTTGCCCTTTTTTCTGTATAAACAAAAGCCAAAAATAACAATATGAAAGCCGACAGCAAAAGTAAAACCAGAAAGTTTTTAATACTGTATTGCGCCAACACATCCATTGCCAGCAGAAAACAAAACAGTGAAATGGAAAGTGCCAGCATACCTAAATAGTCGATATGACTATTAACCTTGCTAAACACATCCACTGGATACTTTTTCCACCCAAGAAGAAAAACTAACAATGCGACAGGTATATTAATAAATAGAATCCAGCGCCAACTCAAGTACTCTGTAAAAAAACCGCCCAACACAGGTCCACAAGCAGTAGCCAGGCCAAGCGCAGCCAGGATAAACCCCCCGGCAAAACTCGCCCGCTCCTGCGGCAAAAGATTGTACGCCATCCCGAGAACTGCGGACCATATCAGGGCTCCTGCAAGTCCCATCAGGGCACGACAGAGAAACAACACCCAAAGCTTCTCCACCAAGCCACCTGCCAGAGAAGAAATAGCAAAAATGAAAACTCCCACCAAAAAAATACGCCGGCGGCCATAAATATCTGCAAAACGGCCACTATTATTACGCCATAAATCAAAGAGTAGGCATTAACTACCCAATGGATTGTCGCAATATCACTAGAAAAGCTATGAGCAATAGCCGGGAGTGCTGGAGAGAACGCAGTGAAATCACCCGCCACAAGGACAACGGCCAGAAAAAGTACCGACAGCCCCCAATAGTGCTGCCGTGACAACGGACTATTATAACGCCCCATCACTTTGCTCTAGAAACCATTCAATATATCTTAAACATTTTACACCACCCTTTCCTCCCAGTTAAAAATAATTGCTTTAACTTTTATGTACAGATACCAACAACACGATATCTCGCCAATGGAAATTAAACAAACACATAAACTATGCAAATAACCCCCCCGCAGACAAGATATAAAAATCAACTTAGCGCTATAAATGAAAGCCACTACCGTTTTAAAATTTCACATAAAAGAACGACAAGACCCCACAGCGCATTACTGGAGATAAAAGAGAAGTTCACAAGAACAACACACCAACAGATTGAAATCAGGAAAACCTAGCGGCCTAATATAAAACCAAATAAATGCATTAACTATTCATAAATTTCGACGTGACACATCGAAGTTAAAATCGCTATGACTGTAATGCTACTCGCCGTTCACACTTAAAATGTCAGAATAACGGTTGCAGAAAACATGACTCACTCCCCTTGCATGCACACTCGACAGTATCACTGTGTTCATTGTCCAGGGTGTAATTGAGGTAACCACTGGTTCTGTCGATCACCCTTTATACGTCATCCACAGCAACCTGGCAGTTTTCACATGAGTACCGATCACTTCCACAATTAAGGCCAAAAGCAATTTGGCCGGGACCTGAGAGTCCACGTCAGCTTCTATCCAGTAATAGAAATCACGAGGCTCCCCAGGCACTCGAAGAAACAGCAAGAGCAGATTTCAAAGCATCGAACTTCTCTGCTTTGCTATAAAAATAATATTTGCCTTTCTTTAGTTTTCTTTAAGGCGAATATGGTATAGTCCTTGAGACCAAATCTCACCCCATGACTGTGAGCAGGAAGAGAACTTTTCTTCGTCAAACCATAAAGTCACATTCTTACCAGTTACATGAGCCGTGGTTAGAAGAGAAAAAGCAACCTTACACGATTCTTGCTTGAATCCACCCTCAATATCTTCTGTGACTCTGCAAAGTGCGACACTATGAAAATTTGTGCCATTTCCGCTATCTTTTATACCAGCATTAACATTTCCGTTTGCAGCAACTTCTACTGAAGTTACTTTACCAGTACATTCAGTGCCAGAGTAAGCACTTCCAGTAGCAAAAATAAATCCCAGCATGGCAAGCTTTCCAGGATTCACAATATATTTTTTTAAATTACTATTTATATCTACTTCGAGCTATGGGCAAATTCATCGTTAAGGGGGTCGAAAGATATACCGTATCTACTTGATGTTGTCTTCAAATAAAAAATCAGCTTTAGGGCACGCCCCATGGAAAAATACCGAGCTTTACACTTTAAGTCTATAAGAGATGGTCGATTGGTTAATAGAGCCAATACACTAAAAAGAGAGCTATTGCAGATTATCGAGAAAAGTAAACCAACCACTTTCTTGAAAGTATTTCGTGTGCGCTATTTAGATGGTGATCTCTAAATCGTAGTGCACAATGGCCCCTACCGGAGATTAATTTTCAAATCAGTAACACTGGCGGTGCTTATAGTGCGCAGTAAAGCTTATCAGACACTACTATGTAGTAGCTTGACAGGATTTTTGAGGATAACAACTAACCGCAAATTATGTAGTGTAGTAAAAATTAAATTAGGGTATAGAGGGAATTGCTTTGCGTACTTGCTAGTTGACCCTCTTATGACTTTTACGATTTAAATATCAATGAGTTCTCACCAATCAACACAATTATAGGCGAACCTATTTTATTTAAAGTAAGAGTTGGGAAATATGTAGTGACATCCAGTCGATAGCAAATTGCTCTCCAAACTCCTCTAACGAAGAAACTAACAGACCCTGCTACTTTTTAGGAGTATCTCATAAGTGGGTGGAGCCATTAAAAATCAAGTGAAATTAAATAAGTGGGCCCGCAAATGCGGGCTTTTCTAGCATCTTACTAGCGAACTAACCTCATTGAGAATCTGGCACTCTGTCAATACGCCCATTCTTTACAACTTCCCAATAATATTCACAAACATCCCCTGGCTGTCGTAATCCAGCTGAGTGAGATCATCAGAGAAATCTGTAAAGTTGTAGCCCACCCCCAGCTTGAGGTGATCACCGATATGGCGATATAGGCCAATCAGAGCACCACTCTTGCTATCTTGGGCGTCTGGAAGGTCAAGCAGGCGGCCCTCGATCAACAGATCCCAGCGCTTTACGAAGTGCCAGTCTGCTCGTAGAACATAGAGGCTGGCACGGCTGTCGAAGAACTCAGGGTCTTCTCTATCGAGGCTTAATTGCCCAAGGCGATAGGCATATTTGGCTCCCAGAGTCCAGCGGCGGGTAAGATCATAGCTGGTATCCACAGAGAAAATATGGCTCTTCTGTATAAATTCAGCTGAGGTATTTTCCACCGTAACCTGGTCTTGAGTCGGTACACTATAAAAATAAGTGTATTTCAATAACGTATTCAGACGGTCGTGATTTACCGGGCGATAAGCATAGCCCATTACGGCTTCGGTAAATTTGCCATCATAAAACTCTCCCTGGGAACTTTTGCTGTCGGAATAGTTTAACTTACCCACCAAACGCCAATCCGGGTTGAGCTGATAACTCAGGGTATTTTTTAGCAGCCAGGTGTCCCGCTCAGATTCCGTTACGGTTTCTTCATCTAATGCCGTTTCCATAATATCGGTACGGTACTCAAGCGCAGTTGCCAGGCGAATAGTGTCCAGGCTATAGCCCATATTAAAGCCCAGGGCATTGCGCTCGGTTTTGGCACCAGTACGCGGATCTTCCAATGTGCCCGCCTCTACCGTGGTGCCGTAGGTCCAGCGGTCGTTAGGTGCCAGATCCATACCCAAGGCGTGTGTCAGGCCGGTGGAAACATCGCCGTGGCTGTAACGCTCCTCGCCGTACATACTCAAAGTATCGGAGTAGCGGCTGCGGAAACCGGTACTCATATTCCCCTTGCGCGCACGCACGCCAGTATCACTGCGCTCATTATCCAGGGTGTAATTGAGATAAACACTGGTTCTGTCGCTAACCAGGAGATCTGTGCCCAAACGTGCTGCCATACCGGTATCGCCGCTGGACAGTTCACTATCCATTGTGAGTCGATCGCTCACTCTATAGGCGCCTCCCAGGCCAACACGGTTATTTTCCTCTCGAGTACCGGTGACCTCCATAGTGTTCTGTACAAAACCATAAGCACTCCAGTTTTCACCGGAATCGTAACTGGCCTCCACTGCCATATCGGTGCGGTCACCCTGGGTTTGGGTGGCTGCAACAACTTCAGAGAAATCTTCACGGCTGTCCGTCCTCACTCCGGAGCTGAGCCGCCAGTGATCGTTAAGGCGATAGCCGAGCATCAGGTCTGTAGCACTGGTATGCAGCCCAAACTCCTCTTCCTTGCTGTCCGCTTTGAGGCCCACATCAAAGCTCTCCCCAAGGGGTAGATTAATACCGGCTCCATACTGGGTGGTATCACCCTGTACAAATTGACCGGGACCCGAGAAACCTGCTTCCCGCTCCTGATGATAGAAATTTCCGGAACCGCGTAGGCTTTCAAAAAAATCCCCGATCTGCAGGCTACCCTCAACCTTGGTTGCGCCTGCTGTAGCTTCCGGGTCCAGGTTTTGCCCATCATCAAAAGTAAAACCGCCATCCAGAGAGCTAAAGTTATCCAGGTTACCGCCTTCGCTATCTGCGACTTCAACCTTTAACCAACTACCGGCACTTTTCCGCAGGGTGAGATCAAAGCCCTGGAGGGCCGTTTCATTATCATCCTCGTCCTGCTGAGTACCACTGATACCCAGCTTTACGTAATCCCCAAACCAATAGTGGGCGCGGCCACCAAATGCCAGAGTGTCCATCTTCTCAAAGCCGGGGGTATATTCGTAGCGGGCTACCAGGTATTGGGGGTTCCCGTTATAGGAACCATCCTGAATCAATAAATTATCATTGGCCAAGGCGGAAAGGGGCTTATTGAGTAAGATACGCCCCTGGATATAGTCGATATCGTAATCGATCACCGGAGAGAGATTTTTTACTCCTAAAACCAGGCCGGAATCCTTATCCCGCACTTCTATACGCAGACGCTCAGAGCCACTGAGAATATCCTGGTGACGAAGGGAATATAGTGAGCCGCCGGTACCACGATATTCATCGCGACCGGCAATAGTGCCGGGTTCCGCTCCAAAGGCATCTACCTGGAATCGCTTTTCCCCGAAGCTGGTCATGGCATCACTTTCAAAGTGGCCATTGGCCCCGTAAAGTGCCCGGTCTATTTGCGCCAGTTCGTTGTCAGAATAGGTCGCCTTGAAATTACCCCACAGGCCGTAGTCATCGTATTTGGATAACTTCACATAAAACTTGCCGGAAGTGGGCGCATCTTCAACTACCGTAGAATCATCACCGAAGGTGGGATAGTAAAGATCACTATCGAGCCGACGAAAAAGTGCATCCGGTGACTTTTCCATAAAATTGGAAAACAAATCATCGACAGGCCCCTCTTCCGTATCCGCACTGGCAGCCAAGCGCCAACCCTCTCCAAAACCGCCGCTGGTATAAAACGCCAGACGACCATCGTAGCTTACAGAGTTGTCGTAGTGGGTTTCATCGCCCGTCACCAGGGCCGCGGGGCCATTGGTTTTATCGTAACCGACAGTTAGGTCGGCTATCCCTACGGTAAACCAGTCATTTTTAGCAAATTCCAGATCACGCAGGAACAGTTCACCATTGCCCTCTTCATCCAGGATTGCCACTTCTACAGTGTGCATACCAGGGTCAAAAATCTGTTCAGCAACGAATTGACCTTGATCATTTACCGGTACCGGATTGCCCGCCAGCCATACAGTATGGCCCGGCGGCACCTGAGCGCCGTTGACAAGCACACTATTGCCGTCCAGGGGAATATTTCTCCGTGCGAGGCGGTTCTCACCATAGCCCACCAGTAGCTCTTGGGCTATATCCACCTCTTCATCAGACTCTTCGATACTATCTACCAGCCACAAAGTTTGCTCAGCGGTTTCATCGAAGCGGCCTTTTTTGTCATATACCCGCAGCACATAGTGGAGCTTTTTCAGTGGTGCCTGGAATTCAGTAAATTCTGCCTGCCAGTTCCCTTTTCCATATTGGTCTAACGGAACAATCGCAATGGGAGTATCGCGCAGGGATTGCTCCTCTTCAAACAGCCTCACTTCAGCCCGATCAACAAAAGATGGGTAATTGGTGTAACTGCGAAAAACTACACGATTCTCGCTAAGGTCAGTATCTGGATTATCCGCATAGCGAATGGTATTGGGCCACGCAGTGACATTTAGCCGTGGTTGCATTTTTTTGTTATCGAAACGGAATTGGATATTGGCACTATCCAGAGCCACGTCCGTACAGCGCTGCAGGTCAGCGGAGTTTTTATAAGGATCGTATTCCGGGCTGCCATCCACGGTAATACGCATCAAATTCAATGAGTAAGGATTATTGGCGATAGCCTCACGGTTAATGCGCTCGATTTCTAAGCGATCACTTTCTGCCAGTATTGCCAGCTCATCGTAGAGCACCTGCACTTCAACACGCGCTCCTTCCTCCTGGATAAAGCCGTTGGTCACCACATCGTCTGACTGCACATAACCACGCCCTTCAAACTCCACCTGTGCATCTTCGAGGCCTAGCAGTTCTTTTACCTGTTCCATTGCGCGTTGGGCACGGGCGCCAGATAAGCCAATATCATCCCCATAGACCATGGCCTCACGGCGATCCATACGCTTGTTTTCGCTATAGCCAATAAAACTTAAGCGCACATTGGCCTTGCTGGAAATTTCTGACATGGCACTGCGCATTTGCATCAGTTGCGACTGGGTAATGATGGGGTCGCCATTGTCAAAACGAATCGGTGCTACCGCACCGCGAAGGGATTCATAGGCAATAGTAATAGTTTCTGCGGCTGCAGCTTCCGGGCAGGCCTGCACACCATCCGCTGTAACTTCCAACGGGTCGTCATACCAAAATTCCACTTCCACCCGCCGGTTAAGGGCACGACCTTTAGGTGTGTCATTTGCGGCAATGGGCTGGCTGGCTCCTTTACCACTGCTAGTAATCATCGCATCTGGCAAGGCCAGTGCATCGCGCACGGCGAGGGCAACACGGCGGGCTTCACCGTGGGATTTTTCCAGGTAAGCTACCTGTTGATCTTCGGAACTTTGATTCACATCCAGCGGCAGTGCATCGGTGTGCCCAACAAAGTGCATTACCAGATTATTTTTATCTGCGAGATTTGACCGCACCTCGCCTAAACGCCGAATAAATGCTTCAGGCAAGTCTGTTTGTCCCGGCTCAAGGCGCAGGGGAATAACCAGGTTTTTCAAGCGTGCACGTTGCTCACTACCCGCAGTGTAATTAAGTCTACACACTGTTTCCTGGCGGCACACTTTTACTCGATTCAATGCCAAAGCTTCTGCTCGGGCACGTGCAGCCATGGCTTCCTCGTCTAGTGCGTCATAAGTCACCTGTACCTGAATACGACGATTTAATTCCCGCCCCGCGGTGGTGATATTATCGGCAATCGGCTCTACATCACCGCGACCTTCCACCACTATCATTTCTTCCGGTAATTCCAGCGCTTGCTGGAAGAAATCTGCAACAAATTGAGCACGAGCCAGGGTAAAATCTTCCTTACTCTCGAAATCTGCCACCAGTTCTTTTTGCATGGGATCAGAATCAGTATGGCCGATAAAGTACAATTTGAAGTTCGGCGTCTCTCCCAGTTCGTTTAATTTTGCCCGCAATAACTCCACAGTTTCTGCCGGAACCTCGTCATCCACTGTGTAAAACGATATTGGTTCAATAAAGTCTTCTACAATAATCGGGTCAAGCGGTGGAATAAAAGTGGTGGCATCCTGCAGCCATTGATTAGTAGGTGCACCCAGCAACATACCTTCGGTATTACTACCGATAGACGTTTCCTCAAACTCAACTTCGGGCCCTTCCACTTCCGAAGCCAAGCCGGGAATTTTCTGCCATACCTGCCACCAGCTTGCTTCCTGGTACGGAGTGTTTTGCGCTGCAGCTTTCTCTTGACCTTGCACGGGAAGAGTTAAAGCCAGGGCAATCGCTGTGGCAAGACAGTGTTCGCGACGACGGAAAGTCCTGGTCATTGTTTCCATTGAGCTACCAGAGCTGCGTAACCGACCCATATTGCTGCGCTTGACCGAGGACATTACTCCAATCCCCCCTTACTGGGCGGCGCTCCACGCCGCCAGAACACTTCAGTCTCAATATTCAAGTCGTAGTCGCCATTACTACGCGCCCACTCATCGGCAATCTCTGCCTTGATCGTTTGCAAACGCTCTTCCACCAGATCCGGATCTTCATTTTCCGCAAGGTAGGACAGGCGCAATACTGATGGAGCTTCACTGAGTTTTTCCAACAACAGCTCAATACGAGACTGCCACTGGGGACGCAACTCAGTAGAGCCCGGCTCAAATACCGCCTCGGCCATATCCAGGCGTACTACCCGATGCAAGCTGGCACCGAAGTTAAACTTCACCATCTTGCCTCGAGTTGCACGCATCACCCGCGGGTTTTCAGTAGTGAGACGATATCCGCTAGGCAAGCTGCGGTCGTCGAGCTTGAGCACAAAATTGGAACCGCGATCAGCATTTGGTACTACTGCACAGGTGATATGGAATCGCCCGTGAGCATCAGCTGTGGCATTTAAGCCGGTTGCAGTAACTACCCTTGCTCCAGGAAGGCCACCCTCACCGGCATCCTGGTAGCCGTTCATATTTTTATCATCGAAGACTTTGCCGATGACATCAGTGCAATCGAAAGTGGGGTCCGGCACCACGCGCACCGTGGCTGAGGCTTCACCGGACGCAACCTGGCCGGAGAGCTGGTTAAACATACGCGCGCGGTTGACATACTTACCCTCGCCTACACCGGAGCCAACTACCAGCAATAGTTTCAGTTCACGTGTTTGCTCGGCTTCCACATGCAGATCGGACCAGATCAGCTGTAGCCCATTCATCACCGGCTCCACTGGTTCGCCATCCATGCGCGCCGAACCAGCTACGTATTTAAAGCCTGCGGGGAAGAAGTCCACCAGCTGCAAATCCGAAAGCGGTATAGGCAAGGTATTGCCAAAGGTAATGGTGTAAGGCACCAGCTGGCTTCGGGTTACATTCAACATCGCCGCAGTTTTGGTAATGGAAAGTGCACCTTCCAGGTGCGGGTCCATGGCGATATGGTTATTGAACAGCTGGCTGTCTCCTGGAACCTGATCACCGTCCAGTGTCAGGCGCAGGTAATAGTCGGTAGCTGTATCGCGTGCTTCTATATCCAACGGTGGGAGCGCTGGAGATAGCTGTACTTCACAATGCTGAGCCGTGCCAGGAATCATATCGGCATTGCTGCCGAGGCACGCACCCACATCGAAGCCCGCAGTTTCCTCATTGGTCTGTGCAGGAATTACCAGGGATTCACCACCGACATAATCCTCATCGGCAATCTCCACTTTAATCAGGTAATCCGCATTGGCCGGGCAAGCGGCGTCATCGAAATTAATATCGAATTTGTAATAACCACCTGCACGGGTTACTTGCCCCTGCTGCTTTTTATCATCGAAGCAACGATCCGGCAGCTCCTGACCAGAGCTGGCGCGCAGCATAGTCAACGTAGCTCCGGTGATAGGAGCACGCAGAATAGAGTTATAAATCACTCCATTAGGCGTGAGCGGCAGGTTCAGGTCTTGCGGATTGGCTCCCGACTCCACAAAGATCTCGCTGATACGCTGAGGACCATTGGTAAAATCAGAAACCGGATTACCCAGGGATGCTGTTTTTTCGCCGGCATCTGGAGCGGTGTAACGCATCTCATAACTGAGTCCACCATAGCTATTAGGTACTAGCCCCTGAAATTGGAAGTAGCCATTTTCATCGGTCTGAATGGTTTCCAACAATGCGTCATTGAAGTAGAGATCTACGGCCCAGTTCAACAATAACCGTTCATCCATATCGACTTGGTTATTGAAGTTCACATCGTGCCACAAGTAGCCTGCCAGATTGGCGATTCCCGGTGTGCCACCAACATCAAGAGCAACGCTGGCCTGGTTGGTTGAAGGTGGATCATTCCAATGCACTTCCGCGGTGTTCAACACCGTATAACCAATTTCCAGGTTATCGGAGAGCTTGGCCTGGAAACGCAATACAGCACTTTCACCCGGTAACAAATCTCCATAAATAGCGGAGTAATCTGCAGTAATTACGGTACCGGCTATGCTGACTCCATCTACCTGACCATTAAGCATGGCGGAGTCTGTAACATAGGTAAGGACACCATCGCCAGCAACCATAAGATCATCAGTAATACTCACCATGGTCGCCGGTACACCACTGATATTTTCGATGGTCACCAGGTATTCAAGCACCACACCAGCTTCTGCTGCGCCGCCACCGACAACAGCAACTTCTTTTACAATCGACAACAGCTGCGCATCGCCCACAACCACAAGTGTCGGCTGTGCACCATTGGCCGGATTGCCATCCGCGTCAGTGAGTACCAGTGGCAGCTCCTCTGCGGTAACGCTGCCCTGATTGCTGATCACAGTACCCCTGGCAGCATCCACATTCACCATTACATCAAAAGTTACGGTGGCAGTTTGTGCAGAAGTAATCACACCCTCATTGGCACCCGGCAAGGGTGGCGTTAGGTCATCCGAAGCTACTGGCAATTCAGTATTTAGAAGCGACATACCACCGGCGTTATCAGCGACAGCCATACCATTTAAGGTGGTGCTGCCGGCAACATAAGTGGTATTTGCGGGCACTTGGTCAGTGAGTGCCACCTGCAGTGCATCAACGCCCCCCATATTGGATATTGCAATGGTGTAACGCAGTACATCACCGGGATCGACAATCCCCATAGAGATATTGTCCACGGCAATTGCCACCGTTTTATGAGCGATTAAAAGGGGAACATCGCCAACAATATCTATAGTCGGGTCGTTGGGAGCATCTGTAGCAGGGTCATCCGATGGCGCTTCATCGAAGGGTCCACTGCCTGCACCTTCGCCATTAACAAAGCCTTGGTTGGAAATTATGGTACCGTCATTGACATCATTAATGGTGACATCAAAGGTGATTACAGAAGCCGCGGCGCCAGTTGCAGTTGCACCAATAAAGCCATCGGCCTGACCAGGTGTATGAATACTCATACCAGCTTCAAGAGGCGAAGCACCACTCACATCTGAAAGCGCTGAACCGTTCAAGGTCGTAGAGCCAGCTACATAGGTGGTATTCGCCGGGATCTGGTCGCGCAACATCGCATTAACGATATTTTCGTTACCGGCATTTTCCACGCGAATGGTATAGCGCAGGGTATCCGCCACCATCAGTAAATCCGGGTCACCGGTGATATCTGCTGAGGTTTTATGAATCACCAGCAGTGGCTCGGACTCAATTAATATCTGGGTAGGATCTTCATCATCCGCAACGTCAGGGTCGTCAGTACCGTTGATATTGGGATCATCACTGTTTTTCAGCAGCTGACCAGGCAATTGCACCTGAGCCTGGTTCAACACCGGCGTACCGCTGTCGATCACAGCTGCCAAAGTGACCTCGTATACCAGCTGAACAGAATCACCAGTATTTCCTGTGGCCGCCAAATCCAGGTTTTTCACCTGTAAAAAGCCGCTGCCGTGTGTGCCAGCAGACGCATCAGAGTTACTGCTATCGCTACCCACCGGCGCTGTCACCATTTGTAGTGAACCCGACTGGAACAATGGCAGGCTGTTCAGACGACCCAGATCATCAGTAATTTCAATACCACTAACATCTGCACCACTCAGGTTGGTAAGCGTGAGTGTATAGCGCAGTACATCTGCCGGAGTGGCCAAAGTTGCCGGATTTTCTGCACGGGTAACATTCTCAACGGTTTTGTAGAAAGTTACCTTGGGCACAGAGGCGCTTACGGTATAGGCATCTTCGTGATCGAGTACGCCTGGCGTGCCATCAGTGGGCGCCGGGCGTGTGTACTGGCGAGCTTCCGGTAAGCCACTATCCCAACTGTGCCAGAGTTCCACACCGGCAATATTGGTCAGTGTATCGCCATCGATGGTATCCACGTCCAGGGTGGCATCGTAACTCAACAACAGGTGGTGGTCCGCAGCCAGCATAGCCGCCGCACCCATGGAGGTGATCGTGAGAGTGCAGCTGGCTTCATCAAAAACCGTATTAAAGTCAGTTCCTGCTACCAGAGTGGCAACCGCAGTGCCTGCACCATCAATAATTTGCGCAGCAAAATTATTCGGAGGAGTTTCACACATACCACCGGGATCTTTATCCGGCAGAATATCGGTCACTGTAATATCCCATGCGGGGCCAGTGCCAACATTGTGAAGGTCGAGGGTGAAGGTACCTGGCAATCCAGACTGCACACTGGCAGGGCCGGTTTTAGTCAGAGTGATGGCCGTTGGCTCCACTACCTGCATATCAAGGGTCGTGTTTCCGGCACCGGCACCCTGCCCGGCGGCCGCATTATCATTGTCGTAGTTATAGCTGTAGCTGGCGCTATTATTAAATGCCAACCCATCCACATTGGGTGGATTGCTGTCGCGCAGGCGCAGAGTCACATCAATAACCACCTGTTCACCCGCCGGTACATCAATGCCGCTAGTGGCATCGGCAATGACCAGCGCAGTGCCCGATCCACTATTTTCTGGAGTGAATACGTTGCTGCCCGATACTTTTGCCGCGCCGACAAATTCCAGGTCGGCTGCAGAAGTACTCAGGTCCATCAGCACACTGACATCGTGCAGGGCTGTGGGCTGCACGGTTTCCGGAATAGTGATGCGGTAATTAAACGGTTCGCCAATCGAAGATGTCGGCTGGGTATTTTCAATAAGCAACGGCGCTGCATTGGGCGTATTGAACTGCACACTGACTGGTGCTGTAGGACCGTAGTCCTCACGCATATCTGTGGTAACCGCGGTCGCACCCAGGGATGGTAAATTATCGTCATCTAATGAGTAATACAGCTCGACATAAGCGGCATTTTGCAGATTGAGACCTGCCCCCAGATTGGCATCTGCCTGAACGCGATACACCATCTCCAAAGCCTGGCCAGGATTAATGGCATAAACTGTGCCCGCAGAGAAATCCCAAACTGCCGCACCAGTGGCGTTGTCAAAAGTCGGGGCAACAATAGTTGCTGCAGCGCCATTCACAGTAAGGGACTGCACATTGACACCGCCCTGGCGCAGGCCAATGGGGATCATGTCGCGGAAGACCGGATCGTAGGCCGGCGCTGATCCGTTATTGGTAATCGTTATGGTGTAATCGACAATATCACCGGCAGACAAGGTAGTGCCGCCAGCAGGGGTAGCGCTGATTGCCGCAATGAGATCCGGCTGTAACAGGTCCAGGGTATCACTATCATTTCGCAGCTCGGCACCGGCGGCGGCATCGAAAGTGAATTCCACATTATTGGTTAGCGCTGTATTACTGGCCGGCCAGGGGTGTACGTCCTTATTCAGAACCCTTGCCTGATAGCGAAGTATAAATTCATCGTTAGTGAGATTGTTATCACCACTGTTGATCAGCTGTGCAATATTCCAGCTCAGTGTTGTCGTGCCGGTAGCGGGATCACCGGTCTGCACAGGTTCGGCAATATCGTTATGAGCAAAAGGTGCCGCCGATGCGAAGGGTGCAGTGGTAACGCCATTAATTGATTGGGTACCTACAAACACCATTCCCTGTGGCAGGGTATCGACAATTAAGGTATTGGGAGCGGTGCCCTCTGGCAGGGACAAACGCAGCTCGTATTCCACCAAGTCACCGACACGCAGCTGTGCATCTGCACTACCGTAACTGTCGTCAACGCGGGTTTTACTGATTGTGCTGTCATTGGCAGCGGTTAGCTGAGCGGCAATATTTTCCAGCACATAATCATTCAAACCACCAATACCATCGGCACCGTTTCGCTCGTAGGGGCTACTGTTATCCTCATCCAGGCTGGTCCACTCAATACGGGCAGAGGCAGACAGCGAGGCTTCAGCCAGCACTTCATCCAGCACCAGCACATCAAATACCAGTAGGCTGTTAGTGCCAGCAGCGATATCCAGGTCGCTGTTTGCGCGATTCCACTCCAGTAACTGCGCAGCATTAATACCATCCCCACTCACAGTAGGATCAGCCTGGGCGACACCGGCAAAGATCACACTGCCCGGAACAAATTCCAGGCCAAGGGACAACTGCTCCCTGACCAACAAATCGTAAGCAGCGGCGTTTTCCGGATTACCTGCGGCGGTGAGATCCAATGTGAAACGCAGGATATCGCCAGCATCCGGGTCGTTACCAGGGTTAGTCTGGTTAGCCACAGAATTTGTCGCAGACAAATCCGGCTCCACGATAGTTAAGGTCGGTGCAGCACCCGTGCCACCGGCTTGAATCACACCACCGCTTGTAGCGGCATAGGAATAGCTGGCTTCATTATTGAAATTATGACCCGCCTGTGCCGTTGCATTGTTTGCAACCCGGGCACGCAACTCGAAAATAGCGACAGCACCAGCCGGAATAATATCCAGGGTCAGGGCAATATTGTTGTTAGTGGTGTTATCGGTAAATGCACGGCCATTAATTTCCTGCAGCTGGATCAGCTCCAGGCTCGGGTCCAGTACATCGGTAATTTCCACATCATAGATGGCCGATGTGGTTGCACTACCTGGAACCTGTATACGGTAAACCACTTCCTCGCCCACCGCTGCCGTAGCAGCACTCTGCAGAGTTTTTTGCGGCGCAGTGACTGTGGTGGCGACAGTTCCCATCGGATAGGGTGTACCCAGTGGAACAGGAGCATATTGCTCTCCGCTTTTTGCCGGCAGTGACCAGAATTCATTGACCGTGAAGGTATTTACCCAGTTTTCGCCACCGCCAATATCAGTATAAAAGCCAATTTCGTAATTGATATCCAGGCAGGCTCCCGCTTCGACAGGCACCAGGAAAGTGAACTGCATATCGTCGCCACGATTACCTGGCGCTGTGTAGGTGTACTCGGTGCCCTGTGTGAGGAGTGTGCCATCCAAAGTGACCTGCAGATTGGCGATGGAGGCCTGGTCCATCTGAGTAGCCAGGTCATCAGTCAGGGACAGATCGTAGGCTGGCGCCAAACCGGAGTTACAGGCGTGCAGAGTAAACTGCATCACATCGTTGGCCGGGTCCACATTCATATGGGAGCTTGGCCAGGTAGCGTCCGTTTTTGTCAGGCTGTCGATCACCGGCTGCAATATCGTAATGTCGGCACTATCTTGCAAGGTACTGACAGCGCCGGTGTAATTAAGCACGGCTGTATTGGTCAGGGTCGCAGTCGGCGCTGCAATACCCGAACCCGCCACTACTTTGGCGGTGTACTCGATAACAAATTTATTGGTATTGCCGAAGTTGCTGAGGATATCCCCCAGGTTCCAGGTGACCGTACCTGTGTCCCCTGCTGCGGGCACAGCAATGGCTGAATAAACAAAATCATTCAGGTTGTCGTCGTAGGGCGCAGCAGTATCATCATTCACACTGACAATGGAATTAAATTCCAATCCGCTCGGCAGTGCATCATTAATAGTCACTGCCGGTGTCGTACCCGCTTGCAGGTTCAGGGCCAGTTGATAGGTAACCGTATCGCCAACCCTCAGCGTGCCTACTACAGAAGCGGTATCAGAATCTGCAACAACCGTTTTCACAATACCGGTGTTGTCCACAGTATCGATACTGGCTTCAGCCGGACCCTCACAGTAATCGTCTGGTGCGGATACTGCCGGGCAGCCGTCACCATCACGCTCGTAAGCCAGCTGGTTAATGCTGCTGTCGTCGAGGGACGTCCAGTCAAGCATTACGCTGTTGCTAATCGGCGAACCAAATACTCCTGTTACCTGGGTTCGATAGGTAATAACTAAAGTTTCACCAAGCTGCAGGTCCAGAGTGTTATCGCCATTATCACGCCCCCAAACCAGAGGGCCAGTGGGTGCTGCCGCAGGTGTTGCAACAAAACCAGTAACTACACCACCATTAATTAATGCAGTTGGGGTAAAGCTGCTATCAAACTGCAACTCCGATGGCAGTGTATCCACTAAATTCAAATCAAATGCCGCAGCAGTAGATGCGGGATCATGGGCAACGGTAATCACATACTCCAGTACATCGCCACCCACCGGTAAATTGCCGGGGTTAGTCGCATTGCTGACCGCTTTATTGATAGTAAGCAGAGGTTCTACCACCGTAACTGCGGCGGTATTGTCATTTAAGTTTTCTGTCGCCCCACTCTCACCGTTACTATATGTCAACCCCGCACTGTTCTGACGCGTGTCACCATTATTGGTCGCAAGGTCATTCTCCACGCGAGCGAAATAAGTAATTCTTACTAAGGGGTCCAGAGTACTGCCGGCAGTATCATTTTCACTGGCAGTATCGACTGTACCAATATTCCATACAGCGTTACCGGAAGTATTATCAGTAGGGAAACTGTTGAATACCCCCTCAGACGGGGCCGCACCATTAATGGTTTCAAGACCTACAAAATCATAGGTAATATCGAAATCTGCATTGTGGCTCAGTACATAGCCTTCCGGGCTGCCAAGCTGGTCGGTAATCACCACATCCCGGCTGATGCCTTCCGGCAGGCGGATTTCCAATTGGAATTTTTTATGCGCACCTATAGTAGGAACTACAGTGGGCTCAAGATCGGTTTTAACCAACTGTAACGCTGGCACCTCTGTCTGGGCACTAGCTGTAGTTTCGTAATCATTAATCGGATCGCCGGTATTGGGTAATACACCAATACGCATACCATCGTCTGCACCATCGGTGCCGATAGAATTACTGCTGTTTAAAGCAATATCATTGCCCGGCAGGGACTGCCAGCGCGATTGGATGGTGTTATCCAGGATTTCATGGGGCTCTACGCCCTGCTCTACCCGGACATCAAATGTAAAGGTTTTAGTCTCGCCTACAGCAATGGCGTAATCCGCATTGCTGCGATTCCAGCTGAAGATGGGCGCATTGGCTCCGATAGTAGTGACATCGACAACCTGAGGCGGATCAGTACCACCGATATTGCCCAGGTAAACCAGCTTGGTGCCTGTGAGATCGTCGAGCACATGTAGATTGTAAGCTGCCGCAGTACCAGTATTTTCTGCCGTTACAGTAACGGTAAGAATGTCATCTGCATCGCTGTTAGCAACTGAAAATGACTTATTTAATTGTATTTTCGGTTCCTGTACAGTAATTGCGTGAGAATCAAAGGGTACAACTACGGTAGTCCCTGCTTCATCAACATAACTCACCTGTGCAGTGGTATAGCTACCGCCATTCCCAAGCATATCGCCGTCATCAGTATTGCTGCTGTTCTCAATACGTGCAATAAATTCCACCGGGAAATCAAAAAGGCTACCCGTGACAGTGGTAAGCTCCTGATCACCAAAATCCCACTGTACATAGTCGGCTGTGCCAGTGCTCGTACAGGTAGCATTAAATGTACCACCGGGAATAAAGCCGGCGGCATCGTAAGGTGACGTATTCAGGTTAACCGCTTGCCCTTCGATACAGCGCATACCAGCCGGCAACTCATCACGAATTACAAAGTTACGCAATTTAGCCGCGGGAATTTTCGCTGTCAGTTTATAGCGGACTTCCTCTCCGACAACGGCTGTATCGCTGTTGGTGCCACTGGCAATGCCATTAGAGAATTCCAAGGCTTGTTTAGGCTCTGCCTTAACTTCAATAATCTGCATACGCGCTTCGGCGTCTGCAGATTTATAGTGGCGTGCACGCCCTGCTGCAGGAGTTCCATCACCAATACCATCATTATCCGCATCGCTGTCGATTTGTGGCGCACTCTGGTTACCATAGTCTCCTTCCAAACTATCGTAACGAGCATAGAAAGTATTAGTAAACGTCTGCAGCGGTGCTACGGAACGATGTGGTTTCACTCGATAATAAAGAGTGACAGAGTCACCCGGGTTAATACGCTCAAGGGCCGTGGAATGTTCATAAGAGAAGGTAATTACTGCCGGTGTCCCGCCATCACTGCAGTGGAGGGCTTCAGAGTAGTCATTTGCTCCAGTAGTTATACCCACCAAGCCGTCATCGCCTGCGATGGTCTCTGAGGAACCATCTCCATCGTTGTCCAAACCATCACTATCCAAGGGCTGCACGCACATTTGCCCGGAAACATCTAGTGTGTCAGTTACAACCAAATCATAAGCAGGGGCTCGATTTACACCGCCATCGGACGTACGATTAGTTAAAGTCAGGCGGAAAACATAAGTTTGGTCACGATGACCCTCGTTAGTAAAATCAACGAAATTTGCACAGCTGGTGCCTATACCATGCAAATTTTCGTTACAGACTTTTTTATCGATTTCGATGTGGGGCTCAGAAACAGTAACAGATTCGGACCACTCGGAAATATCGGGAAAGCCGGGTACTGTTGTAGGCACACCATCAATATTGGTCAGCACCCCACTAGTATTATAATTATCTACCACGATGGTTTCGGTATCAAATACTGCGGTAAATTGCGCACGAGCATAGTCGGTACTGGGGTTTGCATGCTGATTGGGGTCAGCGCTTTCAGTATCTATAGGATCATTTAATAGACGCGTGGTCATATCCGATAGGAACCAACGATCCCGTTCGGTAATTTTTGAAGTTACCTCCCATAGAAAATCTGTCTCGCTAAGGGGAATATTCAGGCCTCCACCTTCTACAATATCACCAGAGGAAATTACAACACAGTTAGCCTGAGAAACCGGATGCGGCAGAGTTACATCTACACAGTTTAGCGGCGCATCTGCTATATAACCCTGGCCATCCGGTAAGTCATCACGCACATCAATATCGCGCACTTCAATCAGAGTAAATCCGGGTGTGTCAAAGCCAAACCAGCCACCGGCCTGGATTTCAAAGCGGCACTCTTCACCAATAAGAACACTGCTATTGGGGAATGCTGCCTCAGAAGTCAATTCATTACACTGATCAGAGCGTTCCTTGATCAGATTAAAACCCATTACACGAGCGCGCATGCCATCGAGGGTGTAGTTATTAGCCAGTTGTTTACCTGGTGTTGTTTCAGTCAGAGTGGCAGGTTCAGGAAAGTTCAGGGGTGTATCATCAGATAATGTAATCTCCCCCACCACATCGGCACGGAAAGTGAGATCGTCATCGGTTGCCGCGTGGTTTTTTTCCACTTGAAAAACGATACGCTCAGTTGTTCCGGGCTCAATAACACCTCCCAAGTTGGTGGTATTACATCGATAAACAATAGCTGAAGAAGGAAGGTAATCTGGCTGATTCCATACAGGATGCCCAGGTACAGTACCTGGATTTGGACTACCAATCGCAGTACAGGCACGATCGCTGGACAATACTCTCATTGCCTCACCGAAAGTCACATACACACTAAAATTATCCGCATCATGACCACCATTGTTGGTCACATCCACCGTTAACTCGGAGGTGCCATTGTCCCGTACGATATACAAAGGGTGTACTGTACTAATATCAAGATCTTCTGGATCTGGTGTCACCGATTGATTTTCAACCTGGGTAGGCGGACTGGTGCCAGGACAGAAATCTTCATAATCAATAGTTAGAACATTATCAGATAAACGGATATTGCTGTTCGGATCTTTGCCATTTGATGCCGACTCCTCTTCAACATCAAGATCGGCAATCTTGTCATAGAAATTTGGTTCGGTGGTGACAATACGAAAGCGAATCTGAATTTCATCGCC
This sequence comes from Microbulbifer variabilis, assembly GCF_056232115.1. Lineage (NCBI taxonomy): Bacteria > Pseudomonadati > Pseudomonadota > Gammaproteobacteria > Cellvibrionales > Microbulbiferaceae > Microbulbifer > Microbulbifer variabilis. Next base: position 4,633,723 of record NZ_CP174325.1, read on the forward strand.
ATAACGCATCATATTTTGCTGATCTGAATAGTTGGGATGTACAGTGCTACTCAATAGGCGAAATTCTGGTTTGTTGTTTTTTAGAGGGTCTGTATCCCACTGATTCCAGTTGCTCCCCACGCGCCATTCGAGAGTATCTGCTTTACCCGGATAAGTGGCACTATAACTTGCACTATGATTATCTTCACCGCGACGTTCGCGGACAATTTGCGGTGTATATGTGGTATCTACCACATACTCATCAGGCAGATCACTAACGAACTGGATATCCTTAACTGATCCACCTGTCCGGTTATTGACAGTAACAGTCACAAAACCAGCCGAACCCAATGGCTGGTTCAGGTTTGTACCGGTTATCGCCTGGGTAATATTGAGGTCGGTAGTTACCAGGGCCCGCATTTCTTCGGAGTCAGGTCTTGGGGCATTTGCCGTGGCCGGATCAGAGATCCCCCCTACTCCGGTATCATCATCAATTTCACAACCCCACTGCAAGTCAGAGACAGTATTTGTACCATTGCTGCAAGAAGTATTGACTTTACCCACCAGGTAAATGTTTAAGGTTGAATTTGCAGGAATATCCGTACGTCCGGGGCCATTGGAGAAAGCTCCACTCAACTCAAAATTATTAATGCTGTTATTCGCAGATACACATCCAGAACCTACCGGGTTTACTCCATTATTATTTGCAACTGAAAGTGCTGCACTTTCACTGGGGCAGGCATAATTGATATCCATATTGGGGTTGGTCATCAAATCATCGAATCGCACATCCTGCATATCGGCATCTCCACCATTAGAGATAGCGATACGCCAGATCACATCATCATTGATATTGCCGTAAACATCGTTGGTATAGTTGGTCTGCGCCGCATCAATATTCCTCCCACGTTTATCCATGGATGGAAGGGGTTCACGTATGTCCAGCTCAATACTGTCTGTATCAGTTGTAGTGGGATAGCTACAATATTCAAAAGTCGCTGTAGCATTCAAGGTACGATTGTTGTTTACCAAATCCTCTTCTCGGTCGACCTTACTGCGTACACCAAAAGTAATTGTCATCGTGGTGTTTTCATTGCGCGCGGCAAGTGCGGAGAGATCATTCTGATCCCAGCGAATAACCGTCCCGCTTATGGTAGGCTCACTCAATACAGAGCCTGAACTTACTCGAGTAGAACCCGGAATATACTCTAACTCAGAACTACCCAGATTTTCCGTCACAATAATATTTTCAATATGCTGGGTTCCCATAAAACCACTGGAGATTCCAGGCACATCAATCTCTATCGTTACCTGCCCATCTCCACAGAGTTCACACCAGCTATCACTGAAGCGGTGATCCAGAATATTAAAGTTAACTGGGTTATCGGGAAAAGAGGGACAATTATGGTCAGCCAGGGCCTGCGGCGCGAACATGATTGCCCAGATACATAGCAGTACCAAGCCAGCAAGCAAATTATTCCAGGATTTCCGTCCAGTTACTTCTGACATCATCGTCACTTATAGCCGCCACTTTTCTATTTCAAAACCCTTGACAATGCCCAAGAACACTGCCGCCGAACAGACACAGTCCGGTGCGCGAACTTTAAATACAGGGTGAAAAAGTGGCCGTGAAGCAGGTCATAAATAACAGTCAGGTAAGGGAACTTTTTTGGGGATTGCCAAGTGGTTCTCAGGCTGGGGGATAGAAAAGACTGATCAAGTGGAGGGGAAGAAACCCAACTCCTCGGCGCCTTCTAAAATAGCAGCCTCCTTCTCACTTAAACGAGAAGGAGGCGGAGGCAATACCACCTAGTTGTTCGGGAAGAAGTCGATTGGGAAAAGAATGGTGATCGTTGGAACACCGGCCTTCTCGCCAAAATTAAATCGCTTCACCCGCGCTACAATCTTGGCGTTGAGTGCAGGCGAATCCATATCGCTGGACTCCACTTCCGCAAGGGATACCGAGCCATCAGGCTCAATGGTAATCCTCAAGACCATCTTACCCTGCAAGGCGGGGTTGTTACGCAGTTCACGGTTGTAAATGCGATACAGCGAAGCCTTATAGCGGTCGAAGACAATCTGGATTTCCTCGTCGGTACGAGACGGACCCACACCATCACTGAGCGGTCGGTCCTCGCCGGCGAAATCACCTTCTGTGCCAATGGAGCTCTCCACTCGCGAGAAGGCTACACCACCCAGGGATGATCCAGTACCACCCACATTGCGACTAAGCTCTGCAGTATTAATACCACCACTACCCGCAGTTGCCGCTGCAGTAATCAGCGAACGCTGACTACGGTTTTCCTTCTTACCTGCAGTGCTGAGCTGTGTTTGTTGGCCCAAACGATTGTCCAGGTCATCCTGAATAAGATCCTGGAAATTATCCTTAAAGGCGAGAACACCCGCACGCTCAGCTTTCTTACGCGCTTGTTTTTTCTCCACTTTGGATGGTTTCGGATCCTGCTTGGCCACTTTCTGCTCAGGCTTGGTTTCAGGTTTTTTCTCCTCTTTCTTGGGCTTGGCTTTTTCTGGCTCAGGTGGTGGCTTGGGTTTGGTCTTCTTCTCGATTACCAATTTGGCCAGGCGCTCGGGTATCTCCACTATCTGTGTTTCGGGTTCAGGCAAGGTATATAGAGGAACCAGATAACCCAACAGTGCCGCAATAAACAGTGATGCGAATACACAAATACGGAAGCGCTTTTCATCCTCACCCTTGGTATGCCAAGGCATTTCCATCGGGCGAAAAGTGGGCTGCTCATATTCACGGGTGATCTCGAATTCAAACTTGGATTCCTCTTCCTCACGGCGCAGCTCATCAGCGCGCTCATCGAGGGCAAAGATCTCCTCATTGCAGTATTCGATATTATCCAGGATATCCCTACGCTTCTGATGAAGCTGATCCAGGCTTTCGTTATAAGTACGAGTTGACGCCCCAATCCGTACGATAACCTGCTGGGAAGCATCGGTCCGATAATTCTCAGCCCAAAACAATTCACCTGCGCCGATGTCTTCGAGTTTTCCAAGGCGCTCAGAAATTTCATCGAGCAACTGGTACTTGGAACCATCGACTTGCAATTCAGCCAGCTTCTCTTCGATCTGCCGCTGCTCATCCTCGAGCAGATGCATACGCTGGCGAACCGTATCAAGCGCCTCGCTGACCGCCTGCTGTTGTTGAAGAAAATTACTCACAAACTTCCATTAACCCTGAGATGCTTTCTGAATTACCGCCAGTGATACCTTGGTGTAGCCCGCTTCGGTGCAGCTGGACATCACCTTTTTCAGCAAACTGAACGGAATGCCCCTGTCCGCAAGAATATTCACTTCGGGTGGCTCCGGTCCCTGCTCACCTTCCATTTCAGCCTCGCCCTCATTTTCTGCGGCAGAGGCCTGGGCTATACCGATTGCCTTACCCAGCTCTGCGGTCATGGCCTGCTTAATAACATCAATCACAACCTCTTCACTTTCGAGCACCTCACTGGTTGCGATAACAGATTTGGATTCCACCAGGATCTCCTCTGCAGTCACCATCAGGGTTACGGTTTCCCTGGGTTTGGTCTCAACCACCGAATCCGGCAATGTAATCACCTTGGGGGGCTCCAGCGCTTCGTTACTGGAAGTATTGGTCAACAGGAAAAATACCAGGATAGTGAACACATCCATCAGGGATGTCAGATTCATGCCTGAAGTTTTTTTACGCTTATGGCTGCGAGCCATGCGCTTCATTCGTCGGCTTTCATGTCTCACGGCGCATCTCCTATGGAAATATCAGGAAACAAAATCACCTTCTCCACAGCTTCCGGATCACTGGGGTCACTGCCTTCAACCCGAACTTCTGCACCACGCACGGTATCCATGACACCCACAAGATGCTCATAAGCAATATCCGCCTCCATCAATAAAATGGAGTCTGTTTTTTCCGGATAACTGGCTTTCACCTGCAATAAAAACTCAGTGAGTTTTTTCAGGTCGTACACTTCAGCTGTCGGTAATACTGCGAGGTCCGTATTCTGCCCATCGGCTTCCACTACAGTCACACCCGGCTGGACAGTCTCCCTTTCTTCAGTGGCATTCAAATTAGGGAAACGCGCAATTACTTTCTCACCATCGCTGATTTCCAGAGCCTGCTTTCGCACCACTACTTCCACGGTCACTGTGGGGTCATCCGGTGCACCACCGCCAGCCCCGCTCGGCATATTCAGTTCCAGGATTGTTACCCGTGAAAACACCGCCGACACCAGTAGGAAAGGTACCAGTACCACCATCAGGTTAAGGAAGGCGGTAATGTCCAGCTCCGGGGCTTCTTTGTCTCTCCCGTGACGCCGCCTTCTCATTATGCAGTTTCCGTTTGCAATTCTTCGGTTTCGACTTCATTCGCAGATTGCTCGCCAGGCTGTTTTTCTGGCTTGGGTGCATCCATTTCGAAGCGACGACGGGTTGAGCTGTCAATCAGGTTGGAAGCTTTTACAGAGACCATTTCCAGGCTATCGATAATTTGACCGGTCAGGGAGTTGAGCAGTGCGTGCACTATCAACAGGGGAATACCGGTCATCAGGCCAAAGGCGGTGGTGTTCATCGCTACGGAAATACTGGCAGAAAGTAAATCAGCTTTTTCCGCCGGGTTGGCATTGGCTACCGCAGTAAAGGCTTCGATCAAACCCATGATGGTACCGAGCAGCCCCAGCAGCGTGGCGATGTTGGAAAAGAGCGCAACATAAGGTGTGCGTTTTTCCAGCTGAGGTGTTATCTCCATCATGCTCTCTTCCATCGCGATCTCGATATCTTCGCGACGACGCACCGCACCCTGGCGTGCCAGACCCATGGACAGCAGTTTACTCACACTGGAGTTATCCTGCTTAACCAAGTTGCGCGCGCGATCAAAATCCCCGGAGGCGAGAACGGGTTGTAATTTATCCCACATGGCACGGTTTGTATGGCGCTCATAATGCAGGCGAATAAATCGTTCAATCGCTACGGCGCCGCCCAAAGCGGCAACGACAAGAATGGGGTACATAAAAGTACCGCCCGTCTGGAAAAACTCGATGACGCTGTTAAAAAAGTCCATTACAAACCCTCTTGAGAAATACTGCAGTAATTTGTTGCTGCTCCAGTCTTACCCGGAGAAAGGACGGCGTTAATCGCCGGACAGGCTGAGCTGGTAGAACTCCAACTCACGCATGAAAACTTCCTTGTCAAGCGGCTTAAGTTTGTCATCCATCAGACTGGAGACAAGATCGCTTTCGACACCGACTTCGGAACTTTTCCAGGGGACAATATAGAGAGACTTGGGAGCTTCCTTGTTACCGATAATGGAAATACCCGATAGCTCTTTGATCTTGGAGTCCACTTTCTTTTCCTTGGACTCATTTTCTTCTTCACTCCCGGACTGCGCAAAGGCAGCGGGGAGAGTTGTGAAACAGACAACCAATAGCAAAATCCATTTAAACTTCAATATCACTTGCCCGCTCTCCGCTTAAGATCCGCCAGCCAGATGGAAACATCCTGGTCCTCTGGCTCCAGTTGTACATATTGCTGGAATTGTGCCAGAGCACACTGGAGATCTTGCAGATAGAGATCACACAATATGCCGAGATTTTTTATCAAAGGCAGGTATTCGGGGTTTTCTGCCAAAGCATTCACATAAATTTTCCGCGCATCCGCAAAACGCCCCTGCTTGCGATAGAGCACTGCCAATTCATTGGTTGCGACCGGGTGTTTCGTATCCAGCTCGAGAGCCTTCAGAAAAGCTGTCTCCGCGTCTTTCTCACTTCCTACCTGATAATGAGCAATTCCCAGGTTGATATAAGGGGCCGGAAGGCGCTGCTCCCGCTCCACCACCGACTGCAAAAGCTCAATAGCAGGCTCGTACCTATTTTCGGCCAAGTATTCCAGTGAGCGCTCAAAGTCCCTATTAACACTGCCCGAAACCTTCACCGAGGAATAGTCAGAAATTTTTCCCGTCTTGGTTTGGGTGCCCGCACAGGCCGTGAAAAGCAGTGCAAGCCCCAGTAGAAAAAATACTCTCAATTTTGTATGCATAACCTTCAGCCCCGCACCTTAATGCTACTAGCTCGAACCTTTTATTTATTACCGCGTCGGCAGTTGCCCTTACTGACCGGAGACCGCTTCACCAGGGCCCAGCTGCTCAGGTGCTGGCGGCAGCGGTACAATACTTTGCAGATACTGCCCTGCTTCCTCGGCCCTTGCATACCGGGCCGGCATCAATCCAGCAAGCTTATCGATACTCCTGTCAATCCAGGGGTTATAGATACCTACCCCCAGAAGCTCGACATTTTTCTGGTGGACCGAGATCGCCTTTTCCTCAAATGGGTAAATCTGATCCTCCAGAGCCAGCTCGTATTCCTCCAGTTCCAACGCATTTAAATTAGTAGGCCGCTCGGAATCTTTGAGAGACTGACTGAAATGCAAATAGATTTCTGCAAGATAATAAGTCGCCGCGGCAGTGACATCTGCAACCTGGTAATCAATCAAATCTGTGAAAGTGCTGATAGCTGCTTTCATCCGCTTGCGCTTCAAGTTCAAATTCTTTTCAATGGGCTTCACCAGGGCTATCTGGGTAAAGGCAGCGTAACTCGGCTCGGCAAGTTGCAGTGCTGCATTACCTGCAAGGTAGCGGGTGCGATCAGTACGCTGTGAGCCACCGCGCAATTCAATACGGACCATCTCACGAAGCTCTTTCATATAGAGCTTTTCATTCCCACCTGCTTTATAGATATCGGCGATTCTCTGCCGTGTTTCGAGAGCAGGCTCCATGGGGTTGGGGAAAAGGCCCACATAGCGGCGCAACACTTCCAGAGCTTTTTTGCTGTCTTTTGCTGCACTGTACAAATCCGCTGCCTGGGTCAAGGCTTCGCGGCGGATCTCCTCATCCTCAGACTCGCGCTCAATACGCTCAAATTCCGCCGCAGCCAGCAGTAATTCACCACTCTCCTGGTACACCACTGCTAATTTCTTGGTTACGTCTTTTGCCAGTTCATGCTCAGGGAAGTTAGTGCGAAAATTGTTGAGCACTGTCGCAGCCTGGGTCCAGTCTTTCAGGATAATCAGGGAAGCGGCGGCATCATACTCTGCCGTAGCCAGCAGGGTTGCCCCGGGAGCAGCGGTACGAATACGCAGGAAGTGTCCAGCAGCTGCCGCATGATCTTCCTGCGTACGGGCCATATCGCCCTGCTGGTAAATCGATGCTGCCAAGTTATCGATCAGTCCAGCGCGATCTTTAGCATCCGCAGCGGTAAGAGTCAGGGTTTCCCCATAGGCTACTTCAGCATCCTCAAACGCCTGAACATCAAACGAGGCATGTGCTACAAGCATCCAGCTGGACCGGCGAATCTCCTGTTCCGCCGCCGGGAATTTCTCCAGCAATGATCGGCCGTTTTCGATAGTGGGGGTATAGTCCTTGAGGCCATACAAGTCCTCTACTGCACCTAACATCACCTGCGGTGCCTTCCCATGCGCAGGGAAAGTATCAGCAAAAGTCAGAGATGAACGGATAATCTCGCGTAATAAAGGAGCACGCTGGTCTGCCGAAGCTTCTTTCAGGTTATTTGCCAGGTGTTCGCGGTAAGCGTAGACGGCCGCATATCCCGCCTCACTGGAATCCTTGTGGGCCGGATATTCATAAGCTGTGCGCTCATACTCCAAAGCGGAGCTATGGAAATCCCTATTCTCCAGCATCAAGCCGGCCAGCTGGTAATTAATCTCCGGTGCACGCTCAGTTTCACGGAAGGATTCCAGGTAGCTGCGATACCAGTGAATTGCTTCACGATAGTGCTCGGACTTTTTATCCTTCAGCTTCTTGTTCTGGTAAGCCGCATGATAGTGGCTGGCGAGGTCAATCAGGTTTGCCTGCAGGAACTCGACCACCTCTCCGTATTCATTGATATCGAATACTGTCCAGTATTCAGCTTTGAGGGCATAGGTGTTGGCAAAGGATTTCTTGGCTTCAAGTACCAGCTTGGGAAAGCCACCCTTCGCGTAGATTTCAATTACGCGAATAGAGAAATCTGCAGAAACCTTGTGCAGGGGATTACGCTCAACAAAAGCAGTGTAGGATTTTGCCGAGTCCTGATAGCGACGCTTATCCAGGTAGTATTCGCCCAGATGGCTGTACACCAGGTACTCGTACTGGCGCGCCCCCTTGCGGGAGAAATAGTCGACAATCGAATCGGGACCTTCCAGGTAAGAGAAGCTCAAGCTCACCACACGGAAGGTATCATCGATATGCTTTCGCTCTACCTCGTTGGTCTGCTGGTCGAAGTCATAACCTTGGGAAACTTTGTAATCGAGCATGGCGATATAATCATCCAACGCCATCTCGTACATGTCCTGCTTGAACAGGGACCAACCGCGCTTGTACAGGGCCAGCTCATAAAAGCTGGAAACCACTCCGATATTAATCACCTTACCGTAGGCTTCCTCAGCATCCAGGTATTTCTTACGGGTAAAGTAATACTCTCCCAGACGGAACCAGGATTCATCAATGTGACGGGAGTCTGGATATTTGGCAACCAACTGTCGCAAAACATCCACTGCATTTTCAATCTGTCCCGCCTCTTCATAGGCTCGGGACAGCTGATACATCACCTGGTCGTTGCGGTCGTACAGCGGGTATTTTTTAAGTAGATCGAGATATAGGTTAATTGCTTCCCGGGCATTGGCAGACATCAGCGCATCGGGATCATCCGCAGGCAGTGGCAATGCAGAATTGTCTGAGGCAATCTCAACATTGCCACTGGCACGCGCCTCAAATTCATCATCAGACTCTATCGCACCTGAGTTTTCCCCTGCCACCTGTTGGGCCCGAGTAACCGGTGCGGCGACTTCGGCGGGTGCATCAAGGGTATTCTCCGCGGAAATTTCCGCTGCTTCTATAGCAACTACCGCTCCACTCGTACTAACCGCGCTGGCACCACTGGCGATTCCATCAATAGCAGCATCCTCAGCCCGGTGCGCCTGTTTAATTTTCAGGTCGGCAATTCGACGCATCGCCTCCGGGGTGAGATTCGATTCAGGCGTTTCCTGTAGGTAACGTTGGTAACTGGCGAGGGCTTTCTCCAGGCTTCCGTCGATATACTCCTCTTTAATTTCAATATCGACATTTTGCAGGCTGCCAATAGTCTTGCCGCTATTCACGGCACAGGCATTGAGCATCAGTGCAGCAGTGGAAGCCAGTACACATCGACGCGCAATAGTCATACTCAGCAGACTGGAATTAAAGCAAGGCATCAGGCTTCCCCTCCATCACTCACTTCGACTTCCGCATCCAGTTCGGGAAGATTTTCCTTTGGCAGGGATTCGCGGTGCTGCTCAATTTTGAGCTGGTCCTCACGCTGCTCCTGCAATTCATTGGCACGGTCATAGCTGTCGGCCAAGGCAAATCTCGCTTTGATTTGATAGCTTTCCAGCTGGGTACGACGGCGCTCCAACTCCTGGATTGCCAAAGCCTCCAACATACTGCCCTGACGTGCCATCAACATTTCCAGGCGCTGTTGGCTGCTGCGGATCTGCGCACGCAAGCGGGTAATCTCTTTGTTGTAGCCGGTGTAACTATGTGTGGCCGCCTGGCGGCTACGCACATAGGACTGGTAAACCACCTGTAGCTTTTCAATTTCTATATTGAGTTCCTGCAGGTGTTTATAAGCTTCTGTAAGCCGCTGGTCATACTCAGTGGAAAGGCGAAGATCTAAAACACCCTGCAGGCGCTCTACCCGGCTACGCGTCGCCTCGGTAAAGCCCTGCGGACGCTCTGTGATCTGTTGATGCAACTTCATCAACTCCAGGCGTGCCTCCTGCTCATTTGCGGTGGCAAGATATTCCGGGCGGCGAGAAACCAGCATCTGTTCAATACGGCTGGCAAATATATCCCGCTGCTCAATACGTAGTTTGATACGGGCATCCAGCTTGCGAAATTGCTCGTCGAGCTGCGGCAACAGGGGTTCGTAATAAGCCCTGCGGATACTGATAATATCTTCGTAGGCGCTAAGGCTTTTGAGCCACTCTTCATTGCGCTCAAAGAGATCGTTTAGGTCGCGGTAGTTTCGCAGGAATTCCTGATAGTCATTGGATGCCATCAGGTCGAGGAGATAATGAGTCTCAGGGGCATCTGGCAGGTTGCGCAGTGCCACCACCCAGTTCTGTACCTGGGTTGCCTCTTTGCGGCGCAATGCCTCAAGGAACTTGCCTTCTCGGATACTGTTGATCGAAGCGGTCAACGTATCAATCTCATTGCCGAATGAATCCAACGCACGACCATAATTAATTGCGGCTGTACTGTGTACATCCAGCTTGCCATAGGCATAGGGTACGGCGAGCATGGCTTCATGTACGGATTCATTGGTGCCTTTGCGGTTTTGCAGCATTTTCCAGGGCACCAATGCTCTCCCATAGCGACCGGCACGTGCCTCGACCCAACCAGCGCCCAGCAACGCCCGATTGGAAAACGGTCCTTCGAGATTGACGCGGTCAAAATATGGGCGAGCCAGTTCTAATTCACCGGCCTCCATTAAATGCGAACCTAGCAATAAATTGGTTTTATCATACAGCGCCTGCGCGGCGGGCTTGCTGCTGCTCTTCTTACCCAAGGCAGTCAGTTCCAGTACACCACGGGTTTCTTCGCCAGACTTTAACTGGGCGATTCCGAGGTTGAACTCAATAAACCCGGCAAGGGATTCTTCCCCCTTCAAGTCTTTTAGTAATTCCACCGCTTCATCAAAGCGCCCCAATTGCATAAATACCCGCGCACGTAAGAACTGTTCTTCCGCACGCACACGCTCGGGTACACGCCCTTCTATCATTTCCAGAGCATGCAAGGCATTCACTGGTTGCTGCTTGTGGTAATGAATTTTGGCGAGGCGATAGGCAGCCTCATTGCGTACCGCCTGAGAAACATTACCTTTAAGCACGGCTTCAATTGCGCGCCCAGCCTCCCGATGCATGCGATAGGAAAGCTCCAGGTCGCCCACGGAAAATTCTGCCTGCCCCAGATGCGCACTGAATGGGTCCAGCTCCGGCTGATCCAACCGATAAAACTGGGCCAGCTCTGTATCCAGAGCCACAATCGCATCAAAAAAGTTTTCCTGGTGAGCATGAAACATGGCAGCACCAAAAAACAGGTCGCGCAGCTCCTCACGCTCTTCGGCATTAACCACACCTACGAGGATAGGCAAAGTACACAGGGAGGCCGCCAAAGCTCGCAGTATTGCTTTAGCCGGGACCGGCAGTAGCGACAGCAGAGATGTACACATGGTTACCAGTCCTTGAAGTTAATCTCAGACTCGGCTCCTAAGATGCTGATCTCAACAAATTTCGGCCCCACAGCCTTATCTACCTGGTAAGAAGCTTCGGCCCGATACTCGCGGCCGGAGGGTGTTTTACCGATGAAGCGGACTTGCAAAGGATGCGCGCCAGTCTGGACGTTACCGGTATATAATTTTTGCACGCCACCTTTTTGTAGGGATTCGATTTCGCGATAGGTATATAAATGGTGCGCAACAATTTCGCCGTTTAGCCTGACCTCTACAGATTCCAGCTCAAAGGGATGCTCATCGGCAACAGAGACAAAAAAGGCCACTTGTGAGTTAGAGGGAAACAGTAGTTTCTCTTCCAGCTGCGAGAGAGTCGCAGTCAGGTCGATCACATCCTTTTTTACATCCTGGATTTGCTCATCCAGACCACGAATATCATCGCGACTGACATTTTGCGCAGAAACCACGCTTGCCAATAGCAGCAGGATTGTTACCTGTAGAATTCTGAACATGTGATCTACCTCTGACCCTACCTTTAACAATGAAACCAGCGATGCGGAAGACCCTTGCGGGCCACATTGAAATGCCTGTACACAGGGACCCTTCAGCCAGCGGCATTGTATTGAATACAGGAATCGGCAGATGTGAGGAAAGTCAAATCTAGCGAAACAGACAGGTGGGAATTTTTCCGATTTTAGAGGGGCGCAGGGCAGGAAAGTGTGAAAGAAATCACGTATTTTATCTATGCGATGGCCAAGCTCTGATTACTATAAAACAGCTTGCATTACCTTAAGATTGTGCCACTTATTGATAAACCTACAATAATAAAACTTTTGTACTGTAAGAGTTTATCCGGCCCCTTAACTTGACCGCCCCTGTTTTTGGGGCGGTATTGATATCAAATCAAATTATCTATTTTAAGAGCTTTACTACCCACTTAAGCATTAGCTGACTCCCCCATGGATACAATAACCTTGCCTTTCGCACGACCGGTTTCCAGGTATGAAAGCGCCTCAAGGCTCTGTTCAAAGGGGTAAATCTTATCAATAACAGGGCTGATAATATTGTCCCGACAAAGGGAGCCCAATTCCTCAAGCTGCGATCCGTTTGCCTCCATAATCACCATCCGGTAGAGCGCTGTCTTTTCCTTTGCAGCCTTCATTACAGAACGTGCTTTAAGCCTGAGCAGCTTGCGCAGGAGCCAGCCGATACCAAATTCCTTCGCCGTCTGAGGGTCCAATACACCGGAGATTGAGACAACCCTTCCGCCCCGCTTCAGAACTTTAAAAGCATCGAGCGTGTATTGCCCACCCAGGGTGTCATAGACCACATCAATATCAGAGAGGAGATCCAGGTAATTTTCCTTCTTATAATCAATTACCTGATCCGCGCCCAGTTCGCGTACCCACTCAACATTGGCGCTACTTGTTGTGGTAATGACATAGGCCCCATAGGCCTTGGCGAGTTGAACTGCCACAGAACCGATACCACCGGAACCGGCATGAATCAGTACTCTCTCACCTTTTTTCAGGCCGGCAACCTGAATCAGGGCCTGGTAGGAAGTCAGGCTCACCAAGGGGATGCTGGCAGCCTCCTCATGCGTCAGATTTTTTGGCTTTCTCGCCAGGTGTGAGGCATCCACGCTCAGGAAATGCGACAGTGTTCCCACATGATCCTCCCCAACGCGGGCGAAAACCTCATCGCCGGGCTGGTACGCTGTAACGCCACCGCCTACAGAAACCACTACGCCACTGAGATCGCGACCAATCCCTACCGGAAGATCCAGCTTTTTGACGGCCTTCATATCGCCACGCATCACCATCAGGTCAATCGGATTGATACTCGCTGCATGGATTCGTATCAATACTTCACCTGTTCCTGGTGTCGGCAAGACCGCCTCACCAAAAGCCAGGCTGGTGTTGATATCACCATAGCGAGTTATTTTAAGTGCTTTCATAAATATCTCTGGTCATCCGTTCATTTGATGTCAGCGATAGTGCCCCCCGCCCACCTTGGGAAACAGATGACAATAGGTGGAAGTCTTTTGTCTTTTTGACAACAATAAGGAGAAATACTGGGCGGTATGATCACTTGGGGAGGTAATTATGGACAAAATCAGGGCGTTACGTTACTTCAAGCGAGTAGCAGAACTATGTAGTTTCACTGCCGTGGCCGAGGAGTTTGACGTACCAGCTTCCTCCATCTCGCGCAGAGTCCGCGATCTGGAGCATTCCCTGGGTATTGAATTGTTACAACGCAGCACTCGCCAGGTTGAGGTGACTGAACTGGGGAAACTCTACTACTCCATGATCGGCGAGGCCATTCGCCAACTGGAACAAGCTGATGAACTGGTCAGCCAGACTTTTGAGGCTCCTAGTGGACTTGTTCGAATCAGCTGCCTCCCCTCCTATGGTGAGCAACACCTGACTCCCCTGCTGGAGCAGTTTGCCCAACGCTATCCGGATATTGTCTTTGACCTGCACTATAGCGACGATCTCACCCAGCTGGGTAAGGACCCGGTTGATATCGCTATACGCGGAGGCTACGCTCCTGACGAACATGTTATCGCCAAGCGCTTGTCAAAAAACGAATTCTCACTAACCGCTTCACCTGAATATCTCAGCTCCCTGAAGCAAGAATTTCCCCTAAACAAGCAAGCCATAGAGTCCGCAAACGCATTGCAATACCGGGGCCCCAAAGGGCCTATTGACTGGCACTATTTCAACGGCAATTACTGGGAGCCAATCGAGCTTACCACTCACCTGATCAGTAATAATGGCAAAGCCCTACTGGCTGCCGCTTTAAATCATCGCGGTATGTTCTGTGTGCCCTCATGGAGTATTTGTGAACACATAGACTCTGGCGAGCTGGTAGAAGTGCCTACCGAGGGCAAGGTATCGGTTAGTCCCGGAGGGGACATTGGCATTTTTCTACTCTACGAACGCAGCAAATATCAGATCCCCAAAATTAAACTTTGCGTGGACTTTATATATTCAAATTTGGGCAAGCTGTAAAAATATCGAAAAATTTACTCAACACGACTTTCCGGGGTGCCCCTGGCAATAAAAAATACCCCAACTATCAAGCTAGCAAAAACCAAAAATGCATTTAACAAAAAGGCCCGACCAATACCAGAGATCATATCTGGAGCAAATGCCACCACCACAGCATTCAGGCCCAACCCCAAAGCGCCACCCGCAACCTTAAACATAAACAGGATTGCGCTGGCAAGGCTCTCCCGTCCAGGCTCGACTATTGTTACAACCAGGGTTGTTGCGGCAGGGTTAAACAACCCCAGACCAAGCCCCAACAATACTAAACCTGGAACAACATCTATGTAACGTGATTCACCCGATATAGCAGAAAGTGATGCCATACCTGCCCCCATCAGGAAAATCCCCACACAAATTATAAGTTTCGGCCCCAAACTTAAATAGACTCTCCCCGATAAAAACGAGATAAAGACGAAGGAAATCATTAGTGGCAGTAGCGCCAAGCCCGAATCAAGAGCCGAGAATCCGAGCACTTTAGAGGAATACTGAGGCAAATAAAGAATCACTGAAAAGAAAACAACCGATGTAACAAAACTAATGGCACCCACTACTGTAAATTTTGCGTTAGTAATTACATCACCGGGAATCAATGCATCCCTGCCTTTCTTTACTTCCAAAAACAAAAAGATCACAAGAGAAACAAAAAAAACGAAGAAAAAATACAATGTATATAAGCGATTGAACCCGATCTCCGCGGCAACATACATACCAAACAAAAGACTAAACACTGACACCATTAGCATAATTACACCGGCATAATCGACCCTGACCGATGATTTAGTTGGCGTATCCTGTGGAACAAACTTCCAGCAAAGAAATACAGATAACAGGGTTAGGGGTATATTGATCAGGAAAATCCACCGCCACCCCCATAGATCAGACAGTGTTCCTCCCAGAATTGGCCCTATTGCATTTGCCAAACCACATACCGTCATCACCAACCCACCTACCTGGCCAGCCCTGCTGGGTGGCACCAATGTATAGGCAATTCCCAGAATTGATGGCCACATCAGTGCAGCCCCAGCCCCTATAACAATTCTAGAAATCAGCAAGGTTGGCGTATTAAAGGATAAGCCCCCGATCAACGAAAATAACAGAAAAATAGTACTACCAATAAAAAATAGCCTACGGCGCCCATAGATATCAGCAAGACGTCCACCCGTAACGATCAATACCCCAAACATCAGCCCATAGCCATTGATAATCCATTGGGAGGTAGTGATATCAATATTAAATTCCTGTTCAATCGCGGGAATTGCAGGAGAAAAAGCCGTGAAATCAACAGTGACAAGGAATAAAGCGAGGTTGACTGCCAAAAAGCCCAATTTCTGAGACTTCGAGAGCGTCATCTGGAAATATGACATAAACAGCAGCCTTACCAAAAACCTCAAGTCAACTCAGCGATGAAGCCCCTTCAACCGAAAAACCAATACAGCCTCCACCAACTCACAAAAAATGCTTATCATTCAGTACTACCTCTCTCACGCTCAGTCACAGTGGGTGCGCTCATAAACAGGAAAGCAATAACAAACCCTACAAATGCAAAGCAGGCATTTACTTCAAAAGCCCTACTAATACCTGTAGTAATATCGGGTGCAAATCCTACAATAGCGGCATTAACACCGAGTCCCACCGCACCGCCAGTGATTTTCAACATATAGATAATCGCACTGGCCAGGCTCGCGCGACTGGGGTCTACTACAGCGATTACCATTGTGGTTGTAGATGGATTAAATAACCCCAGTCCAGCCCCAAGGATAATCAATCCAAAGATATACTCACGGCCATCACTTAACCTGGAGATATAGAACATCCCCAGACTCATGGCCAGGATCCCAACACAAACCAGAATCTTCCCCCCGGCCTTTTGATAGAGTTTACCGGCTATAAATGAAAAAACCGCAAAGGCAATCATCAAGGGAACAAGTGTTAAACCCGATTGCATAGTGGTAAATCCACGTACATTTGTCAGGTACTGGGGCAGATATAAAATAACTGAAAAGAAAGTAATAGAAGTAAAAAGAGTAACGGCTCCGGCCGCAAAGAACCTCTTATTTTTAATAACATCCTCAGGAATAAGAGCTACCTCTCGTTGGTGAGACTCTATATAAATAAAAACTGCACTAAATACCAGAAATCCCACCAATAGCCCGATTACCAACGGGTGCATAAAACCAACCCCCGATGCATAATTCAGGGCCAGGAGAAAACTCAGCAGAGAAGCAGTCAGAGTGATAACACCCAGATAGTCAATACGTTCATCGGGATCAAAGGGAACATCTCGGGGAACAAATTTCCAGCACATAAGTGCAGCGGCAAACGCTACTGGCAGGTTTATAAAAAAAATCCATCGCCAGCTGAACATATCCGCCAATAACCCGCCCATTACAGGTCCAAGGGTGTTCGCCAAGCCACAAACAGCCATAATCAGACCACCGGTTTCTCCAGCGCGCTCTTCGGGCATCAGGCTATATGCCATTCCCAGAATGGAGGGCCACATCAACGCTGCCCCCACCCCCATGAATGCCCTGGCGGCGAGAAGCATCGGCACATTCAGGGCAAGGCCGCCCATCAAGGAGAACGCCAGGAAAATTCCTGCTCCAGTGATAAATGCCCGTCGCCGCCCAAAGATATCCGCAATTCTCCCTCCGGTAACCACCAGTACACCAAAGACAAGACCATAGCCATTGATAACCCACTGGGAGGTGGTGATATCCATACCCATCTCCCGCTCGATCGCCGGGATCGCGGGAGAGAATGCAGTGATATCAATAGCAATGATAAATAGGGCCACGAATATGGCCAGCAAGCCTAGACGGGGGGAATTGGGGTCCTGCTCCTGGATGTGTGACATGGACGTTACCAACTCCAAGGGTTTCAGCCTGGAATTACAATCCGACCAGATTCCAAGTTAAGTTCCCGGAAAGTCCCAAGTTATACCCCATACCCTTGGATGTGCGCTATAGCCTCAGCAGCGACGGAATTTATAAATTTCCACCCCAACCGAGACAGAGAATAGGTAGCAATAAGTTTAGTTGAGAGCACTCGGCTAAAATATAGATATTGGTGATTCTTCCCATCCACAGCCAGGTTTTCTCTACGCTAGTAAACAACTCTTTATGCTATTTAAACAACGTAAGCAGAGATGCTGAAGTCACCAACCGGCCCATAGCAGAGATATTCTCATGCGCAAATACATTGCTCTTATTTTGTTAATCTTCGCTCCTTATCAATTTGCGGAAGCAGACCCAGTGAACAATCTAAGCAGCTTCCAGTGGCAGAAACGCATATTACTCCTCAACAACCCTGCCAATGAGGCAGAGACTATGCAGTCTCTACTGAAGTTGGGCCCTCAATTTGCAGAAAGGGACTTACTGTGGTTTGTCTTTTCCAAGGGCAATATCGAGACGAATTATCCAGGGAAAATCACCAGCGATTTCAACGCTAATATCAAGGATCAGTATTTCAAGGGCGATGGCGAGCAGGTAGTCTTGATTGGAAAGGACGGCGGCGTGAAATATCGTGCTGTCAAGTATGCCCCCACGGAAATTTTGCGGCGTATCGACAGCATGCCGATGCGCCAGCAGGAGACAAAAGATGGCTCCTCTCCTTAACCCCCAAGGTATCACTGGCGCCCACACGCAAAAACACTGAAGGCGACCCTTTAGCTATAAGCCCACACAAAGCTTATACCCTATCCCTTGCCCTCTTGCCGGCCATTTTGAATAACACCGGGCGCACTTTGGCTACCAACCAACCCAGTGCCTTGCCACCAGCTGTAGTCTCTGTTGCCTGGGCGTATTTATTCAGTGCCAGCTCACTTTGGGCTTGTTGACTTAACAGGTCGACCTCTTTATCCAGCTCTATTCCTGTGGCGTTGGCAATACGATTCATGCGCTGGAAACTGCCGATTAGTGCCGCCACATCCACTAAAGCGGAACTACCGTGTTCCTGCTCCAGTCTCTCCTTGGTGGGGGGGATCAGCTGTACATCCTCGCCCATGACCGCATCCACAAAAGCGAGAAGTTGCGCATAATCCTCTGCTCCATGGGCGTGATGTCTTCCACCGCCATTGCCTCCTGCAGAATCTTCAGAAATAAGCAGGTTGGCAATATCTTCCTGTTTTCCCTGCACTTCACTACTCACTTGGAGCAACATCGCGTGTGAGGCCGCACAGTAAAAGCACTCGTTGTTCATCGACACCCTAGTGGCCACC
This sequence comes from Microbulbifer variabilis, assembly GCF_056232115.1. NCBI lineage: Bacteria > Pseudomonadati > Pseudomonadota > Gammaproteobacteria > Cellvibrionales > Microbulbiferaceae > Microbulbifer > Microbulbifer variabilis. The sequence continues at coordinate 4,652,232 of NZ_CP174325.1, forward strand.
AACTCTATCTCAGTACGAGAAAGAGCGCGATCGTGATTCTCTCCCACTTGCATGACCTGAAAGGGCATAAAGTAATAGCGGTTTTCCATATAGCGCTGGCAACGCACAGCATCCGGCACCAAGCTCAGGGCCCTGAGTACATTAGTAGGCCTGGGAATATCCTCGTACAGATCCTGCTCGGCACCCGTGCACTGGCCCTGTCCAATCATAGGCACCCAGGCAACACCCTCTTCCAACCCTGCGGGTGTGTATTGGGAGGGCACTGTGTCCTCCCCGGCCAACGCCTTGGGGAGCTCTTCTAAATCCAACCCCAACGCACGATGGAAGGTATCCACATTCATGGCAAAAACAACAACCGCCACAAGCTCCACATACTGGCCCATGGAGATTTCCGAAGGTACCAGCTTTTTCAACCACTCCTCACTCAGGCGGGAGGGATCAGTCACTATTCGATGAACAGTATCTACAACCGCTTTGGGAAGATCCGAGCGGCTGTCGTGCAGCCCCTCCACCTGATAAGGGGAGAGCGCCTTTCTTCGCTCCCGACAAAATTCGCAGTCGTAGGCCGCACGCACTTCCCTGGCAATAGCAATATGATCTTCTACAGACCACCAGTTGCCCGTTTCTCCAATAAACCGCCAAGCCTTTAGATTTGCCTTGCGTAAATCATCGCGAATGGGATAAGGCACGTTCGAATAATTAAATGGCATCGCTTATACAAATCCCTATGACTAATAACCAAAATACTAGGCCGCCAATCGAAGGAGTATTACTCAAGGCATTACGTTCTCCAGTATTCAATTCACGACTACTCTTCAGACTAATTCCCCCCAGCATGAAGTACAGTTCAATTTGTCATTAATACCGGTGATTTAAGGATTCTCTACAACGCCAGGCCCACAAAAAGCTTGAAGGCAACACCCCTGGCAGGCCATCATCCACACGCATTCCAAACAAAGAAGTCGGAAGCTATGGCTAAAAAAGCAATTGTTATAGGTGCAACTGGGCTGATTGGTAGCCACTTGGTTGAGCAGCTGGCACAGGAAAAATCGATAGGCGAAATAGTCGCTCTGACCCGCCGCCCCTTGTCCTTTTCCCATCCAAAAGTTCGCAATGAGCAGGTTGATTTTGAACACCTAGAAGAGTACGCAGACCTGTTTCATGGTGACTTGCTGTTCTCCTGCCTGGGCACCACCAAGAAGCAAGCGGGCGGCCTGGAGCAACAATTCAAAGTGGACGTGGAGTATCAATTTCGTGCTGCACAGCTGGCAGCAGATAATGGGATTGCCCACTACCTGCTGGTATCCTCCAGCGGTGCCAACACGAAAAGCAACAGTGCCTATTTGCGCATGAAAGGGGAACTGGAACAAAAGATCCTGTCACTGCCCTTTGCCCGCATCAGTATTTTCCGCCCTTCTCTGCTCATCGGTAAACGGGCCGACCTCCGCCCTGCAGAGAAAATAGGCGCCATTATCTTACCCTGGGTCTGCCGACTACCCGGATTACATCGTTATCGTCCTATTACGGGCTCCCAGGTAGCCGAGAAAATGGTAGCCGTATGCGAAAAAGCGGGAACAGGCGTAGAAACCTTCACCTTGGATGAGCTGTTCTACACCTGACTTTTATTTCTGCATCCGGGGCATCAAGACTGGCGATCAGCGCCACAGGGGCACAGACTATCAATAGGTAACCGCTTCCCGGTAAGCACTATGTTGTTGTCTGTGCGCCTTCTCACCCCTTTGCTTTTTATCTGTTGGGCCCTATTCCCCAGCTCCTCCATGGCAGACTGTCGCCTAGATCGACAGCAACAGAAGCGCTGCGGCCCCGGCCAGTGTGCGCGAGATAGCGATGGAAATGTCTATTGCGCTATTCACTCCGGAGGTGGAGCCCTCTCTGATATCAATGGCAATATTGTCTGTGGTGTAGGGTTTTGCACCAAAGACTACCTCGGCAAAGTCTGGTGTTCAAAACAAAGGGGTGGCCTGGTTGGGCGCGATAGCAAACAGAAAGTTGAGTGCCAGGGAAGCTGCGCACGGGGCACGGCGAAACTCTGTGTGCCAGGGCGCTGAGGGCTAGCCCATCATGTCACAAGAGATTACCGGTCTTAGCCAGTTGCTGGATCAGATAAAATCCAGTTGCCAGCACACCGAGCGCATTTCCCTACAGCTGGTACTGGAATCCATCGGGCGCAGGTCATTCGCGCCCTTCCTGCTATTAGTTGGGTTAATCCTCTTCTCTCCCCTAAGCGGAGTACCCGGCTTATCTACCGTAATGGCCACTCTCTTATTGCTCGTCGCTATACAACTGCTGCTGGGCCGTAGGCACGTTTGGTTGCCACAGTGGTTACTGAGTCGGTCCATCTCGCGGAAAAAAATGAATGACGCCTTACAATGGCTGAGGCGGCCAGCAGCATTTGCCGACCGCTGGATGCGGCCGCGCCTGGATTTTATGGTGCGGCGCAGTGGCACCTATGCGATAGGCACTATCTGCTCACTGATTGCATTAACCATACCACTACTGGAACTGGTGCCCTTCTCCGCAACCACAGCAGGTTTTGCCCTCACCATTTTCGGTCTGGCGCTCGTTACCCACGATGGCCTGCTCGCACTGATTGCCTGCATAATTACCGTGCTACTCACCTGGCTTCTCGCCCATACCCTACTTTGACAAATATTGAGCCATCTGCACCGTCGTCTTATGCACTGGTATTATAATTGTAGGCTTGCCGCTGTTAACGGATTTATTAAACTCAACTCTAAAAACTTAACCCAGCATAAGCTTATTCAAACACGCATGAATGAGTTTTCAATTTTAAACATCAAGTTTAGCGGTGATTAACGTAAAATAGTTTGCACACCATCAAACCAGACCAGTAACACACTATTACCAACACGACCTAATCCAAACATGTCAGAAAGTACATTTCATCAATTCTAAAAAAATATCCCCGATCAATGACACATACAAAAACAAACCCGATATGAATTAGCCTTTAAAAAACAAGCTTATAAATAGATTGACCTGATACAAACAAAATTGTATTTACTATTGACCCCTACTGTTAGCAATCCTAAACTTGAGCGTCTAACATGCAGTTTCATTGGACAACCCACATGACAGATTTTATCGAAGTATATGATGATGCCCTTCCCTTAGATTTCTGTCAGCAGGTGATCAAACTTTTTGAGAGCAGCCCAAGCAGGCAAGTACAGGGAGTAACCGGAGGAGGCGTTGACCCGTCTAAAAAACTAAGCAAAGATATCTATTTAAATCAACACTCTGAATTTAAAGATATCTTAGCGCAAACCATTGACTATACTTCAGAATATATAACCGAGTACTTTAAAAAGTATTACTTTCTGCTTATAGGTACCTTTGGACTTACTGTCATCCACCCCAAAACGGGGGAGCCGGTTAAACTCACCCAGGATAATTATGAAGAAGTCGGCGCTCCGCAAGCACATATTTTGATGCAGCAGTTGTTCCGCTTAGGGCATATTAACGCCCAGAAATACAATAAGGGGGAAGGTGGCTACCCCTATTGGCATAGTGAAGTTTTTCCACAAATGCCGCACAATGAGGCCTTGCATCGCGTCCTCTTGTTTATGTTTTATCTAAATGATGTTGATGAAGGTGGGCATACTGAATTTCACTACCAAAATAAAACAGTAAAGCCCAAAGCTGGCCGAATGGTGATTGCTCCAGCAGGCTTTACCCATACTCATAGGGGTAACGTACCCAAATCAGGAGATAAGTATATATTAACTTCTTGGGTCCTATTCAATCGGGCAGAGCAAATATATGGTGCGGCAAAGTAATTCAGATAAAGGCCAGTTTTTGCTGGCCACTTTTCTTTTTTTAAGTGAACGTCTTAGGGCTTGCCGGCCATCCCAACCTGTACGACACCTCCTCCAATATCAATAGAATACGCCTCCTCACTCAGTAAAAACAACTCACCAGATGCACAAAGACAGTTCATGTTCCGCTGAAGAAGCGAGACAGATCCTTCCTGAACCTGCCTCCACACAACTAAAGTGTATTGACCGACAATAAATGCGTCAGTAGCTGATCTCGCTCAAGTTGTTTCTGTCAGCAATCATTAACCTACCAGCAAGTCATAGATTAGCTTTTAAGTGAACAAGCCCTTTTGGGCATCAAAAATACCTGAAGAACCGCAAATCGTGTAAGAAATGTGGAGCAAAAAAGGAGTAAATAAGGAACTTTTGCTTAATTCGCCAACTTAGGTAGTTACCAAAAAATTGGCATGCTAAGTTCAAGATTGGAATTTACATTACACTATCAATTATCAAATTAATTTTATTATCTGATGAAATGAAGAAATCGTCGACTATCGACCTGCATTTGAATAATCTATAAACAGTATCATCTTAGCGAACAACCGGATATCGCGCATAGTTAAAATCTAACGAAAAGGAAATAGAGATATGCCAAGTTATGACGATTTCTTAAGCGAATTGGACAACGATATTGAGACGGCCTTCAAAAAGTATAAACTGGATTTCAATACTCAGGAATTTGATATTAAGAATGGAGTGTATCAAACCGGAATCGACTTTGTATTCAGGGACCCAAATATAATCCTGATGAAAAAGGATGACAAATCCGAAAAAAAAGCGACTTATATGACCTGGGCTCGTAAATCAGCCGTATCAGTAACTTTAGATAGTAAGAGCCCGCCCTACTTTATGACATCGCACCTTAGCGGCTGCCGAATGACCCTTAAATTTCACGATGACGCAAGACATAGCGTTACAGTCATGCATGTTGCCGGTGATACTAGTTCAGGGACAACCTGGAATGGTTCTAAACAAAGGGATAAACTGGAAGAAGAGGTAGATATTCCTGCTCCAGTAAAGCTCGAAAGAAGGCTTTCGGTTACGGGCTTTAAAATGAATGGAGTATCAGGACCCAAAAAGATGAAAAAAGTACTCGCGAAAGGAGGTACTACCTTCTACGACAGCCTTGCCCGCTGTTTTGGTGTGCGCGGCGAAGATAACAAATGGAGATTCTACGTCCAAAATTTAAATAATGATGAACAGGTCATAGGCTTTTTTGAGATTGTATAACAATATATTTATGCGGTGGTCCAAATTAACATTCTCCCTATTGTTAACTGGCTACCGCATAATCATAATCGAATCATCAGGCCTAAAATAGATCAACAAGCCACCTGTATTTAAATAATTTTTTTGTTTTCTCCAGGGCAGACGGAAGGTGCTGCCCCAGACAAATAGTTTCCCAAATCTCTATTTGTCCAGTGGAACTTCCAGGCCTAACATACGAGGATATTTTGAAAGTACCATGAGTGCGAGCAAGTCATAAACTGCGTGCCAAATAATCACCCCCAATAAGCTGCCTGTCTGCTGATAAGCAACCCCCAAAACCAATCCAACAACAAATGTCAGCAGGAAATATGTAAATGATGCCCAATGCAGAAAGGCAAAAATTAGTGAAGCACCCAGCAACCCGATTAAAGGGGAACTGAGCTGTGATAGCCATACCTGTAGAAATCCCCGAAAAAAAATCTCCTCACAAATACCTGCAACGATAGACAACAGAATAATCTGCGTAGTAGATATTCCTGAGAATAATTGAGTCAGCTGCGCACAGTGGCCGCGCAGCGTACAACCGAAAGATGTAGGAGAGCGGGTAAGAATTACAACAGCGGTAAAACTAAATAGTGCCCCACAGACTCCCCAAACTACTGACAAAAATGGAGAGTCGCCAGGTATAGGAAGTTCAATCCCGGAGAAGCCAATCGCAACAAGGGCAAATAGCAAACCCCCTGCCTCAATCCACATCATGACAGAAAAAATTTGTCTGCTGCTCAATTTATCCGCTGTCTTCTTAAACACTGAATTTTTGTCTTCCGACACAGGACATGCTCCATCAACCCCCTTGCTCGCCAGCCCGCTCTTCACCAACAACAGTTTTAAGGCTTACCTGGCCACTGGGCGCCACCATTAACTCTGCCACCCCCCCTTCTCGTAGATCCTTCTCAAGCTGCAGCGCCTTTTTCTTGGGAGCAAAGTAAGCCTCTATGCCGTACTTAACACGATAGCTATCGTCATTACCCCAAGGCCTTGTGTTGGATATACGCCCCCTCAGGAATATACCCTCATCGGGCTTATCAAAACTCGCCGAAGAGAATTCATAAAGTCCTGATGGAGACTTCTTCAGGGAGACATAAACCACCTCTCCCTGGCGCACCTGCCTGCCAGCAGACAGTGCCGATTTCTTAATCTCGGAAAAGCCATAGTTCAAGCGGGCGTAATTACCTCGGAACATGGAGCGGGGGTCCACCGGGATAGTCTTAACCCGAATTGGCTCGCCAGACCAAAGCGGTACCTGAGCCTTCACGTATAGGCCAGCAAGAATCAAAAACTGTACAGCAATCGCTGCAACTAAGGCGAAGAAAACCCCCCTCTTCATCGTGCTTCCTCCCTGCCCTGATGGAACTTCCAATACTTGGCCGCCCCCAACAAAAGGCCGGCGAACAGGATGAAAATCAGAGCTGCCCCCAGGTAATCTCCAATAAGGTCGATATAACGTAACAAGGCGGTGAGCAGTATCGCCACAACTCCAAGGAAGAAATAATGTGAAATACCATCGTGAACCCCGCGATATATCAGCCAAATACCACTGCCAATCAAGGCAAAGTTGGCAGCCACCTGCAGGTAAATTGCCAGATCTATATTATCAATGGTAGTTACCAAAGCCAGGACTCCAGCAAACAAAACAAGGAGGGCACTACTGGATAACAACCTTCGCGTAGGCATCGCCAATACCACGGTTACTGCAGCCATGGCTGCAACCACCAGCCACATGGACCACAAATGATCCCAATTCGCTTCAATCAAGGACTCCCAGGGAGATTCAAAGCTGAAAACCAATAAGGTGATCAACGCAAAACGCAAGCACCAAATGGAGATTACCGCCGAATAATCCCGAGCTACGGAGGATTGCTTCAAGGCCAGCCAATGACTGAATACATACAGCATTACAAACAAAGCAATTGCCACCGGTAAGCTCTCAGCCTGCAGAGCCAGCTTAAAGCCCTGCTCTTGTATGCGCCAAATCTCCGCCAGTGAGTATTCAATCCAAAGGCCAATGCTTCCCAGTATCACCAGCAGCAATAAAACACTCGCCCGTCCACGTAGCAGAACAAAAAGGGAAACAAGAATGAATAACGGAAATAGTGCTGGGTAATATCCCATCACTACCTGCAGGTAGAACCAAATTAGCGCAAGGATATTGGCTTGTAGCGCTATCCAGGGGCTCCTTGTAATCAGGGCAAATGGGATACAGCCAAGCGCCCACCACAAGAGCCCATCGGGCATATGCTCACCTAAGTGATAAATCTGGGCGATAAGAATTATCGAGGCACCAAAAAAGAAGTTCCCCAATAGGAAAAGCCCCTCGCCTGCACGGGGATTGCGCTTGAAATATACATGCAATGCAGCACACTGGATCGCGACAGTGAGGGCGATCAAACCTCCCATTCTCAATGCGCGGGGAATCTCATCCCAGTTGGCGCCTACCAAAGTGATTAATGCCAGGGCAATAAACAAGTAGCCAAGGCCCACCAATACGTTATACCCAAGGGAACGCTGGCGCGCCTTGTGGTAGTCCACCTCGTAGCGAGCACAGATCAACTCGGCCTGCGCCTCACTGATCAGTCCATCATCTACCCACTCCCCAGTCTCTTGTGCCAGGTCGTGCTTTAACAATCGAATCAGTCGCATACCACTATCCTGCGGAAAAGTATCCATCCCGGTGCGATCTACTACTCGCACCCTGAGTCAGCGCTGAGTATCCCTAAAGTCGCCCTTACCCTCAATGAACAGCCGCAGATAGTCAAAGGCTATCTGCGGCATTTAAATTGTTAATTTCTATTAAAGTTGACCAACCCATAGCATTTAAACCATCAAAGAACACAGACAAACAACGGAATTTCAAAAGGAGCTATCCATGTCCCGTTACATCGAATCCCAACTCAAGCCGTTCAACGCCAAGGCCTATCAAAACGGTGAGTTTCACGACGTCAGCGATTCCGATGTCAAAGGCAAGTGGGCTGTATTCTTTTTCTATCCTGCCGACTTCACCTTTGTCTGCCCCACTGAGCTAGGCGACCTGGCCGACAACTATGAAGAGTTCAAGAAACTGGGTGTTGAGATTTACTCCGTATCCACCGATACCCACTTTACCCATAAAGCGTGGCACGACTCTTCCGATACCATCGGAAAAATCCAATACCCGATGATCGGCGATCCCACCGGCACCATTACCCGTAACTTCGGCGTGATGATCGAAGAGGAAGGTATCGCTGACCGAGGCACCTTTGTGATCGACCCAGAAGGGCGTGTCCAGATCGTTGAGATCACCGCAGGCGGTATTGGGCGTGACGCCAGCGAGCTGCTGCGCAAAATTAAAGCTGCTCAGTACATCGCAGCACACCCAGGCGAAGTATGTCCAGCTAAATGGAAGGAAGGTGAAGAAACCCTAGCACCATCTCTCGACCTAGTAGGAAAGATCTAAGATTTCCCAAACCCTCACAGGATTGGAACTGGCTTTGCCCACCATTTGGTGGGCATTGTCATTAACTGAATCTAATCTTTGCTGGAAGTTTGAGAATCAAGGAAGAAGCAAATTTCTAACGTTCTCAAACAGCCTGGCATCAGGAGTACCCTTAAATGCAACCAACACTAATCTTCAGCTTGCCTTGCTCTTAATGATGCGATCACAGCTTATAAGCAACTCTATTACTTGTAACGATTCTTCCAGAGGAGCTTGCGGACATTCTGTTAAACCCGCAGCAATACACCGTTGTACAGCGGCAGCCTCATAATATAGCCCTTCTGAACTCGGGAAGTTAAACTCGCCTTCAATAGATGGTAAGGGGAACTCCAGCTTTATAATAGTGTTTTCTGGCTTCCGACGACTCCCACCATATTTGACTACTGTAACACGTGTAGGACTATGGGCAGGAGAGTGCACTCGAATCCGTCCTTTCGAACCATAAATATCCATCTCTTCAGCTCCTTCATATAAAATACTCCAGGTCGCAATTGCCGTTAAGGTTTTTCCAAAGTAGGCATGTAATACTCCAGCACCAACTTGGCCAAAACCATAACAGTCTATAACCCCCGCACACTCACTATTCTTAATATGATCTCCACATATCATTAGAGCTTGATGGACTGGATAAACACCTGCATCAAAAATACCACCAGACTTCCAGGTCGGCGAATCTAAACCTTCATCACGCTTCAAATCAAAGCTTAAATCTGCTCGGACTTGTTCCACCTCCCCAAGGTCGCCACTCTTAATTAAATTTCTACAATATTCCATTACGGGAAAGAAGCGCATCCACATGGCCTCAATGCAAAAAAGTCCTTTTCTTTTTGCAAGGCTCTTAATCATAGAGACTTCACCCGCCGAGAGAGCTATAGGTTTTTCTATTAACAAATGTTTCCCAGCATTCAGAGCTAATTTTGCATGATCCGCATGAAATTCAGTGATAGTGGCTACATAGACAATATCTACCAGGGGATCATTTACTAATTCTGTATAGTTGCCATAGAATTTCTCGACCCCATGAGATGATGCAAATGCCCTTGCACGATCAATATTGCGTGCTGATACTGCGTAAATTTCCGCTGACTCCAGATAATTAAGCACCAAGGCAAAATCATTGGCAATCTTGCCACACCCAATAAAACCCCAACGGAATTTACGATCTACTCCTAAGGGAAGATTATCCAATGGAGTAACAACATATCCAGAATCAGACTCATAGGGATTCATAAAACAATCTCCTTGAAATCATGATCCAAATACCTACAACATTCTCACCTTACTGTGAGTACAATGAACGAATTTAAACAAAACCACATAGATTATAAGTAATCTGTCACAGAAACGTATAAAGAAAATAAATAATATAAATTACCGACTATAAAGCCAATCTCAAACACATCATTGATGACCGGCTATTCTTCTGCCAAGTGAAGCTAAAAACACACTATAAATCATATAAATAATTTCCGGTTGATTTATATACGTCAAGACAATATACAATAGCAACACAGCTTAGGGCCCAAAAATGAAAACAATGGAGAAATATCTATGTACCAACTAATAATTGCTAACAAGAACTATTCTTCTTGGTCCCTAAGGGTTTGGCTTCTTATGCAACAAATAAAAATACCATTTAGTGAGAGGCTAATTACTTTTGAACAAGGTAATAGCCGGGAAAAATTTAGCAGAATCTCTCCCACGGGATTACTACCATGCCTTATAGATGAAGACACCCTGATTTGGGACTCGCTAGCGATTGTGGAATACTTGGCTGAAGCCTTTCCAGAAATTTGGCCAAAAAACAAACTTGTAAGAGCCTGGGCCCGCAGTGCGACCTGTGAGATGCATTCAAGCTTGCAATTTTTTAATAGTAAATCTCTTAGTTGTGCGACACAAGTAGAATTAAAACACTTACCTGAGAAATCTAGAGAGGATATCATTAGAGTTGATAGACTATGGCAAGAGGGCCTAAAAAAGTTTGGCGGCCCCTTCCTGGCAGGCGAAAATTTTACTGCTGTAGATGCCTTTTTCTCTCCTGTGGCAATTAAAATAAATAACTACAACTTGCCTATCGCTGATATATCTCAGCACTACGTCAATAGAATCTTAGAATTACCTTACTTAAGGCAGTGGATTAAGGAGGCTCTGAACGAACCGTGGCGAGTATTTGAGTATGAAGAACTTGAGAAGAAAGTTGGAATCATCATCAAAGACCTACGATCTTAGATTCAGTGTGAGTTAACAAAATTTAAAAAATATAATAGCAACTGCCTTCTGTAGACTAAATAAATAAATATTTACGAAGCATGCCCCACATAACTTTTAATTATTTGTGCGATTTATTTTTTTCTATACACGCCATAAGTATACAACATACCACTCCCAATGTGAGAAATACCGGGACAACGTTAATAGCTATACTTATACCGTAATGGTCGTTCAGCCAACCCACCATAGCATGTGCAAAAATCAGAAATACACCTCCCAATCCCAATGAAAACGAAACAGTAAATGGAGGGTTTCTTGAGCTTTGAGCCAACCACTCCATCAGGTAGGGGAACAAGTATGATAACGTTAAACCGCAAACCGGCAGCCATAAAGGACTAAGCCAATAACCAAGAAAAAATGCCACAGCTGTGCCAACAAATGAAACAATTAGCCAAAATAATGCGCTCCCCCGGAGAAGTACGAAAGTGAAGAAGATTCTTCCAATGCACAGCAAACCAAAAAAAATTGATAATAATATATCTGCATCAGCAGCCCAGGCACCCCCTCTATCCTCTAGAAAAAGCACCAGTCGGCTAGCGAGGATGTGCTCTGCTCCATTATATGCAGAAACTATCAATCCACCGCCGATAGCAATCCACCATTCTTTAGGCTCATGCTCGCGCCTTGTCTCCACTCGATAGGCACCTGGGTTTATCTCTCCACCTCCTATTCGCCGCTCCCCCTTCCTTTTAAGTAGACCGCCCAGGATAAGAAGCAGAATGACTACTGAAATCCCTCCAAATAAATAGAATCCACCCTCCCACCCAAAGTGAAACTTGTACATTAATCCAGGCAATAGGGGGGATAAGACGGAAGCGACTCCATATGTACTATGCAATCCACAATAACCTTGCCGGGTAAGATTTTCAGGCACAAAAAGTGGAATCGCCACATTGATCAGTACCATACTACCGCCGGCACCCAAACCAAAAAGGAAACTTCCCAATATAAGCACCGCAAATGAGTGTATATATTCAGAGATACCTGACAGAAACGAGCCCACCCCCATAAACATCACGAATAGCGCCAGACCGGAGATCACTCTCACTTTTTTCACCCATAATGCCCCAGATAAAGTCATAAGTAAGGCAGAAAAAGTAGACAGAAAGAAAAAAGTAGATCCCTTCGTTGGTGAAATAGAAAAAAAATCCAAAATTCTCGGGTAAATTGGAGCTTTATATACCTCTATAAAGCCCAGTAGAAATAGAGCCCCATAGCAAGACAGCAACCCAAACCAGCAGATACCGCGACTCACGCAGCCCTTCTTTTAATATATTGGTCACATTCAGTAATCATTCGGATCGCCTGGATGGAGTTATCTAGAGGAAGTTGTGGGCTCTCAATCAGTTTACCCTCCAGACAGGCTTGAACAGCTCGGGCCTCGTAATACAGGCCTTCCGAGTTGGGGTAATAAAATTTACCTCTAATTCTTGGTAATGGAAACTCAAATAATCTATTATCGTTACTAGTCCTTCGATCACCTTTGATTCTAGTCACTGAGACTTTTGTCGGGCAATGCGCCGGAGGGTATACTTTTACTCTCCCTTCAGTACCATAGATTTCCAGTTCTTCCGCACCCTCTACCAAGTGGCTCCATGACAGCACCGCCGTTGCCCCAGAATTAAAGTGCGCATAAATTAATCCAGCACTATCCTCTCTGTATCCATAATCGTCAATCATTCCTGAGAATTCTAAATCTGATGTACCCCTACCCAATACCATCAACGCGGCATGAACGGGATAAACGCCAGCATCCATACCAGCCCCGACTTGCCACTTTGGAGATTGGAGCCCTTCATCTTGAAGCAAATCAAAACTCAAATCTGAACGAAGCTGACATACCTTACCAATATCTCCATTGCTTATAACATTTCTACAATACTCGATAGCTGGAAAAAATCTCATCCACATGCCTTCCATGCAAAATAATCCCTTTCTATTGGCGAGCTCTTTTATCTTTATAGCATCTTCGACGCTAAGCGCTAACGGCTTCTCAATAAGAACCGGCTTCCCTGCCATTAGGGCTAACTCAGCGTGCTGTCGATGTAACTCGGGAATAGTTGCAATATATACAATGTCGATGTCTGGATCAGTAACTAACTCTAGATAACTTCCATATACTCGACATGCTCCATGTTTATTCGCAAAATCTTTTGCTCGATTCAAGTCCCTTGCCGCCACAGCATGAATTTCAGCAGACTCCAGATAATTGATCACTATCGCAAAGTCATTGGCAATCCTTCCACAACCAATAAATCCCCAACGAAGTTTTTGGGCCGCAAACTTCTCCCGATTGTAAACGCTGGCAATTTCTACACCCTCAATCAGGCCTTCTTCGTCCTCTATCGTATCAGGATCCAATAATAACTCTGGGTGGTGGAAAAGCTTCTCCTGCAGATTATTCCAAGCATTTTCCAGATGTTTGCTCTTTATCTTGTTAACCCATATGCACCTTCCAAGGGGTGCTGGTAGAGGCGCTCGTAACGTACCTGAGCGATGGATCGAGATCTGTGTTATCGCAGTTTTGTAAACGTCCAGGCTAAGCCCTTTCACACTAGCTGCAAGCCCCAACTTCACGTAAATACCAAACAGCAACTCAACTTCTGCCTTGGATATCAGCCCCATCTGCTCAGCTACCAGTGAAGTAAACAGGCAATCAATGCCTACAGCTTCGCCATGCATCAACCTAAAGGCCTCATCACGCTCCAACCATCGGGATAAAGTATGGCCAAAGTCCATCGGCCTTGATAAATTTTCTTCCTTCAAGTCCCCTGCGATACTGTCAAGCATGGCGTCGATGCAATTTATCAGCAGATTATAGGATATATCACCGGGTAGGCCATCAGGATCTAAAAATTTGTTTTTCAATAGAGATGCACCCTGCTCTGAAAGAATATCGAGTACATCTTTATTAAAAACTACACCCACTTTGATCATCTCACCAATTGCACTTTTCAGCACTCGCTGTGGATTAGTTTTTAAGAAGGTAGGATCAATTATGGTATGCAAGGGACTGTGAAATGCACCAATCCCATTTTTGATATTGTGGTTTACGCTAACCTTAATGCCGATAGATGAATCAATCATTCCCATTAGGGTAGTTGGGATACGTATCCAAGGTGTATTACGTCTCCATATCGCACTAACAAACCCAATCGTGTCAGTTACTGCTCCCCCCCCCATCGCTACGATTGGCTCCCTGTAACGCAGAGGGTTTACCTTCCATATTTCATCGATCATCTTTAAAAGACTATCAATATTTTTTGACTGTTCACCGCCTTTCATTACGATTGGAATAAATTTAACCCCAACGGATTTTTCCCATTCATTGACATCTCTTGCATACAACTCCCATACCTTGTCATCAACACAGCAAATAATTCTGTTCTTTGGTGGCCTTAGGAGTTCAATAAGAAACTGGTTGCCGGGATCAAACAGTCCTTGATGGTACCAGATTCTCTGGTTGGTCGGAGCCTGACATACAGTGTCTGAAACTTGAACGATAGAGTGATGGTTTTTGTCTGCTCGCACTTGCGCCTTAATACTGGGCTCAATCACCGCGGCTAACTCAAGAACACTACATGCATGCTGTAATCGCGGTAAGCTCTGGTATTTCTCATCATCGTCACCCAGAATAGATTCAATAAAAAGCCGCTTCAGGTCACGATAATCCTGTTCAAACAGGTAGCAATACCACATCGCCCCCTTTTCTTTTCTTGTAAGCTCAAGAGCGCGATCAAGCTTGTCAGGCATAGCTTGCCGAATAAATATGGGTCTGCCTCCAAGCCCCTTTCGCATCACTATACAGTTTTCTACGCCTTCACAACGGGTAGCCAGAAAGGAAAAACTAACGCCCAAGTTGGTTTTCAGGGTAAAAGAAAGCTTCTTGAAATCCTCTATATCGCCAAATCGCTTTTGTGATGTTTCATCTCGGTTTACCACTACATCAACAATATTGTGAGGAGCGAGATTCCACTTTGCTGTACAGAGCTCAAGTTCATGGCAGCATTGGTTTAGCAACATTCCTTCGGCATTTTGCCTGAAGACGCTTTCTAAATTGGCCTCGGGATGCGGGTTGTGGTGAATAAATCCAACACTTCTAGACTTCAGCTTCCATTTCGCATTAACTCTCTCAGCTTCATTGACGTAGCTGGCGATATGCTTTTGATAACCAACTACAACATTGACATGCTTCTCATCGGCAATCCTCTCCATTTCACGCAATTTTTCCAGGGAGTCAGCACCAGGCTTTTCCAAGTAAATATTCCTATACCCTTTGGCTATTACAAATTCAAAAATCTCTTTCGTTGACTGGGTTCTTACCGAGATCACAGCCAAGTTTTTATAGGAATGATTTACCTTAGATAATTGATCTAATGAAGAATAGATTTTAAAGTCACCAAATTGGGCCCTGAGTCTTGCCATCTCCTCTTGAAATGCCATTCCTTTATCGGAAGATGCGACATTACCTGATAGCCAGTACTCTTCAACAACGGCATCTACCACTACATTTGGCATTTTCATCAGCTGCAAAAGATGCAGCCACCCGATTGACTCTCCAGGCAGACCAACTCCAATTACTGTGACATGCACCACACTCGGACTCATAGCGGCAACATTCAACCTCTTGTCAGTCCAAAGCCACCCAGATCCACAGAAATCCGGCTTGCTCCTTTAATTCATTGCTAGCGTCTTTCCATTTAGAACCCAAGCCTTTTTTGCCCCTTGGGCTTAAAAAGCAATGACCACTTTAGCGATCTAACACTTCCCTATTCCGGAAGTGTCAAGCGGGCATCAATAAAACTACTTCTGACAGTTTTGGCTTAACAGAAGTATTCCGAAATCCTTAACTCTGGCCCAGACCAATCAGCTCCACATTAATGATTGAAAAAAACTATCACAGATATTTACATTAATAATTTTTATTAAAATATATAGATCGATAGTATAAATCCCGTTCCAAAGACAACGACTGACAAGACAGTGATGAGTAAGGAGTTATCCATGTCACGTTACATCGAATCCCAACTAAAGCCCTTTGACGCCAAGGCTTACCTGAACGGCGACTTCTTGGATATCAGCGACGCCGATGTTAAGGGCAAGTGGGCGGTGTTCTTCTTCTATCCCGCAGACTTCACCTTTGTGTGCCCCACCGAACTGGGCGATCTGGCGGATAACTACGAAGAGTTCAAGAAACTGGGAGTGGAGATCTACTCCGTATCCACCGATACCCATTTCACTCACAAGGCCTGGCACGACGCTTCCGACACTATCGGCAAGATTCAATACCCCATGATTGGCGACCCCACAGGCACCATCACTCGTAACTTTGGAGTGATGATCGAAGAGGAAGGTATCGCTGACCGCGGCACCTTTGTGATCGACCCCGAAGGCCGTATCCAGATTGTCGAGATCACTGCCGGAGGAATTGGCCGCGACGCCAGCGAGCTATTGCGCAAGATCAAAGCAGCACAGTACATCGCCGCTCATCCCGGGGAGGTCTGCCCAGCTAAGTGGAAGGAAGGTGAAGAGACCTTAGCGCCCTCCCTCGATCTGGTAGGAAAAATTTAAACCAAATACCTCTGACCCGGCCCACCAACCGGTGGGCCACAACCAATCTGAACTAGTTAGAGAAAGGACACACCGATGTTGGACGCAAACCTGAAAAAACAACTGGACACTTACCTGCAGAATATCGTCAAGCCGATCGAGATTCGTGTGTCCACTGATAACAGCGAAAAATCAAAAGAACTGGAAACCCTGGTAGATGAAATCTCAGGGCTCTCTAGCAAGATTACCGCACAACAGGGCCAGGCCAGGCGCACACCAAGCATGGCTATCGCCCCTGCTGGAGAGGAACCCCGTGTAAGCTTTGCCGGCATTCCCCTGGGCCACGAATTTACATCATTGGTTTTGGCGCTACTACAAGCTGGTGGCCACCCCTCCAAGTTAGATCCCGAGCTGTTGGAGCAAGTGCGTAACTTGGAAGGTGAATTTCACTTTGAAACTTACATTTCCCTCTCATGCCAGAACTGCCCGGATGTTGTTCAGGCACTGAACCTGATGGCCACCCTTAATCCGAACATCACCCACGAGATGATCGATGGTGGGCTGTTCCAGAAGGAAGTTGAGCAACGCAATATCATGGCCGTACCTGCGGTCTACCTAAACGGCGAACATTTCGGCCAGGGTAGAATGTCCCTTGAAGAAATTGTCGGCAAACTGGATACCGGCTCCGCAGAACGTAAAGCTGGAGAATTGAATGAAAAAGCCCCCTACGACCTTCTAGTAGTTGGCGGCGGGCCGGCGGGCGCAGCGGCAGCCATCTACGCCGCACGTAAAGGCATTCGTACCGGACTGGTAGCCGAACGCTTTGGCGGCCAGGTGATGGACACTGTTGGTATTGAGAACTTTATCTCTGTACCTTACACCGAGGGCCCCAAGCTCGCAGCCAGCCTGGAGCAGCATGTTAAAAAATATGGTGTAGATATTGTTACCGACCAGCGCGCAGCAAATTTACAGCGCAACGAGCTGGTAGACATTGAACTACAAAGTGGCGCCACCCTATCCAGCCGCTCAGTAATACTGGCCACGGGTGCACGCTGGAGAGAGCTGGGCGTTCCTGGAGAAGCAGAATACCGCACCAAGGGCGTAGCCTACTGCCCCCACTGCGATGGCCCATTCTTTAAAGGCAAGCGCGTAGCGGTTATTGGCGGCGGCAACTCCGGTATCGAAGCAGCCATCGATCTTGCCGGAATCGTTGAACACGTCACCGTACTAGAATTTGCCGATAAACTGCGTGCAGATGAAGTATTGGTACGCAAAGCACAGCTGATGGACAACATCGATATTATTGTCAATGCACAAACCACGGAAGTATTGGGCGATGGCAACAGGGTCAACGGCCTTGCTTACACTGACCGAGAGTCAGGCGAGAGCAAAAAGCTCGATCTGGCCGGCGTCTTTGTGCAGATTGGCCTGGTACCGAACACGGAATTCCTTAAGGAAACCGATATAGAGATGAACCCTATGGGTGAGATTGTGATCGACGAGCGCGGAGCAACCTCTATCCCCGGCGTTTACGCCGCTGGTGATGCCACTACCGTACCCTACAAGCAGATTGTAGTTTCAATGGGTGCAGGGGCTACAGCCGCACTGGGCGCTTTTGATTACTTAATTCGATCTTCAGTTGAGTAATGATAATAATTAATAGGGGCCAGCAAAAAGCTGGTCCCTAATCAGTAAAAAAAGCATTATGCATTGGCCACTAATTGACTGAATAACTTACAAGCCCTTCAAGCAATCAGGGCTTGAGGTATCAGCTGTATTATTTTCCCAGGTATTCAGCTGATTGGTACAGAAAGCATTTTCTGTGACATCAATTAAGTCGAACATGCCACTGCCCTGCGCCGTATTATCCTTGATCGTATTTCCTACTGCATTTGTCTCAATAGCAATCCCCAACTCAACACTATCTATAACATAATTATTATTGATTAAATTCCCGGTTACGACATTATCCACATCAATACCATCCTCTCCATTCTCCCTGATAACATTTCCTGACATTGTGTTGAAGCCAGTCTCTATATCAATACCATCATCTAAATTAAAACTGATAAAGTTATTGGTTACCGTGGTATTTTCTGCATTAATCAATAACCCGTTGATACCACTGTTAACTATTTCATTTAGCGTCACCAGTGTATTTTGACCACGAACAGCTATACCATCTATGCCATTGTCATCTATAAAATTACTGCTAATAGTTGTATACTCTCCCCCTTCAGTGATTGCTACTCCTGTACTTGAAGATCCTGGCCCTGAACCGATTATTTCACTTCCAGAGATGAAATTAAAATCGCTTATTACCTCAACACCATCCGATGTTGAGTTACTAATCTTTGTGTTCAAAATAGAGTGCGAACCAACTCCTTCTAAAATGATTCCTGTAGGGCAAGCGT
The DNA here is from genome assembly GCF_056232115.1 of Microbulbifer variabilis. Classification (NCBI taxonomy): domain Bacteria; kingdom Pseudomonadati; phylum Pseudomonadota; class Gammaproteobacteria; order Cellvibrionales; family Microbulbiferaceae; genus Microbulbifer; species Microbulbifer variabilis. The sequence goes on from NZ_CP174325.1 coordinate 4,671,065, forward strand.
CAACTTCACCGCCAGCTACAAATGAAGAAAGACCTTCTACCAATACCCCAGCGATTCCAGCACCTAGAGAATTATCGCAAGTTATCTTGCCCTTACCGAGCATCCTTAAATACCCAGAAGGCCCAACGATAGTAAGCGCATATGGGCTATCAACTGTTAGAGGGCAATGCAACTCCTCTGTCAGAAATGTTGGTATAAGTATTCTATCACCGCATTCAACCGCAAACGCTTGGTGTGGCACAAGAAACCCACACGCCATAAGAGAAGAAAATATAGGACCCGCTGCCAGATTTAAACTCTTCAGATTCATTGTTAATTCCCTGTATTTATAAGGCATTCAGCGCCAAAGAAAATCCGTCTGTAACCCCATAGGGGGGGTTCTAGCAGCGTAGATTGAAAACAACTGGAAGATTATTGCCTACATATCTTTTTTATTCTGAATTCGAGATTTTTTATTCTGCTTCTACATGTATGACCTGTATGTTTGACATGCCCTGAAACCCGCCCAATAAAAAAGCGTCAAATCGGAATAAATACAAGAAGATCACCCTAAATTTATAACGTCACAAAAAACATCATCACGCAGCAAAATACGAATTGAAGACTTCACTTTATAAGGAGCATCTTATGACAGCCAAAACTTCACCGCTTATAAAATAGGTATGATCTCAATGGTGAAGGAATAACATATAAAATCGAATCTGGACCATGCGGAATGATAGTAAAACATAAAGCACATCGTTTAAACAATTAACTCCGTTCAATTAGACTTCTTAATCTAGACCAACAACCCTTAGAGAATTTCACCATACTGGTCAATCAAAACATCAGATCACAGTTAAAGCGAGAACGGGCCCCTATAAAACCTATCTCTATTTACTTCAGCCAGAAACGCCAGCAAACTCATTTCAAGCGAATAAATCTATATTTTTGTTTTCCATTACCCCAGTAAGTGAGGCTCATACCCGGATATAGATATTTCGGCACATATATCTAAATTAACCATAGACGGCAGAACTTTTCCCTTCCTCCTTACCCTCTCCAATTGATTGATGACGGATAACGGTGTCGCGATATGCCTAAAAGCGAAGTTGATCCTCACTATCATCTCTAGAAAACGGACAGAAAAACTGAAAATTAATCTATCAAAGGGAACCCTCACCCTAGCTGAGGGTCAGTTCAATTAGTGTAAGTGAACGAGTTCATAAATTTATCCAAGAATTTTTTTCTACAAATCTATGAAACAGTAAAAAAGATTCCAAGGCAAAGAAAAGCCAACTTGCTTCACAGTTTATGCTAAGAAATTATTTTTAAAATGCCAAACAGGCCGAATTAACCCCTTTTAACGGAGCCGCTCAAACAGCAAGATTTTCTTGCTAACAGTTCAACCATAACCGTGAATAATTTTATTCATCTAAGAAAAACGGGCCTAAGAAAGATATAGAAACCTGGAGTAATTTCATGCTACTAAGAACTAAATGTGCCATTGCAACAATGCTACTAATGCCTTTCAGTATGCAGGTTCAAGCTCATGGCTGGTCTGAATACCCAAAGGCCAGGCAAAAAATTTGCTATGACCAGGGAAACATCTGGTCTGGAACACCACCTAACCCCGCTTGCGCACTGGCAAAAACTATTTCTGGATCTTATCCTTTCCAGCAGCACAATGAATTTTCTATCAACATCCCTGACTACAATAATTTTACAGCCGTAAAAAATGCCATTCCTGATGGGACTCTATGTTATGCCAATGACCCCCAGAAAAAGGGCATGGGTGCAGCAACTGAAGCCTGGACCCGGGTTGAAGTCAGTGCGGGAACCTTCGAGTACGTATTTCACGCAACAGCACCACACAACCCATCTTTCTGGCAATTTTTCCTAACAAAACCAAACGCTGATCTTTCGCAACCCCTTGCATGGGATGACCTGGAGCTTATCCAGGAGGTGGGAAATGTGCCTGTTGTGAATAGTCAATATCGCATGAATGTTACTATTCCAGAAGATAGAGTGGGTAATGCAATTTTATTTGTACGCTGGCAGCGAGAAGATGCAGCGGGTGAAGGCTTCTACAACTGTAGTGATATCACCATTGTAAATGGTGATGTTGAGCCGCCTACCGAACCTGATCCCGGTACTACGGAGCCATACCTCATCCAGGGTAACACCTTTATTCCAGAAGACATTAATATCGATTCGGTAGATGTAGGTGACACCGTCAATTACAAGGTATTCAATAAAAATGGTGAGGAACATTCATCATTTTCACTGGCAATTACCGAAGACAATAAAAATGATTGGGATAGACTGCTCGCCTCTCAGGTTACCGGCTGGTATCAATCAAATCACAATGGAAATGTCTTTATCGGCCGCTGGCATGAGGAGATGAACCACTACATGTATTTCCAGGGTGATTTACATGGAAACTATTTCAACTCCAAAGATTCTCGCGCTTCCGGCGAGTTCACTATCACGAGTAATGGAAGCGAGTTAATAGCCGCTATCACGCCCAAGGTTTTAAAACCTCTCGACATAGCAAAGGTGGAGCACGGAGATTTACTGGTACTCTCACCGGGAGAAAGCACAGGAGATATCACTGATACCGCGTGGTCACAAGTAAGTGGAAGCCCTGTTGAAACAGCGACCGGACCTAGTGGTGCACTGGTAATTGATACGTCAAGCTTAACCAATGAACATCATGAGTTGAGCTTCAAATTAACGGTAAGCAGTAACTCTACTACGGATGACGAGGTCTACTCCTTTGTAGTTGAACCATCATCTCCTACTGATCCTACTGATCCTACTGATCCTACTGATCCTACTGATCCTACTGATCCCAATATTCAAGCTTGGGATAGCAACCAAATCTACACCGCAGGTGATCAGGTAAGCCACAATGGCCAAACATGGACTGCTGGATGGTGGACCAGGGGTGAAGAACCTGGCACAACCGGGCAATGGGGAGTGTGGCGCTAAGCCACCCAACAAGTAACTTTTACTTTATTAACCTAGGGGGCTTGTGACAATTGACACAAGCCCCCTTAACCCTTTCTAAGTTGCAACTTAGTAACGGTATTGGAAATTTCTAGGCGCTCCCACTCCTAAAAATCTCTAGAAAAGTAGCCAAAATACAGCCAGATCAGTTTTTTCTAGATGCCCTGCCCTAGCTGATTGAAGATCAAACACCTGAGATTAACTCATTAACAATATCCATATACTCATCGATATACTTAGAGATACTTTCCTTACTTATCAAAGGTTCACAATAACCAAAAATAAAAACCGAGTTTCGGTAGGTCGTATAATTGACTACCATTAGCGGATTTATGCCATTAGTTAATGTAATCATTGGCTTCTGTATTTCAAAATATCGTATTTCATCTGCTAAAAAGCGCATATTCCCCACGTTTGAAACAATTATGCCTGCCGGGAAAGAGCTTTGTTGCGCTGTAACTTCAGCAGCCATACGGGTTATGTCTTCCATGTTGTAATCAGAACTTAGATTTTTTGTCATCGGTCTCTGCTTGAGTAGCACAGCGTCAATCTGTTCATTCAAACTTCCGGCAACATCGATAATATCAGCTGAGACAACATTGGGAGGAAGAGCCAAACTGGTAGTTTCTGAAAATGAGCCGATATGATCGAAAGGTATATTAGGACTGCACAATCCTCGTGCATCCATAGCCAGAATAACTTCTGTTAATTTTTTGTAACCAGGTATAGCTCTTGCAGCAATTGATGCTATGGCGCAGTAAACCGCAGTAAGTTTTACCTTGTTTTTTTTAGCCAGCTGGGCCAACAAATCAATCTTTTCCGGCGGCATGAGATATGAGATGGCACAGGCCTTGCGTTCAGAGGGAGCGGCTTCTTTCTCTACTGCCCAGCTGAAATCTCCTTTGCTTTTATGTTCAAGCTCTTCCTCTCCAAAATATCCAGAAGCTTCCAATTGGCTCGCTATGCTTTCCTGTAGGGGCAGAGATTCGACTTGTTCAAGGTTTGTGTTAGAGCGAAGAAATCTATCTAAATCTGAGAACAGTGTCATTATTGACCTGCCATCGAGTACTGCATGAATATTGATCATAGAGACCCACTCGACCAGTCCCTCTTTATTAAGGTACAACCTCAAACTGTATACATATTTTTCACTATCCAGACAGTTCAGCGCATGGGTCTTAAACGCTTCTTCAAGGTTTAAGTCGCTCTTTAGGTGGCATACCTCCAGAGGGATATCTTTAAAGTCAACATCACAAATCCAGCGCAGTCGCTCCTCCCTTTTCACACGAGCACGTAGAAGTGGATGGCGTTTATGAAGGTAAGCCAATCCCTCACGTAGAGGGCCTACCTTTAAGGGTTCGCAAACCCTTATAAAAGACACAAACTGCAAACCGCCGTGAGACAGCCTGGTCATCTCGACAAATAGTGCTTCTTGGGGGCCAAGCTCCCTCGAGAATGGCTCTAAGCTCATAAAAAACACGCCAAGTATTAAGAATACTGATATACCGTTGCTCTAGACAGTCACCCGCTTAATCATCTACTCACTGTTATTCAGAATAATTCCATATAAAGGCCGAAACCAGTTCTAGATCGTCAAGATCTCCTCAGACAGAGTGCAATTTAGATGGCGCAATTTACGCTAGCACTCATACTTAGTATCGAATTACTTGTTCAATTGTTGGGAGGATTTTATGCCTAAACTCTTATTTCCAGTGGCTTTGGCGATATTTCTTGGCCTCACTGGTGCCACCAGTGTAATTGCACAATCCGATAATCTTCAAGAAAATAAGAAAATTGCGCTAAAAGCTATTGACTTTTGGAAAAGTGACTCAAAAATTGATCCGTCAACAATATTCGCACCTAACTATGTGAATAATCTTGACTCTGCAGTTAGCCCAGATCTTGGAAAGCAAAAGCGTAATCTAAAGGAATTTGAAGCTGAAGTTACAAAGTTTCGTGCCGCATTTAAGGACTTGAAAGTACTCAATAGTATGCAGGTAGCTGAGGGAAATATGGTTGCCACTCATGTTACGGTTAGCGCCAAGCATGTTGGGTCTTTTATGGGAGAAACACCAACAAATAAAACTATCACCTGGGACTGCGTGGAGTTTGTCAAGATAGAAAACGGAAAAATTGTTGAAACCTGGGTCACTTGGGATAAATATGACTTTTTGAAACAAATTGGTATCTTAAAATGATGCCCATTCAGTCTATCAATATTATGTGATCACTCATCGGGCCCTGGTAATCCTACGCCAGGGCCTTCCATTTATAAAAACTACTTTAAAAATTATTCTATAAAAATATTACTGTTACAGAAATGACGAACCACCAACTCGCGCACACTACCAAGGCTTCCTCTAGTAGCTTTCAACTAACCTCGGATCAATCTATCACACTAATTAACTATCATTGAATCTATTCGTGACCCCGCCCACAAATATAATCAAACTTAAACCACCACCAATAATTACATCTGTAATTAATTGACATTAAAAATCTTAATTTTACAGTGTGAGGCAAATAATCTAGAAGGAGCTTTTATAAACAGAACAATTAATCGAGATGTCACATACAGGATTTATAAAGATCAGGCCTCTTAACTTTTCACGGAATGGAGAGTATCAATGTTTAAAAAACTTCTAGCACTCGCACTTTGTTCAGTTTTTTCTGGCCCAATTCTGGCAAAAACATTGCTCATTGATGGGCAGCAAATTGAAATTGGAGAAATCGCTGTTAACGGTACCGGCTGTCCCGTAGGATCTGTAACAGCCACGGCGACAGATAACAACGAAAATATCGCTATTCTATTTAGTAAGTACAGCGCAGTTACAAACTCTTTAACCCCAATTGCCAGCTCCGACTGTAACTTGGCGGTGCCTTTGAGCGTGGAACCTGGATTTTCAGTAGGAATACTGGATATTGATTGGCGAGGCACGGTATTTTCTGCCGATGGATCACATATTAACTTCCACCGAGAGTACTTTTTCTCTGGCAGCCAAGGTCCAAGCCATGACAATAACTGGAATAGCTCTGGGTTTGAGAACTTTGTCCTCAATGATCGCCCACCATTTGCCTACTATTCCGGGTGCGATGGGGAGGCCCTTATTGCGAGAGCAGATACCGTTGCAACAGTAATCGGCGCTGACAGTTTATTTTCTTTACGCTCTGCCGATGTTGGAGCACAGTTGCTTTTGAATATACAAATTGTTCCTTGCGATGAGTAATTAAGGGCAACTGTTGTCACTCCCCACCCTTTGTAAGGTGGGGAGTACAAAAAATTTTAATAATAAAAACGGCCTCTTTAACCAGCTTGGCAATATTGATATCAGCAATTAATTAAAGATTAATCATTCAGACATACGGAGTGACTCAGCTCAGCAAAGCCAGAAAGATAGGTAATCGCTATATACTTTTTCCCTTCAATAGAGGCTCAGCCATCCCGGCTAGGCAGACCTGAATTTATGTAAGCGGCCTCACTCTAAATTTCGGTCACTTTTAATCATTGAATAACAGGCTACCTGCCCGGCTCTAATCATACTCCGCCCGCTCCAATCCCCAAGACACCAAAACTACCACCATTGCCCACTTGATTTGCAAATGCGAATCATTACCATATGAGAAAAGTTCACTTCTGGGAAATCAACCCATGTTTCGCAAAAGCTTGATCGCCATCACCCTCTGCTCCGCAATCCCTGCCTCCTTTGCCGATGACGCGCCTTCCGGACAAAACGCTGTAATGGAGGAGACCTTAGTGATAGGTGTCCGCCAGCGACTGTATGAACGCGGCGCCCTTTTGGACGCCATACAGAAGACTGAAGTCGTAGACGAGAGCCTGATCAAGTCCCAACAAGCGGTAAACCTGACGGATGCCATTGAGAAATCCCCCGGCGTACGGGTTTCCAATGAGTGTTCTATGTGCGGCGTCAAGCGGGTAATGCTGAATGGTATGCGCGGGGAGCACTCCACCATCCTCACCGACGGCGTTCCCTTACACACGATGATGGCTGGCTACTACGCGGTAGATGCACTGGCCACCACCGGCATCTCACGTATCGAAGTGGCCCGCGGTGCTGGCGCATCACTGCTGGCACCCGAAGCAATCGGCGGAACCATCAATGTGATTTCCAAGGAGATAGAAGAAACTGGCGTCAATATAAATGCCTCCATGGAGGACAACGACAGTTATTTTCTTGGCTTGATGGCAGGCTATCTGAGCGATGATGAACGTACCCGCACATCGCTGGTCATCCAGGATGACAAACATCACCAGATGGACAACGATGATAACGGCGTCAGCGAGGCGCCGTTACAGGAAAATACCAGTTACGTGGTGCGTCTCTCGCAAGACCTGGGCGAAAGGGACAACCTGATCCTTCGCGCGGCCTACACCGACTCCAATATTTTTGGTGGACCCCAGGGAGACAGCATTGGCTCAGTCTTGCACGGATACGATGGTGTGGAGTCTGACCACTTATTTGTCGACGACGATGTGCGACAGCAATATATCGGTAAACCCTGGGAAACCACCGAATGGATAGCCACCACCCGCAGTGAAATTTCCGGCAGCTGGCTACACGAATTTAACGAGTCCTATAACACTTTGCTGACAGTTGCCTGGTCTGAGCATAAACAGGACTCCTTTTACGAGGGGTTCGACTACAGCGCTACCGACACGCTCAATTACTTCGACCTGCGCAACAACCTGATCCTGAACGACCAGCATATGCTGACGTTTGGTGTCGACCTTCGCGATGAATCCATGCGCTCCGACTCTGCTGCGGGTGCGGAAAGCGACAACTACATCGAAGATAGTTTCGACTACCAAACTACCGGCCTTTACCTGCAGGATACCTGGACAGTCTCACCAGATCTTGAGTTGGCACTAGCCATACGCCTGGATAATGCCAAAGCCGATTTCGTCGCCGAGCAAAAACCCGGTACTGAGATCGATGAAACTGTGGTGGCCCCGCGTATAGACCTGCGTTACCTGCACGACGATCAATGGACCTCCCGCGTAGCGCTGGGGCGAGGCTACCGAGCCCCCCTATCCTTTTTCGAAACGGATCACGGCATCCTGGATGCCGGAGATGGCTTTGCCATCGACATTGAAAGTCTGGAGAAGTCTCTATCTGCAACTTATGCGCTGAGCTTCGAAGGAGAGCGCCTTAACAGTACCCTGTCATTGGCATTTACCGAAGTAGACAACCTCGCGGCATTAAGTGAAACCGAGGACGGGGTACCGCTGCTTACCCAAATGCAGGAAAGCGCCTCTGTAGGTGCTGCCGACATTACTCTCAATTATGCGCTGAACGACAATCTATCTATTGGCGGCACTCTGGAGACCTACGATTACGACGATGTTTTCCGGGAATCCTTTGCCATTGCCCCAGTGGAGCAACGTGCGCTATTCAATCTGGATTACAAAGCCGATTACTGGATGCTATACGCTAGCGCCACCTGGATCGGATCTCGTGACCTGGCTGAATTTGGCTACGAAGGCTTTAACCAGCTGGGCGATTCCACACTTAAGAGCACAAACGCAGACGCCTATTGGACACTGGATATGAAATTGACCTTTGATGTGAGTGAAAACCTCAGTCTGTATCTGGGCGGCAACAATCTCACGGATTACACCCAGGTCGAGGAAGGGGAAACCCCTCTGTTCTGGGATGCCAGTGGTGCCTATGACGTAGCCTATATCTATGGTCCCCTGCGCGGCCGTGAATTCTACCTGGGCTTCGACTGGAACCTGTAATGCGAGCCTGGCTCTTACTCCTCACACTTCTGTTCGCGCCAACTGGCGCGACTGAAGTTCCCACTTCCCTATTCGATTTTGAATTGCGCAGCCTTGCCGGGTCTGAGCGTATCAACTTGCAGCACTTCAAAGACAAGCCAAGCCTGATGGTACTGGTAGAACCCGACTGCCCCTGGTGCTTTCGTCAGGTTCGAGCACTCAACTGGCTTACACACTTGTGTTCACAACAGTTCCAGCCACTTGCCCTGGGTATTAACGGATCGCGCAAAGCACTATTGGCTGAGTATCGAAAATTGCGCCCGGAATTTCCCATGTTCCAGGCGAATCGAAAAATCCAGCAAGTGCTGGGTGAAACTCCCGGCACCCCCTTCAGTTTTCTAATAGCACCCAATGGCAAGCCACTGCGCTGGCTCAGGGGTTATATTCCTGATGAGCAACTGCAGCCAATCCTGGAACAAAGCTTTGGTTTTACCTGTGGTAATACTTCTCAAAAAACGTCATAAATTGAATGATTTAATTTTGTCCCTGGTAAAGCACAGGGGTAGATAGAAAAACAATCGAGCTTTTTCCATTAACTGCCCAACTAGATGCGCGGCGCTGATTTTCGAGAGAAGAAATATTTCCAGTGAAAATGATGCTTACGCTAATACTCCACCGTGAATACTCTAATATCCAGGTTAACTAGTAGCCGCCAGTAAGCCAAACCATGACAACATCTCTACGCCAGCTTTCTGAGATGGTCCGTAAAAGAAAGATCACAGCGACATCCTTAATTGAAGAAGCCTGTGATAATGCGGTTGCCCACTCAGAGCTGGATGCTTTTATCTGCCTGGATAGGCAAGGCGCATTACAGAAAGCACAGCGCATTGATAACGAGCTGAAAGAAGGCAGCAATAACAGGCCTCTTGCTGGTATTCCCATCGTCGTCAAAGACAATATGAATGTGAGAGGTATGCAAACGACTGCCGGCACGCCTGGTATGAACTTCCAGGCCAAGGCTTCTGCCCCAATAATTGAGAATCTAGAGAAGGCCGGAGCTATCGTCATTGGAAAAACCAATTTGCACGAACTCGCCTTCGGCGTAACCTCTAATAACGCCGCCTATGGCGCCGTCAGGAATCCCTGGGACAAATGCTGCTTTCCAGGTGGTTCATCCGGGGGAACAGCAGCAGCCATTGCCGCCGGGATCGTATCTGCAGGCCTGGGCACGGATACCGCCGGTTCAATCAGGCTGCCAGCAGCCCTCACAGGAATTGTGGGCTTTCGGCCATCCACTGGCTGCCTGAGCACCGAGGGAATAGTGCCCTCTGTGCCAGCGTTTGATACCCCAGGCCCCATGGCTGCCAACGTAGAGGATACCGCCTATCTGTTTGAAATATTAACCGGGTCTGCCCCACCCCAGGCAAAGCCACTCAATCAGCTGCGCCTGGGGCTTGTCCACCCGCTATTTGATAATCTCTCACCAGGTGTATACCAAGCTTTTAAAGCTGCGTTACATTCCCTTAGCTCCGCGGGAGCCACCTTAGTAGAAATCGACTTATCCTCATTAGTGAGCGCAGTCCTTGATGTTGGGTTTCCTATCGGATTTCATCAAATGAAAACCGCTATGACCCAATTCCTGGCGAGCTACCAGCCTAATACCCAACTGGCTGAGTTGGTTGCAATGATCAAAAGTAAAGATGTAAAGGCTGCCTATCAGGAGTCAGTAATGGGCCCCAAGGCACCATCAAATGCCGACTATCAGACCGCTTTAAAGAGAATGCCTGGAGTACGCGACAGCTACCTGAAAATCATCCGGCAGCACCAACTAGACGTGATTGTATTCCCAACAGCACCGATCGAGGCTCAACCCATTAGCACGTCATCTAACCAACTGGAACTGAACGGAAAAATGCTTCCGACTCTGGATACACTCATACACAACAATGCCACAGCAGCAGTCACCGGTGCTCCCGGAATAAGCATTCCTATTGGACGGGGTAATAATGGCTTACCGGTAGGTCTGGAACTGGATGGAGTGCCCGGCGCAGACTTAACACTTCTCGCCATAGCGAAGGAAATTGAGCTTCAGATACCACCACTGGTGTCGAATGGCCTGAAGTGAGATTTCAGGCCCCACCTAGCCTATTAATACTTACTCCTTATAAATCTCTTTATAAATCTCTACAGGCAATTGGTACATACCTGCTGTCGAATAGGGGCCACATTAGAGATGTCTCAATTATTGATAGCTCACTTTAATTACTGACAGCTCGCTTTAACTCCTCTCTTTTCTTTAAAACCATCACCTTAGCAAAAGACCGCACACTGACAGTCTCAGCCAAGTAGAAAGGAGTCTGAACAAACAACTTATTCCACTCACTGACCGTTCGTTCACGCCCTTGTGTTCCCATCAGCATCTGCATATCCATTGCCGCTAAATTGAGATCTGCCCCTTTCTCCGGCAGTACAGCATCAACAATAGCTAAAGTCGCATTGTGTTCACCCATCGCCCGGTGAATATTCTTCAAAAGCTCTTTAGCCCTGGTATCATTCAGCAAGTGAAAAATAGCCACACACAAATAGATGTCCTTATCACTTACTGCATTTGGAAGTGGGTCATTTAGGATATCAGCAGGATAAAAGTCTAATCGTTTCCTAACAATATCATTCAGGTGAGTATGCCAATACTCTCGCGCAGTCGATTCTACATTGCTCCTATCAACAATAACTGCAGTCAAGTGTTTGTACGAAGAAAGGATACTCGCACTTTTACTGCCCTTTGCGCCGCCCAAATCAATAATTCGACCAAAATTTGCCCAGTTAAAGTCTTGCAAATATTGTAAACCGGTAAGGTGATCTACAGTATCCATTGCATCGGAAAATAGATCACTAACCTTCGGGTGATCATTCATATAACCAAACATCTCCCGCTCATACACACCTTCAAAAGGTACACTGCCCTCCTTGATATGCCCCTCAAAATTGGTAAACCATGGCCTACTGAATTCAGGTGAATTATGCATCAGGATCATGCTCCTTACGCTGTTGTCAGCGTTGGTACGAAGCGCCCTTGAATTTCTATTATGGGAGAAATATTTCGATTCCCCTTCTTTAAAAACCCCCATTGCACAGAGCATTCTCATCAATCGATAGAGGTATTGTTTGTCAGCATTGCAAGCATCCGCCAACTTCTCTATTGAAATGGCTTTATCTTCAATATGATCAGCAACATTGAGGCAGGCAGCAGCGTATAAACAACGAGATTGCCAAAATAAAGATCCTATTTGCATCAAACGAAAGGGAGGCGGCATCAGGCGGTTTGGAATATTACATAAACTGTAAACCGCATTGGAAACCCTCTTAAAGATCCAGTTAGAAACCCTATTCTTTTGCATAGACCTGGGCATAAGAACTCCTCAGAAACAAATATCCGATAAAAATAGCCATTAAAAGAAACATCTCTGTGATTACAAACAGAGACTTAAAAGGTTACATATTTTGTAAACCAGCCTTTAGGATTCGGCCATTAAAATCGGCAAGCTGCTTTAAAAACTCAGGCCCCATTTCCTGGCCCATTTGCTCCTCGAGAACTGGCTTGGCCAGCATGGGTAACATGGCAAGACTGACAAACGCTATCCTGAGCAAATCATATTCAATGCCAGTGTCCGAAGGTTCAGCGCCCTGAATTTCCGCCAATCTCCTGGCACCCCGCTGGCGCCCCCGCTCTAAGAGTTGGCGAACAACATTCTTTCCTGGCCCTTCATTAAGTGCCATAACCTTCAAGATTAGGGCTGGAAACCTGGGATTCTTCTGCATTGTGGCATAGTAGAGATCGAAGAGGTCACCGAAATCCCAGTCGCCATCGAGGCTCAGCTGCTCAACCGCATTAATCAGGGGGAGCAAGGTTTGACGAATCATATCTTCGTATAAGCCATCCTTACTGCCAAAGTAATACCGGATCATTGATACCGCCACGCCCGCCTTAGACGCAATCTGGCGAGTGGTTACCCGGTGGTACTCATCGTTTAAAAAGCACTCCCGTGCCGCCTCTATCAACCGATTGGCAACATCCGACTCCTGCATATTCCTTACCGTCCCCGATTCACAATCCAATGGAGGCTAACAGGGTATAGCGCCACCTTCCAGAATGACTATTGTTCAATATAAGGGGTTTGTACGAACACTGAGAGCTTTACTACATAAGAGGACTTTACAGAAAATCAGGAACAATCTGATTCCCCATATATGCTTTCCAATTGAATAACCAGTCTGTCTTTAGCGTGCCCATTCATACAGACAAATCCTAAGTCATCCAGATGCTCGTGATTGATAAATCATCGGGAGCTGGTTAACACAGGAATCTATAAAGAACGCGAATTTAATCCGAAATTCTTAAGAGGAAAATCAGATTTATCCAACTGAAAAGAACAAAATATAGGCACGAAAATAATCTTATTGGATTTTATTAAGTTTGTTTTAGTGTCAAAGCTGCGTAGAATTGGTAGATATTTATCGGTGTTTAGGGCCACAACTCAACAGGCTTCTATTGCTAAATAGCTCAGAAGTAAAAGGCCCAAGATCTTTTCAAATAACCCATTTCCCTATAGGAGAACGGTAGCGTGACATAAGAGAAAGTAAAAGGCGCTGACCCAAGGTGCGGGAACACCAGGGGCCAGCTAACCAAATTGATACACAGACTATCAAAGTGGCTACATGCATAGTACGCTAGAAACCCGCTCATCTTCAATAAAGTGGAGTACATTCAGCAGCTTGGAGCGATTCCCCAAGCTCTGGGAGCGTATTGCCTGTCTTTTCTTTTTCTACGCCTACCGTTCCCGTGCCCCACCTCAAATTTCCTGCAAACACCGCCCTTCAAGCCTTTCCGTTACGGAATGCCTAATCATAGTATGTGTATCAGTAGGAAAAGAATATGTTGATCTTAAAGCGCCGGACTGGCGAAAACCTAAGAATTGGAACAAATGTCTCTATCACAGTATTGGAGGTTAAGGGGAATCAAGTAAAGATAGGAATACATGCCCCCAAATCCCTACCCGTGCACCGTGAAGAAATTTATAGGCGCATTAAACAAGGAAAGGGAATAAGTAATAGCGGTCAGTGAAACCCTACGCTCCCAGCAAGGAAGCCCCAACCTGCTGGGTATCCCCACATTAACCTAAATAGTTAGAATACTACTAGTACTAGCAGAGAATGAAATAACTTAAAAATCAATAGAATTTAGGCAGTAAGGGGAGTTACTGCCATACCGTAGAGTACATTATATCGACAAAGGAACAGCCGTGAATTGGTCAGGTACAAAAATCACTCTTCGTCGAGAGAAACTATTCTAGTCTGCTAAAAAGATATTACAGAATAATTAGGACACACCCTAGAATTTCATCAAAATGATAATTCACTTCATATTTTTTTCTATGAATTCGATAATTGAGCTAAAAACAGCTACGTGATGCTCACTATCAGCAGGGCCATGAGCCATATCTGGATAAACTTTCCACTCATAGTCTTTATTAAATTTACTCAACATCATATGCATACGATGCATATGCTCTATATCGACAACCTCATCCTTCTCGCCATGAATAATAAACACTGGGCGACTAAGTTCTTGAGCCAAGTATACTGGAGAGATATCTTTCAAGAGATCGTAATTTTTGACAGTGTCACCAACATTCTCTTGTAACCACTTAGTTTGAGCCTCTGATGTGTAAGGGGAGTTAAGATATAAGTTAACATCTGTAACACCAGCTATACTAACTGCACAGCGAAATAATTGTTGATGTTTAATAGCCATCATCAATGCTGCATAACCACCATAACTCACTCCTGCTGCACAAATTTGTGAAGACGCAATATCCTTACGAGCGCCAACCACCTTTGTAGCCTGATAAATATCCTCAAGCATCAAGTTACCCCACTGCTGAATACCGGCCTCTTCCAGTTCAGCTGAATAGCCACTCGATCCTCGATAATTCACTCTAAGAACAGCATATTTATTCGCCACAAAGAACTGCGTGTAATAATCAAAATACTGATGATCAAAAATACCCAATGGGCCACCATGTGGCATCACTATAAGAGGGTATGGCCCGTTTCCCTTCGGCATATTCAAAACATAAGGAATATCTATTCCCTCTACTTGAATCCAGTCATGAAATTGACGACTCTCAAGCCGACCATCTAAATGAGGAAACTTAGAAGCAACAAGCTGATCAGATTTCTGTCCTTGTTTTCGGATGAAATAGCGTCCAGGCTGATCGTGGGTCTCACTAAAGTAAAGCTTTACAGTATTATCGATACTTGCTCCCACCGTTGTTTCCAGCAAACTGGTCATGCCATCGTTTACTTGTATGCTTTCATCTATATATTGATACTCAAGCTTTCCATCCCTGACAACTTTTACACCAATTAACGCACCCGTTGATTCATCTATAATCAGATCAACAATATCATAGCTATCTGATCGGTAAACTACACTTTCTTCCCCAGTGGAAAAATTACACTGGTAAACAGTGCGATCTTTCTCAGCAGTTGTATCCAGACAAAAGTAAGCACCATCCTCAGGGCTAATAGACACCGGAATAAGAACACCATACTTTTCACCTGCAGATGGCTTCTCCTCTAACTCTTCTTTCGTCCAACTCTTTATTGGAGTTGAAGAAATACCATCGGCAATCCTACTTAGGTGAAGCTTCCCTTCATCGAAATACAGAGCAGATTCTGGCTGACCTGACAGGTCAAAGAACCATCGTGCAGCAAAGCCCTTAACCGAGGCTACTTCATTCTGAGCTGTAAATTGACCGCCATCTTTTCGTACAAGCTTACTCGCTTTCTGGTTAAGTAAGTTCAGTTTTGATACGTCTATCTTGTATACCTTGGAGTAAATCCCACTCTTGGCGTATAGAAAATACCCAGGCTCATCCGGTAAGGCATGAACTAACCAACCTGATGTTTTCACCTCAAATACTTTTGGCGGTAAACTTTTAGAACCTAAAACATCGAGCACCAATAAACGATAAGCAGGCTTGGTATCGAGTAAATTTTTAACACCTTTTTTTAACTCCATAAATTGCGCAACAATATATCTAGGACCGATCCAGCGAATGAATCGGATTGACGCATCCCTAGGTGTTAAGGCTTTCAGATCAATCAATGTTCTCTTAGATCCATCCACACTATTCCAAATAACCAACTTCTGGCTTTCATCACCCTGAGCTACAGAGGCTACAAACTTCCCATCAGGACTAATCTGAGCCGTCATAGTTTCAACGGGCTTAAAGTAAGTTTCAGCAGGCATCGCAACTGCCGACCCAACATTTACTATGAAACTCAACAAAGCTAATTGAATTAGCTGACAAACAATCTTCACTGCTCTACCTCCAGCGGACCCTGCCAACTATTAAAGAACACATCTTGTACTCCCGTGCCAGACACCAGAGGATATAACTCAGTTAACGATCCAAGTGATGCTTGGATTTCATTAAAATCTGTTGCTATACGATTTTTTAAATAAACTTCAATCGAATCTGATTTTCTCTGCTTACCTATGAACAAGCTGCCAATGTAATTGGTCTTTTCTGCTTCCACATGAAAACGCCAAGTACGTCGACTAGACGTATCTAGCTTGTATGGAAGATTAAAATAAGGTGCATTAATTTGAGTAATTTGGTAAAGGCCTGAGGGGATAGCCATTAAGTAATAGCCTGAGGGCTTACCCTTTAGGCTGATATGGTAACGGTTATTTTTTTTCAGCCTGGTTTTTTTCCCACTTTCTAAGTAGGTGCTTCCGTTGGAATACAATTTAAAAAATTCGATCGAAGGCGCCGTTCCATCCACATCAAGCTTCACCAGTACATATCCCTGCCTACTTCCCAAATCAGGTGGATTTTCATAAGATACCAGTGATAGAGTTCTTGCAATTACTGACTCCGATAAAAAAAGCGCAGTAAAAATGGCACTCTTTAAAAAGAGGGCCATTCGGCCTGAGTTACACTCTACCAGCCTTTTATTCTCCAGATTTTGCGTCAAGATACCGCTTCCATAAGTTCAGGTTTGCAAATGAATGATACGGCTGAGAATATTATCTTAGAGCTAGTTGCAATACAATTAGCAGGCATCGACCAAAATTATGGAGAGTAATATGCCCGGGATAAAACCCTTCAGATGTATAAAGTTTTACCCACTTATACTTTTGACCTGTACAATAATTATACAGGGCTGTGCGGGGCAGGTTAATATACTGCCTGCTCTGGAAGAGAGCACTCCTATTAATGATCAAGAGGGTATCGTAGTCGCTCGGATCATCAATGCCTCAGGTAACCCCCTACCCTTTAATCAGCTTACAATCAACCCTGAAAACCTGAATGAGTCAAAGTCAATAAAGCCGGAGCGCCTCCTAGCCGCAAAGCCAAAATTAAATGGCACGACCGTATTTGCCTCCTATGTCAAACCTGGAAACTACTCTCTGAGTAGCATTCGAGCGTTTTACGCCAATGGTAATGGATGGTACAGCCGCTTTGTCAGTGCAAATGAAAAACTGGGAACCTTCTCCGTAAACCAGGGAGAGGTAACAGACCTCGGCACACTAATCTATTATCCGAAACCTCAAGGTGATAGGTATCTTGACCTCTTGATTCGAGCCCCAGAATCAGAGAAAGGTGAAGTGCTTACGAAATACTTCCCATTCCTTAAGTACAACCCCGAGGTACTTAATGGATGGCATGTTGATGAAAATGATGAGGAACGTGAATCAACGTATATATCTATTGCACAGAATCCTGTGACATACAATGAGCAGTATGTTTCGCCGGCCAATTCTATCTATTTTCTAGGCAAGATTGGTGTATTTATCAAGCGGACCTCTGAAGGAGAGTGGGAGCTTGATGCTGTTGACACTAATCATGAATTAACCGCCATTGCTCAAAATAAAAATGGTGACCTGGTGGTAGGGGGTAGTGAAGGAGCTCTTTTCTGGCGTCCAGCTTTTGGGGACTGGCTAGATATATCACTAGAGCACAACTCTCATGTAGAGCATTTAAGAATGCTTGATACAGGAGAAATCGAGATTTTGGTTGCTCGTGACTTTGAGCTAGATATTCTAAGAGGCGCCGTATCTGGTTCAGATGTACAATGGAGACTAATTAACCGCTATTCCACTAATTCGAGTAAAAGATGGGATCATAGATTAGAAGCTGAAATAAAAAACAAACAGGCTCACTCAAAAAAAATAGATCGCCACATATACAACAC
Organism: Microbulbifer variabilis; assembly: GCF_056232115.1. Classification (NCBI taxonomy): domain Bacteria; kingdom Pseudomonadati; phylum Pseudomonadota; class Gammaproteobacteria; order Cellvibrionales; family Microbulbiferaceae; genus Microbulbifer; species Microbulbifer variabilis. The sequence goes on from NZ_CP174325.1 coordinate 4,689,060, forward strand.
AACACTATTTGAACTCAATGGGCAGAACTATATAAATATCCGTAACCACTCAATCTACGAAAATACCATATTTGCGACAATCAATAGCGAAATTTTCATTTATAACCCCGACAATTGGATGATCGAAAGATCTGTTAATGACTTTGAATTTTCAGCAATTATTGATGCTGGTGCTGTTCAGCTAGGTATTGAAAAAGCTGGCTTTTGGTCATTGAGTGGAAAGCCAACCTATCATAAAATCGACCAAAATGGCGCTCAGAATAAAATAACAACCTATATCCGAAGCTGCCCGGATAATAAATCTCCAAAAAACTCATGTCGCAAAAAGAGCTTTACATTCCGATCCGTTCCCTGGTTCTCCAATAAAAATGATGCTATTGCTATTGTAAGCTTTGCGTTAAATAGCTTTTCTGATGGAACTCGTGATACTGAAGTCAAAATCCTAACCACCACCGATGGTGGGGAGAGCTGGGTGGCAACCGAAAATGAACCGCCGACAGACTATTGTACCTCTATAGTCCCTCAGATTGCCGACCGCCTGTTGGTATCCTGTGATGGTGCCAATGGGGACTTCTATGAGTCAACTGACTTTGGAGCCAATTGGCATCAGGTAAGACAACAGGATAATTTCTAGCAAAATATGGGTGAGCATTGGTATTTTATATGCTCACCCATATTAAGTTAAAAATAGCCTATATCGTGCATCACCCCTAAATACTATTGAATTAGTAATTTTTTATTTACACACTTCAATGGCTAGCCTGATTTGCACAAGGTTTCACTTTACCAGATGCCAAACTCCGCCCAAACTCCCACAGCAAATGATATGCTTAGCTCTAGAAAAGGAATACCGGCTGCAGGCCAATGCACTTCTATCCATAGTAATTCTGAATACCCATTGAAATCAGATTGCTTACTATTCCGCCCCTCTATCTCAGGAAATCTAATAGCGTACAGCGCCTCTTTAATAGTATTTTCCGTTCAGTACTAATGGCTGTATGAATAATTGGGCTTTTACTATCTGCGATAAAAATCCAAGGCACATTTAAGAGCATGTGAAATCTAAATATATAAAATATAAGGTACCTTTATATCTGTACAAGCACATAAGATTGCTACTACACCTTGAACAGATTAGTACTTTTTAAGCTGGAATAAATTACCCATTTCGTATGCTGAATAAATTTCCTGCATTGCTTCTTCGGTCACTTGATTGATCTTTTCGATCGTAGGGTTCAATCCAGTACCGTCCACAGTTGTTCGAAACGGTCGACTTGAAGGCTCCGTCTTCAGTAAGTTCAGAACCGCATCTGCAACTAATTGCGGACTGGGGGCATCCTCTGATTCATGGCCCTTCTCAGTACCGGCCCACATTTGCTCAGGGGCATCTGCATATTCACCATAACTCGCAGCCACTTCTTTATCACTTGCTCTTAACAGGTTTGAGCCAAAACCGGTTCCAAATCCGCCTGGTTGAACAATCAAAGATTGAATACCAAATTGCGCCAGCTCTACGCGATAATTCTCTGCCATTCCTTCTACCGCATGTTTGGTGGCATTATAAGAACCAAGAAAAGGTAATACGAACTTGCCTAAAATGCTTGATATTTGAATGAGAGTTCCACTGCGGCGTTGTTTCATCTGCGGCAACACTGCACGTATTAAACGCTGAACGCCAAAAACATTGATATCAAAAAGTTTTTAAAGTCCTCGATGGTAAAGCTCTCCTGCCACCCGAGCGTACCGACTCCCGCGTTATTAATTAATATATCAATTGGACCGACTTCTTTAGTTGCTTGAGCAATACCATTGGCGACGCTCTCATCATCGGTTACATCAATATCGACGACAACGATACCTTTAGCAATAAGCTCATTGGCTACAGAAGCATTGCGGCCACTTGGATCTCGCATGGTGCCGATTACTTTATAGCCATTATTTGCAAGTGTATTGGCAATGAGATAACCGAAACCACTATTTGAACCAGTAATAAGCGCTGTTTGAGTCATGATTGTCTCCTTAAATTTTTCATCACATCAGCTGCCGCAAAGATTAAAACTTGTACGCGCATCAATGGAATTAATTTTATGCATATAGTACTGAACAAAAACAATAGCTAAAAAACCAGTACGCAAAAGGCTTTATAAGCCACCCCTATTGATCAGATATTCAATCAGGGAGTTTTTAAAAAAATAAGAAAAAAGGACTTCAGCACAAAGAGCCGGATTGGTTATCTATCAGCTCTTTTGTCTAGTTTTTAGTAAGCAAATAGACAGACATATCGTGCCGAATAAGAGAAACATACGAAATTTTTGAAAAACCAGTCTAAGGAATGAAAACCTTAAAAGCAGTTATCTAGTACCATACAGGTATAGGACTTAAACAATTACAAAATTGAATTAAATCCTACCTGCATTCCATTTAGATAATTCTGATTATATTTCCTACTAGGAAAATAGTATTCTCACTGTTTACCCATCTCCGCCTCAAATGCCTCGCGGTAATCGGGATGCCAACGAGAGAGTGGTGGGCGATTGTTAATGATATCCCCCATAGCCCATCTCATACGTTTAACATCAGTTTCACGATCTACGTCATTATCTGGGCAAAGAATGTAAAAATCACCACGCTCGACGCTCTCCAACATAAAACTAACCACTTGATCTGCAGTCCATGCGCCATCAGGTTTACTAGAGCTACCAGTCATACCCGTGTAAGTGAAACCGGGAATTAATAAGTGGGATGAGACCTGACTTCCAGGTGTATTTCGAATAGAGTGCTGTAACGCCTCCGCAGTGGCTTTTACCGCAGCTTTACTGACGTTGTAAGCCGGATTTCCTGGTGGAGTGGTAATTCCCTGCTTAGATCCGGTTGTAACGATAACCGATGGGCTGCTTTGACTTATCATTTCGGGAGCAAATGCATGAATACAATGAATGACCCCCCAAAGGTTGGTATTGATGATCTTATTCCAACCATCTAAGTTCTCCCAGCTTCCATTTTTAACAGCAGTGCCTGCATTGTTAAAAAGAAAATCAATACGGCCGTATTCTTTTTTAACTTTATCTTTGAGTGCCAGTACCGAGCTAAAATCACTTACATCGGTTTCTACTATTAAAGTGTCACTTGGTAAAACGCGCTTGGCTTCTTCCAATTTTTCTTTGTTAACATCAGCTAAACAAATCTTCATCCCTATTTTTGATAGGGCCTTTGCGGCTGCAAAACCTATTCCACTGGCACCACCAGTAATAACTGCGACATTATTCGGCTGAAAGATAGTAGATGTGCTCATAGGGATTCCTGGATTATCGTCAACGGTACTCAAAGGTATAAAATAGAGTTTGTAAAATACGGCATTTATACCGCCCCTTCAGGCATAGGCTATTTACCGAAATCATTCTTTATAGCCTTGAGATTCTTATTGAAGCTTTGCCTGAAGAAGCCTGTTACTAAAATAGACTACTATTTCATCAATTTTAGAAGTTCTTGAGCAACAGCAATGGAGGATTTGTTGTTCTGGCCTGTTACCAGTTCACGATCAACAACTACATGCGGCTGCCAATCTTCTTTGCTACGGGAATAATTACCGCCCGCATTGGTGAGTGCATTTTGAGGCCAGTAGAACAGCTCATCACCACCCAGGTAGTATTGAGTAGCCACAGCTTCTTCTGAGTTACTAAAAGAGGTCATTTTGTAGCCGTCATACACCCACCCTTTGGCAGCTTTAGCTTTCTTACCGGCTTTCATTTGGGCTTCAAATTCAGAGCTGTTAGGCAATGCGGACAGCAGCGCAACTGGGCCGTGACACACTAAACCGGTAGGCTTGGACTCGGCGTTAAAATGTCGTAAGAAGCTACCCAGTTGATCATTGGATACCAAGTCACCTAAAGGTGCATGACCTCCCGGCACAAACAGCGCATCAAAATTCTCTATCCCGATTTGCTCTATACGCGCAAAGCTGACTACTGGACTGTGATCTTTGTCAGTCAGCATAAGCTGGTTGAATAAAGCTCTATGGGCATTGTAGTTTTCTTGACTGGTATCCAAGAAATGGTCAGGCGCATCCGAAACCGGATCCAGTGTCGGCGCCAGCCCCATCGGGGTGGCAAATGTTATTGTGTGACCAGCTTCCATCATCAATTTGACCGGTTCCATAAGCTCATTCAAATAGAAGCCCGTTTTGTAGTCACTGCCACCCTTCAGCTTCATTTTCGATACGTCTGACATCACAACCAGAACGTTGTCTGCCATCGCCAGTGGGCTCACCAGCAATGCTGCCATCGCAAGCAGTTTCTTCAAGCTCATAATCACTTCCTCGAAATTGGGGTTGAAACAATTGAAGTGGCGGCAGAATAGGACCTTAGGGTTTATTACTGAAATTAATTAATTTAATATAGCTATGAACATAACTAATAGCCGAGACCGGTTAGAATGAGCAATATTTCGGACATTGAGCTAAGCCAACTTAGGCTCCTGCAGATTATTTTTGAGACCCGAAATCTAACCCGAGCAGGCGAGCGTGCAGGGCTAACGCAATCTGCGGTAAGCCATACGCTGAAGAAACTCCGCCATAGCTTTAATGACTCACTGGTCATAAGACAGGGTAATCAACTGGTGCTGACTCCAAGAGCTGAGTCCCTACAAACACCGCTAAATCGCTGGTTAAATGACTTTGAGCGGAATATTTTAAATCAAGAAGAATTCAACCCTGCAAGTACCCAGCACACTTTTTATATCGCAACGAGCGACCTGGTGGAGCAGAGTATCGCTCCCCCTCTAATAGCATCACTTCAAAAAGACGCCCCGAGAATCCAGATTATTTTTATAAAGTTAGATAAGCACAGGATCGCCAACCAAATTGAGAGCGGTGAAGCGGATCTCTCTATCAGTGTTATGGAATCAAATCATCCAAGCCTGGTGGTAAAAACTTTGTATAAAGATGATTTCGTCTCCGCGGTACGAGATGAGCATCCATTTTTGAGAGACAAAAAAAATATTCATAATTTTTGTCGATATCCGCATATTATGGCAGGCACAGGGAGAGATAATCGCGGAACGGTTGACAAGGCACTAGAAGAAATTGGCTTGTCCAGAAATGTTCAATTTAAAGTAGCAAATTTTTCCAGTGCGCCCTACATTGTAGAATGTAGTGATGGAATCCTCACCGCGCCAAGAAAATTTATCCAGTCTATTGCCGGAAAATTCAATATTGTGCATTTTACTCCGCCGGTCAGCCTTCCCCAATACTCTATGAAAGCCTATTGGAGCTTAAAAAATAAGGATGATCCGGCAAATAAATGGCTAAGGGAAAAGATTGCGAAAGTTGCTCGTATTGAGTACTAGTTTTAAATGAGTTTGGTTTGAACTACTTTATTAAATACATCAGGTATCGAAATTTATCACGTATGGCTACAATCAGTGAAACCTCTAAAATATTTATTTATAAATTAATATCGTTATCAAGAGCCCGCCGAGAACCTTTTGGCGGCCCCCACCTTACGCACACATCATCTTTCTCCAGGGTACCTTTCAGAACATCACACCTGATTTTAGGGGTCCTTATTTGCTGTCTACACTTCTCTAATGACATATCCGGATAGGAACCTCGACAGTATTCAGCAAGTAACTCACTTGCTTTTTCCGGTCTAGTAAAATAGGTGATACTGATTATCAGTAACACTACTACCACCACAATTTTCATTAATTTGACCTTGTGCATAGATTCGGAGCACCCACAAAACTCGTAGCTATAAGCGCCATAAATATTGACACAGCATAGACTGCAAAATCAAATGCTGCACAAATATACACATTTATATAATTAATGCCTTTGCCTCGTAGCGCTCAGATCTCTTTGAGCACGATACCCTATTATCATTGCACCTCTCGCTATGCAAAATGGGAATTCCTGTGTGATACAGATATGGAATTTAGCATTGACGATGAGTATCGTCGCGAGTAAATTGAGTCCAGGATACATAATCCGACTTCAATTACCTAAAACCACAAGGTTCGAACCCCAAGTATACCTTTCAGTTTTTCACTGCCGATTAGCCCTAAATTGATAATAAATATCTACCGATACTGTACTGGTACCAATAATCTTATTAGTACCTATCTCCAATTTTTAGGTGTCCTGAATTCACCGCCAACAAATTACGCTAAAAATATACACCACTTATCCCTCTATTAATTCAACTCACCTTAAAACTAACGACCAGATTCAAATTATACAAATAGAAACTCAACACCATTAATCATCTAAAAACTACTATCACCAATAAGACGGCAAATTACATCAAATTACAAAAACCACAAAACGTACACTTCCCCAAAAATAGTATTAAACCTATTGACGCAGTGATATTTCCAAATATACCATCAGTGGCGCTACCAATACTTAAATAAAAATTAATTTCCTTACGTTGAGTTGTGCAGATAACTTCACACCCAACTCAATAAGCTCACACAGGCTTTCCTGTTGTAGAGGCAAAAGGATATCAAGGTATTTGGTACAATTTATCTTGAAGGACACTCACACAAAACCTTGGCTAAGAGCCACTTAAAAATGAAAAAATTCCTATTATTGGGTCTTGCAGCTTTAGCTGCGAATGTTCAAGCTGATGCTGTAGTTGGTCCAGTAGCTAGAATCTATGTTCATGACAACATCGTCAACTTCCGATTAAAAGATGATGCCTGTAAATTAGAGAGTACCGTAGGAAATACCTATTGGCGTTTCAGCTTGGACTCTCAACCGGAAACGGCGAAAGCTTGGTATGCCATGCTATTAAATGCGGCCACTACTGGAAAGAGCGTTAAGCTTGGGGTTCCATCATGTGACCCGGAAAACCATCAGTATATTAGATATGTGTACCAGGACTATTAGGGAGCACCTTAATTTTGGTACCACCAACTGCCAGAACAGCTTTAGTAAGTAACCAAGATGCTTCTGGAACTTTAGGGTTTGGTGAGGAATGCTTCACCAAACTCTTGCTGAATATTGAAATCAGCAGAACCATTGTGAAGCATCAATCACTAAATTAGATTGGTGCAAACCACAAAATTCTATCCAAAAGTTGCCTTTCATATTGGCGCATTTACAGAAAAGGGGAAGGTATCCTTGATTATAGGATATGCATTGCCAATAGTTACCTGGAATCTTCCGGCACAATGCCCGGGTTAAATTGTAAATATATCTACTCAGTGGAACCAATGTTGGGCGGCGACTAGCTTCGCATTTGCGAATACATAAACGATAGGGAAGCAATAATGAATATAAATGCAATACTAGGGATAGTCTCTTTCGGTGCGCTGGTCACCGCGGGATCATTCTCATTTGCCGAAGACAGCCATTCATCAATGATGAATGAAATCCCCCCTCCTCCAGATGCAGTTATCAGTGAATCCATTTGTGGACCCACTACTGACTGGCAAGATGTTGAGAGCTATAACGGAACGCTTGGGCCAACCATAGACTTCGTTAACACGCATCAAGGTGCTGTCGGACATATTCGATGGAACAATAACCTTAATGCGCTATATAACAACCCAGGAAATGTCAATGACGTTAGGTGGTGTACGGGTACATTACTAACCAACAATTTGTTTTTAACCGCCGGGCACTGCTTCGATCAGCAAACCAATGACGGGCGCGGATGGGATGCTCCTATTGACAATACCACAGGGCGGACAATTACATCCGCACAACATGCTACAAATATGCATGTTGAATTTAATTATCAATATGATGCAAATGGCACATTGAGATCCATAGTATCGTTTGACATTGTTGACTTGGTAGAATATAGACACGGTGGTTTAGACTATGCAGTAGTCCAGCTAGCAGGCAACCCTAACTCTCAATTTCCATCTGCCTCGTTATCTGCCGACATTCCAAATCTGAATGACCAATTAACAATTATCCAACATCCCGCAGGAATTCCAAAGGTAATTGACGCCGGCCAATATGACGGCGTAGAGTCGAGTGGCGGCTTGGTCGGCTATATGCGCTACGCAAACTTGGACACAACAGGAGGGAGCTCCGGCTCCGGCGTGTTAGATGATTCCGGTCACCTGATTGGTGTACATACCAATGCAGGTTGTACGTCAACGGGCGGTGCCAATCACGGCGTTTTAAATTCCGATATTGAATTGGTCTCTACAGAGGTAGCTATTCGTATTGATAACGATAATGATGGCTTGTCCAATTGGCATGAGCGTCAAATCGGTACGAATGTAAACCTGACTGATACAGACGGTGATGGAATTGATGATAAATGGGAATATGACAATGGCCTTAATCCATTATCTGTAAATGACGCATGGTATGATCCAGATAATGATGGATATACCAACCTTCAGGAGTATGAAGAGGGTACTGATCCAAATGATCCATCATCCAATCCGCAAACCAAATTTGCAGCTATTTTAATACCAATAGTCAGTCTTCTATTAAATTAAAAAAAGAGCCTGCCAATGCCAGTAATTAGCCCACTGGCATTGGTGAGCAAAAGCTGTCTAGCAAAAAATCCAAAACTTGCTGTCAGTTATGAAGTGTAATACCCAAACCTTGTATGACACTTGAATCATAAATCATTGAAGCATTTGACAAATAAATTTGTGGGCATCAAGCACACATCGTCTATTCATAAACAGGCAGATTTTACCTGACATACATATATTCCTTTTGCCAATCGCAATCGAAGTTACTCTAACATGAACTAAGATACCGACCTTTTCCACTGTGAGACCTCGTCAAAAAATTAGTCGCACTTATTGATAAAAATTAGACACTGGCATTGATCCATAGGTACTCTTACTCTCCTATTCAGTCTTCGACAAAACTTCTAGTGATTCCATTTAAAACTTCTCCAACTGGTCAAGAAGAGGGCCTATACCAGATTTCCTTTCAATATAGTGACCCAGTAGAAGATATATTAAGTACTGCACAGAAAAGTAAATAAAGGGAACTAGAATGGTCCCCCAATTTTGCCTTTTCAACATTGTGAAGTGGTCCACAAGTTCCCACATTGCATTCGATTTAAATAATGTATCTTTGAGCAGACTATGGATAAGCTATTTAGCAAGAAAATTTTGGCACTGACACTTACTATCGTATTGGCTTCATGCGGTGGCGGTGGGGGCTCCTCTTCGGATTCCGATCCATCCCCATCCACAGGGGGAGATGGTAGTGGCCAGGGCTCCGGGGGTAGCACAGGTGGCAGTGGTACGGGCGGCAGCGGATCAGGTAGCACTACACCACTTCCAGACAATGAACCCGGCACAGTGACTGTTGGCGATATTGAAACTGCAGACTTGGGATTTGCCCGAATTACTTCTCGGGATATCACCCTACCGAATGGCCAACCCAATGCTCAAGAGGTTCACGGGCTCCCACACTATATTGCCAGGACAGACAGCACCCAGGACGACACCCTAAAGTCGGTCCCCATGCGAACTTACACGGCTGCCTGCGCAACTGACACTGATAAACCTCGGATATTTGTTTCCAAGACCCTAAGCGAGGGTAGTGGAGATGATGAAGTCACTTATGGCACGGTTTATGAGCTGCAATATAACCCAGAGACTTCAAGCTTCGATCAAACCGGTAACACAACGATACTAAAACAATGCTACGAGTCGCATGGAATTGCGGCCAGCTCAGATTGCTCCCGGGTTGCGGTCTTGTGCAACACTGAATACCAGGCAAACAAGCGTTATGAGGTTCAGGGTGACTTGGTAGAGCAATACGGCAGCGATTGGATGAAAATGGAGGACAATATCAGCCCTATTGATGCCCGTATTGAAAGGGACATCGGCCTGATGATATCAACCAATCATAGTCAGTACATCGGCTACTTTACTGATCACCCAACCCTAACATTTGAGGACTTCCTCCCTGGGCTTAAAGCCAATTTCCCTGAGACCGATTTTGGTGATTCTCCATCCTTTAAGACAATTAAAGGAAATGAGATGCAAGAGGAGATGGCTTATATCGTCGATCAGCTCTCTGAAGCCGACTATAACGCGATGGTCGAGTACATTCGTGAGAGGGGCTATAAATATAACGACCAGATCTGGCTAATGGAGTGGGACAATCAACCGCTCAGTGAAAAGCCCGCAGCCTATGTTGTAAACAAGATGCACGGTGGTGGCCATGCCGGAGCCCAGGAGCTTATCTATGTGGATAATGATAGCCAAGGCCGTACCAGCTATGCGTTCTCCGTGACAGCGCGAGTTTTTGACGGCAGCTATGGTGGCTCCCACTATTCTGCAGGAATGACCGTCATTGATCGGGATAACTGGTCCCTAAACATGAGTGGCAGCAATAATAGGGGTTGGTATTGGCTTTGTGGCTATGGCCATGTATTAAATATCCGGGCTTTCTATAACCCAGACAATGAAAAATATGGAGCAATTTGTACCAGCGATGGCGGCAAATATAATCAGTCTCGCGGGTTAAACACTATTGCTATCAAAATGGAGGATACTTCCTCAACCAGTAGATTTGAAGGAAATTACAATTACCTGGTCCCGTCCGACAATGCATTCTTCTCCAATGGAGGTGGGCACACGGTAGTTCCGGTTGATGAAGATACAAATCTATCGCTTATCGTCTCCCCCAAGTATATCGATGACGAGGAAATGAATAGCTTCCTTCAAAGCAAATACGGCATTGATACAAGTAGTGGAGGCCCCTTTGATGAGCAATGTTCAGATAGTACGAATTGCTTTTTCTCATATATGTCAAGCAGCGCCAACCCAACCATCTCCAGACAGGGCCTACGCGGAGGCGATGCCTTGGACGCCTCTTCTTTAACCCGTATTGGCATCGCCAAAGTCGATGGTAACGGCAGTATCGAGGGGCAAGGCTTCAAATGGCTGGTAGAGGAGCCCGACTGTCAAATCAGTGACCCTCAACTTATCGATTTGAAAAATGGTCGCTACCTGTTTGGCTACGCACAATTTCAGTGTATCTCCGACAACCTGTCATACAACCGAAGTTCAGCCAAGAATGGCGCAATGCGTATGCTGGTCCCTAAAGCCTATTATGTTATGGAGATTGACGCAGACCTGAATGTGTTAGAAGGGCCAGTAAAACTGACTAAATATGGTTGGGGTGGCCTAGATGAACCCACTTTCCTTGGTAACGGTAAAGTAGCCTGGTCATACATCAAGAACCCTACCTATGACAACTACGGTGGCGGCAAGCAAAATGTTTGGCAAGCGATGATTTACCACTCAAACAGCATTAATTAATTCAGCCATAGAGAAATCACTAACAACTTAAAAATGGAGAGCCTCGCTCTCCATTTTTAATAAATACATCTAAGTGGATTACGAATAGTTAAGGTTAATATTCTACAACAGAAGAAAATGCTTGGTACTGACTCAAGAATACATCTCCAGATAACTTCTGCAGAAAACTACTCCTCTCCAGGCAATCCATCACTGGCCCCTTAACTTCCGACAGATGCAGTTGAATGTCTCTATCCAGTAGATTGCCATTGATAGACTCCAATACCTCCAAGGCACTCCAATCTATTTCATTCACCGCACTACACATCAATATCACATGCTTCACTTGAGGATTACTGGCGAGGCCTGCATAGATACGTTCTTCTAAAACGCCAATATTAGAGAAGATCAACCGCCCATCTACACGGAAGCTAAGAATCTCAGGAACAGTTTTTACCTGGTGCCTATGAATATTGCGGAAGTGTTCCGTACCCTCCACCAGTCCAACTTCCGCAATATGCGGCTTAGAGGCTCGATAAATAAATAACAGCAGCGAAGCACCTACCCCGCAGGCAACGCCGGGCTCTACTCCAAACAGCAGTGTAACGGCGATGGTCAGGGTTACTGCTAGAAAGTCCGCCTTAGCAAAATGCCAGGTTTTACGCAGGATAGAAAAATCCACCAGCGAGAGAACTGCAACAATAATCGTAGCAGCCAGAGTGGTTTTGGGGAGATAGTAAAGAAACGGGGTTAAGAAGAGTGCGGCCAGGGCAATGCCCACCGCGGTAAAGATGCTGGCGAATTGCGTTTGCGCACCGGCTGCGTCATTCACCACAGAGCGGGAGAAGCCTCCACTCACAGGAAATCCGCCAGAGAGACCAGCCCCCACATTGGCCATACCGAGGGCAACCAATTCCTGATTGGTATCAATTCTCTGCCTGCGCTTAGCCGCTAGGGTTTTGGCAACAGATACAGACTCCACATAGCCAATAATGGCGATCATTAATGCCGGCACCAGTAAAGTCTCAAGTAACGGCAACGATATTTTGGGCACGGTCAGCGATGGTAAACCTGCAGGAATAAGACCTACCAAGGCTACTTGCCGCACTTCAAAGTCCATCCAAAATGACAAACCAATCGTTGCCAACACCCCCAATACTGGAGCAGCTTTAGATAGGAGTTCGGCAGTGCCCGATGATAAACCAAAGGTTTTCAGCAGTGTTGCCCCATAAGCTCGCGCCCAATATAGAAACAGCACGACTCCCAAGCCGGTTATTAAAGCCAGATTATTAACTGCACTTAAATTTTCCCATAGGGAGACAAGCAATTCGGGCGCAGTATCACCACTGGCAGATATACCCAGCAGATGCCGCAACTGGCTAAGTGCTATCAATAAAGCAGAGGCAGTGATAAAACCAGATATCACTGGGTGGGAGAGAAAGTTAGCGAGCATACCAAGGCGCAAAGCACCCAGTACTGCGAGGATAGCTCCAGATAAAAGCGCAAGAGCGGCAGCGGCACTCAGGTAGTCCACAGCACCTGACGCTGTAACTTCTCCTAATGCGGCAGCACTCATCAGGGAAACCACAGCAACCGGCCCCACCGACAGAGTATTGCTAGTGCCAAAAACACCGTAGACGATAAGGGGCACCATACTGGCATAGAGCCCTACTTCAGCTGGCAGACCGGCGAGTAGAGCGTAAGCAAGAGACTGTGGAATCAACAGTACTGTAACAATTGCTGCAGCCAAAAGATCCCGAATGAGGGTGTCCCGATCATAAAACGTAAGGGTATTGAGAATAGGAAACCATCTGGAAAACTGCTGCTTGGCCATCATTTACTGCTCACATTTTTCTCTATCCACGGCCCCCTTATACGCAGGACTCAAGAAAGATAAGAGACGGCACCAGTTTGTACCGCCATAGAGAATAGTTAATCACCAGCAGCCAGAATTGACTGCTGAAAAATATATGAGATTAAGGTTCGATTGTGACCAGTACTGCACTAATATCAAAACCCGCCCCTTGAGCCTGGGAGTGCAGTTGCTTTTTATCTGCACCCATCAGGATTTTGGCCCCCGCCCAAACCTGGCTGGAGCGGTTTCCGGTTCGGCAAAATGCATGCACTTTACTTCCCTCTTGCAGCACATTGCGAAAGGCCTCGCAGTGCTCTCGCATCATACGCCCACGGGTAAAGGGAATTGCCACAAACTTAATTCCAGCTTCTTCCGCTGCAAGCTTCATATCGGCATAGCTGGGATGCGCTTCACTCTCCCCTTCCGGGCAGTTACAAACCACAACCTGTATACCATTCTGCGCCAAGGGCGCCAAAGCGTCACAGGTGATATGTTCGGAAACGCTGACCTGGTCATCCAGTTTTTTAATGTTCATGTTCGCCTCAAAATTGATTTAATCCAATCCTCTGGGGACACTTTAACAAATAGCTAAAGCTGATTTAGCGGAACCTTTAAATAGACAGTACCATTGGATTCTGCCGGAGGCATTTGTCCCGCGCGGATATTTACCTGCACAGAGGGGATAATCAGCTTCGGCATATTCAGGCTGGCATCGCGCTTTTTGCGAATTTCTACAAACTCTTCTTCGCTGACACCATCGCGCAAGTGGATATTTTCCCGGCGCTGAATCCCTACGCTGGTTTCAAACTGGTAATCCCGCTTGCCTTTGGGTGGATAGTCATGGCACATAAACATGCGGGTTTCTTCTGGCAGGGACAATATCTTGCGTGCAGACTGATATAACTGCGTGGCATCACCGCCGGGAAAATCGCAGCGGGCGCTGCCCACATCCGGCATAAACAGGGTATCTCCCACAAACAGGGCGTCCCCGATTAACCAAACCATATCTGCCGGGGTGTGCCCAGGGCTGTACATCACTCGCGCTTCCAGCGCTCCCACCTTAAAGGTGTCGTCATCTTTAAAGAGATGATCAAACTGGCTGCCGTCTGCGAGGAACTCCCGTTCCAGGTTAAAGACATCGCGAAAGATTTTCTGCACCTGGCAAATCTGGTCACCGATAGCGATACGCCCACCCAGCTGCTCCCTCAGAAAGGGGGCCGCTGAAAGGTGATCCGCATGGGCGTGGGTTTCCAATATCCATTCCAGGGTCAGCCGCTTGTCGCGAATAAACGACACAATCTCTTCTGCCCCCTGGCTACCGGTTCGCCCGGAGGCAACATCAAAGTTGAGCACAGCATCCACCACTGCGGCGGAGCCCCCCTCCTTGTCGTATACCACATAGCTCCAGGTTTCGGTGTCCCGATCAAGGAACGGCTTTACCTGAGCGACTTGCTTCTCTTGGTGCATTTCATGCCCTCCAGCACTCACTATGCTATCAATATACATTCTGATAATATATAAAACAATATATTGTTATTTTGTAAATTGTTCATAGGCTCAGCGCTATGCCAGACCCCAATAATCTCGACTTCGACAAGATGCGCGAATCCGCCGGCCAGGCTGCGGCCATGCTGCGCTCGTTGGCCAATCAGGACCGCCTGATCCTGCTCTGCCAGCTGAGCCAGGAAGAACTAAATGTAGGCGAACTTGAGGAAAGACTGGGAATTCGCCAACCCAGCCTGTCCCAACAGCTGGGCATTTTGCGCCGCGAAGGGCTGGTGGCCACCCGCCGCGAGGGCAAACACGTGTATTACCGGGTAGCTGACCAGCGAGTTCTCACCCTGCTGCAAACCCTATACCAACTTTATTGTGCGGAGTAGACCCATGACTATCGATTGGACGGCCTTTACCCCCACTACCGCTTTCGCTGGCGGTGCACTCATTGGGCTCGCAAGCGCCCTTTTACTGCTTTTCAATGGTCGCATTGCCGGTATTTCTGGAATTATTGGCGGCCTATTGGAAAGGGGGACAGGTATTGGTTGGCGTTTGGCATTTATTGCCGGGATGCTTATCGCCCCCCTCTCCTGGCAACTTTTTTCTGCCCTACCCCCAATAAAAATTGATGCGGGTTACTCAACCCTGATTGTCGCCGGACTGTTAGTAGGGTTTGGCACCCGCTATGGCTCCGGCTGCACCAGCGGCCACGGTGTTTGCGGGCTGTCCCGCCTGTCTCTTCGCTCACTGGTTGCCACGCTGGTGTTTATGGGTGCGGGCTTTGCCACCGTATATGTTTTGCGCCACTTACTGGCAGCCTGATGGAGGGAATGACAGTGAAATCCAGAATAATCGCACTAATGGCCGGATTGATTTTTGGACTGGGCCTGATGCTCTCAGGCATGGCAAACCCGGAGAAAGTACTGGGATTCTTAGACCTGGCCGGAGCCTGGGACCCATCCCTGGCGCTGGTGATGATCGGTGCAATTACCGTTGGGCTGCCAGCCTTTCAGCTAGTAAAGGGACGCAGCCGTTCTCTCCTTAAAGAGCCCCTGCAGCTACCTACCAGTGCCGATATTGATCGCCCCCTGGTAATCGGCGGCCTGCTGTTTGGCGTGGGCTGGGGGTTGGCAGGCTTTTGCCCTGGCCCAGCGATTGTGGCCACAGGTGCCGGCCAGGAAAAGGCCCTGGTTTTTACGCTGGCAATGCTCACCGGCATGGGTATTTTCCAGTTCGGCGCCCGTAAAACTGTCGCAGCCCAGAGCTAACCCCGCGCTTTAACCACTAGCGCGGCACAAGCCAACTATCTTGTTGAAGCAGGCCAATCTTCAGCAGGCAAGGGAATGCGAGCTCACCACCTTATCCCACCCTGGTTAAAGCGCTACCAGCCCAAGTGGCTGGTAGGCGATGCCGTGGGCGCGCTCCTGGCCAGCATGATGCTGATACCCCAGGCACTGGCCTATGCAGCACTTGCCGGCCTGCCGCCTTACCTGGGCCTTTATGCTGGGCTACTACCCCTGGTTGGCTACGCAATATTTGGCTCAAGCTCTGTACTGTCCGTCGGTCCGGTAGCCGTTCTGGCTCTGATGACTGCCTCAGCCCTCACCCCCATCGCCACCCCAGGTAGCGAGGAATATATAAACGGCGCCATCCTCCTGGCCCTGCTGAGCGGGATCATTTTGCTAATAATGGGATTACTGGGCCTTGGCAGCCTGTCCAATTTATTGAGCCTGCCGGTGGTGGATGGCTTTGTCTCCGGCGCAGCAATATTGATTATGGTGGGGCAGATTGCACCGCTGCTGGGTATTCAGGGTGAGGGGCACACCGCTCTGGAGATTCTGGTAAGCACTCTCAGTAATTCCCCTATGACAGATCCGGAAGCCGCCTTGCTGGGAATTGTGGCCCTGGCCAGCCTGATTGCAGCGCGCCTGGGATTGCCATTTCTGTTGCGCAAAATGGGGGCCAGCCCACCGCGGGCAAAACTGCTCTCGCGACTGGCACCTATGCTGATCGTCCTGATATCGGTCCTGCTCACCACCATCTTTCATTGGGAAAAAGAGCTGCCGGTGGTTGGCGTGATTCCCGCGGGCTTACCGGCCCTAAAGGTGCCCTCTTTTAATCTGGGCATGGTTTACGAACTACTGTTGCCGGCATTGATTATTGCCCTGCTCGGTTTTGTCGAGAGCCTCTCAGTAGCCCACAGTATCGCCCTGCGCCGGGGAGAAAAACTCAACCCCAACGCCGAGTTGCGCGGCCTGGGCACTTCGAATCTTTTCAGCGCTTTTTCCGGAGGCTTTGCAGTAACCGGCAGTTTTGCACGTACTGCCGTTAATGATGAAGCCGGCGCGAAAACCCCGCTCAGCGGGATTATTGCAGCGATAGTGATCGCACTGGTATTGCTGTATGCCACCAAGGTTTTTACCGAACTGCCGATCTGCGTACTGGCCGCCACAATAATAGTGGCGGCGGCAAACCTGATAGATGTCCGCGCAATGGCCCACCACTGGCGCTACGACCGCACCGACGGCCTTGCCATGGGCGGTACTTTCTTGGGGGTACTCTTGTTTGGGGTGGAGGCCGGGATTGGCCTGGGTGTAGGACTCTCTTTCGCTACCCTGATCTGGCGCACAAGCCGGCCTCATATTGCCGTGGTGGGACGGGTTCCCGGCACTGAGCAGTTTCGCAATGTGCTACGCCACACAGTGAAAACCCTGCCGGATATCCTCTTCCTGCGCATCGATGAGAACCTGTTCTTCAGCAATATCAGTGCAGTCGAAGAGCGTCTGTTGGTGGAGGTCAAGCGCCACCCCAACCTGCACGACCTGGTGCTGATTCTCTCTTCGGTCAACCGTATTGACAGCACTGCCATCGAGCGTCTGCAACAAATCAATCGCGACCTGCTGGAGCGTAATATCTGCCTGCACCTGGCAGAAGTGAAAGGGCCAGTACTGGACCGACTGGGGCGCTCCAAGCTATTGCAGGAGTTGAGCGGCAGGGTGTTCCTGTCCTCTTATATTGCTGAATTGGCCCTGCGCCACCATAAGATCGATGACGACAATCAAGCTGCCGGGCCCAACCCTCCCGCTGATCCTGCCTGAACCGAAATCCCCCATAAACTTGTAAGCGCCGGCCCTACACTGGCAAAATATCCAGTATTTGGGCGAAGCACACGATGGGCGGCAATACTCTCACCACTGAGCAACAGGCAATTGCAGATCACGCCGGTGGTCATGCCAAAATTATTGCCGTTGCCGGCTCTGGCAAAACCACTGCCCTGCTGCACTATGTGAAAAACCGTCTGGATGCCGGTATTTCTCCTGAGCGACTGCTGGTATTGATGTATAACCGTAGTGCGCGGGAAGATTTCGATCGCCGTATGCGGCACCTTGCGGATGGACCTATTCCCTCGGTACACACTTTCCATAGTATGGGCTACCGCTTATACCAACGCATGATCGCCAATGATCATATTGCTGCGGCCAATCTCACCCCTCTCCCCCAATCCACTGTTCAACTGCAGATCTGGAAGGCGATTGAGGAATGTGCCCCCACCCACGAGCTGGAGGAAATCCGTGCGCGTAAGCAATCGGAGATCGAAGCTGCAGAATTTTTTATTGACTACACCAAGACCATTCTATCCGGGGACCTCAGCGCATTTCAGGAGCTGAAACTCGGCGATGAGTACATGTATTTCCTGCAGGTGTTTCGTACCTTCGAGACCTGGCGCCGTAGCCAAAATGCTGTTACTTACGCCGACCTGATTTACGATCCCGCCATGCTGCTCAGCCTCGATGAGCAGATGGCCGAACAATACGGTAGCTATTACGAAGATATCCTGGTGGATGAGTACCAGGATATCAACGAAATACAGCACTTTTTATTGCGCGTACTCTACGGAAAATCCGGCAACGTAATTGCCATTGGCGACCCGGACCAGACTATTTATGAATGGCGCGGCTCCAAGCCAGATTTCCTGCTCACATTTTTTGATGGCGATTTTCCGCCCTCAAATATTTATCACCTGAGCCGCACCTTCCGTTACGGCCACCAGCTATCCCTGGCGGCCAATCACTTTATCGAAAATAATCGCGAACGCGCCGATATATTCTGTGTTTCCGCCGATGAAGACCGGTATACAGAAATCGAACTGGTTAGAACCGATAAAGAAGGCCGCTGGCTGGTAGAGCATTTGCGCCGCTGCCAAAAGCATGGGCAGCCACTCAATGATATCGCCGTGCTAGTTCGCCTCTGGTCTATTGCGGCTCCCATTGAACTGGCATTGTTGGCCAACAATATTCCGTACAAATCTGCCAGCCGCAATACGGTGCTATCACGCCGCGAATTAAGGCCACTTTTTTGGAGTTTGAATATTGCCTCAGGCCGATTTGCCGAGCTGCCCGTCAAACGGCGTCAACAGGGGCTTTACGAGTGGCTAACTGCGCCCCATGTGCGTATTCCTCGCAAACTACTGGAGCCCATTTGCTCCTCCCTCGCCGCCCTGGATAAAGGCTGGGGCAAGCAGCTGGTACACCTGCTGCCGGAAGACCTGAGCAAGCCACAAACCAAACGCCTGCGCCAGCGCGCAGATCTGCTAACCCAAATTGAAAACTGGCGCGGCCATGCCGGTGAGCTGCTGCGAAGACATATCGGCGAACTGGAACTCCTCAGCGGAATTGCTGACGACGCCTTCACCCGCCAGCAGGGAGAAGAACGGCAGCAAACCATCCTCGCCTTCTGCCAATATTTGGACACACTCAAACAGCCGCCCATAGAAGCCCTTGCCCACCTTCAGGAGCTGCAGCGACAACACCGCGAAGGAGAGCAAACTGAGGCAGATGCCATCCAGATAACAACCATGCATCAGGCCAAGGGACTGGAGTGGGATCAGGTAATTATTCCCACTCTCACCCAGCACAATATGCCCTACCAGCCCCAACGGGATTTCAGCACCCCCGCCTCCCTGGAGAGTGAGCGCCGCCTGATGTATGTCGCCATAACCCGGGCAAAGTCAAAACTATTTCTGCTGGCACCGACAGAGGCAGCCAATAAAAAAGACCCCGAAGCCTCCCAGCCTTCACTGTTTATCAGTGAAATGCAACTTCCCCTGAGCAAGTTGATGGCGGATTCACTGCGTCAACGCTCTGAACAGATAGATACTGATATCCCTGTCTCCCGCCAGGCCCTCCACTACCTGGAAGCCTGTGATTACAACCCCAATATCAGCGCCCCACGTGCGCCCATACGCAAACCGGAACCCGGCGAGGGCCTACGCCACCGCAAACTCGGCCATGGACGGGTGCTGAAATGGGAAGACCAGCGAATTGAAATACTGTTTAGTGACGGCAAACCGCGGCGCTTTGACTGGGAGACTTTGGCTCAGTATTTAATGTAGTAAATGCGATAAAGAAAAATCTCTATATCTGGAGCTGGGATATAGTTTTGCATCGATACTTAATGGTTTAGCGGTGAAATGCCTATCACTGGTGAAAACCCATCAGTATCTTATTCAGATAACGAAAATGGATTTTTTTTGCATCGGTGCCAGTTACGCATTTACTGAGCGTTAACTACTTCCCGACCAATTAACAGACAGATTTCTATGCAACCTCCCATTAAAAGCCTTCTTTGTCATCACCTCTCCCAATTACTTTTAATTACTAATAAAATTCCACAATCATTGTTCGGCAAGCAGCTTTCCCCGGATATGTTTTCCATGGGAGACAATGCAAAAATTGCAGCCAATTTTGCTTTGCGCGGATACTGCCCATTGGTTGGCCGGAAAGTTGTTTCATTCGATAAGAAAGGGGTTATAAAAGAGGATATTCAAGATACTATCCAGAGAACACTGGAGTACCTGGATACCTTACCCAAAGTAACGCAACTTGATACCAGCAGGATAATCACTGACAAAGCCGGTTTTATTGAGGTGCAGCTGCCCCAAATTGAGTTTATCTACCAATACATACTGCCAAACCTCCTATTCCATATCAGCCTGGTCTATGGGACCGCACGCGCCCATGGTGTTGCACTCAGTAAAGGGGACTTTGATGGTTACCATAGCTATCCAGCTGGCTTCAGCTTTGTCTGAACTGAGGACACGCCTCCCGGCCTAGCACAACACCCCACCACTGAATCCACCCTCTATGCATAAATACCGGTATTGACATGATCCGACCGACCCTTCTGAGCCAGACTCATTTCCTTGAAGTTGTGGCCGCTATCTCCCGCCCAGCCTCCAACATCCCTCGGATACCGGGCTTATAGAAGGTAAGGCAATGATTTATAACGACTTTTCTGTAAAAAAGTAGTTGACTTCGGCGAACACCCTCTATACTATCCGCACCCGTAACGCGCTCGTAGCTCAGCTGGATAGAGTACCTGGCTACGAACCAGGCGGTCGGAGGTTCGAATCCTCCCGAGCGCGCCATACACGAAAGCCCGCACCGAAAGGTTCGGGCTTTTTTGTTATCTGCCCTTAAGAGCCCTCGCCGACGCCCTCTCCCAAGCTGCATATAACGTAAACTTTTGTCCTAGTGATTTGGCACTTACCTCCCATGGCAACCTTGCCCCATATCAACAACACTTTCCCTGCACCGATTGACCTCATCAGGAAGTTGCGATAAGGATGGCTGCAACGGGGTTACCCATGGGTTTCCCGTGAGATAATTGACAGAGTGAAAACCTGGCCCGGCGATATTTGCAGTCCATCAGTAGTGCCGACTCCCTGCCTGTTTGGAGGTCTCCTCCGTAGTATTCAGCCATAACTCTTTTAGCTGTACTCACGTCTAACCCTTTACTTCCCCCAAAACTCCCACCCGAAGTGTATACGTCTCTCTGGTATCAATCACACGTTGCATAATCCACTGTAAGTAAGGGAGTACCCAATGAGACCGCAGCTTTTAGCCACTGCTATCGTATTCGCCATCGCCAGTACATCAATACTGGCAAACAACAACACCCGGGTAGTGAACCAGAACGGCACAGGAAATACTGCCTTAGGGGATCAATCCGACCCTACCAGTGAAGGCAATACAATGGTGCAAACGCAAAACGGGGACAACAACTTCTCCGATGCTGCACAATTTAACACTACCCTCAACAGTACTATTGTTCATACCCAGATTGGCGACAATAACTTCTCTAGCTTCCTGGAGCAGGAAGGGGCAAGTAATTCATCAATACAGCTGTTACAGAACGGGGATACTAACGAAGTATTTGCTGTTCAATTTCAAAGCCAAGACTCAAATATGAGTCTGATTCAGCAGGGCTCTGGCAATAGATCAAGTCAGGTTCAACAGTGGTCTGACCAATCCAACTCAACTGTTTTCCAGCTGGGAGACCTGAATATCTCTACGACTATTCAGGTGCTGAGCACGTCGAATATTGGCAATTATGTTCAGATTGGATCATCCAATATTGCACTTTTAAATACTGTCGAGGCTTCATTTAGCCAGTTCAATGTGCAGCAGGTTGGTATGCAAAATACTGCCACCACCGGAGGAGGCCCAATCAATTTTAACTCTATCAGTGTGTCTCAGTTCGGTGATGACAATGAGGGTAGCGGCGTACAAGGCTTTATCGACAATAGCACCATTGATGTCGTACAAATCGGTTCACAAAATGAAGCTTCAACCGGCCAGTCTTTTGGTGAATTCGCCAATACTGAGGTTCTCCAAAATGGTACGCTGAATATCGCATTCTCCAATGGTGCAGGATCCTTTATTCAGTCACTGACAACACAGTTCGGTCAACAAAACGATTCATTCCATCAACCTTTTGGAGATGGGCATATCGCAACCACGTTTCAAAGTGGCACGCTTAATACAGCAACCACCTTCCAAAACGGAGCCTCCCAGACTGCCAACATTACACAGCTTGGCAGTAGTAACACCGGCACTGTAAACCAGTAGCAGTATCAATACTTGCTAGTTACTTCTTGTCTCTAAGAGCGGGGGTGCTCTTGCAAAGAACGCCCCCGCCAAGTTAACTGTCTGTTATTCCTATGATATACGTGATAAAAAACCCTACACTTTATTCCTACTATTTTCCTACTTAACTCCCATAGTAAACCGGCTCAAAATCTACAACACTTTCAATGCACCGATTGACCTCATCAGGAAGTTGCGATAAGGATGGCTGCGCCGGGATAAGCATAGGCCTCCCGTGAGATAATTGTCAGAGTAATCGTGGATTACGGCTATTTGCAGTCTATTCGTGCCGGCGCCCAACCTGCTTGGTGAGAAGTCCCGAAACACCCAGCCTCAGTTCTGGAATTATCACTCACGCAGAGTCCTTCCCTGCCCCAGTTAACCGGCCATACATATGCAGCCTGTTGATTTCAGCCAAATTACTGTTGCCACCTACATCCAAGGGATCGCCTTATGAGACCAAAGCTTTTAGTCACGGCAGTTACGCTTATCACCGCCAGTATCCACGTGCTAGCAGGAAACAATACCTCTATTATTGAACAGATCGGTACAGGCAACATGGCCATGGCTGATCAAGCTGACCTCAGTACTCACAGCAGCACCATTTCACAAATACAAAATGGTAGTAATAATTTCTCAGACGCAACTCAATTTGGAACCACTTTAAATAGCACTATCAGTCACACACAAATAGGCAGCGGAAATAGCTCTCTCAATTTGGAACAGGAGAATGCCGTATCCTCCAATATGACTATTTTGCAGAGTGGCGATGGAAACATACTGTCAAATTTTCAGATTAATACCATCGGAACTACGGTGTCACAAACACTCTTCGGGGCCAATAATGGCACAAGCGCCACCCAAATTAATTCATCTAATGATACAGCCATTTCTTTGCAGCAGGGTGACTCCAACAATACAGCGCTCACCCAAATAGACAGTACTAATAACTTTATGAGTATGACCCAGGACGGCAGCAACAATAACGGGGTATCGATACAGATTCAAAGCTCCTTTGGTACCGTACTGATTTTACAAATCGGGGATCAAAATGAGAGTGGAATATCTCACAGTCTAAGCACTTCTGACTTTGCCAGCTCCACGCAATTTGGCACAGGGAATATGATAAGCCTTGGCCAAGGTGGAGGCAGCAACAATTTTGCTACTGTTGACCAGATTGGCGAGCAGAATTCAGTACAGGCTAATCAATTCGGTAGCTCCTTTAGTCAATTAAATATTAACCAGCAAGGTATGCTAAATACGCAAAATATTTTTCAGGCAGGTTCGCTAATTCGCTCATGGACCACCCAGAGTGGTATGGAAAATTCTGTTGTATCTAATCAGGGTGGTATGAGCCATACTTTAACCTCCCTGCAAAGCGGGAGCCTGAACAGCCTTACAGCCAATCAAAATGGTGTCTCACAACTTGCTAACGTGACCCAGCTGGGAGCAAACAATAGCGGTACGATCAATCAATAATCACCAAACAACCTGGCAAGTCTCGCATGAGCTTCAGGAAGCCCTACAGGGGGCTTCCTGCCTACCCTTCTTAGATAAGCTCCTTACAGTTTCCAAAGAAGACCGCATAAACAGGCCTCCAGGTCACTAAATGTCAAAATATGCATCTAGAATGAAGAAAATGCTTGACTCTATCTTTGCCTATCTATATTGTGCGCCTCCTCGACGCGCTCGTAGCTCAGCTGGATAGAGTACCTGGCTACGAACCAGGCGGTCGGAGGTTCGAATCCTCCCGAGCGCGCCATATTGAAAAGGCTTACGCTACTTGCGTAGGCCTTTTTTATTTCTTGCTTGTTAAATGTCCAGCGCTTCCGCTCCCGAGCGACGAAGTAATGTCCACCATTAATATTCTTGGCTTAACACCAATCTAAACTACTGCTTTTAAAAGCCCCATCTACATTTCTGATATAACCTCACCATTAACTCTTCCAAAAAAGTCTAACCTACCAAAGCACGTATCAGGCGATCCTCTTTTATAGTGACATCCGGAAAATCATAACCATCTGAAAGGGAAATCAACATGAAGATCAACATACTTAACCTGCCGAGAGAAATTCTAACTTTTTCATTAATTCTCTTAGCATCATTTGGCTCATCACAAGTATTTGCAGTAGAGTGCGGCGCCACCATTATAAAACCAAGAGTTCTCACACAGGACCTCAACTGCGAGCTAACTGCAGAGAACCCTGTAGCCTTAACTGTAATTGGGCCCTTCGGCAGCCTTATATTAGAAGATGCTGAAATTTCCTGTTCGATTCAGATTCCATTTGAGATGCAGTCTTTTGGCATAGTTCTGAAGGGGGCGAGTGCTAGTGTATCAGGAGGAAAGATCTCCGGCTGCGAGAATGGGATTTCTGCTGAAGACCACGGAACTCACTCTATTTCCAACATTGAAATTATTGATTTTGACCGGGATGGTATTCGCTTAGCCAGCGGAACCAATACTGTGACAAATGTAATGCTTACAGGGCTTGCAGGCTCCACCAATGCAGATGGCATTATGATAGCGGGAAGTAACAATAATATTAATAACTGCATGATTAGCGGTATTGGAGATGAGGGTATAGAAGTAGGTGGAAACTACAATAGTGTTACCTTCTGCCATATCTCTGGATTTAATGAAGAGGGTATTGAAATAATTGGGGACTATTCCAATATCGCCCAAAATGTTATCGAACACAACCTTGAAAATGGCATCAGGGTAAATGGCGATTTCGCCACAGTCGGGCAAAATGTTGTTAGGTCTAATGCCGAAATCGGAATTGAGATTGATAACACTGTGGGTAGCAGGATTACCCAGAATACCGTAATCGAAAATGGCTCTAATCTCTCAGAGGGGTTTGGTGGAATTGTGGTTACTGATGAGGCAGCAGCCGGAAATCAAATCATTGGGAATATTGTTTTTGACAATGAGCCATATGACTTGTCTGACCTCTTTGATCCAGACTGCACCGGAACCAACATTTGGGAAGGAAATCGGTTTGGAAGCGCCAATCCAGGCTGCTTGAATTAACGGCGTCACCGCTTGATTCTTACCGGGAAAAAGGATTCAATTCCTATTTCCCGGTACAACCCTCACATTAAGTTAACGATTCATACTTCTGGGTATAAGAATTTGCCTGTTCCTGCAGAATATCAGCGCTCCCGAGATAAATTTTATGAATATCTTATCGATGCACGAAATCAAGCCAACTTATGGAGCACTCATGTTACTTTCACAATGACCCAGGGTGTCTTTCAGGTGTTCCGTCGCCGCCTTTCCCTGGAGGATGCCATCAGGTTCTCCCAAGCACTCCCCCCATGCCTGCGATCCCTCTTTGTGGAACAATGGGATGTCACAGAAAAGCAAAAGCCATTTGAAGATTTACAAACTATGACACAGGAAGTCAGGAACCTTCGCCCGGATCATAACTTTTCTACCGACAACGCAATCAAGGACGTTGCCTGGGCATTGAGAAAACATGTTGATGAAACAGTCTTCGATCGAGTACTGGATACTTTGCCCCCAGAGGCAAAAGCATTTTGGTCGATCGACAATAGATAAAATACCTTCCGCTAATATAACTATTCCAAATAACCCAAACTTCATACACCTTACCAAAGGTCAATATACGGTTACTCACGCAAATAGATCACTAATGGCTATGCTTTAAATATTTAAATCACTTGCCCTTTTGGAAAGGAGTTCCAGATGAAAGGTTATGGCTTCAACTTAGGAAACGCCATAAAAAGTGTCGCGGTACTCATTGCTGGATCGCTATTTTCCCTCCACGTATTCGCGGTTAGCTGTGGCGACACTATAACTTCGCCAACTACATTAACAGGTAATCTAAATTGCGAGCTCAGCCAGGCAACTCCAGTTGCACTTACCGTGCAGGGCCCTGCCGGCATTCTTAATATGAATGGGTTCGCAATTAACTGCTCCACACTAGATCCCGTCGCCACAGAGTTTACAGCTGTCGAATTACAAGGTACCGCTGCAAGAGTCAGCAATGGCACACTTAATAATTGCCTCAATGGCGTCGTAGCCATGGGCGATGGCTTCCATCAGATCAGCAATATGACGATGACAGATGTTATTAGGAATGGAGTCCTATTATTTAGCGACGGTAATATTTTGCTTGACACTTCCATCACCGGAGTCGCCGGTTCCACTGTTTCAGATGGTGTAGAGGTGTTGGGAAATGACAATATAGTCTCCGGGTGCACCATCTTAGGCGATGGTGACGAAGGCGTTGAAATACTTGGCCTGCGCAATACGCTGACATTTAGTTATGTGGCGGGGTTTAGTGAAGACGGTTTAGAGCTGGACGGAGATCATATCATTGTTGCGCAAAATACCTTTGAAAATAATGGTCAAACCGGAGTAATCATCAATGGTAACTTTGCCACAGTTACCCAAAATACTGTGACCGGTAATGGCCAGATTGGTATTAATATCAGCGGCGGGAATGGTGGTAAAATTAGCACGAACTTCGTAACAAACAACGGCTCTAATGCCTCCCCCAACTATGGTGGTATCGTCCTGACTGACCCAAATAGCTCCAACTACCAGATTCTTGGCAACATTTTATCTGGCAATCAGCAATTTGACCTGATTGATCTGTTTGATCCAAACTGCACCGGAAGTAATCGTTGGCTGGGAAATCAGTTTGAATCCGCCAACCCCATGTGTCTACGCTAAAGACTGAATCCTCTTCGTTTGTTATAGTGGGGAAAGTCCGCTTTCCCCTTTTCTTTGCTCTCTCTAACCTCTTACAAACTACCGCTCCCTGGCTATTTAGCGCCATTCTTACCAATACCCACATTATCACTATCCACTTTTTTAGCGTAAAGAATAACCTCCGCACTCCACATAAAATACTTAACTGCTACCGCACAGCTGGCTTATATTTATCATCTATCATTGTTTAGCGTCACTACTCGAGAATACTATTTAAGCACTGGCAGGAACCCGATGAAATGACCCTGAATTGCAACCTCCACGGCTGGAGCTTTTATCCTTAGCTGCAATGAAAAAATCATGGCCAAAAAAGTACTCATCAGTCTATTAATTTTAGTCGCCCTCTATATCACGATTGCATATATCTACAATACCCGATTCACTCAGACGGCTATATTTGAAAGAACCTCCGTGACTGAAGAGTTCATAAAAAGCACGGCAGATATCGAAAAAAAAGACACTATCAATATTCTCATTATTGAAGGTGGCGGAGTTCGCGGCCTCATTCCACTTTATATAATCCAGTACTTGGAGTCCCGCCTTGGTAAACCTGTTAGTGAGCTATTCGATGTTTTTAGCGGGGTTTCTACCGGAGCGGCAATTGCCACCGGGGTTAATGTTCCATTTAAATCTCTCCTTGAATACCGTGGCGGAGACCTGTCAGCCACTGAATACATGATAAAGGTCTATCGGGAGGATACCGATTATGTATTTTCCTCTCCGTGGTATCATAAGATACTCACTGCAGGAGGACTTTTTTCCCCTTCTTTTCTCGGGGACCGTTTACACGAGACCTTGGCGAAGCACTACTCAAAACACCTTCCATTTACTGATTTAAAAAACTACGTCATTATTCCCGCCCTGGATGTACACAGTGGAAAAATCCACCTTTTTAAAAACCGAGGAACTTCTGTCACCGACCTACCAACCAATACCACTTACCAATTGGTTACAGCTTCTGTCAGTGCAGAGACGGCCTTCCCACCAGTAATTTTCAGGGCTCCGGATGGGGAGACAAGACACCGATTTTTCGCCGATGCGGGTATGGCTATCAACAACCCAACCAGCCTGATTTTGTTGGATATCATTAACGAATTCCCCGGGAAAAATTACTATTTACTGATCCTGGGTGCTGGCAATCCACCTCTTGCGGGGGCGAAAATCAGTTATGACCAAATAAAAAACTGGGGGCGTTTACGCTGGCTGAGAGATGCCTTCTCTAATATTCAATTGTCCATGGATCACCAGCAGGTTTTTACACTGGAAATTGCCAAGTCTCTCTCATCCAAGGGGCGCATCGAATATGATTTTCTGGATATAGATATTGCAGAACCTTTTGTAGGCATCTTTGACGCCGGCTCCAAAGGGCACCTGAGAGCCTATGCTGACCAGCTAATTGAAGAAAATCGCCCGGCTTTAGAGAGAATTATTAAGCATTTGGAACAGCAAAATTAGTGCACCGGTCTCGTAATACCTTTCTGCTATCGTTCTTCCAGACGCTAAAGGCAGGGTTAAACTAAAGATTGAAATAGCGGCACGAGCTTAGCGTTAATTCTACCTGCTGCTGTCTTCTACTCGCTGTCAACCTTAATCATGAAGGCGTTAATATTTTGTACTATTGGAATTGGAAGCTTTCCCTCGGGCCTTTTCCAACAACAGGGTTAGTGCAAACTTTATCACCGCATTAACTTGCCCAGCATGATTTCTGCCAAACAATTGGCAAACCATTAGGTCCTCAGACCCGCCTTCTGTTTTCACTGTAACGCCCCACTAAATACCACCCCCACAGCAATCAAGAACTGCAATATGAATGGAACACCCGATATACATACCGCAAATACAGACCTTAATGCTGCTGCCTGCCCTTTAAATATTAACTACCGGCAGAGCTTCGAAACGCGTTGTGTAGGCCGGTGAGCGATAGGCCTGCCGCATCTTCCACTGCTTTTGCACACCCTCAGCACCTAAAAACAAAGTGCCACTGCCAAAGCGCTGATTAACCCGGTCCAGTGTCTGCATCATCATACCAGCACGGGCCGGCTGCCCGATGGCGAATAGATCACCCTGCCCCAAAGTCTTGGGTACCAACTCAACCAGCCCCACCCCAGCTTTCATAAAACGGTGTCCCGGACGATAGAGTTCCCTTATGGCCCCCTTCGCCAAACTGGCAATCAAGCGGGTGTCATCCGTAGGGTAAGGACATCGCACCACGGTGCTGCGGCTGTAATAGTTGGGCTCATGCGGGGATGTATGCAGAAACAGGTGAATCGCTGTTACCAGGTATTCCTGCGCACGCAATTTCTCTGCCGCCCGACTCGCATAGAGTGTAATAGCCTGTAACAGGGGCGGCAGCTCGGTGAGCTTTTCCCCAAATGAGCGGGTGCAATAAATCTGCTTCTTGGGCGCGGGCTGCTCTTCCAGGCTGAAACAGGGAGAGCCATTCAACTCCTCGATAGTTCGCTCAATATTAATATTGGTACGCCTGCGTAAAATTTTGGGGTTGGCCTGCCCCAGGTCATAGGCAGTTACAATGCCAAATTCCCCTAACCGTTGGGCCAAGCGCCGACCAACTCCCCACACCTTGTCAACTGGTATGCGTCTCTGCAGCCATTGCCAACGTTGCGGGCCATCCAAGACACAGACCCCATCGCATTTGGGAATCTTCTTCGCCGCTCTGTTCGCCAACTTGGCCAGGGTTTTACTGGGGGCAATTCCAACTCCCACCGGCATGCGTACATCCCGCCACAGGGTTCGACGTATTCCCTGCCCGTACTCGACCCAGTCCTCCCGCAGGCCTTGCAGATTGAGGAACATCTCATCAATACTGTACACCTCCACCTCTGGGCTAAAGTCCCGCAAGGTTGTCATGACTCTGTGAGAGATATCACCATAGAGAGGGTAGTTACTGGAAAAAATGGCAACATCATGATGCCGCAGCAAATGTTCAATCTTGAAGAAAGGTTCCAAATCACCGATACCCAGCAATTTGGCCTCTTTGGAACGCGCTACCACAAAGCCATCGTTATTTGATAACACCACCACTGGCCTACCCCGCAGGTCCGGCCGAAAAATCTGTTCACAGCTGGCGTAGCAACTGTTGCAATCCACCAATGCCAGCATTCAGCAAGATCGATGGTAGCGAATAGATGCCTTTACCACCCCTTCCACAACGAGTTCCTGCCCCTCCCTGATAGATATCGGAGGGTAGCGATCATTGGCGGAGAGCAGGCGCCCCCGGTAGCGGTCCAGGACCTTGCAGGCGAGCTGTCCATCCAGGGCAACTACCACAACATCCCCCTGAGCCGGCTCCAGTGAGCGGTCTACTATCAGGAGATCCCGGTCAAAGATTCCCAGGCCCTGCATGGAGTCCCCATTGGCACGCGCCATAAAAGTGGCAGCGGGCCGGGTAATAAGGTGTTGGTCGAGGCTTAGTGAATCCTCCCTGTGGTCATCCGCGGGAGAGGGGAAGCCTGCTGCAACACCATGGCTGTATAAAGGGGTCAGTTTCATTAGGGAACACCAATACTGTATATAAATACAGTTTAGAGGCTGAAAAGTGACACCGGCAAGAGAATTAAGTGACCACAGGGCCGGGAAGTGCTCACTAACATCCAATGGTGGTCAAGGAGAGGTAGAGTCTGACACCAAAGGCCAGCCCACCAGTTACCCTCAAGCCGCTTGGCAGCGTGACACTCTGGCACTATGATCCGGCCCCATAGGCAAAACCCAGATACTAGGGCCTCTTATTACTCGATCAATTGCCCACTGGAACCCCTCGATAAGCCTGCCCCAGCACAAAGAGAGAGACACAAATATGAATTTATTGGTCGCTGCACTGATTGTGGCTTCTTATTTTATCTGCATGAGATTGAGCTCTTCCGCCATCAAAAAGTTAGGCGGCGCCAAAGCAGTGAAACCCTACCGCCTGAAATACATCTCCAAAACTGTGGGCATTGCGCTACTGGGATTTCACTTGGCACTGCTGATCAGTGCTTTGGGATTTGAATATACCCAGGTTTCCATCTTCCTCTCTTCGGTATTTGCTGTAATTGGCGTGGCGCTCTTTGCCCAGTGGTCAATTCTGAGCAATATCACCGCCAGCCTGATTATTTTCTTCGGTTTTCCTTATCGTGTGGGTGACAAAATCCAGGTAATGGATAAGGACGACGACATTTCCGGGATTATTGAGGAAATCACGCTCTTCCATGTATTAATCAGGAGAGGGGAAGAATTGATCACCTATCCGAACACATTAATGCTCCAGAAAGGCGTAATAAAAAATCCCGAAAAGAGTAAGGCTGAGGATAACAAAGAGCCAGCGGAGTCACGCTCGGCAGAAGTACAGTAATACCCAGGTCCCCGCTTTTTACCATACCCAGCTCATTAACAGAGGGCCGAGACGTAGCTCCCCCGGCTCTCCCATATCCTAGTAATTTGCACACGAGTCCCCATTATCGGCAACAGGGGTTCGTATCAAGTTGATTCAATAGTCTCAATAGTTAAAAATGCGCATGAATCTGTAAAATTGGCTTTAAGGGACTACATGACCGATACCCTCAAAGATATACTCCACTTTATCCAAGAAATGGGCCTGAAAAATGGTCTGTTTGTCGTATTTTTCATCTTTGCACATTATTTACTTTTCTGGATGTACAGCGGGCGACTGAAAGATCGTCAAGTTGAAATTGATCGACTAGCGGCAGATAATAGGGAGTATCGAGACAGGTTCCTGAAGCTGATGGATAATGCCTTCTCCTATTCCCCGCCCACCAGAAAAGTGGCACCGAGAAAGCCAATTAATGAAAAGGAGTTTGAGTAGTGCTCTACATATTGTTAGCCCTTGCTCTTTTCTTCATTTCAATCCAGATATATCGGCTTTGGGAAATGAGAAAACACGACCAGCACTTGTTCGAGTTTTGTCAGTTGCGGAGAGATACCATTACGTATCTCTCTAACTCCTATGAGAGTCTCTCCAGAACAGATTATATCGCCCTCAGAAAAATCAACGATGCCCTGAGTACTATCATTGCGGAGTACAAGGAGCATAGAACCGTTGTATTCAATTTCCGTTTATTTGTGGAGTACCTGGATGAGCTGAAGGCTTTCGAAAAAAAGGCTGAAAAGATCTCTACCAGCAACAAAGAAATACAGAACCTGCTAAACAGAATACATTGTTCTATCTTCAAGGCATTCCTGGCATTCACGCCCTATCTCAAATCAGAGCTCGCCCTCTCACTGGTTATGAAGTTGAGCTCACTCGGGGTTAAAGCCGGAGTAAATTCCCTCAAGGGTTATCTCAGTAGCCTCAAAGAGGCAAAAATGATGGTCAACACCTTTAAGCGATCATCCACCCCCTGCTAACTGGCATCCGCTAGTACTCAAATGGGGGCTAAGCCCCCACCACTTTCCCATTTACCCCCATTCAAGTTAGACAAACCAACCCTCAACTCTACTCAGCAAGATTGATCAAGCCTTAGTAACCCTGTCGTTATAGTATTCCATTACCAAAGGGGAGGAAGGCAAGTATGTCCAGTTATCGGGAACAATTTCTGCAAGTACTAGCTTATATCGAAGCCAACCTTGATACCGAGCTGGATATCGACCAGCTATGCGGGCTCACCCAGTTATCCAGGTATCACTTTCATCGCCAATGCTCAGCATATTTTGGCATGCCCTTAATGGCCGTTGTCAGGCTGTTAAGGCTTAAGCGTAGCGCTTACCAGCTGGCTTATCGCACAGACAGAAGGATCCTGGATATAGCTTTGGAAAATGGCTATGACAGCCATGAAGCTTTCTCTCGGGCATTCAAAAAGCACTTTGGTCAGAGCCCATCAAAGTTCCGGCTGTCGCCAAACTGGGACCACTGGCTTTCCCACTACCAGCCTATTCTGACATTGAGAACACAGATAATGAGAAGCCAGGACAAAATCCAAGTGACCATCATAGACTTTCCCGAAACTTTGGTAGCGGCCTTGGAGCACAAGGGGCCACCAAATCTACTTAGCACAACCATTAGAAAATTTATTGAGTGGAGGAAATCACAGGGGCTAACACCGGCTACAAGCAGGACATTCAATCTTCTCTATAATGATCCGGCAACAACCGAACCGGGTGAGTACCAGTATGATGTCTGTTGTTCAGTACCATATTCAGTGAAGAATGATAACCATGGCATCAAGAGCAAGACTATTCCCGCTGGTAAGTGTGCGGTTATCAGGCATACCGGCAGTGATGACACAATAGGTATCACCGTAAGCTATCTATATTCAGACTGGCTGGAAGTGTCTGGTTTCACACTGCGAAACTTCCCGATTTTTCTGGAGAGGGTGAAATTCTTTCCAGAGGTGAAAGAGAGTGAAATGATTACGGATATCTTCTTGCCAATAGAATAAGCGCACTCTCAATCACTAGGCGCAAACTGACTTCAGCCTACACCTTTTTCCCATAGTAAGGGAAACTCAGCCAGCGAAATGCAAAACTCTTTGAGGCTCGCTCACCCCAGAGAGTGACCAAGGTAAAATTACCAATCTTTCCTCAAACAGCCTCTATCAACTGGCAACAGCTGCAGCTAGTGCTGAAACTGTATTTCCTTCAATAGTGTTTTAAACAGCAGGCAGGGATACTCTTCAACGATACTAAGCCGACATAGGGATAAGTGAATAGCCAGTCTCCTAACAGAACAATCACGTTATGTAATATGTTTACCAGGATACTCATAGAAACAGGCATACAAAATACGTGCTAATCACAAAATAATCTTAGAGTTTTTTGTCCCCTGGTCAGATAAACATTATCTTTAGCGTGTTAGTCCACCCAGAGTGGACATAGCAGGGGCTAACACAGTTATGAAGAGAGTGCTTCCGATTCTACTTACAGGGTTCGCTATTACACTGGCACCTCAAGTCACCCGGGGCGAAACTCTTTACGAACGTGAGATCGTCAGTCGCTGTCAGCATACCTGTAGAGATATCTACCGCAAGTGCATTCGTGATAATGAAAGACCACAAAATATCTGTGTTGAAAATCAAAGCCACTGCGATGTTATCTGCCGTGAAGGCAACAGGGTAGATTTCTATTATGATAAGTTTGATTCAAAATATCGATCTGGATACGACAATTACGATTACTAACCTCCACAAGGTAAAATTCCCCCTAGATAGTTAGCACTCAATTATCGTTTTACAAACCTCTATTTATTAAACCTCAATAAAACCCTGCGCAAACAACAGACTTCTAAGTTCGCGCTGATTCATCCTGCAATATCAGATTACATAAAACAAGATAGGCTCGATGTAATAAGACGTATTAGAAACGACTTGCAAGCATGATACCCTAAGTGAGTTGTTACTAGGAAATTTTTCCAGGAACCCTATTAAATATGCGCCGTACCAATTAGAAACAAACAAATGGATAAAATTCTATGAATAAAAATGCTTCCTCAGCATCAATATCAAATAGTGATACTCTTGATGGTACTAAAACCAACAAGGCCGGGGCTACTCTAGTTCTATTTCTATTACTTTCTATAGCACTCGCCTTTACCGCAGCCTTTCTCGGCCAATTCTTGCGCACAGGAAACATTGCCGCTGGCATAGGGGGAGGCTTAGCGCCAATTATCATGGGGCTTATAGTTGTTGTTTTTTTTCAAATTGGGAAGCCCTTCAGAAACTCACGATCTCGCTGCAAGATACTCCTGTGGAGCCAGATTGTGCTTATATTAGGCAGTATTTCAAACTTGCTATCCTATTTTTCCCGTGGGTATTGATCACTCAATGACTAAACTTAAAACTGTCAAAAATAGATAATTAAGTATTTAGTGTCAGGGTGCTCATATAGGCCCACCTTAAGTAGGCACTTCAGTTCACCGGCGCTAACTGCAGTAAAATCACATTTTTTATGTAACAATATTTTATACAACCTTACAATCAAAGGCTGCTAAAGAATAGCATAATCCGGTGTGTGCCCTCTTCTGTAAACCAGCACAGTTCTTAAGAACGTCATAAATATATCACCATTCTGCTTGATACCTCTAGTCTCAACGGTAACTATACCTTGAGCGGGCCGCGACTTCGATTCACGCTTAGAGATAATTTCACTTTCAGCATAAATAGTATCCCCTTCAAAGACTGGTTTTAACAACTTTACTTTATCCCATTCCAAATTGGCCACAACCTTTTTACTAATCGTATTAACAGTCATGCCAGTTATGATTGCCAAGGTTAAAGTACTATCTACCAGTGGCAATTTCCACTCTGTACGCTCAGCATAGTGCGCATCAAAGTGCAACTGAGCAGTATTCATAGTAAGTAGTGTCATCCAGACATTGTCAGTTCGTGTCAAGGTTCTACCAGGACGATGCTCT
Organism: Microbulbifer variabilis; assembly: GCF_056232115.1. Lineage (NCBI taxonomy): Bacteria > Pseudomonadati > Pseudomonadota > Gammaproteobacteria > Cellvibrionales > Microbulbiferaceae > Microbulbifer > Microbulbifer variabilis. The sequence continues at coordinate 4,724,678 of NZ_CP174325.1, forward strand.
ATCACCAGTCCAACTTCGAAGTCTTCAAAATAGAAACCAAAATCCTCTCGAAATCGGTTTTCTTCAATTTCTTTATATGGTTTAAAATTCACGATATTCTCCTGTAATTCTTCCCCTTAAAAAATCTCCAAGGTTCCTACTTCACGCACACCTCATAAAAAATGGCGTAAAATCACACACACCAAAAATAATCTAACAACTTAGATTAATCATCTGGCACACAACCAATCTATTCACACACCACGCACTGCACGATTTCACCCTAAACAGATACTTTAATCCCGCTCAGGAGAATAGCTAAGGCTATAAACTCTTGTTGCTTTAAATTAATCAAGGAAAGCACCTTTTCAATCTATTGGCAGAAAAATCATTACAAAGTGCCCCCGGCTATTTCTTGAAACCATCCTACACCCACACTCATAAGCCACTGAAAAATACAAACGTAAAATAACGACAATACGTAACTTACCAGACAAACTGAGCCAGAAACTAACTAATTGTGCACCAAAGTTCCACCATGTAAGAAGATGTGATAACCAGAAGTAGAACAGCAACAACGTGGACATATAGAATTGACTCGCTTACTAAAAAGTAAGCAGTATCTTTTGTTGAATCTGCCTGGTCAGCATCATCGATCAGTACTTTTAAATATATAAATGGGTAATCAATATGGAAGTTGAACTTAGCACTAAAGACGGGACTTTAGACCCCCAAAATCCAAACCCTGCTCCAGTAGAAGCCAAGTACACACCTGACAACCCTCCCACTGGATGGAGCTACATTAATTACAAGAATCAACCGGGCGGAGGATTCCAATGCCCTAACTGCAATAGGGTTGAAGACGGTGCAGATGTAGATGGGCATAGCTGCAACTGAGTGGAAGTTATTTAGGGCAAAATACTATTTTTGTCCTAAATATACATTAATATTTCACATGCCAGCTATAGAACTAAAGCGATTATATTTGAGACCACTTATTAATATAAGACCTCAGACAGTGAGGCTAAAACGAATAATTCAATAGCCCTTTAGCTCCAATACATTCAGATAAAATATAAGCCAAAAACCACCTCGAGAGATAGAAACACGAGAAGCAATAAGAAAGAGGATAAAATATAAATCTTCCCCACCACAAAAAAAACAAATAATTTCCCAGTGAAACAGCCACAAGCCCTCCCCAATTAAATATCTTTACGACTGCCTGGTAATCGATATATAAAATGTAAAAAATATTTATATATTCACAGTCACCAAAAGGTATTTTTAATGCAAAACTAATACGCCATTTAGTACTCTTCTTAATAAAGAGGATACAGGTTGAATTTGGCATGAGGACCAGATACTTACTACTTACTATTACTTTGTTAGCTTTTGCTTTCATTGGGACTGTTTATTTCTACAACAATCAACTTGCTGAAAGCATCAAGTTTAATGCGACTCCTATTTCTGATGAACCAATAGTCAGCAACAAGGGGCTTGAAGACAAAGATACTATCAAAATCCTTATCATCGATGGTGGTGGTATTCGCGGTCTTATCCCTCTTTATGTCCTTCAATATATTGAGGACAAATTAGGTAAGCCTACCAGTGAAATTTTTGATGTGTTTAGTGGGGTATCAACCGGTGCCATCATCGCAACCGGGTTAAATATGCCTCATCAGAAAGACTACATGTTCAAGGATGAAGAAGCAGAGCTTCATTCAAAAAGTGAAAAAATTATTGATATCTATAAAAGCGAAAGCGAATATTTGTTCTCTTCGCCATGGTATCACAAAATCTTAACAGTAAATGGCTTTTTATCTCCTAGATTTCTGGGAGATCGACTACATGAAGTCATGCAAAAGCACTATAGTAGCGAACTGAATTTTAGAGAACTAAATAATTACGTCATTATTCCATCACTCGATATCCATACCGGTAAGCTACATCTATTTAAGAACCGCGGCGAAGATAGTAGCGAATTGCCGACAGACACTCTTTACCAACTGGTAACAGCTGCCGCCGCCGCAGAGACCCTTTTTCCGCCCGTAGACTTTATGAGCCACAATGATGATGTTAAACATCGTTATTATTCAGATGCAGGAATATCAGCAAACAACCCTGCAAGCATTATTCTGCGTGAAATCATCAAAGAGTTCCCTGGAAAAAAATACTATGTACTTGTTTTAGGCGCAGGTACTTCTCCACTAGAAACTATGGAGAAAAATTACCGAGAACTCAAAAATTGGGGAAGATTGAATTGGATGCAGGATGCCATATCCAATGTACAGAGATCAATGGATGACCAACAAATATACACACTTGACATAGCAAAATCGCTTGCTCCTGAAGGCCAAATAGAATTCAACTATTTGAATGTTGAAATTATTGACCCCTTTGTAGATCCATTCGATTACAAATCAATTGACAAGTTGAAAATATTATCAGAAAGACTTATTAACGATAATAAAGAAGAAATTTGCCACGTTCTCAAGCATCTTGGTGGGGAGACATAACAATACCTAGCTCCCTACTTCAAGATCTATTTCCCGGCGCAAGGGTTTGCCAGCAGACTTTGATTACCGTTCAGTTAGCCCGTTAAGCTAACTTTAACCTATAAAACACTGCGACCAACACCAAAAGCTCCCGCACTAAAGGTTGGACATTAACTATCCAGCAAATAGTCATTCTTCAAAGGTGTAATCTGCTGATATTGATCAAGGCTCTCACGTAATTTATCGTTATATTGGTACAGACTGAATGGTCATATATTGAATAAATTTCCAATAAGGAGTCTATGCTATGGCAGTTCGATTGGGAGATGGCTATGCGGCTTATCGTTTCAGGCCGGAGTGTACTTGGGTAACCGGCACCAATGCAGGAGAATTAAGATCTGACGGTTATGGCTCCTGTGTAGGACTGGTACTTTATAGTGGCGCTCCCAGAAAGATTGGGGTAGTCGCTCACTTCTCTGGTTCAATGCAAGCTCCACAGGTAAGGGATGATACCTTTGAGATAATGGCAGCGGTGTGCCCTATTGCACCGGGAAGAAAGTGGAGAGGATGGGTGTTTGGCGGCGTATCTCTAAATGGCAACTCTTCGCACCAAACAATGAGTGGGAACGGATCCAGCCTAAGACATACTCAAGCCCTGATTGATGTGGTACGTGGAGTACTGGATTTTAATCGAATGTTTGATGTTAATTTTAATATCTCTAACCTGGAAAAATTTAATTTTAATAGTCAGGGAGTCTTTACCGAAATGTCCCTACGCCAAGGTGATACCTATGTTGGACACCAAGGTGTGAAGCTGAATCTCGCGACTGGAAGAGTTACCTGGGACGATCGTAATCACGGGTCAGGTAAGTCAAAAAGTAAAGAGATGGTGAATTCTATGTTTTGATCATTAAGGTTAGACCTGACTGGTGGTGCCACTTACCTGCCAGGTCTAACTCACTCGGCTTAGAGGATCATATTTAGCCTTAAGGGTGTTGTATTTCAGATCCGGCCTAACTCTATTCTTATCCCCCCTCTCCCCTACCGTAACCCTTACAGAGCTCGACATAAGAGCGAGATGATATTACTAAATAAAAAACTCCTGATACCATCAGTACCAGCCAAATACTTGATACAAAATATAGAGTCCATAAATAGGCTAAGAATGGTAACGTGAAAAGCGCTAACTTCCGTACACCCGTACCCGTAATATGTAATGATGCATAAATAGATATCAAAATAGTTAGAGAAGCGCAAACCAGAAGCAGCGATGAAGACTTCATGGTCAACATTATCAGGCTGAGTAGAACAAAAACTATAAGTCCAAACCACCGCATTTCAGGTTCTAGTGCTCCCATGCTGATAGGCGCAGCCATATAGCCAACGACATGATATCCAGTTACAACCACCATAAGTGCTGCCCAGCTATCCGCATTAGCTAGAACAACAGCTGCTAATACCCAATTGACTAGCATGGACCGTCTGGAAATATTATGTATTGGATCTAACACCGCGAGCCAACGAGGCATTTGCCCAACTGTAGCCATCGCGAATAAAATTCTTGATGATGCACCAAGATAAGTATACCCAGAGGCAGAGGGGCTAGTTACGCTGTCAGCGAGTAACACTAACGCTAGAAAATGCAGACCAAGAAGGGTAGCAAGATCTAGAAGTGGAGAGGTAAAGTTCAATCCCCGCCAACCACCAGTCTCAACCAGCAGGTCACGCGGAATCGCCTCCATAAAAGCAAATTGTAACGCAAGATAAACCAGGGTGATAATCACTACTGACAATGTTATAGCCAGTGGAATATTACGTCTTGGCTTCCTAATTTCACTGGCAAATGCAACACTAATTTGAAACCCATTGTATGAATAAATAAGTCCAGCGCCAATGATGGCAGAAAATGCACTACGAAAATCAAACTGCTGATTGTAAGAAAGGGAGAAATTTGAGCTGGTTTGATTACTGGTAAAAACCACAATGAGAAGCACAGTAAGCGCAAATAATGGAGTAAAAATCTTCAGTACAGTGACTACATTATTAATTTTAGTAAGCCAACGAATACCGTAAAAGTTAATTAACAGATAAACAGCTAAAATACTGAGTGCAAGTACCTTCCCCCATATAGTAAGAGTATGATTTTGTATTAGTATCGCAGAACCGATAGCAGATGATAGATACTGTGTTGTAGCCTGTGCTTCTGTAGCCACAACCATCAAGATACCAAACCAGTTCGCAAAAGCAAAAGGCATACCAAAGATGCTATTGTGCGAAAGGGCACTAGCTTGGGCCAAGGCTCCACGCACTGGGTAAGTCGCCACAATACGAGCAAGGCAAAGCCCTACCATCAAGACCAACAGAGCAGCAAGTATCCATGCCGCAAAAGCCCAATTACCTGCATATTTCGCCGTTAATTGAGCACTAAACAACCACCCTGATCCTATCATACAGGTGGCACTGAGTAATGTTGCGCTAAAAAGCGAAACTTTTTTCTTGCCACGCTTGGTATGATGCATATCGCTGATTTGTGTAAAATAATGAAATAAGAACAGTTTACAGTTTCACTATGCAATGACAAATGCACAGACTAACCTTTTCAGTACCAGCAAAAATAACCAGGTCTTTATCCGTCATCAAAAGCATTTTAAGGGCGTATATATCATCTAAATTCACTCAAGGTTAAACCTTATCCCTACCTTTCAGCTAACACGTTCCATACACAATTAGTTAAACGGTAGAGCTTCAGAGGGAATAGCTTCTCGCTCCTATTGCCATCACAGCTTAATCAAAATTAATCCTCAAAGTAAGCAACATCTATAGCGCGTCCCCATATATAAAAACTTTTTAAGATCTATGAGTCTGAAATATTATATTTTTTCTTCACACACTCCCGAAAGGTTCCAAAGTTAAAGGGACCAGGAACAAAGACTGGCTTGCATATAACAGAATTTCCCTTAACCCAGTAAGGTGTTCCTGCAACAATTTTGGTATCAATAGTGGCTTGAAAAATTGGTGCACCAACTACACCAACCGCTTCAGGGGAGGGGTTTTTCGGAAGTGAATTAAAGAACACATCAGCCTCTCCATCCCTGATTGCTTCATAACATTCCTTTATATCAAGCTGTCGTTTAGTGACAACCACATTCTCTGGAAAATACTGATTTGCTGTTTGAGTTGAAAGGTTTCCAGTACAAATTCTTATACTTGGATTAGACTGCAAATCGTCAATGGAACTAACTACATAGGGAGAGCCAACAGGTATATGAATAAACTGGCCAGAACTAATAATGGTGCATGTTGACCGACGCCCCTTCAGCCTGCGCAGATTTTCAGACTCACCACCTTTTGCATTAAACTGGCCTATAATATCAACGATGATACCTGGGTTATTAACGAATTCGAACATCTCGTAGACTTCACTAAACGGGCTAAGGTTTGTACCAAAGATCCCATCCTGTAAGGCAGAAGTTGTATTGAAAGGAAATGGAATTTCAATAGAATTTACCTCTATCTGCTCCACACTGTAATGCTTGGCAATTTCTCTGAGTATTTCTACAAAAATATCGTCAAGTATGCTTGAGCCATACATACCATTATCAAACCAATCAGAAGTACTAGCTCCAGAACTAATAAACCAGGGCATTCCAGCTATATACCCACGGCGTATTTGACCTGAAGACAATATCTTGGCAAATCGTCCCCTGGGCTTGGCGGGAAAGGGAGTGATCTCTGGGTTTGGAAGGCAGTCAGCTTGATTTACAATGTAATCTGTTGCATCAATTACTCCTGGAATCGGCTCAGCAAAGTCTTGGATTATTTTTCGATATTTACCGCTATTAATAATTCTTACCCAAGCAGCGTCAAATGCGTCAACTAACTGATCGTCGCCATCTACTTTTCTACTAGAGCCGGCTTGAACCTGGCTAACAAATAAAAGAGATGCTAATAAAAATATTTTCAGGAAAATATGGTTGTTCATAGTGCGGCCTATTGGTGATAGATAATCGATTTCTGCAATTGCTGCACATTATTTAGCTCACCATCCCAAAAAGTGCTAACCAAGGGTGCAAAATACTCAGGTAAGTACACCTTTTACACTCTCTGTGACTATACGTTCACGGTATTCAGAGTGCCCCACAATTACCAGCTCACTTTTTTGGTTTATTTAATAAGAAGCCACCCATCTGAAGTATCAGTCACCACGCTAGAAGAGTAAAAAGAAATACCTCTGAAATTTCATACACAAAACACCGCATCTAGTGGTGCTCAAAGAGCTCTTTAATATTTATAACTAATGAAGGATAAGCTTGTAGATGAAACATACATCTAAAAGTCACAAAGCAATATTACTTCTCTAATCGAACACCACTACAATGAGTTTGAACCAATCAGGTGGCACAATGAAAACTTGGCGATCAACAATTATATTTTTCCTACTAATCTTTGTTTTCGGCATCACCGCCTATATTTACAATCATCATTTTACTGAAAAGATAAAATTCAACAGAACCCCCCGTTACAGAAGAAATAATTATCAGTGAGGGTCGCCTAAAGAAAAAGGAAACTATCAATATCCTAATCCTGGATGAAGGAGGAGTTGGTGGTGAAGAAATCACCAACCTGCCTTCGAACAGTCCCTACCAATTAGTAATCGCAGCTTCTAGTGCTGAAATGTTTTTCCCCAGTTGACTTTATGATCATAAATAGAGATTTTAGCCACTGATACTTTGCCGATGCAGGAGTATCGGCCAATGATCCCACCGCATAATATTACTGGATATCATCGAAGAATTTCCGGATAAAAATTATTATGTGCTGATTTTGGCGCAGGCTCTGCTCCTCTCAGCAGAGTAAACACTAGTTATGAAGAGGTAAAAAATTGGGGGCAGCTACGCTGGTTTCATGACATTATCACGGATATGCAAAGATCGATGGATAACCAGCAACTATACACACTAAAGATTGCCAAACTATTATCTGCCCTGGAAAGGTTGAGTACGATTATTTGAACGTTAAGGTTATTAACCCAACAGTTGGTATCTTTGATTATGAGTCTATAGATTCTCTAAAAATCCATGCCGAGAGATTACTTGAAGCAAACAAAAACTCAAATAGACCAAGCTGTCAAACAGCTTAAGCAAAGATCTGAGTAGCTAAACCTTTTCACTCCATCTCTTATCCTCTAAAAGGAGCAACAAGATTCACTGCCTTTTTGAATCGGAGGGCATGGAACTGACCCATAGGAGCAAAATACACAGCAGTCACCTTGCTTGGGGCTTAATAATTTCCCACACTGCCCGCACTCATAGAACCATTGACAAGCATTAACTGGCATACTTTCTACCTGTTTATACCCACACTCAGGGCAGGTAATCGTAGAAGTTAGAATTTGTTCTCTCATTACCAGTTCTTAGCCTCTCACATGTCTACAGTCGAAATAACAGTTGTCTTGAACTCTTGATAATCACAAAGCTATTTCAGATAACTGCTACCAAGAACCAGTAACTCTATAAAACTATCTGTCAGGAATCACTATCTACCCTTATGAAATTGCGGCAACCTTTAAGGCCTCTGCATTTCGTCGAATAAAATCATTCCATGTAGCAGGCAACCTACCAACAGCTGCCTTGAATGCGGCCTCATCAAAAGTCCGATCTGCATTAGGTATTGCGCCAGCTGCATTTAAACGGAACTGATCCCTAATACAGGCCATATAGACAGGATCAGCGCCAGCAGCTACAGCCTCCTCATAAAAGATCTGGGGGTCAAGTGGGCTTAACGCTATTGACTGCCCTACCAAGTCACTCATCATCTCGGCAACCTCAGCCATACTCGCAGCATCATAACCGAGACGCCAGACTTGACCGCTAAATCTATCAGGGCTTTTAAGGGCTGCAGCCGCGATTGCCGCTACGTCACGAGCATCAACCCAACTCCAGCGAGCATCACCGATTAGGTTGGTTAAACTGCCATTTTGCAGCCACCCAAAACTAATCAGGTTTTGCATAAAGCCCTCGGGACGTAGATGGGTATACCTAAACCCTTGCTGCTCAATATAAGCTTCTATCATCTGGTGCCACCCCCAATGGGAAACCTCGGCGGTATCAGCACCAGAAGCGCCGATATGAACAATATGATCAACTTTTGAGCGCCTTGCAGCATCAATAACACGTTTCGAGTGCTTCAACATATCTACGGTGTAACCGGTCATCAAGAGAATTCCGTCGACACCAACTACTGACTTCTCGACTGTAGTCATATCATCAAGATCAAGCTGAATTGGCTCCGCGCCAATATCAAGCATCGACTGCGCCTGATCATCCCGCCGGATAGCAGCAACTGTTTGGATATCCGGGTACTTGACTAAAGAATAAACGACTTCCGCACCTACTTTCCCAGTAGCACCAATAACGAGGAGGCGCCTCTTCTTTTGATTACTCATTAAAGTACTTTCCCCTACTTTTGTTACTTTTCATTAGACTACCCACTTTTGTCATCTGATATCGCTAGGCTAAATCATGAAATAAGAAAACCTGAGTAGACTAATTAAAGCGTATTGTAATATGGGGAGATATCTATCTACGCCAGAGAAGTGGGGTAACATCCTGTCCTGCAAATCACTTGACCTATGGACTTCTCTTTCAGCTAATATAATCTAGTAGCTATTACCAACCTACATAAAATTGATAATCTGGCGCCTTAATACTCGCTCCAATAAGCTTCTATCCTTCCTAAATACGCTTCCTATCTTAAACGGCCTTCTCAAAGTTTAGCGAATGAATCTAAGATTTCCCCAGATTAGTAGAACTTAATTGTTAGCCGTCAATCTAATATAATAATTTTGTACATGCACTAATTCTCTTACTCAATCTACAAAAATGCTTCTTAAATTAAGATAGAGGGGGCCGATGAAAATACTGATTTTATTATCAGCACTCTGTATCTACTTCATAAGTAACACAGCCTCTAGCGAAATACTGAACAATAAAATAAAAGATTCTAACTTTAACTCACTGAAATCTGTTACTGAGCGCGCAATCGCCAACTCTGCTTTTTTCAGCGAAGATATACTTCAATTAATAAATAGATCCAATTTTGATTTTAAGGAGTCAAGTGAATCTGCACAAGTCCACCTATACATTGATAGCACTTCGGCATCTATTATCACTAAGAAATCTCAAAGTAATTCAGATTTTTTGGATATTACGATCAGAGCAGCTGACGCTAATTATCACATTAAGCTTAACAACCAAAAACCCGAGTACATTATTTCCGGGCATGGATCAAAAATTGATATTGAAGGGAAATTATTGCTTTGTATTATTGTCGGAAAAATGGAATTAAAAGGATGGCAGAAATCTGAAAATTTATACAAATCTGCATCATATAAGATTGCGAACTGGTTCTCTGAAATGCCTACTGGCATGGTAATTTATACTATTGATTCGATAAAAAAAGACAATAAAAAGTAAGAAATGCTGGTATGTCAATAGCAAGGTTGCCTGGCCCTTACCTCAAGACTATTTATATTCACTGAGTTTAGTAGGATTTCTTCCCGAAAATTCTACAATCTTGGCCAAAATATTTGCGAGCACTGGTCTTTTAGGGCCCACTCAAAAGAACTTAGAGCATATGTGCCGCTACCTTACTATCAATTCATTAAAGCAATGAGCCACTTAACAGTCGATTAACTTTGCGATACCAACCAAGTTTGGGGCTCTTTATTTTTGAGCGTTTTTTGACGACAATCAATAAACCCTTTAACGACTCAGAGAATAATAATGAAGGATTTTTTGATTGTTGGCGGTGGCCATAACGGCCTTGTCTGCGCCTGCTATTTAGCCAAAGCGGGAAAAAAAGTAACAATTCTTGAGCGCCGGACTATTGTTGGCGGAGCTGCAGTTACTGAAGAGTTCCACCCAGGATTCAGAAACTCGGTAGCGAGCTACACCGTGAGCCTGCTCAACCCGAAAATCATCGAAGACCTTCACTTGCGTGAGCATGGCCTGGACATCAAGTTACGGCCACAGTCAAACTTTTTCCCACTTACAGATAGTGAGAGTCTCTCCTTCCATAATAATCTGGCAGATACACAGACAGAGGTCGCCCGCTTCTCAGAAAGGGATGCAGCCACTCTACCCGACTTTTATGCCATGCTGGAAACCGTAGCGGATATTTTACGTGAAGAATTGCTACGCTCTCCCCCCAACGTGGGTGGCGGGTTTGTAGATTTGATTCGCGCTGGTAGCTTTGGCATGAGAGCGAAAAAGCTCAGTATGGCAGCTCGCCGGGATGCACTCGACCTGTTTACCAAGAGCGCTACCAGCGTGCTGGATGCCTGGTTTGAAAATGACCATGTCAAAGCAGCATTTGCCTTCGATTCTATTGTCGGTAACTATGCCGCTCCCAGTACTCCCGGCTCCGCTTACGTGTTACTGCACCATGTGTTTGGCGAGGTTAATGGTGAGAAAGGCGCTTGGGGTCATGCCATGGGCGGCATGGGTGCTATCACACAAGCCATGCGTAAAGAGGCTGAGCGCCTGGGGGTCACTATTCGCACAGACGCCGAAGTTAAAGAAGTCCTGGTTGATGGTGGTCGCGCTAGCGGGGTGCAGCTAAGCAATGGAGAGACCGTAACCGCCGGCAAAGTAATTGCCAATGTTGGCCCTAAACTACTCTACTCCCAGATGATTGACGAACAACACCTAGAGCCGGAGTTTCGTCGCCGTGTGCGCGGCTTCAAGGTAGGGTCCGGAACCTTCCGTATGAATGTGGCGCTGTCTGAACTACCAGATTTCACTTGCAAGCCCGGAACTCACTTACAGCCACACCATCAATCTGGAATAGTCATTGGCCCCACCATGGATTACTTGGAGCGGGCCTACGTGGATGCGACACAATACGGCTGGTCGAAGCAGCCCATTGTAGAGATATTGATACCCTCTACCATCGACCCCTCCTTAGCCCCCGAGGGCCACCATGTCGCCAGCTTATTCTGCCAGCAATTTGCTCCAGAACTGTCGGACGGCAATAGCTGGGACGACTACCGCGAGCAAGCGGCACAAACCATTGTCGATACCGTCACTAACTATGCTCCCAATTTCCGTGACGCCATCATCGCCCGGCAAATTCACTCACCTCTGGATTTAGAGCGCAAGTTTGGCTTGATGGGTGGCGATATATTCCATGGCGCCCTGGGGCTGGACCAGCTTTGGAGCAACCGCCCCTTTATGGGTTTTGCAGATTACCGTACGCCGATTCAAGATTTATATCTCTGTGGCTCCGGCACTCACCCTGGAGGTGGGGTTACTGGAGTGCCTGGACATAACGCTGCAATGGAGATTCTGAAAGATAGATGAGACTGGCTCGCACTGATCTTATGAACCCAGTGCGGCCACTATTTATAGAGTGTTCAGGCCAAGGTTTACCACTCAAGAGATCAGCTGGTATATACGTTATTTGAATGAGTCCCTGCACTTGCTGGCAAGTGCAGGGACCATAATGGGAGAGCGCTGACAGCCTGTATGATCTATGTCTACCTGGACTACTACACAGCAGCCTTATAAGACTATGGTTGCGTCAAGCTAACGAATACTGATGGCATGGTGAGTTACCCCACCATACCAACAGCCGTCCCAGTAAACAAAACCCAATCTAATTAAAGATTCAGTTACTGTAGCGAAATAGCAGTCAACTCAGAGCCAGCGATATACAGGGTTCCGTCATCACCAAGACTTAAGTGCCCGGAAGATTCAAAACTCCAGTCCAGCTCCTGAGTACCTATATTAATGGCATAAGTATGTGAGGAATCTCCAACAAAAATATGCGTTCGGGTTACCACAATATTTGAAGTTAACAACGTTGGCGCCTCCCAGGCCCACACTTCGCTGCCATCTTCTTCATCGATAGCCTTCAGAATGCCAGACTGCAAGGCATAAATAACTCCACCACTAGAGGATGGCTGCCCGGAAAACCCAACAGAAGTTTTCTCCCACAAAATATTGCGTTCATCCAGATCAAATACAACTAAAGAGCCCGATTGAATTGCCACAACATTATTATACCTAGTCAAAACTGTGGCCACATTTACATCGTATCCTCTCCAGTCAAGATTAGGATATTCAATCTTATAGGCTAATTCACCAGAATCACGATAAAAAACCTGTAGATCAGTAATAAATGCATATACATACTCTTCATCTACAGCTGGGGTAAAATCTTGATAATGATCTGTTGATGTAAACCAGGACTCCGATCCATCACTCAGATCAAATGAGTAAAGTCCTCCGTAATACCCCCCCGCAGTATAAATCCCTCCATCATATACAGTTGGAGACATATAAGTTGTCCACTGATTTTCATATTTAGTAGCAAACAATAGTGAGCCATCATCTATGTCAAGCCCTCGTATAAAGGAATCCCCATGACCACCAGTTTGAAAAATGACTTTTCCACTGTCATAAGCTGGGGGGTTTATAGAATGTATACCATCATAAACGCGCTCCCATGCCAAATCTCCCGTGCTTGTATCCAGGGCAACAATTCTATGCTCAGCAAAATAGGAATCATTAGATGCGAAGACCTTACCATCAGCCACCACTACCGGGTGTAACTTCGTCATATTAGGTAATGTCACGGACCAATGGTGAGAGAAATTATCTACATCTAGCTGTAGCGGTGTATAACCAGTATGCGCTGCTCCGCCTTGATATGTCGCCCATACCACAGGTAAGGGGTAACTATTGCTATCAATAGGTGAAGTGTCTGAGAAGAACTCTTCAAAATTTGTAAAAGAATCAAAATCTTCATCATTTGCTGCATCGTCAGCATCAATGGGGTCTAGCGCATAAAGCACTTCCCATCCATCCCGCATATGATCGCCATCAGTATCAGCAATAATTGGGGATGTACCATAGGTATTCGACTCTTCAAAATCCGAAAGGAAATCACCATCTGTGTCTATATCTATTGGGGAAGACCCCAAGGTATATTCTTGCAGGTTGGTCAGGCCATCAGCATCAATATCACCAGCGCTATCATCTGCCAACAAATCCAAACCATACTCAAACTCGTACATATCTCCCATACCATCACTGTCTGTGTCTTCAAGTAATGGATTTGAGCCGAGTTCCTTCACCTCTGTAAAATCAGTAAGCCCATCGTTGTCACTATCTTGCTCCAATAAACTTGTACCTAATTCCACCTCTGCTGCATCAGACAAACCATCAGCATCTGTATCCACAACAAAAGGATTAGAACCATAAATCAACAGTTCATCGCCATCGTTAACGCCGTCATTATCAGTATCAGGGTTGTCCGCATGAGTACCAAAGGTGTACTCTAGCAACGCAGATAAGCCATCCCCATCCAAATCGGAGCCCGCATCAGCAACATTCTTCGGATCTAATCCAAAGCCATACTCCCACCAATCAGGAAGTCCATCACTGTCAGAGTCCCAATCTGGTGTCAGATCTACAAATTTACCCCGCGCATCTAGCTTGGAAAAACTACTTAAGTCTGCCGTGACACGATATAGTCCGTCATATGCTGTAGCAGCGACTAACTCCCCATTACTACGGAGATTTAGATCATTAAAGCTCTGGCCAACGAATAATGTTTTTTGCAAAACCCCACCAGCCGTAAACTGATGTATCTCACCATTCCAGGTAGCTGAAAAAATATTACCAGCCTCATCTACCGCAATTGCCCGGGAAGTTTCAATAGATATGTTGGAGAGCAGAATTCCTGACTCTGGACTGAATTGAGAAACCTGACTGCCACTTAATGCGTAGAGATAGCCATCTGCGCCAACTGTCAGATCTATAAATGAGTCTGCATCTACATAGTTCACAGAACCATTTGCTAAGTCAAACTTCACATACCCTTGACTAGGACTGCCACTCGTTGACTGGTTGGTAACGAAAACTAGTTCACCAACAGCATCTATGCCGCCATAACTCAAATTATTAATAATACTCCAACCAGGCGCTGGATAATGCTCCCAAAGATTTGACTCTAGTGAATATACACTTAAATAAGGCTCAAATGTCCCATTGAAAATCGCTACTCTTCCATCATCCAAAATCACCGCATCTCGTGCATATGTGAAATCACTTCCACTCGGATTAGGGATGTCGAAACTTTTTATTTCACGACCATCGACATCAAGTAAGTAAAGCTTATTTTCAAAAATAGAAATTCCAGAGGCCCCCACTTCAAAAATTGTAGGAAGAGAAACCCCCTTCAGTTCATCAATCAAAATGCCACAATCGTTAGCTGAGGATTCAATCCTCACATCTAATGTATGATAACCCTCAGTAATGGGAACAGATATCTTTTCCCATGATGTTTGGGAGACAGACACACCTAATAATTTCTCACCATTTAGCTCAATAACCAATTCAGCATCATAGATGGAATAGCAGGTAGATCGTGCTTGTAGAGAAAACTCTACAGGGGAAAAGTAATTGGTTGTAGAAATACCCCAACTACCTTCGGTAAATAAGCTAACAACCCCATCACTAGCTGATTGAGTGACAAATTGTGGGCTACCCTGTGAGACCCAGCCCCCCGGCAATTCTTGATTTTCAAAAGAAAAATAGAATTCATCGATTGGAGAGGGTAAAGATAACTCCTCAGTTGGGTCAGAGCCCAAAAGGTACTCGATTAGATTAGAAAACGTATCATTATCCAAATCACTATCGGCATCGGAAGCATCCAACGGATTCAGTCCAAATAGTACTTCCCAGCCATCCGGCATACCATCTTCATCTGTATCACTGTTAGATGGATTGGTAAAGTAAGTGATAACCTCGTCAAAGTCTGACAACCCATCCTGATCCGTATCTGCCATCAAAGGCGAACTGCCGGCTAAGAACTCCTCAAGATTATTTAGGCCATCAGCATCCGAATCCTTCAAGGCATCTAGTTTGTCAGTGTCATCCAAACCATGGGCCAACTCCCACCACATTGGCAAGCCATCGTTATCGGCATCAGATTCATACCGATAATTTACTATATTCAGCTCATTGCCAATTGATTGATGAATTAGTATTACACCATTTTCATCAGCAATAAGGTCTATATAGGTATCGATATCGAGATATTGTTTAAATAGAATTTCTCTAAGATCATGACTGAAAATTGCTAAAAGATATTCCCTATCTACCTTAACCAGGCCAACAGCAACACTCTCGCTCCAGGTGAAATCCTGTAGCTGTATCTCCGCACCCACATCCTCAGATAAAGAGCTCAAATCAAGTGCGCTAACGAGGGGGTTAGCGGGGTACCCCTGGATAACATTCCCCTCTCCAGTCACAAACAATTTACCATCCGGTGATTGCGACAGCCATGCACCTAAAGACTCTCCGAAGTAATAATATTGATACCCGGAAAACTCCTTTCTATCATTATCAATATTAAAGCTATTTAAATCTCCATAAGAAGAATAATGATAAAACCGGCCGGTTTCCTCCACGTAAAACAGCTCCTGTGAGCTGCTTACCCAATTGTAACTATCCCTAATCACAAAGCTTTTATTAAGCAAGTGATAATTCAAATAAGCGCTACCTGAACCACCTCCAGCAACTGCCACATAGAAATCACCAGCACTTATTAATGCTTCCAGATTACCCTCAAACGAGGCCACTTCCTGGTTTTTTATAGGTAAAGTTTCACTAAACTCAAGAAGTTTACCATTCTCAAAACCAACCAATATCGAAGATGAATTGTCGACATTAATAGACAGCGCCTTACCGTTGCTCTCAAAGTGCCCCAAATGTAAAGGATTTAAATATTTACCAGCTACCGTATCCCACTTCCAGATTGAGCTGGAATTGTCATCCAGTAAATAAAGCACGTCTCCTCTTCGAGCAACATCATCTACATTTTTGACCTGCACTTGCCCTTGAATATCACAAACACCATTTATGCCATGCTCTGCAAGGTAGCAGGCTGAATCCAGAGGAAATAAATCGAGGCTTAAACTAGATTCTCCCACAGACGGATCATACCCATCATTCCATGAGTCGGGCGCGCCATCGAGGTCAGAATCTACTGATGCAGCCCTATCGTTTGGAAATGCATCTTCTCTATTCGGAACTCCATCGCCATCTATATCATCCAACAGCTCAACGAGCTGATACTTTCGGCCATGATTTTCAGTATAAGTAATGACTAAGGCCACTTCATCTAACTGTACTAAGCCCTCAGGAAGCCCTGTATAGGTAGCAGAAAAAAACGCCTCAAAATCATTATTGTAAGCAACTAAAGAGCTTCTATTATTAGTAACAGACGCTGATAGGGTTACAATCACACTACTATCGGAAAACCCATAATCAAAACTAGTTACTGGAGAACCAATAAAACTCAAGTCACTGGCTTCGTAATAATCACCACTACCAAGCAGTACTCCATTACCACCGTTCACAATCAGAATGGGGCCTCTGATAGTGTAATCACTATGGTAGGGAGATTCCCCTTGGACACCTATAGCGCCGCTCGACTGAGAGATTTCCTCAAAATGTATATCATTAGGGGACGTGCCATCTCTAAAATGATAAATCCGGCTATTTACGTCGTTCCAAGCGTAATAATGAGAATACCTATTCCAATCCTTGCTATCTAATAAATTTCCATCCTTAGACAAGACATGGTGTGAGTACCAAGCTCCCTGATTATCTTGAAGCAATAAATAATTACCCGCCTCAGCCAGTCCAGTTGCACCAACAGGCATTTGAATGAGGTCAACTATCTTTTCAGGTGTATCAATTGAAAAATATCGGATCCAGCCGTCACTATAAGCAAGATATACTCTCTTGTGCTCATCATGGTAACGTACAACCTGGGGACTTTGATCATCAACTACTAGATCAAGTTTTCCAGTGAAGTTTTGGGTCTCTAAACTCCACTGGTAAAAATTGTAAACCCCATTTTCAGAGAAGCTGAGATATATAACACCATTCGCATCAGAAAATACTTCATCCAAAGCTAGTGTATCGGTCAGAGTAGCGAAACAGGTCTCCCCATCACCTTCATTTATCCGGGAGCACAACGCATCAAGATCGTAATGGTCAGCATTATCACCAACTCCGTCACCATCCAGATCTGATGACTCTGTTTCATCCCAAGGGAATGCGTCGTTCTCGTTTTCTACGCCATCATTGTCGATATCATTGTCAACGTCATTGGGGGTACCATCCCCATCTAAGTCGGCTCCGATAGCTTTGATAATGGAGTATTTTGGTTTATCCCCCCAGGCTGAGATCTCTCTTGAACTGTCATATTGGCGTGTTTCATGAATAAGGAGCTTAACTAAGCCACCAACTTTGAGAGGAGTCTCAGCGTCTGAAGACTCGGGGTCAAAGGTGTTGGGCACAGGTAGCTCACCAACGTTCAGCCTGGACAAAAAGTCGTAATTATCTTGTATTGCCTGCGTGGTATTTGTATCAAGACCTTCGGCAAGGCCATCTAACGCCCCATCTGTTAGATCTGAAACTAACAACTCCAGTACTGTTGAAGTGCTTATATCTGTCTCGTTTTTAAGAGCCCACACAAGAGACGCGGTAGCTTCAGAAGCGGTACGGTAGCTCAAAATATCATCAAGATCGGCCTCATTCCCAAAAGCCACTGGTGGCGTATGAAAAAGGTCTACCTTATCTAGCAGCTCAAAGCCTAACTGACTTTTAACAATCAGAGATTGAGATATCAAAGCATCGGTCAATCCCTGCTTATCTTCGATATTTCCACGCCGGATCAGATCAACTACGATGGTTGTTAGCGGTGTTGCGAAGATATCTTTAGATTTCTCGAGAGCTTCAGATTCAACAATTGTCGACAGGCCAGGAAGGATTGGGGCCATTCCTGTCGTTAGGTCTACCGTGGCATCACTAGCCAAAAATTCAATTAGATAGTAACCATTACCCGGAAGATCTAAGCCTCCCTCAGTGAATTTACCTAACTCTGTGGTTTCACCTCTCGCTACAATATCCCCCTTTAAGTCCGCCGCCTCAAAAGAAACTTCATGAATCCTATAATTGGCAAAACTTAGGGGTCCCTTTACGGCTGCCCCTGAAAGTGAATACGTCACGGGTGGGGGGGCTGGTGGCTCGGGTTCAGGTGAAGAGTCACTGCCTCCTCCCCCTCCGCAACCTAATAAGACCGCAGTG
Source organism: Microbulbifer variabilis (assembly GCF_056232115.1). Taxonomy (NCBI): domain Bacteria; kingdom Pseudomonadati; phylum Pseudomonadota; class Gammaproteobacteria; order Cellvibrionales; family Microbulbiferaceae; genus Microbulbifer; species Microbulbifer variabilis. The sequence continues at coordinate 4,743,321 of NZ_CP174325.1, forward strand.
AGACCTGCCAGTACAAGCTTTAAATTAAATGCCGTTGTTCGCGATCCCATATCACAATCCTTTTCAATCACTCAGCCTGCATACTTGGTGCGATAGTACTTGAGCTGTATAAATCGAGGCCTTTTAGCCACTGTGCGATTCTTTACAATAAGCGGGCGCGAATCATATACGGCTATTAAATGAACTGCAAAACCAAACCTGGAATACAATACCTTATATCACTATATCTCCCGCTGTGTGCGAAGGGCATTCCTCTGCGGTAGGAGGGCCAAATCCGGGAAGAACTGTGAGCACCAGCGTCAGCGAGTTGAAGATAGAATGCAAAAAGGGCCGAGATCTTTACTCTCGATATCGCAGTCCCAATTACCACTCGATCCAGAAACGTATTCACGCTGCAATCTCAACCGAGCAACCCACCTCTGGTGGGCAAGGAGCGCCGGGATGCCCAAAGGCTTACCTTTTCAGCTGAGCCGCTATTTAAAGCCAGTAGACTGGAGGGGCTGGCAACTGTAACCGAATAAACCAAGGATGCATGGGTTAAGGATTGCCAGCGCTTTCTTTTCCCACCGCTAAACTCAGAAAATTCATCAAGGACTACTATCTTGCTTGTGTGGCTCTTTGCCTAAATTCCTATCAACTGTCCGATGAGCGGCTATCGTGAGTTGCATACCGCCTGTTTCTGCGCAGAACCTCTGACAACCAATTAAATGATGTAAGCGTTTGACTCCCACCTCAGTACTCTCCAATTGGTGGGTATCCAACATCGTTGCAGCTCTGATTATGAGTTATTGCACCATGTATTTGGTAAGGTCAATGGTGAGAAAGGCGCTTGGGGTCATGCCATGGGTGATATGGGTGATATAGGTGCTATCGCCCAGGCCATCTGTAAAGAGGCTGAGTATCTCGGAGTCACCATTCGCATAAAAGCTGAAGTTAAGAAGGTGTTGATTGATGGTGGTCGCGCTACCGGAGTGCGGCTAAGTAGTCGGGAAACCATTACAGCCATTATAGTAGTTACCAATGTTGACTCTAAACTGCTCTATTCCCAGATGATTCGCGAACAACATCAGGAGACTGAGTTTCGCCGCCGTGTGCGCGGTTTCAGGGTAGGCTCCGGGACCTTCCATATGAATGTGACGCTGTATGAACTACCAGGCTTCACTTGCAAGCACGGAACTCACCTACAGCCACACCATCAACCTAGAATAGTCATTGATCCTACAATGAACTACTTGGAACAGGCCTAAGTAGACGCGAGAAAACACGGCTGGTCGAAGCAGCCCAAGCCACCCGGGAAGTGGGGTTACTTAAGTACCTAGTCATAACACTGCAATGGAAATATTAAGAGATAAATAAGAATGGCCTGCGAATGCGGGCCATTCATAGCATGAGATTTAGTTTCAGTAAATGAGTTAAGCTCAACTTCGAATTCAAACGTTTCAAAGAGTCTTGTTTAGCTCCACTACAACTAATGCATAATAACTCTGAAACAGTAAAGGGTATCCACTGAAACGCCCCCGCTATTAACTCTCCAAGCCCTTTTTATTGACTATCCATTGATCAATTAATTGCTCCAATACCATCAGGGGTACAGCGCCGTTGGTTAATACAACATCGTGGAATTCACGGATATCAAACTTATTTCCTAGTTCTTGACGTGCACCTTCACGTAATTCCAGTATTTTCAACATGCCAGTTTTATAAGCCACAGCTTGCCCTGGCATTACGAAGTAGCGCTCAACCTCAGTTATGACCTCAGTTCTCGCCATACCGGTCTTTTCCACCATGTACTCAATTGCCTCTTTCCGACCCCAACGCTTGTGATGTATGCCGGTATCCACCACTAAACGTACAGCCCGAAGCATCTCATCTTGCAATCGTCCAAGATCATCATAAGGATCATCTTGAAAACCCATCTCTTTTGCTAGTTGCTCAGTATAGAGAGCCCAGCCATCTGAATAAGCAGTATTTGATACTGCCTTAAGAAAAGTTGGCAGCTCCTCTAGATCCTGCGCAATCCCTTCCTGGAAATGATGCCCTGGAACTGCCTCATGGTAAGCTAAAGTTCGCATGCTGAATTTCTTGGTTTCATGAACATCGCGCAGGTTCACATAAAATACTCCTCCGCGTGAGCCATCAATTGCTGGGGGCATATAGTATGCTTTAGGTGCACCCTGCTCTTTGAACTCTGCTATTCGTCGAACCTCTACTCTCGCTGTCGGTTTTAAATTGAAATAGTCATCAATACCTTCATTAATTTCATTAATTATCAATTGGTAATCTCTGATAATCTGCTCGCGTCCTTTATCAGAATTTTCATAAATAAACCGAGGGTCATTATTGATTGCTGAAAAACGATAATTGATACTACCTCTATCAAGACCAATAGAAGCAAAGATCGTATTCATTTCCTCCTCTATGCGTGTCACCTCCTTCAAGCCAGTATCATGCAGCTCATCAGGAGTCAGATTTGTAGTGGTATGAACACGTGCTTGATAGGCATAAAACTCATCACCTTCCGGAAGAGCCCAAACTCCATGGCTCCCTGTAACTTTAAGCTGCAATTCTCGATAATAGGCGATCAAGCTTACGTAAGCGGGGTAGACCTCGGTTTCTATTAGTATCTTTCCCCTATCAAGGATACGTGTACGCTCATGGTCTGGTAGAGTTTCAAGCACACTCAGGCGCTCTTCCAGAGAGGTATAGAGTATGTTTTCTTGAGCTGGAACATCAATAAATCCTTGCATTTCCTTCAACACACGATCAATTACAAAGCGCGGAGGCAGGATCTTTTTTTGTTCCCGAATTCTTAATCCATCTAATACCTGAGAGAATTTTCTATCCACTTCACTTAAGCGAGAAAGATAATAATCAGCCTCTTTGATACTATTAATCTGATGCAACTCAACAAGAAATTCCGGCAGCTTATTTTGAACACCAAACATCTGATTGAGAGGATAGTTATGATGTTTCCAACGATCTCCCTCTACCATGCTTTCCAGGTAGTACTCAAAAATATCATAGGAAATTGCCTGTCGATCATTGAGACTAGATCGATCATACTTCCTTAAAGTAGATAGCTCATCCTTAACTATCTGAAGCTTATGTTGTACCATCTTTTCAGAAATATCATCAAGATGGGCATTGTGGCCATCAAATCCAAATTGTTCAAGAATCCGTAAAATTGACAGCGTTTCCAGGCTGGTACTTTGAATTTTGATGAATGCTCTTTCAAAATACACATTTATAGCCCAAGGCTTAAAATAAATCGCATTGGCCGCAAAGGCTGAAACTCCAACCACCCCAATCAATAGAGCTCCACCAAACCATTTGGCTGTTATTTTTATCATTATCGACCCCTCTTACTTTAGATCGCCATTGTCACCATGCTAATAAGTGAAGTACAACCATTTGAACCAAGCAAAGCGTCGAACAAACTGAATTAGGCGATAAAATGCACATTGCAGACGCATCAAGTCAGGGGCGCCACTCCTTAAGGAAAATCAAAATTCCTAATTTTTGTGCAAGTTACCATTGCGCTAAGTTGCTATCTATTTACGGAGGACAAGAAAGGAAAACATAAGTTCGTATGAGAGATATGAACATATACTCACCATTAAAATAAAAGTATGACTAGTAAGGATTCAATGGAAGGTACCCAACGATCCCTTAAATTCTAAATAAATGATCATTAACAAAGGTAGAAATTACTTAATTGCAGATCCGGCCATAAGTTACTTGGAGCAGGCCTATATGGATACGATGCAACATGGTTGCTCAAAGTAGCCCATTGTAGAATCGTTAACCCCCTCCATCATTGCCTCCTCTCACGGCAGAACGCCAATATGTCGCCAGCCTATTCAGCTAGTAATTCCTTCCAGAACTGCCTGGCGGCAAGAGTTGGAACAACTTCGTTGCATAAAACTCTCACCTAAATTGCAGAGTCCCAATCTTTGGGCGTACAGAATCATTGTACTCCAGTACCTGCTTTATCCTTCTAAGATAATAAAACTATATATATAAATATAACGATTAAGGTGTGATTTCTGTTCATAGGACAAGCTAAACAGATGACATCAGATTTCAGACAAGCCGATTAATTTAGCATTTCTAAATTATCAAGTGTGACTTTCATAGATTTTATATGGAATTATTGATGATAATTTTTTTCATATTTGTAAAAGTACAACAAGTAATGGTTTCTTAAAAGTCTGACTGAAAGAATATCTTTAATCATTTGTTTAGTATTTCAACAAATATCAGCAGCAGCAGGCTTTTTTAATTCTTCATATAAAGAATGTTAATTATTTCTTGAAATACTTAGAGCGTTCTTTGGTATGAAAACTGGCGCTGGTTAGCTTCTAATTTACAATCATCGAGTTGTAAATATGCACGAAAGTACTATATTATGCGCCCGCACAAGAATTAAGTGTGAAAATAAAAAATGGTCGTACCGCTACTAAACATCTATTAATTTAGAGGGATTAGATATGAATAGAACTCATATTTTTCTTTCACTAGCAGTACTCTCAGGGGCATCATATGCAGATCCCCTTTACAATTTTGTTGAGATAGGCCAAGCCGCAAGTTTCATCAGCGGGCATAATGTTGCCAAGCAGCCGGTAGTAGACGAGACTGCTGTAAAGAAAGAATATACGTTAATAGAGCGCACCTCTTCTTTAAGCGCCATTGCGGTTACTCCAGACGGTAAGCAATATGTAGCAGACGTAGATGAGAAATCGCTTTCATTGCTGGAGCAAGCTATAGCGATTTTTGAGTCTCAAGGCTTGGATGCAAGTGTTTTTTCCTCTAAAGGGCAATTGCCCACTATGGTCGAAGGTCAGGAACGACTGCTACCCACAGTTGTAATAGGCACTGACGACAGAGTTCAAATCACTAATACTGTGCAAAATCCCCACTGGTATAATGGCCGCATTGATGTGGGATGTACCGGTACATTGATTACAGCAAAACATGTCTTGACGGCAGGCCACTGTGTTTCTGATGGTTCCGGCAACTGGTTCAGTTCTCTTGATTTCACGGTGGCCCAATCTGGTAGTTATAAACCCTGGGGCAGTGAAACCTGGACCAATGCTGTGACTACCACCGCATGGCATAATAATGGAGACACTAACTATGACTATGCGATTATTGTATTAGCGGAACCACCTCACAATGGATATTCAGGATGGGGGGTCTATTCGAGCGGAACCCATAGCGTTACTGGATACCCAGGAGATAAGCCATTTGCTACTATGTGGACTGACTCAGGTAGTACATCCTCAAGTACCTATAGAGTGTGTTATACATTAGATACAGCTGGTGGCCAAAGTGGCAGTGGGATTAAAGATACTAATAACACCGTTCGCGGAATCCACACCACTGGATCGCCCTCACAGAACTGCGGAACTCGCTTAACCAGCACAGTGTATACTACCTTGCAGGATTGGATTGCCACTTATCCATAAAGTGAAAATACCACACTCAAGTTCGGAAAAAGGCGCCCTTGGGCGCCTTTGTTAATAATATGAGAATACTTATTCCTTTGATCTTTTTTCTAGGTGCATGCGGGATAATGGCCGATGATGAGCCCGAATGGCATCGTGTGATGGTGAGAGGCAGTCTAAAGACACCTGATCCCGTTTTACGCGAAGTACAGCGCCTGGAACAACTAGGACAAGTAAAAGATGTCGTTATTCTTGAGTCCTACCCACTACAGATATGGTTTAGTTCCGACTTGGAGACAGCTGAAAAGCTGAAATCTCTGTCAGAAAAATACAGCTCGGTACGCTGAGCGTATGCGATTGCTAGATCTATTTCTCTGCCAGTACATCAAGTAATAATAAACCTCTATCAACCGAACCAGTCATACCGATGCTCCATTTATATGCTCAATCTATGATCAATCAGAGGGAGGCATCTCAGGCCTGATCTAATACCTACTTCTTAGCTATTAATAATTCCAGTAAAGAAAAAATACGTGAGCTTAAAGTAATTTATTTAACCTATAGGTGTCCGGGATCAGCTTTTAAACATTGGGTTTACTGAATTTCTTGCAATTAACTTATAAAGCCCACAGTAGGTGGAGCAAAACACCCGCACAGGCCCGCGGGACCGAAGCAACTTGCCTGTGATAGTTATGTTCATTTGTTTGAACCTTCAAGTCTGAGTAAATCTTTTTCTACAGATCTTACCGATCGCTAATTCTTTTTCTGGAACCGCTTATTATGTGTTTATTCATCATACTCAATAAAATCCCATGGGATTTCTTTTTTGAATATTTCAATACATTCTTGCATCAGCTCAAGAGTTACTGACTCTTTGAATACTGTGACAGTGCGGGTTTTCTCCGTATCATCTCGAAATATCTCTATGACAAGTTCGTCGTCTCTATAAATCTCGACACCAATGCCATCTCTTGGATTTACATCGCTAGCTACTACAATTCTATCTTTTGGTTGAGACATCAATACTCCATTGTCAATAGTGCCCGGCTCACCAAGCAAATTTTTGATGGCAAATTTTGTGCGGGTTTTGCACAAAAGGTAACAGTGGCCGGAAGTCAAATTACAGGCACCTGTTATATTTTAATTTTACAATTTCCATGAATCCTTTTAGCTCAACCTCTGCGGGGCCTTGCTCTTTAATACCCTGCATAATTAAGCAGGTTTCATCATCAAGCCAGCTACAGCATTTAGCTTGATCACTGCTTAAATTTACCGAATGAAAACTCATTAAAATAAGCTTGCTTGGAACCTCATGAAAATCGAGTTTGTTACACTCATATAATTCCGCAATTCTGGATGCAACACTATCAAAAGCTTCACTTTCGCATTTAAAATCAAGCTGGGATAAAACCTTATATTGCTTATTCTCATCGTTGGCTAACAAAAGATCCATTATCATTTCATCGGGCTCGTCACATCGAAGATTTTTTTCATCAGCCCACTGCGAAATCTCTCCTGAAAAACATAACGCCCGACTAAGCAGCGAGCTTCGCAGCAGTAAGTCCGGCAGGCGCTGCCTGCATATTTGAGCCGCTTGTTATGTGAATCACTAGCCTGGGAACTGGAAATCATTGGACACTTTCTTAATTACATATTTGTTCCCAGAACTATAGCTCTCATACTCTAACATCTCGTTATCCAGTTTAATGATTCGATAAGCATCATAATTAAACGGATCAGCGGGGTTAGACGGAGAAAGATGATTGTCTTCAACCCAACCACGAAATATTGCAAAATAAACTGGGCCTGACACACCCCACTGGCCGGCTTCGGTTTGTTCCTTGATTTTTCCGTCTTTGTCATAAATACGAAAAATAATCTTGTAGGTTCCTTGCGGAAATCTCTCAACTATCTCTTGTCTCTTACCACCATCCTTAGTCGGTTGACTCCCGTACCATTTTCCAACCATGAGGTTCCAAGTTTCTTCTTGCGAAAATGTAAGTGACGGCTTTGCTGATGTTATCGCCACAGAAGATGTATTTGTAGTGGCACATCCTGTAACGATGAGCCCAGCAAAGACTATGAAGATGCTGACTATTTTCATGATTTTCCTTTCACATAACGCTCTAACTTGCGGCGGTTGCCGCATCGCGGTAACCGTCCGGCAACATTAGCTTGTTAGGTGCTGCTACCTTTAGCGGGTGCACCTGATTATTGATTAAGAAACCTTCTAGTTCACTTAGCTCAGCAGGTAACTTGGCGCCCTCATGGGAACCACAGCTGATGAATCGGAACCCAGCAGCGAATAGAATTTGTACCTTACGCCACTGCCTCTTATCAACTGCCTTTGGTGCCTTAAAGCTACGTCCCATCTCATGCATACATTCGCCACAACCTGGGCAAGGGTGACATCGAGTCGCCTTTTTACCAGAGTACTCAACAGGTCTTTTATAACTTTTTCGGCAATTGAAGCATACATGAGCAACCAAGTATTCGGGACCACGATGGAATGGAACCGGCTCAGGCGAATTAATAACACGAGTTCCCGTAGCCTTACGTAATTTCATTCTTCGGTGCTTTTCTAGATTTACGCTCATAATTCCTCTGGGCACCTAACGCCGAGCTAATTTTCGTCGATAGGCGTCAAATTGAGCCCCTTGTTAGCTTATTACCTAAAATACAATGAAAAAGCTCATTTAGCTGGGCCATTTCAATGCTTCTATCAGCTTTTGGGAGTTTTATATCTTCCAAACGAGTGAGTTGCTCCTCAATGTACTGATTCAATAAGGGAATAGCCGGAGACAGCATTTTTTCCTCGCTCACCCTTTTGCGTTCTAAAAGAGCATGAATTGTATCAAGCAACTCATTGTTTGTTACTAACGATAATACTTTTTCAAACTCTATTGGAGCGGCTGTACCATATTCTTCAAGCCACTGTATAGAGAATAATGGACGCAAGACATAGAAATACTTTTTAAGCGGCACCATTTCCTCACGTAAATACCCTCGATAATTGGTTTTTGCCATACTTCTGTAGTGATATATACCCTTTTCAGTAGAATATATTTCAGGCAGCAGCTCTAATGACTTATCACGAAAACAACCATCATCAATGTAAGATATTGAAGATTGGATCCACTCGACAAATGCAGGATTTGATTTCCAGAATAGTTTCAAAGCCTTCCTTACATCCCACCCGTTTAAATCGATATCATCAACTATTGGGTATTCAATCACATCCCGCTTATCTTCCAAATCCACCGATAGATACCATTCAGGTTTATTTACATAGATAAAACGGACATCATAATCGCTATTAGGTGAAGCAAACCCCCATGCTCTACTTCCTGATTCAATTGCCATAAGAATCGTTACATCAAATTTTTCTTCAGTCTTCTCTAGGCGACTTAATATATCTTCTCTAATACTGATGTCTATCATAATTTCATCTTGAAGCTAACAGTTAATTCAAAAGAAGCTTCTTTATATCACCCTGTTTTATATTTATATGCCCTAGCTCCTTCGAGAAGGAAAAAAACTAAGAAATTCAATCAATTATCTATACTTGGTACAAATGCACCAAAATAGATATAAAGTAGCGTCTTTATATCTCATTATTTTCGCTGCTTTGTATCTATTTGAGAATCCTAAAAGTATCAATAAGTTACTGAGTTTCACCTAAAAATAGGAGCAGCTGCTGCTGATCTTTGTTATAGAATGCACAACTGTATATTTTTCACTCAATATCAATCTATCTAAATAGCCAAAAACCGAAGATTTGAGGTTTATGGCTTGCCATCCACTTGAGCCCTCTAAACTGCTCCATCACCCACCTGGCGCTTGCACACGGTGTGCTCAATATCACCTGCTTAGCCTCCACCCAAGCTTTATGCCTAAACCTCACTATCTTGTAAACACAAGTCGATACACTGCACCTTTACTCGCCTCTTCCTCGAACTCATTAATCTCCTGATTTTTTACCATCCCGCGCCAACAGGTCCTTCACTACTACCATCTTTATAAGTGGCAGTAACGAATCCAGAGATTCTGGCTACACAGGTTCGAAAGACGAGTGAAGGATTGAAAGAGGTGCGGACTTGCACTTTGTAGGGTAGCCAAGCCGTTTGAGACACTATCTAAGGCCGAATAAGCTACGAGGGGTAGAAAAAGCAATGCGCAGATCCGATCAAAAATAGAACTTCCATTGGTGGTGACTGTAGTAGTCGCTAGCTCGGCAAACAAAACCCAGGAAGTAATGATGAGAATATTCTTTACTTCATCTGTCTCGCAGACACAACACTCAGAGCTTTTTTAGCTTTCTCAATATTATCTACACTTGGTTTCAGCAAAAATGGTGCAGTACACGGAGCTTGCAAAACTCCTTCAAGTTTTGATAATTTGAATGGATATTGGGTTTCAATGATACCCTGACCACCCACCTTTGCAGATGCCACCAAATAGCGATCCTCATCCAATTGACCGGGCAATCCAAAGGTAGAATTAGTCCAGAAAAGATCCACGATAGAGCTATCGTGCTTTCCAAATAACTCCTCTTCTACTGAAAAAGTTATTAGAGCATGCCTTGGCATTCCGGTGTATCTATTCTTGTCCACAACGATATAATTTTCTACCTTACCAACAAAAACATGGTTAGCAGAAATTATATTCTCAAAAATAAAATTTTCAATTTTAATACAAGCGCTGACTGAAGAGCTTTTCAAAAATAACAACAGTAAAATTATTCTAACTCGAAACACAATATTGACCATAAAATCATAAAGCTCAACACCTAGGCTAGGTACCTCATAGATCTAATATATCACCACTTACCTACTCATGGTAAGTAGCTTGTAGAGTTGGAATGAAATTGATTTTCTTATTGGTCAAAAATTTCCGAACTAGCTAGATTTTCATCGATTGTGTGAAGGTCCTCCCTACCATAAGTACCATTTTCTAAGTTGTCGTAAAGAAACAAGAGGAGAGACTTCTCGTATTCGTCACTCAAGTTAGCACTACCTAGTGCCTACAGCAGCTTGGCACGACGCCTACTTCAATTCATATATAGCGGTTATTCGTTGGCCTACTTTGATAAATTCAGGAACTGCCATTACTAAATCCATACCGTAGGAATCAGCTTCCATGGCTAAAGCATACGCTTGAGGGCTGTACTCCAATGAAAAAGTTGCATATGCCTGCCCAAAATTCTCTTCGGTAGTAATTCCATAGACACTCTTGACCGTTCTAGACTGGGCCTTAGCAAGGGCATCGGCTTTTTTCCTAGCTTTGAAGCTCAGATCAACAATCATTTTTTCTTTGTACTCATCTTCATGAGTAGTTTCAAAGAATGCATCTATATTTTGAACACCGTCTAACCGGATTAGCTGATTCATTATGCTAGGGTACTTCGTAAGATCAGTAATACGCAAATTGAATCCTTGCTGAACCTCATAACCCAAGATATCTAAGTTGTATGCTCCATCTTTTCTTGCTCGCTTAGTGGTCTTGTCGATTTGTGTTGATTCGATATTTGAAATGGGAATTTCGTTACTTTTTAAGATTTCTAACATTTGAGCAGAAAACTTGGTTAATTGATCCATCGCCTTATCTGACGATTTATCATATGCTGAAAGACTGAAGCGCACTTTTACCAAGTCAGGTTTAACTTCTTGCTCAAATTTTTCAGTGACAATCACAAACGGAAATTCGGGTACTGGATTGGCAAAAACTGAAAAAGAAATAATTAAAGATAGTGCCAATAAAACATATTTCATGCGCGATTCCTTTTAAGTTTTAATGCCCGTATTTGTGTCTTGTTTGTAGCGCAGCGGAAAACTAATCCGACAACATGCGCATGTTAAGAGGTGCTGCCACGCTCAGCTTCGTCTAATTTCTTTAAAGCAAACTCACCCCTTTCTGATACAGAGTGTGAGTTATCTGAAGCAAAGCGCTCAGCGAATACTCGTGCTTTCATACCTAAATTGCCTAACTCCCGTATCAATATCTCTGCTGAAAGGCGCCTAACGATGGACGAGCGATCTTCAGATGATCGTTTTAATAAGTCTAGTAGCGGAATTTCAATTTCTAGCATTCGCTCACCTACGATAGGTTTTAGCTTGCCTTCACAGTACCTTATATCAGTCCACACCCATTTTCGGCCTTCGATCCATGCTACTCGCCCTTCAAATAAGCTGCGGTATGCCTTAGCTCGAACCGTAGGCTGAATTGCAGACTGAGCTATTTCTTCAATTTTCTCATCAAGTATCGGTGTGCGGCCAAGTTGAGAAAAGAGTGAAAGCATAGGTCCAGAAGCCGATGAAATTAACTTAGACCGAAGAGACTTTGCTATTTCCTCTTCGCAGATAATTTTCAGAAGAACCTCTTTATCTATTTCTTCTATCCTGCCCCACGAGTTCCAATTAGAAAGCGTGACACATAGTGCATCAACTACAAATTTTGGATCAGTCGATCTAGCTACCCCAAGAAGCGTTTCCCTTGCGGCTTTACGGACTTGAGGCACCCAATCATTGAGTCTACGAACCGCCAGAGAGAAAAAGAAAGTATTCGGCGCAGCCCCGGAAAGGGCTCGCAGTGCTTTTTCACGTGTGTAACCATCCCAGCTAGTAAGATCGAGCCAAGTTACTAATTCCTTGGATTTTGACCATACCCCACACTTCGGGGGAACAGACTCCCTTATAGCCGAAGAAAATTCTGAACGAATAGAACGTTCCCAGTGATCAAAACTCGAAAGAGGCAGCTGAGACGTCACTTCAATTAGTTCAGACATATCGGCCATGAATTTACTATCCGAGTTTATCGAGCTAGCAAACGTTCTCACTGCTGAAATAATTTTATCTTCCATAATCTGTGATTATTGCACCTACTATTCTTGCCTATTAACACCGCAATCAGTAGCAACTTGCTTTGTGTGCTGCACAAAAATAGGAGCACAGCGACCGTACAAGAAGTGCACCAAGTAAGACGTCAGCTGTATTGCTTTGTTAACTGGGGCTCAACCAATACTTTTGAGACTGGCGCCGCACCAAAAGCAATTTGGGCGCGACTTACGTATTTTATGGCCACAATCAAGGCAGTTCTTCCCAGATATGGGGTCAAATTTCCCATCTAGCTTCCCATCACGTAAGTCAATTTCAGCCATTTTTTCTTTAAGCTGACTCTCAGAGAACCCTGTAGAACGCTCAAGCTCCTCAAATAGTGCATGGCATAGCAAAGATAAACGATCTACTTTCTCTTCCAGCTCGCGGACTGATGAAAGCGCCGCTTTAGAATCATGCTTTGCATCACTACTCAGTTTTTGATTATCCGAGATCTGACTCTGCTGAAAAGCATCCCAAAACCATGACATGGTTGATTATTTCCTCCGACTGTTAACGCTTTAAGCAATGGACCAAAAACGCAGTTTTGTGTCCGCTGCCTTAATTTGTTAAGTGATTGTTAGCTACTTTGTTTGGATATAAGCTTATAAGATGGCTTATCTGTTTCTATGGCATATCCAAAAAGAATATTTGAAGAAATAACAGGGGTTACCTTAATAATGCCAATTTTATTGGCTACTAATTCACGCTTTATCAATTCATAGCTGGTATTAATTTCCTGCATATTTGGACTCATCGAACTTGTTCCAAACATAACTATAACCGTACCATCACTTGTTCCAGCCACCTTCATTTTCATGCCAGATATAGAGATCTTTTTAGTAGGTCCTGATAAGCCAGAACAATCTTGCGACAGTTTATGAGGGCTACTACAAGTCATACCAACTGCCGAAATAGAATCATTATTCAGTGAGTCTGGGACCAAAACAGGCGGGCTTGAAACACAGGCAGTTAGTAATACCGCAGAAAATAGTAGTAGTGTATTTTTAATCATCTTCCTTCCTTATTGTTTAAAGTAAATAGTGCAGAAATAGCTTCATCAACTACTTGTGAAGGTTTTTTCCTGACTAAGGACGTTCTATGTGAATATGCTGAGGCTAGCAGCAGGCTGGACTCTTTCTCATAAAAACGGATATCCACATTTAGTAAATACCACGTCACATCCCACTGCCATTGCCCCCCATAAACAATTTTCACATCATAGTCTTTAGAAGTATCTGACGATTCAGCAAAAACCTTCAACCCTTTCTTCTTTAGTTGAAGTGAAATAATTTCATCTAGCCCCCTCTCATCAGTTGTATTCTTCTCAACCTTGTAAACTAAATTACGATCAATAGATTCTCCTGGGACAATATAGCCACCCATAGTACTTGAACAACCCGCTATGGATAAGAATAAAGCGGCAACAATAAATATTTTGTACTTCACTAAAACGCCTGAATCTGATGGATATGTATTTTCACTTAACGCCGCCATATAAAAGGCGAGCAACTTGTTGCGAGTCCAGCACGCGAAGTGTGCGATTTTTAATGGCCTTGTTAGAGCTCATTTCCCTTGTTCCTTTTGTTTGAGAAAACTGACTTTAGTGCAGCCAGACCAAACAATATCAATGCTGGAGCAATTCCAAAAGTTAAAACGCCTCCAGAGTATTCAGGTAGCTTCTCGACGAAAGTATTGTATAGAACCCATACAACTATCGAAATTCCTATTAAGAAAGATGTTAAACCAAATATTGCTTGAGGGAAAAATAGCAATACTGAAATGTATTCCTGAATTTTCGTTTTCCGTTCTAAAGCTCTAAGTTCAGCTGCGTAATCGAAGCAAAACAGAGTTGAGCAAATCAAAGAGACAAGAAATAGCAATCCGAACCAACCTGTAATCCTCATTAGAAATAAAGAACTTGGGATAAGAAGGAAAGATATTAGAAGCTTTGATCCACTAGATGTCATACGCGCAGCCCTAACAGTTAATTCAAAAGAAGTTTCTTTATATTACCCTACTCCATATTTCCAAGCCCTTCTCTCTTCGAGCATAAGAAAAATCTCGAAGAATCAGCAAGTTACCTGTACTTGGCGCAAATGAACCAAAATAGATATAAAGCAGTGTCTTTATATCTCATCATTTTCGCTGCTTTATATCTATTTGGGAACCCTTTAAATATCAATGAGTTACTAATTTTTACCCATAGATATGAGAGGCTGCTGCTGATCTTTGCTGCAAAATGCATAGCTGTTCATTTTTCACTCAATATCGACCGTTCTTGCATGCTCAATACCGATCATCTGCGGGTTGGGCTAGTCATCTACTTGAGCCCTCCAAACAACCCCTCACCTGGTAGCCTCTTGGGCACAGGATACCTCACATCGCTAGGCATAGCTCCCGCCCAAAGCTGTATATGCATCCACTTCACTGCCTTGTACACAAGTCGATACACAGCACTTTCACTCGCCTCCCTTCCTCGAACTTACTGACTTCCCAATTTTTGTCATACGGTGTCAATAGGTTCTCTACTGCTGCCATCTTTATAAGTGGCGGTAACGAATCTAGAGATTCTGACTACACAGGTTCGGAAGACATGTGATGGGTTTAAGACTAGAGGTGCAGAGTGGCACTTTGCAGGGCAGTAGCCAAGCCAATTGAGACATAGTCCAGTGAAGAATGAGTTTCGAGGGGTAGAAAATCGAAGCTCAGATTTCATCAAAAGTAGAACAGCCATTACTGGTGATCGGTGTGTCCGCTACCTCAGCACATAAGAGCTAGGGAGCATTGATGGGAACATTCCGTCATCATCAAAAGGCCGGGTATCTTGGCAAAGCGTGGGCTCTATTTTTAGCACAATCCTGAAAGCCATTTTAAGCAGTTGATGGGCTCGGCAGTATTGGTATGAAGTTTTATGTACAGTAAAACGAGCAATGAGTACGCGTCTTGTGGGGCTGACAAGGCTTGCTTACCCTTTCCTCCAGTCGGCTAAGAGGGTCTGCTTGTTAAACACCTCCAAGACACCAACATGGCCGCTCCGAATTCTCAACCTAATCACCTTTGGCACCCAAGAGGCATTCGAATCAGAATGCGTATACCGCCTAACGAACAGAGGCACAATGCTTCTGCTTGGAGTCCCGATAATTATTGGGTACCTCGAGTTGCCCCACCCTTTTAGTATATTCAGGCCTTTGCTTTCCGTTCCCTTTTGATCCGCACATCGATTTCTTCACGGTGGATGGGGAGTGATTTGGGTGCGCTTATGCCTATCTTCACTTGATTGCCTTTCACCTCCAGCACAGTGACTGAGACAAATGTTTTATCAGCTTTATACACGTTGCCGCGCCTCTTTGTTAAATGAAGATAGAGCACGAACTCGTTGTAAGTTGGATTAGGTAGTTAGATCTGAAGTTACTATGGAGCAAATCATATCCCCCGCATTACTGATCCTGCCTGGCTGCCTCTGGATTGAAGCTAATCGCATAGGTAACGTCTGCGATTACCGGTCACAAAGTGAAGAGGGTGTCGGAAATTTTGTAATTAGCAGTCAGTCCAATTCTTCTTGGACCCAATCACAATACCTCGGTTTCTAAGTTGGGCACCAAGCACATCTTGCCGCTTTCTACAGGCTCACTGGTCCGGCTGTACCAGTTGAGAGGTTAAATTGAAGCGGCAGATTACAGCTCCTTGAAAACCTATGTCTAGTAGATGGCAGCAGAGAGGAGTGCAAGGATGGTAAGAACTCGGATGAGTGTGTCATATCCTAGCAGAGTTCTCTGGGCGCGTTACACTACTGCCAATAATCTAAATTTCAGCTATTCAAACACTGCATGTCCATGATTGCTACGGCACTAGAGAATAAATATGGGTTAATATTTGACTATTCAGTAAAGTAAGACCTCAACCAAAATGAGGTAAAAGCAACTTATACAGCTTCCCTCTTCTACCTCAATTAGTGGGTGTTTAGGTTTTTTGTGGGTTTTGATTGTGGGTTTTGATTGTGGGTTTTGATTGTGGGTTTTGATTGTGGGTAAAATACCCCGGCACTTAAGAGCCTATAGGGTATTCGCTGTAATAATTATATTTAACTATTATAAGTGCAATCTGAGTTCGTACACAGCTGAACTATAGTAGCTTTTTGCTTTGTGCCAATGCATCCATCCAACCTAAAACGAATAGGCTTTTGGCTAACTTGAGCTGACATTGCAATTGATACGGCACGGTCAAAAGCTGCTTCGTTGCCTAAAGAATCAGAATCAAATCTTACCGCGTGATCGTCACTACCACATTCTTGAGTTTTAGGTCCAGTCCACCTTATAACCACGTAATCAGAAAAAGATTCAAGCAAATCAATCTCACCATGCGACCAGCTAGCCTCTGCAGATACATTAGGGGTTGCAAGCATTAGCAGCAGAGAAAAAATATATTTTTTCAACGTTTATTCCTTTTAAATATTGAGAGTAATTCTAATATTATAGCAATCCAGGGTATATTTCATCATCTAAGGCACTTATGAACTGAAGAACTAGCTGTGGGATAACCAACTTTCATGGGCCTTTCATCTTACCGACCATTAATCCAAAACCTCTATTTCTGCGGCCTCAAGAGGTGGGTTTACTGAAGTACCTCACCACACCACTCTGAAATTCCTCCTAACACTGTGGCTTTATCAAAAGGCCTAAACTCTATCCGTGCCAGCATCACCAAGATGCCTGAAGACTCTGGTTAAACTTCGAATCGCCGGTGCATTTGTGAAGCAGTCTCAGGATCTTCGCAAAACTATCTTTTTAGCCATACGTTCAGTGGAGCTTATGTTAAGTATATTATCTGGAATTCAGTTTTATCCTTACAACCAAGCTTCAAGGTCTTGACCCATATGAGTATTTTGGAGAGATACTCTGAAGAAGGTTCCGTATTTCCAATACGTTGAGAATTATGAAGTTTTGATACCCTGGAATATCCAACTTAAGAAGGTTGTGCTGGCAGCTATCGCATAATAAAAGGCTCTACCCTAAAGATGTCGAGCCATTAGCAACACAGGGCCATCAAACTCTCTACGACTTTGCATTCAGCGGTGCTATCCCTGCCTATGATCTTCCTCTTAAATTTGGTATATTCCTCACCTGTAGCTCACATACCGCTTGCCAATATAAAATAGGAATAGAAATGAAGTATTTTTTACCAGCTCTATGTATTACTTTGAGCACCTCAATTCCCCTAAATTCTAGCGCCGAAACTTCTCCTATCGCCAAGATTGACCACATAACAGTTGGTGAATCCTTTGCCCGTATCCATGCCACACAAATGATGGGGGTATCGAATGGGGTGGGGAATACATGTAGCGATAAAAGTTATTACTACCTGGATTTAACTGATGGTAAGAATAAAGGACAATTTTCCGCAATTCTTGCTGCAAAAGCAGCACAAAACGATATCGCGTTCCAAATAGATAGTGGAAGGTGTATCGGAGCTTATGCCGAAATACTGCATACATATGTTTATTAATTATCTGGGCCTCTAACCTTTTCTGTTTCAGGCCAAACTAACCCCCATATCGTAATTGACACCAACACAGTCCGCCTTCATGTTATCACCTGAATAGACTTCAATGGCACTTTCATGGGGGTTTCGATTGTTCATGGTAAATATAGTATTAGTGTTCCTTCTCAGGCAATGCGCTAGTCTGGCTTACATTCCGCTGGTTCCATAACTTCCATTTATATAAATCTAACTTTCATTTTTTACTCAGCACCTACCAGTAGTATCGTTTTTTAAGGGAGTTTTTTATTGCGGAGAAGTGAGCAGTACAAGAACTACGTTATTCAAATAACGCAAGTAGTTGATGCACCGCTTACCCATTCTATAGTTTCGTACATTAAGTAGACTCTGAAAGCTAATACAGCCTACTATGTACTAGACAGGTACACTGCATATATTTTTTTGCGATCACCTACACAGCATAACCACCAATGCTCAAACCTACTTGTTATCGACCTATATACTGCACGTAAAGTTGACAGTTTTCCCCCACTTCCCGAATCATTTCATAGATCAGAGAGTAACAACAAACTAACATCTCGAAATGCCTAACCCTAAACTACTTATAAATTCGTATCATTTGCGTAGATTGCGACCAATCATCAGTCTTACAATTAAAACCGTCCGGATATCTTAGTATTACCGATTCGCCTGTAGCCATTGCTTGTTGTGCAACTGACTGAAATGAGGAAGTGCTAGATTCAGAGTGCAAACCCAATGATTTCCATGAACTCCCAGACTCATCTTGGACTCGCAAAAGAACGTCCAATTTTTGAGACTGTATTGCAGTAATTTTCCATGGGCCACAGTCTACCGTTGCATAGCAATCTGAGGCCAATATCAAAAGGGCTATTATACTAACTTTCTTCATATCACTCTCCAGTATCTCGAATTTATAACAACTGTCCAAATAGTAAACCCTATAATTTAGTACCGATTTGAGATTTACCAAAGGGTTAACCAGGATGACAGCCTGAAGGCTAAGCTACTTAAGCTATTTCACATCAAGTCCGGACACATCACCGTGAATTACTTAAACTAATTACAATAAAAACCCATGATTCCAAGTTTCTACAACGTTACTGCCATACAAACCACATACACCATGTCCATAAGCAGTAACAGTTGCTCCTGAAGCCTTTGCCGCTAAAACCATACTTAAGACCGCTTTCCCCCCATCAGTAGCTGCATCCACTGCCAATGCATTGCCATAGTTTGTTTTATCCGCACAGGCTGCCGGCGTTCCACCTAAAGGCTTATCAAAAAAAATCATGGCTCTCCCATCTCCATCGACTCGAATCTGCTCCACCTTTGCACTGACCGAGCCTAAAGAATAAGCATTTGACGCAAGTAATACCGCAAAAGCTGTAATCAACAACTTCTTCATTTTACCAACCTTAATATTTTTAAACTAATAAAAAACAGTTCTGGATACCCAGCACAGGAGTAGCTTAAACCGTTAACCCACATATCACAACATCAAGCCCACTGAGTAAGTACCAGACATAAAAACAACTATTTCTTCAAATAATGTCTCTCCCGCGCCACACACAGATCTCCCCCGGCTCACAACCTTGCTATCATTGCGCCTGCAACCGTGTGCTCAGGATACTCCTTTGCGCAGGAGTATTGAATATGAATAAGTGCAGCAAACTAAGAAATTAATTTTTATTGATATTTACATGTGGATGCGAATTTTTTAGGCCGGCTTAGACATAAAATATAGCTTCTTTAGATGCCATCCAACTTAACGCCCCATAGTTTTAGAAACACTGACTAAAATTATGGGGCATCACTCTTGAGCTCCCAATCAGTAGGAAGCACTGCAATTTTCGTGCTATCTATTTATAGGTACTCATATACAGCGGCTTTTGATAGTCAACGATAGACTCGCAACTGCCTGCAGTTTTGATTAGTACATCACCACCACCAAATGAATCATAAGCACTTATTCCTTGAATCTTGCCTACAGCACTTGGAACCGCAGCCTGGACAGATAAAGCTCCTGTTAACAATAGCGTACTCAGTAGTTTCTTATACAACTTCTTTCTCTCTTGTGCTCGTTAATTTATAAGAGATTATTATACAACAGTGCAATACTCCCAAAGCACTTCAAAGTAGCTCATCTATTTCTGATATAGAGCCAACAAACAAGGGCATTGTATCAATATATAAATTACTATTACCAAAGCCCTCAGGATCTATAGCTGTCGCGCCCATCTGGACATCAACAAATGGAGTCCACGGAGCAATGTATGTGATATCAGACTTTGCCACCTTTGCACTAAATATTTCGCCTGAAAAGCAGAATAACGCAATAACGTAGAAAAAGTACTTCCTCATCTCTCACTCCACTAAGAAGCAGTTAAATTTATAACCATGCCCCAAAGAGGTTCATATATCGCTTTATCTTCTCTTTAATTTTCACCAAAAGCCAAATCTCTTTAATGTAACGCAAAACAAGCACATATACGACAGCAGGCTTAAGGGCCGGCATTCTCGCTGCTATCGACCTTTTTGGGAAGCCTCAAAAACTAGTGAGTTAGAATTTTTATGGTGGGGTGAAGAAGTGACCCTTGCAGCCTGTCACCAAAAGATAAAACTTGGCGCACTTCCCATTTAGCCACAGAGACTCCAGGCCCCAAACTGAGTTGGATGAGCGTATTGAGTAACGTAGTGGACGCAACCAATTCTTATATCCCTATCACTCACAATGCTTGGGGCAAAATACCTTGAGAATACATGCTGACCAGGCCCTGCCGGACGGAATTGGCTCACACAGGACTACCCCTTCAGGCCTATCACATGTTTTACTTCCTCCTTACTGGAAGACTTTCCCACTCTTGATCTAAACGCAATTACTCCCACGACTATCCATCATTTTGCAAGTGCGATTTATAAGCAGGAACAGAAAATGAGTACCCCATGAAGGCCCTTTAAACTGCAAGATTCAAGCTGGTTTTAAAAATCCAACAACAATGATAGTAAACGTTTAAATCAACATTTCTTCTAACAATGCAAGAACCTAGGCTGATTCCCCCAGAGAGAATTCAAGCCCACACTGCTCCGCCTGTATCCTCAACTTCCCATCCTACTAATAGTCTCATTCTCTCCAGGATAAAAAATGGTTCATATTTGACATTACCTAACATCAATTTTTCAGCTATTATCTTCCATCTATGATTTCCAGATCAGTAAGCTGCTAAAAACCACCATACACATGTCACCACTAGAAATAACAGTTCCCTATGGTTGTTAAGTAACCAGCAAAAAAGCTCTAGCTAGCTCTAACCGTTAAATAATATCCACACAGTATGTGAGGCTCTTAAAGAGCCTATCAATATGCACTCCTAACAACCATGCATATGAAAATGGTCACTTTTGACAGTTGTGCACTAAAAGTCACCCTGGTAATCTTCGATTGTCAATATTTATTGGCCAATAACGATAACTTTAAATAGGTAATTGATTGATGTATTTGTCAAGATTTATTTCTGGCTTACTATTGATTGGGGGGTTAGCTGGTAGTAAAGCTTTCGCCTCTGACAGTATGGACTGTGTGGTTATTGAAAAAAATGACCTAGTCCAGGTTGAACTAAATAAATCCAATTCTTATCAGAACTGCTTTTCTCTAGATAAAATCCCTTCTTCAACACCAGTTGACATAGTCTCTTTTGCTTTTGATGATACTAAGAATAAATTATCTGTATATGAGGTAGGGTCTTCCAATACCAAGCAACTAGTCGTAAATTCAATCTCAGGTACTGATACTGTTAACGCAATTTCGTTAAATACACATAATAAATCTCTCATTGTCGAAATTGCTCCAACCATAAAATTAACTTCTAACAAAGATGTTGACATTACATACCTTATGGTAAATGGAAGAGCCCAGGTTATTGTAAAGATTTACGACGTTAAATCACAAACCAGCTCAGGAGGCAGCTCAGGAGGCAGCTCAGGAGGCAGCTCAGGAGGTGGAACCACAATTCCTCCTATTGATCCAGGTGGCTGTGACAGCGTCATGTGTAGAGAACCCGTATTTTTCATGGCAACCTCAAGCTCTGCTCAAGCATGCACTGCAAGTCAGAAGGCCCCAAATCCGCCATCAAATTTTGATATCAATAAGCACTTGAAGCAATTCAAGAGAGCAGGCATCGCAGCAAGCAAACTCCCTGGAGGGAAAGTCACGTTAAGTGCGGCGGTTATGGCTAGCATGTTTGCACCTAATCGAACCTATGACCTTAAAAACAACCCAAATTACAATGCAGACCAAGAGTTTGGGAATTGGTTTTATGGAGCTGCCGCTCATCAAATGGGCTTTACTGAACAGGAAGCACTTACCGCTGGAGCAGTAGTACAACAGTGGCAAAACTATAATAACTCAAATCACCCCGACGCTAATGATATTGGAAAATTAGTGGGAAATATTGCTCATGCGCTCGCAACCGGAGAAGGGGACAACCATGATGATGCGGCACCAATTAAGGGCGGGCATAGTTATAGTAAAGATATATATGAGAATGATGCTAACGCCGATAGCAACTCTGACTCTTGCAGTCCGAACAAAACTGTAAACTCACCTACTACAGCTGCTCCAGGCTATGGTATTGGTGGTCTAGGGTATGGTGGAGGTTGGAGCGGAGGCGGTATGTATTTCGGATCTGGTGGCTGCTGGGGTAGCTGTAGTAGAACTGTAATCATTGTAGAATCGCTTTAAAATACTTTGAGGCCTGTCAATCCAAGGTAGGCCTCACTTATAAGTGAATATCACTATGATAAAAATTTTCTTGACCGCAATTATTTACTTCACATTCCTTATGATTTTCCCCTTTACTGGGTATGATTTTTTCTGGAAATACTCTCCATCCCTGCTTAATATATTTCTATTCTTTGTAATAATTTTTTCAATCTACTTTACGATACTGAAACAGTGGAAAGTCTCATTTAGAGAAAAGGTTAAATATAGCGTATTATTTTTGGCAATATCTACGATTTATTATTTTTCAGTAGAAAAAAAATCATCATACGAAATAAACCCAAGTACTTATTATACTTTTGATAGATTTGATGGAGGGGCCTTTACTTCTTCCACTCTATCTAATCTTATCAAACTAGACAGAGTGGCATTAATTCTCGCAAAAAAAACTGTGATAAAAACATACGAGAATGTTAAAAAAGAAAAGATTAAGTCTGTAGAGGGGGGGCACTTAATAATAGAATTAGAAGACTACTCTGGAAAGATTGAATCTGATCAAATTGAAGTTAACAATCTAAAAGGTAATGTTCAATGAACGGCGTCAACCTCCTCAAATGAAGGAGGAGGTCTCATAAATCTTACGGCCTAGCAAGTACTCAAGACTGAAGACAATTATTACAATGTGTGCAAGGCCATACAAAAGCAGTTGACCCTACTCTTCCAGGAGAGTCAATATCTGAATTGACTCTTTCGGCGAGAGCTTTAGCCCATGTTTCTCCACTATCGCCATAAACCGCTACACGTAGATTGCCTGGACCGGTTCATACGGTGGCATCCACTCATCAGGGCCTGTGTTCCCCTTGCTCTGGTTCCGGCCGTCATCGACCAACCATAGATCCCAAAATCTTCTGCAAACATCTTTTTAGCTCTGTCTAGCAAGCTAAACCACTGGACTGGTCAGCTCAGGAAAATGCGAGGGTGTGTTCAACAGATCAGACTGAAGAACTAGCCAATGTAGGTGTCTAGGCGCACCCCTTTGTTGGCCATGAAGCTCTTAATGCTGATGAAGGCAAATAGGGCTAAGTTAAACCGCCTGCATCCAAAGAGCTGAAGCAAAGATTAGGAAAATAAATTTAACTTATGCTGAAAATTAGCTAAAAATTCTGTGCAATAGATACATCTTTTTATCTTAAGAATACATAAAGCAACAAAAACACACCCTAAATACTTTAAGTCAAAACTGGCAAAGGTATTTATTATCCCTTTTTTGACTATCCATTAAGAGTAATAGAGTTTTATGGCTCAACTGCACCAAAAATAGAGCGCCTCTTAATTGATAGACATTTGAAACACTGGTAGCATCAGCTGCCAAAGAATCTTAAGAAGAAGTGTACCGAAATAATTTATAAGGTAAATACAACATCAACGAATACGCATAATGTTATAACTACAAAGTGTAGCCCCCATGCAAATCAAAATAGCTGACATAATTCTGCGCACATCGACACTTATAGGCTTAACTACCTAGGAGTAATACATCTGGAGCCCACACACTGTGAACCTCAGGTAAAATATTGTCGAAATGCTTAGAAGTGGTTGAATTTTTGATGCGAAGGCTCATTTTTATGTAATCCAGGCTGCCTCTGGAACAGAACCATTCAACCAGTAGTTTATTAAGGATATTTAACGTGATCGCTAGACTTTTGACTTTCTTAGCTCTTATTTTTTCTGGCAGCACTAGTGCACAAATAATAATAATGCCCCCAGAACTTTATGAACCAAACGTATATTGGTGCAACAACTGTGAAAGCTATCAAAATAAAGCTAACGAGGTAGCACTCGACAACTGGCGTAAGAAATACTACATAATTGACACTAACAATGACGTTATTAAAGCATACATAGGTGTGAACTCAAGCGGATCGAGCATGGAGCCAGACGCTGCAATAGGGCAACCATCTAGTGTAGATAGCGAATTTGAGAATCTTTTTGACAACTTAATGATTGCCTATATAGATTTATCTACAACAGACCCAATACAAATTCCAGCTGAAATTGGAAATAGCGCCTGGGACATGTCAGGAAAAAGTAAGACTAGAAATGATATCGCAGATTATTTATCTGAAAACATTGGCCTAAGAAATAAAATAGGTAACTATGCTACAGCTGCAACGGAAATTGCAGGAATAATCGAAGCAGAGATCACAGTAACAATCGTTTTTGTGGACGGATCATCTGCAAAATTCAAAATTTCTGAAATTAATAACAACCAAATAGAGTTTGAGTATATAGAAGGCAGCGCCAAAGACGCCAACAACAACTCTGTACCAACGACAGTTAAAGGATTCGCTGGAACTTTTGTACTTGAAACTCCTGAGCAAATAAATGAATTCCTGCAAGGATACAATAATTGGGGAGGAAATATGCCAGGCCTGGAAGGGTGCAAGAAAGCTGACGTCACTTGCGAAGTAATAGGTGACGAGGTCAGGTGTGTTGCAAAAAGCGTAAGCTGTTAATACCACCACCCATTGATAATGGTGCTCTCGAGTAACATTCCTAACCAAACCGCCATATTAAACGATCCTGTTTTGACATAGCTCTAAGAACCAAGGCTGACTACGATCTCTTAGAGCTATGGCTACCCTACTCTTCCAGAAGTGCCAATATCTGAGTTGACTCTTCCGGCGAGAACTTCAGTCCATATTTCTCCACTATCGCCATAAACCGCTGCACAAAGATTACCTGGACCGGTTCATAAGGTAGCATCCACTCATAGGGACCCTTATCGCCCTTGGTTTGGTTCCGGTCGTCATCGACTAGCCATAGATTCTCAGGGTCTTCTGCAAATTGACGCTTCAGCTTAACAGTCCAATTGGCACCATCATGCTCATGTGCCCAAGACAACGGCACGATGTGCTCAACATCTAAGTCGGACGCCAGACTATAGAATTGACCTGTATAAGGGTCCAACCACAGGCCTGTATCTACAGCGCTTAGCATTGGTGAAGGTTACAGGTGCCAAGGAGAACTGAACTAGGAGCTCATGGTGTGTGCTCTGACAATTACCGTCAGAGTCAGACCAGCGTGGCAGCCAGATAAAACGGTAGAATCAGGTGCATGACGACCCCTCATTGTTGCTTTAAGGGATCGCACAGGAGGTAGATTAGGAGAACAAACACAGGTTATTGCACATTAGACAAGCGCACGGCATTTATTTTTGGGCGACCACTTAAGCAGCCACTAATACTCAAGCCTACTTGTTTACCGGCCATAAAAGCTGCAAGTAAAGTTGACAGTTTAGCCTCGCTTCCTGAATCGTTTAAGAGATCAATACGGTATGAACTGCTACTACCACAGTTCTCAGGGTCTATAGCCGGCGTGCTCATCCGTACATCAACAAAGGGAGTCCAGGGAGCAATGTACGTGATCTCAGACACTGGCACTTCGGCACTTCGGCACTAAGCGCATTGTTTGAAATAGAAAAAAAAGCACAAAGAAAATATATTTTTTTCATATTCTAATCTAAATAATAAATAATAAGGCATCTAAAAAAGTGCCATGTTATCTACCTTGCATGCTAAATCCATTAAATCAAATAGTTTATATCTCTGATTAAAGCCAAGCACATGGCAGAATCATAATCACTCTTTTGCTGGTCGATATTTTGACCGCTGTCGACCAATTTGAGAACCCCTATAATAGAATTTTAGTGGCAGATTAGAGGGATTGCTTAAGATGCCTGTCACTATTTGTCAAAATTTATACTTATCTTAGATTCCGCTGATGAAGCCTAAGCAGCAACCACTCTATTATTTTGAGGAAACGTACAGAAATCCAACTGTAGGAACAAACACAACCTGTCACAGCAATAACGCTAAGTTAACCGACGCACGGTGTGAAGCACGCTTTTGCGCGTCCCACGGAGACCGCTTGCGGACGTAGTGTAGTTGAACATTTTGTTAAGTGCTTACTCCGAAACTCTATTAATATCACAGTTAGCCCTGATCATTTTGCTTTTTAAATTAGGCTCTCCCTTTCTTGAAACCCACATGTGCCCAGTAGTGGATATCTGTGGAATCATGAAGCGCTGCATACAACCAGGCATGTATTCGTGCCAGTGGAGCATGAACTTGACACTGGTCGAGCCGCTAATAGGAAACTTCTCATACCAAGGGGCGCGACAACCTTTTATGGTCTCGTATTCGCCCAAAATAGCATAACTGTGGGCCATGCCGATATTTTCACCTTGTGCTGTTTCATGAAAGTAGCCCTTCACACGAAAACTTGTCTCACCTTCAATCGGTGTACACTCAAACTCTACCCTAGCCCCTGCAACAGATGATGAAGACCAAATTAGTAACAAGAAGATGAGAAGTCTCATAGGCACTGGTCTTGCCCACAAAAAGTAGACACTCTAACTATGCGTATTTTCGCTCATACTCTGCTGGACTTACATAGCCTAATGCAGAGTGCCTACGAACCCTATTGTAGAAAATCTCAATGTATTCAAACACCTCAGATTTTGCTTGCTCTTCGCTTTCGAATGTTCCGGCATAGACCAGCTCGACTTTTAATCTGCTAAAGAATGATTCCATTGCCGCATCATCCCAACAGTTAGCCTGGCGACTCATACTCGGCTTGCACTTGCTTTCGGACAAGAGATCCTGGTATTTCTGCGATCGATATTGCATACCCCTGTCAGAGTGAACTATTAGTCCAGGCTTTATTTGTCGTCGCTCTAGAGCCATTTTCAATGCTCGACGTGTCAATTCATCCGTCATCTGGGAGTCGAATGCCCAACCTACAATACGTCGAGAGTACAGATCCATAACTACCGCGAGGTACAACCACCGCTCCAGAACCCAGATATACGTAATGTCACTTGTCCAGCGGCAATTTGGTCGATCCACATCAAAGCAACGCTTAAGTAAGTTGGCGGAGACATTAATGCTCCCCTCTACGGGCTGACTATATCGAAAGCCTTTGCCGTTTCTCGCTTTAATATGCTCCTGATGCATAAGCTTAGCGACGTAGTTCCGTGAACATGGCTCACCTAACTCTCGAAGCTCGCAAGCGATTCTAGGCGCTCCATAACGACCTTTAAACGCAGTAAACGTCTCTCGGATTTTATCGATTGTTCGTATCTTTCTAATCGTGCGAGAAGGTGGCAACCGCCCTCGCCATCGATAATAACCCGATCTTGAGACTTCTAAACACCGACACATCAAGCTAACCGGGAATGACCCCACATGCTCTTGTATCAGTGCGTACTTTACTCTTGGTGGTTCGCAAAGTACGCAGCTGCCTTTTTTAGAAATTCAACCTCCTGACGTGCTTCATGCAGTTCCTTCTTGAGCTTGCGAACTTCAGTGCTTTCCTGCTTGGAATAGTTGACGCCGTCTAAACTATTGAACTGCTTATCAGACAGTCGATTAAATTGACGACGCCAGTTGTAGATCTGCTGTGCGCTGACGCCTAGCTCTCGTGCCACGGAGGCCGTTGTTGCTCCAGGCTTTTCTGCTCTCTTAACTGCTTCTCTACGGAACTCCTCCGTATACGCCTGAGTTATTTTCTTACCCATGATACACCTCCGTGTTAGGCCTAAACCTAACTATACAGGGTGTCTACTAAACGTGGGTAAGTCTTAACGCTAACGCCACAAGCAAAGGCGCGCATTAGCGCGTCCAGCCCGCAGGGCGGTTTTTCCTTGCCTTGTTAAATTTAGGGCCTGCATTCTAGCCATACTCTTTCACCAGGGTGATGCTCCGCTATTGTTGTAAGGGCCTCGTTCAGTTCTTCTTCATTTACTGGATCAATTTCATAGCTGAAGTTTGTAATATCAAGCTTCATTTCTCGATAGCTATCTATCTCAGATGCACTCAAAACGTTGCAGCCAATCCAAACAGGGTACTTACCTGTTTTAATTACTGCTTCAAGCTCTCTAAACCCTTCTTTTGTAGTTGCAAATATGACCATGCGAATTTAATGCCAGGTTTAGCGGCCGCGGCAAGCGTAGCTTGACGAGGTCCGATGGAGGCCGCAGGCTGGAACATACTGCAACCTCTTGTTCTACATTTACTGGATAATATCTGGGCAGTACAGGTTTTCTGCGCCAGCAATTCCGCCCATAACTTTTACCCAATATCTATTAGAATTAAAATCAATAATGATTTCATAACTATATACATCGCTTATTACTGGATTTGACGGAATGTAATAGTTGTAAACAACATGATCTCTACTGATTTTCTGCCAGGGTATTTCATCGATTTTGTTTAGATCTTTAACCGTAAATTCTCCTGTACTACTCATATTTTCTTAGATGAGTGATGAAATCAATTCTGGAATATTAGCTTCGTGACCCTGCTTAACAAATTGGATCTCTGACTGCACTGCAGAACTAATAAGAAAAATCAACATGGTCAGTGGTACTCGTATCATATTTGTAGATCGCCAATGTAAACGGCGAGCGACGCAAGAGCGAGTCCAGCGGGATGCCGAAGACATGTAGCGGTGTTTAACATTTTTGTTAAATGTTTTTGTCATGCACTTTAAAGTTAGCATTAGCAACCGCCACCATCTCCGCCTCCACAACCCCCATCACCACCAAAAAATCCACCACCGCTATCTCCACTGTGACCACCACGACCACTATCCGGACCTAAAAGAAAAACAAATTTGATTAGCAGTAGAATTAGAAATACGCCTACTAAAATTGGCAAGATCGTACTTTGAAATACACTTTCTGATTGAAGGTCGGTGTAGTGCCATGAAGCAACTAAACCTAAAATAAATACTATCCATGAAAACATCATTTTAATCCTGAATGACATTTAACGCCGGCCACAGCGGCTGGCAAAACTGGCGATTTTTGTGCGCAAGCATAAAAAGTGACAGGTTTGACAGTCCGCTGCTGGCCCTTGTTAAGTGCTGAACTCATTTGGGTAACTACTTGTTAAATAGTTCATTGGAGGGTTATCAATACCAATTACATGCTCGGGTTTGAACCAAAGCTTACAGCCCGGCTCTAGATAGCCACTACCCGGCTCGATACAACTTGGTTCGTTATCAAGGATGCCTAAATAATGACCTTTTGTCTTTTTAAGGACAATAACCCACATCCGCTCTCCTGAGACTTGAACCGATCCATCTCCGTCTTGAGTTTCAATATCGAAAGCAAGCTTCGCAGCTTGCCCTCGCTTTAAGTTGAAACGATCTTCTTTAGATGGAATCTCGAAAGTTTCAGGGTTCTTCTGTTGCTCGAACTCAACGTTTCGGATTTCCCAAAAGTGCTCTTCTATGTTTGGTAATACGGGATCATCCCACACTTTCTCGATTCCTCCGCGCACTTAACGCCGTGCTAAGCGGCTGATTTTGTTGATTTGAATTTGTGCTATTCAAGCACAAATTTGATGCAATGAAAATGAGTCCGCCTTGAGCGCCTTGTTATGCGCATTTAGTAATGGTTATCTGGGTGGTTTCTTGCTGCTTAAGATTTGTTTCCACTTTCTTAAACCATGCTCACCCACAATAAGAAGGCTAAAGACTGTCACTACGATAATCCATTTGGGCATAGAGAGTGCTATGACTGCGTTGCTTACAATTAAGGTCGGTATGATAATGAAAATAATCCAATAAAGGGGTGTGATGTGCTTTTCATTCATTGTGCGAGTATTTTAGTTTAGAAGAGGGCGGAGTTTCATTGCACATAACGCCTGCGACTGCGG
This sequence comes from Microbulbifer variabilis, assembly GCF_056232115.1. Taxonomy (NCBI): domain Bacteria; kingdom Pseudomonadati; phylum Pseudomonadota; class Gammaproteobacteria; order Cellvibrionales; family Microbulbiferaceae; genus Microbulbifer; species Microbulbifer variabilis. The sequence continues at coordinate 4,773,604 of NZ_CP174325.1, forward strand.
AAACCGGCGATTTTAGACGCGAAGCGCCGTCCCGGTTGTCCGACAGCATGCGTTTGTTAACTGTGGTGCACGTCACTACACACGCCTTTCGTTATTAGGAACACAGCGCCCCAATAAATCAACAAATAGAACGTTGTAAATAAAAACCTACCTAATTTTGTTGGTAGAAGCCCTATATCTTTTTGGAACCCGAACAATTCGTCTGTTGCTATGAGTCCAGGAGAGAGATATAGCATCTCAACCAGCTGACCAATATTACTTATTACCTCAGAATCGCTTCGCCCCACCATTAGAAGGGTAAACGGTAAAGCAATAATAACTACGGACACCCAAATATGTTTATTCATAGCGTACAGTTAACGCCGCCGGCAGGGGCAGCTTACTAGCTTAATGCCGACTCCGCTCACTACTGCAACAATACCAAATTAGCCGAGTTACTGGAGTGCAAGTTTTGGCCAAAAATCGATTTCTTCCGTAAAAATGGGATGCCATATATAAATTAGCGATATATTTCCCGGAAGCAAGAGAGCTTTGTAAGCCGGCATACCTCCGCCATACACGTTCCAATTTATAAAAAATGCTACTAGGCCGACAAGTAAACCAACCAGTTCTGAAATAGAAGCGACAGCCATAGTGCTGAATTTATTCATATTGCCCAATAATGCAGTGCGCACAGGCGAGCGAAACGCAGTGTAGCAAGTCCAGCCGCGTAGCGGCGATTGTGCCACACCTTGTTATGAGTGAGCTCACTCATAAGTTTTGCCTGCATGTATTATTTGTGCCGCCCGTAGCCATGCGTTGCCTTGCTCATTGCTTGCTTCTGAGTCCTCGGCGTAAGCAACAGCACTTTCAAGAAAACCTTCGATAGTAATATTTTGCCAACCTAAAGACCCAGCACTATATGGAGACGATGGGCTTTTCTTTTCAATTTGAATTTCTCTCTCGCGGTCTTTCATTAGCGCAGTGAGAAACTGTAAAAAAGTTTTCTCGTCATGAACTTTTTCGATGAGATCAAATAAATCGGTTTCCATACTCTCTTTTACTCATAACGCCTTTAGCAGTGGCAGGCAAAGCGCAGCTTTGACTGTCCAGCCCCGAAGGAGCGATGTTGCCTAAACTCTTTATAAGCTGATTTCACTAGGTATTTCACTAAAAAACTCAAATTCATTTTCCATGCCCAAACCATTGCCTCCACCGATATACCTAACACCGACAGCCGTACCTTCTGGAGTATTTTCTATTTGAATGACGACACAAGGTACTTTTGTATTTGACTCCTCATCTAGTTGGAGTGCAAACAGAGGAAGACCTGTTTCGTAAGGCTCGCTGCCTGTTGGAACATAAAATGCTGCTCGGCCTTCCGATACGTCAGCTTTTGTAGCAGCCCTACCTGAAATACATGGCGTATCTTTCCAGTTGTTAATATCGATTGCTTCCCACATCACACTTTCCTCAGGCTTATAACATTGAGCTAACCGGCAGCCAGTGCGAAGCACGCTTTTGGCTGTCCGACGGAGGTCGCATGCGGCCGGAGTGTAGTTAAGCTTTTTGTTAGGCATGCTCTCTACTCAGCTACTGAACACGAGTAACACTCCCTTTATTTGGAAACATTAAATGCTTTGCACGCTTCGTGGTAATACCCCAATCGTCGGTTTCCCACCGCCTATCGCCTGCCTCGGTTAGAAATAGAATGGTACTCCAAGACTCAGAATTACTCCAAGTCTCTACCTTAACTAGGGCGTCGCTTATGGAGTAGTCACTTAAGCTATCTCCGTCTCGCTCACTTAGCAAAATGGTGCCGTCATTGATGAGAGATTCTATGATGTTGGTTACATCAATAGAACCGTGGTCCCACTTCTCAAACTCCCATTTTAGCTCTATCAGCGATGACTCCTCTGATGCATTTAGAGCGACAAGGAAGTAAGCATCTTGCTCGGTGATTATTTTCATATGATGCCTAACACCCCACACAGGGGCAGATAAATAAGCACAGCGTTTTGGTTGTCTCAGCGACCAACGGGAGCGATCGCTGCGGCTTATTATGTTTCATCGATGGGCTCAACTAACCATCGACCTTTATCTAAATATGCCACATAGCCGGGCTTTAGGTCTTTAAATCCAGCTATCCATGGAAATTTCGTAAACAAGCACCCCATACACACAATCATTCCGTCACTTGCATCTTCGGTGGTATTGCACATGAACTGCCAATCACCACCCTTCCAGTGGAGAACCTCAACAATGGGCTGCTCTCCGCTCATGACGAACTTGGTGGTAACTGCCCCTACATTGTCATCAAAATCGAATGGCCAGTCTTCTGGGCTGAAGGAATGTTTATGTGCTTCTACTTTATTCATGACAAAACATAACGCCTAGATCAGGTGCGCCGTGGGCGTCACCTGGATTTTTTGTTAGGTGAACATTGCTCCGTTGTTGCAAGCCCAAGATCTATATAAGCGATTATGTAACCGTATTCCTTCTTTGTTAGCTCACCAATAGTATATTTTTCCTTTACCAGTTTATGTGACCACTGACGACCACATGGTGCATTGGGAATCGTTGTATTAATTTCAAGCAAGTAGGTTTCGTTTATTTTATAGCCTTTTTTGACAGCTGCTTTAGCACACAAACTTAAAGAATACTCAACTGCATACTTATCAATAGTAGGATTACCAATAAACTCTATATCACATGCAAGTTTTCGATCTCCTTGTGAGTCAAAGTAATACAATTTACCAGTACTCGTGCATCCTGCCAGAAATAAGGCAATGACAATGAAAACTATTTTCAAATTTTTCAATGATATTCCTTGTTCACCTAACGCCCCGCACAGGGGCAGACAAATAAGCGCAGTGTTTTGGCTGTCCCTGCGACCAACGGGAGCGCCTGCTGCGGTTTGTTAACTACTTTGTATAAGAGCATATGGAATTAGAACTGTTGCAGCCAAGGCTCCCAGTAGGATGGGGATTAGGAAAACCCAAGCTATAGGCCGCCACCCGTCACTCCATATAATAGAACCCTCAAAATGGTTTATAGGTCCATAAGTTAAAACAATAAACAGTCCTAAATTCGTCCACACCCACAGCATTACCAGTAATGCCGTCGAGACAGGAGACCAACCTATAAAAGGAAGAAAAAAGGACACAACTAATAACCACCTGAATGGATAAAGCTTAAGTGCAACCTTTGTATAAAAATCAGTAAATAGTCTCATAGTACATACAACAGTTAACGCTTCAAACGGGGGCGCGCGGTAGCGCGTCCCGGCCCGAAGGGCCCTTGCTGCTTTGTCTTGTTAAGTGTTTACCCCAGCCCAGACCTACTACATATGATGAAAGCAACGCAAAACCGATGCTAAAAAACGCTAATGACTCAGCGTAGTCTTGATTGGCGTAAGCCATGGAGAGCGATAAAATCACTAGCGGCAGGCTTAAAATAACAGCACACGCTAATACGGCATAGATTGCTTGAACTCCATTTGCTTTTCCGTACCACAAGCCAACACAAATACCTGCAATTAGCCCAGACAAACAAATTGCATCTTGACCGGAATATGTTCCTGCCAATTTATAGAACCCAATAGTTCCTACCCCTATAAAGAGAAGCATCAATCCTAAAATTTTGAAAATGTGCTTGATCATGTTTTTACACTTAACGCCCGGCGTACAAGCAAAGCAGGTAGTGCTTTGTCCAACCACACGAAGTGTGGCGATTGTGCCGCCACTTGTTAAGTGTTGATGTACTGCCTGTACTCTTCATGGACATCATTGTCTATTTCCACACCTCTGTTACCGCCATACAGCCGGTCATTTTTATCTTTACGGGGCCCGGATATCCAATAGTGGTCACCAGACTCGACCTCGAAGTAATTTGCTTTAAAGCCACTACCTTTAAGGCTTTGAAATTTCATTCCTCGATAGTAAAGCGTTTTTCCTGACTTTGATAAGTAAACACGACCAATACGAGCCTCACCTTCTAGGCCGCCCGACTTATCTTCGATATACATTATTTTAGAGCGAGATAGCTTGAATTCTGAAGGAAGTTTCTCTCCCTCAAATTCTCGCTCTTCTTGCTTTCCTTGATGTCTACTCATGGATTTTACACATAACGCCGCCGACAGGGGCAGCTTACCTTATGCGTCTTTTGCGCGAAAATGGGTGCAAAGCGACCCACGCGAAAGGCGCATAAGGTAAGCTGCCCCGCGGAGGGCCGGAGGCCCAGAGCAAATTGCCCGACCTTGTTATGGAGCCCTACCACGAGACTTGATCCATGGCATTCCTGTACGAAGAAAGAGTTTTATAAGTAGCCACTTTAAGAGGTAGCTTTTGCCTCAATACCTGGTATAGAAATACTGGCACTAGCCAAAATACAAAGGTTATTCCCTGCACCACCAATCCGACAATTACTATTTCATTCTCGAAACCTTCGACTAGAAAGAAGAATAACACCAGTAAATTGATGCAACCCACTGCCCATAGAGCTCGGCGGGCATCCTTCACCAATACATCATCTACTACTTCTTTTTGTTTATTGCTCATAGTTGAAAAGCTTCATAACGCCCGCGTCATTTGCCGCAGCGAAGCGGAGGTCAAATGCACGCACTTGTTACGTTTTTATTCAGAACTAGCATAGATTTTTTCTAGTTCGACCACTCTCATTTCACTTAATCGGCGTTTACAGAATGCCATATGTAATCGGTAACCACTGAAGTTTTCAAGTCCGTCCATTTCATTTATAAGTGCACAGTGTGAATCCCTATATGAGCGCCACACAGCTGAGGTTGATTTAAAGCGTTCTATTAATTCGTTTCCATCGGCAGCTTTACTTAGTTTCTCAATAATCTCTGCGTCTAGAGCATCAATTCTTCTTTCAGCTATCATATTATGAGCCCAACCACATTGTGCCGCCCCCCATTTACCACCAGCATCGTCGCATGGATCGTAAATATTCAACTTAATGCACTTTATTAGAATCTCCTGATCTTTAATTGCCCTACATGACTGCCGATCAATCGAAAACGATTCTAAGTCACTCCCGCTCCATAAAAGTTCTCTGAGCTCTGCTGTGCGTTGCTTGTATGCCGAGATGCAACTCTTTTCATCTTTACATGCATCATTCCGCTTTTTAATCCAGCTAATCTGCTCTTTCTTAATCTCCAACGACTTTTGCCCTGCAAATGTCGACATGACAGACTTATAGACAGCTGATAGATTTTCATCATAAGATCCAAGTCGCCTATTAGAACAGATCAATAATTCAGAACTGGTAGAAGCCTTCTCACAATCAAAGCTTGTGGCAAAAATATCAGGTGAGCCAACAATCAAAAAAGCAATTAATGTAAAGAAACTAATTTTCATTAAATATCCTTATCGCACGTAACGTCTCAAACACCGGCATGGTGAAGTTGGCGGCTTTTTTGGAACAAAAAAGGGGACAGCTTTGACTTGTTAACCATTGCCCTCATACCTTAGCCAAGTGCTACCAAGAACAATGGAATCGAACTTGATACCTTTTTCTGTAACTTCCATTTCATAAGGCGGATCTACAGCTGTGGCTGATATTTTCTTGCCCGATAATGAAAAAAGGAAGCATTCTAACTCACCAGTTTCAAGCACATACTCTTTATGCCTACTTAAACCCCAAAAGAGGCACATATTCTCAATACCTATGAGTTTGCTGTCTCTTGTAGATACCCGGGCACTAATGGAGCCACAACCTAAGAACAAAATACCTGTTTCAGGCACGTACAACACTTCCTGAGATACACCCGATGAGCACGACTCCCAGAAAACATAAATAGTCAGATAATCATTGAAGGTAATGGTAGATAAAGTGTTATTTTCAGAGTTACTTGACTCAATAAATATATCTTTATCTCGGCACCAACTGGGATCGGAGCACTCTTCATGCTCTATCTTGATTTCTGCGTCATTTATTGTGATTTTGCTCGATATCATTTTTTATGGTTAACGCCCGGCTTAGGGGCGGACTTGGAGTTCTTTGTGATGTGCTAGCCTAGCGATAAGCACATAAGCAAACAACGGAAAGGCCGACCCAGCCATGCGTCTTTTTACATGGCGACTACAGCCGTTTGTTAAGCGATGCCACCTAAACACCAAAATAGCTACTTACAGCTGCTGTTAATAACAGCAAGCCAAAGAATACAAACATATTTTTAGCAGCCTTACACCTATAAATCTTACCTTTTTCATTCAACCCTCTTGGTACCCACAGAGAGTTAAAAAAGTTAAACCTTACAAATGAACTCTGATTAGTTACATCCTTATTTCTATTTACAGATGCTTTAAACATAAAATAAATACCTTTAAAAAAGCACAACCCACCAATTACTATCGTAACGGCTAGCAAAATGGTTGAAATGACGGCTCCAGCTAATTCCATAGTTTACCGCTTAACAGTTTATTAATGAGCCAATGGCTAACTATCCATTTGGCCACTATTTCTGGGAGGGAGCTTCCAAGCTCCACAGAAAAGCCTATACATACAGCAGGTTATAAATTTTTGTCTAAATAGTAACCAGAGATAGTGAGCCATTGGCTCAAGTCGCCTGGCTCGCCCCCCGCTCTTGAACACATTTTACCCATAATTAAATCAATAAGTTAGGGGGGAATTTCTGAAGATGTAAGCCATGGCTCTATAATTCGAGCTTTCGCACCGGCGGTAGGCCCTCTCCACTACTGAAAACCACAGCTAGTATCACCCGCTCGGAATCGCTATAGCCACAATCGAGTTATGCACAGCCAGACGGTTAGCCACTTCGACAATGCAGCTCGCTACCAAATCAGCGGCATGGTCGGCGACGATTACCGGCTGGCCCGCATCGGTCTGCAGAGTCTTGATGGTTACATAAACGCTGGACATCAGATCACCAGCGCCATCAGTCTGTACATTATTCTGATCATCAATGACGGCAATGGTGCATTTAAGCACTGCAGTCGCTTGAGCATCGCTATTGGTGGGCTCTGTGATCTGGGTTACCGTTGCACGCACAATAGTGCCCGCACTGTGGCCGTCATCGATGGTGTAGGCGAACTGCCAGGCCATCAGGCCTGGCACTGTTATCGGGGAAAAGCTGTGCATTATCTATTCCTTTGCTTAATCAGATTTATGTACGCCGTTATGGGGGATGATGCGATGCTGGGGACCGGTACCGGCGGCATAGCTCTTGCCACCTACAGAGACCTTGTACACGGTACGGAGGCCGGCACATTCGACCCGCTCGACGGTTTCCCAGGTGAGCGGCTCTTCTTCAAGCAGTACACCCAGCTCAACGCCCTCGCAGTACTGCGCCTCGTAGACCCGCCCTGCACGGTCGGTAACGGGGGTTTCACGGCTGCAAATTACCTAGGCACCGCTTGTTGTGGTGAGCAATACGCAGGGTATTTCTGGCTCTGCATCTACCGCGCCAGTAATGAGGCTTAGATGGGTTTCCTCGTCGCCGGTATCCCAGCAGTCGATCAGGTCTCCGCTTTCGCAGTTGTCCGATAGGAAACCTTCGCGCAGCCAACTGCCTGCAGCAACGCACCAGGGGTCTCCGAGTACCGTGGTGCCGCCGCCATTGCTCGGGGTGGTAATGGTGCCAACACCTCGGCGCCAGGTATTGGCGGCCAGCTGGGAAATGTTGGTGGTTGCGTAATGGGTAACAGCGCCGCCCTGAGTATCCGGATCATCGCACTACACGTAGTACGACAAAGACAAGCTCGGCGAACTCCTCGCTATAAATAAAAAAGACCAGTGTGAAGCCGGAAATCTTAGCTCCAGGTTTACTGACGAATGCGCAAAGCAAGTTGCAAAAGAATTGCGTGAGGAGCTGGAGCCTTTAGCAACTGAATATGGATATGTCCGGGCGGCTTGATGTTTAAGCCTCCCTATTTAATCACGGGAGTGAGCAAAATGTCTGAGAATCTAAGTATCTGGCAGCGAGTAAAGAAAACTGACGCTCGCTTTGTAAAAGAATCAACGTTATAAGGCCGCAAAACCGCCAGTATCAACTATATAACCATGGTTGAGAAAGCCACCGAAATATCGGGATCAACCGGAATTGGTTGGGGTTATGAAATTGTGGAGAGCGAGACGACCGGAGCGCACCAATAATTGTGGAAGGTCAGGAAATTGGCCACAACCTCACCCATACAATCAGGCTCCGCCTCTGGTACATGATCGATGGAGTGGGCGGTCATGTTGAAAACTACTGCCATATACCTCGCATCTATTGGTCATATAAAAATAAGTATTTTTTCGAAGATAAAGAGGCTGCCAAAAAAGTCTCTTTCTGACGCCCTCAAAAAATGCTTCTCGTTCCTCGGATTCTCTACAGACATTCATAGCGGTGCGAATACCATCAGGAGCGTCAATTAGAAAGCCAAATCGCTAATGATTTATCACTGCTTACAACTATGCGCCGTGGTGATGTGTGCAGCTTGCGGCTGGATAAGCATGTAACCGATGCTGGTATTGATAAAGGGGTTGAGAAGTCAATTAATCAACGCGGCGAGGAGAGGGCTACATATTTGCGCTGGTCTTATAATCACCACCCTGGTTTACGCCAGATAATAAACCAAGCCCGACAGCTTTCCCTTCAAAACTACCGGTGCCCTTTTGCGGTTTCATATCAACCAAAGAAAAGACAGCCGCGGGCGAAGCAAGATGAACATTAGTGCAGGTTAATGCCAGCAAGGCTATCAAACCAATTTAAAGAGGCGCGAGACACCGCAGAGGTTCGCCAGGACTTACCCAATAGCGCCAGGCCAACCTTTCACGAGTTGCGCGCCCTAGCCTCTCACCTGCTCAAGAAATCCGGTCACAGCCCGGAAGAGATTGCAGAAATATGCGCCCATACAGATGCGGAAATTACTGAGAAGTTTTATCTCGGTGGACATGAGCGGGAATACAAAGAAGTGGGTATCAGCATCGACCCAAAACTACTGCTGCGGAAGTGATTGAGAGTTTTTTACGGGGTTTTTGTACGCTCAATCGGGAAAACTGGCTGAAAGCCGCATGATATATAGAGAAAGATGGTCGGAGCGGCCGGATTTGAACCGACGACCACCACACCCCCAGAAGCACTGGTACAAAAACCTAACCCATTGGTTTTAAAAGATTTTATAGTTGGAATAGCCGCCTATGCAAGCAGCGTCGAAAATAGTGACGAAACTGTACAGGCATACACTACTTTGCTAAGCGGTACGGTGATACCGGATTGACGCCTTAACCACCCCCTCAACTAGCAATTCTTGGCCCTCCCAGACCGGTATTGGCTTGTAATTGCCATTGGCCGACAATAGCCGGCCTCGCTTCAAGTCCAAGATTTTGCATGCCAGCTGCCCATCAAGTACCACTACCACAACGTTTCTTACTACTCGTGCCAAAGATCAGTCAGCAGCACGAAAATTGCTATCGAAGATACCCCTACTTAGAGTTACCATTGCTGCGAGTATAGAGGACGGACTGCCTGTTAAATACTCATCATGGCTATCATCCATCTAACATCAGTCATCTACTGGGGGCGTGTAATTTACTCAGAGATAATTGTGGCCAATACAAGAGGCTGCTTAAAATACTCTTCAATATTTACTGCCACTTACTACTGCATCGTAGAGCCCATATTTCCATTGCCAATTTGCACGACAATAGCTGTTTGACCAATTCCTGTCTGTGTAGTTGAGTAGCTATTATTACTACCTATTTGAGAAGTTATCGCTGTACTCAAAGTAGCTCCCATTTGAGAGATATCTACAGTATTCATGGAACCAAATTGATTGCTAACAGCGGCGCTAGCAGTAGTCTCAATTTGAAACAAATCTGTATTATTCCCCGTACCGACTTGAATGACCGAGGCACTACTTGTGGTTGTTTGACCTTGAACAAGGGTGGCATTATTTCCTAGGCCTATTTGATCAATTAGGGCACTGCTCGCTGTTACTTCACTCTGAGCAAGAAAGTTTGTATTCTGTGAGCCTGCTTGGTTGATAAAAGCAATACTAGCAGTAGTATCCCCCTGAGCCAGGAAGGCTGTATTCATTGCCCCTCCTTGATTTATTAAAGCACTACTTGCAATAGTTGCACCTTGACTAGTAGTAGCATCGTTCATAGAGCCCAGCTGATTAATCCAGGCACTAGTCGCCATTGTTTCACTTTGCCCAGAAATAGCCATATTCATAGTACCAACTTGGTTAATCAAAGCACTACTGACTATGGTTGTACCTTGGCCAATTTCAGCATTATTCATAGTACCTATTTGATTAATGATAGCAGCGCCTAAAGTAGTATCTACTTGCTCAGCGTATGTTATATTTCCTTGTCCTAGCTGACTAATTGAAATAAGACTAAGTGCAGTATTATCCTCTTGTATAGATTCTGAGCTATTTAACTCCCCAACTTGTATATGGTTTACTGTACTATTGTTGGTGCCTGTGGTTTGAGATATATCCGAACCATTAGAAACACCAATCTGTGTTTGGGTAATGAGATTGTTATGAGTAGTTGGATCTACTTGATTTGAGTTAGCTATATTATCGGACCCAACTTGAATTAATATCGCTGTATTGTTTCCCGCAAAGGCATCTAGACCAATTACAGCAGACACGACAGTAGCTAGAGAGATTAACTTCTTCATTAGTAACCCTTATACAATAGTTGTACGCATATATACATCTTGTGGTCATCGTTGAGCACGGCAGTCATTTTCGTACAATTTTATACTACGTATCGAAATGACTGATTTAGTAGCCAGCGAACTAAATACTGTATTCATCAAACAGTAAAATCATATATTGCTATGGATACTATCAGCGCATGGAAAGAGTCTGGAAAGAGCAAAACCAACCCATACTTCAATTTATAAGGTTGGATAAATCTATCTCTGAGTTAACCAAGTAATTCTGACACCTAAAATCGTACTCAAACAAAACCAACGGGATAAGTCTTGCAGAGAACTAGGCTAGGATCCATAGGATAAAAATCTTAATTTACTAGGAAATAAGTTCATAAAAATAGTGGTTAGATAAGTATATTGATGGAGGCCACATGAAAGCATAATTACAGCTAGAAGCGATATACTGCCACCAGCTTCCCTCGAGATAAAGGCGCTCTCACCATAAACTTCTGCACTTAGATGGCCTGAACGGGCTTATAGGGTGGCATCCACTCATCAGGGCCCTTGTCCCCCTTACTTTGGTTGCGGCCATCGTCGACAAGCCACAGATTCACAGGGTCTTCAGCAATATGCTCGACATATAAGTCAGAAGCCAGGCTGAACAATTGGCCGGTGTATGTGTCCAGCCATAGGCCAGTATCGCCCCTGCAGCGCTTAGTATTGGTGAAAGTAACCGGAGTCAGGGAAAACCGAACTAGCAGCTCATGACGGGTGCTTTGCCAGAGTCAGACCAACGTGACAGTCACTCATGGCGGTCATAGTCTTTACTGATGTTAGCCTCTATATCAAAACTGCCAGACAAAACAATAGATAAGATGATAGGTAAAATCAGACGCATGACAACTCCTCATTGTTTTGAGGAGTCGTACATGAGGAAGCTAGAAGGAGGCCCCAGATATACTAGGGCAAAAAGCGAAGACAAGCCGGAGTGGAAGAATCCGCAGTATTATTACCCCAATCGTTAATCAAATTATCGCAAAAGCTGTCAGCGAAAGGGTCTTCTAAATCAATGGGATTACCCAGAGCAACATTTTTCCTTATAGTGTTATTGGAGCTTTCAGGAAGTTGATCACTCACTAATATTCCAACAGTGCCATTATTGTTTGACGTATTCCCTCTGACAACATTATTGGAGCCTTCAATTTCAATACCTGCTGCCATATTGTGACTTGAAGTATTTTGAAAAACAAAAGCTCCACTGGTATCGACCTCAATACCATGTAAATCATTCTCCAGCAAGGTATTGTAGGTGATAGTCCCGTTTAAACCTTCAAAATCAATACCGGCCGAGGCACTACCTACAACCTCATTTAAGGTGACTGTTACGGAGTTACCTTCGACTATTATTCCCTCACCTCCAGAGTCAATCACTGTATTTTGAATGATAAAATTGTTATCGCCATTTGAATCAATTCCATCATCCCCATCCACCTTATTTCCAAGGATCGTATTTCCCTGGATAAGGTTAAAATTACTGTCAACTTGTATAGCATCGTCAACCAAATAATCGAGAATTTCAACATAAAGGATAGAGTGAAATCCTAATCCCCCTACCAGAATACCCCCTGGGCAGTTAGAAATAGTTCCACCAGTTACTGAGTGAGAACTACCCTTAATAAATATCCCGAATTTTTCATTGGTGACACTGCCAGTACATGTAATCCCACCATCACCAATCATCCTTAAATTTCCGCCTGGACCAGCAATAGTGAGAGCATAAGGATTCGCATCAGACAGCTCACATTGAAGGTTTTCCGTAAGGATGGCGGGTGTTTTGATCACATCATAACAGCTTACAGCCAAGGACTGAGAGGATATACCTATTGATAGTGTGCCAAGTGCGATGGGCCATAAACTAAAGGCAGGCACTTTTAAAATCATTTTTTAACTCCTTTTGACTAAGTCAATATTAATATCGATTACAGATTAGAAGTTAAATACCATTTCCGCTAATTAAACACCCAAATAGCCCTCGCCATGAAGGTGGCGGCCGGCTTGGTTATCAAATGTTCATCGTGGTAGCCACTCATGGCGGTCGTAGTCGCTACTACTGTTAGCCTCAACCTCAAGGCAGCCAGATAAAACGGCAGAAAAGACGATCGGTAGAATCAGGCGCATAACACCCTCTCTCTATTATTTTGAAGGATCGTACAGAAAGCCAACTATTGGGACAAATACAACCTGTCACAGCAATAACGCCGAGCTCACCAGCGGAGGCGCATAGGCGCCGGAGTCAGGTGCAGCGTATTGTTATCCCTTTTTACCTGAAACATGGTTTTGAATTTGGTCAGCAATGCTAATGTAAACTGACTTTAGCTGATTTGGGTCCAGTGTTGATTGAAACTCAATAACCAGCCCCTCGAAACCATTTTGTGTTGTGTTAATAACGAGCTCCATTGACGTGTTTTCTTGAAACTGATGTAAATCTATGCCGGCTTTAGCAAGCTCTGAACTTAACTTTTCTTTGTTGAGAGAGAAGCTACTCAATTTTTCTTGTAACTCCTGAGCGCTAGAAACTGACAATTCGTTAGCAGGAATTGTGTAATCAAATCCTCGTGTTACAGCTAGCTCTATGATGCCACTCTTTATAGCGGCATAGATCAGTAAGATGACGAGTACAGTACCATTGGCGAATTTGGAAAACTTTGACTTTCCAAGTGTGATGAATGGTTTCCTTTCTTTAGCCATTTCTTTCCTCATAGGGTTAACGCCTTACTCAGTCGCCACCGGAATGGAGCCGCTTTGTGCTAGCGTAGCGTACAGTACAAAGCGAGTGGAGTGTAGGTTGTAGGATGCAGTAACTTGTTAACCGTGTTGCTTGATAATGGCTATACAAGCCTCAAGTATACGCGGACGAAATTTAAATTCTATTTCGGCTAAAACTGGGTCTAGCTCAAGAAGAAGGTCCGGGTTCCACTCAAGACGCTCTACACCCACTGGAATATCTAGTGGCAAAGCTGAATGAAACTCCTTAAATATTGGATATCTTTCTTCCCATTCCGGCCCTAGCCAGTAAAGTTTGTTCGACACTGATTTAGAACCGATAGTAATTCCTACCTGCCCAGACACTACTGACTTCGCGGCAGATACCAACTTTTTCGTTCGTGCTATTTCTTGCTCAATGGTAAGGCTCATATACGGTTAACGTCTTGCTCTACGGCTGGCGGCGCGAAGCGACGACAGTCCGGTGGAGGCCCGAAGGGCCGGAACGTACAGCAGCAACTTGTTAGGCTTTTTGATCATGCTCTTTTAGAAATTCATACTTCAGTTTCGAGACAAAAGAGAAGCCAGAAGATACTCTATACAAGCTTGTCATAATCAATTCTGCTTCTTCTATCGGAAGTTTCTCGTGATGTCGAGCTAGTGCTTCTTCAATCGATTTTAACGTCGAAAGTTGACACACTGCATCACGAAATATTACTTCATCTTCACCAAGTTGATTATGGTACTTTTCATGAAAAGTTCGTATTTCATAGGCTTGGTATCGACACTGGTTCAATATACAAAGTAGATTTAGCTCCACTAATTTTTCTACATACATACTTTTATACCTAATGCCAAAATCAGGTGCGCCGTAGGCGTCACCTGGACTTTTTTGTTAGGTTTCAGTTGGTTTGCACCAATCAAAGAATTCAAGTTTAATACCTTTTTCTTGATACTCCAACCAAGCAAAAAACATTTCCTTATAATGTGAAAAGCCTATATTGAATCTTGTTTTGTATATTTTTAATTCAGGATTCTTAACTAGCATTTGTTCGCACTCAGAAATAGCTGACTTGCAGGTGTCTACTTCTAAGTGAAGGCCACACGGCAAGCTATGCATTGCAAAATCAAGCAAATCTAAATTCTCAATGAATAATAATTTTTTGCTTCTTTACTTTCTGGATTAATCGTTAAAGCGGACTCTAAAAGTTCTTTTGGCTCACCTGAGCACAAAAGATATGCATCCTTATAGAGCTTTGCTTTAAACAACCATAGAAATATTTTTTCATCTGGATTATCCAGCTTACATTTCCATAATTCCAAAATTTGAGGCCAAATATTTGGATGCTCCACAGGAATATTTAAACCTACATCAAAATGAAGTTTACAAATCTCTAAAAGATAGTCATTTAAATCTTCTTTATTCAAAGATTTAATTTCTTCCAATTGTTTTGATAGCAAAGGTTTCCAAACATGCTTTATTCCTGTATCTCTAGCACCAAGATACTTATTCCATTCTTCTTTTATATTCTCGATATCTAGCATGATTGCTGAACCTGAAACCTAACGTCTTTAGCAACGGAAAATTGCGGAGCCGAAGGCGGCGTAATTTGTCCGATTGCCTAAACTTGTTAGGCGCCTCACCACTTTAACCCTTTTAGGTTAATAAGTTTTGCTGACTGACTCTCTTTATCTAGCAATACTTCATACCCCACATAAGAGAAGTAGTCCTGCAGAGTCTCTGCTGGCTCAACGTAGCCTAGTAAAAGTTCTACCACGTTATGCTCATTGTTAATTGCAGCCTCACTTAAAGCAGTATCTCCATCTGGAGTCTTCTGCCTAGGATTGGCACTTTCCTTGAGTAGAAATTCACACAGCTCATAATAACCGAGGCTTGCAGCTTCAGACAAAGGAGTGTTGCCAAATTCATTAGCCGTATTGATTTCAGATCCACGCGCTAACAACCATGCGACTTCATCTAGATGATCTTCAACTGCTAAATAATGAAGCACAGTCTCTCCAATCCCATTCTTAGCGTGTACTATCTCCGGGTCTTCCGAGATGAGTTTTTCGGCTAGAGACTTGTCCTGCATTACCGCGTTAATGAGTAAATCAAACTTTTCCTTGCTCATCGATATCCTAGTCGCTTAACAGTTTATTAAAGAGCCAATGGCTCACTATCCATTTGGCTACTATTTCTGGGAGGGAGCCTCCAAGCTCCGCAGAAAAGCCTTTATTTACAGCAGGTTATAAACCATTGCTTAAATAACAACCAGAGATAGTGAGCCATTGGCTCAAGTCGTCTGGTTCGACCTCCCGCTCTTGAACACATTTTACCCATAATTAAATCAATAAGTTAGGAGGAAATTTCTGTAGATGTCAGCCATGGCTCTATAATTCGAGCTTTCGCACCGGCGGCACACCCTCTCCACTACTGAAAACCACAGCCAGTATCACCCACTCGGTATCGCCATAGCCGCAATAGAACTATGCACAGCTAAGCGGTTGGCCACCTCAACAATACAATTCGCTACTAAATCAGCAGCGTGATCAGCAACGTTTACCGGCTGGCCTGCATCGGTCTGCAGAGTTTTGGTTGTTACATAAACGCTAGACATTAGATCACCAGCACCATCAGTTTGTACTGTGTTTTGGTTGTCGATTACGGCAATAGAGCATTTAAGTACCGCAGCAGCCTGAGCTTCGTTGTTGGTAGGCTCCGTGGTCTGGGTTACCGTTGCGCGTACAATGGTGCCGGCACTGTGGCCGTCGTCGATGGTGTAGGCGAACTGCCAGGCCTCCAGACCTGGCACTGTAATTGGGGAAAAGCTGGGCATTATCTATTCCTTTGCTTAGTCAGATTTGTGTTGTCCGTTATGGGTAATGATGCGGTGTAATGGATCAACGCCGGCGGCATAACTCTTACCACCTACAGATATTTTGTACACGGTACGCAGGCCAGCGCATTCGACCCGCTCGACAGTTTCCCAGGTGAGCGCTTCATCCTCATGTAGAACCCCCAGCTCAACGCCCTCGCAGTACTGCGCCTCATACACTTGGCCTGCACGGTCGGTAACAGGGGTTTCACGGCTGCAAATTACTTGGGCACCGCTTGTTGTGGTGAGCAATACGCAGGGTATTTCCGGCTCTGCATCTACCGCGCCAATAATGGAGCTTCGGTGGGTTTCCTCGTCCCCGGTATCCCAGCAGTCGATCAAGTCGCCGCTTTCGCAGTTTTCCGCAAGTAAACCTTCGCGCAGCCAACTGCCTGCGGCAACGCACCAGGGATCTCTAGGGACCGTAGTGCCGCCGCCATTGCTCGGGGTTGTAATAGTGCCTATACCTCGGCGCCAGGTGCTGGCAGCCAGCTGGTAAATGTTCGTGGTCGCGTAATAGGTAACAGCGCCGCCTTGAGTGCCGGGATCATCGCAATAGACGTAGTACCTAGTGTTGAAAGACAGCCCAGTAATGCTGCCACTGTTGTAATTAACAATGCCGAAACCAAACTGCACCGAGTGCGCGGCAATTGTGATTTTTGCGGTACTGCCATCATCTGAGCCGGACAGCGCGGAACTGGTAGGCAGGCTGGCAATACCAGCTTGAATCATCGGCAGGTTGCGCTGGTCTTGCACTTCCACTACATCGATTTTTACATAATCGATTAAGGTATCGCCCGTTTTAGCCGGATAATTGCAATAAAAAATTGGCGTAATAAAACGGACATTCGCCTGCATTTTGGCCGGGTTGCCAATATGGTTTGCCCCCCTAGTACCACTGTATTCAGCATTACCACTAGCATTGCCTTTGACATAGGCCACCAGCGTCTGCCAATTCTGCCCCACTATATTTAGGCCAGCGGCAAGGACGTAGTGCTGGCTACTATAAGTTTCAGCGCCGCTAGCATTACAAACTTTGCCAGTACCATCGTAACCAGCCAAGCCCGCATACATGGTGCGATCCGCATCACCTGCGGCATACACATAAACCCGAGTCTCTATCCGGTAAAGCTTTCTGGGATCAAAGGGTATTTTCTCTGCGTGGTACATCGATACATGATTAGTCAGGCGAGCCGCACCACCACCAACTTTTAGGTAACCGCTGGTATAGAAATTCTGGTATCCGCCGGAAAAGTTGGTCCAGTACTGGGAATAATTACTATCAGAAAAATCCTCCAAAAAGGTATTCCGCATGGAGCGGATCTGCGCGCGCTCCTGTGCGGTAGCGCCAACGGTGGCACCGTCCTCGGGTTTATTGGTCCCGTAAATTTCTTCCCAGTCTGCGCGAGCACCGGCAATTTGATCGATCTTAATCAGCACTTTTTGTCGTGTGCTATATACCGTCTGCCATTTGGCTTTCCAGGTGCTGCGATCAATGCTGGTGACTGTTGAGGTATTGCCCAGACCGGCGCCGCTGAGATAACTGGAAAGTGCTGTTATTGCACCGCTGTAGTTGGTTTTCTCAGTGGTGATTCCGTAGCTATTGGCCTGCCCTTCTATATCGCCCTGCTCTGCCAGGATCTGGTTGTATTCACGTACCGCGGTTAATTTCTCTGTCGGGTGCAGTTTGCCATCTGCGGCAATATTGCTGAGGTCTAAAAGGGCAGCCGCGGCATCGGTTTTGGCTTCAACAGCAGCATTTGCAGCGGCTTGCGCCTTGGCATCCGCTGCAGAAACACCAAGCAATGCTTCAGGGTCACCACTACCGCCGAGGGTAACCACAAGGCCACCGTATGTGCCGCCATCTGCGGCGTTAGACCAGATGGAGATTTCATTGGCACCGGCCTGCAGAGTGACCGGGAAGCTGTACCACTGGGCTGTATCATTCGGCCCACTCATGATTCCGACCTGGACACCATTCAAACCAATACGGGGGCCACCCTCGGCATCGTATGCCAGTACATGGATAAATCCTCGGCCAGCAGTGGCATTAAAAGAATACTTAGTGCCGCCGGCATAGTTGGTATTGGTAGGCCAGATTAGTCCGGTAGGTCGTCCATCCCACTGAAACTGCAGCGTGGCCCCGACCATGCCCGCTTCGCGCGCCTGTTGGGCGATAGCGTTAAGCAGAACCTGGCGTGCGCTGTACACCGCTTCCCAGTTGGCATTCCATATTGTGCGACTGATAGAAGTATTGACTGTAGTGTCGTTCCAAGCGGGAGACAGGACGCCCAAATAACTGGCAAGTGCCGCCAGGTTGCCGGAGTAGTTGCCTTTTTCTATTACGAGTCCGGCACCATCAGCCTGCGCTTCAATACCCGCTTGTTCTGCCTGAAGCTGGGCATATTCACGGATGACAATGAGCTTTTCGTTTTGATGCAGAACACCATCGGCGGCGATGTTATCCAAGTCTGCCAACGCGGCATTAGCGTCGGCCTGTGCGGCTTCGGCCTTATCGATCGCCTCCTGCACTTCTGGATCGAGTGCCGGGTCCTCATAGTCGGTATAGGGTGTGCGCGACTTGGGTACAAACATCAGGCGCACGGCGTTAGTGCCTAAACAGGTGCCCCCGTGCCCCGCATTACCAGGGCTATCCGGGCTTTCCCCATAACATGCGATTATTTTGCTGTTACTGAGTATTGGCATGGGGTTCTGAGTACCGTCTATCAACAGCACTATGCCGCCAGGGGCACCACCGCCGCCACTGCCTCCAGGCACCTGGATTAAATCGCCAGTAGTACCGGGGCTGCCATCTTCGCCAGAGTTTTCTATTTTGCCGCTGACACCAATGGCGACACCCCGCGCAATTACAACAATACCCGCACCGCCCTTGCCACCTAAACCACCGCGCCCACTTGGTTCATAACTGCCATCCCAGGAATAGAAAGAAGAGTGACCACCGCGAGCCCCACCAGATCCGGATAGATCATCGGGGATCCCTTGTAGATCTCCGCCGTTATTCTCGATATTAAGGGGCGGCATTACCTCATTGCGGCCTTTGACAGTTTTCCCCCAAGCTCCCCGGGCCGTTCCTCGGTTGACAGTCTCTTGGGCATTTTTTAATTGACCAGCACCGCCATAGCAGGAGCCGAGAAAACCCACGCCGTTATTGCTTGGGGTGCCCCGCAAAGTGCCGTCAATTTGCAATACACCGCGCACCCGCAGCTCAATATTGCCACTCACAGAAAGTGTGCGTCCTACAGGAATCGTAAGATCGCCAGGGTAGTAATAAATTACGCGGCTATCGCTATTGCCAGTCAAAGTACCGTCAGCAGTTAAAAAGCCGCTGGCATCGATACTCAAGCCACTGGCCGTCATGGCCGCACCTTCAGCGCTGTACCAGGCATCCGGCAATTCCGCGCTGGTGCTATCGGCCTGGTCTGCAATCATACCGGCGGGCTGATAGCTGCCGAATAGATCCACGGATACTGCACCGCTCACCTGATCGATGCTGATACGCTGCACTTCCATAGCGCGGTTCAGAGTGCCGTTGTCTACGTTCTGGGAGTGGTCGCGCAATTGCGGCAGCCTTACCCGTACAATATCCCCTACTTCCAGGTCATTGTTACTGGGCAGTAATCCCAGGCGCAGACTGAGCGGCGGGCCAGCGAACCGATCGCGCAAAGCATCGAAAGTGTTTTTTATTGTGGTATAGGTATGGCGAGAGTTATGCAGCCCCCTGAATTTGAGAGAGTGCTGTTTGGCCTCGCCATGCACGGCGACAGAGTCCGCATCAATTAAATTATTCGAGCGCAAAAACTTGCCATCGAATCCGGGCTGCTCAAACCAGCTCCATTGCACCGAGAAGATATTGCGCACCCCGGCCAGATTGTACTTGAGCTCACCCAGGCTTTTCACATCATCGGGGCCGATGGTGGCTACTGTGCCGGATTCAGCCAGCACCCCAGCCATACGGCGAAAGCCCAGTTGGCCGGCGGCGTTGACTGGCATAAAAGCGCCGAGCAATAAATTAATCTCGGTCTCGATAAACTTCTTGCCGTCGGTTTCTTCCAGACCATCAAAGCGCAGGATTTTGCCCTTGCTGTGGTCGCCGGGCTTATACCAATCTGCCCCAATATTTTCGAACTCATCCAGCACCACAAAGGCGGGATCTATGCCTAAGTGCCAGTTGCTAGGCAGTACATTATTGGTGCCGAGAATATTTCCGGTCAGCAATGCATAGGCCAGCTGGGGACCAGGGCCTTCCAGATAGATAAATTCTTCAACTTCTACGCCGCTTTCGTCGTCACTGTTTTCAGGTAACTCATGGTCTCGGGCAAAGGTGCCGAACAGGCCGCGCGTACAGTTGGTAAAGCTACTACTCATTTTACCGGTTGCGCGCACAATCTCGAAACCGTCCTGATATTTAATTTTCAGGTAATACACGGATTGGTCAGGGGCAT
The DNA here is from genome assembly GCF_056232115.1 of Microbulbifer variabilis. Taxonomy (NCBI): domain Bacteria; kingdom Pseudomonadati; phylum Pseudomonadota; class Gammaproteobacteria; order Cellvibrionales; family Microbulbiferaceae; genus Microbulbifer; species Microbulbifer variabilis. Next base: position 4,794,321 of record NZ_CP174325.1, read on the forward strand.
CACCATAGGCAAGAGTGTGCGGATTGGCTTCAAAGCTGCTGGTATCGAATACCTGTAAGGTGGTGTCTGCTTTGGCAAAATTGGCAGCCAGACGCGTGGTATTAGGTACAAAAATATCGCGACGCATCTCCCGCTGAATATCCCGGCAGCGCACGCGGTAGATGCCCTCAGCGTAGGAAATGGATTCCTCGGCAATCTGGGTTTGTTCCAGGCGAAAATCCGCCCAGTCGAGTCCGACAAAACCCTGATACAGACGTACCGTGCGGCCCTTAATGCCTTTACCCTGCTCCAGCTCATCGCGCAGCACATAAGACAGCTGGCCGCCGATATCCACGACTTCAAAGGAAATAGCTCCAATTTCTGCGCGACCCTGTTCAGGAACTAACTTTTGACTGGTTGCACTGCATTTATTTAGCGCACCATGAATGGCATTGGCTGGAAGGCCGGGAATATTGTTATGGCTGGTGATATACAATGGCAGGACATAGCCGATCTCAATGACCAGGCGCAACTCACGCTGTGCAGCTTGATTATGTAGATCGAAGATCTCAGAATTGTTGCGCACTCCTACACCTCAATAGCTGTAAACGTCACATAGAACTCAAACGCACCCTGCCGCATCTCACGGAAACCGTTACGCTTTAATCGGCATACAGCGGTCTCTCTGCCTCCTGGAATATCTGAAGTATCCAGTTCAAATGCTTCACCATTAGCACAGCTCGCCTCAAACTCTCTCCATAACTGCAACTGGTTTTCGAAGAATGGTGAAACTGATATTTGCCATTCAATATCTCGCCGATACAGAACACTTTCGGTATTTCCGGATAGGGCTGTGTGCTCTTTACCAGTAGATTTTGAAGTGCGATTGCATCTTGTCGCAGTAAAAGAGAGAGACCCGCTCGAACCGGCTACCAACTCTCGTGTCGGGGTATAACTAATACTTGGCATATGTGGTCCTTGAATTAACCGGCCAGCTCCTGGGCCTGACGAGAATCTGCATTTATGATTACGACATCTTGTTCATTAATCAGCTCTTTGAATTTCTCTACTAAACTCTCGGCGTTATCGCTATTTACATCGCCATCAATATTGAAAATGACCTGAGTTCCAGTATGTTGCTCAGTGCTGGTTGAGATCTGATCATTTGAGGCCAGCGGTGCAGTGGGTGAGGTCAAGCTGCGGGATGCTGTTGCTCCTGAGTTTGTAGAACTGCCACCACCTCCGCTAATAGCTGTGGCAGCGATAGCGGCAGCCGACAAATAACCCTTAGCCTTAACAGCGGTAGCCAAGCCAGCTCCAGCGACAGGTCCAAGCCCTAACGGTGGTGGGGCCAGTGCGGCCACAGCAGCAGCTTCCGCATTAATAACTGCTTGTGCGGCTGCCAATCCACGCTGCATTAAAAAAACAGTACGGTTATTGCTGTCTACATACGAGAGGATTTCCTGCAATGTCCCCGTGATAATACCCACTCGCTTCCTTGAGCTTTTCTGCTCGAGCTTTTCACGGTCTTTAGCGTGCTTGGATTCCAGAAAAGTTAGGTTGCGCTGATACTCACCTTCGAGCGCCAAACTGGCTTGGCGAGATTCTTCTTCGGTTGCCCGGGTAGCTTCTAGATGCTCAGCCAATAGTTCTCGTTTGGAGATGTAACCCTGGTCGAGGATTTCCATTTCCTCATCGTGCCGAACTTGAAGAAGTTCATTTTCTGTGAGCCATGATTCCCTTAGACCTTGAAGGCGAGCATCAATTTCCTCATCAAGCTGCTCCTTGCTACGCTGCAAAAGCTCTTCACGCTTCTCTGGATCATGCACATTTTCTTCAATAATTCGATTGCGGCGTCGGTAGCTTTCAGCAATGGCCTCTTCCTCTGTCATTAGGCTCTGGCGCAGGTTATTAACCGTATCCAATCGCTTTTGGGCCGTGCGTTCGAATTGCTCCTGTAGTGCTCGCTCTAGGGCTGGAAGGTCATCTTTTACGCTGGTAGAACTTAGGCTTTGTGGGGCATTTATTGGAGAGAGGGATAAGGGCTCTCCACCATCGGTGAGCGATTTCGGTTTGCCGATTTCAGCTATCCTTCGATCGATTTCATTTAGGTTGTTGGCCGCCTTTTCTATCTCCTCATTTAACTCCTTTACTTTTTCAGCATTTCTGCCTGGGAGCTGATAGCTAAAGCGCGCATTAGGATCAAATCCACCATCCCTCATGGTGTCACGCTCTTTAATTAACCTATCCAACTCAGCCTGAAGCTCATCCCTTCTGTCTTGTATCTTCTGCTCTCTATTTATCCGCTGGGCTTCTGTGAGCTCATACCAGCTTTGAGTCAGCTCATCAATTTTCCCCTTAAGGCTTTCAGCTTTCTCTTCGGCAGTTGGCTGTGCCGCATTCCAGGCAATCAATGCGGTGGTAGCCAAAGCAATAACACCCACTGGTCCACCAAGAAAAGCAAGAGCAGTACGCAACCCTGTGGTAGCAACAGTCGCAGCACGAGTTGCTATCGTAGTACGACCAATAGCTTGGCCAAGCGCATTGGTTTGAATAGTGGTTTTGTATGTGGCGGCATTGAGCAGACCCATCTGCACAATCTGCTTACTGATAGCACCAGCAAACTTCCCAGCCAGGATTGCAGCAACCGCGGTGAGCGCGAATTCTATACTGCCAGCAACATCACGTACGGCCTCTGCATCCGTAGAGAAATCAATAAGGACCTTTGCAAGGCCGGAGATTGAACCGGCAACCGAAGCAGATGCTCCTGAAACGCCGTCAAGCTGGCCAATAGCAGAGGTAATACCCGAAGTAAACTGCTCGAGACTCTGACCTATGGAAGTGTTGAGTTTGGATGCTTCCGCATCGATATCTGTGGCAGCTGCCTGGAAGGCCTCCACTAGAGTCCTCGCGCTCAGTTCCCCATCTCCAGCCATATCTCGCAACTTACCAGCAGCAGAGCCAGCAGCATCACTTGTCAGGTTTAAATGGTCGATTAAGGCCTTTTGTAGGCGTGGAGCATTCTCCATTACTGAATTGAACTCATCTCCGCGGAGAACTCCTGAGGCAAGGCCCTGGGCCAACTGCCGCAACGCTCCCGCACTTTCCTGGGCAGATGCACCTGACACAAGCATCGCCTGGCTAATGGTCTTGGTAACCGCCAGGATATCTTCCTGACCGTCAAACAATTCACCAGCAGACTGTGCCAGTCGCTGATACAGAACAGCGGTGGAATCTAATGAGCCACGAGTTTCAAAAGCTATCTCAACCAGGCTTTGCTGAACGTCTGCCAGCTCTTGGGTAGTGTCAGTTACCAATCTCAGTCGGTTTGTAAGATTGGTCCAGGTATCGGTATATCTCGCTATTTCCCTGACGGATAGGCCGGCAACGACTGACGCCAAAGCTCCAGCCAGTAAGTTGCTACTTGCAGCCATACTCTGGATACGGCCACTTGCTTCACCACTACTGCGCCCAAGACTCTCAACAGTCCTTTCAGCCTTTGCACCAGAGCGCTCCATCGCATCCAGCTTCCGGCGGGCAGAATCCGGCCCTTCCGCCTCTACACGGATACCCAGGCGAGCAATTTGATCAATCGGCATTTTGAATAGCCCAGTAATTAATATCGAGAGCACGAATTACAGAGACTTCCCACGCAGATATATTGCGCTGAGTGAGCTGGCTCCAGTTCTGAATCTCGGTGAAAGTGAGCGGTTCGGTTCCGCGGATCTCGCGGTAGTAGTGGAAGAGATAAATCAGGCCATCAGGGGGTTGTTCGGCCTTAAGTTCCGGCGGTGTTATACCTGTTGTTTTTTGGACCTGCTGGAGTTGCTGGCGGAGGCTTTCTTTGCACCCTTTCGGGATTTTGTCGAGCCGGAATTGGCAGCAGGCCCAGTTGACGAAGACTTGCTGCCGCTGGCGAAAAAAAGTGCGCGGTTGCTGGCTGCGCGATCAATCTGGTCAACTAATTGTGGTGCCTCAACTAATAGCTCCTTAATAGCTTCCTGGTTGAAATCATCTTCAAGGGACCAGCCAATTACCAATGTAGCCGCTGCAGCAACTTTAGCCTCCCGCACAAGCTCAAACCGTTTCGTCTTATCTTCCTCTAGATTGGCCGTTGCCAGGTCTCGCTGCATCTCTGACTGAGCCATCTGGAATGCATCTGAATCAACACTTAAGATTTCCAGGTAATGCTCTGTGGCCGTTCCCTCAGGAGTGTAAAGTGGTAATTTAACCCCTTTATTACCCTTCTCCCGGGTATAAAAATCGCTGGCTTTCATTAGGCTGCTATCCTTTCGATGATTAAATTAGTCCCTGCGATTTCGTCGTACACTGCCTGGAATGGCAGGGGCAAAATAATTGCACCCTCCCCTGAAACATCGACTTGACCACCGGTATATTTAATTTTCGGGAGGGTGATTACGTAAGAGTTACCAGCAGCATCAACCAGACTAAACTCCAGGCTCGAAGCATCTTCATTGAGGAACTTCTCAAGGAGCGTTGAATTCTCGAAGTAGGCTGAAAGCTGCCCGGTGACATTTGAGCGCCCTGCCCCCGGCTGGACAGTAGTATCGCTACCGATCACATAGCGTGACTCGAGGCCATTTTCCAAAGTGAGGGTGACTTCAGTCACTATGGCTAGGTCAGTTGAACCCTCGCTGATAACACCTTTGAATGAATCAAAAACTTGTGTGGACGTTGCATCCCCGTAAGTCGATCCCGGTAAGGCTGCAGCCCCAAGATTCATATCCTTCCCAATAATTCCAAAGCTGCCACTTACCCGGGCACCAGGGGCAACCGTAAGATTTAAGGTATTAACCTCACAGCCCTTATAGCGGTGATAAGGTTTATCAGGGATACCTCCAAACTTTCGCTCAATAGTAAAGCTGCGACGGGTTGCTCCAACAGTCAGCTTGTCATTGGTCCATGTGCCCATGCTCACTGCTTCGAGAAGGTCATCAAAGGATCCATAGGAAAGGTTTATATTGATATCGCCACCGACACTCTTATTCATGTGCCGATAGTCGGTTATCTGGCGGTCATCGCGCAGCTCCTCATCTGCTGACCCTTCTTTGGTCAGAGCGAGAGTGGTCCCCTTATTTCGGATTGCCTTAAATGAAGGTGAGGCTGGAGTAACGCCATAGGTGGACTCTGCCGCATAGGCCATTGAGTGTTGGCTGCCATCTGCCATTAGTGTGCTCCTAACGTAGAGTTGTAGCGGTCCAGGACGCGCTTATATCAAGTTGATACCAGCCATCTACGACCCTGCCGGGAGAGATGGTTGAAGATTGAATAGTTACGATTTGGCCGGAGTACTCCGGAAAGGAACCGGCTTTGAAGTGCATGAGAATTTGATCCGCTTTTGCTAGGGCATCCCCTCGCCCTTTTCCTACCGGATAGAAAATGCTGATCTGAAATATGCCTACCCGCTCATCCCTGCCTATCTCGCCAACAGTGTCCTGATAACTATCTGCAGGCAGGTTGTACACGGCCGCATAAGGTGTACCCACATCCGGCTCAAACCCGTCATTTTCATAACCAGTAGGCAAGCCGAACCCGCCCGATACATAGTGCTGCACCAGGGCCGAATAGATTTTGCTGTACATGGATTATCTGATTATTCGTCGGATGATCGATTTAATGCGTAAGACATTGCGGCGAACCATACCCGCTGGGGCCTGCTTTGAATGACCATATTCCAGAGGCTGGATATACGGCAAGTTGTTGATTAGATAATTCACTTTGTCCAGGCCGCTAACATTCTGAATTACCTCTGCCTGGGCCTCAGCACCTGACCTATCCAACCGCAAGCTTGAGCTCTGAGCAGGAGTGCCGACAGTCGTCTGCCAATTGCCGCGAGCCCGACCTGTATCAACCGGCGTATCGCGAATAACAGAGTTAAACAGCTCGATATTTGTTGCCCGATATAAGCGATCAGCCTCGGCCAAGGCATCTTCATTGAATTGTTTTAAGCTCGCTGAAAATTTCATTTGCGCACCTGGCAGAAGTAAACCAATGGAGTTCCTGCAGGATTGGCTTCTTTAATGTTAACCACCTGCCACTTAACCCCGTTAATCTCAGCTTCAGTGGTAAGGGTTGGAGCCCACTTCAAGCCAGCTGCAGCGATGATGAGTTTTTTGTCACCTTGCTGAATGCTCTGGCCCTCTGCATACATCAAGCCGGATTCTTTGAGGTTGTAGTCCTGCAGAATCACTTGGACGGGTTGATTTATGGGGGTATCGCCTGAGCTCTGCCCGGTAACCGGATCAGATACACCCGGAATAATGTCATGAAGGATTTGCTCAGAACCAAAACGCGCAATAAGCCGCAGAGCCGTATCGGCCATACGGTTGTAGAAGTCGCTCATAGGTTATGTCCGGACTAGGAAAAGCCCGTTGTTTTTAAGGAGTGGAGCAAGCAGAGCGTCGACCTTGGCAAAAGCGGGGGTAAACTGTTGTTGTACAGGCGCGGCATAGGCCACATCTACCGCCCCCTCTACACGCTCTTTGATTATCGGACCGGTATCGGTTGGTAGCCGGTTGGGCTGCAAGTCGTTCTCTCTCGCCTCAATTGCCAGGGCCAACTGTGCATACACCAACTCACGCGGAATCTCATTACTTGGGAAAAGTGCATCTGGATAGGAAATTCCCCAAGCATCAGAGCGGGGCCACTGCAGAGGCTGGCCCTGCACAGAGATATGCCCCTTGTACCGATCTCGCTTGCCTTCTAAGAAATCCATGGCCCTGATAAGAAGTGGCTCGCACTGCTCGTCCGACAACGCAGATAGGTCTACCCCACGTGCATCTGCATAGTCGCGCAAGTCTTGCACGTTGGCATAGCTGTTGGCATTCGGATTAGTACCGTTGCCATCTTCTATCATCAGGGCCATGGGTTAGTCGCCTGTAAGCTCGGATTTAGCAGACTCAAATGCCTTCAAGCCGCCGGATGTAAGAGTCCCATCTTCGCGCACTTGATTTCGTGCTGGTGCGAATTGGATGCCTTCCAACTCAACAACAAAACCCTCTTCATCATCCTGTATAACTTTAACAGGGACTTTGGGCGGTTCGACAGATACCGGGAAATCAGAGGCGGCTATTGTCACTTCTTTTGCTTTAGCAGCAATGCCGCGATCTATTCGCTTGGCACTGGCCAGAAGCTCTTTAATACTGGGCATGGATATCTCCAAGGAAACCGGGGCATTACCCCGGACGGATTAACCGTTGGTGATGAGAAAAGCCAGGGGCACGTTTTTGCGATCGACAACCCGGTCCCAGTTGCTTGGCATGGCCAGCTCTGCCCAAGTAGGACTCACTCCAGAAACGGAAGCCTCCAACCACTTAAAGCCGAACGGATGTATCAGCCAGCTCTTGCGCTCCCATAGGGTTTCAACACCGCCGCCATTGCCCTCATTGGCTGCACGCTCAAGCTCTACCGGAGTTTTTGCTTGGCCTTCGCCATAGCCGAGAGCACCTGCACCGAACAAGACAGAAGTGTATTTAAATCCGCTAGTACCACCTAGTATCACCGGCATACCGTCATCGAGAATGACGCGACGACCAAGAAAGGTAGGAATTGTTAGGTCACCTTTAGAGTCAGGGACAAATTCCACATCGTCGTTATCTACCATGCGCTTATAGACCATCGAGTGGACACCAATGGCAGACGTGGACTCAAATCGGTCACCGAGGGTAAAGGCCGCACCGGTAAAAGCTGTGCGACTGAACACATTGCTTGCGCCGGCATTGTTACCATCTTCAATGGCAATATCCTCGACCATATCCGCATCATCATTGGCGATGTTATCTGCCAGGATGCCATTTAGGACAGGGATTACTCGGCGCTGCCACTGACGCATCCAATAAGTGCCGAATCGATTGCGAACACGCTGCATTGGATCGGAGCCCGCAATCTCTCCAGATAGATCTGCAGAGCTATACCCCTGGTTGATATAAGCCATGCGTGCAACTTGTTTGCCCGCTACAACTTTTTGTGGCGAAGCTTTCTGGGCCGGATTATCTGAGCTGTAATTGGGCTCGACAGAAGCGTCCAGATCTCTCCAGAAAGGAACATTCAGCGTATCACCGCCAGAGTTCGCTTTCTGATCTAGCATTGCATTGCGAACAGCAACACCTGACTGGAAAAATACTGTTTTTTCAGGTCCATTTTCTGCCTGATAATCAGAATATACTTCCGGAATAACTACATCGGATAGTTGGGTTAACATAATTTTTTACCTTTAGGTTGGCGATTAACCTGCATCGCGTACCCGGCGATATTCCTCCGGGTTACGTTGATACAGCTCCACACGTTCTTTTTCGGATAATTCCGAAAACTTCTTGGAGGCACCGCCTCCCCCGCCACCGGCAGCACCGCCGCCTGAGGCTTTACTTCCAACAATCAACGGCGCAAATACCGGATTGCTGGAAAATTCTTGTTGTAGTTCTGCAACCGTCATAGCACTCGGCTTACCGGAATCATCCAGCACAACGGTTGTCGGTTTACCGTCACGAACCTCCATCGACAAACGGCGTTCAAGGTGAGGAATAAGAGCCTGTGCACTACCTTGAACTGCAATATCTGAAGCAATCGAACCTGCAACCCCGGATACCATTTGCTCACTCAACCAGCCATCACGCTCGCTAACCGCCTGGTCCATATCAGCCTTGAGTCGGTCATACTTGGCCTGCCAGCTCTTCTCCAGAGCCTCAATATCGCCGCTCTCACGATGCTTGCCGTTCTTCAAATCATCCAGGCTGTTTTGCAGTTCGCCCATGCTGGTTTCCAGGTCACTGACCTTTTTCTCAGCGGCTTTGCGATGGCGTTCCGCTTCTTCGTGCTTGGCTCGATAACGGTCCTCTTCATCACCCTCAATTTTTAGGGAATAACCATCACCACTATTTTCATAAAGCCCGCGGTATTGCTCTTCGACCTCATTAAGGTCATTGATACGCTTCTTTAACATTTGAGCACTGCTCCTTTTCTCGGGGCACAGCCCCTAGTTGTTTACCGAATAAACGGCAGATACAAAAAAGGCCCGCCGAAGCGAGCCCAGTTATTAATTTGGTATTTAGAGGCCTGCCCGCTCGAATGCGATTGGCTCTTTCAGTTTCATTTCTGCCAGAGTGAGAGGTTTGAAGTTACGCCCCAGATTCAAAGCTGCAAACCGTTCTGCAGAGAGCCCCCCTTCGAGCAGAAGTTTTGCCCGGGTGGGGCCAATGGCATCCTGTATGAAACTAAGGGGCTGCTTCTTGAGCCACTGGTAATAAGTCAAGCTAGCATCGACATATCCGCCCTTACTGGCCCGTGTGGCACCCTCGCTTAATGCCCGGTCCCTTTCCTTCAATACCGCAATAACTGTACTGCGGCAGCGTATGTGAACTGGTGGACGCGGTCCTTTGTCGAGGGGGAACACTTCGTTATCCAAACTGCGGCATTGTGACGATGTACGGCTATCCAGGGTGGATACCCAGCGCATGCCTTCCAGCAAATCGGCATTGTTCTGCAGCGTCTCCATCCGCGCAGTGGTAGCCGTGTGGGCAATCGCTGTTCGAACTACCGCATCGGCATTGCGCTGGGTTATCGCCAAAATCCCGTCGCGATATTTATTCGCCTTGGTACCGCGCACATTTCGGATAATCTGCGGGGTTGTTTGCCCCTCAAAGAAACCCTGCCGGATTGCCCCCGTAACCCGCTTTCTCTCGCTGCTAGTCCAGTCCTTGATAAATGGCTCAATCAACTGGCCACCATCTGGACCGCGCACAGAGAGCGGTGTGGAGAGCACCGCCACGCGTACCTGTGCTGGTGCGGGAATTACAGTCTCTACCCCGGCAATCAATGCGGCTTGTAAGTTTCGAGCCTCAAACTCTGATTCATACTCAGCAAGGTCAAGTAAATGGCCAGCAAGTTGGTCGTAATACTTACTGAATATCTTGGCCAGGTCGTTATCAACTACATTAAGCAGCTGCTCCAACCTTGTGCGGGAGAATTCAGTTAAATCGTGACTCGATAAGCGTTGCTTTATCGAGCGGTCTATCTGCTGCAGGAATGCCGCAAACTGATTTACTTCACCAGACTTTAATCGCTCCAGGTAGACAGCATGGCGAGTGCTTGAGGTGGCGAGAGCTTCACTCATCGTTTAACCCCGGCTCAGGCTCCTCACTATCTAGCTCTTCGCGAATTACCTCGTCAGTCTTTTCAGCATTAATAACGCCATGCTTCCGCAGGTTCGCCCAGAGGTCAGAACTCGGTAAGCGACCGGACTGCCAGGCCTGCACCAAAGCTGTGAGCATCTGCGCATCAAGGTTGGATTCGGCGAAGTCCTGATTAAGCTTGTACTCCGTCTCTACCTGGACATTTTGGAATTGAGCCACCCATTGGATTGCCTGGGTGTATGCCTCACTGACGTTCTCGGCGACCAGGGACAAAACCGAGTGCTCTGATTCGTTCTCTGCCTGAGCTTCGGTGGCTGTCTTTACTGCTGAGCCACGCTCAATTAATCGAGCACCCAAGGCGACCATTTGCTTTTCTTTCTGGTCCATTGCTTCTTTGGCCAGGGTATTAGGTTCAACTTGAGCAAATCCAAAGGCGCCGCCATCGGGGAGCAAAATTGGAGAGCGGGAGCCAATATAAATGCCCTGTTTCTCCATATGGTCACGCCAGTTTTCTGTTAACCCTGAAATCCACGGCTGGGCTTGGCCAACGAAAAATGCTGAATCCTCATAGTCTGCCGAGTTACGGTAATGAGCTTTGTTGAGGTTCGCCAGGTCTAACAATGGAGACCGGTCGATACTTGAATCATTGTTCTCGGCGCCGACAAAGGTAAATGGGATAATGTCCCAGGCTTTCCCTACTCCATCTAACGGTGTGTATGTGTCGTGAATAACCCAGGTGCCGGTATCGCCACTGCGCCAAATCTCCACGGTGTACTGACCATCTATCAGCTTGAGTGCGCGGTACTGTGTTTTTTCCTCTATGCCGAAACCATCCGAAGTGACTTCTTCATAGCTTTCTCGGATAACAACCAACCCCAGCCGGTGCACACCGCCAACCCTAACGGTTCGCCAGTTAATAACCTGATTCGCTGGATAGCTAACAATCGATGCGCGCACCAGGCCAGCTTGCTGTTCAGCCTTGGAGGTTTGCCCCTCTGTTTTGGGGTAATCCACCAGCAGGCCACGACGGCCAGACTGAAGCACTGCAGCAACTACCGATTGGGATTGCTGATAGATACTCACCCCACTGCCATCTGCGTCGATCGTCAGGTATTCCAAGCCCGCAGGAATATCGACCGTTGGGGCACGACGAAAGACAGCACCAACCAGGCCCTGCAAAGTACGGCCGGTTGCGTTATAGAAAACCGCTCTGTCTGTGTACTGTTGATAGCGTGCTCTGTTTGCTTCACTCTGGTCCTTTGGGTTGGGCATAGGTAAGTAAGCGGTACCCTTGGATTTAATGACCCGCTCACCCGTACAGATATCATCAACCAGCGTCCAATCTGGCAGCGCATTGGTGTAATCGTCGCGCTGATAGGTAACGTCATTTGCCATTAGTAGGCCATTCCCATGTTGATTGTTAGTGCTGGTTTGATGAGCGGGTAATCGTGGTGGATAAAATAACCACCGGCATCTGGGGCGTGGTCGAGGCCGCCGCTTTTGTCCGGCTCACCATTCTCCGCCCAAGGTTGTTGCTCTAAGCAGTCCGAATAGCCCGGGCACTTATCGGTGTTCACTAAATAGCGGCGCTCACCCTTGGCATTGCAGAACATCGCGTTCATTGCATTGACCCGGTCTTTCACCGGGGGATTGGCTTTCGGGGCATGTACCGAGAACCCAGCATTTCTCAGTAGAGCCAAATCCGTAGTACTGGCATTTACCGACTTGCGGGAATCACCAGAGGCATCAGGGTAGATGCGCACCTCGCAGGTTTTCCGATAGTCTCCATCCCGGTATTCCCAATACCGCTCTTTAATTCTCCGAATCATGTCGGGTGTGTCATAACCCTCAAGGATTTCATCGACGGCCCGGGGCTTGCTGTCACGCTTTACGTGAGTGATTGCCGCCATCTTGCTGACATTGAAGTCCATGCCGATGAATAAAGGCTCACCGGGTTTCACCGAGTCATTGCAGTGATTGAGCTTGCGGTCGAACTGGTGATAGACCGTTCCGGTCAGCAGGTTTACAAACTGACCATTGAGATATGCCCGGATAAGCTCGGGCGTATAGGCCTCAAGCATTGAATCGATATAGTCATCAGGCAGGTTTGACTCATTGTCAAAGGTCGAGGCCTGAATTAACCCATATCGCTCGCGAAGCTTTGGTTTATCCCGAAGTGCCTTTACAAACTGGCGATAGACAAACTTGAACCCTTCCGGGGTGGTCGTTACATCAATGCCATTTTTGACACCGTGGACCTTGTAGCGCATGCGCGCCATGATTTTCCGCCAGGCCTGCTCTGCTTTCTTCTCGGCAAGAAGGTCCAGCTCATCGACTAGGGCATGGCCGATTTTAAATCCGACAATATTGGCCGGATCATCTATCGAGCGGCAGATAACAGAGCCGCGGTAACGACTACCGCTGTACACTTCTACTTCGTGGTCGCCTCGCTTGACCTTGACCCGCAGCCCCATGGTCTCGGCAACTTCGCCGATGGTGGGGTAGTAAATATCCCTGATTAGTGGATAGGTTGGAGCAAAGTAACCCTGGTTAATCTTGGGGTGCTCGTAGAAGTGGGCCAGCTGTCCTGAACAGCCTACCCAAGTCTTTCCGGATCCAAACCCCGCAACATAGGCCCGGTACTTGTGCGGCAGGTTTAAAAACTGACTTTGCGGAACATTAAGAGCCGCTCTCACTTCCCTCCCGCGTTCTTGCATCCTTGACCTCGAATACGACTTTTGTCGGTGGTATGTCGGCACCGCCACCGGCTGGGTCAGGGTTTCGTTGCCATTTCTCTCTTTGCCGGTTATGAAGCCAGGCTAAACAGGCCGTTGTGTCTGGTGGGTAGTGCTCGGTGTACTCCTGAACGATAGGGTTGCCGTTGTGCTGCATGATCTTTACAGCTTCATGGCTATAGCCGCAGGCCCTTCGAAAGAGGCTCTCGACCACGTTGGCATCAGCCAAAGTTTTGCCCTTTTTTATGGACTCAAAAAATTCGGGATGCTTATTCTTCCAGTTGTTGATTGTTTGTTCGGTTACCTCGAAGAATTCGCCTAACTCTTTGTCAGTCAGGCCCAACTTGCATAGCTTTTCAGCCTGCTCAGCAAACTCCTGTCTATAACTGGTTCGCCTTGCCACTATTCCCCTCTCTCAATCAACCGCTCCAACTTGCTGTCAATGCGCTGGAGTCGTGTTCTGATTTCGTCCTTGAATTCAGCTATGTGTTTTTGCTCCAGGGCACGCATAGCTGATTCATGCTGAATTGCCTGAGTGTTGGCGGTTATCCCTTTCTCAACATCAGAACCCCATATGAATAAGCCAGCCACCAATAAGATAATGCTGGCTATCTGGGTAATGGATACGCTTTTACTCAGGTGCCAATGCTCCACTTGTTGAGTCATCGAATCTTGTCCGTTTGGGTACCGCAAGTTTTATCGTATGAACGCATGGCACCTATCCCGAGCATGGCCGTTATCATTGAGAACAGCGCGCCAGTTTCTAGCACGGGGGGCGGGGTCACCTCGGTAGGTATCGAGCCTTTAGCGCTGCAGATAGCCCAAACCCAACAGAGCAATGGATACAGAACAAACTGATAGGCCAGAGCCATACCCCCTACCCAACCAATCCAGGGGCGCCAACCGGCAACAAAGATGCTTTTGTGTTGGGCTTCGGCTTTATTGACCTCCAGCTGGCCGAGAAGCAATTGAACCTGAGCATTTAGCTCTGCCAAGTTACACTTCTGCTTAAGTTCCTCGAGCTTACGCACTTCCTCAGCACGTTTAACCGGGTCAGGCCATATACGCTCAATAGCCATTTTGCCGGTTTCAAAAATTGCTGTTAGTGGGTCAAAAGCCATTAGTAGCTCCAGACTGTAGGGCGGGTACGCTCGCCAGGTATTGATTCAAGGTCATCCAGATGCAGGAATCGCTTACCGATTGGGCCTTTCTGCTTTACGCCTATACCGGTAAACCCTTCCTCTTGGGCGATTTGGATTAACCGATAGGCGCGTCCTACAGCTACCTGAACATCAACAGCTTGCCCGGTGGCGTGGGTCATGGTGGCATTTAACCGGGCGTTATGTGCTGGGCAGCGGTAACCGGAATTGATAGCCATTGGCTTGGCAAAGCGCTTCCTAACTCTTATCAGACGCTTTAGCGTTTCATCTTTGAAATGGTTTTTGCCACAGCAACGACAGGCCAACTCCGACTCTGTGAAGTAGTCGTTTTGGAACATGAGAGTCTCAAATTTTAGGCATAAAAAAACCGGCTGGGGGGCCGGTTTAAGAATGGATGAACGGTCGCTGCATGGAAACCAGAGCAACTATGGATGTATTAATCAAAATTACAAATACTGATTGAGATCAATTCGCTGTAAGACAACCAATTTTTAACATAAAGAACAATCTAGTCTAAAAAAGGTTGGAAAGCTGAAACTTCCGATAGAGGTATAATAATAACAGTTTTAGTCTCAGTGAGCTCCAGAATGGTATCGCTCACGCTTGAAAACTTTCCTCTATGACGCTCACCATTTTTAGTAGTTACTTCTACTTCTGTCCCGGGAGGAGTCGCAGTTACTATTGCATTTGCTAGATCTTTCAGAATGCCCTCTTCCATTTTATCACCTCAATTCAAGTAGTGAAGAAGCCCAATGCCAACCAGGGGCAAAAAGCAACTTAAAAAATAGAAATGGCTGCTCAAAGCATAAGCATGTTAGTTTATAAAAACCGCAAATGGCCAGACAGCCCTAGAAAAGGCTAATACATTTTTCCTGATCTCACAAAAACAATATTGAAATAAGAAACAAAAATAGAAAAAGATCAGAACATCCCTGAAATATCATCTGAAATATCATCTGAAATAGTACGAAGACTAATTGATCAATAGCCGTCAAAAGATATTGGTCTTAGTGTAACCTCTATTTGGGCTTGAAAAATGACCAGTATCAGTCTTCATTCTCAATAATAATTGAGGAGCTAACACTCGGAACAAAATCGCATAATAAGTACCCCATCTAATCTCCTAGAAATGAAGTGGTAAGTATCGTTTCTACCCTTGCTAAGACTCATCTTTGATCGTGTACTCCGTATCAATACTAGACTTGACATAGAGTTTAAATGCTAACCACCGACTTCTTAACCATTTTGGCCACCACTATAATTCCCACCGGCCAGGCCATTTAGCTGAACTGAAAGACTCTATACCCTCCCAAGGGTACGACTCTCGCATAAACCTTTGTCAAACTATTTCTGTACTACGGTATAAAAAACGGTCACGGATACATAGCTACTAAGTGTGGACTCCAGATTGCATGCGTATCATTTGAAGGTGAGCAAAAGGGCTTTGATTTCCATTACCTGGCATAGAAAAGCCCGTATTAAACAGGCTTCAGAGTAATCAACTAAAGATCTACACACTTACCCCAGTATGGGATTTTTATACAATTCTGACACAGAGAAAGTCAAGGGTTTTCAATTCATTGATTTACCAAGCTTACTACTATCCGATTCAATATGGAGCAAATCGAAAAAAAGTATAATTGGCACGAAAATAGACGTAGCAACCTCTCAAAAAGCATTTCAGAAAACTCATCTTCGAGATATAAAATATCAATCAACTAGAAACCTATAGCCAACTGGCAAGCTAAACCTTTTAACCCAACACTAACTAATTTAAATTTACGCCCCAGTTTATTCCTAAAAAAACAAACCAAAACCATACAATCTAAACATTTTCCTTTTAGACCTCAATGATATATTGATGTCGCATCTAATCATGGCCTTGTTTGAAGTCAAATTTTATTATACTCCAGCTTTTTGCCTTTACCGTAACTGGTAATTACATTGCCACTTAAAGCCGCCACAAAGAGAGTAAGGAGAATAAAAAATGATAATAAAGCAGGATGCGTTAAAGCGTATCTTATCACGCCATCGTAAAATTATTAAAGAACCAGATCCCAGCAATGAAGATCTTGGGCCACTGAAAGAGTTTCCGGGAATATGGGAAAATACAGGTGATTTTAAAAACCATGGATGGAATATAATTGCATTGCCATTCTTGGTCTTGGATAAATGTGGCGAAATAGAAAGTACTTATCGACTTCTTGTTAATCAATATAATGAAAAGTTGACATTTAATGCGCTAGACGGCCCGGTACCTAATAGAGGAGTAATTCAACAAACAAAAGAAAACTTAGATCAATTTTTGTTTGCCCTGGAATATGAACAAACGATTACTCAAGTAGCATCTGAAGATTTTCCAAACAGTGGACGCGCGGGTGATCCCGGAGCTGTCATTCATGATGAGCCTGGGCTATGGCTCCACATATTCAATCACACCACCAATAATATTAACATTGCACGTCTTGCAAGCATACCGCACGGCAATTCTGTGTTGGCACTTGGTAGCTACGAAGAATTTAATTGCGCCCCAGTTATTCCTTTTACAGACAGCTTGCCAGTGGGCCACACTAGGGATGTTTGTAAAGGATATTTAGCTCCTTATCGTCACTTTAGTGAGTTCGACATTGATAAAGAATGTATATGCGAATCGAAACCTGCACCTGACCCAAATCAAGGAAAGTTTAGAGGTAAGCTAGATGTATTAGACCCAGCAGCTTTGTTACGTGAAGGCACTCCTCCAAATGTGGTAAAAACCACCAAGATTGAGGTTACTACTCGTATTGAGGATGCTGGTATCGTTAATATTCCGTTTATCGTAAAACACGCGAATGCTACGGAAATGACCTCTACGTTCTGGATAATGGAGACAGATAAAAAAGATGATAAGGGCCGCCCCATTTATGTAATGCAATATATGCAAGTAATTATGCTTGAGTTCTTCCCTCGTCTTGATGGTGAACCCGGTTTGATTAGATGGCCCCATATAAGCTTCAATACAATGCAACGACGTCCATTTGATTGAAAGCTTAAAGGGAAACAAAAAATATGCTTTGCACTAATACTTATCATTTATAGTCAGCATGAGTCTCAAGTACACAAGTTAAC
Organism: Microbulbifer variabilis; assembly: GCF_056232115.1. Classification (NCBI taxonomy): domain Bacteria; kingdom Pseudomonadati; phylum Pseudomonadota; class Gammaproteobacteria; order Cellvibrionales; family Microbulbiferaceae; genus Microbulbifer; species Microbulbifer variabilis. The sequence continues at coordinate 4,811,451 of NZ_CP174325.1, forward strand.
GCACTTTAACTAAATTACTGTCGTTGAGGCTCTCACATCTTTATTCTTACCTATATTTTAATCTACATTTTTCCTTTACAGCAGACTTTTGGAATATGTCTCATCCATTCAAAGCTAACCGGCATCGAATATTTAATAACCAGGCACATAAAAGCCCACATTGAGTGGGCTTCATCGTATGAATCTGGGAATCTATCTACCCCAGCATAAAATTTAATACAGTCCTGACACAGGGAGAGTCAATCATTTTCCAGTTGCGGTACCCAGACCAAGAATAGATTTATAGATACAACTCTCTTAATCAAGCTTGTGGATGAGCCCGTCAGTTGAGGCGCTAGTTACTCCATTACCAGCCCAGATCTGAGTGTATTTGGATCCAATAAATGAGGTTATCAGGCTTACCCCTTCACTTCTCTCAAAAACCCCCGATGTCAGGGATGGAATATCCCAAAATGTACTGTCATAGAATCTATTAGCAGCAGCAGAGTTGATTCCATCAGCATTATAAAGTCTTACCTCACCACTCGATTTAAGCTTAAATGCCGTGTTTAGAGAAGGTACATTCGAATCGTTAAAGTAATTAGCCTCCATAGCGCTTATAGTCCATTGAGCGCTAGAATAGAAATAGCCAAAATTAATAGCCGAACCTGTACCATTTCCTCTATAAATCCTAGTTTCTGATGGGGATTGCAAAGCCATAACAACCTGGTCGCTACCTTCGCGTGAAAAATCACCAGCCGTCATCGCCGAAACTGCCCAATAATTGCTACTATAGAGGTTACCCATATTCAATATACTGCTAACTCCATCACCTCGATAAACACTGGTTTCATCAGAGTTTAACTTTAGAGCGGTCATGATCTCTGAAACGCCGTCACCATCAAAGTCACCTGCAATCATTGCTGCAACCTTTGCTTGGTCATTGGAATATATTTTTCCGTGATCCAGTAAGTTGGTATCTGCATCACCACGGTAGATATCCGTGCGCCCAGTGCTTCTCAATTCAAATGCAGTAATGATTTCATCTTTATCTTCTCCTACAAAATCGCCTGCGGCAAGATCTACAATTTTGAAGCTAGGTGAGATATAAAGTACATCTTTTAAATATTTACCCTCTCCACCTGTCGCCTTTACTACTTTTGTAAAAGAGTCATAATTGAAAGCAATAAGCAATTCATCTAACCCATCCCCATTAAAATCACCAGCTGCTGTAGCGCCTACTTCCTCACTAACGATCTGAGTTCCGTGAAAATATTTTTGTCCTTGATCAATAAAGGTACTTACATCACCGCTGCCCAGCTTTGCTGTTAACTCAATATTACTTGATGTCTTATAAGGAAAAGTTACAATGTTGCCTTTAACTTTATTAGAATGGGAGGACTGTTCGCCGGTGCTAGCATTGTGCCAACTTGATAGAAATGCTTTCTGCCCAACTCTATCCGCATAATTGTTATAAATATTATTATTGTTGCTCTGGTCTCTTACCCTAATCGGATCTCCAGATACCAAATAAATATAGTTATCATGTATTTGGTTATTTGTACTATCATGTGCAAGATAGACGGCATGGAGTAAACCTGCCTGAGAGGGTAGATTTTCCGCTTTGTGAAATACGTTCTCATATATCAGATTATTATCTGAATTTACAACATCTATAACACCATAACCTTTACAGCCATCAGAACAATTTGAAGTATCATAAAGAGTCCCAATTTCCACAAAATTATTATTATGTATACTATTACATCCATTCCATGTTGTTGTGCGCTCAGACCGCCCACCGCTTAACAAAATTGCAAAGGTGGCATAGTGTTTCATCGTAAGATGACTTATTTCAACATTAGTACACTCACCTTTTTGAGCATTCAACTTAAAAAAAACAGGATGCCCCTCCCCCTCAAAAACTGGCTCTTCATCACCATAAGCAGTGATCTTTAACCCATATTCACTTGATGTTTTCGTCCAAGATATCGACTCACCATGATATACACCTCCTCTAATGAGAACAGTGGTATCCCCATCACTAAAATCAACTAGCTCATGCACTCTGCTTAAAGTTTTAACTGGGTCGGTTATCGATAGACCTGCATTTGCGTCATTTCCATCTGTAGCCATGTAGATGGTTTTAGAGAAACCAGTCACTGGCAAAGCTAAAACGGCGAGAAACATTAAAACTCGAGATATATTTATAAACTTCACAAAAACTTCCTAACTTCCATTTACAATAAAAATAAGTGTTATCTTTGAAACACCCAAAACCACCTAACTAGTACTTCTACTCCCTTATAATGAATGGCTATTGATAATACCTTAAAAGATAAGTATTTATCTCAATTATTAATTAGAAGCTGACTCATCCATAAAAAGCGGTCGGCGATACAAAGAGTTAGCCAATCTCTCAAACCGTACCAATACCCTGCACCAATCCTTATTGCAACGCAACATTCATCATAGCTAACTCACTTTCACATCTTACGAATTCAACTCACCATCTAGTGATATAGCGCAATGCTGGAGAGTGGTCATAAAAAAGAAAGCCCACACTGAGCGAGCTTCAGAGAATTGTACGGTGGATTCGCATATTTATTCTGCAATGGGATTTTTATACAGTTCTGACACAGAGAAAGTCAAGGATTTTGGTTCTCTATGGAATTTCACCCTAGTCTATCTCCTAACGTGTCTTTTTACTGCTACAACTACGTGCCACACAAGAATAGCAAAAGCAATATAGAAAATTAAACTAATAAACTCCATACCTTCCTTAAGAAACCGCTTAAATGGTGAAATATTTGATGCAAAGCCATTAATATGGTCAATAATAAAAGGACTAAGACCAGGGAAAGCCTTATACAAATAGTTCCCCTCATAACCCAAAATAAGAAGATAATAGAGAACCGAAAGAGCAAAAAAATAAAACAATGGCCGCAAATAACTAACACCAAATCCAGATATTTTTGAACTCAACCATAAGATGAATTTTTCTTGGCTCCTGGGCTTACTCGAAAGCTCCTCTCTATATTTATTCATCTCCAGAACAAAATATTTATTAGCTTCGATATGATTCCCAACCCCATCAAAAGAGTCCTTAATAATACGTAGCGTTTCCCTGTTCGTCCCTTCAAAGCTAACATCTGCATTTAAAAAATTAGGAGAGTTCTTGATATTTGTTTTTTCAATATCTAAACCCGAATAAAATTTTGCACCTCTGAAATTTGCAAAATCCAAGAAGGTAACATGTGCAAACTTGGCCACCAGATCACCCTCTGAAAGATCTAACAAGCCAAATTCACTCTCTTCAAGATTAACAAAACCTTCACATACAACCTTCTCTAATGAAAAAGATCCAAACTTAGTACCATACAGATCAAATTTATTATCGAAATCAACACTACGCGACTCAAAACCCCCTACCTGACTCTCCCTTATTTTAAACTTACCAGAAAAAGTGGAATCACGAATCAATATGGACTGGAAAATGGTATTATTAATAACAAAGGCATCACTTACACTACACTCACTTACAATTAAACTATTGCAAACTGCACTGCGACCTTTACGGTCAGAATTATCAAAAACCCGAGAACCAAATGAAATTCTGCTTAACTCAAGTTTGCCCTTGAAATCACAATCAGAAAAAACAGGAGCTGACCAATCTTTAGCTCCACCATCACCTCCAGACAGGAGAACATCACCCTCAAACCTACAACTATCGTAAAGTACATTCTGGTATTCTTCTAATAGCTTTCCTTTAGAGACTGTCCAGTTATTATAAAAGCGGCACTCCTGATAACTGACCTGGGTGTTATGTAGATCGAGAATACCACCCCAAAATTTACACTGATTAAAATGGATTCGCCCAAGGATCCTTAGAGCATCCAAATAATTATACTGGCCTGAACCCCCAAAACTCGGAAAATCAACTCCAGAGAAAACAAAAACAGGCTTATTGCCCGACAAGACTAAATCTGAAGGCAACTGTCCACGCTTAAGACAGCCTATAACTCTTCCCTTCAATTGAGATTTTTCACTACTAAGCGAACTCTCAGCCGTCTGATCTGCAATAGATTCTATCAGTAAGTCAAAAAAATCAGACCGTATTGAACCATTAAGCTCACCACCCTTCTCAAGATGTAAAGCACAGCTAGAAGCATCAGAATAATTTTTATAACTACACTCATCAAAGTCACATATACTCACAAAACCCCCACCAAACACACAACCACATCAACCGAGCAAGTTACATACAGAAAAATCGACCCAATTGAAACTCGAATCGACAACAACAAACATTATCCCTATAACAATCCATTCATCATACTTCTGGAATATACCCTTAAATCTTAACCACCCTACCTTACAGCCGCTTATATTAAGAGATATGTAGTTCGCATAAAAGCACTCAGGGCCGCAACAGGCGAAGGATCTAGCCACATAAAGCACATCCACTCACCGCTCAATAAAAAATGAGAAAGAAAAAGACCAACACAAAACCCAAAAGAGCAATTGAAAGCAGAGGAACAACCCAGTGACTTGAGCGCTCTAACCAGCACAGAAGCGCTGAGGAAGTAAACAACCCAGAAACCAACATTAAATTAAATAAAATTATGAGAAGAACAAGAGCACCACCACCCACCAGACCAGTAAAAAGGAAATGCAGGAAGGAAACTATAGAGATGCCTATAGTGAATGCCACAATTGAGCTTGTCAGCTGTCTCAATCTAACCTTCAAATGCTCAGTAGAATCGTGAAAGATATTGAATGGAATTCCTACTCGAGATATAAAAGCTGCCATCGACCCTGTAATTAAGACCCCAAAGAGTATCAACCCATAAGCCTGAACAGCAACAAAGTCTGCAAAAAGTTGATCCGGCCAGGACTCATTTGGTGCCACCCTACCCCCTTTAAGCCAGTGGTGCACTAAAATAAGGGCACCAACAAGAACACCAGAAAGAGAAAAGAAAGGAAGATCTTTTTTAAGCTCCCTAAGAAATTCTTTTCCAACACTTATCACAATTCCATCCATGTCCTTCTGAATAGCCACATTCATATTCTTGCCTCCCCCATCAATAATCATCAAATTTAAGAACCTAATTTTTTGCGCACGAACAGTAAGAGAACTAGAATTTGTCCCCTAAAACACGAATATCAAACAGCAAGATAAGGGTAAAGGAATAGCCTCAAATCCACTAAAAATTTTTTTTGCGTTATGTCAGACTAGAAATCAACTTTTCAAAACTCGTCTCAAGGACAAGAAAAGCACCCTCAAATAATTCTTATTCACTAAAAAATCATTTCTAGGCGGAGCGCACCAAAAAGGATAATGGCTGAAGCGCCCGTACAGGCAAAGAATCAAGCAACCTCTCAAACCGAACCCAAATCCTGCGCCACTCTCGATGCCACTCATCTTTATCACACTTAACTAATCGTCTAGCCTGACGAAGATCAATTCGCCTCCCTGTCACATCACGTAAAGCAAAAGAGTGAATACAAAATAGGGCCAACTGCCCAGCTTTCAAAGGGGCATGCGACTCATCCCAGGTTCTAAAATGCGCCATCATGTAACTCAAAAGATAAGCCCGCTCCTTATACCTATTTCCCGGCGGTGCATAAGCAGCCATCCCCCAACAGTAAGCAAGCTCATCAGTTTCTCTCAACTTTGCAATAGCATGCTGCACCAACCCCTTCTCGCAAGCATCCATAATTCGGCCACTACTGCCCTTCCCCACCCTAGTTTCAGTTGCATAAACAGTCTGACCTGCCAATCTAGCAGTAACTTTTCCATTCTCATCCCGAATTTCATCGATGTAGTGCTTTCTACCTCGGCTTCGCACCGTCTGACCGCCCAAGATTTCTGCATAATCAGACTGTTGCGTAGCCGTATCAAATGCATCATGCCAAGCCTGTCGAGCTGAGTGAAAATTCATTGCTTCACCTTAAAGATTTTTCGGAATATCTTTGATGTGGGCTCTCTATCTCGATACCTCACCTTGCCTGTGTCTTGCCAGCGTAGGTAATCACTGCAAGCGAGCTCTTCGGCTGCACACCTATCCCTTTGCTTACACGCATCGCACGGAGATGGCTCAAACAAGGCGCTCTGCTGGTTGCGAGTTAGTTCGGTATTTCCCCAGCTAGGCATTGGTTACTCCTTTATCAATCCCTTTTCGCGCATCTTGCTTTGGGTTTCGTATAGCGCTCTAAGCTTGCTGCGCTCCACCTCAGCCTTTGAGATATCCGTTTTGCTCCGGCCATCAATAACGTCATGGCAATTGCTACAGCCGTATACACCCCACCAGTCAGGAGACTTTCGGGCTAGACCTGCATTGCTGGGCAGATGGCAAAGCACCACCGTTTCCGGGTTGCTGTTACAGTGAGGGAATAACCTCAAGGTGCATTCTTCGCCTCTAGCAGACTTGCGAATTTTGCTCATTGCTCTCCTCCCTGCTTCAGCTTCATGAATTCACCTTCCCCTGGCACGGTCAGAAATAATCCACGTTCGGTTGCCCAGGCCAAATGCATATCCATCATGCGAAGCATCTCGCCTTTCTCGCCGCTGGCGGTCTTGTAGCGTTTACCGTTTGCATCAAGCCCCAGGTGCTGACTCACAAATAGCTCATGCGCGTCCTGAGCGTTGAATGGACGCTGTCCATACGGTTTGCCGCCTTTCATGCATAGAGGCATGGTTGCACCTCTCGCTGCCATCCATTCAGCTGTTTCGCTCATCCACATACGCCAAGTTTTCTTCATGGGCCAGCTGTTAGGGTTGTGGCGATTCCACTTGAATAGCCAGGGCTTACCGTCCAACTTTAACGCCTTGATAAAATCAATCAGTTGAGACCTGGCAAATTCATTTCGGATTAAGTGCTGCTCAGGCATTGCTAACCTCCCTGTATGCACTGATAAATGCAGCTGCTAACTCCGCATTGACTGCATTGCCATAACCGCGCAATCGTCCCACTCGGGCGGGAGCGCCATCAGCCAGCGGGAATGTTCCGGGTTCAACTGGCCGGAACTTTCCATCTCTGCATCCGAGCCAGTCAGCATTTCTCCAGAAGCCGTTAGTCGGACCAGGGACATTAGCTGCACTTGGTGCGCAAGAGCTGTTACAGACTGTCCCGCAGATGTTCCCTTTTTCCTCTCCAGAGCTCTTTCCGGTGTGCCTCCTGGAGTACTCGCAGTTGGCGTGCCCCATCCTGCTAACGTCACCTGTGCGCTCAACGGTTTTCCTCGGGAATGCGACCACCTTTTCTGATTGAATTCCTTGCTCGCCGATTCGCTTTTCCAGTCCCGGGCAGCCGGAGTTGCCCAACCTGTTTTCTGCAACAAAGTAGAGCCGCTGCCTGATGTTCGGGGAACCGACGCCCGCAGCGCATAAATCGAGCGCCCCGCTGTCGTAACTCGCTCCTTCCAGGTCAGCTTGTACAAGGTCGAGCCAAGCGAGCGCAGCTTTACTTGAAGACTGTTCGCCAAAGATTGTTCCAGGTCGGCACTGCTCGATGAGATGGAACCACGTGGGCCATAAGTGCCGCTCGTCAGCCTCCCCTTTTCCTTTGCCTGCCTGGCTGTAAGGCTGGCAAGGGCAGCTCCCGGTCCAGACTGGTTTTCTATCCGGCCAACCAGCTTTTCTGAGTGCAAAACTCCAGACTCCGATTCCGGCGAAGAAATGGCATTGGGTAAATCCAACAAGCTCATCTGCTCGAACATCTTCAATACTCCTTTCATCCACTTCGCCTGGCGCTATGTGTCCAGCTGAAATTAACTCCCTTAACCACTGGGCAACGAACGGATCTATTTCGTTGTAATAAGCTGCCATCGCTCCCCCTACTCCAACCCAATCAAAAACCAAACACCTGAGCCAACCGCCACCACCCACAGAGAGAATTCCAAATAAAGAAGTGTTTTGGTTGGGGCTGGCTCATTCATCACGCGACTTCTCGCATACTCTCTGAGCAGTCATGAAGCCGCTGGCGGGCCTCGCTCAAGCTCTCCTTGTGGAAGCTACCCAGGTAGTTGATATCGCCCCACTCGATGCGCTGCTGGGTGCGGATGGTTTTTGCAAACATCACATCCACTTGGTCAACTCGCTTGGTGCGGAACACTGCTAGCGGGCTACAGGGCTCAGTGGTTGAGATCCGCTGAAGGGCTTCTGGAATGGTGGCTACGGTCATGGGTATCACTCCGTGATGGTTATAGGTTTACCAGCTGGTGTCGGTGAGTATTTCGGTCACGGACCGGTCTCGGGTCCGCCCTTGATGCATGGATGGAGAGTGAGACTGCTGCCCTTGGTTCTCGTGATTCAGTAGCCACTGGAACTGAAATCCTCGCCACTCTCTCTCGCAGCAAACGGCAAGGCAATAATCAACGCAGTAGCCATGCCGGCTTGCCAAGTGGAACTGCTTTGCAAGTTGATTTACCGCGGTCTGGGTGAGCGGAGCCTTACGGACTTTTTTCCAGTCCTGCAAAACTTCCTTCCCGGGTTCGGTTGGCCAGGATGAAAAATCCAATCCCCTATTAATATTTTTAGGTTCTTTTAGTTTCTTTTTAGATTCGTGGTCCGTTTTTGGGACTGGTCCAGTACCGTTTTTGGGACTGGTTATGTCCGTTTTTGGGCCTGGTCCGTTTTTGGGACTAGTACCGTTTTTGGTACTGGTGATTTGGCCAAAATTCAAAGTGAACTGATTGCTAGAACCTGTCGATTTGGCGCGGATAATGAGGCTAGATTCTTCGAGGTGCTCCATCGCCGTGATGACTGTTTTACGGTTTAGGCCGGTTGATTGGGCGATATAGGCAATGGATGGATTACACTGCCCATTGGCCTCATTGTGGCAATTGGCAAGAGACAGCAGCACTAGCTTATGCGTGGACTTCACACCCTGCTGCCATGCCCAAAAAGTGGCCTCAGCGCTCACAGTTAACCCCCCTTTACTTCAATAAAGTTAGAGGGAGCCTCTGAGCCTCTCTGAGGCTCACAAAGTGAATCGACAATATCGCTACATAAGCCAGCCATCTGCTGGCGTCGCTTTTCGTCTGTTTGTAATTCACTGTAATTTTTCGGGGGTTGGGCAGGAATTGTTATACGCGGCTCATTTAGAGTTAGCGCATTAGGAGTTTTATTAGACATAAATTGCCCCTTTATTTTGCTCTTGAAAGTTGCACCGCTTTTGTTTTTTATCGGTACTTCTACGGCTGAGAAATCTAAATCTATTTAGAACGCGCGGACTTTGGAGAGGACCGCCATACCCGTTAGGGCTTCTTTTAAGTCTGTGGGAGTCTGAGCTGTATAAACTGGAAGGCAGGCTTCAATCATGATTCTCAGTAACTGTTCATGGCCTATGCCCAATTCCATAGCTCTGGACTTAAGCTGGTCGAAGTCAGACTGCTTAATCCTTAAATTGCATTTCCTTAAACTCGTCTCCATTGCTGTTACCTGAATCATCCTTGGTTTGAAAAGTTGCTTTCAGCTCTTCAGTTGTTAGTGAAGCCAATCAGTCCTACTGCCAGAGGTCTGGCCGCGCCTCGGGGCGACTCACCTGCCCGCCACTTGCGGATACAAACCTTTTGGCAAGACTTGGTCCCAGACGACGGTGCCCGCCTCGAACTAGGTTCAGGTAGCCAAGTGTCGTGCCTATCTTCTCTGCGAAGCTTGCACGTTCTCTTTGGCTCATTGGTGTCAGGAATTCGATTGGTGTCATGCTTAAAATGTATCTTATTGATACATTTTAAGCAATCATTGATAAACTAGACTTGTGGTAAAGTGCGCCATAATGAATCATTCTGGCCAATTGATTGGGCTTCCTGGGTTTATCAAAATGATGTGAGCAAATAAAAATGGTCTACAGGCGCACACGAATGGAAGTTAGCAATATCAGGCTTGAGAATGCCCGACAGCTCTCCAAAGAGTTCAATAGTCTCAAGGAATTCGCTGTAGCATTAGATATGCAGCCCTCCCAGCTTTCCCAGCTAATCGGCCCCAATCCCCGCCGCAGTATTGGCTCTACAGTCGCTAGGCGAATCGAATCTACCTGTGGTCGTGAAAAAGGTTGGCTTGATGTAATACATAGAGAGACTGGGGATGCCGTAACTACAAACAAAGGCATTAACCTCGATTTACTTGTCGATTGCATCACAGCTGTAGAGGAGAAGGTAACTGAACTAGGCATTAAGAGTATGCCGGTAGAAGCTAGAGCCAGAGCAATCACCACTGTTTACGCTTATACAGAGCAATCCCAGTCCACAGAGGTTATGGACCCGACTTTTGCGATTCGCATGGTTTATCGAGGGGAGTAGAGAACTCCCAATCCAAGCAGAACTCCTCCTGAGCCACCTTGGTGCAACTACGAAATTTGATGCAATCGCCACACTGATATCCGGCCCACCTTAACCCCTCCTTGATTGCATCAATCACAATTAAACTATCGCCCCTCTTCTGCTCTCGCAGCTCCCTGAATAGACGACTCACGTTGCCTCCCGTCCATAGGTCCCCGTGTGACCTGAAGAGATTAACACCCGAAATAAAATCGAAAAGGAGGCATAATCAATCATTTTGATAACTTATGCGTGATAAATCCCGCAAATCCGCTAAATATTGTATCTCGGATGACGCAAAACCTCACACCCGGCCAGGTGATTCACCGAGCCAGAAAGTCAAAGAAAATGAGCCAGGAAAGACTAGGTAAGCTCCTAGGACTGGAGCGCGGCGCTATCAGGGACCTTGAAAGAGGAAAGAAAAACTCACTTACATTTCAGCAGTTTTCCACGCTTTACCGTGAGTTCTCTATAACACCTAACGATATCCTCGGCATACATTCAGATGTGGACACCTCGGATGAGGAAGCTCTTTCATTGGCTATCGGGCGAGCAGCGCCAGAAATTTCAACGTTAATACTCAAGAAGTTACACGCCAGAAAGATAAAATAATTTATCTTTAATGTTGCACGACTTTATCATTGTGATACATTTATCTCAGACGCTACATGAGGACAGGGAAATGTACACAGCCAGCTCAACCACCCCCGCCGAAGACTCTCTCAGAAGTTATGAGCGTCAGCAAGACTCTCTGCCAGATGAAGGGGCAATTCAAAAAGCCAAGACAGAGAACCTAGCTGCCGATTTTTTCCTGCGCCGTATCCTCACAAAAGATGGCCGCCTATCTAGAGCCGAAGCCAACTGCCATAGCCGGTTTACCGAAATAGCGAACGACGAACTTGGAGAAGATGAGCTTGGAAAAATCTTCAAGCTCGCTGAAGAGGATGGTTGCGCTGCGGGAGTTGAGATTAAAAGGCTGGCCAAGCAATACGCAATACAAATGGCTAAAGGGTGTCGCGAAGATTTAGAAATTGCAGCTCGCAACACTGGATACCTCGACGAGCGGGAAGGCTTTTAAGCCCTCCCCTCTCTAATCAAAGGAGTGAGCAAAATGTCTGAGAATCTAAGCATCTGGCAGCGAGTAAAGAAAACTGACGCTCGCTTTGTAAAAGAGTCAACGCTAGAAGGCCGCAAAACTGCCAGCATCAACCATATAGCCATGGTTGAGAAAGCTACCGAAATATGGGGGCCAATTGGTATTGGCTGGGGTTATGAAATTGTCGAAGAGCGTGATGATAAAGGCGCGCCAATATTTGTAGAGGGTCAGGAAATTGGCCATAACCTCACCCACACAATCAGGCTGCGTCTCTGGTACATGATCGATGGAGTGCGCGGTCATGTAGAAAACTACGGCCATACACCTCGTATCTATTGGTCACATAAAAATAAGTATTTTGTCGAAGATAAAGAGGCAGCTAAAAAGTCCCTTTCTGACGCCCTCAAAAAATGCTTCTCCTTCCTCGGATTCTCCGCAGATATTTATAGCGGCGAATGGGATGACCCCGAATACCGTCAAGAGCGCCAGCTGGAAAGCCAAATCGATAAGGCTGAAGACAAAGACTCCGCGCGAGACAAACAAACCAAAGAGCTTACCGAGTACGTCCAGAAACACCTCGAGACACTGAAAAGCTCCCGTCGTCTTCATGAGGCCGCCGGAATATTCAAAACCTCAATTAAACACCTTGAGCGGCAAGGAAATATGCCACACCTCGCAGAGGTCGCCAAAAAAGGAATTACCGCTCTCACCCAAACCTACGAAGCACAAAAGGAAAGCCTCAAAGGAGCCGCATGATGACCACCTTAAAACTATATGAAATCACCGACCAAGCCCGCGAGCTGAAGCAACTAGCCGAAGATAACGACATGACGCCGGCAGACATTGCCGACACTCTGGAAGGGATAGAACTGGAATTTAATGAGAAGGCTATCCAGATAGGAAATCTCCTCATGAACTTCACTCCCTTTGAAAAGGGGCTTGATGATGAAATTAAGCGGTTACAAGCCAAGAAAAAAGCCCTGCAAAACCGCCGCAATTCAATCACCGAATATCTCCGCTTCAATATGCAGGAATGCGGAATTAAGAAAATTGAATGCCCGGTGTTCACTATCTCTCTGAAAAAGCCTATGGCCAAAGTTGAGATTGAGAATGAAGATGCCCTACCCGGTGAATTCGTCACCGTGAAAAACACATTCACACCCGACAAGAAAGCCATATTGGCCGCCCTGAAAAAAGGCCAGGAAATTCCAGGGGCACGGTTGGCCGAAGCCAGACCTGCCTTACAAATACGTTAGCGCGTGGGTCTTGCGCCGCTAGTACAGGGCGCTTTTTTGAAGGAGCCAATCATGGCTAGAGGAATCAACAAAGTAATTCTTATCGGCAACCTGGGTAGTGACCCAGAAACTATGTATGCGCCCAGCGGTGGAGCTGTAACCAATGTCAGCCTAGCCACCAGTGAAAGCTGGAAGGATAAGCAAACCGGCCAACAGCAAGAGCGCACCGAATGGCACCGCGTAGTCTTTTTCAATCGCCTTGCAGAAATAGCCGGAGAATACCTTCGCAAAGGGGCGAAGATTTATGTTGAGGGCTCACTTCGCACGCGGAAGTGGCAAGACAAAAACAGTGGCCAGGACCGCTTCACTACAGAAATTGTCGCAGCTGAAATGCAGATGCTTGATGGCCAGCAGAATGGCGCTCAGCAGGGCCAGGGATTTCAGCCGCCCTCCCCTATGGCCCCGCAAAGCCAGCCACAGCAAAGACCAACCCAAGGCCAGGGATATCAACAGAACCGACAGCCCCCAAACGCCATGGGTGGAACAAATGACTTCAACCAGCAGTTTGATGAGCCACCACCATTTTAACTATCAATCTGGGCCGCTGGTTCAGGGCCTCTAACGGGGTTCACATGGAAATTTCAAAACTACCTCTCAATAAGCAGGCAACAGCAGTAGTAGCAGAAGTAAAAAAATTCCTTTCTGCATTCCAGGGTTTAAAAAACCGGAAACCCGAAAGAGTCGCGGTTAAGTCAGATAAATTCCAAATGATTCAGCGTGCTGTAGTTGCTGAGTTAAGAAGACAAAACAAAGGAACTGCATCTGCAAAATAAATTACCCCCCCCGATGTGCTGAGTGTTGAAGGGGTCGATATTTATCCGTTTGCAGCCTGAACTAATTTCAACTCTTACTGAGCCCCTTAATTGGGGCTGGGTAGGTGCAGGGCCTAGCCCATTTAACTAATCAATAATTTAACTCAACCGAGGGTAAGAAAATGATAACGAAGGGGTAACGCCCCTAGAGTTGATCTGAGTAAGCGAACCAACAAATTTGCAAGCTCCAAATAACTCCCCCAGCCCGCCCAGTGCGGGTTTTGCGGGTGAAAGACAATATCGAGGGATATGCAATGGAACAGGAAATCATAGAAAAAATAGGGCCAAGACCCCTAGAGCCTGCATTTTCAAACGAAGACCCCGAGGGCTGGGCGGCCGTTTCAGGATGGGAAGACCAAAGAGCAGAGCTTTGGGAGAGCAAGTGCAAGGAATTACAAGCTCAACTCTCTGTCGCCCCCGTTAGATTTGAAAACCTCCTGGAGCGGTGGAAGCAAAAAGCCACGGAAATAGCCGGAACCAGCGAAGGGTTCACCTTCTACGACCCAGAATTTAATGAATTCCTGCATTGGATGTTTTCGCAGTTTCAGGTGGCCACTGAATCAACTGGAAACAGACCCACAGAATATAACTTAGCTGTCTGGCGCATGAGAGATACCGGCACCAGAAGAGCGTCATATAGATATTTTCCCTCAAAAGAGGAAGCAGAGCAGACTGCAAGCATTGAATCGATGTCACGCGATGATGGCCATTTAACGGACCTCACCCCACTTTATGAAATAAATAATGGCTCATGCAGTACATGCTGCGGGCGTGGTGAAATCGGTGGAATAACACAAGAACATCCATGTGGATATTCGGAGCCCTGCCCTGATTGCAATCCTGCGGAATCCAACTCAACCATATCATAGGTGACGGTATGAAAGCACAAACCGGAGTTGTTGAGGGCGGCCAGCAAAGGGCGCCCCAAAGCATCAATCAACTGATGTACTGGAAAGATTGGGTTAGAGAGAGCTTTGCCGGAACCCAGCCCGCACGCGAGACCGTTATAAAGTGGGTTTCAACTGGTGAAGTTGCTGGGCGCTGGTTAGGCGATAGATTATATATTTACCGAAACGGGTTTCATGACCCTTACACAATACGCACGGAAGAGCGCACGGCCGCAGAAGCAGAGCCAATCTCACCGCTACTCGCACGCAGATAACACGGAAGAAAATAATGGCTAGACCAAAAAAGCCTAGATATGTGGACGGTCTGGAGTTGCCAGAAAACCTTTATACCGACCCCAAAAAGCGGGCAAACTATTGGCGCTATTTGCGCCCAGATGGCTCCAGTCTCACATTCCACGGCACAACAGCCGAAGCGATTCGTCAGGCAAAACAAGCCAACCGACAGCGCGACCTCTATGAGCGTCAGCCAGCAACAACGGATACCGTTTGGACTGCGCGAGCAGGAAGCCTGCTGGACCGCTACAGCGACTGGGTTGCCTGGATGGAACTAAACCACCCCAAACAGGCCACAGCTGCACGCTGGAGCCAAAAGCGCCGCTATGTTGAGCGTATGTGCGAACAGCTTAAAAACCCTATGCCGCATGAGCTAACGCTGACAATGGTTCGCGACTGGTGGGAATCGCAAGATTATCATCCCCAACGAAATAGCCGTGCTGCCCTGCGCAGCTTTATTAATTATTTAATGCTGGAGGGCTCGGTTCCAAAACTTACATTTAATCCATTTAACACCAGTGACGAAGCCCCTAAATTAATTCCAAGGCAACGACCGGAAAAAGTACGTCAACGGCTTACCCTGCAAGATTTCTGGCGCATACACGACGCAGCTGGCGAGCTGGGTTATACAGGTCTGCAAATTGCTATGGATTTATCACTGCTTACAACTATGCGCCGCGGTGATGTGTGCAGCTTACGGCTGGACAAGCATGTAACCGATGCAGGGATTGATAAAGGGGTAGAGAAATCAATTAATCAACGCGGCGAAGAAAGAGCTACATATCTGCGCTGGTCTTACAATCATCACCCTGGATTACGCCAAGTAATTAACCAAGCCCGACAGCTCTCCCTGCAAAATTATCGATGCCCTTTTGCGGTTTCATATCAACCAAAGAAAAGACAACCCCGAGCGAAGCAAGATGAGCATTGGTGTAGATTGATGCCAGCAAGGCTATCAAACCAATTTAAAGACGCACGAGACGCCGCAGAGGTTCGCCAGGACTTACCCAGCAGTGCCAGGCCGACATTTCACGAGGTGCGCGCCCTAGCCTCTCACCTGCTTAAGAAATCCGGTCACAGCCCGGAAGAGATTGCCGAAATATGCGCCCATACGGATGCAGAAATTACTGAGAAGTTTTATCTCGGAGGGCATGAGCGGGAATACAAAGAAGTGGGTATCAGCATCGACCCGAAATTACTGATGCGGAAGTGATTGAGAGTTTTTGTACGGGGTTTTTGTACGCTTGAGAATTGGTTTTTGTACGCTCAATCGGGAAAAGTGGCTGAAAGCCGCATGAGATATAAAGAAAGATGGTCGGAGCGGCCGGATTTGAACCGACGACCACCACACCCCCAGTGTGGTGCGCTACCAGGCTGCGCTACGCTCCGATTTTGAAAAATCGCTCACTTCGCTAAGTGATTGATTTTTAAAGACATCGTATTCCGATGTGGCGTGAATCATACCGGACTAGCAGTGGATTGCAAGCCCGGATTAGCGATTTTAGAAATTATTTTCCCCTTCCAGCAGGGCTACCACATCTTTCAGTTCTGCAATCACTTCTGGCAGTACCTGCTGTAGTTGTACCACTTCTGCCCGCTCGCTGCCGGTCTCTATCTGCAGGCGGGCCCCTCCAATGGTATAGCCCTCTTCGTACAGGAGCGCACGAATCTGGCGGATCATGATGACATCCTGATGTTGGTAATAACGGCGATTACCACGGCGCTTTACAGGCTTCAGCTGCGGGAATTCCTGTTCCCAGTAACGCAGGACATGGGGTTTAACGGCGCATAATTCACTCACCTCTCCAATGGTGAAATAGCGCTTTCCAGGAATTGCAGGTAGCTGAGCGTTATTGCTCGGTTCCAGCATATTCTTCTACTCGTGCCTTGAGTTTTTGCCCTGGTTTGAAGGTAACTACCCTGCGGGCTGAGATGGGAATTTCTTCGCCGGTTTTCGGGTTACGGCCTGGCCGCTGGCTTTTGTCGCGCAGGTCGAAATTGCCAAAGCCCGAGAGCTTGACCTGCTCGTTATTTTCCAGCGCATTGCGGATTTCCTCGAAGAAGTACTCGACGATCTCTTTCGCTTCGCGCTTGTTAAAGCCCAGCTCTTCGTACAGTTTCTCGGCGAGCCCGGCCTTGGTCAGTGCCTCTGTCATTGGATCCTACCAATTGATTCAGAGGCGTCGACTCCAGATCGGAAGCGGCCCAAACCGCGGCGGCTTCAACCCGGTAGCAGACGCTCTCGGGGTGCAATTCAGCCTGCACCCGAGAGCATCATGCCCTGCTAGCGCAGACTAGCGTTATATTTTTCTTCTAGTTTTCCGACCACCGCATCTATAGCGGCATTGATTTCGTCGTCATTAAGGGTGCGCGACGAATGCTGAAAGGTCAACCCCAAAGCGACACTTTTTCTATTTAAATCAATGCCTTTGCCCTGGTAGACATCAAATATTTTGAGGTCGGTCAAGGTTTCGCCGGCTACTTCGACGGCGGTTTCCACCAAGCTGGCGGCAGGAACATCGGCATCGATCAATAAAGCCAGGTCGCGACGCACTTCCGGGAACTTGGATAGCGGGCGGAATGCAGGCACTTTGCCCT
Organism: Microbulbifer variabilis; assembly: GCF_056232115.1. Lineage (NCBI taxonomy): Bacteria > Pseudomonadati > Pseudomonadota > Gammaproteobacteria > Cellvibrionales > Microbulbiferaceae > Microbulbifer > Microbulbifer variabilis. The sequence continues at coordinate 4,828,735 of NZ_CP174325.1, forward strand.
CTCCGATCGCTTCCAGGCTCAGCTCAAATACGAAGGCAGGCTTGGACAGATCCAGCTTCTTCTGCAGCTGAGGGTGCAGAGCGCCAATAACCCCTACTTCGCGGTCGCCGCGCATGATCTTGGCGGTTTGGCCTGGGTGCAGCGCGGGGTGCTGGCCGGCAACAAAGCGGAACTCATTGGCGGCGCCAGTGCGTGCCAGCAGGGCTTCCACGTCAGCTTTCACATCATAGAAATCCACACTGTCTTTACTGCCCGTCCAGTTCTCTGCATAACGGTTGCCATAAGCCAGGCCTGCGATCATCTGCTCTTGCTGCAGCTCGGCGCCAGGTACAAAACGCAGGCCGGTTTCAAACAGGCGCACGCGGTTCTGCTGGCGGTTGAGGTTATATTGCAGAGCTTTACAGAGGCCTGCCAGCAAGGTGGTACGCATAACCGCAAGTTCGGCACTGATCGGGTTTTGCAGGGCCACCGGGTCGGCTTCCGGATCAAACAGAGCGGCGTTGTCGCTATCGATAAAGCTGAAAGTGATCGCTTCGTAGTAACCGCGGCTCAGCAGGGTTTGCTCGAGGTTGTCCTGGGCAACCATGCTCTCTGGGCGCGGGGCAATTTCCAGTTCAGCGGTAAAGCTTTCGCTGGGGATACGGTTGTAGCCATACACACGGGCCAGCTCTTCCAGCAGATCTGCTTCGATGGCGATATCGAAACGGAAGCTGGGTGCGAGGAAAGTCCAGCCTTCATCATTCTGATCGATCTTTTCCAGTCCCAGACGGGTGAGGATATCGACGATTTCGTCATCGGCCAGCTTGATGCCCAGGCCCAGCTCTACCCGCGCGCGGCGCAGGGTGATATGACGCTCGGCGGGCATGGTTTCAGTCAGCTCGCGCAGATGTACTGGGCCGGGCTCGCCGCCAACAATATCCAGCAGCAGCTGGGTAGCGCGCTCAACCGCTTTCTCTTGCAGGTGGTAGTCCACGCCCCGCTCAAAGCGGTGGGAGGAATCCGTGTGCAGGCCGTAGGAGCGGGCCTTGCCGGCAATCGCCAGCGGATTGAAGAAGGCGCTCTCCAGAAAGATATGCTGGGTACCTTCGGTAACAGAGGAATCCAGGCCGCCCATAATACCGGCCATCGCCAGGGGCTTTTCTTCGTCGGCAATAACCAGGGTGCCTTCCTGCAGTTTTACTTCCTGGCCATCCAGCAGAGTCAGTTCTTCACCGTGCTCAGCCATACGCACTTTGATACCACCGGAGAGTTTCTCCAGGTCAAAGGCGTGCATGGGTTGGCCGAGTTCCAGCAGGACGTAGTTGGTGACATCCACTACCGGGTCGATGCTGCGCAGGCCGCTGCGGCGCAGGCGCTCCTGCATCCACAGAGGAGTTTGGGCTTTGATATCGATATTGCGAATTACCCGGCCTACATAGCGTGGGCAGGCAGATTCCGCCAGCAGGGATACCGGCAGGCTTTCTTCAATCTGCTGGGGTACCGGGGCAATTTCAGGGCCCTGAACGGCGCAGCGGTTCAGCACGCCCACTTCGCGGGCAATACCGGCAACACCGAGGCAGTCGGAACGGTTCGGGGTGAGATCCACTTCGATGGTCTCATCATCCAACTGCAGGTATTCACGCAGATCGGTACCGGTGGGTGCGTCTTCCGGCAACTCCCAGATACCGTCGTTGTCTTCGCCCAGCTCCAGTTCGGTTTGCGCACAGAGCATGCCAAAGCTCTCTACACCGCGCAGCTTGGCTTTCTTGATTTTAAAATCGCCCGGTAGCTTGGCGCCTACCAGGGCAAAAGGAATTTTGATACCCACACGCGCGTTGGGAGCACCGCACACCACTTGCATTTCACCTTCAGGGTGACCGGCTACTTTACAGACGCGCAGTTTGTCTGCATCCGGGTGTTGTTCACAGGCGATAATCTCACCCACAACCACTCCGGAAAAATCACCCGCTACTTTTTCTATGCCATCCACTTCCAGGCCGGCCATGGTGATTTGATCGGCCAGTTCCTGAGTGGTGAGTTCCGGGTTTACCCATTCCCGCAACCAGGAGTTGCTGATTTTCATAGTTGATCTCTTTCTGTATTCCGTCAGCGCAGCTCTGTGCGCATTTTGCCTGGGGCCTTTCGCCACGCAGGCCTACACAATTCGATTTTGGCTTAGAACTGTTTCAAGAAGCGCAGATCGTTATCGAAGAACAAGCGCAGGTCGTTAACGCCGTAGCGCAGCATGGCGAGGCGCTCGATACCAATACCGAAGGCAAAGCCCGAGTATTTTTCACTGTCGATATCGCAGGCGGCAAATACGTTCGGATGCACCATGCCGCAGCCGAGAATTTCCAGCCAGCCAGTGCCGGAACACACGCGACAACCTTCGCCACCACAGGCGGTACATTGGATATCCGCTTCTGCAGAAGGCTCGGTGAACGGGAAGTAAGACGGACGGAAACGCACCGGTACTTCCGCTTCGAAGAAGGCACGCAGGAACTGGTCGATGGTGCCTTTCAGGTGGGCGAAGCTGATGTTCTCGCCGATTACCAGGCCTTCCACCTGGTGGAACATGGGCGAGTGGGTGACATCGGAATCACAGCGGTATACGCGGCCCGGGCAGATAATACGCAGCGGCGGAGACTTTTTCTCCATGGTGCGGATCTGCACTGAGGAGGTGTGGGTTCTCAGTACGGTGGTGGGGTCCACATAAAAAGTGTCGTGCATCGCGCGCGCTGGGTGGTGCGCGGGAATATTCAGGGCTTCGAAGTTGTAGTAGTCCTGTTCGACCTCCGGGCCGTTCTCAACAGAAAATCCGATACCGGCAAAGAATTCTTCTACGCGCTTTAAGGTGCGGGTAATCGGGTGAGCATTGCCCTGCTCTTCACCGCGCCCCGGCAGGGTGACATCTATGGTCTCTTCCGCCAGCTTGGCATTGATGGCCTCTTGTTCCAGCCTATTGCGCCGCGCGTTAATTTTTTCCTGAACCTGCTGCTTGGCTTCGTTGATCTTGGCACCCGCCGCCGGGCGCTCCTCAGCAGACAGCTTACCCAGGCCTTTCAGCAGTGCCGTCAGCTGGCCCTTTTTGCCCAGGTAATCAACACGCACCTGATCCAGTGCGGCGAGGCCGTCGGCCTTCTCCACCAGCTCCATTGCCTGCTCGGTGAGGGACTGCAAATCTTGCATCGAACTGTTCCCGTTTGAATCCAACTTCGATTAATTTTTTCTGCTTTGTTCGGCCGGTGCTCTCTGCACCGGAGGGGTCTACCCCAGGTACCGCCACCGGTAAAAAATAGCGGAAACCCCATAAAAAAATAGGGAAGGGCCGCTACAGCCCTTCCCTATTTTAAGTATTCAGTTTTACAACTGAAGTGACAGCTTACGCTGCCAGGGCTGCCTTAGCTTTTTCAACTACGGCAGCAAAAGCGGCTTTATCGTAAACAGCCAGATCAGCCAGTACACGGCGATCCAGTGCGATGTCCGCTTTCTTCAGACCTGCGATCAGGCGGCTGTAGCTCAGGCCTTCTGCACGGGACTGGGCGTTAATACGGGTAATCCACAGAGCGCGGAAGTTACGCTTCTTAACGCGACGGTCACGGTATGCATACTGACCAGCTTTAATAACTGCCTGCTTGGCAACGCGGAATACGCGAGAACGCGCACCGTAGTAACCTTTAGCCTGCTTCAGAATCTTCTTGTGACGACGACGCGCCTCTACACCACGTTTAACACGGGCCATACTTCTATCCTCTTAAACCTTTGCGATTTGGACCAATTACTTGGCGCGCAACATACGATCGACCAGACCGGCATCAGACTTGTTCATAGTCTGGGTGCCACGCAGCTGACGCTTACGCTTGGTGGTCATCTTGGTGAGGATGTGGCTCTTGTTAGCGTGCTTGTGCTTGTAGCCCGCAGCCGTCTTCTTGAAGCGCTTGGCAGCGCCACTATGAGTCTTTGCTTTCGGCATTTTGTACTCCAAAGTGAATAATCGCCTGTAAAACAGGCACCTTTAGTAACTGCCGATAACCGGGGTTATCGGCACTGCGAGAGTGGGGAGGCAGCCGTCGCCCAACCACTTCTCAAAAGGAGACCTCGGGAATGACTTCCCCAAACCTCACTTTTTCTTTTTGCTAGGAGCAAGAACCATCAGCATCTGGCGACCTTCCATTTTGGGTCGCTGCTCTACAATGGCCAGCTCTTCCAGGTCCTTCTCGATGCGCTGCATCATTTCCATACCCAGCTCCTGGTGGGCCATTTCACGGCCACGGAAGCGCAGGGATACTTTGGCTTTGTCACCCGCTTCCAGGAAGCGGACGAGATTGCGCAGCTTGATCTGGTAGTCACCGATATCGGTGCCCGGGCGGAATTTCATTTCCTTGATCTGTTGCTGCTTCTGTTTCTTCTTGGCGGCATTCTTGGCTTTCTTGGCCTCGAATACGTGCTTGCCATAGTCCATGATCTTACAGACTATCGGCGTGGAGTCCGGGGCAATTTCAACGAGATCCAGGCTGGCCTGTTGCGCAGCCTCGAGCGCCTCCTCCAGGGAGACAATGCCCACCTGCTCGCCATCAGCACCTATCAGGCGGAGTTCTGACGCTTCAATCTGATCATTTATGCGGGCCTTTTTGGACCGTCCCTTAGTGTCTCGTTTAATAGCTATGGTCTCCCAGTTGCCAAGTTGTTATGCATTATCTTCTGTCAAACGACCGCGACGACTAACGTCCTGCTCAAGGATCTCAAGGAATGACTCATACGTCATAGCTCCCAGATCTTCACCGCTACGGGTGCGAACAGCCACAGTCTGACTTTCCACTTCCTTATCGCCGATCACCAGCAGATAAGGAACACGCTGAAGCGTGTGCTCGCGGATTTTAAAGCCGATCTTCTCGTTTCTCAAGTCAGCTGTGGCGCGGTATTGCTGCTCACTCAGGCGGGCTTGCAAATCGCGACAATAATCAGCCTGGCGATCGGTGATATTCATGATCGCCACCTGCTGCGGTGCCAGCCAGGTTGGGAATGCACCTTCGTAGTGTTCAATCAGAATTCCGATAAAGCGCTCGAAGGAACCCAGGGCTGCGCGGTGCAACATTACCGGCGACTGGCGCGAACCATCTTCAGCAACATATTGTGCATCCAGACGGCCCGGCATAGAGAAGTCCACCTGAATGGTGCCGCACTGCCATACACGGCCGAGACAGTCTTTCAGGGAGAATTCAATCTTGGGTCCGTAGAAGGCGCCTTCACCCGGCAGCTCTTCCCAGGGCAGGCCCGCGGCATCCAGCGCATCGGCCAGGGCTTTCTCCGCCTTATCCCAGCTTTCATCGGAACCTACACGCTTCTCCGGGCGAGTGGAGAGACGGTAAATAACATCATTAAAGCCAAAGTCTTTGTACACTGAGTGCAGCAGATCCATAAAGTCAGAAACCTCTGACTGGATCTGATCTTCGCTACAGAAGATATGGCCATCATCCTGTACAAAACCGCGCACGCGCATCAGGCCATGCAGGGAACCGGAGGGCTCGCTGCGGTGACAGGAACCAAACTCCGCCAGGCGCAGCGGCAGGTCGCGATAGCTGCGCAGGCCTTGATTGAACACCTGTACGTGACAGGGGCAGTTCATCGGTTTGATGGCGAACTGACGCTCCTCACTGGTGAGGGTGAACATGTCATCGGCAAATTTGTCCGCATGACCGGACTTGCGCCACAGGCTGAAATCCACCAGCTGCGGGGTTTTGATTTCTTTGTAGCCGAATTCGCGCTGGCGACGACGCATGTACTGCTCGATAGTGCTGTAAATAGTCCAGCCGTTCGGATGCCAGAACACCATGCCGGGTGCCTCTTCCTGGATATGGAAGAGGTCATATTTCTTGGCCAGCTTGCGGTGGTCGCGCTTCTCTGCCTCTTCAATACGACGCAGGTAAGCCTTCAATTCTTTTTTGTTGGCCCAGGCGGTGCCGTAAACACGGGTCAACATTTCATTGTTGGAGTCACCGCGCCAGTAGGCACCGGCCACTTTGGTTAACTTGAAGGCTTTCAGCCTTCCAGTGGAGGGCACGTGTGGTCCGCGACACAGATCTTCGAAATCACCCTGGCGATATAAAGAGATATCTTCATCGCTGGGAATGCTGTCGATAATCTCAGCCTTGTACTCTTCGCCCATATCGCGGAAGTATTTCACCGCTTCTTTACGGGGCATCAAGCGGCGGGTAACCGGAATATTTTCCTTGACCAGCACTTCCATTCGCTCTTCGATCTTCTCGAGATCCTCTGGCGTAAACTGACGCTCGTAGGCGAAGTCGTAGTAGAACCCATCTTCAATAACCGGGCCAATAGTGACCTGGGCGGTGGGGTACAACTGCTTGACTGCCTGTGCCAGCAGGTGTGCGGCGGAATGACGGATCACTTCCAGGCCTTCCGGCTGACGATCTGTGATGATAGCCAGATTTACATCGCGATCGATGATGTAGCTGGTATCAACCTCTTTACCGTCAACTACACCGGCAAGTGCAGCTTTGGCCAAACCTGGACCGATATCTGCAGCAACATCGTGTACGGAAACCGGGGCGGAAAATTCTCGACGGGAACCGTCGGGGAGAGTAACAACGAGCATTGTATGTCCTTTCTCTCAGTGGCGATCCCTACCAAAGACCGCATGAAACTATCCATGAAATCGTTCATGGAACTATTGATCCGGATGGGCCAGCCATCCTTTATAGATGGTAGACCCGAGCGGATTTGAACCGCTGACCTCTGCCATGTCAAGGCAGCGCTCTAACCAACTGAGCTACGGGTCTAAAACTCTGCAGCGGGGGAACCCAGTGCTGCGAAGAGCGCGAACTTTAGCACCGCTTTTCAGTGTTTTCAACAACTTACTGAACTTTTGTGTGATTAAAATTAAGGCCGTGAACCCTGCAAATCGGGCTGAGATGATTGCAGAATACAGCCCGGCATTCACCTATTCCGCCTCCTTCAGACGGGAGATCTCATCGCGCAATTTGGCTGCGGATTCAAACTCCAGGTTCTTGGCGTGCTCGTACATCTGCTCTTCAAGCTCACTGATTCGCGCCCAGCGCTGCTTGTCAGACAACGGCTTGGCATCAACTTTATAAGCACCCTTCCCTTCGGCCACCTTACGCTTGTTTTTCGGCACGCCGGGCGCCACAGCTCCTTCAAGAATGTCCGCCACACTTTTGCGAATCCCTTTGGGGGTAATGCCATGCTCTTGGTTAAAGGCGAGCTGCTTCTCACGGCGGCGGCGGGTCTCCTCGAGAGCCCGCTCCATAGAGCCTGTCACCTTATCCGCATATAGAATAGCCCGCCCCTCAAGGTTACGCGCAGCGCGGCCAATAGTCTGGATCAACGAGCGATCTGAACGCAGAAAGCCTTCCTTATCTGCATCAAAGATGGCTACCAGCGCTACTTCAGGCATATCCAGACCTTCTCGCAGAAGGTTAATACCCACCAATACATCAAATTCACCGATACGAAGATCCCGAATAATCTCTACCCGCTCTACGGTATCAATATCAGAATGCAGGTAGCGTACACGCACCCCATTCTCAGCCAGATACTCAGTCAAATCCTCGGCCATTCGCTTGGTCAGCACGGTAATAAGGACTCGCTGGTCTGCATCTGCGCAGCGGTGAATCTCTGACAGGGCATCATCCACCTGGGTTAGGGCCGGGCGAATCTCCACCTCTGGGTCAACAAGCCCGGTTGGCCGCACTACCTGCTCAACCACCTGCCCTGCGTGATCACCCTCGTAGGGCCCCGGTGTCGCCGAGACAAATACCGTCTGCGGAGCCAGGTTCTCCCACTCTTCAAACTTCAGGGGGCGGTTATCCAGGGCGGAGGGGAGGCGGAAACCGTATTCCACCAGGGTCTCTTTACGCGAGCGATCCCCCCGGTACATGCCGCCAATCTGCGGGACGGTTACATGGCTTTCATCAATAAACAGCAGGGAATCATGGGGCAAATAATCAAACAATGTGGGTGGCGGCTGGCCGACATCACGCCCGGACAGGTAGCGGGAATAGTTCTCTACGCCATTGCAGTAACCCAGCTCCTGCATCATCTCCAGGTCATACCGGGTGCGCTGATCCAGCCGCTGGGCTTCCAATAATTTATTGTTACCGCGCAACTGATCAAGGCGCACCCGCAGCTCTTCCTTGATGTGATCAATAGCACTGACGATGGTTTCCCGAGGGGTTACATAGTGAGACTTCGGGAAGATAGTGACCCGGGGAACCTTCTTGAGCTGTTCACCAGTAAGGGGGTCAAACAGGGTAATATCTTCAATCTCTTCATCAAACAAGGAGAGGCGCACCGCTTCCATATCGGAATCTGCCGGGTAGATATCGATAATATCGCCGCGCACACGGTAGGTCGCACGGCGGAAGTCTGCATCGTTACGAGTGTATTGCAGCTCCGCCAGTCGGCGTAGAATCGTACGTTGATCGACCAGGTCACCACGATCCAGGTGCAGTACCATCTTGAGGTACTTATCCGGGTCTCCCAAACCATAAATAGCTGACACTGTAGCAACCACTACCACGTCTCGCCGCTCAATCAGGGCTTTGGTGGCGGAAAGGCGCATCTGCTCAATATGCTCGTTTACCGACGCATCCTTCTCTATAAAGGTATCCGAGGATGGCACGTAAGCTTCGGGCTGATAGTAGTCGTAGTAGGAGACGAAGTACTCTACAGCATTCTTGGGGAAGAACTCTTTAAACTCACCGTAAAGCTGGGCAGCCAGCGTCTTGTTGTGAGCCATCACTATCGCCGGACGCTGCAGGCGCTCAATAATGTTGGCCATTGTGAAAGTCTTGCCCGACCCAGTGACCCCCAGCAATGTCTGATGGCTAAGGCCATCATTAATCCCTTCTGCCAACTGCTCAATTGCCACCGGCTGATCGCCGGCCGGGCTGTAGCTACTCTCTACCTTGAACGGACGCGACTCCATACACTCACCCAACCATCAATCCAAAAAACAGAATGCGATTGTAGGCCCTCCTCAAAGACCCCACAAACCCGAAAGACCTGTCACACCTCACCTCTCCCGCTATTACCCGATATCTTTTTGCGTACAAATCGAACAAATAATTTCCTGACAAATCAATTAGTTAAATCGAAAAAAAGAGTTGACCTGCCCAAAAGTGCTCTATAATATACGCGCCATCTCGACGGCACAGCCGTTAAGAAATTCCGCCTTAGCTCAGTTGGTAGAGCAAATGACTGTTAATCATTGGGTCGCTGGTTCGAGCCCAGCAGGCGGAGCCAAATTTCTAAGCGCAGCTTAATTTGCGCTATACAAATTAGATTAAATTCCGCCTTAGCTCAGTTGGTAGAGCAAATGACTGTTAATCATTGGGTCGCTGGTTCGAGCCCAGCAGGCGGAGCCAAACAAAAACCCCACACGGTACAAAAACTGTGTGGGGTTTTTTCTTTACTGTAAACTGAAAATCTTATCCCTCAATTAAAGCCCCAACTACCGCCAGGGCGATTCGCAGGCCTGACCATCAGCAAGCCCTAGCCACCTCATGAAGTCGCTTAACCGGCGCCTTGCCCTCAGGCGGAGAATCCTGACGCCGCTGCGCCCAGGCCATATCCACCAAACTCTGCCTTGGCGAATAATCCCCGACTGCCTCACGCAAGATTCGGTGGATTTCTTTGCAATCATGCCGCAAACAGGCCTGACGCAACTCGCCAAGTAAAACCTGAAGGGCTTTTGGTACAAGGCAATCTTCGGCTCGGCAACGCACATGATCACCGGGTGATAAAAACCCAGAAAAAGATATCAAAGACTCACACCGAGAAGGATACTTTACTCTGGCGAGGGTTATGAACACGATGAATTGCCCCACAACCCCTACGGACGACCCGCTATGTTAGAGGCATTGATACAACCACAAGCAATAGCGGATAACAATTACACACACAACAGGAAGCAGCCAACCCATCAATAGGCGCTGCTAACGCCTACCACCAATACAATTTACAATATTCTATCGATACGCCGTAGAAAGGACTAAGCAAACTACATGGTAGCGAAGCCCAAGGAAAGCATCAGGACACAACCCTTAAACCCGAAGCAAAAGGCCTGACCTGCTAGCGCACCCAAATTAAAACCGGGCCCAACTGGGCACCAGTTGAATGCCCGGCAATAGCTAATAACGGACAGCTTTCCAAATACTAAAGGCGAATCCTCTCCTTGTTTTTCTTAAGTGTCGTCGCGCCGATACCCTTTACATTCAACAACTGATCAATAGAAGTAAAGGGGCCATGTTTCTCACGATACTCTATGATTAACTGCGCCCGAGCCTCCCCTATGCCATCCAGCTTTTCAGCCAGCTCAACGACTGATGCACTGTTTATATTAACCTCTGATATCAATTGTTTTGCAGCTTCAACCTCTCCATCATCTGCAAAAACCATCACCGGCTGGCAAAGTGCAAAAGTTAGTACAAATACAGCAGAAAGTAATACGCGAAAGTTTGTCATGATTGACTCCAAGTGAAAGTGTTTTTTGTTTCACATTGGGACTGCCAATACTTCCCCAAGCCGCACCATGATAACTATGCGCCGAGCTCAAACTCACTTAGCACTAATTACACCACATCACATACGACCAAAGTAATCAAAGCTTACTTACCTGAAACTTCGGTCAAAATACCCTGTAGTGCCTCTAGCGGATTTGCAGATGCGGTTATCGGGCGCCCAATAACGAGATAGTCAGAACCTTCCGCAATAGCTTCAGAAGGTGTCAATGTGCGGCGCTGATCCCCAGCATCACTCCCAGCCGGGCGAATACCGGGAGTCACCAAGGCAAACTCCGGCCCACAGGCCAGCTTAAGAGCGCTCGCTTCACGTGCAGAACACACAACCCCATCAAGACCGCAGGCTTTGGCCTTCTCTGCCAAACCCACTACATGATCTTTTAGTGATTTTTCAACTCCCGCGGCTTTCAGTTCCTCTGGAGTGGTGCTTGTTAATACAGTTACCCCGATTAGTAGTGGCTTACTATCGCCAAACTCTTCAAGAGCTTCAGAGGCCGCTCTCATCATGCGCTCGCCACCACTGGCATGTACATTGACCATCCAGACACCCAGGCGCGCTGCGGCCTTCACCGCAGAGGCCACAGTATTTGGAATATCGTGAAACTTTAAATCGAGAAAAACCTCAAAACCTCGCTCTACAAGAGCCCGAACCACATCGGGTCCAGCAATGGTAAAAAGCTCTTTACCTACTTTTACCCGGCAAAGGGCCGGATCAAGCTGGCCCGCCATAGCCAGGGCCGCTTCTTTATTGTCATAGTCGAGAGCGACAACGATTGGAGAGGAAACTTGAGAGCGCAAAGAAATACCTCATATAAATTTCATTGGTACATTGATTGAGCAAAAGACAAGCAGCCGGAACTACTCACCTTCGATACCCTTGACCGAACGGACAGAGTCCCAGTGCTTGCAACTGGGGCACAGCCAATGCAATTGATTGCCGGAAAAACCACAATTACTACATCGATAATGGGGGCGGTTTGCGATCAATTGATCAACCAGCGTTTTTAACAGGGAGAGATTTTCTCTCGCTCTACCTTGTGCCGTGCCAATATACAAATCAAGAAAACGCCCCAGCCCTCGCAAAGAAGGGCGCAAAGCCAATTGCTTACCCATAAACGCTGCCGCAGCGGCTTCGCTATCCTGCTCCTGGATTCGCTCAGCCAGTGCTATTAATACGCTATTCGAGGGGTGCTCCTTTAGGAGGGACTCCAGATACCGATCCAGGCCTCGGCCATCATCAAGCTCTCCATAACACGTCAGGAGAAGCTCCAGAATCTCCGGAATATAGTCAGGGCTCTGCTTGGGGATCCTCTGCAAGACCTTGATGGCATCACGCTGCTTGCCGAGTAGATACTCCAGGCGCGCCCAAAGCAAACAGGCCCGCACTGAACTGCGATCATACCCCAGGGCTGCATCTAAATGTTTACGCGCACTGAGGTAGTCCTTAGCAGCAATCGCCTCCTCTGCCAACTCACAGCAAAAATGTGCCTGCACTGGCGCCCAATCAGCAGATAAGCGCTTAAATCGGCGGCCATGCAACAAGTTGACGGCATGAATTGCTTTGGCCCACTCGCGCTCATCCCGATAGACTTCTACTAAGTGCTCAAGACTGGTTGTACGCAGCTCCTGGGAAGTTTCTACCAGTTCCTGCAGCAGGCGTTCAGCACGGTCGAGCCACCCCGCAGCAATATAATCACAAGCCAGTTCGAACTGAGCCTTATGCTGACTCTGCCTGGATAGACTGGGACGCGCCAACAAATTTTGGTGCACTCTTATTGCCTGATCGTACTCACCCCGCCTTCTCAAAAGATTCCCCAATGCCAAATGGGTATCAAAAGTGGCCGGGCTGACCTCAAGCGAGTCAATAAATTTATCAATACTATCGTCGTGGTGTTCGCTGAGCAGGTAATTCAGCCCCTGCGCATAGGAACGAGCCAGGGATTCTTCCTGCTCGCTGAAGTCCGGCTTCTTTTTGGAGCTGCCTCGCCCCAGCATCCAGCCTATGGCGATGGCTGCCAGCAGGAAAAAGAAATAGGCGAAATCGAGCAAATCAGTCTCCGGATACCTTGCGGTGAGCAGCCTGAAGCTCTCGCTCCATTTTCTTTAACTGTCTACTCAACCCCCTTACCCGGCGACGCTGCGTAAAGAGAGGTAGCAGGCTAGCCAAAACTCCCAGCAAAATCCCCAAAAGCAGCATTGCGATAAGCCAAACTCCCACACTGCCAGAAAATGGGGAGTACCCTGCGATAACCGGTGAAATAATTTGGGGATTTTCCACTGATATATAGATGCCGAGGGCGACACACAGAAGGGCCACAAAGCCAAGAAAAACGTGCATCAACCAACGCAAGAATGACAAGGGAACCTCCACGTTCCACTAGATAGCTTTATTAAGAAGCCACAGAGACTATTCAGGAAAATCACATGATGCAGAGCGAATCACAATCAGCCGCTGCCGAGGTGTAATCATACCCCGATCCCTGCCTCATCGTGCATACTCCGATTGACTCTGTCGCGCAGTTCCTTACCAGGCTTGAAGTGAGGAACATATTTGCCCGCCAAGTCCACGGCATCCCCGGTTTTAGGGTTCCGCCCTGTACGTGGTGCCCGGTAATGTAATGAAAAACTACCAAAACCTCGTATTTCTATCCGCTCACCCTGGGAGAGCGCGTCAGACATGGAGTCCAACATAACTTTGACTGCCAGCTCTACATCTTTTACCGGCAGCTGATCCAACCTCAACGCAATCCTTTCGATCAGTTCGGATTTGGTCATGTGCCCCGCAACCTTTCTAAGTCATTGATTATTTTGGAGTAGAGCAGCAATCATCTAATAGAAAGCCGGACTGGGCAACCCCAGTCCGGCTTTCGGGTCACTCCAAATGCTTCATCTGGAGCTCTAAACAATCAAAGATAATCAGTCTTTGTTGTTCATCTGCGCCTTGATCAGGTCACCGATAGTAGCGGGCTGAACCTGCTCAGACTGCTTCTTACTGTGATCCTTGATAGCTTGCTTCTCGTCATCCTGGTCTTTGGCTTTGATAGACAGGCTGATCACACGGTTCTTGCGATCCACACTGGTGATCTTAGCTTCTACCTCTTCACCTTCTTTCAGGACATTGCGAGCATCTTCAACCTTATCTCGGCTGATTTCAGAAGCGCGCAGAACGCCTTCTACTTCGTTCGCCAGGGTGATTACTGCCTGCTTAGCATCAACTTCCTTAACAGTACCTACAACGATGCTGCCGCGGTCGCTGGTAGAAACGTAGTCGGAGAACGGATCGGACTCCAGCTGCTTGATACCCAGGGAGATGCGCTCGCGCTCGGAGTCGATACCCAGGATAACAGTCTCGATTTCGTCGCCTTTCTTGAACTTGCGTACGGCTTCTTCGCCAGCTTCGTTCCAGGAGATGTCGGACAGGTGCACCAGACCGTCGATGCTGCCGTCGAGACCGATAAAGATACCGAAATCAGTGATGGACTTGATCTTACCGGAGATCTTGTCACCCTTAGCGAATTTACGCGCAAAGGCATCCCACGGGTTTTCCTGGCACTGCTTGATACCCAGGGAGATACGACGACGCTCTTCGTCGATATCCAGGATCATCACCTCTACCTCGTCGCCCACCTGGACAACTTTGGACGGGTGGATGTTCTTGTTGGTCCAATCCATTTCGGAAACGTGTACCAGACCTTCCACACCTTCTTCCAGCTCGGCGAAGCAGCCGTAGTCGGTCAAGTTGGTTACAACCGCCTTCACGCGGCTGTTTTCTGGGTAACGCTGCTTGATGGATACCCAAGGATCTTCGCCCAGCTGCTTCAGGCCCAGGGATACACGGCTGCGCTCACGATCGAACTTCAATACTTTTACTTCGATCTCGTCGCCAACGTTCACGATCTCGCTCGGATGCTTGATGCGCTTCCAAGCCATATCGGTGATGTGCAGCAGGCCATCGATACCGCCCAGGTCCACGAAAGCACCATAATCGGTCAGGTTCTTCACGATACCCTTGATGCTCATGCCTTCCTGCAGGCTTTCCAGCAGTGCTTCACGCTCTTCGGAAGTCGCAGCTTCCATTACCGCGCGACGGGAAACAACAACGTTGTTACGCTTGGAGTCCAGCTTGATAACTTTGAACTCGAGCTCTTTACCTTCCAGGTGCGCGGTGTCGCGAACCGGACGAACATCAACCAGAGAGCCGGGCAGGAATGCGCGGATATTGGCAACGTCAACAGTAAAGCCACCCTTAACCTTGCCACTGATAACACCTTTAACCACTTCGTCAGCTGCGTGGGCTGCGTCGAGGATTTTCCAGGCTTCAGCGCGCTTGGCTTTTTCACGGGACAGACGGGTTTCACCGAAACCGTCTTCCACAGCTTCCAGGGCAACCTGTACTTCGTCGCCCACCTGCAGCTCAACTTCGCCCTTGTCATTGGCGAACTGTGCGGCAGGGATAACACCTTCAGACTTCAGGCCCGCGTGAACGGTTACCCAGTCTTTGTCTACGTCAATTACAACACCGGTTACAATAGCGCCCGGTGCCATTTCAACGCTTTTCAGGCTCTCTTCAAATAGTTCAGCAAAGCTCTCGCTCATTACATTACCTATAGTGCTGGGCCCAGCCGTTGGTAACTGTTGAGTTTAGTCAACCGCCAGCCGTGACCCCAACCGCGTTGCCAGCACGCGGGTCGGATTACAACAACGGCCGGGCAATTCTGGCGGATCCCGGCCGTTATCGTTAGTAAACTATGTGCTGCTCAAACTTCAGGACGAAATTCGATCCTGTATCAAATCGAGCACCTTTTGGAGAACTTCATCGATACCCACCCCTGTGCTATCGAGCTCTACCGCATCCTCAGCGGGAGCCAGGGGAGAGGCTTTTCTATTCATATCCTGTGCATCACGGGCACGGATGTCCTCCAGCAGGTCGCGGAGGCTAACAGAAACACCCCTCTCCCGCAACTGCGCCTCGCGACGCCTGGCGCGCTCCTCGGCGCTGGCTGTCAGGAATACTTTGACTGGCGCGTCAGGAAACACCGTAGTCCCCATATCCCTGCCATCTGCAACCAGGCCGGGAGACAGACGAAAATCTCGCTGCCGCTGCAATAAAGCGGCCCTCACTCCAGGAATTGCAGCCACAGATGATGCAGCCATACTAACCCGCTCCATCCGAATATCATCAGTGACCTCGCGCCCATCAAGAACCACCCGCAGCTTACCTTCACTCACAGCAAAGTGAACATCCAAGGCCTTTGCCACCTGAGTGAGCGCCTCCTCATCAGCCAGGTCTACCCCCTTATCAAGAGCAGCCAGAGCCGCAGCCCTATACAGGGCGCCAGAATCAAGCAAGGTAAAGCCCAGGCGGTCCGCCAGCAGCTTGGCTATAGTGCCCTTCCCCGAGCCACTAGGGCCATCAATTGTGACTACCGGCGGCAGCCTGTTCGAATCACTCATATCTTCTAATAAAACTCTACTTCTGAAATAACTGCGCGAACTGCGAGGTTTCCAAATTCCCCCTAAGCCAACTGAAGCTTTAAGCCAGCCTCCGTCGCCAGTTCGGCAAAATTTGGAAATGAGGTAGCCACGTTGGCGCAATGAAGGATGCGGATTGTATCTTTTGCGCGCAATGATGCCACTGCAAAGGCCATGGCAATACGGTGGTCCCCCAGGCTATCAACTGTCCCACCAGAGAATACGTTTTTCTCGCCAGTACCCTGAATCACAATACCATCAGGGGTTGCCCTGGCCGACACCCCCAGCGCCGCCAACCCATTCGCCATTGCCTGAATGCGGTCGCTCTCTTTAACACGCAATTCCTCTGCCCCGGTCAGCACAGTCTCTCCCTCTGCACACGCAGCGGCAATAAACAGGGCCGGAAACTCATCAATAGCCAGTGGCACCAGGTCTTCTGGAATGCGAATGCCTTGCAGTGGGGCATAGCGAATCCGTATGTCCGCTACTGGCTCTCCACCCACCTCTCGTACATTTTCGAGCTCAATATCAGCCCCCATAGCCCGCAAAATACTTATTACGCCGTCTCGCGTCGGGTTGATCCCCACATGCTCCAGCACAATATCTGAACCAGGAGAGATAGCCGCTGCCACCATAAAGAAAGCAGCGGAAGAGATATCTGCTGGCACATCAATACGGCAGGCCGCCAAAGCCCCTCCGCCACAAACACTTGCCTTAGCGCCGTTTCGCTCTACTACATACCCAAAACCTTGCAACATACGCTCGGTATGATCTCGGGTAGGCGCCGGTTCCACAGTAGAGGTTTCGCCATCAGCGTAGAGCCCAGCGAGGAGCACAGCGGATTTCACCTGGGCACTAGCCATCGGCAACGGGTAGTTGACCCCTGCCAGCTGCCCACCGCCTTTGATCAAAAGCGGTGGGCGCCCTTCCGGCCCGGTTTCAATATTTGCACCCATCTCCCGCAACGGATTGGCCACCCTATTCATGGGGCGCTTGGAGAGAGACTCATCGCCTGTAAGGGTCACATCAAAGTCCTGCCCGGCAAGCAGTCCCGCCAGCAGCCGCATGGAGGTACCTGAATTACCCAAGTACAAGGGCCCCGGAGGTGCCTTCAATCCGCGCATACCCACGCCGTGGATAATTACCCGACCATCGTGCGGCCCCTCTATCACCACTCCCATATCACGAAAAGCCTGTAAAGTCGCCAGCGCGTCCTCCCCTTCAAGGAAACCCTCCACCTGCGTCACCCCTTCTGCCAGGGAGCCCAGCATAATGGAACGGTGTGACATCGACTTATCTCCAGGTACCCGGAACTTGCCTGTGACCTTGGCAGCAGGCTGTGCAATAAAAGTAATTTCCTGTGCTTGCATAGAATCTGAATACGCTTGTTTCGCCAACATTTTTGTAAAGTGATCCCGGGCCGCTTTGGCTCGGGTGAAGACACCCATCAGCGCCGCACTATCGCCGGAGGCAATGGCACTACGTAAAGATGAGAGATTGAGACTGTAGAGATCGATTGCCTTTAAAATGGCATCCCGGTTAGCCAGCATAATATCTCGCCACATGACCGGGTCACTGGAGGCAATTCGAGTGAAGTCGCGAAAACCACCGGCTGCATAGCGAAAAATATTTTCATTTTCTGCATCGTGCGCAAGAGTGTCCACGAGACTAAAAGCGATGACATGAGGAAGGTGGCTGGTCGCCGCCAATACCTCATCATGCTCCTCCACTGGCATTTTAAGCACTTCAGCACCAGCCGCCTGCCAAGCCAGCTCCACCAGCTGCAAATGACTCGTATCGGTTTCCGGCAGCGGAGCAAGAATAACCCGATGATCGCGATAAAGATCATCCCTGGCCGCTGTCACGCCACTTTTCTCTGACCCGGCAATAGGGTGGCCCGGAACCAGGAAATCGGGCATTCGCCCCCATACCTTTTTTGCCGCAACTACCACACTACCCTTAACGCTGGCAGCATCTGTAGCGGTTACCCCATTTGGCAAGGCCCCTTTAAGTTGAGCAAACACCGACTCCACCGCAAGCGTGGGTACCGCGACAAAAACCAGGTCGCCAGGCTCAAGCTCGGGTAGCACTTCCTCGAGACGGGTGCTGGCTCGGTCGACAATGCCCAACCTTCTAGCCTGCTCACAGGTTTCAGCGTTAGGAGCAACACCAATAACCTCCCGGCAGGCACCTGCTGCCTTTAGCGCCAGAGCAAAACTTCCACCAATAAGGCCAATCCCAATAACCAGCAGCCGGCCAATTTGCTCTTGCTCCATCAGAGTACACCGCGCGGATAGGAGCCCAGCACCTTCAAGTCGGAGGCACAAGCCCCAACCTCTCTCAAGGCTGCAGAGATTCCATCTGCATCCCGGTGGCCTTTAAAATCAATAAAGAACACATAAGTCCAGTTACCTGATTGAGACGGGCGGGTTTCCACACGGGTCAAGTCGATACTGTAGCGACGGAACGGTTCCAGAAGATCATGCAATGCACCCGGCTCGTTGCGCATGGATACCATCAGGGAGGTCTTATCATCCCCGCTGACTGGAACCTGCTGCGTACCAATAATCAGAAAGCGGGTGGAGTTGTCCGGGCGGTCCTCAATCTTTTCCGAAAGAACCTTCAGGCCGTACAAATCAGCCGCCATGTCACCGGCAATCGCCGCAGTATTCCACTCCCCCTTAACTCGTTTGGCCGCATCAGCATTGCTGGACACAGCCACCCGCTCCACATTGGGGTAATGGGCATCAAGCCATTTGCGGCACTGCGCCAGACTTTGCGCATGGGAATAAATACGGGTGATTGACTCAGGCCGTGTTACATCCGAGATCATCAAGTGATGGTGAATCCGCAACTCCACCTCTCCGCAAATACTCAGATTGGAATTCATGAAGTTGTCCAGAGTGTGGTTGATCACACCCTCGGTAGAATTCTCAACGGGCACCACGCCATAGCTCACCGCCCCCGCTTCCACCTCTCGAAACACTTCATCGATAGCGGCGAGCGGGCGGCTTTTGGCCGAGTTGCCAAAATGCTTCAATGCGGCCTGCTGGGTAAAAGTACCCTCTGGCCCCAGATAAGCCACCTTGACCGGCTCTTCTAACGCGAGGCAGGCTGACATAATTTCACGGAACAATCGCGCCATTTCCTCATTGGTCAAGGGCCCTGGATTGCGCTCCATAGCCTTGCGCAACACCTGCGCCTCCCTCTCGGGCCGATAATACAGCGCGTCTTCACCAGTTGCCTTTTTCACCTCTGCAACCTCCAGCGCACAGCGCGCCCGCTCACTAATAAGCTGGGCGATCTCGGCATCAATGCCATCTATACGGTTGCGCAGCTCTAATAAGCGCTGGTCGCCACTAGTAGTTTCCTCTGTCATTCGCCTATCTACTTTTCCGTGAATTCATCAGTATTATTTACCCTTTCCGACACTTAACCCCGGCGAACCTCAAAGTCCGCCATAAATGCCACCAAAGCCTTCACCGCTTCCAGAGGAACAGCGTTATATAGAGAAGCGCGCATGCCACCGACCGAGCGATGCCCCTTCAAACTTAACAGTCCAGCAGCTTGGGATTCCTCCAGGAATAATTTATCAAGACTGGCGTCTGCCAATACGAAAGGCACATTCATACGCGAACGACTACCCACCTCTACCGGACTGGAGAAAAAGTCGCTGCTATCCAAGAAGTTGTAGAGCATTTTGGATTTTGCATCGGCCTGCTTTGCCATCTCCTCAACACCACCCTGAGCCTTCAGCCATTGGAAAACCAGGCCTGACAGATACCAGGCAAAAGTAGGCGGCGTGTTATCCATAGAGCCCGCATCAGCAGCCACCTTCCAGCTCAAACTGCGGGGGATATTTTCCATTGAACGATCGAGCAAATCATCACGAATCACGGCTACGGCAATACCTGAAGGACCAATATTTTTCTGTGCGCCGGCATAAATTACACCGAAGTTCTCCACCTCAATAGGTTGCGACAAAATAGTCGAGGACATATCAGCCACCAGCGGGCAATCCACCTCCGGCACATAATCAAACTCCACACCGCCAATCGTTTCATTCGGCGTATAGTGTAGATATGCGGCCCCTTCCGTTTGCTGCCAACTGTCTGCAGCTGGCACATAGCTGAAATTTCGATCCTCACTGGAAGCCACTACATTGACCTCACCGTAGCGACGAGCCTCTTTAATCGCCTTGGCCGCCCAGTGACCTGAATGAATAAAATCGGCCTTGGTAGACCCAGCGCCGAGAAGATTCCAGGGCACGGCACTGAACTGCCCAGTTGCACCACCCTGAAGAAACAATACTTTGTAGTTGCTCGGCACACTGAGCAGATCGCGGAGGTCCTGTTCGGCCCGCTCAGCCACCTCAACAAACTCTGGAGAGCGGTGGCTGACCTCCATTACAGAGCAACCGAGCCCTTGCCAATCGAGCAACTCCCTTTGCGCCTGCTCCAGTACGGGCTGCGGTAAAGCGGCAGGGCCTGCACAGAAATTAAACTTCCTCATGAGCTGATTTCCACAATACAAAAAAGGTTTCAAATACAACTAGATGTGTCTACGCACAAATTGCCATTCAGGGGGATAGATATCGCGCCTTTAGCGTTTTTCGTGGGAGCCAAAGGCAAGAAAGGCCGCGATAAACGCAGCCTTTCTTAGTGGTCTGGAGCGGTGGGTCACTCTTCCCCACCGTTTTCTTCACCGTCATCTTCGGTCTCTTCAATGCGACCGAGACCAACCAGCTTCTCGCCAGTCTTCAGGCGAATCACTCGCACCCCCTGCGTGTTGCGCCCAAGTACAGACACTTCATCAACACGGGTGCGCACCAGAGTGCCCTGGTCGGAGATCAACATCATCTCTTCACCCGGATGCACCTGACAGGCACCAACCAAGGCACCGTTGCGTTCACTTTCCGCGATCGCAATAACACCCTGGGTACCGCGCCCCTTGGTGGGGAATTCGCTGATAGCTGTGCGCTTACCATAACCATTCTCAGTAGCCATCATCACAGAGCCACCCTCTTCAGGGATAACCATAGCGATAACCTGCTGACCTTCCTGCATACGAATACCGCGAACACCACGGGAAACACGACCCATAGAGCGCACATTGGACTCGGAGAAGCGCGCTGCCTTACCGGCGCTGGTAAACAGCGCTACATCGCGCTCACCATCGGTAATCGCAGTGGCTACCAGGCGATCGCCCTCTTCCAATTCAATTGCACGCAAACCAACACTGCGGGGGCGGGCAAACGCGGTGAGGGGGGTTTTCTTTACGGTGCCATTGGCGGTAGTGAAGAAGATAAAGTGATTTTCGTCGTACTCGGACACCGGCATCATGCTGCTGATACGTTCACCCTCTTCCAAGGGCAGCATATTAACCATTGGGCGACCACGGGAGGCTCGGCCAGCGGTGGGCACTTCGTAGACTTTCAGCCAGTACACCTTGCCCTTATTGGAGAAGCACAGAAGGGTGTCATGGGAGTTGGCGATCAATAGATGCTCGACGAAGTCCTCGTCTTTTACCTGGGTCGCGGATTTACCCATACCACCACGGCGCTGGGCCTGGTAATCGGTCAGAGGCTGGCTCTTGGCGTAACCACCGTGGGAGATAGTTACTACCTTGTCTTCCGGGGTAATCAGGTCTTCAACGGTCAGATCCTGGCGAGACGCAACGATATCGGTTCGACGCTCATCGTTAAAGTCCTTTGACAGCTGCTCTAACTCTTCGCGGATCACTTCCATCAGACGCTCGAAGCTACCGAGGATATGCAGATATTCAGCAATCTGCTCCAGTCGATCCTGGTATTCGGCCAGCAGCTTATCGTGCTCCATGCCCGTCAGGCGGTGCAGGCGCAATTCGAGAATTGCCTGAGCCTGGGCCGGGGACAAGTAGTAAGCGTCGTCGCGCAGACCAAATTCTTGCGGCAGATCATCTGGACGGCAGGCATCAGCACCAGCCCGCTCCAGGAACTGCTGTACATTGCCTACAGGCCAGCCTTTGGCCAGCAACGCCTCGCGGGCATCTGCCGGCGTGGCGGAAGACTTGATCAGCTCAATTACCGGATCAATATTGGCGATGGCAATCGCCAGACCTTCCAGAATATGACCGCGCTCGCGGGCTTTGCGCAACAGGTAGACCGTACGGCGGGTAACGACTTCCTGACGGTGGCGAATAAAGTGCTCGAGCAGCTCTTTGAGGTTCAATACCTTGGGCTGGCCATCGACCAGGGCTACCATATTGATACCGAAGACGCTTTCCAGCTGGGTCTGGGAATAGAGGTTATTCAGAACCACATCACCCAGCTCTCCCCGCTTAAGCTCAATCACTACGCGCAAGCCGTCTTTGTCGGACTCGTCGCGCAACTCAGAGATACCCTCGATCTTTTTCTCTTTCACCAGCTCAGCAATACGCTCGATCAAGCGCGCCTTATTCAGCTGGAAGGGGATCTCAGTAATGATGATGGTTTCGCGATTGGTCTTGTCATCGCGGATCACATCTGCTTTGGCACGCACATAAATGCGCCCACGGCCAGTGCGGTAGGCCAGGAGAATACCGGCGCGGCCATTGATGATGGCGCCCGTGGGGAAGTCCGGCCCGGGGATGTACTCCATCAGGTCGTCGACGGTCAACTCGGAATTGTCGATCAGAGCCAGGCATGCCTTGATCACCTCACCCAGGTTGTGGGGAGGAATATTGGTAGCCATGCCCACCGCAATACCGGAGGAGCCATTGACCAAAAGGTTCGGCACACGGGAAGGCAACACCTCCGGCATTTGCTCGGAACCATCGTAATTATCGACAAAGTTAACCGTTTCTTTATCGAGGTCGGACAGCAGCTCGTGGGCCAACTTGTCCATACGGATCTCGGTGTATCGCATGGCAGCTGGGCTGTCACCATCGATAGAACCGAAGTTACCCTGGCCATCTACCAGGGTGTAACGCATAGAAAACGGCTGCGCCATACGCACAATAGTGTCGTAGACCGCAGTGTCTCCGTGCGGGTGATATTTACCGATTACATCACCAACGACACGCGCTGATTTTTTGTATGGTTTATTCCAGTCGTTTTTAAGCTCGCTCATCGCGTAGAGCACGCGGCGGTGTACCGGCTTGAGGCCATCGCGTACATCCGGCAGTGCGCGCCCGACAATCACGCTCATGGCATAGTCGAGATAAGACTGCTTGAGTTCTTCTTCGATATTAATCGGAGAGATTTCTTTGGCTAATTCGCCCATGGCTTACGGCGTTCCTTTTATAGCGCGGGCATGTGTACCGAGCCCGGATAAGCGGGCGATTCTAGCATAGTTTGACGCCGTTGGAGGGGGGCATCTGAACAGCCACTCACGCCATTTAGATCCCTGGTTGCCGTAACAGTCCCCCGCCGCTAAAGTTGAATCCACTTTAACCGCCGCCTCTTAGCACTTATGTCACAGCCCGTCGATACATTGATCCACGCACGCTGGATTATTCCAGTGATTCCTGAACAAAAAGTGTACGAAGATTGCTCTCTCGCTATTGAGCAGGGCCGAATTACGGCACTCTTGCCCTCCTCAGAAGCCAAGATCCGTTTTAAGGCAAGCCAGGAAGTAGATCTCAACCAGCACGCCTTGATTCCCGGCTTAATTAATACTCACAATCACGCCCCTATGACATTGCTGCGAGGCTATGCCGATGACCGCCCGTTAAAAGAGTGGTTGGAGCAACATATCTGGCCGACAGAACAACGCTGGGTGGGCCCAGAATTTGTCGCAGATGGCAGTCGTCATGCCATTGCCGAAATGCTGAGATCTGGCACCACTACATTTTCTGACCAGTATTTCTTTCCTGAGGCCGTAGCTTGTGCAGCACGGGAAAGTGGCATCCGGGCCCATATCGCCTTTCCTGTACTGGACGCACCCACTCCTTGGAGCCGGCATAGTGAGGAAGCACTACATAAGGGTCTAGCTCTTCGAGATGATTATCGCGCCCATGAGCGTATCGAAGTGGTCTTTGCACCGCACGCCCCCTATACAGTGGGGGATCAGACCCTGGAAAAAATCGCTGTATGCTCTGCGGAGGCCCAGGTTCCCATACAAATACACCTGCATGAGACTTTTCACGAGGTAGAAACCGCTTTAGAGAAAAGTGGAGAACGCCCAACTGAGCGCCTCTTGCGCCTGGGCCTGATGGGGCCGCAAACTCTATGTGTGCACATGGTCGCAACCAACGAAAGGGATATCGAGCTACTAAGTAAAAGCGGCGCCCATGTAGCGCATTGCCCCTCTTCAAATCTCAAACTAGCTTCCGGCTTCTGCCCTGCGACAGAGATTCTAGACGCCGGTATCAATGTATCGCTTGGCACTGATGGCGCAGCCAGCAATAACAGCCAGGACCTTTTTGCCGAAGCTAATACCGCCGCCCTTCTGGCAAAAGCAGTCAGCGGCCGAGCTACCGCTCTACCCGCACACCAAGCCCTGGCAATGGCCACTATCAACGGCGCACGTGCACTGGGAATTGATGAAATTACCGGAAGCCTTGAAATTGGTAAAAGTGCAGACATTACTGCTATCAATTTGGGAGGAATTGAGCAACAGCCAGTGCACGACCCGATCTCCCAGCTGATTTATACCGGGGGCGGCCATAATGTAAGTGATGTCTGGGTAGCCGGCAGACAACTTTTAAAGCAACGCCAATTGCAAACCTTGAACGAAATAGAGGTAGTTCAGCGAGCACAACTGTGGCGTGATAGAATTGCCGGCCATTCGCGCTAAGCGCGAATTAACCCCCAGTGATCCTATTACCGGCGAGGGTCGGCCACTAGCGACGGAGTTTGCATAGAAGTTCATGAGTAATGTAGATCCTGCAGAAATTGCCAAATTCGAACAGCTCGCCAGCCGCTGGTGGGATAAAGAGGGCGAATTTAAGCCACTCCATGAAATCAATCCGCTGCGCGCCAACTATATCGATGGACTTGCATCAGTCGCGGATAAGAAGCTATTGGATGTCGGATGTGGCGGGGGCATTTTGACGGAAGCCATGGCCCAGAGAGGCGCTGACGTTACCGGCATCGACATGGGAGAGGCACCACTGAATGTGGCCAAACTGCATGCACTGGAAAGCGGCGTAAATGTAAATTACCGGCGGGTAGCTGTCGAAGACTTGGCTGAAGAAATACCGGCTAGTTTTGATGTCGTTACCTGCCTGGAAATGCTGGAACATGTGCCCGATCCGTCATCGGTGATCCGCGCCTGCGCGAAGCTTGTCAAACCCGGTGGCCACCTATTTTTTTCGACAATCAATCGCACTCCTAAGGGCTGGCTTTTCGCAGTAGTAGGGGCAGAATATATCCTACGCTTACTACCCAAAGGCACCCATGAATACGGCAAGTTTATCCGTCCCTCAGAAATGGGCGCCTGGCTGAGGGAAAGCGATTTGGAGTTAAAGGATATTACCGGTATGACATACAACCCGGTAACTCGCACTTATAAACTCAACTCTCGCGATGTCGACGTAAACTACCTTGTGCATGCCATTAAACCCGAGTAAGCGGACGATAAAATGAAAGCAGCTTTATTTGACCTGGATGGCACTCTTCTCGATACCGCGCCAGATTTTATTGTTGTACTTAATCAACTACGGCATCAGGAACAACTGCCTCCACTGCCAGATGAAATAATCCGCGGCACGGTTTCCAATGGTTCTCGCGCATTGGTAACACTGGGGTTTGGCAAGGAAGAGGGAGACCCAGAGTTCAGCAGTCTGCTACAGCGCCTTCTGGATCTATACCTTGCTCACTTGGCTGAGCAAACAGCGCCTTTCCCGGGTATTGAAAACTTGTTGGACACCCTCGTGGACAACAGTATCCCCTGGGGCATTGTGACCAATAAGCCCGAGGCATTTACGTTACCATTAATGCAGGCATTTGAGCACCTACCACCAGCAGCAGCTGTGATTTGCCCAGACCACGTCAGCAAGACAAAACCAGACCCGGAGCCCATTTTCCTGGCATGCAATCAAATTGGCTGTGCCCCCTCGGAAGCCGTTTATATTGGTGATCACGAGCGGGATATTGTTGCGGGGCAGCGTGCTGGCATGCCAACAATCGCCTGTAGTTATGGTTACATTGATGCATCAGACAACCCAGCCAACTGGGGCGCAGATCACTTGGTCAGCTCTGTAGAGGAAATCTGGCCCCTGCTTAAACAACATTATATTTAACTTTCTAACCCGCGCAGTAACGCCCAGCTCTTGTGCTTGGCGATAGCATCAGGATTTTTCATGTCAGAATTTGCCGGCGACTATGTTGCGCCCACCAACCTGCTCAAAGATAAAATAATACTCATTACTGGTGCTGGTGACGGCATCGGAAAAACTGCCGCAAAAACTTTCGCCTCACACGGAGCCACTGTAGTTTTGCTGGGGCGAACCACAGCAAAACTGGAAATGGTATATGACGAAATTGAAGCAGCTGGCGGTCCTCAACCAGCAATATTTCCGCTCGACTTGAATGAGGCCCGGATCGAGAATTTCGAAAACCTTGCCGAAGCAGTTGATCAAGAGTTTGGCCGACTGGACGGGCTGCTACACAATGCGAGTCTCCTCGGCCAACGAACACCACTAGCCAACTACAACTTCGCCACCTGGCAGCAGGTCATGCAAGTAAATATCAATGCAACATTTGGTCTCACTAAAGCCCTGCTACCACTACTGGAAAAATCTAAAGCTGGGTCGATTGTATTCACCAGCTCAAGTGTTGGTTTAAAAGGGAGAGCCTACTGGGGCGCCTACTCAGTATCAAAATTTGCTACCGAAGGGCTGATGCAGGTTCTCGCCGATGAATTGGATGGCGTATCAAATATACGGGTAAATAGCCTAAATCCCGGCGCCACACGTACATCTATGCGCGCCACTGCATATCCAGCCGAAAACCCCCAGTCTGTGGTAGCTCCCGAAGAAATAATGCCCACTTATCTCTACTTGATGGGGGATGACAGCCTAGGCCAGAGTGGTAAGCACTTCAGTGCACAAAAACGATAATATTGCTAACTGGAAAAACCGGGCATAGCTCGGTTTTTTTATGTCATAAATCAAGAAATTAATTAGCCCTTCCGCTGCCCTGGAGACTTCTTGTCCAGATCGCTATCCCGCTCTGTACCACCATGCTCAGGGGCATCTGCAAAAATATCCCCTTCAAACTCCATCATTTCATTACCCTCGAAAATCTCTGCTTTTTTATCTACCTTACCACTGCTGTCGAAGAGATTTTGCTGAGCTCCACCCTCGAGTGACTGACCTGCTACCAACTCCGTCGCTACCGCTAATGCCGCCCCCGAAACTGAAAGTCGCATGCCCTCATAACAAAAATAGGTGGCCACAAGGGCAAACAAGACTGCTGGAGTTACTAGACTTTTCATTTTCCAATCCTGGATAGCTTTAATTTATAAAATTTTTCCAATTGATAAATTAATACCCAGGATTTAGTTGATATGCCCCCTGGATACCAAGTCAGATTTAGCCAATAGATCAATCAGACTTAAGAGTGAGGCTATTTTTCCACGCAGATTCAGGCAAAAGCGTGAAATATCGCACAAATTTCATTGTCCAGCCCTGCTGGGTCGGGCAGAATAACGCTAACACTAGGCAATAATATGAAATAAAGATTATGAAAGCGGTTCTTTGTTCTCTCGCTTTAATTTTATTGACCCCAATAGCGTATGCTAACTCCTTGACAAAACAGCTGGAAACCTGTTCTGCAATAGCAGTAGATGAAGATCGATTGGCTTGCTTCGATAGCCTCAGTGGATCCTTGGAACAGCAAGCAAAACAAAGCTTTGGCCAAGAACATAAAGCGACCCTTCAAGTTCCAGAGTACATCGAAGCCAAAATCGCCAAAATTCAAGATGACTCTTATGGTAAAAAAATTATTACGCTAGACAATGGCCAGATCTGGAAGCAAAGCGGAAGTGCACGCATATTTTGGGGGGCTGGCGATCTAGTCACTGTAGAGCGTGCCATGCTCGGCTCTTTCTTTATGAAACAAGCAGACGGCGGTCGCAAAATGCGAGTAAAGCGGGTTAAATAACAACCTTTCTTGTCTAAAGGGCAGTAACAGACCCTATCAGCTGCCCTTCCAACCTCAAAGAAGCCTGACAATTAGAACCTTCTAGTCATCGAAAGTAAGGCGCAATAATCAACTTTCATCTATGGTTAAGGTGAAATGGGCGCCACAGGCTGCCTGGAGAGACCAACCAGTACATATCGTTCACGCAGTCAACAGAAGGTTTGAGCACTTGTCCCGAGAAAATTTCTACTCAAGGGATGAAGACTGGCTGAAGGATACAGACAACGCCCTCTCCGATTCCTGCTCCAATGCAGATGATCGCGACCAGGCCACTGATGCCGGGCCCGATATCGAAGAGATTCATTCTGTTGGGGAGCCACTCTCTGAGAGTGGCACAACCCCCATGCAAAGCTACTTAAAGCACCTTTATCGACTCGAGCTGCTAACTCCTGAGGAGGAACACAGTACCACATGCATGCTCAGAGATCTGGAAGACAAACTCATTGTCATCTTACAGCAATACGGCACCGAGCTAGTGCAATTGCGCAGTGAAGGTGTAGAGCAACGGGGAAGTACAGGGGCCTATGATCATGGGCTGATCATAGAGCGCACAGAAGCCCTATTAGTCCTCGATCACCTACCACGCAGAGAGCGCAGTAGACTCAACGGCGTGCTAAAGCGCTTCCAAAAACAGCGCAAAAAGCTGATCCAGTGCAATCTGCGCCTGGTAATCGCCATTGCCAAGCGTTTTCGCAACCCATCGGTTCCTTTTATCGACCTTATCCAGGAAGGCAATGTCGGTCTGATGAAAGCCATAGAGCGCTTTAAGCCACAAATGGGTTATCGCTTTTCCACCTATGCCTATTGGTGGATTCAACAGGAAATCCAGCTGGCCCTGCGCCGAAATGAGGACCTGGTTCGCCAACCTGCAAATGTCCAGGATGATCTGAGAGCGATCTACAGGGCGATAGGTGAAGTCCGTGCCCAAGGGCTTCCCGCATCCGATGAAAATCTCGCTACGCAAACCGGCTTGGACCTGGAGCGCATCCAAAGCCTACTAAAGCTGCCTGGGCCCACCGGCTCGTTAGATGACCCTGTTGCCGATGACCAAAGCAGCACGCGACTCGACTACGCGCCAGCCGACGAACTCTACAATACCGACGAGCTGGTAACCAACCAGGAGTTGGCCGAGCGATTGCGTGAAGCTGTCGCGCGACTACCTGCCAGACAGAGAACTGTTTTAAATCTTCGCTATGGGCTGGTATCCGATAGAGACTGCTCATTTCGAGTCATCGGCGAACAACTGGGATTAAGTCAGGAAAGGGCCAGGCAACTGCATTCCGACGCACTTCGACAACTGAAGCGGCAATGGCGCTGAAAAAAAGGAAGAAGCCGGTGGCAAGCCTCATCATTGAAACTTGCCATCGCCATCTTTCCCTCTAGTCTTAATAAAGCTCAATTAGTTAACATCGGAAGTTATGCGTAAGCCAGTGGTTTCATGTATGTGCGGTAATACCCTTAAAAATTACGCACCTTTTTTTATTTATGGACTCTTAATTTCCCCTTTCACTTTTGCTGAGTCAGAATTTATTGCTAGCGCAGGAAAGGGGCTGGGCAGTGAGCTGATGCAAGTGCACTCCATCTCAGCCGCAGAAATGGCAGGCTTCAGCTATTCCTACCTGCTCGCATCATCCAATCTCGACAACAATTTTTGGGAATGGTGGGGGCAAGGTAGTTATTCCCACATGCGAATAAAATATCGCGACGAAAGCCAGCAACAAAATATATTTGAATTAAAGCCTCTACTGCGCTGGTACCCACGCAATGAACCTCGCGGCGGATTTGGAGAAGCTGGTGTAGGCGCATCCTATTTAAGTAACGATCATTTTGGCAGTATCAGAATGAGCACAAAATTAAACTTCGCACTGCATTTTGCTTTGGGCTATCGCTTCTCAGGTGGCCATACACTATCTTTACGCTATAGCCACTTCTCCAATGCCAGGACCAATACACCCAACCCCGGCTTCGACTTCGCATCCCTAAATGGGCACTTCAATTTTTAGTCAGGCCAAAAATAGATTATCAAGGCCTATCCAGTAATTCATGGTAAAGGTTTACAGTTTGTTTAACTAAATCCTCATTATAAAAACTGTGAAATTCAATTTTTACTAAACGATCGGTTAAGGCTAAAGCAGCTTCAGATAAAGCTTCTACATTTTTGCGCTCTACGATTCCCTCCGGAAAACAATGGGCCAACACTTCCCCCGCACACGTATCCTTATAAGCAATCACTGGACATCCCATTGCAAGCGCTGCCATAGCATTCCTGCCGCATGGCTCATACGGGCGAGCAAGACTAACTAACACCTGGGATGAGGCATACAGCTCGCGCATGTCCTGGCGAGCCCCAAGGAACAGCACGCGCCCTTCTAAACCCAGTTCTTGGGCATATAACTCCAGCTTGCGGATATAACGCAAATCATCCTTTTGTTGCTTGCCAATAACCAAGCCCATTATATCCTCACGACCTCGCACTGAATAAGCGAGTCCCTGTAGAAAAAAGCCTAACTCTCCTTCCAGGGATAAATCCCCCGAATACAGCCACCAGTTTTTTCCCTCCAGCTGAGGATAATTATTCAGAAGACGCAAATGCCATTGCCCTGAAATGGGTTTGCTACGATCAAATTCCTTAGCGCTAACTCCCCAAGGAATAACACTGGCCGGCGAGACCATCTTCTTTCCGTAGTGCGCCTGTAATTGATTAGCCACTCCAAGGGATGTGGCGATAACCCGCTCCCCGGCAATCACACCAGCATCTCGGCGACTGGGTGCACGATTGCTATCGACATGGGTTACCAAACCTGGACGATTTACATCATCCATACGCCGCCAAGCCCGCGAAGTCAATAAAGCGGCTAACCGTCCATGCACATGTATGATATCTGCTTGTAGCCCGGCCAAAATATTAGTAAGACGCCGTACAAGGGGTTGTGACCAGAGGGGCTTTTTATTCAAAGGTAGTTGAATATGCTGGATACCATGTAGCTTGAGACGAGCAACCAGCGCCCCACCTGCCGAGATCACAACAGGCTCATGCCCCTGTTGGCTCAGCTCTTGTATAAAGTCCAATGCGGCCTTCCCTGCATCTCCAGGCTCTAACTCAGGCCAAACTTGTACAATTCTCAAAATGTTTACCGCGAAAATGGAACAAAGTCACTATTTTGACTCTCACTGATTTAGTTTCCCAGTAAATTCCGCACATGCCTACGGGAAAACCTACACATATGGCCAGTTTATCTTTGCCGTCACCTCCAGTATCAGCGCCTACTCCAGGGTGTTACTATTCTTTCGCTTAAACAAGATCAGGGACCAGCAATGATTCATCGTTACTTATCACAGTCGATAGCTCTCGCTCTCATATTATTTGTCGGTTTAGTAAATGCCGCAGAAACTGACCAAGGTATCTTCTGGAAGGCCACCAAAGAGAACCAGACTATCTATCTGCTGGGCTCAATCCACTTAGCTACAGAAGACTTCTACCCCATGCGCCCCCAAATTGAGCGCGCCTATGCCGAGAGCGATGCCATTGCAGTAGAAGCCGATATTCTCGCTGCGGAAGGCGATATGCTGCTACAGCAGAAAATCATGATGGAATCAGTCTACCAGGGTGAACGTAATCTACGTGACGACCTCCCCCCGGAAACGTACAAACAGCTACAGAAGTGGATACAAAAGCACAATATGCCGGAGGCTATGTTTATTCGCCAGCGCCCTGCAATTGCCATGATTTCCATGAGTATGGTCGAAATGCAGGCCCATGGCCTCAATCCTGAACTGGGTATAGATCGCCATTTTCTGCAAAAAGCCAAGAAAGATGACAAACCGGTCGTTGAACTCGAAGGGGTTTTACAGCAGTTCCAACTGTTAAATGGCCTGGACAACCCAGCTCTTCTGTTACAACAAACCCTTGAGCAGCTGGAAGATATATCCAGCTTCCTCCCCAAGCTCACCAAGGCTTGGAAGGACGGCGATGAGAAAACTCTCCACCACCTAATTATTCTTGACGGACTCAATGAAAACCCGGAATACAAACCGCTTTACGATACGCTGTTTTTCAAGCGCAATGAAAATATGGCGAAGCGAATCAGCTTAAAAGCGCCAAACCATTCATCCCTGTTTGTTATTGTTGGAGCAGGACACCTAGTTGGGGGGGGCAGCATCGTGGAGCTGCTCAAAGAGGACGGATACAAGCTGGACCGGATATAGCCCCCACCGGATAATAGTCGAGCTATTTGGTAGTACGAGACGATACTCCCTCCTAATGACCTTGCCGCCGGTTTCTTTTAGGCGGCAATCTTCTTCCCCCATTTCCCGACAGTCCAACAACTATTAACAGCAATCAGCTTTGCTCCATCTCGCGCGGGGTACATACAGAGAAAACCTAAGACTCCCTTACAACTGCTCCATGCACACTTGCTAAACTGCAACAACACGCCGCGGTCGCTAAGTACCGCTTTGATACGGAGCGTCATATGAAATGCTATGGCCTATATTGCGCCTTAGCCTTTGCTTTTCTATCGCCCCCTGCTTTGGCAGACAAAGCCGAATCGAAAGGGGGGCTCAAAATTGTCTCCGACGACGGGAACTTTTCTGCGGAACTTGGAGGTCGCATCCATTTTGACACCTACCTCTTTGATAAAGATGATAGCTACTATGAAGACCTCATTCTCATTGACGACTTTGAAGAACCGGTAAATACCACAGATTTCCGTCGGGTACGCCTGGCAATGAAAGGAAAGCTATGGGAATGGGAATATAAGCTCGAACGGGACTTTGCCACTAGCGGTACCGCTGGGCTTAGAGATGTTTATTTGGCGACCGAAGTCTTCGATGGAAGGCTCCGAATAGGAAACTACAAACCGAACCGTTCCATTAATGAGCTTACGTCCTCCAACGAAATCACCATGATGGAACGCGCCTTTGCTACCGCTGCCGGCATCTATGACAACCGAGGCAGGCAGCAGGGCATCGGCTGGAATACCTACTGGTGCTGCCATACTTTTGGCTTTGATTTGATAAATTTGCGCAATCCTGGCGACCCCCGCAATTCAGGTGTTGGCGCCACAACCAGGTTTACCTGGGCTCCGATTGATGACT
The DNA here is from genome assembly GCF_056232115.1 of Microbulbifer variabilis. Lineage (NCBI taxonomy): Bacteria > Pseudomonadati > Pseudomonadota > Gammaproteobacteria > Cellvibrionales > Microbulbiferaceae > Microbulbifer > Microbulbifer variabilis. The sequence goes on from NZ_CP174325.1 coordinate 4,861,951, forward strand.
ATAAAAGTACATTGCATCTGGGTGCCTCGCTTAGTTATGAAGATGCCAATCAAGACACTCCTCCTCGGAAGGCCCTAGTCGAATATGCCGGCCGCCGCGGCCCAGAGCAATTAGTCGCATTGAGCCCAGGCGGAAACGCTTTATTCTTTGGGGAATTTGGCGATGAGGAGTTTTATCTTGGGAAGCCAGAAGGTGATGTACTGATACTGGGCCTGGAACTGGCTGGTACTTATGGCCCTTTTTTTGCTCAATCGGAGTATGCTATTGGCAGATTCTCCGGTGACTTTTTCCTCTCCGAGTTCACTTTCGAAAAGTTTTTTGGTGCCCCACCCAACTTCTTTTGCGACCCACTTACTGGTTGTTTTATCGGTGACCAAAGTGTCCATACTTGGTATATCACTGGAAGCTGGGCAGTAACCGGGCAGCACAAACCCTATAACTATAAAAAGGGGCTTTTTGAGTCAATTAAGCCCCAGCCTCCAGCTGGGGCTTTCGAAGTGACGGCCCGTTACGACACAATTGAAAATCGCGACATTCCCGATATGACGGTTCGAAATTTTGTCTTTGGGTTTAATTACTATTTCAATCCCAAAGTACGATTCATGTTAAATGTGACTCTAGGAAATAACCGCTTTACTGGAGATCAAACCCGACAGTTTGCTGTTCGCATGCAGGGATTTTGGTAATTATCAACGAGGGAGGCTCAACGGCAAGCCGTCAAACCGCCCAATGAGAATTAATAATTAACCAACCTGCTGGGCATTTGCAGGATCAAATACCTCCACTTCAGAGGCCCGTTTGATATCGCGCACCGGGTTTTCGAAGCGAGTGAGAGCCACATCACGCTGTTGCCTGGCTTTCTCCAGATTGGCCTCTTTCACGTGGCCATAACCTCGAATTTCCTCTGGATAGTTGAGTAAATCAATAGCTGCGGCGTGGTTCTGTGCATTCAGCTCACCCATTACCTTATCGACCAACTCCTCATATTCGCTAATTAAGGCACGCTCCATTCTGCGCTCGGCAGTGTAACCAAACACATCCAATACGGTACCACGCAGGAATTTTAATCTGGCCAGGACACCGAAGGCTTTAAACATCCATCCGCCAAACTTCATTTTGCGTGGGCGCCCCAATACCTTGTCAAAACGCGCCAGCAGGGGCGGGGCCAAGTTGAACTCCAACTCAATTTCGCCGCTGAAATTCTCCTGCAGGGATTGAGTAAAACGGCCATCGGTATATAAGCGCGCCACCTCGTATTCATCTTTATAGGCCAAGAGTTTGGCGTAATTACGCGCGACAATCTCTGCAAGCTTGAGATTGCCCGGCACTTTAAGAACTTCCGCTGCCTTCACCTTATCCACCAGGTTTTGGTAGCGCTGCGCCAGTTCAGTATTCTGGTAACCAGTGAGATGCTTTACCCGGTGAGCAACCACTTCTTCCAACCCCTGCGGTAAAGCAACAGGGACTTGGTCGTGAGCCAGTAGCTTGTTTAAGGTTTTGGAATCAGCAGCGGCAAGGCGACCAGCGGCAAAGCCCTGCAGGTTGCCCTCAACTGCAACACCATTCAGCTCAATAGCCTGTAACAACGACTCCTGAGAAAGCGGCAATAACCCTTTTTGCCAGGCAAAACCCAACATAAAGATATTTGCGGCCAGGGTATCCCCCAGTGCCAACTTGGTGAGCCTATGCGCCTCTACAGACTCCAACTCACAAACAGCATTACTCAAGGTGTCTAATACAGCCTGAGGCGAGTGTGCATCTTCACGACCCAAAACAGTAGCAGCGGTTGGACTCAGATGGGTATTTACCACTGCCCGACTATGGGTTTCATCCAGCTTAGCCAGACAGGCTGCGAGGTTGCCTGCGGCAATCAGGTCACAAGCCATCAGCGCGTCTGCTCGACCATCAGAAATACGAACAGCCTGCAACGCGTCAGGCTTTGCAGCAAAGCGGATATGGGAATAAACCGCCCCGCCCTTTTGCGCAAGGCCAGTCTGATCCAGGGTACTGCAGGCCTTACCTTCAATGTGGGCTGCCATTGCCAGCAAAGCACCGATAGTAACCACTCCGGTTCCACCTACACCGGTTACCAGGAAGTTAAACGGCTCACCCAGGGCGGGTAGTTGCGGTGCAGATAATTTATCCGCCTCAGTGCGTAACACATCGCCAACCCCGGCACCTTTGGCCAGGCGCCCACCTTTCACAGTAACAAACGATGGGCAAAAACCATTGATGCAGGAGAGGTCCTGATTGCAACCAGTCTGGTTTACCCGGCGCTTATCCCCCAGGGCAGTAGCAACTTTTTCTACCGCGATACAGCTGGATTGCTGCACGCAGTCACCACAGCCTTCACACACCAGCTCATTGATAAACGGGCGCCCCTCTGCCTGGGGTAACAGGCCGCGTTTGCGCTTGCGGCGCAGCTCAGTAGCGCAGGTTTGGTCGTAGATAATTACTGTACAACCTTCAACTTCGCGAAGCTCTTCCATAACCGCCGGCATATAATCGCGATGGCGGATCTCCACCTCGGCAGGGAAAGATAGAGCACCCTTATATTTATCCGGGTTATCCATCACCAGTACAACTTTCTGCACCCCCTCAGCCAATACCTGGCGACAGATCATATCCGGTGCCAGCTCTCCGTCATGGGGCTGGCCACCTGTCATAGCGACAGCATCGTTAAACAGAATTTTGTAGGTGATATTCACCTTGGCTGCGACAGACGCCCGAATGGCCAAGATTCCTGAGTGAAAATAAGTGCCATCACCCAAGTTCACGAATACGTGCTTTTCACTGGTAAAAGGCGCCTGGCCTACCCAGTTGACGCCCTCAGCGCCCATCTGAGTAAAGGTAAAAGTCTCCCTATCGAGCCACTGGGCCATATAGTGACAGCCAATTCCCGCGAGAGCACGGCTACCTTCAGGCACTTTTGTTGAGCGGTTATGGGGGCAACCGGCGCAGAACATGGGCAAGCGTGAAACACTGGAGCCCGCCTGCTGGGAAATCCGCTGGGAAAGGGCATTGAGGCGCATCAGGCGATAGCGACCACGCTCACCCAACTTGTCGTCACCCAACACAAAGCCCAAAACCTGGGCAACAATCGCCGGTGAAAGCTCACCGTAAGCGGGCATCAGTGGCTGGTCATGCTCATCCACCTTACCGAGAATACGCGGGAAACTAGGGTCTTTAACGTGGACGTTATACAGCTCCTCTTTTAGCTGCACTTCCATCAAGCTGCGCTTCTCCTCCAGCACTAGCAGGGTATCCAGGCCTCGAGCAAATTCCTGAATGCCAGGTACATCCAGCGGGTAAGTCATACCCACCTTGAGAATCCGAATTCCAAGCTGCTTAGCCTGGCCTTCATCAATCCCCATATCCTCAAAAGCCTGCATCAGGTCAAGATGGGCCTTGCCGGTAGTGACGATGCCGAGACTGGCCTCGGGATTTTCCAGCACAACTTTGTTCAGATTATTGGCACGGGCAAAAGCCAACGCTGCCGGACGCTTATAACGCCACAGGCGCTCCTCCTGCTCCAGGGGGTTATCCTGTTTGCGAATGTTTAACCCCCCCTCGGGGCGCTCGATTTCCGGATAGGTGAACTGCACACGCTGCGAGCCCACTTCTACCGTGGCAGAACTGTCCATATTTTCCGCCAGAGTGATCATCGCTACCCAGCAGCCACTGAAGCGGGACAACTCCAAGCCATAATGACCATAATCCAGTACCTCCTGCACAGTGGCGGGGTTAAGCACTGGAATATGCATATCTACAAAAGCAAATTCAGATTGGCCCGGGTATGAAGATGACTTACAGCCGTGGTCGTCGCCGGCCACAATCAGGGCTCCACCCTTTGGAGAGGACCCTGCAGCATTCGCATGGCGGAAAGCATCACAGGAGCGGTCCACACCCGGTGTCTTTCCATACCAAATGCCACAGACGCCATCTACCTCAGCGCCTTCAAACAGACCCACTTGCTGGGAACCCCATACCGCAGTCGCAGCCAGCTCTTCATTGACGCCCGGCTGGAAACGAATATTGTGCTGCCCCAGTAGTTTTTTGGCGCGAGAAAGCTGCAAATCATAGCCACCCAGCGGTGATCCGCGGTAACCAGAGATAAAAGTCGCGGTATTGAGACCGCGGGATTGATCCATACGCATCTGGTCGATCGGCAGGCGCACCAACGCCTGGATGCCAGAGAGAAGCACACGGCCTTTAAGGGTGGTATAGCGATCGTCCAGGGATACTTGCTTCTTTACCTGGTTGTCCGCCGCGCGCTGGGGACTGGTTACGTTATCAGTCATACACCTAACTTCCGGTCGTTTATTCTTCTCGAAACTCGGTTCGAGTTTTAAGTCATTATTCTTCCGAATCGCCTCGTATCAGCAGTCGGATGCCGGGTTCGTGATGGGCCCACAGAATCCTTTGGCGGGCAATCACAAAAAGCATCCGCCCTGAGACGGATTGGTCAGGTCATACTAGTTCGTTAAGCGCAACAGAGCATTGCTTTATTTACGTAAATGTGCGTAAATTTGTGATGAAAATCTCGATCGATCAAATTTTTATAGGATAGGAGTCTTTATGAAGCGTTCGACAGACCTGGATGATTTTGACCGTAAGATTCTGCGAGCGCTGCAGGAGAACGCCGATTATTCCATGGCGGAGCTAGGAGACAAAGTCGGCCTCTCCCACACTCCCTGCTGGCGCCGGATCAAAAGGCTGGAGGCGGAAGGGATTATCCGTGGCCGGGTAACCCTGCTGGACCCCCGCAAGTTAGACCTGGGAGTGACAGTATACTGCTATGTCACTATCCACAACCATGACGAAGAATCCCTGAACAATTTTGAGTCTGCGGTCCAGGATGTCCAGGAAGTTGTAGAGTGTTATTCAACCAGTGGTGACAAAGACTATGTTCTACGTGTTGTCGTGGACAGCGTGGAGCATTATGAGCAACTTCTAAAGCGCTCTCTGGTGCACCTGCCCAACGTGGCCTCGGTGAACTCTACTTTTGCCTTAAAGCAAGTGAAGTACACTACCCAGCTTCCCCTCTGAGGAAAGATATAAGTCAGAGCCCCAACAATCAAGGGGCTCAACCGCCGCTTTAGGGTTGTCGTGGCAGTTGACTTAACAACTGATCCAAAGCCTGCTGCATGGTCAGACCGTCGCAGTCTACCGTAATGTCCGCATATTCCCGGTACAGAGCTTGGCGTTCAGTAAATAGGGCTTCAAAAGTCTGCCCCGGAGCCTTGGCAATCCCGCGACTTTCATAATTGTGAATACGGCGGCGCAACTCTTCAGCAGAGCACTCCAAGAACACGATTGTGCCGAGTTCTTTTAAATTGGCCATACCTTCGCCGCTATAGACAGCGCTGCCACCCGTAGCAATGACATGGCTGGGCAGATGGGCAGCCTCGATCACTTCTCCCTCAATAGCCCTCAAATTCAAATAGTCGCTTTCTGCCATGATCTCCTGCAGGGTTTTCCCCTCCCTGGCTTGGATCAGTACATCGGTATCGACAAAATCCAGAGCCAACTCCTTTGCCAGCAACACACCCAGGGTGCTCTTGCCTGCACCAGGCATACCAATCAGAACAATACTTTTTCTTTTTTTCATCAGTTCAAATGTTCGAGAATAAATCGTGCATACCTTTTTAATCCCCACGGCGAGGGAAAACTACCGAACGCAACCAACCTAGGACGCCGTTGCCCTTGAGCATCATCTTGTCAAGCTCATCCAGATTATGGGCCTGGCGAAAAGCATCGGCAAATAATGCCTCACGAGTAATCATTCGGCGTTTGGGATTAATACTTTTTACAGGCTTTGCAGGATTACCAGCAACTACAGTATTTGCCGGAACATCCTTGGTAACCACACTGCCTGCTCCAACCACCGAATTATCCCCAATACTCACCCCCTTACAAATCGTCGCACTATCACCAATCCAGACATTATTTCCCAAGCGGACTGGTGCAGTGCAGCGAAAAGGCCTGGTGCGATTATAGAGTCCATGCCAATCCGAATCCGAAATATATACATTCGCGGCAATCATACAGGCGTTGCCAATTTCTATGGACTGTGCAGCGGAAATACGCACACCCGGGGAAATCAGCACATAATCACCGATGGTGATAAATGCCTCGCCACCCTTATGGCCAAATGTCGTAAAGCGAATACATTTTTCTGCATTGGAAATTAAATGGGGATAATTACCAATACGGACATTACTGCCAAAAACATAGACCGAAGAGGGATCCATCACTTCAGGCTCGACCCCTATGGCATCAAATTGTGGCAGCAGAAAGTACTCAGTGCGCCAGTTGCGCCAACGCAACTGTAAACGCTTCATCCAATAGGGCCTATGGTCCTTGCGCATACATTAAATTCTGTTTGATTTAGCACTACATATAAAACAAATCGCAATTGCTTTTGTATAAGCAGCGGTTTAGTGTTTGGTCCACAAAAAATAGCAAGCGGTTACCCATGTCCATTAAATTATCTATCGATATTCGAGCTATCAAAGGATTTCTTGCTGCCCATGAAGGTGAAGCACTTTACCATCTGGCCGCGGAGGCCAGCGGCCTGGGGCCCTGCCTGGAGGTCGGCAGCTACTGCGGAAAATCGACAGTGTACTTAGCTACCGCCTGCAAACTCACAGACAATGTGGTCTTCGCTGTGGACCACCACCGCGGCTCGGAGGAGCATCAACCCGGCGAGGAGTACCACGACCCGGACCTTTTTGACGAAAGAGCCCAATTAATGGACAGCTTTCGCAATTTTCGCGCAAATATCCGTGCAGCTGAGCTCGAGGACTGGGTAGTTCCTGTCGTGGCCCCCTCTGCTATCGCTGCACGCCACTGGAATACACCTCTCGGCTTGGTGTTTATTGACGGAGGCCACTCTTTGGAAGCTGCGATGACCGACTACCGCAGCTGGTCCCGCCATATTGTTCCCGGTGGCTACCTCGCCATCCACGATATATTCCCGGACCCGGCCGACGGCGGCCAGGCCCCTTACGATATTTACAAGCTAGCCCTGGCTTCCGCTCAGTTCGAGCTCGTCGAAACTGTAGACACCCTGGGTATCCTGAGACGTATTTGAAGACAGTTGTACCGATGTAAACAAACTACTCGCCGGCGTCAGGTCGGCGAGTGCATCCGCCGCCAACAACATAGCACCCACAGTCCAAGTAGTTTTCTCTTCCGGCCAAACTGCCTCATCCCGATAGACATAACCAGTCCAGTAACCGCCATCACTGTCCTGCCAGCGGTGAAGCCCCCGAAATATAATCTCAGCACGGGAACGCTGCCCTGCAGCCAATAGTGCCATTGTCAGCTCGCAAGATTCCGCCACAGTTACCCAGGGCTCATCATTAACACAGCGACAACCCAGTCCCGCCACGACAAACTCATCCCAACGCTGATGCAGGCGAGTGCGAGCAGCTTCTCCAGAAAAGGCCCCTGTTAACACAGGATAAAACCAATCCATGGAAAAGCGTGCCTTACTTTCCCAGGTTCGATCGAAACGTTCCGGCTTGTGCCGCAAAGCGTACCCCAAAGCCTGGCGCCCCTGCTCCCAATTGGGGCGGTCAACACGCAGCTCTCTGGCAATGTTGATGGCACATTCGAGGCTCTTAAAAACCGAAGAACAGCCAGTTATCAGGGCATCTTTCTTTGGCTCTCCCTCTGCATCCACCGCCCAGTGAATTTCCCCGTGCTCCGTCTGCAGTGCCAAAACAAAATCAATTGCACGCTCAACCATCTGCCAGTAGCGACGCAAAAAGCCTTTGTCTCCGCTAATCAGATAAAAGTGCCAAATGCCGGTGGCCACATAGGCAACAAAATTTGTCTCGCGGCGCTCACGATTATCAACAGCACCGTTTTTGTATGCCGCCCACCAGCTGCCATCGGCCAACTGAATATCTGCCAACCAGCGATAAGCTTTTTCTGCGGCGGCAAATTCACCTGCGATTGCCAAGCCCATGGCCGCCTCAACGTGATCCCAGGGATCGGCATAATGTCCCTTAAACCAGGGAATAGAGCCATCGGGCAGTTGCTGGGAGAGAATATAGGCAGCACTGTCACGGACAAACCCATCGGGAAAGAGGTTTGTGTTTTTTACCGGAGGAATAACCATCTCACTCACGAACTCGCCTCCCCCACCAAGCGCAAAGTCTCCGGCGCTTCCTGCTCAGCTTTGACAAAATAAAGCGCGATACTTTTACCTAACAGCGGATTCAGTATCTTTTCCGCGGCACGAGTAAGCATTGGCTGCTTCATCAAGTCCCAAACCAACAAGCGATGATAGGCTGCAACTAAGCGGGAGTCCGGCTGATTCCAGAACAGACACTTCAGCCACCAATACGGGGAGTGCAAAGCATGAGCCTTATGGCGTGCAAAATAGCGATGCCCCAAGGACTCAATACTTCCCCTCAGCTCTTTCTCACGGAATATACGAATATGGCCACCCTCCACCTCATGGTATTCATCGCTCAGTTTCCAGCAGACCCACTCGGGGAAGTAAGATGGTACCGTGGCAGCAAAAATACCGGAGGGTTTCAAAACCCGATCGATTTCTGCTAGGACCGCTTTGTAATCCTCAATATGCTCCAATACCTCTGAACAAATCACCACATCGAAAGTGGCATCGGCAAAAGGTAGCCGCAGGCCATTGGCAACCCCAAGTAACAGGCGCCCTTTGGCATGCTCCGGGCTTTTAAAAGGCTCAGCCCGCTTACTGGCTGTACGCACATCATCAAGGCATAAATCTATGCCGAAGATATCCACTTCATCAGTAATCATCAGGTGAATGGAGTGGCGACCTTCGCCACACCCGAGATCCAGAACTTTTTGTCCTGGGCGAAGACTCAGGTGCTTCGGATCTACAGTAATCATCAAGCCGCCTCCGCACCGCTGACATCTGCGCCAACTATCTCATCTTCATGTCGACGCTGCACTGCAGATTCACCCAGTATTTCACGGTAATAAGCCACGAGGCTCGCAGCTGCCAGCCCCCATGAGAACTTTTCCTCTATTCGTGCCCTACCCTTAGCACTCAGCTCAGCTTGAAGAGATATGTCCGACAAAACCCGACCAAGGGCTTCACCCAATGCCTGGCTGTTACCAGCCGGCACCACTATGCCAGCATCCCCTACCACCTCTGGTAGCGCGCCACCGTCGCTGGAAACTACCGGTGCCCCACAGGCCATGGCTTCACCAGCAGGCAGTCCAAATCCTTCATATAAAGATGGGCAGGCTACCACTGTGGCACTGCGGTAATACCCCACTAATTCAGCATTGGAAATGCCAGAGACAAACTGCACTGCATTCTGCAAATCGAGCCGATGAAGCAGCTCCTCCGTTGCCCCCCCCTCCCGTAGCTTCCCCACCACCAACAACTCGAGACCGTTAAACCTCTGGCGCAAGCTGGCAAGTGCCAGCAATAACACCCCCAGTCCTTTGAGTGGCTGATCTGCTGAGGCAGTTGTCATAATTCTAAGTGGCAGGCGCTCAACACTTTCGCTGGGGCTGAATATTTCTGTGTCGATGCCGTTATAGATCAGGTTTATCTGTTCTGGCTTCACGCCAAACTGCTCGATGATATCCCGCTCTGACTGGCGTGATACTGTCACAATATGGCGCAGCTTACGTGAAACCTTGATCTGCATTTTCAGGAAGTTATGCCAGCGACGCACCAGCAGGCGAAAACGCCAATCCGGCGCCGCATCCAACGCCAACTGGCGATCACGGGTAATGGGGTGATGGATAGTAGCTACGACAGGCAGCCCACTTTTTTCAATATCCAACAATCCATAACAAAGAGACTGGTTATCGTGCACTATGTCATAGTCACGGCCGTGTTTACGCAAGTATTTGGCCACGCGGCGACCAAAGGTGTAAGGCTCGGCAAAACCGCCGGTGAGTTTGCTCCACCACTCAAAAAAGTCCGCCCAGGAAAGCAGGTGTTTAGCCTTAAGAGCTCGCACCGGGTTCTCAACCTCATACAGGTTCAGTCCCGGCATCTTTATCAAATTTACCCGCTCATCCAACTCTGGATAGGGTTGGCCTGAGATAACATCCACAGAGTGGCCAGCATCAACCAATGCCTTACTCAGGTAGCGAAGGTAGATTCCCTGACCACCGCTATGTGGATTGCTGCGATAACCTAATAAACATATTTTTAGCGGCCGCGTCTTGCCAGCCATTGGACCGTCTGCACAATTTCCCAAGGCGGTCATAGATTCCCCATCTGCTTGTTCTGAGGCCCACCTATCTTTCACCAATCCGGTAACACCACGTCGTGGGCTATGTTACGTCGACTGATAAATCGGGGGCCTTACGCTAGTAAAGCGGAAGAATACACTGGCGTGGAAATGACTGCTAGGCAGAAGCTGTCCACACTATTGGCCAACCCGACTGCCATGTAGATTGACGAGCCAAACTGAAAGCCACATACAGCAATGCTTTCCCCCCAAAGAGTGAAAACAAACACGACTGGATTCAGGAGAGCCTATTCCATATCGACCCAATCTATGTATTGACAGTCACTCACTGATCATTGGGAAAAAGAACCGAAGGAAATCCTAAGCATCTGCGATGGTGTACTGGATGACTGAAGAAACGTTTTGCGAGGATAAAAAAATGCCCGCCAGAGGCGGGCCAGGTTTCTCGAACACACTTTCAGGAGGAGAGTTTCAAGCGCGTTACGCACTTAAATTTAGGTATAGCAGAGTATTACAGCTCTCCATCTGCCCTGTCGTAAAAGCCGTTCAGTATTCATACAATCGGTGCTGTATCACCTCTTAAGTCATCGCTAAACGCGGTGCAAATAGCTCTGGTACTCCACATCTGTAACCCGTGAACCAATTTCCACCTGTTCCTGACGCTTAAGTAACAGGAATAATTCAATAAAGCGTGGATCAAGGTACTCACGCCATAGCTGGCTCTGCTCAAAACGCTTGAGTGCGCCACTCCAGGTATTAACCAATTGCTCACTTTCAACTTGATAGGCGTCGCCTTCCACTGGAGCTGGCGGTTGCAGCTGGTTTTCCAGGCCATGACAGACGCCAACAAGAATTCCCGCCAGAACCAGATAGGGGTTTACGTCTGCTCCGGCAATGCGGTGCTCAATACGCCGAGCTTCGGGGTTACTTGCCGGAATCCGCAAGGTCGTCGTTCGGTTATCATAGCCCCAGCAAAGATTTAGCGGCGCATGTGAGCCCTCCTGGAAGCGACGATATGAATTGCTATGCGGCGCGAAAAATGCCATCGCATCGTTTGCGGTTGCCAACATACCAGCCGCCGCTTGGCGCAGCAGATCTGACCCCATCTCACTGCCGTCGTCAAAAACATTTTTTCCCGAACTGTCGATCAAGCTCATATGCACATGCATACCGTTACCAGCCTGATCCCCAAACGGCTTGGCCATAGTGCTCACCCGGAAACCATGGCTGCGGGCCACACCTTTCAACAGTCGCTTGAACAGTAGGGTCTGATCGGCAACCTTCACCGGATCAGCACTGTGCAACAAGTTAATTTCAAACTGACCTGGCGCGCACTCGGACAGTACAGAATCAGCCGGGATCCCCTGCTCTTCACAAGCAGCACGAACATCAGCAAAGAAGTGGCGCTGTGCATTCAGCTCAGACAAATCGTATACGTCTGTGGAAGGCACCAACTCAGCGTCGTTATCACTAACCGGGCGCGGTCGTGCCAGGTGATCCACCTCATCACGTAACAGGTAAAACTCCAGCTCGGTGGCACAAACTGCGGTGTAACCAAGTTTTTTTAATCGATCCACCACTCGCTGCAACTGGGCGCGTGGATCTGCGTACAGTGCGCTTCCATCCGCCTCATGCAGTTGCATATGCAATTGGGCCGTCTCTTCTCTGTGCCATGGCGCCAGGCTGATCGGCGAAACCGGCAAGCAGACACCGTCGCTGTCTCCACTGGCGAAGACCAGGGGACTGTCTTCGATATCCCGCCCCCAGATGTCCAGGCTGACAGCGCTGCGCGGCATCTGCAGACTGCCTTTAAGCAGTTTTTCTGCCGCCTCGGCAGGCAGCCATTTGCCACGGGGCACACCGTTAATATCGAACATAAAGCCTTCAATCCACTTTAGGTCCGGGTGCTCTGCCAGGAATTTACGCGACTGCTCCAGCAGCTCTGGCTGGGCAGTGAATTCTTTTTCTTGAGACATAAGTTGCCTGAGGTAATCCAGTCAAACCGCAAAAGCGGCCTTGAGCCACCACTCACATCCGCCACCGACAGACGATGAGGGGCGACCTAGGGCCGCTCTCATAAATAGATGCGATACCGCGAGTTTACGCCAGTGCTTTTGCGGTATCGTCCAGGGCGCGATGCGCTTTCTCCACCAACTCATCGACCTGCTCAGTGGTAATAATCAGCGGCGGCGCGATAACCATTGCATCGCCCACAGCACGCATTACCAAACCGTGCTTGATACTGAGATCACGACACACTGCGCCTGCGGTACAGTCGTCATCGAAGCGGGCACGGCTCGATTTATCTTTTACAAGCTCCAGTGCTCCAACCATACCCAGACTTCGGGCTTCACCAACAATCGGATGCTCTGCCAGCTCAGCCCAGCGCTTGGCCAGGTAAGGGCCTGTCACATCGCGCACATTCTCAATAATTTTTTCATTGCGCAGGATGTTAATTGTCGCCAATCCTGCCATACAAGCTGCCGGGTGCGCTGAGTAGGTGTAACCGTGAGTAAATTCACCACCCTTACTTTTAATCACGTCAGCAACACGATCACCCACCATGGTGCCGCCCAGCGGGAAGTAACCATTGGTTACTGCTTTGGCAAAAGTCATCAGATCGGGCTTGAGGCCGTAAAAATCTGCGCCAAACCACTCACCGGTGCGACCAAAGCCAAAAATCACTTCGTCCATCACCAGCAAGATATCGTACTGATCCAGCACCTTCTTCACTTCTGGCCAGTAGGTTTCCGGTGGGATTACTACACCACCAGCACCCTGTATAGGCTCTGCAATAAAAGCGGCAACTTTCTCAGGTCCGAGTTCCTGGATCTTTTCATCAAGGCTGCGCGCAGCATGAATGCCGAACTCTTCCGGGGACATATCGCCACCCTCGGCAAACCAGTAAGGCTGTTGCACATGCTCAATGTAGTCCAGCGGCTGAAACTGCTTATGCATACCACTCATACCACCGAGGCTAGCACCGGCAATGGTAGAGCCGTGATAGCCATTCTTACGGGAGATCACGATACGCTTCTCAGGTTTATCCTGAAGATCCCAGAAACGGCGAATCAGACGCAAGTTCGTATCGTTTGCTTCGGAGCCGGAGCCGGTAAAGAAAACGTTGCTCATATTGGCCGGGGTCACCTCCGCCAGAGCATCAGCCAGCTCAATAGAAGGCACAGTGGTGCACTGGAAGAAGCTGTTATAGAACGGCAGGGTATTCAACTGCTCATAGATGGCATCGCTAATTTCTTTACGGCTGTAACCCAGGTTACAACACCACAATCCAGACATACCGTCCAACATACGATTGCCATCGATATCAGTGATGTAGGCACCTTCAGCGCTGGTAATCACTCGGGTACCCTGCTGGCCCAGATCGTTGAAGTCCGTAAAGGGGTGCAGCAGGTGCTCGCGGTCGTGTTGTTGCAGCTCACTCTTGTTCATATTTCGCTCCTGGCTTTTGCTCTGGGGTTTTCCCGCCGCTCCCGACAAGCAGCCTCTGCTTGTCGGGCGGAGGTTTTCCCGCAATCTGTCATCCGCACTGCTCTACTGCTCAATGGGTATCACAAGGCGAATTATTACTACCAAATTTGTGATCACATTTTAGTAGCGAGACTCACAGAAGCGCAAGATCTATCTATGCCTCACAGCAACCTTAAGGTCGAATGAGGCCAAGTGGGCAAACTGGTGGGAAGGCAAAACCAGACGGTCAGTTTGTTTGGGCGACGTCTCCTGCCACGCGCGGTTTGATGTACAGCGGGTTAACAGTTACGACTGCTTGCTAGAGCAGCTCCTCAGCGGAGATTGAGCCGAGCCCCTCTTCTATATCCTGGCGAATGGCGCGGCGAACCCTCTCTACACTTCTGTCTGCAATGGCATCCAACAAATCCTCGTGGCGATCCGGCAGCTCCTGAACACCAAAGCGCTGAAATACAAGATGCTGAAGAGGCGCTGTCTGCAGCCACAAACTCTCGATCAACGAGAGAATGATATGCGGCCGCCCCATGCGATAGAGAGTAAAGTGAAAATCGAGATTAGCAGTGACATACTGCTCAATATCCTTTTGTTCGAGGGCAGCCGTCACCCGCGCGTCCAGGGCTCGTAGCTGCTGCAGTTCTTCCTCCTGTACAAACGGCAGGGCCTGCTCCGCAGCCTGGCACTCAAGCGCAACACGCGCCGCACAGATCTCATCGAGCTTCTCAGGAGTCATTGTCGGCACCGTGACACGACGGGTATCGGATAACTCCAAGGCCCGCTCAGAAGTCAGGCGCCGCAAGGCTTCACGCACCGGCATAGGGCTGCAATCCAGCTCCGCAGCCAAGCCGCGAATGGTAATCGCATGCCCCGGCAAAAATTTGCCACGTAAAATAGCATCTCGCACCTGGAAATAGACTCTCTCCTGAGTGGTGCGAAACTCTTCCTGCGGATGATTAAACTCCTGCGCCATGTTCATGCGGCCCTGACCTGATGTAACTTGTGCGGAATATCATCGAAGCCAACCTCTATGAGGTGGTCCGCTGCACGGCCACTCTGCCAGACTTCATGGAAATCATCGGCAACCCATTTGCTCAGTTCCACAACCTTCTTCCAATAGCGAATCCGTTCCTCGCGGCCCATCTTATAAAAATCATTACGATCAGGGATTTTGCCATAGGGCAGCTTCGCCACGAATGCAGGAGAAGGTGCCACCAACAGTGTCGATGACATAGCATCACCTCGCACACGACGCCAGGAAAGCCCTTTATCAAACCAGCCCGGCACCATAAACGGGAAAAAGTGCGGGTAGAGCACCAAACCCTGAGGGTGACTGAAACGTAAATCAAAATGGTAGTCGGTGATACCTCCATCACGATAATTTCCCTGTGGAGCACCAGCGGGGTTGCGAACTCCCGCCATCACCAATGGAATAGAACCACTCGCCAGGACCGCTGCACAAACATTGTCCGCGGATAGCGTCGTATCCACCGTACTCAGGTTGCCAAACCGTACTGCGGCATCACGGCCAGAGTGAAAAACCACCCGTTCCCAAAAAGCGCTCAGGCTGTGCCTGGAGAGCGCGTTGGCCATGGCCGATGCAAACAACGCCGGGGCCAGGAAGGCGCGCTTTTCACTAGCCAGGGGACCGCGGCCACGCACAGTGACAAAATGGCTGTGCCACAACGGGTTGCCTGCTACTTCGCCTGCACCATTTTCACCTAAAACATTGAGCAGGATTTGCTCCCCGGCAGCAGTGATCTCCGCCGGTGTCGGTTTGTCTGAGGCATAACTCTGATGGATATAACCATATTCCAAGCACTCCAGGGCCTCCAATGGCTCCGCCATGGCGTAACACATATTGCGAAAGCTACCGATTGAAGACCCCAGTGTCGCGATAGGATCACGACGCCCCTTAAAAAATTCCCCCATCAGTACCCGGTCCAACTGGCTGATGACCAGCCACTTGGGGCCTCCTGAGGCCCCCACCAGGGTGGAAAACTGTTCCTGGCGTAAGCCCTCCTCACGAATCTGGTGCGCCGCATTTGCGCCGGCCAATAATATGCAACTGGTATTCTTCACAAAGCGTCTCTTAAGGTATCCATTCAGGCGGAAGTGTACCGGGTTTGAATCCTGAGGGGATCACCACTCTCCGGTATTCTCCATTGATTGCCAGGGTTCCTGAGGCGCCAACGGCTCTCCATTTTGTAGTAGCTCTATCGAGATACCATCTGGAGAGCGAAAAAATGCCATATGTCCATCACGGGGAGGCCGGTTGATAGTCACGCCCGCATCCATCATCCGCTGGCAAACGGCATAGATATCATTAACTCCGTAAGCCAAATGGCCAAAATTGCGCCCGCCACCATAGGATTCCGGATCCCAGTTGTAGGTAAGCTCCAGCATAGGGGCCTTATTTTCCCTTGCGGCATCTACATCTTCCGGTGCAGCCAGATACACCAAAGTAAAGCGACCTTTGTCGTAATCGTTACGCGTTACAAGCTGTAGCCCTAACTTTTCACAGTAAAATTTTAAAGATTCTTCCAAGTCGGCCACGCGGACCATTGTATGCAGATACCTCACCCTCTACTCCTTCCTGCTATCAGGATCTAAAATCGCGGAATAATAAATAATTCAGCCTCGCGTGGCGAAAAGCAAATGTATAAGAAATTCTATCGAGCCTTTTCACAAGCCCCTAGCGGCAGCCCCTCTGCCATGTTGCATATGGCCTGCCACTCCCATCATTATTGGCCGGATATCACTCTGGAGGCGGTGCAACAATATTGGCACGATGCGGCACTGCTTGCCGACGATAAATGGGGACCCATTTTTCACGAGAAAATACCCGCCTGGCAAAATGCTGTCGCGCGCACACTACAAATTCCAGATGCCGGGCAAATCGCTATTGCCCCAAACACCCACGAATTGGTTTACCGCTTGATCAGCGCCCTGGATCCCGCCAAGCCACTGCGCATACTCACCACCGATAGCGAATTCTACAGCTTTGCACGCCAATTACAGCGACTCGAAGAATTGCCCCATGTGGAAGTAACGCGTATTCCAAAGACCCCCTATGCGACACTAGCCGAGCGCTTTGAGAGAGAGCTGCATACCCGGAACTACCAGCTGGCTTATGCCAGCCTGGTATTTTTTGATTCTGGCGTGGTATTCCCCGAGCTGCTACGTATTACTGAGCAAAAACCCGAGGAAACCGAGTTTGTTATTGATGGCTACCATGGTTTTTTTGCTCGCCCCATTGACCTGAGCAAGGTCGCAGATAAGGCCTTCTTTACTGCAGGCTCCTATAAATACCTAGGTGCCGGTGAAGGTCTGTGCTTTATGAGTATTCCATCCCGGTGTCGCTTGCGCCCGCTCAACACTGGCTGGTTTGCCGAAATGGCAGAACTTGAAAATCGCCCTGGAAGTGTCAATTACGGGGATAACTGGCTGCGTTTTGCCGGCGCCACTATGGACTATTCCTGCCTGTACAAGGGTCTTGCCATTTTCGATCTATTCCGACGGGAAGGTATCACCGTAGATAAAATCCACCGCTATGTCCTCAATGCCCAAAGCCGCTTCCTGAACACAATGGACAAAAACAGCCACCCGCTACTCAACCGGGAGCGCCTGATTCACCACGACCTGAAGGAGGGCCATGGCCACTTTTTCACGTTCGATTGCGGCACAACAGAAAACTCAGAAAAGCTACAAAAAGAGCTGAAAGCCCGAGCAGTCCTTTGCGACAGGCGCCAACATCTGCTGCGCCTGGGCTTTGCTATCTACCATGACGACAATGAAACTTATCAGCAGGTTTTTGACTCTCCCTAAATAAATTCGCGGGCACCGTTCTGCTGATTAACATACCAAGCTAGCCAGCGGCCCGCTCAGCCTCTATTGATCCATACTCTAATCCATACTTTAGCGGGCGATATAATCTAGAAATAAGAGAGTCTGGACCTGATCATGAAGCTGCTTCTCCTCAACCCAAATACCACAGAATCTATGACGTCACTAATGGCGGGCGCCGCACAAAGGGTTGCATCTCCGCGCACCAAAATCGTAGCGACCACCGCCAAGATCGGCTTTCCTTATATTTCAAGCCGGGTCGAGGCCGAAATTATTGCTAGTGATATCCTCGAGACAATTGCTGAACACCACACACAGGTAGACGCAGTCATTATCTCTGCATTCGGGGATCCAGGTCTTATTGGTGCGCGTCAGTTATTCGACATTCCCGTGATCGGTGTTGCCGAGGCGGCAATGCTGACCGCTTGTGCGCTTGGCCAGCGCTTCTCGATAATCACATTTAGCGATAGTTTGGCGGACTGGTTTCGCGATGGTGTGCTGCGTGCCGGTCTCGAAAATCGTTTCACCGGCATTCGCCTACCTAGCGAGCGTTTCCAATCGATCGAAACCGTACAGGAAGAGCTTAGCGAAAGCTTGGTTCAGCTCGTAGAAGAAGCCGCATATACTGACCGGGCAGATGTCGCCATCCTCGCTGGAGGGCCGCTCGCCGGTCTTGCCACAAAGGTTTCTGGCAGACTGCCGATTCCTGTAGTCGATCCAGTCCCTGCCGCTGTCGTGCTAGCAGAGGGTCTTGTACGGCTCAACCCAGGCATTGCCCGCGCAGGTGGTTTCGCCCGTCCGCCCGCGAAAGACACATTGGGCCTCCCCGATAGCCTCGCCAGGCGAATAGGGCACACTGACTGAGCTTCTTCCAAGCCCTCCTTATAATAATCTCTACTCTCCCGACAGCTCTGACTCATAGAATTACGGCGGCTGGATTTAGCCTGCCAGGTACAGCCTGCGATTGAGCATCCTAAAAACACATGCAGCCACGTGTTTCCAACAGATGTCGATACCTTCTTCTCCTGGGGTTTGTTATCTACCAAGAAAGATGAAACTTATCAGAAGAAATTTAGCTCTGATTAAGTGGGCAGCACTTTCCCGGCCAAGTGGCAAGCCAATATTGCCAAGCAGCTTGTCTACAGCTCCCCGATGATCCGTTATGCTGACCTTCTTGCTCAGCTGCGGTTCAGAAAGGCACTGATAGTATTTGGCGCCTAATGCATCGGAGTGATGCCAAATCCATAGCGATTGATAAGGAAAAATCATGAAGTTAGTAAAATTCTCGACAATCACAGTGCTTACTCTGCTTATCGCCGCTTGCGGAAATGGGCAGGCTCCCTCCGAACGGGGAACCCTGGTCTCTATTGCGGCTCACGGTGAAGCCAGCCAGATACCAGATGTAGCCAATATTTCCGTGGGCGTGGTAACAGAAGCCCAAGACAGCAAAAAGGCCATGAGTGATAACGCTGAACAAATGGAATCACTGATGGCGGCGATAAAGAAAGCGGGTATCGCCAAGAAAGATATCCAAACCAGCGGTATCAGCCTTTCTCCCCGCTATCGCTACCAACAAAATCAAACCCCGAAAATAGTGGGCTATACAGCGCGGAATACGGTGAGCGTTAAAGTGCGTAAACTGGATAAACTGGGCCAGGTACTGGACGGTTTGGCAGCTGCTGGAGCAAACCAAATTCACGGCCCAAGTTTTGAAATCGGCGAACCTGGCCCGGTCAAAGCGGAAGCCCGTGAAAAGGCCCTCTTAGATGCCCAGGAGCGAGCTACTATCTATGCAAAAGCCCTGGGAATGAAAGTTCGAAGAATTGTTAGTATTTCTGAAAATGGCAATGGCGGTATGCCCCGCCCGATGATGCTGCGCAGTGACATGGCGGTAAAGGAAAGCGCTTCAACCCCAATCTCTCCCGGTGAGACGACCCTTTCCGTAAATCTTGAGCTGGTATTCGAACTGGAAGACTAAGACAAGCTTTCCGGCTCCACCAATATTTTATGGGGCCGGAAATCTGTTCCCTTCAGCTCTCGCCCACACCCTCGATAAATACCTCAACCGCAGGTTCGCTGGGCTCCTTAAATACTTTGCCCCCTTTCATTACAAATTGCACCCGCTGCAATTCGGAAATATCCTCCAGGGGATTGCCCGCGACTGCGATAATATCGGCAATTTTACCCTCGCTGATGCTACCCAGTTCATCCTGTACCTGCAGAAGTTGAGCCGCATTCCACGTGGCCGAACGGATAGCGTCTGCTGGCGTCATACCACCTTGCACCATCAGTACAAACTCCCGAGCATTCTCTCCGTGCCTGGTGACCCCTGTATCGGTGCCAAAAGCAATTTTGACACCGCGCTTATAAGCTTTGGAAAAAGTATCCTGCATTAACGGGCCCATAGTTGCTGCCTTGGGGCGCACAATATCTGGCAGGAACCCTTCGATTGCGGATTTTTCAGTCACCCACTCCCCCGCCATGAGTGTCGGTACAAACCAGGTACTATTGCGCCGCATCAGGTCCATTACTTCTTCATCCATGTAGGTGCCGTGCTCAATTGAATCCACTCCAGCACGGATCGCACGTATCATCCCTTCCTTACCATGGGCATGCACCGCCACGGTAAAACCATAGTCCTTAGCCGCTGCAACAATGGCCTCAAGCTCATCCTGCATAAACTGTGGGTTCTGTCCGCTTTTGGCAACACTCAAGACACCACCGGTTGCAGTAATCTTGATTAGATCTGCACCATCCTTATAGCGCTGACGTATTGCCTTACGAGCAGAGATTGGGCCATCGACAACACCATCGACCGGGCCGGGATTACCAACCAGATCTTCACGGCGTCCATTTGTGGGGTCCGCATGGCCACCGGTGGTAGCAATTGACTTACCCGCAGTATAAATTCTCGGCCCCTCAATCGTGCCAGCTTCAATAGCCCGGCGCAGGCTCACGGTTACATTATCGTGATCACCAAGATTGCGTATAGTAGTAAAACCCGCTTGTAATGTGCGATTAGCTGCATCTACACTGCGCAGAGCAAAGTCTGCCGGATTCCAGGTATAGGACTCCACGTAAGCGCGAGGACCAAACTCATAAGTAAGATGGCTATGCATATCCATAAGCCCTGGCAATACGGTGTACTCGCGCAGATCTACCAGGGACTCCCTATCCCGCTTGGCAAATCCTTTTTGTACCGATTCAATCCGGCCATCCACCACATGAATGGTGCGATTTTCCAATAATTTTCCATTAGTGCTGTCGAACATTTTCCCCGCATAAATAGCGACACTCTCTGCAGATACCGGCAGGCTGAAGAATCCTACACAAACCGCCACGGCAGTGGCGGTGCGGCGAAAGAAGCTGTTTCTCTTGGCACTTGTGGTCATTGTCCTCACCAGTAAGTCTCTCTTAGATTTGAACTGTTTTTATTGGAAATCGTACAATTTACCGTAATCGCCAAGGCGAGAGGAAGCCCCTATGAAAATCTATGAGTTTGCGAGTGCACCCAATTGCCGCCGAGTTCGTATGTACTTGGCTGAAAAAGGCATTGATGTAGAGTTTGCTCCTGTGGATATTACCAAGGGGGAAAATCTCACCCCAGAATTTCGCAGCAAGGATATCAATAAAAAAGTACCGGTTTTGGAGTTGGACGATGGCGCCCACATTGCCGAATCTGTGGCTATCCAGCGTTACTTCGAGGAATTACACCCAACCCCTCCCCTTTTCGGGCGAAATGCTAAAGAAAAAGCCCTGGTGGAGATGTGGAATCGTCGCGCTGATTTTAATTTGATGTTCGCCGTTGGGATGTGCTTTCAGCATGTTTCCGGATTTTTTAAAGACCGTATGAATGTCTACCCAGAGTTTGGTGAGGATGCAGGTAAACGCGCCCTGAAGTTTATGAGCGTTTTAAACGATCACTTTTCCGATAGTGAATACCTGGTTGGCGACTATTTTTCAGTCGCGGACATCAGTATGGTTTGTAGTCTGGACTTCGGCAAAGTTCAAAATCTGCGCCCGAATGAAGAAAAGCACCCCCACCTGATTCGCTGGCGCGAGCAGCTCAAGAAGCGCCCCAGCTTTAAGGTATGACTGAAGCACACAACTAATTTCACTTCACAAAGATAAAGACTATCGCCCCATATAAATGGCGTGGGGCGAATTTATCGAGAAAGAACCTGAAATTACAACAGCATAGATCCCATTCAAACAAACAAGTCATCATCCGACTAATATTTAGGGTTACTCTAACAATTAAGCTTCTCTAGATTTCACCACCTTCAGGTCTCCATAAGTTACCATCAACAAATATAAAGGAAACGTCGCAAGTTCAGTCGACAGATTAAGGATGGAGTTTACGACAAAATTAACTTGAACCCAGACAATGAAAATTGTAAGAGATTGCCCAATAAGATAGCAACTGTGAGACTATGACTGTACGAAAACTTCCAATGTATTGAAATCTATTAAGAAACTCCTGAGGAGGGTGACTACCAAAAGAATCTCCCTAATACGCTCACCAAAAAAACCTACATTAAACCAATATCAGTAAGAGCATCCTTCAGTGCCTGCTGGTTATCATCCAAAGACCAACCCAATATTGACTGAATTAGTTGTCCGTCGTAAAAGAAGTAAAACGCCGGCGTACCCAAATTAGCATCTAAGAAAGACCACGATGATGAGTTATATATCAAGCCGACCGGCAATTTTGGATAGGTTTGCATCCAGTTTTTATGCTGTTCAATTTGCAGACTTCCACCTGGCTGGGTAAGCCAAACAGAATACTTAAAAAATATCTTTTTTAATTGTACATCATCACTAATGTAATTTGCTGCAGCCCTGGAAAAACGACACCCAGGATTTGAAATAACTAAAATAAAAGGACCCTGTGAAGGAATCTCAAAAGCACGCTGCTTAAGCGACGAATCTTCAAACTCTAAAATAAATGGCTTTTCGAGCGCCAGGTCATTAACCCTGTTAATTTTAGGCAAATATTCCAAATAGTTTAATTTCTTTTCTTCAACCATACTCCTGGCTAATTCGAACTGCCCAGCGGCAACATAGGCTTTTTGCAAATCAGCATAATGCCGCCTCTTTACAAATTCTTCTCTCTCAAGAAATTCCAATAGCCTAAGCAAATCATCAGTATAATTAACCCGAGGATCATAAAAATTAACAACCGTTACAGCTCTAAATAAATATTCTAGATCCAGCTGTCTTAGCTGCTGCTCACCAAGGTTAGCTATAATTGGTTTAAAATTCTCTAGATATAGACTCTCAGCTACCTCCCTTCTTTCCTTAATTGAGCCAAGCTCTGCATTAGAATAAATTTCATTCAACTGATCGTAACGATCCTTGATAGAAGTGTTACTACTTGCCCATATCTCCACCACGCTTAAAAAGGGCAGCATAAACAGTATCATTACGGGTGTTTTTTTCATTATGATGTCCTAGCTTTATGATAATCCCTTCCGGCTCAGAAATCCGTTTTCGACTGCGTCTGATATATAGCCCTGAAAAAGGAAGCCTTTCAAAGACTGAGCGTGTGACACAACATTTAACACCTTTAAGAAAAGTTCATCCATAGAACCAAACCACCAATACATGGACACATAATTTAAATTACACTAAGGTGTTCTACCGAAATATATAGATTCTTAATTATTCCGGACAGGAAAACTAATTTTTCTATCTTCGCCTGTATACGCAATCAGCATCCTTCTACCAGCCAAGCACAACAATACTTTGGTAGTTTTATTATAAACTGTAATTTTCTTGCCCAGAACACCTAATTGGTTAAAGCAATGCAAACCTGTATCAAAATTCACCTTGCTACTATATTTCCGTGGAAATATGCACTCGAAGCTATTTTATTTAGCCACTGAAAGATCTTCAACAATGAATATCTCATTAGAATAGATTGACTTTCGACCAACGCTATTTATCTATTGGCTACTGAACATCTAAAGTTGAGATGGCACTCGATTTAAAGCCATACTGTAATTCACAGTATTGTCATTACAATATTAGTCCACTCCTGCCACCCTACTACCCGCCAAGATTCTTCCACAAAGATGCAGACAACTGGAACACTGATTTTCAAGTATCAATAGCAGCCCTAGCCTTGAATCTATAGCAACACCGCCTTTGAACTGCACTTGTCAACATTCATGTGTTTTGACATAGTTTTCGAACCTTTAGCCTGCTATAGCTTTTCTAGCAATCTACAGCAAAAATTGAACTCAGAAGGCAGGCCGATCCTATGACAGCTCCAGAGAAACTATCCTGCCCCAACCACTGGGCGAAGGCAGGATAAACCGTGTAGATTAGTAGCGCCCTAATAAGCTAGCTTTAAATCCGCAGATTAGGGATAGTTACACGTCCGTGAATTGCACATAGAGCGCGCCTGCTTTGCACAATAACGAATCGGCCAGCCACCCATATCTACGTCAGACTTACAAGTATAATCTTCGACCCACTCCCAATTAAGAGAGAGTGCAGCTTCAGCTCGCTCTGCTATCGCTCTGTCTTTTTCTGATTCCACAGTTAAATTTTTCATCGCCAAGGTAAATGACTGCAAACCAAATAATTCAAGGATATCATGTACTTCTGTTGCTGTTGGCCCATATTCTAACATCCCGTAATCAAACCCAGCCAAACCCTTGTCGGTGAATTTTAAGCTGTTGATAAATAGCTCTCGCTCTATTTCTGGCAACTTCCCGAGGGGCGTCTTTTCCACTGGATTAGCCACCAGATAATGATTTAAGTCTGACTCACTTTTGATTGGAGCATTCAAGAATTCAACCTGCCTCTTTAAAGACAAAATTTCCTCTTGAAGCTTAAGGAGAGCACTGTTCTCTTGAGCACCTAAAGAAACATCCTTAGAAAATACCTGCTGAGAAAATACAACAAGCAAAAGTGCAAACGCTGTACCAATTAACCTTAAATTTTTCATACTTCAATTCCTTTGAATAATCATATTTTTGCACCAAAGAAAAGTTAACAGCAACTTTTCCGGGCCGTAACTTACCAACCATATAAAAAAATGTAAAGGTTAATTATGTGCGACACCTTCGCAAAAACCCGGCCTTACGAAGGGTAATATTAAATTCCATCATGACAACCTTTCCAACAGATTGACTTATTTCCAGAACCCTCCCACCCACATACCAGCCGAATAATCATCGTAAACCATGTCGAACTTTTTATCGCAATTATATACTGGTGACAACCGGGAATTACCTATTTTAAGCTTTAAGCTTTAACGAATAGAAATTATGCTGACTACAAAGCCAATAAGCTTTCCGCACAGCACCCCCTATAACTGGCACCCCAAAATTCACGAAGAGCCATTTTAGCCACTTCCACCTAATTTATTTCAATTTCAGTAAAGCAGAACCCTAAAATCATACCTTTTTGTGAACTTCATTTTTATATCCACCATGTACAAAATACCTCTTGCTTTGAGTCAATTTCATAGCACACTGATAGGTGAAGTGAAAAATCCCTGAATATTCTAGACATAAAAGCTCTAGAATGATTAATATAAGCATCCTCCCCCCCTTACAGACTCGCCCTCTTAATTTCACCATCACAAATTACTATTTAATTTTAGGTGCAAATGATGTTATCCAACCACGATAAATTTTATAGAAGACACTAGGGATAAGCTAATTATAGGAATCAACAAACAAGGGGACAGGGCTCTCAGATTGCGCTCCTAATTTGAATGCCAAGATGACCCCAACTATCTTAAGCTAGACACTCTAGGTAGGAACTCCTCACAAGCCTTAGCATGTTGATGACGAGAAATAATCTTAAGCGCCATCAGCATTGAATTAGCGGCGCAAATCAAACTGAAGTGCAGACATAGAGCTTGACTACCATAAATAGAAAATAAGTACAGAAATTATTTTCAGGCCACTGCACAGGATCCAGCTTATTATTCCGTTAATTTTGCCAACCCCTGAAAGCCGTCCCTTAATAAACCTCAGACCCCCTCAACGCTTTAACTCAGCAACTCATAACTTCGCTAGATAGAAACTTAAATAACACCCTCGAATGACCATCAACTAAATAGTATTTAGAGACAGCTAACTGGCCGCCCTTAGCATATATCTCAATCTGGCAGGCTCAACTGAAAAGTTGGTTATTTTACTTTGCAAATACAACCTTAAACACCATCATCGTAACGAGATAAATTTTCCTGGAAAAATAGATCGTATCAATTTTGATTTAAGCAGCTTTCTCGTTCCGAACTTCAAAAAACAACTTGTATAACAATTGTACACCTTTAAAACCATCAAATGATTCATTTAAGAACCTTGTAATCGGACAATACATTCAAAAATGATAGATTTCTTACCTGAAGGACCAACTCGAAAATAGCAAAGTTTTAATTATCGACCTGTATATCAATTGGACTCACTAGGAAGTTGGAGTATTATTGCTCCCCACAATATCATTGCCAGTGGCCTCATCTTTTAGCAAACCAGGAAATAGCATAACCAACCTTTGCATGCCCCTGGTTCTGGTTAATTAAAGACAGCTTGGATCTCAAACTTTTTTTTTCAAGAAGTAGTAGGATTCCTGATCGACAACAATGAAGCAAGTTAAAACAGGTCTGATAAATTACCCCAAAATGTATGATATGCTTTGACACAGGATTCACAATTATCCAGCCTGCGCGACCTTTCCGGGAAGGCAAACCCCTCTTTCAATTTGACAATCACTTCATTTATCGATGGTATGCAAATCAAATAATCGTGACACTCTTAATCAAAAGAGTTCTTTTGGCAGCTATATATAGTTATTACCTATTCTGAGATTGAAAATTATCCCTCTTGCTTGGCAAATGATCACCAAAGGTTTTCCCTGCCTCATGTGGGACTTATACGCTGTCCTGCTACCCATACTTTCTAGTTTTGCCCACTATTAATACCGACACCCTCAACAGGATTTGTATTTATGAAAGCCTGTATTGTTGAATAACAACTCCAAGAGATGATCAGGGTCTTTAAACCATACAGTGCCCAACCAAAGGAACACATTGAAATTACGTGAATTAAAATACTATTTTTCCGGCAACTCCAACCCCAATTCGCACCCCCGTAAAAAATAGATATTATTTCCTTCTTCTATCTGCTTTCGAAATCAATAAGTGGCGATTTATACAGACTTTGATGTTAAACAGAAAATATATACACTTACCTTCGAAAAAATTAGATGAATGACCATCCAGCAGCGGATTACTAGTAATCTAGTTAGCCCGCCAGAGAGAGCTCATGCGCCCAGACTTTGCACATATCTATGTCAATAGGACTGTGACCAGGCTTAACATCTATAAGGTAACCGGCTGTGGAGATGAGATTTTCTGCCCCTCCCAGAGCCAACAAAGAAGCTGACCGCCTGGACAACTGCGCGTACGATACTATCCGCACCTTGAAAATGGACTGCATTCGTAGATATTGACATATCCCATGCTACCGTTGATTCACCCAGCCTTCCTCCAGAGTAGATGGGGGCGGCAGCATAACAATCAACCTAAGCAAGTTGAACAATAAGACTCATGAAACACCTGTAATGCAAAAAATAATTTATAGTAGCCTCTTAATACATCTAGAAGTTAAGGCACCCAAACTAACCCTGCAGCTTCTGTTAAATTGTTTGGCATCAAAGCCGCGTAAAATCGATGGGCATTTATTCATTTCACAGGCTTTGGTTGAGCTCGCCCCCCATAACCATTCACTAATCGGTTCTAGCAGAGATATTCGAATTGCAAATCAAGCATTCAAGTACTTTTTTATCGTAGAAAGTTTTTAAATATGCGCTACAAACTCAGGTTGAAAAAGGCCATAAAGGCCTTTTTCAAAAGTCTGATAAAGCCCTAATCCTTTGAAGGCAGAACTTCTACCGGGCCAATATCCAGCGCCTCTACTTCTCCCTTGATCTTATCCAGGTCTCCAACAATGACCCAGGTAAATTGCTCGGGGGCCAGGAATTCCTGTGCCGAGGCTTCAACTTTATCGGTATCAAGCGCGGCCACCCGCTGTGGGTACTCAGCGATATACTCCTCCGGCAGCCCCTTTTCTACCTGCCAATTAATACTGGAAAGCAATTGCCCCTTGGTTTGGAAGCGTGCACTCTGCTTGAGTACCTCATCATTTCGGTAATCTTCGAGCTCCTTCTCCGTAATTGGACGATCACTGAGATAATCCCGATACTCTTTCACTAACTCCTGTATTGCTGGTGCGGTTTTATTCGTTTGCACTGGCGCGAACAAAATGTAGGGACGCTGGCCTTCTGTATCCATAGAAACAGCGCGAGCTCCATATGACCAGTGCTTATCTTCACGCAGATTCATATTTACTCGGGAAGTAAATTTCCCTGCGATAATATTGGCCATTGCATCGAAGGCCTCAGCACCTTGGGGTTGCCAGGGAGGCATAACCAAACCGGCCATGATAAAACTCTGCTGCGCTCCTGGGCGATCCAGCAAATACACTCGGGCTTTTTCGGGACGCTCAACTTTAGCCACTTCAATTTTTGGTAATTCAGTTTTAGGTGCCTTCCAACCACCCAGAGTTTCGTTCAGTAATGGCTCAATTTCTTTTTCCGTTACATCCCCCACAACCGTCAGAGTGGCGTTATCCGGTCTCACCCAGGTTTTCTGGAAGTTCACCAGATCTTCCCTGGTTATTGACTTTATCCCCTCGGGAGTACCGGAACCGGTCAACGGTGAACCGTAGGGATGATCTGGACCAAACAGCAACGGCGGCAGCTCACGCAGAGCCAAGCCCTGGGGCTGTGCCTTTTCCTGGGCTATGGCATCCAAGCGGTTGGATTTTACCCTTTCAAGATCCGACTCAGGGAAACGGGGCTCAGTCACCACTTTGGCAAACAACTTCAAAGAGGGCTCCAACTGGGTCTTGAGGGCGCTCATACTGATGGAGTTGTAATCCAGTCCGCTCCCCCCGCCAATACTCACCCCAAGCTCCTCAGAGCGCGCACTAAACTCCAGGCTGTCCAGGTCTCCAGCACCCTCATTTAACATTTGAGCAGTCACAGAGGCGAGACCAGGTTTATTCTGATCGGCAGAGGCCCCACTGCGGAACTGCAAGTTCATCAATACCACAGGCGTATCATGACGCTCCGCCAGAACCACCTTGAGGCCATTTTTCAATGTAAATTCGCGCTGCTTGGGCAACTCCAACTCTACATTCTTATCGACCTCTGGCAATTTGCTGCGGTCGGCACCCTCTGTGGCGGCGGTGTACTTTTTCTCGGGCTCGATGATCAAGGTATAGGAATCATCCTTTAGCCACTGCTTTGCCACATCCTGCACCTCAAGCGCGGAAACTTTGGCATAATCTTCCACACCTTTAAGCAGGGCCCCAGGATCCCCATAATAAAATTCAGAGCGGGCAAGAATATCGCTCTTGCCACCAAAGCCACCGGTTTTTTCCAGCCCCTTCACCAACCCGGCAAATTCTCCCTGCTTAACTCGGCGTAGCTCCTCTGCGCTCACCCCGTTTTTCGCAAATTCTCTCAATTCTTTATTCAAAAGTTTTTCAACTTTATCGAGGGACTGCCCAGGTTTCACATCGACAATAATCATCAACTGCCCAGCCAGCTGGCGCCCATAATAAAAAGCGCTCACACTCGTCGCTACTTGCTCATCCCGCACCAAGCGACGATAAAGTAGTGAATTTTTTCGGTTAGCCAACAAGGAGGTCATCAGTTCAAGTGCGTGCTCCTCATTACTACCTACCGCAGGAACATTCCAAACTTTGTAAATACGAGTTTGCGGCACCTGGTCTCGTACCACCTCCCGTTTTTTAACCTGGGTAGGCAGTTCCCAGTTTTTAATTCGCGGTTGTACTCCTGTGCTGGGTATATCGCCAAAATACTTGCGCGCCTTGTCCATAGCCTCATCAACACTGACATCGCCAGCAATTACCAAAGTGGCATTTGCCGGTTGGTAGTGATCTGCAAACCACTTTTTCACATCCTCCAGGCTGGCATTATCCAGGTCTTCCATTGATCCAATTGGCGTCCAGGAGTAAGGGTGATCTGCCGGAAAAGTACTCTTGGCAATAATGTCGAAAGCCTTTCCATAGGGAGCATTCTCCCCCTGGCGCTTCTCGTTTTTTACCACTCCACGCTGTTCATCCAAAACTTCCTGGGTGATAGCGCCCTTGAAGTGGCCCATTCGGTCAGACTCCATCCACAGAGCCATATCCAGGGCACCTTTAGGCACAGTAGCAAAGTAGTTGGTGCGATCATTATTAGTGGTGCCATTCATATCCGTAGCACCCGAGCGCTGGAAAGGCTCGAAGTATTCACCTGGATAGTTCTCACTGCCGTTGAACATCAGGTGCTCAAACAGATGTGCGAAGCCAGTTTTGCCCTGCGGTTCATCCTTGGAGCCCACTTTGTACCAGATATTGGTGGAGACAACCGGGGCTTTGCGATCCTCGTGCACTATCACCGTCAACCCATTGGGCAGAACTTCTTTGTGATAGGGGATATCCAGCTCCGGCGGCGGTACATAGGCCTCTTTATCGGTGGCTGCTGCCTTGCTGCTGGCAGCGGCTTCTTTATCCACAGATAACGCATGGGGTGTATCGTCGACAGACTTGCCGCAACCGGCAAGACCTGCAGTGGCAATAACGACACTGATAAGTACTGGACGCAAGTCCATATTGTCACTCCCTCTTAATAACCGCGGCTTCAGGATGGCAAGTTTAGGCCAGGATTCACTCCTGATATCTGCTAAACCCTCAGCACATTCAAACAGTGGATCTGGCATCTTACCCGGTTGCCAGATCGATCGGACAAATATCAGACAAAAAAATGGGCACCGAAGTGCCCAAAAAATACATCACAGAGAGAAATGATCAAAGCAATCGCCTGTGGCGATCAGGTCACCGACACTTCTCTTGCGTTAAACTGCTGTTATGCGGCTACAGTGCCGGATTTATTCTCGGTATCGCCAGTCACAGAATGGTGGCCAAAACGCTCTTCGGCTATACGGTCAGCAACATGTGCCGTAGTCTCACCAGTCTCATCCGCACGTACAAACACCTCTTTCATAGTGCTGCCAATTTCTTCAATGTGCGCACGCACCTCATCAGCGTTGTAGTCGCCTTTCTGCTGGTAGTACACATCGATTATTCCACCGGCATTAATTACATAGTCCGGGGCGTAGAGGATTCCCTTCTCACGCAATGCTTCTGCGTGACGCTCTTCAGCTAACTGGTTATTTGCCGCACCGGCCACCGCACCAACTTTTAGACGGGAAATAGTGTCATCATTGAGGATCGCACCCATGGCACAGGGAGCAAATAGATCCACATCGAGGTCAAAGATCTCATCAGCGGTTACAGCAATCGCGCCCAGCTCAGTCACTGCGCGATCAATGTTGTCCTGGAAGATATCGGTAACGAACAGCTCCGCACCGGCATCTTTCAGCAGCTTAGCGAGGCGGAAACCCACATTACCAACGCCCTGGATGGAAACTTTCAGGCCGGTAAGGTCAGTTTTACCCCAGCGATGTTCCACCGCAGCTTTAAGGCCCACAAATACACCGTAGGCTGTAGAAGGAGACGGATCACCACCGTATTCAGAGCCCGCAAACAGGCCGGATACATATTCGGTGGTCTCACCAATCACACTCATGTCAGCGACACTAGTGCCGGAGTCCTCAGCGGTGATATAGCGACCACCGAGGGTATTGATAAATTCGCCCATGGCGCGCAGCAACTCAGGAGTCTTTTCCTTGCGCGGATCACCGATGATCACAGATTTCCCGCCGCCGAGCTTTAACCCCGCCATTGCAGACTTATAAGTCATGCCTCGGGAGAGGCGCAATACATCATTCAGTGCCTCACCATCATCGGCGTATGGCCACATGCGACAGCCACCCAGTGAGGGACCTAAATTCGTATTGTGTACCGCGATAATTGCCTTGAGTCCGCTCTTAGCATCTTGGTAAAACGCCACTTGTTCGTGTTTATCGTAGGCGGAATGGGAAAAAATACTCATTAACTGTTCCTCTCCGGAAGGCCGGTTCTACAGCTGGGGAACAACCACAGCCCTTATCTGTTTTTATTCAGGGGTAAGATTATATCCACCTTCGACAGATAAAGTTTGCATATTTTGCACATAACCACAAAGCAATAGCTAAATTGTCACATAAAGCATATTTTTTTAGGATAAACGACCTTGCGAAAATATAGTCGCCTAAGCGGTCAGCAATCCTGACCTCCCCTTCAACCCACCGCGCGGCCCCATTAGCACAGGGATACTTTCTTCCACTACCGGACTCCGTTACATCGTGTCAGCATGGTCTGGTAGAATCCGCGCCCAAATCGACCCGAGAGATAAACTCGATGCTGAATGCCGACGCTCTGAAACAACTTTCACAACTGAAAACAGATATTCGCTCCAGTAAGGACTTTGCCGAAGGCCGGGTACGCGGCAGCAATGGCAAATTTGGCTTCGTGGAGCTGGAGGATGGACGGGAGGCCTTTCTGCCACCCAACGAAATGGAACGTGTTTTCCCAGGTGACCGGGTTCGCGTCTGCATTACAAAGGAGAGCAAAGGCAAACTGACAGCCGAATTAGATGCCCTACTCGACAGCCAGCTGGATTACCTGGTTGGCCAATATGTACAGCGAGGTCAAGGGCACTTTATCCAGCCCACTCAGAATGGCCTGTCTCGATGGATTTTCCTGCCTCCTAAAGCAAGGGGCAAGGCACAGCCAGGCGAATTTATCGCCTGCAAAGTCAATCGTCATCCCTTTAAGGACGGGCGCGCCCAGGCAAAAGTTGAGACTGTTATCGGTAAACCAGAAATGCCTGGCATTGAGCATGCCTATGTAGTGGCCCAATACAAGCTACCTGAGCAGTTTGGTCCGGCAGCGGAGAAACAGGCTAAAACCATTTCTGAACAGATTGTCACCAATACCTCTGAGCGCACCGACTTATCCGAATTGGGCTTTGTCACTATTGATGCGGAAACCACCCGCGATATGGACGATGCCCTCGCCGTTACACCTAGCGAAAACGGCTGGACCCTGCATATCGCCGTTGCCGACCCCTCAAGTGCTATCACCGAGGGCAGCCCATTGGATCTCGAGGCGTTTAAGCGCGCCCACAGCCAGTATCTCCCTGGCGAAACTCTGCCTATGCTGCCGCGCAGCCTATGTGAGGACCTTTTTTCCCTGATACCTAATGAGTTGCGCCCTGTACTGGTAGTACACATCGATATCGACAGCGACGGTAAAATTATTTCAAGCCGCTATGAATTTGCCGCAATTCGCTCCCAATATAAATTGAGCTACAACCAGGTAAGCCAACTCATAGAGGGAGATGAGTCCGCGGTACCGGAAGAGCAAAAAGAAAGCTTGCGCAACCTTGCCGCTCTGTATGAGGCCCGCGCCAAATATCGCGCAGGGCACTCCCTGGCAATGGAAGAGCGCCCTGACTATGAAATTCACCTCAACAAAGAGCGCAAAATCGAGCGTATTGAGAAGCAGGAGCGTAATATTGCCCAGCGCATGGTTGAGGAAGCTATGCTCGCCACCAATATCTGCATCGGAGCAAAACTGGCAGAATTACAACAGGGCTGCTTCTCAGTACACCTGGGTTTTCGCGAAGAACGGATGGGCGAAGTAAGAAGCCTTCTAAAGGAATTACTCCCAGAACATGCGGAAAACGATCTCAGCCAATTGCAGCACTATTTAGCGCTGGTTAAACACCTGGAGAGCCATGAAGATGCGCAAATGCGCAACCTTCTCGCAGTGCTGAAGCGCATGCTGCGTCCCGGCCAGCTCAACAACAACTCCGGTGCGCACCTGGGTCTGGGACTTGAGGCCTACGCCACCGTAACCTCACCCATTCGCAAGTACAACGACCTGTACAACCACCGCGTACTGCGCGCAGCATCTGAGAATAGTCCTGCGAAAACACTGAGCGACACAGAAATCGAGAGCCTGCAAGATAGCCTGCTCCGTGGACGCCAAGCCAATCGAGCCCTCGAACAATGGCTTTACACTCAGTTTATGCAGGATAAAGTAGGTCAGGATTTTACTGGCAAGATTGTCCTGGTTAATGGAGCTGGGCTGGGCGTACGCTTGGACCAATACGGCATTGATGGATTTGTCCGCTTGAACGGCGAAAAAAAGAATCTACCCACATTTGACGGCAAACACTTAACACTCACCCACAATGAGCAAAGTTTTCAGTTAGAGCAGACCGTCAATGTCAAAGTTACTGCGGTGGACATAGATAAACGCCGCATTGCACTCGAGCTTTTGTCAGAGAGCTCTGTAACTGAAGAGGCCCCACAAAAGTAACGACGAGCAACATCCAAAGAGCCCGGCAAATGCCGGGCTCTTTCCTGTTACCTCTTGGTCGACCCCATAAACAGGTTTTACAGGAAACGACAATTAATCCCATAAGAATGATTTGAGGCCACCAATGAGCAATATTGCTGAGCTGAACCCTACCCCTCTCTGGAAACACTTCGCCAAACTTTGTGAAATCCCCCGCCCTTCCAAGCATGAAGATAGAGTTGTTGAGCACATTGTCGATTTCGCCAAAGCCCGCGGCCTGGATGTGCAGCTGGATGAGATTGGCAATGTTATTATCAAAAAGCCGGCAACACCGGGCATGGAAAATCATCAAACTCTGGCGCTGCAAAGCCATGTCGACATGGTGCCGCAAAAAAATGCGGATACTGAACACGATTTCCTCACCGACCCTATCAAACCGCATGTTGATGGTGAGTGGATTACCGCCGAAGGCACTACCCTTGGAGCCGACAATGGCATCGGTGTCGCCGCCATTCTTGCCTTGATGGAGTCTACAGATATCCCCCACCCCGCCCTGGAAGCTCTGCTCACCATCGATGAAGAAGCGGGCATGACCGGTGCTAAGAACCTGCAGCCAGGCTACTTCGAAGCCGATCTGCTGTTAAACCTCGACACTGAAGACGAAGGTGAACTCTACATTGGCTGTGCCGGTGGTATCGATGTCAATGCAGCTCTGCCCTACAAGGCAATATCTGTAGCAGCTGGCAGTCAGGCATATAAACTGTCTGTACGCGGCCTGCGCGGAGGCCACTCAGGGCTGGATATTGATAAGGGACGTGGCAATGCCAATAAGATTGCCAACCGCATTATCGATGCCGCCCTACGTGAAATTCCTACTTTGAGAATCGCTACATTAGATGGGGGAAGCTTGCGCAATGCCATTCCCCGAGAGTCATTTAGTACCCTCGTAGTTCCTGCTGACAACCAGGAGCAACTACAAACGGTTGTCCATACTGAAAGCGCACAAATTGCACGGGAGCTGGATAACGAAGCGGCACTGGAAGTTAGCCTCGAGAGCACCGATACACCACTCAATACAATGGATATCACGAGTCAACAAAAGCTGATTCGCGCTATTCGCTGCTGCCCCAATGGCGTGGAGCGCATGAGTACCGCACTGGAAGGTATTGCTGACACTTCCAACAATTTGGCCCGCGTGGTCACTATAGAAAAAGACGGCCAATACCGGGTTCAAATACAGTGCCTGGTACGCAGCCTTTCTGATAGTGCTAGGGATCAGCACAGCCTGGATGTAGCCGCTACTTTTGAATTGGCCGGTGCAGAAACCAAACTGGATAATTCATACCCCGGCTGGACGCCAAACCCCAACTCACCACTACTCGCGATGATGAAGGGTGTTTACAAAGAAATGACCGGAGAAGAGCCTGAAGTGAAAGTGATCCACGCCGGCCTGGAGTGTGGCCTTCTAGCCAAACCTTACCCCAATTGGGATATGGTCTCATTCGGCCCCACCATTCGCCGCGCCCACTCGCCAGAAGAGAGAGTACACATCCAAAGTGTCGCCAACTTTTGGGATTACTTTATTAAAGTTGTTCAGGCAATCCCAACTAAAAACTAAACTCCCTTTCGTGCCTATTAATTATAAATAGAATGATCCCGTTACCATCCATCGGAGTGAGCCCGGTGGATGGGCTGCTCACCCACTCCCTCTCACGACACTATCTATAGTCCTTGTAAAGCAATCACATTTTTCAGACCCTAATAGAAAAAAATCGATTAAAAAGATTAAGGGCTAGACTGGGAGCTAGATAGATACTTTTTAGATTAAATTTCAATCAAAATAAGAATATGGAACTTTACATCCAACCTTCTAGTCAATACATTCACTTCAACTATGACATGGAAGAAGCAATAAAAATTTAAGTTTGTCTGTAATCCATAAAGCGTCACAACCAACATTCATAGGTGTGGGCACTAAATTGTTAAAGGATACCGGCCACCATAGCGCTTCAGTCACAGATGAAAAGCTTTAAACCGGAATATTAATTTCTCAAGGAAGTTATATAATTTATGAAAAGTCTAATTTTAATATTTAGCATTTTTTCTCTAACAGCTTGCGGAACCGTTACCACCTTATCAAGCACAGATCTCGAAATTGCAAGAAACTTAAAAAAGCAGAAAACTAATTGTGAATCCATCCCTAGAGTTTATAGCGGGCTGTCGTACAACATGTGCAAAATGCATTCAAACAGCGAATCTTTGAATTTTGCACCGCTTCTTGGGGCCTATCTTGTTGACAGTGTTCTCTCCGCAGCCACTGACACAGCTGTCCTTCCCTTCACAATCTATGAGCAGCATAAGAGTGGAAACATATTAGTTCAAAGTAGCCAACATTAACTTGTCCGATACTAGCTACTTTCCAATTCAATCGGCCGGCGCTTAAGGGGTCGGCTGGTTTGACTCGCTGGACTATTGAAGATAATATCCACAGCATTGTCAATCTTCTTTATTGCAAACCTCACGTCTGTTTGATCAAGTAGATAGGATACACACATCCTTAACTTTGTTGTGGGCATTAGCGCAGGCAGCTTTTCCTGTAAGCGATTCCATGATTCATCATAAGCACCCACATCATCGCAATCCACTCCAGGCTGATGAATAAGGAATTCTGCGAGATGCTATGAATATCAGCCAATTCCTTTTTAATTCATACCATAATGAATAGCTGCCTCTTCAAAGTCCCGCATGAGTAGCTATTCTTTGCCCGGTCCATGATCCAAGACATTGTTTATCAGATAGGTGCAAACAGGAATTTTTTATACCCCTATGACGAGATCCGCACTCCGAATCAAAAAATCAATCGCTTCAACTTTATGCAGAGACTCAAGTAGAGAGTTCAGTGAAATGTAGAGCACTAACCATCATACAAATACCAGGGAAATTCAGAACCTCAAGATATCCCCCAAAAACTCTATATATGATTGCTCTTAGATTGCTTAGATATCCACCATTTAGCAACATCCTCCCGACGACAAATCCAAACAGCTTCAAAGGTAATGATATAATCTAAAAATCGAGCAATAGCCATAGCCCTGGCCGGGTGCCCACTAATACGACCATGTAAACCAATACTCATCAGTTTGGGGCTTTTCTTTCCCTCCTTCCAAAGACAGTCAAAAGCGTCCTTCAACAATAAAAAGAAATCCTGCCCCGATGAAAAACCATTAGGCATTAGATATCTCATATCGTTGTTCACTAAGGTGTATGGTATTATCAATTTCTCAGATATACTGGACTGCCAATAAGGCAGGTCGTCACAATAAGAATCAGAAATATAAATAAGATCACTCTCATCATTTAGTAATTTCCTGGTATTAAGGCTCGTCCGACCCGTATACCAACCTCTAGGTGGACATCCTGTTATGTGCTTAATTATTTCAATAGTGCGCCTAATACCCTGCCGCTCATCTTCAACTGGCACTGTCTTATAATCCAACCAGCGATAGCCATGACCCGCAACTTCATGCCCCCCTGCAGAGAGGGCCTCCCCAATTTTTGGATTTAATTCCAGCGCCAATCCCGTAGCAAACGCAGTTAACTTTAACCGTCTCTCCTCAAATAGGTTTAGCAAACGCCAAACTCCAGCCCGAGCACCATACTCATACATACTTTCAACACTAAAATCCCTCTCACCTACCCGGGGAGGCCTACCAGAAATTTCATGTAAATAAGACTCAGATTGTCCATCACCATTAACCAGTGTAGATTCGGACCCCTCTTCGACATTAAGAACAAATTGCACGGCAACTTGAGCCTCATCAGGCCACTGAGGATGCGGAGGTTTACCGGCATAACCAATCAAATCTCGCTTTTGCATTAGCCTAACTCAAAAGTTGTAACGCCAAACACGCGATCATGCATAATTTTCGGTTTGGGCCCTAGATACATTCTGGCACAACCAAAAACTTCCTCCATACCGTATGCTCGGGCCAATGCCATTGCTGCAGGATTATTTTCTGGAACGTCCAAGAATACTTCCTCACCTGCCGCATGTACCAATAACTGATCACAAAGGGACTCTGCTACCTGTCGATCATTTGCAAATAGAGGTCCAATTTTGAATCCTTTTCTACACTGACGCATTACTCCATACCCTTCAAGGCGACTGTCCTTTAAATACCCCAAAGACAGGGCCTCAGGTTGAGCTATCCACTCCTGTAGAAACTTACCTCTGTAGGCAGGAAAACAAGCGCGGTCATATTGGTTTAGATGATCAAAAGGCACTTGGCACAGAGGAACAACACTCCCTTCAAGGGTTTTTATCCTGCTTGAGGGCCGGCAAACAAAACGCAGGTTACGATGCGAGAAAGAAAATCCGCCCTTGGCATAGTAGCTTTGCATGTCAAAAACGCCATCTAATCCAACAGTAGACCCAGGACAGAGCCGCGCCAACATTTTATCTCTACGTATATGCCATAAGTAGTTTCCGTAGCCACGATGTCTAAATTCTGGCCGCACAATAAAAAAACCCATAAATCCATACCTCCCATCGTAGGAAGTAATCGCTCCACCTCCTATCAATTCCTTGCCTTTTAATGCTGCAACAAATGCTTCAGGGTCGGTATTCCAAAATATTTCCGCATCATTTAACCCAGGATTCCAGCCTTCCTCTGCCGCCCAATCCACTAATAAATCCACTTCCCCTCTTGTCATTGGGCGAATAGTAAGCTCTTGAGACATTATTTCCTCCTTTTTCGCCACATGTTAAACATCCTATATTCAGCATCACTTCAAATCTGCAAGAGAACCTTTATTAAACTGAATTTTCCCCATATTTAAAAAGTGGATTACTGAAAGCATTGCTCCATATGAAATACTTAACAGAGATAAAATTGAAAACACATGCATAGGAATTACACACCAAGCTTGCTTACAAAAGAAAGCAATTATTACGTAGCTTTCCAATATGTACATCCCAAGAAATACTCCCAGCACTATCAGACCACCATCCAGCTCCAGAGTGGATACCTGAACGATAAAAAATATAATAGCGGTAAAGAATAGAAAATTACCAGCAAGGCGAAATCCCCAGACAACTTTTATTCTAGGTAGTGCTACAGCCTTCTCAATATTCCTTCGCGAATGAGTCAATCTCTCTGATGCACTTTTCGAATTGATTTTACTTACCACTAAATCCGCTTGTGGTGTTTGATATATACCACCACTCACAACACCCCTCTCAAATACATCCCATCTACTAATCAAGCAAAATTGCATCAATAAGAGACTTTTTATTATTAAACTGTTAAAAGGGCATATTCCGCCGCTTGAACAGACAATTTTATCATCATTTTCAAAAGCCGCTTCCCCTATATTGACTAGATACTATTTTGAGGTGAAGTGAGAGATATTCCTAACATCATGAATTGTAGGTCTTATTTTGGTGCAAGAAATTTGAAAGGACTCGCCGGCTTAAATTCAGAAACAACCTCTCCCCCAAGATTCTCAGGAACATCCAGTTTCATACTCATTACTTGAGCACCGAGACTAAGGTTTAACTTATCAAGATCTACCCAAATGACTGAGGGATTGATAACCGATTCAAAATAGTAGCGTTTGGCAGACTGGTCTATCACTGAACGCCACAGTGTCGAGGCGATATTAGGCTTCTCTGGATTACTCATTCCCAGAGGAACGCTAACAGCGCGTATTTGTGAGAACACGGAAGCTAATGCATCCCTACGCGCATTGTATTTCGGGGATGACTCCAAGGCATAGCTAGCTCGCACAAACCTGTCAGCTGCACTAATAGTACCAGGCAGAAAATTCTGGCCACCAATAAGGTCCCAATAGGTATTGATAGCTAGTTGTTGTCCATAAATTGGCGAGTTTGTCATTACCGTGTATTGTTTCCCATGATGAACCTGCAATTCCCCTTTTATATATTCAAATATTGCAGAATCACCAGATGGATCAGAAAGAGCAATATGTGCGGTAGCCGGCCTGCCATTGGGCAGATCTGTACCAACCACGGTGAAAGGCTCTCGCTTCATCGCATTTACCGCTTCACTAACTGTACGAAAGTTATCCAGAAAATATTGTAACCAGGCCCCAACCGAAATTGTTGGCTTACCCCGTGCTTCCGGATTACCGTAATCCGCTTCAGCCAGATATAGAAGATTTCCCACTAAACCAGCTTCATTGATCCCATCTGAAGTCGCAGACTCATAGATACTGATCACAACAGAACCATAATTGGATGTCCACTCAATAGAGCCTCTACCAACCCCTCCGTTGCGTTGCATCCCCTTTGGAAATGCCCAGAAATCCATAGCAGCTTTAATATCACTCCAGTCCATGCTTCTTCCGGTGATATAGTTCCCTGTACCAGTTCCATATAATATCCGCGTGCAAGCTTGTGAAGATGCAACAACTAGTAAGAGGGAAAAAAAGAGGATTGAAGCAACCCAGTAAAACAAGGGCTTGGCTTCATTTAAATTATGCAATCTCACAGATATTCTCCGCTTGCTTTAGGTGTTCAATAATTCACCCTTCATCTAAAAAGTTCACTTTATCTAACAGACTCAAACACAATAAAAGTGAAAATATATGTAGAATAGTTTTAGCGCATATGAGGTATTCAGCATGTAGAAATTGAGATGTATAACCTCAAATCTAACGAAAACTCTATTTAACCTCCTATTTCTGGCGTGCTTTCCAACCAAACGGATTCACACCCCATTCTTTTTAAGTAAAATTCCCCGTTACTGAAAAGGATTACACTATGTAGGAAAGAAAACTCACGCCGATCCAAATGTAATAGGGGGAGAGCATGAACTCCATTGGTAGACTGGTAATTTTGGTCAGGGAGTACGAAGAGGCAATCAGGTTTTATAGAGATAAGCTGGGCTTTGAAGTATTTGTCGACTCAGAAGCGCCTCCCCTTCGGTTCGTCCATGTCCGCTTACCAAAACAGAAAGATGTAGGAATCTGGCTACTTCAAGCTTCCTCAGAAAATCAGGAGAAGAGCGTCGGAAAACAAACTGCCGGGCAACCATGCGCCGTCATTTATACGGATAACTTTCAGAGTGAATATGAACGCCTAGTGGATAACGGTGTTCAGTTTACTAAGCCCCACAGATCTGAAGCTGGTGCAGAATTTGCACACTTTGAAGATTTATATGGCAATGAGTTTGTCCTAGTTGAACTGAAAACCGAGCTTGCTGAGTAAATTTTATGGGCCTTTGTCGATTCCCTCACTTGGGCCCGATTTGTGAAGCGGTTGCCCTCATGCCGAACAGACTTTCAGATTTCTTAGAACCTTCTGGATTACCCGATACTTTCCTGAAAATTTCCTGTTTACTTCTCCTGCCCTATCACATATAAATCGGACAAGACTCATTCATTGGGTTCCAAGCTCCTGCCACCTTAATCACGATCACTGGGTGAGCCCGTTTATAGAACAAATTTTCGGCACTGGAATGTGCCATTGCTGACTTTCTGCCAGCATACACCTAAAGATAAGGAAGTTCGTTTCTCAAAGCAGCACCGAACAACAAAAGTTTAGTTGGCTATTGGCCTTCGATCAATTTGGAGTGCTCACGCTACCGTTACCGATCATTTGGAAGCATCATGAATAGAAGCCTGATTTTGCTGGTTCCCGGCTTAACGAGGGTCACCAGCACTGCTCAGCTGTCCGAATTCACCGAAGGACTTATCGCAGCAAGCGAGCGCATGCCGCTCACTCCCATTGCAGATCCCTCTATTCCCCCTGGAGTCCACCGCTTACGAGTAGCTTCGAGCGGACAGCCCCAGGAGCTGGATCTTGTGGAGGCATACTGGAACGACTTGGTTCCCAGTATTACTCAGCAAACATTGAAAACTCGGCTTGCCAGAGGATTCTCATTGATCTGGTTCTGGCTTGCCAATCTTCACATCTGGAAAGGGGTACTTAGACGTAAATACTTAACTTTTGGCCTGACGCTATCGGCTCTTGCTTTTATTGTCTGGTACCTAGGTACCATTATTTTATTTGTTGAGGCCATAGAGCCAGCCACAGACAACCCTTTCTTCTTCCTGGTGGAAAAGTTGAAGCGCTCCGTGGAGTACATTGGTGGCTGGCGAATATGGGCTGTAGCCACGGCAATAGTGGCATTAATGCCGGTCTCCCTATTAGTAGACATCTCTGATTTTTGTAAGCGCTACCTCACCAATGAACCTGCGGCCAGGGGCAAACCTGCGGTACGTTTTGAAATAATCCGACGAGTACGTGAACAATTGGAAAGCAGCCTTGCACAAGAAAAATACCAGTCGGTGACCATTGTCGGACACAGCTTCGGTAGTGTTGTCACTGTTGACCTGTTTGCTGACCTTCCCCCCATTGGAGTCCCTGTTCGCATACTCACAATGGGCTCCCTAATTGAGGTATTAGGTAAGCAAGCACCCTGGCTGCAGAATGAAGTACTTGAACTGTCCCAGCGCAAAGACTTAATTGAGTGGATTGATATCAAGTCTCACTCAGATTGGTTTGCCAGCGGATCGGCAGTACCAGATGCCCATCATTGCTATGAGCGTATTATTGGCTCATATGGCACTTTCCCAGACAAGCTGGCTGCCAGGGTACACTCTCGTTACTTTGACAATCAGGAGGCCGTGAGGCTACTGCTATCTTATTACGAGCGACAAAATAGTATCGTTAGCCCTAGCGAAAAAATAGCCATAGAGCCAGCCTGAACCAATAACAAAGCGCACTGCTCGTGCCGGTAAGAAATTTCCAGAACACAACAGTCACCAACAATACACTTACAGCAAGGAGAGTAAAGATGTCAGCCAACCAGCCAATGAAAAGAGCATCGACTCTGTGCTTATTTCTGGCGATTCTTGTCAGTAGCTGTACCCAGCTTGCTCCCAGGTATGATGCGGAGCTTTATTCAGGCCTAACCGAAGTCAATGCTGAATTGATGCAATTCTTTTCCTCGGTTTCCCATGGCACCAACAAAGGCTCCTATAGCGAGAGAAGCCAAAACTATCACTCCTTAATTGGTAAAATTGATGCGCTGGCCATGCAATCAAATACCCGACCTGTCCCCGGCAAGGTTACTTTGAGAAAAATCAACAATTACCTTGACTCTACAGATAGCAATATTAGTTTTGAATCTGCACCACCAAGTGTTGCTTCCCTTGAAAAAATTTCCAGCAGTCTAAATCGAATGCGAAAGGAAGATGAAGATAAGGGACTGCGTGCTACTGCTGTTGCTCTCTTCAAAAATGAAGTTGTAATCTCCATGGACCAGGCCCTGACCTATGAATCTTTTCTAAACCGCTGAGGAATTAGACATGTCACTTGACGTTAACCAGCTGATTTCCAATATCAAAGATGCAGCTTCCACAGTTATCAATCACGATATCACCGAGATTCGCGGTTTTTCAGAACGCCAACTGGCTGCGCTGGCGCTGCAAGCAAAGCTCATCGCCAACGCAATTTTGGCCGAGGAAATTGATGATGACCTCAGAGACTACTTTCTAGACTCTCTGGAAGATATGGCCCTAAACTTTGCCAAAACTTTACGTGGACTTCTCGCAGTCACTATTGAAAAGGTTTGGAATGCGGTTGTCGGTATTATTTGGTCAGCAATAGAGGCCTGCACTGGAATTTCATTGAAAATTGCCTCTTGACCCTAAATAAATTTTTCCATCTCACGCCCCGAAACTTTATCGTAAAGCTCCGGGGCTTCCAATTCATCAATGTATAACCCATTTTCTCATGTTTTGTGCCCTATCAGAGCCTATCCCTAATTTTGACTCCCTAAGAACGGAATATTTATTGAGCCTCTAATCAGAATACTAAGCTCGCTTCCCCCTAACCCGTTTGATGAAGACAACCTGGGTAGTGTAGTTTCAGGCGGTGCCTGGGTGGGCGCTCCGTGCACAATATCACCATCAGTTATCCTGGATTTCTAAGTACCTTTCCATAAGCATCCAGACAGCTCCCAATGAGCGCTGCTTGGATGCTTAAATTGGCTCACCTAAACAGTTGCCCTTTCGCAAAATAAATATGAATAAGCTTGTAGTTTTTTCTTACCGTGTTTTTTCGGTAAAATTTGGCGTCGCTCAAATCATAAAGAGATATAGCGCGATATAACAAATAATAACACTGGGCAACGCCCACAGAGGATACACTCTATGAAGGCCCTTCTCTCGGCAATACTGGCTATAACACTTTGCGCCCACTCTAAGGCTGCCGATAATCTGGTGCTGGTAACTATTGATGGCTTGCGCTGGCAGGAAGTTTTTTCCGGTTACGACCAGGAAATATTGAATCACGAAAAGTTTACGGAGAATAAAGATCAATTGATCAAGCAATTTGGAGGCGAATCAGCAAAGGTAAAGCGAGAAAAACTTTTTCCTTTTATCTGGAATAAAATAGAAAAAGGCGGATTTCTGGCCGGTAACCGTGAAAAGGA
Organism: Microbulbifer variabilis; assembly: GCF_056232115.1. NCBI lineage: Bacteria > Pseudomonadati > Pseudomonadota > Gammaproteobacteria > Cellvibrionales > Microbulbiferaceae > Microbulbifer > Microbulbifer variabilis. The sequence goes on from NZ_CP174325.1 coordinate 4,906,300, forward strand.
ATCTTTTGCCAATATCACTAACGGCTGGTGGTTTTCCTACCCAGGCTACAATGAAATCCTCACCGGGCGCGCCGATCCAAAAATTAACAGCAATGATCCACTACCCAATGACAATATCACTTTCCTGGAATGGTTAAATAACAAACCAGAGTTTGAAAAAAGTGTAGCTGTTTTTGGTAGCTGGGGCGTATTCTCAGCTATTATCAACCGGGATCGAAGCGGTGTTTTTGTCAATGCAGGATTGGAACCCGCCAACTGGCCTGGAATATCCCAGCGTGCTCAATTTCTGAATGAACTGCAAGGCCAGCTGCCAGTTTTCTGGCAGGATGTACGCCCGGACGCCTTCACCTATGGGCTCGCCAAAGAATATTTAATCCATAATAAGCCAAAGATGCTCTATATAGCCCTGGGTGAGACCGATGATTTCGCCCACGATGAACAGTACCACCAATACCTCGATTCCGCCCATCGCAGTGATGTAATTCTCGCAGACCTATGGAGTACCCTGCAATCTATCGAAGGCTACCGAAACAATACTAATTTGATAATAACCGTGGACCATGGCCGCGGTAACATTGCCGAAGCCTGGCCACACCACGCCAGCGGCCCGGCACTGACTCAATATTTTGGCAAGGAAGACCACCCACACAAAAATGGCATGCCCGGATCAGATGAAATCTGGATTGCAGCACTGGGCCCGGATATCAAAGCACATGGTGAAGTATCAGGGGGCCCCACTCTGTACCAGAATCAGATTGCCGCCACAGCATTACAGTTGCTGGGTTTCACTCCCACAGATTTTTCCAGGGACGCCGGTCCAGCCATAGATAACTTAGTGAAGAAATAGCCTTTTCTGCTTCGGGGCCACTATGGCTGGCCCCAGTCAGTTCAGCAATAGAACTTGGTGCAATCGTCTCCAATCTGGCATTTGGAAACAGCTCACTAGCTGCCCCGCCCCAGTTTCCGCATAATTGTCGGCCGCACTCGTAACTAAATACAAATGGCCTGATGTATGTGGTTTAAAAACCTTCGTGTCTATCGCTTAACCAAAGAATTCAGCCTGGATGCTGAAAAATTCAACGAACTGCTGGAGCCACAGGCATTTATACCCTGTGGCAGCCAGGACTCCTCTCGCTATGGCTGGGTCCCCCCCCTTGGACGCCACGGTAACCAGTTGGTCCACTCCACCAATGGCTACTTAATGGTCTGTGCCAAAAAACAGGAAAAGGTTCTGCCCGCGGCAGTCGTCAATGAAAAAGTCGAAGAGCTAGCCCAAGCTATCTCCGCAAAAGAGGCCCGCCAGGTTGGTCGCAAAGAGCGACAAAACCTGAAGGATGAAGTGTTGCTTGAAATGCGGCCTAAAGCCTTTGCTCGCTCGCGCCTACACTACGCCTATATCGCGCCCCACGATGGTTTGGTCGTAGTAGATGCCTCCTCAGCATCTGCCGCAGAGGAATTGCTGGAAAACCTCCGCGAAGCGATCAGCAGCCTTGCGGTAATCCCCCTTTCCGCCAAAAATTTGCCACAGCAAACCATGACCCACTGGCTCACCGCACCTGAAGCGCCAATACAGTTTGATTTTGGCCATGAATGTGAGCTTCGAGATCCTAAAGACAGCGGTAGTGTGATCCGCTGCAAAAACCAAGACCTTTGCGCGGAGGAGATACACAACCACCTGGTGGCGGGGCTTCAAGTCCACAAGCTGGGACTGGTCTGGCGTGGAGGAGTTGAATTCCTGGTTGACGACCAGCTCTCCCTGAAACGCGTCAAGTTCAACGATGAATTACTGGAAAAAGCCGATAGCGCCGATGCAGATAATGCAGCTCTGCGCTTTGACGCCGATTTTGCCGTAATGACCCTTGAAATCTCAGCTCTGCTCAAGGACTTGCTTGCCGCTTTTGGCGGAGTAAATATGGAGGCTGCCAGCGTGGAGGAAATAGTAGCCAAAGCCTCACGTGGAGAAGTCGATGAGCGGGTACGAGAAGTGGAAGAAGTAGCGTTCTGAGTACTTACCCGGTGCCATTCGCACCGGGAGGCCCACCGGGTGAAGCCCACTCCTACCCTCAGAATATAAGTGGGCTCTTCCCCTCACTCTCTATCAGATCATATCTCTACAACAGGGCGACCTGGCTCACTCCAGAGTACGTGGTATTTCCTCTGCTCAGGCTGGTCCACACGGGAGAAAGTATGCGCGCCGAAGAAGTCCCTCTGCCCTTGTAGCAAATTAGCTGGCAGGGACTCTGTGCGGAACGCATCGTAGTAACTCAAAGCCGAAGACAGTGCCGGTACCGGAATACCATTCAACGTGGCACTGGCAACCGCCTGACGCCAATTGCTTTGGTGTTCGGCAATCTGCTGAGTAAAGAAGTCATCCAATAACAAATTGGACAGCTTGGCATCGCGCTCATAAGCATCGCTGATAGACTGAAGAAATACTGCACGGATAATACAGCCAGCCCGCCAAATACGCGCAATCTCAGAAAAATTCAGCTGCCAGCCCTGCTCTCGCGCAGCCAGCTTCATCAGGTCAAAGCCTTGGGCGTATACACAAATTTTCGCGCAGTACAGGGCATCGTGCAGCTCCTGGATTACCTCATCACGCTGCTCCACCGCTACCGGGGATACTGACGGCCCCTTTAGTTTCTGAGCAGCACGAGAGCGCAGGGTCTTACGCGTAGACAGGGAACGAGCATAAACTGCTTCGGCAATACTCGGTGCCGGACATCCCACCTCCAAACTGCTGATTGCCGTCCACAGCCCTGTTCCCTTCTGGCCGGCTCGATCCAGAATCACATCAACCAGCGGCTGCTCGGTGACAGAATCCAGGGTGGATAGAACTTCCGCACTGATATTGATCAGGTAGCTGTTCAGTGGGCCGCGATTCCATTCTCGAAACACTTCAGCAATCTCGGCTGGTGACATCTCCAGGGCACTGCGCATCACATGGTAGGCCTCACAGATCATCTGCATATCAGCGTATTCGATACCATTGTGCACCATCTTTACATAGTGACCGGAACCAATGGGACCAATATAGGCCGCACAGGGCTCTCCCTCACGCACAGGATTGCCTGGCTCAAAGCGCTCGATAGGTTGGCCACTGGCCTTATCGACCTTGGCTGCAATGGAGTGCCAAACCGGCTCTATACGGCTCCAGGCATAACGGTCACCACTAGGCATCAAAGAGGGGCCAAAACGGGCACCAACCTCGCCTCCGGATACTGCCGTGGTAAAAAAGATCAGCTTACCTTCATATCGCTTGGCGCGCTCAACGGAGTCAGTCCACAAGCTGTTACCGGTATCCACCACGATATCGTCTGCTTTAAGCCCTGCATCCAGTAGCTTGCAGCAAACATCATCTACTGGTGCACCCGCTGGCACAGACAGAATAATCAGGTGCGGCGCCTTTACTTTTGCCAACAGCTCGGTGTACGAATTGCAGGTCTCCACCCGTGCAGGCTGATCACCGCGCTCTTTCTTGTCCTGCTCCAGCAGTGCGTTGAGCCGATTGTGATCCAGGTCGAAAGCACAAACCTTGTAGCCATTGTCGGCCAGGTTCAGGATCAGGTTCTTACCCATCACACCGGCGCCGATAAAGCCAATATCGCACTGTGAGTCAGACATCAAGTTCTCCGTACTAAGATAGGGGTCTTTCAGGGGCGCGGAGTATAGCAATATGCATACGAGGCCGGGAGAGCAAAAATCCAACAACATCACCCATGCGTACAAAGAATAACCAACAAAATATTGCTCACTGACAAAAACTCAGCATGGAGTGGGTACTTTACTAGGGGCTTAGGTTGGACCAGCCCGGTATATCTTTTAGCGCCAGGGCCCTGATCACAGGCAAGTACAATAGCCTTCTTCCCTGTCCACATTCTCCAGGAACAGTCATTCTGTTAACCATTACAAATGGCTGATATAACCTTAGAAATCAGATCCAGAAGACAGCTTTCACATAGCGGCAGGAAGTAGATTCCATTTATAAGAGAGATGACAACCAGAAGATCTGGCTATGCCAGTTTTAACTTTTCGTTGAGGCACACTGTCGGAGATCTGATAGGTAACTCCAACCAATCCACCGGAAGGAAGTTTCTAAAAATGTTAGAGTCCCCATTACCAAGTTCAATTAAATCCTCAAAACAAAGAGTGGTATTATCTTAAATAATTCACGACTTTTATTAACCGCACCACAGAAAACCGTAAAAATTTATATCCCAACTTATTTTTAAATAAATTTGAACATGCAGGATGTACTATCATAGTCACTTCAGACCACTTTTGGCAGTTCGCCAACATTCAGCCTTCATGCATCCCTTCGATCCCCCAGGCTACATCTTTTAATTTTCCAGGAAGTATGAACTCATCGTATAAAAAATATAAACTCCAAAATGTTTAAAATGGAAATCATTATCGCTCAACAGATCCAATATTGAGGATAACCAAATCCCACTGTGGTAGAGGCTTATTAGGTACAGAAATCTTAATATAAAATATTCTGACTATAATCAACTAAATTTGAGGATAAAGAATGTTCTTTACCGATAAAATCGCGTCTATTTGAATTATCCCTCCCCCCAATAATCGTCCCTGTTCGTCTTTAAGGATGGATGGTGTTGATACTTAAATCCTATTCAGTTTTTCTAGGCTATAAGTGGAATCACCTCCAAGCGATGATGCGCTTATTAAAAGGCGGCGGATTATAAATACCCAAGTATTGACACTACGCCTGCCGTAACTTACAAAGCTACTAGGAATATTATTATTATGAAAAAGATCCTTACCGCTGCTTCTATCTGTCTCGTTTCCCTTGGGGTTACCAGTCTAGCCAACGCCGAAACCTGGTCCCCTCCGGGCGCTATCGCCTTGGCAAATGTTGGCACCCTAACGGTTAAAAAAGGAATTTCTCTTAACTGCACACTTTCAGGCAGTGTAAATTCCACCGGTGCAGATGCTTCAGTAGGCAGTCTTGCGCTATCGGGCGGATTCCTCAATATGTGCAACAGTGTCTCCTTCAATAATCTTCCCTATGACCTGATAGGAAACGCAAACAATACAGTAACCTTAAAGAATGTTGCTGTTGCCGCCGTAACTGGTAACTGCGCCGGGGACTTAACAGGTTCTTTCGATCAATCAACAGGAAGGATCACCTTTAATAATGCTCAAATTCCGAGTGTAGGTTCAGGTAGTGCCTGTGTAATTAATGGCGTTGTATCAACCAACCCACAATCCTCATTCACTGTACCCTAAAAAACCCTCGAGGTAGCCAATTTAAAATACCGCCGGCAACCGCTAGCGGTATTTTTTATAAACAACTAATGAATTTCATTTCAAAGCATTTTCTTATTACCTTTACCTTTACCTTTACCTTTACCTTTACCTTTATATAAAATACTACTATTCAAATCCTCTTATAATGTTATGCAACATTAATCCCTCAAAAGGAAATCAGGCCCTGCAATTACAGTACCTTCATAGTAGAATACGCTAGAGAAGCTTTTCCCTACAACCAACCTAATCTTGAAAGAGAATAAATGTCAGCTCTATTAATCTAAAAATTAATTTAATTTAGATATATAGTAAATTAGCAATCTATCAGAAGAAGACAAAGGAAAAGCCACAGTAAGTAAGAGATGAAATACCGCATTCTAACTTACTGTGACTACTCTAATCAGCAGGCCTCCGATACCGGGTTTAAAAAGTAAAAGTATTAAAAGCCTTTACTGACACTAAACCCAACAATACGAGGCTCTAAAGTAAATACATTTGTAGTAAGACCTGAATCATCGCTATTTGTAAACATATCTGTAATCGGCGCATCGTCAAATATATTTTTCACATAGAGCTGCATATACAGTTCAGAATTCGGGTTGTTCAAGCTCACAGAAGCATTAAGGTTGCTCCATGCCTTCAAACGATCATATTCTGTATTATAAACACGTGCATAGCTCTCAGATTGGCGATAGTAATCCGCCCGCAACGTCAGATCCCAGTCCTCAATAGGAATAGTATGTTCGACACCAAAATTCACAGTAAACCGCGGAGCATTAGGTAGCTCGTTACCACTCAGATCAGCAGCAAAGCCCCGTCCTCCATTTGGAGCATCAGTGAGTGGATTATAAGGATCTACACCATAAAGCAAGTCCCAGCGCGCAAAGCCCTCTATCTCTGGCGTAAATGAACCGTATAGAGCAGAGCCTGCACAGAGTGACCAAATGGCAAGCACATTGCCGGTAGCGGCAACTGTTTCAACCAAATCCACTGGTGCAATACAGTTTGAAGGAACCTGAATACTAGGCCTTACCAACATCCAATCTTCATTTCCTTGAGTGCGATTCATAACATCAATAGACTCTTCACCATCTGCGATACGAGTCTTCAGGTAGCCCATATTCATATCAACTCTGGTGCTATCTGTAAGCTGCCACGCCAGCTCAAGCTCAAGCCCCATACTCTCCGCATCAAAGTTCTCATTTAAAGAAATGCGATCAACAATTTGGGAAACTTGATAATCTGTATAATCATAGTAGAAGGCGTTGGCATTGAATGTCAGACTTCCATCTAACATTACATTCTTGGAGCCGATTTCTATCGCATTAACAAACTCCGGTTCAAAGGAGTCCTCCAGGGGTTGATACTGCACTACGGTTGGATCAATCTCTGCTCGAGGTGGATTAGTGCCGCCCCCCTTATAACCGTGAGCAAAAGATAAATAAAACATGGTATCGTCAGTAAAGGGGGTGTCTACTCGCCAATCTAGTACCGCACGGCCCGTATATTCCTGCCAATTCTGAGTAACTTGATCTCCCTCTGGATATCCTCGGTGAACAAGCCCACCTGAACGCTGACCTGATATTATTTCTCCTGTTTCACTATCAAAGCTTGTACCTAACAGTAACTGGCTAGGTACAGGAGTTGATTGCTTACGGTCATCGGTGTAGCGCAGACCTGTGGTAAGTTTTACATCCTCTGTGATCTGCCAATAGGCCTCACCAAACAGGGCCCATGAGCGAGTTTCCACTAAGTTCCTGCTAAGAAAATAGTTGTGCCCCTCCTCATCAATATTCTCAAGTGAATTTGGATCTACATAAATACAATCCATATCACCCGCACCGACCTCTGGATCAATACATTTTTCAGAAATCAATAAACCTGTATCAGGGTCTCTGGTACCGTTATAAAAATATTCTGCAATCAAACTAAACATATTATTGAATACAAAATAATCATCCTGGGTTTTAAAGTCCAGGTAGTTAGCACCTAATGAAAAGTTCCAGGGCCCATCAAAAGATGTCTGTAACCGGAATTCCTGGCTCCATTGTTTATTATCGGAGCGGCTAATATCTACTGCTAATATTCCATCAGAGGGGCCTAACTGTGGATCAGTATAAATTCCTCCAGGGGTGGGAACAAATTCAGCAGAATCATTAAAAATTGGGTCTGATACATAACGATTGTAATCTTGAGAAGAGTAGTAATCATCCTTTGCATAAGTTGATTGGGAGAAAAAAGTGAGTGAATTACTCAATTCCCACTCAAAATTCAGCTGCACTAAATCATTTTCAGCACGGAAAACTGGATCATAGCTGGTGGCAATCTCACGTAAATCCCTTGATTGCTCTGCATTTCCATAGGGATTACTGTAATAGTCGATAATCGGAAATCCAGTATCTAAATTGATAAACTGGGGTACCAACACAAAAGCAAACCCTCTTCCATTCGGCGCGCTATAGGCATCATCACTGTAAATTGATGCCGGCATACACCCCTGGCTAAAGAAAATAGAAGTAATTTCTGTTAGCTCAGTATCCCCGATCGTCGATGGTCCCGGGTCGGTGGTACATAGCTGCTTGCCAGTACGTGAGCGTTTGTCATCTTCTTCAAAGTGCTGCCAGATCAGGTTTGCACTAAAGGTTTCACTGGGTTCCCACTCAAAAATGGCACGCGTGGAATAAAGGTCCCTATCATTTACATCGTTCCCAGTGTAGGTATTGGTATCAAAGCCATCACGCTTGGTCATAGCACCTGAAAGCCGCAGTGCCATGGTATCGCCCACGGGCAAGTTAAACATGCCACTTGTGCGCTTTGAGTTATAGCTACCTATTTCAACTTTAATCTCAGAAGCAAATTCATCCTCTGGCATCACCGGCAACATATTAACCACGCCAGCAGTCGCATTTCGGCCATACAAAGTACCTTGAGGTCCTCGTAACACCTCTACTCGCTGTACATCAAAAAACTCCTGCTCGAACAACCGGTTACGAATAAGTGGTGCATTATTGAAGCTCACCGCCACCGCCGGATCGGTTGCAGCAGAGACAGCCTTGGTACCAACGCCACGAATTGAGAAGTTATAGGTACTAAAGTTTGATTTGGAAAAGTTTACGTTAGGCACCGCACGAAGTAGTTCTTCACCCCGTTCAATCTTCAGGGCATCTATATTGTCCCCCGACAAGGCAGAGACAGCGATAGGAACATCCTGAATACTCTCCTCTATTTTTTGTGCTGTTACGGTAACTTCTTCGATAGGCTGCCTTGCTCGACTACTTTTATCCTCGCTTTGGTCATCCTGGGATAAGGCTGTCAATGGCGTCGCAGTCATTATCATGCAGGCAATCGCAACGCTATACCAAGGGGTATGATTATTGACTGGATTAGTGGTACGAATCGCTTGTGCAATCAACTTTTCTTTCTTACGAAGGCTCATCATCATACTGAGTCTCTCTATATTATTTTCTCTATTATTTTTAAGTCAGCCAAACACCACCTTATCTCAGGCCTAACCAAGTTAAAGACGCAACACACTCGCGGTAGGGGGGATTAAGATTACCCGCCCAGAGAACATCAAACATAAATCAAGAACAACAAAAACTTATATTTTTAATTGACATAAACTTCCAACTTCCAACTTCCAACTTCCAACTTCCAACTTCCAACTTCCAACTAGAAAATAGTAGCTGATAAAAATGAACCCCCCATACAAAACAACAAATAAATCAACAACGCCTTAAACACCAAGATTAAAAAACTAATCTATTGAAATTTCCCTCAAGATGTCTCACTTAGCCTAGTCAAAATTGGCAACGTCAAACGGCCTCTTCCATTACCTTCCGAATTCGAACTAATGCACGTTGAATTAGTTCTTTCACTGACTCCTTGGAGATTCCCATGCGCTCGGCGATATCTTGGTAAGTTAAACCTTCAAAGCGATGAAATTTAAATGCTGTACCTGCTCTTGGCGGTAATCTCAGGATAGCTTGACAGACACGACGGCAATCCTGCATCCCTATAACCGTTCGCTCAGGTGTGATCACATCTGGAATATCTATCTCAGAACTAAGTGGCTCATGATATGCACGGCAGCGAGACTTCTGGTAGCGGCCATGGCTTACCAAAAGATTTTTCGCAATTGTGTAGATATAACTCCTTGGATTTCTAATATTCGTATTAGATTTCTTCATCTGAAAATGCAGATGCGCAAAAACTTCTTGCACCAGGTCATCCACATCAGAAATATTCACCCTGGAAGAAAAATATCGCCTCAACCCCAAACGATACTCCCCGACCCATGAAGCCATATCTTTTTGGCAGCTTTTGTTCATAGGCAAACAAGTATTTGGTCAATTGAAAGTGTGCCAACCGCCTAGAGCTTCATCACTAACTCGACTAGCGCTAAGCCGGTAATTAAAACTGGACGAACACCAAAAAAACTTATTTGAATTACCACAAAGCTTTCAGAGACTTATAAAATTATGACCATTAATTCACGAAACCAATCAAAAATGCAGACTGCTAGGTCAAAAACACACTTTAAAAGAATTCTCTCTGGAAAATTTTTCTTAAATTTATTTTGACTTATTCGGTTTCCAGAAAATTTAGAATAACTGCACCACACTTATTGATAAACGCCTTCAATAAACTAAATGGTGAATAGAACGCCTATATGTTTCATAAGTGAATAATCTCTAGAATTACACGCCACAAGATTTCCAAGTTTAGCTAGCCTGAGAGGCATTGATTACTCATTGAGCGACACCACAGCTAGCATCGCAAACCTTCATAAATTTGTAACTGGTACTAAAGAAAGCCTACTGCAGTTTATTCAAAGGCCACTTGACTTTCCCCCGCATCATTCTAATAACATAGAAAAAGCCTCTCACCAGAAAAACAATTCCCCACTGGGCACTTTAAAAACCAGTAGAAGAGTCAGAATTCTGCATGGCAGCTCAAACAAATCCAATACTTTGCCCTCTAGTTGCCTAATCGCCGTCCAATAGACGCCCTGGAACCAATCAAACTGGCACAAAAAGATCAAACATAAGCACCCCACATCAAACAAATTTAGGCTCATTAATTAAAATTTTCTTTTCTTTATATACTTTATTCGATAACCTCTATGACTTTAGTGACAACTTTTAAATTCTTTACTTTTTCACAACCCTCGTATCGCAGTAAAAAAACTTGGAGAGTTGAACCTGAAAATACCCACTTAAAAAACAAATAGTGGTTTTCTATTTTTTCAAGGAAAAATAATAAAAAGGAGAGACTCCCTTAAACTATGTACTCCATTATTACAGCTTCAAGCCTACCTTCAGAGGTGCTGGGAAAGAACACAATAATGCCCTTACAGGTATGATGAACCATTTCGGATTGCAGAAAGCAAGATTTTGCGGATGCGACTGGGGAGGTTTTGTCGTTGATGCTATGGTCCTACTCTATTCCGGGCGCCATGCTGGATTGACAAATATTGGTACTCCGCACAGTTATCACCCAAAGGAACTTCCAGCAATGGATTTGCCAATAAAAGAAATCACAGATAAACCAGATTATAGCCAGTTTTTACAACAACCTGAAATTCCAGAAAATCTGCTCAATAACCATGTAGATAATTTCTTCTGTACATTTTTTCGGAAGAACTATCTGGCCAACAAAAACCTTTCCAAGATGCCAAATAACTCTTCAGAACGAAAAGTCGAACTTGCTCCGATGATAAGTTCCACAACCGGATAGCTAATTGGCTTGAGTTGACTTTCTCTATCACAGACAATCAAAGCAAGCATATTAACAAGCAGGCAAGTTTGTATGAAAGGACTTAAAAGACTAACCCTTTTTTGGAGTTCAGCAGTTGCTGGTCTCCTATTGACCTCCTCTCTCGGGCATGCAAAAGCAATAAATAGTGAAAAGCCCTATACATTGACTACCTGGAATAAAAAAACTGCAGATGGTTACAGAGGTTTTTTTAAGGTCCCAGAAAATCGCGCTATCAAAGATAGCCGCAACCTTTCAATTCAGTATATCCGCTTCCCTTCGACAGGTAAAAAGGCGGGTCCGCCTATTGTCTATCTGGCTGGGGGCCCCGGCGGATCCGGAATTATGGCAGTCAACTATCGCTATGAAATGTTTATGGCATTGCGGGAATACGGTGATGTCATTGCCCTGGACCAGCGCGGCACCGGGCATTCCAATGACCTGCCTAGCTGCCAGTCTAATCAGGTAGTTCCACCACTCATATCCACCTCCGATTCGAAATATGTTGAACTGCATCAAAGTGCCCTTCTTGAATGCCTCTCTTTCTGGCGCGATCAAGGTGTTGATCTCGCAGCCTATAACACATTGGAAAGTGCTCGTGATCTAGAGGCTCTACGGCACCATTTGGGAGAAGAGAAAATTGTATTGTGGGGCACTTCTTACGGCAGCCATTTGGCACTAGCAGCCTTAAAGGAGATAGAGGGGTCTATTGATCGGATTATTCTTTCCAGTGCTGAGGGGCTAAACCAAACGATTAAGCTACCTTCCCGTACAGAATCCTATCTGGATCGCCTTCAAAAAGCCATCGATCAGCAGCCCGAAGCGAAGGCGATTTACCCAGATATTAAAGGCTTGATACATCGCATCCATGCAAAGCTGGAAAAGCAACCTCTAAAAATTCAGCTTCCGCAAAGGGATGGGAGTAAGCTGGATACCCTATTACAACGCAGAGATATGCAACAAATAGCCTCTGCATTTATTGCAGACCCCAAAAGTGCAGCCCAACTGCTCGCTTTTTATCGTGCAATAGACTTGAGAGAGGTACCGGCCTTCGACAAAGCTCCTTCCCGTTATTTTCCTGATGGGTTCCTACAGCCTGGAGCTCCCATTACCCTCAGACCGATGCCCACTGCTATGGATATTGCATCCGGTATCGATAAAGGACGCAAAGCCAAGGTGGCCGAACAAGCTAAAGCTAGCCTGCTGGGGGACTACTTAAACTTTTCATACCATTATGACGGCTTGGCGCCAGAGCTGGACTTGGGAAATCGCTTCCGGGCAAACCCACAAAGTGATGTGCCCGTATTATTATTCAGCGGTACGCTAGATGGCAGAACTTATATTGAAAGCCAACACGAAGCCGTTTCAGGTCTTTCAAATACAACCTTAGTAACCGTAAAAAATGCCGGTCACAACTTGTTTATGGCCTCCGAAGAGGTTCAAGACACCATAAACTTATTTTTGGAGGGGCGCCCTATTGAAAAGACAACGATTACGGTGGATCTGCCCACTCTAGCTATAAAATAGAGGCTCTCTATAAGTTTTCGGTAGTGGCATTCTTGCCGCTACCTATCCACTACACAATATCTCGTATCCCCCACCCCCGCACATTAACCTTGCTATAGATGCAACTGGAGGCGGGGATGACCAATATCACCGACGAAGTTCATCGCGGCGCCATTTGTGACCTGCGAGCACTTCAGCAACCTGGATTGCAGACATTCAAGCAATATATTCGCGGTAGCCTGCCAGGACCTCCCTTTTGGCGCTTAACTGGAATGCAACCTATTGAGGCAGGGCTTGGAAAAGCTACCTATTCCATGCCTATTACACCTTGGTTAGCTGATGGTACCGGCATTTACTGGGGCGGTATCTATGCAATGTTCGCTGATGCTCCCCTGGCTTCCGCTATCTGGACTACCCTACCCGCAGGTAAAGTACTGAGCACTTCTGAACTGAACATGTGCTTTATCCGGCCAATTACCACTAGTACTCAGAACATTGTCGGCCGGGCAACGACGATTCACTCCGGTAGCCAGGTTGGCCTCTCCAGCCTGCAGATCAACGACCAAAATGGCAGGACTCTCGCTTATGGGAGTACCCGCTGCTTAATAGCAGACTTTCCAGTCAGCCCAGATCAAGAGCTTCCTCTACCAGACTTAGGGCCCACCGAGCCACCTGATCCTTATTTACGCCCTCCTCCTGAAACATTCTTTTGTGATATGGCACACTTTCCAGAACAAGTGCCCATTGAACTTCAGCGGTTGACGATCAATGAAGGGCGAATGCATCCAGTTTGGTTACTTACTGGTTATCGAGCAGTCGAGATAGAAAATGGGCGCTGTATCTCTACCATGCCTTCCTCCCCCTGGTTCTCTAATGGAACTTTATCCATTTATGGTGGGCTTCTGGCCTGGGCTGCAGACTTCACCATGGGCGGAGCTGTTTACTCCACTCTACCTGCCGGATCTATCTTCGCCACTCTAGATATGCATATTCGCTTTGCACGACCAGCAAAGCTCAACAGTGGGGATTTGATCTTAGAGTCCCAGGTACTTCACCGAGGCCGGCAATTAAGGGTTTCATCCTGCAATATTGATACGCCCAGCGGTAAGCGCGTGGCTATTGCCACTGGTTCCGCACTGGTTATCCCCGGCGGTGCTCAGATGCTTGCGGATGGCAAACAGCCAGATGAAATTATTGCCACTGCAACCTCAGGCAAACCTTGGACACCCTGAATAAAATTCCTTATCAATGCTAAGGCCAACTTCAGGTAAAATGCTCATCACCAACATTCAGGCAAAGCCTCTGAATATTTTTTGACCGAATAGTCGCCTATTGCGACACCAATTCCAATGTAACTTTTGGGAAGCACACTATGGCCTCATTGCAAGACCAACTCCTGCAAGCAGGACTTGTTGACAAGAAGAAAGCCAAACAAGTTAGCAAGGAAAAGCGCAAACAGCAGAAAGTTGCTAAGAAGTCTGCGCAGCCCCAGATAGATGAAACCAAGCTGGCCGCACAAAAGACTCTCGCAGAGAAAGCTGCTCGAGATCGCGCCCTGAATGCCGAGCGAGATGCCGCTGCTCAACAGAAAGCTATCGCAGCCCAGATCAAGCAATTGGTGGAAACAAACCGCCAGCCCTACTCTGGAGAAACGGCTTACAATTTTACTTTCGACAAGAAGATCAAAACCATCTACGTCAGTGATGAACTACGCGATCACCTGATAGCCGGTCGCCTGGTGATTGTCGCCCAGGATGCGCGTTTTGATTTGGTGCCCAGGATAATCGCCGACAAGATTGCCGAGCGAAACACTGAGATTATCGTTAAACCTGCTGAAACATCAGCACCGGTAGATGAAGACGACCCCTATGCAGATTTCCAGATCCCCGATGACCTTATGTGGTAATTGGCAATGAAGCAAGATGTTGTCCAGGTAGTGGAGCAATGGCTCACCGATGTGGTGGTGGGCTTAAACCTCTGCCCTTTTGCGCGCAAACCTATGCGCGCAGGCCAGATACGCTACATAGCCAGTGAAAGCAAAAACGACCAGGCCCTGCTGGCCGATTTACATACAGAACTGCAACGACTCGACAGTACACCAGAGAGTGAGCTCCTTACTACCCTGCTGATTATTCCCGATCATCTGCAAGACTTTGCCGACTACAATCAATTTCTCGATCAGGCCGAATGGCTACTGGAACGCTACAACTATGTAGGCACTTATCAGCTGGCCAGCTTCCATCCGGACTACCAATTTGCCGGAACAAATCCGAATGATGCTGAAAATCTCACTAACCGGGCCCCTTTTCCTATCCTTCATCTATTGCGTGAAGATAACCTGGAAAAAATGATCGAGCTTTACCCAAATCCAGAGAGCATTCCTGAAAATAATATTCTTCAGGTTGAATCACTGAATCAAGAAGAAAAGCTGCGACTCTTCCCCTACCTTTTCCGATAGCAAAATCTCAAGTGATGAAATCCCTGGAAGAACTACTGCGCTTGAACAAGCTGATCCGCCTGATCGGATTTGACGATGCCCCTTTCAAGAAAGAGCGGGGCACGCCAGTAAAGGTTAGCGGCATCGTCTGTTCCAATACACGCTTCGAGGGAATGCTATGGGGAGAAGTGAAAAAAGATGGTATGGAGGCCACCCAGGTCATTGCTGAACTGTTAAAAAACAGTAAGTTTTATAGTCAAATAAACGTAATCCTTACGGATGGCCTTGCTGTCGGTGGTTTTAATATTATTGATTTACCTGAACTCTCAAAAACTATCGATCGCCCTTGTATTGCCGTTATGCGTAAGCTACCGGATATGGCAGCCATAGATCGCGCCCTTCAAAACTTCCCCGATTACCGGCTCCGCAAAGAGACGTTGTTAAAAGCCGGCGAAATCCACTCACTCAGGAATTTTTATTTCCAGGTACAGGGCTGCAACCCCGATATCGCTGCCCGGGTACTGGAGCAGGCAACGGATAATGGCAACGTGCCCGAAGCACTGCGGTTAGCACATATGATCGGTGCCGCGGTAATAACGGGACAAAGCGGTAAACGGGCATAGAATGATAGTGAAGGCTGAATTTACTCCTGCCCTTTTTATGCATAATAAAAGCAAGGGGGTTCAAGGAATTAACTCACACTTGCTGGGCAAATATCGCAAAAAATTTTAAACCTAAAGAAGTAAGTTCACACAGCGCCAATAAAACGCATAGGACTAGGCCTGGCTATGCTAGAGGGGGAGTAGAACTCCAACAACGAAAAGAAAACGGCAGGCTGTGACTAGAACTACAAACCACCAGACTTAGGGCGCCAGCTGCCCGAGGCTGACGAGATAAATAAGAATCATTAAGAAAGACGCATATTCGACCGTATTGGCATGGGCTCTCACCCAATTATGTAAAGTGTTATCCAGCTCAAAGGAATGCCCCATCTTTTACTTACTATGCCCTATAGCGACAAGAGTCCTAAGGAAAAGCGATAATGCGACTAGAAATCCAATACACAACTAGTACACATTCATAAAAATTTCCTCTCTAATCGGCCTGACAATTACTTAGCAATATATCGAGTCGACTAATTGGTATAATAAAAAACCAAATTAAATCCTGGCAATTCCTTGAACTTCTTTCAAAAGCTGATAATTCGGTAAAAAACCTTAATATAAGCAAACAGTTATAGAGGGAAAATTATTGCAGAATTTCCTCCAGCAGTTCCACCCGAATAGTTGTGTCGTCGGTAATCAGCTCACTCCATATCCAGTTATGGTGGGCTATTACAGTTTGTGCCTTAAGGTGTGGACGATCTTTCAAGGTATGACAATCAGAAGCTACTAAGATATTGATCTTATGGCTCACAGCAGACCTAATAGTGGTATCTACACAAAAGTCCGTCGCCCATCCGCTGACAATCAGACGATTTACATTAAGCTTTTCCAAGGTGTGCTTTAGATCTGTCTGATAAAAAGCATCATTGGTTTTTTTTCTAATTACAAGATCACTTTCACTTTTTATCAGATCATCCAGCAGTGCCCAGCCCGTAGATCCGGGCAGGAGTCCCTCTTCTTCAAGCCCATCATGCTGTATAAATATTACACTTCCATCTCGCTCCCTAACCCAGGCAGCGAGCCTGTTTATGCGGGCTATGGTACCGTCTACATCAAACTGATTACGCTCCGCAAAGGAAGCTTCCTGCATATCAATAATCAGCAAAACATCCATAAGTTCACTCTGTTACTTACCCACATAGGCAGAGGCGATTGATTCATATCTTGCACCCTGCCGCAATTCATCGGCAGGCATTAGGAGCCTTCAAGTACGACTTGGTATTAAAGGATAACAGCGCTGTCCCTGGACTTATCAGCAAAAAGTGCCACAAGGGAAAACTGGGAAAATCCCTGGTCCGTAGATAGATATTCCTTACACCAAAACCTCAGGTTCTCCGTAAATGCCTCCGATGGCTCCAGCGCAAGGAAATGACACCGCACGACAATATCAGAATCCTTCTTCCTGCTATCGTCAGTAATAGAGATTGTCAATGTAGAAGAAGCACTTTCCCAGCGAATCAGGAAGTAGAGGGAAGAGTCATTGATACTCTCATTGAGCTTGGATACGGCCATACCCAAGGTCTCGGTTAAGTCCTGGTATACATCACTATCGGTAATAGCATTGCTCTTCGCATGGTACAGCTGGTATTCCGCACCGTCATCACTGACCAAATCAAGCAGGCCTGATGATCGACCCAACTTCCACTCTAAGCCCATAATTCCTCCAGATAGATACAGTTTAAGAAGCCGGGTATTTTACGGATTCCTCAACCAATCCACACCTGTTGAAATCAAGGTTAGTACAGGTGCACATTTTCCATACAGGTAGATGGCTGGTTAGCCGGCTTCTTAGGCAAGGCTTAGAGTAAAGAACCTCCAAGCCTTCCAGAACAGCATTTATTTGGCGCTGGGCCGTTGGGATACGCGCATAGTGATATCTGCATGGAAAACTTCTTCCCCGTTCTGGTCGAAAACCCCGACTGGCATGATTACATCACCCGCATCAATAGATTCAAACTCAGGGTACTCACATACGGCTCTCAAGTTAGTTTTAGCCATCTTCAAGTACTTAACCTCCATCCCTACAGGTATCCAACGAAATCGTCGATCAAGGGATACATCAAGACAAACGCCACCAGCTAGCTCGGCGGCATTACACATGGCAATAGCATGTACAGTTCCAATATGATTAGTAACACTCCAGCGCTTTTTTAAGAGCACTTCGACATGTCCTGGGGACACTTCGGCAAAGCATGGCTTGATAGACCTGAAATATGGAGCCTTGAAGGCCACTACTTTAGAAACTGCCCAGCGCCCGAGTGCCGAGCTCCCAAACTTTTTCCACAATTGCAACACGGGGCTTTTCGAAGATTGATAGTCCATCTTGCCTCACTATCTAAATCATTGGTTGACGAACTTCCTCATAGGCATCCGTCGTTGCCCGCAACTATACATGATCAAAGGGTTACGCCAGATAATCAGATCTATCAGGTTTATTGACCAGCCTAACTATCGGAGAACAATACAGCCGAAGATCTGCACAAAGAATAAGAAATACCGGATATCTTCCGGTAATAGCTATTAGTATAAGCGAAAGCCTCTTTCCATCTTTGATGGTTATAAGTTTAAAAAAGAGACAAGAAGATAATTTGGCATCAATGTCTGCGGAGTCCCTTAATAAACACATGTTAATCTGGCAATCAGATCTAGCGAGTGGTCACAAAAAATAGCAGCTTTCGGGGGAAATAAACTTCTATTTTTACTCATAACCAAGTGGCAGATGCCACATTATGGGTATTTTTGTTTCATACGCCTATAAAAGGAAAATAAACATGGCAATCTTACCGGCAACCGCATTCAATCAACTGCAAGCAAATACATCAACTTTTCTGAAAACCTACCCAGTTAGAATTTATGGTGATCCTGGAGCATCAGGAATAACTCAATACTGCATCGGCAATGGCGGAAATTCATATCGTCCTGGAACCATTCTGGGAACACACAATATGCACTCAACTGAATCTTTCCACATAAGGGGTAATGCTTTTTATCTTGCGACAAATCCACACCTGTTTTTTACACACTCCATACATATGGATGTCGGTGCGGCAAACCTGGGTTTTTATCGTTTACCCAGCGCAACTGGGCCCTCAATGATGGTAACCGGCCAACTATCTGCCTGCTCTTTTGTCATCCGCCCAGTCATAGGCAGTACTGCCCTTGATGTTGCTCATGTACAACCTGCGGCTGTTAATGGCGATACCCTTCGCAACAACCTAGCAGCTACTTACGGGACAGCCTTTGTTTATGGCACCAGCAATCAACGGGGGTTTTACAATGGGGCAAATCGTACCGTTTCAGTTATTGGCATACGTACAGGTACTAGCTGGAAAATATACGCGCAGAAACATGACAGAACCACGGGGGATTATCGCATTCTCAGTGTGTACGAGATCTACCCGACACATCAAAAACTTTAATGACTAAAAATACTAAAAAAAGAGTCTTAAAGAAATTTCAACTGAGGACTCAGCCTGTATCATTAAAGACAGCCATATTGTATAAACAATCAACATTTTCACCTGAGAATTTACGTAATAAAGCGCCCGAAATAATCTTAGTTATTTAAAGTATCCAAAAACTATAAATCTTTTCTTCATGTTTCCTTATATGAGATCCATCGCATAGATTGACCGCTTACACCGAGCCAATTGATTATCTTCATAGAAACGCATTAAAACTGTCATTTCTCGCCAGCATACTTACGCCCGCTCGCCTTTGGGCTTCCACAGGCGCTCTCTATAAGACATAAAAACCATATCAGGAGCTGTCGTGAAGAAAATTATCACCACCGGCCTAGTCCTCGCGGCCTTAAGTGCATCCTCTACCCAAGCATTCCAACAGATCACCCATAAGCGCATTGCAATTGACGCTGTTTCCTATATGCGCAACAACCCAGAGACTACCGAATACAATAAACTCAAAGCTTGGGTAAATGCGGCCGGATTTAGTGTAGATGAGTTTGCGGAAGTACTTGGCCAGGGCGCTTATGATGTTGACGACTTCAAAGATACTTACCTGTGCGGGGCAATCACTGGTGACTGTGTCTACGCTCCAGTGTTTAACGCCGGAGCCTCACTAGTGGGTTACACAAGCTATTGGCATTTCCAAAATCATACCCGCGGTTCAGATGTTCACGGGAACGATCTCGGCGGCTACAACTACGACCTGCTTACCGTATGGGACAGCATTGATAATATGGCAGCTACCTGGCTGGTTGGCGACTATCTGGATGATGGTAATGGGGGAATGACCGGTTGGTGGTCAGCCGATGACTCAGAATACAATACCTATGGTATTACTGAAGCCAACTATCGCCAGGGTAGCCATTCCTCCAAATCGATGTATGACGACTTTGAGGAGATCCCCTTTCAACCTATCGACAACCTCGGCCAGTACTGGTACAGCCAATTCCTTGCCCAACCAACCGCACAAACTCTCGGCTTTGTAATGCATACCACTGACCTGCTTCAGCCACACCATGTGTGGACCACCTCAGGGCTCAACCACAGCGGTTGGGAGGGCTGGGTTGCAGATTACTACGATAGCGAAAACCTCAATGACGAAGCACTGGTTGCTCAGGCCATGTCTAACTTTACTGCTATAGGGCAAAGCAGCGATGATATTCGCCCCTTACTGACTCAAGGCGGCGCCCTCGCCTATGCCAATGGTGGTATTGTTTTATCCAGTACCGATCATAACGACAGGCTGCAAGTGGCCAAAACGGTCGTGCCTCATGCCATTGCAATGGTGGTTCATATCCTCAATCACGCTGCTCAAAAAGTCAGTGAATAACAACAAGAATTAAGCGCTCACCACTGGCGCCCGCAGCCAGTGGTCTAAGGATATTCTGATGAGAGTTATCTGGGTATTGGCCGCCGTACTGATAGTGACCACTCTGGCTTTCGCGGACTCACCTACAACGCTACCAGATAGTGTTGCAGCAAGAGTTAATGGCGAAGATATATCTCTAGCGGCATTAGACGTATT
Organism: Microbulbifer variabilis; assembly: GCF_056232115.1. Taxonomy (NCBI): domain Bacteria; kingdom Pseudomonadati; phylum Pseudomonadota; class Gammaproteobacteria; order Cellvibrionales; family Microbulbiferaceae; genus Microbulbifer; species Microbulbifer variabilis. The sequence continues at coordinate 4,926,925 of NZ_CP174325.1, forward strand.
TGTAAAAGCAGCACGTCGCCACGATAAAGAGGCCAACAGGCGGTCAGTTCTCAAAGGGCTTCTAGAAAGCCATCTACTAGCCACGATGAACACCACGAAGTCTGTAATAGATAACCACAACACTGTAGGCTACGACTACCATACGCAGGTTGAGCAACAGCTCTTCAAACTGATTCGCAGCGCTTACCAGACCCCGCTTGAAAAGACCATGCAATCTGCAAACGTAAACAGCAGTCTGGATTTTCTAACAGCTCCTCTGACACTTAATATCAACAAACTCAAACCAATTCTTCAGTTACAGCAAAAGCTCTATAGCTCCATGACAACTGACCAACGGAATTCAGCGGAGCAGCTAGTGATTGCTCGCTACAAGTTCAGAGATACACAAGCTGAACAAGTATTGACTTTATGGGACTTATATCGTCGCCAGAATATTCAGCTTAAGGTACAGATGCACAGCTTGAATTTGGAATTCATCCGCGAGGCCATAAAGCAACAGCTCACTAGCGCCTATGTGTTAGATTGGTTTGAAATCGGCTCATCCTTGGACCAGGTATCCCGCGCAACCGTCAAACAGTGTATAGAATATGCCCTACAACGTGAACTTCTATTACAAAATATGGGATTGATTCATGATATTCACGATGAAAACCCACATCTCCAAGCTCTCGTAAAATCTGTGACAAAGAAAGAAGTCCATCAGTACTATAAAAAACACAAAGAGAACTTCAAGCGTATTGAAAAGGTTCACGCCTATCATATCCGCCTGGAATCACAAGAAAAGGCCGATCTTGTCTATAAGGAAATCAAAGCCGGCCTGCCCTTTCATAAAGCAATTCAGAAATACTCTAACGCAACAGACCGTAACTCCAACGGCAGCCTGGGGTGGATTGATCGAGAAAACCATCGCGATCACTGGACACTCGCCATGGCATTTAGCCTCCCTGAAAATACAGTCTCAAAACCCTTTCGCAGCCCCCAAAAAGCCGGGGATGTGCACTGGGAAATACTCTGGATAGACCAGCGGGAAGTTAGCTATCAGCCAATCGAGAGCGAATCGGTGCACTATAGAGCCACTAATGCTATTGCTCAGAAAAAACTCCAAGAAAAATTTTATACACTGATATCACTGGCTAAAAAGAATGCATCCATACAATTAAATCAGAGGTTGCTGTCTTGCGAATCTTGCTAATTGTAGTCGCTCTAACATTAGTTGGACTGATCATTACTGCAGTGGCTCTAAATGATCAAAGCATAGCTTTGGATGGGATAGTCGATAGGGACAAACCTAAACCAAATTTCCCTTATTCCACCCAAGCTCACCAACCTTCGACAAAAACCGTAGTTACCCAGTATTCAGAACTCAATGTAAATAATGACTTCGCATTCTCTTCAAACCCAAAAAGCGTAGCTGTGCAATCATTAGCAGAGACTATGAAAACTGGCGATCCACGTACACCTCCACTTGCCCCTAAAAATAATCCACGCACAAAGCCAAGCACTGAAGAACTTGCATCTCGCGATCTCTACCGAGAGTTTGAAGCTCGGCAGGAACAGGCCATATATGCCTCTTTTGCCGCAGTTGCGAAGCATAAAATTACGGAGCTAGAACAACAAATTGAACTAGGGAAGCAGTTTGGTATAAACCAGGAACAACTCTACGAGGCGACTCAAAAACTGGATTCGCTGCGAAAACAAAGAGAAATTATTCTCAGGGATCACCTGGAAGTCGATACCGAATCCCCCACAAAGCAATAGCTATAAAAGTCAGATTTAGACCCTATACGCCTTTATAACTTTTCAGTCTATATTCAAATAAGTCAATAAATTTTCGCAAATGGAAGCTTATAACACTATCATTTTCGGTGTTTTAAACCTGAGTGGCGCCAAGCCAGGTAGGAAGGATAATTGTGAAAGCGGCCCTCCTTCTCTTATTAAGCTTATTCTCCACTTACTCCCTGGCATCCTCTGTCAGGGTCCAATTAATGGACTGGGATAGCATTTGTAAAGTGCAAGTAACTGGTGGAAAGAACCCCTCATTCACAAATTTCCAAACCTACAAAAATGTAAGACGGGGCTGGGAGATTGAGCGCCCCTACCAAATTTGCTACCGTCGCAATGAAGAGCCCTCACAGTGTAACTCAAAAATGACTTTGTGGCGCTGTAAAAGATATGTTGAATCGGATGATCCCAAGAGCAACACTTTCCCGCTGTTCTGATTTTTTGAAAAATAGGATTGGATCAAATGTCATTGCAAACTCATAGAGCAAACTAAATATATAACTTAAATTTTAACGGAGATTCCATACGCACTAATAGCCACAACCGCCAAGTTACGACGCTTGATCCAATATACTTAACTTAATCATCCAAGGATTGACCTCAGAAGGAGAAACAAAATCAATCTGCAGTACAATACCATCATCAGAAAACCGATATATCCATTTATTATCAATAAATTTTCCCTGACTAATTTTCCAATCTGGATTCTCTTTCATCTGTTCACTTAACCAGGCTTTTACAGTCTCCACATCACCGGAAACCTGAAATGCGGTATACCAATCTTCCAAGTCGCCATAGCTATATTCCTTAGAAACAAATTGAATTGACTCAGGCAAGTCACCAAAATTCGGCATAATTTTGTCTGCCATTATACCCCGGATATAACCGCCCTGCGGCTGCCACTGGTACTCAATCTTCGCCGCAACACTTCTGGCTTTCTCCATCGTATCAATCTTGCTTACCAGGTATAGAGCACCATCTATTCCGGATGAAAGACCGGCGGTAGTAATGATCTTCCCGTTATCTACAAACTTTTTATTCTTTACCAATTCGATATCAGGGAAACTTTTCTCGAACGAATTGAAGGCTCCACGAATAGTGGTTGCTTTCTTACTATGAAGCAGCCCGGTATTCGCCAAAATAAAGGCACCGTTACATACCGATAGCACATACTGCACCTGCTCAGACTGCTCCTTAATCCACTGCAATATCTCCGGGTTCTCCATCGCTTTATTGATGCCACCCCCAGGGATAATTACCGCATCAAATTGATTCTCTTGATCAAAACTGGCATCTGGAACCACCTGTAATCCCATCGCTGAAGTAATGGTTTCACCATCTTCAGAGATGGTTGTCAAACGATAACGCGCCTGACCAAAAACCTCATAAGGGCCAGCATAATCAATAGTTTGTGCACCATCGTACAATAATATTCCAATATGGAAAGCGTCCTTAGATATAGAGTGGGCCCAAGCCTTACTACTTAAAAGTAATGAGCACAGGGCAGCCCAGAAAAATATTTTCATGGTTATAACCTTAAATTCGAAAGTCAGTTATTTTTAGCAGGAGCAAAGGTTTATTCGACAATTGATCAGACATATCATAAAAGTCCCGCTATATGAATAGTGCGCTTCCAGTCGAGGCAGTTGAAAGCATAAATTAATAGCATTAGTCGCAAAGGACATAAAGCCGACAAATTAGGACATCAATTATCAGAGAAGGAGCCTTTCTATCTCATTGATAATATTTAAGCTCGGCATTGGCAATGTTTATATAGGCTCCACTGCCCTATGCTTCTTCGCAACAAACCATATTGCCCGTGCTGGGCCAGTGAGATCCCTAAATGAATCTATTGAATTAGATCAGCCTCACCCCGTTCATAAGCAATAATTTTCCATAGTTCTTTATAGATTCTGGGGATTAGCTAAGCCTGCTTTTCGGCAAGCACTGCATCTGCAAATAACCCCAACCCATACATTGCGGACAGCAAGAACAGCTAGTTATTCATACATAAGTAAAGTAAAAAAACTTTCCCTATATTGCTTATTACCAGGCGGACTACATGTGTTTTAGAGAATGGAGAAATCGCGATTATACTGATGGAAAAGCGGAAAATGAATTACATAGTAGAAGCAGAATAAAAAGAAGAACAAGCAACTTATAATGGCACACAAATATATTATATTTAGGGCATTTATAGAAAATATGGCATTACCTAGATGTCGATATCACAGTTTCGGTAATGCCATCTAATTGGTGCAGGAATCTGCTAATTAGCTACAGTAAATTTGCTTGAGGTGCCACTATAGCTGGAAATTTTTCCTGTCCACCCACTCTTCCAGTTTCCGTAATGCTTAATACGATATGTGCCAGCTGGAGTATTTTCACCAATTGTCCACTGCCCTTCAGCAAAGGAACAAGCCAGACAATCTATAGCGGTATCCCTGGTCCAGATAAAACGGGTATCCAAATCATTATCCGTAAGATAGGTTTTCCAGCTACCATTCACTTTTCGCTGAATCTCAATAAACGTGCCGCCAGTCCTGAAATTATTGCGAGGATGTCCAGAGCGAAAAGAGGCGCTCACCATGTCTCCGGCAGAGTAGCTGTTACCGACATCATTCCAGACTTGCCCAAAAGATTCCCAAAGACGCTTATCATCATAAACCACCCCGATAACATGAATCACCTGGTCATTAGATAAATCTGCAGGTGTTGGGCCTGCATCGACTTCCAGATTATTGTTCATGGCATAGGCCATCTCCGTGTAGATTTGCTGGTAAGCTGCAAGGGTGTTGGGGCCAAAGATAGTATGGCCACCCTCATAGTGCTGCATATCAAATTCTTCGTGTGTAGTCACGTAACCGCTATAGGCATTCGCCAGACCGGCAATCACCACCGTAGAGATTCCATTACCCTGCATAGCTGAGAGCACCTGCTCTTCCAAACGGCGCCCCGCCATAGTAGTCATCTCACTGGGCGCAGCAACCAGGGCAAGGGAGCCGATTCGAAACATCTGAAATGGTAAATAGGGTGTGTACAGCTCTTGCCCCACCACTTTACGCTCTACAAAGGTTGGCTTTGGATATTGGCAGGGATCATCCTGAGTCTCGTTGAAAACAGCCACCGCAGAAAAAGCGTTCATCAATCCAAATATCGGGAATCCATCAATTACAGATTCAAACAGGCTTTCGCTGCGATCCCATTCTGTACCCTCATTATCTACAGACATACCTTCGAAGATACCGTCAATTCCACTGGGGCCATCCCAGGTAGAACCCGCTGTAAAGGACCAGCCAACCGCGCCTTCACATATATCCTGCTGTCCTACTCCAGTGTACTGTCCCGCCACTGTGTAGCCTGGGAAGTAGATGATTTGATGACGATAGTCCAGTTCCCCTGTCAACTTGTTAGCTGCTGACTCATATAGTGACTGCGCTTTGGAAAACTGCTTTTCTGCAGCCAGCTCTAAACTCGCATATTCACTAGTACCGCAGCCATCTCTGGGGCCACACACATTAGGAGAGGCATCACCCAGGTTGCTGTTGGCAAAAGCCGCCACGAAACCATCTGAGGTATTGGGCTGGCCAGCAGCCCAGGTTTCAAATAGGTAACTGGCCGCACCTTTATGGTCGCTACTCAACTGGCGTTGTTCGGTTCCGAGGGAAACATTGTGCACAGCAAACCAATTGATAATCCCCATTGCCTCATTATCCGATCCCACCAATTTGAGCTGACTCATGGTTTTATTAGTATCGTATTGGTAATTACTAATATCGGAATTTTGTGCGTAAGGTTCTGGGTTGCGATTAACACTGGTATTGAGCAGGGTACCCTGATCGAGATAAATATCGCCTTCCTTCAGGCTGTTATTCGCTGAGACAATAGACTGGTAAATACCCTCCACAATCGCGCTATAATTATCTCCTGCGTAACCCAATGCACTCATATTCAACATTACATAGTGATCGTAACCACCAGGCCCCACATGAGTATGAGTTGCTGTGAGCATCACATTCTCATCAGTGAACCTATTATTGCCATACTTACTTTTAAGTTTGGCGATTACACCCTGTTTAACGCCCTGGGGAATGCCCTGCAGATCCGCAGAGACAAATACTAGGCGCCGACTATTCTGTGGATTCGCGATAATAAACGCGCGGGACCACAAACGGGTGTGAATTCCCTTTGTTGTTTGCCCTGTCTCACCATAGCCAACCATACCAACATCGGCGGCTGGGCCCGTAATATCGTATTTACCAGTACCCAGCAACCAGTCCGCACCGAATGCAAGAGGGGTAGCGCCTACTAGCCCCAAGAGCACCACACAAATCTTGATTATTATTTTATTCATTTTTTCTCCAAATAATTTGCTATAGCGATGCCTATACATAGCATGAGCCATGGAAAGAAGGCTGACCTTACTTGCAAAAATTATTCTGATAACGCAGTGAAAGAAACTGGCTCGATAGCCAGCTTTACGAAGTACAACTACATGACTGTACTTTTATTATTTCTATTATTTCTTCCTGATAGAGACAAACCTATACAGTGAATAGAGCTTAGACAGGTATGACAATATTCTTCCTTGATTCGCACCTTTTTATTAAGTTAATACTTTGGCACGCGGGTTCCATGATACTTCATTTACGCTATCCACAGGTTTGCAATAACTCCCAACAGACCAAAAGCCAGGGTAATTCGCAATGCCAGATCTGCAATTAGGATTTATTAAATATAGATATCATTCATAGACCGAGGTCGATGTAATTTCCACTTACTTTGAGAGGATCATCGGAGATGACCAGAACGTTTTTAGTTTAGCTTTGATGAATTTATGACTATTCCAACAAAAACGCGCACCAATTTGGAGCGCAATCAGGAACTACCCGAGATGCCTCTAGCTTCCGATAAATTTTGAAGCACTCACGAGCCGACAGAAGATGTGAATCAATAGTCATTTATTCAGCATAACTCCTTTAAACGAAACTTTATCGCCAGGAAGGAGCCTTAGCTGTTGGTACAAATTTAATAATTAGTGGTTTCTTGATGCATATCCGACTCATCAAAGCAAGCATGGTCCCTTTACTTTTATTAGGGCTTTCTGGTCAGGCGCTCGGAGCTACAAGCTGCGACGTGAACCTGGTTGTTCAGAGCCAGTGGAATACCGGTTACATGGCCGCTGTAGTCGTTCGAAATACTGGCAATGAACCCATCAATGGCTGGTCAGTCGACTGGCAGTGGCCCGCAGACCAAGTCATCGATCACTCCTGGAATGCCAAGATTAGTCAAAGCGGCAATATCGTTACCGCGGAGGGAACTGGCGATTTTGCCACCATACCAACAGGCGAGGCGCGGTCCTTTGGGTTTAATATCTCCTACTCTGGGGGCAAGCAGATCCCATCCAAGATAAATGCCAGCTGTAATAAGCAAGCATCTTCGCCCCCAACACCTACTGAACCGCCAACAAGCACTCCACTATCCCCAATTGAGCGCTACAACTACATTCTCGGTACCCAGACAATCAGTCCCAAGTACAGTTTTACCGGAGAAGGCTCCCTTGTGGAGTCTGCCAAGGCCATTCATGCAATGGGCTCGAATTTTCTTAAGATTGCCCTCTCCACGGGCCTGTATGATGAACTACGAGGCAAAGGGCTGGACTACCAATTCAAACGCATGCTTGAAGAAGTGCCCGCTTATCGTGAGGTCCTGGAAATGGATTTTTCCCACTATATGTTTTGGGTGGAAGATTCAGGCTCCTGGATGGACAACAAGGGCATGTCCAAAGATGAACTAACCTGGCAGTACGATAAAATTTATGCCCTGGCTGAATACCTGCTAACGCAATATAACGGATCTGGTAAAACCTTTATGATCGGCCACTGGGAAGGGGATTGGAACCTGGTGCAAAAGGCAGACGGAACCCGTGATGACAACCAGGAAAAAATCGACCCCATACGTATCCAGGGATTAATCGACTGGCTCAATATTCGTCAGAAGGCCATAGATGATGCTAAAGCCAATGTAACCCACTCCGATGTCAACCTGTATCACTATGTTGAAGTCAATAGGGTTGAGTCAGCAATGCAGGGGAAGGAGCGTATTACCAATGCCGTACTACCCCACACTAATGTGGATCTGGTGTCTTACTCAGCTTATGACCTGACTACCAAGGAAAGACACTCAGACTTCGCCACCTTACATACCGAGTTAACCAAAGCTTTAGATTTCATTAATTCAAAGCTTCCCACCAAGGCAGGCTTGCCATTTGAAAAACGAGTATTTATTGGCGAGTACGGATACGGTGAATCCTGGTTCAAAGACTGGGGCACCCGCTCCGGAGAAGCACAGGATATGCTCTCGCGCAATGTGATTAAAACTTCATTGGAGTGGGGGACTCCTTTTATCTTGTATTGGCAGATGTATGGTAACGAGTATGACAGCTGGGCTAATGAGTTTGTCGGCTACTGGCTGATCGACAACGAGGGGAACAAAAAACAGATTTACCAAACACACCAAGAGTTCTATCGGGACGCCAAACAATACCTGATCGATTTTCAGGCAAAGCAGGGTATCCTACCTACAGAGCGAGAGTTCCGCGCCTACGCACTTAAGTGGTTTGAGTCCACTAAATCCCCAACAACACCGCCAACTCCAACACCAGACACAACACCAGACACAACACCTGCACCAAGCCCGGAACCTGCCCCCCCACTGCCATCCTCTGGCCAGTGTACTGTGGAATACACTGTCCAAAATGACTGGGGCAATGGCTTTATGGCTAATGTGGTTATCCGCAACACTGGAAATACCCCCATTGAGAAATGGCAGGTACAGTGGCAATGGCCAGGTAACCAAAAAGTGGCCCATCACTGGAATGCTCTGATAAGCGAAAATAGCGGTACAGTGACTGCCAGCGGCCAGGACACTATTCCTCCAGGCGAGGCTCGGGCATTTGGTTTTAATGGTGAGTACACGGGTGAAAATATTCAGCCAAACCTGACCACTAGCTGCCAGTCCAATAGCGTAACAGAACCCTCTCCGCCAAGTACCCCTGTACCTACAGAACCAGAGCCCCAGCCCACTGAGCCGTCCAATCCCAATAAAGGCAATGCCAACAGCATAAAACTCTGGCTTATTGGGGACTCGATCACCTATGGCATGACAACACTACCCTTCAACTCCAATGGCTTCCGCTCCCAAATTTGGCAACATCTCTTCGATGCCTCCAATGGCAAATCCAGTTTCCCGCTTACCGCAAGTGAGAGCAATGGCTCCCTCCAAATTCTCTACAGTGGCAAGCCCATACACACTATCGGAACTGTAAATGGTCCAACTGGCCCAGAGGACTTGGCACAACAAAGCAGGAATTACTGGCATTCGGGAATCCCAGGAGCCACCACAAGCGATATGCTCTGCTTCCTAAACCCTACAGGTCATCAAGTTCCATCTGGCTATAATTTTGCCAACTGCGCTCAATCCATTGCTAACTTCAATTCGGTAGCTACCGAAATGTGCCGGGAAGGCAGTAACAGTGCCGGATGGCTAGGTAACCAAGCCTGCCAGCTGAGTCAAAGCCTCTCCGACACAGATGCCGTTGTGATACCTATCCAACTGGGAACCAACGACATTACTTTCTTAAATATGAATGGCGCCACCAAGTGCAGTGCCGCACCTGATATAGGAAGCACCACAGCCAGTCGACTGGAGCAGGTTGTTGCCGGCATATTGTCACCAGCAAATATTACGGATAACTCTACTCTGGTGGGTAAAATATATAGTCACCTTTCTTCATTAGGCATAGCCGATAAAAATATTGCCTTTGTAATCTCGATGATTCCTCGCCGAAGTAATATTGACGGGCAAGACCCCCAAAATTACTGCACCGATTACTACAATGCCCAGATTAAAAATGCGGTAGAAAATGCCAGAGCTTCTTTTAATATGTTTCTGGCAGATCAGGGCAAAATAATCCCTACTGGTGACTCGGTACATCCCACTACAGCAGGTCACAAGGTCATGGCCTGCAACCTGCTGTATGGTTATAGCTATGGGCATTCTGAGAGCTTCAACTGCCCAATACCAGACAGTACTCCAACTTCTGGCTTAGTGAAAGCACTAGAAAGCGTCATTCACTAGTTATACTACGATTAAATAAAGAGTTCGTTTTATAAAAAGACAGGATGGCGGCATGGCACATAAATTTGTGCCATGCCTATAGACAGAAAAATCTAACCCATAAGAATTTCTCAATTAAAATCACTCTTAACTGGAGCAGTATCATAAATGATAGCTACGGAAGAGAATCCACTTAGGTCAGTAGCAAGGTCAAAAATATCAACCGTGTTAATAGTAGCTGGCTCTTTGCCTTTTATAGTACGCGTATAAGTCATATAAATAGCAACCTGATTTGGATTCATCACTCCCTGCATAATATTTTTTAACTCCAAGTGACGTTCTTCTGTTGCCTGAGTGACATAGGAGTAAAAATCATCAACCTGGCACTCCCCAAATATCGGAGAATAAACCCTCGCACCTTCTATAAAAACAGCCTTCAAAGCCTCCAAATCACCTTGCTCCAAAGCCGATAAATACTTAAGACATAATCTCTGTATAGCTTCAGAGCGAATTAAGTTTTTCATAACTCAAGAAACCCCAGCCTGAAGAGATTTACCATTCAAATAAACATCTTTACCGCTCCTTCCCGGCCAGGGTTTGATCAACCATCTCACCACACAATCCTAAGTAGTTCTTGGGATCCAATAATTCATCCACCTCACTGGAACTGAGATTTTCAGATATTTCCGGGTTTTGTTTCAATAACTCGGCAAATGACTGCCCGCTTTCCACCGCATCACAACAGATCTGATATACCAGGTCATGGGCTTTCTCGCGTCCAATCTTAGGACCCAATCCCATCATAACTGCCTCAGAGGAAACCTGGCCCCCAGTCAGTTTTAGGTTTCGCATCATATTTTCCGGGTACACATTAAGTCCACTTAAAGCAAAGCGCGCTTGCGCCAAGGCTGCAGCCGACAGGCAAAATATTTCAGGAAGTACCACCCACTCAATTTCCCAGGTACCCGTAGCTCGCTCATGATCCTCTTCCATAGCATTGAGCAGAGCTGCCACCTGCTGCCTGATAATTGGCACAATGCCACTGATATAGACTGAAGAGACAGGGTTATGTTTTTGTGGCATCGTACTGGAAGCTCCTCGCCCGGACGTAAATGGCTCTGAAACCTCACCCACTTCTGTCTGCGCCATTAATTTAATATCGAGAGCGATTTTCCCCAGCGTGCCAGTGATCAACCCCAGCAGACAGGCTACCTCAGTGATTCTATCTCGCATGGTATGCCAGGCAATACATGGCTTCCCTAGCTTAAGCTCCTCCATAATCCCCACCTGTACCGCCAATCCCTGGCTCCCTAACGAGGCCAGATTTCCCGCTGCGCCACCAAACTCCCCAACCAGTGCACGTTTTTTAATTTCTTCTAAGCGCTGCTGGTGTCGATGGAAACCAGCCAGCCATACAGCCGCTTTATAACCAAAAGTTATTGGTACAGCCTGTTGCAAATTACTTCTCGCCACCATCGGCGTATCCCGATACTCTTTCGCCAATTTAGCTAATGCAATTGAAATTGCTCCCACATCAGTTTCTATCAATTCCAATGCCGCACGAATCTGTAAAACGGTAGCTGTATCAGTAATATCCTGGGTTGTAGTTCCCCAGTGGCACCATTGCCCCAGCCCTTTATCGCATAGTGCTACCAGCTGTTGTACAACCCCAAAAACGGGATAACCAATCAACTCTGTCTGTGCCTTTAAGCGTACGAAATCAATCTCATCGGCGTTGCAGTGGCTGCAAATCTCTTTCGCCGCCTCCTCGGGAATGATCCCCAATCGCGCTTGAACTTTTGCCAGGGCCGCCTCGACATCCAGGTAGTACTGAACTCTCTGTTTATCTGAAAAAATATCTCGCATTGCCTGCGTGCTGAAAAGATCACAGAAAACTACTGAGTCAATAAGAGTTGCTGCCACGATTCACCTCTAAAAACCAAGGCAAAGCTTGCAGGTCCTTTGAATTCGCCCGGGCTGGTAGTGCAATGAGATTACTCAAAAGCGAGACTAGCGGTACAAACAGTCATTTCTCAAAGAAGAATAGACAATAGCATTCGGGGCTTAATGAGCTATTAGTTAGTAGCTATTTCCTTCTAGGTCAACTTAATTGATAGAGAATGCAGGTATCCTTTACTCGGCCCCTGGTCAGATGACTGAGCGTCCCATATGAAAAGTACCAATTACATCTACATCAGTGAACATTTGCGGTAGCTAAGTATGCCAATTTTTTTCTTACATACAATCTCTCGCCCCACCCTAGCCAGTAACTCAAATCTCAAAAGCCATTTAGTTAAAAGAGAATTTTCTTTCCAATTACTGCCTCGTTAGCAGTCTCTACTCTGAAATCACACCACCTACTTATCGACATAAAATCATGATACTGCCAAGAAAATCCAATTGGTACCAACCATATAAATAGTAAAGAAAACCTTAAATCACAAAATCCCTACTAACCTTATAAGCAAAAACATCCTTCCAGCACCACTCAAACTTATGCTTTTTCACTCATACTGAGGCTCATTTTAAGCTCCAAGCCCCAATCACAAATAAATAACCCTTGAATTGATTTACATCAATTTATACTTCGATTCGGCTTTACAACAATAAGGGCACAAAAAAATTCAACACCAAATAAATCCTTCACCCCTACGCCACACACATAAACAAAATATAGAAGCTGACAAAAAGAAATTTAAATTTTCTTGAATTAAAAGCAATTACAAACAAATGGAAAAGAGAAACACAAGAGGCGAAAGCCCATTAATTTCAATATATCAGAAAATAAATACCTACAAGTAGGTATAGCCACACACCCCGCAGCCAAAAACTAATTAAATTTTCTCAAGAAAACAGAGGCAACAAACAACCAGCATCCGTGAATAATAATCATGATATTGCTAGAAAAAATTTTACTCCGTATACTCAAAATCCGTTTACTGGTCGAGCAACCATTAAACGCTATTCACACAGGATGTTCGTTAGCAAACTGAAATAATTACTTGTTACGGTTGCCAACTTTCGGCTCAACAGATGGAATTTAAGGCTTCAGATGAATAATCATAAAAGAGCCTGGCTAGAGCAACTCCCTGAAGAAGCGCTAAAGCACAGGGCTATCAACCACCCATATCTCAAACAATTCAGCAGTGCATCCCTTCCAAACTTTCGCTATGCGGTCGCGGATTTTGCTCAACAGTACGGGGTTTATTCATCCCGTTTTGTAAACTTGCTCACTGCTGTGATTTCCAGATTGACTACCCCGAAGCACCGGAACATTCTTCTGGAAAATCTCGCAGAAGAGTCTGGACACTATGAAGAAAAAGAGCTTATAGAGCTGGAGACTCACGGGATCAGTGCAAGCTGGGTCCGGAACATCCCACACGCACAGCTGTTTGAGAGCTTCAGAAAAAGGGCGTTACGCGGAACACCAGAAATAGGAATTTCCGATGATCCTGCTATATGGTATGACATGCTCTCCGGAGTATTGCTTTATGGCTCTACTGAAGAAGCTATCGGGGCTTTAGGATTAGGTACAGAGCATATCGTCAGCTCTATTTATCCTTTCATTGAAAAAGGCTTAAAAAGCCTACCCGAATTTCAGCCGGAGGATTATTGCTTCTTCTCTGTTCATACACTCATTGATGATGACCATGCAGAAAGCTTAAACCAAATCGCATTGGATTTTGCCAATACCGAGGAGGGCCGCAAGCGTCTTCGTCACGGAGTGCTTAAAGCCTTGAACTTAAGGGCCGCCTTCTGGGATGGCATGTTGGAACGTGCAATTAGGGGGCCGCAAAAGCCTCTCGAAAATCTAAATAATTATACTCAACAAGCTTCTGGAGTGGCTCAGGATGAACCAGCCGTTATCAACTGAAACAATCTATAACGCCCAAGCAGGCAACTGGTTGCGATCTGAGAAGGTCCTTTTAAGTGACTTTACTGCAAGACCTCGAGTGCTTGAGGAGTTAGGAGATATTGCTGGGCAAGACATTCTGGACTTTGGATGTGGCGAGGGTTACGTCTCACGCATGATTCTGGAAAATGGTGCTCGTTCGATATTTGGCATCGATTCTTCTGCGGAGATGATCAGTCAAGCACAGGCAATGGCAGCAGAGCTCGAACTATCCACTGCCAGTTATACGGCTGCTAATGCTGTGACTTTTGACCAATTCCCACAAAAGAGCTTCGACAAGGCCATTGCTGTATTTCTTTTTAATTATCTCACGATTGAAGAGATGACTCAGGTAATGACAAAGGTTAGATCACTGTTAGCCTCCACCGGGACCTTTGTTTTTACCGTGCCCCACCCTTGCCTACCATTTATGCGTGAAGAAACACCACCGTTTTACTTTGAGCATGGAGATAAAAGCTATCTCGATGGCATCAATCAAACTTTCGAAGGAAAAATCTGGCGCAGAGATGGAATTCCAGTATCTGTGCGTTGTGTACACAAAACCTTTTCACATTACTTCGAAGCACTCAAAGCAGCCGGGTTTAATCTTTTGCCGCAGGTGAATGAGCTTGCGGTAACAGACGAACACCTGGCATTGGACCCTGAATTCTTTGGCCCTCTGAAAGGTTACCCTCTGCATGTTTTATTTAAGGTACAAGTAAATGATTGAACTGGCTCCCAGAGAAGAGGTGTGCGCTCAAGCGTGGAAGGCTGCAGATATAGCCTCAAAATCCAACTGGAAGTTTGCTTGGCCTTCCGGCTGGCAAGAGGAAGTAAAAGCTCTTCAAGATTGGGCTTCCAATCAGGATCATCCTGTTGAATCCTTGAGAGCCGACTCAGTACCAACCCCACAGTTTGATCAACTTGCCCAACAGATCAAGCAAGAAATTGCACACGGAAGCGGTATAACCTGGATTCAGGGGATTGATGGCTTCGATCAAGATACACTCAATCTTTTGTTCTTAAATATCAGCCTGGCAATGGGGCAAACTATTGATACCTATGGCAGGTTGTACGGTATCCTGGATACAGGTCGAAGCTATAAAGATGAAGCAATTCCGGTATCACAAACTAATGCAGCTACCGGGGTACATACAGACAGCTCGCAACGTACAATCCAGCCCAATATTCTCGGCTTGTGCTGTATCACCCCTGCGATAAAAGGTGGAAAATCCAAAGTGGTCTCCGCAGCACAGGTCCACGAAGCCCTAAGAGAAAGAGAACCTGGCAAGCTCGCTCTACTCTATGATAACTATATACGCGATCTTGTCACCCCAGGCAGCGACAAGAACCTACAGAATATCCTTAACAATCACTTCCCCATTTTCAGCTACGAAAAGGGTAAGTTATCAATTCGCTATATGCGCTACTGGATTGAAAAAGGTCACCAGCGGGTCGATCAACCGCTAACCAAGGAGGTATTGCAGGCTTTAGACATGCTCGACGGGGAGCTAAACAATGAAGAAAACGTTGTCAGCTTCTATATGAACTCAGGAGACATGATATTTATCGACAACACTCGGATTCTTCACGATCGGGATGAGTTTGTTGACACATCCGAGCAAAAACGCGTTTACACTAGAGTATGGATAAATTGAGCCTCTATTAAATCACACCAATTAAATCCTTAACTGAAAATAAAGCCGAAAGGATAATTAGCATAAACTCTCTTTTCGGCTTTTAAGAATAAAAACCATCAACGCCCTTGTGATTGCCCCGTTACGACTGTTTTTCTTAGCTTATTAACATTTCTGGCCGTTTCCACTGAATCACCTGCCCACTCCTCTGCTGTCATGCAGACCTTCTTTTTGAATCTCGATCCCGTCCCTTCGCGATACTTACACACTAGTTCATTCTTTGGTTCCTCCTGTTTATCGAGGTTAGAGGCCAATTCTTCAACTTGACCGTCTTGATCAGACCCCGGCCTATTTGATACGGATGTACAACCAATAGCTAGCACCGAAAATAGAACTGCCAGGGCCAAAAAATACTTACTCATGATATATCCTTATCAATTTCCATATGAAGTCCGCAGCTAAAGAATATAACATTGATATAAAAACAAGGAAAAGCTTCGATGACTTGATCTACTTGCAAGACAGCAAGATATAACACTTCTCTCAGCGCGCCTTACAATGGACAAAGAATAAAAAGGCACCATGATTTCCGCATCAAGTCAAAGCGTAAATTATTCTGCTAATATGAGCATATTCGTGGCAGCATACCACGCACGCGGCCTTCTCAGAGTGAGGGGGGATACTGCTGACTTATGGAATGGTACCAAAACCTCTATCTATTGCCATCTCTATTCTGTGGAGTATAAAAGTCAAGACTAGTGAGGGCCCATAAGCTATAGGGCTGCTAGCAGTATTTTTCAAGCCAGGGAGCGGCTGGCCGATCCCAGATCCAGGCCTACTGATATGAACTTTAGATACCTAAAAAAGCGTTATACAACCCCACTAAAGTCGCTTAGTCGGTGAAGTTTTTCAGTAGGTTTGGCTAATAATACTTTTATTTACAATAGCCGACTGTATCGGAGATACATCTGCTCAGAGCACAAAAATATTTATCTTTATAGCTTTCCCATGAAATATTATGAAAGTCCAATTTTACTAACGTTTCCGCACATTGAACTCTTTTGGCCATAGATTCAAGCTTTGTAACTGCATTCCTCACCCCCAAGTAACGCAATTGCTCAGGATAAAACTCCGGGTAACACTGCTCATCCGGCACTAATGGCGTGCAGCCCATCGCTGCGGCCTCCATTACCGCTAGCCCCTGAAACTCGTGGTAAGCGGTAGATAGAAATACATGGCTACCACGTAAGGTTTGCCGGTAGAGATGTTCGCTTTCCACATACCCCACCACCAAAAGATTTTGGCAGAATTCCTGCTTAATCTGCTTAAACTCTTCCGGGCTGTTACGAAACGACTGGCCCATCAAGTTGAGCAAGAACTTTACCTTTTTCTCTTTTAGGCCCTGAAGAATCTGCAGTAGTCGATCGGCGCCCTTGTCATACTCCCAGCGGGCAGCCCAACTGATGATCAATGTATCCTCGGTTACCTCTTCCTGATAACCCTGTCCCCACCGGTGATCCCAACAAAAATTTGTTTGTGCGCTTTTTTTGACAAAGAGCGCACCTTCCAAGGGTACAGGCAAGACCTTAGATTTGTTTTGTACTTCCTCGCAAATTCCTGTAGGTACACAATCGGGAAAACGCTTGAGTAATGTAACAGCTCCCTCAATTAAAGTGCGACGATTAAATTCTGAATTAAAAAGAACTAGGTCCCCAGCCAATGCGGTATAAATATTTAGCAATTGAGGCTCAATAGATTGGTAAGCATCTGTACTCACCGGATAAGCAAATTGATTCTCATGAAAATAAACAACAGTCGGAATCCCAGCCAGCTCTGGCACTAAACCGCGTAAGGCACTGAGATCCGTCATTGAAGTTGTAATAACAAGATCCCAATCCTGCTTGAGGGCTTGCGCAGCCTCCCCTCTGGCCCAGGTCAGGCTATTTCCACGAATGCGCCAACTGAAATATCGTGGGGGCAGGGTAAGGACTGTCCACTGCCATTCGGGAAAAGCGGCAACCAGACCCTTACGCCAGCGCTTGTGGCTGTCCGCATCATAGGCCGAGAGCAATAGAACTTTCATCGAGAGTTAAACAATATAAATTAGGAATGCAGGGTTGGAAATAACTGCATCCAACCCCGAGAGCAGCTTTCAAGTAGAGAGTATCAATCGAAGGAACGCACATTCATCAGTCGCGCAAACAGGCTGGAAGTATCCCAGCGGGCACCACCGATTGCCTGCACTTCGCTGTAGAACTGATCCACCAATGCAGTGACTGGCAGCAATGCACCATTACGCTGAGCTTCCTGAAGGACAATAGCCAGGTCCTTACGCATCCAATCTACTGCGAAACCGTGGTCATACTCGCCAGCCAGCATTGTCTGGGAGCGGTTTTCCATTTGCCAGCTCTGCGCGGCACCTTTGGAAATTACATCCACTACTTGCTCCGCATCCAGCCCGGATGCCTTGGCAAAATGCAGGCCTTCAGCAAGCCCCTGGACTACTCCGGCGATGCAGATTTGATTGACCATTTTGCACAGTTGGCCGCTACCTACCGGGCCCAATAAGGTTACCGCTCTGGCGAAAGTTTCAATTAACGGATTAACTCGCTGAAAATCGGCTTTATCTCCGCCAACCATAACAGTCAACGCCCCATTTTCAGCGCCTGCCTGGCCACCAGAAACCGGGGCGTCAAGAAAGCATATCCCCTTGTCACTGCCAATGGCTGCCAGCTCCCGAGCAACATCCGCCGAAGCAGTAGTGTGATCTACGAATAAGCTACCTTTCTCCATAGTGGAAAAAGCACCTTGCTCTCCAACCACTACCTGACGTAGGTCGTTATCATTACCCACGCAGGCGAAGACAACTTCCGCACCTTTAGCCGCTTCAGCCGGGGATGGGAAGCTTTCCCCTTTGTATTCCTCCAACCACTTTTTTGCTCGATTAGCGGTGCGATTGTATACCCTTACATGATGACCAGCTTTTGATAAATACCCAGCCATCGGGTAGCCCATCACCCCCAAGCCAATAAACGCTACAGTTGCCATATTACCTACCCCCATATCATCCAAATCAGGACCGCACCTAGTATCAGGCGATAAATTGCAAAAGGTGCCATACCGATACGACTAATAAACTGCAGAAAAAAATGAATACATAAGTAAGCACTAATAAACGACAACACAGCACCCAGCAGAATATCGCCCCAGGGCACAGTTTCCAGTGAAAGCAAGTCGTATGTCAGTAACAGCGCCGGCAGTGCAATTGCTGGTATCGACAAGAGAAAAGAAAAGCGTGCGGCAGCCTCTCGTTTCATTCCTAGCATTAACCCCGCTGTCATGGTTATACCTGAGCGGGAAGTACCAGGAATCAGTGCTAATACTTGAGCCAAGCCAATCAGCAATGCCTTTTTCCAATTGAGTTGAGCCAACGTTTGTGTGCGCACCCCACGCACATCCGCCCACCAGAGAAGAATACCGAAGCCAATTGTGGTCGTGGCAATAACAGCTGCTGAGCGAAGATTGGCTTCGATAAAGTCTTTGAAAATCAGCCCAACCAAACCTACCGGAATAGTCGCCAATACAATCAACCAGGCAAGCCTGCCCTCATCGGTAAAGTCCCCGCTGGCTAACCCTCCAAGCCCATCCCGGATCAGCGCCCAAATATCTTTACGAAAATAAGAAACAACCGCTATCAACGAACCAAAATGCACAGCGACATCAAATGCAAGTCCCTGGTCCTGCCAGCCCAATACCTCGGCAGGTAAGATTAAGTGCGCTGAACTAGAGATAGGCAAGAATTCAGTAAGCCCTTGGATCAAGGCCAAGACAACAATTTGAAATATTTCCATGGGTTACTTCTTAGATCGGATTTTTTGTCGTTTCTGCCAGGTGACCTCATTGCGAAGATACACAGGCTCTAATTCTTGTGCGGTCACCACCTTACCAGACAGGTATAGTGGCACAGCCAGCTGGGCAACCTCCCTCGCATGTATCAGGGTATCCAAGTCAACCCCACCCATGTGCGCCATGCGCAGAGCCTCATAATGCCAACCAGGTCCAGCACCATAAATAGGGGGCGATATGTGGGACTCTTTTAATGACATCAGCACTTGCTCAGGGTGCTGTACCGCCTCAGGCACCTGGCTTTGATGTGGTTCGCTAGCAGTGTAAATACCCCAATATACCTGCTGCATCCTCGCATCCAACATGGGCACTATTGAAGCTTCACCCCACTCAGGATGCGCTCGCCTGGCCCCTAGGGCCAAAGCAGCTAAACTGGACACCGGAACCACCGGCTTATCCGCTGCAAAGGCCAGCCCTTGCACACTACTGATAGCAATGCGCAGGCCGGTAAATGAGCCTGGCCCTCGACTAACTGCAAAAGCATCCAGCCCCGCCAAAGTCAGCTCCATTTCAGCCAACACTTCATCCACCATCGGCAACAGCCTACGGGTATGGTCCCGCTCAGCCTGAACAAAACGCTCAGAAATCTGGCCATTGCTGTAGAGCGCTACAGAGCAAGAACCAGAAGTCGTATCCAGGGCAAGAATCTTCACAACAATCTCAGACCAGGTAACTCAAAGAGAGGGATTGTGGCATGGTCGCAAGGGGGAGTCATGTAAATTAACAAAGAGCCAAAAACTACAGGGTACCTTCAATAGAAAACCCCGGACGGAGCCGGGGTCTGAGATAGCTGTTTAAGCCCAGCTATAAAGTAGGGTTTAAGTGAACTCGGGCTATGCCGCTTTCTTTGGCGGACGGCCGCGACGGGCAGCACCCGCTTTAGGCGGACGGCCCCGGCGGGCAGGTGCTTTCTTAGCTGTTGCAGCTGTAGCCTTTTTGGGACGCCCTACTCTCTTGGCCGGCTTGGCCGCGGTAGTAGCTTTCTTTGGGCGCCCTACACGCTTGGCCGTCTTGGCTGCAGTGGCTTTCTTAGGCCGACCTGCTTTTTTCGCAGAAGTCGCTTTCTTGGCGACCGCCCTTTTGGCTTTTTGCGCTTCCGCCTTCAGCTTGGCAGCGGCTTTCTTCTCAAACTCTTTGGCTTTGGCAGCGGCTTTCTTCGCCGCAGCCTTTACCTTAGCCTCTGCCTTCTTCTCCGCAGCCTTGATCTTCTTGGCGTGGGCCTTATCGCGAGTCTTTTTCCAACGCGCTTCAAACGCCTTTAACGCGGCAGCCAGATCTTTATCCGCCTTGGCAGACAGGCTATCAGCCAGAGTGGAAACCTTTTCTTTGGCCGCAGCCTCTGCTAGACGCACAGCATCCATAGCCTTGGCTTTGGCGAGATTCATCTTAGCCATTGCCAGCTTGGCGCGTAATTCCTTTGCCTTGCTATTGGCAGTAGCCAATGATGTTTTTGCTGCTGCAGAATTACTTTTTTGGGCCCGTGCTTTTGCTTTCGCAACACGATCTAATTGCCCATCAAGTGATTTACTCGCCGCATCAACCGCCTTTTGCGCTTTCGCGACTACTGGCGACGCTGCAGTCGAACCAGTTGCCTTCTTTGCACGCGTACTCTTTTTTACTACTCTTGCCATCCCTTGTCTCCTCACTGAAAAGAAGAAGTACATCCAAAAGTGTGCCGGCAGCATTGCCTGTTTGCTATCGAATAAAAACTGCAACGGGCTGTTTTTATCACTTATGCAGAGCGCCGCACCGCCAATTTCGATACAACTTTATCAAAGTTAATAAAAATATCCGGCATTGCAAGTAAAAAAGCGAAAAATGAGAAATTTTTCAGCAAAAAAGTATGTTTTTCTTATCAAATTTCTCCTAAACGGCTTTTTCAGGCCGCTGATAGAAATTATTTTGGCCCAAACAACTTTTCTTCAATGATCGCGGCAAGCGCTTCGATATGATCTTCACGCAAATTTAGAGCAGGAATATAACGATATTCACTGCCTCCAGCATTGATAAAATTAGCGCGATTCTCTACCGAAATTTCTTCCAGAGTCTCCAAGCAGTCTGCTGAAAATGCCGGACAAATAACATCAACACTCTTTACTCCGCCCTTACCCCACTCAATCAGCGTTTTATCGGTATAGGGTTGCAACCATTCAGCCTTACCAAACCTTGACTGGAAAGTGACTTGCCACTGCTCTTGTTCAATTTGTAATTCTTCTGCCAGAAGTCGTGCAGTTTCAGTGCAATGTCGATAATAGGGATCCCCTTTATCAACATTTGCTTTTGGAATTCCGTGAAATGACAGCAGTAACTTTTCTGCCTGCCCTTGAGCCTGCCAATGCTCGCTGACTGAGTTCGCAAGGGATTTAATATAGAGGGGGTGGTGGTAATAATCCCGAATCAATGAAATATCCGGAATATCA
Organism: Microbulbifer variabilis; assembly: GCF_056232115.1. Classification (NCBI taxonomy): domain Bacteria; kingdom Pseudomonadati; phylum Pseudomonadota; class Gammaproteobacteria; order Cellvibrionales; family Microbulbiferaceae; genus Microbulbifer; species Microbulbifer variabilis. The sequence goes on from NZ_CP174325.1 coordinate 4,948,680, forward strand.
CGACTTTTGCGAAAAATTTGCGCCACTTGATCGTAAATTGCGGCAGTGGTCGTAGCTGAATACTGTGGATATAGCGGTAAAACAGTGAAAGTTTCACACCCTTTTTTACGCAAATCACCAATCACATTGTCTAACTGCGGCTCTCCATAAGTCATCGCATACTCGACCACCAGATCATGGCCATTATCACGCAGATACCCCTGCAACAGCTCGGCCTGACGACGCGTATAGTAAAGAAGTGGCGAACCTTCAACTGCAGCACCATCAGCACTGCAATTCCAAATCTCTTTATAGGCGGGCGCAATGCGCTTGGGGCGAAATGGCAAAATGAAGCCATTCAGTATCGCAAGCCACAGTGGACGAGGAATTTCCACTACCCGGGGATCGGAAAGGAATTCCTTCAAGAAACTTCTCACCGCTGGCGCAGTTGGCTGTGCAGGAGTGCCCAAATTCATCAAAATTATCGCACTGGACATAGAGGGGCCTGTCTGAAAAACAAATTTGCCAAGAAAAACTGCCGGCAATGTTAATGACTGAAGAAATAACTACAAGAGAAAAGGCTTTCCTAAATACCAGCAAAGGAGCTGTCGGGAAGAAATGAAAAAGCCCCCAGGTGGGGGCCTTTTAGAGTAACTGTCACTGAAGCAATCAGCTCAGAGCTTCAAAAACCTTCTCACGTATATCATCCATACTGCCCACTCCCATTACTTTTGAATACTTGGGAGCAGCCTCGGGAGAGCGGCTTTCCAGCTCGCGGTAGAAACCAACCAGAGGAGCAGTCTGCTCATGGTAAACAGCCAGACGCTTGCGCACAGTTTCTTCAGTGTCATCACTGCGCTGTATGAGTGTCTCACCAGTCACATCATCCAGTCCTTCACTCTTGGGCGGGTTATAGACAATGTGATATACACGGCCAGATCCTTCATGCACACGGCGGCCAGATAGGCGCTTAACGATTTCCTCATCGTCAACAGCGATTTCCAGTACATGATCGATATGGATATCTGCATCCAACAGGGCCTGCGCCTGAGGAATAGTGCGAGGGAAACCGTCAAACAGGAATCCATTTGTGCAGTCTGACTGGGCGATACGCTCCTTTACCAGGGCAATAATCAGGTCATCAGAGACCAGCTTGCCGGCTTCCATAATATCTTTCGCCTGCAAGCCGAGAGGTGTGCCTGCCTTCACCGCTGCACGAAGCATATCGCCGGTGGAGATCTGCGGAATGCCGAACTTCTCTGTTATGAATTGTGCCTGAGTGCCTTTGCCGGCTCCCGGCGCCCCCAAGAGAATAATTCGCATGTTCAGTTAGCCTCCAAAACTGTCGACGCACCAATAGAGCCGCCGTGCCAAAAGAGCGCTACCTTACACGCAGACCCCAAATTGGGCAAGATTGCTGCTAATGCGAGGCGAATCCCGCAAGATATCCGCCCCCCTTTCGAGAGAGAATCATTGAGCAGAGCCCGGTTTCTCCTCCGCCTTGGCTCTATCCCAAAGCTGATCCAGCTCCTCAAGGTTAGCGTCAGCTGGTCTACGCCCCTGAGCCTTCAGGACTGCCTCTACACTTCCAAAGCGTCGCTCAAACTTTCGATTGCAGTGGCGTAGTGATGCTTCCGGGTCTTCTTTCAAGTGACGAGCAGCATTTACACAGGAAAACAGTAAATCGCCAAGCTCCTCCCTGGCATGCTCACGATCTCCAGTTTCAACAGCCTCGCGTAGCTCTGCAACTTCTTCCTCGATCTTGTCCAGCACGCCACTAATATCCGGCCAATCAAAACCCACTTGGGACGCACGCTTCTGTAATTTGGCCGCACGCGTCAATGCTGGTAGCCCTACCGTAACACCGGCTAGAACTCCAGACTCGCCTTTGGCATTACGCTCTTCAGTTTTTATCGCTTCCCAGTTCTGCTTTACCTGGGCTTCATCCACAGAACCAGAGTCATTGTCCCCATAGAGTTCTCCACTGGGAAAAACATGCGGATGACGGCGTACCAGCTTGCGCACCAGAGTATCGACTATACGTGAAAAATCGAAATAGCCCTGCTCACAACCAAGCTGTGAGTAGAAAATCACCTGAAATAACAGATCACCGAGCTCTTCATGGAGGTGTTCGTAGTCCTCAATTTCAATGGCCTCAGCTACTTCGTAGGCCTCTTCGACCGTAGAAGGAACTATGCTGGCAAAAGTCTGCTTCAAATCCCAAGGGCAGCCGCCGTCCGGGTTACGCAGCTGGGCCATCAGGTGAAGCAGGTCCTCCACCTTGTATTTATCTTGCACCTACCCCCCCTTATTCAGCGCAACATGCGTCTCTTCGCCGATGCCACATTAGGCAGGCGATTAATGCGATGCAGCACGTAACTCAATTCTTCAAAGTTGTGAATTTCAGCAGTCAGCACCATTTCAACGGTGTGCTTATGCTTATTGGAATGAGTCTGCATAGCCGTGACATTAATTTTCTGACTATCCAGCATGGCAGTGACATCTCGTAGCAGACCAAGGCGATCATAAGCCTCAATAATGATTTCCACTGCGTAGAGTTCACGCGGCTTTTCCGCCCAGTTTACCTGCAGAACGCGCTCTGACTCCTCCGCCTGCATCCGTAACATATTGGCGCAGTCCTTGCGGTGAATGGAAACCCCGCGCCCGAGGGTGATATACCCCATAATTTCGTCACCGGGCACCGGGTTACAGCAACCGGCAATATGAGTGAGTAAATTACCTACTCCATCAATATAAACATCTGTCTTACCCTCACCACGCGCGACCGATGCGGTAAGAGATGGCACGCGCTCAGCATAATCAACTTTGACCATACGTTGGGCGGTATTTAATACCTGCCCTACACCGATATCACCCGCGCCTACCGCTGCATAGAGGTCATCCAGCGAGTGCATGTTCAGTTTCGCTGCTAGCTTCTCAAAATCAAAGTCACTCAGGGCCAGTTGTTTAAACTCGCCATCAAGTATGCTGCGGCCATCAGCAATATTCTGGTCACGTGCCTGCTGTTTAAACCAGTGAATAATCTTGGCACGGGCACGCGAGGTAGTGATATAGCCCATCCCCGAGGACAGCCAATCACGACTCGGTGCCTCACGTTTACTGGTCAGGATTTCTACCTGGTTGGCAGTCTGCAATTCGTGGTTTAGAGGGACAATCCGCCCGTCCACTTTTGCTCCACGGCAGCGATGACCAATTTCAGTATGGATTTTATAAGCAAAATCCAGCGGCGTAGCCCCACGGGGCAAATCCACCACATGGCCATCCGGGGTGAACACATAAATACGTGAGTCCCCTTCGCCGGTCTGCAGATCGTCCTGCAGAGGGTTGCCTCCCACCTCTTCGTGCCAGTCGAGCACTTGGCGCAGCCAGGAAATCTTCTGCTCATAGCTATCCTTGCTCTCACTTTTCAGGTCAGTACCCTTATAGCGCCAATGGGCGCAGACACCATATTCGGCTTCCTCATGCATAGCAAAAGTACGAATCTGGACTTCCAGCACCTTGCGCTCTGGGCCAATAACCGCTGTATGCAGCGAGCGATAGCCGTTCTCCTTGGGAGAGGCAATATAATCATCAAATTCATTGGGGATATTGCGCCATAGGTTATGCACTATACCCAATACCGCATAGCAATCTCGCACTGTAGGTACAAGGATGCGTACAGCGCGGATATCATAAACTTGGGAAAAGCCGATATTCTTGCGGCGCATCTTACGCCAGATACTGTAGATATGCTTTGCACGACCGTAGACATCTCCCTCAATGTCTGCCTTAGCCAACTCTTTGCGCAGAAGCTCCAACACCTCATCAATATACTTCTGGCGCGCCAGCCGCTTTTCATCCAGCAAGCGGGCAATCTGCTTGTAATCGTTTGGCTCCAGGTAGCGAAAAGAGAGGTCTTCCAATTCCCACTTGATATGACCAATACCCAATCGATGGGCAAGCGGCGCATAGATATCAGCCACCTCCCGCGCCACTCGAGTACGCTTTGCCTGTTCTACATTCTTCGCCGCACGAATTGCACAGGTTCGCTCCGCGAGCTTGATCAGAGCGACTCGAACATCATCCACCAGAGCTACCAACATGCGGCGGATATTTTCAGAGTGCTCTTCTACAGCACCACTTTTACGTTCATCTCCTGTATCTGCGCTGCGACTGCGAATTGCCGCCATTCGCAACACCCCTCGGATCAGCTTGGCTACTGTCGAACCAAACTCTTCCTCGACACTTTTAATTGGCATGCGCTTTTCACGCACAGCCCGATAAAGAACAGCTGCGACCAATGCTTCTGAATCAATTTGCAGATCCGCCAGAATCTCTGCCATTTCCAGGCCTGTAGCAAAACTACTTGCGCCTTCCGCCCATATGTTTTCCGCTTCAATAGCCCGCTGCTCCGCTTCCGCGCTCACTTCAGCGGCGCGGCGCAGTTTTACTATCGCAGCGCCATCCAGGCCCGCCAATTTCTGTACATGACGAAGCCAAGACTCCAGGTCGAGTTCGCTCTCACCTCCGAAGGAATGATGTTTTCTGACTTGAACCATGTCTTACCGGACCGAAACAGGAATTTGGAAACTTACTGGCACTCCCCACCCAACTACGAAACTGCAGTGCCAGGTAAATAAAGTGTGTATAGCCCTTAAAGGAGCGCTTCTATCATAGGTTTGAACACACTAAAGTCCACGATTTTCTTTATATTTTTCAACAAGCTGCGTGAAATTCAGCATTCTTTCGCAGCAGCTTGTCAAACTTGACAAGAGAATAGCTGCGAATACAACCAGCCCTCTGGCTGGACAGTCACATAAAATACTTGTAAAGAAATGCCCACGTGTAAAAGTAAAAGCCGACCCACAGTACAAACCATTTGCAATAAAATTTTGTTTTGTAGGTTTTCAAAAACCAGCATTAACTAAGAAATGGCCCTTCGAAAAGTTTCTGCCAAAAGATTAAACACTCAACAAATGCCCCCAGACAGCCTAAAATGGCTTCATCTAAAAAAGTCCAGCAAGTGAGGAATTACTCAGTTAAAAAAATTGGGAATGCAACCAAGGAAGTAAAACCGAATTTACTAAAAAGGAGTAAATTTTATTTTGTGAGAAAAATTAATTGGGAAAAAAGGAAAAATATACGCGTAATGTTTGCTGAGGAACAGCTAGGCTGGCAATAAGGTCTCACCAGCCTGAAAAAAATTTACTGGTTAAACAGTCCTGAGGATAAATAGCGATCTCCTCGATCACAAATAATAGCAACGATAATAGCGTTTTCCACCTGGGTGGAAAGTCGCAGCGCACCAGCTACAGCGCCACCCGAGGAGACACCACAGAAAATACCCTCCTCTCGCGCCAACCTCCGTGTCATATCTTCAGCTTCACTCTGATCCATATCGATGACCAGATCCACTTCTTCAGGGACAAAAATCTTTGGCAGATAAGCTTGAGGCCAACGGCGAATACCGGGAATACTGGACCCATCGGTTGGTTGCAACCCAACAATCTGGATCTCCGGATTTTGCTCTTTCAAAAAACGACCACACCCCATAATGGTGCCGGTTGTTCCCATAGACGAAACAAAATGTGTTATTTCTCCTCCTGTCTGCTGCCAAATTTCTGGGCCTGTGCCCTCGTAATGGGCTAGAGGGTTATCAGTATTGGCAAACTGATTTAGTACCAGCCCCATACCGTCACTCTGCATTTTTAGCGCCAAATCACGTGCGCCCTCCATGCCCTGTTCCGCGCTGACCAGGATCAATTCCGCTCCGTAGGCAGTCATGGATGCCTTGCGCTCGGCTGTAGCACTGTCAGGCATAATCAGGATCATACGGTAGCCTTTTATAGCTGCCGCCATCGCCAGGGCAATGCCGGTATTGCCGCTGGTTGCTTCGATCAGGGTATCACCAGGCTTGATCTGTCCCTTGGCTTCAGCCCGGTTAATCATGGAAAGTGCCGGACGGTCTTTGACAGAACCAGCAGGATTATTCCCTTCCAGCTTAAGCAAAATCGTATTGCTGGTATCACCAGGCAGGCGCTGTAATTTAACCAGTGGAGTATTGCCTACACAGTCAGCAATTGTGGGGTAATCCATAGTGCATTCAGTTCCAGACAGATATTGCGGCCGGACAGTTTACCTGAACGCCTACACATCGCTAAATACCAACTCTGTATGTGGACTATATAGTCGGGTTATTACGAAATGACACTCTCGAGAAGAAACAATTTCTTCAACTCTTTACATGAGAGTGCACCACCTGATCCATATAGGTAAAATGGGGAAAAAATAATCGCACAAGGCCCTTCTTTCACCATGGCCCCCAAAAGCTCAATTCCATCCCTGCCAGCCCCCGGGGAATTACGTTCACTGCGCTCCACTATGTTCCGTTTTACGGTTGCCCCGGCACTGATCCTGGCAATGACTTTGGCACTGGTCTTTACTCTGCAACAGATGCATGACCGGCGCCAGCTGCTACTCAGCCACGGGCGGGCCAGTGCAGAACAACTTGCAGAACTCATCGAGATGAGCGGAGGGCACCCGACCGAACTGCGCATGGAATGGCTGCGCAAAAGCTTATTGGCCTTAATGCTAGAGAAGGACATGGTGCGTTCGGTGCATATCTATTCCACCGAAGCGAGCAAGAAACTCCCATTGGACCTGGCGACGGGACTGGGTCTACTGGCTAGCGTCGGCCCGCGCCCACGAACCCCAATAACAAGTGAGCAGCTGCAAAGGCGCGAGCCATTTATTTTTGAGGATGACGAAAGCTTGCAGGTGTTGCAGCCCCTAAAGGGTGATATTACCACCTGCTGGATTAGTATTGAGTTGCACCGCCCCTATTTCCTGGTGGGCACTTACCAAGTGATTCTTGTAGGGCTGGTCGGCTTGATTATCTGCACCCTGGCAGCGCTGGCCTGGTCGGTAATCCTCTCTGAGCGATTTGCCCACAGCCTCGTCCGGATGGGGCAAGTATTACAGGCCATTGGGCGCGGAGAGTTCGACCGCCGCACTCACGAAATCGAGAACCGGGAACTCGCCCAATTGGCGAAGCAGATTAATGAAATGGCCGAGGGCCTTTCCAGCTATCAACTCGAGTACAAGTCTAATTTAATGCAGGCTATGGACGATATGCGACAGTCCCTTGATAGTATGGAGGAGCAAAATATTGAGCTGGATCTAGCTCGAAAGAGAGCTCAAGAGGCCAGTCGAATCAAGTCTACCTTCCTGGCAAACACCAGTCACGAGATCCGCACCCCCTTAAATGGCATCATCGGCTTCACCAATTTACTGCTGAAAACCGAGATCGACGAATTACAGCAGGACTACCTGCAAACCATCCTGCGCTCGTCGGAAAACCTGCTCACCACTATCAATGATATCCTGGATTTCTCCCGCATCGAATCTGGCAACCTGGTGCTCGATCATATTCCCATGGATCTGGGGCAACTATTAGAAGAAACTCTACAGATCCTCGCTCCCTATGCCTACGAGCATCACTTGGAACTAGTGCCACTGATTGACCCCCAGTTACCCTCTACACTGGTTGGCGACCCTTTACGCACCAAGCAAATACTGACAAACCTGTTGGGCAATGCTGTACGAAGCTCTGAAAATGGCAATATACCTGTACGCCTTACGGTACAAAGCAACAATGATTCTGAACTGGTGCTGCGTATCAGTGTTACCGATCTCGGCAACCGCATAGATGATGCTGGACGTCGCGAGCTACAGCAGATTCTCAATACCAAGACACCGCAACATGCACAACAGATCAGCGCCAACGGCCTCGGCATGTCTATTGCCCGCAGCCTGGTTGAGCGCATGCGTGGCAACACCGGCCTGGAGAAAGCGGCTAACGACGGCAGTACCTGCTGGGTACAGCTGACTTTGGTCCCGGAACGCAACCGCGGCATACCACCTAGGGTAATGTTCCCCAATTGTCGCATCCTGATTGCCGACCCCAACGAACTCACCCGCACCCAGGTAGCACAACTGCTCAAGCAGTGGCAGGTTGAACCCGTGGAGCTCACCGATACCGACACGCTTCAACCAGCCATTGAACAAATGTGGCGACACGACGCACTGCCTGATGCAGTGATTATCGATACTGCCATCGCCAAAGGGGATTTCGACAGCTTCAGTGTCAAGGTGCAATCCCTAGTGGATGCTTACCAATGTCGAGTTATTGTTCTTGGAGCCCCGGCTGAGCTTCGGCGTTGCTACGAGCAGCTTCGCACCCGAACACTTACCTTCCTGGGCAAGCCGGTAACTAGGGAAAATCTGTTGCGCGCATTGAAAAGGTCAGTGCCGCAACAAAGCCAGCAGCGCTCCAGTAGCGGAGCCATACCCGCCCTCCCCTGGCCCGCCCCGCCACGGGTCCTCGCAGTCGATGATCACGCAGCCAACCGGCGCCTAGTTGGTGAACTACTACGTGCCCAGGGTGTGGAGGTGGTTATTGCCGCTAGCGGTCAGGAGGCCCTGCAACACTGGCAACAGAGTACTTTCGATCTTGTCTTTATGGACATCCAGATGCCCGGTATGGATGGTATTGAAGTTACTCGCTGTATCCGCGAACGGGAAGCCGGCAAACGGACACCAATTATCGCCCTCACTGCCCACGCAGGTGCCGAGGAAAAAGCTCGATTGTTATCCGCAGGACTGGATGACTATCTTAGTAAGCCCGTGAGCGAGGCCCAGCTATCCCACATGATCAAACGCTGGCTGAAACTTATCACACCGCAAGTGGTGGAAAAGCTGAATTTCAACAAGATGCGGCTTGTAGATATTGGCGAGAGCATGACTCTAGCCAATGGCGATGCCAAGCTGGCCAGGGATATGTTGCAGATGCTTGTGGATGGGCTGGCTTCCGATGAGCGTGAACTTGAACGCCTACAAGTCATCGGTGACTTCAAAAGCATGTTTGAACTAACCCACCGAATGCACGGGGGGTGCTGTTATTGCGGCGTTTCCAGGTTGCGCGAAGCCACCTGTGTTCTGCAGGAAGAGTTGCGCACACAAAAAGATGATGAGCCGGCAGGGATTGATCGTCGTAAGCTGGATGCTGTACTGAGGGAGATTCGCGCTCTGCGTGAGTGGGCCTCGGAGCAAGACCTGGATACGCTTTTTGGACTCGAGGTGGCCTAATGCCTCTCGAAAATCACAAAAGCTAAAGCTGCATCCTTCTCATCGGAAAGAGACAGGTGAATCACGTCAACCCCCATAGCGCGAGCGCGTTGCTGCGCTGCGCCACTCAGCAAAACCTGAGGGGCTGCCCCTTTACGCCGGCGTATCTCAATATCCTGCCAGGAGACGCCTTCACCAATACCTGTACCTAATGCTTTGCCCAAAGCCTCTTTAGCGGCAAAGCGTTTGCACAAGTAGGCCGCACGATTAACCTCAGCCAGGTCAGCAAAATCACAGCGTTCACCATCGCTCAAGATACGCTCAACAAAGCGCCCACCATGGCGCTTCCAGACCGCGTCAATACGCTGGTAACTACAGATATCTGTACCGATACTAACAATCACTTCCCATAGACCTGTTTAAACAATTCGCGGCTCTGCAGTGGTTTATCACAAAGTAAGCTACGTAGTAATAAGCGAGTCAAACGCTTCGCGGGGGCCAACAACCCTATCGGCCAGTGCCCATCATCTTGCGCCCTTGCAATACCCAGCAACTCGGCTCCACGAAATTCACTATCGCACAGCACTCCGCCCTGAGGCCGAAATATTGAAACAAAACCCCGCTCAAGTTCGAACCGATAACAACTATCCGCAACCACCCCCCCCTGACCACCAGCACATTGATCCAGCGGCGGACAACTACCAAGCTCAGTGAGCAACCGTAGCTCAAAGCTACGTAGCGGGCCTTCCATCTCTGTGCTGTCACTGCCACCCAAGTTAGACAGTATCTGCAGCAGCCCCTGATAAGCGGCAAACAATGCATAGTGACCCTCCCCTTCCGGTAACAGCCTTACCAGCAACTCATTGGAATAAAGGCCTCCGTATACGGCCCGCCCTTTCAGCCAAAGTGGACCACCGGCATTTTCTACCGGGCCCAGGGTCTTCAGTGGCCCATTACCTAGCAGGGAGACCAGCAGAGGTGAAAATGGTTGTAGGGCTTGCCGGCGTCGCTGCTTGTCCCTACGCGCACCACGAGCAACACAACTGATTCGCCCAAAATCTGGTGTGAGTAACTCCAAAATCAGACTGGAGTCTCGATAGGGGCGGGAGTGCAGGATATACGCCGGCTGTGCCGGCGGAGGTGTATTCATACTGTCAGCAGCCAGGCAAAGACCTGTTACTCATCGCGATAGCCGAGACTGCGCAGGGCTCTCTCATCATCAGACCAACCGGACTTCACCTTTACCCACAAATTCAGCATAACTTTACTGTCAAACAACCGCTCCATATCCTCACGTGCCTGGCTGCCGATTTGCTTGATACGCTCACCTTTGTTCCCAATAATGATTCGCTTTTGCCCAGAGCGCTCTACCAGGATCGCGGCACTGATATGCAGAATTTTGCCTTCCTGTTTAAACTCCTCAACCTCAACAGTCACCTGGTAAGGAACTTCAGCTCCCAGCTGACGCATAATTTTTTCACGCACAATCTCCGCAGCAAGAAAGCGGGAACTGCGATCGGTCACCTGATCTTCCGGGAAAAAGTGCTGTCCCTCTGGCAGGTGCTTGAGAATCACCTCCTCCAGAGCCTCTAGATTGACATTGCGCAATGCCGAAATAGGTACGATTTCTGCTTTGGGATGCTGCTCTGCCAAAGTCTGCAGTTGTGGCAAAAGTTCTCCCTTATCCTCCAACTGATCTACCTTGTTAACTGCAATAATCAGAGGGCATTTCAAACCCCGTAGCTTATCGGCCACCAACTGATCGCCCTCACTCCATCGAGTGCGCTCCACGACAAAAACCACCACATCCACATCCCGCGCAGCACTGGATGCAGCCCGGTTCATATAGCGGTTAATCGCTTTCTCTTGATCCGAATGCAGGCCTGGCGTATCCACAAAAATAATCTGGTTGGGGCCCTCGGTTTTAATACCAAGCATATTGTGGCGGGTGGTCTGTGGCTTACGTGAAGTAATCGCCAGCTTTTGTCCCAGCAAATGGTTCAAAAGTGTGGATTTGCCCACATTGGGACGACCTACAATCGCGACATAGCCGCAGCGAGAGGGTTGTTCGCTCAAAAAAGTTCTCCGAAAAAGTTTGGACGCGCCCGGGAAGTCCGGAACCAGCTCACCCCCAGTGCAGGGGGCTGTCATTTCGAGACAGGCGGGGTTACGCCTTCTCAACTAGTGTAAGGTTAATCCTGGCCGGTAAGCTGCCTGTAAGCTTCTACAGCAGCGATCTTTTCTGCGGCGCGACGACTGCTAGCCTCTCCTCGAGCTGGTTGTGCCAGACCGCTGACCCGACATTCAACGATAAAGTGCTGGGCGTGTTCAGCGCCGGAGACATCCACCACAGAATACTCCGGGAGTGGCTTCTTACGCCCCTGCAACCACTCCTGCAGACGAGTCTTCGGATCCTTTACAGTTTCCAGGGACAGGCCTTGCAGCCGCGGGGCAAACCACTCCAATACCCTGGTGCGCGCAGCCTCTAGACCAGCATCCAGGTAAATAGCACCGATCAGGGCTTCCACCGCATCAGCCAGAATTGAGGCGCGCCGAAAACCGCCGCTTTTCATCTCACCTTCGCCAAGGCGCAGGCAGTCTCCAATATCCAGCTCACGAGCTAGCTTTGCCAGGGTTTCTCCGCTGACCAACTGCGCACGCAAACGGCTTAACTGCCCTTCCCTGCCCTCGGGAAACTGTTCGTAAAGCGCAGCCCCAATAGTAAAACCGAGAATAGAATCGCCAAGGAATTCCAGACGCTCGTTATTGCGGCTGCCGTGGGAGCGGTGTGTCAGCGCAAGCTCTAACAGATCACCTTGTTCAAACTTGTAGCCGAGACGCGTACACAGGCGCTCCAGTAAAAGATCAGTCACGTTTACGGAATTGCTCCAGATCTACCAGTGGATCACAGCAAAGCTCCGGCTTGGCCGTGTCGAGCTGCTTGTTAAACTTCATCACGACATCGATGTTGTAAATCAACGGCTGCCGCAATTCATAATTTATACTGACCACAGTACTCTTAGCGCCGCGAACGACTTGCAGAGCCTTGGTGGGCTCTCCTCGCACATTGTTGATCAGAAAGTAGCGACCCATCTCTTTTTTGATCTGGCCCGCTGTCATATTTTCCAATTCCGGGTTTTCACCCAGGGTTTTTAACGCTTCGTTAACGTAGCGCGCATCCACATAAGCCGGTGCCATTTTGGATACGCAGGTTAGAGCAAAGCCAAGCACCGCAATAACCAATAACCAGCCCCAATAGCTCATACCGCGCTGGCGCTCCATTGAAATCCGGATAGCACTACCCATAATTATGCCCTCAATCCTTAGCGCCGACGCACTGTCGGCCAATTCTCATTATTGGATAGAGCCTACACGTTTAAAACTGGGCAAACTGAGCAGTTTGTCCCAATGCATCCAGATAGCAAAAGCCTTGCCTACCACATCGCGCTCAGGCACAAACCCCCAGGCGCGACTGTCGAGACTGTTATCGCGGTTGTCGCCCATCATAAAGTAGTGACCTTCAGGCACTGTGCCGCTAAAGTTTCCATACTCTCCGGGGCTAACATTTTTCGCCATTAGGTGACGCTGGCCGTAAAGGTTCTCCCACATAATCTCAACCTTAGGATTAACCGGTGGGAGCGCCTGAATTAACTCCTGTGGTGCCAGCTCTCCATTTACATAGAGCACGTTATTTTTCAATTCGATCTTATCACCGGGCAAGCCAATCACTCGCTTGATGAAATAGGTATCGTTCATGTGTGGTGGGAAAAACACCATCACATCTCCGCGCTGAGGCTCACCGATATCCACCACTTTCGTCCGGGATACAGGCAAGCGCAGACCGTACTCATACTTATTCACCAGAATAAAGTCGCCAATCTGCAAGGTGGGGACCATAGAAGCAGACGGAATCTGGAAAGGCTCGACAATAAAGGAGCGCAATACAAATACGATAGCCAGAATCGGGAAAAATGATTTAGCGTATTCAACAACAACTGGGTCTTCCTGCTGAGCGCCAGCCTCTTTCTTGCGACGACGAGCGAAAAACAGACTGTCCACCAGCCAGATCCCGCCACTGATTAAAACCAACCAGAGCAGAATCAGAGGTAAATTAATATCCATTGCGAGTCTCTATTATCCTTGATCTCAATAGCAGGCACGCCCACTACTGGTCCACCTTCAATACAGCCAGGAAGGCTTCTTGCGGCACTTCCACACGGCCTAACTGTTTCATACGGCGCTTACCCGCTTTCTGCTTCTCCAGCAGTTTTTTCTTACGGGTAACATCACCACCATAACATTTTGCGGTCACATTCTTACGCAGGGCTTTCACCGTAGTCCGTGCAACTACCTGTCCACCAATCGCCGCCTGGATCGCCACATCAAACATCTGACGAGGAATCAGCTCTTTCATCTTCTCCGCCATAGCGCGGCCCTTCTGCTGCGCATTTTCGCGGTGAACAATCAGGGCCAGGGCATCAACCCGGTCACCGTTAATCAGGATATCCAGACGCACCAGTTTTGCTGCCTCGAAGCGTACAAAACTGTAATCAAGAGAGGCAAAACCACGGCTCACAGACTTGAGGCGGTCGAAGAAGTCCATCACCACTTCGCTCATTGGCAGCTCGTAACGCAGGGATACCTGTGAACCAACGTACTGCATATCTTTCTGGATTCCGCGCTTCTCCACACAGAGAGTAATTACGTTGCCCAAATACTCCTGCGGTACCAGGATATTCACCTCGGCAATAGGCTCTCGCATCTCCTCGATATTGCCCACATCAGGTAGGCGCGAGGGGTTGTCCACCATCACCACTTCGCCATCGGTTTGTTCAACCTCATAGACTACCGTCGGGGCAGTGGTGATCAGGTCCAGGTCGTATTCGCGCTCCAATCGTTCTTGGATAATCTCCATATGCAACATGCCAAGGAAGCCACAACGGAAACCAAATCCGAGGGCATCAGATGTCTCGGGCTCATAGAACAAAGAAGCATCGTTTAGGGATAACTTCTCCAGCGCATCCCGAAAGGCTTCATAGTCGTCTGAACTTACGGGGAACAAGCCGGCATAGACCTGTGGCTTAACTTTCTGGAAGCCCGGCAGCATTTCAATTTCATCGGCACCCTTGGCATGAGTCAGGGTGTCACCCACCGGCGCACCATGAATATCCTTAATACCGGCCACCACAAAACCTACCTCACCAGCGCGCAAAACACCGGTTTCGTGGCGCTTAGGGGTAAAGATGCCGATACTGTCCACCACATGAGCGCGGCCAATAGATTTGGTAACAATCTTGTCTTTGGTTTTCAGGGTTCCCTGCACTACACGAACCAGGGATACAACTCCCAAGTAGCTATCGAACCAGGAATCAATAATCAAGGCTTGAAGAGGCGCATCTACATCACCCTCAGGTGGTGGTACCAGTCGCACCAAGTCTTCCAGGACATCTTCCACACCCAGGCCTGACTTGGCACTGCACCGGGTGGCATCGGCGGCATCAATGCCGATGATATCCTCAATCTCCTCAGCAACCTTTTCCGGGTCTGCCTGGGGCAAATCCATCTTATTGAGAACTGGAATAACCTCCAGCCCCTGCTCAATAGCGGTGTAGCAGTTGGCGACTGACTGGGCTTCCACCCCCTGGGCCGCATCCACAACCAGAAGCGCACCCTCACAGGCTGCCAGAGAGCGAGAAACCTCATAGGAGAAGTCCACATGTCCTGGCGTATCAATAAAATTCAGCTGGTAGGTCTTGCCATCCCGCGCCTTGTAATCAAGCGTTACGCTTTGCGCTTTAATGGTAATTCCGCGCTCGCGCTCCAGTTCCATACTATCCAGAACCTGTTCGGCCATCTCCCGGTCGGAGAGTCCCCCACAGTCCTGAATAAAGCGGTCAGCCAGGGTAGATTTCCCGTGGTCGATATGGGCAATAATGGAGAAATTGCGGATATGAGAGAGATCTGTGGCCACTGCGGAATAAAAACCCTTGAAAAATCAATTGATTAGCTGGCAACCATGCCAACTGTGTGGCGCAAGTCTAACAGAACTCATGGATGTAGGTGAGAGGCAGGTGACCCATTGGGCCACCATTCGCCTCTCACCCTTAGCTTTCTATCTTGATAGTGCGGAAAGTTGACTGGCCGGCACGGAAGAATCGGATAGGCAGTAGCTCGTCCTCGGGAAGCCCCTTAACCACAGTTTTGTAGTCTTTTATATCCCCTACTTCCTCAAATCCGAGCTGGGCAATGATATCGCCACTACGCAGTCCTGCCTTAGCTCCAGGCTTGCCAGGAATAACCTGTTTAACGAGAACACCGGTCTCAACATTCCAGCGCTGCTTCATTCCATCTGGGATTTCTTCAACTACTACCCCTAGACGGCCACCAATACTGGTAGCTGGGTGGCTAGCAGCCTGGGTTCGTTCACCGTCAGAACCGGGCAAAGCACCAACAACCACTCTCAGTCTCTCAGACTTGCCTTTACGCATCAGTTCTACAGGAACCTCTGTACCCGGGCGAATTTGACCGACTACATGGGGCAGATCGCCATGTACGCCGATTTTGCGGCCATCAAAGCTGGTAATTACATCACCGGCTTTAATACCCGCTTCCGCTGCCGGCGTGCCAGGACTCACCTGCTCCACTAGCGCCCCAGACGGCTTGCCAAG
The DNA here is from genome assembly GCF_056232115.1 of Microbulbifer variabilis. Lineage (NCBI taxonomy): Bacteria > Pseudomonadati > Pseudomonadota > Gammaproteobacteria > Cellvibrionales > Microbulbiferaceae > Microbulbifer > Microbulbifer variabilis. The sequence continues at coordinate 4,964,453 of NZ_CP174325.1, forward strand.
CCCCAGAGCCTCGGCCATATCTCGATCTACATTGCGTATACCTACACCCAACCATCCGCGATCGACACGCCCTTTCTCTTTTAGCTGCGCCACCACATCTTGGGCCAAGCTTGCTGGAATCGCGAAGGAAAGGCCAATAGAACCGCCGCTACGGGTATAAATCTGCGAGTTAATACCCACAACCTCGCCATCGAGGTTAAACAGTGGACCGCCTGAGTTGCCGGGGTTAATGGCCACATCCGTCTGGATAAATGGCACGTAATTCTCACGGCTTTCATTAGGGATACTGCGTCCCATAGCGCTCACGATACCGGCACTAGCGGAATAATCGAGGCCAAACGGCGAGCCGATAGCGACCACCCATTCACCCACCTTCAGCTCTTCGGAGTCACCCCAACGCACAGCAGACAGGTCATCCGCCTCAATCTTGAGTAAAGCGAGATCGGAGCGAACATCAGTACCAATCACCTCTGCCTCATATTCACGGCGATCAGTCAGAGTGACCGTCACCTTATCGGCACCGTCAACCACATGGTTATTCGTCACGATATAACCGTCGTCCGAAATAATAAAACCAGACCCCATACTGGCAACCGGGCGCTGCTGACGCCTTCGCGGCTCAAGTAAGTGGCGGAAAATGTCTGGAATTTCCTGCTGGTATTGGGGGGAGCTATTCCCTCGCGCCACACGGTTGCGGTCCACGGTATTGATTTTCACCACCGCGGGAGAGTTATCCTCAATAAGCTCAGTAAGTTCAGGTAGCCCTCGGGCACTGGCAGCGCCTGAAATGAGGAGACAGAGCACCAAGAAATATTGTGTACAGCGTTTAACCATAGGTTTGTTACCCCTAGTGATCCCTTCTAATATGAAACCATTGGATTTTGAGTCCCTTCCAGGGCATGCCTTCTATACCGGCTCCGGCCCCTTGGGGGACATTTTGTAACGATTTAGTGGCGATGCAGCTACGAAAGTTCTGCCGCCGTGTGTAAATCTGTGTAAAGGGCCAGCGATGTCTAAACTGCGCCCGCGCCCTGAGCGCGGCCAATTTCACCTCCCCAGGGAGGTGTATGGATACAGCGCACTGGGCGCTCCACTTTTTTATTTTCCCGCGCAATCCGGTCACAACCACGGACTGGTTATGGCCGGCACTCACGGCGATGAAGTCGCCGCTGTGGTCGCCCTCTCCTGCGCTCTGCGCGCATTGGCATCGGGCCAGCTGAAACATCATGTCATACTGGCGGCCAACCCCGATGGCTGCCAATTAGGTACCCGTAGCAACGCCTGCGGGGTAGACCTCAACCGTAACTTTGCCACAAAGAACTGGGATGCGAGCGGCAACGTATACCGCTGGAACAGTTCCGCCGAGGCCCGCGATGTAAGGCTCAGCACTGGCGATGGCCCCGCCTCAGAGTGCGAAACCGCTTCATTGTGCCAATTGATCGCCAAGCTTAACCCCGCCTGGGCAGTTTCTATCCACGAGCCTCTTGGCTGCGTCGAAGATCCTAAGGAAACAGAACTCGGTGCCTGGCTGGCCAAAGGATTGCAGTTACAACTAATTAAGGAAATCGGCTATCAGACTCCAGGCTCCTTTGGCACCTGGTGCGCCGAACGGGAGCTGCCCTGCATCACTGTGGAATTTCCACCGATTTCAGCTGACGCTGCCAGCGAAGACTATCTGGCGATACTCATTGAACTACTCACTTACGACCAGTAAACCCGACCTGCACCAAAGCGTAAAGGGGGTTCCGCATCCTTTGCAAGCCAAGTGGGGCCGTCCAAGTCCAGATAGCGCGCCCTTGGTCCCAGGGGCCAAGCCGCACGGATAGCCCGAGAAGTGCAGAGCATACAGCCGAGCATCAACCCAAACCCCTCAGCAACAGCCTGATCGGCCAGTGCCCGCGCCTCAGTGATTCCGCCAGCTTTATCGAGTTTGATATTGACCATCTCGTAGCGGCCTTTCAGGCGTGGTAAGTCAGCACGGGTATGACAACTTTCATCCGCGCAGATCGGCAGTGGATGAGGGAAGGCCTCCAGGAATTCATCATCACTCGCGGGCAGTGGCTGCTCCAGCATGGCCACCCCCATTTCAGCAAGCTTTTCGCAGCGCTCAATCAGGCCATCGCTACGCCAGGCCTCGTTGGCATCGATGACCAACTCAGTGGCAGGAGCGGCGGCACGCACCGCGGCCACCCTTTCGCTCACAAGCTGGTCATCCAATTTCAACTTTAACACCTCTACTCCCTGGGAAACAGCGACACTGGCAGCATCAGCCATCGCCTCTGGGCTCTCGATAACCAGGGTTTGTACGGTAGGCAATGAATCGGGACCAGCGAAGCCATCCCCTTTGTACTTTCTCTCCCAGTCCACTAATGCACAATCCAGAGCGTTACGCGCAGCGCCTGCCTGCAGGCGTGACTGTAATTGCGCCTTGTCCAGGCCCGCAGCTAACTCAGATAACAGCGGTTCAAGTTGGTGCATCACTGAGTCTGGGCTCTCTCCATAGCGAGCGTAGGGGGTGCACTCACCAATTCCGACAATGCCGCCCCACTTCACCTCCACCACGACCACTTCAGCCTCAGTGCGGGCACCCCGGGATATGACGAAAGCTGTGCGCAGGGGCCAGCGCTCAGCGTAGCAGCGGGCCAGCATGGAGAGTCTCCAATCGGATTTATGGAGCTATCAGTTTAGGTTAGGAGCGGTCGCTGCCGGGCTCGATACGCAGCAATACAGGAGTGTAAACAGGATTTGAAGACTGGTGGCGGCTGTACCAGCGTACCCCCAAAGCTCCCACCATCAAGCCGAGAACTGCGCCAATCACGGCGCCAGTTTCAGCGAAAAGGTAATCTCCCAATAGCGCTACCAGCACCAGGGAAAGCAGTGGCAACAAGTATACCAGTAGTGTACTACTGGTCAGAGCACTCTCGGTGATTCCAATAACCGCTGTATCATTCAGAGAGATTTTGTCGGCGGGGAAACCATTTAAAGCCGCCCGCACACGTGTGGAAGAGGAGAAAAAGTCTCCGAGCAAACCAGTTCCGCAGCCAGATTTAGCCTCACAGCCATTACAGGCACTGCGCTGGATGGTTTCCACCCAGACGGCATCAGATTCTATGGCCACGACTCGGCCCCGCTCTTCTAGCAAGCAATTCAGCCTTTTTCGATGATGGAGCTGGCCACTCTACGTGCTGTGGCATCGGGAATCTCTCCAACAACTGTGACGGTATAGGCCACTCCCTTCACCTCCATCCGGTCCATATAGGCGACAGTGGCACCGCGGATCGCCCGCCCCTTAAAGTTCTCCAGCTCAGGGCCAAGACGCTGTACAAACACAGTAAACACGCCGAGCCCATCGCTAAAGACCATCATATCGCCATCTGATAGCGGCTTTACCGAAACCACTTTGAACCCATCGGGCAACCAGCGCACCTGCCAGCGGCTCTGTGAAGTCTCACAAGTGCTGCGATTGTCGATACGTCGTGCTGCGTTTGAAACCGTCTGCAGGGCCGAGTCCTCTACTGGAGACAAATCCAGCTGTACAAATTGATAGCGCTCCAAGACGCGCCCCTGGGTACTCACCAGCATTGTTTTCAAGGGCAAGCCTGTCTCACGGTCAAGACTTACCACCAGCCCCAATCGATAGCGGTCGCGGGGCCTGGCCTCAATCACTACCGCATCCCGGTCGGCAATACGCTCTTCACCACGCAAGATAAACTGATAAGCGCGCTGAACTTGTTGCTGCCCCACCGCATTCCATAAAGTAGTCCTCGCGCTGGGGGACGCACCGAATTCGCAGTTACCACCACTACCGTGACTGATCAATTCACGCGGTTCGCCACTCAAATAGCGAACCCGCTCAACTTGCTCACCATCACGCACCGCATGCACTACCTGTAGGGTCTCCAACATGCCGGCATGCTCGAAAGTCACCAGCCCGCTATACTCCAGCTCGCTGACAGCCTTGGCGAGCTTGTTCAACCACTGCTCTACCTCATTTCCGGCAGCCTGGGCACTAGCCATATTGGAACCAACAAGTGCCCCAGGGGCAGCTGCCGAAGGCTCAATAACAGCCGTTTCCGCCATCACTGGTGCAGAAGGGTCAATTACAGCAGCTGTAGTTGCTGAACTGGCTTCCCCTCCTGCAGCGACCAAACCAGATTCCGCTACAGGAGAACCCTGAGAGCTGGCCATATCGAGGTTTACTGCACTGGGGGTATTGGGGTCACCACCGGCAGCCTCCTGTGCGAATGACAGCGGGGCCAGCAGGAAGGAGGCCAACAGCAGGCTGCTGGCACTAAGGGTTGCGCTATTGATAAGACCCCCCCGGTAAACGACTTTCGTCACACTACATTCCAACCTGTTCGCCGTAGGTCGCTCGGGCAAAGGGCACCATACCCTGACTACCAACATGCGCGGCCTGTTCGGAGTGTTGAATCATCACACGGTTTAAATGGCGCATCAGCTCCGGCGTAGGTGCCTGCTGAATCACTGCCTGCCCGCGCTGCTCAGGTACAAAGCGCGGCGTGGCCGTACTTACTGAACGAGTCGAGGGGGCTGGAACATAAAAACCAGAAGGTTGTGGCGCCGACTGGGCTACCGGCTGCGCCGGGCGCTCGATTTCGGCGACCTGATCTATACCCTGCACTAGGTTCTGCTGGGTATCGGTAATCTGTTGCACCCCAAGGATTGCGGCGAGGGCCACAGTGGCTGCCACTGCACCGCGCGAAAGCGGACGCCACCAACGACTGTTAACCAGTTCGTTGGCGGCTACAGAAGCACTTCCAGTCTGAGACAGAGGCTCTTCGAGATCGATCGCTGCAGAGATGCTCGCAGCCAAGCCACTATCTACAGGGGCGACATGCTCGCGACGCATTACGCTCGCGGCCAGTTGGTAGCGTGACCAGCGCTCACCCAACTCTTCAGAGACAGCAGAGGCCTTAAGCAGCCGCTGCAACTCCAATTCGCTGCCTTCGCCATCCATAAGCGCCGAGAGCGATTCGTTGAGACGTTCCTGATGATTCCCGTGGGACATAGGGGTTAACCCTCTTGTGCAATCATTTATTCGGTGCCCACACGCACCATAATTGGTATCAGTTATGACCGGGCTCTCGGCGGTTGGTTTCCCCGGCAGGGAAAATTTTCCGCAAAATTAGCCTCTGTCACCCAGTGTTTCCGGCTCACCGGCCATCACGGCCTGGACTGTCCGGTCAATCGCTTCCCGTGCGCGAAATATCCTAGAGCGCACTGTGCCTACCGGGCATCCCATTACCTCGGCGATCTCCTCATAGCTCAATCCCTCAAGCTCCCTCAACGTAACTGCTGAGCGCAGATCTTCTGGCAGTGCGCGAATAGCGCGATGAACAGCCCCCTCCAATTGGTCGCGAAACATCTGATTCTCAGGAGTCTCGTTATCCCGCAAAAGATCGGCACCCGAGTAGAACTCGGCATCCTCAAGATCCACATCTGAGGACGGCGGACGGCGACTGCGGGAAACCAAGTGGTTCTTAGCGGTATTAATCGCGATTCGATACATCCATGTGTAAAAAGCACTGTCGCCACGGAAATTGGCAAGTGCCCTATAGGCCTTTATAAAAGCCTCCTGAGTTACATCCTGTACCTCACTGTGGTCCTTGATAAACCTACTGACTACGGCAACAATTTTGTGTTGGTATTTGAGTACTAAAAGATCAAAAGCGCGTTTGTCTCCCTTTTGAACCCGCTCTACCAGCTCACGGTCACTCGTTGACGCCTGATGCGCTGTCATCCCCAACTCCCATATCCAGCCACACTGCGGGCGCCACTTGTCATTATTAAGGGGCTGCCGGCGCAGGCGTTTCTTTTACTTTGTTGATGACACTGACAATAGGACATAAGTTCCACGTCAAATCGACGAATAATCAGGAGGCGCTATACTACGCGACCCTAAAAGATAAATGAAATCTATGAATGCCCAGGCAAACTACGACATTCTCGTAATCGGCAGCGGTGCCGCCGGCCTTACCCTGGCCTTGCACCTCTCAACCAAGTATCGCGTAGCTCTGCTCTCCAAGCAGCGCCTGCAGGACGGCTCCACCTGGTTCGCCCAAGGAGGCATCGCTGCAGTGCTAGATGAGATGGATTCGGTGGAGTCGCACATTGCAGACACATTAGACGCGGGTGCAGGACTCTGCCACCCATCGTCTGTACGCTTCACGGTGGAGGAGAGTACCGCTGCTATTCGCTGGCTGATCAACCAGGGCGTAGACTTTACCCGCGAGGGGGAGGATTACCACCTTACGAAAGAGGGGGGACACAGCCATCGCCGCATCATTCACAGCGCTGACGCCACTGGTAAAGCCGTACACAGCACTCTGCTGGTAAAGGTGCTTAACAGCTCCAATATCGACTGTTTTGAACACCGCGTCGCCATAGACCTGATCCGCCAGCCTGATCCCGAGAAGGGGCGTTTTCGCTGTGCTGGCGCTTATGTTCTGAATAAAAATACTGAAGAGGTCGAGCTTATTCAGGCCAAGGCTGTGGTGCTCGCCACAGGAGGTGCCAGCAAAGCTTACCTCTATACCAGCAACCCCGACGGAGCCAGTGGCGATGGTATTGCCATGGCTTGGCGCGCCGGTTGCCGGGTTGCCAACATGGAATTTAATCAGTTCCACCCCACCTGCCTGTACCATCCAAAAGCCAAAGCCTTCCTTATAACTGAAGCTCTACGCGGCGAAGGTGCACAATTGCAGCTGCCTGACGGCAGCCGTTTTATGGAGAGCTTCGACAGGCGTGGCGAACTGGCCCCTCGGGATATCGTCGCCCGGGCAATTGACCATGAGATGAAGCGCCTGGGTGCAGATTGCTTATACCTGGATATCTCCCACAAAGACCCCGACTTTGTGCGGGAACACTTCCCTACGGTATACAGCAACTGCCTGAAGTACGGCATCGATATTACCCGGGAGCCAATCCCAGTGGTTCCTGCCGCCCATTACACATGCGGCGGTATTATGGTGGACCATCATGGCCGCACAGACCTGGATCAGCTGTACGCCATTGGCGAAACCACATTTACTGGCCTGCATGGCGCCAACCGCCTAGCCAGTAACTCGCTTTTGGAGTGCTTGGTATATGCGCGCTCTGCCGCACTGCATATTGAGGAGCACCTCGACTCAGTACAGGTACCACGCCGCGCACCAGGCTGGGATGCTTCACGGGTAACAGATTCAGATGAAGATGTTGTGATCTCGCACAACTGGGATGAACTGCGTCGCTTTATGTGGGATTACGTAGGAATCGTGCGCACACGCAAGCGCCTGCTACGAGCCCAGCATAGGGTAAAACTCTTGCAGCGAGAGATTCGCGAGTTTTACGCCAACTACCGCATCACCAACGACTTAGTGGAACTGCGTAACCTGGCACTGGTTTCAGAACTAATTATTCGCTCAGCCCTGGACCGTCGCGAAAGCCGTGGCCTGCACTATTCCCTAGACTACCCAGGCCTAAGGGAGCTGGCTATGGATACCGTTCTGGTACCTGAGAACTTCGCCAATCAGCGACAATTTATCTAGCAATTTAGAATAGAGGCGGCCCAGACTACCGATCCCCCTAACGGGAGAACCGCAGAGCCGCCTGCAGCCTGCGCCAGTCGTTAGGGCTTATTGCATCCCGTGCCAACACCAAACGCAACGACCTGCCCTGTAAGTCTCTCCCATTAATAACCACTAACCAGCCCCATAAGACCAGCTCACCACGGAAATAGAACTGGCGCTCATCGTCACCAACCACCCGCCAAAACCAGCGACGCTCTCGAGTAGATAATATACCCACCATCTGCGCCAAACTGCGTACCTCCCAATAGGCAAATGCCAAGATAACAGTCAGCAGTATCCAGAATAACCAGGAGGGCAGCCCGCAGAGCCACAATAGAATTGCAGCTTGAAGCACAGCCATTGAAAGAAGAAAAAATAAGATAGAGGATGGCGCAACGACACAACTCAGGCGGGCGCTGCGCTCAAAATAGAGAGGGGAACCTTTACTCGCGCAAACCGGTATTGTCACGGATAATTTGTACTATTCGCTGGAGATCTGGGTCGGCCGGGTCTTCACGGCGGAGGAACCAGGCAAACAGGTCCTGATCCTGCTCGTCCAACAACCGAATATAACGCTGCTGATCTGCAGGTTCCAGGGTCTCATATACATTTTCCAAAAATGGCAGCAGCACCAGATCCAGCTCCAACATTCCGCGGCGACTGGCCCAAAACAGGCGGTTGCGATCCATACTTCTTTTCCAACCAAGTTAAAGGATGCAGTATACCTGCAGCCTGGCCAAACTTGAAAATGGGCGCTCCAATCCCCAGATATTGCCACCAAGACAACCGGAGGTGGCAGCACTATGGACCAGCAACAGTGGCAGGATTTTCTCAGCAGCGAAGGCGCCATTTGGGAAGGCGGCAAAGCTCACTTCCCTCTAACCAGCACGGATGACCCGCAGGCACTGCACCTTATCGATCTTGGCCCCCAAGGCGCTGTTTCGATCAAAGGCCCGGACAGCCAGAAATTCTTACAGGGCCAGCTCACCTGCGATCTGGTAAATCTACCAGACAAGCACAGCACCCTAGGCGCCCACTGCAATCCTAAAGGCCGTATGATCAGCGCTTTCAGTGCCCTCAAGCTGTCCCAGGGCGAATTTATTCTGCGTCTTCCTCGCAACCTCGCTCCGATTGCCCAACAGGCCCTAAGTAAGTACGCAGTGTTTTTTAAAGCAGAATTGACAGATATCAGCGATGACAGCCATTGGCTCGGCTTGCAAGGTCAAAACGTCGCACAGCAAACAGCACAGCTACTTGGCTTCGCCCCTCCCTCCCCCGGTGAAGTAGTCACTTTTGATTTCGATGGCGAGCGCTGCATCGCCCAGGCGGTTAATGAAACCCAGCTTGCGCTACTGGTGCCAGTCACCAAAGCACAGCAGCTCTGGCAAAACCTCTCCCCAGAGTGTGAAGCGACTGGCTATGACCTTTGGCAAAAGGGACAGATAGAGGCCGGCATTCCCCAAGTTGATGCCGCCACCTCAGAAATGTTCATCCCTCAGATGACTAATTTACACTTACTTGGCGGCGTCAGCTTTAAGAAAGGCTGTTACACCGGCCAGGAAGTGGTTGCACGTATGCAATTTCGCGGCGCCGCAAAACGCCGCTTATATCGCGCAAAAAGTACAGGAGGCGATCTCCCCATCAGCGGCCTGGAAGTTTTCGGGGATGGCAAGCAAAGCATTGGCAACCTGGTAGAGGCCTGTCACAGTAAAGACGGCATAGAGCTACTCGCTGTCCTTACTATTGCCAAAGTCGCATCCGGTGAAAAGCTTCATTTGGAGGACGGCCGCATCCTGGAAATTCAGGAGCTCCCCTATGATGCAGATGCCGATCCTCTAGCCTAGCTAAAGCCGAAGTAAATACTCCGAGGGCGGTTTATGGCCGCCCTTTTCAATGAATCTAATCAGCCCCTCTCCTCCCACCAAGAAATTTCACACAAGATCAACCAATCCTTCTACGACCCTTTAAATTCATGTCTATAACGAAACCCTACAAACATCACAAGGTGATAAAATATGAAACCCTTTTCTGTTGCAATTTTAATTGCAGTCCTATTTACATCTTCTACAGCACTTTCCGAATCAGCTGAAGAAGTGCTATTGGGGATAACTGTACGCCCCGAAACACTTGATTTACACGTCGCATCTGGAGGGTGCACCAAGAAAGAAGATTTCAATATTGACGTTAATAAAGGGACCACAGGGCTGCCGCCCTATCAAGTCACAGTCACACGCATTAAACCTGACCACTGTGAAGCGCTATCCCTAGAAGGTGTCAACTTATCTTTTGACAGAAAAAAACTGGGACTTGATGGCTCATCGACATTTAGACTAACTAATGAAATCGGTAATCTCTCACCTTACCAAGCGAAAATAAAAAACCATGAAATAAAGAAACTCCCTATATCTAGCATCATCGGAAAATATTCACGCATCTATAAAACTGGTGAAGCTCTGACTGAAGATTTTCGCCCTGAACGTGTAAATATAGAGCTGGATAACAATGGAAATATTGTTAATATTTGGAAGGATTGAAAGAGGGGAATACAATTCGTTCTTAAAACGTTCAGAATAACTCAGCACATAAAAACAATAATTTCAATCAAGTCAAATCAAAGAATATTCAAACAAGCTTCAGACTACCCACCTGAGAATTTAAAAATATGAATCCTCAAGAAACCGGAAAAGCCTACGATGAAATAACCCATTTATGGGAGCGTAAAGTGTTTAATGCAGCAAACGGAATTGAACAACATAAACGAGCCTTGGCTTTTGTAAAGAACAGAGGTATGGCACTTGATGTTGGTTGCGGCTGTACAGGGAGGTTTATAGAGCTACTTCAAACTGAAGGCTTTGCGCCAGAAGGAATTGATATTTCTGCTAAAATGATCACTTTAGCAAAAAAGCGCCACCCGGATATCACCTTCCATCATCAGGATATATGTCTATGGGAAAGTCAGGAGCAATACGATTTTATTACTGCCTGGGATAGTATCTGGCATATTCCTCTTGAAAAACAAAAGGATGTCTTAACAAGGCTAGTCAAAAGACTCAACAGGGGTGGAGTGTTAATTTTCTCCTTCGGCGGCACAGATGAACCCAGCGAGCACAGAAACAATACCATGGGCCCAGAAATGTATTACTCAACGCTGGGCATAGTTGGGTTTCTTAAATTAACCCTCAGCTTAGACTGTACGTGCAGACACCTCGAATACGATCAACATCCAGAACTACACGCTTATTTAATTATTCAAAAAAACTGAAAATAAATTTTTCACAAAACTCGTAACTACACAATAATCTTTTCACGCCCTGAATATCACCCACTCTGCACCCAAGAACCAGCCATTAAAAATAAAATACCCAAAGACAACCTACCCTTCAACTTGATCCGACAGACCACTCCAACACATAATTAGCAGGTTCTATTTATTTTTTTAATAAAAACATATCCACAACAGCAAATCTAATTAGGGTTTGATGAAATCGCACTCTCTATCTTCCTTACCTTTTCTACAGATGGAAAGCCCGTTACCATCCCCCTTACAGTGGACTTTGTAATAGCAAAAAGTGACTTATTTATCTTTAACTTATTTGCAAGCTCAGGTAGATGGGTACCCTTACCACACAATGCCTGGATCGCAGAGTAAGTTCCATGAGACCATATCCCAAAAACTAAACACACACAGCTATCCCGCTGGTAGGGGTTCTCCGTTATGAAAATAAAACCATAATCCTCAGTGATAGAACCATCTAAAGTGTTTGACATATATACCCGCCCATCAGTCTCATCATTCGCAAAGCGTCCCAAAAAATCCACTTTAAATTTTGAGTCAATCTTCCTGGTCAGCAACAAATCACGGCTTACAACATTGATAGCTGGACCACCTATACATATAAATGTTTTTTGATCATGGACAAAATTATGTGAATCGTGAAAAACCACCTTCCTTTTAGGATATACTTTCTTAATCCTATCTTTCAAAAGCTGTATTGCGAGAGATTCGTCATAAGGCATAAATAATACATTATCCGGGATAAGACTTTGCGTCTTCGTAATATCTGAATATAGAGTTTTTTGCTTGATTAACGGAAGAACAACATGGATATCAGCCTTAGAGTCGCCCAAAAATCTATCCCAAAGGGCCCGGTAAGACTTCGCATCAAACTTCTTTTTACAAAACGCTGCCGTACCAATAAACAATGTGGTAAAGGCCGCCTCAACAAATGGAGCAGACAACCAATCTAGAACAGTATCCAAGAACAGATATTCCACTGCACCCACCACTCAAAGTAATTTGGCCACAAGAATTTATGATATTAAGACTAAAAATCCAGTATAAAGCCAAGAACACTTTTTTTCTTCTCAATGGATAAGAATGCTATAGACAAATACCCCCTACCAAACAGTCACCACGATCAATCAGACGGCAATCCAACCCCAAAAAGGCGCAAACAGAATTGACACATATTATTGAACAATACAGACAAAAAATATCAATCTAATTAAATGCGCGACGGCCCCCAAAACACTAAACAATATAAATTCAGCAAGAATTCATAAACCACTCTCTCCACATAGCTTTAAGGCTTAACTGCTAAGACGCAAAAATAATCTTTATAGGATAAAGAGCGGTAAATAAACCTTAAATTGAGAGTTTAAGCACCAAAAGAAAGGAGCAGCCCTTATATTCAAGCGACCACCCCAAAGTGCTTATTTTATGAAAAATTAAGGCTAACCAACTATAAACCAATAACCCTAAACAAGATCCCCAACTAACATAATCAATATAAATTAGCAGACACTTAAATCTCTACAGCAACCCTCTGCAACCTATTAGCCTCTGGCAATGCCCATTCAATCGGCTTTTCACCACGCTGTTGCAACCAATGATTGACTTGAGAAAAAGGTCGGGTGCCAAAGAAGCCGCGATGAGCCGATAGGGGAGATGGATGTGGAGCGCGCAACACCAAATGCTTGTTGCGATCAATAAAGCCTCCCTTCTTCTGCGCGTAACTACCCCACAGCACAAATACCAAACCTTCTCGCTGTTCCGCCAATTTATGAATGGCGGCATCAGTAAACTGCTCCCAACCACGGCCCTGGTGAGCACCGGCCTTACTATCTTCTACGGTAAGGGTAGCGTTGAGCAGCAGTACACCCTGCTCCGCCCAGGGCTGGAGGCAACCGTGATGGGCAGGAGCAATACCCAGATCCGAATGCAACTCTTTATAGATATTCTGTAGAGAGGGCGGGATACGGACACCCGGCATTACAGAAAAACACAAGCCATGAGCCTGGCCAGGTCCGTGATAGGGATCCTGACCAAGAATCACTACTTTCACCTGATTAAAGGGGGTGGAGTTAAAAGCATTGAAAATCTGCCCACCAGGAGGGTAAATCCGCTTACCGGCCTCTTTCTCTCCCCTCAGGAACTGACGTAAATGGGCCATATAAGGCTGCTTGAACTCCTCACTCAACACACTGTACCAGGAAGGATGAATTTTGATATTGTCCGGAACCGGCATTATTAAACCTTGAATATTTTCTTAACTTGTCTTCGCAGCTCCGGCACCACTTCTTCCTCAAACCAAGGTCTGCGACGCAACCATAAGGTATTGCGTGGACTGGGGTGCGGTAAAGGGAAATAGCGGGCCGGCAAGGCATCGCGATAATGGCGCACATTCTCAGTAATACTGCCATACCAATGCGGCAGGTAGTGGCGCTGGGCGTATTGTCCCACCAATAGAGTAAGTTGCAAGTTTGGCAGCTGCTCCAGCAGGCGCTGATGCCAGGTAGTGGCGCATTCAGGGCGCGGAGGTAAATCTCCTCCCTTGCCACGACCAGGGTAGCAAAAACCCATAGGAATGATGGCAATCTCGGATTCGTCGTAGAACACCTGCCTATCTATCGATAACCAATCTCGAAGGCGGTCGCCGGATGGGTCATTCCAAGGGATGCTGGAAGCATGGACTTTGGTACCCGGCGCCTGGCCAACTATCAGCAAACGTGCCGACTCTGCTGCACGCAGAACAGGATTGGGCCCCAGTGGCAGATGCTCCTCACACAAGCGACAAGCTCGTATTTCTTCCAGCAATGTGGATAATTTCTTCTTTGCCACTAATTCTCAACCCTCAGGAAAACCAGACACAACATCAGTCCCAAACGAACTCTGGAAGCTCTAGTCCAACTGATATTAAGGCTGTTAAACATCACAAATATACTTTAGTTTTAGACAGCGACCTTATGACTATCGTCGCTGGAATAGATCTCCAAGCAACTCACCAAGCATGGCAAATCAGCCATAACCTCGCTTGCTGGGTAAGTAGGGATCTCTGGAAAAGAGGGTAAGGATTACACTCTAAGATATTCAAGGCCTTACCACATAAATCTTGACTGGTTAAACCTTCAGGGTATCTACAAAAAACCAACCACAAGTAGCAGATACACTCCCCAAATCTGGCTTTACTGGACACCCTCAGGAAAGGCCAAATGTAACAAGAGCGCGCGGCGATCCTGAGGATTTGCACTGCGGCTGATGTTATCGTTATCAAACACTATAAATATACCTTCTTTCCCTACAGCCAATCCATCTCCCTTGCCTCCAGTGCGATGTCCCTCATATTGTAACTCAGAAGATTTTTCAATTTCTCGGTAGTCCAAGCACCATTCAGCTTTGAGGCTTGGTAGAACTCTTCGGCATACGGCATAAGCATTTCGCTCCAGAGTAAATAACCCGCCATCATAATAATCAAGCGCTCCCAGATCTTCAGGCTCTCCACGAAAGTTCAATCCGGCAACCGATGGTGGAGTAAAAAGCTGAACATCGCCATTGGGGCTAAGCTTTACCAAACCGCGAGGCTCACTCTCCATAGCTACCCAAAAGTCATCACCAATTTTCACTAAGCCCTCGCTAGCAAGGTTGAAGCCCTGCATGTAACCTCGAGCTCTGGCCTCGGTGGTCCACATAGCATCCAACCAGTGAGCGTTCCCCTGCCGGTCCACTTCAAGAATACGATTGTAACGCTCACTTACTATATAGATATATTTATCGGAGCATGTAATTCCCTCAAAATCCAGTGCGCCCACTGGCCTGGATAGGTCCAAGATAAAATGCCAAAAATTTCTAGGCTTATCTTTTTGGGGAACAATTAGCCCTGAAAGCTGCAAATAAGAAGCTAATTTTGCGTGTCTGCCTTCTCGTTTTAGGGTGAAAATTTCCTTTGAATTTTTATCAGAAATTGTGAGCAGCTCCCCATAACAAAAACTCAGACCAGATATACCTTCTCCCACACTACCATCCAACCAATAGTGGTTTATCTTTTTTGCGGGAATAACTTCAGCTCCTACTCCCGTAACTGAGAGTAATACGCCGGCAATTACATAAAGAAAGCTCTTAATCATAACGGGCCCAAATTACCGCTTAGCTTTATAGCCAATTCATATGTCTCCATTCAATCTAATCAACAACTTCCGGGAAACCCAGCTGTAAAAAGAGGGCGCGTCGGTCTTGTGGATCAGTACTACGACTAATATTATCATTATCGAACACGATAAAAATGCCCTCTTCTCCGATAGCTAGACCATCTCCCTTACCCCCCGTGCGAGAAGCCTCATACTTAAGCTCAGAGGATTCCTCTATTTCTCGATAGTCCAAACACCATTCTGCTTTTAGGCTTGGCAGAGCCCTTCGACACACCGCATAAGCATTTGGCTCAAGAGTAAACAAAGCTCCATCGTAGTAATCTAAACCGGCCAAATTTTCAGACTCCCCACGGAAATCCAAATCTTTTACTGGTGGCGGTGTAAATATCTGGACACTCCCATCAGGACCAAGCTTTACCAAACCACGAGGATCACGCTCCATAGCCACCCAAAAATAATCCTTTACCTTTGCCAACCCAACACCAGAAAGGTTGTACCCTTGCATATAACCCTGAGCTTTTGCCATTGAGGACCACATATTTTCCAGCCAGTGCCCCTTGCCCCGCATATTTACCTCAGCAATACGATTGTAACGTTCGCTCAGTAAATAAATGGATTTATTAGTGCAACTAATTGCCTCAAAGTCCATCGCGGAAACCGGACGGGTAAGCTCAAGAAAAAAATGCCAAAAATTTTTTGGTTTATCTTTCTTTGGAACTTTCAACCCTGAAATCTCTAAGAAAGTTTCCAATTTTGCACTTCCATCCTCAATCTTAATTCGATAAATTTCTTTTGAGTATTTATCTGAAACTGTAACCAAGCTATCACCACAGAAACTCAAGCCAGAAAGGCTCAATCCAGCACTACCATCAACCCAGTAGTGCGTAATTTTTTTTGCGGGAATAATTTCAGTTGCCTGCCCTGTCAGTGAGAGTAATATCCCAACAGCACCAGATAAAAAACAATTTTTCACGGTAAATTCCATTTACTATGGAAACAATAAAGCTTTAGAACTACATCATTATCGATAAAGTTTTTAACGCTAAGCTGTCCTCTCATTAATCAAAAAATACTCCTACAGTAGAATCAGGATCTAAGCGTTACCAGGAAACTTGCGACATACTCACATCGGCTTCTAAGATACGATATGCAAAGTCGGCTGTTGCTCATCATAGTAGCCCCAACACTTATCAGCAATTTGTCGATAATTTGCTCTTTTGTAGAAGGCCATTGTTTGGAGATTGCCAACCTCGGGATTAAAAAATCAGATATAACGCAAATTATGCGCCATATTGGCTAGGCAGCTCCTAATAACCTCAGAGATGAACTGAACTCATTCCATATAAATTGAATAACTATTGATTATCTCTGGGGAAAGCTAAGTGAAGTAGTAGTGCACGTTTATCATCGGGAGCCAGAGCGCGGCCTACATTATTGTTATCAAGCACTACAAAAATACCTTGCTGATTGACAGCCAATCCCTCCCCCTTGCCATAGCGAGTCTCTTCGTAGACACGTTCTGGGGACACTTCAAGGGCATGGTAATCCAGGCACCATTCCGCCTTCAGGCTTGGCAGAGCCCTGCGACATACCGCATGCGCATTACGTTCCAGGGTAAACAAAGCCCCGTCGTAATAATCCAAGCCAGTCAGGTCTTCCGAGCGCCCTCTAAAGTCGAGGCCAGCTACCGATGGTAAAGAAAACACACTGGCACCACCGCTCGAGTTCAACTTCAGCAAGCCCCGCGGTTCGCGCTCCATAGCTACCCAGAAGACGTCACCGGCCTTTACCAGCCCCTCACTGGAAGCATTGGCTTTTTGCAAGTAGCCTTGAGATTTCGCGGCGGGTGACCATAGGTACTCTTGCCAGCTTGCTTTTCCCTGGTCGCTCACCACAGCAATACGGTTATAGTGCTCACTGACAAGATAAATGGTGCTTCCATCACAGCTAACTCCTTCGAAGTCCAGCTCATCAGCTGGGCGAAAGAGTTCCTTAAATGCCTCCCAGAAACTCACAGGCTCATCATGCTCAGGCACACCTAAGCCATCTAGTTGAAGATGGGATACCAGATCGGCATCCCCGTCGCGCAACTTTAGTGTATAAATTTCTCCAGAATTTTTATCGGAAACTGCAAGTAGCCTGCCGGCACAAAAACTTAAGCCGGAAATATCCAGGCCCGCGCTATTATTCACCCAATAGCTGGCCTTTAACTTGGCAGAGCTAACTTCTGCCACTACCACCAGTGGTGAAAGCAACATAAATATAAAACTGAAGAAAAAACGCATAAAAACTACAAACCCAGTTAATCGCGGAAGTTATTGAACTGTAGCGGTTGTTCCAACTCCTTACTACGCAGCAAGGCAATTACCTGCTGCAGATCATCGCGCTTCTTACCAGTAACTCGTACTTGCTCACCCTGAATAGCCGCCTGCACCTTAAGCTTTTCATCTTTGATCAGTTTAACGATTTTTTTTGACAGATCTTTGTCAAGCCCGTTCTTTAAGGTCACACCTACTTTAACCTGCTTCCCAGACTGTTCTTTTTCTCCTACATCCATCGCCAAGGGGTCAATATCACATTTGATCAACGCACCACGTAACATATCCACCATCTGGTCAACCTGCATATCCACCTCAGCACGAACCACCAGAGAGAATTCACTCATCTCCACTTCAGCATCCACGCCTTTAAAATCAAAACGGTTGGTGACTGTGCGATTCACCTGATCCACCGCGTTTGTCAGCTGATGCTTATCCACTTCAGATACAATATCAAATGAAGGCATTAATTTTTCTGCTCCTATTTCCAGATTTCCGGAGTAATCTCCGCGTTGTTAGTACCATCGGCTAGCCATATATGACCATCCTGAATGGAAATGCTGAACTCCATATTTCGCTCGGCCATCGCCGTCAGCTGTTCAGTAGCGTCTGCAACCAAATGATAAACCCTGAGGTTATCAAAACGTGCAAGCTGGCTCTCCAGCTTTTGCCACCACACTGGCGCAGTACGCCGCCCGTAACTGTAAACTAAAACTTGCTCAGCCCGATTGCTGGCTTTACGCACACGCTCCTCAGTAGGAAGACCTACTTCCACCCATAGATCTATCTCACCATTGAGGCTTTTCTGCCACAGGTCCGCCTCCTCATCTGAAGAGAGACCTCTAGTGAACTCAAGGGAATCCGCAGCGTTGTGGGCAAATGCCAGCAAGCGCACCATCATACGCTCATCGGTTTCCGATGGGTGACGGGCCAAAATTAACTGATGCTCCGCATAATAATCCCGATCCATATCGGCGATTTGTACTTTGGCCTTAAAAATTGTTGCTTTTAGTGCCATTTCGGCTCCATCTCTGTGCCGCCCCCAGCACAGAGACTAAGGCGGACTATTCTTGGTTGGTTTACAGGAGAATAAGGATACCCCGCATGAGCTCTGCCGCTGGCAACAGTCTACCCTCTTGGCACTGCATCCTACTCTGCCTGCTGGTGGCCTTGCTCAGTGGCTGCGGCATCAACAACATCCCTACCTATGACGAGCAGGTAAAAGCCGCCTGGGCCCAAGTAGAGAACCAATACCAGCGCCGGGCAGACTTGGTACCCAATTTGGTAAAAACAGTACAAGCCTATGCGGGCCATGAGCGTGAGACACTGCAAGCGGTTACCGAGGCTCGCGCCAAGGTAAATTCTATGCAGCTAGATGGCAACCTACTCAATGATCCAGCCAAGCTGCAACAATTCGAAGCTGCCCAATCCCAACTCTCCAGCGCCCTGGCCCGCCTAATGCTCGTGGTAGAACGCTACCCCGACCTTAAGGCCAACCAGAACTTCCTCAGTCTTCAATCCCAGCTGGAAGGAACTGAAAACAGAATCAGCGTGGCGCGGCGGGATTATATCCAGGCTGTGCAGCGCTACAACCGGGAAATCCGCACTTTTCCCGGTAAGATTTGGCACGTAATTCTTTACCGCAATATGCCTCTGCGTGAGACTTACCAAGCTACCACTGAGGGGGCGGAGAAGGCTCCAGAGGTGAATTTCCAATAGGCAGGTGTCAAATTTATGATTCGCCCCGCACTGCTTGCCTTAGCCCTAATCACCTCATGGATGACTATGTCGCTGTGGGCAGATGTACAGTTTCCCATACTGACGGGGCGCGTAATAGACAAGGAAGAGCTTTTATCATCAGAAGAACGATACCGACTGACTGAGCAGATCCAGCAATACGAATCTGAAAGCAGCAATCAACTCGTAGTCGCAATTTTGCCAGATCTACAAGGGCTCACTATAGAGGAGTACGCCAACCAGCTGGCACGAGAATGGAAGCTGGGTCATAAGGATAAAAACAATGGCATTTTGTTTTTAATCGCACCTAACAAGCGCAAGGTTCGCATTGAAGTCGGCTACGGTCTGGAGAGCGCACTGACAGACGCATTGGCTGCCAATATTATCCATACCAAAGTACTGCCGAAATTTCGCCGTGGAGCTTTTTCGGAAGGTATAGAAACTGGCGTGCAGTCTATCATCGCAGCCACAAAAAATGAGTATGTAGCCGAACCCATAGAAAATAAAAAAGACCGACGCATCGCCTTTTTGGCAGGAATATTCCTGATTTTAGTAATGCTGCACCTGTTTGGCACTTCAATGCTCAGTTCACCCGTACACAGGCGTAGCTATAAGCGAGGCCGCTTCGGCGGCTACTATGGAACGGGTGGTTTTGGAGGCGGTTACTCCAGCGGTGGCAGACCGGGGGGCGGGTTTAGCGGAGGTGGTGGCGGCTTTGGCGGAGGAGGCGCGTCGGGAGGATGGTAATGCTCAGCAACAGTTATCAACGCCAAGTAGCCGAAGCGATCAAAGAGGTGGAAACCCATACTGATGCCGAAGTAATGGCTGTTGTAGCAAAAGAAGCGGACAACTACTTATACATTTCCACGTTGTGGGCTGCATTTCTCGCACTTTTACTTTCCCCGCTGTTCCAATACCTGCCTTGGTGGATTAGCTTCCAACAGGCTTTTATACTGCAATGGATACTATTTATTGCCCTAGCAATTTTTTTCCGCTGGCGCCCCATCACAATGCGACTGGTCCCCAAAAAGATAAAATTTTGGCGAGCATCCAACCTCGCCCGTCGCCAGTTTCTCGAACAGGAATTACACAGTACCAAAGGTCGGCTTGGACTTTTGATTTTTGTATGCGAGGCAGAGCACTATGTAGAGATTTTGGCAGACCGCGGCCTCGCCCAGCATATTACCAATGACAATTGGCAGGTGATTATTGAAAGCTTTATACAGGAGATCAAACGGGGCAAGGCTGGGGAAGCCTTACTTTCATGTATAGCGCAATGTGGCGAGTTATTGAGAGAGGCCGCACCTAGAAGTGCAGTAAAAGACGAGCTGCCCAATCATTTAGTGCTAATTAACTAACCTGAACATCATATCTGCCAACATATTCATCGACAGCTTCGGCGTATAACTGGGGAAGGAAGTATCCGTCAAAAAAACAGTGTGAATCAACTCGATAAGTAAAATTACGAATACATGCACTGATTAAGGACAAGTCAGAGGAATGTTCAATCTATACTGATAGGATCGGCACTCGAAAATTTAATTACTACGTCTATGTCAAGACTAACGGAGCCTTGAACAACAAATAAGGCCTCTCAACTAGCCAGTTCTAATTAATATGAAGCCAACCCACTAGTTTCTTACTAAAAATGATTCAAATCAAAACAATAGAAGCAGGACTTATCAAAAAAATAGGAACTCTAGTCAGTATTTTTTTGATCATTTTGACACCATCTATCACCTATGCCAACTTCATAGGTTACGCCGGTGCCGAGACTGCTCCAAATATCGCTGAAATTGAAGTTACTGGAGATAAACTGCAAATCAGATTTGAAATATCAGCGGAAGATGCCGAAAAGTTCTGGCCTGAAATCCTTCCCACAGAAAGTATCTATGAACTGGCTATAGCCGTCAAAAAGCACAAAAAATTTGCTGTTAAAATTTTTACCGAAAAAAGGGAAATCAAACCGACAAATTCCGAAATTCGCATCGCCGAAAGAAAACCAAGAAACTCCCCCTTCGCTGGCAAGCTTGATCCACGCACTGGTCTTAGAGCGCCCAAGCTCCCAGATGATGAAATTATTTTACTGGCAAATATAGAATATCCTATCAAGGGGGTAAGTCATCTGGATATCCAACCCCCGCTAGGAAATGATGGAGAGGCAACAGTTACTATCGGATTTACCAGTCAACACGGTAAAACTCCAGTCAGTAATTTCCAATACTTATCTCGGACAGAATCTCTCAATATTGACTGGAAAGATCCCTGGAATACCAAATTTTCCAACCACAGCCTCAACCGCCAAAACCGCTATCCATTGCAATCTTTCCTCTATGTAGAGCCACGCCAAATTCGACACGAAATACTATTGCGCCCCAAAGATTTACTACGGTGGACTGATCAAAATTTCAATGCCTGGCAACCATTAACCACCAAAAAACGTGAACTTCTTCGCCGCACAACCTTGAAATACCTACGGGGCAAAAATCCAACTACTATCGACCGTGAGATATCCGAACCAATCAGCACTGAAATAATATTCCTCAAAGCCAATGAGGCAGGCTATACGAAAATAACTGAAGATGAATCAATAGAAATCGGCTCCCTACTTATCGGCTACAGGGAAAGATTCAAAATTAAAGAGCTGCCTCAGAGTGTCAGTATCGACTGGACTATTTTTACCGATGCTATAAACTCGGTACCAACACTGATTCAAGACCCTGCAGGCCCCTTTCCCACCCATGTTGCGCCTGATTTTCCAGATATACAATGGCGCAACTACTTATACGACTACCGTGCTCCCAATAGCGGTCCAGTACTCATTGAGAACCCCAGCGCCGTAATCCCAATGGCAGTGCTCTTCGGGTTTTGCATTTTTATTTTCTTCATCCTGACTCTTCGCACTAGAAGAGTAGAGGCGAAAAACAAGCACCCTATTCTATTTTACAGTATTGTACTTATTTGTGCAGGAGCTATTTACTATACCCTCCCAGGAGAGCTACGCATCCCCCTGCCTGGGACGGTCAACAAAAAAGAACTTGAACAAATGGTAGAAACACTTCTTAAGAGGCTGGCCGCTGCATATGAAGAACCCCAAACTGAAGCATTAAACACCCGCTTATCTAATCTTATTAGCGACGAAAATTTCAAAAACACCACTACCAATCTTTCACATATTTTTCAACCAGTGACTTCTAGCGGAAATTCGGGTTCGTTGCGCTCAATCAATAATCTTGAAGTAGAATATGCTAAACATATAGTTATCAATGGGAATAAGGCGTTCAGAATCACCAGCAAGTGGCAAGCAACTGCAGAGGGTTACAATTGGGGGCAGATAGAAAAAAAAACGCGGGAAATAAGGGCAAATATTGAAATTATTCAGTCAGACAAGCACTGGAAGGTTTTCGCATTTACCTCTCTTTCTATACGTTAACTAAAACAGTCACTTTTTATTGAGCACAACACTTGCCACCTAAGCCAGCTAAAGATCTACGCCCATATGGGCGCAGATTTAACTATACAGTTACCTATTCCTGTTTCAGCCTGATTCAGAGGTATAGGAAGCTGTTTCAGCATCGCCATCCCCATTGTCATTTATTATTTTATCAATAATCTTAATAATAGTTTTTATAAGGCCACCATTAACTTCCTGCATTTCATTGACCGTGAGCTCTTTCATAAGTAAAGTCCTATATTTAAATTAAGGGTATTTCCGTTTATCTAAGCAACTCCAGAAAATGCACTGGATAATACAATCCGCCTCCCTGCAGACCTGACCGTCTCCGGCCTATGAGCAACCAGTACTCTGGTTATGGCAAGTCCTTTGATATGGTCATTAACCAAAGATTCTGTAGCCATATCCAAGTGACTAGTTGCTTCATCCATGAACAAAATGCGTGGTACACGATAGAGCGCGCGTGCCAGCACAATTCTCTGCTTTTGCCCACCACTAAGGCTGGTACCCATATCACCAACCAAGGTATTGTATTGCATAGGCATATACATTATCTCATCGTGAATACATGCCTTTTTCGCACTACGAACTACTTCCTGCATATCTATCTTGGGTTCAAAGCAGGCGATATTGTCACTAATGCTACCTGCAAGCAGTTGATCATCCTGCAAAACTCCAGCTATCTGACTTCGATAGTGAGGTATTTGCTTTAAAGGCTGACCATCGATCAGGATCTCCCCCGCTGTCGGCTGCAGCAAACCCATCATGCACTTTAAAAGAGTACTTTTACCGCACCCGCTTGGGCCTACAATGGCAACAGTTTCACCGGGTTCTATTGTAAAGCTCAAATTTTGAAAGGCTGGTGTTTCCGCTTCACCATATTGAAAAGTAAGATTACGCACCTCAATTTTACCTTGCAGAGGTCCACTCCGATCAATTTCCACTCTACGATTACATACTTCCCCCGTTGACTCAGTCTTAGTAAAGACAATGTCAGACAATCGATCCAAATGTAAACCAAGCATTTTCAACTCTATCCACTTTGCGATTAATGCATCCATGGATTGTACAAAGCGGTTCTTGTAGCTCATATAGGCATAAAGCATACCAATAGTGAAAATATTACCCATCACAGCTATTGCAGCAAAATAAATCACCAAAAGATTTTCTATACCAAACAACAAACGGTTCGCTGTTTTATAACCAATATTCCAGCGGGTGATGCGAATATCCTTATTAATGGCATCGACCAAATAGTTTTGCCACTGACTTTGACGATCATTTTCACGCTGAAATAATTTAATTGTCTGTATGGCTCGCACCGACTCCATAAAGTGTGAGTCATGCTTTGCCTGCACAACAATTTCCTCTTCAGTAAGGAGATGCAACGGGCGATACAGCAATACTCGTAAGATAATATAAAGCGCAACCGCCAATAGCACAATTAACGTTAGCTTCATATCATAAAATATCATAGCGACGAGTGTAATGAGAGCCATTATTCCGTCCACAACTGCAGCAACCAATCCTGTGGTAAGCAACTCACGTACTTTGTTCAGGGAACCAAAGCGAGAGACTATATCGCCCATATGTCGGGTAAAAAAATAATTCATCGGCAAACGAATCAGGTGGCGAAAAAGATTTGCTGCCATTTGTACATTTAGCCGACTAGAAACATGCAGAATGACCCATTCCCTTAACGCATTCGTACCAACTTGTATCGCCAGTAACAAGCCAAAACCCATAGCTAATACCAATAGCAGGCTTTCATCCCCCCGCAAGATGACATCATCCACCACGGTTTGCATATAGAAAGGGGAAACTACAACAAACAATTGCAGTATCAATGACAGTATCAATATCTGGCCCAAACTACGTTTTAGCCCACTGATAGACGACCAGAAATGACGTAGCTTAAGCTGTTGACGGTCCTCCCCCAGTTGAAATTCATCTGTCGGCAAAAGTTCCAGAGCAACACCAGTAAAGTGTTGGGCAAGCTCCTCAAGGGACAATATCCGCTCCCCCATTGCTGGATCATGAATAACGGCAGTACCGCGCTGTAATGACTTGAGTACCACAAAGTGATTCATATCCCAATGGAGTACACAGGGACACTGCAACTCTTCCAACTCCTCCATTTCAAGTCGCAGTGCACGGCCCGCTAAATGTAAGCGATCAGCGATATCTACCAGGGTCTTGAGGTTGATGCCATGATTGGAAATATGAAATCGGTGGCGCAGACTAACAAGGTCAGTATCATAACCATGAAATCCCGCAATCATCGCCAGACATACCAATCCACACTCCGCAGCCTCCGTCTGCAAAATTACCGGCAATTGGCGATGTACAGAGAAATTCAAATGGGTTTCCGCTCGCCCATTATTTACCGATGACCATGCGCTGGTTTCCATTACAACCGCCCCTTTAAACTATAAATTGGTTCCAGCAACCACTCTAATAAGCTTCTCTCCGACAGATTCACATCGGCAGATAAAGTCATACCTGGCTTGAGTTGAAAGCGTCGCCCGTAGGCATTAACCGAAGGATCAGCCAGCTCTACAATGACCTTAAAAACCGGCTCATCCACAGCTACAGGTACACGATGTAACTCATCAGGCAGAAGAACAGTGTCTGACACTTCCAGTACAGTGCCGGCATAGAGACCAAATTTTTGGTAAGGGAAGGCATCATAGCGAATTTTCACTTGCTGGCCCGGACTGAGAAAGCCCGCTGAGCGTACAGATACCAGCAATTGTGCCGTTAGTATATGCCCCTCCGGCAACAGTGATAAAACTGGAATATGGGTTTGCGTCTGTTGCCCCTCAAACGCCTGCAAATTACTAACCACTCCTGATCGGGATGCTTTAACGATATAAGCTCGCTGACCATGCAATTTAGCTATTTGCTGGGCTAGGTCTGAGAGCCTTGTTCGCAATTGATCACTACTATTAGCGTATTCTTCGGGGAGTAGTAATCGATCTCTTTCAAGCCTCTGAATTTGATTGCGTAAATTAACCCGACTCCGCTCAAGCTCCTGTCGATCAACATATAGCTCCAACTCCTGGGCAATGGTGGCATCCAGTTCTGAAGAGGATACATGACCATCTAGCTTTAGAACACGGTAACGTTCTACCTGCTCAGCCACTAACGCAGAATGTCGGGATTGCAATTCTATCTGTTTTTCAAGTAGTGCCAGATCCTCCCTACTAGCATTAATACGCTCATCTACATCATGGAGTTGTTGACGATAAATCTTATCGCCGCGCTCAAGCTGCTCATTGACTAGCTTTTGTTGACTCTCATATTCAGTCAATAATAAGGCCTCGAGGTTCTTTCCGTCAGCTAATATCCGATCTCCATTTACCACTAGCAGTGGTTGGCCTTTAATCACCCTATCACCTTCGCGCACCAGAACCTGTTTAATAATGCCCGAACGCTCAGCATAAACCCGCACCAATCCAGAGGCTGGCTCCAACCAGCCAGTTACGCTCTCCTTGCGAGCATAACTGCTAATAGCTAACCAGATAAAGACAACTGCTATCCAAATTAGTAGCAGCGCGAGAATAGCGGTATGTGAAAAACGCGGCAGGAGTAAAACCCCACCGTGCAAGCGATCCACTTGCCTTTCTACAACTTGCTGGCGAAACAGTCCTGTCACCACAATTACCTTATTCCAGGTTAATTATTTAACGGTCAGATTTTTATCTTCACACAGCAATGCTGTCAACGAAGTAAAACCAAAAACTTTATAACAACCGTCCCAGTAATGTTTCTGATAAACCGGGGCCCTCATCTATTGATAGGCTTTTTAGCGAGGTTAGATCCGCATATTAACACCAGAATTCAACCTTTAAAAATCTCAAAAATTTAAAGCCATTATCAACCCTGGCTCCATAAGAAAATCGCCTTTAAATTTTTATTTTTTTATTGTTTATCTATCAAGCCAGATATAAATACACCCAAAAAACTCAGGCATCTCATTCGAAGATCTATTCCAGGGGGAACGTTTTATAAAAAGAATATTATTGCCAGGTTCGCGATTAAATCACAAACAGAATAGAAGTGAATATACTTCACCAACAAGCATCATAGGAGTACCAGGAAAACGGAGTCTCCAGTCAGTATTTATATATTATCCAAACCTAATAATCAGGGATCACCAACGCCATGTAGCGGCTATATAGGGCCCATGCTGGTCAATATCATAGGCAAATTTTCCATCTGGAAGTCTACTGGAATAGTCGATACTGTAATACTGGTAACCCAAACGTAAGGATGTTGCTTCCCAAGCACGCCAGTCAAGTCCGACCAGTAGATTCCATTGCAATTCGTCACCGCTGGCACCAAAACCTCCGATTTCAGTGCGCGCCCCCAGAGTAAGACAATCATTCAGCCTGAGCCCCACTCTGGTGCCTATAGCTGGTTCCCACCAGCTCTTGCGGCCTCCCAGCCGGTTTCGCACTTCAGGCATCGGGGCAATATCAATTCCTACCCTGGCTTTCACCTCCTGCCGGAGACGGTTCCAGCGTACACCCGCACCGACATCCCAAAAATAACGGTGCTCACCAGTGGCAAAACTCCCATCTAATAAACGAAATGCACCAAATGCAGCAACCCACCCCTGATGTACATCCACATTTACATCAATATTGATGTCTATATCTAACTGTGGATTTCTGGGAGGGCGTATACTAGCCCCCTCTTTTAAATTCAGGTGTACATAATAAAGATCGGTAACTACGCCAAAGCGTCCCTTCCAGGCCTCAAGCCGGGCAGAAAAAGCCACATTTAGAAGTTCCAGGGTTCTCTTCAGGTTGAGATCAACATCCACTGTGGTTCCAGCCACTGTAGACTCACCCTTGGTACGCAAGGGCAGGAATAAGTATGGCGTGACGGCAAAGCGCCAGCCGTTTTGAGTCGAGACTCTAGGAAGGGAAGGCGTATACGGTACAGGAAGGTTTTGGAACTCAATTGGTACCGAGCTAGCATTTAGTTCCTGTGATAGAGGGTATTGTAACTTCGACTGAGCCAGGGCAGTACAGCAGATAAACAAACTCCCCAGCCCACAAATACATTGCGCCGCCTTAGTTGCCAACACTTTCTCCTTCTTTTATTGCTCACTTTCTACAGCTCTGCAATTTCGTCGATGGATTTATTTAGAGTAGATCGCGGCCGTAACATCAGTTACACAGATGCGACAAACGGGAAAAGGCCAATGAAATTCCTGTACAGGAATGCCCGACTTTAGAAGAGGATATCCGGAGAGGGCCGTCGCGCCGAAATATTGACGCGACGGCAGAGCACACTGCTAGTAGCGCGGTGAGCCGTTTAATCGTTCGTTTCAGGACGCATATGCGGGAACAGCAGTACGTCGCGAATCGATGGAGAGTTGGTAAACAGCATTACCAGACGGTCGATACCGATGCCCTCACCAGCGGTGGGCGGCAGACCGTATTCCAGCGCGCGGATATAATCGGCGTCGTAATGCATGGCTTCGTCGTCACCGGCATCTTTCTCCGCAACCTGGGCCTTGAAGCGTTCGGCTTGATCTTCCGCGTCATTCAACTCGGAGAAACCGTTGGCAATCTCGCGGCCGCCAACGAAGAATTCAAAGCGGTCGGTGACAAACGGGTTGTCATCATTACGGCGAGCCAACGGAGACACTTCGGTTGGATACTCAGTGATAAAGGTCGGCTGGTCGAGACGGTGCTCTACAGTTTTCTCGAAGATCTCGATCTGTACCTTACCCAGGCCCCAGCTGTCTTTCAGTGGGATTTGCAGCTTCTCGGCAACGGCGCGGGCGGATTCAATATTGTCGATATCGGCCGCAGTCAGTTCCGGGTTGTAGTGCAGGATGGAATCGAACACAGACAAACGCGCGAACGGCTTGGAGAAGTCGTAGCTGCTGTCCTGGTATTCCACAGTGGTGGAGCCCAGAACATCTTCACAGATACCGCGCAGCATCTTCTCAGTGAGATCCATCAGGTCGTTGTAGTCCGCATACGCCTGGTAGAACTCAAGCATGGTGAATTCGGGGTTGTGGCGCGTGGACAGGCCCTCGTTACGGAAGTTGCGGTTGATCTCGTAAACCCGCTCAAAACCACCCACGACCAGACGCTTCAGATACAGTTCCGGGGCAATACGCAGGTACATATCGATATCCAGCGCATTGTGGTGAGTAACGAACGGGCGCGCACTGGCACCGCCGGGAATAACTTGCAGCATAGGCGTTTCCACTTCCATAAACTGCTGGGCGTTGAGGAAATCGCGGATGTACTCGATCACTTTGGAGCGCACGCGGAACACTTCGCGGGCTTCCGGCGTGGCGATCAGGTCCACATAGCGCTGGCGATAACGCATTTCC
This sequence comes from Microbulbifer variabilis, assembly GCF_056232115.1. Lineage (NCBI taxonomy): Bacteria > Pseudomonadati > Pseudomonadota > Gammaproteobacteria > Cellvibrionales > Microbulbiferaceae > Microbulbifer > Microbulbifer variabilis. Next base: position 4,993,319 of record NZ_CP174325.1, read on the forward strand.
TGATCGGCGATGCCGTGGAATTTTTCCGGCAGCGGGCGCAGTGCTTTGGTCAGCAGGCTGTACTCTTCACAGTTGACGTAGAGATCGCCCTTGCCGGATTTGTGCAGTGTGCCTTTTACGCCGACGATATCGCCGATATCCCAGGCACCGAAGCGCTCTTTAATATCTTTCTGTGCCGCTTTATCGGCGTAGAGCTGGATGCGGTCAGACACATCCTGGATCACCATAAAGGGTCCGCGTTTAGCCAGGATTCGCCCCGCTACGCACGCCCGTTTACCCAGTTCTTCCAGCTCCTCTTTCTGTTTATCGCCGAACTCAGCTTGCAGGTCGGCAGCGAGGTTCTCGCGGCGAAAACTATTGGGGAAAGCATTGCCCTTCTCGCGCAGAGCGGAAAGCTTGGTGCGGCGCTCGGCGATCAGTTTGTTTTCGTCTTGCTGGATATCAGTCATGGTGATCTATCAGTTTTGTGAGTGATATTACCCCTCGTCCCATTAGTGAGAGACGAGGGGCGCGGTGAGAGTGGAGTCTTTAAATCAGAGGCCGGCTTTGAGGCTGGCTTCGATAAATTGGTCCAGGTCTCCGTCCAGTACTGCCTGGCAGTTACTGGTCTGGACACTGGTACGCAGGTCCTTGATACGCTGGTCGTCCAACACGTAGGAGCGGATCTGGCTGCCCCAACCGATGTCGGCCTTGCTGTCTTCCATGGCCTGCTTCTCTGCGTTGCGCTTGAGCATTTCCTGCTCGTACATTTTTGCGCGCAGCATTTTCCAGGCTTTATCGCGGTTCTGGTGCTGGGAGCGCTCGCTCTGGCACTGCACGACGATCCCGGATTCTGTGTGGGTCAAACGCACAGCAGAATCGGTTTTGTTGACGTGCTGACCACCGGCGCCTGACGCGCGGTAGGTGTCTTCACGCACCTGGGATTTGTCGATTTCAATCTCGATATTGTCATCGATTTCCGGTGACACAAATACCGAGCTGAAAGAAGTGTGACGGCGATTGCCGGAATCAAACGGCGATTTGCGCACCAGGCGGTGTACACCGGTTTCTGTGCGCAACCAGCCGAAGGCATGGTCGCCGGCAAAGTGCACGGTGGCACTCTTGATACCGGCCACTTCCCCCGCAGAGACCTCTTCCAGGGTGGTCTTGAAGCCGTGGGCTTCACCCCAGCGCAGGTACATACGCAGGATCATTTCCGCCCAGTCCTGGGCCTCGGTACCACCGGAGCCGGCCTGGATATCCAGGTAGGCATTGTTCTCGTCATTCTCGCCGGAGAACATACGGCGGAATTCCAGAATCCCCAGCTGCTGCTGGAGACCTTCGATCTCAGTGGAGACCTCCCCTACGGAGTCCTCATCATTTTCCTCGACTGCCATTTCCAGCAGTTCGCGGCAATCGGCGATACCGGAGTCGAGGTTTTCGATGGTATTAACCACCGTTTCCAGGGAGGAGCGCTCGCGCCCCAGTTCCTGTGCGCGGTTGGGGTCGTCCCAAACGCTCGGCTCGGCCAGCTCCAGCTCTACTTCGGTAAGGCGTTCTTTCTTGCTGGCGTAGTCAAAGATACCCCCTAAGAACGTCAGTGCGCTCTTCGAGGTCTTTTAATTGATTGAGGAGGGGATTGATTTCCATGAACTTTCGGTGTCCGGACAAAATAAAAAGCGGCGCGCATTCTACCGCAGCGCGCGGGGGTCCTGCCAGTCGACAGCTAATGAGATACCCATTGGATTAGCCTGGAAGCTGACCAGATAACCGGTCCAGGATTGCGCACTCGGGTGAGTCGTTGCCGGCACAACTTTTCTCAAATGCCAACAGGGTTGTACGCATTTCGAGCAGGTCTCGGAGTTGCTCTTCCAGGTGGGATAGTTTTTCACTGACCAGCAGCTTGGTTTCCCGGCTGCGCCTGTCGGGGTTCTCGCGCAACTCCAGCAAAGCCCGAACCTCTCCAGTCGAAAAACCGCTGACACGGGCCCTCTGGATAAAGCGCAGGGTTTCTACATCACTTGCAGTGTACTGGCGGTAGCCATTAGCCCCACGACTGGGAACCAACAGGCCAATTTCCTCGTAGTGACGTAAGGCTTTACTACTTAGGCCCGAGCTGCGGGCTGCCTGAGATATATTCACCGATAGCACCTACGGATTCCAAGGCTCACCAAACACCACAGCAAGCACTATTCAACAATTTCTAGGCGCTGTTATCGCGACATGCCGCAAATTGGTATTGCACCTGCTCGGCGGGATCGAAACCCAACTCCAACGCTGCATCTAAAGCATCCATACCAACGAGATGCAGCAATATATCTCCGGTAGGGGCCCCACACACTGCCGGGTACATCCTGTCAGTTCGCACGCCACAGCGGGACTCCTGTACCGCAATGCCATTCTCTCGTAATTTGGCCAGGCTCTGTTGTAGTGTCATACCTCCACCTTCACACTGCTTGCGACCGCTTTTGCGATAGACCCAAACCAACTCCCCCGGCCTCGGCGCGGGAGCGCTTGGCGCTACCTCCGGCTGGGTAGGCCCCGGGGTATTTTCAACTTGATTTTCCATTGCCTGCTCCTCCTTGGCACCGCCGCAGGCAGCCACGGCCACCGCCAGGGTCAATGCAATCAATGCAGATAGTGTTGTTTTTACCATCGAACTTCCTCCATAAAACGACGACAGCCCAACTCAGGACAGTGCCAGCCAGACTCCCACCAGTAACATCAATGTACCGGAGATGCGATTGATCAAGCGCACATTCTCAGCACGTTCCAGCAGACGACTGAGTGCCTGACCACCTCCAGCGTAAATCAGCAGACACAGGGTTTCCAGCAACAGTATTGTGGCAAGCAGCACGGAGAGTTGCGGCACCAAAGGTTTACTTTGATTGATAAAGGGTGGCAATAAGGCAATGAAAAAAGCCCATCCTTTAGGGTTGGCCACAGCAGTAACAAACCCTTGGGCCACTAACGCTTTAGGCGAAGGCCGTACACGCATAGCCCCCCGGCCTCCGCCATCAATGGCGGCCAATTGCCCTCGCGAGCGCCACATTTGCACGCCCACCCAAGCAAGATAAGCACCGCCACAGTATTTGAAAACCTGAAATACTGTCGGGTACTGCACCATCAGCACTGCAGCCCCAAGCACTGCAGCCAGAGCCACTAGGGCTACTCCCGCCAGCTCACCAACCATCATCCACAAGGTGTGGCGCACCCCCAGTGTAATTCCCAGGCTGAGCGCCAACATCATGCACAATCCCGGCGTTACCGAGGCAAAAAAACTGGCTGGGACAAAAAGCGCGAGTACAGACAGCTCCATTTTACTTCCTAGTGATGGGTACCATTGTGGTTACCGTAATGACTAACAAGCATTCCTGCCAACATAAGGCCGCAACCGATAAGCTCACGGGCATTCAGCACTTCATTGAGGAATAGCCAGCCCGCCGCCAGAGCAAACACCGCCTCCAGACTCATAATTACCGTGGCGTGGGAAGGCGCAGCATAGCGCTGGGCCAGCAATTGGAAAGTAAAGGCCAGTGCCGTGGAAAAAATCATCATATAGGCGATGGGCCAGGCTGCATCCACAGCCGACTGTATTGTTGCTTCTTCAGTGAAGAGGGACGCCAGGGCTGACAACAAGCCGCATACCAGGAACTGAATACAGGCGAGACGCAATGCATCGTAGCGCTTCACCAGATGATCGGCCGACAACACCTGTATAGCGAATACGAAGGCACTCGCGAACACCATTAAGTCACCGATTAATTGCGACTCTTCAGCAAAGTCCGCCAGCCAATAGAGGCCGAAAAGGGCAAGAGCAATGCCCACCCAAGTCCAGCGATTGGTTTTGTGGCCGAGGGACAAACCGATCACTGGCACCAATAGCAGGTAGAAACCGGTAATAAACCCAGCCCGACCAGCGGTTGTATAGAGCAAGCTCACTTGCTGCAGCGCCGCACCAAGAAACAGCCAGAAACCGAGCACAGCACCGCCGGGCAAACAGGCTTTCCAACGATGATTAACATGCTTGCCGCCCACTTCACCGGGCTGGGAATCCCTGCGAGAAGACAACCAATAAACGATCGGCACCAAAATCAGGCCACCGAGAATAAAGCGCCATGCGTTAAATGCCAGCGGCTCAATATCCGCCATAGCGACCTTTTGTGGCACAAAGGCGACACCCCAGAACAGGGCGGCCAATAACAGCAGGACTTCAGCCTGGACTTGTTTCCGTTTCACTTCTTCTACTTCCAACGACGTTTTTAAGCACAGCCGCGAATACGCTCCCCGCACTTCGCGATTTTTGAAAAGGTGACTCTTATACCGCCTCCAGCAGGTTCACCATTAACTGTAGGGATTCCCGCCCGCGAAATTCATTGACATCCAACTTGTAGGCCAAACGCACTCGTTCGGCAGCCTGCGGCCACTGATCTATGTCCACATTAAAGGCGATGGCATCCAGTGCCAGTTGCGGAGCCTGCGGCGGAGCAACCACCATTTTTAGGTGGCGCTCACCAACGATTCGCTGTTGCAGCAGCAGAAACTCCCCATCGAAGACCGGCTCGGGAAACGCCTGGCCCCAAGGGGCGCAGGCGCGCAACAAGGCTGCAGTTTGCAGGGTGTAATCTGCAATATCCAATTCACCATCAGAGTCGATCACTGCCTGTAATTGATTTTCATCCAGGCGGTTGCGCACTGCCCGCTCAAACTCGGTACGAAAGGCACTGAGGTGCTCCGCCGGCAAGCTCAAACCCGCGGCCATGGCGTGACCGCCGAATTTACTGATCAATTCAGGATTGGCTGCAGCCACATCGCTCAGGGCATCGCGGATATGTAACCCAGGAATGGAGCGCGCAGAGCCTTTCACCAGGCCATTATCCCCTTCTGCAAAGGCAATTACCGGGCGGTGGAATTTCTCCTTGATACGGCTGGCGAGGATACCCACTACCCCCTGGTGCCAATTAGTATCGTAGAGGCAAAGACTCCAGGGAATCTCCCCCTCAAGCTGTAGTTCTTCCAACGCCGCCAGGGCTTCCCGCTGCATACTCTGCTCTATTGCCTTGCGGTCCCGGTTGAGCCTATCCAGCTCCCCCGCCAGCTCTCGGGCCTCATTGGGATCGCGGGTCAGGAGGCAGCGGATGCCGGTACCAATATCATCCAGGCGCCCGGCAGCATTGATCCGCGGCCCCAGGGTAAAACCGATATCTGTAGTGGAAAGCCTTCGCTGATCGCGCCCCGCCACTTCCAACAGCGCGGAAATCCCGGGCCGGCAACGGCCGGAGCGGATACGGGCGATACCCTGGTGCACCAGGATGCGATTGTTATGATCCAGAGGCACCAAATCTGCCACAGTGCCTAATGCCACCAGGTCGAGGTACTCAGCCATATTCGGCGGGGCTATGCCACTCTGTTCAAACCAGCCGCACTCCTGCAGAGCACTGCGCAGGCGGCTCAACAGATAGAAAATCACTCCCACACCGGCGAGATTCTTGCTGGGAAAATCACAGCCCGGTTGATTTGGATTGACGATGGCATCAGCCTCTGGCAACTCACTGCCCGGCAGGTGGTGATCGGTTACGATCACCGTCATCCCCGCCGCCTTGGCCGCTGCAACTCCATCGATGCTGCTGATGCCGTTATCTACTGTGACCAGCATATCCGGGGCATAATCTTTGGCCACCTCAACGATTTCCGGGGTCAACCCATAGCCGAAATCGAAGCGGTTCGGCACGAGGAAGTCAACACCCGACGCTCCCATGGCCCCCAACGCCAGTACGGCGAGCGTGCTGCTGGTAGCACCGTCGGCATCGAAGTCACCGACAATCAAGATCTTCTGTTGCGCTCGCACGGTTTCCACCAGCAGTGTCACCGCTGTATCCAGCCCCCGCATCAACTGAGGTTGCTGCAGCTTGGCGAGACTGTGGTTCAGGGCCTCCTCGCTGACGATACCGCGACCAAGCAGTACTCTCTGCAAAATTTTGGGAGTTTCAGAAGCAAAACGGCCAGTGGAAAAATCCACTGGCCGCCGCTGAATTGTTGTATTCATTCTCTCTCAGCTATTTTTAATCCGGCCGCCAAGTCCCTCGCTGCGCCAGCTAGAGCCCTTCGGACAACATGGTCGCCATATAGTCGTGCACTTGGGACAAGTCGTTGGGCAGCACCTTGAATCGCTCTTCGCGCTGCCAGAGGTCCTGCATATGTGCCGGTAAGGGAATTTTAGTTTGTGGCAGTGCCTGCGCCACAGCATCGGGGAATTTTGCCGGGTGTGCAGTGGATAAGCAAACCATTGGCTGCTCAGCAGAGCGGCGCACCCTTCTTGCGGCCTCGACACCAATAGCGGTATGGGGATCGAGCAGATAGCCGGTCGCCTGGTACTGCTCACGAATCACCTCAATAGTACGCGCATCGTCGACCCTATAGCTGGAAAATGTCTTTTGGGCCTGCGCCAGGGCCGATTCGCTCAAGTGCATAGGTACACTGCGATCTGCCAGCAACTCCGCCACTGCGGCACCATCGCGGCCGTAGAGATCAAACAGCAGGCGCTCAAAATTGCTCGACACCATGATATCCATGCTGGGCGACAGGCTGTGTATCAGCGGCTTAGGGGTATGGTCGTTATCGCTGATGCAGCGGTGCAGGATATCGTTGGCATTAGTGGCGATCACCAGTTGATCGATAGGCAGCCCCATCCGCTTCGCCAGGTAACCGGCAAAAATATCGCCAAAGTTGCCAGTGGGCACGGAGAAATTTACCGTTTTATCTGATGCGCCCAGGCGCAAGGCTGCGTAAAAGTAGTAGACAATCTGCGCCATAATACGCGCCCAATTAATGGAGTTCACCGCCACTAAACGGCGCCCATCGGGTAAAAAGGACTGGTTGGCGAAGCTGGCCTTCACCATATTCTGGCAATCGTCGAAATTACCTTCCATGGCGATATTGAACACATTGTCCGACAACACCGTGGTCATCTGCCGACGCTGCACCTCTGAGACCCGGTTATGGGGATGCAAAATAAAAATATCGATATTGTCGCAGTGGCGGCAGCCTTCAATCGCCGCCGAACCGGTATCCCCGGAAGTAGCTCCCATCACCACCACGCGCTCACCACGCTTTTTCAGCAGGTGGTCGAACAACTGACCGAGAAACTGCAGGGCAAAATCTTTAAAGGCCAGAGTTGGGCCGTGGAAAAGCTCCAGAATCCACTCGTTGGTATCGGTCTGCACCAAAGGCGCTACCGCCCTGTGACGAAACTGACCCTGCCCCAAACCATAGGAGCGCTCGATAATATCGCGTAGCTCCCGCTCATTGAGATCCTCTCCCACAAACGGCCGGATAATTTCAAAAGCCAGCTGCTGGTAATCCAGACCCGCCATAGCCGCAATATCCTCTCGGGAAAATTGCGGCAGTGACTCGGGTACATAGAGGCCGCCATCACTGGCAAGCCCGGTGAGAACAGTATCGGCAAAAGAGAGAGACGGCGCGCGGCCGCGAGTGCTGATAAATTTCACGGTGTTAATTGGCTCTCAAACTTAGCGGGATGTACAGAAAACTGGCAACGCTCCTCCCGGGAACAGCACCAAATAAGCGACAAAGGTCAGGATCAGCCAAGGCTTTCCACGCGAATTCGCACCACATCACCCTCAACCGTATCCAGGGCTTCAATCTGAGCGACTGCTTCACGCAGGCAGGCCTCCCTGGCGCGGCTGGTCAGGATCACCACCGGCACCAACTCCTCACCCTCCGAAGGCTCGTGCTGAATCAAGGCCTCAATACTAATACCCTGATCACTGCAAATAGTGGCCACCTTAGACATAACACCGGGCTTATCATGGGCAGATATGCGCAGATAATAGCTGGTAACCACCTCTTCTTCCGGCAGCACCTGAGTATCTCCCTGCTCGGTAAGTGCCACCCCGGCAGCGGGCACTCGCTGATCTGGCCTGGCATCGAGGGTACGCGCCACATCGACAATATCAGCAATCACAGCTGAAGCTGTGGCCTCCGCACCAGCACCAGCGCCGTAATACAGGGTCGGCCCAACCGCATCACCATTCACAAGCACAGCGTTCATAACCCCATTTACATTGGCAATCAGGCGGCGCTGGGGGATCAGTGTCGGATGTACTCGCAGTTCCACCCCTTGATCTGTACGGCGGGCAATACCCAAATGCTTGATTCTATAGCCGAGTTCATCGGCATAGCGGATGTCTTCACTGGAGATGCGGCTGATGCCCTCGGTATACACCTTGTCGAAAGCGAGCGGCATAGTGAATGCCAGAGAAGCCATAATCACCAGCTTGTGCGCTGCATCAATACCTTCCACATCGAAAGTGGGATCGGCCTCCGCATAGCCGAGCGCTTGCGCCTGGGACAGCGCCTCAGCGAAGCTGCGGCCCTTATCGCGCATTTCGGTGAGAATATAGTTACCCGTGCCGTTTATAATACCCGCGAGCCACTGAATCCGGTTGCCGACCAGCCCCTCGCGCAAGGATTTTATAATCGGAATACCCCCAGCCACGGCAGCCTCATAGGCAATAGTGACTCCTTTGCTGGCAGCTAACTCAAACAGTTCATTGCCATGCTCGGCTATCAGCGCTTTGTTAGCAGTAACAACATGCTTGCCATTCTCTATGGCTGCTAATACCAGCTCACGGGCCACAGTAGTGCCACCGATTAACTCCACCAGAATGTCGACATCGGGATTGTTGGCAACATCGAAAATTTCCCGCGTTACATTCAGTCGGCTGGTGTCACAGTCCGGGTTATCCCGGCGCGCCCCAACCTGCTCAATAGCCACCGGGCGCCCACAGCGTGCGGCCACTTCCTCCGCATTGCGTGCCAGGACATTGATCGTCCCACCACCCACTGTGCCCAGGCCGCACACACCAATTCTCACTGCACGCTGCGTTTTTCCTGCAACCACCTGACCAACTGCCCCCGCAGACTCTTCAATTGTTGCGCTCACAAATTCCCTCCGCGCATTTGCTCCCGGCCCAACGTAAACACACTAAAATATCACTCCGGGGCACAGCGCAATAAATATCAACAAAGTCGACAAAAGATCGACAACCTTACCGAGAGATACGCAATAAATCCAATTAAATTGCGCACCAGCTTTAGGCATCCTCAAATAAGGGCATTTGACACTTCTGTCACCATAAAACACTTCTTGAAACAGATACCATCCTCAGTAGATGCTATATAAGCATCTACTAGCATCAGGTGCCAACAGCCTGCGAAATTGCATATACCGCGCCTTTTCCAGAAAAATGGGCGCCCTGAAAACTGACTCAGATAGCGGTCGAGTAATGAAAAAAACTCTTATCCTGTACACTGGCGGAACCCTGGGCATGCGTCGAAGTGAGTCCGGCTACATCCCGGATGCCGATTTGGAAGGCGCTCTAGAACGCCTTTTACAAGATGCCATTGGCCAGCTCCCAAGCTATGACTTTCAGGCTCTCGACCCACTGCTGGATAGCGCTAATATGCAGCCTCGGGACTGGTATCGTATTGCCACCCTGATACGCGACAACTATAGCCAGTACTCCGGCTTTGTCGTGTTGCACGGTACCGACACCATGGCCTATACCGCATCCGCACTCTCTTTTGCGCTTCAGGGCCTGGCCAAACCAGTACTGGTTACCGGCTCGCAGATTCCCCTGAGGGAGATGCGAAGTGATGCTTACAACAACCTGATTGCCGCCCTTTTGCTCAGTGGTTCCGATGAAATCAAGGAGATCTGTCTCTACTTCAACGGCAAACTGTTGCGAGGTAACCGCGCTGTTAAAGTGAGTTCAGGCTCACTGGATGCCTTTACCAGTCCGAACTATCCATGCCTTGGTGAAGTGGGCATTCAGATCAACATTGATCGCAACGCCCTACTGGAGCCCGGTGATGCTACACAATTCCAAATCCCGGAATCCGCTGATGGCGATGTTGTACTAATAAAGCTTTTCCCCGGCATTTCCTCCCTCTTCCTCAGTAAGGTCATTGAACATCGCCCGCGAGGCCTGGTGATAGAGACCTATGGTACCGGTAATGCACCCACCGATGACTGTGCCTTTACCTCACAACTGGAGAAAGCTACGGAGTTGGGCATTATCTGTGTAGCCGTATCCCAGTGCCTCGAAAATGTAGTAGACCTAGGCAAGTATGCAGCGGGCTCTGCCTTATTACGCGCAGGTGTTATTGGTGGATTGGATATGACCAGCGAAGCTTGTTTTGCCAAGTTAAATCACTTATTAGCTATGGGCTATCCAACCGATAAAATCAAAGAACTGATGGAAACTTCACTGTGTGGAGAGTGTACCCCCAGTTAAATAGAGTGGGAAATCGGCATACCCAGGGAGTGGTTAATAAAATATTGGGAAGGATTTTCCGGGCATTGGAACCAGAAGCAGATAATCGATGAGTAACGACTTCTCACAAAACTTGCGCCTTTTGTGCAGTTTCTACCGCTCAATCGCCGAAGTGTGCAGGCGTATGGAGGTTAATCGGGCGCAATTTAATAAATATCTGAATGGTCATACCCAACCTTCGCAGTACACTCTCAATAAAATCTGCCATTTTTTTGGGGTTGAGCCTCACGAAATTATGATGCCTCATGAACAGTTTGATCAGATTGTTCGTGTACGCAGCGCACCCTCAAGTACAAAAGAAGCAATACGCCCATACAGTCCGGATATCGACATTCTCATGCGTGAATCCCAGGGCCGGGCGGATAAGTACCTGGGCTTCTATTTTGAGTATCACTACTCCATGACCTTTCCGGATCATATTGTTCGCAGCCTGCTACATATAGAGTCCGATGGAGATGGCTATTACTTCCAGCGCTTTGAGCGTATGCGCTATCCAAACAGGGAGGAATGGTACAAATCCCGCTATAAGGGAATGCTCTTTTTTCTTTCTGAGCGCATATTCCTGATTGGTTACGAAGCCCTGACACGAAATGAGATAGCACAAACTATTCTCTACCCAACCTATAAGAGCCGCGTCAGTTATTTATCAGGCCTCAAGCTTGGTGCTTCCGCCAATGACAGGCGGGAACCCGTCTGCACCAAAGTGGTTTTGGAGTCCCTTGGACGAAATATCAGTATTAAAAATGCATTGAAGCTTTGCGGCGTTTTTGGTCCGGACTCAGGTGAAATCAACCCGAATATCCGTGAAAACATCCAGACCTCAACTACTGAAGGCCCGCAGAATTTTTTTGCCACCCCACTTTAAACAACAAGGCCCCTTTTCACTTAAGGGGGCAATTTACCACAACAAAAAGGCGAACCTCAGAGCAAAGTAAACCTTGCTCTCTACGCGCTCGCCCACATGCAGATAAAGAGAAAACAGGAATCAATATGACCAATGATTTCCATACACTAAAACCCATGCCCGTATTCAGCGCCGGCAGCGCAACACGAGTTGAGCGCGACCTGCTGGGGGAGCGTGAAGTGCCTGCAGATGTTTATTTTGGCATCCAGACACTGCGCGCCCTGGAAAATTTCCAGATAACGGGAATTACCGTGAATCACTTCCCCAACCTGGTAAAAGCCCTGGCGATGGTCAAAAAGGCTGCGGCACAGGCCAACCGGGAACTGGGCTATCTTGAAAACAACCTGCAAACAGCCATTGCGGGCGCCTGTGATGAAATTATCGACGGCAAACTGCACGACCAGTTTCTTGTGGACATGATTCAGGGGGGGGCCGGCACCTCCACCAATATGAATGCCAATGAAGTTATAGCTAATCGCGCACTGGAGCTGTTGGGGCATAGTAAAGGCGAATACCAAAAAGCCCACCCTAACAACCACGTAAACCTGTCACAGTCCACTAACGATGTTTACCCAACCTCCATCAACCTGGCCGTACTGCTTAGCTACAACGATTTGGTACAGTCTATGGAGGTTCTCTGTGTCGAATTCGATAAAAAGGCCGAAGAATTCGCTCAGGTTATAAAAATGGGGCGTACCCAGCTGCAAGATGCTGTCCCCATGACTCTGGGGCAAGAGTTTGCTGCCTTCGCCGCAACCGTTCGTGAAGATGTCGCCAGAGTCAAGGAGCTGGTGACACTGTTTACAGAAATCAATATGGGCGGTACCGCGATTGGCACAGGCATCAATACTGACCCCGAGTACCGCCAGTTAGTTGTTTCAGCCCTTTCTGAAATTTCCGGCATAGATTTTGTCTGCGCAGAAAATCTGGTTGAGGCGACTTCCGATATGGGCGCCTTCGTAATGTTTTCCGGCGTGATGAAACGTATCGCGGTAAAAATCTCAAAAATTTGTAGCGACCTGCGCTTATTATCCAGCGGCCCACGCGCCGGCCTCAATGAAATCAACCTCCCACCAATGCAGCCCGGCTCATCGATTATGCCCGGCAAGGTAAATCCCGTAATTCCAGAAGTGGTTAACCAGGTCGCCTACCAGGTAATCGGCAACGATCTGACCATTACCCTGGCAGCAGAGTCCGGCCAGCTACAGTTAAACGTTATGGAACCTGTAATCGCCTTTAACCTGCTGCAGTCTATGCGACTGATGACTCAAGCTATGGATACCCTGGCACAACGCTGTATCAGTGGCGTCACCGCCAATGAGGAGCACTGCCTGCAGATGGTGGAAAACAGCATTGGCCTGATCACTGCGGTAAATCCATTTATCGGCTACGAAAATGCGACCCGTATAGCCAAACAAGCATTGATTACCGGGGCCAGCGTGAAACAGCTAATTTTAGAAGATGGGCTGCTAAGCGAGGAGGAACTCAATGATATTCTTGCTCCGGAAAATATGACCCAACCCAGGAAAGTATCCTTGAAAAGCCCTGCTTAATAGAGAGACGCCGGCAGCTCAGCTGCCGGCTTATCAGGCTCGGAAAGGATTAAATACCCAGCTCCTTAACTAAAGATGCCGGCGGTAGATAACCCGGTACCACTCGACCATCTTCCATTACGATAGTAGGCGTACCACGGACATCAATCGCCTCATTGCCGAGCTTGTATTGAGCCGCCACTGGATTGTTATCGCAAACCTTAAGGGGCACATTCTCCCGGTTTTTCAGAGCGGTCAATGTTTTATTACTGTCGTCAGCACACCATGCGGTAGCGAGCTTGCGGTACCCCAGAGACTGCAAACCACCTCTCGGGAACGCTAGGTAGCGCACCTCAATACCACGTTTATTCAGCTCAGGCACATCCTGGTGCAGCTTGCGGCAATAACCACAATCCACATCGGTAAATACATAGATGCTCGCCTTGGTCTCCCCCTTCGGAGAGAACACAATCATGTCCTTAACATCCTGATTGCCCATCACCTTGGCCCGATGACCGGCCCTACGCGTCTCAGAGAGGTTAGCGAGGCCACCTCCACTCTTCACCTGAAACAAGTCGCCGTAGATAAAATGACCGCCGTCTTCTGAGACAAATAGGGTAGTGTTGCCACCATCTACATCCACCTCATAGAGTCCTCTAATTGGGCTCTTACGCACATCGCCATAAGTGGCCTTGGGGTTACCAGTCTCCAGGCGAGCCTTTATGGCTTTTGCAACATTTGCATCGACTTCCGCCAGGGCCGCAGATCCAAGCAGGCCGAGCAGTAAACCAGCGAATGCTAGTGGCTTCTTGATAAGCATCATTACCGATTGCTCCTTAAATTCTCAATGGGCTTCGACTCAAACGTCGGCCTTCAGTTCCAGCCAGTATGGCAGCTAATTACCGTAACCGGTCTCAATGGCGCGTTTTAACATATTCAGGCACAGGGAACTACGCCCTAATGCCAAGGTTGTGAGCTGAACAACCGAAACTTACAAATATTTGTTTTTATGTGAGGATTGGGATTTCCGGGCCTCACCAGCCTTTATCCACCACCGGCTGGCCACTCACTTACCCTGCCAGGTTGGCGGTCACTCCCACAAGAGCTGATTAGAGGGTAAATGACCTAAGGGTCCCATCGCTCAAAATCTATCAGGCACAAAAAAGCCGGGGCCATTTGGCCCCGGCTTTTTCGTGAGCTGCTAGAGAAGTACTTAGTTAAGCTTCTCTTTGATACGCGCCGCTTTACCAGTCAGGTTGCGCAGGTAGTACAACTTAGCCTGACGCACGTCACCACGACGCTTCACCTTAATACTGTCAACCAGCGGGCTGTGAGTTTGGAAAGTACGCTCTACACCAACGCCATGGGAGATTTTACGCACGGTGAAAGAGGAGTTCAGGCCACGGTTACGCTTACCGATAACCACACCTTCAAACGCCTGCAGACGCTCACGGTTACCCTCTTTTACTTTTACCTGAACGATTACAGTGTCGCCCGGTGCGAAAGGAGGTACTTCGCTCTTCAGCTGTTCCTGCTCCAGCTGTTGGATAATTTTGTTAGTCATTTGGATTTGCTCCCAAATAGAGTTTGTGTAGCTTCTCAGCTAGTTCACCGAACTACTCCCGCCTCCCGGCGAATCCGGCATCAATTTTTTAGGACTTCTGCTCCTGCTGAATTTCCTCCAGCAACTGCTTCTGCTCCTTATTCAGCTCCATCCCTTCCAAAAGGTCAGGGCGGCGCTGTTGTGTGCGCACCAGTGCCTGCTTGAGGCGCCAACGGCGTATTCTTTCATGGTTGCCCGAGAGCAACACTTCCGGCACCGCTACGCCCCGGTACTGCTCTGGCCGGGTGTAGTGGGGACAGTCCAGCAGCCCCGAGGAAAAAGAGTCCTCAACTGCAGACTGATCGTGTCCTAAAGCACCGGGAATCAGGCGGGTAATCGCATCCACCATCACCATAGCAGCCAATTCGCCACCGCTAAGGACATAGTCACCAATAGACCACTCTTCGTCGATCATTGATTCGACAATGCGCTCATCTATCCCCTCATAGCGCCCAGCCAGCAGAACCAGATTGCCAGCTTCGGAAAGGTCTTCGACCCCGCGCTGATCCAGTTGCCGCCCTTGGGGAGACAGATAGATACTTCGTACAGCCTTACCATCCTCACCGGCCCAGCTGCGAGCAGCCTGTAAAGCCTGGTAAAGGGGTTCAGCCATCATCACCATTCCGGGACCACCGCCGTAAGGTCGATCATCCACAGTGCGGTGTTTGTCACTGGTGAACTCCCGAGGGTTCCAGCAGCGCACTTCCAACAGGCCATCTTTCACAGCCCGGCCGCTGACGCCATACTCGGTCAATGCGGCAAACATTTCCGGGAAAATGCTTACCAGAGCGATTCTTTTTGTCATCGCCCAAACGCCTCAAAAAGCCGGGTCCCAGTCGACGGTAATTACACCGGCTTCCAGGTCAATATCTGCAATAAACTGGTCTGGCAAATAGGGAATCAAGCGCTCGCGCTTATCATCACCTCCGCGCACCACCAACACATCATTGGCGCCAGTTTCCATCATGCGTGCGACAATACCAAAGTCGTGCTCTCCGCCGTTGAAACGGCTGATAACCCGTAAACCTTCGAGCTGGTGCCAGTAGTACTCGCCCTGCCCCAGTTCCGGCATAAGATCACGCGCAACAGCAATATCACGCTGGCAAAGTTGAGCCGCTAAATCGCGGTCATCCACGCCTTTCACATGTACAATCAATCCCTTTCCGTGACGCTTACCAGCGTCGACTTCCAGGGCCTCCCAGCCTTTCGGCCCCCGCAACCACCAATTGGGGAATTGCAGGATGTTGTCCATCGGCTCGGTATAGGAGTGAACCTTGACCCAGCCACGCACACCATAAACGGTAGTCACGCGCCCTACAGTGACCAATTGATCGGAGTTCTCACCGCTATTCGTCACAGGCGCACCACTTACGCGCAAATTAAGCGGATTCTTTCAGCAGCTTGCTGACGCGGTCAGAAACCTGTGCGCCGCGGCCCAGCCAAAAGTCAACGCGCTCACGATCGATACGCAGACGCTCTTCCTGGCCACGAGCAACCGGGTTGAAGAATCCAACACGCTCAATGAAACGACCGTCGCGGGAATTGCGACTGTCGGTTACGGTCAGGTGATAGAACGGACGCTTTTTAGCGCCGCCACGAGCCAAACGAATGGTTACCATGTAACTTTCCTGTAGATTCAAATACTGGATGGCTGTGTTGAGCAGCCACCTATACAACTTCGCCGGCAGCTCACCCAGCGAAAGGCGGCGTATTCTAATGTACCGCAGGGGATTTGTATAGCGATTCATCGGGCCGCAACAGCGGCCCAAAAGGCACTATTTCTTCTTAAAACCAGGAGGCAAACCACCAGGCAGGCCACCCATGCCGCCAACACCTCCGGGCATACCGCCACCCATGCCAGGCAGGCCGCCAAGGCCGCGCATCATTTTGCCCATACCGCCGCCTTTGAGCTTCTTCATCATTTTACCCATCTGCTTGTGCTGCTTGAGCAGACGATTCAAATCCTGTAACTGGGTGCCGGAACCGGCCACAATGCGGCGCTTACGCGAACCGTTAAGCAGCTCAGGGTTACGGCGCTCAGCGGGGGTCATAGAGGAAATAATCGCATCCATTCGCTTGAACTCTTTGCCCATATCAGCCTGCTGGGCTGCCTGGGCAACGCCTCCCATGCCCGGCATTTTTTCAAGCAATGAACCAAAGCCACCCATATTCTGCATTTGCTGTAGCTGATCGCGAAGATCCTCAAGGTCAAAACCTTTACCCTTCTGGACTTTCTTAACCAGCCTTTCTGCCTTCTCCTTATCGATTTTTTGCTCAGCCTCTTCGATCAGAGACAGAATATCGCCCATTCCCAAAATACGGGAGGCAATTCGATCTGGGTGGAAGGTCTCCAGAGCGTCAGTTTTTTCACCGACACCGATAAACTTGATCGGCTTACCAGTCACATGACGCACAGACAACGCCGCACCACCGCGGGCATCACCGTCAGCTTTTGTCAGGATAACCCCGGTCAGCGGCAGGGCTTCATTAAAGGCACTAGCAGTGTTCACCGCGTCCTGACCGATCATCGCATCAATCACAAACAGGGTTTCTGCAGGGTTTAGCTCACTGTGTAGTTCGCGAATCTCGTCCATCAGCTGACTATCAATATGCAGACGACCAGCGGTATCGACGATAAGCACATCAGCAAACTGTTTGCGCGCAGCATCTACAGCACCTTTGGCGATATCCAAAGGCTTCTGCTCAGCCTCCGACGGGTGAAACAATGCACCCACTTCACCCGCCAGAGTCTCCAATTGCTTGATTGCGGCAGGGCGGTACACATCCGCACTCACCACCATTACCTTTTTCTTTTCCCGCTCCTGCAGGTACTTGGCCAGTT
The DNA here is from genome assembly GCF_056232115.1 of Microbulbifer variabilis. Classification (NCBI taxonomy): domain Bacteria; kingdom Pseudomonadati; phylum Pseudomonadota; class Gammaproteobacteria; order Cellvibrionales; family Microbulbiferaceae; genus Microbulbifer; species Microbulbifer variabilis. The sequence goes on from NZ_CP174325.1 coordinate 5,010,537, forward strand.
TGGCAACACTGGTGGTCTTACCGGCACCCTGCAAACCCGCCATCAGGATTACTGCTGGGGGCTGGACAGCAAGGTTAAGTGGCTCAGCAGCGGCCCCCATCACCTTAACCAGCTCATCCTGAACAATCTTGACGAACTGCTGCCCCGGATTCAGAGCCTTGCTAACCTTCTGCCCCACAGCTGCCGTGCGCACCTGCTGCACGAAAGCCTTAACCACTGGCAAGGCGACATCCGCCTCTAGCAGAGCCTTGCGTACCTCACGCAAGGTGTCGCGGATATTGTCATCGGTCAGGCGCGCCTTGCCGGTGACTTTCTTTAGGGCCGCCGATAAGCGGTCACTCAGGTTATCGAACATAAATTCGTCTCGATGTCTCCGATTGCGGATTGGACCCCAGTGCGGAGGGCCGCGAAATTTGAGGGAGCCTCTTCTAACTCCCACTTTGAGGCGCGGCAGTATAGCCCAGGTACCCTCACAGCAGAAATATCACCAGATCTTCCCTGTTCCAGCGGGCTGTGACACACTCCTCTTCTATTGCAATAAAAGATACGGATCTATTCAATGGCGGCATTCGCCCACTGGACGGCAATCGCTCTCTACATAGCTACAACTGCAGTCGCAGCAGGTGCCCTCGCCCGCGAGCGGCAGCCAAATAATAAACTGCTGCTGGGCCTTCTCGCAGGTGCTTTGATCACACATGCGATATCCCTGGGACACACCCTGTTCTCACCCGCAGGATATCGCTTCGACTTACTGGCGATGCTCTCCCTGATCGCCTGGGTGGTAAATCTGTTACTGCTTATTTTGGCTGCAGGTCGCCCACTAACCCTGCTAATCCTAATCTTTGCTCCCATGGGTGCGCTTACAGAGTTCGCGGCATCGCACACCTGGGGTTCTGTTGAGCCACACCAGCAGCTCTCCGCAGGCATTGCCGTACACGCATTGCTTTCAATTTCGGCCTACTCCCTGCTGACCTTGGCCACCCTACAGGCTATTTACCTATTTTATCTTAACCAGCAGCTGCACAACCACAGGCCTGTGGGCGCCACCCGACTGCTACCGCCGCTTCAGAGCATGGAATCCCTGTTATTTGGCTTGGTCGCGTTCGGGCAGCTGTTACTCACCGCCTCACTAATCACAGGTTTTATATTTGTGGGAAATCTTTTTGAGCAGGGCCCACTTCACAAAACCATACTCTCCATCATCGCCTGGGTACTCTACAGCATCCTCCTATGGGGGCACTGGCAGTGGGGCTGGCGGGGCAACACCGCAGTCCGCTGGACGCTGAGCGCCTTTGCTGCACTGATGCTGGCCTATTTTGGCAGCAAACTGGTAATGGAAGTGATTTTGCAGCGCGGGTAACGTGAATGGATAAAACAACTTAAAAGTGACCGGAAAACTTGCGGAGGTCTGCATTCTGTTCCAATATCTCCGCTCCCAAATAAAAAGAGTTCTCCCTTGAACGAGATGCCCCCGGGCCTGCTATTTAGCCTGCTGGCCCTGCTGATTGTTATATCAGCTTTCTTTTCCAGCTCCGAAACCAGCATGATGGCACTCAACCGCTATCGCCTGCGGCACCAGGCAAAAAGCGGCCACCGCGGAGCCAAGCGGGCTATGGAGCTTCTTGCTCGGCCCGATAAGCTGATCGGCTCAATTCTTATTGGCAATAACCTCGTTAACGTACTTGTCTCCGTTATTGTTGGCTCTGTCTTTGCTCAAGTGTATGGTGAGATACTCACAACGATAGTATTAACTATCACCCTGTTGATCTTTGCGGAAGTCACCCCAAAAACCATTGCCGCACTGCACCCGGAAAAAATTGCCTTTCCCGCCTCATTTATTTTGCGCCCACTGCAGTGGCTACTTACTCCTGTTGTTCTCCTGGTGGGTGGTATTTCCAATGGGCTTGCGCGCTTGCTGGGCGTAGAAACAACCGCCAATAGTGACGCCGAGCACCTAGCTCCAGATGAACTCAGGACTGTGGTATTTGAGTCCGGCGCACTAATTCCCAGCAAGCACAAAGGCATGCTGCTAAATGTGTTGGACCTGGATCAAGCAACAGTTGAAGACATTATGATCCCACGCAATGAAGTGATGGGGGTTGACCTTGAAAACGGCGCCGAAGAGATTCTCCAACAACTGGCTGAAAGCAGCTTCACTCGCTTGCCAGTTTACAGAGGTGATATCAACAAGGTTGTTGGTATATTGCACCTGCGCCGCGCCGCGCAGATCCTTCGCGATGGCCCCGATAACCTGACCGCCGAGCGCCTCAAGTCCTTTACCGATGAGCCTTATTTTGTTCCGGAAGCCACCCCACTCCCCACTCTGTTAATGAACTTTCAAAAAACCAAGCGTCGTATGGGGTTGGTTGTGGATGAATACGGGGAAGTGATGGGTATTGTCACCCTGGAAGACCTGCTAGAGGAAATAGTTGGCGACTTTACCGCTAGCCAGGTACCTAGTGATGACGAGGAGATTATTGCTTCCGGCGACGGCTGGTATGTGATAGAGGGTGGCACCTCTATTCGGGATATCAACCGCACGCTGGGATGGGACTTACCCACCGATGGCCCTAAAACCTTTAATGGTCTGGCCATGGAACACTTGGAGAGCATCCCTGATGGCAATATCAGCCTCTATATTTTCAATTACCTGGTAGAAATTGAAGAGGTTTCTGAAAAAATGATTACTAAAGCCAGGATCAAAAAAATAGACTGGTGACTGGCCTTAGGTCGTCACCAGTCAATTGTATTAGGCGAAGTCCACCAATAGCCGCTTTACTGGGGCAAAGCTCACCCGATGAACAGGGCTCGGCCCCAACTCTTGCAGTGCCTGCAAATGGGCCTTGGTAGGGTAGCCTTTGTGCCCGGCCATTCCATACCCGGGGTACTCCATATCCAGCACCACCATCTCCCTATCTCGGGTTACTTTGGCAAGAATAGAGGCCGCTGCAATCGCCGCGACTCGATTATCCCCCTGAACCACTGTATCGCAGAGATAACCCCAACTTGGCTTCTTATTACCATCCACCAGAACAAATTCCGGCTGCACTGCCAATTGTTCTACCGCCCGATGCATAGCCAGCAAACTAGCCTGCAGGATATTGATTTGATCAATTTCCTGCACTGTGGCGCGAGCTATGGAATAACTCAGGGCACGCTCTTTAATCTCCCCAAAAAGCTGCTCCCGCCTCTTTTCACTTAACTTTTTTGAGTCTGCCAATCCCACTATTGGCTTGGCAGGGTCCAGAATTACTGCCGCAGCAACAACATCTCCCGCCAGAGGACCGCGCCCCACTTCATCGACACCAGCAAGTAAATCTCCCTGGTAAGTACACACATAGGGAGGAAGCTCTTTTTTAGCGCTCATAATTGATTTCCAGTCGAATCCAACAGACTACAAACAGCATCTGCAGCGCGCTCAGAGGCGTTTCGGCGCAACTGCTGATGGAGGTCATCAAACTCTCTGTGTAGCTGATCTCCGAGTAATGGGTCTTCAAAATAACGCATTAAAGCCGCCCCAAGATTCTCTGCAGTAGCATTACTCTGCAGTATTTCTGGAACCAGCTCCCGCTGAGCTAATAGGTTGGGCAGAGAAACCCAAGGAGTGTGTAGCATTCGAGAAACAATTACATAAGAGATTCGACCCAATTTATAGGCAACCACCATGGGCTTCTTTAACAGCATTGTTTCCAATGTCGCGGTTCCCGAAGCGATTAGCACAGAATCTGCAGCGCTCAGCGCTTTATGAGAGTCTCCCTCTAACAATGTTACCGGAAGACCTGGAAAGTCCTTCAGCTGTTCTTGCAACTCAGCCAGGCGCTGCTCATTCGCCGCTGGAAGCACAAACTTCAGGTCGGCATTGCGCTGGTGACACCAGCGGGCAGTCTGTAAAAACAAAGGGCCCAGCAAGCGCACCTCACCACCACGGCTACCCGGCAACAAGGCTATTACCCTATCGCTTTCACTAAATCCCAGCTCTTTACGCGCGGCAATACTACTCACTTGTAAGGGAATATCATCCGCTAAAGGGTGCCCGACAAACGTCACGGGAACCTGATTCTGCCGATAAAAGTCTGCCTCAAATGGTAATAGCGTCAGCATATGGTCTACCGCTCGGGCAATCTTTTTAATTCTGCCACGACGCCAAGCCCAAACCGATGGGCTGACATAATGCATAGTCCGCACTCCCTCTACTTTGAGAGACTCCTCAAGAGATAGATTAAAATCGGGGGAGTCAATACCAATAAAAAGATCTGGCGGATTATCTAAAAAATGCTGACGTAACGATCGGCGGATCTTTAACAACTCAGGTAGCCTTTTTAAAGGCTCAACCAATCCCATTACCGAGAGGCGCTCCATGGGAAAAAGAGATTCCGCACCAAGGGCCAACATTCGTGGACCCGCAATGCCTTCAAACTGAACCTGAGGGAGGCGTTTTTTCAATGCAGCCATCAGACCTGCCCCAAGAATATCTCCCGAAGCCTCACCAACAACAATACCAATACGCACCGGTTTATTATTTTGTGACACGCCTAAAAACCCCTCCTACTTGGGAGCAACCCTTTATATGCATAAATCGCGCAAACTACGCAAAGACTAACTTGGAGAGCCCAATAGATTAAGGCTCCCCAAATAACCGAGGTTAGCGAACGATACCGCGAGAAGAGGATTGCAAAGAATCTATCCATGGCTGAATCACGGGAGACTGCTCGCGCAACTCAGCCAGAGCCTGCAGTGCCTCCTGCAAAGTAAGACCACGCCTATAGACCGTTTTGTAAGCCTTATTGATCAATGAAATATCATCACGAGAGAAGCCCCGGCGCCTCAGCCCCTCAGCATTAATGGTTTTGGCTTCTGCAGGATTCCCAGCGACCATGACATAGGCAGGGACATCTTTACCAATAGCAGCACCCATTCCTAAAAAAGCATGCTCGCCAACGGTGCAGTTCTGGTGGACTAAACTGTAACCACTGAGAATAGCCCAGTCCTTAACAATCACATGACCGGCAAGACCCACATTGTTAACCAATATAGTGTGGTTACCCACGACGCTATCGTGCCCAATGTGAGCGTAAGCCATAATCAGGTTATCATTTCCGATCGTAGTTTCTCCACGATCCTGCACTGTTCCACGGTGGATAGTGACACCTTCCCGAATAACATTGCTATCGCCGATAACGAGGGTGGTTTCCTCACCACGGTATTTCTTATCGGGTGTGTCCTGACCTACAGAAGCAAATTGGTAGATCCGGTTATTTTTCCCCAACTTAGTGGGCCCACTTAAAACAACATGTGATGCGATATCACAGGCATCACCAACCTCGACGCCAGCTCCAATAATGGAATAGGCTCCGATACTCACCCCGGAACCAATAACAGCTGTCGGATCGACAATAGCTGTGGGGTGGATATTTGTCTGCATTCTGGAATCTACTCCTCAGGTAGTGAAATCTAGGCACTACAGCATCAAATAAATAGCGAAACTGGGACTTTGAAGAAAGCTAAGCATCTAGCCGATCAATCAATGCGCAGGGGTTCTGGGTTCTATACCTTCTTTACAGCGCACAGCAATTCCGCTGAAGCTGCCAGCTCACCATCCACACTGGCTTTACAGGCAAACTTCCAGATATTTCGGCGTACAGAAACAGCCTCAGACTCTAGATCCAGTCTATCACCGGGTATTACCTGACGCTTAAAGCGCGCTTTATCGACACCGCCAAACAGATATAAATAACCATCTTCAGGCTTTTTACCAAAAGTCTTAAACCCTAGTATCCCAGATACCTGAGCCATGGCCTCGACGATCATAACACCGGGGAAGATCGGCATCTGTGGAAAGTGACCATTAAAGACCTCTTCGTTCACAGAAATATTTTTATAGCCTTTAATATATTTCCCTTCCTCCAACTCCACGATCCGGTCTACCAACAAAAATGGATAACGATGCGGCAGATACTCGCGAATTTCACATACATCCATCATTCTAAACGCCCCCAGAAACCACTTCGGGGCGTTAAACGCCCCGAAAACAACAAAAACAATATTTGATCAATTCTTACCGGCTGGACTACTCATTCTTGCCGCTTCGACGGGACAATTCATCCAACTTCTTTTCCAAGTCCTTCACTTTGCGGGCCATTTTATCCAGCTGCCCAAAACGCACAGCGTTGCGACGCCAGGATTGGCTATCAGAGAATGGCAAACCACCGGAGTAAATGCCCGGGCTATCAATGGATTTGGTCACAAAAGTATTGGCCGTAACCTGGCAGCCATCAGCTACCGTTACGTGCCCCGCAATACGCGAACTGCCACCCAGAGCGCAATGCTTTCCGATGATTGCACTGCCTGCTATCCCGGTACAGGCGGCTATGGCTGAGTAGTCACCAATTCGCACATTGTGCGCGATTTGAACCAAATTGTCGATCTTGACTCCGCGACCCACTACCGTATCGCCCAAAGCTCCCCGGTCAATACAAGTATTGGCTCCAATTTCAACTTCATCACCAATATCGACTCCACCGAGCTGATAGATCTTGATCCACTCTCCCTTATGGGGTGCAAAGCCAAAACCATCAGCGCCGATCACTACTTGGCTATGGATAATACAATCCCGCCCAACCCTGCAGCCGTGATGCACGATAGCACCAGCGTAGAGGCAGCTCCCCTCCTCAAGAATACTTCCCTCCCCCACAAAGCAGTTGGCTCCCACAGTAACGCGGGGACCTACTGATGCATGAGCTTCCACAACAGAGCCAGCACCCACACTGGCCGAGGGATCAACCGTAGCTTTTGGGTGAATTACCGCTGCTGGATGCACACCGGCTTCAGCTTCTGGTGCCGTATTAAATAAGGCACTTGCACGTGCGAAAGCCAAATAGGGGTTATCCACGCACAGGGTGGAAACCGGGCACTCATCGACAAATTCAGTTGTAACCAATACCGCTCCAGCGCTAGTGGTTTTAAGGAAGCGACGATAACTGGGATTTGCTAGGAAGGTCAGTTGGTCAGACACGGCATCCTGCAGGGTGTTAAGGCTGCTAATTTCCTGGTCTTGACTGACATCTGGTGCCATACGCAACTCAGCGCCCAGCTCTAGTGCGAGCTGGACCAAGGACAAATTGTGTCTCATACAGGGATAATACTTACTTGGCTGCGTTCATGCGCTTTACAACATCCTGAGTTAGATCAACTTCAGGGTTTGCGAAGTAGGCGGTAGAGGCATCAAGAACCAAGTCCAGTTTCTGCTCTTTAATAATTGCTTCCAGTGCAGTTTTGGCTTTAGGGCCAAGGGAGCCCTGGATTTCCTGACCGACCTGAGCCTCCATCGCACGCAACTTTTTGACCGTAGTCTCAAAATCAGAGCGCTTGAAATTCATTTTACGCTGATACTCGGTCTTCTGCTCATCGGACCAAGTGACACTGTTTTTCTGTGCATCTTCAGCCATTTTCTGCAGTTCGGAACGAATAGATTCTGCACTACTTTGCAGTTTGGAATATTCGGAGCTGGTCTTCAAAGAATTGACCTTTGTCTTGGCTACGTCGGTGCTCATGATCGCAGCCTGCAGGTTAAATACAGCTACCTTGGTCTGCGCCAAGGCAGCTCCAGACAAGGTGATACCGGCCAGCAGGATTGCAATAATTTTTACATTCTTAAGCACTTTGGTCTCTCCAATTGATTTTATTTTATATGCGCTTTTAACGCGCCTAATTTAATTTTTCCTAATGAAATTAGAAGCTATTACCCAGAGTAAACTGGAACACTTCCACATCATCATCCTCGTTTTTCTTCAGGGCCTTAGCCAAACTAAACGTCAGGGGACCAAAGCCTGTCACCCAAGTCAAGCCCACACCTGCAGAAACATTCATCTTGCCAAAATCCACATCGTAACAGTTGATCTGGGTTTCATCACAATTGGTATCGAAAACATTACCCGCATCAATAAAGAAGGCAGACTGCAAGGAGCGCTGATCCTTGATAAAAGGTAACGGGAAGATTACTTCAGCACTACCTTCAATCAAAATATTACCTCCGAATGGATCGGCATCATCTATTGGAGTGGTATCCAAGGTACCATCATCATTTATCAAATAGCATGACTGGGTAACCTCTCCATTTTCAGTTGCACAAGGAGCAAAACCGGAGACAAAATTACCTTCCGATACTTCGTAGGTATAAGGTTGATAAGTTGCAGCGGGTGTAGAGCGCGGACCCAAAGTATTACGTTCAAACCCACGTACTGAGCCAAAGCCACCCGCATAAAAATTCTCAAAGAAAGGAAGCTTATCCAGGTCGCCATACCCATCCCCATACCCCAAGCGCGTACGCAGTCGTAGCGTTAAGCTCTTAGTGAGAGGACGGAAATATTGGCCGGTATAAACAAATTTATAGTACTCCAAGTCACTACCTGGAACCGTAAACTCTGCTGAGAAATTTTGTGAGGCTCCCCTAGTAGCCAATATGCCCCTGTTCAAAGTTGAGCGGGCATAAGAAGCAGTCAAAGTAAGGTTATTAAATGCATCTCCATAGCGATCGATAAAACCATCCGCACCAAACAAACCATCAGTAAGTGGCATCGCAAGATCAAGGGTCTGATCAGAGTTTAATGCAGCGACTACCTCATCTGCCTCTTGTTCGGTAATTACTCCGTTAACTCCAGCAACCGGCTGGGGAGTAGAGCTTATTTCCTGAACCGAGCTACTTGAGGCAGAAAGCTCCAAGTGGCTAAAACCAACATTCAACCCCACTCGGGAAATTTCTGAAACAGGATAACCAAAGCTTACCCCGCCACCGTAAGTTGTGGTGTTGTAGTCTGAGAGGTTTACCTCTGAGTAATCATTCTCACGGAAGAAGACATTAAACCCACGGCTAACACCATCCGGCGTAAAGTAAGGGTCTGCATAAGAAAAATTAAGTGCTGTCTGATAGGTAGATACATTCAACCCGATTCCTACCGACTTACCCGTGCCCAGCCAGTTATTTTCTTGAATATTTGCCCCGAGAACGAGGCCACTGCTCTGGGCCCAGCCTAGGGTGCCTCCAATAGAGCCAGAGGGCTGCTCCTCAACAGTATACTCAACATCAATCTGATCCGAGGTACCCGGAACCTCTGTAGTTTCAACCTCTACTCCTTTGAAATAACCAAGACGCTCAAGGCGCACTTTGGATTGCTCGATACGGGCAGAAGAAGCCGAAGCCGATTCCATTTGTCGCAATTCACGACGCAATACCTCGTCAGCGGTACGCGTATTCCCACGGAAGCTAATACGGCGTACATAAGCGCGCTTGCCTGGGTTAATAAAGAAGGTGATTTTTACCGTCTTTTCTTCTTTGTTTGGCTCGGGAATACCATTCACCTCGGCAAAGGTATAGCCTTCGTTGCCAAGCCGCTTGGTAATGTAATCTGAAGTTGTTGTCATTCTCACCTGAGAGAATGTTTGCCCTTCCCGCACCAGAAGTAGGCGCTTGATTTCCTCTTCCCCTACTACCGGATCACCCGCAAGCTCTACATCACTCACCGTGTAAACATCACCTTCAATTACATTGACAGTAATGAAAACGCTCTGCTTGTCAGGGCTCAGAGAAACTTGGGTGGAATCGATCTGAAAATCTAAATAGCCGCGATCCAGGTAGTAAGACTCCAGGCGCTCTAAGTCACCTGTCAGTTTCTCTCGGGAATACTTATCGTCACTGCGCAACCAGGACAGCCAACCGGTTGTTTGCAGCTCAAAAATCTCTGCAAGCTCCTCGTCGGAGAAAGCCTTGTTTCCTACAACATTGATGTGCTTAATCGCAGCGACAGATCCCTCATCAACGATCACTCGGAGCTCAACCTGATTGCGTGGCAGCTCCTTCACTTCTGTTTTGACACTGGCACCATAGCGGCCCTGAGCCACATACTGGCGTTCAAGCTCCTGGGCAAGCCCTTCGAGGGTAGCGCGCTTAAAGATCTGCCCTTCCGACAAACCATTGTCATGCATACCCTTCAACAGATCTTCAGTTGAAATTGCCTTGTTGCCAGTAATCTCTATTTTTGAAATGGCCGGACGCTCCCGGACAGTCACTACCAAGACGCCATTCTCGCGACCTATCTGGATATCCTCGAAATACCCTGTACGAAACAGTGCCCTGGTTGCACTCTGAATCTCAACAGACTCGATTTCATCTCCCACCCTAACTGGCAGTGCAGAGAAAACTGTGCCGGCAGAGACACGTTGTAATCCTTCCACGCGGATATCGTTGACCACGAACGACTGTGCTAAAGCACTCAGTGGCAGCACTAGGCCGAGGGAGGCCGCTTTCAGGAAATCTTTCATCTACTAATTCCAGGTCTTTTTATTCGCAATCCAGAAGTTACGGCACCGATTAGTGCCCCGTTTCCCCCAACAGCTGAGGGTTTTCCTCTAACGTCCATTCGATATCAATCTAGTCTGAGGTTCTAGGTACCTCAACGGTCTTAACTTCTACAACCTTGAGGTAACCAAGGCGTTCGAGACGCGCTTTGGATTGTTCAATACGGGCGGAAGAAGCTAAAGCAGATTCCATCTGGCGCAACTCTCGACGTAACACTTCATCCGCTGTACGAGTATTTCCGCGAAAACTAATACGCCGTACGTAAACGCGCTTACCCGGATTGATAAAGAAGGTAACTTTTACCGTCTTATCTTCTTTATCCGCCTCAGGAATACCATTTACATCCGCAAAAGCGTAACCTTTATTACCCAGTCGCTGTGCAATAAAGTCAGAAGTTGTAGTCATTTTCACCTGGGAGAATGTCTCTCCTTCACGCACTAGCAATAGACGCCTGATTTCCTCCTCAGGTACTACCGGATCGCCAGCGAGTTCCACTTCACCAACTGTATAAATATCGCCTTCAGTCATATTGACTGTAATAAACACGCTCTTCTTGTCCGGGCTCAGGGATACTTGTGTAGAATCAATCTGAAATCCCAAATACCCGCGATCCAAGTAATAAGACTGTAGGCGCTCCAGGTCGCCAGTCAGCTTTTCACGAGAATATTTGTCATCTCTACGCAACCAGGATAGCCAACCGGTAGTCCGCAACTCAAAGATCCCTTTAAGCTCCTCATCTGAAAAAACCCGATTCCCGACGATGTTGATATGCTTAATTGCTGCAACAGAACCTTCATCAACGGTTACGCGAAGTTTCACTTGGTTGCGCGGTAACTCCTTCACCTCCGCCTCCACATTGGCACCATAACGGCCCTGGGCCACATACTGACGCTCAAGCTCCTTAGCCAAGCCTTCGAGAGTTGCACGCTTAAAGATGTGCCCTTCAGCCAGACCATTTTCCTCCATACCTTTCAGCAGGTCTTCTGTGGCAATCGCCTTATTCCCATTTATCTCGATACTGGAGATAGCAGGCCTCTCCCGAACAATAATAACGAGGATATCGTTCTCACGACTTATCTGAATATCCTCAAAATAACCGGTACGAAATAGCGCACGCGTTAAGCCCTGGACTTCCATTGCTTCGAGTTCATCGCCGACGCGCACCGGAAGTTCCGAGAAAACTGTGCCTGCAGAAACGCGTTGTAATCCCTCCACACGGATATCGCTGACCACGAACGACTGTGCCATAGCACTCACTGCCAGCATCAGGCCGAGGGAGACCGCTTTCAGGAAGTAATTCATCTACTATTCCAGACCTTACTAACTGCAATTCAGGAGTTTCAGCATTACAAGAGAGCTCCCTATCCCAAGCACAATTTTTCACATCCAATCGGTGAGTCAGAATTTTTTCTCAAATTACAAGCGCAAAATATCGTTGTATAGCGCAAGCCCCATAATGCAGAGCACGAGAGCCATACCTACCTGCAGCCCGATCATCTGAACCCTCTCAGAAACAGGAGAGCCCTTGATCGCCTCAATACCGTAGTAAAGAAGGTGACCACCATCGAGTACCGGAATAGGTAGCAGATTGAGTACACCGAGACTGATACTGAGCAGGGCCAAAAGTGACAAGAATGACTGCCATCCAGCTTCTGCAGAAGTACCCGCCACTTTAGCAATGGTGATTGGACCACTCAAGTTTTTGGTTGAAAGTTGACCAAATATCAACTTTTTCAAGCTATTCAGGGTGAATACAGTTTTATCCCAGGTCTCCTGTAAACCCTTTGAAAAAGCCCCCAGAACCCCGTAGTGAAAAACCCGCACCCGCTCCTCCGGCCAGCGCTCAGTTATAGGGCTAACTCCTATACGGCCGATTCGCTCACCGCTATCCAGTGCCACTTCTGCTGGAGTTACCGAAAGCGCCAAGCGCTGCCCCTGGCGATCAACCTCTACCTGGAGAGGCACACCGGCGCGGGCACGAACATATTCACTCCACTCTTTCCAACCGGAAAAGGCCCGCCCATCAGTTCCCACTATCTCATCTCCGGGGCGAATCCCCGCGGCACTGGCAGGGCTCCCCTTGGAAACACTGTGAAGTTTCATACTCACGGGCGGCGTCCAGAGCTCCAAACCCACCTCAGACAGCGGGTCAGCTACCTCTTTGCCTGATAGCCAGCGGTTGATATCCGCGACCATTTGGTACTCAAGATTGGAATCTGGATAGCGTACGGAAAACTCGATGCTTCCACTGTCGCCTAGGCGATTCGCTAAGCGCCAATTCAGAGCCTGCCAGGTTGGTGTGCTCTGACCATCGACGGCAATAATTTCCTGACCGGACTCCAGCCCTGCTACCTCGGCGATACTTCCGGGTTTTACCGCGCTAATGATGGGTACTGGGCCGGCACTGCCCCCCATAAACACTACCCAAAAGAGTACTATTGCCAATAGGAAGTTTGCGGCCGGCCCTGCAGCAGCAATTGCCATTCGCGCCCAGACACTCTTGCGATTGAAAGCATGATCCAGTTCATGACTGGCAACATTGCCCTCCCGCTCATCAAGCATCTTGACGTAACCGCCAAGAGGAATAGCCGAAATAGTAAATTCTGTACCGTGGCGGTCATAACGGGAAATGAGGCGGCGGCCAAAGCCCACGGAAAAACGCAGCACCTTGACTCCACAGAGACGTGCTACAAGAAAGTGTCCAAACTCGTGGAAGGATACCAGTACACCGAGAGCCACCAAGGCCCAGATTGCCGTCTGAATTAAATCCATACTCAGTTACAGTCTCTTTTCATGCGCAAACCCCGGCATTATACGCCTACCGACTTATTAGAGCGCCCCAAGGGTTCGCTCAGTCAGCTCCCGCGCATTGAGATCAATGGTTTCGACTGCGTCCAGCCCCGTCAGTTCAACTACCGCAGTGCTATTCATCACTTTTTCTATAGCAGCTGCAATACTAGTAAACGCAATGCGCCCCTGTAAAAACGCCTCAACCGCGATTTCATTTGCTGCATTCAGCACCGTAGGCGCACTTCCTCCCATGTCAATAGCCTCCTGGGCCAGGCGCAGGCAAGGAAAGCGTTGATAGTCAGGGGCTTCAAAATCCAACCGCCCCTGAGTAATTAAGTCGAGAGCAGGCACCCCGGCATCAATCCGCTTAGGAAAGGCTAGAGCATGGGCTATTGGCGTACGCATGTCCGGGTTCCCCATCTGAGCAAGCAGTGATCCATCCCTATACTGGACCATAGAGTGAATAATACTCTGCGGATGCACCACCACCTCAATTTGCTCCGGTCGTGCATTGAACAGGTAGCAGGCCTCAATAAATTCCAACCCTTTGTTCATCATGGTGGCGGAATCCACCGAAATCTTCCGCCCCATGGACCAATTTGGGTGTGCACAAGCTTCGTCTGGTGTCACCTTATA